>NZ_LMMT01000017.1 GCF_001422365.1 Pseudorhodoferax sp. Leaf265 | reverse complement strand
AAACGACTTTGCGCCGATGATAGTGCGGGTTCCCGTGTGAAAGTAGGTCATCGTCAGGCTCCTACAGCCGAAAACGCCCCAACCTCCAAAAGGTTGGGGCGTTTTTATTTGTGCCGACGATTCGCTGCGTATTCAGAGATTCCTGAATTGGCGTGCGACCAGGCTGCAGGTGGTGACCAATTGCTGAGCGCAGGCCAGCACACTGGCCTGCATGCGGTGTTTGGGACCTGCCAGACCGATGGCAAGGGTTTCGCGGCCGGCGGTGAAGAAGGCGGCAATGGCCCATACATCCTGGACGTTTTCGCCACGCGTCTGAAAGAAGCCGGCCTGCCGGCTTTGCAGCACGTCGGCCACGAGGCGGTCCGGATCGCAGATCGTCGCGGGCGTCACGCGCGGCAGGCTCTGGTCTGCAGCCCACCTGCGCAGGTCCGCTTCCTTTTGTGCGCCCAGCAGGGCCTTGCCGATCGCACTGGAATGCAGCGGCTTGAGGTCGCCCGGGCTGGCCGAATAGCGGATAGGGTGCAGCCCCTCGAGCACCTGCAGGTACACCACGCGTTCACCTTGGCGTTTGCCGAGAATCACCGTTTCTGTCGAAGCGTCTCGCAATTCCTCCAGTCGGGGCAGCACGTGTTCGAGGAACGGGTCACCGGCCACGATGTCGTGCGCCACGTCCAGCAGGCGCTGCGTCGGGTACAGCGCGCGCGGACGCTCCAACGAGTAGAGATATCCGCGCGCGATCAGCGTGCCGACGATGGCGTGGCAACTGCTCTTGGGCATGCGTGCGGCTGCCGCCAACTCGGTCAGCGACAGCGGCCGCTGGCCCTGCCGAAATACCTCGAAGATGTCGATCACGCGGTCGACCGCACCCCTGCCATCTGCCATGCACGCTCCCGGAAGATCGAAAAATCATCGCACGCTCTTCCATGCACGACGGTCTCAGACAGGCCTGTCGCCCTGGAGCGTGATGCGCTGCATCACGCGACGGTGGCCGTGGTAGTCGTTGACGGGGTTGTGCTGCACGCAGCGGTTGTCCCAAAACGCGATGGCGTTGGGCTCCCAGTTGAAGCGACAGGTGAACTCGGGTCGGATCTGGTGTTCGAACAGAAAGCGCAGCAGCGGCGCGCTTTCCTCGTCCGTCATGCCCACGATGCCTGCCGTGTGCGCGATGTTGACGAACAAGGCCTTGCGGCCGGTTTCCGGGTGCGTGCGCACGACGGGATGCTCGGCCCGGTATTCCTTGGGCGCTTCCTGCTTGCCGTCGCTCTTGATGCGGTCCTCGCGCGTCTTGCTCACGTCGGCCTTGGCTGAACTGCTGATGCCCACCAGCGGCGCCAGCAGCTGCTGCATGGTTTGCGACAGCGCCTCGTAGGCCGCGTACTGGCTCGCGAACAAGGTGTCGCCGCCGTAGGGCGGCACCTGGCGCGACAGCAGCATGGAACCCATGGGGGGCTCGTCGAGATAGGTGGTGTCCGAATGCCAGACGCCGCCGAAGTTGTGCTTCTCATGCTCAAGCTTCTTGACCTCGATGATGGTCGGAAAGCCCTCCAGGCCTTTGACGAAGGGGTACTCCACAGGCTTGCCCATGGCCTGCGCGAACCGCAGGAACTGGGCTGGTGTGAGCTCCTGGTTCTTGATGAAGATGACTTGGTGTGCCAGCAGCGCCTGGCGGACTTCGGCGGCCACAGTGGGCGTCAAGCCGATGGCCAAATCCAGGCCTTGGAGTTCTGCGCCCAGGGCGCCTGCGGTTCTCTTGATCTGCATGGTGGTCTCGCGCGGGTTGCGGTGCCTTGGCACTCTAGCGGCGGCCGCGGTCTGGATGTTCGACGGGCGGAACACCGGCGACTGCGGGGCACCGCGCTGCAAGCGATATCTGCGGCGTGTTCGGCCGGCTGAACAAGGCGGGCCAGGATTTCCCGCTTGAAGGCGCGCCGGGCCGCTGGTGTACTGCGTCGCTTGTCGATTGCGGAGTGCACATGCACAAGAAGATGTTCCTGAAATCGCTGGCTGCCGTGGCGCTGCTGGCCCTGACCACCCTGCCGGCACCCACGCTGGCCCAGACCTACCCCACGCGGCCCGTGAAGATCGTGGTGCCGCAGACGCCCGGCGGTGCCTCGGACGCGCTGGCCCGCATCGTGGGCCAGAAGCTTGCGGAGAAGTGGGGCCAGCCCGTGGTGATCGAGAACCGGGCCGGCGCCGGCGGCAACGTCGGCATGGAGGCTGTGCTGGCCGCGCCCGCCGACGGTTACACGCTGCTCATGACCTATGTGGGCACGCAGGCCATCAACGGCGCGCTGTACAAGAACCTGCCGTTCGATCCTGGGCGCGACTTCGTGCCACTGGCCACGCTGGCCACCGTACCCTTCGTGCTCGTGGCCAAGGCGGGCACGCCCTTCAAGACGGCCGGTGCACTGGCCGACGCCGCGCGCGGCGGCCGCGTGACCTACGGTTCGGCTGGCAATGGCTCGGTCAACCACCTGCTGGGCGAGTTGTTCGCGCGCGCCGCCAAGGTCGAACTCGTCCATGTGCCCTACCGCGGCGCGGCGCCGGCGTTGCAGGACCTGCTGGGCGGCCAGATCGACGTGGTGTTCACGAGCCTGCCCTCAGTGGCTGGTCAGATCAAGACCGCGGCGCTGCAGCCCATCGCGGTCACCAGCGCCAAGCGCGCCCCGGCGTTCGGCAGCATCCCCACGGTGGCCGAGAGCGGCCTGCCGGGATTCGACGTGAACCCCTGGTTCGGCCTGATGGCCCACAGGAACATGCCGCGCGAGCTCGTGGAGCGCATCAACGCCGACGTCAATGCGCTGTTGCGCCAGCCCGAGATGGCGGAGCGCTTCGCGGCCCAGGGGGCCGAGCCCTATGCGACCGCGCAGGCCGAGTTCGCGGCCATCCTTGCGGCCGACATCGAGAAGTGGGGTGCCGTGGTGCGCGCCTCTGGTGCCAGGGTCGATTGACGCTGCCCAAAGAACAGGCAGCGCAGCGCGGGGCCGCATGGGCACTCGCGATGGCGTGGCCGTTCAGCGGCTGTCCCCAGGGATGTCCACAGATGGCAGGGACAATCCGCGCCGCACTCAGAAGCTGTGAATGAATCGATCGCGCCCGGCCCGAAAGGCGAGGCCCTGGGCGCAACGATGGCCATGCAAGTCGGCCGTCACGGGGCCTCGCGTGGTCGTGAGGATTCGTTCACAACGTCTCAGGCGCGAGCCAGGCGTCGACCGGCTGGGCGTTCTGGATCGCCAGGCGCCAGGTCTTGCCGTCCTGCGGCGCCGGCAGTTCCAGCCGCAGGCGCAACAGGCGCTTGTCGCGCGCCACCAGCGCCGTGACGTTGCGCGTGCGGCCGGTGTAGAGCGCCAAGTCGTCCAAGCGGCTCAGGCGCCAGCCTTCGTTCTCGGTCTCCACGCCCAGCCATTCGTCGTCGGCCGCCAGGCCCGCCTGTTCGGCCGCGCCGCCGCGCAGTACCACCTTGACCTGTACACCGTTCTGCTCGCTCACGCGCAGGCCCAGGCGCTGGGCCAGTTGCGCGGGGTCGTCGTGCACGGCCACGCCATGGCGCTCCAGCAGCCCTCGCAGCGGCAACTCGTCGCGACCATGGACCCAGGCGGCGATCTCGGCATCGAAGGGCCGGCCGCCGACTGCGGCCAGGGTCGCGGCGAAGTCGGCCTCGGACATGGGTCCGGCCTCGCACTGCATCCACAGGCGCTGCATCACGGCGTCCAGCGTGCCGCGGCCTTCGGCACGCAGCGTGAGGTCGAAGCACAGGGCCACCAGCGCACCCTTGGCGTAGTAGCTCACGGTGGCGTTGGGTGTGTTGGCGTCGGTCCGGTAGTACTTGACCCAGGCGTCCATGCTGGCCTCGGCCACGGACTGCACCAGCCGGCCCGGCGTCTGCATGACCTGGTTGATGGTCTTGTTGAGCAGCTTCACGTAGCCAGCGTTGTCCAGCAGGCCGCAGCGGCGCAGCAGCAGGTCGTCGTAGTAGCTCGTGAAGCCCTCGAAGAACCACAGCAGCTGCGTGTACTGCTCGGCGTCGTAGTGGTATTGCGCGAACTCCGCCGGGCGCAGCCGCTTGACGTTCCAGGTGTGGAAGTACTCGTGGCTGATCAGCCCCAAGAGCGTGGTGTAGCCCTCACCCTGGCGTGCGGACTCGCCGCCGGCCTCGTCGCGCCGCGGCAGGTCACGCCGGCTGCAGACCAGGGCCGTGGAATTGCGGTGCTCCAGGCCGCCATAGCTGTCGTCCATGGCGTTGAGCAGGAAGACGTAGCGCTTGTGCAGCGGCTTGCCGCCGCCTTGCGCATGCCAGAAGCGGATCTGCTCCTCGCAGATCTTCTGCGTGTCCTGCAGCAGGCGGTTGCCGTCGAAGGAGGGTGGGGCGCCGGCCACGACGAAGCGGTGCGGGATGCCGCCGGCCTTGAAGTCGCCATGCCAGAACGCGCCGAGTTCGAACGGGCAGTCGGCCAGCTCGTCGTAGTCCGCCGCCAGGTAGTGGCCGAAGCCGGCCGCATCGACCTGCCGGGGCGAAAGACCCGTGGCCACGGACCAGCCCGTGGTCTGGCGCGACGCCACGAGCTCCAGCCCATGCGGCTGGGTTTCCTGGCCGTGCACGCGCAGGCACAGGCTGGTGGCATTGAAGAAGCCGCGCGCGGCATCCAGGAAGGCCGTGCGCACGGACGTGTCGTGCGCATGCACGAGGTAGCGCAGCACCAACGGCTTGCCAGGCTCGGCCGTGAGGTCCCAGCTGTTCTTGTCCAGCTGCCGGCAATCCACCACCTTGCGGCCCTGGTGGGCTTCGAGCTGCTGCAGATGCTTGGAGAACTCGCGCACCATGTAGCTGCCCGGGATCCAGACCGGCAGCGAGACGCGCTGCAGCGCCTGGGGGGCCTGCACCGTCAGCGTGATGCGGTAGAGGTGGGCATGCAGGTCGGCCAACTCGACCCGGTAGGCGATGGCCGGCGTGTCGTGGTGTTGGTCTGCGGAGGCGGCTTTGCGCGCCGGCGCGGGAGAGGGAGAAGTCGTCGGCATGCGCCGAGAATACAGGACGCGCCCAGGCGTCCCGTGGCGTCAGGACTTGCGCGAAGCCGCGGTGGCCAGCAGCTTCTCGACCTCGTCCAGCGGCATCGCGCCCGGCACGCGTGTGCCGTCGGTGAACAGCAGCGTAGGCGTGCCCGTGATCTTGTGCTTGCGGCCCAGCGCCACGTTGCGCGCCACCGGCGCAGCGTCGCACTCGGCCGACGGGATCGCCTGGTTGCGCACCATCCAGTCCGACCAGGTCTTGGCCTGGTCCTTGGCGCACCAGATGTGCTGGGCCTTCTGCACCGAATCCGCGCCCAGGATGGGATAGAGGTACAGGTAGATCGTCACGTTGTCGATCTTTTCCATGTCGCGCTCGAAGCGCTTGCAGTAGCCGCAGTTCGGGTCCACGAACACCGCCATCTTGCGCTTGCCGTCGCCGCGCACGAGCTTGAACGCGTCCTTGAGCGGCAGGTCCTTGAAGTCCAGCGCCGTGAGCTTGTTGACGCGGTCTTCGGTCAGGTTGCGGCGCTGCTGCGTGTCGAAGATCTGGCCCTGCAGCAGGAAGTTGCCCTGCGCGTCGGCATAGACGATCTCGGCGCCGGCCAGGCGCACCTCGTAGAGGCCGGGCAACGGGCTGGCCGTGACCTCCTCGATGGCAGGCAGCTGCGGCAGCCGCTCGACCAGCACCTTGCGGATGGTGGCTTCGGCGTTGGCAGGTGTGCCGGTCGCGGCGGGGGCGGGCGCCGCAGCCACCGCCGGAGCCTCGCTCTTGCCGCAGGCGGGGAGCAGCACGGCCATGGCCAGTGCAGCGAGGGCGGCCTGCGGCCGGGGGAATGGAGTCTTCACGTGCAATCCTTCTGCAATGCCGGCCTGCTCAGCCGTTCACACCCATGGCCTGGCGCGCCACCCAGCGCTTGAGCGGGCCGCTGCGCTCGAAGCCGTTCATGCCCCAGTTGCGCAGGCCCTGCCAGGCCGGCGCATTGTGCGCGAACAGCTGTTGCAGGCCATCGGTGGCCAGGCGCATGCCGGCCAGCGCGGTCTTGCGCGCGCGCTCGTAGCGGCGCAGCACGCGCAGGTCGCCCACGCTGCGCCAGCCGTCGCGCGTGCGCAGCTGTGCCACGAGTTCGGCCACATCGCCCAGCCCCAGGTTCAGGCCCTGGCCGGCCAGCGGGTGCACCGTGTGCGCGGCGTCCCCGGCCAGCGCCCAGGAGCCGGCCAGGCCCTGGGCCGGTCCTTGGGCACCGACGAAATGCCGTGCCTGCGCCAGTTGCAGCGGCCAGGCCGCGCGCTCGCCGACCACCTGCAACGTGCCCAGCGCGCCCTGGCTGATCTGTTCCAGCGCCTGCGTGAAGGCCGCATCGTCCAGCGCCAGGCTGGCGGCGGCGCGGTCCTGCGGCACCGACCAGACGACGGCCACCTGCTGCCCTTCGGCGCCACCCATGGGCAGGAAGGCCAGCACCTCGCCCTGCAGCAGCCACTGGCGTGCCACCTGGCCATGCGGCCGCTCGCATTGCAGCCGCGTGGCGATCGCGGTCTGGCCGTAGGCATGGGTGTCGTAGGCCACGCCCAGTTCGGCGCGCGTGCTGCTGGCCCTGCCTTCGCAGACCACGGTCAATGCGGCGGATGCGGGCGGCTGCGTCAGCACCTCGATCTGCGGCTGGTAGCGCACCGCCTCGGCCAGGCGCTTTTCCAGCGCAGCGACATCGACGATCCAGGCCAGCGGCATGCCACGGCCCTGGCGCGCGGCGTCGAAGTTCACTTCGCCGCCGTCGTCGCCGAACACCCGCATGGCCTGCACCGCCGTGGCCTCGGCGGGATCGGGCCAGCACCGCAGGCCTTCGAGCAACTGCCGCGAGGCCGCGTTCAGGGCGTAGGCGCGCACGTCGGAGGACTCGCCCTGGCGCGGCGCGGCCGGTTGCACCAGCGCCACGTGCAGCCGCTCGCGCGCCAGCAGCAGGGCCAGGGTGCGGCCGACGATGCCGCCACCGCGCACGCAGATGTCGAAAGTGGAAGGGGAGAGCATCGCGGGATTGTAGAAGTGGGTCCTTGGGCACAATGCGCCCTCCACCGCTCAGCCCTTTGCCCGCCATGTCTTCCGCTTCCGCCGCCGACCTGTCCGCCCGCGATGTCCAGGCCCGCATCGCGCGGCTGTTCGTCTACCCGGTCAAATCCTGCGCCGGCGTCGAGGTCGACGAGGTGCTGCTGACCGAGACCGGCCTGGAATTCGACCGCGCCTGGATGGTCGTGGACGCCGAGGGCCGCTTCGTCACCCAGCGCGAGCTGCCGCGCATGGCGCTGGTCCAGCCCAAACTCAAGCATTCGGAGATGGTGCTGCGCGCGCCCGGCATGCTGGCCCTGCACATCGCGCTGGACGCAGTCGAGGAGCCCTGCGACGTGACGGTCTGGAAGGACCGCGTGAAGGCCTACGACATGGGCGACGTGGCCGCCCAGTGGTTCAGCGACTTCCTGAACAGCGAGCGCCCGGCCGGCACGCCGGCGCAGAAGCTGCGCCTGGTGCGCTTCGACCCGGAGTTCCAGCGCCTGTCCAACAAGCGCTGGACCGGCGAGGTCGATGCGCCCAACCAGTTTTCCGACGGCTTCCCGCTCCTGGTGCTGAGCCAGTCGGCGCTGGACGGCCTCAACGCGCGCCTGGCAGCGGCCGGCCACGCGGCCGTGGGGCTCGAGCGCTTTCGCCCCAACATCGTGCTGGACGGGGTGGACGCGCACGACGAGGACAACTTCGGCGAGCTGCTGATCGCCACCGGCGAGGGCCTGGCCCGGCTGCGCTTGGTCAAGCCCTGCCCGCGCTGCCCCATCCCCAACATCGACCCGGCCACCGCCATCTCCAGCCCCGAGGTCGGCGACACCATGCAGGCCTACCGCGCCCACCCGGCCGTGGACGGCGCCATCGCCTTCGGCATGAACGCCATCGTGCTGGACGGCATCGACTTTGCGCTGCGCCCGGGCCAGGCCGCCGCGGCCGACTACCGCTTCGACTGACCACGAAGGGCTGCGCCCCGTGCAGCTGCGCACCAAGATCGTCACGCTGGCCGCGCTGCCGCTGCTGCTGGCCCTGGTGCTGGTCACGCTTGCGGTGCGCTACCAGGAGCGCGACCTCGCGCTGCGCGAGCGCACGCTGATCGAGCAAAGCCACATGGCGCAGCGTCGCAGCGAGCTGCGCAGCTACGTGGCGCTCGCGCTGAGCACCGTGCAGCCGCTCTACGACAGCGGCCGACAGGACGAGGCCACGCGCACCGAGGCCCTGCGCCGGCTGGCCGCGCTGGACTACGGCAACGACGGCTACTTCTTCGTCTACGACCTGGAAGGCCGCTCGCTCATGCATTCGCGCCAGCCCGAGCTGGTCGGCCGCTCGCTCTGGGACCTGCGCGACTCCACGGGCCGCCACACCATCCAGGACCTGCTGCGCGGCGCGCAGCAGAGCGGTGGGGGCTTCGTCGAGTACGAATGGCGCAAGCCCTCCAGCGAGCAGCTCGCGCCCAAGCTCGGCTACGTGACGCTGCTGCCGCGCTGGGGCTGGATGGTCGGCACCGGCCTGTACCTGGACGACATCCAGGCCACGCTGTCGGCCATGGACCGGCAGATGAACGCCAACGTGGCCGCCACGCTGCTGTGGATCGCGGGCATCGCCGCGCTGTGCCTGGCCGCCGTCAGCGCGGCCGGCCTGCTGCTCAACCTCAGCGAGCACCGCACGGCCGAGGCCAAGCTGCGCCTGCTGGCGCGCCGCGTCGTGCAGTCGCAGGAGGACGAGCGTGGCCACCTCGCGCGCGAGTTGCACGACGGCACCAGCCAGGCGCTGGTCGGCGTCAAGCTGCAGATCGAGTCCTATGTGGACCAGCTGGGCGCGCCCGCGCCGCCGCCGGCCCTGGCCAAGGCCTTGCAGCGCCTGAACGCCGCGCTGCACGAGGTGCGTGGCCTCTCGCACCGGCTGCGGCCCGCGCTGCTGGACCAGCTGGGCCTGCCGGCCGCGCTCGAGCGGCTGGCGCAGGAGTTCGACGACCAGGGCGGCATCCTGGCCGAGGCGGTGGTCGAGGGCAACCCGCGCGAACTGCCGGCCGAGGCCAAGACCGCGCTGTTCCGCGTCGCGCAGGAGGCGCTGACCAACGTGCACAAGCACGCCGCCGGTGCCCACCGCGTGACGCTGGCACTGCGCTTCGACGCGGCCAGCGTGCGCCTGCAGGTGCACGACGATGGCCAGGGCTTCGACGTGCTGGCCGTGCAGGGCGACGCGCGCCGCGGCATCGGCCTGCGCAACATGCGCGAGCGCATGGCGGCCGTGGGCGGCCAGCTGCACCTGCACTCCGAACCCGGCGCCACCACCATCGAAGCCGAACTTCCCACGTCCGCATGACCCAGACCGTCCGCCTGTTCCTCGTCGATGACCACCCGCTCGTGCGCGACGGCCTGCGCGCGCGGCTTGCTTCTGTCCCCTGGATCACGGTGGTCGGCGAGGCCGGGAGTGCGGCCGAGGCACTGGCGCTGCTGGACGCCGCCGCGCCCGACCTGCTGCTCATGGACGTGGGCATGAGGGACATGAACGGCCTGGAATTGGCCGCGCGGGTCCTGCAACGCGCGCAGCCGCCCCACATCGTCATGCTGAGCATGTACGACAACCCCGAATACGTGCAGCAGGCGCTGCAACTGGGCGCGCGCGGCTATGTGCTCAAGGACGCGCCGGCAGCCGAGATCGTCGCCGCCATCGAGGCCGCGGCCGCCGGGGGCACCTTCCTGAGCCCGGCCGTCTCGCGCCGGCTGTTCCGCAAGGCCGAGCCGCGCCCGCTGCTCACGCCGCGCGAGTCCGAGATCCTGGCCGCGCTGGGCCGCGGCGAATCGAGCAAGCAGATCGCGCGTGACCTGGGCCTGAGCGTGCGCACCGTCGAGGCGCACCGCCAGAGCATCAAGCGTCGGCTCGGCATCGACACCTTGCCCGAGCTGATCCGCTACGCGGTGGAGCACACCGGCCCGAAGTAAGGGTTAGTGCTTAGGTGGCCGCGCGTAGGCCACCCACGCGCTGCGACGGATGCGGTATGCGAGCCGCTACGGAACACTGCGGGCCTTCAATTTCGAGGAGACATCCGCATGGACACCATCCGTCGCCACCTGGTATGGCTGGCCGTGGCCGTGGTCGGCGCATTCGCGCTCGGCACCGTGGCCCTCTCGCGCGGCGAGAGCATCAACGCACTGTGGATCGTCACCGCGGCGATCTGCACCTACCTGATCGCCTACCGCTACTACAGCCTGTTCATCGCCGACAAGGTGCTGGGCCTGGACGGCAAGCGCAAGACCCCCGCGCACCGCCACAACGACGGCCTGGACTACGTGCCGACCGACAAGAACGTGCTGTTCGGCCACCACTTCGCGGCGATTGCCGGCGCCGGCCCGCTGGTCGGCCCCGTGCTGGCCGCGCAGATGGGCTACCTGCCCGGCATGCTCTGGATCCTGGCCGGTGTGGTCTTCGCCGGCGCCGTGCAGGACTTCATCGTCCTCTTCATCTCCACGCGCCGCGACGGCCGCTCGCTGGGCGACCTGGTCAAGCAGGAGATGGGCGCCGTGCCCGGCATGATCGCGCTGTTCGGCACCTTCATGATCATGGTCATCATCCTCGCGGTGCTGGCGCTGATCGTGGTCAAGGCCCTGGCCGAATCGCCCTGGGGCACCTTCACGGTGGCGGCCACCATCCCCGTGGCGCTGTTCATGGGCGTGTACCTGCGCTACATCCGCCCCGGCCGCATCGGCGAGGTCTCCGTCATCGGCTTCGTGCTGCTGATGGCCGCCATCTTCGGCGGCCAGGCCGTCAGCGCCGACCCGGTCTGGGGCCCGATGTTCACCTTCGACGGCAAGGCGCTGACCTGGATGCTGATCGGCTACGGCTTCGTCGCCGCCAGCCTGCCGGTGTGGCTGCTGCTGGCGCCGCGCGACTACCTGTCCACCTTCCTCAAGATCGGCACCATCATCGCGCTGGCCATCGGCATCGTCTGGGTCAGCCCGCAGCTGCAGATGCCGGCCATCACGCAATTCGCGCAGGGCAACGGCCCGGTCTGGTCGGGCAACCTGTTCCCGTTCCTGTTCATCACCATCGCCTGCGGCGCGGTGTCGGGCTTCCACGCGCTGATCTCCTCGGGCACCACGCCCAAGATGCTGGACAACGAGCGCCACGCGCGCTTCATCGGCTACGGCGGCATGCTGGCCGAATCCTTCGTCGCCATCATGGCGCTGGTGGCCGCCGCCTGCATCGAGCCCGGCGTCTACTTCGCGATGAACAGCCCGGCCGCGTTGGTCGGCAGCACCCCCGAGGCCGTGGCCCAGACCATCTCCAGTTGGGGCTTCGCCGTCACGCCCGACATGCTGGTGCAGACCGCCAAGGACGTGGGCGAGAGCACCATCCTGGGCCGTGCCGGCGGCGCGCCCACGCTGGCCGTGGGCATGGCGCACATCCTGCACCAGGTCATCGGTGGGCAGGCCATGATGGCCTTCTGGTACCACTTCGCGATCCTGTTCGAGGCGCTGTTCATCCTGACGGCGGTGGACGCCGGCACGCGCGCCGGCCGCTTCATGCTGCAGGACCTGCTGGGCAGCTTCGTGCCCGCGCTCAAGCGCACCGATTCGCTGCCGGCCAACCTGCTGGCGACGGCGCTGTGCGTGGCGGCCTGGGGCTACTTCCTGTACCAGGGCGTGGTCGATCCGCTGGGCGGCATCAACACGCTGTGGCCGCTGTTCGGCATCTCCAACCAGATGCTGGCCGCCGTGGCGCTGATGCTGGGCGTGGTCGTGCTGTTCCGCATGAAGCGCGAGCGCTACGCCTGGGTCGCCATCGCGCCGGCCGCCTGGCTGCTGGCCTGCACGCTGACGGCCGGCTGGCAGAAGATCTTCTCGGCCGACCCCAAGATCGGCTTCCTGGCGCACGCGGCCAAGTACTCCGAAGGCCTGGCCAATGGCGTGCTGGTGGCGCCTGCCAAGACGCCCGAGGCCATGGCCCGCATCGTCTTCAACGACCGGCTGGACGCCGCGCTCTGCGCGCTGTTCATCTTCGTGGTGCTGAGCGTGCTGGTCTACAGCGTCAAGGCCTGCCTGGCGGCGCGCGCGAGCCACCGCCCGACGACGCACGAGACGCCGTACGAAGCGCTGGCGGCGCGATGAGCGCTGCGCCGGGCCGCCCCAAGCAAGCGCGTTCCCTCACGGGGGGACAGGCCGCAGGCCGAAGGGGGCACCCATGACCCTGCAGGAGACGCTGCCGCAGGCCGGGCGCTACCTCGCGCGCTCGGCCCGCGCCGTGGGCCAGTCGCTGCGGCTCATGGTCGGGTTGCCGGACTACGACACCTACCTGTCGCACATGGCCGCGACCCACCCGGACCGCGCGCCCATGAGCTACGAGGAGTTCTTCAAGGAGCGCCTGGAGGCGCGCTACGGCGCAGGCAAGGGCCGTTGCTGCTGACCGCCTAAAATCGCGGGTTCTCCCGAATCCCCTCGAAAGCCCTGCCATGAGCCTCCAATGCGGCATCGTGGGCCTGCCCAACGTCGGCAAGTCCACCCTCTTCAACGCGCTGACCAAGGCCGGCATCGCGGCTGAGAACTACCCGTTCTGCACGATCGAGCCCAACACCGGCGTGGTCGAGGTGCCCGATCCGCGCCTGGCGCAGCTCGCAGAGATCGTGAAGCCCGAGCGCATCGTGCCCGCCATCGTCGAGTTCGTGGACATCGCGGGCCTGGTGGCCGGTGCCAGCACGGGCGAAGGCCTGGGCAACAAGTTCCTGGCGCACATCCGCGAGACCGATGCCACCGTCAACGTGGTGCGCTGCTTCGAAGACCCGAACGTGATCCACGTGGCCGGCCGGGTCGACCCGATCTCCGACATCGAGGTGATCCAGACCGAGCTGTGCCTGGCCGACCTGGCCACGGTCGAGAAGGCGCTGCACCGCCACACCAAGGTCGCCCGTTCGGGCGACAAGGACGCGCAGAAGCTGGTGGCCCTGCTGGAGCGCTGCCAGGCCGCGCTGAACGAGAACACGCCCGTGCGTGCGCTGGACTTCAGCAAGGAAGAGCGCCCGCTGGTCAAGACCTTCAGCCTGATCACGGCCAAGCCCGCCATGTTCGTGGCCAACGTGGCCGAGGACGGCTTCGAGAACAACCCCTTCCTGGACCGCCTGACCGAGTACGCGAACAAGCAGGGCGCGCCCGTGGTCGCCATCTGCGCCAAGATCGAGGCCGAGCTGTCCGAGATGGACGACGAGGACAAGAAGATGTTCCTGGCCGAGATCGGCCAGGAGGAGCCAGGCCTGAACCGCCTGATCCGCGCCGCCTACAAGCTGCTGGGCCTGCAGACCTACTTCACGGCCGGCGTGAAGGAGGTGCGCGCCTGGACCATCCACATCGGCGACACCGGCCCGCAGGCCGCTGGCGTGATCCACGGCGACTTCGAGAAGGGCTACATCCGCGCCCAGACCATTGCGTTCGACGACTACATCGCCTTCAAGGGCGAGCAGGGCGCCAAGGATGCGGGCAAGATGCGCGCCGAAGGCAAGGACTACGTCGTCAAGGACGGCGACGTGATGAACTTCCTGTTCAGCAGCTGAGCTCGGATGCGCCGGTGGCAGTCGCCACCGGGACTGCGTGTGGGCCCGGGTGGCGGGCGGCCGTTGTACTCTCTTGAACGCAAGGGATTCTCAACACCAACCACCAGGAGCAGGGGACATGCGCGACTACCTCAAGTTCTACATCGGCGGCCAGTGGGTCGACCCCGCCACGCCCAAGAGCATCGACGTGATCGACCCGGCCACAGAGCGCCCGGCGGGCCGCATCTCGATGGGCAGCGCAGCCGATGTCGAGCGTGCCGTGCAGGCCGCGCGCAAGGCTTTCGCGAGCTATTCGCGCACCAGTGTCGATGAGCGCGTCGCGCTGCTGGAACGTGTGATTGCCGAGTACAAGAAGCGCTACGCCGACATCGCCGCCGCCATCACCGAGGAGATGGGCGCGCCCGTGGCGCTCGCGCGCGACGCCCAGGCCGCCATGGGCCTGGCGCATCTGAGCATTGCGCTGGCGGTGCTCAAGGGCTACGCCTTCAGGGAGCAGCGCGGCAGCACGCTGCTGGTCAAGGAGCCCATCGGCGTGTGCGGCTTCATCACGCCCTGGAACTGGCCCGTCAACCAGATCGCCTGCAAGGTCGCGCCCGCGCTGGCCGTCGGCTGCACCATGGTGCTCAAACCCTCGGAAATCGCGCCGTTCTCGGGTCAGATCTGGACCGAGGTCATGGACGCGGCCGGTGTGCCGGCCGGGGTGTTCAACCTCGTCAACGGCGACGGGCCCACCGTGGGCGCAGCGCTGTCCTCGCACCCCGAGGTGGACATGGTCTCGTTCACGGGCTCCACGCGTGCCGGTGTCGAGGTGGCCCGCAACGCGGCGCCCACGGTCAAGCGCGTGCACCAGGAGCTGGGCGAAAAGTCGCCCAACGTGATCCTGCCCGACGCGGACTTCAAGCAGGCCATCAAGGCCGGCGTGCGCGGTGTCATGAACAACTCCGGCCAGTCCTGCAATGCGCCCACGCGCATGCTGGTGCCCAACGCGCGCATGGCCGAGGCGCTGGCCATTGCCAAGCAGGTGGCCGAGGCCACCACGGTGGGCGCGCCCGACAGCGGCGCGCAGCTGGGCCCGGTGATCTCCGCCACGCAGTGGGACAAGATCCAGACGCTGATCCACCAAGGCATCGCCGAAGGCGCGACGGTGGTTGCGGGCGGCCCCGGCAAGCCGGCCGGCCTGGAGGTGGGCTACTACGTCAAGCCCACGGTGCTGGGCGGCGTGAACAACCGGATGACGGTGGCGCGCGAGGAGATCTTCGGCCCCGTGCTGACCATCCTGGGCTACGACACGGTGGACGAGGCCGTGGAGATCGGCAACGACACGCCCTACGGCCTGGCGGCCTACGTGTCGGGTACCGACCCCGAGACCACGCGCGACGTGGCCTCGCGCCTGCGCGCCGGCCAGGTCAACATCAACAGCGCGGCGATCGACCTGTCGGCGCCGTTCGGCGGCTTCAAGCAGTCGGGCAACGGCCGCGAGTGGGGCGACCATGCCTTCGGCGAGTTCCTGGAGATCAAGGCCATGTTGGGTTTCGCACCGAAGGCGGCGGCCTGAGGCCGGGAGGATCGATGCCATGCTGAGCTACCAGATCGACACCTTCGGCAAGCCGCTGGCCCAGGTCATCCGCGAGACGCCGCAGCCCCAGGGCAGCGAGGTGCTGCTGCGCGTCGGCAGCTGCGGCGTGTGCCACAGCGACGTGCACCTGCAGGACGGCTATTTCGACCTCGGCGGCGGCAACCGCCTGGACATGGCGCGCGCCATGCAGCCGCCGCGCACGCTGGGCCACGAGATCGCCGGCACCGTGGTGGCCGTGGGCCCCGAGGCCCGCGGCGTGGCCGTCGGCGACCGGCGCGTGGTCTACCCGTGGATCGGCTGCGGCCGCTGCACGCTGTGCACCACCGGCGACGAGCAGCTGTGCAATGCGCCGCAGGCCCTGGGCGTGCACCGCGACGGCGGCTTCGCCGACCATGTCATGGTGCCGCACCCGCGCGTGCTGCTCGACTACGACCCGCTGCCCGAGGACCAGGCCGCCACGCTGGCCTGCTCCGGCCTCACGGCCTACGGCGCCTTGAAGAAGATCGATGCGCCGGGGGCCGATGACGCGGTCATGGTCATCGGCGCCGGTGGCGTCGGCCTGTCGGGCATCCGGCTCGCGCGCGAGCTGTTCCAGCGCCCGCCCATCGTGGTCGAGCTCGACCGCAGCAAGTGGGACGTGGCGCGCGAGGCGGGCGCAGGCGAGCTGATCGACCCGAGCGCAGACGGCGCGCTCAAGGCGCTGCTCAAGGCCACGGGCGGCGGCGTCGCGGCCGCGGTGGATTTCGTCGGCGCACCGGCCTCGTTCGACTTCGGCCTGGGCGCGCTGCGCAAGGGCGGCAAGCTGGTCTGCGTGGGCCTGTTCGGCGGTGCCACGCGCATCGTGCCGGCCATGGTCACGATGAAGGCGGTCAGCGTGGTCGGCTCCTACGTCGGCAGCCTGGCCGAGATGCAGGAGCTGCTGGCCATCGCGCGCGCCGGCCGCCTGCCGGCCATGCCGCTCACGGCCCAGCCGCTGGCGCAGGCCTCGCAGGCCCTGGACGACCTGCGCGCCGGCCGCATCCGCGGCCGCACCATCCTGCACCCCTGAGCACAAGGCCGCGCGGCGCGGCCTGTCATGGCGCCAGCGCGTCCCGGATCCGCTGCGAGGTGGCCGGTTCGACGCGCGCGGCAAAGGCGCGTGGGAGCCGGTCGCCGGCCGGCGCCCAGCGCATGCTGTAGGCACCCAGTTCGAGCTGGCCCAGCGCGGCACCGCCCTCGTGCAGCAGCGTGATGCGCGCCAGCACTGGATCGTCGGCCGGCACGGCCGTGGCACCCGTGCGCAGCAGGCCGTCGATGGCCTGGAGCACGTCCGCAGGCAGGCTGCCGCGCGCACGCGCAGGGGCGGGCTGCTGTTGCAGCGCGGTCCAGCCGAAGGCATCCAGGGCTGCGGCAGGCGCGGGCCTGGCCAGGGGCGGCGCGGCGGTGGGGCGCGACGGGCCGGCGGCGAGCGCGCGGCTGGCCCTGGAGGCGGCGATGCCCGCAGGGCCTTGCCCCGCAGGCGGAGCCGACGCGGACTGCGCGTCGTCGGCCTCGGCGCGGGGCGACGGCGCCCGCGCGCGCAGCGTGGCCTCGGCCGGCGGCGGCACCGACACGGATGGCGCCGGTGGCGCGGCGGGCTCGGCCTGCGGCAGGGCGGGCGCCGGCTGCGGCCGTGCCGCGCGCGGGGCTGGCTGCGCCTTCTCGTGTGCCTGCGGCACCGCGCCGGCGGCTGTCTGCTCGGCTGGCGCCGTGTTTTCCTTGCGCTCGGGAGCTTCCCGCGTGACGGGCGCCGGCACGGCCGGTGCCGGGCTCTGCACATCCGGCGCGGGGCCGGGCACATCGCGTTCCCACCACAGGCCCGCCACCACGCAGGCCACCAGCACCGTGGCGAAGCCCGCGTTCCAGGGCCGGCGGGGGCCGGCCAGTGCCCTTGCGACCCGTGTCCACCAGGGTCGGGGTGCGACGGGCGCCGGTGCGGCCACCGCCGCGTGGGCATGGCGCAGGATGGCCGCGCGCGTGGCCTCGGCCGGCGCGGCCTGCGCATCGGGCGCGTGCGCCAGCGCGTGGCGCAGGCGCGCATCGCGCAGATGGGTGGGACGGGGGGCGTTCACCGGGCGGCTCCGCTGGGCGCCAGGTAGTGCTGCATGCAGCCCCGCAGCTTGGCGAGGGCGTAGCGCAGCCGGCTCTTGGCGGTCTCGAACCCCAGGCCCAGGCGTTCTGCCAGGTCTTCCACGCTGGCGCCGTCTTCGTGGTGCAGCAGAAAGGCGGCGCGCTGGGCGTCCGGCAGCGCGTCCAGGCAGTGCAGCAGCTGGCGGCCGGCGGCGCGCCAGTGGGCCAGGTCGTCGGCCGGCGGATGGGCCAGGTCCAGCGCCTCCTGCAGCCATTCCATGGGGTCGTCGCCTTCGGTGGAGGCTTCCTCCAGGCTCTGCTCGCGGCCGCTCGTGCGCAGCCGGTCCATGGCCAGGTTGTGGGCGATGGTGAAGGCCCAGGTGCGCCAGCCGGCGCGGTCGGCGTCGAAGCTGGCGCGGGCCCCGATGATGCGCATCCAGGTGTCCTGGAACACCTCGTCGGCCTGCGCGGCGAGCCGCGTGCCGAGCAGGCGGCGCACGAAGCGCAGCAAGGCGGCCTCGTGGCGTGCGTAGAGCTGGTCGAAGGCGGCGCTGTCGCCGCCCGCATAGGCCTGCATCAGCACCTCGTCTGGCAGGTCGTGGTGGCTGCGCTGAAGCATCGATGGATTCTCACACCACCTTCTACGGCGCAGCCGCGCGCATGGGGTTAGCGTGGGGTGTGGATCGCAACCCCGCGGCCGCTGCCGGGCCGTACACAGGGCATCGCAACCACCGGAGCCACCGATGCCCCAAGCCTTCGTCCCTCGCCTGCAGCGCCTTCATCGCCCCGTGGCGGCGCTGCTGTGCGCCCAGCTCATGCTCTCGGCCTGCGCCGCCCAGGTCCCGGGCCGCGATCTCTGGCCGCAACCGGCGGGGCAGCCGGTGGCGGGGGGCGCGGGGCCGGCCCAGCCGCCCGACTTCGCTCCGCTGCAGGTGCGCCCGAACTTCCGCGCGCCGAGCGCCGCCCATTGCGCCCGGCCGCCGCAGATGCGCGAGGTACTGGGCCGTGGCGATGGACAGGAGATGGCCTCGTCCAAGGCACTGTCGCGGCCGCGGCTGGCGGCGGCCTTGTCCAAGACCGCACCGGCCGCCGCCGCCGAGTCCGCCATGGCCGACCGTGCGGAAGCCGCGCCGCCGCAGGGCGCTGGCGGCGCGGAGGTGGCGGCGCTGCAGCGCCAGCGCGACCCGGGTCCGGTGACGGCCGGCGTGGTCGACGACAACGCCGACTTCGCCGAGTACCTGGCCTTCCGCGCCCGCACCCCGGTCGCGCACCGCGCCCTGGACATCCGCGAGCGCTACCTGCTGCAGGTGCGCGACGGCCAGGGCCGCGCGGTGGCCGATGCCGAGGTGCTGGTGCGCTCGCCGCAGGGCCAGGCGGCCTGGGCCCGCACCGACAGCGCCGGCAAGGTCTGGCTGCACCCCGACGCCTTCGACGACCGGCAGTCCCGCGTCTACGAGGTGACGGCCCGCCGCCACGGTGTGGAGAGCCGCGGCTACCTGCAGCGTGGCCGCAAGAGCGCGCTGGAGCTGCGGCTGGACGCGGGCGCGCCACAGGAGCGTGCACGGCTGGACCTGGTCTTCCTCGTCGACGCCACAGGCTCCATGGGCGACGAGATCGGCAAGCTCAAGGCCAGCCTGCGCAGCATCGCCGACGAGGTGGCGGGCCTGCCGAGCCGGCCCGACCTGTGCTTCGCGCTGGTGGCCTACCGCGACCAGGGCGACGCCTTCGTGCTGCGCAGCCACGACTTCACGAACGACCTGGGCGCATTCCAGCGCGTGCTGGACCGCCTGCAGGCCGACGGCGGCGGCGACTACCCCGAGGCCATGAACGAGGCCTTGCACGAGACCGTGCACCGCCTGGCCTGGCGCGGCGACGGCGCCACGCGCATGGTGCTGTTGCTGGCCGACGCACCGCCGCACCTGGACGACGGCGGTCTGCAATACGACCAGGACCTGCAGGCGGCGCTGGGCAAGGGCATCAAGGTCTTCAGCGTGGGCGCCAGCGGGCTGGACAAGCAGGGCGAGTACATCCAGCGCCAGATCGCGCAGTACACCGGTGGCCGCTTCGTGTTCCTGACCTATGCGGACGCGGAGCGGCCCGCCAGCGGCCCGGGCCGCGAGACCGTGCACGATGTGCGCAACTACTCGGTCCAGACGCTGGACCGCCTGATCGTGCGGCTGGTGCGCGAGGAACTCGGGGCGCTGTAGGTGGCCGACGCGCCGGTGGTCCCGGCCGCGCTCAGTGCGCGGGCGGCAGGGCCAGCACCCAGCCGGCCAGCGCGCTGGCCTCGGCGGCGCTGACCTGCGGTTGGCGCGGCATGATGACATTGCCCCAGGTGCCGACGCTGCCCTGCATGATCTTCGCGCTGAGGCGTGCCGTGGCCGTGGCATCGCCGCGGTAGCGGTCGGCCACCTGCTGGAAGCCGGGCCCGACGAACTTCGTCACCATGCCGTGGCAGCGCATGCAGCCGCGTTCCTGGCTCAGCTGCGCCACGCCGCCGGCCTCGTTGCCGCAGCCGCTCGACCCGAGCGCGGCTGTGGCAAGGAGGAGCGCCCAAGGTGGGCGAAGGTTCGGCATCTGAGGGCTTGGTTGGGGCGGTGGACGGTGTGCGCCGCCGAACGCGGCGCGCGCGGGCCGGATTCTCGCCCCGAGCGCCGCACGGCTCCGGTTCGGCACCGGGCCGCCCCGGCCGGCATCAAACCGCGATGCCGAACTCCGCCAGCACCGCGTGCGTGTGCTGGCCCAGCAGCGGTGCCGCGCCTTGGGGTGCGCGCCCGGCCTGGCCCGGCATGTTGGGCCAGTCCAGCCGGCCCAGGCCCGGCACCTCGAGCGGCGCGAACACGCCCGCATGGCGCGCCTGCGCGCTGTACGGCAGGTCCTGCGGGCGCGCGGCGCGTGCGTGCAGCACGTCATGGCGGCGCAGCAGCGCTTCCCAGTCGGCCACCGTCTGCGTGGCGATCTGGCTGGCCAGCACGCCGTTGAGCTCGGCCGCGCGCGGGATGCGGCCCGCGCTCGTGGCCAGGTCCGGGTCGGCCAGCCAGTCGTGGCGCTCCAGCGCCTCGGCCAGGCGGCGGAACATGGCGTCGTCCAGCATGCTCACGTAGAGGTGGCCGTCGCTGGCACGGAACAGGCCGGTGGGCACGTTGAAGGCGGCCGCTTCCGCCTCTGGGAACATCGCAGCGTCCAGCACCAGGTAGCTCTGCAGTGCGGCGGCGGTCTCCAGCATCGAGACCTGCACATGCCGGCCCTGGCCCGTGCGCGCCGCGCGCACCAGTGCGGCCATGGCGTTCTGCGCGGCCTGCAGGCCGGTCGCGATGTCCACCAGGAACAGGCCGATGCGGCGCGGCGCGCCCGTGGCGTCGCGGTTCAGGTGCATGAGGCCCGTGGCGGCCTGCATGGTGGTGTCCAGCGCCGGCAGCTGGGCGTCGGGGCCGGTCGCGCCGTGGCCCGAGATCGACACGTAGACCAAGCCCGGCCGTTGCGCCGCGAGTTCGGCGTAGCCCACGCCCATGCGCTCGACCACGCCGGGGCGGTAGTTCTGCACCACCACGTCGGCCTGCGCGGCGAGCTGGCGCAGCGCGGTGCGGCCAGGCTCGGTGCGCGTGTCCAGCACCACGCTTTCCTTGCCCAGGTTGTAGGCGATGGAGATGGCCGTGTGGCCGGCGCGCGCGCGGCCCATCTGCCGGCTCCAGTCGCCCTGCGGCGGCTCGACCTTGATCACGCGCGCGCCCTGCTGGCGCAGCAGCAGGCCGCAGTGCGGGCCGGCGATGCCCTGGGAGAGGTCGAGCACGGTCAGGCCGTGCAGCGGGAGGTCTTCTGCGGTCATAGATCGATGATGACTTTGCCGATGGCGCGGCGCGACAGCGTGGTGTCCAGCGCCGCATGCCAGTCGGCCAGCGGGAAATGCTGGGTCTGCGGCAGCGCCATGCGCCCTTCGGCCACGTTGGCGAGCAGCTTGGCGACCAGCGCCTGTACCTTGGGCGCATAGCGGCGGCGCTCGTCGGTCAGGCCCCAGCCGATGTAGTAGCCGTAGTTGAAGCCGATCACGCTGAGGTTCTTGACCAAGAGCAGATTGGCCGGTGCGCTCGGGATGGTGCCGCTCGCGTAGCCGATGCTCAGGATGCGCGCCTCGGGCGCGGTGCAGCGCAGCGAGGCGTCGAACAGCGCGCCGCCCACGGGGTCGAACACCACGTCGGCGCCGCGCGGGCAGACCGCCTTGACGGCGGCCGCCAAGGTCTCGGCATCGCCGGCCAGCGCGTGGTGCGCGCCCAGCGCCAGCGCGGCGGCGCGCTTCTCGGGCGTGCTGGCCGTGGCGATGACCTGCGCGCCCATGAGCCGACCGATGTGCACGGCCGCCATGCCCAGCGCGCCGGCGGCGCCGTGCACGAGCAGCGTCTCGCCGGCTTGCAGCGCGGCGCGCCACTGCAGTGCGGCCCATGTCGTGCCGTAGGTGATGGGCAGCGCCGCGGCCTTGGCCAGCGGCACGGCATCGGGTAGCGGGTAGACCGTGTCGGCCGCGATCACGGCCTCCTCGGCGAACGCGCCCCAGTCCAGGGCGGCCATCACGCGCTGGCCGGGTTGCAGCTGCGTCACGTCCGGTGCCACCTCCAGCACCTCGCCCGCGGCTTCGGTTCCGGGCGTGAAGGGCAGGGGTGGTTTGCGCTGGTAGGTGCCGGCCACGAACAGGCTCACGGCGAAGCCCACGCCGGCATGGCGCACGCGCAGCCGCACCTGGCCCGGGGCCAGCGGCTGGTGCGGCAGCTGTTTCAGCGCGAGTTCGCTCCAGTGGCCGAAGCGGGTGCAGAGCAATCCGGTGTAGGTCGACGAGGTCATTCGATCTTGATGTTGAGCTCGCGCACGAAGCGCGACCATTTGTCGAGGTCGCCGCGCAGCACGGCGTCGAACTCCTGCGGCGTGTTGCCGATGGGCACCAGGTTCAGCTCGCGCATGCGCCTGTCGATCTCGGGCAGCCGCACGATGCGCGCCACCTCCCTGGACAGCGCCGCGGCGCGTTCCGGCGGCACGCCGGCGGGCATCAGCAGGCCCATCCAGGCGTCCGGCTCGAAGCCCTTGTAGCCGTTCTCCAGGAAGGTCGGCACCTCGGGCAGCAGGGCCGAGCGCTGCGCCCCGGCCATGGCCACGGGCACCAGCTTGCCGCTCTGCAGCAGCGGCTTGGCCGTGCCCACGGCGATCAGGCCGATCTTGACGTGGCCGGCCGCGAGGTCCGTGGCCAGCGGCGCGCCGCCCTTGTAGGGCACGTGCACCATGTCCAGCCCGGCCTCGCGCTTGAACAGCTCGCCCAGGATGTGGCCCGTCGTGCCCATGCCGTAGGAGCCGTACGGGTACTTGCCCGGGTTGGCCTGCACGAGCTTGACGAGTTCGGGCAGCGTGCGCGCCGGGAAGTCCGGCGAGACCGCGAGGATGGTGGACGAGGCCGCCACCTCGCTGACGGCCGTGAAGTCCTTCACCGGGTCGTAGCCGATGTTGGGGAACAGCGGTGGGTTCTGCACATGGGCCGTGAAGGTCAGGAGCGCCGTGTAGCCGTCCTTGGGCGCCTGGGCCACGAACTTGGTGCCCGTGGTGGTGCCGGCGCCGGGCTTGTTGTCGACGATGACGGGCTGGCCCCAGGCCTTGGTGAGTTCCTGGCCCAGCAGGCGGGCCACGGCGTCGTTGACGTTGCCGGCCACCGAGGGCACGACGATGGTCAGCGGCTTGCTGGGGTAGGGCGCGTTGTCGGACGCGTGGGCCCATTGCGGGATCGGCAGGGTTGTCGCGAGCAGCAGGGCAGCGCCCAGAAGGCGCCGGTGGATGTTGGGCATGGCTTGTCTCCTTGGTGTCTGTCGGTCGGTCCGTGCCCGGGCCGCCGGCTTGCGGGGCAGTTTAGGATCGCCGCCCGGTCCCGCTCAATTCCTGCCGGGCCGATTCCGATGCCCGCCGGGAATCGCCGGCAGCACCCACCGCGCGGAGGAGACATGCGGCTCGAAGACCTGCAGGCGTTCCTGCAACTGGCCGAGCACGGCAACCTGCACCGTGCGGCGGACGCCCTGGGCGTCACGCAGTCGGCGCTGTCCAAGACGCTGGCGCGGCTGGAAGCCGGATCCGGCCTGCGGCTCGTCGAGCGCAGCGGCCATGGCGTGGTGCCGACGCCCGCAGGCCTGTCGCTCAAGGCGCATGCGCAGCGCGTGCTGCTGGCCATGGGCGACCTGCGCGGCGACCTGGCCGAGCAGCGCCAGGCCCGCGCGGGCGCCGTGCGCGTGGGCGTGCTGCCGCACCTGATGTCCACGCTGCTGTCGCCGCTGCTGGCGCGCTTCGTCGCGCAGCGGCCGCTGGCCCAGTTCAGCATCGAGACGCAGCTCAGTGCGCGGCTGCTGGAGCTGCTGCAGCGCGCCGAGGTCGACCTGGTGCTGGCCGCGCGCCCCGACCGCGTGCCGCGGGATCTGGACTGGCGCCCGCTCGGCCCGCTGGACTTGCGCGTGGCCCTGCGCAGCCGCCACCCGCGCCGCGCGCAGCTGCGCGCGCTGGCCGACCTCACGGCCGAGCGCTGGGCGCTGCCGGCCAGCTCGCTCTACCTGCGCCACTGGCTGGACGAGCGCTTCACCGAGGCCGGCCTGCCGCCACCGCGCGTGGCCGTGGAGAGCACGGCCTCACCCTCGGCCTTCGCTGAACTGCTGCGCCAGTCCGATCTGCTGGGCGTGATGCCCGCGCAACTGCTGCAGCAGCCCGAAGGCCACGGCCTGATGGCGCTGCCCGGCGATGCGCTGCTGTGGCGGCGCGAGCTCGGCGTGTTCTGGCGCGCGGCGGGCTATCTGTCGCCGGTCTGCGCCGACTTCCGCGACGCGGTGGTGCAGGGCGGCTGAACTACGCGAGCACGGCCAGCGCTTCGTCCAGCAGCAGCGGCCCTTCGACCGTGACAGCCGGCTGCGCGGCGGCCAGCGTGTCCGCGCAGCCCAGGCCCAGCAGCGGGCCGCCCAGGCGCGCTTCCATCTCGTCCAGCGGTGCGCCGAACACGATGCGGGCCACGCCGGCCCAGAACATGGCGCCTGCGCACATGGCGCAGGGCTCGCCACTGGCGTAGACCGTGGCGCCGCGCAGCGCGTCCGGGCCCAGGGCCGCGCAGGCCTCGCGCAACAGCACGAGTTCGGCATGGGCGCTGGGGTCGCCGGCCGTGTGCTGGCGGTTGCGTGCTGTCCATACGGCCTGGCCGTCGCGGGCCAGCACGGCGCCGAAGGGCATGTCGCCGGCGGCGCGTGCGGTGCGTGCCGCCACGAAGGCGCGGCGCAGGTGGTTGGAGTCGTCGTCGTGCAAGGTGCGCATGGCGCGATGGTAGAGCGGCAGCCCACCCCCACGCGCGCCGTGGCAGGCCTCAGCCGCGCAGGCTGGCGACCAGCGCGCGCGTGGCGTCCAGGCCTTGCGGCGTCCAGTGCGCGCCAGGTGCCAGCAGATGCGGCTCCGCGCCCTGTGCGGGTGGCCCCTCGGTGCCGAGGCTGGCGCGCAGGCGCTGCGCGGCCCGGAAGCTCGGCGTGCGCGCCGTGCCCTGTGCGGGCGCGTCGTAGCGGCGGCCGTCCGCTGCAGCGGGGCCGCGGATCCAGTCGAACAATGCCTGCAGCTCGTAGTCGCTGAACACGCCGAACATCTCGGCGCGTTCGCCCACCAGCAGCTGCCAGAAGCGGCTATGTGCGGGTTCCGCGCCCGGCACGATCCAGCCTTTGCGCACCAGGGCCTGCAGGAATTCCCCGACGCGCGCAGGCTCGCTGAGCCAGGCGTTCACGGTGCGGCCCTCGATGCGGCAGTAGTCCGAGTGCGCGCCAGCTCCCGCGGCGCTCTTGGCGATGAAGATGCGCAGCACCTCGGCATCGAGGTCGAAGCCGGCGATCACGCTGTTCGTCCCCAGGCCCAGGTCGTTGAGCCGGTAGCCGCGGCGCACGCGCTCCCAGTAGCGGCCGGCGTCCGCGAAGCGCGCGGCGTTGAGCGCCACCGCGTCGATGGCCTTGCGCGCGTGCCCGCTGTCGGCGTTGTCCACGGTCACGTGCAGCGTGAAGTAGTACGGGTCCAGGCCCAGTTCATTGAGCTCGTACGCGGTGATCAACAGGTGCAGCGGCAGCTGCTCGTAGCCCAGGTTGAAGCCGATCACCTCGGGCAGCATCTGCTCGGTCGTGTGGCCCAGCGCCAGCTGGATGGCGCCCTGCTCGAAATGCTCGTCACTGAGGTGCGTGCCCTCGTTCAGCCCATGGGCGCGCAGCAGCTCGCGGTACAGCAGCACATGGTTCTTGCTGGCATCGCCGTTGCCGAGTTCCTCGAGGTAGGTCTGCGCCAGGCCGGCCATGCGCGGGTCGCGCGCATGGCGCGTGCAGCCGAACAGCCAGGAGCCGTCGACCAGCTTGGTCGGCGCCACAGCTTGCAGGAAGTACAGCGCGTGCGTGCGGTTGGAGAAAAAGCGGCGCGGCGCACCGGCGCGGCGCTGCGCCAGATAGTCCTGGTAGGCATCGGTGGCCTTTTTCGCCGAGGCCGTCATCCAGCCGACCAGTCCCTCGGGCGAGTCCGGCAGGTCGTCCGGCTGGCTCGCCACGGCATCGAGCGCATCGCGCAGCAGCGCCAGCGAACGGCGCTGCGCCGCCAGCCGGTCGGTGGCGGGGTGTACGAGTTCCTCGTACACGGCCCGGTACGAGCTGGCGCGCGCAGGCGCCAGTGCGTGGCCGATGCTGGCGGGGTAGCGGTCGTCGGAACAGGGATAGGCCTGGCGCGGCAGGGCGGTGGGCGTCGCTGCATGGGCCGGCTCTGCCAGGGCGGATGTGTTGGTGGGGTGCATGCTGCAAGCGTGCCGATGCGCCGGTGCCGTCGCGCGAAGGCGTTGCCACATGTGGACGTGGGACGGCATCCGGCGCGGGCAGGCCTGCCGTCCGACGCGGCCAGACCTGCGTTCGGAGGTCCCAGCCTGGCACGCAGGCGGCGACGGCGTCTTCTCCGACAAGGCAACGGCCGCATGGCAGCGCGCGGCGGGTCCCTGTTCCGTTCACAGTGGTCGCGACCTTGGAGATCAACCATGCACGACACCTTCGACCAACTCGACCACCGCACCGGCCAGGCATCGGGCCTGAAGCAGCAGGTGCGCGACATCATCGACTACGACGATGCGCGCGACAGCGCACCGCAGGAACATGCGGCCACGCTGCTCGGCGCCGGGGCGTTCGCACTGTGCGCCCTGCGTGCGCAGAGCCGGCTGGGTGCCGTGCTGCACGCCATGCTGGCCGGGGCCTTGCTGTTCCGCGCCGCGTCCGGCCGCGATGGCCTGCGCCGCTGGGCCGGGGCCGCGCCGGCCCGCCCGGCAGAGCCGGCCCACCGGGCCAGGGCTGCGCAGGCGCGGGACTGGCGCACGTCCGGACCCTTGGCATCTGATCCCGATCCGGACGGCATCGGGGCGCCGTGAGCCGCTGCTGCCGCGCTGGCTGAGCCAGGCGTGCGCCTTCAGCCCTGCCGCGGGAACAGCCGCGCGATGCCGCTGCGCAGGTGCTGCGTCATGGCTTCGCGCGCGGCCACTGCATCGCGCGCCGCAATGGCTTCGTCGATGCGCAGGTGCTCGGCGCGCACGTCGCGCCAGCGGTGGATCATGGGCTGCGGCGACAGCTCACGCACGAGGCGGATTGCCACGCGCGTGTGCGCCATGAGTGCGGCGATGGTCATGACCAGGTAGCGGTTCTCGCTGGCCCTGGCGATGGCGGCGTGGAAGGCAATGTCCTCTTCGATGCCGGGCTCGCCGCGCTGCGTGGCGGCCTCCATGGCCTTGCGCCGCGCCGTGACGGCCGCGCGCCGCCGTGCGTCGCGACTTTGCGCCGCAAGCGCAGCGCTCTCGCCTTCGAGAATGCAGCGGAACTCCAGAAAGCTGCGCACGTCGGGGATGCCCTGGATCGGCCCGTAGTCGATGCTCTTGAGCGCGGGCTCCTCGCCAACGAAGTGGCCCGCGCCGTGCGCGGCCGTCACTCGGCCCTCGGCACGCAAGCGGGCCAGAGCCTGGCGCACCACGGGCCGCGACACGCCGAAGCGCTCGGCCAGCGCATGCTCTCCGGGCAGCCGGTCGCCAGCGGCCAGCTTGTCGTGGCGGATCAGCGCCAGCACGTGGTTGTAGACGGTGTCGGTCAGCAGGGGGGCAGGCACGGCGGGGCTTGCGCAGGAGTTGTCAGCGCACTATAGCAACTTGTCTGACAACTCGCGGCTCAAATTGACATGTCGTGTCGCGCGCACCGACGATGCGCATCCGCGGAACAACACGCCGGCCGACGCCACGTCCTTGCAGGCCAAGGAATCCACACGCTGGCAGACGTCCGTCGACAGCCGCACGATCACCGCTGACGGAACCCCATGACCACCATCCGTGCCCTGCGCACCTACCGCCTGCCCGAACGCCCCAGCCTGATCTGGCTGGAACTGGAGACCAGCGACGGCCTCGTCGGCCTGGGCGAGACCTTCCGCGGCGCCGCCACCGTCGAAACCTGCCTGCACGAAGAGCTCGCACCCTTCCTGCTGGGCCGCGACGCGCGCCACATCGAAGGCATCTCGCGCCACCTGCTCACGCCCTACGTGGGCTACAACAGCTCGGGCACCGAAGTGCGCGCGGCCAGCGCGGTCGACATCGCGCTGTGGGACCTGGCCGGCCAGCGCCAGGGCGTGCCCGTGTACCAGGCCCTGGGCGGCGGTGCGCGTGCCAGCGTGCCGGTCTACAACACCTGCGCGGGCTACGCCTACAACACCACGGGCAAGCGCCGCGACATTGGCGCAGGCGACGAGGCCGCCGGCCCCTACGACGACCAGGTCGCGTTCATGCGCGATGCCGGGGCGCTGGCCAAGAGCCTGCTCGCCGAGGGCTACAAGGCCATGAAGATCTGGCCCTTCGACATCTACGTGCCTTCCAGCGGCGGCAACCTGATCACGCTGGCGGACCTCGAGAAGGGCCTGCGGCCCTTCCGCCAGATCCGCGAGGCCGTGGGCAACCAGATCGAGGTCATGTGCGAGCTGCACAGCCTGTTCGGCGGTCACGCGGCGCTGCGCATCTGCCAGGCGCTGGAGGAGTACGACGTGTTCTGGGTCGAGGATCCGCTGGGCAAGATGGACGACGTGGCGGGCCTGGCCGACCTGCGCCGGCGCACGCGCGTGCCGATCTGCGGCAGCGAGACGCTGGGCGGCCTGCGGCCCTTCCGCGACCTGCTGGCCGGCGACGCGCTCGACGTGGTCATGCTGGACCTCTCTTGGTGCGGCGGCATCACCGAAGGCCGCAAGATCGCGGCGCTGGCCCAGGCCTACAACCGGCCGCTCGCGCCGCACGACTGCACCGGCCCCGTGACGCTGATGGCCGGCCTGCACATGGCGCTGCACGCGCCCACCGCCATCTACCAGGAGGTGGTGCGCGCCACGCTGGCCACCTGGTACCGCGACATCGTGACCGGCCTGCCCGTGATCGAGGATGGCCTGGCCCAGCCGCCGGCCGCGGCCGGCCTGGGCACGCGGCTGCAGGACGCCTTCAAGCAACAGGCCGGCCTCATCGTGCGCGAGAGCCGCTGAGCCTTCATACGAGACACCCATGCTGATCAAGATCGTCGGACTCCATGCCCCCAACGCGCCGCGCCTGCGCGCGCTGCTGGGCGCCGCGCACGCGGTGCAGGCGCTCGATGCCTTCCCCGCCCAGGGCGAGATCGCGGCCGACGTGGTCATCGCCAACGCCATCGATGCCGACGCCGCCGTGCGCCTGCGTTGCCGCCTCGTGCATGTGCCGGGCGCCGGCGCCGAGCAGGTCGCGCTGCCCGCGCTGCCGGCCGGCACCACGGTCTGCAACGTGCACGGCCACGAGGTGCCGATTGCCGAGTTCACGCTGCACGCCATCCTGGAGCACTGCCTGCAGCTCTGGCAGTACCCGGCGCGGCTCGATGCCGAGGCCTTTGCCGAGGTCTACGCCGCACGGCCGCAGCATGGCGAGGCGGCGGGGCGGACCGTGGTCATCGTCGGCTTCGGCCACATCGGCCAGGAGATCGCGCGCCGCGCGCGCGCCTTCGGCATGCAGGTGCTCGCCGTCACGCGCAGCGGCCGGCCGCACGACCTTGCGGACGAAAGCGTGGCCGTCGCCGCGCTCGACGGCGTGCTGCCGCGCGCCGACGTGCTGGTGCTGGCCTGCCCCCTGGACGAGGGCACGCGCGGCCTGGTCGGCGCACAGCAGTTGGCGCTGCTGCCGGCCGGCGCGCTGCTCGTCAACGTGGCGCGCGCCGAGGTCGTCGATGAAACAGCGCTGTACGAGGCCTTGAAGACCCAGCGTCTGGGGCGCGCCGCACTTGATGTCTGGTACCAGTACCCCAAGAAGGGCCAGCCGCCCGTCGCGCCCTCGCGCCACCCGATCCAGGCGCTGCCCAACGTGCGCGCGACGCCGCACATCTCGGCCATCACGCCGGCGCTGCTGGCGCGGCGCTACGGCTTCATGGCCGACAACATCGCGCGGCTGGAACAAGGGCAGCCGCTGCGCAACGTGATCCACCCCGCCACCTGAGACACCACACCCACCACCGGAGACAAGCATGGCATCCAAGACCCTCACCCTTTCCCGCCGCGCACTCGGCATCGCCGCCACGGCCCTGCTGGCCTGCGCCGCATGGCCCGGCCACGCGCAGGACTATCCGAACAAGATGATCCGCATCATCGTGCCCAACCCCGCGGGCGGCACCTCGGACGTGCTGGGCCGCCTGCTCGCCAAGGAACTCGGCGAGACGCTCAAGCAGCCCGTCATCGTGGAGAACAAGGCCGGCGGCAACGGCCACATCGGCGCGTCCTTCGTGGCCAAGTCCGCGCCCGACGGCTACACGCTGCTGCTGATGGACATGAGCAACGCCACCATCGGCCCCAGCGTGGCCCAGCTCAACTACAACCCGCTCAAGGAGCTGACGCCCGTCACCATGCCGGCCTATTCGCCGCACCTGCTGGTGGTGCGCCAGGACCTGCCGGTCAAGAACATCGACGAGCTGGCCGCCTACGCCAAGAAGTCGGGCAAGCCGATCAGCTTCGGCACGCCGCTGGCGTCCATCAGCCAGCTGGCCGGCATCCTGCTGGCGCAGAACAAGGGCTTCGAGTTCAACGTGATCGGCTACAAGGGCGGCGCCCAGGCGCTGGCGGACCTGGCCGGCGGGCAGATCGACAGCGCCATGGCCAGCGTGCTGGCGACCAACCCGCTGGTGCAGGGCGGCAAGATCAAGGCCATCGCGGTGACGAGCGCCAAGCCCTTCGCGGCCACGCCGGGCGTGCCCACGGTGGCCTCGCAGATTCCGGACTTCGTGACCGGCTCCTGGCAGGGCCTGCTGGCGCCGGCCGGCACGCCGCCCGCGGTGCTGGACAAGCTGCAGGCCACGGTCCAGCAGATCGTGGCGCGGCCCGACGTGGCCAAGCGCCTGGCCGAGCTCGGTTCCGAGCCTTCGGACATGAGCCGCCAGCAGATGGCCGAGTGGATGCAGGTGGAGACCGTGCGCTGGGCCAAGGTGGTCAAGGACAACAACATCAAGGCCGAGTAGGGCACCAACGCGCAGCACGCGCGGCGACGCGCGTGCACGGCGGTGGCTGACGCGCGCGCCGTTGGACCGTGCTTAGCATGCGGCCATGCCAGCCGCTGCCGCGCTCGATTTCCAGGGCTCGTCCGTCGACCTCGCCCGCGCCCTGATCGGCGCGGTGCTGCTCGTCGACGGTGTCGGCGGCCGCATCGTGGAGACCGAGGCCTACGACGCCGAGGATCCGGCCTCGCACAGCCACCGCGGACCCGATCCGCGCAACGCCAGCATGTTCGGCCCGCCCGGCCATGCCTACGTGTACCGCTCCTACGGCATCCACTGGTGCCTCAACCTGGTCTGCCGCGAGGCCGGCCATGGCGCCGGGGTGCTGGTCCGCGCGATCGAACCCACGCACGGCCAGGAGCGCATGCGTGCGCGCCGCGGACCGGTCGCCGACTTGCTGCTGTGCGCCGGCCCTGGCCGTGTGGGGCAGGCGCTGGGCATCACGCGCGCGCACGACGGCCTGCCGCTGGACCGGGCGCCCTTCGCACTGCGGTCCGCGCCGCAGCCGGTGGAGGTGATCGTCGGCCCGCGCATCGGCATCTCCAAGGCGCAGGAGATGCCGTGGCGCTTCGGGCTGCAGGGCTCGTGCTTCGTGAGCCGGCGCTTCCCATGAACCCGCAGACGCTGCGCATCGGCACGGCGGGCTGGAGTGTTCCGCGCGCGGTGGCCGAGCGCTTCGCCGGCGAAGGCAGCCACCTGGCGCGCTACGCCCGGGTGCTCGGCTGCGCGGAGATCAACACTTCGTTCTACCGCAGCCACCGGCCCGAGGTCTATGCGCGCTGGGCCGCGCAGACGCCGCCGGGCTTTCGCTTCGCCGTGAAGCTGCCGCGCGCCATCACGCACGAAGGGCGGCTGCGTGCCGCGCGGGCGCCGCTGGAACGCTTCCTCGCCGAGGTGGCAGGCCTGGGCGACCGGCTGGGCGTGCTGCTGGTCCAGCTGCCGCCCTCGCTGGCCTTCGAGGCCCGGCCTGTGGGCACGTTCTTCCGCCTGCTGGCGCGCCTGTTCGACGGCGCGGTGGTCTGCGAGCCGCGCCACGCGAGCTGGTTCGAGGCCACGGCCGACCGCGCGCTGGTGCGTTGGCGCGTTGGCCGTGTCGCGGCCGATCCGGCGCGCTGGCCAGCGGCTGCCGTGCCCGGCGGCTGGCTGGGGCCGGCGGGTGACGGCGCGGGCGCCGTGCTGTACCACCGCTGGCACGGATCGCCGCACACCTACTGGTCGGCCTATGGCGACGACTGGCTGCAGGCCCGTGCGGCCGAACTGGCGCACTGGCCGGCCGGCGCCGAGCGCTGGTGCATCTTCGACAACACGGCATCGGGCGCTGCGGCGTCCGATGCGCTGCGCCTGCAGGCCTTGGCGGGCGGGCCATGACGGACGCCGCGGTCGAGCGCTGCATCTTCGATCTGCTGGCCGCCCGCAGGCCCGGTGCCACGGTGTGCCCGTCCGAGGTGGCGCGCACGCTGGAGCCGGAGGGCGCGCGCTGGCGCGGCCTGATGCCGCAGGTGCGTGGGGTGGCACAGCAGCTGGTGCAAGCGGGGCGGCTGCACGTGACGCGCGGCGGTGTGCCGGTGGACGCGACGGCGCTGGGTGGCCCGATCCGTCTGGGCCTGCCACCTGCGCACGGCATGGCCGCTGACGGCCCGCGGCGGTGACGCCCCGCAGCCGCCGTGCCGGTGTACGCGTCCACTAACCTGGCGCTGAAATGGCCCGCCGGGCCGACCACGCACACCACGGAGAAGCCCATGGAACCGAATGTCGATGTCCGAGCTGCCACGCCGGTCGCTGTGCCGCCACAGCCGGAAAAGATGGTGGCCGTGCAGCTGGAACTCTCGCAGGCCGAGGCGGAGCAGCTGCGCGCGCGGGGCGGCAGTGCCTGGGTGTGCGCCCGGCTGGCGGAGGCCGACGGGAAGCCTGCCGCCGCGCGCGAACCATCCGACAGCGACTACCTGGTCGGCCTCGCCCAGGCGCTGTTTCCGCTGCCGGTGTCAGGCAGCGCGGTGCGCCTCGTCGACGTGCTGCGCAAGCAGGGCATGGTGGAGGCGGCCGTGACCTACGACGACGGCCGCGGCGAAGGCGACCGCGCCATCGTCGTCGACATCACCTCACTGGGCCGGGCAGAGATCGAGCGGCTGCGCCGCATGCGCTGAGCGCATGCCGTCGGCTCAACTGCCGGCGATGCCTTTTTCTTTGATGAGCGTGCCCCACTGCTGGTCGTCGCTGCGGATGCGCGCGGCCGTGTCGGCCGGCGACTGCCACGCCGCGAAGGTGCCGGCAGTCTTGAGCTTGTCCTGCACCATGGGGTCGGCCAGTGCCTGCTTGAGCGCATCGTTGAGCGTCTTGACCACGGCCGCCGGCGTGCCGGCCGGGGCCAGCAGGCCGCCCCAGGACACGGCCGAGAAGCCCGGGAAGCCCTGCTCGGCCACCGTCTTCACGTCGGGCAGGAAAGGCACGCGCTGGGGCGAGCCGACCGCGATGGCGCGCAGCTTGCCGGCCTGGATGTGCGGCAGCGCAGCGACCATGTCGGCGTACATCACGGGCACCTGGCCGCCCAGCAGGTCGGTGATGGCCGGCACGCCGCCCTTGTAGGGCACGTGCGTCATGTCGAAGCCGCCCTGGATCTTGAGCAGCTCCATGGTCAGGTGGCCGAAGCTGCCCTGGCCCGAGCTCGTGTAGTTCAGCGGCGGCTTGCTGGCCTTGGCCTTGGCGATCAGCTCCGGCAGCGTGCGCACGTCGGGCAGCTGCGTGGGGTTGACCACCACCACGATGGGCAGGTCGTAGGTCGTCCCCACGGCCGTGAAGTCCTTGTTGATGTCGAACTTGACGGCCGGGTACAGGTGCGGCGCCAGCAGCGTGGGCGTGGCCAGCATCATGAGGCTGTGGCCATCGGCCGGCATGCGCGCCAGGGCGGTTGCGGCGATGGAGCCCGAGGCGCCGGGCCGGTTCTCCACGATGACGGTCTGCTTGAGGATCTCGCCCAGCTTCTGGCCCACGATGCGCGAGGCGGTGTCGGTCGGCCCGCCGGGCGGGAACGGCACGTACAAAGTGATGAGCTTGCTCGGGAAGCCCTGGGCCCGGCCGGCCAGTGGTGCCAGCGCGGTGCCGAGGGCCAGGGCCGTGAGGCTGCGGCGGGTGAGGGTGGGACGTTGCAGATCGGTCATGCAGAACAATGGGTCGAGGAAGAAGAGGCGGCTCAGCCGAGCCAGTCGCGCAGCACGGTGTCGCGGTCGGCACCGAGCTGCGGCGGCGCAAGGCGCACCGGCAGGCGCTCGCCGTCGATGCGGTAGGGCGGGGCCAGCACCTGGGTCGTGCCGGCCACGGGGTGCGGATGCTCGGTGACCAGCCCGCCTTCCTGGGTGCGCTGCGAGGTCAGCGCCTGGTGCAGGCCCAGCACCTCGCCGCAGGGGATGCCGGCCTTGGTCATGGCGGCGACGAGCTGGTCGCGCGGGCGGCTGCCGATCTCCTTGTAGAGCTCGGGCAGCAGCGCGGCGCGGTTCTGGCCGCGGCCCAGGTTGGTCTTGAAGCGCTCGTCGGCCGCCAGGTCGGGGCGCTGCAGCGCGTCGATGCACAGGCGCTCGAACTGCGCGTTGTTGCCCACGCTGATGATGACCGGGCCGTCCGCCGCGTCGAACACGCCGTAGGGCACGATGGACGGGTGCGCGTTGCCGTACTTGGGCGGGTCCTCGCCCAGGTGCAGCGCCTCCAGGCCGCTGTAGGCCGTGATCATGAGGCCGCAGTCGTACAGCGCCATCTCCACATGGCGGCCGGTGCCGGTCTTCTCGCGCTGGTAGAGCGCGGCCAGCACGGCCTGGGCGCTGGCCATGCCGGTCATGAGGTCGACCGCGGCGATGCCGAACTTGAGTGGGCCTTGGCCCTCTTCGCCATTCATGGCCATGATGCCGGCCTGGCCCTGGATCACGAGGTCGTAGCCCGGGCGCTTGGCCTCGGGGCCGCCGCGGTTGTAGCCCGTGACCGAGACATAGACCAGGCGCGGGTTGATGGCGCGCAGCTGCTCGTAGCCCAGGCCCATCTTCTCCATGCCGCCGGTCTTGAAGTTCTGCACCAGCACATCGGCCTTGGCCACCAGCTGGCGCGCCATGTCCTGGCCCTCGGGCGTGGCCAGGTCCAGCGCGATGGACCGCTTGTTGCGGTTCATGCTGTTGAAGTAGGTGGTCTCGGTCTTGCCGACGCGGATGCCCCAGTCGCGCGTGTCGTCGCCGCGCTGGGGATGCTCGATCTTGACGACGTCGGCGCCGAAATCGCCGAGCACCTGGGCGCACAGCGGCCCGGCCAGCACGCGCGAGAAGTCGAGCACGCGCACGCCGGCCAGCGGCAGTCCAGGGGAGGTAGCGGTCATGGGAACAGTCTCCGTTCGTTGTGGATGCGCGATTGTCAGCGCCGGCGCAGCGCGGCGAAGTCCGCTTTGCGCTTGCCAAGGAAGGCGCCGATGCCCTCCTGCGCTTCGTCGTCGCCCTGGCTCTCGACCATGGAGGCGGCTTCCAGCTCCAGCTGTTCGTCCAGCGTGCGCGCGTGCGCGCCGCGGCACAGCGCCTTGATGCGCGCGCTGGCGCGGGCCGGGCCTTCCGCCAGCTGCGCGCCGAGCGCGATGGCAGCGGCCTCGGCCTGGCCCGCATCGACCAGGCGGTTGACGGCGCCCAGCGCATGCAGGCGTTCGGCCGTGACGCGCTCGCCCGTCAGGCACAGCTCGGTCAGCAGCTGGCGCGAGACGAACTCGGCGAGGAAGGAGGTCAGCCCCCCGTCGGGCGTGAGGCCGACCTTGATGTAGGTGGCGCTGAAGAAGGCCTCGCGCGAGGACACGAGCAGGTCGCAGGCCAGCGCCACCGACAGGCCGGCGCCGGCCGCGCCGCCTTCGACGGCCGCGATCACGGGCTTGGAACTGTCGCGCAGCCGGCGGACGAAGCCGTGCAGCAACTCCAGCCGCTCGCGGCGCTCGTGCGGAGCCATGTCGCGGCGCGTGATGAGCTGGTTCAGGTTGCCGCCGGCGCAGAAGAAGTTGCCCGCGCCGGTCAGCACCACGGCGCCGATGGTGGGGTCTGTTTCTGCGTCGGCGAGTGCCTGGGTGGCGGCCGTGTAGAACTCGGCCGACAGCGCGTTGCGCGCGGCCGGGTTGTTGTTGACCAGGACCAGCACGGCGCCTTCGCGGCGCGTGAGCAATGCGTCGGACGTCATGCGGCCTCCCGGCCCAGCGCGATGTAGCGCTCCAGGTGGAAATCCTCGTCGCCGAGCTGGTGGTCGATCATCACGAGGCGCTTGGCGTAGTGCGCCAGCGGCAGCTCCCAGGTCATGCCGATGCCGCCGTGCAGCTGGATGGCTTCCTCGGCCACGCGCGTGCCGATCTTGCCGACGCTGAACTTGGCGGCCGACAGCGCACGCTCGCGCGCGATGCGGTCGTCGCCATCGATCGCGGCGGCCGCGTTGATGACGGCCGAGCGCGCCTGCTCGACCTCGATCAGCAGGTCGGCCATGCGGTGCTGCAGGGCCTGGAAGCTGCCGATGGGCACGCCGAACTGCTTGCGCGTGCGCAGATACTCCAGCGTGTCGCGCTTGGCCACTTCCATCGCGCCCAGCGACTCGGCGGCCAGGGCCAGCAGGCCCCAGCCCGTGGCGTGTTCCAGCACGTCCGCTCCGGCGCCCTCGGTGCCCAGCAGCGCGTCGGCGCCGACCTGCACGTTCTCCAGAGTGACTTCGGCCGCGCGGCCACCGTCGATCTTGGCGTAGCCGCGCAAGGCGAGGCCCTCGGCACCGCCAGGCACCAGGAACAACGAGATGCCCTGGGCATCGTCGGCCTTGCCCGATGTGCGCGCGGACACCAGCAGCAGCCCGGCGCGCTGGCCCTGCTGCACCACGGCCTTGGCGCCATTCAGCACCCAGCCGCCCGCGTTCTTCTCGGCGCGCGTGGCGACCAGCGTGGGCTCGTAATGCGACCCGGGCTCATCGTGCGCGAGCGCAGCCACGGTGCTGCCGTCCACGAGGCCGGCGATGCGCTCCTGCTGCGCGGCGTTGCCGGCCTGCGCGATGGCGCGGCCGACCACGAGCGCGCCCAGGAAGGGCTCGACCACGAGGCCCTTGCCCAGGCTCTCGAAGACCACGGCCACGTCGAAGCCGCCGCCGCCGAAGCCGCCCACGGATTCGGGGAAGAGTGCGCCCAGCGCGCCGATCTCGGCCAGCTGGTTCCAGTGCTTGTCGCTGCAGCCGGCCTCGCTCCAGGCGATGTGGTCGCGCTCGACGAAGCCGTACTGCTCGGCCAGGTAGCGGTCCAGCGAGTCCGCCAGCATGCGGCGGTCTTCGGTGTGTGTGAAGTTCATGGTGTCGCTCCCCTGCTCAGAGCCCAAGAATCATCTTGGAGATGATGTTCTTCTGGATCTCGTTGGAGCCGCCGAAGATCGACAGCTTGCGGTAGTTGAAGTAGCTGGCCGCGGCCGTGGCGGCGGCCTCGGGGCCGAGCGGCTCGCCCGTGTAGCCCTCGTACTGCGCGGCCTCGATGTAGGGCGCGGCATACGGCCCCATGGCGCGGCGGATCAGCGAGAGCATCTCCTGGCGCAGCTCGGTGCCGCGGATCTTGAGCATGGAGCTTTCCGCGCCCGGCACAGCGCCGTGGGCCGTGGCCGACAGCACGCGCAGGTTGGTGGTCTTCATGTTCTCCAGGTCGATCTCGACGCGGGCCATGCGTGCGGCGAAGAGCGGGTCCTGGTCCAGCGGCTTGCCGTTCTTGCGCACCTTGGCGGCGATGACCTTGAGCTTTTCCATCGTGGCCACGCAATAGCCCACGCCCGCGATGCCGGTGCGCTCGTAGGTCAGCAGGTACTTGGCATAGGTCCAGCCCTTGTTTTCCTCGCCGACCAGGTTCTCCACGGGCACCTTCACGTCGGTGAAGAACACCTCGTTGACCTCGCGGTCGCCGTCCAGCGTGCGGATCGGGCGCAGCTCCACGCCGGGCGCCTTCATGTCCATGAGCAGGAAGCTGATGCCCGACTGGGCCTTGGCCTCGCGGTCGGTGCGCACCAGGCTGAAGATCTTGTCGGCGTGCTGGCCCTGGGTGGTCCAGGTCTTCTGGCCGTTCACGATGTAGTGGTCGCCCTGGCGCACGGCCGTGGTCTTGACCGAAGCCAGGTCCGAGCCGGCGCCGGGCTCGCTGTAGCCCTGGCACCACCAGTCTTCGCCACTCAGGATGCGTGGCAGGTAGTGGTCCTTGTGGGCCTGGCTGCCGTACTTGATCAGCACCGGGCCCAGCATGCTCACGCCGAAGGGCACGATGCGCGGGCCGCCGGCCAGGCAGCACTCGGTGTCGAAGATGAACTTCTCGACGGCCGTGAAGCCCGGGCCGCCGTACTGCTTGGGCCAGTGGTAGGCGAGCCAGCCGCGCGATTGCAGGATGGCGTGCCACTCTTCCTGGTCCTGCTTGGTCAGGCGCTGACCGGCCTTGGTCTTGGCGGCGATGCGTGCGGGCAGCTTGTTCGCAAGGAAGCTGCGCACCTCGTCGCGGAACGCGAGTTCCTCGGGCGTGAAGTTCAGGTCCATGGTGGGGTGCTCAGTAAATTTCGAAGAGGCCGGCGGCGCCCATGCCACCGGCGATGCACATGGAGACCACGGCGTACTTGGCCTTGCGGCGGCGGCCTTCCAACAGGATGTGGCCCGCCAGGCGTGCACCTGTCATGCCGAAGGGATGGCCGATGGAGATCGCGCCGCCGTTCACGTTGAGCTTCTCGTGCGGGATGCCCAGCTGCTGCTGGCAGTACAGGGCCTGCGAGGCGAAGGCCTCGTTGAGTTCCCACAGGTCGATGTCGTCCACCGTGAGGCCATGGCGCTTGAGCAGCTTGGGGATGGCGTAGACCGGGCCGATGCCCATCTCGTCGGGCTCGCAGCCGGCGACCGCGAAGCCGCGGAAGGCGCCCAGGGGCTTCAAGCCCAGGCGCTCGGCTTCCTTGGCCTCGACCACCACGCAGGCCGATGCGCCGTCGGAGAGTTGCGAGGCATTGCCGGCGGTGATGAACTGGTCGGGCGCGCGCACGGGCTGCAGCTTGGCCAGCGCCTCGTAGGTGGTGCCGGGGCGGTTGCAGTTGTCCACCGTGGCGGTCACTTCACGGTGCGTGACGGCCTTGGTTTCCTTGTCCGTGACGGCCATGGTGGTCGTGCAGGGCACGATCTCGTCGGCATAGATGCCGGTCTTTTGCGCCACCTCGGTGCGGCGCTGGCTCTCGGCCGAGAAGCGGTCCTGCGCTTCGCGGCTGATGTGGTAGCGCGCGGCCACGATGTCGGCCGTTTCGATCATGGCCATGTACAGCGCGGGCTTGTGCTCGACCAGCCAGGGGTCCAAGCCGGAGTCGCCGGCATCGGTGGCGCTGCGCGTGCGGATCTGCGAGATGCTTTCCACGCCGCCCGCCACGATGGCCGGGGCGCCGGCCACGATGGCACCGGCCGCGCTGGCGATGGCCTGCAGGCCCGAGGCGCAGAAGCGGCTCACGGTCTGGCCGGCGACCTCGAGCGGCAGGCCGGCGCGCAGCGCGACCTGGCGGCCGATGTTGCGGCCCGTCGTGCCCTCGGGGTAACCGGTGCCCATGATCACGTCCTCGATCAGCGCCGGGTCCAGGCCCGAGCGCTCGACCGCGGCGCGGACGGCGAAGGCTGCCAGCGTGGGGCCGGGCGTGATGTTGAATTCGCCGCGGTGCGACTTGGTCAGTGGCGTGCGGGCAGTAGAAACGATGACGGCTTCGCGCATGGGGGATGTCTCCGGTGGTGGTGTGGAAATCAGGACTTGTTGAGGCTCGCGAAATTGCGGCCTTCGGCGACGAGTTGCACCAGCAGCGGCGCAGCTTGCCAGAACAGCGGGTCTTCCTTGGCGAAGGTCCGGATGTCGTCCAGGATTTTCGGCAGGCCCACGGTGTCGGCGTAGTGCATGGGGCCACCGCGAAAGCGCGGGAAGCCGTAGCCGTACAGGAAGGTCACGTCCACGTCGAGCGGGCGAAGCGCGATGCCCTCGGCCACGACCTTGGCGCCCTCGTTGACCATGGCGGCCATGTAGCGGCGCATGATCTCTTCTTCGGTGAACTGGCGCGGCGTGATGCCGGCGCGCTGGCGCTCGGCGTCGACGATGGCCAGCACCTCGGGGTCTTCCACACCCGTGCGTGCGCCCTGCGGGTACTGGTACCAGCCGCGGCCGGTCTTCTGGCCGAACCAGCCGCGTTCGCAGATGCGGTCTGCCACCTGGACGTAGCGGGCTTTCGGATCACGCGTGGCGGCCTTGCGCTTGCGCGTGGCCCAGCCGATGTCGCCGCCGGCCAGGTCCGACACCTGGAACGGGCCCATGGGGTAGCCGAAGTTGCGCACGGCCGCGTCGATGGCGTAGGGCGATGCGCCGTCTTCCATGAGGTGGTCGGCGGCCTGGCGGTACACCGCGAGGATGCGGTTCCCGATGAAGCCGTCGCAGACACCCGCGCGCACCGGCACCTTCTTGAGCTTCTTGGCCAGCGCGAAGGCCGTGGCGACCACGTCGGCGCTGACCTTCGCGGGCACCACGATCTCCAGCAGCTTCATGATGTTGGCCGGCGAGAAGAAGTGCAGGCCGATCACGTCCTGCGGCCGGGAGATGCTGGCCGCGATGGCGTCGATGTCCAGGTAGGAGGTGTTGGTGGCCAGCACGGCGCCGGGTTTGCAGACGCGGTCGAGTTCCTGGAAGACGGCCTTCTTGACCTCGATGTCCTCGAACACGGCTTCGATGACCATGTCGACCTCGGCGAAGGCGGCGTAGTCGGTGGAACCGCTGAAGCGGGCCATGAGCTTGGCCTTGGCCTCGGGCGTCATGCGGCCCTTGGCGACGAGGCCGTCGTAGACCTTTTCGACATTGGCCTGGCCGCGTGCGATGGAGGCCGCGTCGCGCTCCACCATCACGACGGGCAGGCCGGCGTCCAGCGCGGAGACGGCGATGCCGGCACCCATGGTGCCGCCGCCCACCACGCCGATGCGGGCCAGGGCGCGCGGCTCGGCGGCTGCGGCCTCGGGCACCTTGACCACGTCGCGCTCGGCGAAGAAGGCGTGGATCAGGCCGGCGCGCTGCGGGCTGGCCAGGCATTGCATGAACAGCTCGCGCTCGTACTTCAAGGCCTCGTCGAAGGGCTTGTCGAGCGCGGCTTCCACCGCGTCGACGATGCGGTGCGGCGAGAACAGATTCTTCGCCTTTTTGCCCTGCTCGGCACGCGCGGCGGCAATGGCGGCGCGGCTGGCCTCCACATCGGCCAGGCCCGCGGCATCGCGCGAGCGGCGCGGGCCGGCGTTGGATGCCAGGAGTTCCTGCGCGTAGGCCAGGCCCTCGGCCAGCGTGTCGTCGCTCTGCGCCAGCCGGTCGACCAGGCCCAGCTTCAAGGCCTCGGCCGCGCCCACGTGGCGGCCCGTCAGCATGATGTCGAGCGCGGCGGCGGCGCCCACCAGGCGCGGCGCGCGCTGTGTGCCGCCCGCGCCGGGCAACAGGCCCAGCAGCACTTCGGGCAGGCCCAGCTTGGCGTTGGCCACGGCGATGCGGTAGTGCGCGGCGATGGCCACTTCCAGCCCGCCGCCCAGGGCGGCGCCGTGGATGGCGGCGATGACGGGTTTCTTCGAGGATTCGATGCGCTTGCAGACATCGGTCAGCAGGGGCGGCTGCGGCGGCAAGCCGAACTCGCGGATGTCGGCCCCCGCGATGAAGCTCTTGCCGGCGCCTACGATCAGCACGGCCGCCACGGCGGCGTCCGTCTCGGCGCGTTCCATCGCATCGGCCAGGCCGCGGCGCACGGCCGCGCCCAGGGCGTTGACGGGTGGGTTGTCCACGGTGACCAGCAGCACCTTGCCGTGCAGCTGCGTGCGCACCACCTGTTCGTCGGGCGAATTCGCCATGCCTTGTCTCCTAGCGTTGGGGAGCGGGCATTGTTCGCCCGCGATTGCGGCTTGACAATGGCATGGACTTCAAACACACCGTCAAGCCAATTTGAACAATGAGCCTGGATGTCCAGTCCCTGACCCTGCTGGTCCAGATCCTGGACGCCGGCAACCTGGCGGAGGCCGCGCGCCGCATGAAGATGAGCCGGGCCAACGTGAGCTACCACCTGAACCAGGTGGAGCGCGCGATTGGCCAGCAGCTGATCCGCCGCACCACGCGCCGGCTGGAGGCCACCGAGATCGGCCTGAAGCTCTACGAACACGGCCGCGTGATCCAGAACGAACTGTTGGCCGCGCGCGAATCCATCGCCACGCTGGGCCAGGAGTTGAGCGGCCGCGTGCGCCTGTCGGTGCCCAGCGGCTATGGGCAGTTGGCCATGTCGCCCTGGCTGCTGGAGTTCAAGCGCCAGTACCCGGCCATCGTGCTGGACGTGCTGTTCGAGAACCGCGTGGAAGACCTCATGCGCGACGAGGTGGACGTGGCCGTGCGCGTGCTGTCCGAGCCGCCGCAGAACCTGGTGGCGCGCGACCTGGGGCCGGTGCGCTTCGTTGCCTGCGCCTCACGTGCCTATGCCGAGCGGGCCGGCCTGCCGCAGCGGCTGGAAGACCTGCAGCACACGCCGCTGCTGACGGCCGCCGTGATCGGCAAGCAGCTGCGTCTGGCCGCCTACCAGGACGAGGAGCGGCACGAGGTGCTGATCGAGCCCACGCTGATCTCGGAGAACTTCATGTTCTTGCGCGACGCCGTGCTGGCCGGCTTGGGCGTGGGCCTGGTGCCCGACTACACGGTGCGCGACCTGGTGCAGGCCGGCACGGTGGTGACCGCGCTGGACGCCTGGCGGCTGTCGATCTTCGGCACGCGCATGCACCTCTTGTACATGCCGAACCGCCACCACACGCGGGCGATGGCGACGTTCATCGACTACATCCTGCGGCGGGCGCAGGCGCGCGACTAGGCGATCAGAACGAGACCGTGGCCGACAGCTTGGCCGTGCGCGGTGCGCCGGCCATCACGAAGCCGTCGCCGAACAGGCCGATCCAGTAGTTCCTGTCGGTCACGTTCTCCACGCTGGCGTTGAAGCGCACGGGCGTGTTGCCGAACCGGGTGGCGTAGCTGGCGTTGAGGTCCAGGCGGTTCCAGGAGGGCACCTTCAGCCGGTTGCCCGAGTCGGCCCATTGCGAGCCGGTGTAGACGATGCGGCCGCCCACTTTGAGGCCGGCCACCGGCGTCTGCCAGTCCGCGCCGATGCGCGCGCGCCATTCGGGCACGCCGTAGGTGTCCAGGCCGGTGTTGCGCTGTTCTGACTTGATGTGGGTGATGCCGCCCAGCAGCGAGACGGTCTGCAGCACCTGGCCGTACATGCTCCACTCCAGGCCGCGCAGGCGCTGCTCGCCGCCTTCCACCAGGGCCGCGGGCGCGGTGCCGGTGAAGGACGGACGCTTGATCTGGAATGCGCTGACGGTGTGGGTCAGCGCGCCGGACTGCAGCTTCGCGCCCAGTTCCATCTGCTTGGTCTGCTTGGGCGGCAACGCGTCGCCTGCATTCGCGTAACCCACGCCCACGATCTGGCCCGGCTCCAGCCCTTCGGTGTAGTTGCCGAACAGCGAGACGGTCTCGCCCCAGGGCCGCACTACGGCCGCGACCATGGGCGAGAAGCGGCTTTCGCTGTAGTCGGTGCGCGGCGTGGTCGCGGTGGCGGCGTTGGTCTGCTTCACGGTCTGGTAGCGCCCACCCACGGTCAGCAGCACCTTGTCGCCCGCGAAGCCCATGGTGTCGGCGATCGCCAGAGAGCGGAAGTCGTTCTCGACGGTGTAGCCCCCCCAGGTCGGCGCCGCCGGGAAGGTCGGCGCAACCGGGTCGTACATGTTGGTGGTGTAGCAGTAGGCGCAGGCCGTGTTGTAGGAGCCTTCCTTGTGCTTGAGCACGTTGGCCGACAGCTGCAACCGGTGCTGCACGCTGCCCGTGGCGAACTTGCCGATTACGCCGGTCTCGGCCGTGCGGCGCTCGGACTCGGTGTGCACGTTGTAGATGGCGCCGCGTGTGGTGCCATCCGCGCCGGTGACGATGGCGCGGGTGCCGAACAGCAGGCCCGTGCCCTTGGCCTCGGAGCCACCCAGCGCCAGGTAGCCTTGCCAGTCGGCATTGAAATCGACCTCGGCGCGGGCCAGCAGGCCGGTGTTGTCGTAGCGGCCATGCGTGCCGCGGAACATGTTGGTGTCGCCATCGGGCGCCGACAGCAGGTAGCCCACGCCGGGGATCACGGTCGTGGGGTTCACCCGGACGCTCTGGAAGTTGAACATCCCCGGGCTGCCGTTCTCGATCTTGTTCACGCTGTCGTACAGGTCCAGCGAGAAGCGCGCGCGGTCGCCCTGGTAGTCCAGCGCCAGCGCGCCGACGCGGCGCGTCTGGCTCTCGTCCTGGGCGCCCATCTCGCCATCGCCATAGACGCCGTTGAAGCGCAGGCCGAGGCGTTTCTCGTCGCCGAAGCGCTTGCCCACGTCGGCATGGGCCTGGAAGTAGGAGTGCGTGCCGTAGGTCAGCGTCAGGTCGGCGATGGGCTGGGCCAGCGCGCGCTTGGTGACCATGTTCACGGTGCCGGCCACACTGGAGCCCGGCGGCATGCCCGAGAGCAGCACGTTGGGGCCGCGCAGCACCTCGATGCGCTCGAAGATCTCGATCGGCACGGCGTTGGCCGGTGCGATGCCGTACAGGCCGTTGGTGGCGATGTCCATGGCGCCCATGTCCAGGCCGCGCAGGTTGAAGTTCTGCAGCAGGTGGTTCTTGTTGGTCGTGAAGACCACGGCCGGGTCGTTCTCCAGCACGTCCTGCAGCGTCAGCGCCGACCAGTCCTCGGCCAGCTCGCGCGTGTAGGCGTTGACGTGCACGGGCGCGTCCATGATGGAGGTGGCGCCGAGGATGCCCAGGCGCGCGCCCGAGGCGGCCTTGTTGCCGGCGGCCCGCGTCGGCAGGTCTTCGCGCTCGTACTTGCTGCGCACGTTGACCTGGTCCAGCGTGCCGGCGGTCTGGGCCGTGGCGCAGGCGCTGAAGGCGAGCAGTGCGAGTGCAATGGGCGTCGGTCGGAGGAGGCGGCGTGCGTGCATCGGTCTGGGCCCTTCGGAAGCTGCGTTCAAATGAAAAGAATTCTCATTTGAATGTTAGCAAACCAGGGATGCCGGGCGGGCGTCGCTACCATGGGCCGCAAAGGAGACCGCCCGCATGCCCATGTTCGTCGACCACTCGCCGCCCGGCCAGTGCATCTTCTGCCGCCTCGTCGCTGGCGAGATCCCGTCCGCCAAGGTCTGCGAGGACGAGCTGACCGTCGCCTTCATGGACATCGGCCAGGTCAATCCCGGCCATGTGCTCGTGGCGACCAGGCGCCATGCCGTCACGCTGCTGGACATCACGCCCGAGGAGGCGGCCGCCGTGCTGCAGACCGCGCAGCGCGTGGCGCGCGCTGCGCAGGCGGCGTTCGATCCGCCCGGCATGACGCTGTTCCAGGCCAACGGCCCGGTCGGCGGGCAGACCGTCTTCCACTTCCACCTGCACGTGCTGCCGCGCCACGAAGACGACGGCATGGCGCTGGCCTGGCCGCGCAAGGAGCCGGGGGCCGCGGTGCTGCAGGACCACGCGGCGCGGCTGCGCGCGGCGCTGCAGGACGGTTGAGGCCGCCCCCGATCCGTTAGACTTTCGCCCGCATTTGCAAGCCCGTGTTGTGCACGGGCGGCCTTGCCGCTCGAGCGGCTTTGGTCGCACAAGACTTGTTCCGATGGATGGGGATGGCCTGCCGGGCTTGGCACGGTGGGTCGAAAGGCAAAACAGACCGAAAGCTGACGATGGCCAAGGAAGACCTGATCGAGATGAACGGCGTGGTCGAGGAAGTGCTGCCCGACTCGCGCTACCGCGTCGTACTGGAGAACGGCCACAGCCTGGTGGCCTACAGCGCCGGCAAGATGCGCAAACACCACATCCGCATCCTGGCGGGTGACCGCGTGACGCTGGAGCTCTCGCCCTACGACCTGAGCAAGGGCCGCATCAAGTTCCGCCACCTCGAGACGCGCGGGCCGCGCTGAGCATCACGTCGGCTTGCTGCGCAAGGTGCGGCTCAGCAGCACCACCGGCAGCAGGCCCACCAGCACCAGGGCCAGCGAGGGCAGGGCGGCTTCGCCCAGGCGCTCGTCGCGGGCCAACTGGTAGGCCACCACGGCCAGCGTGTCGGTGTTGAACGGCCGCAGCACCATGGTGGCGGGCAACTCCTTCATCACGTCCACGAACACCAGCAGTGCCGCCGCCGCCGCCGAGCGGTGCAGCAGCGGCCAGTGCACCCGCGCCATCAGCCCGAAGCCGCCCGTGCCCATGGTGCGCGCCGAGTCGTCGAAGCTCTGCGGGATGCGCGCGTAGCCGCTCTGCATGGACTGCAGCGCCACGGCGCAAAAGCGCACCAGGTAGGCCCAGACGATGCCCAGCGCCGTGGCCGTCACCCAGTAGGCCGCGCCCAGCTGGGGCATGGTCTGCTGCAGCCAACCCACCGGCAGCAGCAGCCCGACCACGATGACCGCGCCCGGCACGGCATAGCCCAGGCCCACGAGTTGGACGGCGGCGCGCTGCAGCTTTTGCGGCGTGCGGCGCACGCAGAAGGCCAGGAACAGCGCCAGCGCCACGGCGATGGCCGAGGTCAGCGCACCGAGCCAGATGCTGTTGGTAGCCCATTGCACAAAGCGGTCCCAGGGCAGCACCGACCAGTCGGCCGCCAGCGGCCGCAGCATGAAGGCCACCGGCAGCACGAAGCCCATCAGCACCGGGAACACGCACAGCGCCTGGGCCAGCAGCTGGCGTGCGCCGGTCAGCACCAGCGGGCGGCCGTCGTGGCTGCCGGCACGCCCGCGTGTGCTGGCGAAGCGCATGCGCGCCTGGGCGCGCTGCTCGAGTGCGAGCAGCACCACCACGAACACGAGCAGCATGGTCGCCAGCTGGGCCGCGGCGATGCGGTTGTCCATGGCCAGCCAGGCCTTGTAGATGCCGGCCGTGAAGGTCTGGATGCCGAAGTAACTGGACACGCCGAAGTCGGCCAGCGTTTCCATGAGCGCCAGCGCCGTGCCGGCCGCGATCGCCGGCCGCGCCATCGGCAGCGCGACCTGGCGGATGCGCCGGGCCAGCGGTGCGCCGAGCAGGCGTGCGGCCTCCATCAGGTGCGCAGCGCGCTCGGCCAGTGCGGTGCGGGCCAGCAGGTAGACATAGGGGTACAGCGCGAACGTGAACACGATGGCCGCGCCGCCCAGGCTGCGCACCTCGGGCAGCACGCGCCCGCGCAGACCGAAGCTGTCGCGCAGCCAGGTCTGGGCCGGGCCGCCGAACTGCAGGAAATCGGTGTAGGCGTAGGCCACCACGTAGGCCGGCATGGCCAGCGGCAGCAGCAGTGCCCATTCGAGTGTGCGCCGGCCGCGGAAGTCGAACAGTGTGACGCAGGCCGCCGCGCCTGTGCCCACCAGCACCACGCCCACGCCGACCATGGCCGACAGGCCCACCGTGGTGGCGATGTAGCCGGGCAGCACGGTCTGGCGCAGCTCGCGCAGGATCTGCGCGGTCTGCGCATCCCACTGTGTCCAGGATGCCAGCACCGCGAGCACGGGCAGGGTGAGCAGCGTCGCGACCAGCAACATGCAAGGCAGGGACAGCCAGCGACGGGGCATCGTGAAAAGGGAGGAGAGGAGCGGGGCGTGCGCGGCTGGCGCGTCGGGGGATGAGAATTGTACGCATCACGCTGCCTACAATCGCCGTCCATGTTCCTGGATGTCTCTCACCTGGTCGTGCAGTACGCCGGCCGCGCGCGCCCGGCCGTGGCCGATGTCAGCTTCGGCCTGGCGGCCGGCGAGATCGGTGTGCTGATCGGGCCCTCGGGCTGCGGCAAGACCACCTTGCTGCGCACCGTGGCCGGGCTGGAGCCGGCGCAGGGCGGCGAGATCCGCCTGTCGGGCACGCCCGTCAGCGCGCCGGGCCTGCAGCTGCCGGCCGAGCAGCGCCGCATCGGCATGGTGTTCCAGGACTACGCGCTGTTCCCGCATCTGGACGTGGGCCGCAACGTGGGCTTCGGCCTGTCGGCGCTGCCCAAGGCTGAGCGCGCCGCGCGCGTGGCCGAGGTGCTGGAACTCGTGGGCCTGGCCGGCGCCGAGCGGCGTGCGCCGCACGAGCTGTCAGGCGGCCAGCAGCAGCGCGTGGCGCTCGCGCGCGCGCTGGCGCCGCGGCCGCAGCTCATGCTGCTGGACGAACCCTTTTCCAACCTCGACGTGGAGCTGCGCGAGCGGCTCGCGCACGAGGTGCGCGCCATCCTCAAGGCCGCGAAGACCACGGCGCTGTTCGTCACGCACGACCAGCTGGAAGCCTTCGCCATCGGCGACGCGATCGGCGTCATGCACGAGGGGCAGTTGCACCAGTGGGCCGATGCCTACACCCTGTACCACCGGCCGGCCACGCGCTTCGTGGCCGACTTCATCGGCCATGGGGTGTTCGCGCCGGCCACGGTCTCGACCATGGATGGACGTGTGGTGCTGGAAACGCCACTGGGCCCGGTCAACGGCGCGGCCGCGGCGCAGGCCGCTGCCAGCCTCGCGCAAGGCGGTCCCCAGGATCTGCTGCTGCGCGCCGACGACGTGGTGCACGACGACGAGGCGCCGGTCAAGGCCGAGGTGATCCGCAAGGCATTTCGCGGCTCGGAGTTCCTCTACACGCTCAGGCTGGCATCGGGCGAGACGGTGCTGGCGCATGTGCCTAGCCACCACGACCACCGCATCGGCGAGTGGATCGGGGTGCGGGCGGATCTGGACCATGTGGTGATGTTTCCGCGGGGTGGGTAGGGCGGTGCGCCAGATGGCGGCGTCTCTCCTACGATGCAGACTGTACGGAACTACCCGCATGACCTTACGCACCATTGGACTGGAATAAGGGCTCGGTACCTTGCCCGAACTGGCCTCGCGCGCGCATGCCGGCGAGCCCAGCCTGTTGACACGCCACGGTGAACCCTACGCTGCCATCGTGCCGCTCGAGATGCTGGCGCAGGCGCGGCCGCGCGCGCGGTTCCTGGCGCTGCGCGGCACGGGTAGGGGCTTGTGGGGTGCTTTGCCGGCCAACGCCGTGGCGGAACTGCGCGACGAGTCGGCCTATGGCGGCTGCGTCCGTACCGGCCCGCAAGAGGTCGGCTCGTGCGGCAGTGGCAGGCCTCTGGGGCGGCTTGCAGCGCGGTGATCTCGTCGTGGCGGATGCGGCGCCGCTGATGTACTTGTTGGACGGTCATCCTGTGTTTCCACCTCTCTTCCGAGGCGTATTCGAGGCCTACGAGCATGGCGACATGCGGATTGCGGTTTCCACCATTGCGGTGGCCGAGGTGCTGGCCGGCCCGTTCAAGCACGGCCAGGAAGCGCTGGCCAAACGCTACGAGAAGGTGCTCGCGGACTTCGAATTCGTGCCTGTGTCGCAGGACATCGCCGTGACGGTCGCACGCCTACGTGCCGGCACGGGGCTGCGGCTGCCCGATGCCTTGCAGGCAGCCACCGCGCCGGAGATCGGCGCTGTCGCCCTGGTCACACGACCGTGATTTCTCACGGCTCGCAGGGCTGCGCGTGATCGTCGGGGACGGCTCATAGTTCCGTCATTCATTGGCCTCGTCGAAGAATCTGCTGCCGTCTTGGTTGGGGACCCGCGGCAAGGACTTTGTCGCCTCAGCGGTATCGGCAAGCAAGCCGAGTACGCTGGGCATCGATCAGACCGCATCGGGTTGGGCTTTGCGTTCTGTGAAACAGGTCTTTTTGGCGAAGGGCGATCACCGGCTATGCGCCCACTGCTATCGGTCGCGTGGCGAAGTTGAATGGCGGCAGTGCAGCGATTGCGGCATTTGCTACCCAAACGGTGAGCGAATGGTCTGCACCAGTTTGCGGTCGCTAATGCCTCTTTAGCTCGCGCTGCCCGAACGACCGCATTGGAGTGGCCTGCGGGCATTCAATGACGTGCACCGCGGTGCCACGACGATCACGGTGTCCTGGCTGATGGCGGCCGCTGCCAAATGTGCAGATTGGATGCGTGAGCTGCTGCGGTGATGCCAACAGTCGAGATCCTCATGGTGGACGCTCCTTTCAGCTCCGGTGGTTTGTGACACCGCTACTGTGGCAGGTTTGCTCTACTGCGGATGGGGCGTCCATCCCATTGGCTCACAGGAAATAGAAGACGACGTGGCTGCGGCGCACCGGAAAGCCATCTAGTGCTTCGTCTATGGCAACATCGCATTACAACAGAAGGACGACTTAATGGCTGCGAACGTTACTTTCATACAGCAGAACGAACCCGTCGACGAACCAGGCAGAGCAATGTATGCCGTCACCCGGTCGGTGATTCGTGCGCTCATCGACTCTCTGACAGCAGAGGATTTGACGGACCTGAATACCCCGCTGAACGAGGTGCGCCTGCGTCAATTGGCGAAGGTGGCTCGTCTGGAGCGCGACAAGGGCATGAAGGGGGATGGCTTTGAATGGGCAGTTCACGAGGCCATCATGGGCAAGGAGCCCAGCGTCATCGAACCCATTGCGCACGCCTTAAGGCGCTGCTCGAAAAGCATCAAGGATGCGATCCCGCAGTCGCTGCTTTTTGGCCAGGAGCGTGCTCGCTACCTAGGCTTTATAGATGCGATGGTCGATACCGCCGGAGTCGATGCCTATCTGCTTCCAGAGGCTCAAGGGCGACCGTTCAGGTTTGGTCCGTGGGTTTCGATCGCAGCTCGCGGTCACGACGCCGAATATTTGCTTAAGGAACGTATCAAGAAAATTTGGAAGACCGACTTGTTCGTCAATGCCGAGGGCGACCCCCGGCACCTTGCTGTCACTGTCAAATCAACCGCATTGGCCCTGGAGGGTGGCCAAGGTCTACGCATAGGCATAGTGCCAGAACACAAGGATCAAAAGGCCGGAATCCACTACAACAACAAAGTTGGACTTTGGCAAGTGTCGTTGGCGGACCCGGATGGGTTTATGGGCCTCTTCAACGATGCATACCATGCAGTGGCGCGCGCCATGTTGACGCTTGGCAAGTTGCCGCAGCCTCCGTACTACGTTAAGCCAACGCCAGCAGCACAACGCATTCAGGAGCAGCTTGAGAAGTATGGGGATGCAAGAGCCATTGAGGTCGAAGAGGCTTTGAATGAGGCGGCTCAGCAGGATCTCGTTGGCATTGCCCACCAACTTGTCGGAGTTAATGCGCCGGAGTGGCTGCACATCAAGCAGATGGCGCCCAAAATTATTTCGCCCAAGCCTAAATTTTCGCCACTCTCTGTGTAACAAGCCGATCTGTCGTCTCAGATTCGGCCATCGCCAGGGGCCGCACTGCGCCTCCGGATTAAAGGCCGAGTCCGCATAGATATCGTTCCTTGGGGCAACTAGTGGCCTACTAGAGATCACCTCACATTAACCGGTTGTGCGGCGGCTTCCAGGGCATAGCGGTCGTGCGCGCTGCTGGTAGGTGACGGGCCGGTTCCGGCGGCCGCCGTCATCCCCCATGACGAAAGCGACCGGCCGCACCCAGTCTTGAGCGGTCGTTTGCGGTAGCACCATGATGGCAGGCTGCCTGCCGCAGGCAGAGGCACTTCATGACTACCTGCCCGCATTCCAGGACTGCGCGAGTCCTGGATGCTCAAAGGTGGCCAAGTTCGGCCCGCAGCTGCGCCACGCTGCCTTGCAACGCCAGCGCCCACGCCCGCCGATCGCGCCCGCCATGCTCCTGCGGCGCCCCATACCGCACCTGCGCCACCAGTCCCTCGGCCGCCAGCGTGCGCCAGACCGAGCCGACCAGCGTCTCGTCGCCGATGAAGCTCGGCGCGAAGCTGGTCGCCCCCGTGCCGTCCACGAACCGCAGCGCCAGCGGCTGCACGGGCGCGTCGGCACTGATCGCGGCCTGCACCAGGTTGGCGTGGAAGGGCAGCAGCGCGCGGCCGTCGCCGGTCGTGCCCTCGGGGAAGATCGCCACCACATCGCCGGCCGCGAGCCGGTCGCGCATGTGGTGCACCACGCGCATGGCGTCGCGGCGCGAGGCGCGTTCGATGTAGAGCGTGCCCGCGCCTGTGGCCAGGCTGCCGATCAGCGGCCAGTGCGCCACATCGGCCTTGGAGACGAAGCGGCAGTAGCCCGCCGCGTGCATGACCACGATGTCCAGCCAGGAGATGTGGTTGGCCACCAGCAGCACCGGGCCGGCGGCCACCGGCGCGCCGCTGGTCTGCAGCCGGATGCCGGTGAGGGTTAGCAGGCGCGCGGCCCATGCCTGCACGGCCTGCTCGCGCTGGGCCTGGCTCCAGCCGGGAAAGCGCGTGCGGATGGTCCACAGGCCCGATGCCGCATGGCCGATCAGGCGCAGCAAGCGCCACAGCGCGCGCGCATGGCGCATGGGCTCAGGCCGCGTCGTAGGCCAGGTGGCCGCCGACCAGTGTGAAGCGCACGCGGCCCGGCAGCTCGTAGCCCGTGAACGCCGTGTGCTTGCCCTGGCTCTGCAGCGCCTCATCGGTCACCACCCAGCGCGCGGCCGGGTCGAACACACAGATGTCGGCCACACCGCCTTCGACCAGTTGGCCCAGGCTGGCCTGCAGCGTGCCGAGCGCGCCGCCCAGCAGCGCGGCCGGCTGGCTCGTGACCGTGGCGAGTGCTTGTGGCAGCGGCACGCCCTGTTCCTCGGCCCACTTCAGGGCCAGGCTCAGCAGCAGTTCCACGCCCGTGGCGCCGGGCTCGGCCTCGGCGAAGGGCAGGGTCTTGGCGTCGGCGTCCACCGGCGTGTGGTCCGACACCAGGGCCTGCACCGTGCCGTCCGCCAGCGCGGCGCGCAGCGCATCGCGGTCGCGCTGCTGGCGCAGCGGCGGGTTCACGCGCGCGCGGCTGTCGAAGTAGCCGATGTCCTGGTCGGTCAGGTGCAGCGAGTTGATGCTCACGTCGCAGCTGACGGGCAGGCCCGTGGCACGCGCCTGGCGCACCAGCTCGACGCCGGCCGCGCTGGAGATGCGCGACAGGTGCACGCGCGCACCCGTGACCTTCATGAGTTCGAAGATGGTCAGCAGCGCGATGGTCTCGGCGATCACGGGCACGCCCGACAGGCCCATGCGCGTGGCCAGCGGGCCGCTGGCAGCCACGCCCTTGCCCAGGTCGCGGTCCTGCGGGCGCAGGAACACCGTGAAGCCGAAGGTCGCCGCATACTGCAGCGCGCGCTGCAGCACCTGGGTGTTGGCCAGCGGCACCTCGGCCTGGCCGAAGCCGATGCAGCCGGCCTCGGTCAGCTCGACCATCTCGGTCAGCACCTCGCCGGCCAGGCCGCGCGTGAGTGCACCCTGCGGGAACACGCGCGCCTGGTGCAGCTTTTCGGCGCGGAACTTGAGCATCTCCACGAGGCCGGGCTCGTCGAGCACGGGGTCGGTGTCGGGCGGGCAGACCAGGCTGGTCACGCCGCCGGCGACGGCCGCGGCCATCTCGCTTTCCAGCATGCCCTCGTGCTCGTGGCCGGGTTCGCGCAGCCGCATGGACAAATCCACCAGGCCGGGCATGACCACCAGGCCGCTGGCATCCAGCGTGCGGTTGGGCTTGAACTCGGGCGACACGTTGCCGATGGACACGATGCGGCCCGAGGCGATGGCGATGTCGGCGGTGGTGTCGCGGCCCGAGGCCGGGTCGACCACGCGGCCGTTCTGGATCAGCGTCTTCATGCTTCATTTCCCGCAACGATGCCCATCACCGCCATGCGCACGGCGATGCCGAAGGTGACCTGCGGCAGGATCACGGCCTGCTTGCCGTCGACCACGGCCGAATCGATCTCCACACCGCGGTTGATCGGGCCCGGGTGCATGACGATGGCGTCGGGCTTGGCCAGCGCGAGCTTCTCGGGCGTGAGGCCGAAGCTCTTGAAATATTCCTGGCTGGAGGGCAGCAGCGCGCCGCTCATGCGTTCGTTCTGCAGGCGCAGCATGATGACCACGTCGCAACCCTTGATGCCTTCCTCCAGCGTGTGGCACACGCGCACGCCCATCTGGGCCATGTCGCCGGGCACCAGGGTCTTGGGGCCGACCACGCGCACCTCGGCACAGCCCAGCGTGGTCAGGCCGTGGATGTCCGAACGCGCCACGCGTGAGTGCAGCACGTCGCCGACGATGGCCACCGTGAGCTTGCTGAAGTCCTTCTTGTAGTGGCGGATCGTGTACATGTCGAGCAACCCCTGCGTAGGGTGCGCGTGCCGCCCGTCGCCGGCGTTGATGACATGCACGTGCGGCGCCACATGCTGGGCGATCAGGTAGGGCGCACCCGATTCGCTGTGCCGCACCACGAACAGGTCGGCCGCCATGGCCGACAGGTTGGCGATGGTGTCCAGGAGCGATTCGCCCTTGGCGGCCGAGGAGCGCGCGATGTCCAGGTTGATCACGTCGGCCGACAGCCGCGTGGCTGCGATCTCGAAGGTGGTGCGCGTGCGCGTGCTGTTCTCGAAGAACAGGTTGAACACGCTCTTGCCGCGCAGGAGCGGCACCTTCTTGACCTCGCGGTCGCCCACGCTGACGAAGTTGGCTGCGGTGTCCAGGATCTGCGTGAGGATCTCCCGGGGCAGGCCTTCGATGGAGAGCAGGTGGATCAGCTCGCCGTTCTTGTTGAGTTGGGGGTTGCGTCGGGCCAGCATGCTCATCCCTTGATCTCGAAGCTGAAGCGGCCGTTGTCCTTGCGCGCCAGGGCCAGCAACTGGCTGGCCGGCAGCGTCACGCGCGCGGCGGCGAAGTCGGCCTGGATGGGCAGCTCGCGCGCGCCGCGGTCCACCAGCACGGCCAGGCGCACGCTGGCCGGGCGGCCGTAGTCGAACAGCTCGTTGAGCGCGGCGCGGATGGTGCGGCCGGTGTAGAGCACGTCGTCCAGCAGCACGATGTGGGCACCGGTGACATCGAAGGTGAGGGCGGTGGCGCTGGCGCCGGCCACCATGCCGCGCTGGCCGTAGTCGTCGCGGTGCATGGCGGACGAGATCACGCCGGGCTTGCCGGGCCGCTGCAGGTCGGCCTGCAGGCGCTCGGCCAGCCAGGCACCGCCGGAGGCGATGCCGACGAGTTGGGTGTCGGCCGTGCACAGCGGCCGCACGCCGCGCAGCAGCTCGGCGTACAAGGCCTCGGCGTCGAGGGTCAGGGTACTCATGGCAGGTTTCTCAGGAATTGCTCGAGGATGATGCAGGCCGCGGCCGCATCGGCGTCGCGCGCGCCCAGGCTGTGGGCTTCGGTGGTGGTGTAGCGCTCGTCCACCTCGTAGACGGGCAGCTTGCAGCGCCCGCGCAGCTGGCGCGCGAAGCGCTGCGCGCGTGCCGTGTTCTCGTGGGCGGCCCCGTCGGGGTGGAAGGGCACGCCGACGACCAAGGCGTCGGGCTGCCATTCGCGCACGCGGGCGTCGATCTGGGCGAAGCGCGCATCGCCCTCGGCGCGGATCGTGCCCTGTGGCGTGGCCGTGCGCGTGAAGCGGTTGCCGACCGCGACCCCGGTGCGCTTGGTACCGTAGTCGAAAGCCAGAAAGGATTGGAACTGCGCGGGAACGGCGTCGGACGTGGCTGGCGCTGGACTCACGCGTGCCCCGCATCCGGCGACAGCATCCACGACTGCAGGCCCAGCAGCAGCAGGGCGCGGTCGTAGCGCTGCTCGATCGGCGTGTCGAAGATCACGGCGGCGTCGGCCTCCACCGTCAGCCAGCTGTTCTCGGCCAGTTCGGACTCCAACTGGCCCTCGCCCCAGGCAGAGTAGCCCAGCGAGACCAGCACCTTCCTGGGGCCGGCGCCGGTGGACAGGGCCTCCAGCACGTCCTTGGAGGTGGTCATCTCCAGTCCGCCCGGGATGGTCATGGTGGAGGCGTAAATGCTCTCGCTGTCGTGCGGCGGGGCGGCCGTGACGGGCTCGTGCAGCACGAAGCCGCGTTCGGTCTGCACCGGGCCGCCCTGGAACACCGGGCTGTCGGTCAGGTCGTCGCGCCGCAGCGGCAGATCGACCTTGTCGAACAGCTTCTTGAGGTTGATGTCGCTGGGCTTGTTGATCACCAGGCCCAGCGCGCCGCGTTCGCTGTGCTCGCACAGGTAGACCACACTGCGCGCGAAGTTTTCGTCTTCCAAACCCGGCATCGCGATCAGGAAATGATGCGTGAGGTTCATCGGCGCAGAATCTGAGCTCATAAGCCGCGATTTTAGCGACGGCCCCGTTCCGGATTTGCTGCATGGACAAGAAGTACGCCACTGGATTGATGTGGTTCCGGCGCGACTTGCGCGCTTTTGACAACGCGGCGCTCTACCACGCGCTGCGCGCCTGCCGCCAGCTGCACTGCGTGTTCATCCTGGACACGGACATCCTGGACGCGCTGCCGCGGGCCGACCGGCGCGTGGAGTTCATCCTGGCGGCGCTGGACGAACTCGACGCCGCGCTGCGCCGGCTGGCGCCGGATGCCGGCCTGATCTGGCGCCTGGGCTCGGCACGCCAGCAGATTCCCGAGTTGGCCCACGCCCTGCACGCCCAGGCCGTGTTCGCCAACCACGACGACGAGCCGCCCGCCATGGCGCGCGACGCCCAAGTGCGCGGCACGCTGGCCGGCATGGGCGCGGCGCTGCTCACCAGCAAGGACCAGGCGATCTTCGAGCGCGGCGAGGTGGTGACCCAGGCCGGCACGCCCTACACCGTGTTCACGCCCTACAAGACGGCCTGGCTCAAGAAGGTCGACGCGTTCTACCTCTCGTCCTATCCCGTGGCGCGATATGCCGAGGCGCTGGCGCCGCGGCCCGAGGGCGAGCGCCGGCCCATCCCCAGCTTGGCGGACATCGGTTTCGAGCCCACCAACCTGGCGGAACTGAAGATTCCGCTGGGTGCCAGCGGCGGCCAGCAGCTGTTCGAGGAGTTCTTCGACCGCATGGACCAGTACCACCTGGCGCGCGACTACCCGGCGGTGAAGGGGCCGAGCTACTTGGGCGTCCACCTGCGCTTCGGCACGGTGTCCATCCGCCAGCTCGCCTCCAGCGCGCAGCAGCTCGCAGTGCAGGGCATGCAGGGGCCGGCCGTATGGCTCTCCGAGCTGATCTGGCGCGACTTCTACATGCAGATCCTGGCGCACTTCCCGCATGCGGCGGAATCGGCCTTCAAGCCCGAGTACGACGCCATCAAGTGGGAGCGCGGCAAGCACGCCGAGGCGCTGTTCGCGGCCTGGTGCGAGGGCCGCACGGGCTACCCGCTGGTCGATGCCGCCATGGCCCAGATCAACCAGAGCGGCTACATGCACAACCGGCTGCGCATGGTCACGGCCAGCTTCCTGACCAAGCACCTGGGGCTGGACTGGCGCTGGGGCGAGGCCTATTTCGCCGAGAAGCTCAACGACTTCGACCTGTCGGCCAACAACGGCGGCTGGCAGTGGGCGGCCTCCACAGGCTGCGATGCACAGCCCTACTTCCGCATCTTCAACCCCATCACGCAGAGCGAGCGCTTCGATGCCGAGGGCAAGTTCATCCGCCGCTACCTGCCGCAGCTGGCGAACCTGCCAGCGCCGCTGCTCCACGCACCCTGGAGGGCCAGTGCCATCGAACTGGCGGCCGCGGGCGTAGAGCTGGGGCGCGACTACCCGCGCCCTGTGGTTGACCACGCCGAGGCGCGCGAGCGCACACTGGCGCGCTATGCAGTGGTCAAGAAGCCGCTGACCGGCAGGAAGCCGCCCAAGCGGCGCTGATCACCAGGTGACGCCGTAGTGCTCGTACACGCGGCGGCCGTAGTCGTCGCTGTAGTCGGGCCGCTCCTCGCGGGCGTAGCGCGGCGCGTTGTCCAGCGTGTTGGCGTCCAGCGGCACCACGTAGCCGTCCAGCGCGGTGTCGTACTTCAGCATGGGCCAGGGAATCGGGTAGCGGTCGGTGCCGATGCCCAGGAAGCCGCCGAACTCCAGCGCGGCATAGCGCACCAGGCCCGAGCGCTTGTCGATGACCAGGTTGTCGATGCTGCCGAGCTTGCCGCCCTTGGCGTCGTAGACGGTCGTGCCTTCGACCTTGTCGGAGGTGATGGTGGGACTGGACATGGAGTTCTCCTTGCAGTTGGGGAGGCCGGCGGCCCCCATGTCCGTGGTTGTCGCACGCGCAGGCCGGCGCGGCTGTCGGTGCCGGCCCACGCCGTGCGTAGGCTGGGCGATGCGGTTGGCGCGCGTGCCGGTGGCTGCCCGCGCCCACACTCAGGGGGCTGGCGCGGCGGCATGGCGCCGCACCAGGCTCAGCAGTTCCTCTTCGGCATAGGGCTTGCCCAGGTAGTGGTCCACGCCGAGCGCGAGCGCATGGTCGCGGTGCCTGTCGGCTGTGCGTGAGCTGATCACGGCGATGGGCAGCTCGGCCAGCGCCGCGTCGGCGCGGATGGCCTGGGTCAGCGCATAGCCGTCCATCTGTGGCATCTCGATGTCGGTCACCACCAGCACCGGCCGCTCGGCCTGCAGCTGTTCGAGCGCCTGCCGGCCATCGGCGGCCAATGCCACGCGGTAGCCCGCCCGGTGCAGCAGGCGCTGCGTCACCAGGCGCACCGTCACGGAATCGTCCACCACCAGCACCAGTGGGGCCGGCGCGACCGTCGGGTCGGCGGCCGGGCTGCCATCGCCGTTGCGCAGCGCCTGTTCGCGCTGGGCCTGGCGTGCCATCACGCCGTAGACGGCGGCCAGCGCCACCGGGTTGTAGAGCAGCAGCACCGCCCCCGAGGCCAGCACCGACATGCCGGCCAGGCCGGGCAGGCGCGCCAGCTGCGGCCCTAGGTTCTTGACCACCACCTCCTGGTGACCCAGCACCTCGTCCACATGCAGGGCCAGGCGTTGCTGCGCGCTGTGCAGCAGCAACACACTGGCATGGCGCTCGCGCGCGGCCGGTTGCGCAACCGCGCATTGCAGCAGCGCGCCGGCCCAGTAGAAGGCCAGCGGCTCGCCGTCCTCGACCCACTGCTCGCGTGCATAGCACTGCGCCAGTTCGGCCGGCGCCAGCCGGCGCACGGCCTCGACCAGGTGCGTCGGAATGCCGAAGGTCTGCTGGCCCACGCGCACCAGCACCACCTGGGTGGCGGCCGTGGTCAGCGGCAGCACGAGCTTGAACTGCGTGCCCTGGCCGGGCGTGCTGGCGGTTTCGATGCGGCCGCCCAGCGCGTGGACCTCGGTGCGCACCACGTCCATGCCGATGCCGCGGCCGGCCATGGGCGTGACCGCGGTGGCGGTCGTGAAGCCGGGCAGGAACACCAGCGCGGCGGCCTCGTCGGGGGTGAGCGGCGCCTCGTTCGCCAGCAGGCCCAGCGTGGCGGCCCGGGCCTGGATGCGCGGCAGGTCCAGGCCGCGGCCATCGTCGGTGATGGTGAAGGCAATGTCGTTGGCCCCGTGCGCCACGCTGACCGCGATGGCGCCGCTGGCCGGCTTGCCGGCCGCGCTACGTTCTGCGGCGTCCTCGATGCCGTGCGTGACGGCGTTGCGCAGCAGGTGCTCGAACACCGGCGCCAGGCGGTCGAGCACGCCGCGGTCCAGTTCGATGCCGCCACCGGCGAGATCCAGCCGCACCGTGCGGCCGGTCTCCTTGGCGCTCTGGCGCACGGCGCCGTAGAGCCGTTCGGCCATCGCCTCGAACGGGACCATGCGTGTGCGCAGCAGTTCACGCTGGAGCGCGCGGGCCTGCCGGCCCTGGACGGAGAGGTCGTCCTGCGTGCCCTGCAGGCCGCGCTGCAGTTGGCGTTGCACGGCGGCCAGCTCGGCCACGGCCTCGGCCATGCCGCGCGCGAGCTCCTGCGTGCGCGTGAAACGGTCGAGTTCCAGCGGGTCGAAGGCGTCCCCGCCGTCGCCGGCCTGCGCCAGCCTGGCCTGGATCTGCGACTCGGTCTGCGTCTCCAATTCGCGCAGCTGCTGGCGCAGGTGCTCGAGCCGGCTGTCGAACGCGCCGAGCGCGCCGCCGAGTTCGCCCAGACGCGCTTCCATGCGCGCGCGCGTGATCAGCACTTCGCCCGCTCCGCTGACGAGTTGGTCCAGCAGCTGCGCGCGCACGCGCACCGACTGGCCGGAGACGGGGCGGGCGGCGTGCACCACCGCGGCCTCGTCCAGCGGCGCGGCCAGGGCCGGGGCGCGCAGCTGGTCGAACGCCTGCTGCAGCCGGTCGGCATGGGCCAGCAGCGGGTCGATCTGCGCTGGCTGCGCGTCGTCGGGCACCTGCTCGGCCGCGCTCTCCAGCCGGTGCGCGAGCGCGCCCAGCCGCAGCGCGCCGGCCAGCCGCGCGCTGCCCTTGAGTGTGTGCAAGGCGCGCAGGACGGCCTGGCGCGCCGAGCCGTTCGCCGGCGTGGCCTGCACGCTCTGCCATTGGCGCAGCGCCGCCGCCAGCTGCGGCAGCAGTTCGGCGGCCTCGTCCTCGAAGACGGGGAACAGGTCGGCGTCGATGGCGTCCTGGCTGTCGCTGTCGTCCTCGAACGCGGCGCCGTCCGGCGCGGCCTGCAGCAAGGCCTGCAGTGCCTGCACGACACCGTCGCGCGCGGGCTTGAGGAAGCCGGCTGCGAACTGGTGCAGCAGGCGCCGGATCTCCTCGGCGGCGTCCAGCACGGGCTGGGTGGCGCGGAGGGGGCTGCCGTCCAGCACCCGGGCCAGCAGGTCGGCCAGTTGGGCCAGCGCGTCGAAGCCCACGCTGGCCGCGCTCTCGGCCAGCGCGCGGGCCAGTGCGCTGCTGCTGGCCGCAGGCGGCAGCGGCTGCTGCAGTGCCCATTCGCCGAGCTCGGTCTGCAACTGGCGCGACCACTCGTCGGCGTCGTTGAGGAAGGCGTTGTAGAGCGGCAGCGCGATGCGCAGCGGGCCGATCTGGCGGAAGTGGTCGTCGTCGCCGCCATCCGCGTGGTCGGTGGCCGGCGCTGCGGCTGCCTCGACCGGGGCGGGCGGCGCTTCGGCGACCGGCGGCTGGCGCAGGGCGGTCGCGGCTTCCTGCAAGGCAGGCAGACGGTGCGCGCCATCGCGTCCGGCCGCGATGTCGGCGATCCAGCCGGCCAGCGCCTGCAAGGCCTGCTGCGTGGCCTGCAGCAGCGCGGCATCGGCCGGCCCCCATGCTTCCAGCAGGGCGTTCAGTGCGTCCTCGAAGGACCAGGCCGCCGCGGCAAAGCCGTCCTGCTGCACCATGCGGGCGCTGCCCTTGAGCGTGTGGAAGGCGCGGCGCAGCTGCTCCAGCGGCGCGCGTTCGCCGGGCGCGGCCTGCAGCGCCAGCAGGGCGGCCTGGCCGTCCTGCACGACGGCCTGCGCCTCGTCTGTGAAGATCTGCAGCAGGTCGGCCTGGGCGTCCGGGTCGGCCGGTGCTTCACCGTCCGCGTCGGACGGGGGCTCCGGCACCGGCTCGGCGCCGTCCGCAGCCCGGCCCACACGCAGGCGGAACAGACCCTGCGCGTCGTCGTAGACGAACAGCTGCTGCGCCAGGTGGCGCTGGTAGCCCAGCATGCCGACCAGGAAACCCAGCGCACCCAGGCTGCTGCCCAGGCGCTCGAAGCTGGTGTGGCGCAAGGCCGCGTCGTCCACCTGGTCGGCCATGTAGCCATCCACGGTCTCGCGCATGCGCAGCACGGCATGGGCGGCCTGCTCCAGGTCCAGCACCGAGAGCACGCCGCGCAGTTGCGTGAGCTGGGCGACGACCTTGCCGAGCACGCCCTTCTCGCGCGGCGCGCGGAAGAACTGGTCCAGCGCCTGTTCGATCTCGGCAAGCAGGCGGCCCAGTTCGGCCACCACGCTGCCCATGGTCTGGCGTTCGCTGACGCCGTGGTACAGCGCCTGCATCCAGTCTTCCATGGGCTCGGGCGCCTGGCCCTGCTGCACCAGCGCGAGACGCTCGGCCAACAGCGCGGCGCGCGCGCGCAGCTCGGTGCCGCTGCGGTCCAGGTCGGCGTAGGCGGTGTCCAGGTACAGCAGCGCCGTGGCCACTTCGAGCGCCAGTGCGGGCGAGGGCGGCACGGGCGGTGTGCCGCCCACGCGCCAGGCGGCCTCGACGGCCTGCAGCAGGGCCTGTGCGAGCGGCGCGCTGTCGTCGTGCAGCCGTGCCAGCGCATCGGCCAGCGGCAGCAGTTGTTCGTGCGCGGCGCGCAGCTGGTGGGCGTCGCCGCCAGCCACCGCCGCCCAGGTCTCGCTGGCCGCCGCGATGCGCTTGCGGGCCTGCGCGAGCGGGGCCGGAGGGAAGCGGGCGAAGCGGCGTTGCGCGTAGTCGGCCGTGCCAGCGGCACCGAAGCCGTGGGCGGCGCGCACGGCGGCCAGCGTGTCGGCCTGGTCGGTATCGGCCGACGGCACCGCGCCGGCGCAGTAGAACCGCAGCTCCTGCAGCAGCGCGGCGGCCGGCTCGGCCTCGCCGCGCGCCAGCGCGGCGTACTGCGTCAGCACCCCCGAGGCGATGCGCTTGGTGTACAGGTCGGCTGGCACCAGGCCCAGCGCCAGGGCCTGGAAGTAGGCCGCCGCCAGTTGCCAGAAGCTGCGCCGTGCCGGCGCTTCGCTGCCGGCGGCCAGGCCCAGGGCCAGGTCGTGCAGCGCCAGCGCGGCGGCCGGGTCGGCGGTCTTCACGACCTTGAGCACGGCCTGGTCCAGGCGGCTGCGCAGTGCGGGATCGGGCTGCAGCGCCTGGATCCCGGCCGGCAACTGCGCGGGCGGCGCGGCGTCGGCCGGCGGCGGGGTCCACAGGTCGACCGGGCGGCTGCGCTCGGCACCGGCCAGGGCCTGCACCTCGCGGTACTGCGGGAACAATTCGACCGGTGCCACGGGCTTGCCCGACAACAGGGCCTGCAGGTATTCGGTGATGGCCAGGCCGGCCTGCTCGACCTGCGCGATGGCTTCGTCGGTGCAGGGCGTGCGCTGCTCGGCGAAGCGCTGGACGGCGGCTTCCATGGCGTCGGCCAGCGCCGCGCAGGCCGGCTGCCCGACCAGGTGCAGCGCGCCCGCGCACTGGTGCAGCAGCTGCCCGGCCTGGAGCAGGTGCTGCAGGCCCGGCACGTGGAAGTCGCTGGCCGCGGCATCGGCCTCGCGCCGGTAGCGGTGCAGGCATTTGGCGGCGGCGTCCAGTGTGCGGCGCAGTTCGTCGAGCACCCAGGCCACGGGGCCGAGGTCGTGGGCCGGGGACGGCAGGGCGTTGGTTTCGTTCACGTCGGTTCTGTCGGACTGGGCACGGGGGAGGACGCGGCCAGGCGGTCGAGCAGCCGCGCACCGGCCACCACGCCCTGGGTGGCGCGCTCCATGGAAGCCGCCGCATCGTGCGTGTCGGACTGCAGGGCCTGCACGAGCCCGGCGACCAGCCTGGCGGCGTCGGCCGAGCGCACCGCCAGGCGCTGTGCCTCGCCGGCCACCGTCGCCAGGCCCTGGCCGGACGCGTTGGCCGGCGCGGCCTGGATGGCGACATTCAGCGCCAACACCTGGGCCTGCTCGGCAAGGTCGGCGGCCAGGACCGCGAGTTCGCCCATCTGCTGGGCCGATTCGCCCAGGCGCTTGATGCGCTTGGCCGCGTCCTGGATCTGCACGCGCAGCGTGTTCATGGCGCCGATGGCGCCGTGCAGGCCGGCCGCAGCGTGCTCAGGCATCGATGGCCAGGAAGGCAGGCGCCCGTGCCAGCGCTTGCAGATCCAGGGTCTGCCAGGCCAGGCCGTCGGCATCGGTGTGCAGCGGGCCGAGCCAGGGCTGCGCGCGCGGGGCATCGGCTGCCGCGGGCACAAAGTCCTCGGCCGTGCGCAGGCCCAGCAGCCGGTCGACGCGCAGGGCGCAGTTCAGGCCGATGGCGGGGTGAAAGCCCAGCAGCTTGGGGTCGGGCGCCGCGGCCTCTTGACCGCCGTGCAGGAACCGCCCCAGGTCGACCACGCCGCAAAGCTCGCCGCGCAGGTTGGCCACGCCCAGGAACCAGGCCCGCGTGTAGGGCGTGGGCTGCACGGCGGTCCACGGAAAGATCTCGCCGGCCTGGGCCAGTGGCACGAGGCAGCGCTGGCCGCCGGCCTGCACGGCCAGCCAGTGCGCGGGCGGCAGAGCGGAGGCGGTGTCGTGCGCAGCCATCGCGCTGCCGGTGTCGGGTGGGGTCACGCGCCTGCGCGCCCGTACTGCAGCACGGCCTGCAGCAGCTGGTCCTTGGTGAAGGGCTTGGTCAGGTGGTCGAGCGCGCCGACCATGCGGCCGCGTACCTTGTCGAACACGCTGTCCTTGGACGACAGCATGACCACCGGGATGTCCGCGAAGCGCGCGTTGCGCTTGATGATGGCGCAGGTCTGGTAGCCATCGAGCTTGGGCATCAGGATGTCGCAGAAGACCAGCTGCGGCGCGTGGTCGTTGACCTTGGCGAGCGCGTCGAAGCCGTCTTCGGCCAGCAGGACCTCGTGGCCGCCCTGCTTGAGGAAGATTTCGGCGCTGCGGCGGATGGTGGCGCTGTCATCGACCACCATCACGCGCAGGCTGGGGGTGGTGGCCGTCATGGTGTTTCGGTTTCTGGGCTGGCGCTCAGATCTGGACCATCTCGAAGTCTTCCTTGCGCGCGCCGCACTCGGGGCAGGTCCAGTTCATCGGGACATCGGCCCACAGGGTGCCGGGCGCAATGCCATCGTCCGGCGCGCCTGCCGCTTCGTCGTAAATCCAGCCGCAGATCAGGCACATCCAGGTTTTAGGGTCGGTCACAGTGTTCGGGGGGCGTTCCAATAGAATGCCGGCGATTGTATAGAGGCGTCCCGGGCGCAATGCCCGGTGGCAAAGGCTCCAGCGCACGCCGCTCCACCCCCTTCCAAGACCGCCCATCCGCATGACCGACTCCGCCGCATCCCCTGGTTCCGAGCCCGAGCTGTCCGACACGGACGAGGACGCCGGGCCGGCCTGCGTGCTGGTCTTCAATGCGAACGACCCGAGTGGCGCGGGCGGCTTGTCGGCCGATGCCGTGGCCATCGCATCGGTGGGCGCGCACGCGCTGCCGGTGGTGACGGGCACCTATGCGCGCGACAGCGCCGAGATCTTCGAGCACTTCGCCTTCGACGAGGAGGCCGTGACCGAGCAGGCCCGCGCCGTGCTCGAGGACATGGCGGTGCAGGTCATCAAGGTCGGCTTCGTCGGCAGCCCCGAGAACCTCTCGGCCATCGCCGAGCTCACGGCCGACTACGCCGACCTGCCGGTGGTGGCCTACATGCCCAACCTGTCGTGGTGGGACGAGGACCAGATCGACGCCTACCTGGACGCGTTCCAGGAACTGATGCTGCCGCAGACCACGGTGCTGGTGGGCAACCACAGCACGCTGTGGCGCTGGCTGCTGCCGGACTGGAGCAGCCAGCGCAGCCCCTCGCCGCGCGACATCGCCAAGGCCGCGGCCGACAAGGGCGCGCCCTACACGCTGGTGACCGGCATCCTGCTGCCCGACCAGCACGTGGACAACGTGCTGGCGACGCCGCAGACCGTGCTTGCGAATGCGCGCTTCGAACTCTTCGAGGCCCAGTTCACGGGGGCCGGCGACACGCTGGCGGCGGCCCTGGCCGCGTTGCTGGCCAGCGGCTCCGAACTCAACGAGGCCGTGGTCGAGGCGCTGACCTACCTGGACCAGAGCCTGGATGGCGGCTTCCGCCCCGGCATGGGCCATGTGCTGCCGGACCGCATGTTCTGGGCCCAGCCCGAAGAGGGCGAGGAAGAGGCGCAGGGCGAAGAGCCGCCCGAGGCCGACAACGACGCAGGCGCCGTGCGCCACTGACCACCATGAGCACCAACGAAGAACTGTTCGCACGCGCGCAGCGCGTGATCCCCGGCGGCGTGAATTCCCCTGTGCGCGCCTTCCGCGCCGTGGGCGGCGTGCCGCGTTTCGTACAGCGCGCCCAGGGCGCCTATTTCTGGGATGCCGAAGACCAGCGCTACATCGACTACATCGGCTCCTGGGGCCCGATGATCCTGGGCCACGGCCACCCGGCCGTGCTGGCCGCGGTGCAGGAGGCTGCCGTGCAGGGCTTCTCGTTCGGCGCGCCGACCGAGCGCGAGATCGAATTGGCCGAGGCCATCCTCGCGCACCTGCCGTCCATGGACATGGTGCGCCTGGTCAGCTCGGGCACCGAGGCCGCGATGAGCGCGATCCGGCTGGCGCGCGGCGCCACCGGCCGCAAGAAGATCATCAAGTTCGAGGGCTGCTACCACGGCCATGCCGATGCGCTGCTGGTCAAGGCCGGCTCGGGCCTGGCGACCTTCGGCAACCCGACCAGCGCCGGCGTGCCGCCCGAGGTGGTGCAGGACACGCTGGTGCTCGAGTACAACGACCTCGCGGGCCTGGAGCAGGCCTTTGCCGAGCATGGCGCGGCGCTGGCCTGCCTCATGATCGAGCCGATCGCGGGCAACATGAACTTCGTGCGCGCCAGCGTGCCCTTCATCCGGCGCTGCCGCGAACTGTGCACGCAGCACGGCGCGCTGTTCGTGTTCGACGAGGTCATGACAGGTTTCCGCGTGGCGCTGGGCGGGGCCCAGAGCGTCTATGCACGTGAGATCCCGGGCTTCGCGCCCGACATCACGGTGCTGGGCAAGGTCATCGGCGGAGGCATGCCGCTGGCGGCCTTCGGCGGGCGCCGCGCCGTCATGGAACAGCTGGCGCCGCTGGGCCCGGTCTACCAGGCCGGCACGCTGTCGGGCAACCCCGTGGCCACGGCCTGCGGCCTGGCCACCTTGCACGAGATCGGCAAGCCGGGCTTCTACGATGCGCTGGCCCGGCGCACGCAAGCCCTGGTGGCCGGCCTGCGCCAGGCCGCGGCCGACGAGGGCGTGCCCTTCAGCGGCGACAGCGAGGGCGGCATGTTCGGCTTCTTCCTGCTGGACGCGCTGCCGCAGAACTACCGCACCGTCATGACCACCGATGGCGCACGCTTCAACACACTGTTTCATGGCCTGCTGGAGCGCGGTGTGTACATCGCACCGGCCCTGTACGAAGCCGGCTTCGTCAGCGCGGCCCACAGCGACGACGACATCGCGCAGACGGTGGATGCGGCGCGCGCCGTGTTCCGCCTGCTGGCGCGCGGCTGATCACCGCCGTCAACGCCCGGCGCTGCCCGGGCGTTGAAAAGCCTGTGTAAAGGCCTAAACTTTTGGCAGGCCGACAGGTCGTAAGGATCACCATGAAAAAGCTTTTGCTTCTTGCCGGCGCCAGCCTGCTGAGCGCCTCGGTGCTGGCCCAGGAATACGGCACGGTGATTTCGGCCACGCCAGTGATGCAGCAGGTGGCCGTGCCGCGCCTGGTCTGCAACAACCAGCAGGTCGTCACGGCTTCGCAGCCCTCCGGCGCCGGCGCCGTTGTCGGCGCCATCGCCGGTGGTCTGCTCGGCAGTGCCTTCGGTGGCGGCAGCGGCCAGGTGGCGGCAACGGCTTTTGGCGCCCTGGGCGGTGCGGTGCTCGGCAACCAGGTGGAGGGCCAGCAGCCCGACCAGGTCCGCACCGTGCAGAACTGCAGCACGCAGACCTTCTACCAGAACCAGACCTCGTACTACGACGTGGTCTACGAGTACGCAGGCCGGCGCTACCAGGTGCAGATGGCCAACGATCCGGGCCCGACCGTGCCGCTGCAGGTCACGCCCATCGGCAGCGTGCCGCCGGTGCAGCAGGCCCCGGTGCGTGCGCCGGCCCGCATCATCTCGAGCACGACCTATGTGCAGCCGGCGACGGTCTACCAGAGCGAGCCGGTGACCACGGTCTATGAATCGGCACCGGTCTACAGCCCACCCTCCTACGTGGCACCGCTGGCCATCGGCATTGGCCTGGGCGTGATCGGCGCCAACCTGTCGCACCGGCACTACGGCCCGCCCCCGCGTTACTACTACGGGCGCCCGCACCACTGGCGCTGAAGTCTGCGCCCACAAAAAAGCCCGCTGCGAGAGCGGGCTTTTTGTTGGGCGAAACCGCGGCTCAGTGGCGGAAGTGCCGCACGCCCGAGAACACCATGGCCACGCCGCGCTCGTCGGCGGCATCGATCACTTCCTGGTCGCGCATGGAGCCGCCGGGCTGGATCACGCAGGTCGCGCCCGCGTCCACCACCACGTCCAGGCCGTCGCGGAACGGGAAGAAGGCATCGCTCGCGACCACCGTGCCGGCCAGCGAGAGCTTGGCGTGTTCGGCCTTGATGCTGGCGATGCGGGCCGAGTCCAGGCGGCTCATCTGGCCCGCGCCCACGCCCATGGTCATGCCGTTCTTGCAGAACACGATGGCATTGCTCTTGACGTACTTGGCCACCTTCCAGGCGAACAGCAGGTCCTGCAGTTCTTGCGGCGTGGGCTGCTTCTTGGTCACGACCTTGAGGTCGGCCAGCTGCAGCTCGTGGTTGTCGGCGGTCTGGATCAGCAGGCCCGAGCCGATGCGCTTGACGTCCATGGCGTTGCGGCCGTTGTCCCAGTCGGTGGCGCCGCCTGCGGGCAGGGCGATCTGCAGCACGCGCACGTTCTGCTTGGCCTTGGTGGACTGGAACAGCGCCAGCGCCTCGTCGCTGTAGCCCGGTGCCATCAGCACCTCGACGAACTGCTTGTGCACCTGCTGCGCCGTGGCCAGGTCGACCGGGCGGTTGAAGGCGATGATGCCGCCGAAGGCCGATGTCGGGTCGGTCTGGAAGGCCTTGCTGTACGCGTCCAGCGCGTCGGTGCCGACGGCCACGCCGCAGGGGTTGGCGTGCTTGACGATCACGCAGGCGGGCACGTCGAAGCTCTTGACGCATTCCCAGGCCGCGTCGGCATCGGCGATGTTGTTGTACGAAAGCTCCTTGCCCTGCAGCTGCTTGGCACTGACGAGCGAACCGGGCGCCGGGTACAGGTCGCGGTAGAACGCGGCCTGCTGGTGCGGGTTCTCGCCGTAGCGCAGATCCTGCAGCTTGACGAAGCGGCCGTTGCTCTGCGCCGGGAACAGCGCGCGCACGGGCGCCGGCTGGCCGGCGCTGGCCTCGAAGTCCACGGCCGACAAGAAGTCGCTGATGGCGCCGTCGTAGTCGGCGATGCGGTTGAACGCGGCCACCGACAGCGCGAAGCGCGTCTTGTCCGAGAGCTTCCCCTTGCCGGCCTGCAGTTCGGCCAGCACAGCGTCGTACTGCGAGGCGTCGGTCAGCACGGCCACGTCCTGCCAGTTCTTGGCGGCGCTGCGGACCATCGCCGGGCCGCCGATGTCGATGTTCTCGATGGCGTCTTCCAGCGTGCAGCCGGCCTTGGCCACGGTGGCCTCGAACGGGTAGAGGTTCACGACCAGCAGGTCGATGGTCTCGATGCCGTGTTCGGCCAGCGCGGCCACATGGGCAGGCAGCGCGCGGCGCGCCAGCAGGCCGCCGTGGATCTTGGGGTGCAGCGTCTTGACGCGGCCGTCCAGCATCTCGGGGAAGCCGGTGTGGTCGGCGACCTCGGTCACCGGCAGGCCGGCATCGGCCAGCAGCTTGGCGGTGCCGCCGGTGGACAGCAGCTTGACGCCCAGCGCGTGCAGGCCCTGGGCCAGCGCCAGCACGCCGGTCTTGTCGGAAACGGAGATCAGTGCGTTCATCGGATCGGAGGAATAAAGCTAAGGAATGGGGGGCTGGCTCACTTGATGAGCTTGTGGTCGACCAGCTTCTTGCGCAGCGTGTTGCGGTTCAGGCCCAGCCACTCGGCCGCGCGCGACTGGTTGTTCTCGGCGTGCTGCATGACGACCTCCAGCATGGGCCTCTCGACGGCGCGGATCATCATGTCGTAGACCCCGCCCGGCTCGATCCCGTGCAGGTCCTTCAGGTAGGTTTCCAGGCTGCTGCGCACGCACTCTTCGATACTTTTCTTGCTCACGCTGCGCTCTCCTCCAGAAGTTCTTCGCTGGTCACGGTGGCGGGCATGCGCTCCTGAAGGCTGCCCATCTCGTCCATGAATTCGGCCACGGCGGCCAGTTGTTCGGCCGGCGTCTCCAGCCGGTTCATGCGCTGACGGAACGCCTCGCCGCCCGGCAACTGGCGCACGTACCAGCCGATGTGCTTGCGCGCCGAGCGCACGCCGGTGTACTCACCGTACAGGGCGTAATGCTCGGCCAGGTGGTCCAGCAGCAGGCGCCGGACCTCGGCCACGAGCGGCGGCGCCAGGTGTTCGCCCGTCGCCAGGAAATGCACGACCTCGCGGAAGATCCAGGGCCGGCCCTGGGCCGCGCGGCCGATCATGACGGCGTCCGCGCCCGTGGCGGCCAGCACCGCGCGCGCCTGCTGCGGCGTGGTGATGTCGCCATTGGCCACCACCGGCACGCGCACGGCGGCCTTCACGGCGGCGATGGTGTCGTACTCGGCGTGACCGCTGTAGCCCTGCTCGCGTGTGCGGCCGTGCACGGTCAGCATCTGGATACCCACGCCTTCGAAGGCGCGCGCCAGCACCACGGCGTTGCGCTGCTCGGCGCACCAGCCCGTGCGCATCTTGAGCGTGACCGGCACGTTCTGCGGTGCGCAGACGGCCACCACGGCCTCGGCGATGGACACGGCCAGCGCCTCGTTCTGCATCAATGCCGAGCCGGCCCACTTGTTGCAGACCTTCTTGGCCGGGCAACCCATGTTGATGTCGATGATCTGGGCGCCGCGCTCCAGGTTGTAGGCGGCCGCCTCGGCCATCGTCTCGGGATCGGTGCCGGCGATCTGCACGGCGATCGGTGCCACCTCGCCGGTATGGTCGGCGCGGCGCGAGGTCTTCAGCGAAGTCCACAGGTCGCGCCGCGAGGTCACCATCTCGCTGACCGCGTAACCCGCCCCCAGCTGCTTGCACAGCTGGCGGAACGGGCGGTCCGTCACCCCGGCCATGGGGGCGGCAAACACGTTGTTCGCCAAAGTGAACTGGCCGATCTGCATGCTGGGGTGCGGGGGAGGGTCGGAGGCGGGGGAGGGATTCTAGCTGCCTCAAATTTCAGCAATTGAAACGGCTGCTTGCCTACATGGCGGGCCGGAGGCGGCCCCTATACTGGCCCGCTCATGGAAGCCTGGCTGAACCAATTGCTGAGTGCGCTGGCGCTGCCCGAGTTCGGCCTGAGCACGGTGTTCGTCGTGTCCTTCATCTCGGCGACGCTGCTGCCGCTGGGCTCCGAACCCGTGGTGTTCGGCCTGGTCAAGCTCAACCCGGAGATGTTCTGGCCGGCCATTGTCGTGGCCACCGTGGGCAACACGCTGGGCGGTGCGGTGGACTGGTGGTTGGGCTACGGCGCCCACAAGGTGGCCGACCGTTACAGCCATTCCTCGCACCACGTGCGGGTGCTGGGCTGGCTGAAGAAGCTGGGGCCGAAGGCCTGCCTGCTGGCATGGCTGCCCGCGGTGGGCGACCCGCTGTGCGCGGTGGCGGGCTGGCTGCGGCTGCCGTTCTGGCCCTGCCTCTTCTACATGGCCATCGGCAAGTTCCTGCGCTACCTGCTCATGACGGGGTCGCTGGTCTGGGCGTTCCCCGGGGTCTGGCACTGAGGCCTGGTCAGATCAGCGACTTGGCGTTGTCGAGCACGTACTCGCAGGCCTTGTCCTTGAGCTGGTCCTGGATCTTGCCCATGTCGAAAGACTTGCCGTCGCTGCCGCTCAGGATGCCGGACAGGCCGCTCTGGTAGCCCTTGTCCTGCGTTTCCTTGCCGCCGCCCAGGCCGATCTTGCCCAGCAACTTGTCCTTGATGCCGGCCGCGCCGCCGGCCAGGTACTTGCGCTCGATGCAGTACTGCAGCACGCCCGCCGCGTTGCTGGCCGTGCCGCCGCCGATGCTGGGCAGACCCAGGCCCCCCAGCATGCCGGCCGCGCCGCTGCTGCTGCCGGCGCCCAACTGTTCGCCGGCCGCGCTCTTGAGCCTGTCGAGCGGGCTCGCCGCTTGTGCCGACAGGGCGGTCAGCGCGGCGAGGGCAATGGTGCAACTGCGAAGAAGGTGGCGGGCCATGGCGACGTCCTGGTTGGTGCGGGTGCGGAGCTGCGCCGAATTCTAGGCCGCGCATTTCTCCGTGGCGTGGCATGGACGCGATGCCAGCACTGGACACAAAAAACCCCGCCAAAGCGGGGTTGGCTGAGGCCGCCGAGTGCTCAGCACTTGCCTTGCTGGCGACGACGCAGACCGGCCATGCCCAGCAGGCCCGCACCGATCAGCGCGAGGGTGGCAGGCTCGGGCACTTCCGTTGCGACCAGGCGGAACGCAAAGTCCACGGTGTAGTCCTGGCCTTCTGGCGTGGCGAAGCCGAAGCAGCCAGCCTGGTAGCCAGCGGCGACGCACTGGGCATCGCTCAACTCGGTGAACGCCGGGTCGGAGATGAACTGGAAGCTGTACTCGTAGCCGTCGTAGGTGAACGACTCGCCGAAGCCGCCCACCAGCACAAAGATGTCGCTGCAGGGGTTGGCTTCGGGTGCGGACGGGCAGCCGGTGTTGCGGTTCGGCGTTTCCGTGAAGTACACGCTGTAGGAGGTCTCGAACAGCTTGTCCACACCAGGTGCAGACAGGCTCAGCGTCGAGTCGATCTTGGTCGTGCTCAACGTCCAGCTGTTGGCGCCCAGTGCGGCGTTGTTGTAGTGGGTGTAGCTGTTGGCCGGGACGAAGGCGCCATTGGTGGCGATCGGGCCGTTGGAGGGAGAGTTGGTGATCTCCAGGCCGCTGCGGGTGCCGGTGGCGATGCTGCCGTCGTTCTGGCCCCACTGCAGCAGGTTCGCGCTGGTCCAGTAGCCGGTGGATGGATTGACGGGGCCCGGATTCGTCCCCGAGTTCACGAACGTCGTGGCGGCGGGGGCCGTGTCGAACGCGCTCGTCACCTCGTAGGTCCAGTTGGCGACAGGAGCGGCACTCGCGGCCGATGCTGCCAGGGCAACAGCGACGGCCATGGCGACACGGCTTGATTTCAGAGAGCGCATTGCATTTCCTTTGCGTTGAGGGAAAGAACAGGTCTGGGACCCGGCGAATGCTGCAACGCGCAAATGCCGTGCCTGTTCGATTTTTGCGTCTAGTACCAGGTAGTTAGCGCGCGCAAAAGGAGCAGATGAAGTGCTAGTTGTCAAAAAAATCGACGTTTTACAAGGTTTGTTCTCTTGTTGTGAGGCGGGTGGTGGTGTAGGAAAGTTCTGACACTGAATGGCAAAAGTCCTACAGAGACGGGCCTCGCTTCGATGTGCGCGGACCCGCCGGCGGCGCTCAGCGTGGAACGCCCGTCACGGTCGATGGCATTGGCGCGCGCACGGCCCGCCGAAAGATCGAGGGCGACACGCCGGTGTGCTCCTTGAAGAAGCGCGAGAAGTTGCCAGGCGCCGAGAAACCGAGATCGAGCGCAACGTCGGTGAGCGGCGCGCCGTCGCCAACGCGCCGCATCGCCTCTTCCACGCGCACCGCGCTCCAGAACACCTGGGGCGTCGTGTTCAACTGGTCGCGGAACAGCGCGAACAGGTGGCCGCGTGACAGGCCGACGCGGCCCGCGATCTCGTCGATGGTGGCCTTGTCGGACACGTGCGCGCGCATGTGCGCGATGGCCGCGCGCAGGCGGTGGTCCAGCGATGCGCCGAGCGCGATGTGCGGCCACGGTGCCACCTCGTTGGCGGCATCGGTGGCGGCCTCGAGCAGCCGCTCCACCTGGTCGTCGACCGCGGCGCGCGGCGACTGTGCCGACAGGATCAGGTCCAGCACCTGCCAGCAGGCCCGGCGCAGTGCTGCGTCGATGTGAACCCTTGGGGTCGCGAAGCGGAACCCGCGCCCCGCGGCGTCGGCTCGCTCCTTGAGCCACTCGTGCCGCACCATGAACACGAGGAACACCGCGACCCCGCTGTCCTCGTGCATCGCGAAGTCGTGCGACTCGAAGGCGTTGACACCGAGCGCCAGGTCTTCGCTGTACTCGACGCGTTCATCGCCGACGCGCGCCGTGCCGCGCGCCCCGCCCAGCCAGAACGCGATCTGCGCTTCCGAATGCGCGTGCGGGACCAGGTTGCCCCGCAACTCCAGCACGATGGCCGTGCCGAAGGCTCCTTCGTGAAGTGCGTACGCCTCTGCCATGCCCCAACTCCCACAACGTGGCGCGGATTCTGGTGCCCCGGCCGGCGTCAACGTCAGGCTCCTCGGGTAAGCCCTGAGGAATGCATCTGACTCTTTGATACGCCGGGCGACTCGGCGATAAGCGCGCCGGGCGGCCGGCTCCTACAGTTTTGCCAGCGGTCTGTGCTGCCCCGCCAGATGGGCAGGCAGGCCGTCCCCCCAACCTTCTGGAGCATCCCATGCGTCTCGCTGCATTCCTGGTCGACGGGCATTCCCATGTCGGCCTGGTCGACCCCACCGGACACACCATCACCGCGCTCGATGTGCCTGCCGCCCAGGCCGCATATGGCGTGCTGCCCGTCATCCAGGCACTGGCCGAGGGCAGGCCGCTGCCTGCGGCAACGGACCGCCGGTTCCACGTCAAGGGCGTGCAGCTGGACGCGCCGCTGCCCAAACCACGCCGCAACATCTGGTGCGTGGGCCGCAACTACCACGCGCACGCGAAGGAACTCTCGGCCTCGGTGTTCAAGGACAACGATGCCAACCCTGCGTCCTGGCCCATCGTGTTCACCAAGGTGCCCGAGTGCGTCGTGGGCCCACACGATGCCGTCCATGTTCCGACCGACCTCTCCGAGCAGATCGACTACGAGGCCGAACTGGCCGTCGTCATCGGCAAGGGCGGCAAGAACATCGCCAGGGCGGCGGCGCTGTCGCATGTGTTCGGCTACACCATCGTCAACGATGTGACTGCGCGCGACGTGCAGATGCGCCACCAGCAGTGGGACATGGGCAAGTCGTTCGACACCTTCTGTCCCATGGGCCCGTGGATCGTCACGGCAGACGAACTGGATGGCACGAAGACGCGCGTGCGCTGCTGGGTCAACGGCGAGCTGCGCCAGGACGGCCCGACCGAGAACATGATCTTCGACATCCCGACGCTGATCGAGACCATCTCGCGCGGCATCACGCTGTACCCGGGCGATGTCATCGCCACCGGCACGCCGGCCGGCGTGGGCATGGGCCTCGTGCCCCCGCGCTACCTGCGCGCCGGTGACGCCGTGCGCATCGAGGTGGATGGCCTGGGGGCCATCGAGAACAGGTTCGTCTGAACGCCATGGCCACGCAATGCATCAACGGCCTGGCCGTCGAGATCGCCGGCGAGGGCGATGCGGTTCTGTGCATCCACGGTTTGGGTGGCTCATCCAACGTGTGGACGCCCATCGCGGGCGCGCTGCAGCCGTTCCAGCGCATCGCCCCCGACCTGCCTGGCAGCGCGCGCTCCGCACTGACGCCCGGCCCGCTTTCCATCGAAAGCCTCGTGCAGGCCATCGCGGGGCTGGTGCACACGCTGGAGCTGAAGTCGGTTCACGTGGTCGCGCACTCGCTCGGCACCATCGTGGCCCAGCACCTGGCCGTGGCGCACCCTCCGCTGGTGCGCTCGCTCGCATTGTTCGGTCCGCTGGTGTGTCCGCCAGACGCCGGCCGCCCCGGCATCCGCGCACGTGCCGCACTGGCCCGCCAGGGCGTGCTCGCCATGCAGGAGATCGCCGATGCCATCGTGCAAGGCGCCACGAGCAGGGAGACCAAGGCCGACCGCCCCGTGGTTGTGGCCGCAGTGCGCGAGCTCATCATGCGCCAGCCGTGCGAGGGCTATGCGCAGAGCTGCGAGGCGCTGGCTGCGGCGCAGTCTGCGGCGCTGGAATCCATCGCGGCGCCCGTGCTGCTGGTGACCGGCGACCAGGACGGCGTGGCGCCGCCAAGCAGCCTCGAAACCATGGCCCATCGCCTGGCGGATGCCTCGATGGCCGTGCTGCCCGGCTGCGGTCACTGGACCACCCTGGAGCAGCCCCAGCGCTGCGCCCAGGAACTCGAAGCCTTCCACGCGCGCCTGCGCTGAACCCACCCTCGTTTGCCACCCCTTCCGGCCCGGCCGGGAACCCCACGTGACCACCAGGTCAAGGAGACAGAGATGACGCGGTATGCATTCACGAACGTTCGCATCTTCGACGGCACGGGCGAGGACCCGTACCTGGGCGACGTGCTGGTCGAGGACAAGAAAATCATCCAGGTCGCCCGCGCGCCGGAAAAGGTCGGCACCGAAGGCGCACGCGTGTTCGAAGGCCGTGGCCGCTTCCTGATGCCCGGCATGACCGAGGCCCACACGCACTTCTCCTGGAACGACCAGCCCTCGCTGGCCGCCATCCAGTTTATGCCGCCGGAAGAGCACATGCTCTGGTGCGTGCGCGTGGCAAAGCGCTACCTGGACATGGGCTGGACTTGCGCCATCGGTGCGGCCGCCGCCAAGCCGCGGCTGGACGTGGTGCTGCGCAACGCCATCGACGCGGGCGAGTTCCCGGGCCCGCGCTACCTGGCGGGCTCGCAGGAGATCACGACCATCGGGGCGCTGGGTGACAACACGCTGCCGCACATGCCCTTCGAAGAGCTGAGTTTCGGCAGCGTCTGCAGCGGCCCGGAGGAGATCCGCCGCGCGGCGCGCACCTTCATCAAGTACGGCGTCGACCACCTGAAGATCAACCTGTCGGGCGAGTACATCGCCGGCCTGCCGGCCGAGATGTCGCCGTTTTCCGAAGAAGAGGTGGCCATGCTGTCACGCGAGGCCAAGCGCTACGGCAAGCGCATCGCGGCGCACGCACGCTCCAGCGAATCCGTCAAGCTGTGCGTGCGGCATGGCATCGAGATGGTCTACCACGCCAGCTTCGCCGACGCGCAAGCGCTGGACATGCTCGAGGCTGCCAAGGACAGGCACTTCGTGGCCCCGGGCATCGGCTGGCTGGTGCGCACCACCTACCACGCGGCCGAGTACGGCATCACCGAGGCCGTGGCCACGCAGATGGGCTACAAGCGCGAACTCGAGGTGGCCGCGCAGAGCCTGCGCGAGATGCACAAGCGTGGCATCCGCATCCTGCCTGGCGGCGACTACGGCTTTGCGTGGATGCCGCACGGGACCAATGCCAACGACCTGCAGTACTTCGTCGACTACATCGGCATGACGCCCAAGGAGGCGCTGCTGGCGGCGACCGCGCTGGGCGGCGAGATCATGATGCAGCCCGACACGCTGGGCAAGCTGAAGGCCGGCTACACCGCCGACATCGTGCTGGTCGACGGTGACCCGTTGCAGGACCTGTCCATCCTGACCGACCCGGCGAAGATCCAGCTGGTGATGAAGGACGGGGTCATCTACAAGGAGTGCGCGACGCCGACGCCCAAGGATGCGGCCTTGCATTTGGAAGGCGCGGACTTCCCGCTGCGGGAAGAGGGTGTCAAGGAGGCGCTGGCTGAAATGGCCTGAGCCTGCTGGTCCCCTCGACAGGAATCGAACCCGCGCCTATAGGCAAATGGAAAACAGCCGAATTCCTTTGCTCTGCTGTTCTCCCTCTGAAACGGTCCGGCGAGCGCAGCCGAAAACAGGGGTCATGTCCCGGTTTGTGTCCCGGTTTTCTGGCCCGACAGGAAGCTGTTCAGGCGCCTGACTTCCGACCCGGCGTCGGCCGCCTCGATCCACTTCGAGTACACGCGGTAGAACATCTCGACTGAGTGCCCGAGCTGGCGCGCGACCCAGGCCGGCGTGCTGCCGGCGTGCAGGCAAATCGTGGCGAACGTGTGCCGGGTCTGCCGCGCGTCTCGGCTCCGCAGGCCGGAGAGCTTCATCGCCGGCTTCCACCAGCAGTCCAGCGGGCCCTTGGTGGTCGTGTAGAACAGGTTGTCCATGCCGAGGAATACGTGGTCGCTGGCCAGCTGGCTGACAGCGCGTTGCTGTTCCAACGCGGCCAGGGCCCGGCCGGTCAGCTCGACCTCGCGCGACACGCCGGTCTTGGTGCCCTTCTCAGCGCTGCGCGTGAAGGCCGTGTCCACCGTGACGGTGCCGCGCCTGAAGTCCACCTTGGACCAGCGCAGCGCGATCTGTTCGCTGGGGCGCAGGCCGCTGAAGAAGGCGAACTCGTAGTACCGGCGGCCGCGGTCGTTGCGCATCTTCGACAGCATCAGCTCGGCCTCGCTCAGGGTGAATGGGTCCGGCTGTGGCTTCGTCGGCCGGCGCATCTCAATGTGCTCGTGCAGCGGCTCGCGCACCAGCTTCGCCTTGAAGGCGTACTCCAGCACCATGCTGAGCACGCTGGCGATGTTGTTCCAGGTCTTCGGGTGCTGCGGCAGGGTGGCCAGCTTGGCCATCAGCGCCCGATAGTCCAACGCGTTCATGCGCATGTCCTGCCAGTCGGCAAAGTGCTTGGACGACAGCGTCTGCGCGTAGCTGTGCGCAGTGCTGTGCTCGATCTCCCCGCGCTTGACCTTCTTCCATTCGGCCGCGACCTCGGCCCAGGTCATGCTCGGCGCATCCTTCGCCACCCGCGGCGAGCTCGGGAAGTAGTCGCCCAGGGCGAAAGTGCCGCGCTCGATCTTGCCCAGGATCTCCAGGCGCAGCCGCTCGGCGTACTTGATGTTGACCGGCGTGGGCTCGATCTCCAGGCGCTCGCGGCCGTAGCCTTGGGCGCGCAGGTCAATCTGTAGGTGCCGGTCGCGCACGATCACGCCGCTCATACGTCGATCACCTCGCCTTGCTCTGCCTTCGGCTTGCGGCCGCGTTTGGTCGGGATGCTCGGCTGCTGGTCGATCCATTCGTACAGAGCCAACATGTCGAACAGGCGCCGGCCCTGAACCCACTTCCAGACCTTCCCCTCGATCCACAGGCCGCCGCGCGAGTGCTCCGCGAAGAACTCCTCGGTGAAGCCGGTCAGCTCGGACGCCAGCGCGACGGTGACCCATCGAACAGTCGCGTTCATGGTCGGCACTCCTCGCTCCTGACTTTGCCGCGGATGCCGGGAAATTTCCGGCCCGTGCGCTCGAAGCTGCGAATCGGCGCTGAGGACATCTTTTGATGTACCAGTCTTCCCAGCCGTGCGCCACACTGCTGCTTTGACCCCAGTGAGGCCCCGAAAAGACCGAAGTGAGAGCCGACCAGCACGCGCAGTACCGGATCAACCCGCGACGCGTTGAATTCCTTGCTCATGGGAGCGATCGGTCCTGCCGGATCAGTGTTCCTGCACTTGAGTTGTTGGCAGGACGCAGCCTCATCGGCGGCGAAGCACCTGTGATGGCTTATCGCCAATTCTGGGAGCTGATACATAGGCTTGCGCGGGCGCACCCTGGATTTGCTGACGGCGAGGTCTTTCTTCTGTCGCGCGACGTTGAGCCGCGCTAGGCCGCGCTGTTCGCCTGGTCCAGGGATGGCCCGAACTCGGCGTTGTTCACCCATTGGAGCCTCCGTTCTCGATCACCTTCCCTGGCCGGAAGAACTCGCCGGACTTGCGCTTCGTCGCCTTGATGTACTCGACCTCCACCTTGGCGCTGTTGATCAGCACCGTGGCCACTTCGGCCACGGCTTTGGCGCGGTCGATAGGCATCGGGTTCTCACGGTCGCGCAGATCCGCCAGCGTGGCCATCAGGTGTCGTCGGATGGCAGCGATGGGGCTTGTTGGGCCGTCCGTGTCCGCCTGTTGATCGCCTGCGTGATCTGCCCCTTGAGCTGATACAAAGCGGCCACTTCGGGCGGCATGGCGCGCACGCTCGCCCGTTCGAAATGCTCGCTCTTCGTGAACAGCGCCAGGTTGTCCTGCGTCCTTGGGCCGTTCCCGTCCTTGAGCATCAGGCTGTACCCCGGTGGGATCGGGCCGTTCTTGGCTTCCCACTCGATCACGTCCACCCGCTTCCAGTCCTTCTTGGGGTTGCCGGTGTCCGTCACCTTCCGGATCAAGATGCCGCGGTCCAACCGCTCCGACCCGATAGGCCTCCAGTTGCGCGCCGGATGGTGAAGCTTCTTCAGCCCCAGCTCGTACGCCCGCTTGTAGATCGCCGGCACGTTGCGTCCCGTCAGCTGCGAGATCTGTTCCACGCTCGTCACCGGGTACAGGGCCCGCAGCTGGTCCTCGTCCTCCTTCGTCCACAGGCGCCTCGTCATCGCGATCCTCGCTGTCGTCATGGGGCAGGGCGCAGCTGGGCAAGTCAGCGGGGCCCTTGCGGAACATCTTGTCGTCGCCGCTGAAGGTAATCAAGTCGTGGTCCATGGCCACGACCAGTTGGGCGTGCACGTTGCGACTGTCACCAGGCATGACGAACCGGTCAACGATGTCGGCCAGCGTCAGCGCCGATTCGGGATGCAGGGCGAACCAGCAGCAGACCTTGGCGGCCAGGCTCTCGGGGCGGGGGCGGTACGTCATGCCGTGGCTCCTTCCAGAGAGGACTGCAGGCCAGCAAACACCATGGCGCCGACTTCGACGGTGACCCTGCTGCGAAGGGTCGCGCGCTCGGCCTCAATGGCTTCCAGACGCCGTGGGCTGAGCAGCACCCAGACCTCGAAGAATGTGCCGCCCTTGCCCCTGTGTTGATTTCCACGTATTCCTGACCCGCCATTTCCATCGAACCTTGACCCACCCTGGATAGAGCCCAGCGGGACTCATGGTGTGGATAACTTCTTCGGT
>NZ_LMMT01000016.1 GCF_001422365.1 Pseudorhodoferax sp. Leaf265 | reverse complement strand
AAGCGCATCGAGCCGGCCGAGCACAAGAAGTTCGTGCAGGCCGAGGTGGCGCGCTTCGGCCCCGTCATCAAGGCGGCTGGCGTCTACGCCGACTGAGCGTCCTGCGGTGGCACGGCGGCGTGGCTGTCTAACATGGCGGCCATGTCTTCCATACCCTCAGCCCACCCAGCGCCACGCAGCGTGGTGCACCGCGTGCGCGTCGAATTCGGCGACTGCGACCCCGCGCGCATCGTCTGGTTTCCCAACTACTTCCGTTGGCTCGATGCGGCTGGCCACCACTTCTTCGTGCAGTGCGGCGTTCCGCCCTGGCACGAATTGGAGAAGGCGCGCGGCATCCTGGGCACGCCCATCGTCGACACGCATGCGCGCTTCATTGCCACGGCCAGCTACGGCGATGTGCTGGACATCGCGGTGACCGTGGCCGAGTGGCGGCGCAGCAGCTTCGTGCTGCGCCACCGCGTCACGCGCGGCGAGACGCCGATCCTGGAATGCGACGAGGTGCGCATCTTCGCAGCGCACCGCGCGGACCATGCGCCCGGCATCCGGGCCGTGCCGATCCCGGACGACATCCGCGCCATGTGCAGTTGAGGCATGCTGTGGCCTCCAACACAAGGAGGCAACACGCATGTCACTGTTCTCACTGGCCGGCCAGGTGGCCATCGTCACGGGTTCCTCGCGCGGCATCGGCCGCGCCATCGCCGAGCGCATGGCCGAGCATGGCGCCAGGGTGGTGATCTCCTCGCGCAAGGCCGAGGCCTGCGAGGAGGTGGCCGCCGGCATCTGCCGCGCGCATGGAGAAGGCGCGGCCATCGCCATCGCGGCCAACATCTCCTCCAAGGACGAACTGCGGCACCTGGTCGAGGAGACCGCGCGCCGGCTCGGCCCGGTCGACGCACTGGTCTGCAACGCCGCCAGCAACCCCTACTACGGGCCCATGGCCGGCATCGAGGACGCGCAGTTCCGCAAGATCCTGGAGAACAACGTCATCGCCAACCACTGGCTGATCGGCTTCGCCGCGCCGGGCATGCTGGAGCGCAGGCGCGGCAGCATCACCATCGTCTCGTCCATCGGCGGGCTGCGCGGCTCGCCCATCATCGGCGCCTATTGCATCTCCAAGGCGGCCGACATGCAGCTGGCGCGCAACCTCGCCGTGGAGTACGGGCCGCACAACGTGCGCGTGAACTGCATCGCGCCGGGGCTCATCAAGACCGACTTCGCGCGGGCGCTGTGGGAGGACGAGGAGCTGCTGACGAAGCGCACGGCCACCACGCCGCTGCGCCGCATCGGCGAGCCCGACGAGATCGCTGGCGCAGCGGTGTTCCTGGCCTCGCAGGCCGGCGCCTTCATGACGGGCCAGAACCTCGTCATCGACGGCGGCGTCACGATTTGAGACCACCCCTCTGGATGTCCCACTTCGTGTAGACATCCGATCCCCCTCCAGGGGCGCCGCCAGCGGCCTGGCAGAGCCAGGGCCAAAGCGTCTGCTGGCATGGCCTGCTCCGCGGCCTTCGGAACAGCGCCGTGCGAGCCGATGTCGTGCCGTTCGAAGGCTCGCAACGGATCAACGCACTGCCAGGCCGCCCAAGCTCTCCAGCACACCGCGCACCTGCGCCAGCACCGCATCGGCCTCCGCCCGGTCGGCCTTGGCCATGCCGCGCGAGATCGCCATCGCACCGACCAGCGCCGCCACCACGGTGCTGGCCAGCGCCGCGCGCTCGGCCGGTGCCGTCTCTTCGGGCAGTGTCGCCATGACCCCAGCGCGCAGCTCGGCGAACGCATCGGCATAGCTGCGGCTGACGGCCTCGCCCTGGCGCGCGGTCTCGCAGGCGGTCGAGACCAGCGGGCAGCCCTTGGCCATGTTGTCGCGCACCGTGCGGCTCAGGTAGCGGTCCAGGTAGCTCGCGAACGTGCGCCGCGGGCCCGCGCCGGCCAGCCCGGGCTGGCTGGCCCGCCCGTGCCCGGCCTGGAAGGCATGGGCGAACGCCTGGGCCGCGAGGTCCTGCTTGTCCGTGAAATGCTTGTACAGCGCACCGTGCGTGAGCCCAGCCTGGCGGCACACATCGGCCACGCCCACGCCGTCGATGCCGTGCTGCTTGAACAGCTGGCCCGCGGCTTCGAGCAAGGCCAGCCTGTTCTGCTGCGCCTGTTCCTTGGTCACTTTCATCGCATGCCCCTGCGTTGACAATTTTTGATTGCGGTCATTATCATTGAAGCCCTCGCCACCTCCAAGATCCCCACGCACCATGCTGGCCCATCGATTCGCCGCGCTGCTGCAGCGCCGTGGCATCCACTACGCCTGGGCCATCGCGGCCATCACCTTCGTGGCCATGCTCACGACCTCGGCCGCGCTCGGCCTGCCCGGCGCGCTGATGCAGCCGCTGGGCAAGGAGTTCGGCTGGAGCACCACCGAGCTCTCGTCCGTGTTCGCCACGCGCTTCGCGCTGTACGGCCTGCTCGGCCCGTTCGCGGCCGTGGTGCTGATGCGCTACGGCGTCTCGCGCGTGGTGGCCTTCGCCGCCGCCGTGATCGCCAGCACACTGGTGCTGGGCCTGTTCATGCACACGCTGGGCGAGGCCTTCGTGCTGTGGGGCGTGGTGCTGGGCGTGGGCACCGGGCTCACCGCCATGGTGCTCGGCGCCATGGTGGCCAACCGCTGGTTCGTGCAGCGCAAGGGCCTGGTCATGGGCCTGCTGGCCGGCAGCAGCGCCACCGGGCAATTGCTGTTCCTGCCGCTGGCGGCCTGGCTGATCGAGCAGCACGGCTGGCGCTGGGCCTTGCTGCCCATCGTGGCGGCCTCGGCGCTGGTGTTCGTGCTGGTGCTGCTGTTCATGCGCGACAGCCCGGCTGCCATGGGGCTGTCCGCCTACGGCGCCGACCCCGCCGCCGCGCCGGCCCAGCCTGCGCCGCGCGCCGACTGGAAGCTGCCCTTCTCGACGCTGGCCAGCGCCTCGCGCGTGCCGGCCTTCTGGGTGCTGGCCGGCACCTTCTTCATCTGCGGGCTCAGCACCAACGGCCTGGTGCAGACGCACTTCATCTCGCTGTGCGGCGACTACGGCATGGGGCCGGTGCCAGCGGCCTCGGTGCTGGCCATGATGGGCATCTTCGACCTGATCGGCACCACGGCGTCGGGCTGGCTGTCGGACCGCTACGACAGCCGCAAGCTGCTGTTCTGGTACTACGGCCTGCGCGGGCTCTCGCTGTTCTGGCTGCCGTATTCGGAGTTCACCATCGCCGGCCTGTCGCTGTTCGCCGTGTTCTACGGGCTGGACTGGATCGCCACCGTGCCGCCCACGGTCAAGCTGGCCGCAGCAGAGTTCGGCCCCGAGCGCGCGGCGCTGGTGTTCGGCTGGGTGTTCGCGGCGCACCAGCTCGGCGCGGCGGTGGCGGCGTATGGCGCGGGCCTGTCGCGCTCGGTGCTGGCCTCGTACACGCCGGCGCTGTTCACGGCCGGCGCGGCCTGCCTGGTGGCGGCGGCGGCCGTGCTGCTGGTCCGCGCCCGCACCGTGGCGCCCGCGCTGGCGCCCACGCGGCCGTGACGCCATGAGGTGGATGGGGCTTTGCCTGGCCGCTCTCGCGCTGGCAGCGCGGGCCGCGCCGCCCGCCATCCCGCGCACGCCAGCGGCCGACCCCGCCGTCGCCTGCGACCGGCAGGCCCAGCCGGCCGGCTGCCTGCTGCGCGTGGCGCTGCCGCAGCGCGCCGGCCAACTGGCCTACTACGTGTCTCAGCCCCCCGGAGGCACTCCGGACACCGCGCTGCTCGTCATGCACGGCTATCCGCGCGATGCGGCGCACAGCTTCAACGCCGGGCTCGCGGCGGTGCGAGGCGCCGGCCTGCAGGGGCGGGTGCTGGTGGTCGCACCGCTGTTCCAGGTCGGGGCCGCGCAGGCGCAGCGCTGCCACACGCCGGGCGAGGTGGCGGCACAGCCCGGCGACGCGCTGTGGCGCTGCGGCGCCTGGTTGGCCGGCGAGGACTCCGACGGGCCGCACCCCATCACGTCCTTCGCCGCGCTCGACGCGCTGGTGGCCGAGTTGGTGCGCCAGTGGCCGGGCCTGCGCCAGGTGACGCTCGCGGGCTTCTCGGCCGGCGCCCAGCTGCTGCAGCACCATGCAGCCTTCGCGGCTGACGCGCCGGCCGGCGTGCGGCTGCGCCACGTGGTCGCCGACCCGGGCACCTGGCTGTACTTCGACCCGGTGCGGCCGCAGCCGCCACAGGATGGGCAGCCCACCGGCGCTCCGATGGCCCTGCACACGCCCGATGCCGCGGCCTGCCCGCGCTACGACCAGTGGAAGTACGGCGTGGCCGACCTGCCCGCCCATCTGGGCGACGCGGCGGCTGCACGCGCCCGCTACCGCGCGGCAGACCTGGCCTACCTGGCCGGCGCGCTCGACAACGGACCCGGCCCCGGCAACGCCGACAAGCTGCTGGACCACGGCTGCGCCGCCCAGCTGCAGGGCCCCTACCGCCTGCAGCGCGCCCAGGGCTACGCGGCCTACGATGCGCAGGTGCTGCAGCCCGCACAGCCCAGGCCGCTGCAGGTGGTGCCAGGGTGCAGGCACGACGTGGCCTGCGTGCTGCCCTCCGCAGCGGCGCGGCCGCTTCTTTTTCCTGGCGCGCGCTGACCGCCGGCAAGCGCCAGCCCTCCTCTCCCCACCACAGGTGACCCCATGAAGGTTCTCGTTCTCGGCGCTGGCGCCATCGGTGCGTACTACGGCGCCCGGCTGCTGCAGGCCGGCGCCTCCGTCTCCTTCCTCGTGCGCAGCGCGCGCGCCCGCCAGCTGCGCGCACACGGCCTGCACGTGCACAGCGAACTGGGCGACTTCCACGGCGCCGTCGATGTCGTGGAGGCCGGCAGCGCCCTGCCCGCAGCCGATGTGGTGCTGCTGGCCTGCAAGACCTACGACCTGCCCGAGGCCATGCGCAGCATCGCGCCCGCCATCGGCCCCCGCACGGCCATCCTGCCCTTCCTGAACGGCATGCAGACCTACGACCTGCTCGACGCCGCGTTCGGCAAGGCGCAGGTGCTGGGCGGCGTGGCCTACATCGCCGTGGCGCTGCAGCCCGATGGGTCCACGCGCCATCTCGGCGCGGCCGACCGCGTGGTCCTGGGCGCGCGCACACCGCAGCTGCAGTTGCTGGCCGACGACCTGTACCGCCTGCTGGCGCGCAGCCCGGGCCTGCGCGCGATCGATCCGCACATCGCGCAACAGCTCTGGAACAAGTGGGTCATGCTGTGCAGCGGCGCGGCCATGACCTGCCTGCTGCGCGGCAGCATCGCCCAGATCCTGGCCACGGCGCATGGCCGCGGCTGCGTCGAAGCCGCCCTGGCCGAGTGCCTGCAGGTCAGCCGGGCCGAAGGCCATCCGCTCACGCCGGAGGCGGTCGCGCAGATCCAGGGCCTGCTGCTCAACCCCGCCTCTGCCTGGAAGGCGTCGATGGCGCGCGACATCGATGCCGGCATGGCGAAGCTGGAGGCCGACGGCATCGTCGGCGACATGCTGGTGCGCGCTGCGCGCCATGGCGTGCCCGCGCCGACATTGCAAGCCGCCTATGCGCATCTGCAGGTGTACCTGCAGCAGACGACGGCGTAGTCCGAAGGTGCGCGGGCCTGGGCTGCCGACTCAGGCGTAGACGTTCAGCAGCGCGCCGGCCATGCGGTCGGCGGTACGGAACACGGTGGCATTGGCCACGAAGGCGTTGCGGGCCGACAGCTGGTCGACCACCTCGGATTCCAGCGACACGCCGCCCGACGCGGCCCGCCGCGTCGCCGCGTCCACGCCACCGGTCTCGCTGCGCGACTGCTGCACCACCTCCAGCCGCGTGAACCCCTCGGTCTGCACGTTGGCGACGTTGTGCGCAGAGGCCTGCAGCCGCTGCTGGGCGGCCTGCATGCCGCTGGAGGCGATGGAAGAGATCGGTGCCATGGCCGCCATTGGGCCACGCGTTTGCACACCGATCAAGCGAATAATCGACGCGATTCGCGAGTTTTCATGACATCCAACCCAGCGCCTGGCCTGCCGCCGCGGCCAGCGCAACGACGAGCACAGGCGAGCAGCGGCCGACCACGAGCAGGCCGAAGGCCGCCAGCGCGAGCGCGAAATCGCCGCGCCCCTGGATGCCGCTGGTCCACACCGGGTCGTACAAAGCCGCCAGCAGCACGCCGACCACGGCCGCGTTGACACCGGCCAGCGCGGCCTGCACGCCAGGCCGCACGCGCAGCAGTTGCCAGAACGGCAGCGCGGCCAGCAACACGAGCGCGGCCGGCGCGAAGATCACCAGCAGCAGCAGCACGCCGCCCACCCAACCCTGCCACGGCCACTGGGCCGCTGCACCCAGGTAGGCCGCGAACGTGAACAGCGGGCCCGGCACGGCCTGCGCTGCGCCGTAGCCGGCCAGGAATTCGGCATTGCCGAGCGCGCCGACCGGCACCACGCTGGCCTGCAACAGCGGCAGCACCACATGGCCGCCGCCGAACACCAGCGCGCCGGCGCGGTAGAAGCCGTCGACCAGCGCGGCCGTCGGCGAGCCGCTGGCCACCGCCCACAGCGGCAGCAAGGCCAGCGGCAGCAGGAACAGCGCCAGCGCGAGCGCACCGCCGCGGCGCGACAGCGGCCAATGCTGCGGTGCGGGTGCGGCCGTGGCGGCCGGCAGCCGCAGCAGCCAACGCCCCACGATGGCCGCGCCTGCGATCACGAGCACCTGGGCCAGCGCCGCCGGCCACGCCAGCAGCACCAGCGCCGCCGCGATGGCCAGCGCGGCGCGCTGGCGGTCCGGGCACAGCGTGCGCGCCATGCCCCAGACAGCCTGCGCCACGATGGCCACGGCCGCCACCTTGAGGCCGTGCACCCAGCCCGCGTCAGCCAGTGCGGGCCAGTGCACGATGGCGCCGGCCAGCGCGATCAAGGCGAGCGCCGACGGCAGCGTGAACCCGGCCCAGGCGGCCAGCATGCCCCAGCCACCGGCCCGGCCCAGGCCCAGTGCCATGCCCACCTGGCTGCTGGCCGGCCCGGGCAGGAACTGGCACAGCGCCACCAGATCGGCATAGGCGGCATCGTCGAGCCAGCGCCGCCGCTCGACGAACTCGGTGCGGAAGTAGCCCAGGTGGGCGACCGGGCCGCCGAAGGATGTCAGGCCGAGCTGGAGGAACACCAGCAGCACGCGCCAGGGGCTGTCGGGTCGGGCGGTGGGGTCTGGCATCGGCGGGTTCGCGGCGGGCAAAAGGAACGCATGCTAAGCGCCTGGTACGACACCCCCGTGTCGCCCTACTTCAACGCGAAGCGCACGTTCGCCGGCTTCTTGCCCGCCAGCTGCACGGTCGCCACCACCTTGGTGCCGGCCGCCGTCGGAAAGCTGCCCCTGGCCTCCAGCCGGTCGCCGGCCGGCGCGAGAACGGCCTCGGTCCTGGCGCTGCCGGCCAGCAGCGTGAGCTTGCCGGTGGCGCCCTCCAGCCTGGCGGCCTTGCCGTGGTCGCGCACGTACAGCGCGATGCTGTCGGCCTTGGCGACGAGTTCGAAGTCCATGTCGCTGGCCTCCACCACCACGCCGCCGTGCAGTGGCTGGTGGTCGTGGCTGTCCTTGTGGGCCTGGGCCGTGGCAACGGAGCTGGCCAGGGCCAGTGCGGCGAACAGGGGAAGGGATTTCATGTCGGTTCCTTTGTCAAGCAATGGTGGGAGAAACGGTCACAGCGCCTCGGTCGCGCCCTCGGCCGCGAGCCGCTCGGCGTCCTTGCGGCCGAACAGCCAGAACATGGCCGGTGTGAGGAAGGTGTCCAGCAGCGTGGAGCTGACCAGGCCCGAGAAGATCACCACGGCCACCGGATGCAGGATCTCGGTGCCGGGCCGCTCGGCCTCGAACAGCAGCGGCGCCAGCGCGAAGGCCGTGACCAGCGCCGTCATCAGCACCGGGCTCAGCCGCTCGATGGAGCCGCGCAGGATCATCTTGTGGTCGAAGCCCTCGCCCTCGAAGCGCATCAGGTTGATGTAGTGGCTGACCTTCAGGATGCCGTTGCGCACCGAGATGCCGGCCAGCGTGATGAAGCCCACCAGCGCCGCCACCGACAGCGGCTGGCCCGAGATCCACAGCCCCAGCACCGCGCCGACCAGCGCCAGCGGGATGTTGGCCATGATCAGGAGCGCCAGCCGCGTGCTCTGGTAGCGGCTGAACAGCACCACGAACATCAGGATCAGCGAGACGATGGACAAGAGGCCCACCAGCTTTGATGCCTCCTCCTGCGCCTGGAACTGCCCGCCCAGCGTGACGAAGCTGCCTTCGGGCAAGGGGTGCGCGGCCACCGCGGCGCGGATGTCGGCCACCACGTCGGACAGCGCCCTGCCCTGCGCGTTGGCCGAGAGCACGATGCGGCGCTTGCCGTCGTCGCGGCTGATCTGGTTGGGGCCGTCGCCGTCCTCGATGCGCGCGAGGCGTGACAGCGGCACGCGGCCGGTGGGCGTCTCCACGAGGATCTGCGCCAGCCCTAGGGCCGAGCGCGCCTCCTCCGGCAGCCGCACCACCAGCGCGAAACGCCGGTTGCCCTCGACGATCTGCGTCACGCGCTCACCCTCGACCAGGCTCTGCAGCACGGCCAGCACCTGCGGCGCGGGCACGCCGTAGCGCGCCGCGGCGGCGTAGTCGATGGCCACCTTGATCTGCGGTGCCAGCACCTGCTTCTCGACCTCCAGGTCCGCCAGGCCCGGCACCGTGGCCAGCTTTGCGCGCAGCGCCTCGGCCTGGCCGCGCAGCTGGTCCAGGTCCTCGCCGAAGATCTTGATGGCGATCTGCGAACGCACGCCCGACAGCATGTGGTCGATGCGGTGCGAGATCGGCTGGCCGATGGCAATCGCCGCCGGCAGGTTCTGCAGCCGCGCGCGGATGTCGGCCTGCACTGCGTCCATGGGGCGCGTGATCTCGCCGGGCGGCTTCAGGCCCACGTCGAGCTCGCTCACGTGCACGCCCTCGGCGTGTTCGTCGAGTTCGGCGCGGCCGCTGCGCCGGCCCACGTGCGTGACCTCGGGCACCTGGGCCACCAGGCGCTCGGCCTGGGCCGCCAGCGCCGAGCTTTCGGCCAGCGTCACGCCGGGGTTCAGGCGCAGGCCGATCAACAGCGTGCCCTCGTTGAACGGCGGCAGGAAGGTGGTGGCGAAGAAGGGCACGGCCGCGGCCGCGGCCAGCACCGCCAGCGCACCGGCCGCAATCGCCTGGCGCGGATGGTCCAGCACCGGTTGCAGGCCGTTGCGGTAGCGCGCCTTGAGCCAGGCCAGAAGCCGGGTGTCGCCATGGCCCAGCGACTTCATGCGCGGCAGCAGGTACAGGCTCAGCACTGGCGTGACGGTCACCGACACCACCAGGCTGGCCAGCGTGGAGACGATGAAGGCGATGCCCAGCGGCACGAACAGCTTGCCCTCCATGCCCGGCAGCGCGAACAGCGGCACGAACACCAGCACGATGATGACGGTGGCGTACAGGATGGCCGAGCGCACCTCCATCGTGGCCGCGCCCACCACCTGCAGCGGGTTCCAGGTGTCCGGGTGCGCCGCACGCTGCGCCTTCAAACGCCGCATCACGTTCTCGATGCCGACCACCGCGTCGTCCACCAGGCCGCCGATGGCGATCGCCAGGCCACCCAGCGTCATGGTGTTGATCGACAGCCCGAAGCCGCGGAACACCAGCGCCGTGGCGAAGATCGACACGGGAATCGCCACCAGCGCAATGACGGTGGTGCGCAGGTTGCCCAGGAACAGCAGCAGGACCACCGCCACGAACACCGAGGCGCCGATCAGCTTGCCCTGCAGCGTGGTGATGGACGCCTCGATGAAGCTGGCCTGGCGGAAGCTGACCTGCGGCGCCTGCATGCCGGCCGGCAGCGCGGTCTTCATCTCGGCCAGCGCCGTTTCGATGGCTTGGGTCAGTGCGATGGTGTCGGCCGTGGGCTGCTTCTGCACGCCCAGGATCACGGCGGGCTGGCCGGCGAAGCCCGCGTCGCCGCGCTTGATGGCGGGCGCGAAGTCGACCTGCGCCAACTGCCGCAGCAAGATGGGCTGGCCGTTGCGCGCTGTCAGCGCCAGTTGCCGCAGATCCTCCAGCCGCGAGGTGCGACCCAGGTGGCGGATCAGGTACTCACGGCCGTTGAGTTCGAGGAAGCCGCCCGAGGTGTTGGCCGAGAAGCCCTTGAGCGCGGCCTCCAGCTCTTCGTGCGTGATGCCCAGCTCGGACATGCGCGCCGTGTCGGGCTGCACCTGGAACTGCCGCACCTCGCCGCCGATGGGAATCACCTGGGCCACGCCCGGGATCGCCAGCAGGCGTGGCCGCAGCACCCAGTCGGCATATTCGCGCACCGCCATCGCACCCAATTTCTCGGTCTCGATGGGAATCGCGATCTGCATGATCTCGCCCATGATGGAACTGATCGGCCCCATGCGCGGGACGGCGCCGGTTGGCAGCCCCTCCTCCATCGCCGACAGCCGCTCCGACACCATCTGCCGCGCGCGGAAGATCTCGGTCGACCAGTCGAAGGTCACGTAGAGGAAGGACAGTCCCGCGCTCGACGTGGAGCGCACCGACTCCACGCCCGGCAGGCCGTTCATGGTGGTTTCCAGCGGGAAGGTGATGAGCTGCTCCACCTCCTCGGCCGCCATGCCGCCGGCCTCCGTCATGATGGTGACCGTGGGCTTGTTGAGGTCCGGGAACACGTCCACCGGCATGGTGGACAGTGTGAACGCTCCGTAGCCGACCAGCACCACGCCCGCGATGATCACCAGCAGCCGGTTGGCCAGGCTGCTGTCGAGTAGCCACTTGAACATGCTGGCCTACCGGATCTGGTTCACGAGGCTGGCACCTTGGTGCACCAGACGGTCGCCGGGTTTCAGGCCCGAGGTCGCGACCACGTTCGCGCCGTCCAGCGGCTCGGTCGTCAGCACGCGCGGCTCGAAGCGCTCGGGCGCGACCTTGACCCACACGATGCTCTGGTTCGACGGGTTGCGCGCGATGGCCGCGGCGGGCACGGGCACGCCAGCCAGCTGGCTCCTGGTCTGCACCACCACCTGCACGGGCTGGCCCACGGCCAACGCCTGCAGGGCCGGGCCTTCGGCCGTGAACTGCAGCGGCAGCGCCTGCTCGCGCAATGCACGCGCCGCGCCGACGAAGCGCAGCGGCACGCGCGCCGATCCGACCGCCAGCGCACCGCCGGCGATGTCGGCCGCCAAGGCCGGGTCGTAGGCCAGGGCCTCGATGCGCAGGCGCGTCGGGTCGACGATCTCGAACACCAATTCGCGGGCATCGACCACGCTGCCTGCCACGGCCTGGGCCGAGGCGATCACGCCGGCCACGGGCGCCACCAGCGCCTCGCGCAGCGACAGGCCGGTCGACATCAGCCCGGCGCGCTCACCCAGGCTGGCCAGTTCGCTCTCGGCTGTCTCGATCTCCTTGCGCGGCACGGTGTCGGCCAGCTCGCGCAGGCGTGCCAGGCGCTTCTCCGCCAGCGCACGCGCTGCACGCAGCTCGGCCACCTGCGCTGCCTGGCCGGCGCGCTCCAGCGGCGCGGCGGCCGGCACCACATAGGCCAGCACCTCGCCCTTGCGCACGGCCTGGCCGGGCGTGGGGAAGCCGCGCGGGCCGGGCTCCAGCCGCCCGGGTTGCGTGGGCTGTACGCGACCACCCGCGTTCGGGTCCATCACCACCTTGCCGGCCAGCGTGAAGGCGCGGGGAAGCTGCTTCTCTTCGGCCACCAGCGTGCGCACGCCGATCTGGCGCTGCGCGGGCTTGGGCAGGAACACGCTGCCGTCGGGCAGGCGCTGCGGGCCGTTGGCGTTGGCGACTGCCGGGGCGCCGCCATGGTCATGACCTTCACCTGCCAGTGCGGGAGCGGCCAGCAGCGCGCTCAGCAACATGCTTGCGAGGGTCTTCATGCGACGGCTCCCAGCCTGGTGCTGCGGCGTTGGAACAGGGCCGCCAGCGCGAGGACGACCACCAGGCCGCCACCGGCCCACGGCGCCCAGACGCGCCAACCGTCCGCGTGCGGCGCTTGGGCAACCGCCTCGGCATGGATGTCCAGCTCGCCGGCCAGCAGGTCGGCATCGGCGCCTGCCGTGACGGTGGCCGTCACCGGGTGCGTGCCAGGGCCCGGCTCGGCGGCCAGCTCGGCCTCGAATTCGCCGGCGCCCACGGGCTTCAGCGTGAGGGCCTGGCCGTTCAGTTCCAGCGCCAGCTGGGCGTTCTCCACGGGGGCATTGCTGGGCGCGTGGTCCAGCCAGACGCGCAGATGGTGGCCGTCGAGCACGCCGACCAGTTCGAACAGGTCCGAGGTGGCGGCGAAGCGTGGCAGGGCCGGGCCGGCGGTTGCCGGCTCGGCGCCACCATGGTCGTGGCCATCGCCAGCGTGCGCAGGGCTGCCCAACAGCAGCGCCAGGGTCAACAGAAGGAATCGCATGAAGGTGCTTTCGCGAAGGTGTTATTGCGGCAGCAGGCCCAAGGCCTGGCGCAGTGTGGAGACAGCCTGGTCTACGGCCACGCGGGCGCGCGCACTCTGGCGCTCGGCCTCGTGGGCTTCCTGCTCCACACGCAGGCGTGTCGGCAGATCGCTCTCGCCGAGCCGGAACGACTTGTCGTAGAAGCCGCGCGTCTGCTGCGCCAGCGCCACGCGCCGCGCACTGGCCTCGGCCACGGCACTGGCGGCGGCCAGGCGTGCCTGCGCGGCCGCGCTGTCGGCGGCCAGGCGCTGCACTTCGAGCAGATGCGCCTGCTCGGCCTCGATGCGCTCGGCGCTGGCCATGGCCACCTTGACCCGGTGGCCAGAGGACGAGCCCAGCGGCACGCGCACACCGAAGCTCAGGCTGCGCGCGTAGGGCTCGCCGCGCGCACCGCGCTCGCGGCCGGCCAGCAGCGTCAGCTCGGGGTTGGCGCGCTTTTGCACGGCGGCCAGCTCCTGCGCATGGCGCGCCAGCCGGGCGCGGTCGTCGAGTTCGGCCAGCGCCGGGTGGTCGGCGGCGGGCGTGGGGTCGACCAGGGTGGCCGGCCGTGGCTCGGCACCGCCGGCGCCGGGCGCCGCCACGCCCAGCGCGGCCAGGGCCTGGCGCGCCTGAACCAGTGCGGCTTCTGCCTCGGCCTGCTCGGCCTGGGCGGTGGCCACGGCGCCGTCGGCCTGGTTCTGGTCGGCCCGCGACAGATCGCCGGCCGCCACGCGGCGTGCCACGTCGCGGGCCAGCTGCGCCGCGTTGTCGTGCCGCGCCAGCGCGGCCTGCTGCTCCAGCAACGCCAGCTGCCAGCCCCACCAGGCCTCGCGCAGCTGGCCGGCCAGGCGCCACTGCATGGCGCGCAGCCGGCTCTCCAGCGCCAAGCCTTCGGCGTCGGCCTGGGCCTGCGTCAAAGCGCGTTCGCGCGGCAGCCACAGGGGCACCGACACGCCGGCCTCGATCTCGTAGGCGCCGTCGTTGCCGGTCAGCCTGTCGGACTTCAGAGAAGCCTGCAGGGCCGGCGGCTCGGGCGTCCAGCGCTCGGCCGCGGCACGCTGGGCCCCGCTGGCGTCACGGCGCGCCTGCGCGGCCGCCTGTTCGGGCTGGCGTGCCCAGGCCTGGGCGAAGGCCTCGGCCAGGTTGGCGGGCGGCGCGGCCGGAGATTGGGCCAGGACGGGCAAAGCCGCCAGCACCAGCACGGCAGCACCCAGCCGGCGCGGTGCCCACCGGGGCGAAAACTTCCAAAGCATGCGAATCCTCGTGGGAGCGGACGGCGTGTCCGCGAACCGGCCCGCAGCGGGGCCGACCGAAGCCGAAAGGGCTCAGGCGAGGAGGCGGTGTGGCGGACGGATCAGCGGCTCGGGCTGTCCATCGGTGATGCTGCGGCGGTACGGTGTGGCATGGCTGGCATCGGGCACGGCGGCCGGCACCGCAGCCGGCCAGCCGAGCAGCACGGCGCACATGCCACCGTGGCAGCCCACGCAGTCGAGGTGCGGCACCTGCGGCCCACTGCCGCCGTGCGCCGGCTCGTCCGCATCCAGGTGCACGTGGTGGCCGAAGTGCGCCTCGGCCTTCACCGGCTCGTGCTGGCACACCTCGGCCGCCGCGGACCAGGTGGCCTGCAGCATCAGCACGAGCATCAGCACGACGGAGAGGAAACGGCGCATGGCATAGGGTTGCTGCATTGCAGCAGCGGCGCGAGTGTAGCGGCCCCACGTGCCACCTTGGCGGCAACGCGGATGACAAATTTGTCATCGGAATCGCGTCTCCACGCGGCCCACAATGCCGCATGCAACTGCTTGTGATCGAAGACGAAACCAAGCTCGCGCAGTACCTGCACAAGGGCCTGCGCGAGGAAGGCTTCGCAGTGGATGTGGCGCACGACGGCGTGACCGGCCTGGAGGCTGCGCTGCAGCACGCCTACGACCTCGTCGTGCTCGACGGCATGCTGCCCGGCCTGGACGGCTTCGCCGTGCTGGCCGCGCTGCGCCAGAGCCGCCAGACCCCCGTGCTCATGCTGACCGCGCGCGGCGAGGTCGAGGACCGCGTGCGCGGCCTGCGCAGCGGCGCCGACGACTACCTGGTCAAGCCCTTCGCGTTCTCCGAACTCGTGGCGCGCATCCAGGTGCTGCTGCGCCGCGCCAGCAGCACGCCGGCCGAGGCCACGGTGCTGCGCCTGGCCGACCTCGAGGTCGACCTGATCCGCCGCCGCGTCACGCGCGCCGGCCAGCGCGTGGACCTGACCAACAAGGAGTTCAACCTGCTCACGCTGCTGCTGCGCCGCCAGGGCGCGGTGCTCTCGCGCACCGAACTGGCGGCCCAGGTCTGGGGCATGAACTTCGACAGCGAGACCAACATCGTCGAGGTCGCCGTGCGCCGGCTGCGCGACAAGCTGGACCGGCCGTTCGAACGGCCGCTGCTGCACACGGTGCGCGGCATGGGCTACGTGCTCGAAGTGCGCGCATGAGCGCAAAGAGCCTGCGCGCGCGGCTGTCGCTGTGGCTCGCGCTGCAGTCGCTGGCGGGGCTCGGCCTGGTCTGTGGCGCGCTGTACCTCGCATTGGACTGGACGCTGGCGCAGCGCCGCCACGAAACGCTGGCGCAGAAGGAAACTGCCGTACGCGAACTGCTGGCCGAGGGCCGCGCCGACCACCGCCCCGAGGAGCTGCCGCACCTGCTGGACGACATGCTTGCCGGCCATGGCGACCTGGCGCTGACGCTCACCGACGGCGCCGGCCGCACCGTGTTCGCGCGGCCCCTGCCTGCGGACGTGCCGGCCCCCGCGCACCGTTTCGCCGTGACCGTCGATGGCTGGCCCGCGCCCGTGCAGGCCACGCTGCAACTGGACCCGCGCGCCGACGCGGCCCTGCTGCAGCGCATGGCCTGGCTGTTGCTGCTGGCGGCGCTGGGCGGCACGGCGGTGATTTCGCTGGGCGGCTGGCTGCTCGTGCGCCTGGGCCTGGGGCCGCTGCGCCAACTCGCAGCGCAGACCGGCCGACTCGACGCCGACACCTTGGCCCAGCGACTGGACGGCCGCGCCCAGCCGGCCGAACTGCAACCCCTGATCGCGCAGTTCAACGCGCTGCTGGACCGCCTGGCCACCGCCTACGCGCAAATGGAGGCCTTCAACGCCGACGTCGCGCACGAGCTCAACACCCCGCTGGCCACGCTGATCAGCGGCAGCGAACTGGCGCTGCGCCGCGCGCACAGCGCGGCCGAACTGCAGGAGGTGCTGGGCTCCAACCTCGAGGAACTCGACCGGCTCGCCCACATCGTGGCCGACATGCTGTTCCTCTCGCGCGCGCAGCGCGGCAGCAGCGCGCGGCGCACGCAGGTGGCCAGCCTCGCCACGCTGGCAGCCGAGGTGGCCGAATTCCACGAGGCCGCGCTGCAGCAGGCCGCGCTCTCGGTGCGCATCGCCGGCGACGCGGCCGCCGCGGTCGATGCCGGCCTGCTGCAACGCGCACTGTCCAACCTGCTCGGCAATGCCACGCGGCACGCCACGCCGGGCAGCACGGTGCTGCTGGCCATCGCCCGCCAGGACGGCCGCACTGCGATCACGGTGGAGAACCAGGGCGCCACCACCGCGCCCGAGCACCTGCCGCGCCTGTTCGACCGCTTCTTCCGCGCCGACCCCGCGCGCAGCCAGGCCGACCAGCACCATGGCCTGGGCCTGGCCATCGTGGCCGCGATCGCGCGCATGCACGGCGGCGGCACGCTGGCCGAGTCGGCCGGGGGGCGCACCTGCATCGGCCTGTGGCTTGGCGATGCGCAGATGACGCAAACGTCATCGGACGGTGCGGCTTCCTGAGGTTTGGATTTCCAGAATGCAAGGCACCGCGCAACACCGCGCGGACCATTCGACAAAGGAAACACCATGCCTCGCACCTCCGCCCTGCTGCTCTCCCTGACCGCCGTGTTCGGCCTGTCCCAGCCCGCCTTCGCATCCGACGCGCCGCGCACGCGCGAACAGGTGCGCGCCGAGGTGTTGCAGGCGCAGGCCCGTGGCCAGCTGCCGGCCGGCGGCGAAGCCGGCGTCTGGACGGCGCCCGCCAGCGGCCAGCCGCTGAGCCGCGCGCAGGTGCTGCGCGAACTGGCTGCGTCCGGCCCCGTGCCCACGGGCGAAGTCGGCGACATCGGCCAGCTGGCAGCCGACCACCGCGACACGACGCGCGCCGAGGTGCGCGCGCAGGCCGTGCAGGCGCAGCGCGCGGGTGCGCTGCCGGGCGGCGAACTCTGAGCCCGGTCCGCGCCCGCACGGCTCAGGAATCCGCAGCCGCCCCCTGCTGCGCCCGGTACAGGTCGGCATGCGCCAGATCGGCAATCGGTGCCAGCAGGCCGGCGTCGAAGTCCTGCAGCGGCAAGCCCTGCGCGACACGCCGGGGCCAGTCCGGATGCGCCAGCGCACCGCGGCCCAGCGCGACGACATCGGCCTCGCCGCGCGCCAGCATGCCGGCCGCCCGCACGGGGTCGTGCAGGCCACCGTTGGCCAGCACCGGCAGGCCGGCATGGCGCTTGGCCAGGGCGGCGAGGCTGGGGCCGGCGGCGAAGGCCGGCTGCCAGGCCATGTGCTCGGTGGTGTGCAGGTAGTCGAGCGGCAGCCGGCCCAGCGTCTCGAACAGCGCGCGCGCCTCGGGCTCGCCGCCCCGCCACTTGTGGGTGAAGTCGTTGACCTTGGCCTGGGAGATGCGCAGGCCGACCACGCAGTCCGGGCCGACGGCCGCGCGGACCGCGCGCACGACTTCGCCGATCAGGCGCAAGCGGCCTGCCAGGGGGCCGCCGTAGCCGTCCTCGCGCAGGTTGCTGCCCTCCGAGAGGAACTGGTCGAGCAGGTAGCCGTTGGCGCCATGGATCTCCACGCCGTCGAAGCCCGCCTGCTGCGCGCGCCGGGCCGCCAGCGCGAAGCCCTGCACGGCCTGCGCGATCTCCTGCTGCGCCATGGCCCTGGGCACTGGGTAGGCGCCGCTGCCCCGGTAGAACGGCATCTGCCGGCCCACGGGTTGCACGGCCGACGGCCCCACCGTGCCCGCGCGGTGCGGGTTGCCCTGCGACAGCGCCCCGGCGTGCATGAGCTGGGCCACCATGCGCGCGCCCTGCGCCCGCACGCCGGCCACGATGCCGCGCCAGGCCTGCTGCTGCGCCGCATCGGCCAGGCCCGGCTGGAACAGGTAGCCCTGCGCGTGGTCCGTGTCGGTGTACAGGCCTTCGGTGATGACGAGGCCGAAGCCGCCTGCGGCGAAGCTGCGGTAGTAGTCCGCCATGCGCGGCGTGGGAAGGCCCTGGGCCGATGCGCTCACACGCGTCATGGGCGCCACCGCCAGGCGGTTGGCCAGCGCCAGCCGCCCCAGTGCGAGCGGCTGCGACAGCCGCTGGCGATCTTGGTGTTCCATGCTCACCGCCCCGCGGCCGCACCGACGGCTGCGATCGCTTCGATCTCGATGCAGGCCTGGGGGTCGTACAGCGCGCGCACCTCGGCGATGGTGTCGGCCGGATAGGGCGCGCTGAAGAACTCGCGGCGCAGCGCCACCACGTCCTGGAAATGCGCCATGTCGGTCACGAAGATCGTGACCTTGATGACGCGGTCCAGCCGCGAGCCACCGGCTTCCAGCGCCCGGCCCAGGTTGGCGAAGGCCTGCCGGCCCTGGGCCAGGAAGCCGCCTTCGACGATGCGGCCGTCCGCGCCGGCACCGGCCTGGCCGGAAATGAAGACGAGATCGCCGAAGCGGATGCCCTGGGACAACAGGTAGGGCGCGTAGTGGTCGGGCTCGGTGGTGATGCGTTCCAGCATGGAGGTGTTCCTCGGTTGCGGTGAAGGGCGCAGAACAGGTGATCTCTTTTCACCCTTCTGCGGGAAGGAACGCATCTTCTCGCCACTCAATCTCTTGGACAAACGATGAATAATCAGGCAACAGATGAATCCATCTCACCAATACCACTGACCCGTGCGCCGCCTGCCCCCGCTCTCTGCGCTGCGTGCCTTCGAGGCCGCGGCACGCCACGCCAGCTTCAAGCGCGCCGCCGAAGAACTGGCCGTGACCCCCACGGCCATCAGCCACCAGATCCGCGCGCTGGAGGAGTCGCTGGGGCTGGCGCTGTTCGCGCGCGCGGTGCGGCAGGTGCGCCTGACCGAGGCCGGTGCGCAGCTGTACCCCGTGCTGCAGCAGGGCTTCGACGCCTTCGAGGCCGTGCTGCAGCGCCTGCGCCAGCCGGACCAGCGGGCCCGGGTGACGATCTCGGCCACCAATGCCTTCACGGCCAAGTGGCTGATCCCGCGGCTGGCGCACTTCCACGCGCGGCATCCGCAGATCGACCTGCAGCTGCATGCCTCCGACGAACCCGTGGACATGCGCAGGCGCGAGGTGGCCATCGCGGTCCGCTACGGGCGCGGCCCCTACCCTGGCCTCGTGGCCGAGGTTCTGTTCGAAGACAGCTACGCGCCGGTGGCCAATCCGCTGCTGCGCGTGGCCGGCACCGCCGACCTGGCCACGGCGCGGCTGATCCACTTCGACTGGAAGAACGCGTCGCCGGCCAACCCGACCTGGGAGGGCTGGTTCGCCCGCGCGGGCCTGCAGCGCAACGCCACGCAGGCCCAGCTGCGCTACTCCGACGAGGGGCATGCCATCCAGGCGGCCGTGGCCGGCCAGGGCGTCGCGCTGCTGAGCCTGGCGATGGTGGCGCAGGAGCTCGCCTCGGGCCAGCTCGTCCAGCCCTTCGGCCCGGCCATCGCCGGCCACGCCTACCACCTGGTCACACGGGTGGAGCCCAGCCCGGATGCCGCGACCGGCGCGGTGCTGGCCTGGCTGCGCGCGCAGGCGGGGCCAGGCGCTTAGCCTGGCCAGCGGTCGGTGGCGACCATCTCCTCGAGCGGCCGGCCGTGGCGCCAGTCCTGCAGCTCAAGCATGGGCTTCGGATAGAAGGCCGGCACCGGCCCCAGGCACAGCACGGCGATGGCCTGCGCGCCCTCGGGCAGCTGCAGCAGCTGGCCCAGCGCCGCGGGTTCGAACAGCGAGACCCAGCCCAGCCCCAGGTTCTCGGCCCGCGCCGCGAGCCACAGGTTCTGGACCGCACAGGCGGCCGAGCACAGCGCCATGTCGCGCGGCATGGTGCGCCGGCCGAACAGCGTGCCGTCGTCCGGCGCCAGCACCGCCACCAGCAGTTCGGCGCAGTCGCGCACGCCCTCGACCTTGAGCGCGAGGAACTCGGCACTGCGCTCCTGCATGGCCGCGGCCGTGGCCAGCCGCTCCTGTTCCACCAGCTGCGCGATGCCTTCGCGCAGCGCAGCGTCGCGCACGCGGATCAGCCGCCAGGGCTGCATGAGGCCGACCGAGGGTGCGCAGTGCGCGGCATGCAGCACGCGCGCAAGCACCGCGTCCGGCACCGTCTGCCCGGGCACGAAATGCCGCATGTCGCGGCGCTCCTGCAGCACGCCGTACAGGCTGGCGCGGTCCTGCGCGCCGAAGCGGGTGCCGGACACGCCGTCCGGCGCGGTGGGCAAGGGAGGATGCGGCACCGCGCTACAGCACCGTGATGCCGAGCGCGGCGACGATGCCTGCCGCCTGCTCGGTGGACAGCATGCACCCCTTGAAGTGCTGGCCGAGGTCGCCGACCTGCACCGCGCCCAGCTCGGTGGCGCTCAGGTCGGCATCGCGGAAGCTGCAGCCCTTGAGGTTGGCGTCCCGCAGGCTGCAGCCCACGAGGACCGCCTGGCTGAAGTCGCAACCGGCGAGGTCGGCTTCGGCAAAGTTCAGCCCTTCCAGCCGCGCCTTGCGGAAGGAGATGCCGCGCAGGTCCGCACTCACCAGGATGGCATGGCGCAGGCTCAAGCCCAGCGTCTGCGCCTGGTGGAAGCTGGCCCCTGTCAGCTTGGCTTCGGAGAACGCCGCCGCCGACAGCCGCGCGCGCGACCAGGACGCGTTGTTGTAGTCGCCGCCCTCGAACCTCGCCTCGGTGAGGTCGGCCATGTCGAACCTGGCGAACGGCGCGCGGCAGTGGGACCAAAGGGTGCGCGCCAGCACGGCCTTCTCGAAGCCGGTGCCCTCGAAGCTGCATGCGACGAAGCTGGCACCCGACAGGTCCAGTCCGCCGAGGTCCTGCTGGTCGAAGACGCAGCGCTCGAAACGCATCCGGCGACCGGGCTCGTTCAACAGCGCGGCAAGGGCCGACCGGTCCAGCGCCACGCCGATGGCGGCTGCTTCTTCAGTGTCTGTGTTCATGTCTGTTGGCTTGTCTGCGACCGATGGCGTGGACGTCGGCGCAGCGCGCGGTCCGCATCGGCGATGCCTGCCCTGAACGGTCGACGCCCAGGTCCAGCCACCTCGTCGGCGGCCTCGGCATGAAGCCGGAATTCTAGGAGGCGCGCCGGCCCCGGCTGTCATCACCGTTTCATGGTGTGCTGCGAATACTCCGCGGTTGTTCATTTGTTGCCACCAGCTCCCGCATGCCGACTTCCGCCTGTCTCCCCGCCCAACGCAATGCCTTCGCTCTGCACGCCGTCGCCCTGGCCGCGTTGCTGGCCTTGTCTGCCTGCGGCGGCGGTGACGATGCACCCTACGCCATTCCCGCAGCCCCTGCCGGCCTGGGCACCGAGACCATCGACGTCACCGCGCGCGCGGCGACCAGCATGCCCGCCTCGCGCACCGACGTGCCCAAGTACCGCGAAGACGCCACCGCCTACAACTCCGGCCGGCACGATGCGACGGCCAATGGCAACAACGCCTGCTACGCCGACCACACGACCAACAGCACGCTGCGCATCCTGTCCGGCTTCCTGGACATCTGGGAACCGTCCGAACGCAAGATGAACAGCTTCAAGGCCTCGGACTACGCAGGCACCTTCGCCAGCGGCGCGACCACGCCGGACACGAACGTCGCCGGAAGGGAAGCCTGCGATGCCTTCGCGCTGACCAGCTGGAACGGCGTGTGGCACGTGCTCACCTCGGACAACACCAACGGCACACCCGGCCAGGCGCCCACGTCCGGCACCACGGGAACGGTCAAGAACAGCGCGCTGTTCCTGCAGAACATGGCGTACTCGTCCAAGCTGACCACGCAGACCACCTACACCGACGCGCAGAAGGAAGAGATCCGGCTGGACGACACCGGCAACAAGGTCACGCGCACCGTCAAGGGCGGCGCGCTGGGCCCGCTGGGCCAGGCCTGGGACGACCTGGCCGGGAACCCCAGCTCCGGCTGGGGCAACACGAACGCCACGACCAACCCCGCGTTCGGCGCGGTGCTGCAGTTCGTCGACAACGCCACGGTGGGCAACATCGCGTCCGACAACGGCCCCAAGGGCTTCTACAAGTTCGCGCGGCCCTACCGCTGGTCCGCCGCCGACAGCAGCCTGCCCGAGGTCCGCGTGCTGCCCGAACTGCTGGTGCGCCGGGCTGCCGGTGCCACCGCCGCAGCCGCACAGACCAGCGCCCAGCAGGACTCCGACTTCCCCAGCGGCCATACGGCCGAGTTCGTGCGCTACTCGATGGCCATCGCCTACGTGGCACCGCAGCGCTTCCACGAAGCCGTGGCGCGTGGCCTGGAGGCCGGCGAGAACCGCATCCGCGCGGGCATGCACTCGGCCCTGGGCGTGATGGGCGGACGCATGCTGGGCTCGTCGGTCTGGATGCCGTTCCTGAAAGGTGCAGGCGACCGTGGCCTGGCCTACACCGAAGCGCAGCGGCTGGCCGTGTTCGAGCAGGCGCAACAGGGACTGCGCGGCAAGCTGGGCGTGGCCAACGGCGTCGAACTCTGGAATGCCGCGCACGCGGCCAGCGTCGGCGACGACCGCTTCTCCGACTTCGCAGCCGCGAAGGCGGACTACCTGCGCCGCCTGACCTTCGGCTTCGCCAAGGACAGCAGCAAGGCCGGCCAGCCCGCCGTCGTGCCCAAGGGCATGGAGACGCTGCTGGAAACCCGCTTCCCCTACCTCAGCGCCGACCAGCGGCGTGCCGTGCTGAAGACCACGGCCATCGATTCGGGCTACCCCGTGCTGGACGACGAGGAAGGTTTCGGCCGCCTGAACCTGTTCGACGCGGCCAGCGGCTACGGCCGGCTGGAAGCCGACGTGACCGTCACCATGAACGACAGCACCGCCGGCTTCTGCGTCTCGGGCTTCTGCTCCTTCGACCGCTGGCGCAACGACATCGGCGGGGCCGGCAAGCTGACCAAGCAGGGAACCGGCACGCTGGCCCTGACGGGCGCGAACACCTACAGCGGCGGCACCATCGTGGCGGCCGGCACCCTGCGGGCGGACTCCGCAACGGCGCTGGGCACGGGCGCGGTCTACGTCGATGGCGGCACCCTGGCCACCAACGGCACCCAGGTCAATGTGGCGGGCACCTACACGCAGAAGTCCGGCACCTTGAGCCTGGCACTGTCCAGCAGCACGGCGGGCACGCTGGTGGTGGGCGACCACGCCGCACTGGCGGGCGCGCTCCAGGTCACGTTCGCCAACGGCTATGCGCCCAAGGCCGGCGACACCATCGTGGTGCTCAGCGCCAAGGGCGTGCACAACAGCTTCGCCAGCGTGGCGGTGGACGGCTTTGCCAAGTCCACGGTGCGCTATGGCGCGACCAGCGTGACGATCCAGCTCGCCAGCTGACCACGCCGCGAAGTCAAAGAGCCCGCGCAGCCTGGCTGCGCGGGCTCTTTTGCATGGCGGGCTGCGGCGCAGCCGGACTTACTGGAGCAGCTTCGGCAAGCCCGTCGACAGCCCCGGCCACAGCGCGATCAGCAGCGTGCCCGCGAAGATCGCCAGCATGGCCGGCAGCACCGAGCGCGCCACGTAGGGGATGCTCTTGCCGAACATGGCCGAAGCGAAGTAGATGTTCATGCCGGCCGGCGGGCACAGGAAGCCGGCCTCCATCGCGGCCAGGAAGATGATGCCGAAGTGCACGGGGTCGATGCCATAGCTCAGCGCCAGCGGCAGCAGGAGCGGCACCAGCACCGCCAGCGCCGCGAAGATCTCCATGAGCGCGGCGGCCACGAACAGGAAGGCGCACAGCGCGAGCAGGAACACGTACTTGTTCGGGATCGCGGCCTGCACCCAGTCCACCGCGAGCTCGGGAATGCCCGCGTCGACGAGGAAGTTGGTCAGCGCCAGCGCCATGCCCAGGATCAGCATCACGCCGCCGATGACCTGCGCGCATTCGGCCAGGCAGCGGCCGAGCCCGCGCCAGTCCAGTTCGCGGTGCACCAGGCCTTGCGTGGCGAGCGCGTAGGCGGCCGTCAGCGCGGCGCTCTCGGTCGGCGTGGCCAGGCCGCTCACGAGCGCGCCAATGGCGACAAAGGGCGCGGCGACCTCCCATTTCGCCGCCCAGAGCGCCGCACGCACGGCGGCGAAGTCGGCGCGCGGCCGGGCCGCTTGCACGGCAGCCACCGGGCCCGCGCGCAGGTAGCCGCCCAGCAACAGCAGGCAGGCCACCATCACGAGCGCGGGCACCAGGCCGGCCAGGAACATGGTCTCGATGGGCACGCGCGCGATCACCGCGTACATGATGAGCGGCACCGAGGGCGCCAGCAGCACGCCCAATGCGCTCGCGCTGGTCACCATGCCGATGCCGCGCTGCTCCGGGTAGCCCGACTGGCGCAACAGCGGCAGCAGCAGACCGCCCAATGCGAGGATGGTCACGCCGCTGCCGCCCGTGAAGGCCGTGAAGGCCGAGCACAGCAACGCGGCCGCCAGCACCGTGCCGCGCGGGCCGCCGCCGAACAGCGTCACGAACAATTCGCCCAGCCGCTGGGCCGCGCGCGTGCGTGCGAAGGCCAGGCCCGCCAGCGTGAACAGCGGCAGCGCGGGCAGCGAAGGGTTGACCGTGATCTGGTAGTGCGACAGCGCGATGGAGGCCAGCGGCAGGCCCTCGCTCCAGAACAGCACGAGCGCCAGGCCACCCAGCACGGCGAACACGGGCGCGCCGGCCAGCAGCAACAGCAGCAGCCCGGCGAGGGCCGGGGCCAGCGGCAGGGCCGTCTGCTCGGCCAGCGCGGCTGTCCACCAGCCGGCCAGCGGCAGCGCGGTCATGGCGGCCACGCGCAGCGGCAGCAGCGTGCCGACGCGCGCACCGAGCCGCAGCCCCAGCAGCACGAAGCCCAGCGGCAGGCAGGCCTGCGCCCACCAGACCGGCATGCCGTAGGCCAGCACCTGGCCGGCGCCGCGTTCGGCCGCGACCAGCTGCCAGCCCGCATGCGCCAGCATGCCGCACAGGGTGGCCGAACCACCTGCCGCCAGCATGCGCACACGCGCCCGCGTGGCCGCGTTGCCCAGGCGGTCCAGGCTGCCGCCCAGGCTGGTCAGGTGCCCGAGCCGCTCGGCGGCGATGGCGCCGAACATGGCCACCACCAGGCCCAGGTGCTGCACCAGCACGGCGGCGTTGTCCACCCCGCGGCCCATGAGCGGGCGCAGCGCCATCTCGGCCAGCGGCACGGCGACCATCAGCGCCAGCGCGACGGCGGCCGGCAGCGCGTCGAGCCGCGCCAGCCTGTGCAGCACGTTCACTTGGCGCGGCTGGCGCGCAACGCCTTGAGGTGGGCGAACACCTCGTCGAAGGTCTCGGCCGGCACCATGCTGCCGCGGATGCGCGGGTACAGCGCCTCGGCCAATGCGTTCCACTCGCGCATCTGCTCGGCGTTGGGCGTGTGCACGACCAGGCCGCGCTTCTTCATGGCGGCCACCGCCTCGTCGACCTCGGCGCGGGCCTGCATGCGCATCTGCTTGCCGGCCTGCTCGCCGGCCGCACGCAGGGCCTGCTGCACGGCGGGCGCCATGCCGTCCCAGGCCTTCTTCGTGACGACCAGCGCGCCGACGATGGGTGCCCAGTTGATGTCCAGCATGTGCGGCGCCGTGTCGTAGACCTGGCTGGCCAGCGCGAAGTACGGCGTGGACGGCACCACGCTGATCATGCCGGTCTGCAGCGAGGGCAGCACGTCGGCCGTCTCCAGCGGCACGGGCGTGTAGCCCAGGCTCTTCATGATGGCCTGCTGCTCGGGCTCCGAGCCCCAGGCGAAGAACTTCATGCGCTTGTAGTCGTCGGGCCGCACCGCGGCCTCCTTGGAGAAGAAGCGCACCCAGCCGGCGTCGCCCCAGCCCAGCACGATGAAGCCGCGGTCCGCGAAGCGCTGCTCCATGGACGCGCGCATCTTCTCGCGCACGTGGTCGACCTCATCCCAGTCGCGGAACAAGAGCGGCAGGTTCTGCAGCGCGGCGATGCCGGGCTCGATCTCGCGCAGGCCCACCACCGACATCAGCGCGCCCTGCAGCTGGCCGATGCGCATGCGCCGCGCCATCTCGGCCTCGCCCCCCTGGCTGCCGTCGGTGAAGACCGTGAAGCGGCCCTGCCCGCCCTGCGCGGCGCGCCAGGCTTCGCCCAGCACCAGCAGCTGCTGGTGGTAGGGCGAGTTGCGCGGGACCAGGGAGCCGATCCGAAGTTGCTGCTGTGCCTGGGCCTGGCCGGTGCCGGCCGTGGCCAGGCCAGCCAGGCCCGCCAGGGCGAGGCCCAGCTGGCGGCGGCGCAGGGCGATGGGCTTGGAAGTGGTCGTCATGGGGCGTTCAGAACCTGTCGGCTATGGTGTCCAGCAACCACCGGGCGCGTTCGCCCATGACCTGGTTGCCGAGATCGGGGTGCGCGGCAGCGACCTGCAGGGCCTGGCGCAGCAGGCGCTCGAACTGCGCGCGGTCGTCCCGGGCCAGGGCCTCGGCGCGCGCCACGAACACACCGGCGTTGCGGCCCGCGCCGTGGCGCTCGGCCGCGTCGAACAGGCGCGCGGCCTCGGCCCGGCTGCCGCCCGGGCGCGCGGCCTCGAAGTTGGCGACCAGGCTGGCCAGCGCGCCCGCGCCGTGGCCGGGCTCCGCATGGAAAGCCAGCTGCGCGAGCCTGGCGGCCAGCGGCAGGTCGGCCACCACGTCGGGCTGGTCGGTGGACAGCGCGATGCGCGCGCCCCAGGCGGCCGCGGCCCAGTAGGCCAGGCCGACCTGGTCGGCGTCCAGCCGCGCGGTCCCGGCCGACAGGTCGCGCACGAAGCCGCTGTGGCGCCGCTCCAGCGCGGCCAGCGCGTGGCGCTGCGCCCGCCCGTACAGCCGTGCGGCGCGCTGGCGCAGGCGCTGCGCGGCGGCGGCGTCCTGGCCCTCCAGGCGCTCGGCATCGAAGGCCACGAAGGCGTAGGCGTACTGCGTGAAGCCGCTGGCCACCGCCTCGGCCAGGGCCTGGTGTTCGGGCACGTGCTGCAGCAGCGATTCGGACAGCTTGAGCTGGAAGGCCGCGGCTTCGCGCACCAGCTGCAGGTCGTCCTCGGGCACGGCGGACGGCGCAGCCAGCGCATCGGCGGCGCGGTGCAGCACCAGGCGGCTGGGCGAGCAGGCGGCGAGCAGTGCCAGGCAGCACAGTGCAGCGAGGACCGATGCGAAGAAGCGCTGCACGAGAGAGAGATCAGCAGGTGGAGGCCATGGATGCCGCATGCTAGGCAGGCTCCATGAAGCCGCGGTGACACCGCGCGCGGCGAGGGCCTGTGAACGCTACGGCCGGGGGCGCGAAGGATGCCTATCGGGATGCAGTGCAAGGCGCGGTGAGTGCCGCGTAGCTTGCTACGCAAACGAGCCGCAACGCCGCAATGCGCCCGATAGGCATCCTTCCCGAAGAGCTGGCCCGATTCCCGGCGTCTGCTTTGTCGCAAGGCTTGCAGGTAGCTACGGCTACCTGCTGCGCCTCGCTTCGCGCATCCATCCGGGACTCGGGCCAGCGCGCCCCCGTCCGTAGCGTTAACAGGCCCTAGACTGCGGCCAGCGCAGCACGCCCCATCCCTTGCCATGATGTCCCCGAAGAACCGTTTCCCCCTTGCACGCGGCCTGCGCACCTGTGCCGCCGCCCTGCTCGCCCTGGCCTTGGGCGCCACCGCCTTCGCGCAGAAGCGCTATGACCCGGGCGCCAGCGACACCGAGGTGCGCATCGGCCACATCGGTCCCTACTCGGGCCCGGCCTCGGCCTACGGCACCATCGGCAAGGCCGCCAGCGCCTACATCGCCAAGGTCAATGCCGAAGGCGGCATCCACGGCCGCAGGATCGTGCTGCTCAGCGTGGACGACGGCTACAACCCGGCCCGCACGGTGGAGCAGGCGCGCCGGCTGGTCGAGCAGGACGAGGTGCTGGCGCTGTTCGCGCCACTGGGCACGGCGCAGAACCTGGCGATCCAGCGCTACATGAATGCGAAGAAGGTGCCGCAGCTGTTCGTGGGCACGGGCGCCACACGCTTCGGCGATGCCAAGGCCTTCCCCTGGACCATGGGTTGGCAGCCGAGCTACCAGGACGAGGCGCGCATCTACGCCCGGCACATCCTGGCCACGCGGCCGCAGGCCAAGGTGGCCGTGCTGCTGCAGAACGACGACTTCGGCAAGGACTACCTGAAGGGCTTCGTGGACGCGCTGGGCGACAAGGCGGCAACCATGCTCGTGGCCCAGGCCAGCTACGAGGTGACGGACGCCACCATCGACAGCCAGCTCATCGCGCTGAAGGCCAGCGGTGCCGACGTGTTCTTCAACATCGCCACGCCCCGGTTCGCGGCGCAGGCGATCCGCAAGGCCGCGGAGACCGGCTGGCGCCCGGTGCAGTACCTGGCCAGCGTGTCGATCTTCGTGCAGGCCGTGCTGCAGCCGGCCGGGCTGGACAACGCCACCGGCGTGATCTCGGCCTCGTTCATCCGCGACCCCGACGATGCGACGCTGCAGGGCACGCGCGAGCTGGCCGAGTACCGTGCCTTCATGCAGCAGTACTACCCCAAGGGCGACCCCAGCGACTTCCTCAACGTGCTGGGCTACTCGCAGGCGCAGACCCTGGTGCAAGCCATCCGCCAGGCCGGCGACGCGCTCACGCGCGAGAACCTCATGCGCCAGGCCGCCAGCCTGTCGATGGCGCTGCCCATGCTGTACCCCGGCATCGAGGTGAAGACCGGCGCGGACGACTACCGGCCGATCCAGCAGGTGCAGCTGGTGCGCTTCAACGGCACGCGCTACGAGCCGCTGGGCAAGCCGGTGGGGCACTGAGGCCCGGTGGCACGGCCGGTCGACCGATGAAGACCATCGTCCTGGGTGGCTATGGCAACTTCGGTGCGCGCATCTGCCGCGCACTGGCCGCCGACGCCGGGATCGCCTTGCTGGTGGCCGGCCGCGATGCGGCACGCGCGCAGGCCCTGGCCAGCGCACTGGGACCGCGCGCCAGCGCCGTCGCGCTCGACCTGCAACGCAGCGACCTGGCGGCGCAGCTGCGCGCGCTGGGCGTGGAGCTGGTCATCCACACCGCCGGCCCGTTCCAGGCGCAGGGTTACGCGGTCGCCCTGGCGGCCGCGGCGGCCGGCGCCCACTACCTGGACCTGGCCGATGGCCGGCGCTTCGTCTGCGACTTTCCCGCGGCGCTGGATGCCGCGTTCCGCCAGGCCGGGCGCACCGCCATCAGCGGCGCCAGCACCGTGCCGGCCCTGTCCGGCGCCGTGGTCGACGCGCTGTGCGCGGGCTGGCAGCAGATCGACCGCATCGCCATCTGCATCGCGCCGGCGCAGACCGCGCCGCGCGGCGACGCCACGCTGGCCGGCGTGCTGAGCTACTGCGGCGAGCCCGTGCCGGTGTGGCTCGACGGCCGCTGGCAGGCACGCCGCGGCTGGGGTGGCCTGCAGCGCCAGCACTTTGCGCGCATGCGCCCGCGCCTGGGCGCGCTGTGCGACATCCCCGATCTCGAACTGTTCCCGGCCCGCTATGCCGTGCGCGAGACCGTGGTGTTCCGGGCCGCGGTGGAAGTCGGCCCGTCGCAGCGCATGCTGGCCGTGCTGTCGGCGCTGCGCGCCGCCCGGCTCATCCCCGCGCCCTCGCGCTGGGCGCCGGCGCTGAACCGCGCGGGACGGCTGTTCGACCCCTTCGGCTCGGGACTGGGCGGCATGGTGGTGCGGGTGGCGGGCGTGGACGGCCAGGGCCGCGCCGCCGCGCGGGCCTGGCACATCGCCGCCGACAACGACCACGGCCCGGAGATTCCCTGCATGGCGGCCATCCTGCTGGCCCGCCGCCTGGCGGCGGTACCGGGCCCGGCCCTGCCGGTCGGCGCCTTCACGGCCGCCGGGCATCTCGCGCTGGCCGACTTCGCGCCCGAGTTCGCCCGCTGGGGCATGGTCACGGATCTCGAGGAAGGCTCGACCCATGCCGCCGGCTGAACGTCCGGCCGCGCTGGGCGTGCTGCGCGCCAGCCTGGTGTTCGTCTGGCTCGCCACAGCCGTCGTCAGCGTGGTGGAACGCGAGGGCCAATCCGCCTTGCTGCTGCATCAGGCCGGATGGACCGATGCCGCGGCCATCCGCACCGTGGTGTTCGCGGGCGCAGGCGTGGACCTGCTGCTGGGCCTGGCCATGGCGTTGCGCCCCGGCCGGCGGGTCTACTGGGCCGCCCTGGCCGTGATGGCACTCATGACGCTGGCCGCCACGCTGCTGCTGCCCGCCCTGTGGCTGCACCCGCTGGGGCCGCTGACCAAGAACATTCCGCTGGCGGCGGGCCTGTGGCTGCTGCTGCGTGAAGAGGCGCGGCGGTGAGCGGCTACCTGCTGGTCAAGTGGCTGCACATCCTGTCCAGCGTGGTGCTGGTGGGCACGGGCTTCGGCTCGGCCTTCTACATGTTCTTCGGCAACCGCAGCGGCAGCGTCGCGGCCCAGGCCGTCATCACCCGGCTGGTGGTGCGCGCGGACTGGTGGTTCACCACGCCAGCGGCCGTCTTCCAGCCGCTGTCGGGCCTGTGGCTCGCCCATGCCGCGGGCTGGCCGCTGTCCACACCCTGGCTGCTGCTGGCGCTGCTGCTCTATGCCTTCGCCGGCGCCTGCTGGCTGCCGGTGGTCTGGCTGCAACTGCGCATGGCCCGCATGGCACAGGAGGCCGCGCGCGACGGCACGCCGCTGCCCGCGGCATTCGACCGCTGCCGCTGCTGGTGGGAAGGCCTGGGGTATCCGGCCTTCGTCGCCATGCTGGCCATCTTCTACCTGATGGTCGCCAAGCCGGCCTGGGATTGAGATGGCGCACAGAAGGCTGGAGTTCGCGATGCCCGCGCCGGCCGAGGTGGTGTTCGACGCATTCCACTACCACCGCTGGCGCGCGCACTGGGATTCGCTGGTGTCGCGCACGCAGGTGCAGGGCGGCGCGCCCTGCCCCAGCGTGGGTGCCGTCAGCGAGAACACCGGCGGGGGTTGGCTGCGCAGCCTGTCGATGACCACGCGCTTCGTCAGCTACGACCCACCTGTCCTCGCCGCGGCCAGCATGGTCGGGCAGTCCTTCCCGTTCTCGCGCTGGGCCGCCTCCATGCGCCACCAGCCGCTGCCGGACGGCCGCTCCGTGCTGGTCTACACCTACACCTTCTCGGTCGCGCCCAGGGCGCTGGCCTGGCTGCTGGAGCCCGTGGTCGACCGCATCTTCCTGCGGGCCACGCGCAAGCGCTTCGCGCGCCTGCAGAAGTTTCTCGCCACCCACGGCGATGCGGTACAGGCGTGGCGGTCGAACCACAGGCCAGACTAGGAGCGTGGGCGGCAGAAATCCGGCCCCGCGCCGGGGCGAGTGGCGGTGCCAGCCGAGGCGCCGGCGAGGCCGTGTGGCCTGCCACACAACGAGCCGGCAACGAAGGATGGCGCTGCCAATCGCCCCGGCCCGAAGGGTGCGGCCTGCAAGGGGGCGCATGCGTCGTTGCCGTCCTCGCGCAGGCGGCCAGCCTGCGCTTCGTCCGGCGCCTAGCCTGCGCCCCCTTGCAGGCCGCACGCGGGGCCGGATTTCTGCCGCCCACGCTCCTAGCCACCCAGGCGCCCATCGCGCGACACTGCGCACAACCAAGAACAACCAAGCCCGGAGACTTGCCGCGATGTCCCCAGAGCACCCGCCCGGCCTGCAGCTGCGCGCCTTCGCCGGCGACGCCGACTTTCCCGCGATGGCCGAGGTGGCCAACGCCGTGTTCGCCGCCGACCGCATGGGCTGGGTGCGCACGCCCGAGCACATGCGCGAGGACTATGCCCGCCTGCCGCGCTTCGACCCGCTGCGCGACCTCGTGATGGCCGAGTGCGACGGCCGCCTGGCGGGCTACGTGCGCAGCGCGCACTGGACCGACGCGCACGGCTGCCTGGTCCAGGCCCAGATCGGCTTCGTCCATCCGGCGTTGCGCCGCCGCGGCATCGGCACCGTGCTGCTGCACTGGGTGGAGTCCAGGCAGCGCGCGTTCGCCCAGGGTCAGAACGCCGCCTCAGTGCACCATGTCTTCGTGACCGAGGGCGAGACCGGGCGCAGCGCCATGCTGCAGCGCGCCGGCTATGCGCCGGCGCGGCATTTCCTGCGCATGGAGCGGCCCACGCTGGACGACATTCCAGACCTGCCGCTGCCCGAAGGCTTCGAGGTGCGGCCGGTGCAGCCCGAGCACCTGCGCGCCATCTTCGACGCCCACATGGAGGCCCTGCAGGGGCACTGGGATGTCGCCCCGCCCAGGCCGGGCGACTTCGAGCGCTGGACGACATTGCCGACCTTCCAGCCCCAGCTGTGGCAGGTGGCCTGGCACACCGCGAGCGGCCGCGTGGCCGGCCAGGTCAAGCCCTTCATCAACGCCGAACAGAACGCCACGCAGAACCGCCGGCGCGGCGAGACAGAGTTCATCAGCGTCGGCGCGCCATGGCGCCGGCGCGGGCTGGCAGGCGCGCTGATCGCCCGCGCCCTCGTCGCGCAACGCGATGCCGGCATGGACGAATCGGTGCTCGGCGTGGATGCGGACAACGCGCACGATGCCGCCCGGCTCTACGAGCGCTGCGGCTTTCGGGTCACGCAGCGCAATGTGGTGGTACGCAAGCCGGTGGCGGTGTAGGGCGGCCGCAGGCACATCCGCACGCCCGGATGCCCGCGCCGGGGCGCCTGTGCCCAGTGGAAGGTGCACCGCTGTCGCCCAAGCTTGGCACGGCCTCCGTGCTGCCGACGGTGGTGGGCGTGGCGGCGAAGTGCGGCGCAGGCATCCAGCGTGCGCGGGTGGGCCGGTGCTGTGGGTCCGCCTGCTACGCTCTGTCGGGCGTAAATCGCGTGCGCTGGAATCACCATACAAGCCGCTGCATCCGACCGCCTGCGGCGTCGGCCGAGCGCGGCGTCATGGGTGACCATCGCCGAGCACCGTAGAAAATGACACATCTCATCGAATTCGAGACCGAGCGCCTTCGCTTGCGTCAATGGAAGCCCTCTGACCGCGAACCCTTCGCCATGCTCAATGCCGATCCGAAGGTCATGGAGTTCTTCCCTTCGCCACTCACGCGCATGGAGAGTGATGCAATGGCTGACCGCTGCCAGTCTCTCCTCGAAGAACGCGGCTGGGGTTTCTGGGCGGCGGAATCCAGAGCCACCCAAGAGTTCATTGGGTTTGTCGGCCTCCACACGCCATCCGCTGAACTCCCGTTTTCCCCATGCGTGGAGGTCGGGTGGCGTCTCGGGATTCGGCATTGGGGCAAGGGGTTCGCGTCGGAAGCCGCAAGAGGCGCCTTGCGCGTTGGTTTCGAATTGCTCAGCTTGAGCGAAATTGTGTCGTTCACCGCTCTGTGCAATGTCAGGTCGCGCGGCGTCATGGAGCGTCTTGGCATGCGGGCATCTGGCACCTTCGAGCATCCCCACGTGCCAGAGGGCAGTGGCCTGCGCCAGCATTGGCTGTACCGGCTGTCGAGTGATGGCCATGCGGCATCGCATTGCGCTTGACCGGATCAGAAGTTTTTTTGGCGCTTTGCCGTTCGACCTCAGAGCGGAGCGTCATCCAACAATGCTGAGTTTGGATTTCACAGATTCCCCAGATGAAAATTGATACCGTGCTTCGTGTCGCATTGGTCACAGGATCCACTTCCGGCATCGGCGCGGCCATCGCGCGCCGGCTCAACCAAGACGGCTATTCGGTGGTTCTTCATTCACGGAGCTCTGCGGACGTCGGTCGTGCGATGGCTGCTGAAATGAATCAGGCCATCTACGTACAAGCCGATCTTGCCCTGGAAGCCGATCGGGCCCGTCTTGTCAGCGAGGCCGTCTCCGCGTGGGGTCAACTGGACGTGCTGGTCAACAATGCCGGCATCAGCAAAGTCATTCCGCATGAAGACCTGGCCTCGGCAACCGCTGCGGTGTGGCATGAACTCCATGAGGTGAACGTCGTGGCACCGTTCCATCTCGTCGCCTTGGCGGAGTCGGCGCTGCGCGAAGCTGCTCAGTGCCGACGGGCTGGCAGCGTGGTGAACATCAGCTCGCATGCGGGAATCCGTCCCAAAGGTGCCTCCATTCCGTACGCGGTCAGCAAGGCTGCGCTCAACCACATGACCCGCCTGCTCGCACTGTCACTGGGGCCGGATATTCGGGTCAATGCCGTTGCGCCGGGTTTGGTCGACACGCCTCTGACGGCCGGGTGGACCGGCGCACAAGCGTTGTGGCGCGAGCGCGCTCCGATGCACCGGGCCGCCAGCCCGGACGATATCGCCCACGCAGTTGCGATGCTGGTTGGCTCGGACTACCTCACTGGCGAAGTGCTGCTGTCGGATGGCGGATTGAATCTGACCTGAGCCGACTTGGTGCAAGTTGGTCGGTGCAGCCCGCCCGCACCGCCTCAAAACCCCATCCGCAGCCCCACGCTGAACACCGCCTTGCGCTCCGCACGCCCCAGCGTGCCGTCGATCTGCAGGTTCTTGACGATCTCGCGGCGCAGGCCGAACTGCAGCGTGGGCTTGCCGTGCTGCTGGCCGAAGGCCTCGACATGGGCCGTCACGGTGCCCAGATCGAACTCCTTGGCCACGCCCCAGGTGGCATGCGTGCCGCCGCCATCGAGCCGGTGCGCGCCCAGGTTCAGGTGCAGCGGGCCGCCATCCAGGTTGCAGGTGACCAGGCCGTTGGCATAGGTGGCGTCGCTGCGCTCGCGGTGCAGGTGCATGCGGCCGACCACGGCGCCGAGGTTGCAGCCGCCCTCCACCGACGGCGTGAGCCGCATCTTGGCCTGCACGGCCGTGCTGGTCTCGGGCGCGGAGAAGCTGCGCTCCACACCCACGCCGAGTTCCAGCCAGTCCAGCACGCCCACGCCCAGCGTGCTGGTCCACAGCCGGTCGCGGCTGGCGGGGCGCGCATACCAGGTCTCGATCTGGCCGCCGCCGACTTCGGCCACGTTGGCGTCGTCCACCGTGAGCGGGCGGCCGGCCCAGGCCGATGCACCAGCCAGGCACAGGAGCGCGCCAACCAGCAGGTGCAGGCGCTTCATGCGGCATGCTCCCGCAGTGCGACCACGCTGCTGCTGCCCGGCAGCCGGAACGCCGCCACGGCGTTGACCAGGCCCTGGGCCTGGCCCTTGAGGCTGCTGGCCGCGGCGGCGATCTCCTCGACCAGCGCGGCGTTCTGCTGCGTGCTGCGGTCCATCTGCGTGACGGCGTCGCCGACCTGCGAGATGCCGGCGGCCTGGCCGTCGCTGGAGGCGGTGATCTCGCCCACGATGTCGGTCACGCGGCGGATCGCCGCGACGATCTCGTCCATGGTGCCGCCGGCGCTGCCGACCAGGCGCGTGCCGGCCTCCACGCGCTGCACGCTGGTGCCGATCAAGGCCTTGATCTCCTTGGCGGCCTCGGCCGAGCGGCCGGCCAGGGCGCGCACCTCGGAGGCCACCACCGCGAAGCCGCGGCCCTGCTCGCCCGCGCGGGCCGCCTCCACCGCGGCGTTGAGCGCCAGGATGTTGGTCTGGAAGGCGATGCCGTCGATGGTGCCGATGATGTCGGCGATGCGGCGCGACGACTCCTCGATCTCCTGCATGGTGCGCACCACTTCGCCCACCACCGCCCCGCCCTGCGCAGCCACGGCACTGGCCTTGGCCGCGAGGTCGTTGGCCTGGCGCGCGCTGTCGGCGTTCTGCAGCACGGTGGCGCGCAGCTCCTCCATCGAGGCCGAGGTCTCCTGCAGCGCGCTGGCCTGCTGCTCGGTGCGCATGCTGAGGTCCTGGTTGCCCTGGGCGATCTCCACGCTGGCATGGGCCACGCTGTCGGAGTTGTGCTGCACGCTGCGCACGATCTCGCTGAACTGCGCCTGCATGCGTGCCATGGCCGACAGCAGGCGGCGCGTCTCGTCGTTGCCGTGCGCGGCCGCGCTGCCCGTGAGGTCGCCATGGGCCAGGCGGTCGGCCATGCCCACGGCATCGGCCATGGGCCGCTCCATCTGGCGCGTGAGCCAGACGGCCGCGCCGACCAGCAGCACGGCCGCGACGACCAGCGCCAGCACCACCTGCAAGGCCGCAGCCTGCACGCTCTGCGCGGCGGCCTCGTGCACGGCCTCGCTGTTGCGCTCGATGGCATCGGCCTGCGCCGCCATCTGGCTTTCGAGTTCGGAGAAGGCCTTCTGGAACGCCGGATAGGCCGCCTGGGCCGCCGCGGCGTCGCTGCCGGCCAGGTCCTGGATGCGTCTGGCGGCCGCGGTGTAGGTGGCCACCTGCGGCAAGGTGGTGGCCACCACGCGCTTGACCTCCTCGGAGGTGGGCAGCTCCTGCAGCTGGGCCAGCGCCTTCTGGAAGGTCTCGGTGTGGGCTGCCAGGCCCTGCCTGGCCTCGGCGATCTGTGCGCTGTCGCGGCTCTGCGCGCCCAGCAGCGCGAGCAGCACGTCGCCACGCACGGCGTCGTGCATCATGTCGGCCTCCTGGCTGCTCTGCAGCGCCGTGCCGAGGTCGACCGTCCGGCCGATCTCGGCGGCCAGCCGGTTGCCATTGAGCAGGCCGATCGCCCCGACCAGGCCGGCCATGACGACGCCGACCACCCCCAACCCCAGCACCTGGCTGCGCAGCTTCATCGCGGCTTTCCTTTTCCGGGACGGTACCCGCGGCCATTTCATCAGCCGGCCGGCGCCCCAGCCACCAAGCGCCGACGAAGGGCAGCGCTGACGGACCGAACGGTGCGGCCATGACGCCAAAACGACAGCCGCAAGGCCGTTGGCCAATTTTGTGCGGCCGCGCCCGCCGGTCCGCAAGTCCCGCGCCCGCGCGACCGCTGGCCGCAACTTGGCGACAATCGCCCCCCGCTCCCCAACCACACGCCACGCCTCTTGTCTTCGCTCCCGCCCATGCCAAAGCCTGACTTCTCGGCCCACACGCCGATGATGGCCCAGTACCTCGGCCTGAAAGCCGACTTCCCCGACACGCTGGTCTTCTACCGCATGGGGGATTTCTACGAGCTGTTCTACGCCGACGCCGAGCGCGCCGCGGCGCTGATGGACATCACGCTCACGCGGCGTGGCCAGTCGGCCGGCGAGCCCGTGGTGATGTGCGGCATCCCGTTCCACGCGGTCGAGAGCTACCTGGCCAAGCTGATCCGGCTCGGCGAATCGGTGGCGATCTGCGAGCAGGTCGGCGAGGTCACGGGCAAGGGCCCGGTGGAGCGCAAGGTGGTGCGCGTGGTCACGCCCGGCACGCTGACCGACACGGCCCTGCTGGCCGACAAGACCGAATCCGTGCTGGCCGCCTTCTACCCCGGCCCGCGCCAGCGCTGCGGCCTGGCCTGGCTGGCGCTCACGCAGTCCGAGCTGCAGCTGGCCGAGTGCAGCATGGACGAATTGCCGGGCTGGCTGGCGCGCATCGGCCCGGCCGAGCTGCTGCTGCCGGCCGACGTGCCCGATGCGCTGGAAGCGCGCATCCGCAGCCTGCGCCTCACGACGCCGCAGGGCGGGCCGCTGGCCCTGTCGCTGCGTCCGGCATGGCAGTTCGACGGCGCGCTCGGCCAGCGCAAGCTCTGCGAGCACCTGCACGTGGCCAGCCTCTCGGCCTGGCATGCCGAGGGCCTGCCGCAAGCCCATGCCGCGGCCTCGGCGCTGCTGGCCTTCGCCGAGCACACGCAGGGCCAGGCGCTGTCGCACCTGCAGGCGCTGCGCGTGGCGCGCAGCGACGCCGCCATCGACCTGCCGCTCAGCACGCGGCGCAACCTCGAACTGGTACAGACCCTGCGCGGCGAGGACAGCCCCACCCTCTTCTCGCTGCTGGACACCTGCATGACCAGCATGGGCAGCCGCCTGCTCAAGCGCTGGCTGCTGGAGCCGCAGCGCGACCGCGGCGAAGCCCATGCGCGCCTGCTGGCCACCGCCGTGCTGCGCGACGCGCCGGGCGCCGGCCACTACGCCAAGCTGCGCGAGCAGCTCAAGGGCACGAGCGACGTGGAACGCATCACGGCGCGCACCGCGCTCTACCAGGTGCGCCCGCGCGAACTGGTGGCGCTGCAGCTGGCCTTGCAGCGCGCCGGCCTGCTGGCCGACAGCATCGACGGCCTGCCGGGCCTGCTGGCGCAGATCCGCCAGGACCTGGAGCCGCCGCCCGCGTGCGCGGCGCTGCTGGCCGCCGCCATCCTGGAGGAGCCGGCCGCGCTGGTACGCGACGGCGGCGTGATCGCGGCCGGCCATGACGCCGAGCTCGACGAGCTGCGCGCGATCCAGAACAACTGCGACGCCTTCCTGCTCGACCTGGAAACGCGCGAGCGCGCGCGCACCGGCATCGGCAACCTGCGCGTGCAGTTCAACAAGGTGCATGGCTTCTACATCGAGGTCACGCAGGGCGCGCTGGACAAGGTGCCGGCCGACTACCGGCGGCGCCAGACGCTCAAGAACGCCGAGCGCTTCATCACACCGGAGCTCAAGGCCTTCGAAGACAAGGCGCTGTCGGCCCAGGAGCGCGCGCTGGCGCGCGAGAAATGGCTGTACGACCGGCTGCTGGGCCAGCTGCAGGCCTTCGTTCCAGCCCTGTCGCGCCTGGCCCAGGCCATGGCCACGCTCGACGTGCTGTGCAGCTTCGCCGAGCGCTCGCTCACGCTGAACTGGTGCGCGCCGCAGTTCGTGAAGGAGCCCTGCATCGAGATCGAGCGCGGCCGCCACCCGGTGGTCGAGGCCCGCCTGGCCGAGACCTCGCAGGCCGCCTTCATCGCCAACGACACGCGGCTGCACGTCAAGCAGCGCATGCAGGTCATCACCGGCCCGAACATGGGCGGCAAGTCGACCTACATGCGCCAGGTGGCGCTGATCGTGCTGATGGCCAGCATCGGCAGCCATGTGCCGGCCAGCAGCTGCCGGCTCGGCCCCATCGACGCGATCCACACGCGCATCGGCGCGGCCGACGATCTCGCCAACGCGCAATCGACCTTCATGGTCGAGATGACCGAGGCCGCGCAGATCCTGCATGGCGCGAGCCGCCACAGCCTGGTGCTGATGGACGAGATCGGCCGCGGCACCTCGACCTTCGACGGCCTGGCCCTGGCCAGCGGCATCGCGGCCCAACTGCACGACCGCACCCAGGCCTTCACGCTGTTCGCCACGCACTACTTCGAGCTGACCGAGTTCCCGGCCAAGCACCATGCGGCGCAGAACGTGCATGTGAGCGCGGCCGAATCGGGCGGCGACATCGTGTTCCTGCACGAGATCCAGGCCGGCCCGGCCAGCCGCAGTTACGGCATCCAGGTGGCGCGGCTGGCCGGCATGCCGGCGCCGGTGCTGCACCATGCGCGCCACACGCTCGAAGCCCTGGAGCAGCAGGCCAGCGAAAGCCAGGCCCAGATCGACCTGTTCGCGCCGCCGCCGGCCGCGGCCCAGGCCGAACCCAGCCCCGTAGAATCCGCGCTGGCCGGCATCGACCCCGATGCGCTGACCCCGCGCGAGGCCCTCGATGCGCTGTACCGCTTGAAGAACATCGCGCGCCGCGAACAGGCCTCCCTCGCCAACAGCCCCACCCCATGACCTACTGCGTCGCCCTCAAACTCAACGCCGGACTGGTGTTCCTGTCCGACTCGCGCACCAACGCCGGCCTGGACCAGATCAGCACCTTCCGCAAGATGATCGTCTACGAGCGCGCGGACGACCGCTTCATGGTGCTGCTGTCGGCCGGCAACCTGTCGATCTCGCAGTCCATCCGCGAGATCCTGCAGGTCGAGCAGTTGAAGGAGTTCGAGGACAGCGACCCCATCACGATCTGGAACGCCAAGAGCATGTTCGATGCCGCCCGCGTGCTGGGCGCGGCGGTGCGCCGCGTCTACGAGCGCGATGCGGTCTCGCTGCGCCAGTCGGGCGTGGAGTTCAACGTCTCCATGATCTTCGGCGGCCAGATCAAGGGCGAGGGCATGCGGCTGTTCCAGGTCTATTCGGCCGGCAACTTCATCGAGGCCACGCCCGAGACGCCCTACTTCCAGATCGGCGAATCCAAGTACGGCAAGCCCGTGCTGGACCGGGTGATCACGCCCGACACGCCGCTGGACGAGGCGGCCAAGTGCGCGCTGGTGTCGATGGACTCCACGCTCAAGTCCAACCTGTCGGTGGGCCTGCCGCTGGATCTGGTGGTCTACGGCGTGGACGAGTTCCGCACCGACAAGGTGGTCTGCATCGACGAGCAGAACCCCTACTTCCGCATGCTGCACGGCTCCTGGGGCCAGAAGCTGCGCGAGGTGTTCGACAGCATCGAGGACCCGCAGTGGGCCGGCGGCCCGACCGAGCTGCCGCTGATGGTCGCGGCCAGCCGCGGCAAGCCGCTGCGCAAGATCACCAACCCGGACGAGCGCCTGATTTGAGCGCCGCCGCGGGCGGGCGTGGGCTCATCGTCTTCTCGCACGCCAACAGCTTTCCGGCCTCGACCTACCGCGTGCTGTTCGCCGCGCTGCGCGCACGCGGCTTTCGGATCGCGGCCGTCGAGAAGTACGGCCACGACCCCAAGTACCCGGTCAGCAACAACTGGCCGCACCTGGTGCAGCAGTTGGTGGACTTCGCCACCCAGCAGGAGGAGAAGGCCTGGCTGGTCGGCCATTCGCTGGGCGGCTTCCTGAGCGCGATGGCGGCAGCACGCGCGCCGCAGCTGGCGCGCGGCGTGCTGCTGATCGACTCGCCGCTGATCGGTGGCTGGCGCGCCACCACGCTGGGCCTGGCCAAGCGCACGCCGCTGGTGGGCTCGGTCTCGCCCGGGCGCATCAGCCGGGCGCGGCGCAACAGCTGGCCCGACGCGGCCGCGGCGCTGGAACATTTCCGGCACAAGAAGGCCTTCGCCAAATGGGCGCCCGAGGTGCTGGCCGACTACATCGCCCACGGCACGCACGACGAAGGCCAGGGCGCCGACCGACGCCGCGTGCTGAGCTTCGACCGCGATGTGGAGACCGCGATCTACAACACCCTGCCCGACCACCTGGACCGCCTGCTGCGCCGGCATCCGCTCAAGTGCCCGGTGGCCTTCCTGGGCGGGCGCCAGTCGGCCGAGATGCGCCAGGTCGGCATGGCCATGACGGCGCGCATCGTCGGCGCCGACGGCAAGGGCGACCCGGGCCGCGTGATGATGCTGGACGGCAGCCACCTGTTCCCGATGGAGCGGCCACTGGCCACGGCCGCAGCGATCGAGGCCTCGCTGGCCAACATGGGGGCTTAGTTCACACCATCGGCGACGCCAGCGGGTGCGCGATGCGCCCGTCGCCATGCGAAGCCAGCACCTGCGCGACGACCACGTGGTAGCCCGCCAGCCAGCGCGCCTGCTGCTGCTTGGCCGCGCGGTGCGTGGGGTGCTGCATGAGCTGCTCGAGCGCCGCCATGCTGTCCCAGTAGTAGCTGTTGGCCACCAGCCCCGTGGCCGGGTTCTCCCAGCTTTCCTCGCCCAGGTAGCCCGGGATGGCGCGCGCGGCCTCGGCGATGGCCGCATCCATGCGGTGGAACTCCTGGTCGAACGCGCCCGGTGCGAAGGTGAAGGTGGAGACGAACACGCGCGCCGCCTTCAGACCGCGCGGCGCATGGCCTGCGCCAGATCGGCATGGCCCAGCGCGTCGAGCCTGCCGGCCGCGCCTTCGCGGTCGCGCGGCTCCTTGTTCTGGCCGAGCTTGGACTTGCCGACCAGCCGCGTCACGGCGATCTCGATGCCCACGATGTGCTGCAGCAGGCCGTCGATGAAGTCGGGCGCGGAGTCCCCCATGCGCCAGGGCCGGGGCTCGGCCGCCTCGTGCCGGCGTGTGAGGCGCGCCACCAGGCCCCGCACGAAGCGTTCGTCGTCGCGGACGGTGAGGGTGCCGTGGGCGTGCACCACGGCGTAGTTCCAGGTCGGCACCTGGCGGTGCGCCTCGTGCTTGCTCGGGTACCAGTTGGGCGAGATGTAGGCCTGCGGGCCGTGGAACACCACCAGCACCGGCGTGCCCGTGGGGCAGCGCTGCCACACCGTGTTGGCGCGCGCCACATGGGCTGTGAGCAGACCCAGCGGGCCGGTGTCGGCGTCGAACTCGAACGGGATGTGCTCGGCGTCCAGCCCGTCCGGACCGTGGTGCACGAGCGTGCCCAGCGGGTGGGCCTGGACCAGGCGCTGCAGTTCGGCAGGCCGCTGTTCGGCAAAGTGGGCGGGCAGGTACATCGTGGTGGCTGTGCGGGCGGTTGGGCAACCTGCACTGTGGCGCACGACCGGCACAATGGGAAGAACCAGTTTTTCCACATTTGCATGGACCAGTTGCAGCGCCTCACGGGCACCGGCGCCGGCCGCCGCATCTACGAGCTGCTGCGCGCACAGATCGCCGACGGCAGCCTGGCGGCCGGGGCGCGGGCGCCGTCCACGCGCGCGCTGGCCAGCGAGCTGGGCGTCTCGCGCACCACCGTCACGGCGGTCTACGAGCAGTTGGCGGCCGAGGGCTTCCTGCTGACATCGGGTGGCCGCGCGGCGCGCGTGGCGGTGCCACCGGCTTCGGTGGCGGCGCCGGCCGCACGCAGCAGGCGCGCGGGCCACGCGCCGCCCGCGCTGTCGGCCTTGGGCCGCCGCGTTGCGGCCATGGCGCTGCCGGCGCTGGCAGCCGACGCGCCGGCCCGCATCGACTTCCTGTATGGCGCGCTGTCCGCGCGCGACTTTCCGGTGCTGGCCTGGCGGCGCGCCTACCAGGCCGAGCTGCTGCGCCAGCAGCCCAGCCTCTGCTACGCCGCACCCGAGGGCGATGCCGCGCTGCGCCGCGCGCTGCAAGCCTACCTGCACCGCGCGCGCGGACTGGCCTGCGACGCAGAGCAGATCCTCGTGGTGCACGGTGCGCAGCAGGCCATCGACCTCAGCGCGCGGCTGCTGCTCGACGCCGGCGACGCCTTCGTCTTCGAAGACCCTGGCTACCTGATGGCGCGGCGCAGCTTCGAGGCCACCGGCGCGCAGCTGCTGGCGGTGACGGCCGACGGCCATGGCCTCGACACCGCACGCCTGCCGCAGGACGCCCGCGCGCGGCTGGCCTACGTCACGCCCTCGCACCAGTTCCCACTCGGCGGCGTGTTGCCGATCGCCCGGCGCATGGAACTGCTGCAATGGGCACAGCGCCAGCAGGCCTGGGTCGTGGAGGACGACTACGACGGTGAATTCCGCTACGGCCAGCGCCCCATCGCCGCGCTACAGGCCATCGACACCGACGGCCGCGTGCTCTACGTCGGCACCGTGTCCAAGGCCTTGTCGCCGCAGCTGCGCCTGGGCTACATGGTGCTGCCGCCGCCGCTGGTGCCGGTGTTCCGCCAGGCCAAGCGCCTGGCCGACCGCCATGCGCCCGTGCTGGAGCAGCGCGTGCTGGCCGCGCTGCTCGACAGCGGTGCCTACGAACGCCATGTGCGGCGCATGCGCCGCGCCCATGAACGCCGGCGCGCCGCCCTGCTCGAGGCGGTGGCGCAACTGCCCGGCGGCGCCCATGCGGCCGGCACGGCCGCCGGCCTGCACGTGGTGCTGTGGCTGCCCGCGCTGCGCCCGCGCGACGAGGCGCCGCTGGCGGCTGCGGTGCGCCAGCGCGGCGTTGGGGTGTATCCGGTCTCGCCGCTGTTCGCCGGGCCGCCCGGGCGCAGCCGGCCCGCGGGGCTGGTGCTGGGCTATGCCGGGCTCACGGCCGAGCAGATCGCGCAGGGCATGGCCGTGCTGGCCGCCGTGCTGCGCGAAGGCTTGCGCGGCTGAAACGGCTCAGGCGCTCAGGGCGGCGGCGCCGATGGCCAGCGGCAGCCGGCCCGCCGCTGGCGCGGGTGCTGCGGCCACCAGTGCCGGGGCGGCCGCAGCGCCTCCGCCGACCTGGGCCACCGCGGCCAGCAGCCGCTCCGCCATCTGCGCCAGCGTCTGCGTGGACTGCTGGGCCGCGCTCACCATGGCGGTGTTGGCCTGCGTCATCTGGTCGACCTGCTGCACGGCCGAGGTGGCATGGCCCAGTTCCACCGACTGTTGCTGGGCATGCTGCGACAGCTGCAGCATCAGCGCGCGCACCTGGTCGGCCTGCTCGCGCACCTCGCGCATGCTGGCGCCAGCGCGGCCGACGGACTCTTCGCCCTGGGTCGCGTCTTCCAGCGAGCGGGCCACGAGCGCACGGATGTCGCGCGCGGCCTGGGCGCTGTTCTGCGCCAGCACGCGCACCTCCTGGGCCACCACCGCGAAGCCGCGGCCGTGCTCGCCGGCACGGGCGGCCTCCACGGCCGCGTTCAGCGCCAGCAGGTTGGTGCGGAAAGCGAAGCTGTCGATGGTGGTCACGATGTCGGTGACCTGCTGCGCGCCCGAGTGGATGGCCTGCATGGTCTGCACCGACTGGTCCACCAGCGCAGCGCAGCCAGTGACGGCCGCGTTCTGCTGCTGTGCCAGTTGCAGCGCCTGCTGCGCCTCGCCGGCGCTGGCGGCCGACGCCTGTTCGAGATGTGCCATCGCACTGGCGGCGGACTGCAGGTTGTGCGCGGCCTCACGCGTGCGCTCCCCCAGCTGCTCGGTGTCGCCCGACATGGTGCGGGCGGTACCGGCCACGGCATGGGCGGCCTGGCGCACTTCGTCCACCACGCCGGCCAGCTGCACCAGCGCAGTCTGCACGATGCGGCCGGTGGCACTGTGCACCTGCACGGCTTCGGCCTGCAGCGACAGGCGGCCTTCGGCGTCAAGCGCGCACAGCGCCCGCAGTTCGGCCGACTCGCGCGCATCGCGCTCCATGCGCACGGCCATCACCAGTTCCACGCCGGATTGCACGACCACGAACACGGCGTGGATGACGATCTGCCCGAAGTCGGGTGCGCGCAGGCAGAACACGGGCAGCCCGGCGGCCTGCAGCCGGTCGAACAGCACATGGTGCACGGCCACCGCCAGCGCGCCTGCGAGCACGGGCCGCCAATCACGGTAGGCCAGCAGAAAGGCCAGGAACACGAAGACGGCGAAGTGCATCTCCGGCATGCCCATGGACAGCTGGATGTTCAAGGCCACCATGAACATGCCGATGACCGCCAGCGACAGGCGCGCCGCGAGCCGCCCGGCTGCCACCGCGTAGGCCAGGCCCGCCAGCCCGAGCAGAACGCCCGCCGCCACCATGCCGGTGCCCCACGGACCGTACAGGCCGCCAAGCAACAGAGCAACCAGGCCCTGCAGCACCAGCACCGACAGCACCAGCCGGTCGGCGCGCTGGCGCATGGCGAGCAGAGGATCGGCCATGGCAGGGGCAGCAGGACGCGCCGCGTCGGCCGGGTTCATTGGCCAGCCACGGGCTGGCCGTGTCCACAGCATTCGACGAAGCGCATCCTTGGCCTCCCGCACGACTTGATGCGCGTCAATCTACCATTTGTTACTGTCTTGTTGCAAAAGTTTTTTTGAATTTGCGCATACCGCGGCGCAATGCCGCCAGTCCGGCGCTGACATGCATCTGGGCAAGGACCAGGCGGCGGATTCCGCAAGCACCACTTGCCCGGCGGCGCGACGAGGCGCGCCAGCGTCGCCGCATCGCTGCCCATGGGGATGGTCCCCACGCCTTGCAGGCGGTTGCGCACGGCAATGTCGGCCATCCCGCGCGAACGCACCGCCTTCCACAGCCGCCTGCCCGCGCGGCGGCGCAGCGCGAACAGATGGACCAGCTGCTGGGCCTGCTCGCAGCGGCGGGCATGCCGTCACAGACGGCATCTTCAGGAATCCCTGCGACGCGCTTGGGGACGCAGCGCGGGCCACCCGGAACACCGCAGGCACGCCGGCACGGCCCCGCACAACCCGCCATGCGCACACGCCACCTCCGCCTTCTCTGTGCCCGCGCCGTCCCGCGCACGCCGCCGCGGTGCTGGTGGCCCGGTGCCGATGGGCACCGTGGACTCGGTCAGAACAGGCTCGCGGCGATGTTGATGCTGAACGCCAGGATCGTCGCGTTGAATGCGAACGACAGCAATGTCTGCAGCAGCGCCACGCGGCGCATGGCCGGCGTGTTGATGCTCACGTCCGAGGTCTGCGAGGCCACGGCGATCGTGAACGAAAAGTACAGGAAGTCCCCATAGTTGGGCCGGAAGCTGGCGTCGTCGTCCGGAAAGCGCAGGCCCTGCCCGTGGCTGCGGTAGTAGACGCTGGCATAGCTCAGCGCGAACACCATGGGCAGCAGCGTCCACGAGCCTACGACGGTCGCCAGCGCCAGCAGCACATGCGGCCAGGCGTGCGGCACGCCCGGCAGCTTGGCGGCCGAGAGTTCGAACACCACGCCGACCAGGCTGGCCACCGCAGCCAGGCTGACCACGGCCAGCACCGTGACGGCGCTCTCGGCCTGGGCCACGGCGGCGCGCTGCACGCGGCCATGGTCGGCACGCACCATCATGCCGGCCAGCAGCACGAGGTAGAGCCAGACCGCCGCGTTCCAGCCCAGCAGCGCGCGCGTGACCAGATTGGGCGCCGGCAGCAGCAGCGCGCAGGCCAGGCCGACGGCGCACGCACTCATCAGGTAGGGGCGCACGCCCAGGTGGTGCAGCAGCCGCGGCATGGCTACAGCAGCTCGGCCTTGGACAGGGCCGGCACCTCGGCGATGCGCTCGGCCACGGCCGCGCAGGCGGCCAGCAGCGGCGCCACGTAGGCCTGGGCCGGATCGTCCTTCTGGCGGAACACCAGCGTGGTCACGCTGATCGCGGCCACCGGCCGGCCGTCGGCCCCGCGCACGGCGGCGCCGAAGCAGTAGACGCCGTTCTCGTGCTCCTCGCGGTCGGTGGACCAGCCAGCCGCCTGCGTGGCCGCCAGTTCGGCCTCGAAGGCGGCGCGCTCGGTCAGCGTGTGCGCGGTGTGGCGCGGCAGCGGCAGGCCCTTGAGCAGCGCGGCCCGCTCACTGGCCGGCAGCGCCGCCAGGTAGGCCTTGCCCACGGCCGTGACGTGCAGCGGCACGCTGGTGCCGATGCGCGAGCTCATGCGCACGGCCGCGGGGCTCTCCAGCTTCTCGATGAACACCATGCTGCGGCCATTGGGCACTGCCAGGTGCACGGTCTCGCCGGTGATGTCGCGCAGGCGCTTGAGCGCGTCCATGGCCGCGAGCCGCAGGTCGGAGCGGCCCCAGCTGCGCGCGGCCAGCTGGATCAGGCGCGGACCCAGCGCGAGGCCGTGCGTGGCCGCGTCTTCCACGAGCATGCGCTCGGCCACCAGGCCGGCGACGATGCGGTGCACGGTGGGCCGCGGAAAGCCCGTGGCGCGCATCAGCGCCGCCACGTTGGGCGGCTGCTCGGCATCGGCCACGAGTTGCAGCACGCGCATGAATTTGCCGAAGGCCTGGGTGCCGGCGACGGCGGGCTGGCCTGCGTCGTCGGCGGCTATGGAGAGGTCGGGCGCCATGGTCATTGCGCCGCGGATTATCAAGTGACCATGTAACCGCCATCGACGGGCAGGATCACGCCCGTCATGAAGGCGGCCGCGGGCGTGCACAGGAACACGGCCGCGCGGGCCACGTCGTCGGGCGTGCCCCAGCGCGCCAGCGGCGTGCGCGCGAGGATGGGGCCGGCGCGCGCCGGGTCGTCCTGCAGCGCCTGCGTGAGCGGCGTGGCGATCCAACCCGGCGCCACCGCGTTGACGCGGATGCCGTCAGGCGCGTAGGCAATCGCCAGCGACTTGGTCAGCTGCGCCACGCCGCCCTTGCTGGCCGCATAGCCCGGCACCAGGCCGCCGCCGAAGAAGCTCAGCATGGAGGCGGTGTTGACGATGCAGCCGCGCCGCGCCTTGAGCCGCTCGCGCGTGGCCGTGCACACGCGCATGGTGCCCGTGAGGTTGACGTTGAGCACGCGCTGGAACACCTCGAGATCGTGCTCGGCGCCGCGCTGGATGATGCCGGCGCAGTTGAACACGATGTCGAGTTCGGGCATGTCCGAAATCGCCGCCTCCAGGCTGGCGCTGTCGGTCACGTCGCACTGGCGCGCCTCGACGTTGGCTGCCAGCGTACCGTCGCCCGCGCCCAGGCCCAGCGCAGTGACCTTGGCGCCCAGCGCGGCCAGGTGGTTCGCGATGACGGCGCCAATGCCCTGCGTGGCACCGGCGACCAGGGCACGCTGGCCCTTCAGGAGATCTGCTTGGTAAGTCATCCGGCCTTGATTCCGAGCTTGGTGATGAGCGACTTGAAGTATTCGTTGTCCTTCATGATCTTGGCCTTGAACGCCTGGTCGTCCGCATACACGAAGCCCAGGTTCTGCTTGTCCAGCGTCTCGCGGAAGCTGGGCTCGCTGGAGGCCTTGAGCGCCAGATCCTTGAGGTAGGCCACGACCTGCGGCGGCGTGTTCTTGGGCGCCGCGATGCCGCGCCAGGTGCCGATCACGAGGTCGACGCCGCGCTCCTTGAGCGTGGGCACCTTCTCGAAGCCCTTGACGCGCTGCTCGGCCATCACGGCCAGCGTCTTGAGCTTGCCGGACTGCACATGCGTGGTGACCTCGGCCGGGCTCACGGCCACGGCGTCGATGTGGCCACCCAGCAGCGCCAGCACGCCGGGGCCCGCGCCCTGGAAGGGCACGTGGTTGAACTTCACGCCGGCCTTGTCCTCCAGCGCCGAGGCCGCCAGGTGCCAGATCGAGCCGGGGCCTGCGTTGCCCACGCCGATCTTGCCCGGCTCTTTCTTCGCGGCGGCCAGGAACTCCTCGATGGTGTTCCAGGGCGCCTCGGCGCGCACCGTGATGGCGGCCTGGTCGGCATTGAGCTGGGCGATGGGCTGCAGGTCGTCGGCGTTGATCTTGCCGATGCCGATGTGGGCCAGCGTGGCCAGCTCCACGGTGATGACCGCCAGGCGGTAGCCGTCGGGCTTGGCGTGCATCACGTCCTGCCAGCCGATGGAGCCGCTGGCACCGGGCTTGTTGACGATGATGAAGCTCTGCGTGGTGTGCTTGCGCGTGGCGTCGGCGAAGGAGCGCGCCAGTGCGTCGGTGCCGCCGCCGGGCTGGAACGGCACGACGAGCTCGATCGGCTTGTTCGGGAAATCGGACTGGGCGTGGGCCGTGCCGGCAACGAAGGGCACGGCGGCCAGGCTGGCGAATTGCCGGCGCGTCAGGACATTGGACATGTCGAAGGTCTCCTCGGGTGGTGGTGTCGTGGTTTTGGGGAATCAATAGGTGGCGCGGCCGCCCGACAGGTCGAACACGGCACCCGTGTTGAAGCTGCAGGAATCGGAGGCGAGCCAGGCCACCATCTCGGCGACCTCGCCGGGCTCGCCCAGGCGTTGCATGGGGCTCTTGGCCACCATGGTCTGCACATGCTCGGGGGACATCTGCTCCAGGATGGGCGTGCGCACGGCGGCCGGCGCAATCGCGTTGACGAGGATGCCGGTGCCGGCCAGTTCCTTGCCGAGCGACTTGGTCAGTGCCAGCACACCGGCCTTGGCCGCGCTGTAGGCCGAGGCGTTGGGCGTTCCCTCCTTGCCCGCCAGCGAGGCCAGCAGCACGATGCGGCCGCGGCCGGCTTTGCGCATCAGCGGCACCACGGCGTGGCAGACGTTGAAGGTGCCGCCCAGGTTCACATCGACGACGCGGTGCCAGACCTCGGGGTCGAACTGGTCCAGTGCCATGGTCGGGCCGGTGGTGCCCGCGCTGTGCACGAGCATGGCGATGCCGCCCCAGCGCTCAAAGGTCTGCTGCGCGGCGCGGGCCACGGCGGCGCGGTCGGCCACGTCGACCTGCAAGTCGCCTTCGGCCGACAGATCCCAGACCACCACGGTGGCGCCGAAGCTGCGCAACAGCCGCGCCGTCTCGGCACCGATGCCGCTCGCGCCGCCCGTCACCACGGCCACGCGGCCGCGGTAGTCGTAGCTGGCACGGCTCATCGGATGAACTGCTTGACGTAGTCCGCGCCCAGGCCCACTTCCTGGAAGTGCTTGCGGCACATGTCGATCTTGGTGAACACATCCTCGTAGCCCATGCCCTTGCCGTAAGGGTCGGTGTAGTACATGACACCGTTGACCTGGAAGTAGGTGATCATTTCCTGCACGTCCTCGGGCACGTAGAGCGTGTGCGTTTCGCCCGGCGGCTCGAACACGTAGCCGCCCTCCTCGGCCCACCAGTCGTGCTCCAGGTATTTCCAGCGGCCCTTGAGCACGAAGCCGTGCACGGCCTGCGGATGGCGGTGCCGGCTCAGCACGCCGGACTTGCGCACGCGCAGCAGATTCATCCAGTAGCCCTGGCTCGCGTTCAGGCACAGCGGGCGGAACCAGACGTTCTCGGCCTGCGGCACCCACAGGCGTTCATCCGTCGGGATCGCGTGGGGGATCACGATCTCGGGCAGGGCCTCGGGCGGATTGGGGTACTGGTAAGGGGTCAGCGGCTCGGGATCGGCGCGGTCGGTCGGCATCGCGGGTTGTCCATATTGTGGATGTATGTCCATATTGTAGAAATCCGGAAACCAGCCGCAGCCCCGGGATTACCCGCGGCCGGCGCAGGCGAGCGCATCATGTGCACTGGTTTTCTCCTGCGGATTCCTCCAAGCGATGCACCTCCCTCCAGACGACGCCTGGCACGACGCCACCCGCGTGCTGCACGGCGACGCCGGCCTGTCCGACGACACGGCCGTCAGCGCCCCTATCCACTACAGCGCGACCTTCAAGGCGCGCGACGCGGCCGAGTTCGCCACCATGGCCGGCACACCGCGCCATGCCGGCTACTACACGCGCTACGGCAACCCCACGCACGAGCGCGCGGCCGCCATCGTGGCCGCGCTCGAGGGCACCGAGACCGCGCTGCTGACAGCCTCCGGCATGGGCGCCATCAGCACCACGCTGCTGGCGCTGGTGCAGGCCGGCGACCATGTGGTGGCGCAAACGCGGCACTACATGAGCACGGCCAAGCTGTTCGACGAAGTGCTGCCGCGCTTCGGCGTGCAGGTCAGCATCGTCGAGCAGAGCGACCTGGCGGCCATCGCCGCAGCGCTCCGCCCAGAGACGAAGCTCATCCTCGTGGAGACGCCCGCCAACCCCACGCTGGTGCTGACCGACCTGGCCGGCGTGGCGGCGCTGGCCAGGCCGCGCGGCATCCTGACCATCGCCGACAACACCTTCGCCTCGCCCGTCAACTGCAAGCCGCACGCGCTGGGCATCGACATCGTGGTGCACAGCGCGACCAAGGCCCTGGGCGGCCACCACGACCTGACGGCCGGCGTCATCTGCTGCAGCAACGCGCTGGCCGAGCGCATCTGGCCCATGCACATCACGCTGGGCGCCGTGCTCTCGCCCATGGATGCCTGGCTGCTGCTGCGCGGGCTGCGCACGCTGTCCGTGCGCATGGAGCGCATCAACGCCAACGCGCTCGCGCTGGCCGCCTGGCTGGAGCGCCAGCCGCAGGTGGAGCGGGTGCACTACCCGCTGCTCGAGAGCCATCCGCAGCACGCGCTCGCGCAGCGCCAGATGGCCGGTGGCGGCCCCGTCATCGCGTTCGCGCTCCAGGCCGGCTACGCGGCCACGAGCCGCTTCGTTGCCTCGCTGCGGCTGGCCACGCAGGCCGTGAGCCTGGGTGGCGTGGAAACGCTGATCGTGCACGCCGCCGCCATGTGGGCCGGCACCATGAACGAGGCGCAGATGGCAGCAAGCGGCATCGCGCCCAACTTCGTTCGGCTGGCCGTGGGGCTGGAGGACATCGGCAACCTGCAGCGCGATTTCGCGCAGGCGCTGGCGGCGATGGAGGCTGGCGCATGAGGCGACTGCTGCGCTGGCCGCTGCGCCTGCTGGCCCTGGTCGCCCTGCTGCTGCTGGGCCCCATCGGCGTGCTGGCCTCGGGCAAGCTGGACCTGGACACGCCCTGGCACAGCCGTGAACGTTCGCCCACCGGGCAGGCACCGGATCCGGCCGTCGAGCAACGCGCCGTGGTGCAGGTCTACGGCGCGCGCATCGTGCGCTGGCGCGGCGCCTTTGGCATCCATCCCTGGATCGCGGTCAAGCGCGCCGGGGCCGACCACTACACCACCTGGCAGATCCTGGGCTGGCGCGCACGCTACGGCGGCGACGCGCTGGTCCAGGGCGAGAGCACCCTGCCCGACACGCACTGGTACGGCGCCTACCCGCGCCTGCTCGTGGAGCACCGCGGTCCGCAAGCCGAGGCCATGATCGACCGCATCGAGGCCGCCGTCGCACGCTATCCCTGGGGCCACACCTACGGCCTGTGGCCCGGCCCGAACAGCAACACCTTCGTGGCCTGGGTCGCGCGTGAGGTGCCCGAGCTGCGTCTGGACCTGCCGCCCACCGCCATCGGCAAGGACTACCTGGGGCCCACGCAGTTCTTCGCCAGCGCGCCCAGCGGCACGGGCTGGCAGGTCTCGCTGCTGGGCCTGGCGGGCATCACGCTGGCGCGCGACGAGGGCCTGGAACTCAACCTGCTGGGCCTGGGCGTCGGCGTGGACCTGGACGACATGGCGCTGCGCCTGCCCGGCCTGGGCAAGCTGCCAGGGCCGCTTTAGTCCCAGGCCGGCGCGAGGCCGGCCGGATCGGCCTGGCGCTCGCCGCGGTCCAGCGTGGCAATGCGTGCCAAGTCGTCCTCGCTCAGGCGCAACTGCTGCGCCTTCAAGTTCGCGGCCAGGTTCTCGCGCCTGGTCGACGACGGGATCACTGCGTAGCCCTGCTGCAGCGCCCAGGCCAGCGCCACCTGCGCGGTGCTGGCGCCATGCGCCTGCGAGATGGCCTGCAGCACCGGATCGCCCAGCACCTTGCCGTAGGCCAGCGTCATGTAGGAGGTCAGGTGCATGCCCTGCTCCCGCATGAAGGCCGCCAAGCTGCGGTTCTGCAGATAGGGCGAGAGCTCGACCTGGTTGGTCGCGATGCGCCCGGCGCCCAGGATGCCCATGGCCTCGCGCAGCAGCGCCACCGTGAAGTTGGAGACGCCGATCCCCCACGTGAGCCCCTGGTCCTGCGCCTGCGCCAACGCGCCCAGGTACTCGGCCATGGGCACGGCGTTGCCGGGCGAAGGCCAGTGGATCAGCGTGAGGTCCACCTGCTCGGTGCGCAGCTTGCGCAGGCTTTCCTTGAGGCTGGGCACCAGCTTGTCGCCAGCCAGGTGGTCGGTCCAGACCTTGGTCGTGACGAAGAGTTCGCGGCGCGGCACGCCGCTCTCGGCGATGGCCTGGCCGACCTCGGCCTCGTTGCCATAGATCTGCGCGGTGTCGATGGCGCGGTAGCCGACATCGAGCGCGTTGCGCACGGAGTCGATCACGACCTGCCCCTTCAGGCGGAAGGTGCCGAGGCCGAAGGCGGGAATGGTGGTGGTGTTCATGGTCGTCCTTTCAAGGGCCGCAGTCTGGGCCTGTCGGCCCTGCAGAAAAACCCCGCCATGCGGCAAACATATTTGCCTGCGGGTCAACGATCCAGCCACCCATGCCGTGTGTGTTTCATTGATTTCATGGCAGCGTCGCCGGTGCAACAAGCCTGATACAAGAACCGGCGATATGTGCACTACTGCACAGTCCGCCTCCTAAAGAATGATGTTGCCGACCCCCATCCGCCAGTCCTACGATGCATCAGCCCGGTGCGATTAGTCTGCAGGCGACGACGAATCCGGGCCCGCCGCCAAGGAGAGGACCATGGAAACACTGTTGGATGTGCGACTGTCCGAGCCATCGGCCGCAGATGCGGCGACCGCCATGCCGCGCAGCACGCGCCGCATCCTGCTCATCGACGATCACGAACTCGTGCGCGCCGGTATCCGCACGCTCTACCCCATGCTCGGCGGGCTGCGCATCGAGTGGATCGAGGCGCCCACGCTGGACGAGGGCCTGCGCCTGTACCGAGAGCGCACGCCGGTGGACGCGGTGCTGCTCGACCTGAACCTGGGCGACTGCAAGGGCCTGCAGGGGCTGCGGCGCTTCATGCAGACCTTCCCGCAGGCGCGCGTGGCGGTCTTCAGCGGCACCCAAGACGAATTCGTCGTGCGCCAGGCGCGCGCGCTCGGCGCCGTGGGCTACGTGCCCAAGAGCGCGCAGATGGACCAGATGCGCAGTTCGCTGCAGGCGCTCGTCGACAGCGCGCGCCAGCGCCGCCCGGCCGTGGACACCACGCTGTTCCCGCACTTCCCGTCCTCGGCGATGTTCGACCGCGTCGCCGAACTCGGACCGCGCCACCTGGAGATCCTGGAGCTCGTGCTGTCGGGCTGCGGCAACCAGGAGATCAGCAACTCGACCGAGCTCTCGCTGGGCACGGTCAAGAACTACGTGTCATCGCTGCTGCTGGCGCTGGACGTGCGCTCGCGCTCGCACATGATCAGCCTGTTCCGCTGAATGCCCCGCGGCGTTCGGGCGCACCATGCCGAACGCTGCCTTCACCGCCGTCGAGAACGCCGCGCCGGGCGAGGCGCCCCCGCTTGAGCGGCGCGCGCGCCGCTCCACCGCGCGGCGCCTGCGCGATGCAGCGGTCGACGAGGCGCTGGCCACCTGGCCCGCCAGCCTGCCCGCGGCCCTGTTGCTGCCGCCCGTGCAGGCCTGGCCCGGCCTGAATGGCGCGGGCGCCGCCACCGTGGTCGGCCTGGCGACGGCGGCAGCGCTGGCCTGTGGACTGCTGGCGCGGCAGCTGGGCCGGCTGAGCCCGGCCGCACGCCGGCGCCAGCGTTCGAGGCGCCATGCCTGCGGCGCGCTGCTGCTGGCCTGGGGCCTGCTGCTCTGCGCCCTGCCCTGGCTGCTGCCGGCCATGGCGGCCAGCAACCCCGCCATGGCGTTGCTGGTGCTGGTGCCACTGCTGGCCGCGCTGCTGGCGCCGCTGGGCCCGCCCGTGGCGCTGCTGGCGGCCGTGCCGGCGTCACAGGCCCTGGCCTGGGCGCTGCAGGGTGCGCCCGCGCCGGCCAGCGGCAGCGCCGCAGCAGCCGCCCTGCTGGCCGCCGCGCTCGCCCTGCTCGGCCACCGCCGCTGGCGGCGCCAGCGCCTGGCCTTCTCCGAACGCGGCGATGCGCTGCATGCGCTGGAGACCGCGCTGCGCGCCGCGCACCAGGCCGACCGCGACAAGACCCGCTTCCTGGCCACCGCCACGCACGACCTGCGCCAGCCCGTGCACGCGCTGGGCCTGTTCGCCGGAGCGCTGGAACTGCGGCTGCTAGGCACCGAGCAGGAGCCGCTGGTGCGCAACGTGACGCGCTCCATCGAGGGGCTGGAGCGCTCGTTCAACGCCATGCTGGACGTCTCGCGGCTCGACGCCGGCGCCGTGGAGCCGAACCTGCAGCACTTCCCGCTGCGCGACGTGTTCCGCCGACTGCACATGCAGTACGCCGGCCAGGCCGAGGCGCGCGGCCTGGGCCTGCGCTTCTCGCCGGGCGGCAAGTCGGTGACCAGCGACCCGCAGCTGCTCGAGCGCATTCTGGGCAACCTGCTGCAGAACGCGCTGCGCTACACCGAGCGCGGCGGCGTGGTGCTGGTGGCACGCTCCACGCGCGAGCACATCCACGTGGAGGTCTGGGACACCGGCGTCGGCATCGCGCCGGCCGAGCTGCCGCGCGTCTTCGATGAGTTCTACCAATGCGGGCGCTCCACCCGCGGGCGCAGCCAGGGTCTGGGCATGGGCCTGGCCATCGTGCGGCGCCTGGCCCGGCTGCTGAACCACGGGTTGACCGTGGCCTCGCACCCCGGGCGCGGCACCATGTTCCGGCTGGCCATCGCGCGCGGCGGCCTGCCCGAGATCCGCGACGCCACCGCCGCCGCCGACACCCGGCCCATGCCGGTGCCGCAGGCGCGCGCCGTGCTCGTGATCGACGACGACGAGGCCATCCGCGAAGGCCTGCGCATCCTGCTGGAGGAATGGGGCTACACGGTGGCCGCCGCGGCCAGCGCCGAGGCCGCGCAGCGCGCCGCAGCCGGCATGGAGCTGCCGCCCGACCTGATCATCTCCGACCTGCACCTGGGCGATGACGCCGACGGCATCGCAGCCATCGCCGCCGTGCGCCGCCAGTGCGGCTACGAGGTGCCGGCCATCGTCGTGACCGGCGACACCACGCACGAGGAGCTGCAGCGTGCCGCCGAGGCCGGCCACACCGTGCTGGTCAAGCCGCTGCAGCCGCGCAAGCTGCTCGGCACGGTGCGCGGCATGCTGCCCTGACGCGCGGCGGCCATCCCCATTTCGCGGGACGCCGCGCCGGCCCAAAGTGACTTTCGTCCGCTGTGCACGCGGTCCTGCCGTCCTAAAGTGGTCCGCAACCCTCCCGCAGGACCACTGCATGCCAACGCTCGACACCGACGCGCTCCTCACCCCCCTCGCCGGCGACGCGCCGTGCGGGCCGGCGCTGGACCACGACGACGCGTTCCAGGCGCTGGAGCGCGCCGCCGCGGGCACGCCCGAGCAGCAGTACGGCACCAAGCTCATCGCGGCCACACCGCCCGACTGGCATGCGGTGCACCGGCATGCGCAGGACCTGGCCGCGCGCACCCGCGACCTGCGCGTGGCCGTCTGGCTCACGCGCAGCGCCGCCCATGTCCAGGGCCTGGTCGGCATGGTGCAGGGGCTGCAGCTGCTGCACGGCCTGCTGGAGCAGCACTGGCCGCTGGTGCACCCGCAGCTGGATGCGGGCGACGACAACGACCCCACGGAACGCATCAGCGCGATCTGGCCCCTGTTCAAGGAAGAGGGCCTGGCCGACCTGCGCCGCGCCGCACTGACGCCTGCCCGCAATGCCGTCACGGTGCGCGACCTGGAGCTGGCCTTCGGCGGCGCCAAGCCCCATGGTGGTGAAGCCGTTCCCACCGCCGAGGCCCTGTCGCCCGCCATTGCTGCCGCGCAAGCGCAGGTTCCGGCGCTGGCCGGCGCCATGCAGGCCGGCCTGCCCGCCGTGCAGGGCATGGCCGCGGCGCTGGACCGCCAGCTCGGCGCCGGCCGTTCGCCCGACCTCAAGCCCCTGGCCGCGCTGCTGGGCGCCGTGGCCCAGGCCGGCCAGCAGGCGCAGGGAACGCCCGCAGCGCAGCCCGCGGCGAACACCGTGGCAGCCGAAGCGGCCGTGGCCGCACCGGCGCCCGGCACGATCCACTCCCGCGAAGACGCGATCCGCATGCTGGAGCGCGTGAGCGACTGGATCGAGCGCAACGAGCCGACCAACCCCGCCCCGCTGTTCATCAAGCGCGCGCAGCGCCTGATGACCAAGAACTTCCTCGAGATCATCCGCGACCTGATGCCCGACGGCGTGGGCCAGATCGAGAAGCTCGCCGGCGCCCCCAAGTAAGCCGTCCGACCGCCCGCCGACCACAAGGAGCCCACCATGGCCACCAGCAGTCAGAAGTTCATCGCCCGCAACCGCGCGCCGCGCGTGCAGATCGAGTACGACGTCGAGCTCTACGGCGCCGAGAAGAAGGTGCAGCTGCCGTTCGTCATGGGCGTGCTGTCCGACCTCTCGGGCAAGCCGGCCGAGCCGCTGCCGCCCGTCAACGAGCGCAAGTTCCTGGAGATCGACGTGGACAACTTCGACGCGCGCATGGAGTCGATGAAGCCGCGCGTGGCCTTCCCCGTGACCAACACGCTGACCGGCGAGGGCAAGCTGGCGGTCGAGCTCACGTTCAAGAACCTGGACGACTTCTCGCCCGCCGCCGTGGCGCAGAAGGTCGACGGGCTCAAGCAGCTGCTCAAGGCGCGCCAGGAGCTGGCCAACCTCCTGACCTACATGGACGGCAAGACCGGCGCCGAAGACCTGCTGGCCAAGGTGATGGCCGACCCCGCGCTGCTGGCCTCGCTGGCCGCGGCGAAGAAGCCCGAAGCGCCTGCAGCCGACCAGCCGGCCGCCGCCTGACCCCGCCGGCCCCTGTATCCGCATACCTGGGAGAGACGCAACCATGGCCGAAGACACACTCCAGAGCGCAGCGCCGCTGCAAGGCATCGCCTACGAGGGCAGCGAGTTCGCCGCGCTGCTGAACCAGGAGTTCAAGCCCAAGTCCGACGACGCGCGCAATGCCGTCCAGAACGCGGTACTCACCCTGGCGCAGCAGGCGCTGGCCTCGACCAAACTGATCGACGGCGACGTGATGGCCAGCATCGAGGCCATGATCGCCGAGCTCGACGAGCAGCTCTCCAGGCAGGTCAACCTGATCCTGCACCACCCCGAGTTCCAGGCGCTGGAGAGCGCCTGGCGCGGCCTGCACTACCTCGTCAACAACACCGAGACGGACGAGATGCTGAAGATCCGCGTCATGAACATCTCCAAGAAGGACTTCGGCAAGACGCTCAAGAAGTTCAAGGGCACGGCCTGGGACCAGAGCCCGCTGTTCAAGAAGGTCTACGAGGAGGAGTACGGCCAGCTCGGCGGCGAGCCCTTCGGCGCGCTGGTGGGCGACTACTACTTCGACCACAGCCCGCCCGACGTGGAGCTGCTGGGCGAGATGAGCAAGGTGGCCGCCGCCGCGCACACGCCCTTCATCGCCGCGGCCAGCCCCAACCTGATGCAGATGGGTTCGTGGCAGGAGCTGTCCAACCCGCGCGACCTGACCAAGATCTTCACCACGCCTGAGTACGCGGCCTGGCGCTCGCTGCGCGCCTCGGACGACGCGCGCTACATCGGCCTGGCGATGCCGCGCTTCCTGGCGCGCCTGCCCTGGGGCGCCAAGACCGCGCCCGTGGAGGAATTCAACTTCGAGGAATCGACCACCGGTGCCGACCACTCGGCCTACGCCTGGGCCAACTCGGCCTATGCCATGGCCGTCAACATCAACCGCTCGTTCAAGCTGTACGGCTGGTGCACGCGCATCCGAGGTGTCGAGTCGGGCGGCGCGGTGGAAGGCCTGCCGACCCACACCTTCCCCACGGACGACGGCGGCGTGGCCATGAAGTGCCCGACCGAGATCGCCATCGGCGACCGGCGCGAGGCCGAGCTGGCCAAGAACGGCTTCATGCCGCTGCTGCACCGCAAGAACTCGGACTTCGCCGTCTTCATCGGCGCGCAGTCGCTGCAAAAACCCGAGGAGTACGACGACCCCGACGCCACGGCCAACGCCAACCTGTCGGCCCGCCTGCCCTACCTGTTCGCCTGCTCGCGTTTTGCGCACTACCTCAAGTGCATCGCGCGCGACAAGGTGGGTTCGTTCAAGGAGCGCGCCGACATGGCCAAGTGGCTGAACAAATGGATCATGAACTACGTGGACGGCGACCCCGCCAACTCGAGCGAGGCCACCAAGTCCAGGAAGCCGCTGGCCGCGGCCGAGGTCACCGTCGAGGAGGTGCCCGGCAACCCCGGCTACTACACCTCCAAGTTCTTCCTGCGGCCGCACTACCAGCTCGAAGGCCTCACGGTGTCGCTGCGGCTGGTGTCCAAGCTGCCATCGCAAAAGGGCGCCTGAAGCCGCCGACTGCGGAGCCGGGCATGGGCCGTCGTGCGTGCCCGGTCTCCCTGCCAACGCCACGACGTTCAACCACCACTGAAGCGAGGAAACCATGGCCCATGTTGACTACTACCTGAAGATCGACGGCGTCGAAGGCGAGTCCACCGACGACAAGCATGCCGGCGAGATCGAACTGGAATCCTGGAGCCTGGGCGGCACCAATGCCGGCTCGTTCAGCAGCGGCGGTGGCGGCGGCAGCGGCAAGGTCTCGCTGCAGGACTTCCACTTCGTGAAGAAGACCGACAAGGCCTCGGCCAAGCTGCTCACCGCGTGCTGCACCGGCGAGCACCTGGCCACCGCCACGCTGGTGTGCCGCAAGGCCGGCGGCGAGCAGGAGGAATTCCTCACCGTGATCCTGTCGCCGGTGATGGTCAGCAGCTACCAGAACAGCGGCTCGGCCGGCGCCGACATCATTCCGATGGAACAGGTCGCGCTGAACTACGGAAAGATCGAGTTCAAGTACAAGCCGCAGGACGGCAAGGGCGGCCTGGGCGGCGAGGTCGTCGGCGGCTGGGACGTGACCACCAACAAGAAGGTGTGAAGTTGAATCCACCCCGTTTGGATGTCTCACTGCGTGTAGACATTCCATCCCCCTCCAGGGGCGCCGCCAGCGGCCGGGCAGAGCCCGGGCCAAAGCGTCCGCTGGCATGGCCTGCTCCGCGGCCTTCGGATCAGTGCGTTGCGGCCCGGTGCCGGACCGTGACGGCGGCGCACGGCACAACGGAAGACTGACATGGTCCCCCTGTCCGGGCAAAGCGACGGCGCGTCCGACCTGTTCCTCAGCGTGCACACCAAGCGCGCCGGCAAGGTCAAGGGCGAGGTCACCACGGAGGGCCACGAGGAGGAGATCCAGCTGCTGCGCTGGAGCTGGGGCGTCAGCGCCAACACGGCGATCGGCTCGACCGAACGCACGGCGCGGCGCGTGTACCGCCACCTCGTCGTGACCAAGGGCATCGACGCGGCGTCCACCGCGCTGCTGAGCGCGCTGGCTACGAACGACGAGATCAAGGAAGCCGTGCTGACCATGCGCAAGGCCGGCGGCGAGGCGCTGGACTACTTCACGATGACGCTGGAAGGCGCGCGCGTGGTGGGGCTGGACATCGAGGTCGGCGACGACGGCCGGCCGCTGGAGCGCGTGTCCATTGCGTTCACCAAGATCGGCATCGCCTACCAGCCGCAAGAGAGCGCGGGCCTGGGCTCGGGCACGTTCAGCTTCGACGACGAGGTCCTGCCCGCCTGAGGGCCGGCGTGCGCCATGGCCACCGTGGACGCCCGCAACCGGTTGCAGCCGGCCCTGCTGGACCGGCTCACCGACGACGCGCCGGGCGAACGCCAGGAGGCCGACGACCACCGCGTCATGTCCAAGGCCCAGCTGCGCCAGGCCGTGCTGCGCGACCTGAGTGCGCTGTTCAACACCGTGCAGCCGCTGGGCGCCACCGCCGACGCCTACCCGCAGGTGGGCGCCAGCGTGCTGAACTTCGGCCTGCCCGCGCTGTCGGGCCAACTGGCATCCCGGCTCGACGTCGGCGTGCTGGAACGCACCATCCGCCAGGCCATCCTGCGCTACGAGCCCCGCATCCTGGCCGACAGCCTGCAGGTGCGCGCCGTGGAGCCCAGCAGCGTGCTGGACACGCACAACGTGATCGAGTTCGAGATCAGCGGCCACCTGTGGTCGCAGCCGGTGCCGCTGGAGATCCTGCTGCGCACGCAGATGGATCTGGAGGCGGGGCAGGTGGAGGTGCGGGATAGGGGTGCCTCCGCGTCTGTACGTACACCTCGCTGAACACAAACGAGGAGCCAGCATGTCAACTGTGACACCTACGCAAGTAAGCAACCTGCTTGCTAACAGCCCAGACAAGAACGTTTCCAAACTGGCAAAAGACACTGAACTTACGGCAGCACTTGTCCGAGTGTTCGCTGCGACTTTGGAAATCGCCAAGGACTTTCCACAAACCAAAGCGCAGCTAGCACATTCGCTAACAAAGAAGGCATATTCCGTGTCCAAAGTAGCGGCCACTGCAAGCGCATCGGATGGGCTAAAGCTCACCAACTTTGCGGCCGCGCAGACACTCAAGTCGATTGGTTTGCTGAAAGTCGCTGGAATGTCTCCGGCGAAAGCCTCTGCCTACATCACCCTGACGATGGCCGAGAAGGTGGTGGCAGCGGCAGGCCTCGGGCAGCTTGACAAATGCAAGATGGCCATCGCTTCGTTGACGATTACGACTGCAATGGCACCACTGTCTTGCGTCGGCGCCCCAGTCTTGGGTTGTGTCATTGGCGGGCTAGCAGTTGCAAGCGAAGCACTCAATGTGTACGGACAGTGCGGGCAGCCGTAGAGCCCCATGGACCCCCGCCTCCTGCGCCTCTACAGCGACGAGCTCACGCACCTGCGCGAGGTCGGCAGTGAGTTCGCGCATGCCTTCCCCAAGATCGCGTCGCGCCTGTCCATGGAAGGCATGGAGGTCACCGACCCGTATGTCGAGCGGCTCATGGAGGGCTTTGCCTTCATGGCCGCGCACGTGCAGCTCAAGATCGAGGCCGAGCAGCCGCGGCTCATCGCCCAGCTGCTCGAAGCCAGCTACCCGAACTTCCTCGCGCCCGTGCCATCGATGATGGTGGCGCGCTTCGACGCCGACCTGCTGGACCCGAACCTCACGCGCGGCCATGTGGTGCCGCGCGGCAGCGCCGTCATGGCCGAGCCGGCGCGCGGGCAGGACACGCATTGCGAGTTCCGCACCGCGCACGCGGTCACGCTGTGGCCCGTGGAGCTGGTGTCGGTGCAGTACTTCACGCACGCGCCCGACCTGCCGCTGGGCCGATTGCCGCAGGCCCAGGGCACGCAGGGCGGCCTGCGCATCCGGCTACGCACCGGCGGTGGCCTGGGCTTTCGCCAGCTGGGGCTGGACCGGCTGGCCTTCTACCTCAGCGCGCCCGACGAGGTGGCCCTGCGCCTGCACGAACTGCTGCACAGCGCCTGCACCGGCACGCTGGTGCTCACCGGCCAGGCCGGCACGCCGCCGGCCTGGCGCGGCCCCGACAGCCTGCGGCCGCTGGGGTTCGGCGCCGACGAGGCGCTGCTGCCCGAGTCGCTGCGCGCCTTCTCGGGCTACCGGCTGCTGCAGGAGGCGGCTGCCATGCCGCAGCGCCTGCTGTTCTTCGAGATCGGCGACCTGGCCGCCCGGCTGGCGCAGGTGGTCGGCGACGAGGTGGAGCTCGTCGTGCTGCTGCGCCGCGGCGATGCGCCGCTGGAGGCGTTGGTCGACCGCAGCAGCCTGGCACTGCACTGCACGCCGGCCATCAACCTGTTCCGCAAGCGGCTGGACCGCATCCAGCTCGGCCCCGGCGCCTGGGAGTACCACGTGGTGCCCGACCGCACGCGGCCCATGGACTTCGAGGTGCACAGCCTGGAATCGGTCACGGGCTACGGCAACGGGGCCGTGGGCCAGCAGCGCTTCGAGCCGCTCTACGCGACGCAGCAGGCCGCAGGCACCAGCGATGCCGCGCAGGCCCACGGCTTCTACACGCTGCGGCGCGAGCCCCGGCTGCGCTCGCAGCGGCAGATGACGCAGGGCGCGCGCTCCTCGTACATCGGCCAGGAGGTGTATCTCGCATTGGTCGACCCGCAGCATGCGCCCTACCGCGACGACATCCGCCAGCTGTCGGTGGCGGCCTGGGTCAGCAACCGCGACCTGCCGATGCTGCTGCCGCATGGCGCCGATGCCAACCAAAAACCCGTGTGGCGGCTGGACGCGGCCGGACCCGTGCGGCGCGTGGATGCCTTGCGCGGGCCGACGCGGCCGGTCACGCGCAGGCCGGCGGGCGAACCCGGCTGGCAGCTCGTCAGCCACCTGAGCCTGAACCACCTGTCGCTGGTCGGCGCATCGCCGGCCGACGCTGCAGCGGCGCTGCGCACCACGCTGGCCTTGTACGCCCCGCCCGACGACGCTGCCTGGGCGCGCCAGGTGGCCGGCGTGCTCGCGCTGCGGGTGCAGCCCATCGTGCGCCGCCTGCCCTTCAAGGGGCCGATGGCTTTCGGCAGCGGCATCGAGATCGTGCTGGAACTGGACGAACTGGCCTACCAGGGCACCAGCGCCTTCCTGTTCGCCAGCGTGCTGGAACGCTTCTTCGCGCGCCATGCGGCCATCAATGCGTTCACCCAGCTGGTGCTGCGCACGCCCCAGCGCGGCGAGCTGATGCGCTGGGCGCCGCGCATCGGGCAGCGGGAAACGGTATGAGCGCCGCGCCGGGCCGCCCCAAGCAAGCTCGCTCCCCCCTGGGGGGACGGGCCGCAGGCCGAAGGGGGCTCCAGTGAAGCCGCAGCGCGAGGCCTTGTTCGCGGCGGTGCGCGCCGAGCCCTGGGCGCACGACTTCTTCGCGCTGCTGCGCCGCCTGGAGGCCCTGCACCCGGAGGCGCCGCGCATCGGCCGCGCGCTGCGCCCTGCGCAGGAGCCCGTGCGCCTGGGGCAAGAACCGGAGCTCGACTTCGCGCCCGCCCCGCTCGCCAGCTTCGCGCACGAGAGGGACATGCCCGCGCCACGCCTGGGCGTGCGCTTCTTCGGCCTGCTCGGCCCGCAGGGCCCGATGCCGCTGCACCTGACCGAGTACGTGCGCGAACGCCAGCGCTGGCGCAACGACCCGACGGCCGCGCGCTTCCTGGACATCTTCCACCACCGCATGCTGGCGCTGTTCTACCGCGCCTGGGCCGACGCCCAGCCCACGGTGCAGCACGACCGCCCCGCGCAGGACCGCTTCGCCGCCTGGCTGGGTGCGGGCTTCGGCCATGCCGGCACGGCGCCGCTGCAGGGTGCGCTGCCGCGCCAGGCCCAGCTGTTCCAGGCCGGCCTGCTGGGCGCGCGCAGCCGCCACCCCGAGGGCCTGGCCAAGCTGCTGGCGCAGCACTTTCGCGTGCCGGTGCGCATCGAGGAGCACGTCGCGCACTGGCTGCCCCTCGCCCCCGAAGACCGCAGTCGCCTGGGCCATGCGCGCAACCGGCCGCAGCGCGCGGGCCTGCCCGCGGCGCAGCTGGGCCGCAGCGCCAACGCCGGCCGCGCAGTGCACGACCGGCAGTTCAAGTTCCGCGTGGTGCTGGGCCCCTTGACGCTGGCGCAGTACCTGGGCTTCCTGCCTGGCGGCCCGGCCTGGCCGCCGCTGCGCGACTGGATTCGCCAGTACGCGGGCTTGGACCTGCAATGGGATGTGCAACTGGTGCTGGCGCAGGCCGAACTGCCCGAGCCGCGGCTGGGCCAGCGCGTGCCGCTGGGCGTGGTCTCCTGGCTGGGCCGGCAGCACCCCGCGCGCGACCGGGGCGACCTGCGCCTGCGGCCCACCGCCTCGTTCGTGCACCGCCATGGAGACCACCATGCCTGACATCTCCCGCACCGCGCTGTTCGGCAAGCTCAACGCCACAGCCTACAAGGCCATCGAGGGCGCCACCGTGTTCTGCAAGCTGCGCGGCAACCCGGTGGTGGAGCTGCAGCACTGGCTCTACCAGATCCTCAACGGGCAGGACTCGGACCTGCACCGCATCGTGCAGCACGTGGGCATCGATGCCGGCGCGCTGGCCACCGACCTCACGGCCGCACTCGACCGGCTGCCGCGCGGCGCCTCCTCGGTGACCGACCTGTCCAGCTGGGTGGAGAGCGCGGTCGAGCGCGGCTGGGTCTACGGCTCGCTGATGTTCGGCGACACGCAGGTGCGCACCGGCACGCTGCTGCTGGGCATCCTCAAGACCACCGGCCTGCGCGCAGTGCTGGTCTCGATCTCGCGCCAGTTCGAACGCATCCAGGCCGACACGCTGGCGCAGGACTTCGGCAAGATCGTCGCCGGCTCGCCGGAAGACGGCCAGGCTGCCACCGCCAGCGGCGCCGTGCCCGGCGAGGCCAGCGGCGCCATCGCGCCGGCCGCGATGGGCAAGCAGGAGGCGCTCAAGCGCTTCGCCATCGACCTGACCGAGCGTGCGCACAAGGGTGAGATCGACCCCGTGGCCGGCCGCGACGAAGAGATCCGCCAGATCGTCGACATCCTGATGCGCCGGCGCCAGAACAACCCCATCCTCACCGGCGAGGCCGGCGTCGGCAAGACGGCCGTGGTCGAGGGCTTCGCACTGCGGCTGGCGCGCGGCGACGTGCCGCCGCAGCTCAAGGACGTGCGCCTGCACATGCTGGACGTGGGCCTGCTGCAGGCCGGCGCCAGCATGAAGGGCGAGTTCGAGAGCCGGCTGCGTGCCGTGATCGACGAGGTGCAGGCCTCGCCGCAGCCCATCATCCTGTTCATCGACGAGGCCCACACGCTGGTCGGCGCCGGCGGCCAGGCCGGCACCGGCGATGCGGCCAACCTGCTCAAGCCGGCGCTGGCGCGCGGCAAGCTGCGCACCATCGCCGCCACCACCTGGGCCGAGTACAAGAAGTACATCGAGAAGGACCCGGCGCTCACGCGGCGCTTCCAGGTCGTGCAGGTGGCCGAGCCCGGCGAGGCCAAGGCCATCCAGATGCTGCGCGGCGTGGCCGGCATCCTGGAGAATCACCACCGCGTGGCGCTGCTGGACGAAGCGATCGAGGCCGCCGTGCGGCTGGCGCACCGCTACATCCCCGCACGGCAACTGCCCGACAAGGCCGTGAGCCTGCTGGACACCGCCTGCGCGCGCGTGGCCGTGAGCCAGCATGCCACGCCACCGGCGCTGGAAGACTGCCAGCGCCGGCTGGAGGCGCTGCAGGTGGAGCACGAGATCATCGAACGCGAGGCGGCCATCGGCATCGACACCGACGCGCGCCGCCAGCGCACGGCGCAGGCCATCGCCGAGGAGCAGACGCGGCTGGCGCAGCTGCAGGCACGGCATGCGGAGGAAAAGGGCGTGGTCGACCGCATCCTGGCACTGCGCGCGCTGCTGCGGGCACCTGTAGCGCCTACAGCGCCGGCATCCGAAGCCGCGGCTGCCGCGCCGCCTGCGCCCGACCGCGACACCCTGCTCGCCGAGCTGCGCCCGCTGCAGACCCGCCTGCGCGAACTGCAGGGCGACGCCCCGCTGATCCTGCCCACCGTGGACGAGCAGGCCGTGGCCAGCGTGGTGCAGGACTGGACCGGCGTGCCCGTCGGCCGCATGGTCAAGAACGAGGTCGAGGCCGTGCTGCGACTGGCGGACACGCTCAACCAGCGCGTCATCGGCCAGAAGCACGCGTTGGAGATGATCGCGCGACGCGTGCAGACCTCGCGCGCACGGCTGGACAACCCGGGCAAGCCGATCGGCGTGTTCCTGCTGTGCGGCACCTCGGGCGTGGGCAAGACCGAGACGGCGCTGGCGCTGGCCGAATCTCTGTACGGCGGCGAGCAGAACGTCATCACCATCAACATGAGCGAGTTCCAGGAGGCGCACACCGTCTCCACGCTCAAGGGCGCGCCGCCCGGCTACGTGGGCTACGGCGAAGGCGGCGTGCTGACCGAGGCCGTGCGCCGCCGTCCCTACAGCGTGGTGCTGCTCGACGAGGTGGAGAAGGCCCACCCCGACGTGCACGAGCTGTTCTTCCAGGTCTTCGACAAGGGCTGGATGGAAGACGGCGAGGGCCGCGGCATCGACTTCAAGAACACCATCATCCTCCTGACCAGCAACGTGGGCAGCGAACTCATCATGCGGCTGTGCAGCGGCTCCGCGCCCACGCCGGACCCCGAACAGATCGCCACCGCGCTGCGCGAGCCGCTGCTGCAGGTGTTCCCGGCCGCGCTGCTGGGCCGGCTGGTGGTGGTGCCCTACCACCCGCTGTCGGACGCGATGATGGGCGACATCGTGCGGCTGCAGCTGGGCCGCATCGCCCGGCGCGTGCAGGAGAACCACGGCATTCCGTTCACGTACGACGACGCGGTGGTGCGGCTGGTGGTCTCGCGCTGCACGGAGGCCGAATCGGGTGGGCGCGTGATCGATGCGATCCTGACGAACACGGTGCTGCCGCGCGTGTCGCTGGAGTATCTGACGCGGCTGGCCGCGGGGGGCAGCCTGCAGCGGATCACGCTGGGGGTGCGGGAGGGGGATTTCAGCTACGGGTTCGACTGAGTGGCGCAGCAATGGCGAACGCTCGCATTCCCGGACCTCTTTGGGACAGCGACGCCGAGTGGATCGACCGCGGGACGACGTGTCTGCAACGTTCCCCCACACCGGGGCCCGTGGGAACCATGTCCATTGCGCTCGGCATCGGCCACGAGGCCAGCCCGGACCAAGGCGTTCAGATCGTCTTGACACCCCTCCAGCTTGCCGCCGTCCTCACAGAGGAAACGGTGGACGAAGCACCCGCCTTGTCCGACCGAATGTGGGGTGTCGGAAAACTGTTGGTCGGGGCACTCGAGCTGATCGGAGCCGGAGGTCTTCTTCTTGCGCCAGAGCCGACTGCGGCAACGAAGGTCGCGGGCGTGGCCCTTGGCGCCCACGGGCTTGACACGTCATCGTCGGCGGTGCGCCAGATCGCAACCGGCAGGGACACCGCTACCTTGACCGCAGAGGCGGCTGAATCGCTCTCTTCTGCGCTCGGCGCCCATCCCAAAACGGCCGAGATGATCGGCCTCGGTGCCGACATGGCCGTTCCGCTCATCGCCGGTGGCATCGGTGCGCTGCGTGCGCTCGCCATACGGCGGGGTGCGATCAGTCTGGCGGCGCAAGAGGCGGCTGGTGGTCACACCATCTCGCGGCATGTCGGCCAGACGGCACAACAGCTTCGCGCGCGCCTGGCGCGCCAGCCCGGTATCCCAGCAGCCTCCACATTCAGAACGCTCGCCGATGCAGAACGCCACGTGTCTGCCGCTTTGCGGTCCAACCGTGCCGCCATCGAAGCCTGGGCCCGGGCCGCAAGCCCTGGGGGGCGCCCGTTCACGGTCACCTACCAGGCAACGACGGTGGTCGGCGAGGGTGTGGTGAGGGCCACGGGCCAGTTGCAACAGATGACGAAGCTGGTCGTCGTGCTGCGCCGCGTCCAGCAACAAAATCGGGCCTACTTCGTTCTCACGTCCTATCCGGTGCCTTGACCATGCCGACCATCATCTCCAAAGGGCAACAACAGTTTCCCGACCTGGCCGCTTTCATAGGGGGCTGGTTTCACCAGGATTTCGACATCCATGGCAACTCCCTGGAGGAAGTGGTTGCGGCGTTCAAGGCCGAAAGCGACGCTGCACTGGTCGCGCCCCTGGTCGATGACATCGACGCCTTTCTGGCCACAGGCGACGAAGGCATGGAAGAACGGTTCCAGGACATCTTTCGACCCGACATCATCCCCACATCCTTCCGCCCCACGACACGCGCATTTCTTCTGGCCGTTCGCGAAGCGCTTGTGGCGGGCCCTGGCTGAGTCGGTCGTCCCGCGCTTGCCTTCGTCTGCGCTCTCTGCTTCGCATGGCGCTGAAGCGCCATCGACCAGACGAAGCCGGACGCAGGGACCTGCATCGCGAGCGACGCGAGCAGGCGCTCGGCGAAGGCGGCATCGCATGCCAGCGCCCTCGGCGCATCGCCATCGATGGCAGACCGCGCCGATGACTTTAGTCTGTTGCCCGCCCCGCCCCCGGCCCCTACCGTTGCATGGACTCCAGCCCCACCATGCCGGCCCCGATCACCCTCACCTCCCCGCTGCCGCCCGAGGACTTGCTGTTCGAGTCCATGCGCAGCTCCGAAGGCCTGAGCCTGCTCGGCGAGATGCAGCTGGCGCTGGTCAGCGCCAAGCCCGACCTCCAGCCGCAGGACCTGCTCGGCAAGACCATGTGCGTGACGGTGCAGCTGCAGGGCGACGCCAAGCGCCACTTCCACGGCCACGTGACGCGCTTTTCCATCGGTGCGCGCAGCGGCCGCTACTACGGCTACCAGGCCAGCGTGCGGCCCTGGCTGTGGTTCCTCACGCGCACGACGGACTGCCGCATCTTCCAGGACCTGAGCGTGCCCGACATCGTGAAGAAGGTGTTCGAGGACCACGCCGGCGCCAGCTTCAAGTTCAACCTGTTCCGCAGCTACCGCAAGTGGGTCTACTGCGTGCAGTACCGCGAGAGCGACTACAACTTCGTCGCCCGCCTGCTCGAGCACGAGGGCATCTACTGGTACGTGGAGCACGGCGAGGGCGAGCACAAGCTGGTGCTGGTGGACTCCAAAAGCGCGCACGACGCCGCGCCCGACTGCAAGACACTGCCCTACTACGAGAACCCGGGCGAAGCACCGCCGGATGTGGAGTGCATCTCGGGCTGGCAGTTCGCAAGTGCCGTGGAGACCGACCACACGCTGCTGCGCAGTTTCGACTTCGAGCGTCCGTCGACGCCGCTGGAGGTCAAGGCCGGGACCAAGCCGCCCTACAAGATCGGCGCGCTGGAGCAATACGACTGGCAGGGCGACTACGTGCAGTCGGCCGACGGCACGCAGTGGGCCGAGGCCCGGCTGGACGAGCAGCAGACCCGCTACGAGACCGCGCACGGAAGCAGCAATGCGCACGGCATCGAGGCCGGCCGCCTGCTCACGCTGGAGCGCCACCCGCGCGAGAACCAGAACGCCGAGTACCTCGTCACGCAGACGACGGTGCATGCGCGCAACGATGCCTACGAGACCGGCGATGGCGGCGGCGGTGCCGGCAGCTGGCAGTGCGAGTTCTCGGCCATCCCCGCGAGCCAGCAGTTCCGCCCGCCACGCCGCACGCCCAAGCCCTTCGTGCAGGGGCCGCAGACGGCGGTGGTCACCGGCCCCCGTGGCGAGGAACTGTTCACCGACAAGTATGGCCGCGTGAAGGTTCAGTTCCATTGGGACCGGCTGGGCAAGAAGGACGAGAAGAGCTCGTGCTGGATGCGCGTGTCGCACCCCTGGGCCGGCAAGAACTACGGCGTGGTCCACATCCCGCGCATCGGGCAGGAAGTGGTGGTCGACTTCCTGGAAGGCGACCCGGACCAACCGCTCATCACCGGCCGCGTCTACAACGCCGAGCAGATGCCGCCCTGGGAATTGCCGGCCAATGCGACGCAGAGCGGCATCCTCACGCGTTCGAGCAAGGGCGGCAGCGTGTCGAACGCCAACGCGCTGCGCTTCGAGGACAAGAAGGGCAGCGAGCAGGTCTGGCTGCATGCCGAGAAGAACCAGGACATCGAGGTCGAGAACGACGAGACGCACTGGGTGGGGCACGACCGCACCAAGACCATCGACCACGACGAGGCGGTGCATGTGAAGCACGACCGGACGGAGACGGTGGACAACAACGAGACCATCACCATCGGCGTGGACCGCAGCGAGCAGGTCGGCAACAACGAGACCATCGCCATCGGCGTGAACCGCACCGAGACCGTGGGCAGCAACGAGACGATCACTGTCGGCGCCAACCGCACCGAGACCGTCGGGGCCAATGAAACCATTTCCATCGGTTCGAACCGGACCATCACCGTAGGCGCCAGCGAGACCGCCACCGTGGCGCTGCAGCGCACGCACACGGTGGGCGTGAACGAGACGATCGCCATCGGCGCGGCGCAGGAGATCGCGATCGGCGCGATGCAGGTGGTGGCGGTGGGCGCGGCGCAGACCATCACCGTGGGTGCGAACCAGTCGACGAGTGTGGGGCGCGCGCAGAGCAACAACATCGGCGCATCGCAGACCACGCAGGTGGGCAAGGACCGCACGCTGTCGGTCCAGGGCGCCCAGAACACGAAGGTCGGCAAGGCGAGAAAGACCGAGGTGGGCGAGAACGATGCGTTGAAAGTGGGAAAGAACCTGGTCATCGAAGCGGCCGAGTCGATCAGCCTCGCGACGGGCAGCGCGAGCATCCTGATGAAGAAGGACGGATCGATCACGATCAAGGGCAAGGGCATCCTGATCCAGGGCTCGGGCGATGTGGATGTCAAGGCATCCGGCGCCATCGTGGTCAAGGGCAGCAAGGTCGGCATCAACTGACGGCGACGTTCGCATATGCACCGCGACCCCCTTCCCCCGCCATTCGCGCATGGCCTCGCCGATCCACCGCCCCTGGTCCCGGCGGTGGCGGCACTGGCGGCTGTGCAGACCGGAAGGCTGGGCGGCTTCGACAGCGACGACGCACCTCTGCTCACCTGCGCGCTGTGGCCGGCGGGCGAGCTGCGGCGTGCGCAGACCATCGTGGAACTGCACCAGCACTGGATCGGCGCACGCGTCGTGTTCGTGCTGGAGGAGCAAGACCTGTGCAGGCCCATCGTTCTCGGCGTGGTGCTGGAGCCCGGCAGCCGCCGCAGCTGCGCGGCGACATCGTCGGGGCTGACCATCACGGCCGACGACCAGCGCATCCACCTGAAGGCCGCGCGCGAGATCGTGCTCGAGTGCGGCGCCGCGAGCATCACCTTGACGCGGGCCGGCAAGGTCCTTGTCAAAGGTGCGCACCTGGTCAGCACCTCGACCGGCAGCAACCGCATCAAGGGCGCGGTGGTCGACATCAACTAGTGGTGCGCCATGTGGCAGATCGACAACCGGACCCCGTTCGCAGCCGCGGGCACCTGGGTGCGCGACCGCGACGGCCGCGAAGTCTGGATCACCGCAGTCAAGGCCACGTTCGAACTCGGCGCCGACGGCGCGCTGCGGATCGCGCAGCAGCAAGACCCGGTACGGGCGGCGCCGCTGCACCGGGGTGCACCGCAGTGCAGCAGCCTGCTCGCGGAGTCCGACCTGGTCCTGACCAAGCGCACGACGGACATCGCGGTCGAGGGCATCGCCCACGCTCCGCTGGGTCGTGAGGTCGAGGCCATGGAGGTGCAGGTGCGCGTCGGGCCGGTGCTCAAGCGCCTGCGCGTCACCGGCGATCGACGCTGGCGCCGCGGGGCACCCGGGCCCGCCCAGGCGTTCACGCAGATGCCGATCGTCTACGAGCGGGCCTTCGGCGGCATGGATCCGCAGGCCGGTGCCACGGCCCAGGACATGCGCAATCCGGTGGGCACCGGTTTCTGCGTCGGGGGGGAGGGCCCGGAGGCCAGCGCGCCGCCCAATGTCGAGTACCCGGACGAGCGCGTGCTCTGGTGGCGCGACAGGCCGCGCCCTGCCGGCCTGGGCGTCGTGGCCGCACATTGGCAGCCGCGCGCGCGATGGGCCGGCACCTACGACGCGGGCTGGATGGCCACGCGGCAACCACTGGTGCCCGACGATTTCGACGAGCGCTACTTCCAGAGCGTTCCCGAGGACCAGCAGGCGCCCCACTTCCTGCAGGGCGGCGAGCCGGTGCTGCTGCACGGCCTGAGTCCCGCCGGCGATCTGGCGTTCCACCTGCCGCGCTGCACACCGCGCTTCCAGACGCATTTCTTGCGCGGCCCCCCGCTGCGCCACACCGGCCAACTGCACAGCGTGCTGCTCGCGCCGCCCCGCTGTGGCCTGGTGTTCCATTCCGCACTGCCGTGCCATGAACGCGGCGACTGGCTGGAGCGCACGGTCGTGTCCTGTGACTGGACTGCGCTGGCGCCCCACCTGCCGGCCGGCGCGGCGCCTGCGTCGGCGTGCACCTGACGACGGAACCGGCCTGCAGTGAACCCGCAAGACCTGAACCTCGTCGGCGCCGGCGCCGCGACCTCGGTCGGCCGCGGCTGGCACGCCAGTTGCGCGGCGCAGCGGGCGGGGCTTGCAGGGTTCGTCGCCCATCCGTTCGCGCACGACGTGCTGGGCCAGGCCGTGCGCGTGGCACCGGCAGCTTGGCTGACCTGGGGAACCGATGCTGCCGCGCGCCTGGCAGCCCTGCTTGTCGACGCAGTGGAGGAAGCCTTCCAGCCACTGGCAGGGCCAGCACCAGACCTGCGCTGCGGCCTGGTGTTGGCCCTGCCGGCACCGCGCCCCGGCCTCCCCTTGGACCTGGTGGAGCAGACCTGCGCTGCGCTGCGCCGTGGGCTGGAGTTCCGCGGACTGCAGGCGCCGCCCGTGCTGGCCAGCCTTGCGCAAGGCCATGCGGCGGGCTTCGCTGCACTGCGCGCCGCGGCGCAGGCCTTGCACGACGGCCGCGCCGATGCCTGCATCGTGGCCGGCGCCGATTCCTGGCTGGAGCCCGACACGCTGGCCTGGCTGGAATCCTGTGCGCGGCTCCATGGCGCGGGTACGCTGAACGATCCATGGGGACGGGTGCCGGGCGAAGCCGGTGCCGCGCTGCTGCTGTGCACCCAGCGAACATGTGCGCAGCTGCGCCTGCCGACGCTGGCGCGCCTGGCGTCGGTCGGCCTGGGCAGTGAGCCGTGCACCCCCGCCGGGCAGGTCTGCACCGGCGCGGGCCTGACGCAGGCCTTGTCCGGCGCCCTGGCTGCCCTTCCGGACCGCCGACGGGTGGACGATGTCGTCTGCGACATGAACGGCGAACGGGACCGCGCCAACGAGTTCGCCTTCACCGCGCTGCGTGTCGCCGATCGCCTACGAAGCGCCAGCGGTTTCATCGCGCCGGCCGACACCTGGGGCGACGTCGGGGCCGCCTCGGCCCCGCTGTGTGTGGCGGCGGCGGCGATGGCCGGGCTGAAGGGCTACGCCGCAGGCCCCTGGGTCCTGGTCTGGGGCGGCTCGGACGGGCCCCTGCGCGGCGCCGCCCTGTTCGAGCGCCGGCCGGCAGGTCACTAGCCATGCCGTCGAGCGTCAAGGTCAACGGCACCACCAATTCCCTGGTGCACAAGGGCAGCAACGGGCTGTCCAAGGCAACCCTGCCGGACGTGTGCAAGACGCCGACGCCGGGCGGGCCGGTGCCCATGCCCTATCCGAACATCGCGCAGGCCGCGACGCTGGCCAAGGGAACGTCCACCGTCAAAGCCGACGGCATGATGATCGCCATCAAGGGATCCGAGTTCTCGTTGAGCAACGGCGACGAGGCCGGCACGGTGGGCGGCGTGAAGTCGAACACCTTCATGAAGGAAGCCACCTGGCTCCTGTACTCGTTTGACGTCAAGATGGAAGGCAGCAACGCCTGCCGCCTGTCGGACAAGATGTTCCACAACCACGAGAACACGGTCAATGCGATGGGTGTCGGCCAGCCCGACAAGCGTGTGCGCGAGGTGCTGGACTGCGGCGAGTCCGGCAGCTATGGCGATCTCAAGAAGAAGACCGGCAAGAACCAGTTCGACCGCGACCATGTGCCGTCCAAGGCAGCGCTGAAGGAGCGCGCCAGGAAGCTCGCCGCGTCGATGGGCAAGCGGTTCACGGAGGAAATGGGCAAAGCCGTCGACAACCTCGCCGATGCCATTGCCATTCCCAAGGCGCTGCACCAGCAGCACAGCGAGAGCTACGGCCAGTCGGCCGAGCAGGCCCAGGCCGATGGCGCGAGCACGGCCAAGCTCAACGCTGCGACCAAGCGTGACCTGAAGGCGATCGAGGAGAACATGAAGGACCACATGGACGCGAAATGCCGGGAGCTCTATGCCGCCTGGGCACAGGAGATCCGTGACAAGATCGATGAAGATCCGAACTACTTCGACAAGTTTCTGAAAGCCATCATCCGCAAGACCTAGGAGGACACGCCATGGACCACGAACGCATCGAAGCCCTGCTGGGCCAGCCATTCGAATCGTCCGACATGCAGGCCATGCTCGGCGAGCTGAAGCTGTACGACAAGCCCAAGGCCAAGAAGGACGACCCCGACGACTTTCTCGCCGCCAAGGCCATGGGCATCGAACTCATGTTCGTCGACCAGGACTACATCGCGCGCAAGCCGGTGCTGCGCTACGGCAATGCCCCCATGGTGTTCGTGGGCGCGACCCTGTACTCGGGGCGCCAGAGCAGCAGCCCGGCTTTCCGCGCCTTCTCCGGCAGCCTGCCCGGCCAGGCCCGGTTGGACGACACGGTCGATCAACTGGTCAGCAAGCTCGGTCCGCCGGACATGGTGGACGAGGACGACGGTGTGGTCTATGCGCGCGTCTGGCACCGCGGCATCTGCCATGTCGGGTTCAACTACAACGAAGGCGGGGTGCTGCAGTACGTGCAGTTGAACTGGCGCGACTACATGCAGCGCCTGACCGAAGACTGAGAAGCATCGGCATGCGTGCCACGTCCATCCTGTCGCAACTGGGCCGTGCTGCCACGCAGGGCGGCGTGCAGGCCATGCTGGACGCCCATGGGCTGCGGTGGCGGCCGGCGCTGGATCCGCAGACGCCCGAACGCTTCACCGACTGGTTCGCGCTGCCGGAACAGGGCATCGAGTTCGGTTTCATGGACGAGGCCTACCTGCGCGCCGAGGAGCCCGGGCTGCGTGGGCGCCTCCCGATGCTCTTTCACGAGGTCATCTTCTACAACCGTCCGCCGTGCCATCGCCCCTATTCGCAGGCGTTGCCGTACGGTCTGGACTTCGCGTTCGGCCGCGCGCAGGTGCAGGCCCTGCTGCACGGCAACGGCTGGCCGTCGCGCGCGCATCGCCGCGATGTGTGGGACCTACCCGACCTGCGCTTGATCGTCAGCTATGGCGTCGGCGAAGACACGATCGCCGATGTGATCTGCTGCCTGCGCGAGGGACCCTGGCCGTCCCTGGACACGTCGGTCCCGCCGCATCCTTCGATGGCCACGGTGGCCTCGCTGCTCGGGCAGCCGGTCGACAGCCCCGCCTTTCGGCAGGCCTTTCTTCCGCTCGGTGTCGGCTATGAGGTCGAGCGCCTGGGGCCCGAGCTGATGATCGATCTGCGCCAGGAGTTCGGCTTCGACATCCACGTCGGCGCGCCACCGGCGCAGCCCGGGCGCGCAGCCGGCTTCCATGGCGTGTTCGACAGCATCACCTTCTACCGGGACCGGGACCTGGACGCGCGCGCCTGGGCCGGCGAGTTACCGTTCGGACTGTCGTTCGACGACTCGCCGGCGCAAGCGTTCGGCAAGCTGCCTGGCCGGCCCGAGGAGCAGCACGAAACCGGGCTCGGCGGCTCGGCCGTGTGGCGCCTGCGCAGCTGCTGGTTGCAGGTGGTCTACAGCACGCTGGACAACCTAGTCTGGCGTGTCAGCCTGTTCAGGAAGGAGTTGCTGCCGATCCCATGAGCGTGGCGCACGGCTGTCCGCCCCGCATTGCCACATGACTTTGGTCAGTGCGCGGAGCGGCCATGCTCCGCCACGATGCAGCCGCGCCATGGACATGCTGATCGCCCTTGCCACCTTGCCGGCCGCCCCTGCCCTGCCCGGCCCGCACATCCGCAAGCCCATCGGCCCCGAGCACGAACTCCTCATCGCCTGGATCGCCCACCACTTCACCCCTGCCTGGGCCAGCGAAGCCCGCGCCGCCCTCGCCAACCGCCCCCTCACCCTCTTCATCGCCACCCGTGGCGACCCCTCCGAGCTCCTGGGCTTCTGCAGCTACGACGCCACCGCCCGCAGCTTCGTCGGCCCCATCGGCGTTCTCGACACCGCCCGCCGAACCGGCATCGGCTCCGCCCTGCTGCTGGCCTGCCTGCACGACATGCGCGCCATGGGCTATGGCTACGCCGTGGCCGGCGCCGTCGGCGCACCCGACTTCTTCCGCCACGTCGCCAGCGCCATCGACATCCCCGACTCCACGCCCGGCATCTACGCCGGCATGCTCCGCGCGCCATCCGCCGCGCCATGACTTTCGTTCATTGCCGCCACGCCGCGCCGCGTTCAGCATGCCCCCATGCCCGAAGCCGCCCGCGACGAGACACTGCAGGTTTCCGCCCCGCCTGATGCGGACGCGCAGGCCGCGCCGCTGGACGCCGACGCCACCCGCATCGCCCCGCGCACGGCCGGCCCACGCACACCGCCGACCCACACCCGGCTGCACACCCAGACCAACACCCACACCCGCGGCAGCGGCCTGACCCTGCCCGGCGGCAGCGCCCATGCCGCCGACCTCGAGGTGCGCCAGGTCGGCCGCTACCAGATCCTCGCCAAGCTCGGCCGCGGCGGCATGGCCACGGTCTTCCGCGCGCACGACCCGGACATCGGCCGCGACGTGGCGATCAAGTTCCTGCACGCCTCGCTGTGCGAGGACGAGGAGTACCGCGCGCGCTTCCTGCGCGAGGCACGCGCAGCCGGCGGCCTCTCGCACCCGCACATCGTGACCGTGCACGACGTCGGCGAGATCGACGGCCGGCCCTACATGGCCATGGAATTGCTGGACGGCGATCCGCTGGCCGACCTGCTGCAGGGCGGCCAGCCACTGCCGGTGCGCGACGTGGTGGTCATGGGCATCCAACTGGCGCAGGCGCTGGACTACGCGCACCAGCGCGGCATCGTGCACCGCGACATCAAGCCCGGCAACATCGCGCGGCTGCGCGGCGGGCAGACCATCAAGGTCATGGACTTCGGCATCGCCCACATGGCGGCCACCTCGGCCGGCGAGCAGCGCACGCGCGTGGGCGACGTGCTGGGCACGCCGCAGTACATGTCGCCCGAGCAGATGCAGGGCGGCAAGATCGACGGCCGCTCGGACCTGTTCACGGCCGGCATCGTGCTCTACCAGATGCTGACCGGGCAGCGCCCGTTCCAGGGCGACAGCGTGGTCACGCTGGCGCTCAAGATCTCCAAGGAAGACCCGACGCCCATCGAGAAGCTGCGCCCCGAGGTGCCGCCCGCGCTGCGCCGCGTGATCGACCGCTGCCTGGCCAAGGCGCCCGAGCGGCGCCACCAGAGCGGCGCGGCGCTGGCCGAGGCGCTGCAGCGCGTGCTGGCCGAGATCGACGAGCAAGCGCGCGCAGGCGAAGGCACGCAGGCACGCGGCGTGCCGCTGCGGCTCAAGTGGGCCGGCCTGATGGCGCTGATCGTGGCCGGGGTGATGGCCATCACGGCCTCGCTGATCGTGCAGCGCCAGCAGGCCGCGCTGATGGCGCAGGTGGGCGACTCGGGTGCGGCACTGACGCGCTTCATCGCGGCGCAGAACGCGGTGCCGGCGCTGTCCGAGGACTGGGTGGTCGTCGACGTGGCGCTGCAGAACCTCATGCAGACGCGCGACTTCGAGAGCATCACCGTGACCGACCGCGGCGGTGTGGTGCGTGCCGCGAGCCGGCCCGAACTGGTGGGCCAGCCCTGGCGCGCACCCAGTGGCGAGGCGCTGGGCGAGGCCGGCGGCGTGCAGCGCACGCGCTACGAGGCGAGCGGTGAGACCGTGCTGGGCTTCGCCGCGCCCATCACCTTCCAGGGCAAGGCCGTGGGCCAGGTCGTGCTGGGCCTGCCCGAGCGCGCGCTGGCCGCGGTGGCACGCCAGTCGCAGTGGCTGATGGCGGTGCTGGCGCTGGTCACCGTCGCGGCCGTGGCGCTGGCCATGTACCTGGTGGGAACCTGGTTCGCGCGGCCGATCCGGCTGGTCGGCGAGGCCATGGACGAGATCACCGCGGGGCGGCTGGACTTCCGCATCCGCGAGCAGCGCAAGGACGAGTTCGGCCAGCTCTACGCGGCCTTCGACCGCATGGCCCAGGCGCTGCAGGAGCGCACCGCGCCGCCGCCCGCCGAGGCCTCGCCCGCAAGCGAACAACCGGGCTGACGGCATGTGGCTGCTGCCCTGCCCGCTGCGCGCCGCTGTGGTCCTGGTGCCTGCGCTGCTGGCGGCCTGCGGTACGCCACAGCCGGCACCGCCGGCGACCGCACCCGCGCCAGTGGCCACGCCGCAGGCGTCGCAGGACGGCGTGCTCGCGCGTGGCGAGCGCTTGCTGGTCTACCTGCCGCGCAGCGGCGACACGCTGCGCAGCATCGCCGCGCAATGGCTGGGCAGCGCAGAGCAGGACTGGCAGATCGCCGCGGCCAATGGCGGCATCGCGCAGCCCCAGCCCGGTGTGCCGCTGGTGGTGCCGCTGCAGGCCCCCAACCCGGGCGGCATCACCGGCGACAGCTACCAGACCGTGCCGGTGCTGTGCTACCACCGCTTCGGCAGTGGCGGTGGCCGCATGTCGGTCACGCCCACGCGCTTTGCCGAGCAGATGCAATGGCTGGTGGACAACGGCTACCGCGTGGTGCGGCTCGCGCAGCTGGGCGACTACCTCGCGGGCCGGGCCGCGCTGCCGCCGCGCGCCGTGGTCGTCACCGTGGACGACGGCTACGCCTCCTTCCACCAGCATGCCTGGCCGGTGCTGCGCCGGCTCGGCCTGCCGGCCACGCTGTTCGTCTACACCGACTTCATCGGCGCCGGGCTGGCCGTGGGCTGGCCGCAGCTGCAGGAACTGGCGGCCTCGGGCCTGGTCGACGTGCAGGTGCATTCCAAGACGCACCGCAACCTGATCGAGCGCCAGGCCGGAGAGAGCGACGAGCGCTACCGCCAGAGCCTGGACCAGGAGATCCGCGTGCCGCGCGAGCTGCTGCAGCAGCGCCTGCCCACGCCGGTGCAGCACTACGCCTACCCGTTCGGCGATGCCAACGAGCAGGTGCTGGAGCTGCTGGCGCGCCAGCACTACCGGCTGGCCGTCACCGTCACGCCGGGCGGCAACCCGTTCTTCGCCCAGCCCCTCATGCTGCGCCGGACCATGATCTTCGGCGACCACGACATGGAGGCGTTCCGGGCCCGCCTGCAGACCAGCCGGCGCATCGGCACGCAGCCATGAGCGCAGCGTCCGCGCCCTTGCTGGCCGCCTGCGTGCTGGTGCTTTCCGGCTGCGCCAGCGCACCCTCCTCCGGCCCGGCCGCGGACCCTGCAGCCGCCCCGTCGCCCGACCAGCAGGAGCAGGCCATCGGCCGCTTCGAAGGGCTGCAGCGCGTGCGCGCGCTGCAGCTGGAAGACGAGGGCCAGTGGGCCGACGCGGCCTGGACCTGGGAGGTGCTGGTGGTGCTGCGGCCCGCGCATGCGCCCTACCGCGAACGCGCTGCCGCGCTGCGCCAGCGCATCGCCGCCGCCGTTGCCGAGCAACTCGACCGCGCGGAAGCGGCCCAGCGGCGCGGCGCGCCGGACCAGGCCGCCACCCACTACCTGCGCGCGCTGGCGCTGCAGCCCGACCATGCGCAGGCGGCCGATGCACTGCGCGCGCTCGAACGCGAGCGCAACCGGCGCATGTATCTGGGCAAGCCCTCGCGGCTCACGATCCAGCGGCGCGACGGACTGGAGGCCGCGCCGCCGCGGCCGCGGTCCGCGGCCAGGCCCGCCGCAAGCAACCAGGCCGACGCGCCCTGAGCCGCGCGCTCACTTCAGCTTGTCGGCCCGCTCCTGCAGCTGCTGGGCCTTCTGCCGCTCCAGCCGCGCCGTCTCGTTCGACGGTTCGAGCTCGAGCACGCGGTCCCAGCTGCGGATCGCGCTGGCCAGGTCCTGGCGCGCAAAGGCCGAGCGCGCGGCCAGTCCGTGGCGTTCGACGAGGCGCTTGCGCACGGCCTCCGCACGGGCCTTCGCACCGGACTGGTCGAGCGTTGCCGCACGTTCGTATTCCGTCAGCGCGCGCTCCAGTTGGCCCGCGCGCTCGGCCGCCTCTGCGCTGCGCAGGGCCTGCTCACCCGGCGAGGGCTCGGGCGCGGGTGTCGGTGCCGGCGGGGGCGGCGGCACCGGTGCGGGCGTGGCTGCGGGCGGCTCGGCCGGGACAGGCGCAGGGGCTGCGGCGGCCCGGCTGGGCGCGGGCGCCGGCGGCCGCGCGGCGGGTTCGGGCGCCGCAGCGGTGCCGCCCGCGGGCGGCTTGCCCGGGATGCGCAGCACCTGCCCGCTGCTGATCTGCTTGGGCACTGCGATGCCGTTGTAGCGCGCCAGAATGTAGAAGGCGTAGAGGTCGTTGAGGAAGCGCTGTGCGATGCGCGACAGCGTGTCGCTGGGCCGCACCGTGTAGTTGAAGGACTCGCGCCCCAGTTCGGCCGGGTCCATGGTGATCTGGCGCATCAGGTTCACGGCCAGCTTGTTGTTGAAGTCCAGCGCCAGCGCGCGGTCGAGTTCGGCGCGCGCCTCGTCCTCCTTGCCGGCCTCCAGCAGGTCGATCACGGCGCGCGCGATCTTCTGCGCCTGCGCCGCCTCCGCCGCCGTGGCCGGGCGCTGCGGCGCACGCGGCGGCGTGGGGTCGGGCTCGGGCGGCAGTGGCGCCGGCGCCGGCATGGTGGGCACCTGCGCGGGTGCCGGTGGAGGCGGTGTGGCACAGCCGGCCAGCAGCACCAGCACCGCCACGAAGACCAGGGATGGTTTCGGCATGGAAGACGCTCTCGATGCGACGCCTGCAGTATGGGAGCGGCGCGCGCATTGCGCAGGTGACTTTCGGACATTGCCCTGGGCCCGTCGCCACGCGCAGCATGTCCCGGTGCAAGCGCCCCTCTCCTCCACCCGCCTGCAGGCCGAGCCCGCCACCGCCATGGCACCCCCGGGGCGGGCGCTGCAGCGCCCGCCGATTCCGGCCATCGTGCAGCAGCACGCGGACGATGCGCTGCACCTGCGCCACGTGCGCTCGGTGCTGGTGCGCGCACCGCATGTGCGGCTGCTGCAGCTGGGCCGGCTCGACGAACGGCTGGACGCCCATCTGGACGGGCTGGCCGTCGCCGGCGCCTACGGCCTCGCGCGTGCGCAGGCGGCGCTGGAACAGCTGGGCTGCGGCGAGGTCTTCGCGGCCTTCGCCGCCGCGCTGCAGGCGCAGGACACCGCCGTGCAGCACCGCGTGCTGGCGCTCGCGCCTGCCGCGCCCGAGGCCTGGCGCGGCATCGTTTCGGCACTGGGCTGGACCAGCGCGCCCTTGCTGCGCGAACCCGTGCGTGCGCTGCTGGCCGCCGCGTCGCCGTGGCAACGCGCGCTGGGCCTGGATGCCTGCCGGCTGCACCATGTCGACCCTGGCCCGGCGCTGGCCACGGCCCTGCGCGCGGACGATCCCGTGCTGCGCCTGGCCGCGCTGCGCACCGCGGCCGCGCTGGGGCGCAGCGCGCTGCTGCCGCTGGTGCTGGCCGCGCTGGAGTCCGCCCCCCAGGACGCGGCTGCCGCCCATGCGGCCTGCCTGCTCGGCGACCGTGGTGCGGCATTGCGCGCCCTCGAACAGGCCGCCTTCGCCACGCCCGCCGCCTGCGACCTGCTGCGCCCGCTGGCCGTGCAGGCGCTGCCGCCCCAACAGGCACGCGCGCAACTGCGCCAGCTGATGCCCGTGGCGCCGCGCGAGGCCGTGCGCGCCATCGGCTGGCTCGGCGATGCGCGGCTCGTGCCCTGGCTCATCGAACGCATGGAGGACGTGGCGCTGGCGCGCGTGGCCGGCGAGGCCTTCTCCACCATCACCGGCGCCGACCTCGCTGCGCTGGACCTGGAACGGCCAGCGCCCGCGGACCTTGCCACCGGCCCCAACGACGATCCGGACGACGACAACGTGGCGCTCGACGACGACGAGAACCTGCCCTGGCCCGACCCGGCGCGCGTGCAGCGCTGGTGGCAGGCACAGGCCGGCACCTTGGCGGGTGCCACACGCTGCTTCGTCGGCGCAGCGCCCACCGCCGAGCACCTGGGCCAGGTGCTGCGCACGGGTTCGCAGCGCCAGCGCGCACTCGCGGCCCAGCAGTTGGTGCTGCTGCAGCCGGGCCAGGCCTTGTTCAACGTGGCGGCGCCGACCTGGCGTCAGCGCCGCCTGCTCGGCCTGCCGGCCCGCGGCGGCTGATGCACACCGGCGTGGTGTTCGCACTGTTGGCCGGCGCCTTCCTCGTCGCGGCTGCCTTGCGCGCAGTGCGGCTGCGGCGCGCTGACGGGGCCGTGCGCACCTGGGCCTGGCTGGCGCTGGTGTTCGGCGCCGTCGCCGCCTGGCTGGCCATGACTTTCGGACATTGAGCCTGGCGCCCCGCGGCCCCACCATGGCCGGGCCGAAGGAGCGCATCACCATGACCCTGACCCTGCGCGCGGTGTCGCTGAACGAACTGCCGCTGACCCAGCCCATCACGGCGCAGTTCGACGACCGCGGAGGCACCATCGGCCGGGCCGACCACAACACACTGGCCCTGCCCGACCCCGAGCGCCACATCTCGCGCCAGCAGGCCGAAATCCAGGCCCGGCCGCAGGGCGGCTTCCTGATCCGCAACATCGGCAGCGCCAACCCCATCGTGGTCGCAGGCCAGCCGCTGCTGCAGGGCGAGTCGGCGCCGCTGCAGGCACGCGACGAGGTGCGCATCGGCGGCTACCGGCTCGAGGTGGTGGCCGGCCCGGAGCCCGATGCGGGCGCCACGCTGTTGCGGCCGGCCGCGCCGGCCATGCCGGCCGGCGCGGGCAATCCCTTCGCGGACTTGCTCGGCGGCGACACAGCGCCCCCCCGGACACCGCCCGCGCGCGCGGCGCCGGCGGCCGCGCTGCTGCCCGACGACTTCGACCCCTTCGCCGCGCGCGCCGACAGCGCTCGCCCAGCGGCGCCCACGCCGGCAGCGACCGCCGACGACCCCTTCGCCGACCTGCTGCCCGCCGGCGAAGGCCGCTCGCTCGACGAGATGTTCGGCCTGTCGCCGGGCACGCCCACGCACGATGCGATGGCCGGCTTCATGGCCGGCGCCACCGACACCACGCCGCGGCTGGCGCCCGCGCCGGCCACGCAGGCAGACCACACGCCACTGCTGCAGACGCCCTTCATGCCACGCCCCGTGCCGCCCCCGGATCCGGCCCCAGGTCCGGTGCCGAGGCCTGTGCCGGTGGTCGCACCGCCGCTGGCCGCCTCGGATGGCGACGACGCGCTCTGGGCCGCCTTCTGCGCCGGCGCCGGCATCCGACCCGACCCGGCCCAGGGCAGCGGCGCCGCCCGCATGCAGTTGGTCGGCGAACTGCTGCGCGCCGCTGTCGACGGCACCTTGCAGATGCTGGCCGTGCGCGCGGCCACGCGCCAGGAGCTGCGTGCCAACGTGACCATGATCCGCGCGCGCGACAACAACCCGCTCAAGTTCTCGCCCGATGCGCAGTCGGTTCTGGAGCAGTTGCTGCGCCCGCCGCTGCGCGGCTTCCTGCCCGCGGGCGAAGCCATGCACGACGCCATGCAGGACCTGGTGGGCCACACCATCGGCAGCATGGCCGGCACCCGCGCCGCGCTGGAGGGCGTGCTGGCGCGCTTCGAGCCCACGGTGCTGGAATCCAAGCTCAGTGGCCGCTCGGTGCTCGACAGCGTGCTGCCGCAGAACCGCAAGGCGCGGCTCTGGGAACTGTACCTGCGCCACTTCGAGGCGCTGCGCGAGGAGGCCCGCGAGGACTTCCACGCGCTGTTCGGCAAGGCCTTCCTGGAGGCCTACGAGGAGCAGTTGCAGCGCCTGGCCCGGCATGCCGGCGACAAGCAATGAGCGCCGCGCCGGGCCGCCCCAAGCAAGCTCGCGCCCCCTCGGGGGGCAGCGAACCTCGCGTAGCGGGGAGCGTGGGGGCCACGTCTGCCGCGCCGGGCCGCCCCAAGCAAGCTCGCTCCCGCCCGGCGGGACAGGCCGCAGGCCGAAGGGTGCACCCATGACGGCACCGGCCTTGCGCCTGCAGGTGGCGGCCTGCAGCGAACAGGGAACACGCGCCATCAACGAGGACGTGGTGCTCATGCGCGACAACGGCCCGGCCTGGTTTGCCGTGCTGGCCGATGGCGCGGGCGGGCATGCCGATGGCGCAGAAGCCGCGCGCCGCGCCGTCGGCAGCCTGCAGGCCGGCCTGGGCGACGCCACGCTGCCCTGGCGGCCCGAACTGCTGAACGATGCGGTGCTGGCCGCCCATGCCGAAGTGCGCGGGGGCCGGCGCACGCAGGCGCCCATGCACACCACCGTGGTGGCGCTGTGCCTAGACCCGCGCCGCGGCGTCGCGCTGTGGAGCCACGTGGGCGATTCGCGGCTGTACCGGTTGCGCGGACACAGCATCGACCAGGTCACGCGCGACGACACGCTGGTGCAGGGCCTCATCGACGCGGGCGTGCTGACGCCCGAGCAGGCCCGGCACCACCCACACAAGCACCACCTGGCGGCCGCCTTGGGCATCGACGGCGAGCTGCAGCCGCACACCACGGCCGAGCAGCCGCTGGCCAGCGGCGACGTGTTCCTGCTGTGCAGCGACGGCTGGTGGGCCAGCGTGGGCGACGCCGGCATCGTCGCCAGCCTGGTGACCGCCGACTCGCCGCAGGCCTGGCTGGCGGCCATGCGCGACGCCATCGTGGCACAGGGCCGGCGCGACCAGGACAACTACAGCGCCATCGCGGTATGGATCGTCGAGGCGGCAGCCGCCTGAGGTGTTGGATGGCAGAGCAAGGGAAGAAGTCCCGCCTCCAGGTCATGGGCGGCCTTCTGGGCAACGTCAGTGGCGCTGTGCCAGCGCAGGCGCCATCTCCCGCCGCATGGCCCGCCACACGCGCGCCAGGCAGGCGCGCATCCACAGGTTCCTGTCACCGAACACACGCGACTGCCTCACGTCCCGTGGGTCTGGCTCGAAATGCAGTGACCAGGTGAGGCCACTGCAGGTAGGGCGCCAGTCGAACGGCTGCCGCTGGTCCAGGCGCACCACGAACGGTGCCCCGTTCACCAGGCCGCCAGCGCGGCGCTGCTCGGCGCGCGCACCGCACTCGGAAGCGGTTGCCCTGCAGCGGGGGCACATGCTCAAATGTTGCGCGGAAATTCTTAACGATCGAGATACATCAAAGTTATTCCTCATGAAAGTCCCAGGGTTCGATCCAGTGGCGCGGGGAGCATCGGAGCAAAGAGATTGAAGGTGCACAGCTACTCCTTGGCGTCCGATTTCCGGAAGCTTATGTTGAGTTGCTCGCCTCATTTTCCGGTGCCTACGGCGATGCGGACTTTTCGTTCCCTGAGTCTAGGTCGCGCGGCTCCGTTGGCTGTTGGATTTCAGTTTCACCTTGGTCGTCCGAATCGTTGTGGGCAATGCTCTCCTCATGGTCGGAGCATGGCCTCCCACAGAGCGTCGTGCCTGTTGCCGCGGACGGTGGCGGCAACCTGATCTGCCTTGACTTTCGGCAACGTGGAGAACCTGTGGTTTCAGCGTGGTTCCACGAGCTTCCTGGCGAAGACGGTCTTATCAACGTTGCTTCCTCATTTGCGGGATTTCTCAGCCTGCTCCGCGCACATGAGGAATAACATGCCGTTCCATCGGACCGCCTGCGGCGGCCGCTGACCTTCACGTTAGGCCAAGCTATGGCGATCCCTCCAGTCACAAAGCGAACAAACGAAAATGGCTTCGTCGAATACCACCTGGGGTTCGATAGCGCTTGGGAGGGCGTCGACTCCTTCGTCAAATATCTTCAGAAGCAATGGAACGGTGAGGTCTCCGAATCTGTTGATTCAATCTATTCGCGTCGGTGGGTAGTAAGGTCAGCCGGTGTGCCTATCTCCATCTATCACGACAGCCAACTCGGAAATTTCTTTCTTCGAGAGGATGGGGTAGATGATCTGACGCTTCTAGAAAAAATTGCCCTTGATGTTGCGGAGAGAATGCAATGACCTTTGCTCCCCAGCCTAACACTTCTACAGGGACTTCCCACTTCGTCAAGAGCGGCTCATAAGCGTTCTTCCTGAAAAACGGTATTCGCATTCATTGATCGAAGACGCACGATGGATTCAG
>NZ_LMMT01000015.1 GCF_001422365.1 Pseudorhodoferax sp. Leaf265 | reverse complement strand
GTGGGCAACTTCGGTTCGGGCTGGACCTGGCTGGTCAAGAAGGCCGACGGCTCGGTCGACATCGTCAACACCGGCGCTGCCGGCACGCCGCTGACCACCGCCGACAAGGCGCTGCTGACGGTCGACGTCTGGGAGCACGCCTACTACATCGACTACCGCAACCTGCGTCCGAAGTTCGTCGAGACCTTCCTCGACAAGCTCGTGAACTGGGAGTTCGCGCAGGCCAATTTCGGCTAGTCGCGCAGGATGCGCTCGCCCTCGGCCTCGATGTCCTCGAACTGGCCGCGCTGGATGGCCCACCAGAGTCCGCCCAGGATGAAGAAGACCAGGACCACGGACAGCGGGATCAGCAGGAACAGGATGTCCATCAGGGGCTTTCGGTGGCGGGGCGCGCCAGGCGCACGGGTGCGGGCGGCTCCGGGGCGTCCGGCGGGGGCGTGGCCAGGCGCAACGCATTGAGCACCACGAGCAGCGAGCTCGCCGCCATGCCCAGGCCAGCCAGCCAGGCCGGCATCCAGCCCGCCACGGCCAACGGCACGCTGACCGCGTTGTAGAGCGCGGCCCAGGCCAGGTTCTGGCGCACCACGGCCATGGTCTGGCGCGCGAGCGCCAGCGTGTCGGCCACGGCCATGAGCCGGCCGCCCGGCACCACGAAGTCGGCCTGGGCCTGCGCCAGCGGCACGGACTGGCCGAAGGCGAAGGACACGTCGGCACCGGCCAGCACCGGGCCGTCGTTGAGCCCGTCGCCGACCATGGCACTGTGCCGACCCTGCCGCTGCAGCGTGCGCAAGGCTTGCAGCTTGTGCTGCGGCGAGCAGGCGCCGCGCGCCTCGCCGATGCCCAGCTGCGCGGCCACGCGCGCCACGGCCGCGTCCGCGTCGCCCGACAGCAGCTGCACCGCCACGCCCATCCGTCCGAGCCGCTGCACCGTGGCCAGGGCGTCGGCGCGCAGGTCCTCCAGCAGCACGAAGCAGGCCAGCATGCCCTGCTCGTCCGCCAGCCAGACCATGGTCTCGGTGCCGGGCGGCGCTGCGATGCCGCAGTGCGCGGCCGAGCCCAGGCGCAGCGCGCCGGGCCAGGGCCAGCCGTTGCGCGACAGGCGCCCGCGCAGGCCCAGGCCGGGCTCCTCGACGAGGTCTGCCGCCCGCCACTGCTCCGCGTGCGCGCCGCCCTGCCCGGCCGCCGCGAGCGCGCGCGATGCCGGGTGCAGCGAATGCGCAGCCAGCGCCGCGGCCATCGCCAGCGCCTGCGCACGGTCGATGCCGGCGCGGGTCTGCACGGCGCCCAGCACGAGCGCATCGCGCGTGAGCGTGCCGGTCTTGTCGAAGACCACGGTGTCGACCCGCGCCAGCGTCTCCAATGCCTGCAGCCGGCGCACCAGCACGCCACGGCGCGCCAGGGTTCCGGCGGCAACCAGCATCGCGGCCGGCGTGGCCAGCGAGAGCGCGCAGGGGCAGGTCACGATCAGCACGGCCACGGCAACCATGAGCGCGTGGCCGGGGTCGTGGCGCCACCAGAACAATGCAGCGCCCACGGCCGCCAGGAGCACGAGCAGCAGGAAGGGCCGCGCGATGCGGTCGGCCAGCTGCGCCAGGCGGGGCCGCGAGCGCGCGGCCTCGTCCATGAGCGCGGCGATCTCGGCGAAACGCGTGTCGGTGCCGGCGGCTGTCACGCGCACGCGCACGGCCGCCGCCAGGTTGTAGCTGCCGGCCAGCACGCGCGCGCCCGGCCCGCGCGCCACAGGGCGCGACTCGCCGGACAGCAGGGCCTCGTCGACCAGCGTCTCGCCGTCCAGCACCAGCGCATCGGCCACGAAGGCCTCGCCGGGCCGCACATGCAGCACGTCGTCCACCACCACGCGGTGCGCGGCGACCTGCTCGCGCCGCCCGTCCGTGCCCTCGCGCTCCACGCCCTCGGGCAGGCGCTGCAGCAGCAGGTCGAGCGCGCCGCCCGTGCGGTCGCGCAGGCGCGATTCCAGCCAGCGGCTGCCGAGCAGGAAGAACACGAACATGGTCAGCGAATCGAAATAAACCTCGGCGCCGAAGATGCCGTCGGGCTCGAAGGTGCCCCAGCTGCTGATCGCAAAGGTGATGAGGATGCCCAGCGTGACGGGCGTGTCCATGCCCACGCGGCGGCGCCGCAGGTCGCGCAGCGCAGCCTGGAAGAACGGACCGCACGAGAACAGCATGACGGGCAGGCTCAGCACCCAGGAGGCCCAGCGCAGCAGCGCCTGCGCGTCGGCCGAGATCTCGCCGGGCGCCGCGGTGTATGCGGGCCAGGCGTACATCATGACCTGCATCATGCACAGCCCGGCCACGAGCCAGCGCCACAGCACCAGCCGGGCTTCGCGCCGGCGCTCGGCGCGCAGCGCGAGGTCGGCCAGCGGCACGCCGCGGTAGCCGGCTCGGCGCACGGCCGCAAGCCATTGCGAGGGCAGCGCCTGGCCGGCGCGCCAGACCACGCGCGCGCGCCGGCTGGCCGCGCCGACCTCGGCCGCCAGCACGCCGGGCACGGCGCGCAGCGCGTCCTCGATGGCCAGCGCACAGGCCGCGCAGGTCATGCCCTCGATGGCCAGGCTCGATTCCCAGGCCCCGCTGCCATGTTGGCCTGACGGGCGGCTGAACGCGGCCCATTCGCCGGGGTCGTCGATCCAGTCCAGGCCGCGCGGAACCGCTGGTGGCGCGGGTTCCGCGGCGAACGAAGGGTGGGAGGACATGGCTGGAGCGTAGCCAGTGCCTATTCCCCATGCCTTGACGTACATCAACCCATTCCGGCGCAGGCCGCCTATGCTGAACACACCGCTTCAAAGGAGAAACACCATGTACCAACGCATCCTGGTTGCCACCGACGGTTCGGAGCTCTCGCAAAAGGCCGTGGACAGTGCGCTCGACCTGGCCGCCAAGCTCGGCGCGGCCGTGGTCGCCGTGAAGGTGGTTCCGCCCTATCCGCAGAGCTACTTCGACGGGGCCATGGCCATCGACCTGAAGGAGATCGAACGCACCGAGGCCAGCTGGAGCGCGGCCGCGCACAAGGACCTGGAGGCCGTGCAATCCGCCGGCCTGACCAGGAAGGTGACCGTGACACCCGTGGTCGTGCGCGGCGACCAGGTTTCCGAAGCCTTGATCGCCACCGCGCAGAAGCACCACTGCGACCTCATCGTGATGGCCTCGCACGGCCGCCGCGGCGTGAGCCGCCTGCTGCTGGGCAGCGAGACGCAGCACGTGCTGACGCACTCGCACATCCCGGTGCTGGTGCTGCGCTGAGCGGCGCGGCGCAGGACTTGGGGTAGATTCCCGGCGAACCGCGGCGTTCGCCGGATCGCCCCGGTGACCGTGTCGGTTCGGTTTGCCCGTGGTGGCGAAGGGAGTCTGCCTGGATGTCGGTCCTGGGTCTGCAGCGTGCACAACTGGTGGCAAGCGTCTACGAAGCCGCCCTCGATCCTTCGCGTTGGGGCGGCTTCCTGTCCGAACTGGTGTTCGCGACGGGCTCCACCACCGGCATCATCTGGGGCCATGATTTCAGCCAGCGCACCGTCACCGTGCCGGGCCGGACCAGCGACACGCTGTTCTGTTCGGTCGGTTTCTCCGAGCAGGCGCTGGCGCAGTTCGACGCCCACTACGGCGCGCTGAACGTCTGGCTGCAGAACCCTGCGCTGCATGTGGGCGGCACCGTGGTCCACGGCGAGATGCTGTTTCCGAACAGCCAGCTCAAGAAGACCGAGTACTGGGCCGACTGGCTGCGGCCGCAGGACATCTTCTACTCGTCCGCCGCGATCGTCGAACGCATGCCGGACCGCTCGCTGAACGCCACCGTGTGCCGGCCCGAGGCTGCGGGCCCCTACAGCGCGCAGGAGCTGGGCATCCTCGCGGAACTCATGCCGCACCTGCAGACCGGCTTCGCACTGCACCGCAGGTTCCGCGGCCTGGACGTGTTGGCCGGCGCCTCCACCGCGGTGCTGGACCGCATGCCGCTGGGCGTGGCGCTGTTCGACGAGTCCGGCACGCTGGTCCACCACAACACCCGCGCCAGCCAGTTGCTGGCCGGGTCCGGCGACATGCTGGCCTTGCGCGGCGGCCGGTTGGTTTGCAGCCGCCCGCGCGAGAACGACAAGCTGGCGGCGCTGCTGCGCGCCGCCGTGCGCACCGGCCTGGCCGAATCAGGCCATGCCGGCGGCGCCTTGCGGCTGCAGCACTCCGGCGGCGACACGCTGCACCTGTTCGTGACGCCGCTGCCCTCGTGGTCCGGGCCGTTCGGGCTGCGCGCCGCGGCGGCCGTCTTCCTGAGCCGGCCCGACGGCCGGGTGGGCGCGCTGGCCCAGGCCTTGCAACAGGTCTACCAGATGACGCCGGCCGAGTGCCGATTGACCGAAGCACTGGTGAACGGCCTGTCCGCCAAGGAATACGGGGCGCAGGCCGGGATCTCCATCAGCACGGTGCGCACGCAGATCCGCACGGCCACGGCCAAGGTCGGCGCCCGCCGCCAGGTGGACCTGGTGCGCACGGTGCTGCTGGGGCCGGCGGCGCTGTCGCGGCGGGCCGAGTCCTGGCGCTGAGGCCGCGCCGGCCCTCACTGCGCCAGAAAGCCCCCGTCCACCGCGAGCACATGGCCCGTGACCATGGAGGCCGCGGGGCTGGCCAGGAACAGCACGGCATGCGCGACCTCGTCGGGCTCGGCGAGCCGGCCCAGCGGCGTGACGTCGCGGATGCGATGCATCAGCGCGGGCATGGACTCGAGCTGGCCGATGAAGCCCGTGCGCGTCCAGGTGGGCGCGACGGCGTTGACGCGGACGCCCTGCCCGGCCCATTCCACGGCCAGCGCGCGTGTCATGTTCACGAGCCCGCCCTTGGTGGTCTGGTAGGAGATGTTGGGGTACAGGCCGCCGCCCGACATGCCCATGATGGACGCCATGTTCACGACACTGCCGCCGCCGGCCGGCATGAAGCGCGCGGCCTCGCGCGCGCAGACGAAGGCGCCCGTGAGGTTGACCGCGACGACCTGGTTCCACTCCTCGATGCCAAGCTCCTGCGTGGACTTGCGGATTGCCGTGCCGGCGTTGTTGACGAGGATGTCGATGCGGCCCGCCTGCTGCGCGATGGCGGCCATGGTCTGCGCCACCGCAGCGGCATCGGCCACATCCAACCCGAAGGCCAGGGCGCCGGCGATGCCGCGGGCGACCGCCGCGGCCGCCACGGCATCGCGGTCGACCACCACCACGCGCGCACCGGCCGCCGCCAGCAGCTGCACGCAGGCCAGGCCGATGCCGTTGGCACCGCCGGTCACGACGGCCACCTGGCCGTCCACGCGGAATCGATCGAGGCTGGCTGGCGCGTTCATCGCAATCCCCTGTCTCTGAAATGGCGGCGATGATAGCTACGCCGCCTAGGCCAGCGCCGGCGCGACGTGGCGCATGGCACGCTCCACGTACTCCTCCTTCTCGCCGACCGGCGCGACGTAGTGCATGGCCTCGCGCGCAGCGGCCTCGCCCTGCAGCCGCGCGATCAGCCAGCAGGCCAGGTACTGCGAGGCCAGGCAGCCGCCGGCCGTGGCCACATTGCCGCGCGCCACGAAGGGCTGCTCCAACACGGCGATACCGGCCTCCTGCACCCAGGGTTTGGTGGTCAGGTCGGTGCAGGCCGGCAGGCCCTGCAGCAGGCCCAGCCGCGCCAGCACCAGCGTGCCCGAGCATTGCGCGGCCAGCAGCTGGCGTGCCGGGTCCAGCCGCAGCTGCGCCATCAGCGCGGCATCGGCCACCACGGCGCGCGTGCGCACGCCGCTGCCGACGACGACGGCATCGGCCGTGCACGCCTGCGCCAGCGTCGCCTGGGCCTGCAGCACCACGCCGTTCATCGAGCGCACCGCGGGCGTGGAGCTGGCGATGGACACGCGCCAGCCGGGCACCTTGATGCGGTTCAGGATGCCGAGCGCGATCAGCGAATCGAGTTCGTTGAAGCCGTCGAAGGTCAGGATGGCGATGTGCATGGTGGGCCCGGTAGCGTGGTGGATGCCGCCATGCTAGGCCTTCCACTCAATACAATCAAAAAATTGTATTGAATACATTGCCGATCACGCCCATGGCCCGTGCCCGCTACAAGCCCCTGGTCGACCGCTTGGCCGCCGAGATCCGCGCCGGCCACCTCGCGCCCGGCACGCGGCTGCCCACGCACCGGCAGCTGGCCGCCCGCGAGGGCCTGGCGCTCGTGACGGCCACGCGGGTCTACGCCGAGCTGCAGGCCATGGGCCTGGTCAGCGGCGAGGCCGGGCGCGGCAGCTTCGTGCGCGAGGCCGCGCTGCCGCCTGGCCTGGGCATCGACCAGCAGGCCACGGCCACCGGCATGGTCGACCTCAACTTCAACCACCCCGCCCTGCCCGGCCAGGCCGAGTTGCTGCGCGCGGCGCTGCGCCAGCTGGCCGCGGCAGGCGACCTCGACGCGCTGCTGCGCTACCAGCCGCACGGCGGGCGGCCGCACGAGCGCGCCACCGTGGGGCGGCACCTGGCGCTGCGCGGCCTGGCGGTCGCGCCCGGGCAGGTGGCCATCGTCGATGGTGCCCAGCATGGCCTGGCGGTCACCGCGATGGCCCTGCTGCAGCCGGGCGACGTGGTGGCCGTGGACGCGCTGACCTACCCGGGTTTCAAGCTGCTGGCCCAGGCGCACCGGCTGGAACTGGCGCCGCTGCCGGCTGCCGGTGCCGGCCCCGACCTGGACGCGCTCGCAGCGCTGTGCCGGCGCCGCCGCGTGCGCGCCGTCTACGCCATGCCCACGCTGCACAACCCGCTGGGCTGGGTCACGGGCTTGGCGCGGCGCCGCCAGCTCGTGGCCATCGCGCGCCGCCATGGGCTGCTGCTGATCGAGGATGCGGCCTATGCCTTCCTCGCGCCCAACCCGCCCGCACCGCTGGCCGCGCTGGCGCCCGAATGCACGGTCTACGTGTCCGGCCTGTCCAAGAGCGTGGCCACGGGCCTGCGCGTGGGCTTCGTCGCCGCGCCTGCGGACTGCATGGCGCGCATCGAACGCGCCATCCGCGCGACGACCTGGAACACGCCCGGCGTGATGACGGCGATCGCCTGCGGCTGGATCGAGGACGGCACCGTGCTGCGGCTCGAATCCGGAAAGCGCGCGGACGCCGCCGCGCGGCAGGCGCTGGCCGGCCAGGCTTTTGCCGGGCTGCACCCGGTGCGGCATCCGAACGGCTACTTCGTCTGGCTGCCGCTGCCCGCGGAACTGCGGGCCGACAAAGTGGCGCAGGCGCTGCTGCACGAAGGTGTGGCGGTGTCCACGGCCGAGCCGTTCTCGGCCGGCGGACAGGTGCCGCATGCGCTGCGTGTGGCCCTGGGCTCGGTGCCGCTGGACACGCTGGGCACGGCCCTGGCCACGGTGCGCCGCGTGATCGACGCACAGCCGCCCTGACCGCATCGCCCGCTCAGGCCGCGTCCGGCAGCAGCAGGATCTTGCCCACGCTCTGCCCCGATTCCATGCGCCGGTGCGCCTGGGCGGCCTGGGCCAGCGGGTAGCGGCTGTCGATCACAGGCCGGATGCTGCCATCCGCCAGCGCGGGCAGCCAACGCGCGGCGAAGCGCTGCACCATGGCCTGCTTGACGGCGGGCGGGCGCGACTTCATCACCGTGCCGAAGATCTGCAGGTGGCGGAACAGCAGCAGGTCCATCGGCAGGGGTGCTGGCTCGGCGCCGCCCAGCAGGCCCACGACGACCAGGCGTCCGCCGAGCGCGAGCGAACGCAGGTTGCGCTCCAGGTAGGGCGCGCCGACGAAGTCGATCACCACGTCCACGCCCTGGCCCCCGGTTTCGCGCGCCACGACGGCTTGGAAGTCCTCGCCGCGGTGGTCGATGAAGACATCGGCGCCGAAGCCCGCCACGGCCGCGCGCTTGTCGCCGCTGGCCGTGGCGAACACGCGCGCCCCGGCCGCATGCGCCAGCTGCACCGCGGCCGAGCCGACGCCGCCCGCCGCCGCATGCACCAGCACCGATTCGCCGGCCTGCAGCCGGGCCAGGTGGAACAAGGCCTCGTGCGCGGTCACGAAGACCTCGGCCACCGCGCCCGCATCGGCCAGTGCCAGGCCCGGCGGCACCGGCATGGCCATGCGGTGGTCGATGCGCGAGTACTCGGCGTAGGCACCGCCGCCCACGATGCCCATCACGCGGTCGCCCACGGCGAAGCCCTGCACCTGCGGCCCCACCTCCACCACGGTGCCGGCGATCTCCAGGCCCATGGTGTCGGCGTCGCCGAAATGGGCGCGGCCATAGGCGCCCTTGCGGTGTGCGACGTCGGCACGGTTCACGCCGATGGCGGCGTTGCGCACCAGCAGGTCGTGCGGGCGGAGTTCGGGGCGCGGGACGGCGCGGGCCACGAGCACTTCGGGGCCGCCGAAGTGGTCGAAGACGATGGCTTGCATGGTGTGGTGTGTCATGGCTGCGCAGCTTAGGCCCGGACGGCGCAGGCAAGGTGCAGCGATTTCGCTCTACAGTGCTGCAAATCTGCATCACCACAACAGCCATGAACTGGGACGACGCCCGCATCTTCCTTGCCGTGACGCGCCAGCCTTCGCTGCGCGCGGCGGCGCGCAGCCTGGCCATCGACCAGGCCACGGTGGGGCGGCGCCTGAATGCGCTGGAAGCCGAACTCGGTGCCAAGCTGTTCCTGCGCGCCCGGGACGGCTACCTGCTCACCACGGCCGGCGAAGCCGCGCTCCACGCGGCACGGCGCATGGAAACCGCGGCCCTGGACCTGCGCAGCAAGATCGAGGGCCAGGACGAAAACCCCACGGGGTTGGTGCGCGTGACCAGTTCGGACACCATCGCCGTGGAATTCCTGCTGCCCGCCATCGACCGCCTGCAGCAACGCTGGCCGCAGATCCGTGTGGACCTGGAGGTCTCCACCCAGGTGCTCAACCTCGGCCGGCGTCAGGCCGACATCGCCCTGCGCAACGTGCGGCCCGAAGCGCCGGACCTCGTGGTGCGCCGCGTGGCGTCCTGGCCCGTGGGCCTGTTCGCCAGCGCCGCCTACCTCGCACGCTGCGGCGCCCCCCGGGCAGAGGACGAACTGCGCGGCCACCAGATCGTGGCCTACGCCCCCTACCTGGAGAACAAGGCCTGCGCGACCGTGGCCGAGATGCCGGCACGCCAGGCCCGCATCGCGATGGCGGTCAACTCCAGCCTGCTGCTGCGCAAGGCGGTCGCGGCCGGCATCGGCCTGGGCGAGATGCCGGTGCGCATGGGCGAGCGCGAAGGCCTGGTCCGCGTCTGGCCCGGGCGGCAGCGTGCGCGCCCGCACGAGGTCTGGCTGGTCATGCACCCGGACCTGCAGCGCACGGCCCGCGTGCGTGCAACGGCGCAGTGCCTGGCCGAGGCACTGGCAGAACCGCCGGTCTGAGCGGACCGGCTGCGCAGGGCCCGTCCCTCCGCGGCACAGGCGATTGCGGCTGTGGCTAGACTGCGGCAACCGGCGGCGCCGAGCCCGCGAGCAAACACCCCACAAGGATGCGAGAGGACGACAGTCTGGCATGCCCCTGAACTACAACCCCGACGACCTGGACGTGAGGATCTGCGAGCTGCTGGTGGCCACCTGCGACGGGGCCGACCCGGCGCTGCCGGCGGCGGTGCAGGAGGTGCTGCAGCTGCTGCGTGTACGGCTGGGCATGGACGTGGCCTTCGTGTCGCGGCTCGCCGATGGCCTGCGCACCCTGCAGGCCGTGGACAGCGCGCCGGATTTTCCGCTGCTGCAGCCCGGCATGTGCGACCCGGTCGAGGAAAGCTGGTGCCTGCGCGTGGTGGACGGCCGGCTGCCCGAGCGCATGGACGATGCCGCGCCCTACGTCGCCTCGGGAAGGGCGCCCGATCCGGGGTTTCCGATCGGCACGCACCTGAGCACGCCCGTGCGGCTCGCCGACGGACGCATCTACGGCACGCTGTGCTGCTTCAGCCGCGGCGTGCAGCCCGGCGCGGACATCGACCGCTTGCGCTACACGGCGCGCCTGCTCGCCGACCGGCTGTCACCCCGCGGTGCTGCGCGCTAGGAAGCGAACAAGCCCCTGTGCTGCTCGCGCAGCAGGTTCTTCTGCACCTTGCCCATGGTGTTGCGCGGCAGGCTGTCGACCACGAAGGCGCGCTTGGGGATCTTGAAGTTGGCCAGTTGCTGCCTGAGCGCCCCCAGCAGCGCCTCGCCGTCCAGCATCGCGCCGGGCTTGCCGATCAGCACGGCCACGCCGACTTCGCCGAAATCCGGGTGCGGCACGCCGACCACGGCGCTCTCGGCCACGCCCGGCATCTCGTTCAGGAAGCCCTCGATCTCGGCCGGGTAGACGTTGTAGCCGCCGCTGATGATGAGGTCCTTGCTGCGGCCCACGATGGTCACGTAACCGGCGGCGTCCACGCGGCCCACGTCGCCGGTCTTGAAGAAGCCGTCCGCCGTGAACTCCTCGGCCGTCTTCTCGGGCATGCGCCAGTAGCCCTGGAACACGTTGGGGCCACGCACCTGGATGCCGCCGATCTCGCCCTGCGGTACCGGCTGGCCCGCATCGTCCACCACGCGCAGGTCCACGCCCGGCAACGGGAAACCAACCGTGCCGCCGCGGCGCTCGCCGTCCGCGGCACGGTAGGGGTTGGAGGTCAGCATGGCGGTTTCGCTCATGCCGTAGCGCTCCAGGATGGTGTGGCCGGTGCGCGCCTGCCAGTCTTTGAAGGTCTCGATCAACAGCGGCGCCGAGCCGGAGATGAACAGGCGCATGTGGCGCACCGCGTCCTTCGTGAGCGCGGGCTCGGCCAGCATGCGCACATAGAGCGTGGGCACGCCCATGAAGACCGTCGCCTCGGGCAGCTTGGCGATCGCCACCTTGGGATCGAACTTGGCCATCCACAGCATCTTGCTGCCGTTGATCAGCGCGCCGTGCAGCGCCACGAACAGGCCATGCACGTGGAAGATGGGCAGTGCGTGCAGCAGCACGTCGCCCTGCTGCCAGCCCCAGTAATCCTTGAGCACGCGCGCGTTGCTGAGCAGGTTGCCATGGCTCAGCATGGCGCCCTTGCTGCGGCCCGTGGTGCCGCTGGTGTACAGGATGGCGGCCAGGTCGTCGGCCGCGCGCGGCACGGGTTCATGCAGGTCGCTGCAGTGCGCGGCGCGTTCGAGCAGCGTGCCGCTGCGGTCCTCGCCCAGCGTGAACACGTAGCGCGTGCCGGCCTGGAACGCGATCTTGCTGACCCAGCCATGGTTGGCCGGGCTGCAGACCACCACGGCCGGCTCGGCGTTGCCGACGAAATAGCCGATTTCGGCGCTCTGGTAGGCCGTGTTGAGCGGCAGGAACACATGGCCCGCGCGCAGCGTGGCCAGGTACAGCAGCACGGCTTCGACCGATTTCTCGACCTGCACGGCGATGCGCGAGGCCGGCGGCAGCTCCAGCGACTCCAGCAGGTTGGCCACCATGGCGCTGGCGCGCTCGATGTCGCGCCAGCTGTAGCGCAAGGGCTGGCCGCCAGGCTCGGTGGCATCGATGGCGGTGGCGTCCAGGTCGGCGGGGAACGCCGCGCGCAAGGCGGCGTAGAGGTTCTGGTTCTCGGTGGCGGTGCTCATGGTGACGGGAAGGAAAGGCTCATTCGAGTTTTGCGCCGGACGCTTGCACGACGGCGGCCCAGCGCTTGATCTCGGCGCTCACGAAGCGGCCGAACTGCGCGGGCGTGAGGGTACCGAATTCTGCGCCGTTGCTGGCCCAGACCGTCTTGATCTCATCCGTTGCGCCGGCGCGCTGCACCTCCTCGACCACGCGGGCCTGGATGTCGGCCGGCGTGCCCTTGGGCGCCCACAGGCCATACCAGGTGGTCACGGTGTAGTCGGGCAGGCCGACCTCGGCCGCGCAGGGCACGTCGGGCAGCGAAGGATTGCGCTTGCCGCCCGACACCATCAGCGGCTTGATGCGGCCGCCCTTGATGTGGGCCGCGGACGAGCCCAGGCCGTCGAACATCACGTCCACGTTGCCGGCGATCAGGTCGGCCAGCGCGGGGCCGGCACCGCGGTAGGGAATGTGCGTGATGAAGGTGCCGGTCTGCTGCTTGAACAGCTCGCCCGCCAGGTGGTGCGAGGTGCCGGCACCGGCCGAGGCGTAGTTGTAGCGCGCCGGGTTGCGCTTGACGAGCGCGAGGAAGCTCTTGAGATCGCCGGCCTCCACGCGCCTGGGGTTCACCACCACCACCTGCGGCACGTTGGCCAGCAGCGCGAGCGGGATGAAGTCCTTCTCCAGGTCGTAGTCGAGCCTGGGGTACATCGAGGGCGCGATGGCGTGGTGCACGGCGCCCATGAAGAGGCCGTAGCCATCGGGCTGCAGCCTGGCCGCGGCGCTGGCGCCCACGGTGCCGCCGGCGCCGCCCTTGTTGTCGATGACCAGCGTCTTGCCCGTGAGCTTGGCGAACTGCGCGGCCAGCGGCCGCGCGAAGGCATCGGTGCCGCCGCCGGCCGGGAACGGCACGACCAGCGTGACGGGTTTGCCGGGCCAGCCGGACTGCGCGCGGGCCGCCAGCGCGGCGGGCAGCAGGCCTGCGCCAGCCAGCTGCAAGGCGCCGCGGCGCGTGATGGGAACGTGCATGTCGTGTCTCCTTCGTTGTGGAACAAGGCGGTCTGCCGCCGCCTCGGTGTGCTGCTCAGAGCAGCCAGCGCTCGACCTCGGACGACAGCGGGATGTTTCCCGCCGCCGTCATGGCCCGGTGCTTGTCGAGCCGGCGCAGATCGTACAGATAGTTGACCATGAGCCCGCAGGACTGCTTGAGGCCCTTGGGCGACGGGTCGCCGGCCCAGTTGAGCCGCTCCACGCGCGCGCCGTTGCCCAGGTGGAAGCGCGCGACGGGGTCGAGCGGGCGGCCCTGGTCGAGCTCGCGGCCCAGGTACTCGGCCGCACAGCGCAGCAGGAACTGGCGCGCGGGGGATTTTTCCTCCAGCGTCAGCACGTGCTCGGTGGCGGCCAGCACATGCCCGGCATCCGGCGCCTTGGCGCCCAGCGCGCGGCCGAGTTCGGCGCGCGCCTTGTCGGGCATGCGCGCCAGCATGCCGTCCGCATTCCTGGCCAGCCAGGCACGAAAGCCCGGGATCGGCGACAGCGTGGCGAACTGCTTGAGCTTGGGGAACTCGGCGCGCAGCGTCTCCACGACGCGCTTGATCAGCGAGTCGCCGAACGAGACGCCGCGCAGCCCGGTCTGGGTGTTGCTGATGGAGTAGAAGATCGCCGTCGTGGCCTTGCCGATGTCGTGCACGGCCGCCTGCTCGTCCAGCAGCGGCGCGATGCCGCCGGCCAGGTGGTCGATCAGCGCCACCTCGACGAAGATCAGCGGCTCGTTCTGCATCCGCGGGTGGAAGAAACCGTAGCAGCGGCGGTCGCTGTCGAGCCGGTTCTTCACGTCGGCCCAGCTGCGGATGTCGTGCACGGCCTCGTACTTGATGAGCTTTTCGATCAGCGAGGCCGGCGAGTCCCAGCTGATGCGGCGCAGCTCCAGGAACGGCAGGTCGAACCAGCTGGAGAACAGCGCCGCCAGTTCGGCATCCAGCGGCTGCAGCCGGCGCTCGGACTTGAGCTGCGGCAGCAGTTCGGCGCGCAGGTCGACCAGGAAGTGCAGGCCCTGCGGATCGACGGCGAAGCGCTGCAGCATGCGCGTGCGCGGCGAGATGAAGGCGCTGCGCAGCCGGATCTCGGCGGCGCCCTGGTCGGCCGTGCCGTGCACGGCGTCGTAGTGCTCGCGCGCGGCGCGCACCTCGTCGGCATCGGGTGCGAACTGCTCGACCAGCAGCAGCCACAGGTCGCGCCGCTCGGGTGCCGTGGCCGTGCCGTACCAGGCCATGACCTTCTGGGCGCGGCGGCCGGCCTCGGCCTCGCTGACATGCGGGTCGACCACGGCCTGCAGTTGCGCCAGCAGGCGGCGCAGCGCGCTGGGCGTCAGCGCTTCGGGCTCGCGGCGCAGCGTGGCGCGCAGGCGCTCGGCCATCGGGCGGGGCGCGTCCGGGGTGGCGGCCGGCGGCTTGGCGGCCGGTTTGAGCAGCGCCAGGCTGCGGGCAATCCAGTCGGTGGCGTTCATGGTGTGTCCTTGCAATGCATGTTCAGGGAGCGATCCGGTTGGCCTGGCTGCGCGCCACCTCGCGCAGCGCCTCGCGCTGGCGCACCAGGTGCTCGTGCATGGCGGCCTGCGCCGCTGGTGCATCGCGCGCCTGCAGCGCGGCGAACACCGCGAGGTGCTCGGCGCAGCTTTGCTCCAGCCGGCCGGGCGCCTGCAGCTGCTGCAGCCGCGCGAGCTTGGCCAGCTTGCGCAGGTCGCCGATCACCATGGCCAGCCACGGGTTGTCGGCCAACGCGATGATGGCTTCGTGGATGGCGACGTTGGCGGCGTAGTAGTCGGGAATTCGGCGCGCCCGGGCATGGCGCTGCAGCCGCGCGTGCAGGTCCTGCAGCGCCTGCAGTTCGGCGTCGCTGGCCTGCTGGGCGGCCTCGAACGCGGCGCGGCCTTCCAGCAGCGCGAGCATGGGGAAGATCTGGTCCAGGTCCTGCGCCGTCACCTGGTTCACGAAGCTGCCGCGGCGCGGCTCGTGCCGCACCAGGCCCTCGGCCGCGAGCACCTTGAGCGCCTCGCGCAGCGGCGTGCGCGAGATCGCCATGCTGGCGCACAGCGCGGGCTCGTCGATGAAGCTGCCGGGCGCGAGTTCGCCATCGAAGATCAGCGTGCGCAGCCGCTCGGCGACTTCGTCGTGCAGGGAGCTTCGGAACGGACGCATGGCGTGGTGGGCGGCGCAGGCGCGCCGCGCAGGGCCGCCGGCAACACCGTAATTTTCAATAATTACCGCTAATTATTGAGTCGGCGCGGCCATCCCGCAATGCCTGGCACAAGCGAGGCCCTGCGGCTGAGGCCACTCGGTGCGCGGTCAGCCCCGCGCAACCGTGTCCCGCGCCACGCGATGCCACCATGGCCTGGATGCCGGCCGTCGTTGTCGCGGCATACCGCGACCGGAAAAACCGGCGCCTGCTCCTTGCGGAACACCTCTCATCGACCGCACTAAACCCATCTTCCGCGACCACCGGCCTTGGCTTGGTACAGCATGACGTCGGCGCGCTTCACGAGCTGTTCGAACTTCTCGCCTTGCTCCACGCCGAATGCGACGCCAATGCTGGCGGTGATGTTCAGACCCAGGCCGCCCACCACAAACGGCTGGGCAACCACGCGAAGAATTTCTTCGGCTGCCGCGTGGCACAAGGCCTCGGACGGAAGCGAGGACAGGATGACCGCAAACTCATCGCCACCCACCCGTGCGACGCCATCGTCCGGCCGAACGGCTCCGCGTAGCCTGAGGCCAAGCTCGCGCAGGATCTGGTCTCCGACCAAGTGCCCTTGGGCGTCGTTGACCAACTTGAAGTGGTCCAGGTCGACGTAGAGCAGGCCCACGTGATTTCCGCGGCCGCCAGCGGCCTCGGCTTCCAGATAGCGTTCGAAGCCGCGACGGTTCAGAAGGCCAGTCAGCGGGTCTCTCTCGGACAGCTGGAGCAGGCGATTCGCCTCCTCCCGATGGTGCGTCACGTCCTGTGCGACAGTGACGTAGCCATTCGGAGACCCATTGACAGTCCTCAGAGGAATGAAGCTGACGGCCACATGGACCGGCGGAACCCGGTTGGGAAATGACTTCTCGAAACTGACGGTCTCGCCGCCAAGGGCGCGCTTCACCCAGGATGAAGAGCGCTCATACTCCGCCCGACCCAGAAGCTGCAGGCTCGTTCTGCCGACGATCTCGGAGCAGTCCACCCCGAACCAGTTCTCGAATGCCCGGTTGGCAAACAGATAGCGTTCGTCTGGTCCATTGACTGCAATCATCGCGGGAACAGCCTGTGCCACTGCAGCCAGCACTTCATCGTGGTTCGGCTGGGAGTGCGCGAGCACGGGCAAGAGGGCCGAAGACAACTCCGAGCTCACCTCAAGGTGATGGCGGGCATACAGTTCCAGCTCCTCCACCGGCATAGGACGCGCAAAAAGGTAGCCCTGGAAGCTGTCGCAGAAGTTCGCGACGAGAAATGCGCGTTGGTTCTCGTCCTCCACCCCCTCCGCCATGACGGTCAATCCCAAGTCATGGCCCAAGCTGATGATGCTTCGGACGATGGCCGCGTCGTTGCTGTCGGTGATGACGTCGCGAACAAAGGCCTGGTCGATCTTCAATTGGTCCAGTGGCATGCGCGTCAGGTAAGACAGCGATGAGTACCCGGTGCCGAAATCATCGAGCGACAGGCCAACGCCAATGGACCGGAGTTGCCGCATCTTCTGGATGATGGACTCCATGTCGTAGACCAGCAGACTTTCGGTCAGCTCAATCTTCAGGCTCGACGGCCGCACGTTGTGCCGGCGCAGGCACGCATCGACCTGCTCCACGAAGTCATCCTGACGGAACTGGCTCGCGCTGACGTTCACCGACACCGTCATGTGCCCGAATGGAGCGACGGCGCCATCGCCTTGCCAGGCCGCCAGCTGCGCGCATGCCGTTTCCAGCACCCAGGCACCGATGCCGAGGATCAGGCCCGTGTCCTCCGCAATGGGAACGAACCGCGCTGGAGAAACCATGCCGCGTTCCGGGTGCTTCCAGCGCAGCAGTGCCTCCGCGCCGACAAGCCGGCCATCTCGGTGCAGCTGCGGCTGGAAGTGCAGTGAGAACTCTGCGCGTTCTACGGCATGGCGCAGGTCCTTCTCAAGCGCAGCCCGTTCTGAGGCCGCCGTGTGCAGCCGCGGGTCGTAGAAGCGCGCAACGCCACGACCTACCGACTTCGCCTGAATCATGGCCAGGTCGGCGTGCTGCAGCAGTTCCTCGTCGCTGACCGCATCTCCCAGGAACGGTGCAATGCCCACGCAGACAGAGGCCACGTGCACGAACTCTTCGAGCCGGAAGGGTTCTTTGAACGCCTGCATGATGCGCCGCGATACTTCGCCTGCATGTGCCTGCGCGTCTTCCATCGTGTCCAGCGTCGGAGCGAGGAGAACGACGAACTCGTCTGCGCCGATGTGCGCCAGGTAGCCGGTTGGCATCACCGCAGATTGCAGCCGTTTCGATGCAAGCTTGAGAAGCACATCGCCCTTGCTGTGCCCGAGGGTCTCGTTCACCAGCTTGAACCTGTCGATGTTGATGAACAGGAGGGCGCCTGCACCGACGGCTGTCGTCGCTCCGCAGCGGTTTGCCCGAAGGGCCGCATTGAACGATTGGCGGTTTGGCAGGCCAGTCAAGGTGTCGAAGAACGCGAGCCTGTGAACGGCTTGCTCGGCCTCTTTGCGTGTCGTGATGTCCGTGCTGATGGACAGGACCGACATGGGGCGCCCCTGCTCATCGCGAACCAGCGACCAGCGCGTCTCCACTTGAACCAGATGGCCATCCTTGCGCGCATGTGTTGCTTCTCCGGACCACGCGCCTTCCTTCAGCAAGATCTCATGGCGTGCCAGCTTCTCGGCCAAGGTTCCGGAGCCGAACTGGGTCGCGTCCCGGCCGACCATCTCATCCGCAGTCCATCCGAAGATTCGTTCGCAGCCTTGGTTCCAGGTGAGGATCCGGTGGTCGAGGTCGCGGACGTAGATTGCATCCTGCGCCTTGTCCAGCAGTGATGCCTGGCTGCGAAGACGGGCGTCCGATTGCAGACGTTGAAGCTCTGCCGAGGCGCGCGCAGCGAAGATGCGGAGCATGGCTTCCACGAACTTCGATTGCGGCTGAGAGGCCCGGTAGAGCACTGCAAGGAATCCAATGGGCTCGCCATGCACATCGTCCAAGCGGTGTATCGCGAATGCCTCCGCCTCCACCCGCTCGACCAGGCGCACATCGGGATAGGCTGCGCACGCGTCCCCGGCCGCGAACCAAACCTCGTTGGTTCGCACCTGGTGCGACAGCGCGTTGGGAACGTCGAAGTCGGCCGCAGGCAGCTGCTCGTGTCCGACAACCGCCGAGCGGCTTTGGCACCTGTGGAGACCGCCAGGCAGGAACCTTGCGAGCTGACCGGCTTGCGCTCCTGCCGCCTCCACAAGGCTGAGGACAAGGTGCTGGAAAAACTCGTCGCCGGTTCGGTGAGAGACCGCAGATCCGACGGACAGCACCGCCTGGTGAAGCCTTCTCTGCTCGTCTTGCACACGCAGGTTCTCAATGCCGAACGCGACGTCGTCGGCCAGCGACTGGAGAAGCGACAGTTCATTGGGACTGACGTGGGCTTGCGCAGCCGAATAGAAACAGATCGCCCCCAGCGTTCTCCCCCTGTGGCGCAGGGGAAGACTCACGATGCCTCTGTAGCCAATGACGTCGACGTTGGCCCGCCAGATGGGGAATGAAGCGTCCTCACGCACGTCGAACGTCACGTCGGCCCTGCCCGCGCGAATGGCCCGCCCTGCAGAGTTTTTGCCGCTGTCGCTCTGCGCACTCCAGGACAGCTTGGCTTCAAGCACAAGATGGCCGTTCACCCCGGCGACCGCCGCAGGCAGAATGGTCCTGTCCTCGTCGTTGTGGGCGAAGCCCACCCAGGCGAGGACGTAGCCGCCCAGCTCCACGGCGACTTCGCACACGCGTTTGAGCAGCTCCTCTTCGTTGACTGCGCGGATGAGTGCCTCATTGCACGTGCTGAGCATGCGCTGCGCTCTGCTCGCTTGCGCAGCGAACCGCTGGACCTCCATCTTCTTCGTGAGGTCGAGGACGTGAAGAAGCCGCGCTGCAACACCGTCGAACACGATCGGCGTGCTGGAAAGCTCGACATCGAGTGGCTGCCCGTTCTTGCGGGCATGCAAGCGGCGGAACAGTTGGGTCGGGTGCTGCAGCGGAAGGCTTCGCAAGAAGGCCGTCGCATCCTCCTTCGCGCGTTCCGCACCGGCCGACGTGGCCTCGGCCCAAAGCTGAGGAGCAGCGAGGGCGCGGAACTCTTCCACCTCGTAGCCATACAGCGCCACGGCCGCACGATTGACGGCAAGTATGCGCAGGGTGTGCGGGTTGTAGATGATCAGCGGCCGCGGGCTGTCATGGAACAGAGCCCGGAACAGCTCCGCGCTCGCGGCAGGCTGCTCGTTGTATTGGCTAGCGGCAGCGGTGGCAACTGCTTGGCTCACGGTGGTTCGAGGGTGTTGCTGGTGTTGGCCGCGGTCAAGTGCGACGGTCCGCGACGTCATGTGCTGCGAGAACCGTCGTAGCCCTTTGAGTCTAGGTCAGCGGGCGCAACAACGGCAGAAAAAGTTCACCATCCGCGCGAATAAACTTACAACTTTGTTTGAATTTCGAACGAATCGCCGCGAAGGACCGTCCTGGCGGACGGGGGAAAAGGACGGCGAGAACCCGTTGACGGCCTTGCGCGCCGCGCCCCCGCTGCTGCGCTTCTGGGCCCACAGCGCGCTGTGAAAGCACGCAACGACCCCATGCCGCTTCACCGTGCACCACGGTCTGGGCAGCGAGGAATGGGGTGCCGACGGCTTCGCGCGGCGCGGCTGACACAATCGCGGCCCATGTCCGCCCCCGCTGAACTGCCCTCCCTGCCCGATCTGGCCACCCGTGTCGCTGCGCGCCTGCGCGAACGCCGCGACACCGTGGCCGTGGCCGAGTCTTCGGCCGGCGGCCTGGTCGCCGCCGCGCTGCTGGCCGTGCCGGGTGCGTCGGCTTACTTCCTGGGCGGCGCCGTGGTCTATTCGCGCCGCGCCGGCAAGGCCCTGCTGGGCCTGGTGCCGGCCGACATGGAAGGCCTGCGCGCCGAGACCGAGCCCTATGCGCTGCTGCTGGCCGCCAAGGTGCGCGCCAGCCACCGCGCCAGCTGGGGCCTGGGCGAAACCGGGGCGGCCGGTCCGTCCGACAGCCCGGCCGGCGACCCGGCCGGCCGCGCCTGCCTGGCCGTGGTCGGTGCCACGGAGCGCAGCCGCACGGTGCTGACCGGCAGCACCGAGCGCGCCGCCAACATGGACCTGTTCGCGCGCCAGCTGCTGGCGCTGTTCGACACCGTGCTGGCCGAGGCGCCATGACGCTGCCGCCCCCGACCGACGCGGCGTCCGCGCGCACCGCCATCGCGGCGATCGCAGCGCAACTCGCGGCATGCAGCATCGCCGGCATGCGCGCACCGCCGCCCGAGCCCACCACCTGCTGCGGCCGCGGCTGCAACGGTTGTGTCTGGGAGGGCTACCTGGGTGCCGTTGTCTGGTGGTGCGAGGACGCCCGGGCCCTGCTGGCCGAGGCCGCCCCCACATGACGGCCGAGGCCCGCGCCGCGCTGCGCGCCAACCTCGAAAAGCTGCTGGCCAGCGGACGCGATGGCGCGCTGCTGCGCTTCGGGCTGGGCCAGGCGCTGTTGCAGGAAGGCCAGCCGCAGCCAGCGGCCGTGCACCTGCAGCAGGCCACGGCCCAGGACCCGCACCACTCGGCGGCCTGGAAGCTGCTCGGCAAGGCGCTGGAGCAACTGGGCCGCACCGACGAGGCCGAAGCGGCCTGGACCCAGGGCCTGGCCGTCGCGGGGGAGCGCGGCGACATGCAGTGCGTCAAGGAGATCACCGTGTTCCTGCGGCGCCTGCAGCGCGCGCGGGGCGGCTGAAGGCTCAGGCCCGGGCCGGCAGCGCAGCGGCGCGGCGCCCGCACCAGACCCACATCGCGATGCCGGCCAGCACCATGGGCACGCAGAGCCACTGGCCCATGCTCATGCCCAGCGACAGCAGGCCCAGGAAGGCATCGGGCTCGCGGAAGAACTCGGCCGTGAAGCGCAGCAGGCCGTAGCCGATCAGGAAGGCCGCCGCGACCTGGCCCTCGGCGCGGCGCTTGCGCGCGTACAGCCACAGCAGCACGAACAGCAGCAGGCCTTCCAGCAGGAACTGGTAGACCTGCGAAGGGTGGCGCGGCAGCATGGAGCCGCTTTGCGGGAACACCATGCCCCAGGGCAGGTCCGGGCTGGAGAAGCGGCCCCACAGTTCGCCGTTGATGAAGTTGCCGACGCGGCCGGCCGCCAGGCCCGTGGGCACGCAGGGCGCGACGAAATCGGCCACCTGCATCCAGGGGCGCTGGCGCGAGCGCGCGAACCAGACCATGGCCGCGATCACGCCCAGCATGCCGCCGTGGAAGGCCATGCCGCCCTGCCACACGTAGAAGATCTCCAGCGGGTGCGCGAGGTAGTGGCCAGGCTTGTAGAACAGGCAGTAGCCCAGCCGCCCGCCGACCACCACGCCGACCACGCCCAGGAACAGGATGTCCTCCACGTCCTTGCGCGTCCAGGGCGGCACCAGCGAGGCGAAGGGCTCGTGGCGCAGCCGCAGGTTGCCCAGGAACATGAACAGGCCGAAGGCGACGAGGTAGGTGATGCCATACCAGTGGATGGCGACAGGACCGATCTGCAGCGCGACCGGATCGATCTGGGGGTACATGAGCATCGGGCGATTGTGCCCGCCGGCCAAGGCTCAGCCCGCAAAGCCCCCCTCGGCCAGGAAGGCCTGCTCGGCCGCCGTGGTCTCGCGCCCCAGCATCGCGTTGCGGTGCGGAAAGCGCCCGAAGCGCGCCACGATGTCCAGGTGGCCCTGCGCATGGCTGGCGAACGGTTCGCCCAGCGCGCGGTTCAGCGCCAGCGCGCGCTGCTGGTCGGGCATGTCTTCGGAATGCGAGAGCGGCAGGTAGAAGAACAGCCGCAGGTCCTGCGGCACCTGCCGGTCCAGGCCGGCGTCCAGCGCCTGGCGGCAGAACATGCGCGCCAGCGGGTCGGTCGCGTACATGTGGCCGGTGCCGCGGAAGCTGTTGCGCGGGTACTGGTCGAGCAGCAGCAGCAAGGCCAGAGCGCCCTCGGCCGTCGCCACCCAGGCATCGCAGCGGCGCGCGGCCGCGGCGAAGTGCAGGTCGTGGAAACGTTCGCGGAACGCGCGGTCGAAGGCCGCGTCCTTGGCGAACCAGCGCGCAGGACCGGCGTCGCGCCAGAACTGCACGACGGCGGCGGCCTGCGCCGGCGGCACGGGCTCTTGCTCAGGCGGGCTTCGCTTGCGTGGCATCGTCGTTCTCCTTGCTGCGCAGATGGCCCAGCACCAGGGCCCGGCCGGCGAAGGCATCGCCGGCCACCTCGAGATCGAAGCGCTCGCCATCCAGGCGGCGCAGGTCGGCCATCACGGCATCGGCCTCCTCGGGCGTGGCGCCCGTGGCCAGCACAGCCTCGCGGCCCAGCAGCATGGCCGACTCGAAGGTCTCGCGCACCACGACGTCCGCCCCGCCCGTCTTGACCAGCTCCAGCGCATGCTCGCGGTCGAAGGCGCGCACCAGCACGCGCGCGTGCGGGCACTCGGCCTTGGCGTTCTCGGCGATGCGCGTGGCCGCCGCCTTGTCGTCCACGCAGACCAGGATGGCGCTGGCGCTGTGGGCGCCGGCCGCGTGCAGCACGTCGGCACGGGCGCCGTCGCCGTAGTAGACCTTGAAGCCCAGGTAGGACTGGGCGTCGCGGATCACCTGGGTGTCGTTGTCGATCACGGTCAGCGAGGCGCCGCGTGCCACCACGCCCTGGCTGGCGATCTGGCCGACGCGGCCGAAGCCGATCACCAGCACGCTGGCCTGGCGGTCCTGCGCGGCCTCCGCACCTTCCATCGACACCGTGGCGCGCGGGCCGAAGCGGCCGTGCAGCAGCACCACCAGCGGTGTGAGCGCCATGGACAGCACCACGATGGCCGTCATGTTGGCATTGACGGTGGCATCGATCACGCCCGCGCCCAGAGCCGCCGCGAACAGCACGAAGGCGAACTCGCCACCCTGGGCCATCAGCACGGCGCGGTCCAGCGCATCGGCATGCGAACTCTTGGCCAGCCGCGCCACACCGTAGATGCACAGCGCCTTGACCGCCATCATCGCGACCACGCCGGCCGCGATCAGCGGCCAGTTGCGCGCCACCACGGCCAGGTCCAGCGACATGCCCACGCCCAGGAAGAACAGGCCCAGCAGCAGGCCGCGGAAGGGCTCGATGTCGGCCTCCAGCTGGTGGCGGAAGGTCGATTCGGACAGCAGCACGCCGGCCAGGAAGGCGCCCATGGCCATGGACAGGCCGCCCAGCTGCATCAGGAGCGCCGCGCCCAGCACCACCAGCAGCGCAGCCGCCGTCATCACCTCGCGCGCCTTGGCCGTGGCCAGCACGCGGAACAGCGGGTTGAGCAGCCACACGCCGGCCGCCACCAGCGCGGCCAGCGCTCCCAGGGCCAGGCCGATCACGCCCCAGCGCGAAGGCGCCACGGCCGCGGCGTCCAGCGCGGGCGGCGCGATGAAGGCCACGATGGCCAGCAGTGGCACGATCAGCAGGTCCTCGAACAGCAGGATGGAGACGATGCGCTGGCCCCGCGGCGCTGCGATGTCGCCGCGCTCGCCCAGCAGCTGCATGACGATGGCCGTGGAGGTCAGCACGAAGCCCATGGCGCTCACGAAGGACACGGCCCAGGAGAAGCCGAAGCCCACGCCCACCAGCGTCAGCAGCACGCCGCAGACCAGGCACTGCAGGCTGCCGAGCCCGAAGATCTGGCGCCGCAAGCTCCACAGGTGCGAGGGCTGCATCTCCAGCCCGATCACGAACAGGAACATCACCACGCCGAGCTCGGCCACGTGCAGGATGGCCTGCGGATCGTCGAACAGCCTGAGCCCGAACGGCCCGATGGCCAGCCCTGCGGCCAGGTAGCCCAGCACCGAGCCCAGGCCCAGCCGCTTGAACAGCGGCACGCCGACCACGGCCGCTCCGAGCAGACTCACGACCCGGACCAGATCGTTCGCACTTCCTTCTACAGCCATCGAGGCCCTCCCAACAAACAAAAAAGCGCGGCCCTTGTGCAGGCCGCGCCCATATCCAGCACGGATCACCGGGGTTCGCACCCCGAACGGATGCTTCTTCTTGTGATCAGCTGCGCGACAGTTGCCAGGCCACCAGGCCTGCCACCACCGCCGGAACGGCGAACACGATGAGCAGGATCGGCAACTCTTCCCGCACTGTATAGCCAGCGTGCGTCACGCCCACCCACATGTTGAGCAGCGCGACCAGCAGCCAGACCGGCATGAAGGCCTTGGCGGCCAGCGCCATGGCCGTGCCGCTGGCGCCCCACAGCCATCCGAACAACACGAACACCACGAGCAGCAACACCCCCGCCCCCATCGTCATCGCCATGTGCATGGCAGCCTCCCTTTCAAGATTTGAAACATGTGCTCCGCATGGGGCACTTTGCTAGCGTATCAGCGTGCGGTAGAAGTCCAGCCCGGCCCGCAGGTGCGGTGCCAGCGGCAGGCCGCGGCGCAGCATCTCGTCCAGCGCAGGCTGTGCGATCTCCATCACGTAGCTGCTCCGCGCGGCGACCAGCCGGGTGGGCGGCAGGCCCAGGGCGGCCATGTCGCGCCCGCCATACCACTTGGCCGGGTCGGCATGGCCGGCCTCGATGGCGCGGCCGGCCACCTCCAGGCGCCAGCCACCGTCGAGCAGCGTCCAGAAGCTGGCCACGCCGCGCTGGCTGCTGGCCACCTCGGCCCCGGGCTCCACCGACCATTCGCGCGAATGGTCGATGACCCACTGCAGCTGCTCGTTCGACATGCCGCGGAACATCGGCACCTTGGCCAGCAGGTGCAGGTAGGTGGTCGAGGCCTTCATGCCGGGGCCGGGTGGCGTGGCGCCGGAGCTGGCGCAACCCGGCAGAGCGGCGCCCAGGGGCAGTGCCGCCGCAACGGCGAGCCATCGGCGTCTGGTGGAAATGCGCATGTGTTCATTCCGAGAAGACCGACAGGTTCTTCGCGATGTCCTTGCCCGCGCAGGACGGGAACACATCGAGCACCTGGTCGGGGTTGCCCAAGAGCATGGCCTTGGTGTCGCGTCGAAGTCGTCGTAGTGCAGCACTGGCAGCACGGGGTCGAACACCTCCTGCGGCATGGCCGGATCGTCCCAGGTGGAGGGATGGAGCACGGTGGGTTCCACATGGCGGTCGGCCACGTCGTAGCGGCCGCCATGCACCACCTTGTCCGGCAGGATGGAGGAGGCCACGCGCTCGGTGTCGTGCGTGCTGATCATGCGGGCGAAGTCCGGGCTTTGCTGTGGTTCGGTGCCGTACATGGCGTTGTGAACCACGCCGCGGTTGCCCCCAACACGGCTTGGAATCGGTTCATGGTCCGGCCCTCCTGGGCGGCGCGTGCCGCAACGCTCAGCGGGTGGTGTAGCCACCGTTGGCGAAGATGGTCTGGCCGGTGATCCACCAGCCTTCGGTGACCAGGAACTTGACGATCGGGGCGATGTCCTCGATGTCGGTCAGGCCCTTCTTGGAGTAGCCCGACAGCGCGGCGGCCGACGCGTGGTAGGCCGTCGATTCCTTGGACTCCTGGCCGTAGAAGAACGGCGTGTCCATGGGGCCGGGACCGATGGCGTTGACGCTGATGCCGCGGGCGCCGAACTCCTTGGAGGCCGCGCGCGTGTAGTGCTCCACGGGCGCCTTGCTGCCCGGGTACACCGCATAGGAGTCGGTGTAGGCCGCCAGCAGCGAACTCACGATGGTCACGATGCTGCCGCGCTCGGCCAGCACGCGGCCGGCCTGCTGGATGAAGAAGAACGCTGCCTTGGAGTTGGCCGCGAAGCTCTTCTCGTAGTCGCCTTCGGTGATCTGCAGGATCGGCTTCTTGATCACGACGCCGGCGGTGTTGATCGCCAGGTTGACCTCTCCGAAATGCCCGACGGCCCGGTCGAACAGCTGCACGCAGTTGTCGACCACGGACAGGTCGCCCTGGAAGGTCAGCACGTCGACACCCTTGGCCTTGAGCGCGGCGGCGGTCTTTTCCGTTGCGTCGCGCGAGCCGTCGCTGTTGTAGTGCAGCACCAGGCCCCGCGCGCCGCCGTCGGCGAACAGGTGGGCGATCAGGGCACCGAGATTCTTGCCGCCGCCGGTGACGACAGCCACTTTGTCCTTCAGGGTCGGAGAAGACATGCATTACCTCTTTGTATGGAATGGGAATCCAAGTCTATGTTTGGAAACAATCGAGATAAAGTCGACGCTCCCGTCTACACCATCCAGGAATCCCGAACAATCATGGACCGGCTGGACCACCTCCGCATCTTTCTGCGCATCGCGCAGTGCAACAGCTTCACCCTGGCGGCGGACCAGCTCGGCCTGCCGCGCGCCAGCGTTTCGGGTGCACTGCAGCAGCTCGAGACCCGCCTGGGCGCGCGCCTGCTGCACAGAACGACCCGGCGCGTGCGTCTCACGGCCGAGGGCGAGAGCCTGTTGGAACGCGCGCGTTCGCTGGTCCATGGCATGGAGGCACTGGAACAGCAGTTCACCGCAGCCGGCCAGGGCCTGAAGGGCCGGCTGCGCGTGGACATGCCCAGCCGGATCGCCCACCGGCTGGTGGCGCCGGCACTGCCCGACTTCGTGGCCCGCCACCCCGGCGTGGAACTCGAGCTCGGCTCCAGCGACCGGACCGTGGACCTCGTGCACGACGGCGTGGACTGCGCGCTGCGTGTCGGGACGCTGGCGCCCAGCAGCCTGGTGGCGCGCCCGCTCGGCTCGTTCGCGGTGATCAGCTGCGCCAGCCCGCGTTACCTGGCGCGCCACGGCACGCCGCGCGCCGCCCAGGATCTGCTGACCCGGCAGCACCGCCAGGTGAACTACGCGCCCGCCGCAGGCGGGCGCTACGCGCCCTGGGAATGGACCGAAGATGGCCGCACCCGCTCGGCCATGCTGCCCGGCAATGTGGCCGCCGGCAATGTGGAGACCTACATCGCCTGCGCCCTGGCCGGCATGGGGCTGATCCAGGTGCCGGCCTACGACGTGCAGGACCACCTGCAGAGCGGCGCCCTGGTCGAAGTGCTGTCGCCCTGGTGTCCCCCGCCCATGCCCGTGCACCTGGTCTATCCGCACCGCCGCCATCTGGCCGACCGCGTGCAGGCCTTCGCTGCCTGGATCGAAGAGCTGCTCGCACCGCACCTGGATTGACGCCAGCCGCCCCGGCATCCTGCCGGGAATGCAAATTGCTTGCATGCATCGGAGACCCAAACACCCGATCCGATGCCCCCCGCCTTCCCCATCCTCTTCTTCGTAGCCGCCGCCGGAGCGCGGCGGTGAGCGCCGCCCAGCCGCTGGACCTGCTCTGGATCCTGCTCTGCTCAGCCCTGGTGTTTTCCATGCAGGCCGGCTTTCTGTGCCTGGAATCGGGCCTCACGCGCAACAAGAACTCGATCAACGTGGCGGTCAAGAACGTGGCGGACTTCGCCATCGCCACGGCCGTGTACTGGATGGTCGGCTTCGGGCTCATGTTCGGCGCCTCGCAGGACGGCTGGCTGGGGTTCTCGCACTTCGGCCTGGCCGACCAGCTCTCGCTGAGCGCGCCGCTGATGGCCTTCGTGCTGTTCCAGCTCATGTTCTGCGCCACCTCGGCCACCATCGTCTCGGGCGCGGTGGCCGAGCGCATGCGCTTTTCGACCTACATGGCCGTGACGGCCGGCGTGGCCATGGTGATCTACCCGGTGTTCGGCCACTGGGCCTGGGGCGGCGGCCTGGAAGGCCGGCCCAGCGGCTGGCTGGCCCGGCTCGGCTTCGTGGACTACGCCGGCTCCACGGTCGTGCACAGCGTGGGCGGCTGGGTCTCGCTGGTGGCCGTGGCCATGATCGGCCCGCGCACCGGCCGCTTCGTGCCGGGCGAGCCCCCGCGGCCGCTGCCGGCCGGCAACCTGCCGCTGGCCATGCTGGGCGTGCTGATCCTGTTCTTCGGCTGGTTCGGCTTCAACGGCGGCAGCACGCTGGCGCTGAACGCGCGCGTGCCCGGCATCGTGGTCAACACCGTGATCGGCGGTGCCGCCGGCATCGTCGGCGGCATCGCCATGGGCATCTGGCGCCGCGGCTACTGCGAGATCGGCTACCTGATCAACGGCGCCATCGCGGGCCTCGTGGCGATCACGGCCAACTGCCATGTGATCTCGCCGCTGTCGGCCTGGCTGATCGGCCTGGTCGCCGCCGCGCTGATGGTGTTCGTGTCCGAGTGGCTGCTGTCCTGGCGCCTGGACGACGCGGTCGGCGCGATCCCGGCGCACCTGGCGCCCGGCATCTGGGGCACGCTGTCGGTCGGCCTGTTCGGCGACCTGGAGCGCATCGCCAACGGCAACACGCGGCTGGAGCAGATCGGCGTGCAGCTGCTGGGCGCCCTCGCCTGCTGCCTGTGGGCCTGTCTGATGGCCTGGCTGCTGCTGCGCGGCATCGGTCGCTTCGGGCCGCTGCGCGTGCGGCCGCAGGACGAGCATGTGGGCCTGAACGTGTCCGAGCACGGCACGCGCACCGACCTCATCGAATTGGTGGACGCCATGGAGGAGCACCGGCGCAGTGGCGACCTGCGCCAGCGCGTGCCGGTGGAGCCCTTCACCGAGGTCGGCCAGGTGGCCTCGGCCTACAACCGCGTCATCGGCGCGCTGGAGGCCGCCACCGACCAGACCCGTGCCATCGTGCGCGACATGCGCGACGGCATCGTCACCTTCACGCGCGACGGCGTGCTGACCAGCCTGAACCCCGGTGCGGAGAAGCTGCTGCAGCTCAGCGCCGAGCAGGTGGTCGGCCACCCGTTCCAGGCGCTGCTGCGCCAGGCCGGCTACAGCGGGCCGGCAGCGCGTGAAGACCTGTGCCGCCCCGGCACCAAGCTGGAGCTGCGCAAGGTCCGCTCCGGAGCGCCGCGCGTGGTCTACGAGATCTCGGTCAGCGAGAACCATGTGGGGCCGGAGTTGCGCTTCACGGGCACGGTGCGCGACATCTCCGAGCGCAAGCACGTCGAGGCCCAGCTGCACCGCGAGCGCGACCTGGCCCAGGTCACGCTGGCCTCCATCGGCGATGGCGTGGTCACCACCGACGAGGCCGGCATGGTGCAGTACATCAACCCGGTGGCCGAGCGGCTGACGGGGTGGTCGGCCGCCGAGGCCCAGGGCCGCTCCATCAACGAGATCTACCGGCTGCGCGATGCCCACAGCGGCGACCTGCTGCCCGTGCCCGTGCGCGAGGTGCTCACGCGCGGCCAGGTGGTCGCGCGGCTCGACCATGCGCTGCTGCTGCGGCGCGACGAGCTGCCCATCCCGGTGCAGAACACGGCCGCGCCGATCCGCTCGCGCGAGGGCTTTCTGATCGGCGCCGTGCTGGTGTTCCACGACGTGACGGTCACGCTGAACCTGGCCCAGGAACTGCAGCACCAGGCCAGCCACGACGCATTGACCGGCATCCCGAACCGGCGTGCGTTCGAGCGCCGCCTGGGCGAGCTGCTGGACCGCCCGCGCGACGAGAGCCAGACCCATGTGGTGTGCTTCCTCGACCTGGACCAGTTCAAGCTCGTCAACGACACCTGCGGCCACGTGGCAGGCGACGAGCTGCTGCGCCAGGTGGCTGCGCTGGTCCGCAGCCACCTGCGCGCCTCCGACATGCTGGCGCGCCTGGGCGGCGACGAGTTCGGCCTGGTGCTGGAGTCCTGTCCCATGCAGCGCGCCATCACCCTGGCCGATGCGATCCGCGAGGACATCGCCGACTTCCGTTTCGCCTGGGAGGGCAAGTCCTTTTCGATCGGCGTGTCCATCGGCCTGGTGCCCGTGCTCGGCACCGACCGCGACCTGGGCGCCGTGCTGTCGGCCGCCGACGCCGCCTGCTATGCGGCCAAGGACGAGGGCCGCAACCGCATCCACGTCTACCAGATCAACGACCACGCGCTGATGGAGCAGCAAGGCCAGATGCAGTGGGCCACACGGCTGCAGAACGCGCTCGACGAAGACCGGCTGCGCCTGTACGCCCAGGCCATCGTGCCGCTGCCTTCGGGCGTGGACCGCGCGCCGCACTTCGAGATCCTGGTGCGCATGGAGGAAGGCGGCCGCCTCATCACGCCAGGCAGCTTCCTGCCCGCGGCCGAACGCTACGGCCTGATGCCGCGCGTGGACCAGTGGGTGGTGCGCAACACGCTGGCCTGGATCGGCGACCGCGTGCGCCGCGAGGGCGCGCTGCCCGGCGTCTACAGCATCAACATCTCGGGCGCCTCGCTGTCGGACGAGCGCTTCCGCCAGGACCTGCGCGACACGCTGGAGCGGCTGCAGTTGCCGCACGGCGCCATCTGCTTCGAGATCACCGAGACCTCGGCCGTGGCCAACCTCAGCAAGGTCGTGCCCTTCATCCGTGAGATCAAGCAGCTGGGCTGCTTCTTCGCGCTGGACGATTTCGGCAGCGGACTGTCCTCGTTCGCCTACCTCAAGAACCTGCCGGTGGACTTCCTGAAGATCGACGGCAGCTTCATCAAGGACATCGTGCACGACCCCATCGACCTGGCCATGGTGGAGGCCATCAACGCCATCGGCCATGTGATGGGCCTGCAGACCATCGCCGAGTACGTGGCCGACGAAGACATCCTGCGCCGCGTGGAAGCCATCGGCATCGACTTCGCCCAGGGCTACCACCTGGGCGTGCCGCAGCCGCTGGCCGACCAGGGCGCGGTGCGCATGATGCCGCGGTGATCCGAAGCTAAGCGGCGGTGGCCACCCGCGCGCGCACGAACTCCACGAAGCGCGCCAGCGCCGGCGACACGGCCCCCGCCGGCCAGACCAGGCTGGTCTCGCAAACCGGCAGCACCGGCCGCCTGCGGCCCAGGGCCAGCTGCGCCGCCTCGCGGTAGACCACGCCGGCGCGGCGGAACTGCATCACGCTGGCCGGCACCCAGGCCAGGCCGTTGCCGCCCCAGACCAGGTTGACGATGGTCTGCATCTGGATCGCTTCCTGCGCCACCTGCGGCACGGCGCCATGCGTGCGGTAGAGCTCGACCACCGCGTCGTGCAGCGAGGGCAGGATGCGGCGCGGGAACAGCACCAGCGGCTCGGCCAGCACCGCGGCCAGCGGCAACGGGTCGAGCCGCGCCAGGGCATGGCGCGCGCCCAGCGCCAGCACCAGCGGCTCCTGGCCCACCATCAGACGGTCCAGCCCGGCCGGCGCCTGGCCCGGCGCGTGCAGCATGAGGCCGGCGTCGATGCTGCCGCGCGCGAAGGCGTCCAGCTGCACGTCGCCGGTGGCCTCCACCAGCTCCAGTGCCACGCCCGGGTGCTCCGCATGGAAGTCGCGCACCCACAGCGGCAACTGCGCGAAGCCCACGGTGGAGACGAAGGCCAGCCGCACACGGCCGTGCTCGCCCGCCGCCGCCGCACGGGCCAGCGCGGGGAGCCCCTCTGCACGGGACAGCAACTCGCGCACCTCGGGCAGCAGCGCCTCACCCGCCGGCGTCAGCGCCACGCTGCGCCGCGTGCGCTCGAACAGCGCCACGCCCAGGCCTTTCTCCAGCAGGGCGATGGCTTGGGTCAGCGGCGGCTGCGTCATGTGCAGACGCCGTGCCGCGCGGCTGAAGTGCAATTCCTCGGCCAGCACCGCGAACTGGCGCCACACACGCAGGTCGGGCGAAGCAGCGTTTTTCATATGCACAGCATATCAATCCATGCTGCAGAAGCGATTGGAACCAATCAGGCATCGTTGGCATACTCGGCGCTCCCCCGATCCACCCACGAGAGAGACACGATGGAAACCAAGACCATCCAGATCAACCGCCGTTCGGCCAACATCGTCGAAGGCAAGTCGCGCGCCCCCAACCGCTCGATGTTCTACGCCATGGGCTACGAAGAGGGCGACTTCAAGAAGCCCATGGTCGGCGTGGCCAACGGCCACAGCACCATCACGCCCTGCAACTCCGGCCTGCAGAAGCTGGCCGACGCGGCGATCGCCGGCATCGAGGAAGCCGGCGGCAACGCCCAGGTCTTCGGCACGCCCACGATCTCCGACGGCATGGCCATGGGCACCGAGGGCATGAAGTACTCGCTCGTCAGCCGCGAAGTCATCAGCGACTGCATCGAGACCTGCGTGGGCGGCCAGTGGATGGACGGCGTGCTGGTGGTCGGTGGCTGCGACAAGAACATGCCCGGCGGCATGATGGGCATGCTGCGCGCCAACGTGCCCGCCATCTACGTCTACGGCGGCACCATCCTGCCGGGCCGCTACAAGGGCCAGGACCTGAACATCGTCAGCGTGTTCGAGGCCGTGGGCCAGAACGCCGCCGGCAACCTGAGCGACGAAGACCTGACCGAGATCGAGCGCCGCGCCATCCCGGGCACGGGTTCCTGTGGCGGCATGTACACGGCCAACACCATGTCGTCGGCCTTCGAGGCGCTGGGCATGAGCCTGCCCTACTCGTCCACCATGGCGAATCCGCACGACGAGAAAGAGAACTCGGCCAAGGAATCGGCCAGGGTGCTGATCGAGGCCATCAAGAAGGACCTGAAGCCGCGCGACATCGTGACCAAGAAGGCCATCGAGAACGCCGTGGCCGTGATCATGGCCACGGGCGGCTCGACCAACGCCGTGCTGCACTTCCTGGCGATCGCCCACACGGCCGGCGTGGAATGGACCATCGACGACTTCGAGCGCATGCGCAAGAAGGTGCCGGTGATCTGCGACCTCAAGCCCAGCGGCAAGTACCTGGCCGTGGACCTGCACCAGGCCGGCGGCATCCCGCAGGTCATGAAGGTGCTGCTCGATGCCGGCCTGCTGCACGGCGACTGCATGACCATCACCGGCAAGACGATTGCCGAGACGCTGGCCGACGTGCCCCCGCTACGCGCCGACCAGGACGTGATCCGCCCGATCAGCAACCCCATGTACGACGAAGGCCACCTGGCCATCCTCAAGGGCAACCTCTCGCCCGAGGGCGCGGTGGCCAAGATCACCGGCCTGAAGAACCCCGTCATCACCGGCCCGGCCCGCGTGTTCGACGACGAGCAGTCGGCGCTCAAGGCCATCCTGGACGGCAAGATCAAGGCCGGCGACGTGATGGTGCTGCGCTACCTGGGCCCCAAGGGCGGCCCCGGCATGCCCGAGATGCTGGCGCCCACGGGCGCGCTGATCGGCGCAGGGCTGGGCGAGAGCGTCGGCCTGATCACCGACGGCCGCTTCTCCGGCGGCACCTGGGGCATGGTGGTGGGCCACGTGGCGCCAGAAGCGGCGGCCGGCGGCACGATTGCGTTCGTCAACGAAGGCGACTCCATCACCATCGACGCGCACAAGCTGGTGCTGGAACTCAACGTGCCCGAGGCCGAGATCGCCAGGCGCCGCGCAGGCTGGACGGCGCCCAAGCCGCGCTACACGCGCGGCGTGCAGGCCAAGTTCGCGTTCAACGCGAGCACGGCCAGCAAGGGCGCTGTGCTGGACGACTATTGAAGTCTCCCCCGTTTGGACTTCTCACTTCGTGTAGAAGTCCTCTACACCCCAGGGGCGCCGCCAGCGGCCCGGCAGAGTCCGGGCCAAAGCGTCCGCTGGCATGGCCTGCTCCGCGGCCTTCTGAACCTCTGCGTGCGTGCAGCCTCTGTGCCTTGCCGGTGGCGGGCGGTGATTCGGAAGGCCGAGGGCCTCAGCGCCGCTTCCTGGTGTTCAAGCCCAGGGCATCGCGCTGGCGGTCGATGCGGGCGGCCTTGCGCGCCGCCTCGCGCTCCATGGCCTTGCGCTTGGTGTAGCCCGAGGCATCGGCCCAGGCCCACCACAGGATGGCCAGCCCGAACGGCGCCAGCACCACCCACCAGGCCCAGCCGGCGACAGGCCCGAACTCTGCCCACTTGAGCAGCAGCAGCACCAGGCCCAAACCCAGCAGATACATGACGGCCTCCTTGGGCGTGTTTCCCGGAGCCAGGGAACCCTGCTCTCTAGAATGGGTCGAAAGACTGTACCCCAACCCCCACGAGGAAGAACGATGAAACAAGTGTTGCTCGGCGCCGTGCTGCTCGCAGGCGGTGTGCTGGCCCTGCCGAGCTGGGCCGACGAGGCGCTGGCCAAGTCCAAGAACTGCATGGCCTGCCACTCCGTCGACAAGAAGCTGGTCGGCCCGGCCTACAAGGACATTGCCGCCAAGTACAAGGGCGACGGCACTGCCGTCGACAAGCTGGCCGTCAAGATCCAGAAGGGCGGCTCGGGCGTCTGGGGCCCGGTGCCCATGCCCGCGAACCCGCAGGTCAACGAGGCCGACGCCAAGAAGCTGGCCGCCTGGGTGATGGGCCTGAACTGAGCGCCCCGGCTCCGACACCAGCCCGCCTCGCAGCGGGCTTTTTTGTGGGCGTTCAACCGACGCACGCCTGCCTACACTGCAGCCATGTCGAGAGCCGCCCGCCTGCTGAACCTGCTGGAACTCCTGCGCGCGCAGCGCCGCCCGCTGCCTGGCCCGCAACTGGCGGCGCAGGCCGGCATCAGCCTGCGCACGCTGTACCGCGATGTCGCCACCCTGCGCGAACAGGGCGCGCGCATCGACGGCGACCCCGGCGTGGGCTATGTGCTGCGGCCTGGCTTCACGCTGCCGCCGCTGATGTTCAGCGAGGAGGAACTGGAGGCCCTGGCGCTGGGCGCGCGGTGGGTCGCCAGCCAGTCCGCCGACCCGGCGCTGGCATGCGCCGCCCAGGGCGTGATGAACCGCATCGGCGCCACGCTGCCCGAGGCGCTGCGCATGGCGGTGGAGACCAGCGGCCTGTTCGTGCCGCCGCGCGCGGACCCGCGCCCCACGGCCCCCTGGTTGCCGGCGCTGCGCCAGGCCGTGCGGGCCGAGCACGCCGTATGGCTGGACTACCTGGACGAGGCTGGCCAGACCACGCGGCGGCGCGTGTGGCCCTTCGCCGTGGCCTTCTTCGACCACGCGCGGCTGATGGCGGCCTGGTGCGAACTGCGTCAGGACTTCCGGCATTTCCGCGCCGACCGCGTGCTGGACCTGACCGACACGGGCGAGCGCTACCCCGAACGCCGCCACCTGCTGATCCGCCGTTGGAGCGTGCACATGGGCCATGCACGGCATGCGCACACTGCTGACAGAAGCTGACACCCGCCCCCGTGACACTGGTGCCGCACTCTCAGCAACACGACGAAAGGACCGCACCATGAGCGCAGCACTGACCTTCTACACCAACCCCATGTCGCGTGCCCGTGTGGCGCGCTGGATGCTCGAGGAAACCGGCCTGCCCTACCAGACCGAGATCCTGGAGTACGGCACCAGCATGAAGGCGCCCGCCTACCGCGCCATCAACCCCATGGGCAAGGTGCCCGCGATCCGGCACGGCGACACGGTCGTGACCGAGAACGCCGCGATCTGCATGTACCTGGCCGACCTGGTGCCCGAGAAGAAGCTGGCGCCGTCCGTGGGCAGCCCGGCGCGCGGCCCCTACTACCGCTGGATCAGCTTCATGGGACCGCTGGAGCAGTTGATGGTGGCCAAGTCCACGGGCAGCAAGCTGCCCGATCCGGGCATGGCCGGCTTCGGCACCGAGGAGGACCTGGTGCAGACGCTGGCCGGCGCCGTGGAGGGCCGCGACCACCTGGCGGGCGACAGCTTCACGGCCGCCGACCTGCTGGTCTCGGCCTACATCGGCTGGTACCTGCAGTTCCAGCTGCTGCCGGCCCTGCCCGCGTTCACGCGCTTCGTCGAGCTGCACCGCGGCCGTCCGGCCGCGGCGCGCGCCAACGAACTGGACGGGCCGATCCCCGAGCGCGCCTGATTCAATAGGCCAGGCCCAACTGCTCCAGGATTGCGGGGTTTTCCAGCGTCGAGGTGTCCTGCGTGATCGCCTCGCCCTTGGCGATCGAGCGCAGCAGCCGCCGCATGATCTTGCCGCTGCGCGTCTTGGGCAGGTTGTCGCCGAAGCGGATGTCTTTCGGCTTGGCGATGGGGCCGATCTCCTTGGCCACCCAGTTGCGCAGCTCCGCGGCAATGGCCTTGGCCTCCTCGCCCGTGGGCCGCGAGCGCTTCAAGACCACGAAGGCGCAAACGGCCTCGCCCGTCACGTCGTCGGGCCGGCCCACGACCGCAGCCTCGGCCACGAGGTCGGTCTTGGACACCAGTGCCGATTCGATCTCCATGGTTCCGAGGCGGTGGCCCGAGACGTTGAGCACATCGTCGATGCGGCCGGTGATGCGGAAGTAGCCGCGGTCGGCGGACCGCACCGCGCCGTCGCCGGCCAGGTAGATGGTGCCGCCCATTTCCTCGGGGAAATAGGCCTTCTTGAAGCGCTCGGGGTCGCCCCAGATCGTGCGGATCATCGAGGGCCAGGGCCGCTTGATGACCAGCATGCCGCCCGAACCATTGGCAATGTCCTTGCCGGTCTCGTCGACGATGGCCGCGGCGATGCCGGGCAGCGGCAGCGTGCACGAGCCCGGCACCAGCGGCGTGGCGCCCGGCAGCGGCGTGATCACGTGGCCGCCGGTCTCGGTCTGCCAGAAGGTGTCGACGATGGGGCAGCGCTCGCCGCCCACGTTCCGGTGGTACCACATCCAGGCCTCGGGGTTGATCGGCTCGCCGACCGAACCCAGGATGCGCAGGCTCTGCAGGTTCCAGTTCTTCGGATGCACCTTGGCATCCGTGTCGGCCGCCTTGATCAGCGAGCGGATCGCCGTGGGCGCGGTGTAGAAGATCGAGACCTGGTGCTTCTCGATCATCTGCCAGAAGCGGCCGGCATGCGGGAAGGTCGGAATGCCCTCGAACACCAGCTGCGTGGCGCCGGCCGCCAGCGGCCCGTAGGCCACGTAGCTGTGGCCGGTGATCCAGCCGATGTCGGCCGTGCACCAGAACACATCGTCCGGCCGCAGGTCGAAGGTCCAGTCCATGGTCAGCCGGGCCCACAGCAGGTAGCCCGCGCTGGCATGCTGCACGCCCTTGGGCTTGCCCGTGGAGCCCGAGGTGTAGAGGATGAACAGCGGGTGCTCGGCATCCACAGGCACCGGCGCGCACTCCGTGCCCCGCCCGGCCAGCGCTTCGGCGAAGGTCTTGTCGCGCCCCTCGACCTTGTTCCAGGCCGTGGGCGTGCGCTCGTAGACCAGCACGGTCCTCACAGTGTCGCAGCCGCCCAGGGCCAGCGCATCGTCGACGATGGACTTGAGCGGCAGCTCCTTGCCGCCGCGCAACTGGTAGTTGGCCGTGACCACGGCCACCGCGCCCGCGTCGATGATGCGCTCCTGCAACGCCTTGGCCGAGAAGCCGCCGAACACCACGGAGTGCGTGGCACCGATGCGCGCGCAGGCCTGCATGGCCACGATGCCCTCGACGCCCATGGGCATGTAGACCACCACCCGGTCGCCCTTGGCGATGCCCTGGGCCTTGAGCGCATTGGCGAACTGCGCCACGCGGGCCAGCAGCTGCTTGTACGTCACACGCGTGACCGTGCCGTCGTCCGCCTCGAACACGATGGCCGTCTTGCCTTCCACGGGCGTGCCCATGTGCCGGTCCAGGCAGTTGGCAGAGACGTTGAGCTGGCCGTCGTCGAACCAGCGGTAGAACGGGGCCTTGGACTCGTCGAGCACGCGCGTGAATGGCTTGGTCCAGGCCAGGTTCTCGCGCGCCAGCCGGGCCCAGAAGGCCTGCGGATCGCGCTCCGCTTCATCGCACAGGGCTTGGTACGCCGCCATGCCGGCGATGCGGGCGCCCTGCACGGCGGCGGCGGGTGGGTCGAACACGCGGTTCTCGACCAGCACGGATTCGATGGCCGACGAGGTCGGGGAAGTGCTCATGGTTTGTCTCCTGTGGTGGCACGCGGGAAATGGCGGGGAATGTCCGGCCTGGCTCTTACAGGCGACTGACACGCACAGCCGGCGCACGCCCCCGATCTTCACCCAAGCCATGGGCCCGGTGGACCGCCCCGGAAATCGCCTTCGGCCGATTGGGCATGCCCGCCTACACCGACGGCCATCCCCTTCCCCCAGCATGGAGCGTTTCGGAAAGCCAGACGATGCAGAACAAGCCGCGCAGCCTGTACACCACGATCCTCGGCCTGCTGCTGGCGCTCCCTGGTCTCTTCCTGCTGGGCGGCGGCGCCTGGCTCATCGTCCTGGGCGGCAGCATCTACTACGCCGTGGCCGGCCTGCTGCTCGTGCTCACCGGGTCGCTGGTGCACCGGCGCGCGCCGTCGGCCCTGTGGGCGTTCGCGTTGCTCTTCGCGGGTTCACTGTGCTGGGCCGTCTGGGAGTCCGGGCTGGACTGGTGGCCCCTGGCCGCCCGCATGGGCGTGCTGTTCATTCTGGGCCTGCTGATGTTGCTGCCCTGGACGCTGCGCCGGCTCGACCACGGCGGCGGGCTGCAGCCAGCGCCAGCGCCAGCGCCGCTCGGCCGCCCTTTGCGCACGCCCCGCACCCCTTCGTGGCGCCGGGGCAGCGGCCTGGTCCTCGGCGTGGCGATGGCGTGCTTCGCCGTGTTGTCGGCGCTCACCTGGGTACGCGACGTGCACTCGCTGCAGGGCGCACTGCCGCCATCGCAGGGCGCCCTCGTCGACCAGGGCGCCGCCGTGCGCGGCGTGCCCGCGGGCGAGTGGCATGCCTATGGCCGCACCGGGTTCGGCCAGCGCTATTCGCCGCTGGCCGACATCACGCCCGCCAACGTCAAGGATCTGCAGGTCGCCTGGCACGTCCACACCGGCGACCTGCGCGGCCAGCCGGGCGACCCCGTGGAAACCACCTACCAGGTGACGCCGCTGAAGATCGGCAACCGCCTGTACCTGTGCAACCCGCACCAGACCGTGATGGCGCTGGATGCCACCACGGGACAGGAGATCTGGCGCCACGACCCCAAGGTCGGCCGCGACCTCGCGTTGCAGCACCTGACCTGCCGGGGGCTGTCGTACCAGCCGCCCGCCACCCCACAGCCCACCGCCGCAACCGCCGGGGCCGCCGACGCGCCCGCCGGTGCCGCGCCTTCCGCACCCGTCCCGCAGGCCGGCGCCACGCTCGACGCCATGGCTGCGTCCTGCCCCCACGGCAAGCTGTTCATGCCCACGGCCGACGGGCGCCTGATCGCACTCGATCCCGAGCGCGGCGCCCCCTGCGCCGCCTTCGGTGGCGGCAAGGGGGAAATCGACCTGTGGGCCCACATGCCGAACCGCCGTCCGGGGGCCTACTACGCGACCTCGCCGGTGGTCGTGACGGCGCGGCTCGTCATCGTCGGCGGCACCGTGCTCGACAACGTCTCCACCGCAGAGCAGTCCGGTGTGATCCGCGCCTTCGACATCGACACCGGCGCCCTGGTCTGGAACTGGGATTCCGGCAACCCCGATGCCACCGCCCCCATCGCGCCGGAGGCCCGCTACACGGTCAACTCGCCGAACAGCTGGTCGATCTCCAGCGTGGACGAAGCGCTGGGCATGGTCTACGTGCCCATGGGCAACCAGCCGCCCGACCAGTGGGGTGGCAACCGCAGCGAAGCGGTCGAGAAGTATTCGTCGTCGGTGGTGGCGCTGGACCTCGCCTCCGGCCAGGTACGGTGGGTCTACCAGACCGTGCACCACGACCTGTGGGACTACGACGTGCCGTCCCAGCCCTCCCTGGTCGACCTGCGCATCGACGGCCAGACCATCCCCGCACTGGTGCAGCCGACCAAGCAGGGCGAACTGTTCGTGCTCGACCGGCGCACCGGCGTGCCCCTTCGCCCGCAGGAAGAGGCTCCCGCACCGCAGGGCGCGGCGCAGGGCGACCGCACCGCCGCCACGCAGCCGCGGGCTGCCATCTCCTTCGACCCGCCGGTGCTGCGCGAGCGCAGCATGTGGGGCGTGAGCATGTTCGACCAGCTCGCCTGCCGCATCGCGTTCAAGCGCCTGCGCTACGAAGGCCGCTTCACGCCGCCGTCCACCCAGGGCTCGTTGATCCACCCCGGCAACTTCGGCGTGTTCAATTGGGGCGGCGTGGCGGTCGACCCGCGCCGGCAGATCGCCTTCACCACGCCGACCTACCTGCCCTTCGTCTCCACGCTGGTGCCGCGGCCGAACGACACCGCGCTGATGGTGCAGGAAGACGGGCCGCCCACCGGCGCCCTGCCCGCCCTCAACGAGAACTTCGGCGCGCCGTTCGCCGTCCGGCTCGGCCCCTTCCTCTCGCCGCTCGGCGTGCCCTGCGTGGCGCCGCCCTGGGGTTACGTGGCCGGAGCCGACCTGACCACCGGCAAGATCGTCTGGCAGCACCGCAACGGCACGGTGCGCGACCTCTCGCCGATCCCGCTGCCGCTGCGCATGGGCGTGCCCAACCTGGGCGGCCCCATCGTCACCGCCGGTGGTGTGGCCTTCCTGTCGGGCACGCTCGACAACTACGTGCGTGCCTACGACGTGACCAGCGGAGAACAGCTCTGGGAGAGCCGGCTGCCAGCAGGCGGCCAGGCCACGCCGATGACCTACACCGCGGCCGACGGCCGGCAGTTCCTGCTGGTGGTGGCCGGGGGGCATGGGTCGCTCGGCACGACGCCCGGCGATTCCATCATCGCCTACGCCCTGCCCAGGAACTGAAGCACAGGGCGCCCCGCTGCCGCGGACGGCGGCCCATCCGGTGGACATGCCGTTGTTGCGAAGGCCTGTTTGCTGCGCCGCAGCACGCCCCTACAATCCGGCGCCCCCACCACCCTTCACGCCCATGTCCGACCCTCTGCAGCCCGCCAAGACCTCTCCGATGCGCCCGCTGCCCAAGCTGATCTTCGCCAGCCGCTGGCTGCAGCTGCCCCTGTACCTGGGCCTGATCGTGGCGCAGGCCGTCTACGTCGTGCATTTCCTGGTGGAACTCACGCACCTGGTCGAGGCCGCGTTCGGCAGCCAGACGGCGCTGCAGGCCCTCATCAACAGCATCGGCTACAAGACCGACGCCCCCATCACCACGCTCAACGAGACCGTGATCATGCTGGTGGTGCTGGCGCTGATCGACGTGGTCATGATCTCCAACCTGCTGATCATGGTCATCGTGGGCGGCTACGAGACCTTCGTGAGCCGCATGAACCTGGAAGGCCACGAGGACCAGCCCGAGTGGCTGAGCCACGTCAACGCCTCGGTGCTCAAGGTCAAGCTGGCGATGTCCATCATCGGCATCAGCTCCATCCACCTGCTCAAGACCTTCATCAACGCCGACAACTACAGCGAGAAGGTGCTGGTCGCGCAGACCGTGATCCACGTCGCCTTCCTGCTGTCGGCCATGGCCATCGCCTACACCGACAAGCTGATGTCGTCGACCGCCAACGGCAAGCACTGAACCTGGGGCCGCCCACCGCCGGGCGGTCTTAACGGAATGCTAAAACCCGCTGGGCATACTGCGGGGCATGCATCTGCTGCTGGTTGAGGACGATCCCATGCTGGCGGAGGCCATTCTGGATGGCGCACGCCAGATCGCCTGGGCCATGGACCACGTGGGCGACGCCACGGCCGCGCGCCTGGCCCTGGTGGACCATGCCTATTCCGCGGTGCTGCTGGACATCGGGCTGCCGGGCGACTCGGGGCTCACCGTGCTCAAGGCCCTGCGTGGCCGCTACGACCCGACGCCCGTGCTCATGCTGACGGCCCGCGGCCAGCTCAGCGAACGCATCCAGGGCCTGGACGCCGGGGCCGACGACTACCTGGTCAAGCCGTTCCAGTTCGACGAGCTGTGGGCGCGGGTGCGCGCCGTGGTCCGGCGCAGCGAAGGGCGCGTGGTCCCGGTCTTCCAGCACGGCAGCGTGCGGCTGGACCGCAGCAAGCGCGTCGTCACGCGCGACGGCGTGGGCGTGCCGCTGAGCGCGCACGAGTACCGCACCCTGCTGGCGCTGCTGGAGCGGCCGGGGCACGTGCTCACGCGCGACCACCTGCAGGACGTGGTGTACGGCACCGCCAGCACGGTGGAGAGCAACACCATCGCCGTCTTCATCCACCAGCTGCGCCGCAAGCTGGGCGATGGCTTCATCACCACCGTGCACGGGCGCGGCTACATGGTCGGGGAGCCGGACGCATGAAGTCGCTGCAGGGCCGCCTGCTGCTGGTGGTGGGCATCACCATCTTCCTGTGCTGGGCGGGCGCACTGACGGTGCTGGCCATGTACCTGTCGCACAGCAACAGCAGCGTCTGGGACGACAAGCTGCGGGCGATCGCCACCAGGATGCTGATCACCATCCCCACCAAGGCGACCTTGCCCAAGGAAGAGACGCCGGCCCTGCAGTTGCGCGGCGCCGAGCGGGCCGACGGCGAGACGCTGGCCTTCCAGGTCTGGGTGGACCGGTCGCGCCTGCTGGTGCGCACCCCGCAGTCGCCGGCCACGCCGCTCAAGGCCGACTTCGCCGATGGCTTCGGCAGCCCCGAGGTCGGGGGCCAGCGCTGGCGCGTGTATTCCGTGTCCGACAGCACGGGCAAGGTGCACGTGCAGGTCGGCAACCTGCACAGCGTGATCGATGCCCAGTTGCGCCGCAGCGCGTTCGTTGCGCTGGCCCTGGCCACGCTGCTGCTGGCGATGGTCGGCGCGGGCATCTGGTGGGCGGTGCGCCGCGCGCTGGCGCCGGTGGTGGCCTTGCAGGCCGGGCTGCGCCGTCGGCACCACTTCGACCTCACGCCCTTGCCCGCGGCGCCGCTGCCGACCGAGCTGCATCCGCTGGTCGATGCGTTCAACCACGTGCTGCGGCAACTGGACGAAGCCGTCGAAGGCGAGCGCCGCTTCATCGGCGACGCCGCGCACGAGCTGCGCACCCCGCTGGCGGCACTGCAGGCGCAGGCCCAGGTGGCGCTGCAGGCGCGTTCCAGCGCCGACAAGGACGCCGCGCTGGTCAAGCTGCTGGCCGTGGCCCAGCGCAGCACCCGGCTGTCGGAACAGCTGCTGGACCTGGCCAAGCTCGATGCCGGCCAGCACGCCGCGCACCAGTCGCGGGCCGACCTCAGCGAGCTGGTGCTGCACGTGGTGCGCGAGTTCGACATGCAGGCGCTGCAGCAGCAACGCAGCATCGTGCTGGCGACCGCGTCCTGCACCATCGACTGCGATGTGGACGAGATCGGCATCCTGCTGCGCAACCTGCTCGACAACGCGCTGCGCTACACGGGCCCCGGCGGCCGCGTGCGGATCCACTGTGCGCAGGTGGCGGTGCAGGGCCGCGCACAGGTGCTGCTGGAGGTGGCGGACGACGGACCGGGCGTGCCGCCCGACGAACACCAGGCCATCTTCCAGCGCTTCCACCGGGTGGCGGGCAACCGTGCGCGCGGCAGCGGCATCGGCCTGTCGCTGGTGGCCGGCATCGCGCAGCTGCACGGCGCCCGCATCGAGACCGGCCCCGGGCTGGATGGCCGCGGCTTCGGCGTGCGCGTGCTGTTCCCGGTGGCGGCTGCGGGCGCGCCTGGCCACGCCCAGGGCGCGCTGGTTGCGGCTCAGTCCACGCCGCCCATCACGCCGGCGATGACGCCGCTCTGCCAGTCGAACCAGGGGTTGTAGGTCAGCCGCGCATGCACCTTGTCGCTCTCGCGGTAACCCCACTCGGAGTACCACACGGGATCGCCCGCCAGGCAGCGTGCCCGTTCGATGTGGCCCTGGCCGTTCCAGCAGATGCGCTGCGTGCCCTGCACGCCGTACAGCGGGTTGTCCGGCGCGAACAGCACCCCCATGTGTGAGAACTGGCTGATGCGCTGCGCGGCCAGCCGGTCCGTACGCACCAGCACGCGCCCAGGCGTGGCCTGCGGCGCCAGCGCGCCGTAGTAGATCAGCCGGCTGCCCGGGTGCGTGAAGCGCGCGGCGAAGGTCTGCATGGCGTGCTCCACATCGACCACCGAATCGTGCTCCGCCAGCACCAGCACGGCCGGCTTGTCGAACTGCGTGCGCGCGATCTTGTGCCGCACCGCCACGCTGCTGCGGTAGTACTGCGCGAACGCGTGGGTGGGCACGTTCAGGTAGCGCAGCGCGGATTGCTGGGCCGTGCCGGGCGCGGGCGCGCGCAGCCAGGGCGTCACGCGCGCCACCCAGGGCAGCAGCCAGTCGCCCGGCACGCCGGACTTCAGCGCCGGGGAGAACAGCAGCAGGCCCTGCACGCTGTCGTGCTCCAGCGCGTACTCGAGCGCCAGGTTGGCGCCCGTGGAAAAGCCGCCCAGGAACACCTGGGGCACGTCGCGTGCCAGGATCGCCGCCTGCTCGCGCAGCACACGCCGCCAGTCGTCCAGGTCCACGCCGACCAGGTCCGCCGGCCGGGTGCCATGGCCCGGCAGCAGCACGGTGCGCACCAGGAAGCCCTGCGCCGCCAGCGCGGCGCCGATGTCGGCGAACGACCAGGGCGAATCGCCCAGCCCGTGCACCAGCAGCATGCCGCGCGTGGCGGGCGCGGCCGGGCGCCACTCGCGCGGGGCGTTCCAGGCCAGCTCGTCGGCCACGCTGTCGGTCTGGAAATCGCGCCGCTGCGCGATCCACGCCCGCGTCTCGCTGGCGTAGGTGGCGAAGCTGTCCTGCCCGGTCGGTGCCATGGCCGCCGGGCTGCGCGGCACGGCGCAGCCCGCGGCCAGGGCCGCCACGCTCATCGTCGCCAGCCACGCCAGCACGCGCGGCGCCAGGCGTGTTCGCGGCCGGGCCATCAGAAGCGGTACAGGTAGCCGACGCGCACGCCCGCCAGGCCCGAGCGGTCGACCAGCGGGCTGTCCTGGATGGCGTTGCCCAGGCGGGTCGCGCTCAGGTCCAGGAACATGCTTTGCCGGGGCGTCAGCGCGTAGTCCACGCGCACGCCCAGCTCCAGGTTCACGGCGTCCTCGCCCCGGTGGAAGGCGCGGCCGGTGCGCGCCTCGGCGGCCTGCACGCCGTAGTAGTAGTCCACGTACTTGCGGTCCATCCAGTGGGCGGCGATGCGCGGCGTGAAGCCGAAAGCGCCAGCGCGCATGCGGCGGTCCAGCTGCAGCCGGAACTGCGCGCCCTGGCTGTGGCCCGAGGCATCGCCCAGCACCTCCGCCGACAGGTTGCCGAAGCCGGCCCGCCAGGTGGCCGCACCGCCCAGCCACAGGCTGTCCTTGCGTTCCGCCATGCCGGCCAGGAACGAGGAATCGTCGGCCTCGTACCCGTCCAGTGCATAGCGCGCGCGCAGGCTGAAGCTGAAAAGCCCCTGCGACGGCAGCTTGAGGTCGGCACGGGTGCCCAGCACGCTGAGGTAGCGGTTCTCGAACATCAGCAGCGGCAGCACGCGCAGCCTGTCGTCGAAATCCCGGTAGGGCCGGCGCTGGTAGTCCAGGCCCACGCCCAGCCCCCACTGCGTGGCCGCGCCACTGTCGGCGCCGGGGCTGGCGGAGGTCTGCGCCAGGGCGCTGCCCAGGCCGAGGGCGGCCAGCGCGGCCCCGGTCAGGGCGGTGCGCACGCGCGGACGTCGAAGGGGTCGTGCGGCTGGAGGGATGGAACGTGGCATGCAGGGTCCTTGAAGTTGCTGGCCCGATGCTGCACGGCCGCGATGAGCCGATGTTTAGGCTTTTTAAGAATTCATTGCCGGTGCGCAGCGCCAGGCGTTGGCCATCGATGCCTCACGCCTTGACATGTCTTAGATCCAAAAGTTACAATGCGCCCTGTTCTAACAGTCAACACGATATGTTGACGGTCTGAGCGCTACTCGCGGAGCACCTTGCCTCCCGTCGCGGCGCCAGACATCCCCCTGCCGGGCTTGCCCGGCAACCGGCTGGTTCTCCAGCCACCCCGACGCCGCGTCGCATCGCACCGTTCAGCCCCTTCGACCAGGCCCGCTGACCGGCTCCGCTTTGCGTGACGGGCGCTGGTTGCGGCCTGCTTCGTCGTCTTCAGTGCCTGCCGTGCGGCTGCGGATCGCGGCCGCCTGCGCCCTCCAGGCGGCCATTGCCCAGCCCCAACCAGGAGGCCCGCCGCAATGGCAAAAGACATCCAGATCGAGCACGTCTTCAAGGTGTTCGGAGACGACCCCGACGCAGCGCTGACGCTCGTGCGCCAAGGCAAGAGCAAGCAGGAGATCCTGGCCGAGACCGGCCAGTCCATCGGCGTGTTCGACGCGCATTTCGACATCCAGGCCGGCGAGATCTTCGTGATCATGGGCCTGTCGGGCTCGGGCAAGTCCACGCTGGTGCGGCTGCTGAACCGCCTGATCGAGCCCAGCGCCGGCCGCGTCGTGGTCGATGGCGAGGACATCTTCCAGCACGGAAGCCGCCAGCTGCGCGCGCTGCGCCGCAAGGACATCAGCATGGTGTTCCAGTCCTTCGCACTGATGCCGCACATGACCGTGCGCGACAACACCGCCTTCGGCCTGGAGCTGGCCGGCACCGACAAGGCCCAGCGCCTGGCAGCGGCCGACGACGCGCTGGCGCAGGTGGGCCTGGCCGGCTGGGGCGACAGCTACCCCGACGAACTCTCGGGCGGCATGCAGCAGCGCGTGGGCCTGGCGCGCGCGCTGGCGTCCGACCCGTCCATCCTGCTCATGGACGAGGCCTTCTCGGCCCTGGACCCGATCATCCGCACCGACATGCAGAGCGAGCTGCTGCGGCTGCAGCAGGTCAGGCGCCGCACCATCGTGTTCATCTCGCACGACCTGGACGAGGCCATGCGCATCGGCGACCGCATCGCCATCATGAAGGACGGCCAGGTGGTGCAGGTCGGCACACCCGAAGAGATCCTGCGCAACCCGGCCGACGACTACGTGCGCAGCTTCGTGCGCGGCGTGGACGCGGCCAAGGTCTTCAAGGCCGGCGACATCGCGCGGCGCAGCCAGGTCGTGGTGTCCGAGAACCCCACGCGCGGCGCCCGCCCCGCGCTCAAGCTGCTGGAAGACCAGGACCGCGAGTTCGCCTACGTGGTCGACCCGCAGCAGCGCTTGTTGGGCATGGTCTCGGCCGACTCGCTGCGCGCCGCGCTCCAGGACCACGAAGGCACGCTGGGCCTGCAGCGCGCCTTCCTGCCGAACGTGCAGACCGTGGCCGCCATCCACCCCGTGAACGAGTTGTTCGGTCAGGTCGCGCAGTCGCCCTGGCCGCTGCCCGTGGTCGACGACCAGGGCCGCTACATCGGCGCGATCAGCAAGACCACGCTGCTGCGCTTCATGGACAAGAACAGCGATTGACCCCTTCGAGGAGGAACCACCGATGAACGACAACACCACCCTCGCACAGGCCAACCCCGCCGCCGCAACCGATCCCTGGGCGACCTCGGCACCCGACGCCGCGCCCGCCGTGGAATCGGCACCGGCCGCCGATCCCTGGGGTGCCGCCGACGCGGCGCCCGCTGCCGCCGGCACCGACGCCTGGTCCACCGGCACCGATGCCGCCCCCGCGGGCGACGACTGGCTCGGCGCCGCCGCCGACGCCGTGCCCGCCACGCCCGACGGCTTCTCGCTCACGCAGCTGTGGGATGGCAGCCTGCCGGTGGAGTCCTGGATCAACCAGGGCCTGGCCTGGGCGGTCGAGCACTTCCGCCCCTTCTTCCAGACCGTGCGCGGCCCCATCGACGCCACGCTGTCCGGCGTGGAAGGCCTGCTGCAGTCCGTGCCCACCCTGGCCATGGTCGCGCTGCTGGGCCTCTTGGCCTGGCAGTTCGCGGGCCGCGCGGTGGCCATCGGCGGCGTCGTCTCGCTGCTGCTCGTGGCCATGCTGGGCATCTGGCCCGAGGCCATGGTCACGCTGTCGCTGGTGCTGACCTCGCTGGCCTTCTGCCTGGTGCTGGGCCTGCCGCTGGGCATCCTGCTGGCCTCGAGCGACCGCGCCAACCGCGTCGCCCGCCCGGTGCTGGACGCCATGCAGACCACGCCGGCCTTCGTCTACCTGGTGCCCGTGGTCATGCTGTTCGGCATCGGCAACGTGCCGGGCGTGATCGTGACCATCGTGTTCGCGCTGCCGCCGCTGGTGCGCCTGACCACGCTGGGCATCCGCCAGGTGCGGCCCGACCTGATCGAAGCCGCCCGCGCCTACGGCGCCTCGCCCTGGCAGCTCTTGACCAAGGTGCAGCTGCCGCTGGCCATGCCGTCCATCATGGCCGGCATCAACCAGGCGCTGATGCTGTCGCTGTCCATGGTCGTCATCGCCTCCATGATCGCCGTGGGCGGCCTGGGCCAGATGGTGCTGCGCGGCATCGGCCGGCTCGACATGGGCCTGGCCACCGTGGGCGGCCTGGGCATCGTGCTCTTGGCCATCACGCTGGACCGCATCACCCAGGCCATGGGCCAGCCGCGCCGCGAGAACGGCAAAGGGGTGCGCCACTGGTGGCAGACCGGCCCGGCCGGGCTGGTCGCGCGCGCGCTGCAGCGCAAGCCCGCGCCCGTCGCAACCCAGACGAACGACAGCACCACCGAAGCCACCGCCGCCCTGGCCGTGCGCATCCATTGAATCTGCAAAAAGGAGCATCCGCATGACATTCCAGACCCTCCGCATCGCGTTCGCCGCCGGCCTGCTGGCCGCCTCTGCAACGGCCATGGCCCAGGACCTGCCCGGCAAGGGCATCAAGGTGCAGCCGCTGCAAAGCTCGATCGCCGAAGAGACCTTCCAGACCCTGCTGGTCAGCCGCGCGCTGGCCAGGCTGGGCTACGACGTGCAGCCGATCCGCGAGATCGAGTACGCCACCGCCTATGTGGCCATTGCCAACGGCGACGCCACGCTGATGGCCGCCAGCTGGAACCCGCTGCACGACGACTTCTACAGGAACGCCGGCGGCGAGGCCAAGTTGTGGCGCCAGGGCACCTACTCGACCAATGCGCTGCAGGGCTACCTGATCGACAAGAAGACTGCCGAGGCGCACAAGATCCGCAGCATCGACCAGCTCAAGGACCCGGCCATCGCCCAGCTGTTCGACACCGACGGTGATGGCAAGGCCAACCTCACCGGCTGCAACCCGGGCTGGGGCTGCGAGGGCGTCATCAACCACCACCTGCAGGCCTACGGCATCGCCAACACCGTGCAGCACGTGCAGGGCAGCTACGCCGCGCTGATGGCCGACACCATCACGCGCCACAAGGAAGGCAAGCCCATCCTGTACTACACCTGGACGCCCTACTGGGTCAGCGGCGTGCTCAAGCCCGGCGCCGACGTGGTCTGGCTGCAGGTGCCGTTCTCGGCACTGCCCGGCGCGCAGAAGGGCATCGACACCAAACTGCCGAACGGCCAGAACTACGGCTTCATCCCCAACACCCAGCACATCGTGGCCAACAAGGCCTTCGCCGACGCCAACCCGGCCGCCGCCAAGCTGTTGTCGGTGATGCAGCTGCCCGTGGCCGACATCAACGCCCAGAACCTGCGCATGCGCAACGGCGAGAACAAGGCCGCCGACATCGCGCGCCACACCGACGGCTGGATCAAGGCGCACCAGAAGACCTTCGACGGCTGGATCGCGCAAGCGCGCGCAGCGGCTGCGGACTGAGCGCACCCGGTCCACCCGGTCAGCGACCGGGCGTGCCGATCTCGGCCAGCGGCGAGGCCCCCGTCGCCCACGCGGAACGCGGCCTCACCGAGATTGATGCAGCGCTTTTCCAACCGCCAGGCACAGCACGCGTCTGGCCGGGACATCCTGCACATCCAGGCCGGCCGGCAGGCCCCGCAGTTCGCGCACGACGTCGCGCATGTCGTGCAGATGCGCCGGCAGCCGGTCCGCCGTCATTGGAACAGGGGCTTGCGTTCCGGCTCGATGGCGCGGCGCCGGAACGGGTTGTCGAGCACCGACGGAACGCCAGGACCACTGCGCGCCCTTCGAACACCACGGACGGTTCGTCCTCCAGGTCGACCAGCGCAAAGCCACTCTGCGCCCGACCGGGTGCGAACTCCACCAGCAGATCGACATCGCTGGCCGGTGCCCCATCGCCGCCAGCGCCTGCGCCGCGCCGCATCCGGGCATGTCCTACAGACGCCACGCGGCCCGCGGCGTAGCGTCGGTGTCCGCGCCATGGGCGCAGAACGACAAGGCACAGGCCATGCACCCGCACAACAACAAGCGCCGTCCGCGGCCGGCCCGCCATGGCTGAGCCCATCACCCTGTGGCGCACCACGCTGTGGGCGGTGGCCCTCTTCAACATCGCCGCCTGGTGCTGGACCGCCTGGCGCGTGCACCGCGCCGACCTGCCTTGCGATGCCCAATGGCACGGCCTGCGCCGGCTGCAGCTGTGGCTGTCGGCCGGCTATGTGTTCGGCTGCGCCTTCCGTTCGGTGGTGCCGGTCTACGACATCCCGCGCCTGGTGATGGTCGATGCGCCCTGGTCCAGCGCGCTGGTCGGCCGCTCGGTCGCCACCGTGGCCGAACTGTGCTTCGCCGCGCAATGGGCGCTGATGCTCAAGGACACCACGCGCGGCGGCGACCGCCCGCTGGCGCGGATGGCGGCGCTGCAGATCGTGCCGCTGATCCTCGTCGCCGAACTCTGCTCCTGGTACTCGGTGCTCAGCACCTCCAACCTGGGCCACACCATCGAGGAAAGCCTGTGGGGCCTGTGCGCCGCGCTGGTGGCCCTGTGCCTGCTCGCCCTGTGGCCGCGCGTGGCGCCGTCGCAGCGGCCGGTGCTGGCGCTCTGGGTGGTGGCGGCCGGAGCCTACGCGCTGTACATGTTCGCGGTCGACGTGCCCATGTACTGGCAGCGCTGGCTGGCCGACGAGGCCGCCGGCCGCAGCTACCTGGACCTCGCCGCCGGCATGGCCGACGTGGCGGGCCGCGTGCATGTCTCCACGCACTGGGCCGACTGGAAGACCGAGGTCGTCTGGATGACGCTGTACTTCAGCGTGGGCGTGTGGGCCAGCATCGGCCTGGTCCATGCGCCGCGGCTGCAGGTGCAGCCACTCCCCACCCGGCCGCGGCCATCACCGAAAATCACGGCATGACGACCCCCACCTACGAGATCAGCCTGATCCTGCCCGACCCGCACGACCCGCGCCCGCGCAGCATCCAGGTCAGCGCGGCCTACATCGACAACGAGAAAGACCTCGGCGCCGCGCAGAAGGCCGCCATCCGCGCGCTGCCGCCCGGCGGCGTGTGGACCGGGCGCGCCATCCAGATCACGCGCCTGCCAGACAAGCCCGCGGCCTCAGCCCCGTCCGCCCGCGTGGGCTAGGCCGTTTCCTGATCCGACTGCTACCATTTGAAGACAAACCTGGGTCGAGCGATGTCTTGATTTGATCCTTGGGCCGAGCGAAACCGCCCAGTCCTTTGGATGGCCGCGACACGCCATTCCCACGACCGCCCCGACGAGGAAACCGCCGTGCCCATTGCGAAGACGCTGCTGGAGCAGTTCAACATCAACGAGATGGAGATCATCCGGCGGATGGAACTGCTGGACCTCACGCAGCGCGAGCTCGACCTGCTCACGGCGCAGCAGCCCATCATCGAGCGCAGGCTCGACCACATCGTCGCCAGGTTCTACGAGAAGCAGACCGCCTTCGACGAGATCGCGCTGCTGATCGGCGATGCCGACACGCTGGCCCGGCTGCGCTCTGCGCAGACGCGCTACATCCAGGACCTGTTCGCGGGCGACTACGGCCACGCCTATGTCAACGGCCGCTTGCGCATCGGCCTCGTGCACAAGCGCATCGGCGTGGAGCCCAAGCTGTTCCTGTCGGCCGCCTGCACGCTCAAGTACCTGCTGGCCGAGGTGCTGGCCCACGAGATCGAGGACCGCCACACGCTGCTGGACGTGCTGCGCGCGCTCGACAAGCTCATGAACTTCGACAACGCGCTGGTCTTCGACACCTACATCGGCACCCTGCTCAGCGCCATGGAAAGCGCCAAGAAGCGCATCGAGACCTATGCCCATGCGCTGGAGCAGAAGTCCAAGATCCTGAGCACGCATGCCGAGCGCGATCCGCTGACCGAGCTCTACAACAAGCGCGGCATGACCATGGCGCTCACGCGCGAGCTCAACGCCGCGCAGCGGCGCAAGAGCCAGGTGTCGCTGGTCTACATGGACGTCAACAAGTTCAAGTTCATCAACGACACCTTCGGCCATGCCAAGGGCGACGAGGTGCTGCGCGCGCTGGGCGAGGCCATCGCCAAGAGCTGCCGCAGCACCGACTTCGCCTGCCGCGTGGGCGGCGACGAGTTCTGCGTGATCCTGCCCGACGCCACGCCCGATGTGGCCGAGAGCATCGCCGAGAAGATCGCCGAAGCCTTCACGGCCCTGTTCCCCGAGTTCTCGGTCGCCGCCGGCGTGGCCGGCACCGGCCCCGAGCAGTTCGTGACCGAGAACGAGTTGCTGGAGGCCGCCGACCGGGCCATGTACGCGGCCAAGCGCGCGGTCTAGCGCTGCGTGGCGTCCGACAGTTCGTCCACGCGCCGCTCGAAGGTCTCGGCGCAGCGCCGGTAGCCCTTGTGCTCCTTCTCGAACTTGGCCACCGCCTCGCGGTCGGCCGGCTCGAACAGCTGGCCGATGCCCTGCTCCACGGGCTCGAAGCCGCGGTGCGCGAACAGCAACAGCCGGCGCGGGCTGAGCGCCAGCTGGGCCTGCTCGAAGCTGCAGCCGCACACGTCGCGCGTGGCGCGCAGGTAGCCCAGCGACTTGGCGCCGAAGCCGTTCTCTTTGGACAGCCGGCTCAGCAGCAGTTCGTCCAGCGGGTAAAGCAGCGCGGTGCAGCGCGCCAGGTAGGTCTCGCGGTCGACCTCGATCTTCTGGGCCGTGGCCAGGCCGGGCAGGAGCAGCAGCAGGGCCGAGCAGGCCAGCGCGGGAATGGGGCGCATGGGCATCGTGTTGGCGGGTTCAGCGGCCGGCCATGGTAGTACAGGCCGCTGGGGCAGCTTCCTCACCTGCCTGGCACACCATCGCCGGCAGCCTGCTGGGCTCCAACACGCGCGGCCAGAACCAGGCCATTTGCTTCCAGCAGTACGGCTCGACCACGGTCGGCGCCACCGAATCCGGTCCCCACTGCTCGGGCTGGGCCTCGTCGGCCTGGGCTGGGGCCGGCGACGGCTGCGCTAGAAGCCCACCACCATGCGCCCGCGCGTGCCGCGCTCGCGCATGCGCGCCATGGCCTCGGGCAGCTGCGCGAACGGCGTCTGCTGCGCCACGCGCGCCAGGTGGCGCGGCCTGTAGTCGCTGGCCAGCCGCGCCCACACGGCCTGGCGCAGCGGCATCGGGCTGTTGGCGTTGATGCCGATCAGCCGCACGCCGCGCAGGATCAGCGGCAGCACCGTGGTGTGCAGCTCGGCGCCGCCGGCATTGCCGAAGCTCGTGATCACCGCCTCGGGCGCCGCACTGCGCAGCAGCCAGGCCAGCATCTGGCCGCCCACGGCGTCGACCGCGCCGGCCCACTGCGCCTTGTCCAGCGCACGGCCCGCGCCCGCGGCCACGTCCGGCGCCAGCACGCGCGCCGCGCCCAGCGAGCGCAGGTAGCCGTCGGCATCGCCCTTGCCGCTGACCGCCACCACCTCGTAGCCGCGCCCGGCCAGGATGTCGATGGCGACGCTGCCCACGCCGCCGCTGGCCCCCGTCACCACCACCGGCAGGCCGCCCGGCGCCAGGCCGTTGTGCTCCATCCAATGCACGCTGAGCGCGGCCGTGTAGCCGGCCACGCCCAACGTGCCGGCCTCTTCCAGGCTCAGCCCCGCCGGCAGCGGCAGCGCCCAGTCCGCGCGCACGCGGGCGAACTCGGCATGGCCGCCGTCGTGGTCCACGCCGATGCCGAAGCCATGCACCACCACCGCGTCGCCCGGCGCGAAGCGCGGGTCGCCGGACTGCACCACCTGCCCCGCCAGGTCGATGCCGCCGATGCGCGGGTACTGGCGCACGATCTGGTTCAGGCCGGCCGCGGCCAGCGCGTCCTTGTAGTTGATGCTGGTGTAGGCCACGCGCACCAGCAGATCGCCGGGCGAGAGATCGTCCACGCCGAGCTCGACGAAGCGGCCGGCCACGGGACCGTCGGCCGTCTCGCGGTGCAGCCGGAATGCGCGAAACCGTTCAGAAGACATCGTTCTCTCCCTTGACCTTGCGCGCCACCGGCCGGGCACAGCACCGCCTTGCAGGACATGGGTCGCATGGCCGCGGAGCAGGCCACGCCAGCAGACGCCGCGCAACAGGCTCGGCCCGGCCGCTGGCGGCGCCCCTCGAGGGGGATGGAAGGGCTACACGGAGTGAGCCATTCAAGCGGGGTGCTTGCATTCAATCCGCCTTGATGCTGGCGGACTTGGCGACGCGGCCCCACTTCTCGGTCTCCGCCTTGATCAGTGCCGTGAACTCCGCCGGGCTGCAGCTCTCGGGCTCGATGCCCAGGCGCGCCAGGTGCTCGCGCATCTGCGGTGTGGCCAGTGCCTCGACCATGGCCTTGTTGAGTTTGGCGACGATGGCCGGCGGTGTGCCGGCCGGCGCCAGCAGGCCCCACCAGGACGAGGCCTCCATCGGCACGCCCAGCTCGCCCGTGGTCGGCACCTCGGGCAGCAGCGCGCTGCGTCTGGCGGCGGCCACGGCCAGCGGGCGCAGCTTGCCCGCCTTGATCATGCTGTTGGTGGGCGGCAGGTTGTCGAAGCTCAGGTCGATCTGCTTGCCCACCAGCGCCGCCACCGCCTCCGAACTGCCCTTGTACGGCACGTGCAGCAGCCGCGCGTCGGTGCTCGCGCGGAACAGCTCGCCCGCCAGGTGCGGGATGCTGCCGTTGCCGGCCGTGCCGTAGCTGAGTCCGTCCTTGGTGCTGCGGGTCTGGGCGATCAGGCCCTTCAGGTCCTTCACGGGCGACTCGGCATGGACCACCACGTAGACCGGCGCCTTGGTGATCAGCGAGATCGGCGCCAGGTCGCGCTGCGCGTCGTAGGGCAGCTTGTCGAACAGCACGGCATTGGTCGCCAGGTTGGCCGTGCCCAGCAGCAGCGTGTAGCCGTCGGGCGCGGCGCGCACCACCGCGAGCGTGCCGGTCTGCGTCGCGGCGCCGGCCTTGTTCTCGACGATGAAGCTTTGGCCGAAGACCTCCGTCAGCCGCTGGCCGATGGCCCGTGCTGCGGTGTCGGCACCGCCGCCCGGCGCGTAGGGCACGATGATGCGCACGGGCTTGTCCGGGTAGTCGGCGGCCTGGGCCATGGGCAACACGCCGGCCAGGGCCAGCAGTGCGGCAGCGGCGGCGCGGCGCGTGCACGCCGTGGTGGTTTTCAGTGCTCGCATGTCGGTCTCCTTGTGGTGTCTGCGTTCAGCGCAGGTCGTGCCCGGCGCGTGCCAGCGTGCGCTTGGCGATGTTGAGCTGGTGGATCTGGCTCGTGCCCTCGTACAGGCGGAACAGCCGCACGTCACGGTAGAAGCGCTCGATGGCGTGGCCGCGGATGAAGCCCAGCCCGCCCAGCATCTGCACGCAGCGGTCGGCCACGCGGCCGCACATCTCCGAGGCGAAGTACTTGCACATGGAGGCCTGCATGGTCACGTCCTCGCCGGCATCGCGGGCGCGCGCCGTCTCCAGGATCAGCGCACGCGCGGCGTGGATCTCGGTCTGGCAATCGGCGATCAGCGCCTGCACCAGCTGGAAGCCCGCCACGGCCTGGCCGAACTGCTGGCGCTGCGCCGTGTGGGCCACGGCCTCGTCGAGCATGCGGATCGCCGGACCGGTGCACAGCGCGGCCAGGTGGATGCGCTGCTTGTTCAGCACCTTCATCGCGGTCTTGAATCCGTTGCCCGTGTTGCCGGCGCCGCCCACGATCTGGTCGGCGTGCACGCGGCAGTGGTCGAAATGCACCTCCGACACCGGCGAGCCGGCCTGGCCCATCTTGTCGTAGGGCACGCCGGTGGACAGGCCCGGCGTCCCGCGCTCGACCAGGAAGGCCGAGATGCCGCGCGCCGAGCGGTCGTTCGCATCCGTGCGCGCCATCACCGTGAACAGACCGGCGATGGGCGCGTTGGTGATGAAGCACTTGCTGCCGTTCAGCACGTAGTGGTCGCCGTCGCGCACCGCGCTGGTCTGCAGCGCCACGGCGTCCGAGCCGGCCTCGGGCTCGGTCAGCGCGAAGCAGCCCGTCAACTCGCCGCGCGCCATGCGCGGCAGGTAGCGGTCCTTCTGCGCCGGCGTGCCGTCGGCCACCAGCGCCTCCGAGCCGATGCCGGTGTTGGTGCCCACGCGCGCGCGGAAGGCCACGCTGGCCTGCGACAGCTCCATCGCCGCCAGCACCAATTCCTCGGTCGTCATGCCGGCGCCGCCGTAGGCCTCGGGAATGGACCAGCCGAAATAGCCGCTCGCGGCCAGCTCGGCCACGAGGTCGTCGGGCACGGCGTCGAGGCGCTCGACCTCGGCCTCGCGCGGGATCATCTTCTCGCGCACCTGGCGGCGCACGTTGGCCAGCAGTTCGCCGAAGGCCTGGGGATCGCGGATCATGGACAAGCTCCTGTTCAGATGACGTGGGCGGCGCGCAGCGTGGCCAGGTCGCCGGCCGTGAGACCCAGCGCGCCGTAGACCGTGGCGTTGTGCTCGCCGCAGGCCGGACCGGTGCGCGGCGGTGGCGGGTTGTGGCCGAAGCGCGGCACCGCGGCCGGCGCGGGCAGCGAGCCCAACTCGGCGTCGGGCAGGCGCCAGAAGGCCTCGCGCGCCTGGAAATGCGGGTCGTCCAGCACATCGGCGATCGAATAGATCTTGCTGAAAGGCACGCCGTGCGCCTCCAGCAGCGCGGCCAGCCCCGCGTAGTCCTGCGTGGCGAACCACTGCGCGATGGCACCGTCGATCTGGTCCAGGTGCCGCATGCGCTGCGGGTTGCTCGCGAAGCGCGCATCGTCGGCCAGCCCGGGCTCCCCCATGGCCGTGCAGAGCCGGCGGAAGATCGCGTCCGACGAGCCCACGAGGGTGATCCACAGGCCGTCCTGCGTGCGGTAGATGTTGGACGGCGCCGTGTAGCTGGCACGCGCGCCGGTGCGGCCGCGCACCTCGCCCAGGCATTCATGCTCGGCCGCCAGCGGCTCCAGCACGCGCAGCAGCGCCTCGGTGGCCGAGAGGTCGACCTCGCGGCCCGGCGCCTGCGGGTCGCGCGCGCGCTCGGCCGCCAGGCTGGCGATGGCGAACGCGCCGAACAGGCCGGCCACCGCATCGCCCAGCGGGAAGTTGATGTGCAGCGGGTTGCCGCCAGCCTCGCCCGTCAGGTGGGCCAGCCCGCCCATGGCTTCGAAGATGCGCGCGAAGCCGGGCCGGTCCGCATACGGCCCGGTCTGGCCGAAGCCCGTGAGCCGCAGCACCGACAGGCGCGGGTTGGCTGCCTGCAGCGTGGCCCAGTCCAGGCCCCAGCGGTCCAGCGTGCCGGGGCGGAAGTTCTCCACCAGGATGTCGAAGCCCGCGATGAGCTGCAGGAACAGCGCGCGCCCCTCGGGCTTGCGCACGTCCAGCGAGATGCCGGCCTTGCCGCGGTTCAGCACCTTCCAGTACAGGCCCGTGGGCGCCAGGCCGCGCAGCGGGTCGTTGCCCTCGGGCAGCTCGAGCTTGACGACCTCGGCGCCTGCATCCGCGCACAGCGTGGCGCCGAACGGAGCGGCCACCACGGTGGCCATGTCCAGGATGCGCAGGCCGGCCAGCGGGCCTTGCGCTTGATTGCGCGTGGCATGGTTCATGGCGCGGCCTCTCGCAGCGCTGCACGGTCGTTCGCTCGCATCCTCGGGTCTCCTGTCGTTCGGGGGGGAATCCGGTGCGCAGCTTAGGTTCGGCACCACCGCCGGGCCAATCCTTGTTTCGCTATATTGAACGCGTGCCAGCCGCCACCGATCCCCGCTACGCCAGCAGCCTCGCCCACGGCCTGGCCCTGCTCGACGCCTTCGCCGACGCGCCGGCCGGCCTGTCCAACAAGCAGCTGGCCGAGCGCACCGGCCTGTCCAAGGCCAGCATCTCGCGCCTGAGCACGCAGCTGCTCGCGCGCGGCCTGCTGCTGTTCGACGCTGGCACGCGGCGCTACCGGCTGGGCAGCAGCGCGCTCACGCTGGGCTACCCGCTGCTGGCCAGCCTGGGCGTGCGCCGGCTCGCGCGGCTGCCGATGGGCCAGTTGGCCGAGGAGCTGGGCGGCGCGGTCTCGCTGGCCATGCGCAACCACCGCCACATGGTCTATGTGGAGACCTGCCGCTGGCACCAGCCCTCGGCCTTCAAGCCCGACGTGGGCGCGGCCCTGCCGCTGCTGGCCAGCGCGGTCGGCCGCGCCTGGCTGGCCAGCGCCGCGCCCGCCGAACGCGCCGAGGCGCTCGCCGCGCTGCGCGCGCACGCACCGGCCCAGCTCGCGGCCTGGGCGCCCGCGCTGGCCCAGGCCAGTCGCGATCTCGCGCAGCACGGCCTGTGCTTCTCGCCCGGGCATTTCCAGCGCGACGTGCACGCCGTGGCAGTGCCGCTGGACGTGCGCCTGGGCGGCGAACGCCTGGTGCTCAACTGCGGCCTGCCGGCGCGGCGCCTGGCCCCTGGCGAACTGGCCGAGCGCGTCGCCCCGAGGCTGCTGGCGCTGGCCCGGCACATCGAGCAGGAATGGCGGGCCGAGTCCGCCAGCGCCGTGCCACCCACGGCCGCCTGGCCACCACCGCCCGCACCGGCCCCGGCGCGGCGCCGCGCTGCCGACGATCCCGCCAACGCCGCCGCGCAGACGCTGGCGCGCGGGCTGGACCTGCTGGCCTGCTTCCAGCCCGGCGACGAAGTGCTGGGCAACGCCCAGCTCGCGCGCCGGCTCGGCCTGTCGCCGCAGACCGTGGTGCGGCTCACCTACACGCTGGTGCAACTGGGCCTGCTGCGGCGCGACCCGCTGGGCGGCAGCGGCTACCGCCTGGGTGCGGGCACCGTGGCCATTGCCTACCCCATGCTGGCCGGCCTGCGCCTGCGCGCGCTGGCGCGGCCGGGCATGCTGGCGCTGTCGCAGAAGATCGGTGGGGCGGTGTCGCTGGGCCTGCGCCACCAGGCCGGCATGGTCTACGTGCAGACCGCCTGGCGCACCGACGGCCGGCTGCTGCCACCCGACACCGGCGCCGTGATGCCCATGCTGGCCACCGCCATGGGCCGCGCCTGGCTCTGCGGCGCGCGCCCGGCCGAGCGCCGCGCCGCGCTCAACGAGATCGCCGTGCGCGACCCGGCCGCTGCGCGCCGGCATGCGGGCGTGGTCGAGCGCGCCATGGCGCAGTTCGCGCGCCACGGCCATTGCAGCTCACGCGACTTCCGGCCCGAGATCGAGGCCGTGGCCGTGCCCTTCGCGCAGCCCGTGGACGCGATCCGCTTCGTGCTGAACTGCGGCGTGCTGGCGCCGCAACCGCTGCCCGCGCGCAAGGTGCTGGCGCTGGGCAGCGCGCTGACCGAGCTCGTGCACGAGCTCGAGGCAGCGCTCGCGACCTAGGCGCGCGGGTGGCGGCGGCGCAGGCCCACCAGCCCGAGCAGGCCCGCGCCCAGCAAGGCGATCGAACCCGGCTCCGGCACCTCGATGGCCCGGCTCGTGATCGCCAGGTTGAAGTTGACGGTCGTCGCCATGAACTCCTGCGTGGTGAAGCCGATGCAGCCCGGGCCGGCCCCGGCGGCCGCGCAGACGGTGTCGTCCAGCGTGTCCAGCGTGGGCGCCGCGAAGAAGCTCACGAAGTACTCGAAGCCGTCGTAGACGAAGGCTTCGTTCAGCGAACCGGAGATGACGAAGATGTCGTCGCAGGCGACCGCGCCCTGCACCACGCAGCTGCCCGACACGTTGGGCGTTTCGGCGAAGTTGACGGTGTAGCTCGCCAGGTAGGAGGCATAGGGCAGGCCCGAGCCGCTGGGGCGCAGCTGCAGTTGCGCGTCGATCTGCGTCGTCAGCAGCGAGACGCTGTTGCGGCCCAGGTTGCCGTTGTTGACGTGGGTGTAGGTGTTGGCGAGCTGCGACGCGCCGTCGGTCACCAGCACCCCGCTGCTCGGCGTGGCCGAGATCTCCAGCGCGCTGCGGTTCACGCCGACGCTGCCGTTCGCCACGCCCCAGCTGATCTGCAGGTTGGACGGTGCCACCGTGCCGTTGCTGGACGCGCGTCCGGCCGAGAACGTGGTCTGCGCCGCGTTGAAGGCGCTGTCGACGACGTAGTCCCATTGCGTCACCTGGGATGAGAACGCCGGCAGGGCCGAGAAGGCCGCTGCGGCGAGAAGCCCTGATTTCACCAAATTCATTTTCTACTCCGGGTTGTCGACATCATTTCGCGGCGAGACCACTTTCAATGAATGGCCGGCCATGCTGTTACAAGCTGATGGCTTGCGCTGCCTCGCTTTTGAGCCGCGTTTCAAGCCAATGCGAATGCGGGCCGTGCTCTGCCAAGGCTTCGGCCAGCCTGGCCCGTAACAGCCAGCGGTTCATTTGAGAACCCTCCATCCATTCGCAATCGAAGCGACGTTTGCCGGAGATGAAGCTCTCACCGCTCGATATTCTGATTTGCTGCATGGTGTCCATCGCGAGAACATCCTGTCATGCGTAGAAACAAGTGGCGAACGAATCGGCTGACCAGCGGTGATTTATGGTTTGTTCTGCAGGGCGCGGTACATGGCGCTGCCAATCAAGCCATGCGCCTGTGTGGTGGGGTGCATCACGTCCCAGAAAAGGAATGGCGGCAAAAAGGTGTTGAAATTCACATCCACACAGGTCGCCGGATTGCGGAAAAGGCAATCGACCGCGCCGGTACCGGGTGCGAGATATTCCAGCGCCGGCAATTCGGTGGACACCTGGCCGGAGCCGACCACGGTGGCCCCGAGCGCAAAGACGTCGAGCGAGACGATGCGCGCAGCCGGCAGTTCCCGGCCCAGCCGTTCCAGGGTGCTCTGGAGCAAGGCGTTGTGCGCCTGGCTCAGCTGGGTGAACGCCGGGCCGGCATTCTGGACCTGCACGAAAGGCGTCAGTCCCAAATCGGCCAGATTCGGCACCAGGAACGAGCGCGCACCCATGGCATACAGCTGCCGCACCGAGGCCGCGACGTTGCTCACCACCGTCGCGGGTGTGCTGGTGATGCCTTGCAGGTAGTCGTTCGAGCCGCTCCAGACGACATACAGCGCATTGGGCGGCGCCTTCTTGCCGGCCAGCAAGGTGTTGAAGAGCTGGACCTGGCCCAGCAGCCCCGGCGCGGTGAAACCCAGCGGCGACTGCGTGCTGAACCCGGACGTGGAACCACCGAAGGCGAAACTCACGCCGGATTTCTTGACGCGGCTGTCCAGTACCAGAGACGGCGTCAGTTCCGACCCGTTCTTGCGGTTCATCAAATCCCAGAGATATTCGACGGCGACCGGCCCGTTGGTATAACGCCCTTGCCAATACGAAGCGTAAGGCGAACGGGATGGCGGCAATGCAGGCACCATTTGCTGCGCCGTCGTGGCGACCAGAGAATTACCCGTGTCCGACAGGCTGTCGCCGAACACATAAAGCTCCTGGTAATTGGACCGGCCGGCCCAGGACATCTGGGTCACCCCGATTCCAACGACGACCAACAAGCTGCGGCAAAGTTCTTTTACACCGAATTTCATCATTTACCTCTCCGTGGGGCGGCGCGACTATAAGCGGCCGCAAGCAGTAACGGAGCCGCCATAACCCTGCTTACAAAAAAAGAAGGATTTGTCTGACAAAGCAGTTTGCGGGGCCGCGCCGACCAGTGCGTCTTGATTTACCGGCGCCGCCACCTTATTCGATGCCGGTAATAAGTATTCGCATTTGCATGGCGGGTGCGGGCGCGCCGATCGCGCCGCCATGGCAGCCGGTGGTCAGGCCCGCGCCAGGCCGTCCAGCCAGCGCAGCCGCTCGCGCGCGCCGCTCCACAGCATGAGCCGCGTGTCCAGCCCGTCGGCCAGCGCCGGCGCCACGACCACGGCCGTGCCCAGCCAGCGCAGCCGCCGGGCCGACAGCTGCACGTAGCCCAAACCGTAGCGCCGCCCCAGCGCCTGCCACAGCGCGTACGCGCCAGGCGACTGGCGCGCGCCGCTGACCAGGCAGATGCCGCTGTCCAGCGCCCAGGCATAGACGGCCGTGGCGATGCCGCGGCGCTGGTAGGCCGGCAGGTAGCGCGAGTGCGGCGAGCGCACATGCGGGTCCACGGCCCGGCCCACTTCCACGAGCCGGTTCAGCACCGTGGTGCCGGCCAGGCAGCCGGCCGCCATGTCCTCCACGTAGACGTAGTGCTCGCCATCGGCCTGGCGGTGCCACAGCCGCAGCCCCGGCAAGGGGCCGGGCAGCAGCAGGCTGGTGGCCTGCAGCGTGCCGTCGGCCAGGCGGCCGTGCAGGCCCTGCAGCTCGCGCGCCAGGCCGTCCAGCGGCCGGTCCACGTCGATGCGCAGAAAGGTCCACGGGGCCAGGCAGCGGCCCAGCCGCCGCAGCGCTTCGGGCAGCGGCCCTGCGGCCATCGGCGTGGCCGGCCATGCCAGGGCGGCGCTCATGGCAACGGCCTCGCATCGGCGCGCTGCGGTGCCAGCACGGGCGCGCCGCCCGGCGGCGCGCACCACGCCGCGCCCTGCGCGCCGTCCAGGCGCGCACGCGCCACCCGCGCGCCAGGCTCCGGCGTCGGCAGCCACAGCACGTCGCTGGCCACGCGCGCGGCCAGCTGCCGCGCCAGCGCCGGCCGCAGCAGGTCGGCCCAGCGGCTGCGCCGCGGCTTGCCGACCACCAGCAGCGAGGCCGCGCGGCTGTGCTGCGCATGCAGCAGCCGCGCGAGCGCCGGGCCCTGCAGCACCAGCGCCTGCCCGGCCGGCAGCCCGGCCTGCACGAGCTGCTGGCCCAGCGCCAGCTCGGCCCGCCGCCCGGCGGTTTCCATCCACGACTGCACGGTGGCCAGCGGCAGGTCGGCCGCGTGCAGGTGGCGCTGGATCGTCGGGTCCAGCACATGGCAGGCCAGCACCCCGTCGGGCCGGCACAGCCAGCGGGCCGCGTGCAGCAGCGGGCCGGCGGCCTCGGCGTCCAGGCCCGTGGCCACCAGCGCGCTGCGGTGCGCCGTGCCCGCCGGGCGCCGCACCAGCAGCACGGGCACGCCCGCCTCGCGCAGCAGCCGCTCGGCCAGGTTCCCCTGCCACCAGGCCGTGGCCCCCGCCGGACCCGCCGACGCCGGCACGACGACCAGGCTGGCGGCGCGCGCCTGTTTGTGCAGCAGTGCGCCGCCCTCGCCTTCCAGGTCCACCGCCACCTTGGGACGGATGCCGATGGCGGCGGCTATGCTGCCGGCTAGGTCGCTCAGCGCCGCGCGCATGCGCACGGGCGGCGCACTGGGGCCGTGCCGCGAGGCGGGGTGCCGGTCCGGCAGCGCCACCGGCGCCACCAGGCTCAGCGTGGCGCCATGCGCCCAGGCCAGGCGCGCAGCGCGCCAACCCGCCTGCACACCTGCGGCGGACGCATCGACAACGGCAAGGATCTGCCGCAACTGCATGGGAACTCCTTCATCGCACGGGGTGCGAACGCAACGACCACCCCCGGCGCGCGGACGCACCGGGGCCTTGGGGCTGTTGGGGCCCGGCGATCGGCAGCGAGGAAGGGGGAAGTGCTTCTGGTGCGGACCGCCGGGCTCAGGAATGGCCGGCGGTTCGGCGCGGAGCGGCGCACCGGGCCAGCACGCTGCGCGCGCGGCAGGGCCGGTCGGCTTGCAGGCGGGCGTGGTGGCGGAAAGACATGGGCGCGGAGTCTAGGCCGCCCGGGCCGCACGCGGGGCCATGGCCCCACGGTCCTTGCCAGATTGGCACACCGGCGCGGCGCGCCAGGCGCACGCCGATCCGGCCTGGCCGTGGCGGCACGCGGGCCGTGCCCGGGGCGCGCGGCAGCGGCATGCCCGCCGCGCTCAGAGGCTCTCGCCCGGCAGGCCCCAGCGCCCGGACAGCAGACGCCGCACCGTCATCAGCGCCATCTCCTCGGCGGAAGGCGGCACGGAGTCGGGCCTGGAGGTGGCCGAGCGCTCCACCCCGGCGGCCGCCACCGCCGCGCCGATGGCGCGCAGCACCGCGCGCGCCTGCGCGTGCTCCTGCGCCCAGCGCGTGAACCACGCCAGGCCCACGGCCACGGCCAAGGCCGCGCCCAGCACCAGGCTGAACGGGTCGTAGCCGCCCATGCGCGGCTCCCCCGGCGCCGGCGCGGGCGGCGGCGCCACCGGCACGGCGGTGCGGGCCGCCAGCTCCAGCACCGCCACGCGCTCGCGCAGCCGGGCCGCCTCGGCCTTGGCCTCCACCAGTTCCACCATGGCGGCCTTGAACTGCGGCGAGGCCTGCAGCTCCAGCAGCTGCGCCTCCGTCAGCTGCGGCCCCGGCGCCAGGGCCAGGCCCACGAACAGGCCCAGCACCAGCGCCAGCAGGGCCGCCAGCCACGCCCAGGCGCGGGTCGGCGCGGTGCCGCCTGCGGCCGGCGTGGCGGGCCCGGACCGCAGGATCTGCGCCAGCGCCACGACCACCGCAACCGCGCACAGGCCCGTCAGCACCCAGGCCAGCCACCCGGCGGACTGGAACTTCAGGCCGATGCCCTTGCCGAAGTTGACTTCCACCGAAGTCGGCACGGTGGCGGGGTCGACCGTGCACTTCTCGGCCGGTGCCGGTGGTGGGCATGCGGGTGGCGGCGCCGTGGCCGGCCCGCCAGCCGGCGGTGCGGTGGCACTGGCGGTGGCAGCCGGCGCAGGCGCCGCGCTGCAGTAGACGAAGTTCTGCAACACCAGCGGCGCGGCCTTGGGCACGGGCACCGCCACGGGCCGGCCGGGCTGCCGCGGTGCCGAGGCCGTGCAGGCCGGCGGCGCGGGCCCGGGCGTGGGCGCATCGGCCGCCGCGGCTGCCGCGGCCAGGGCCAGTGCCCCTGCAGAGAGAAGCTGCAACAACCGCCGCGCCTGAGCGGAGCGAAGACACTGCACCATGGTCCCTCCCGTGGCCGCCCGGATGGGCTGCGCGCAGCGTACCGCAGGCGCGTGCCGCCTTCCTCCTCCAGCCGATGGATGGACGCGGTGGTCCCGGCGGGCCGCCGGCGGGAGCCTGTGCCCCCTCCTGCTCAACCTTCGCGCAGAAAGGCGATCAACGCGTCGTTGAACTCGCGCGGGTGCGAGGTGTTGAGCCCGTGCGGCGCGCCGGGCACCGTCACCAGCCCGCTGTGCGGCACGGCGCGGTGCGTGCGCAGGCCCGAGCCCTCCAGAGGCACGATGCCGTCCGCATCGCCGTGCAGCACCAGCGTAGGCACCGTGAGCTTCTGGAGGTCGTTGCGGAAGTCGGTGGTGCCGAACGATTCCATGCAGGCCAGCGCCGCCTGCTGGTCGGATTGGCGGCACAGCGCCACGGCCTCGGCGCGCTGCTGCTCGCTGACCACGAGCCGTCCGTTGGCCGAAAAGAAATCGCGCGTGAACTGCTCGAAGAAGGTGTCGCGGTCCTGCTCCAGGTTCTGCTTCATCTCCTTGGCCTTCTCGGGCGTGAGCGGGCCCTCGGGGTTGTCGCGGCCTTGCATCATGAAGGGCGGCACGGCCGCAGCGAACACCACGCTGCGCAGGCGCGCCTGCCCGTGGCGCGCGACGTAGCGCGCCACCTCGCCGCCGCCCATGGAGAAGCCGACCAGCGTCACGTCCTGCTGCAGGCCGCATTCGTCCAGCACCTGGGCCAGGTCGTCGGCCAGCTGGTCGTAACCGTAGCCGCTGGCGGGCTTGGCCGAGCGGCCGAAGCCGCGCCGGTCGTAGACCACCACGCGGTAGCCGGCTGCGGCCAGCAGCGGCACCTGGGCCTGCCAGGCCTGGCCGGACAGTGGCCAGCCGTGGATCAGCACCACCGGGCGGCCGTTGCCGCCGCTGTCCTCGATGTGCAGGCCCACGCCCGCGCCGGCGATGGCCTTGCCGGCGGCCGCGCCGCCCACCGCGCCGGCGATGCCGCCGACCGCACCGCCCACCACCACGCCCGCCGGGCCGCCGACGACCGCGCCGACGGCGGCCCCCGCCGCAGCGCCGGCCAGCACGCCGCCGGCCGCGAGCGTGCTGCCGGCCTCGCGCGTGGCTTCGGCCGGCGACAGCGGCTGCTGCGCACCAGGCCGCGGGTCTTGCGAGGGCACGCCATAGCCCGGGCGGGCCTGCGCTGCGAGGTCGGCGTCACCCGCCTCGGGTGGGGTGGGCGGGGTGATGGGGGTCGGGATTTCGGGCATGGTCTTCTCCAGGAGTGGTGCCGGCGGGCCGGCAAGAGGCCGCCCGTCCACCCCGGTTGTAGAAGCCCCGCCAGGCCGCCGGGGCCGGCAGCGACACCCTTGGCCCGTGGGACTTCGCATGCCGCCTGCCGCGGGCCGGCGTGCCTCGCGGCTGGCGGCCTGGGCCGAAGCCTCGCGTCGGCCTGCGCCTCGCCCAGGCGCGGCGACCGCCTTGCGTCACGGGTGCAAGCTTGGTGTGTTGCCAGTCCGCCGCCTTCTCCACGCCAATGGAGGCCCGCGCATGGCTTGCGATCTGCAAGCCCACGCACCGGCAGCCGTCACCGAACGACGTCCTCCTGTCCGTCCGTCAGGCGCTGCACCATCTTGCGCACGGCCGATGGCTGCAACCCGCTGCGGGAAGCGTAGGCCGGCCCGGTGTAGAGGTAAGGCCCCAGTTACCCCCACCAATCCCAGCAGCCCTTGGGGTTGAACGGCGACGCGCCGCTGCGTGCCACCTGTGGATACAGCACGATCAACCGGTTGGTGTCGGCCCAGCGGTTGAAGCCGCCGCCATCCACCACGGTGCGGCCCATGGCGTCAACCCACCGTGACGGCGCAGCGGTAAGGGCCGCCTGCCACCACGCCCACGCCCTGCACGCTGGCCGAGAAGGCCACCGCGTACTGCACCGCCATGAAGCCGCCGGAAGACAGGCCCGACACCGTGGTGCGTCTGGCGTCGGCCTGCAGCGCCGGCAGCGCATCTGCCGCGCCGGCCAACGTGGCGCCCCACAACAGCGTAACCAGGGCAACGCGGTACACAGCACGGTGCATGAAGCTTCTCCTGCGGAGCGAAGTCCATGGGGCATGCAATTCCGGTGCCGCGACCGCTGGTCGCATCACGTCGCCGCGTGCCGCCCTTCCCCACCGCGCTGCGCCCGGGTTGCTTGCCGGCGCAGCGCGCACCGTCCAGCGGAAGCCGGTGCGCCTCGCGCAGCAGCCGTGCACCGACCGGCAGGCCCTGCGGATCGCGCAGCTGCCCACCCTCAGCGGAAGGTGCGCAGGTGGTTCTTCACCTCCTCCGCGTCGAACAGGTCGGTTCGCGTGGCCTGCGTGCGCCGCCAGCGGCCGCAGCCGCGCAGCGGGCCACGGGAGCCGTCGGCGGCGCGGCGCCTCAGCTTGCCTTGCGGCGGCGCATCACCAGCAGGCCGGCCAGCGCCGCACCCATCAGGGCGGTCGTCGCCGGCTCGGGCACGGCCGTCACCGAGACCTCGTCCAGGGACAGGAAGCCCACCGGGTCGAAGAAGTCGAAACTCAGCGTCATGTTCTCCGCCGTGGTGAAGCCGCTGAACTGGTAGACCATGTAGTCGCTCGCCACGGGGTCGGTGATCGACAGCAGCGTCTTGCCACCGAAGCTCACCGTGAAGCTGCTCGGCATGCCGCCATCGGGCATGAACGCGAACGACAGGCTCCACATCTTGCCGATGCTGCCGACACCGATGGTCTGCGCGATCCCGCCCTGCGACGAGAAGGGGCCGAAGTAGGCGCTGCAGTTGCCCGCGTACACGCTGGCGCCGGGCCCGGCGCACTGCACGCCGTTGAAGTCGGACTCACCGGTCTGCGCCCAGCCGGAGAAATCGCCGGTCTCGAACCCGCCGTTGGTGACGAGGTTGGCCTGCACCGGCGCCGCAAAAGCCGCCGTGGCGGCCAGCGCGAGGCCTGCGATCGACGAACCGATTTTTTTCATGCTCATTTCCTTCCCTGGACAAAAACAAAATGGAATGCTGCGGGGCGCCATCACACCGCGGTGACCGTCACGCGGCCGCCCTGGTAGGAGATGCGGAACTGCCGCCCGCCCGACTGGAAGCTCGCACCCTCGGGCAAGCCCGCGAACGTGCCGAGGATGCTGCTGCCCTGGATCAGCGTGTAGGTCTCGCCCGGGTTGGGTGCGACCGCCGCCGACAGGCTCAGGCTGCCGCCGAGTGCGACGCTGCCCGAAGCCACCAGGCGCGAGGACACGCCGCCCGGCTTGAGCGTGGCGGCGAACCAGCCGCCCAGGCCAATCTTGGCGCTGCTCGCACGCAGCACATCGCCTGCGGCCACCGTCACATCGGCCACCACGCCGGTGACGCCCGCGGCCTCGGCCGCGCTGACGCCGGGCGCCAGCACGCCGCCGCTCATGACGACGATGGCGCCCGCCACCGTGCCCGTGCCGCCCAGCGTGCCGCCGCTGGTCACCGTCACGCCCGAGCCGTTGGTGCCGACCACCGACAGCTTGCCGCCCGCCACCGTCGAGCCGCCGGCATAGCTGTTGTTGCCCGTGAGGATCAGCGTGCCGCTGCCGGTCTTGGTCAGCGAGGCCGTGTACTGGCCGCGGTCGATCTTGCTCTGGATGGAGTCCGCGCGCGCGTCCATCCATTCCTTGCGCCAGGCCACCGCGTTGGCATAGGGGATCTTGTCGTAGGTCTCGGGACGGCCGTTGGTGATGGCCTGGATGGCCGGATCGTTCAGCAGGCCCTGGACCATGAAGGCCTGCGGGCTCAGCGTGCCGTTCTGGTTCAGCACGTTGGGGCCGAAGGGGCCGGCCAGCGCGATGCCCTGCTGCTTGTAGCTGGCCAGCCACTGGCGGTCTTCCTGCTCGCGCTGCTTGATGGCGACCTGGCCGATGTCGTTGGACCAGACGTCCAGCGGCGCCTTGTTCATGGCGTAGACCATGGGGCTCAGGAACTGGCGCGGCCCGTGCACGCCCTTGGCCAGATCGGGAATGCCCCAGCCCCAGCGCTCGTCCGGCAGGCCGTCGGGTGCGGTCCAGGCGATGGAGGCGCCGGTGGGCGAGGTCTGGCCGGTGCCCAGGAAGCGCGTGCCGTCGGACATGCGGTTGTTGGCCGTGGTCAGCATCACGTCACGGACCTGCTTGGCATCCATGTTCGGGAAGCGCGAGAGCAGCACCCCCATCACTGCGGTGGCGACCGGCGTGGCCGGCGAGGTGCCGCTGGAGTTGGAGTAGTTGGTGTCGCCCGCGCTGCTCGTGGTGCGCACGCTGTTCGACGGGGTCGACACCGACCACCACTTGGCCAGCCCCGCCTCGTTGTAGCCGAACTGCTTGGTGTATTCCGGGTTGGCCGCCGTCGGCGGCTGCACCCCGCCCACCGCCACGAACTGGTTCTCCGCCAGCGGGTTGAACAGCGGGTACGCGGGCCGGAAGTAGGGGTTGCTCCAGTCGTTGTTGCCGGCCGAGCGCACGTTGACGGTGCCGGTGACCTTGATGGCCTCCCAGATCGCGTCCATGAACGAGCGCCCCGGGTAGGCCGGGTTGTACTGAATGCCGCCGGCCGAGTAGGTCTTCTTGGTGAAGAAGTACTGGTACTCCAGATCCTTGAAGGTCTCGTTCGGGATCATGCTGGCCATCGCGGCCGGATTGGCGCTGTCCTTGCCGGCGATCTGGTACGCATTGGCCAGGTTGCCGTTGGCGCCCAGGTCGTTGCCCGACCCGTCGAACTGGGTGCGGTTCAAGGTCTGGACGTAGGAGCCCCAGCTGCTGTTGATGACCTGGGCGCCGGCGTCCACCAGGGCCTTGTTGGCCGTGTACCAGTACACGTAGTCGTGGAAGGGGCCGTGCGACTGCGTGTCGGAGCCGCCCGTCTTGGCCACGACCATCCTGGAGCCGAAGGCGATGCCATGCTGGTCCAGGCCATCGCGGATGCCGGAGGTGACGCCCAGCATGCCGGTGCCGTGCGAGTAGTCGCTGGTGCGCGCCTGGTCGCCATCCACCACGAAGGCCTCGCCGGCCGTGAACGGGTTGCCCGGCGTGGGCGTGCTGCGGTAGCCGAAGCCCGAGGTGGCGTAGACGCCGCCGGCCCGCACGGGCGCGATCATGGTGGTCTGGAAGCCCTGGTGCGTCGGCCGGTAGCCCGAATCCATCATGCCCAGCGTGACGCCCTGGCCGTAGTAGCCCAGCGCGTACGCCGTGGACGCGTTGACGGCGACGAGCTGCCACGGCGCCGTGATGGCCGTGCCACCGCCCAGCGTGCCGAAGTAGGTGCCGTACTCGGGCGTCTCCCAGCTGGCCTTGGCGCCGGGCACTTCCGGCGCGCTGCGGGCGACGAAGCCGGGGTCGCCGGGGTAGGACCACTGGTTGGCGCTGGCCGGTGCGGCCAGCAAGGCCAGCAGCGACAGGCAGGCCAGTTGCACGTGCATGTTTTTCAGTGCCGGTGGCGTGGCGCGTGGGCGCCGTGCGCGCGCTGTGCGCCGTGTGCCATGGCTGCGGATTTCCTGGTACATCCCTGATCCCTCAATTGACGTTGGACTTGGCGGGCTGCCGCGCGCAGCGGACATGTCGCGCAAGGCCGGTGCGCGCATGCAGCCCTTCTAGAGGACAAGACCCTCGTGGCTTGCAGCGCACGATCCGTGCCATCGGCAAGAACTCGATTTGCGTGGCATGCCACGGGTCTTCACGAGCCGCCGCGCGCGGGGGAAAGGCTGCTGCTTGTGCACGCCTGAGGGCCGCCCGCACATGCTTGGCCGGAGGCACATGCTTGGCCGGAGGCACAGGGGTGGTCGGAGCTGGGTGCAAAGGAACCGGCCGGCTGGTCGGAGGCCGTGGCCGGCGAATCGATGGCGGCCCACGGCGAAACCGGGCAATGGACGGTTTTCCGAACGGCGTGCACTGCCGCGTTCGGCCACCCGAACGCAAGCCAGCGACGCGTTGCGGGCCCTCCGCCGCACCTGTCTGGAAGACGGCCGAAAGACTGCGCTTGGACGTTCAAAAATCGTGCAGCTGTGCGGATCAGTGTCCGCTGCTATGTCGGGCTCGGCGCCGCCAAACCGCCTGCGTCACGCAATCCGGTTGACACGCTCCCGGGCGCCCTCTCCACCAATTGATGGAGAACTTGCGCGGCTCAGTTGCAACCCCTGCGCAAATCCCTCATAGGATTGTTTCAGAAGGTTTCTAAATCGACATCTCTACAAAAGGGAGGCGATGGGAAGGCGCAAATGTGGCACGGCCGTCAATCGGATTGACCTCGTGGGGCTGCTGCCTTGGCGTGGAGCTGGATGCGGTGTCGTACTGGGTAATACATCGTGGCCGCGCGCCGCTCGCCCACTGCTCAGACGGTCCAGCAGGTCAGCGATGCACTTGCCTCCTGATCTAGCAAAGATTCGCCGCTGGCGATCAGCTGCTCTTTGCATCGACCTGGCGCACGCCCTGAACTGTCCCGGCGGAACACGACGGCGTAGCACTGTATGGGGCACTTCACAAGCTTCGGAACCTGTGCGTCGCACTGTCTGCTTAGAAGCGATCGGAAACGCTGACCTGCCTGCGGCGGCCATGCAGAGGGTGACCGATTTGATAAGACTGACGCCAGTCTGCGGGCGTTTGAGAATCGCGGACTCTTACTGGCGGCGTACCTACCACCTTGCCGTTACCAATCAGTTCTCGCCTTGATTACTTATAGTGATCTTTGCCTCGCAACAGAAATTATCGTTACTCTAATCATAAGGTATTCCAAGGATGCTGCACCGACGTAGATTTAATGGAATAGTTTCACGCAATGCTTGACCAAATGTTCACCGCGGAGAATTTCCGTCGCATATATGACATAGAGAATCGAAAGGGCTCTGATCTAGCCACGCGATATTTCCCCACACTTGAACCACTTACTTTCGCTGTCCGCGATAAGGTAAAGGAGATCCGCGCGCTAAGGCAAGTTGAAGCCACATTAACGCCCGATGCTTTCAAGGCCCAGTTACTTGCTCTGAAGGCTGACTTGGCATCTGCCAAAGAAGTCAAGTCTTCTGCAATCAATAGCCTCATGGATGACATCAGTCAAAAAGTCCTAAAGCCAAGCTTCAGCATCAAACTTTCCCAAAAAACAGGACCAAAAGGAAAGTCGGTTTTTTGCATAGACGCAGAGCCAGAAACATTTTTTGTCATCAAACAGCTGCAACTCAACATCCACCACATCTACGACGTAAAACAGGCCAGCCGCCACGATTTGGCCTGCCAGCTTCGAGATCTACTTGGCAGCGATTTCCCCTTCGAGCTAGTTCGCACTGATATCTCATCCTTCTATGAAAGCATCGACCGGAAACGACTTATCGAGAAACTGGATCGCGATAATTTGCTAAGCCCCGCATCGAAAAAGTATATCAAGCAGGTCCTTAACTCGTACGGCGCGATTTCCGGATCACCCGAGGGAATCCCACGCGGCGTAGGCATCAGCGCGTACTTGGCAGAGCTTTACCTGATGCCAGTTGACGATGAAATTCGGTCGCTTCCTGGATTAGTCCTCTATTGCCGTTATGTAGACGACATAGTAACAATTTTTGCACGTCCTCCGGCCGGACAAGCTCTTGGATCATTTAAGACTAGAATCATCGACATCCTTGGGAAAAGAGGACTCTCCCATAACGCGAAAAAAACTTTTGAATTTGAGTTAGCCGCTTCGACCTTAAAGAAGTTTGAATATCTTGGATATCGATTTGCTGTGAAGGCTGGAAAAGTTGATATCAGCCCCAGTGCGGCCAAAATATCAAAATATCGCACCCGAATAAATTTGGCGTTCTCAGATTACTGGCAAGAGAAACCCATTAGCCCTAAAAATGCATTCAGAAAATTGGCTGCGCGTGTGAAATTTTTGACGGCCAACACCCGCCTCGCGAATAGCAAGGCCTCCGCAGTGACCGGAATCTACTTCAACAATTCGATCGTTACAAATTTGCGGAGTTTCACACTGCTTGACAAAAAACTAAAAAAACATATCGGAGAATTAAAACGAACCAGCTTGCAGAAGAAATTGAAGCACTGCAAATTCACGACTGGTTTCCAACAAAAGCGCTACCATAATTTCAGTCCCAAGGAACTCCGAGTTATCGTTGAGGCGTGGAAACATGGCTAAGCGGCGCATATCACTTACCCACCGCAAGCAACGGCCCGTACTGACGGACATGCTGCCTTTCGAGGTGCCTCCAACGTTTTCCAACAGGGGCTACTACCGGTTTCTACGGAAATATAGTGTCGAAATAGAGAACAGACAGTTACGCTGGATATGTGACAAACCGATCCTTGATCAGACAATGAAACTGCTGTTTGGAATACATAAACACACGCCCGTAAATACCGAAGTCGTGACAGAGTGGGGCAAGCAGAAGACGCGCCGTTTCGTTTCTCTCGGGAAATGCCAGATGGCAACCATACCCTTTAATTTTCGGGTTGCACACAATCTTGACGGCCGCACATTAAGCGTCATTCACCCACGCAATCAGATTGAAGTTGCCAGTTTTTATGCAACTCACAGCGCGTTAATTATTTATCACACATCCGTAAGCGAATTTTCTATCCGCCGCCCTGCTTCAGTATCCCGCTATGTCTACTTTAAGGACAAGCTGCACGAGCAGCGCCTGGATGTCATCGCGGGAGTGGAGGAGGACGGCAAAGAATATGAGCAAATTGGCTCTTACTTCGTCTACAAAGAATTTCGAAACATACATCGATTCTTCGAATCACGAAAATACCATCGTAGCGAGAAAAAATACGATGCAATGGTTCAGATTGACGTAAGCAAGTGCTTTGATAGCATTTACACCCATTCATTGCCATGGGCAATCTTGGGCAAGGATCAGACAAAATTTGGCCTAGAAGAATCAAAGAAGACGTTTGGGGGGCGCTTTGACGCTCTCATGCAGAATTTAAATCACAAAGAGACGAACGGCATTGTTATTGGACCAGAGTTTTCTCGGATTTTTGCAGAGATCATCCTGCAATCCATTGACTTTAAGCTGGTCGAGCGATTGCGAGCTGCGGAAAACCTGCGCCACAAGGTGGATTATGAGATTTTTCGATACGTAGATGATTTTTTTGTTTTTTATAACGACGAATCTACGCGAACAAAAATATTTGACGCACTACAGGATCTTCTCAAATCGAAGAAGCTTAGTATCAATACAGCAAAGATAAAGCATTACCAAAAACCGATCATCACCGAAATCACAATAGCCAAAGAGCGTGTCTCGGCACTCCTTAATGAACAGATCAGCCCAAAGTGCGAGGAGGAAGATTCGGCCTCGCCCTTAACTTCGCCGACAAAGAATTTGGTTTGCAGCATAAATACGAACCGCCTAATAATTGGGTACAAATCTGCGATAAAAGAATCAGGGATCACATACGGCGAACTTTTGAACTATACGTTTGCCATAGCGGAAAACAAGATCGAAAAGCTATTCAAGGTCTATGTTGGATGCGACAATTCCGATCGGAATCGCAGACGACTTTCAAGATCTTTGCTAGCCATCATGGAGTTTTCTTTCTTTGCTTATTCTGCAAGTCCTAAAGTAAATCACACGATTCGTCTCTGCCGAATGATCGCAACCTCGGTAGATTTCCTGAACTCGCAGAACTTCCCGCATGAGCTGAAGCATTTGCTATTCAAGTATGTGCACGACAACGTCGTGCAGCAACTCGACAAGAACACCATGAGTGCTTATCGAGAAGTTGAGAGTCTTTATCTCCTTCTCTCGTTGTCTCAGATAGGTCGTGAATATTGGCTTCCACCCCCCATCCTGCTCCGACACTTTCTAATAAAAGAGGAGAAAGGGACCGGAAACTACTGCCGCCCGGCTGGATTTATGAGCCACTTTTCGATAACTATTCTTCTGACATATATAAAGGACAAAGTTCGATACACTAAGTTAAAAGATTTTCTGGAGGCGCATATCGTCGCCAAGCTTGAACACACGAAGGCCCTCTGCCACGAGGACACCGAAGCCTTGATCATGCTGCTAGACCTCATCATCTGTCCTTATATCAGTACCGCTACTAAGGAACGCATCGGGCAGACTTTCGGCTTAGATCCTGCAAGCTTTATGTCGGTTCAAGCGTCTAACGATCACTGGTTCACCGCTTGGGGCGATAAGTTCGATCTTGGAAGGGAGCTAGATGCAAAGCGGAGCCGTGAGGTATACTGACGGCGGCGCTCCGCTTTACCCTAATGGCTGTTGGCAGCCCACACACAAGCGCCGACCTTGTTCCTATATCAATTGGGGATGGGGTGCGAGGCGGCAGGAGCGGGCCGCCTCACCTTTTTGTTTGATCGCATTCTGCACCGTGGGATGGCCGGGCCTTAAGGATCGGCAGGTGTTTTTAGGCACGACTCCGTGTCTGGTCAGGTCTACATCAAGCATCTCCCTTGAATGATGTTGTTTTTGGTCACTGCGGCCATCCGCCGGTCGACATCGCGGCGACGGCCAGGATGGGCCTTTTAAGGCCACGTACGTATTCCTCATTAATGATGCACACATTTTCAAGAATCTTTGTTATAGCAATCACGAGGATGGCTGCAGCGTAGAAGTGAGCAGTGAGGCAGTCAGTGACTAGGCCGCCCTCGCCCTTGCCATCCCCTCCACCAACGCCCTCCCCCCCAACCCCAACGGCCTCTCCCGCGACCACACCACGTCCACGCAGAGCGCCATCCCGTTGTCCAGCGTCTTGAGCGGCAGCGCCACCAGCCGCCCGCGGTCCAGCCGCTCCTGCACCAGGCTGGTCGGCAGCCAGCCCCAGCCCAGCCCGGCTTCGAGCAGGCCCATCGCGGCCTCGGGGCTGTCGGTGTGCCACACGTGGCGGCCGAACACCACGCGCGGGTCGGCCACGCCGCCGTCGCGGCCCGCGATCACGATCTGGCGCGTGTTGGCCAGCTGCAGCGCGCCCAGGCCGCCCGGCTGATCGGCCTCCCCCAGCAAGCCATGGCCGGGCGCCACCACGGCCAGCAGCGTCTCGTTGCCGACCTGGCGGAAGGCCTCGCGCCCGTCCAGCCGCGGGCGCTCGAACACCAGGGCCAGCTGCGCGCGGCCGGTGTGCAGCATGGCCAGCGCGTCGGCCTGGGGCGAGACCAGCACCTCCACATCCAGCAGCGGGTGCTCGGCCGCCAGCTGCGCGAGCGGGCCGGTCCAGCGCGACGACAGCAGCTCGGGCGTGATGGCCAGCGTGAGCCGCTCCTCCAGCCCCTGCGTGAGGGCCAGCGCATGCGCGTCCAGCGCGCGCAGCTGCTGCGCGATCTGCCGGGCCTGCGGCTCCAGCGCACGCGCGGCGGCCGTGGGCTGGGGCTCGCGCCCGCTGCGGTCGAACAGCGGGATGGCCAGCTCGGCCTCCAGGTTGGCCACCGCCATGCTGACGGCCGAGGGCACGCGGCCCAGCGAACGGGCGGCGGCGGAGAACGAACCCTGGTCGAGCACGGCCAGGAACAGGACGACGTTGTCGGAATTGAAGACCATGGGCGCAATCTATCAGCTGCGCTGACATGAGTTGACTTTTTCTTTCAGTGCAGCAGCCATACAGTCGCGGCCATGCAAGGCATTCAACGCAAGATCGTCTACGTCACCCTCTACGAAGGGATCGCCATCCTGTGCGCCAGCGTGGGGCTGGCCGCCATGTCCGGTGCGGGCGCGGGGCAGTCTACGGTGCTGGCCACCATCGCCTCGGCCATCGCGGTGATTTGGAACCTGGTGTTCAACACGCTGTTCGAGGCCTGGGAGAAGCGCCAGCCCGTGCGCGGGCGCTCGCTCAAGCGGCGCATCGGCCATGCGCTGGGCTTCGAGGGCGGGCTGGCCTTCATCCTGGTGCCGGTGTTCGCCTGGTACCTGGGCGTGGGCCTGTGGGAAGCCCTGCTCTACGACGCAGCGCTGCTGCTGTTCTTCCTGGTCTACACCTTCGTCTTCAACTGGGGCTTCGACCGCGTGTTCGGCCTGCCGGCCTCGGCGGCCGCGCCACAACCGGCCTGACACGCCCTGCGCCGCGCCCGCCGTCCAGGCAGGCGCGGCGGCCACCGGCGCGGCACGCGGCCAACGCATACTGCGGGCCGCCCATGCCCACTTCCACCCGCGCCCCCCTCCCCTCGTTCGCGGGCTCCCGCGCCCGGCTGCTGTGCGGCCTGCTGTGGCTGGCCGCGTGGCTGGCGCCCTGGCCCGTCGCCGCACAGGCGCTGCCTGCGGCCTCCGTGCCGGTGGCGCCCGCGGCGGCCGGCGTGGCGCCGATCCCGGTGGGTGCCATCCTGGCCCGCGCCGACGAAGACCAGGGCCTGGTCGACCGCGCGCGCCAGCTGCTGGCCGCGCCCGACCCCACGCCCGCTCTGGCGCGGGATCTCGAACGCATCGCCGCGGCCGTGGACGGCAAGCAGCGCGCCGGCGGCGGCGTGGCGATGGCCGACCTGCCCGTGATGCGGCTGGAGAGCCTGGGCCGGCACTGGCGCTTCGACGAACGCCGCTTCGACGCCTGGCAGGCGCGCGCCCAGCGCAGCCTGGCGCCCTATGGCGAGCAGCTGGCCCAGCTGGCGCAGCGCCGCATGGCCTGGGCCGCCACGCGGGCCGAGGGCCTGCTCGACAACCTGCCGGCCGTGCTGGCCGCGCGCGTGCAGGGCATGCTGGACGCGGTCGACGCGACCGAGGCCGCGCTTTCCACCGCGCTGGACCAGCAGGTGGCGCTGCACCAGCGCGCCAGCGAACTCAAGGCACGCATCCAGGCCGGCAGCGCCGCCACCGAGGCGGCCATCGACGAGATCGACCGCCGGCTGCTGCGGCGCGACGTGCCGCCGCTGTGGGTGCAGTGGCCCGCGCTGGGCACGCCGGGCCAGGCCCTGGACCAGGCGGAGCGCAGCCTGGGCATCGAGACCCGCTTTGCCGAGGACTACCAGGCCGACGGCAGCAGCAACGTGCAGGCGCTGCGCCTGCTCGAGCTGTTGCTGCTGCCGCTGGTCCTGTGGCTGACCTGGCGCAGCCGCCCCGCCGCACGGCCGGGCGACCAGCATGTGGAGCGCGCGCTGCGCCGTCCCTTCTCCACCTGGCTGCTGCTGTCCATGCTGGCGGTGCTGGTGCTGGAGCCCGACGCGCCGCTGCTGGTGGCCGAGGCCGCCCTGCTCATCGCACTGGTGCCGGTGCTGCGGCTGCTGCCGTCCGGCGTGCTGCAGGCGCTGGGCAGCTGGCCCTACGTGGCCGTCGGCCTGTACCTGGCCGACCGCGTGGGCGGCGTGCTGTCGGCCAGCCCCGGCCTGTACCGGCTCTACCTGCTGGCGCTGACGCTGCTGGCGCTGGGGCTGACCTGGCAGATGCAACGCGCCATCGCCCGCATGGCCGCGGCGCCCGGTGCGCCGAATGCGCCCAGTGCGCGGCTGCGCCAGGCCGGGCACCGGGCCGGCTGGGTGGTGCTGGTGCTGCTGGGCGTCTCGGCGGCCTGCAACATCGGCGGCAATGTCACGCTGGCGGAGACGCTGACCAGCGGCGTGATCGACAGCGGCTACTTCGCGCTGATGCTCTACGCCGCCGTGGCGGCCAGCCTGGGCCTGGTGCAGGCGCTGCTGCGCCAGCCCGAGTTCGCGCGCCGGCGTGCGGTGCAGCAGCATGCGCCGCAGTTGCTGGCGGCCTGCCGCCGCGTGCTGCTGCTGGCCGCCGCGCTGGGCTGGCTGGCCTACACCATGGAGCGGCTGCGCGTGCTGCGGCCGGCGCAGCAGATCGGGGCGGCGGTGCTGGACGTCGGCGTGGAGGTGGGCGAGGTCTCCATCCACCTGGGCGACGTGCTGGTCTTCGCGCTGGCCGTGTGGCTGGCCTGGTGGGCCGCGCGCGGCGTGCGCGGGCTGCTGCGCGAGGAGCTGCACGAGCACGCGCGGCTGCCGCGCGGCGTGGGCAACAGCATCGCCACGCTGAGCTACTACGGCGTGCTGGTGCTGGGCTTTCTGGTGGCGTTGTCGGCCGCGGGCTTCAAGGTCAGCCAGCTCACGCTGGTGTTCGGCGCGCTGGGCGTGGGCATCGGCTTCGGGCTGCAGAACGTGGTCAACCATTTCGTGTCGGGCCTGGTGCTGATGTTCGAGCGGCCGATCCAGCCCGGCGACATCGTGGACGCGGCCGGCATCTCGGGCTCGGTGCGCGAGATCGGGCTGCGCGCCACCACCATCCGCACCTTCGAGGGCGCCGACGTGGTGATGCCCAACGGCCTGCTGCTGGGCGGCAACCTCGTGAACTGGACGCTGTTCGACCGCAGCCGCCGCATCGAGGTGCCGGTGGGCGTGGCCTATGGCGCCGATCCCGCCCAGGTGCTGGCCCTGCTGGTGGAGACGGCACGCGGCACGCCGGGCGTGGCGTCAGAGCCTGCACCGGTGGCCGTGATGACGGGCTACGGCGACAGCGCGCTCAACTGCTCGCTGCGCGTGTGGACGCGCGACGTGAACGACTGGGTGACGGTGCGCAGCGCGGTGCTGGTGCGCGTGCTGGCCGCGCTGGAGGCGGCGGGTGTGGCGATTCCGTTCCCGCAGCGCGAGGTGCGGCTGCTGGGCGCCGCGCCGGCCGCGGCAGACAGCGTGCCGGGTGCCGCGCCTGGCGCGGGCCCGGCCTAGCCGGCTTCCAGGGCCGCGCCACCGCGGCGCCACACGCCGGGGCGCACCGGTCGCGCGCTCAACGCGGCTGCTCGCCGCGCGCCAACCGCTCGGCGATGGCGTCGAGCACGGGCGGCAGGTCGGCCACGGAGTCGATCACGTAGTGGGCGCCGGCGGCGCGCAGCCTGGCCACGGCCTCCGCCCGGCGGATGCCCTGCTCGGCCGGCGACAGCGCCTGCCAGTCGGCCAGCGGCAGGCCCATGGCGTTGCCGCTCACGGCCACGCCCACGGCCCAGGTGCCGGCGTTCAGGCCCTCCTCGATGCCGACCTCGGTGTCGTCGACCTTGACCACCGTGGCGGGCCAGCAGATGCCCAGGTCGGCGAAGCAGCGCCACATCATGAGCGGCGTGGGCCGGCCGGTGGCCTGGTCGCCGGCGCAGACCAGGTTGTCGGGCACGTAGCCGCCCCGGGCCGCGATGGCCGTCACCACCTCCATGATGGGCCGGTTGTAGCCCGTGGTGGAGCCGACCTTGAGGCCGCGCGCACGCACCGCGGCCACGGCCTCCAGCGCGCCGGGGATGAAGGCGGCGAAATCGGGCACCACGGCGGCGTTGAGCGGCGTGAAGACCTCGTACAGGCGGTCGATGTCGGCCTTGCCGGGCAACTGGCCGTACTGGGTTTCCCATTGCGCGGCGACGTCGGGCAGGCGCGTGAGGGCCTGGATGTGGTCCCACTTGGCCAGGCCCATGGGGCCGCGCGCCTGCGCGATGCTGATGTGGATGCCGAATTGCTCGAACAGCCGCACGAAGGCGCCCATGGGCGCGCAGGAGCCGAAATCCAGGATGGTGCCGGCCCAGTCGAACACCACGGCGCTCAGGCGGTCGCGGGCGGTGGAGACGGGTGTGGGTGCGGAGGCGGTCGTTTGCATGGTGTTGTCTCTCGGGGTGGATGGGTTCACCAGGCGGCGAACACGTCTTCGGCGATGCCGAAGGCGGTGCTCGCACCGGTGCCGCTGGTGACCAGCACGACACGGGTGGCGTCGTCGGGCCGGTCGATCAGGCAGTCGGTCTCAGCCGACGAAGGATAGGTGCCGACCCAGCGTTCGGTCACCTCGCAGCTGCGCAGGCGCAAGGTCTCGCGCAGGTGGCGCAGGATCAGCGCGTCCACGCGCTGGTCGGCGAAGGGCTCGGGCGCGGCGCCGTAGTGGTGCGAATCGCCCACCACCAGCGTGCCGTCGGCGCTCTGCACCACGATCAGGTGGATGCCGTGGGCCAGCGATTCGCCCTCCTCGCGCTGCATCTGGGCCTTGAGCGGCGCGGCCTCGGGCAGCCGGCTGTAGCCGTGGTAGCGCACCAGGCTCAGGTCGGCCATCACCGCGCCGGGCAGCTGGAAGCCGGGCTCGGGCCGCACGCGCAGCATCTGCAGCTGGCACAGGCGCAGCGCGTGCGGCGCCAGCCGCTCGGCGAACAGGCCGTGCAGCTCGGTGTTGGTGCAGACGGCCACGCGCTCGGCGTGCAGCACGGCGCGCGCCGTGCGCACGCGCGGCGTGGCCACTTCGAGCACCGCCTCGCCGAAGCGGAACACCACGCCATGCGCCTCGGCCAGCCAGCGCGCCAGGAGGCCGATGGCGGTGCGCGACTCCACGCGCATCTCGTGCGGGCTGTAGAGCACGCTCTGCGCGCCTTGCAGCTGCAGCGCGGGGGCGCGGCGGGCGGCCTCGCCCGTGTCCAGCAGTTCGCAGCCGGTACCCATCGGTGTGCGCAGGAAGGCTTCGAGCACGGTGTGGGCCGCGGGCCGGAAGGCCGTGAGGTACAGGCCGTGGTGCACGGCTTGGATGCCGGCCTGCGGCGCGACCTCGCCCCAGACCTCGCGCGCACGCCGGGCGCGTCGCCAGGTGTCGCCGGCACCCTGGCCGGTGACGGTGATGAAGCCGAAGTTGCGGATCGAGGCGCCGACGCAGGCCGCATCGCGCTCGACCACGCAGACCTTGAGGCCGCGCTTCGCAGCGGTGTACGCATGGGCCAGGCCGACGATGCCGGCGCCGACCACGACCAGGTCGAAGTGGGTGGAGGGGTTCATGGGAAATCGCGTTGCAGCCGCAGGACGGGCCAGTGGCGCTGCTGTGCCTGGGCCAGCAGCTGCGCATCGGGGTCGACGGCGCAGGGGTGGCCCACCGCCAGCAGCAGCGGCAGGTCGTTGATGGAATCGCTGTAGAAGGCGGCGCTGGCCAGCGCGGCATCGGCGTCTTCCCCGCGCGCGGCCAGCCAGTCGCGCAGCCGCGCGCGCTTGCCTTCGCGCATGTTCAGCGTGCCGGCGGTGCGGCCGGTGAAGCGGCCATCGGCCGCGGTCTCCAGCTCGGTGGCGATCAGGTGCGGGAAGTCCAGCGCCTGCGCGCTGGGCTCGGCCAGGATGCGGCTGGAGGCGGTGGTCAGCACCAGCCGGTCGCCGGCCGCGCGGTGCTGCTGCACGAGCGCGTGGGCGGCGGGCGGCAGGCGCGGCGCCAGCACGGTGGCGAAGTAGTCGTCGCGCAGCGGCTGCCACTGCTGCGGCGTGCGGCCCGCGAACAGCGCGGCGTAGAAGCCGCAGAACTCAGACGGCGTGGCCTCGCCGGCGTGGTAGCGGCGGTCCATCTCGGCGTTGCGTGCGGCCATGGCCGCATCGAGCAGGCCGCGGGCGCGCAGGTAGTCGAGCCACAGCACCTCGCTGTCGCCTGTCAGCAGCGTGTTGTCGAGGTCGAACAAGGCAAGTCGGGGCGTCATCGCGCGGGCGCCTTCCAGGCCTGCGTGCGCCGCTCCACCAGCTTGCCCACCGCCAGGTACAGCAGCGTGACCACGGCCGAGGTGGCGGCGATCAGCACGGCCATGGCCGCGGCGGGGCCGGTGTCGCCGGCTTCGTCCAGGTTCAGGATGGCCAGCGAGGCCACGCGCGTGTCGGGCGCATACAGGAACACCAGCGCCGAGATGGTGGTCATGGCGTTGATGAAGAAGTAGCGCGACACGTCCAGCAGCGCCGGTAGGCAGATCGGCAGCGTGACGCGCCGCAGCGTGGTGAGCAGCGGCACCTTGAGCGAGGCCGAGACGGACTCGAACTCGCCGTCGATGGACTTGAGCGCCGTGACCATGGTGATGTGGCCCGTGGTGTAGAAGTGCACCACGGTGCACAGCACCATCAGCGCCAGCGTCTGGTACAGCCCGCCCAGCGGATTGCCCGGCGCGTTGAAGAAGAAGATGTAGCCCAGCCCCAGCACCAGGCCCGGCACGGCCATGGGCAGCGTGGCCATGAGCCGCAGCACCGGGCGCACCGCACCCAGGCCGCGCGTCTTCTCCAGCAGGTAGGCGCCCATGAACACCACCAGCGTGCCGGCCACGGCCGTGCAGGCCGCCAGCTTGAGGCTGTTGAGCATGGCGCCGCCCAGGCCGGCGTCCAGCAGGCCGGCCACGTAATGGTTGAGGCTGGGCGCGAGGTTGTAGGGCCAGAAGGTGGCGAAGGACGCGAACACCGCCATGCCGAACATCGCCAGCACCAGCGCCACGATGGCGCCGCAGTACAGCGCCATCGCCACATCGAAGCGACGCCGGGGCCGCGGCACCAGGGCCACGGCGCGCGCCGTGAGCGTGGCGGTCTGGCGGCGCTGCACGGCCGCGTCGATGCCGAAGCTCAGCACAGCCGGCGCCAGCAGCAGCAGGGCCACCACCGCGCCGCGCTGGAAGTCCTGCTGGCCGATCACGAGCTTGAACACGTCGGTGGCCAGCACGTTGAAGCTGCCGCCCACCACCTTGGGGATGCCGAAGTCGGTGATGACCAGCGTGAAGCAGACCAGCGCGGCCGAGACCAGGCCGTACTTGGCGCCCGGCAGCGTGACGGTGAAGAACTTGCGCACGGTGGAGGTGCCCAGCGCGTCGGCGGCCTCGTACAGCCGCGCGTCGGCCAGCGCCAGCGCCGTGACCAGGATCATCAGCACGTGCGGGAAGGTGGCGAAGCACTGCGCCAGCACGATGCCGCTGGCGCCGTAGATGCTGTCGAAGCCCAGCGCCTGCCAGAAGTCCCTGGCGATGCCCTGGTTGCCGAACCAGTAGATCACCGAGATGGCCGACAGCAGCGAGGGTGCCAGCAGCGGCAGCAGCATCACGGTGCGCAGCAGGCCCTTGAACGGCACGCAGCTGCGCGTGAGCGCATAGGCGAAGGTGAAGGCCAGCGGCACCACGATGGCCGTGACCAGCAGCGACACCCACAGGCTGTTCCACAGGCTGCCGAGCAGCGCGGGCGAGCCCAGGTAGGCGATGAACGCGGCCGGGCCGGCCCCGCCCCGGAAGGCCTGGGCCAGGATGGCGAACAGCGGCGCCAGCAGGCCCACGACCAGCAGCAGCGCCACCACCAGCAGGCCCAGCTGGGGCAGCCGGTCGCCCAGGCCCTGGCGCAGGCGCGGTGCGGGCAGGTGCACGGTGGTGGCCACGGTGCTCACGCGTGGGCCCCGGACGCGGGGAACACGCGCAGCCGGTCCGACCGCAGCCCGAAGCGCACGCGGGCCCCGTGGCGCACCTGGAACTCGTCCATCTGGTTCAGCGAGTACTGCAGCTGGAGTTGCTGGCCGCCCAGGCCGTCGACGGCCACGTCGGCCAGGCAGTTGCCGCCCAGGAACTCGATGCCGCGCACCGTGCCTTCGCAGAGCAGGGGATCGTCCTCGCGCAGCGGGCCGACGACGCGGTCTTCGGGCCGCAGGTACAGCGCCACCGGGCGGCCGGGGTGGAAATCGGCGCCATGGCCGGAGGCACACTGCCAGCGCTTGTCGCCGCAGCGGAACCACTGCGCGCCTTCGGCCACGGCGTCCAGCCGGTTGACCTTGCCGATGAAGCCGGCCACGAAGGGCGTGGCCGGCTCGCGGTAGACCTCGGTGGGCGTGCCGACCTGCTCGATCACGCCATGGTTCATGACGACGATGCGGTCGGCCACGGACAGCGCCTCCTCCTGGTCGTGCGTGACCATGATGGTGGTCACGCCGAGCGCGCGCTGCAGCGCGCGCAGCTCGTTGCGCAGGTGCACGCGCACGATGGCGTCCAGCGCCGAGAGCGGCTCGTCCAGCAGCAGCAGGCCGGGCGAGGTGGCCAGCGCGCGCGCCAGCGCCACGCGCTGCTGCTGGCCGCCCGACATTTGCGCCGGGTACTTGGCGCCGCTGTCCGGCAGGCCGACCAGCTTCAGCAGCTCCTGCACGCGCGCGGCGATCTGCGCGCGCGGCTGGCGCCGGTTCACCAGGCCGTAGGCCACGTTGTCGGCGATGCTGAGGTTGGGGAACAGCGCGTACGACTGGAACACGATGCCGTAGTCGCGCTGGGCCGGCGGCAGCACCGAGATGTCGTGCCCGGCCTGCAGGATGCGGCCGGCGCTCTGCACCTCCAGGCCCGCGATGATGCGCAGCAGCGTGGTCTTGCCGCAGCCCGAGGGGCCGAGGAAGCAGACGAACTCGCCGCGCCGGATGTCCAGGTCGATCGCCTGGAGCGCCATGAAGCTGCCGAAGCGCTTCTGAACGCCTTGCAGGCGCAGGTAGGCGGGCTCGGGCGCTGCGGCCACAGCATCGGGGGCGGCGTGCATCACTTCTTCGCTTCGCTCTTGGCGTCGTAACGGCGGGTCCACTCGGTCAGCACGCGCTCGCGGCTGGTGGCCGACTGGTCGAAGTCCATCTTGATCAGGCGCGCCTCGTAGTCGGCCGGGATGTGGGCCAGCTTGGGCGCCACGCCGGGCTGCGCGGTGACGGCGAAGTTCTTGCCGTACAGCAGCATCGCGTCCTTGGACGAAGCCCAGTCGGCCAGCTTCTTGGCGGCGTCGAGCTTCTTCGTGCCCTTGTGGATGGCGAAGCCTTCCAGGTCCCAGCCCAGGCCTTCCTTGGGGAACACCAGCTCGATGGGGGCGCCCTTGGCCTTGTTGGTGTAGCCGCGGTACTCGAACGAGATGCCGGCCACGAACTCGCCGGCCGCCGCCATGTTGCAGGGCTTGGAGCCCGAATGCGTGTACTGCGCGATGTTCTGGTGCAGCGCGTCCATGTACTTCCAGCCGCCGCCCTTGCCGTTGTCGTCGCCCCACATCTGCAGCCAGGCCGCCACGTCGAAGTAGCCGGTGCCCGAGGAGGCCGGGTTGGGCATCACCACCTGGCCCTTGAACTCGGGCTTGGTCAGGTCGTGCCAGCTGGTGGGCAGCGGGATGTTGCGCTTCTTGGCTTCCACCGTGTTGAAGCACACCGTGGCGCCGAACACGTCCATGCCCCACCAGGCCGGCGGGGTCTTCTTGTCGCGGTACTTGGCCATGATGGCGTCCAGGTTCAGCGGCGCATAGGGTTCCAGCATGCCGTTCTTGTCGAACAGCGCCAGGCTGGAGGCGGCCACGCCCCAGATCACGTCGGCCTGCGGGTTGGCCTTCTCGGCCAGCAGCTTGGCCGTGACCACGCCGGTGGAGTCGCGCACCCACTTGATGGCGATGTCGGGGTGCACCTTGTTGAAGGCTTCCTGGTAGGCCTTGAGCTGGTCGGTCTCCAGCGCGGTGTAGACCGTGAGGTCGGTCTTCTGCGCATGCGCAGCGGCACCGAAGGCCAGGCCGATGGCCAGCGCTGCGACAGTCTTGGAGAGGGGGGCGAACGGCATGAAACGACTCCTGGGTCTGGGAAGAACAGCCGGCAATGTGCCAAGTGCAAATGTCATCCTCATGACACGGAGACGATGCAAAATGCGCGCCAGGATCGCTGATTGTCTATTGCAGATCGCAAATCGTAGACAATCTTCACTCTGCAACCCACCCTTTGCTAGCATGCCCACCAGTGCCCAGACCCACCCGACGATTGCACAGCTGCAGGGCAATTCCCTGGCCAAACTGGTGCAGAACGAAATCGAACGCATGGTTCTGGAAGGCCAGCTGCTGCCCGGCGCGAAGCTGACCGAATCCACGCTGGCCGACCAGCTCGGCGTGTCGCGCGGGCCGGTGCGCGAGGCCTTCCGTCTGCTCGAAGAGGCCGGCCTGGTACGCACCGAGAAGAACCGCGGCGTGTTCGTGCGCGACGTGCCGGTCGAGGAGGCGCTGGAGATCTTCGAGGTGCGCGCCGTGATGGACCTGTACGTGGGCCGCAAGCTCGCGCAGACCGCCACGCCGGCCCAGGTGCGCGAACTGCGCCAGCTGGTCGAGGCGATGGACCAGGCGGTGAAGGCCGGCAATGCGCAGGACTACCACCGCTTCAACCTGCAGTTCCACGACCGGCTGCTGGAGCTGGCCGGCAACGCCAAGCTGACCGCCACCTACCGCAAGCTGGTCAACGAGCTGTCGCTGTTCCGGCGCAAGAACCTCACGGACGAGTCGATGGCCGTGTACTCGCGCGAGCACCGCGCCATCGTCAAGGCCATCGCCTCGGGCGACGCCGATGCCGCCGGGCAGGCCATGTACGACCACGTGATGAACAGCCGCGAGCGCACGCGGCAGAACTTCGCGGCCGGCGAGCCGGCTGTGGCGGCCACGCCGGCCCGCGCGGCGCGGCGTGCGGTCGCGGCCTGAGGCGGCCATGGCCTTGACGCTGGACGACATCCGCACGCTGTTCGACCGGCGCGGCGCCGAGCAGTACAGCGGCGAGCCCGTGACGCAGCTGGCGCATGCGCTGCAGTGCGCCTGGCTGGCCGAGCAGGCCGGCGCCGACGACACGCTGGTCACGGCGGCCCTGCTGCACGACCTGGGCCATCTGCTGAACGACCAGGGCGCATCGCCCACGCTGCGCGGCATCGACGACCTGCACCAGTTCTACGCCCTGCCCTTCCTGCGCGGCCTGTTCGGCGACGCCGTGCTCGACCCGATCCGGTGGCATGTGGACGCCAAGCGCTACCTGTGCGCCACGCGGCCGCACTACCACGCCGCGCTGTCGGAGGACTCGCGGCGCAGCCTGGTGCTGCAGGGCGGCGTGTTCACGCCGGCGCAGGCCGACGCCTTCATCGCCCGCCCGCATGCGCACGAGGCCGTGCAGCTGCGGCTGTGGGACGACCAGGCCAAGACGGCCGGCCTGGCCACGCCGCCGCTGGCGCACTTCCTCGCGCGCGCTGAACGCTGCCGTCACGGCGCCGCTGCGTGACGCTGAGCGGGCCCGTCATCGCGGCCGTGCTGTTCGCCGCGCTGCTGCACGCGAGCTGGAACGCGCTGATCAAGTCGGCACCCGACAAGGCGCTGGACACCGGCCTGGTGCACAGCATCGGCGTGCTGTTCGCGCTGCCGCTGCTGGCCCTCACCGGGCTGCCGGCGGCGGCGGCCTGGCCCTACCTGGCGGCCTCGGCGCTGGTGCACGTGGGCTACTACATCGCGCTGGCCGGCGCCTACCAGCACGGCGACCTGGGGCTGACCTACCCGATCATGCGCGGCTGCGCGCCGCTGCTGGTGGCGCTGGGCAGCCACCAGCTGGTCGGCGAGCAGCTCTCGGCCACGGCGTGGCTGGGCGTGGTCGGCGTCTGTGTGGGCGTGGTGGTGCTGGGCCTGTCGCCGGCCAGCCTGCGCGCGGGCCACGCCAGCCGCAACAAGGCGTTGCGCTTCGCGCTGTTCAATGCCCTGATCATCGCGCTCTACACCGTGGTCGACGGCCTGGGCGTGCGGGCCGCCGGCGACGCCGGCGCCTATGTGGCAGCGCTGTTCCTGTTCGACGGCATCCCTTACCTGCTGCTGGTGCTGTGGCGCCGCGGTCCGGCCGGCCGGGCCGCGGCCCTGGGCTACCTGGCGCGGCGCGCGCGCATCGCCTGGCTGGGCACGCTGGCCTCGCTGGGCAGCTACGCGATCGCGCTGTGGGCCATGACGCGCGCGCCGGTGGCCGTGGTGGCGGCGCTGCGCGAGACCTCGGTGCTGTTCGCCGTGCTGATCGGCACGCTGTGGCTGCGCGAGCCCTTCGGCGCGCACCGGGCCGTGGGCGTGCTGGTCATGCTGGCCGGCATCCTGGCGCTGCGGGCGGGGTGAGGCCAGCTGCCAAGCAGGGGCCGGATGGACCAGGCTGGGGCGGGCACCGCGCTCATTGCAGGCCGATCTTGTTGCGGTGCGCCAGTGCGTTGAACTTGCTGAGGCTCTGCACCACGAAGTCCTGCGTCTGTGCCGGGCTGAGGCTGCCGGGCAGCTGGCCCGCGGCCTCGAGCGCGGCCTTCACCTCGGGCGTGGTCAGCGCCTCGGCGATGGCGGCATGGAGCTTGCCGACCACGGCCGCGTCCGTGCCCGCGGGCACGGCGGCCACGAAGAACTGCGTGGCGTCGTAGCCCTGGAGGCCGGCCTCGGCCATGGTCGGCACACCGGGCAGGCTGGGGATGCGGAACGGCGTGGTGACGGCGTAGGCGCGCAGCTTGCCGGCCTTGATCTGCGCCAGCACGGGTGTCACGCCCAGCATGCCCAGCGACACCTGGCCACCCACCACATCGGTCACGGCCTGTCCGCCGCCCTTGTAGGGCACGTGCACCATGCGGGTGCCGGCCATGGTGTTGAAGAGTTCGCCCGCCAGGTGCTGGCCCGTGCCGGTACCTGAACTCGCGAAGTTCCACTTGTCGGGCTCCTTCTTCATCGCGGCGATGAGGTCCTTGAGCCGCGGCGGCGTGCCCGCGGCCGCGCCCACGAACACGATGGGGCCCTGCGACAGCAGCGAGACGGCGGCGAGTTCGCGGCCGATCTCGGGCTGGCGCTGCGCGTGCAGCACAGGGCCGGGCACGGTGACCAGCGTGTAGCCGTCGTGGCCGGCACGGGCCGCGTACTGCAGCGCGAGCGCACCCGAAGCGCCCGGCCGGTTGTCGATGACGATGGACTGGCCGATCTTGTCGGCGACCGCGCGCGCGACGGCGCGCGTGAGCACGTCGACCGAGCCGCCGGGCACGAAGCCAACGATCCAGGTGATGGGCTTGGCCGCGGGCCAGGGCTTGGCGGCCTCGGCCTGGACGGCGAACGCCGCGAACGCGAGGGCACCGGCGGCGAAGGCACGGCGGGTGAAGGCAGAACGTGGGGTCATGGAATGCTCCGGATGGATGGGGGTGGCTCAGGCGGGGTCCCTGGCGCCGGGCTTGGTGTGGGGGTGCTGCTCGGCGCTGTCGTTGAAGGCCTTGACCATGCGCAGCATCGGCCCCATGACCCAGGTGTTGAACACCAGCACGTCGCTCTCCTCCTTGGGATCGCGCGTGAGGTTGAACAGGTAGGGCGATTCGAGCTTGCCCTTGCCCTCGTTGACCTCGGGCTCCCAGTAGAAGTGCAGCTTCCAGTCGCGCCACTTGAGCGCGCGCATCTCCTGCTTGATGTAGAAGATGAAGCCCTCGCGCGCCGACTTCTCCTGTGCACCGAACAGGAAGTCGCGCTGGTCCACGCCGTCGATGGGGCGGTCGGCCGGCACCTCGGCGCCCCCCACCTTGGCCAGCGTCGTGAAGAGGTCGGTCACGTGCACGATCTCGTTGCTCACGCGCCCGGCCGCGATGCGGCCGGGCCAGCGCGCGATGAAGGGCACGCGCAGGCTGCCCTCCATGGCCGTGTGGTAGGTGCCGCGCCAGGGGCCGGCCGTGCCGCGGTAGGGCTGGCGGAACTCGGGGCCGTTGTCGCTGCAGAAGACGAACAAGGTGTCGTTTGCGATGCCCAGGCGCTCGACCTCGTCGACGATCTGGCCGACGCGGTGGTCCATCTCGGCCATGGCATCGGCGAAGTCGCCGTGGCCGGTGCGGCCTGCGAACTCGGCGTGCGGCAGCGTCGGAAAGTGCAGGTGCACCATCGGGAAGTACAGGAAGAAGGGCCTCTTGGCCGCCACGTTGCGCTGCATGAAGGTGCACGCGCGCTGCACCAGTTCGGCGTCGATGCCGCGGCGCGCATCCAGGTCGTAGAGCCGGACCTGCTCGGTCGGCGCGCCGGCCTGCCCTTGCATGATGTAGGGCAGATCGGCCACGCTCGGGTCGTAGCCGATGCTGGAGGTGAACTGGCTTTCGTCGGTCGTGCGCGGGATGCCGTACCAGGTGTCGAAGCCGCGGTCCGAGGGGTAGCGGCCTTCGACATCGCCCAGGTGCCATTTGCCGTAGTGGGCCGTGGCGTAGCCCTGCTGCGACAGCAGCTGCGCCAGCGTGATCTCCCAGCGCGTGAGCCCTTGCGGCAGGCCGGGCGGCACGGACTGCAGGCTGCCCGTGCGGATCGGGTGGCGGCCCGTCATGAGGGCCGAGCGCGTGGGCACGCAGTCGCTCTCCACGTTGAAGTTCTGCAGCAGCAGGCCCTGGCGGGCCAGCGCGTCGATGCGCGGCGTGGGCGCGCCCCTCAGCGCGCCGCCGCCGTAGCAGCCCAGTTCGCCCCAGCCGAGGTTGTCGGCCAGGATGAGAACGATGTTCGGAGAGGACATGTGAAGCCGACAGCAGTGGTGACGGCTTCAAGATATGCGAGACGCGCGCCGCCAGCATTCCCGACGGGCGCAGAAGCATGAATGCGGGGAATCACCGCGCCATGGATTGCGGCTTGATGGGGCGCTGGTCGAGCAGGAGCTGGCGGAAGGTGGTCATGAGCGGCGTCCAGTGCGCCTGCGGATGCGACAGCAGCACCTGGCTGCGCTGGATGGCGAACTCGCGCAGCGGCAGCGGCTGCACCCGGCCGAGCCAGCTGCGCAGCACCGAGGCCGGCACGAGTGCGAGCAGGTCGGTGGCCATGACCACGCCCATCACGGCTTCCGAGGTGTATTCGACCTCCACGCAGACATGCGGGCGCGGCGCCTCGTGGCGCGCGAAGATCTCCACCACATGGCGCCGGGCCGCGCTCTGCGCCGAGGGCATGACCCAGCCGTAGGGCGTGAGGTCGTGGAGGGCGGGCGTGGGCAGGCGCAGCAGCGGGTGGGCGGCCCGCACCACCACGTGCATGCGGTCCTCGCCGATGTCGACCTGCGCGCAGCTCAAGGCCTGGCCGCTGTAGGTGGGCACCACGGCCAGGTCGAGCTCGCCGTTCTCGACCTGGGCATTGAGCTCATCGGACTTGCCGATGCCGAGCTGCAGCCGCATGGCGGGGCGCCGGCGCACCATGTCGGCGATCGCGCGCACTGCGATGCTGTCGGCGGCCGGGCTCGTGATGCCCAGGCGCAGCAGGCCGGCGTGGCGCGCGCGCAGGTCGGTGGCCATGCGCACGAGTTCGAAATGCTGGGCCTCGAAACGCCGGGCGGTCTCCAGGAAGACCTGCCCCTCGCCTGTCAGCCGCGCCCCCTTGGCGCCACGCTCCAGCAGCGGCACGCCCACCTCCTGCTCCAGCCGCCGGATCGCCTTGGAGACGGCGGGCTGGGTCTGGCCGACTTTCTCGGCGGCCCGGCTCACGCTGCCGGAGCGCACCACCTCGAGGAAGGTGGCGACATCGTTGTTGAAGAAATTCATGATCGACGGGGATCGGGATGCAACTCCGCGCCATGGTAGGACCGCCGGCAGGCGGCGGCTGCGGGTTCAGGCGGGAGACCGCGCACCCGCGCGTGTCCTCCACACCGGACGCGTTCGAACAGCGGGGCGCACAGCGCGTTGTGTGTCCAACATGGGGTTGACACGGCATGCGTGGACAATCGCGCCCTCTGAAGCCAAGGAATACCGTGCCAACCCGCAAGCAACGCATCGACGACCTGACCGCCCTGATCCAGAGGGTCGCGGCCGGTGAGAACTGCATCCAGCGCATGGAAGGGCTGGTGGCGCGCGCCGGCGAACGCGGCGAGCCGACCGCAGACCTGTTGCGCTACCTGGAGGACATGCGCCGCGTGCAGGCCTCGTTCAGCCACAACTGCGACGCGTTGGCCAAGGCCCTGGGCGAGAGCGCCCGCATCGCGGCCCTGCAGGCGCTGAACGTGATGGATTCGCCGGAGGAGCGGGCCTACGACGACATCACGCGTCTGGCCGCCTCGGTCTGCGGCACGCCGATCGCGCTGGTGTCGCTGGTGGACGGCACGCGCCAGTGGTTCAAGGCGCGGGTCGGCTTGCAGGCCAGGGAGACGCCGCGCGAGCTGGCCTTTTGCGCGCATGCGATCCAGACCCCGGAACAGGTGATGGTGGTGCCCGACGCGCAGGCCGACCCGCGCTTCGTCGACAACGCGCTGGTGACGGGCGATCCGAACATCCGCTTCTACGCCGGGGCCCCGCTGGTCACGTCGGACGGCCATGCCCTGGGCACGCTGTGCGTGATCGACACGGTGCCGCGCACCATCGCGCAGGAGCAGCTCCAGGAGCTCGAGTTCCTCGCGAACCAGGTGATCGCCGTGCTGGAGAAGCGCGGGGCCTGAACGGGGCGGGGCGGCGCCATGGCCTGCCCTGGTGAGGATGGATGCCGCGCAAGCGCTGGGGACCGATGGCCCCGGCCTGCGTGCGATTCGGATAAGGTAGGCCCGCCCGCCTCGCCCCCCACCACCATGCCTCACCAGATCCGCACCGCGACCGCAGACGAAGCCGACCCGGCCTGCGCCGTGCTGCACGCGTCGATCACGCACTGCTGCGTGGACGACCACCACGGCGATCCCGTGGCCCTGGACGCATGGCTGCGCAACAAGACGCCCGCGCAACTGCGCGCCTGGATCCTGAGCCCGCACCACCACGCCATCACGGCCTTCGCGGGCGGCCGGCCAGGCCGCTGGCATGGCGCCCATTCCCCAGGGAGCCCGACACCATGAGAACCGCCGTCTTCAGCGCGCGCCGCTACGACCAGTCGCTGCTGGCCCAGGCCAACCGAGGCGCAGGCCACGAACTCTTGTTCATCGCCGACCGACTCACCGCCGACACGGTGCCGCTGGCGGCCGGCTGCCCGGCCGTCAGCGTGTTCGTCAACGACCAGGTGGACGCCACCGTGCTGCGCGCTCTGGCGTCCCAGGGCACGCGGCTGGTGGCCACGCGCTCGACCGGCTTCAACCACATCGACCTCGGCGCCGCAGCAGCACTGGACATTGCCGTGGTGCGCGTGGCCGACTACTCGCCGCATTCGGTGGCCGAGTTCGCCGTGGGCCTGCTGCTGGCCGTGAACCGCAAGATCGCGCGCGCCAGCATGCGCACGCGCGACGGCAACTTCGAACTCGACGGGCTCATGGGCTTCGACCTGCACGGCAAGACCGTGGGCGTGGTCGGCACGGGCAAGATCGGCGCGATCTTCGGTCGCATCATGGCCGGCTTCGGCTGCACCGTGCTGGGCCACGACCCGTTCCCCAGCCCGGCCTTCGAGCAGGCGGGCGGGCGCTACGTGCCATTGCCCGAACTGCTGGCCGGCGCCGACGTGGTCTCGCTGCACTGCCCGCTGACCGAGGCCACGCGCTACCTCGTCAACACGCAGACGCTGGCCGGCGCCAAGCGCGGTGCGCTGCTCGTGAACACCAGCCGCGGCGGCCTCGTGGACACCGAGGCCGCCATCGCGGCGCTCAAGACCGGCCAGCTCGGCGGCCTGGCCATCGACGTCTACGAGCAGGAGGCCAGCCTGTTCTTCCAGGATCTCTCCTCCACCGTCATCACCGACGACGTGATCCAGCGCCTGGTGTCCTTCCCCAACGTGATCGTGACCGGCCACCAGGCCTTCTTCACGCAGGAGGCGATCGGGCAGATCATGCAGACCACCATCGACAGCATCACGGCCTTCGCGCGCGGGGAAGAACTCGTCAACCGTGTGCCAAGGAGCTGACGCGCCCAGCGCGATGCCGCCGAAACCGGCGCCGACGCGACGAAGCCCGGCAGGTTGAGCCCGGTGCGCGCGATCAGCGCCGGGCTGCCATTGCCCGGCACCAGCGCGAGGTTGAGCCACAGCAGCGCGAACAGCATGCCGTGGTCGTCGAGCCGCGTGCGGGCTTCGTCCTTGTGGCGGACGCCGACCGCGAGCACGGCCGCGCGCTGCGTGCGACCCTTGCCCGCGAACAGCAGCAGGATGGCCAGCGTGAAGCCGGCGAAGGCATCGACGGTGAAGGCTTGGCGCAGCGTGTCGGCGGGCATGGGCGCTGCAAGAAAGTGCGGATCACCGCCCGGCTGCGGGCCCGCACCATTCGCGCACGTGCGGCGCAGCCGCAGCCCGTGCGGGCGGCTGCTTGTCGCCGCTCTGCGGCGTTCCGACATAGACGAAGCCCAGCAGCTGCTCGTTGGCCGCCAGGCCCAGGCCGGCGTGCACGGTGGGGTCGTAGGCATTGGGCCCCGACACCCAGAAGCAACCGTAGCCCTGCAGGTGCAGCGCGTTGAGCAGGTTCATCGCGGCCGCACCCGTGGCCACGGTCTGCTCGATCTCGGGCACCTTGGGGTGGGGCTGCAGATGGGCGACCACGGCCACCAGCAGCGGCGCGACCAAGGCCTTGCGGCGAAAGCGTTCGGCATCGCCCGCCGGATCGCGCAGGCGTGCGGCCTGCACGAACAGGTCGCCCAGGCGTTCGCGCGCCGCGCCGCGGATGAGCACGAAGCGCCAGGGGCGCAGCGCGCCGTGGTCGGGCGCGCACATGGTGGCGGCGAAGGCGCGCTGCAGCTCGGCCTCGCTCGGGATGGGTTCGGCCACCGGCCAGGGGGAACGGCGGGTGAGCAGCAGGTCGAGGGCCTGCGGGGCGATGGCTTCGGCCACGGGTGCGTCAATGGTCATCGGCGGCACTATAGATGCGAGCCGATCTCAACTGCGCCTGGCGGCGCATTGCCCCGTCCGGTCGTCAGGCGGCTGCCAGGCGGAACCGGCCGACCAAGCCGGTCAGGCGCGCGGCCTGGTCCTTCAGGCTTTCGGCTGCGGCGGCCGACTCTTCGACGAGGGCGGCGTTCTGCTGGGTCATGACATCCAGATGGCCCACGGCCGAGTTGACCTGGCCGATGCCCGAGGACTGCTCGGACGCAGCAGCCGTGATCTCGCCGATCACGTCGCTCACACGCTGCACGGAACTGACGATCTCGGCCATGGTGCTGCCCGCACTGCCGACCAGGGCGGCACCGGCCGCCACCTTGTCGACGCTGGCGCCGATCAGCACCTTGATCTCACGCGCGGCTTCGGCACTGCGCTGCGCCAGGTTGCGCACCTCGCCGGCCACCACCGCGAAGCCGCGGCCCTGTTCGCCCGCGCGCGCGGCCTCCACCGCCGCATTGAGCGCCAGGATGTTGGTCTGGAAGGCGATGCCGTCGATGGTGCCGATGATGTCGGCGATCTTGCGCGACGCGGTGTTGATCTCGTCCATGGTGGTCACCACCTCGGACACCACCGCACCGCCGCGGCCCGCAACCGCTGCCGCCGTGGCGGCCAGCTGGTTGGCCTGGCGCGCCGCGTCGGCGGTCTGGTTGACGGTGCCGGTCAGCTGCTCCATCGAGGCAGCGGTCTGCTGCAGGTTGCTGGCGGCTGTCTCGGTGCGGGCGGACAGGTCCTGGCTGCCGGCGGCGACCTCGTTGCTGGAGGTGCCGATGTGCTCGGCCGTGGCGCGCACGTTGGCGATCAGTTCGTGCAGGTGTTCGCGCGTGCGGTGCATTTCCTGCATCAGACCGGTGGCAGCGGCCCCTGCGGCGCTGCCGCCGCCCAGGTCGCCGTCGGCGATGCGGCGCAGGGCCTCGCGCGCCTGGGCCGGATCGCCGCCCAGTTCGCGCCGCACCGTGCGCTGCAGCAGCCAGCACATGGTGGCGGCCACCAGCACGGCCGCCAGCGCGAGGGCCGCGGCCAGCCAGGTGTGGCGGCGCGCGTCGGCACCGGTGCGCGCGTGGGCGGCCAGCGACGCCTCGCGGCCCTTGGTGATCTGCTCCACCAGCAGTGCGCGCAGGGCACGCCAGGCAGGCGTCTCCTCGGTGTTCAACACGCGCGCGGTGGTGGCCGGGTCGCCGCTGCGCACGGCTGCGAGCACCTGGGCCTGCTTGGCGCCCTGCACTTCGCGCAGCTTGGCGATCTGGCCCATGGTGGCCTGCAGCGGCGTGCCGGCGGTCCGCTCGCCCACATCGCGGGCGGCCAGCTCGTAGGCGTCCTGCGCTGCGGTGAGGTTGTCGTAGGCGCGCTTGTTGGTGGAGTCGAGCACGATGTTGCGCAGCGCCTGTCCCATCTGCAGGCCCTGGGCGTACATCTCGTTCAGGCCGTTGGCCACGGCTTGCTCCTGCTGGATGTAGCGGTCGAAATCGCCCTGCGTGCGCAGCAGTCCCCACAGGCTCATGCCGAGGGCAACGACGAACAGTGCCGCAGGCACCAACGAGCACAACAGCAGACGGACGCCGAAACGCATGCGGAACTCCTCATGTCACGGGGGGACCTGGCACTGTCGCCATGGGCACGTGGAACGTGCGGCCAATGGGAAAGCAGTTGAATATGTTCTGGTATCGCACAAATATGGGCCGAAATATGACACGCACGCCGATCTTTTGGTCCACCACCGCTTGCCGCACAAGCACTGCAGCCGGCCGCTCAGCGTGCCGCAAGAGCCGTCGTCCCCCGGGCTGAAATGGTCGATCGCACGCTGGCGTGGTGGCTGCAAACAACACCCTGCAGCGCCGGCGTCGCACAAACCTGGGCATCGGCCGCGCAACGCGCCACAATCGCGGCCTTGGCGGCACCGCAAGGTCCGCCACACCCGGCCGGCCTCCCAGATGCCGACCGGCGTGGGATCGGGAGAGTCCGCACCGCAGCAACATGCCGCGGTCGGCGCCGAAGGAGCAACCGCCCCGGAATCTCTCAGGCAAAAGGACCGGCCCCACGAACCGAACTCTGAAGAGCGCCCGGCGGCTCCGCCAACCGGGTGCACCGAAGGAGCAAGCGCAGCGCCACCGTTGCGTGAATCTCTCAGGTCCAGCACAGAGGGGGTGTCCGCCGCACGGTCGTGCAGCGGTCCCAACCCCCTGACGTGTTCTGGAACCTGACATGAAGCAATCCCACATCGCCGTGGTCGGCGGCGGCATCACCGGTGTCACCACGGCCTACGCCCTCGCCCGCCGCGGCTTTGCCGTGACGCTGTACGAGCGCCACCGATACGCCGCCATGGAAACCTCGTTCGCCAACGGCGGCCAGCTGTCGGCCTCCAACGCCGAGGTCTGGAACCTGCCGGCCACCATGCTCAAGGGCCTGAAGTGGATGCTGCGCGCCGATGCGCCGCTGCTGGTCTCGCCCAAGCCGAGCTGGCACAAGCTGTCGTGGTTCGCCGAGTTCATCGCCGCGATGCCGCACTACGAACGCAACACCATCGAGACCGCGCGGCTGGCCATCGCCGCGCGCGAGCATCTGTTCGGCTGGGCCGAGGACGAGGGCATCGCCTTCGACCACAAGCGCGAGGGCATCCTGCACATCTACCGCGACCAGGCCGGCTTCGACCACGCAGGGCGTGTGTCCACGCTGCTGGCCCAGGGCGGGCTGGAGCGCCGCGCCGTGACGCCGGGCGAGATGCGCGCCATCGAGCCCACGCTGGCGGGCAACTACTACGGCGGCTGGTATACCGAGAGCGACAGCACGGGCGACATCCACCGCTTCACCGTGGGGCTGGCGCAGGCCGCCGCACGGCGCGGCGTGCAGTGCCTGTACGAGCAGCAGGTCGAGTCGGTGCAGAGCGATGCCGGCGGCGTGACCATCACCGCCACCGCCCCCGACGGCCAGCGCCACCGGCGCCAGCACGACGGCGTGGTGGTCTGCGCGGGCGTGGCCAGCCGCCAGTTCGCCGCCGCGCTGGGCGACCGCGTGAACATCTACCCGGTCAAGGGCTACTCCATCACCGTGCACCTGGACGACGAAGCCAGCCGCGCTGCTGCGCCCCACGTGAGCCTGCTGGACGACGCGACCAAGCTGGTCACCAGCCGCCTGGGCCCGGACCGCTTCCGCGTGGCCGGCACGGCCGAATTCAACGGCGAGAACCGCGACATCCGCGCCGACCGCATCCGCCCGCTGGTCGACTGGGTGCGCGACTGCTTCCCCGGCGTGGACACGCGCCGTGTGACGCCCTGGGCCGGGCTGCGGCCCATGCTGCCCAACATGCTGCCGCGCGTGGGGCGCGGGCGCTCGGCCAACGTGTTCTACAACACCGGCCACGGGCACCTGGGCTGGACGCTGTCGGCCGTGACGGCGGACATGGTGGCCGGCACGGTGGCCACGGCGTACGGCAGCACGGCATCCGTCGCGGGTGCGCCGCTGGCCGCGGCGGCGGCCTGAAGCGCGGGGCCGGCGCGGCGCCCCCGGCTCCCAGCGTCAGAACCGCTCGCGCAGCGCGGCCTGTACCTTTGCGCAGCGCGCGCAAGCGACTTCGACCTGGTGCACCGTGACGTGGACTTCCTGGTCGAGTTTGCGCCCGGCGCGCAGCCCGGGCTGCACACGTTCTCCGGCGCCAAGGCCGCGTTGGAACAGTTGCTCGGGCGCGGCGTCGATCTGGCGGAGCCGGCCGTGGCGCGCAAGCCCTGCGTGCTGGGCCGGCATCAACCGCTACAGCGAGGCCGTTGAGGCAGCGTGACCCGCGCCCCTCAGCGCAGATCGATCCGCACCAGGCTCTCGCGGCCGTCCTTGCGGAAGGCCGGATGCTTTTCGCGCGGGGCCTTGACCGAGACGTACAGCGTGTCGCCGTCCGGCGTGACGGCCAGGCTGTTCGGGTGCACCGGCAGGTCGATGCTGCGCTTGACGGCGTAGCTGGCGCCATCGATCACGGTCAGCGCGCCCGTGCCCTCCGGCTTCTCGCGCGAGACGCCGCGGTTGGTGGCATAGATCTCGTTGCGCTGCGGGTTGTAGGCCACGTCCAGCGCGCCCGTGCCCAGTGCAACGGTCTTGAGCAGCTTGCCGCTGGCGATGTCCCACACGTAGAGCTGGCCGGTGTTGGAGTCGGTGTTGAACAGGCGCTGGCCCTGCGCATCCAGCGCCAGGTTCAGGAAGAAGTGCCTGGAGTCCTGCGCCGTGTTGCCCTTGGAATCACCCGTGGAGAAGCGGCCGACGACCTGGCCCGCATCGGGGTCGATGGCCAGGATCTCGTGCACGCCGCCCTGGCTCACGTACAGGCGGTTCGCGGCCGCGTCGTAGACGGCACCGGCGGTCCAGATGCCTTCGCTGCGGATGGTGTGCGTGAGCTGGCCCTTGGCGCCGTCGACGATCCAGACGACGCCGGGCTGGCCAGGGCTGGTGACGAAGACGCGGTTGTGCTTCTCGTCCACGATCACCTTGCGCGTGTGCGGCATGCTTTCCTTGCCGTCGGCCTTCTTCTCGGCCACGCCGAGCTGGATCTGGCCTCGGACAGCGCCGCTTGCGGCATCCACCACGGTCAGCGAGCCGTCCAGCGTGTTGCCCACGTACAAGGTGTTGGTCACGCTGTTCAGGCCCAGCGCGAAGGCGCGGCGCGGCAGCTGCACGGTCTGCAGTGGCTGCAGCGTGCGCGCGTCCAGGCGGTGCACGTAGCCGGGCGAAGCGGCGTCGAACGAGGGCGTGGCGGCCACGAACACGGTGCCGGTGGCGGGCGCCACGGCGACTTCGTAGATGCCCTGGAAGGCGTCCTGGCGCAGCACGGGTGCCGCGCCGATGGCCGCCGCGCCGGTGCTGGCGGCGTGCAGGGACGGGCCGCTCTGGCAGGCCACCAGCGCCAGCGCGGCGGCCAGGGTGGCGCCCAGGCGCCAGGCGCGCCGGCAGACAGGACCAGTGGCGGGACGGATTCGCATGCGAGACATCAAGACATTTCCTTGGGAAGGGGGGTCATCACCAGGTGCGCCACGGCGGCAGCACTGCCAGTCGACAGCATAACCTCAAATGCAATCGATTCGCATTTGCCAGCAAGCTCCCGCGTATGCATGGTGCGCGCCATGCCGGTGCGCACCAGTGCGTGTTGCACCAGCATGAATAGGGTGTAGGCGCTCTAATTTCTGCCCTGCATCGGACCTTCTTCCGATGAAATTTCCTTGTGCGATGGCGCAGAGCTTGCTATAGCAGTTCAGCGTATGCACTGGAAGTCGTGCGCCCTTGCCGCTCCCGTGCTGCGCGCCCTGCCCCTTCACCCTGGAGTAAGCCATGCGAAGCCTGTGCAATGCCACGATGCCTGCCGGTGCCGTTCTGTTGACCCTTGCCCTGTCGGGCTGCGGGGGCAGCGACGGCGACCCCGAACCGACCGCGATGACGCTGGAGCAGTTCCAGGTGGCCTGCGCCGCGCTCAACGGCACGGCCGTCGCGGGCGGCGCGGTGAGCGAGTCCACGTTCACGGCGGCGTCCGACGGCGCGGCCAGCGCGACCGCGGTGCCGCAGCACTGCCTGCTGCGCGGCGCGATGAACCAGCGCACCGGCATCGACGGCAAGCCCTATGCGCTCGGCTTCGAGATGAGCCTGCCCTTCACCTGGAACAAGCGCTTCTACTACCAGGGTGGATCGGGCGTCGACGGCACCCTGTTCCGCGCCCTGGGCGCCTACACCGGCGGCGGCAACACGCGCAACGCGCTGCTGGACGGCTATGCCGTGGTCACGACCGACTCGGGCCACCGCGCCGAGGCGGGCGTGGCCAACGGCGCCTTCCTGTTCGGCGCCGATCCGCAGGCACGGTACGAATACGGCGACCAGCAGTTGCCCCAGGTGACGGCGGCGGCCAAGGCGCTGATCCGCAAGTTCTACGGCATCGTGCCGGTGCGTTCGTACTTCGTCGGCTGCTCCAACGGCGGCCGCCAGGCCATGATCGCGGCCCAGCGCTACCCCGACCTGTTCGACGGCATCGTGGCCGCGGCGCCAGGGTTCCGCCTCACGCAGGCGTCGATCCAGGGCTCGGTCTACCAGGCGCAGATCGCAGCGGCCATTGCCCCCACCGGCACCGACGGCCGGCCGGACATCACCAAGCCGCTCACGGCCGACGACCAGGCCGTGGTGCGCCAGCGCATCCTGGACGCCTGCGATGCGCTGGACGGCGCCGCGGACGGCATGGTCAGCCGCATGAGCGCCTGCAAGCCCGATCCGCTGGCCTGGGCCTGCCAGCCGGGCGAGAGCGGCAACTGCCTGTCGGCACCGAAGGCCGACTATGTGAAGAAGCTGTTCGACGGTGCCAGGACCACCGCGGGCGAGCAGGTCTATGCGCCATGGCCCTTCGACCCCGGCATGGCGGCGCAGTCGGCCAATCCGTTCTACACCATCTTCGCGGGCGAGGCCTCGCACATCTACACCACGCCACCGACGATCACGGCCGACCTGCTGGGCTACGGGCTGGGCGCCAGCGTGGACGCGGAATTCGCCAAGCTCAGTGCCACCAACCCCAGCTTCACGCGCTCGGGCAACGACTTCACCAACGCCGAGTCGCCGGACATGGACCGCTTCCGGGCCCGCGGTGGCAAGCTCATCGTCTTCAACGGCGCGGCCGACCTGGCGTTCTCCATCCACGACGTCGAGAGCTACTACAAGAAGGTGCAGGCACGCTACGGCGCCGACCAGGCGGCCGGCTTCGCGCGTGCCTTCTTCGTGCCCGGCATGGGGCATTGCTCCGGCGGCGCCTACGGCACCGACCAGTTCGACGCCGTGGGCGCGCTGGTGGACTGGGTGGAAAAGGGCACGGCGCCCGACGCGATGGTGTCCACGGCGCGGGCCGCGGCCGGTGTCGCCTGGCCTGGCCGCACCCGCCCCTTGTGTGCCTATCCCAAGGAGGCGATCTACAAGGGCTCCGGTAGCATCGAAGACGCCGCCAACTTCAGCTGCCAGTAGCGCGCGGTGCGCGCTGCACCGGCGCATTGCCCGCATTTCCCCGCATGCCACGCACGCCCCCTGCCCCGCCGCGCGAACCGCCCAACGACTATGCCGTCACCGAGCAGGTGGGCCACCTGCTGCGGCGGGCCTACCAGCGGCATGTCGCGCTGTTCCAGGCGGAGATCCCGGACTCGCAGTTGACGGCGGCACAGTTCGTGACGCTGTGTGCGGTGCGGGACATCGCAGGCTGCTCGCTCAACGATCTTGTCAAGCGCACGGCCATCGACCAAGCCACGGTGCGCGGCGTGGTCGAGCGGCTGGCCGCGCGCGGCCTGCTGACCGTGTCGGCGCACCAGCGCGATGGACGCAAGCGCGAACTGGCGTTGACGGATGCGGGTGCCGAACTCGTGGCGGCCACCGTGCCCTTCGCCCAGCGCGTCACCGAGCGCACCTTCGGCGATTTCAATCCCGCAGAGCGGCTGGCCCTGGTCTACCTGCTGCAGCGCATGGCGGACATGCCTTGAGCGGGCGGGCCGCTCAGCGGCCGACCATGTTCGCGGCCACCACCCACTGGTCGAACTGCTCGCCCGTGACATGGCCCGAGGCGATGGCGGCCTCGCGCAGGCTCAGGCCTTCCTTGTGGCCCTTCTTGGCGATGTAGGCGGCCTTGTCGTAGCCGATGTGCGGGTTCAGCGCGGTGACCAGCATCAGCGACTGCTCGACCAGGTGGGCGATGCGGTCCAGGTTGGGCTCGATGCCGACCGCGCAGTTGTTGTTGAAGCTGACCATGCCGTCGGCCAAGAGGCGCACGCTCTGCAGGAAGTTGTGGGCCACCACCGGGCGGAACACGTTGAGCTCGAAGTTGCCCGAGGCGCCGCCGATGTTGATGGCCACGTCGTTGCCGAACACCTGGGCGGCGAGCATGGTCACGGCCTCGCTCTGCGTGGGGTTGACCTTGCCCGGCATGATGGACGAGCCGGGCTCGTTCTCGGGGATGCTCAATTCGCCGATGCCGCTGCGCGGGCCGCTGGCCAGCCAGCGCACGTCGTTGGCGATCTTGTTCATGCTGGCGGCCAGGGTCTTGAGCGCGCCGTGCGCGTGCACCAGCGCATCCTGCGAGGCCAGCGATTCGAACTTGTTGGGCGCCGTGACGAACGGCAGACCGGTGATGGCGGCCAGCTCCTGGGCCACGCCTTCGGCATAGCCCTTGGGCGCGTTCAGGCCCGTGCCCACGGCCGTGCCGCCCAGCGCCAGTTCGTACAGGTGCGGCAGCGCGGCCTGCACGTGCTTCTTGCCGTGCTCCAGCTGCGCGACCCAGCCCGAGATCTCCTGGCCCAGCGTGAGCGGCGTGGCGTCCTGCAGATGGGTGCGGCCGATCTTGACGATGTGGTCGAAGGCCTTGGCCTTGGCGTCCAGCGTGGCCTTGAGCAGGTCGATGGCGGGCAGCAGCTTGCGGGTCAGTGCATCGACGGCGGCCACGTGCGAGGCCGTGGGGAACACGTCGTTGGACGACTGGCTCTTGTTCACGTCGTCGTTGGGGTGCACCAGCCGGCCCTCGCCGCGCTCGCCGCCCAGCAGCTCGCTGGCCCGGTTGGCGATGACCTCGTTGAGGTTCATGTTGGTCTGCGTGCCAGAGCCGGTCTGCCAGACCACCAGCGGGAATTCGTCCGGGTGCCTGCCCTCGATGACCTCCTGCGCGGCGGCGACGATGGCGTCCTTTTTCTTCGCGTCGAGCAGGCCCAGCGCATGGTTCACCGTGGCCGAGGCCCGCTTGACCTGGGCCAGCGCACGGATGATCTCGCGCGGCTGGCGCTCGCCCGAGATGTCGAAATTCTGCAGCGAGCGCTGGGTCTGCGCGCCCCAGAGCTTGTCGGCGGGCACCTCGATGGGGCCAAAGGTGTCGCGTTCGGTACGGGTGGTCATGATGGGAGGCCTTAGCAAACAAGAGCAATTCTCATCTTACCGCGCACAGCTGCGCACGGCACGCCGGGCGCGGCCCGGCATTCGACCCCGCGCCGGGCCCGGGAGGCACCGTTTGGGATAATTCCGCCCGCCTCCTACAACGATCCCCCACGACATGACCACGACCATCAAGCAGGCAGACCTGATCGAATCGATCGCCGCCGCGCTGCAGTACATCAGCTACTACCACCCGACCGACTACATCGCCCACCTGGCGCGCGCCTACGCGCGCGAGCAGAGCCCCGCCGCCAAGGACGCCATCGCCCAGATCCTGACCAACAGCAAGATGAGCGCCACCGGCCAGCGCCCCATCTGCCAGGACACCGGCATCGTCAACGTGTTCCTCAAGGTCGGCATGGACGTGCGCTGGGAAGGCTTCACGGGCAGCCTGGACGACGCCATCAACGAAGGCGTGCGCCGCGGCTACAACCACCCCGACAACACGCTGCGCGCCAGCGTGGTGGCCGACCCGCACTTCGACCGCAAGAACACCAAGGACAACACGCCGGCCGTGATCTTCACCGAGATCGTGCCCGGCAACACCGTGGACGTGACGGTCGCGGCCAAGGGCGGCGGCAGCGAGAACAAGAGCAAGATGGCCATGCTGAACCCGGGCGACTCCATCGTCGACTGGGTGCTCAAGACCGTGCCGACCATGGGCGCGGGCTGGTGTCCGCCCGGCATGCTGGGCATCGGCATCGGCGGCACGGCCGAAAAATCGGTGCTGATGGCCAAGGAGTCGCTGATGGACGACCTGGACATGTACGAGCTGCAGGCCAAGAAGGCCTCGGGCGCCGAGCTCAGCAAGGTCGAGGCGCTGCGCATCGAGCTGTACGAGAAGGTCAACGCGCTGGGCATCGGCGCCCAGGGCCTGGGCGGCCTCACCACCGTGCTGGACGTCAAGATCAAGATGTACCCCACGCACGCGGCCAGCAAGCCCGTGGCCATGATCCCCAACTGCGCGGCCACGCGGCATGCGCACTTCGTGCTGGACGGCTCGGGCGCGGTCTACCTGGATCCGCCCTCGCTGGACCTGTGGCCCGACGTGGCCTGGGCGCCCGACTACAACAAGAGCAAGAAGGTCGACCTCAACACGCTGACCAAGGCCGAGGTCGCCAGCTGGAAGCCCGGCGACACGCTGCTGCTGAACGGCAAGATGCTGACCGGCCGCGATGCGGCCCACAAGCGCATCAAGGACATGCTGGCCAAGGGCGAGAAGCTGCCGGTGGACTTCACCAACCGCGTCATCTACTACGTCGGCCCGGTCGACCCGGTGCGCGACGAGGCCGTGGGCCCCGCCGGCCCGACCACCGCCACGCGCATGGACGGCTTCACCGAGATGATGCTGGCCGAGACCGGACTGATCTCCATGATCGGCAAGTCCGAGCGCGGCCCGGTGGCCATCGAGGCCATCAAGAAGCACCAGAGCGCCTACCTGATGGCCGTGGGCGGCGCCGCTTACCTGGTCAGCAAGGCCATCAAGACCGCCAAGGTGGTGGGCTTCGCCGACCTGGGCATGGAGGCCATCTACGAGTTCGACGTGGTCGACATGCCGGTCACCGTGGCCGTGGACGCCGGCGGCACCAGCGCGCACATCACGGGCCCGGCCGAGTGGTCCAAGCGCATCGCCAGCGGCGAGTTCAAGGGCATCGAACTGGCCAGCGCCTGATGCTGCAGGCCATGCCGGCGGGCGACCCCAGACCCATCGGCGTGTTCGACAGCGGCACCGGCGGCCTGTCGGTGCTGCGCGCACTGCATGCGGCGTTGCCGCACGAGGACTTCATTTACGCCGACGACAGCGGCTTCGCGCCGTACGGCGAGCGCGATGCCGGCTTCGTGCAGCAGCGCACGCAGGCCATCACGGCGGCGCTGCAGGCGCGCGGCGTCAAGGCGCTCGTGATCGCCTGCAACACGGCCACGGCCGCAGCCGCCGAGGCCGTGCGCGCCGAATGGCCTGCCCTGCCCATCGTCGGCGTGGAGCCGGCCTTGAAGCCCGCCGTGGCGGCCAGCCACACGCGCCGCATCGGCGTGATCGCCACGCGCGGCACCTTGGCCAGTGCGCGCTTCGCGGCGCTGCAGGCGGCCGTGGCCGGCGACGTGGACTGCGTGGTCCAGCCCTGCGACGGCCTGGCCGCGGCCATCGACGCCTCGGTGCACCGTGACGATGGACCCGATGCGGTGCAGCCGCTGGCCGCGCACTACCTCGCGCAGATGGGGCCCTTCGGCACCGGCCCCGGCGAGATCGACACGCTGGTGCTGGGCTGCACCCACTACGTGCTGATCGCCCCGCTGCTGCAGTCGCTGCTCGGTCCCTGGGTGCGGCTGGTGGCCACCGGCGAGGCCGTGGCCCGGCAGACCGTGCGCCGGCTCGGCCCCGGGGGGCTGGCGCGGCGCACACGGCTCGGCGAGCTGAGCCTGCTCAGCAGCGGCCCGACCACGCAACTCGACCGTGCCGCCCGGCATTGGCTGGCGCGCCTGCACGTGCCGGCCGCCTGTGGGACCATGGCATGACCGACCTGCGCCCTGGAGCCCTGCCATGTCCGAACACCCCCAACCACTGGCCGACTGCATCGCCGTCGTGACCGGCGCCAGCCGCGGCGCGGGCCTCGGCATCGCCCTGGAACTCGGCGCCGCGGGCGCCACCGTGGTCGTGACCGGCCGCAGCACGCGTGAGCGGCCTGCCGCGGGCTACGACGGGATCCTCGCGCTGTCGGGCCAGAGCCAGCTGCCCGGCGACATCGACAGCACGGCCGAGGCCGTCACCGCCGCGGGTGGCCGCGGCATCGCCATCGCCTGCGACCATGGCGACGAAGCCCAGGTTGAGGCCTTGTTCGAGCGCGTGCTGCGTGAACACGGCCGCATCGACCTCTTGGTCAACAACGCCTGGGGTGGGCACCAGAGCTTCGACGGCGTGTTCGATGCGCCGTTCTGGCAGCACCCGCTCGCGCACTGGGACAGCATGCTGCAGCACGGTGTGCGGCACCACCTGCTGGCCAGCCGCCAGGCGGCGCCGGCCATGGTGGCGCAGGGCCGCGGGCTGATCGTCACCACCACCTTCCACGACCGCGGCCACTACCTGCGCGGCAACCTGTACTACGACCTGGCCAAAGCCGCCATGACGCGCCTGGCCTTCGGCATGGCCGAGGAGTTGCGGCCGCATGGCGTGGCGTCGCTCGCGCTGTCGCCAGGCTGGATGCGCACCGAGTTCGTGCTGCAGGGCCACCGCACGGACGAAGACCATTGGCACGAACGCTCGGAACTCGCGCGGACCGAATCGCCGCGCTATCTGGGCCGGGCGGTGGCCGCGCTGGCGGCTGACCCGCAGGTGCTGGACTGGAGCGGCCAGGTGCTGCTGGTGGCCGAGCTCGCGCAGCGCTACGGCTTCACCGATGTCGATGGGCGCCAGCCACCGGCCTTCGCGCTCGACGCGCCGGCGGGCCGCTGAGCTTCAGAGGGTGTTTCCGAAATGAATAGGCCCACGCCGGGGTGCCCTGCGGCCATGGGCAAGGCGCGACACGCAGGCCGTGCTGGAGCCCGGACAAGTGGCGNCGCGCGCATGGTCCAGGGGCTGGCGTCGTTCGTGCGCAGCGAGGAAGCCTGAGAGGGTGTTTCCGAAATGAATAGGCCCACGCCGGGGTGCCCTGCGGCCATGGGCAAGGCGCGACACGCAGGCCGTGCTGGAGCCCGGACAAGTGGCGCGACGCAGCCCATGGCCGCAGGGCGCCCCGGCCCGAAGGGTGCGGCCGTGGGCCTATTCATTTCGGAAACACCCTCTCAGACCGTGGCAGGCGCCACGGCCACGCCCTGCGCCTGCGCGGCCTGCTCTTGGGCCGCCAGCGCCCGCAGGTGGCCGGGCCGCTGGCGCAGCCGCTCCCAGTAGGCCCGCACGCTGGCCGGGTACTGGCCCGACAGCCCGACGAGTTCGCCCAGCATCAGCGCGTAGCCGACCGAGACGTCGGCCGCCGTGAAGCGGTCGGCCGCCAGGAAGGACTGGTGCTCCAGCCGCGCCGCGATCGCGCGCAGCCGCGCCAGGAACCAGCGGCCGTAGTCCTCCGCCACCTGGGGCTGGCGCCGCTCGGGCGGCTCGAAACGGCCGTAGCGCAGCACCAGCGTCTGCGGGAAGGTCAGCGTGGCCTCGCCGTGGTGCAGCCAGTTCAGGTAGTGGGCGTGGTCGCGCTCGCCGCGCCCCACCCACAGGCCCAGGCGGTTGTCCGGGTCCTGCGTTTCCGCGAGGTACTGGCACATGGCGGCCGACTCGGTCATGGTCTGGTCGCCATCCTCGAGGAAGGGCACGGTGCCCAGCACGTTGATGTCCAGGTAGCTGCGCTGCAGCGCGCGCGGCGGAAACGGGAGCATCTTGAGCGCGTAGGGCACCTGCAGTTCTTCCAGCGTCCACAGCGGACGGAACGAGCGTGCGCTCACGCAGTGGTAGAGGGTGGGCATGGCTGCGAAGGATAGCGTGGGCGTCGCAGGATTCTTGCGTCATTGCGCTGCCCGCGCTGTCGCGCGCAGGATATCGGCGTTGTGCGCGCGTTAGGGTGGCCGTCCTCTTGCGCGGTGGCGCGTGGCGCAGTGCAATGGCCTGGACAAGCCGCATCGGCCGACCGGGAGAGCACATGCAAGCACAGCAAGAGACCAAGGCCAGGCACGGGCTGGCCGCCGGCGACACCGGCCGGCCTGCACGCGCGGACTGGACGATCGACCAGGGCTGGTCGCAGTACACGGCCGCGGAGCATGCCGTCTGGAAGACGCTGTTCGAACGCCAGAGCCGGCTGCTGCCGGGCCGCGCCTGCGATGCCTTCGTGCAGGGCATGCGCGATCTGCCCATCGGCCCCGAGCAGATTCCCGACTTCGAACGCCTCTCCGAGATCCTGCACGCCCGCACCGGCTGGCAGGTCGTGGCCGTGCCGGGCCTGGTGCCAGACGAGGTGTTCTTCGAGCACCTCGCGAACCGGCGCTTTCCAGCTGGCCACTTCATCCGCCAGGCGCACGAGCTGGACTACCTGGAAGAGCCCGACGTGTTCCACGACGTGTTCGGCCATGTGCCCATGCTCATGAACCCGGCGATCGCCGACTACATCCAGGCCTACGGCGTGGGCGGCCTGCGCGCGCAGCAGCTGGGCGTGCTGGACAAGCTGGCGCGGGTCTACTGGTACACGGTGGAATTCGGCCTCGTGCAGCAGGCCGACGGGCTGCGCATCTATGGCGCGGGCATCGCCTCCTCGTACACGGAAACCGTGTTCGCGCTCGACGATCCCTCGCCCAACCGCATCGCCTTCGACCTCGAGCGCGTGATGCGCACGCGCTACCGCATCGACGATTTCCAGGAGAGCTACTTCGTGATCGACGACCTCGATCAGCTGCTGGAACTGGCCCGCATCGACTTCGCGCCGCTGTACGCGCGCACCCAGGGCCAGGCCGAGCACGTGCCCGGCACCGTGCTGGCCAGCGACCGCGTGCTCGTGCGTGGCACCGGGACGTACCACGCGGCCAAGAACGCCAAAAACTTGGTATAGAATCATGGGCTTTTGGCGCGATAGCAAAGCGGTTATGCAACGGATTGCAAATCCGTCTAGCCCGGTTCGACTCCGGGTCGCGCCTCCAGATTCTTCGTGATGATTTCATGAAGATCGGCAGCCCCTGCAGCCCAGCGCTCCAGGGGCTGTTTCGTATCGGCAGGCATGCTGCCCCGATGGTGAAACTGGCAGACACAGCGGACTTAAAATCAGTGTGCGAGCAAGATTCCACGCGGGTTTCCGGGCTGTCGTGCGTAAATGTGCGTAGTTCGCGGAAATCCGGAACTGGAGCACACACATGGGCAGCATCACCGAGCGCTTGAAGGTCACCGCCAGCGGTAAGACGGTCAAGACCTATCGCGTTTACATCCGCCGCAGCGTCAACGGCAAAGAGGTTTCAAAGTCCAAGGTCTTTGGCACAAAAACCGAAGCGAAGGACTGGCTGCGCGAGAACGAAAACGACAGCGGCCTGAAGGCCATTGCGGGCGCTACCGGACCGACCTTCGCCAACCTGCTGGACGCTTTCGTCCTGGCGCCACCAGCCAAGGGAACAAAGTTCTGGCTACCTTCGCACATCGATTTCTGGCGCGCCGAACTTGGCGCCATGAAGACCGGCGCGATTGATCGCGGCACCATCAATACGTGCAAGGCGAAACTGATGGTCAAGCCGGCCACGAAGTCCACGCTTGGCGGCGTTAAGGACTTGGGGAAGGCCGTGACACCTGCGACGGTAAATCGCTACCTTGCAACGCTGTCGAGCGTGTTCAACTTCGCGATGCAACGCGACATCATCAACGTGCACCCAATGAAGGGCGGCGCGGTCAGCAAAGAGGCCGAGTCCGAAGGCCGCCGCCGCATCCTGACGCCGGCCGAAGAAGAAGCCCTGTACTCGGCGTGCGACGCCAGCAAATGGGCGCCCATGCGCCTGTACCTGCGCCTGTGCTTAACCACTGCGGCGAGAAAGTCCGAAGTGTTAGGGCTGCGCTGGGACGGCATCGACCTGGACCGCTCTGTAGCAATTCTGCCCAAGACGAAAAACGGCAAGGCGCGCGCCCTCCCCCTGGTCAGCGACGTGAAGGCCGCCCTTCTGGAAGCCAGCAAGGTGCGCGCCCTCAACAGCGAATTCGTGTTCTTCGATCCGAAGCGGCCGACCCAACCGAAGAACATCGATTCGTTGTGGCGCGCCGTGCGCCAGCGCGCGGGGCTCTGGCAGGACCGCGAAGACGTTCTGGACCATGTGGTCCTGCATTCGACGCGGCACACAGCCACCACCAAGCTGGTGCGCAAGGAAAAGAACATCGCGCGCGTGCAGGCGGTAACGGGTCACAAGACGCTGGCCATGCTTGGACGCTACACGCACCTTGACACGGACGACGCGGTTTCGCTGGCAGAGCGAGCGCTGGGCGGCACCTAGGCCGTATAAACATCCGACCAACCCGGCCAATAGCCGGGTTTTTTTTGTTTGCGATGGCCTGGACAAACCTCAAGAGGACGGCAGGACAACGAAACCGAAGAATCGAGCCCATCGACACAACGAAAGGGCTTAGATGACCACCCAAACCATCGACCTCAACGACCTGTACAGCGTCGCAGATTACGCCGAACGCTATCCGCGCATTCTGTCGCAGCACATGCTGCGCTATCAGCTGCGCAACCGCGATGAAAACGGGCTGGGCGCGGCCTGTGTGCGCATCGGCAAGCGGCTCCTTATTTCGGACACCCGGTATCAGCAATGGCTGGCCAAGGCGCAAGAACAGGCGGTCGCATGAGGATGCCCCAAATGACGAAGGCCACCGGGGTAGGAGCCGGCGGCCTTCTGGAAAATCTCCGCAACCAGCAGAGCACTTTCGTTACCGGTGATTATGGCCGCGTAAGCGTGGTGTATCAAGACCGCAGCGGCGAACTGCTGGACCTGACGCGCTCGATTCACACAGGCATGCGACACACCGTGTCCGCGCTGGAGCGAGCGAACCGCCGCAATGCAGGGGGTGCGCGATGACCAAGCCAGCAAAACTGCTGACCCCCGCGAGTTTCAATCGGTGGCTGAAAGCGAACGACGCGGAACTCCAGCGCCTGGAGGCCATGCGGCACGCACAGATCGTTGACGGAGTGCTACGCCAAGTACAACGAAAACTTTCGGCACACGGCCTGCAGGGCGCGTGCGATGTGGTTTGGAACATGTTCCGCCGCCAGCCTGGCGATGCGCGTGACGTGGTGACCGACACCCTCCAATCCATCGGCTGGTACGCCCCGCAGGCCGTGGAGGGTAAGCGTGATTCCAATTGATGAATTCTTGGATGACGATCAACTGGCCACGCCAGTGCCCAAGCCGAAGGCCCGGCCGAAGCCGGCCATCAAGGCTCCGCAGAAGCCGACGCCGGTTGTGGTGGACGTTAGTCCGCCAGCAACTGCAGGCGCTGTCGCGGTCGTGGACCAGATGCCGCCGCTGCTGCCACCAGAACATAGCGACGACGCCCTGGCCCTCGACTTCGTGAAGCTGGCGGCGAATTTCCGCTGGAGTCACGGAATGGGCTGGATGGTTGACGACGGCGTGACGTGGGATCGGGATAACGACCTTCGGCGCTACGACGTGTCGCGCCGTGTGTGCCGCATCGCTGCAGCGGAAGCGGCCATGAAGAACGATGCCGTCGCGCGAGCCCTGACCTCGGCGCGAACAGTGAATGCCGTGCTGATCTTGGCGCAGAGCGACGCGCACATGGTGGTGCCACCAGGTGTGTGGGACAGCGACCGCCTGGCGCTGAACACGCCCACTGGCATGGTGGACCTTCGCACCGGCCTGCAACGCTCGCGCGGCATCGAGTACGTCACGCAGGCCACCAGGGTTGCGCCTGATGGCGCTGAGGCATGCCCTACCTGGCACCGTTTCATGGCGCAGGTGTTCTGCGGCGATACGGCCCTGGTGGAATTCATGCAGCGGTCCATCGGCTACTGGCTGACCGGCGACCGCCGCGAACAAGTAGTGCACTTCCTGTACGGCCTCGGCGGAAATGGCAAATCGGTGTTCATTGACTTTGTTCAGTGGCTGGCCGGAACCTACGCAATCAAATTGCCCGCCAGCGCGCTGATGCAGTCCAAGGGCGAACGGCATCCGACCGAGCTTGCACAGCTGCGCGGCAAGCGGCTGGCTGTGTCGTCGGAGCTTGACGAAAACAGTTTCTTCAATGAATCCCTCATCAAAGAACTGACCGGCGATGCAACGCTGACGGCGCGTTTCATGCGGGGCGACTTCTTTGAATTCGACATGACGCAGAAGCACGTCATCGTCGGCAACTTCAGGCCCCGACTACGTGGCGGCGATCCCGCCATTGCGCGACGCATGCTGCTGGTCCCGTTCAACGCCAGTTTTCGCGGGGCTAACCGTGACCCGCACATCCTGGAAAAACTGAAGGCCGAAGCACCCGCCATCCTGGCATGGGCTGTGGAAGGTGCGAAGAAATGGCACGCCAGCGGCTTGGCGGTTCCCCAGGTCGTCAGCGACGCATCGCAGGACTACATGCGCGACCACGACGACCTGGGCCAATGGGCCGCTGAGTGCTGCGACATGAGCGGCGAAGCGAAGGCCAGCCACCTGTACGCGAGCTTCACTGCCTGGAAGAAGGCGCGCGGGGAACACCCCTCCAGCCAAACCGCGTGGGGCGGTCGCGTTACAACCCTCCGTGGCGTCACAAAGCGCATGTCCAACGGCGTCCGCTACAGCGGAATCCAGCTGAAGGACGAAGTGTTTAAACGCATCGTATGGGACACCCGCTGATGACCTTGGAAGGGTTGGAAGTCACTCCCCATTTGGCACGTATGCGCGCGCATGTGTATACGTCCCAAATGGAAGCCGCCTTCCAACCCTTCCATCCGCTGCGCGCGCTCCGCACAAAAGGCCGTGGAGGCAATGCACTCATGGCCCGCACCCCTGGCCGTGACCTAGCCGTGATCGTGGCGCCATGGGGCTGGTGGCACGCGGCACGGGCGTGCCCCTCCCCCCTATGCGGCCATGGGTCCTTCCGAGATGGGTGGAGGCATGCGGGGGCAGGCACCCTCGTAATCGCACCCGTCCGAACCCAACTTTTTCGACTTCCAGACTTCCAACATGACCACCATCACCCATGAAACGATCGTGACCGAATCGGCCCTGGCCGCCCTCGCTGGTGTGTCCGCACGCCGCATCAGACAGTTGATCGAGGCGGGCGACCTGGAGCGCGTCGCCCCCGGTCGCCTGGCGCTTGGCCCGTCGATGCGCCAGCTGATTGACTTGGCGGCCGGCAGCGGGTCGGAGCTACAGCGAGAACGAACCCGCGCTGTCCGTGCGCAAGCTGACATGCGCGAACTGGAACTGGCCAAGGCGCGCGGCCAGGTGGCCAGCATTGATGATTTCCAGCGAGTGACCACTGCCCGCAATGCCGTCATCCGGATCAACATGCTCAACGTCGTGCAACGGGCTGCGCTTCAACTGGTCGCCGAGACGGACGAGCGTGTGTTTAAACAGAAGCTGCGCGCGGAAATCACTCTGGCCTTGCAGTCCGCCGCAGAACAGCCGCTGCAGCTGGACGCCGCCGACGAAGCCGAGGTGGAGGCATGACGCGACGCGACCTGTCCCCCTTGACGCCCGAGGAAACCGCCGTGTCCTGGGCGCGTTGCGCTGCTGGCGTACTGCTCGGCAACGCTGGCATGGCCGTGCGCCGCCACCGCACCGACGCTAAGCGTGTTCAGGCACTGAGGCTGGCCGTGGCAGCCTTGCGCTTTGCAGGCGAAACCGACTTGGCCGACGATACCCAGCAACGCGCCGATGACCTAGGGGCCGCCCCATGACCGCCTGCATCTGATTTCTATCCCTTCGCCGGGCTGGTCTGGCCTGGTGGTGTTGGCCGAGCGCTACTCGCGAAGGCAGCTGAGTTCGGTGACCTGCCGCAGCTGGCTTGGGGTGAAGTCGCGGTGGTCGTATGCCACGTCAACCCATGTCCGCACATTCGAAACCGGGACGCGGCCCTTCAACTGCTTCACCGTCTCGGCGACTAGGGTCTCGCGAGGAGCCCCCAGATCTCGACTTTTGGCGATTGCCTCAACCAGCTTGCCTCGCCATTCGCAACCCGACTTGCCGGGGCTTGCGAAAGCGCTTGATGCTCCTGCGAGCAGGGCCAGGGCAATAGCCAGACTTTTCATGCTGTTGAATTTGAGAGGTGAGGATGTGGGCAATCATGACACGCGCTGGCCAGGCCGATAGCCGGCCCGACCCGCACATCCGGCGGATCGAAAGCGGTAGCGGCGTGGCCAAACCTCAAGAGGACCGCGAGGGATCAAAGGCGGAGACTGGCTCCATCAGTTCAGAACTTCGGAGCCCCTTACATGCCCTCGCCCTTCAACAACATCGACGCCCTGGCCCGAGACCTGCAGCCGCAGCGCCATCCTCTCGCTGTCAGCCTGGAGCGCGCCACCCGCGCCGTGGGCTTCGCGCCCCATCAGGCGGCCAATCCGGCGACTGCCATGGCGCCGGCTGACATCCTCATCATGCGCATGTCGGACGGCGCGGCGGCGGCTGTGAACGGCCATGCGTACGACCGCTCCGCCACGATGCGCCCAGCCGGTGAGATTGACACCCTGCGGGGTCGGATCATGGCAGCCAGCCGCGTATGCCGCGCTGGCGCAGTGCTAGTGCCGGTGACAGATGAGCGCCAGCCGTACACCAGTGGCAACGGCGCGGGCGATGCCATCGGCTACTCCAAGAACAAAAACGTTTTCACCGTAATCGACGCGCCGAAAGCCACGGTGGTGGCTGATGGCGCGGATGCCCCGCTGACGCCGGAAAGCATCTTTCGCACGGATATCGATTTACCCGAAGCGGCCTCGCACGCGCTGCACTTCAAGATTTCGCGCGCTGATTTCCGCGAGCGTGATGCCGACTTGCAGGCGTTCGAACTGTCCCGCTCCATCGCGCTGGGCATTGCGCGCATCGCCGACGAAGTGCTGCTGAAAGCCCTGGCGGCTGCGTCGCTCACGTCCTTCACACTCGCGAAGGCAGCCGCGAAGAACGTCGGCTTCGATCAACTGCGCGCCCTGGTTGGCACCAGCGCCACGGGCGCCGCAGTCGAGGCCGATGGCATGCTGCGCGCTGGTGGCATCGTTGGCGAACTGACCAGCGAAATCACGCAGACCATCATCGGCGCATTCCCGCGCGCAGGCGTGGCGGTCGAGGACGAGATTCGGGTTGTGAGCAAGCGCACCAACATTCAGGGGGCGCTCGAAATCGTGGTGTACGTCAACGCACAGCCGCTGGTCCCCGACGCTGGCGCGTTCTGGCTGGGGGCCTGATCGTGAACGCCAATGTGCTGATCGAGTTGAGCCGGCGATTCTTCCGGCGCGATGTCCAGCCCGAGCCCGAGCAGGTTGCAGAACTCATCCAGGCCGATACGGACCTGCCGGCTTTCGCGGCACGCGCCATCGAGCATGCCCGGGCCACCGAGCGCCACAGCGACCCCGAGGACGATCCGCGCGTCCTCATCACGGTTGCAGGCCGCACCTGGTTCGACGGCTCGGCCGAGCCCGCGAAGGAACTGCAGGCCGCGTTCCCTGCGTTGACGCCAAGCCAGACCGAAGTGGGCGTCAGGTTGCTGCGACAGGTGCTGCGCGCGCGCCGGAAGGCACAGAGCCGCAGCCGGACCAACTGGGTCAACGATTGGCAAAACCGCGACCCCTGGGGCTGACATGCACATCACACAGACCAAGCCGCGCGCGGAGAAGCTGACCCTGGTGCTTTCGAGCGACCAGCGCCGGCAGATCGAAGCTGCCCGCCACGCGCTGGAACAGCGCGGCATCCGCGTATCGCTGTCCAAGGTCGCAACCACTGCTCTGATGCGCGGCCTGCGCGAACCCCTTAACTAATTTCAAACCACCGAAAGGAAACCATGTCCGCACAACTGATTGACCCGACCGCAAAAGCCACCATCCGAATCACCGAAACCGTGGCGCAAAACGTCGGCCTGATGGTGCTGGGCCAGTGCCGCAAGGCTGGCGATGTTGTCGAGGGCGTTCCCTTGATCGACGCACTCGCGATGCAAGAGCGCGGCCGGGCCGTGATCGTCAGAAGCTAGTCACTTTCGAAGAGCCGGCCAGGGGGCTCTACGGCCCTGGACGGCGGCCCACTTCCGCTGTTTGGCAAATGTGGCGACGGCTTGGCGTCGATTCAACCAGGTAGTGCCATGACGGGGCAGGCCGAAAACGCCCCGTTCTTTTCGACTGTATGAAAACTGACCACATCGCCGAGCTTCGCGCCGACCTTGAAAAGCACATCGGCACGCTGTTGGACATCCGCAGCCGTGTGCGTGGCTCAGACCTGCTGCATCCCGATGCCGTACAAGCCGCGCATGAGGTGCGACGCATATCCAATGCCTTGGCGGACACCGCTGTGAGCTTGCAGCGAGCCCAGCGGCTTGAAGCTGCCTCGTTCCGCGCCGTGGTAAGCCTGGAAAAAACACCGTACATGGTGGCACGGTAGGCGGGACAGGCTATGCTCGGTTGCGAGCGATATGATTTGCGAGCATAGCCTGTCCCGCCTACCGTGCCACGAAGAACACCCACAAGCCCAGGGGGATTTCTCATCCCCTGGGAACGTTGTAGCGGACGTTCGTAGCGCGTGCCGGACGGCCAGCGACTATTTTGGGGTTTTTATGCAAGAAGTGGTGACCAGTGTCATCAGGTGAGCGACAATCCTTACCCATTGGGTTCTACCTCCGCTTCCGGCATGTCCATCAAATTATTCGACCGACCCGTCGCCAGTTCGCTGCCTGCGCACAGGCATGACAAGTCGAAGCTGGTTGCGATGAAGCATGCCGCTCGTCGCGCTTCGCCTTCGAGCAGGATGCAGCCAGTGGAAGACGCGCGTGCGGCGTTTGGCTTTTTGCCGCGCGACGCCGTAGCTAAGGCGATTTGCTGGCCTAGCCTGTAGTTGCGTCATCCTAGTCTATGCGGCTGAGGCCGCTCATCAGCAAGTACGGCCTTGCTGCTTTCAACGCTGAAGACTTCCAGTTCGTTAGCTCCAAGCTGACCCAAGACCCCGCTCGCCTAGTATTGGTAGGCGGGCAAGCCATAGAGGTCTGGGGGGTGCTTCTCGATGTTGCCGCTCCTACAGGAGACGGCCAGCCGCTGACCGAGGACGCCGACTGGCTTGGCGGCAAACGTGACGCGAAGTGGCTGTGCGACCGATTAGGCGGACCAGATACCGTCGAACTACAGCTTGCGAACGATGCCGACCCGACCCTTAGCTCGGCCCTTGCGTTCATCCGGCGTCCTCAGAATCGAATTTTATTGATGGACTTCATGAGGGCAATTGTCGGCCCCTCATCTGAGGATGTAAGAAAGTTGGCGGTAAAAGTCGAACTTTCAGGTGGAGCGACCATCATGGTCATGCATCCATTGCTGTGCTTGGAAAGTCGGTTTGCAAATTTGGAAGTGATCCCATCGAAGCGGGAGGGAAATGGCCCCATGCAAGCTAGGTGGGCAATAGCCATTGTTCAGGCATTTCTGACAAACATGGTGGCCACAAGTGCTGACAAAGATCAGATAGGGAAGGCCTGCCGACGTGTTGCAGAAATTGCAGAGTACAAATATGGACGGTACTGCTACGTCAACTTTGGACTTGATGCACTTGATGCAGTTCCTTCCAGTGTCATTTCGGCTGTCGGTGGGCGGTTCGAGCAGGAAGAGTGGCACCGAGTAGTCACCCGTATCCGATTCAAACAACACCGCTGGACGGAAATTGCCTCACGCCGAATCTCTGATGCAGTTCGTAGAAACAACTCAGCAATGGACTCTTTACGCGCCGCGCCGGCTACTAGTCTGCGATCACCTGGAGAAGATGTTCAACGCTGAGCTTGGCGGCAACATCAGCGGAGAGCAGGCCGGCTTCACCCGGCCTGCTCCGCAGGTCACAGCATCATGGAGAGGATGACTGCAATAGCCCGAAGGCACGCGGCCTGGCGCTTGCCTAGGATGGGCACCCGGCTTCGGCTCAAACGCACGGGTAGCGAGCAACCTTGCCACTTCGCGTTTCGGCGCTATCACCTTCAGCGGTTTTCCGGACCGCCTGGGCGTTGGAGGCGCCCGCGCCAAGTATGCAGCATCTGTCCGGCACACCGCCACAAGCAACCGCCGGCATCGTGTCACTGTCGGCCCTCCCATCTCAAAATACGGAATTGCATCGCTGGTGTTTTTACGACCGAGGCGACCATGTGCGGGGCCATCACGAACAACACCGCCGCCGCCAACGTGGGCGGCATCACCATCGTGCAGCAGCCGGGGCAAGATGCGCGCAGGCTGACGGACGAAGTGGCGCGGGAGCTAGAGCACCGCCATGGTGTGAAGTAGCGTTCACAGATGTACGGCGGTGACGGGCATCGAGCCTGTCCAATTTTGCGAGGCCGCCTTGCGCGGCTTTTCATTTTCTGAATGCTAGGCTTGGGCCATGAACCCTGAGACTTTCTATCTCCAGATGCGTAGGCTGGTTGCTTCGATGCCAGACCTCGACAATGGTCCCATCACGCATGAAGTGGATGAGTGGCTCGCGCGGGCAACTGCGCTAGTTGAAGTATCAGGCAACGCACGTGATGCCATTGAAATTGGCGCAGCTGTGAAGCTCTTGGATAGCCTACATGCCCGGCATACATACGCGCGCAATATCAGAATCGTGATCGCCCGTGTGCTTGCTCGCGCCGAACTGAAGGCGCCGGTTGAGCAGCAGGGGGCCTTCATTGAAGCAGGTGATTCTCTCAACGCGTTTGCAGCCGTTGCCAAGGTGCTCGAGCGAACAAAACGCGACGTGCTGATGGTGGATGCCTACGCCGATTTCCACATCATCACTGAGTTTGCTGTGACAGCGCCGGCTGGCGTGACCGTCCGAATACTGGGAGCCGATAGAGAGGCACGGAAAGCCACACTTCGTTCAGCGGCCACAAACTGGGTGCAGCAGTTCGGAGCTGGTCGGCCTCTTGAAGTTCGAGTGGCGCCGCAAGCCGTTTTGCACGACCGCCTAATACTGATCGACGCGACCGAGGCATGGTCTGCCGGCCAATCGTTCAATGGCATGGCACAGAAGTCGCACACATCGATAGAACGATCAGACCCTGAACTGTCTGCGATGAAAATTCAGGCTTACGAGTCGATATGGTCATCAGCACAGCCGCTGTGACTACCGACGCCAAATGCCGGGGGCGGGAATCGAACCCGCACGGCCGAAGCCGGGGCATTTTAAGTGCCCTGTGTCTACCATTTCACCACCCCGGCGACGCGCTGCGAGTGTACCGGCGCCGTGCGTAAAGCGTGCGTAACCGGCACCGCAACCTATCACAACGAAGCAGCACCGGCAGCGCGCGGACGCATCCAACCCCAATGAAATCAATGCGTTATGTCGCGCATCGTTGTCCGACGGTGTGATAGCCCTTGACTTAAAATCCGCCGCTTACCCGCGAGGGGGCGTACCGGTTCGATCCCGGTTCGGGGCACCACACCTCTTGCGGACCGACCGCCTGAACGCATCGGACGGACGCCACCTCCCCACACCCATTTCCGGCATGCGCTCCACCGCCCTGCGCACTTCCTCGTTCCTGACGACCTGCGCTCGCCCGCTCGCACTGCTGCTGGCGGCCGCGCTGGCCGCCTGCGGCACGTCGCCGCCCGCCAGCACCACCGCCCCGCCGGCCGCGCAACCGTCTGCCGCGCAGCCCACGCTCAGGATCGGCATCGCGCTCGGCGGCGGCGCCGCCAAGGGCTTCGCGCACATCGGTGTCATCAAGATGCTCGAGGCCAACGGCCTGGCGCCCGCCGTCGTGGCCGGCACCAGCGCCGGCAGCGTGGTGGGCGCCCTGTACGCCAGCGGCATGAACGCGTTCGAGCTGCAGGAAAAGGCGGTCGCGCTCGACGAGGCGAAGATCCGCGACCTGCAGCTGTCCTCCGGCGGTCTGCTGCTGGGCCAGAAGCTGGAGGACTACGTGAACGAGCAGGTGCGCCGCCTGCCGCTGGACCGGCTGGCCAAGCCTTTCGCGGCCGTGGCCACGCGCCTGGAGGACGGCGAGCGCACGGTGTTCTCGCGCGGCAACACGGGCCAGGCGGTGCGGGCCTCCAGCAGCGTGCCGGGCGTGTTCCAGCCCGTCACCATCGGCAAGTTCCACTACGTCGACGGCGGCGTGGTCAGCCCCGTGCCGGTCGACGCGGCGCGCCAGCTCGGCGCCGACCTCGTGGTCGCGGTGGACATTTCCAACAAGGCGCGCGGTCAAGCGCCCGCCGGCATGCTGGGCACGCTGGGCCAGTCCATCGCCATCATGGGACAGAAAGCGGGTCAGGCCGAGCTGGCGCGTGCCGACGTCGTGGTGCGCCCGCAGGTGCTGGACATCGGCGCGGCCGACTTCACCCAGCGCGCCAGTGCCATCCTGGAGGGCGAGAAGGCGGCGCTGGCCGCCATGCCGCTGATCCGCGCACGCGTCGCGCAGTTGCAGGCGGCACGCGAGGAGGCCACCCGGCTGGCCCAGCGCCAGGCGGCCGAGGCCCAGCACCAGGCCTGCCTGGAGCAACGCTCGCGCCTGCAGAAGCTGGCCGGCATGGCGGGGCTGGAGGGCGGCTGCCCCGCGCCGTGAGCCTCACTGCACCGTCACGTTGACGGGCGGGGCCACGACCACGTAGCGGTAGGTGCCGTCGCCCATGGCGTGGCGGTAGCCCGGCATGACCACGGCAGTGCCGGGCCCCGTGAAGCTCAGCGTGCCGTCAGCCGTGGTGGTGTGCGGTGCGGTGCCATCGATGACGGCCGCCACGTTGCTCGTGGCGGCGAGGGACGCGCCGGCCTGCGTGGTCAGCGTGACGGCCATGCCGAAGGCCTGGCCCACGGACGCGCTGGCGGTCGCGGCGCTGGCGATCGCGACCGGGAAGTCCTGCGCCCACCACGCGTAGTCCGTGGTCAAGCCATGCGTGCCCTGGCTGTAGAACCGGTAGAAGGCGGCCTGGTCGTTGATCGTCCAGGGCCAGAAGGTGATGCCGCGGTGCTTGCCCGCCTCCATCGCCGCCGCGCTCAGGTTGGCGTAGGACGGGTTGAAGGTCGCCGAATACTGCTGCGTGACGCCCAGGATGTTGCGCAGGTCCCCGAGCGGGTCGCTGCCGCCGGCCGCGCTGTTCAGGTAGCCCACCGTCACCTCGGGCAGCGTCGCGCCCATGCGCGTGAGCTGGTTGCCATCGAAGGAGATCGCCACCACCTGGTCGCGCACGCCCAGCGCATCGAGTTCCTGCTGCAGCAGGGGCACGATGTCGGCGTTGGCGCTCTTGAGCTCCACGAAATGCGTGATGGGGCGGCCCTTGAACTCCTGGAAGAAGGCGCGCAGCGTCGGCACCTGGCGGCCGCGCGTCTTGGTCTGCAGGGCCTGCACCTGGGCCAGCGTCATGGTCTCGATGCTGCCGCTGCCGTTGGTCGTGCGGTCCACCGTCGCGTCGTGCATCACGACCAGGTGGCCGTCGGTGGTCCGGTAGATGTCGTTCTCGATGGCATCGGCGCCGGCCGCTGCCGCGGCCCTTGCGCCCTCCATCGTGTTCTCGTCCTCGGTGGAGGGCATGCCGCGGTGGCCGGTCACCAGCGGCTTGCGCAGCAGCGTGCCGGCTGGCAGCGCGCGCAGTACCTGGGCGAAGGCGCGGGTGTCGGCGGCCAGCACGCCGTTGACGCCGGTGGTCAGCACGGTGGCGGCCTCGGCCGGCGTCGCCGCGTCGGCCTGCGCCCAGACCGTGATCAACAGGCGCTGCAGGTGCGCGACCGTGGCCCGGTGGGTCATGGCTGCAGGCAGCACGGCGATCTTGGCCTTGGCCCGGTTTGTCGCACCGACCACGTCCAGGATGTCCTGCGACGTGTTGCCCAGGGCGGTGCGTTGCGAGAAGTCGACCGCGGTGCGGACGGCCGGCAGTGCGCGGCGCGCGCTGGCAAGCAATTCCACGTCGGTGGACAGCAGCGTCACGTCGCCCAGGTCTAGCCGGTCCTGCGCGGCGGCCAGCGCGCCCACGGTCGCCGCGTCGGCGATGCGCAGCACCGGGATCGTCGCGCGGCCTGCGCTGGCGAGGTACTGGGCCAGCGTACCCAGACCCTCGCCGTTCGCGGCGTGCAGGTTCAGGCTCGCGTCGACCGTGTAGAGCGCATTGCTGGCGCCGCTGGCCGCCAGGTCGGTGTTGGCGGCCATGGCCTGCACCAGCGTGGGCGCCATGGCGGCGCGCGTGCCCGTATCCTGCACCGCGACGAGTTTGCCGATCTCGGGCAGCGGCTGGAGCTGCTCGGTCACCTTCACGCTGCGCACGCGCATCACCAGGCCCGTGGTCTGCAAGCCGATGCCGCCCGCGGCCATGGCCTCGTCCAGCGTCATGTCGTGTGTGAGCACGTTGTTGAGGTACTGGCGCACGCGCCTGCCGTGCACCACCACAGTGGCCGTGTAGGTCTTGTCCGGGTCGATGTTCTCGCTGAACGCCTTGGTGCCCTGCACGTTCCAGCCGTTGTTGCGGCGCAGGGCGAACTCGGTGCCGTTGGCCGCCGTGGCGGCCTGGCGGATCGCGAACTGGTAGTAGGGCTCGTGCGGGATGGCGGCGTTCGCCGGTCCGGTCCGGTACATCACGCTGCCCCAGCGGCTGCTGTTGTTGGGCTGGGCGAAGGTGAACACCACGTCGATGCGGTAGTTCGACAAGGCCTCGAAGCGCGCCGGCAGCATCACCGCCGTCATCAGCGAACTGTGGGCCCGGCCGTCGATGACCAGCTCACCGTCGGCCACCGAGACCGTGCCGCGGTTGTTGACCGGCAGGCTCCAGCCCGCGGGCAGCGCGCTGAGTCCGGCGAAGCTCTGCTCGAGCAGGACCTGGGGCTGAACCTCTGGCTGCGGCGTCGGTGTGGGTGCGGGCACGGTGGGGTCGGTCCCAGGCCCGGGTGAAGGGGCGGCCTGGTCGTCGTCGCCACCGCCGCATGCGGCCAGTGCCGTCGCCAGGGCCAGAACGCCGACCCACTTCATTTTGTCCATCGCCATCCTCTGAGATCTCCCTCGTGAAAAAGGGCCGGACTCTAGGAAGCGCGGATGACATCCGCATGTCTTCCAGCACGCGGCATGCGGGAATGTGAGGCCGCGCCGGCATGGCGTATCACGCGCGCGATGCCTTCAAGGCGACATGCGCAGCGCAGAACTTGTGGACACTAGCGGCCACGCCGCCCGGCGGCACCCCGACCCATCCCCCCAAGAAAGCACCATGGATCGACGACTCTTCATCGCCGGCGCCAGCGCCCTCACCGCCCTGCCCGGGCGCGGCGCATTCGCGCAGCCGCGCGCCGCCTGGCAGGACGACGCCGGCAGCATCACCGACGTGCCCGGCCTGCGGGTCGGCCACTTCACCGACAGCCGCCGGCCCACGGGCTGCACGGTCGTCATCACCGAGGAAGGCGCGGTCGGCGGCGTCGATGTGCGCGGCTCGGCACCGGGCACGCGCGAGACCGATCTGCTGCAACCGACCAACCTCGTCGAGAAGGTGCACGCGGTCATGTTGTCCGGCGGCAGCGCGTTCGGGCTCGACGCGGCCACGGGGGTCATGCGCTACCTGGAGGAGCGCAAGATCGGCTTCGACGTGGGCGTCACGCACGTGCCCATCGTGCCCGCGGCCATCATTTTCGACCTCGGTGTCGGCGACGGCCGCATCCGTCCAGACGCCCAGGCCGGCTACCGCGCCTGCGAAGCCGCCAGCACGCAGCGGCCGGCCGAAGGCAACGTCGGCGCCGGCGCGGGCGCCACGGTCGGCAAGCTGTTCGGCGCCAGGCGCGCCATGAAGGGCGGCCTCGGCATGGCCTCGCTCAAGGTGGCCGGCCTCACGGTCGGCGCCATCGTCGTGGCCAATGCCGTGGGCGACGTGATCGACCCCGACACGGCGCAGCCCATCGCCGGCGCGCGCACCGAGGACGGCCGCCGCCTGCTGGACGCACGCCGCGCCATCGCGGCCGGCGAGGTGCCGCAGCGCCTGCTGGCCGGCACCAACACCACCATCGGCCTCGTCGCCACCGACGCCGTGCTGACCAAGGCCCAGGCGCAGAAGATCGCCCAGATGGCGCACGACGGCCTGGCGCGCAGCATCAATCCCGTCCACACCATGAACGACGGCGACACCCTCTTCGCGCTGGGCACGGGAAAGTCCGGCAAGACAGGCAACCCCAACCTGCTGGGCATGCTCGCCGCCGAGGCCATGGCGCGCGCGGTGGTGCGCGCCGTCCGGGCCGCCAACGGCATCGAGGGCTACCCGAGCGCCGCCGACCTCAGGACGTGACGGACACCTCGAACCAGGCGTCCGTCACGTCGGCCAGGCTCTGCAGGCCGGTGTAGCGCGCAGCGGCATTGGCACGCTCCCAGCGGCGGACCAGGTCTGGCGCCGGCGCTTCGCCATCGCGCTCCGCCTGCACGAGCTGGCGCACCAGGGCCGCCACCTGTTCGGGCGAACCCAGCCGATCTTCCAGGACCGCCCGGAAGCGACACTCCGCCGCAGCGCGTTGCTGCTCCGTCATGCCCGCATCCTCGCGCAGCACCGCGGCATACGGCGGTGGCGGTGGCGGAGGTGGTGCTGGAGGCGCCGGGGGTTGAAGATCCAAGCAGAGCTGGACGGGATCCATCGCGCAATGGGTAGCTGTATTTAATTACAGTATATGTGCCGGCATGCGGTGCCAAGCCTGGCCCGTCCGGCATGTTGCAAAATACCCGCCTTGCCAACGTCCGCCGGATTCCCCACGCCGGGCCCCCACACGGCCTGGCGCCGGCGAAATCAGCGCGCGCCACAGTGCGTCCGCGCTGCCCGACCCCGCTTGCGGGCCCCGCCGCACACCGCGTTGGCATGGCCCCACGCACCCGCTACCATCCCCCTATGTCACGCTACAACGCCCCCTTCGAGATCCACGTCCACGGCCAGGTGCCGCTGCGCGCGGACGTGAACTACGAGCAGATCCAGGAGGCGCTCAAACCCCTGTGGAAATACGCCGGTGCACGCTCGCTGGCGGCCGCCGCGGCCAGCGCCTACGAGGAAGAGCCCGGCATCCGCTTCGAGACCGCCGACCACCTGCTCGACATGTGCTGGACCGTGCCCGGCGACGAGGACTTCAAGCAGGCGCTGGACGAGATGTGCATGAGCCTGAACGAGCTGTCCGAGCGCGGCGCGGCCATCGAGGTCAGCTTCTACGACGCCGAATTCGACGAGGACGACGAGGAGCCCCCCGAGGACGAGGAGTCGCGCGACGACTTCGTCATGCTGTTCGTCGGCCCCAACCCGGCCGCCATCATGCAGGTGCAGCGCGACCTGCTGGTGCAGGACGTGATCCACACCATGGAGCGCCACTTCGACGCAAGCGAGCTGTCGGGCGTGGTGGCCGAAATCGACAAGCTGTTCACGCAGCGCTTCGACGCCCTGACGAACTCGCTGGACCTGGGCAAGCCCTCGCGCGGCCCCGGCTCCGGCGGCGGCAGCCACGGCGGCGGCGGCGGCCGCCGCCCGCGCCACCTGCATTGACCGGTCAGGAGCGCCCGGTGCCGGTGGGCGTCGGCGCGCGCCCCAGGTTGAGCAGGTTGCCCACCAGGATCAGCGCCGTGCCCAGTGCCATCCACAGGTCGATGCGCTCGGCATAGACCAGCCAGCCGGCCAGGGCCGAGAGCGGCACGCGCAGGAAGTCCATCGGCACCACCACGGTCGCATCGGCATGGCGCATGGCGCTGGCCATGCAGTAGTGCGCGTAGGTGCCCGCGATGGCCACCAGCGTGACCCAGCCCCATCCGGCGGCCGTGGGCCAGCGCCACACGGCCAACGCGGGCAGCAGGCCCAGCACCGATTGCACCGCCAGCATCCAGAACATGATGGTCACGGCCTGCTCGGTGCGGGCCATCGACTTCACGAGGATCACCGACACCGCGAAGCCCAGCGCCGCCACCAGCGCGATGGCCTGCCCGGCACCGATGCCGGCGCCGCCGGCCGGGCGCGCGATCATGGCCACGCCGATGGCGCCGAGCACGACGGCGGCCAACTTCCAGCGGTGCAGCCGCTCGCCCAGGAACAGCGCAGCCAGCAGGACGGTCCAGATCGGCATCGTGAACTCGATGGCCACCACCTGTCCGAGCGGGATCAGTGTCAGCGCAAGGAACCAGCCGTACTGCGCGGCGTAGTGCACGATGTTGCGGCCCACGTGGCGCGGTAGCTGGTGCGTGCGCAGCGCCGACCACCCGCCGGCCATGCGCACCAGTGGATAAAGCAACACCAGGCCCATCAGCGAGCGCATCTCCATGATCTGGAACACGTCCATCTCGCGCGTGGCCTGGCGGCCCGCCACGGCGACGACCAGCATCAGCGACAGCCAGCCCGCCATCCACGGTGCAGCGCGCCGGGCCTGGTCCAGCACGGGAACGGGAACGGGAACGGCGGCAGGCGGCAAGGGAATGCTGGACATGCAAGGCACCGGCGCGTCTTGCGGCGCTGCCGGTTCGTCTCCTGGTTGTAGGGCTGCCACTGTACCGCCAGGGGGTGTGCGCTATGGTCGCAGACCCAACACCTACGACAGGAGACAAGACCCATGAGCCTGCACCGTCAACTGCAGCAGCGCGCGGCCGAGGGCCGCCCCATCCGCATCGGCCTGATCGGCGCCGGCAAGTTCGGCTCCATGTACCTGGCCCAGGTGCCGCGCACGCCGGGCGTGCACCTGGTGGCGATTGCCGACCTCTCGCCCGCGGCCGCCCGCACCAACCTCGCCCGCGTAGGCTGGGACGCCAGCCGCAGTGCCGCCCGCTCGGCCGAGGAAGCGCTGCGCGAAGGCACAACCTGGATCACCGAGGACTGGCAGGCCGTCACGCGGCACCCGCAGATCGACGTGGTGGTCGAGTGCACCGGCCACCCCGTGGCGGCCGTTGCGCACTGCCTGGATGTTTTCGCGCACGGCAAGCACGTGGTCAACGTGACGGTGGAGGCCGACGCCTTCTGCGGCCCGCTGCTGGCGCGCCGCGCGCAGGAGGCGGGCGTGGTCTATTCGCTGGCCTTCGGCGACCAGCCCGCGCTGATCTGCGACCTGGTGGACTGGGCGCGCAGCTGCGGCTTTCCGGTGGTGGCGGCCGGGCGCGGCCACAAGTGGCTGCCGCACTTCAGCGCGTCCACGCCCGAGACGGTCTGGGGCCACTACGGCCTCACGCCCGAGCAGGCGCAGCGCGGCGGCCTCAACCCCAAGATGTTCAACAGCTTCCTGGACGGCTCCAAGCCCTCCATCGAAAGCGCGGCCGTGGCCAATGCCACCGGCCTGGCCGTGCCCTCCGACGGCCTGCTCTACCCGCCCGCGGCCGTGGACCAGATCCCCAACGTCACGCGCCCGCGCAGCGAAGGCGGCGTGCTGGAGCACAAGGGCATGGTCGAGGTGGTGTCCTCGTTGCAGACCGACGGCACGCCCATCCCCTACGACATCCGCATGGGCGTGTGGGTCACGGTCGAGGGCGAGACCGAGTACATCCGCAACTGCTTCGAGGAGTACAACGCCCAGACCGACGACAGCGGCCGCTACTTCACGCTGTACAAGCGCTGGCACCTGATCGGGCTGGAGGTGGGCATGTCCGTCGCCAGCGTGGCGCTGCGCAAGGAGCCCACGGGCGCGGCCGTGGCGTGGAACGCCGACGTGGTGGCCACCGCCAAGCGCGACCTCGCCGTGGGCGAGACGCTGGACGGCGAAGGCGGCTACACCGTCTGGGGCAAGCTGCTGCCCGTGCAGCGCTCGCTGGCCTTCGGCGGGTTGCCGCTGGGCCTGGCGCACGACGTGAAGCTGGTGCGCCCCGTGAAGCAGGGCCAGAGCCTCGGCTGGGACGACGTGGTGCTGGACCAGACCACGCCGGCCTTCCGGTTGCGGCGCGAGCTGGAGGCCCTCTTCGCCCGCTGATCAGCCTTCGGTTTCGAGCACGCCGCGGTTGATCTGATCGCGCTCCAGCGACTCGAACAGCGCCTTGAAGTTGCCTTCGCCGAAGCCTTCGCGGTAGTCGCCCTTGCGCTGGATGAACTCGAAGAACACCGGGCCCAGCAGCGGCTCGGAGAAGATCTGCAGCAACAGGCGCGGCCGGCCGCCCTCGGTCGTGCCGTCCAAGAGGATGCCGCGCGCCTGCAACTCGGGCACCGGCTCGCCATGGCCAGGCAGGCGGGTCTCCAGGTTCTGGTAGTAGACCTCGTTGGGCGCCGTCAGCACCGGGATGCCGGCCAGCTGCAGGCTGTCGATGGCCTCCAGCAGGTTGTCCGTCAGCAAGGCGATGTGCTGGATGCCCTCGCCGTTGAACTGCATCAGGAACTCCTCGATCTGCCCGCCGCCCTTCTTGGCTTCCTCGTTGAGCGGGATGCGGATCAGGCCGTCGGGCGCGGTCATGGCCTTGCTGGTCAGGCCCGTGTACTCGCCCTTGATGTCGAAGTAGCGGATTTCCTGGAAGTTGAACAGCCTGTTGTAAAAATCTGCCCAGTGCGCCATGCGGCCGCGGTAGACGTTATGCGTCAGATGGTCCACCACCTGGAAACCATGGCCCTTGGGCCGGCGGTCCACGCCGGGCAGGAACTCGAAGTCGATGTCGTAGATGCTCTTGCCGTCCTCGAAGCGGTCGATCAGGTACAGCGGCGCGCCGCCGATGCCCTTGATGGCCGGCAGGCGCAGTTCCATGGGGCCGGTGCCGATCTCGATTGGCTGGGCACCCAGCTCCAGCGCGCGGTTGTAGGCCTTGTGCGAATCCTTCACACGGAAGGCCAGGCCGCAGGCCGAGGGACCGTGCTCGGCCGCGAAGTAGCCGGCCTCGCTGCGCGGCTCGTTGTTGACGATGAAGTTGATCTCGTTCTGCCGGTACAGCAGCACGTTCTTGGAGCGGTGGCGCGCCACCAGCGTGAAGCCCATCTTCTCGAACAGCGGCTCCAGCACGCCGGGCGTGGGCGAGGCGAATTCCACGAACTCGAAGCCGCACAGGCCCATGGGGTTGTCAAACAGGTCGGCCATGTCTTTTCTCCGGTGAAGTGGGGGTTGGCTCCAGAATCATCAATGCTAGGCGAATCTCACGCACGATTCCTGCGTTCTTTCCAGATACCACGCCGCCGGCTGCAGGAATCGCGCGGCCACTGCCTTCAGACCAGCCCGCTGACGGGTACCGCCGCGCCGTGCACGGCCCGCGCGGCGTCCGAGGCCAGGAACAGCATCACGTCGGCCAGCGCGTCGGGGTGCACCCATTGCGCCGCGTCGGCGCCGGGCATGGCGGCGCGGTTGTCCGGCGTGTCGATGATGGAGGGCAGCACGCAGTTGACGTTCACGCCCTGCCCCTTGAGTTCGGCCGACATGGATTCGGTGAGCCGGATCAGCGCGCTCTTGGACGCGGCATAGGCCCCCATCTGCGCGCCGCCCTTGAGTGCAGCGCCCGCGCCCACGGTGACGATGCGGCCACCGCCGTGCGCCAGCAGATGCGGCACCAGCACCGCCGCCACGTTGACGAAGCTGCGCGCGTTCAGGTCCATCAGGAAGTCCCAGTTGCCGGCCGAGGTCTCGTGCACAGCCTCGCCCATGCGGAAACCGCCGGCGATGTGCAGCAGCGTGTCCACCCGGCCTGCCCGCTCCATCTGCGGCGCCAGCGCAGCGGCCAGCGCCGCACGGTCCAGCAGGTCGGCCGCCACCTGGCCCTCGGCGTCGCCATACGCGCGCTGCAGCGCGCCGGCATCGCGGTCCAGCAACAGCAGCCGCGCGCCCTGCGCGTGCGCGCGGGCGGCCACGGCGCGACCCAGGTGGCCGGCGGCGCCGGTGATGAGGATGGTGCGGGCGGTGTTCGTCATGGCAATGCTCCTGGTCGTGCGGCGCAGGCCGCGTGGGTCCGCAGTGTCGCTCGCCCCGGCGCTGTCGCCAGCAAAACGCATAAGCTCGCACCATGCAAGACCTCGGCAACTGGACCCCTTCCTCCTGGCGCGCGCGCCCGGCCCTGCAACTGCCGGCCTATGCCGACGACGGCGCCCTGCGCGCCGCCGAGCAGCGCCTGGCCACGTTGCCCGCGCTGATCTTTCCGGGCGAGATCGCGCAACTGCGCACGCGGCTGGCCGCGGTGGCGCGCGGCGAGGCCTTCCTGCTGCAGGGCGGCGACTGCGCCGAGAGCTTCGACGAATTCGGCCAGGACGCCGTGGAGTCCACCTTCCGCGTGATCCTGCAGATGGCCGTGGTGCTCACCTATGCCGCGGCCTGCCCGGTGGTCAAGCTGGGCCGCATCGCCGGGCAGTTCGCCAAGCCACGCTCCTCGGACACCGAGACCGTGGACGGCACCACCCTGCCCTCGTACCGCGGTGACATCGTCAACGGCAGCGCCTTCAGCGCCGCCGCGCGCGCGCCCGACCCGGCTCGGCTGCTGACGGCCTACGCCCATTCCACCACCACGCTGAACCAGCTGCGCGCGCTGGCCCAGGGCGGCTTTGCCGACCTGCACGAGGTGCACCGCTGGACGGCCGACTTCGTGCGCACCAGCCCGCAGGGCGAGCGCTTCGCCGAACTGGCCGACCGCATCACCGAATCGCTGGCCTTCATGGAGGCCTGCGGTTTCGACGCGGCGCGCACGCCGCAGCTGCACGCGGTGGAGTTCTACACCTCGCACGAGGCGCTGCACCTGCACTACGAACAAGCCCTCACGCGGCACGATGCGCGCAGCGGCCGCTGGTACGGCGGCTCGGCCCACATGCTGTGGCTGGGCGAGCGCACGCGCCAGCTCGAGGGTGCGCACATCGAGTACCTGCGCGGCGTGGACAACCCGGTCGGCGTCAAGCTCGGCCCCAACGCCGCGGCCGACGACGTGCTGCGCCTGCTCGACCGGCTGGATCCCGACCACCAGCCCGGCCGCACGATGCTGATCTCCCGCATGGGCAGCGACAAGGTGGCCGAACGCCTGCCGGCGCTGCTGCGCGCCGTGCGCCGCGCCGGCCGCACCCCGGTGTGGTGCTGCGACCCCATGCACGGCAACACCGTGACGGCCTCCAACGGCTACAAGACGCGCGACTTCGCACGCATCCTTGCGGAGATGCGCGGCTTCTTCGCCGCACACGCGCAGGAAGGCACCTATGCCGGCGGCCTGCACTTCGAGATGACAGGCCAGGACGTGACCGAGTGTCGCGGCGGCGCCCAGGCGCTCAGCGACGAAGGCCTGGCCAGTCGCTACCGCAGCGCCTGCGATCCGCGGTTGAACGGCTCGCAGAGCCTGGAGCTGGCCTTCCAGATCGCCGACGTGCTCAAGGCGGCGCGGGCGGGCTGATCGGTTCGATCCGTCCATCGTCACGCTGGCATTCTTCGCCACCGCCGCGTCGCGAGGCTGGGGCGCTGCCGCGCAGTACCAACGCAAGCCTGCCCGTCTGAACACCGAGGTACCGGTCGGCCTGCCTGGGATGGCCGGAGTTGATGTAGCCGAAGACGCCCGTCGCCAATGCCGCCGGGGGCAGCAGACTGCTGCTGGGCGCGCCGCGCAGCTTTTCGTACAGCGCCACCGCTCCCAGCGGCCACCACCAGGCGTTGTAGCTGGCCTTGGTGTTGGTGAGCCCTGCCGCCATGGCAAGCAACTGCAGCCGCCGCTGATCGACATCGCAGATCGCCTCGCCAAGCCCACCGACATAACACCCGTCCGGCGCGCAACCGCTGCGCGCCGCCGCAGACGCAGCGCCTTGCGCGGCAGGGTCGGTCTCGGGAACGAAGATGCCACCTTGCACAGGCGGCTGCACGGGCTGGCTGATGGCGCACCCGCCCAGCACGAGCACCAGCGCCAGACGCATCGAATACGGGATCGCAGACCTGACGAGAACGCACGCAAATGGCAAGCGTCCGCACGGCAGGGACTGGACGGAAATATTGATCGGGCACGTTGGCGCATGCGACGAAGTGGGAACGCGCGGGGCTCGTGCGTGGCATCACCGCCCCTTCAGTCCAGCGACACGTTGGCCTTCTTCGCCAGTGCCGCGTAGCGCGCGGCCTCGCTGCGGAAGAACTTCGCGGCCTCCTCAGGCGAAGTCGGCTTGACCACGTTGCCCTGGCGGGCCATGGCCTCGACGACCTCCGGGCTCTCGAAGCCCTTGACGAACGCATCGTGGACGCGCCGCACCTCGGCCGCCGGCAGCTTCGCGGGGCCGACGACGGCGAACCAGCCGGCCACGTCGTAGTCCGGCAAGCCCTGCTCGGCGATGGTCGGGATCTCGGGTGCGGCCGGCGAGCGCTGCGCGCCGCACAGGCCGATGGCCTTCACTGCACCGCTCTTGATGTGGGCCTGGATCGCCGGCAGCGCCACCACGCCGAACTGCACCTGCCCGCCCAGCAGGTCGTTGACCATCGGCCCCGTGCCCTTGTAGGGGATGTGCCGCACCCGGATGCCGGCCTGCTCCAGGAACATCTCGCCGGCCAGGTGGATGATGGTGCCGTTGCCGGACGAGGCGTAGTTGAAGTCGTCCGGCCGCGTCCTGACCAGGGCCACGAGCTCCCTGACGTTGCTGGCCGCCACGCCCTTGCCGGCCACCAGCACCAGCGGCGTGGCGCCGAGCACGGTGACGGGCGTGAAGTCGGCGATCGCGTCGAAGGGCATCTTCTTGTAAACCGCCGGGTTGATCACGTGGTTGTTGGAGAACAGGCCCAACGTCAGCCCGTCGGGCGCCGCCTTGGCCACTGCGGACGCGCCCGTGATGCCGCCCGCGCCCGGCAGGTTCTCCACTACGAGCGGCTGGCCCAGCGCCTTGCCGACCGCGACCGAGGACGCGCGCGCGATCACGTCCACGCCGGAACCGGCGCTGATGGGCAGGATCAGCCGCACGGGCTTATCGCTCTGGGCAAAGGCCGGCAAGGCCAGCGCGGCGCAGGCGGCCAGCAGGCCGCGTCGGCGGATCGGGGTCTGGGTCGGGGTGTTCATCGTCTTGTCTCCGGTGCTTGTTCGTCAGTGTGCGGCCACGGGCTGCAGACGGCCCAGGATCTCGTCGGTGTGCTCGCCCACCCTGGCCAGCGGCATGCGCACGCCGGGGCGGCGCCCGCCCAGGGTCAGCGGCAGCAGCACCACCTCGGTGGTGCCGCCGTCGTCGGTGGCCATGGGCACCAGACCGCCGCTGGCCTTGAGGTGCGGGTCTTCGCAAAGCTGCTCGGGCCGCACGATGGGCGCGTAGGGGATGCCGGCGGCCTCCAGCCGTGGCGCGAGTTCCTCCACGCGGTGGTGCACCAGGATCTCGCCCAGCACCGTCAGCAGCTGCGGCCGCACGGCCACGCGCGCGGCGTTGTCGTGAAAGCCCGGGTGCTGCAGCAGGTCCGCGCGGCCCAGCACATGGCACAGCGTGGCGAACTGCTTGTCGCTGACGGCGCCGATGAACAGCTGCGCGCCGCCCGCCAGCGTGAACACGTCGTACACGCTCCAGGCCGACACGCGCGACGGCATGGGCGGCGGCGGCTCGCCCGTCATGAGGTACTGCTGCATGTGCTGCGACGAGAGGAACACGCAGTTCTCGAACAGTGCGCTCTGCACCTCCTGGCCCCGGCCCGTGCGCTCGCGCTCGCGCAGCGCGGCCAGCACGCCGATGGCGCCGAACATGCCACCCATGATGTCGTTGACCGAGGTGCCCGCGCGCAGCGGCCGGCCCACCGGCCCGGTCATGTACGACAGGCCGCCCATCATCTGCACCACTTCGTCGAGCGCGAGACGGTTCTCGTAGGGGCCGGGCAGGAAGCCCTTGTGCGTGACGTAGATGAGCTGGGGAAAGCGCGCAGACAGCGTGGCGTAGTCCAGGCCCAGCTGCGCCATGAGGCCGGGGCGGAAGTTCTCCAGCACCACGTCGCACTGGCCCGCGAGTTCGGTGGCCGTGGCGCGGCCCTCCTCGCTCGTGATGTCCAGCACGATGCTCTTCTTGTTGCGGTTGAAGCTGCGGAAGAAACCGATGCCCAGGCCCGGCAGCTTGCGCGTCTTGTCGCCACCGGGCGGCTCCACCTTGATGACCTCGGCGCCCAGGTCCGCGAGGACCATGCCGCAGGTCGGCCCCATGACCATGTGGGTGAATTCGAGCACGCGGATGCCCGCCAGGGGCAGTTGCGCTGTGTGTTCCATGTGGTGGCTCCGTGGGTGTCAGGCGGCGCTGCGGGTGTCGCCGAAGGTCTTGGGCAGGCCGGCGCGCCACAGCGTGCCGTGCAGCACCTCGCCCTCCAGCCAGGCCGCGACCTGGTGGCGCAGCGCGAGCAGCCTGTGCAGGTCGATGCCGGTGGCGATGCCCATGTCCTCCAGCATGAAGGCCAGGTCCTCGCTGGCGGCATTGCCGCTGGCGCCGGGCGCATGCGGACAGCCGCCAATGCCGGCCAGCGTGGCGTCGAAGCGGTCCACGCCGGTCTGCAGCGCGGCGTAGACATTGGCCAGCGCCAGGCCGCGCGTGTCGTGGAAGTGGCCGCAGCACAGGCGCTCGCCGGCGATGGCGCGGGCCTGGCCGAACAGCGTGGCCACGGCGCCGGGGTTGGCGTAGCCCACGGTGTCGGCGATGCTGACGCGGTCGGCGCCGGCATCCAGCAGCGCCTGCATGCAGCGCAGCACCTCGGCCGGTGCCACGTGGCCCTGCAGCGTGCAGCCGAAGGCCGTGCCGATGCCGCCCTCGATCAGTGTCCTGGAGCCCGCGGCATCGCGCGCGGCGCGCATCTTCGCCACCTCCGCCACCACGGCGTCGGGCGTCTTGCGCAGATTGGCCAGGCTGTGCGCGTGGCTGGCCGACAGCGGCACCAGCATCACGTCGGCCCCGGCCGCGATGGCGCTCTCGGCGCCACGCAGGTTGGGCACCAGCACCGAGACCACGAGGCCGGGCAGCGTCTTCGCATACGCCACCAATTCGGCCGTGTCGGCCAACTGCGGCAGCAGCCGCGCCGGCACGAAGGAGCCGACCTCGATCTCGCGCTGGCCGGCCGCGTGCGCGTCGCGGATCCATTCCTTCTTGCGTTCCGTGGGCAGCACGGTCTGGACGCTCTGCAGGCCGTCGCGCAGGCCGACTTCGCGCACCACGGCGCGGCGGGGTTGGGTCACGGGCTTGTCTCCGAGTGGGGTTGGTCCGCACTTTAGACATGCCAAGCAAGTTCAAGAAGCGCTATTCTTTCGCGCCTGACATGCCGTTTTGGAAAGTCTCCATGCATGACCTCGACCTCACCACGCTGCGCCTGTTCGTCGCCACCTGCACGCTGCGCAACATCGCACGCGCGGGCGAGCAGCAGCACATCGGCGCCTCGGCCATCAGCAAGCGGCTGGCGCAGCTGGAACAGACCGTCAACGCGCCACTGCTCGAACGCGGCCGCCGCGGCGTGGTGCCTACGGCGGCCGGCGAGATCCTGCTGGAGCATGCGCGCGCCATGCTGGCCAGCGCCGACCGCGTGGCGCGCGACATGGCGGCCTACCGGCACGGCATCAAGGGCCAGGTGCGCGTGCTGGCCTCGATGTCGTCCATCGCCGAGCAGCTGCCCGACGACATCGCGAGCTTTCTCAACGATGCGGCCCATGCCGAAATCCGCGTGGACCTGGAGGAGCAGGTCTCCAGCGCGATCGTGGGCGCCGTGCGCGAAGGCCTGGCGCCGCTGGGCATCTGCTGGGACGCGGCCGACATGGAAGGCCTGCGGGTGCGCCGCTACCGCAGCGACCGGCTGGTGCTGGTGGCCCACCCCGACCACCCCGTGGCGCGGCAGGCGCGCAGCAGCTTCGCCGACAGCCTGGCGCACGAGCATGTGGGCCTGCCCGCCTCCACCGCGGTCTACGGCATGCTGGCGCGCGCGGCCGCCATCGCGGGGCGGCCGCTGCACTACCGCACCGTGGTCTCCACCTTCGAGGCCAGCCTGCGCTGCGTGCGCGCCGGCCTGGGCATCGCGGTGGTACCGCGCGAGGTGGTGCAGCTGTCGGCCTTGGACGGGGGCGTGCGCATGGTGGAACTGACCGACGCCTGGGCCACGCGACACTTCGCGATCTGCTTTCGCGACGAGGCGCTGCTGTCGCCCTCGGCAGCGCTGCTGCTCGCGCACCTGCACGCTCGGGCGGCGGGCTGACGCCCGGGACAGCTCGGCCCGCTGGCCCATCGCTGCCATGCCACGCACACGACGACGGGCGCCATCGGCGTGGCCCGCGCCTTCGTGCTGCCGGGCACGGTCGCCAGCTGGAGTGCGCCAATGGACGGCCGGGCGTCCGCGTCACACCGCGCGCCAGCTGTCCTTAAAAAAGCGCTCGCGCACCTGCCGCCGCAGCGTCTTGCCCACCGCACCACGCGGCAGCTCGGGCCAGAACTCCACGCTCTTGGGCGCATGCACGCCACCGAGCCTGTCCCGGCACAGCGCGATCACCTCGTCCGCGCCGAGCCGGCGGCCCGGCTTGGCTCCACCAAGGCCTTGACCGCCTCGCCCCACTTGGCGTCCGGCACGTCGACGACCGCGCATTCCTGCACGGCCTCGTGTTCCAGGATCACCTTCTCGATCGGTGCCGGGAAGCCGTTGAAGCCGCCGGTCACGATGATGTCCTTGATGCGGTCGACGATGGTGATGAAGCCCCGCTCGTTCTTCACGCCCACGTCGCCCGTGTGGCGCCAGCCGTGCAGGTCCAGGCTGCGCGTGTCGTCGGTGGTCCCGCCCGTGGGCTGGATCTGCGCGGCGGCCAGCGGGTCTTCCATCACGGAGATGTAGGGCCGGCGGCTGTTGGCGCACCAGTTGTCCAGGAACACGCCGTGCGCCGATGGCCGGTCGATGCAGACCGTGCGCACGATGCGAAGCCAGCGGCCTGCAGGCCCTGCTGGCCTTCCTCGGCACCTTCGCGCAGGAGTTCGCCACGCCGACGCGCCATGTCGACCTGTCCACGGCGGTGCTGGCCTCGGCGCTGTTCGAACGCCACGCCTTTGCGCTGGAGATCGACCGCATCAACGCCTACTCGCTGGACTTCATCCGCGCCTGCCTGCGCGACGAAGAGGCGCGCGGCGCCAGCTTCGTGCACGGCGACCTGCAGGCCACGGCGGATTTCATCTTGTGCTGCGTGCGCGGGCTGATGCTGGTGCACGGGCTGCAGCGGCGCGTGCGTGCCGATGCCGACGTGGCCGGTGCGCTGGACGTGACGCGGCGCATCGTCGCCTCGTCCATCCTGCGCCCGCCGCCAGCCTGAGCTGGTCCACCCGCTACGCCACGGCTTCTTCTTCCACGCGCTCGCTGCCCTGGTATTCGCGGCGCAGTTCGTCCACCAGCGCGGCCACCGTGGGCACCGCGTGCACGCCCGAGACCGAATGGCCCGCGCTCCAGATGTCGGTCCAGCGCTGGTTCGATGCGGCGTTGGCGCCGCCGCCGTAGCGGCGCCGCGCCTCCTCCACCGAGATGCCCTCGTCCAGCGTCGCCGGGTCGATGCCCAGCCGCCGCGCCGATGGCGCCAAGAAGCTGGCCGGCAGGCCGGTGAAGCCGCGCGTGAGCAGCACGTCGTCGATCGAGCTGTCCAGCAGCATCTGACGGTACTCGTCGCTGGCCAGGCTCTCGCGCGTGGCGATGAAACGCGTGCCCATGATGCCCAGCGTGCAGCCCAGCGCCTGCGCGGCGCGCAGCGCCACGCCATCGGCCAGGCCGCCGGCCAGCACGATGGGGCCGTCGAACACCTTGCGCACGGCCCGCACGAAGGCGAAGGGATTGGCCCAGCCGGTGTGCCCGCCGGCGCCGGCCGTGAGCAGCACCAGGCCGTCCACGCCGGATTCGACAGCGCGCACCGCGTGGTGCAGCGAGGCCACGTCGGCGAACACCAGGCAGCCGCCCGCGTGCAGCCGCGGCACCACCGCCGCCGGCGAGCCCACGCTGGTGATGACCAGCCGGGCGCGGTGGCGGGCGATCAGCTCGACCTCGGCCATCACCCGGGCCGGGTCGCGCCGCATGATGAGGTTGGGGCAATACGGCGCGGTGCGGTCCGGCGCGGCCGCGGCCTCGGCGTCCAGCCGCGCCATCCAGGCATCGAACTCGTCCAGCGTGTCGCAATTGGCGGTAGGGAACGCGCCGATGACGCCGGCCGCGCAGGCCGCGGACACCAGCTCGATGCCCGAGATGCGCAGCATGGGCGCGGCGATCACCGGCAGGGCCAGGCGGTCGAGGAAGGACAGGTCAGGGCTCATGTCGGATTTCCAGTGGGGATGGACATGCCGCCGTCAGCGTGCGCGGCGGGCATCGTCGAGCACGGGGGCGGGGCCGAGCGCCGCGGCGTCGACGCCGTCCAGCGGCACCGGAAAGCGCGCCAGCGAGAGCGGCGCCGTGCCGGCCAGGCGCCCGCGCTGCGCGAACTGCGCCAGGCCGGCCAGGTCGCCCGGCGCCACCACCGGCGCCACCGGCAGGTCGTGCCGGGCCAGTTCCTCGAACGCCTGCGCCGCATCGCGGCCCGCCAGCTGCGCGGCGATGCGCGCATTGATCGCCTGCGCCTCCTTCTTGCGCGCGCCCAGCGTGCGGTAGGCCGGGTCGGCGAAGGGCCCCATGTCCAGCGCCTCGCACAGGCGCGCCCAGAAGTGGTCTTCCAGCGCGGCCACCGACAGCGCGCGGCCGTCGCGGCAGGTGAAGCTGCCATAGGCCGGCTTGGCGAGCGTGGCGGCGCGCTGCGCCTGCAGGTCCGTGGTGCCATCCGCGCCATAGGCGCCCAGACGCGGGTTCATCCAGTGCAGCACGCAGTCGGCCAGCGCCACGTCCAGGTGCTGGCCACGTCCGGTGTGCTGGCGCTGCATCAGCGCCGCGAGCGTGGCCGACAGCGCGTACATCGCCCCGCACAGGTCGGCCACCGGCAGCGCGAAGTTGTGCGCGGGCGGCCCGCCGGGCTCGCCCGAGATGGCCAGCGCGCCGGCCGCGGCCAGGTAGTTGATGTCGTGGCCCGGCAGCTTGGCCCAGGGGCCGTCCTGCCCGTAGCCGCTCAGCGAGACATAGACCAGGCGCGGGCAGCTCTCGCGCAGGCTGTCGTAGTCCAGCCCCAGGCGGGCCATGACGCCGGGCCGGTAGGACTCCACCACCACGTCGGCCTGCGCCACCAGCGCGCGGATCTCGGCGCGCTGCGCTTCGTCCTTGAGGTCGGCCAGCAGGCTCTGCTTGCCGCGGTTGACGGCCTCGAAGGCGCCCGGGCCCATGCGGCGCGCGTTGTCGCCGCCCGGCGGGCGCTCGACCTTGACCACGCGCGCACCCATCTCGGCCAGGCTCTGCGTGAAGAACGGCCCGGGCAGCAGTTCGCTGAAGTCGACGACGGTGACGCCGGACAGGGGAGCCGCGCCCTTCATGCCGCGCTCCGTTCCACGATCACTGCGTCCAGCGGCAGCACGCCCTCGCCTTCGGCACCGATCCAGACCGGGTTCAGGTCCATCTCCTCGATGGTCGAGGCGTTCGTGGTGACGAAGTCGGAGACGGCCACGAGCAGCCGCTCCAGCGCCGCCACGTCGGCCGCCGGCCGCCCGCGCGCGCCGGCCAGCAGCGGAAAGCAGCGCATCTCGCGGACCATGGCCGCCGCGTCGGCGGGACCGATGGGCAGCAGGCGGCGCGTCACGTCGCGCAGGATTTCCACGTAGATGCCGCCCAGGCCGAAGGTCATCACATGGCCGAACACTGGGTCGCGGGTCACGCCGACCATCAGCTCGGTGCCGCCGCGCGGCGCCATCTTCTCCACCAGCAGGCCCTCGATGCGCGCATCGGGTTGGTGCCAGGTGGCCGAGGCCATGATGTCGTCCCAGGCGGCCTCCACGCGCGGGCCGTCGGCCAGGCCCACCTGCACGCCGCCGATGTCCGACTTGTGCAGGATGTCGGGGCTGGCAATCTTGGCCACCACCGGGTAGCCCATGCCATCGGCCAGCTGCCGCGCCTCGGCTCGCGTGCGAGCCACGGCCGCGGGCAGCAGCGCGATGCCGGCGCGGCCCAGCCGGGCCTTGGCATCGCGTTCGGACACGCTGCGCAGCGCGGCCGGCGCCTCGGCCGGCACGGGTGGCGGCAGCGGGCGCTCCAGCGCGGCGGCGGCTGCGGCGCTGCGGCGCCAGCGGCCCCACGCGGCCCAGCGGCGCACGGCGGCGATGCCCTTGCCGACCGAGCGCGGCGGTGCGAAGCCGCCGGCCACCAGCATGCGGTAGCCCTCGCCGAGCCGGTCGCTCATCCAGATCGGCACGATCAGGCTGGGGCTCTGCTTCTGCGCGGCGATCAGGGTCTCGGCCATGCGGATCGTGGTCTCGCCGTAGTCCAGCGCGATCGGCGCGATCACGCAGCCCAGGTGCGGGTCGGCGGCCACGGCGCCCAGCGTCTGCTCGATCATGCTGGCGTCGCTGAGGATGGCGGCCGTGGTATCCACCGGGTTGCCGATGGCGGCGTAGTCCGGCAGCCGCGTGCGCAGCGCCTCGATGGTCTCGGGCGCGAACTCCGCCAGCACCAGGCCGGCCGTGCCCACCGCGTCGGCCGTCAGCGCGGCCGTGCCGCCCGAGGAGCAGTAGATGCCGATGGCGTCGCGTTCGCCGGGCAGGCCGCGGGCCAGCAGCCAGGCGGTGTCGACCAGCTCGTCGATGTCGTCGACCTCGATCACGCCGTACTGGCGGAACACCGCGCTGTTGACCTCGGCCGAACCCGTCAGCGAGGCGGTGTGCGACTGCGCCGCGCGCTGGCCGTACTCGGACTTGCCGACCTTGAGCGCCACCACCGGCTTGCCGTTGCGTGCCGCGGCCTGCAGCGCGGCCAGGAAGCGCGGGCCGTCCTTGATGCCTTCGAGCAGCGTGACGATGACCAAGATGTCCGGCGCGGTGGCCATGTACTGGATGAAGTCCGCCACCTGCAGGTCGACCTCGTTGCCGGTGGAGGCCCACAGCCCGATGCCGATGCCGCGCTCCATCGCCTGCATGACGTTGCGGCCCAGGCCGCCGCCCTGCGTGGCCAGGCCGATCGGGCCCTTCACGAGGTCGTGCGGGTACGAGGGCGAGAAGGTCATGCCCAGCCGCTGGTTCACGTTGGTCAGCCCCGGGCAGTTGGGGCCGTAGATGCGCATGCCCGCGCCGTCGGCGATCTCCTTGAGCCGGGCCTGGGCGCGCTCGCCCTCGGGGCCGGCCTCGCCGAAGCCCGAGGTCAGGATGATGGCGAAGGGCACGCGGCGCGCGGCGCATTCCTCCATCACCTCCAGCACGCCGCTGGCGGGTACGGCGATGACGGCCACGTCCGGCGTCTCGGGCAGCGCGGCCACGCTGGGCCAGCAGCGCCGGCCGCGCAGTTCGGTCTTGGTCGGGTTGACGAGGTACAGCTCGCCGTTGACGCTCGAGTGGTCGAGCAGGTTGGACAGCGTGCGGCCGCCGATGCTCTGGGGCCGGTCCGATGCGCCCACCAGGGCGATGGAGCGGGGGTTGATGAGGCGCGAAAGGTCGGCCTGCGGGGAGGAGTGCGTGCTCATGCGTGCGGCCTCCGGCTCAGGCGATGGCGGAGATGCCGAGGATCTCGCGGCCGACGATCAGCGTCTGCACCTCGGTCGTGCCCTCGGGGATGGTGCCGCCACGCGTGTCGCGGAAGATGCGCTCGATCGGGTAGTCGGTCGCGTAGCCCAGCCCGCCGTGCACCTGCAGCGCCATGCTGGCCACCTCGTGCGCGGCCTCGGTGGCGTAGAGCTTGGCGATGGACGCGGCGGTGCGCGCATCCTTGCCCGAATCCAGCGCGGCCGCGGCGCGCAGGCCCAGCGCGCGCGCCGCCTCCACGCGGATCGTCATGTCGACGATGAGCTTTTGCACCAGCTGGAAGCTGCCGATCGGCTTGCCGAACTGCGTGCGCGTGCGGGCGTAGTCGATCGACAGGTCCAGTGCGGACTGCGCCGCACCCACGGCGCCCATTGCGATGTTGACGCGCGCGCCGTCCAGGCCGATCAGCATCTTCTTGAGCGCGGCGCCCTCCTCGCCCAGCAGGTTCTCGCGCGGCACCTTGACGTTGTCGAAGCCGAGCTCGGCCGTGCCCGTGCTGCGCAGGACCATGGTGTCCACGCGCCGCACCTCGAAGGGCGACACGTCGCGCTCGACCAGGAAGGTGGAGAGCTGGCCCTGGCAGTTGGGGCTGAAGGTGCGCGCCACGACGATGCCGAAGTCGCCGAAGGCACCGTTGGTGATCCACAGCTTGCGGCCGTTCAGCACGTAGTGGTCGCCCTGCAGGTCGGCGCGCGTCTGCACCTGGGCGATGTTGGAGCCCGTGCCCGGTTCGCTGATGGCGCTGAAGCACTTGCGCTCGTTGGCCAGCAGCGGTGCGAGGAAGCGCTTCTTCTGCTCCGGCGTGGCTTCGGCGGCCAGCTTGTGGATGGCGGCGTTGGTGATGTTGAGCATGGTGCGCAGCGACAGCCAGGCGTAGCCGGCCTCCTCCATCAGCATGGCCCAGGTGAGCTGGTCCATGCCCATGCCGCCCTCTTCCTCCGGCAGGCGCCCGCCCAGGTAACCGAACTCCGACAGCGGCTTGAGCAGCTCGAACGGAAAGCTGCGTTCCTGGTCGTGGCGCGCCACGATGGGCGCGACCTCGCTCTTCATGAAGCGGCGGATGCTGTCGCGCAGCAGGGCTTGCTCGGCGGTTTCGGTGAACATGGCTTGTCTCCTGGTTGGGGAAGGAAGAGCCCCCTCAGGTGGGGGCGGATGACCTGCCGCCGCGCCGCGCCGCACTGGGGCGGGCGGGCACGGGGGCATCGGATGGGTTGCGTTGGCGAAAGACCAGGGCCTGCACCTCCAGCAGGGCCTGCAGGCAGCGCTCGCGCTGCGCGCGCATGCGGTCGGTCGGGCCGGCGATGGAGATGCCGAGCGGCTCGTCGCCCACCATGCCGGCGACCGCGACCGCCGTCAGGCCCTCGCTGCCCTCGTTCTCGACCCAGATCCAGCCCTGCGCGCGGGCCTGGGCCACCTGGGCTTCGAGGGCAGCCAGGTCGGTGACCGTGCCGGAGGCCAGCGTGCGCAGGGGCTTTTGCCGCAGCTGGCGCGCCGCTTCCTCGGGCGTGCCCAGCGACAGGATGGCCTTGCCGAGCGCGGACACGTGCAGCGCCAGCTTGTCGCCCACGTGCTGCATGTAGCGCAGCGGGTGGTGGCCTTCCATGAAGGCCAGCACCTTGACCACCCCGCCCTCCAGGCGGCCGCACAGCCCGGTCTCGCCGGTCTTGTCGCGCAGCAGCTCGCAGGCCTCGGAGCCCACGGCGTACACGGGGTCGCTGGCGGAGATCTCGGTGGCGATCGCGAGCAGCCGCGCGGTGGGATAGAAGCGCCGGCTGCGCGCCGTGCGCAGCAGGTAGCCCATGTCGTGCAGCGTGTGCAGCAGGTCGGAGCAGCTGCTCTCGGGCAGGTCCATGAGGCGCGCCAGGTCCGAATTGGACAGCTCGCGCTTCTCGCGGGCGAACACCTCCAGCAGGGTCATGGTGCGGGCTGCGGCGGGAACGAGGGTGGGCATGATCTCTCCGGTATTTCGTAGAAGTCTTCGATCTTATCGCTCGACTTCAGGCATCTTGCCCAGGAAAGTCCGCCATTTTTCTCTGAACCGGATCATTCTGCATGTTGTCAGTGTACGAGATTTTGAAGTATTCTTCGATACATCGTAGAAAAACGGTCGCAGCCCGCGGCCGAAACAGGAGACACGACCATGCCGATTCCCCCGCGCGCCCTGGCGGCCGTACTGGCCGCAGCAGCCCTCACTGCAGGCACCGCCGGCGCTGCCGACGACACGGCCGGCTGGCCCAACCGGCCGCTGACCTTCGTGGTGCCCTTTCCCCCTGGTGGCATCACCGACAGCACCTCGCGCCTGCTGGCGCAAAAGCTGGGCGAGAAGCTGGGCCAGCAGGTCGTCGTGGACAACCGGCCCGGCGCGGGCGGCTCCATCGGCGTGGACTACGGCCTGCGCCAGCCGGCCGATGGCTACACGCTGGTCTACGGCACGCAGGGCACGCACGCGGCCAACCTGGCGCTGTACAAGAACGTGCGCTACGACCCGGTCAAGGACTTCGCGCCCGTGCACGGCATGTCGGAGTCGCCGCTGATCCTGGTGGTGAACCCCGCCCGCCCGTTCAACACGGTGGCCGAGCTGGTGACCTACGCCAAGGCCAACCCCGGCAAGATCAACTTCGGCTCCGCCGGCCAGGGCACGGGCACCCACCTCACGGCCGAGCTGTTCCAGAGCAGCGCCGGCATCCGGATGACCCACGTGCCCTACAAAGGCAGCAGCCCCGTGCTGACCGACCTGATCGCCGGCAACCTGGACATGGCCTTCGACTACGCCGCCGTGGTCATGCCCTTCGTGCAGTCCGGCAAGCTCAAGGCGCTGGCGGTGACCAGCAACACCAGGCTGGCTTCGGCCCCCCAGCTGAGCACCATGGCCGAGCTCGGCTACCCCGCTGCCCAGTCGGCAAGCTGGGGCGCGGTCTTCGTGGCCGCCAAGACACCCCAGGCCATCGTGCAGCGCCTGTCCAAGGCCGTCGGCGAGGCCATCGTCGACCCCGAGGTGCTGGCCGCCACCGAGAAGAACGGCGGCACGCCGCTGCGCGGCATGGACAGCGCCAAGCTGGGGACTTTCGTCAAGAGCGAAGTGGTCCGCTGGCGCGAGGTGGTGGAGCGCTCCGGCGCCAAGCTCGATTGACTTTTTCCGTGGACACCAAGATGACAATTGACCTGCGCGGCTACACGCCGCAGCACCCCCAGCTCTACCGGCTCGCCGCTGACGGCCGCTCGCTGGAGTTCTTCTACGCCCCCTGCCCCGCCTGCGGCAAGCTCAGCTTTCCGGCCATGGTGCCGGGCTGCGCGCACTGCGGCGCATCGCTGCAGGACGTGCAGCCGGTGGCACACGCCGGCGGCGGCACGCTGCTGGAGTTCGTCACGCTGCACGTGCCGCTGCTGCCCGGCATGGACACGCCGCGCATCGCGGCCGACATCCGCATCGCCGAGGGCGTGATCGAGGAAGGCGTCATCGCCGTGCCGGACGAGTCGGCCCTGCGCGTGGGCATGGACTTGCAGGCCGTCGGCGTGCCGCTGCCGGCGGGCGAAGTGTTCACCTGCCGGTTCGTGCCGGCCGACGCAGGAGCTGCAGCATGAGCCAGTGGATAGCCGGCAACGACGGCGTGTACGTCGCAGGCATCGGCCTGCACCCCTACCAGTTCCCCAGCGACACGCCCTACACCCACCTGGGCCTGACGGCCGTGCGCGCAGCGCTGGCCGACGCCGGCCTGGCCTGGCCGCAGGTGCAGTCCGCCTACGTGGGCACGGCCGCCATCGGCATGGCGGCCGGCCGCGTGATGCTGCGCCACCTGGGCGCCACGGGCCTGGCCGTGACCCAGGTGGAGAACGCCTCGGCCTCGGGCTCCTTCGCGTTCCGCCAGGCCTGCATGGAGGTGTCGCACGGCATCAGCGACGTGGCGCTGGCCATCGGCGTCGACAAGCACGGCGACGGCCGGCGCGCGTCGGACAGGGAAGGCCTGCCGCGCCTGAGCGAGACCGCCAACGTGCCGGCCGTGAAGTTCGCGATGATGGCCCGCACCTACCTGCGCGAGCGCGGCGCGGACGCCGCCTCGATGGCGCGCGTGGCCGTGAAGAACCATGGCAACGCCGCACTGAACCCGTTCGCGCAGTTCCGCAAGCCGCGCACGCTGGAGCAGGTGCTGGGCTCGCCGCCCGTGGCCGGCGACCTGACGGTGCAGCAGTGCTGCCCGCGCGGCGAGGGCGCGGCGGCCGTCATCGTGGTGTCCGGCCGTGCGCTGCGGCGCCTGGGGCTGGACCCGGCGCGCTGCGTGCGGGTGCGCGCCTCCAGCGCCTGCAGCGAGACCGCCGAGCACAGCTACGGCGCATCGGCCATCGACCTGGTGGGCGCCAGCGCCCGCGCGGCGCTGGAGCAGGCGGCCATCCCGGCCGCGCGGCTGGACCTGCTGGAACTGCACGACGCGTTCTCGGTCGAGGAGCTGCTCTACAGCGAGGCCATCGGCGTGTGCCAGCCCGGCGAAGGCGCGGCCTACCTGGAGCGCGGCGACTCGCGCATCGGCGGGCGCTGCGCGATCAACGCCTCCGGCGGCCTGATCGGCATGGGCCATCCGCTGGGGCCCACCGGCATCGGCCAGATCGCCGAGATCACGCGCCAGCTGCGCGGCGAGGCCAGCGGCCGCCAGCACGCCGGCGCCCAGTGGGGCATGGCCCACATGATCGGCCTGGGGGCCGTGGCCATCGCCCATGTGCTTTCGGCGCCTGGCGCCTGACGGAGACCACACGCATGAACGACACCCCCTTTCCCGACCGGGTCGAACTGCCCACGCTGCGCTACGAAGTGCAGGGCCATGTCGCCATCGTCACGCTGAACCGGCCCGAGCGCATGAACACGCTGGGCGGCACGATGAAGCCCGACCTCACCCGGGCCTTCTTCGAGCTGGCACGCGCGGACGACCGCGTGCGCGCCGTGCTGCTCACGGGCGCGGGCGAGCGCGCCTTCTGCGCCGGCGCCGACATCAAGGAGCGCGCCGACCACCAGATCTGCGCGACGGATTTCTTCGTCGCCCAGAAGTCCACGCACGACCTGTTCCGTGCCATCGAGGAGTTCGAGAAGCCGGTCGTCGCGGCGATCAACGGCGTGGCGCTGGGCGGCGGCCTGGAGCTGGCGCTGTGCTGCGACATGCGGCTGGCCGCCGCGCACGCGCGGCTGGGCCTGCCCGAGGTGCGGCTGGGCGTGATCCCGGCCGCCGGCGGCACCCAGCGCCTGCCACGCCTGATCGGCGAGGCGCGCGCCAAGGCCCTGATGTTCACGGCCGAGCAGATCGATGCGGCCCAGGCCCTGCAGTACGGCCTGGTCACGCAGGTGCTGCCGGCCGACCAGCTGCACGCGGCGGCGCTGGACGTGGCACAGCGCATCGCCGAGATGCCGCCGCTGGCCGTGCGCTTTGCCAAGCGCGCCGTCAACCGCGGCATGCAGACCGACCTGGACAGCGGCCTGGAGTACGAGCGCTACGCCGCCGCCATGCTGGTGGACACCGACGACCGCAAGGAAGGCATGCGCGCCTTCGTCGAGAAGCGCAAGCCCGTCTTCACGGGCCGCTGAGCGGCCCATGCACCTCGATTCTTCACACCACTTCAAGGACAGGACACATGGAACTCGGACTGAATTCGCAGGTTGCACTGGTGACGGGCGGCGGCCAGGGCGTGGGCCGGCAGATCTGCATCGAACTGGCGCGCGAGGGCGCGCGCGTGGTCGTCAACGACCTGTTCGCCGAGCGCGCCGAGGCCGTGGCCAGCGAGATCCGCGCGCAGGGCGGCCAGGCGCTCGCCGCGCCGGCCGACATCACCCAGGCAGCGCAGGTGGACGCCATGGTGCAGGCCGCCACGCAGCACTTCGGCGCGCCCGTGCAGATCCTCGTCAACAACGCCGGCATCATCCCCGAGCGCCGCGAGAAAGGGGGGCGCACGCCGGCCTTCGTGGACATGCCCGTCGCCGACTGGGCCAAGATCGTGGACCTGAACGTCTACGGCACCATGCACTGCTGCCACGCCGTACTGCGCGGCATGGCCGAGCGCAAGGGCGGCCGCATCGTCAACATCATCTCGGAGGCCGGCCGCATCGGCGAGGCGAACATGGCCGTCTACTCCGGCGCCAAGGCCGCCATCGCCGGCTTCGGCAAGGCGCTGGCGCGCGAGCACGGCCGCCACGCCATCACCGTGAACTCCGTCGCGCTGGGCGCGGTCTCGCACGAGGGCATCAAGGACGGCCCCCTGCACGTGGATGCCACCGTGCAGAACAACGAGCTGCTGGCCAAGATGGTCAATGTCTACCCGATCTCCAAGGGCGTGGGCCGCCTGGCCAGGCCCACCGATGTCGCCGGCATCGTGGCCTTCCTGGCGTCGGACCGGGCGCTGTTCATCACGGGCCAGACCATCGGTGCGTCGGGCGGCTTCGCGATGGTCTGAGGCGGCAGGCCTGCACGCACTCAGTCCAGCTTGACGCCGGCCGCGCGCACCACCCGGCCCCACATCGCGCGGTCGACCTCGATGAAGGCCGCGAACTCGGCCGGCGTGTTGCAGCGCAGCTCACCGCCGTAGTCGCGCCACTTCTTCTGCAGATCGGGCGACTGGCAGATCTTGCCCATGGCGGCGCTGAGTTGGGCCAGGATGGCCGGCGGCGTGCCGGCCGGCGCCAGCACGCCCTGCCAGGCGATGGGCGTGAAGTCGGGCAGGCCCTGCTCGGCGAAGGTGGGCACATCCGGAAAGCTCGGATGGCGGGCCTGGCCCGTGATGCCCAGCAGCCTGAGCTTGCCGGCGCGGATGGGGCCGGCCGCGGCCGGCAGCCCGTCGTACATGAGCTGCACCTGTCCCGCGAGCAGGTCGGTGTAGGGGCTGTTGCTGTTGTAGGGCACGAGGTTGCTGCGCACGCCGGCCGCGTTGTTGAACCACACGGCTGACAGGTGCGAGTAGCTGCCCGGCCCCTGCGTGGCCACCGCAACGGACTCGGGCTGGGCCTTGAGCTGGGCCACGAGCTCGCGTGCGTCCTTCGCTGCCAGGCCCGGCGTGGCGATCAGGCCGGTGTTGAGCACGCCCAACAGGCTGATGGGCGCGAAGTCGCGCGCGGCGTTGAAGGGCAGCTTGCTGTACAGGTGCGGCACCACCGAGAGCGAACTCGTGGTGCCGATGTACAGCGTGTAGCCGTCGGCCGGCGCACGGGCCGCAGCCTCGGTGCCGATGATGTTCGAGGCCCCCGGCCGGTTCTCGACGAAGAAGCTCTGGCCCAGCACGGCCGTGAGCCCGGCCGCCAGTTCGCGCGCATTGGCGTCGGGCCCGCTGCCCGCAGGGAAGGGCGCAATGATGCGCACCGCCTTGGCCGGGTAGTCGGCCTGCGCTGCCGCGCCCTGCGGCATGGCGGCCAGCACCGCCAGCGCCATCCCCGCCCCGCTCCTCGCCAGCCCTTTGAAAAAAGCCATCTTTGTCTCCGATTGCGAATCCGTGCCCATTGCACGGCGTGGATCTTACAAAAAACCAATGTATTGTCAAAATAAGATAATTCAAATACTATTTATTCATCGAAACGATCATCAAGCACACCCTTTATCGGGAGGAGACAATTCGATGGGTACACCTTCACAGCTTCAGTTCAGCCACATCGGCCTGTACGTGACCGACCTCGGGCGCATGGCGCGCTTCTACAAGGGGGCCCTGCGCTTCACGCAGACGGACGCGGGCGACCTGGGCGCCGTGCAACTGGTGTTCCTGAGCCGCGACCCGAACGAGCACCACCAACTGGTGCTGGCCACGGGCCGGCCGGCCGACATGGCGTTCAACGTGGTCAACCAGATCTCGTTCCGCGTGCCCGACCTGGCGGCGCTGCGCGGCTTCCACGACCGGCTGCTGGCCGGGGGCGCCAGCGACATGCACCCCGTCACGCACGGCAACGCGGTCTCGCTCTACTGCCGCGACCCGGAAGGCAACCGGCTCGAGCTGTTCATGGACACGCCCTGGTACTGCGACCAGCCGCTGCGCGAGGCCATCGACCTGGCCCGGCCCGACGCCGAGATCCTGGCCCAGGCCGAGGCCATCGCGCGCCGCTACCCCAGGTTCATGCCGCGCGCGCAATGGCAGGCCGAGGTGGCGCGCCGCATGCAGGAAGACCAGCGTGGCTGAACCGGCGCCGCTCTACGACGTGGCCATCGTGGGCCTGGGGCCCACGGGTGCCATGCTGGCCAACCTGCTCGGCGCCGCCGGCCGCTCGGTGCTGGTGCTCGAGAAGGAGACCGGTGTCTTCCCGCTGCCGCGCGCCATCCACTTCGACGGCGAGGTGCTGCGCGTGCTGCAGGCGGTCGGCCTGCGCGAGCAGGCACTGGCCATCGCGCGGCCCGGCACCCAGGGCATGCACTTCGTCAACGGCGCCGGGCAGACCCTGCTGGTCCGCGGCGGCACGGCGGCACTGGGGCCGCACGGCGGCGCCAACAACTACTACTTCCACCAGCCCGAGCTGGAGGCCGTGCTGCGCGCAGGCCTGGCCCGCTATCCGCAGGTGGACGTGCGCCTGGGCCATGAACTCGTGGGCATCGCCACGCAGGACGACGGCGTCGCGCTGAAGGTGCGCCATGCCGGCGGCACCGAAAGCCTGCGCGCCCGCTACCTGGTCGGCTGCGACGGCACACGCTCGCCCGTGCGCCAGCACATGGGCAGCCCGCTCATCGACCTCGGCCTGCGCCAGCCCTGGCTGGTGTTCGACATCATCCTGCAGCAGCCCGTGGACCTGCCCGACCACACGGTGCAGCACTGCGACCCGCGCCGCCCCATGACCTACTGCAACGTGGTGGGCGCGCGCCGGCGCTGGGAGATCATGGTGCTGCCCGACGACGACCGCGCCGCGCTGGTGCAGCCCGAGACGCTGTGGCGCCTGGTCGCGCCCTGGGTCCGCCCCGAGCAGGCGCGGCTGGAGCGCGCGGCCATCTACACCTTCCACTCCGTGATCGCCGAGGGCTGGCGCAGCGGACGGCTGTTCCTGGCCGGCGACGCCTGCCACCAGACCCCGCCCTTCCTGGGCCAGGGCATGTGCGCCGGCATCCGCGACGCGGCCAACCTGGCCTGGAAGCTGGACGCCGTGCTGGCCGGCCGCGCGCCCGACGCGCTGCTGGACACCTACGAGTCCGAGCGCAAGCCGCATGTGCGCGCGCTGATCGAACTGGCCGTGCGCCTGGGCGGCATCATCCAGACCACCGACGCCGCCGAGGCCGCCGCGCGCGATGCACGCTTCGCCGCCGGCCGGCCCGAGGTCTTCGAGCTGCCACCGCAGCTGCTGGGCGCGGGTGCCTTCGATCCGCAGGCCGAGGCCGTCGCCGGCCGGCCCTTCCCGCAGCCGCGGCTGCGCGACGGCCGCCTGCTCGACGAGCTGCTGGGCCGGCGCAGCGCCGTGATCGGCCGGCGCGAAGCGCTGCAGGCCGCGGCGCCGGCCACGGCCGAGCGCTGGCACCGCAGCGGCGCCATCGTCATCGACCAGCCCGAGCCCGGCATCGACGCCTGGCTGGACGCCCACGGCGCCCAGGCCGTGATCCTGCGTCCCGACCGGTATATCGTCGGCGTCGCGCGCACGGGCCCTGAACTGGATCGCATCTCGCAATACCTTCCCGCCGCGCCATGAACCATTCAACGGGAACCTGCCTTGTCGGAATCCTCTTCGTCCAGCCTGGAGCGCATGCTGGGCGTGCTCGACCTGTTCGACGACATCCACCTCACACGCACGGCGGAGGACATCGCCACGCTGCTGGAGGTCTCCCTGCCCACCAGCTACCGCTACGTGCGCCTGCTGCTGCAGGCCGGGCTGCTGCAGCGCGTGGAGGACTCGCAGTACGCGCTGGGGCCGCGCATCATCCTCTTGGACCACTACATCCGCGGCGCCGACCCGGTGCTCAAGACGGGCCTGCCCATACTGCGCGAACTCGTGGCCGCCACCGGCTTCGACTGCGTGGTGACGGGGCTGTTCGGCACCCAGGTGCTGGACACGCACCGCGAGATGGGCGGCGCGCCCGCCGCGCTGGCCTATGGGCGCGGCCGGCCGCGGCCGCTGTTCCTGGGCGCGGCGCCCAAGGTGCTGCTGGCCAGCTTCGGGCCGGTGGCGCTCAAGAAGGTGTTCGAGTCGCACCATGCCGAAGCCGTGCGTGCCGGCCTGCCAGCGGACTGGAGCGACTTCAGGCGCTACTTCGCGGCCATCCGCAAGGCCGGCCACTACGTCTCGCGCGGCGAGCTGGAGCCGCAGCTGGTGGCCGTGGCGGCGCCCATCCCCAAACCCGATGGCGGTGCCTGGGCCGCCATCTCGCTGGTGTTCGCGTCCTCGCGCCTGGCGATCGTCGACCTTGACAAGCTGGTCCGACTGGTCACCGACGCCGCCACGCGCATCGGAGGTCGGTTGGGCTGAAACCTCCCTCCCCTCCCCTTGATAAGGAACTCCCGTGAAACTCATCAGCTACCAGACCAACGGCCAGGACAGCTACGGCGCCGTCGTCGGCGACCGCGTGGTCGACCTGCGCGCCGTGTTCGGTACGCGCGCACCCGACCTCAAGGCGCTGATCGCCGCCGGGCTCGTCGACGAGGCGCGCGCGGCGCTGGCCAGCGCCAAGGCCGCGCTGCCGCTCAGCGAGGTGAAGCTGCTGCCCGTGGTGCCCAACCCCGGCAAGATCTTCTGCATTGGCCTGAACTATGGCGAGCATGTGCGCGAGACCGGCAAGCAGGTGACCGACAAGCCCGTGATCTTCCTGCGCGTGGCCGATTCGCAGCTGGCCCATGGCGAGGACATCGTGCGCCCGCGCGTGTCGGAGCGGCTGGACTACGAGGGCGAGATCGCCATCGTGATCGGCCAGGGCGGGCGCCACATCGCCGAGGCCGATGCCTGGCGGCACATCGCCGGCTACAGCTGCTACAACGACGGCAGCGTGCGCGACTGGCAGCTCCACACCTCGCAATGGGCGCCGGGCAAGAACTTCTGGCGCACGGGCGGCTTCGGCCCCTGGCTGGTGACGGCCGACGAGATCGCGCCCGACCAGCAGATGACGCTGGTGACGCGGCTGAACGGCCAGGAGATGCAGCGCGCCACCACCGACATGATGATCCACAGCATCCCGCGCCAGATCGCTTACATCTCGGCCTTCATCCCGCTGGAGCCGGGCGACGTGATCGTCACCGGCACGCCGGGCGGCGTGGGCAACAAGCGCACACCGCCGGTGTTCATGCGGCCCGGCGACGTGGTGGAGATCGAGGTGGACGCCATCGGCGTGCTGCGCAACGGCATCCGCGACGAATGAGCGAAGCGGCGGTCCTTGCGCTGGAAGAACGGCGCCGCGCGGCGATGCTGGCCGGCGACATCGCCGCGCTACAGGCGCTGCTGGCGCCGGACCTGCGCTACACGCATTCCACGGGCATCTGCGATGGGCGCGACAGCCTGCTGGCCAAGCTGGCGGGCGGACAGATCGCCTACCGGCAGCTGGCCTTCACGCTGCTGGCGGCGCAGTGCACGGCGGACGCCGGCATCGTCGGCGGCGAGATGCACGCCGAGGTGCTGCGCGATGGCCAGCCGCGCAGCATCGCGGCCCGCTACCTCGCCGTGTGGTTGCAGCGCATGGGGACGTGGCAGCTGGCGGCCTTCCAGGGCACCGCGCTGCCGCCGCACTGACCGCTCAGAACGTCGCCTGCGGCAGGTCTTTGGGGCCGAACACCAGCGACACGCGGGCCTCGTCCGGGATCGGCGGCATCTGTGCGTCCAGCGCCTCCCAGGCCGCAAGCAATTCGGCCAGGCGCTCGGGCTGACGCCCTGCCTGGTTGGCGCGCTCGCGCGGGTCGGCCACCACGTCGAACAGGAACTCGTTGCCATCCTGGCGCAGGTACTTCCAGTCGCCGCGCAGCAGCGCGCGCTGGCCGCGGTGCTTCATGCGCCAGAACAGGTCGCGTTCGGGCGCCGGCGCGGCCGGGTCGGCGAAGTGCGGCAGCAGGCTCTGGCCGTCCAGCGGGTAGTCCGGATGCGGCGCCACGCCCGCCGCATCGAGGAAGGTGGCGGTCCAGTCCATGGTCATGTTAGGCCGCTCGCTCACGCCGCCGGCCGCGATGCGCGCGGGCCAGCGCGCCAGCAACGGCACGCGCAGGCCGCCTTCGAGCAGGTCCATCTTGCCGCCCACGAAGGGCCAGTTGTTGGAGAAGCGCTCGCCGCCGTTGTCGCTCGTGAACACCACCAGCGTGTTGTCCGCCAGGCCGCGCCGCGCCAGCGCATCCAGCACGGCACCGATGCCCTCGTCCATCTGCGTGACCATCTTCTGGTAGGTGGCCAGACTGCCGCCGTCCAGGTGCTTGAGGCCGGCGCCGATGCGTGCGGACTCGGCCGCGTCCTCGCGCGTGAGCCAGGGCCAGTGCGGCGCGCTGTAGTGCAGGCTCAGCAGGAAGGGCTGCTCCGCGCTCTGGCGCTCGATGTAATCGACGGCACGCGCGCTGAGCAGGTCCGTGAGGTAGCCCTCGCGGTGGATCTCGGTCTCGTTCTCCCACAGGTCGTGGTTGCCGCGCGGGTCCAGGTGCGAGAAGTAGTCGGCCCCGCCAGCGTGGAAGCCCCAGAACTCCTCGTAGCCAGACAGGCGCGGGCCGAAGTGCGGCGGGTAGCCCAGGTGCCACTTGCCGACCAGGGCCGTGGCATAGCCGGCCCCCCTCAACAGCGAGGGCAGCGTCGGATGCGCGGGCGGCAGGCCCAGCACCTTGTCGCCATGGGCCGCGGCCAGCGGCTCCTCGGCCGCGCCGCGCAGGCGGTACTGGTAGCGGCCCGTGACCAACGCGAAGCGCGTGGGCGAGCAGACCGCCGAGTTGGCGTAGCCGCGCGTGAAGCGCAGGCCCTCGGCGGCCATGCGGTCCAGCCGAGGCGAGACGTCGATGGGCCGGTTGGCCGCATCGCGCGCGCCGGTGCAGCCCAGGTCGGCATAGCCCAGGTCGTCGGCGAGGATGAAGATCAGGTTGGGGCGGGGATCTGGCATGCGCGGAACTCTACGCCAAGCGCGTCGCCCGTCCCCTCAGGACGGCGTGGCGATCTCGTCGTAGCCCCGGCCCAGGAACTGCAGCAAGCAAAAGCCGTTGCCGAAGGGATCGGCCAGCAGCGCGATGCGGCCCCAGTTGGCACTGCGGGCCGGCTGCTCGAGCCGGGCACCGGCCGCCACCGCGCGGGCCACGGCGGCATCGACATCGTCGACCACGATGTCGAAGTGCACGGGCGTCCAGTGCCGCGCGTAGTCGCGCCGTTGCGCCGCGCCCGGGAAGGCCGGGCTGCCGGCCGGCTTGACCAGCAGGTAGAGCGGCGCCGTGCCGCCCAGCAGTTCCACACCGTCCGCGCCGAAGCGCCGGCCGGTGTGCAGTCCGAAGGCCGTGCAGTAGAAATCGGTGGCGCGGGCCAGGTCGTCCACGTCGATGTTCACGAGCAGTTGCATGGGCGCCCTCCGCTGTCCCGCCGCGCTCACCTGCGCGGCTTGGCTTGGCGATCGTACTTGTGCCAGTAGGTGAACGGGTCCTCGTGCACTTCGAGGTCCAGCTCGGCCACGCGGGCCTGCAGCCGCTCCTGCACGTCGGCCACGGCCTGGTTGTAGATGGCGGGGCCGATCTCCTCGAGGAAGAAGCCCAGCAGGCCGCCCGCCGCGATGTTGCCGATGGGCTCGTCCATGTTCTCGCGGAAGTAGCGCTCGATGGAGGCGATGGCCTCCTTGCGCACATCCTTGGACAGTTCGATGGCCATGGACCTGGCTGCCCTCAGGCCGGCTTGACGCGGTACACCGCGCAGAGCTTGTTGCCGTCCGGGTCGCGCACATAGGCCAGATGCATGGCGCCCATGCCGCTCTCGCGCAGGCCCGGCGGGTCTTCGATGGAGCGGCCGCCATGCGCCACGGCGACATCATGGAACTGCTTCACCTGTTCGGGCGAGCTGCACTTGAAGCCGATGGTGCCGCCGTTGGCGCAAGTGGCCTGCTCGCCGTTGATGGGTTGGCTCAGGCCGAAGCTGCTGCCGTCATGGCGGTAGAACAGCCGCACATGGCCCGAAGCCGCGACATTGCGGATGGCCTCGCCGGCGCCCAGCACCCCGAGCACGGCGTCGTAGAAGCGCTTGGAGCGGTCGATGTCATTGGAACCGAGCATCACGTGGTTGAGCATGGGCAACGGAGAAGGTTGAGGGGGTGGCGATGGTACGGCGATCGGCGGCGCAATCCTGAGCCGCGCGGGACGGCTACGTTGCTCCGGCCTGTGCGCCGGCGCGCGGAGCACGCACGCCGCTGGGCCGCCCCTCCAGCCGGGCGTGGACCATCTTGAAGCGCCCGCAATCGACGGCCATGTCTTCGCTGAACAAGATTGCCCAAAACTCATGATTCACGAACTCTGAGAGCACGGGTTTGTCAGAACTGGCCGGAATTTGTCAGACCCAACGAAAAACGGGTCAGGACTTGTGGTCCTTGTCAAATGGGGCACTTCCTGCCCCAAAGTGAAGCAGAACGACCGTCAACGTTAACCAGATTCTAGGCCCCGGCCGCACCCCACGTGAACGACATCCCAGCCAACCTCCGCATTCGGGAACGGCAACGCCGCCATGCTGACCGCAACGCGTAACCCGTTGATTTCATTGGATGGCACTTGCAAGGCGGACCCCTAAGTGGCTCACGAGACTCGCGCCGCAAGCTGAAATTGCAAGGCTGGTCGGATAGTGCTTCCGTGGCCGCCCTCTCCCGCGCACGTCTTTCGCCTTCGGGGGCTTACCGGCGGCCCTTCCGCGACCCTGCGAACGGTCGCACGGCAGCGGATCTGAGCGATTTCGTGAGGGTTGGTGCTGCACAGGGCGCGAAATCCTCCAGGTTTGAGGAACTCTGGCAACCAAGATTGACGTCACCGCAAGGGTCATGCCCCAACAAAGTCGACGAGCGTCGGCAAGCACTTCCTCTTAAGGTCGAAATCAGCCACAACACTTTCGCGCGCCGACGCACGCAGATGATGCAGCCCACTACGGTTTTCGAGTGCCTCAGCCACGGTATCAGCGAGCGCCTTCGGATCGAAGAAGTCCACCAGCAAACCGTTGCGACCGTGCTGGATCACCTCTTCAAGAGGTGCCGTGCGCGAACCCACCACCAGACAGCCGATGCTCATGGCTTCAAGCAGGGACCACGAGAGCACGAACGGATAGGTGAGGTAGACATGCACCGCCGACACTTGCATCAGCTGGGTCAAAACCTCGTGCGGTATGCGGCCCACGAAATGGACACGCGTTTGATCAATGGCGCCGCGCACCTCATCCAAAAAGATCTGCTTCCAAGTCTTTCCGGCAGGCGCCGCAGCTCCGTAGCTGACCCCATCCCCGCCGACGATCACCACGCGAGCGTTCGGACGCGCAGCGAGCAACGACGGCAACGACCTCATGAACGTGTGGTAACCGCGGTAAGGCTCCAACTCACGTGCGACGAACGTGACCACCTCATCGCCGGACCGCAACTCGACTCCCGCAGACCGCAAGCCCACCACCGCAGCCGGATTGGGCCGAAAGCGGTCTGTATCGATTCCGTCGTGGATGACGGAGATTCGATCTCGGAACCAGTCTGGATGTTGGTCACGCTGAAACTTTGTCGGTGACAAGCCCCCATCGCTGGCCTCCATCGCCTGCAGGAGGTGCATGTTCTTGAGGCGCGTTCGCATGCGCGTCGACTCCTCGTCCGGTGAAGCGAACTCGGGGTCAAAGACAGCATCACCGGTTGGCCCGCCGTAGTAATACTCCGCGTACATGAGGTGTCTGGCACGCGGGAACACGTCGCGAGCGAAGATGGACTCACCCCATCCCGGATGCGCGAAGACGACGTCGGGCTGGAAGCCATTTCGAGACAGATCGCGCATGGCCTTGGCTGCCGATTCGCCACGCGCGAATTTGGCCGCGTAGTCGTCCAACGCCGTGCGCCCGTCGGCGCCGACGGGCGGAGGAATCGGCGCGTGGTAAATGTGTCGCACGCCGGCAAGCGGCGGCGACTTGTTGACGCCAAGTGCAACGACCTCATGCCCCAGTTGAACGAGGCGTGGCGCCAAGTGCTTGAACTGGCCAGGAAAGTTCTGGTGAACGAACAGGACCTTCATCGGGAATATCGGATCGAGAAAAGGACCATCGGTGCCCTACGACACCGACGGTCCTCACACGCTCACTGCCAGTTGGCGGCGATGACGGGGTTCAAAGTGGCAGCGTAGTCCGCAGGCAACGTGGTTTGTCCCGCAGCCGGCGGTGCGAACGACGCCATTGCATTGACCAGGTTCTGTACTTGGCCGCTGGTCAGCGCAAGATCGTTGCCGCTCTCGAAGCGCTCCACCCGGTACTGAGTTCCCACATACCAGTTGACCACGCTGAACTTGTCGCTGGTCCCAATGACACTGACTTCAAGGTTGTTGTTGACCTGCCGGAACCACAATTGATCGGCGGCAATGTCTGCGCCGAACCGTGCGGTGTCTTGGTTGGTGGACGAACTTCCTGTTTCGACGATCGCATCGGTGCTGTCGCCGCGCGAAAGCAGATAAACATCGTGCCCTTCGCCGCCCACGAGGACGTCCCAACCCTTACCTCCGATTAGCGTGTCGTTTCCTCCGTACCCTGTTAGCGTGTTGGCCGAGGTATTCCCGGTGAGCACGTTCGCGAGTCCGTTTCCGGTTCCACTGATGGCGGTGTTGCCCGTCAACGTCAGGTTCTCGATGTTTGCACCAAGTGTTCGCGTGACGCTCGAGCGGATCAGATCGACGCCGCCGTCCACGCCTTCGATCACCGAATCGCTGGCGTTGTCGACGATGTAGATGTCGTCTCCCAACCCGCCCGACATCGTGTCGGCACCCGTGCCTCCGTTGAGGGTGTTCGCGGCGTCGTTGCCTAGCAATGTGTTGGCCAGTGAGTTGCCGGCGCCATTGATGGCGGCAGACCCTGTGAGGGTGAGATTTTCGACGTTCGCTCCAAGCGTGAAGCTCACGCTGGACTCTACCGTGTCGATGCCCTCGCTTGCGTTTTCAGCAACCGTGTCGGACGTGTTGTCCACGATGTACACGTCATCGCCCGAGCCGCCCGACATGGCGTCGGCGCCGATGCCGCCGTCGAGCGTGTCGTTGCCAGCGCCGCCGCTCAACACATCGTTTCCGGCCAGGCCCAGAATCACCTCGTCTCCGTTTGAGCCCGTGAGCGTGTCCGCACTGCTGGTTCCGCGCAGAACTGCGGTTTGGCTCGGTCGGACGTGCAGCGCGAAAACGTCGCTAACGGAACTTCCTAGCTGGTCGGTGGCGATGATCTGAATCTGCATCAGCCCTACATCGGCGGCTCCGGGCGCTCCGACAAACTGGAGAGTGGCAGCGTTGAAGGTCAACCAGGACGGCAGAGAGTCGCCATTCTTCAGCCGTGCCGCGTAGGTCAATTGGTCACTCGCATCTGCGTCAGTGAACGAGTTTGCCGGAACCGACCACGTGAAGGGTGAACCTGCAATGACGCTCTGATCCGCGAGTAGGGATGACAGCGTAGGAGCATTGTTGGCGATTACAGCCGAAGTGTGCGCGTAGTCCCAGACAACTCCCGGCGCGTCCTCGAAGCGAATCTCTTCGATCTGCCAGCCGTTTGTGCCATTTGCTCCAAAGTAGCTGTCGATGCGCACCTGGTCGCTGGTGTTCCTGATCTTGAGCACCAGGGTGTCGCCTTCGCGGCTGGCCAGCACGTCGGCCACCGCCACGCCNAAGTAGCTGTCGATGCGCACCTGGTCGCTGGTGTTCCTGATCTTGAGCACCAGGGTGTCGCCTTCGCGGCTGGCCAGCACGTCGGCCACCGCCACGCCCGCTTTGAACACGAGCTTGTCGACGTTGCCCACTGTGCTGTCAACATCACGGATCGTGTCCTGCCCGTCGCCCCGGCCGAACAGGTAGGTATCGTTGCCTGCAGTGTTCTCCACGTAGTCCCAGATGTTGGCAGAAAAGTTGCCTCCGCCCAGCAGGTCATTGCCAGCACCGCCATCCAGTGTGTCGTCGCCTGCGCCACCGTACAACGTGTCATCACCGTCCTCTCCCTTCAGGCTGTCGCCGCCGGCGTCGCCGACAAGAAGGTCGTTCTCGGCACTGCCGAGCAGGGTGTCGTTGCCATCACGGCCATACAGCGAATCGCGGCCTGCTCCACCACTGAGCGTGTCGTTGGTGGCGTAGCCCAGCACCACATCATTGTCGGCGCTTCCAGCCAGCATCATGGCCTTGACGTTAGCCACCGTCCACACGGTGGAGGTCGCGTCGGTAAAGCGGATCTCCTCGATCTGCCAGCCGTTGGTCGCGTCGTTGCCGAAGTAGCTGTCGATGCGCACCTGGTCGCTGGTGTTCCTGATCTTGAGCACCAGGGTGTCGCCTTCGCGGCTGGCCAGCACGTCGGCCACCGCCACGCCCGCCAGCCGTTGGTCGCGTCGTTGCCGAAGTAGCTGTCGATGCGCACCTGGTCGCTGGTGTTCCTGATCTTGAGCACCAGGGTGTCGCCWTCGCGGCTGGCCAGCACRTCGGCCACCGCCACGCCCGCTTTGAACACGAGCTTGTCGACGTTGCCCACTGTGCTGTCAACATCACGGATCGTGTCCTGCCCGTCACCCCGGCCGAACAGGTACGTGTCGTTGCCAGCGGTGTTCTCCACGTATTCCCAGTAGTTTCCTGAGAAGCCACCGCCGCCCAGCAGGTCGTTGCCAGCACCGCCGTCCAGAGTGTCATCACCGCTGCCGCCAAACAGCGTGTCGTCGCCCGACTCGCCTTGCAGGCTGTCGTTGCCGCCCTCTCCAGCAAGCAGGTCGTTGTCCGCACCGCCCAGCAACGCGTCATTGCCGGCATGCCCATACAGCGAGTCGCTGCCCGCACCRCCGCTGAGCGTGTCATTTGAGTCGTAGCCCTGCACAACATCTCTCTCCGCCCCTCCGGTCAGGACCATGGCCTTGACGTTGGCCACCGTCCACACGGTGGAGGTCGCGTCGGTGAAGCGGATCTCCTCGACCTGCCAGCCGTTGGTCGCGTCGTTGCCGAAGTAGCTGTCGATGCGCACCTGGTCGCTGGTGTTCCTGATCTTGAGCACCAGGGTGTCGCCATCGCGGCTGGCCAGCACGAAGTAGCTGTCGATGCGCACCTGGTCAGTGGTGCCCTTGATCTTGAGCACCARGGTGTCGCCATCGCGGCTGGCCAGCACGTCGGCCACCGCCACGCCCGCTTTGAACACGAGCTTGTCGACGTTGCCCGCCGTGGTGTCCGCGTCGCGGATGATGTCCACCCCGTCGCCCCGGCCGAACAAGTACGTGTCGTTGCCCACACCGTTGAAGTTCGACCAACCTGGTTCGTGAACGCCACCGGCCAAGATGTCGTTGCCCGCCCCCCCGTCCAGCGTGTCATCACCGGCACCGCCTTGCAACGTGTCATCGCCCGACTCGCCATTCAAGAGGTCGTTGCCTGCCTCGCCAACGAGCGTGTCGTTCTCTGCACCACCGAGCAGCGTGTCGTTTCCAGCGCGGCCGTACAACGCATCGCTTCCAGCACCACCGCTGAGGGTGTCATTGCTCGCGTAGCCTTGCAGTACATCGTTCTCGTTAGTGCCGGTCAGCACCATGGCCTTCACGTTGGCCACCGTCCACACGGTAGAGGCCGCGTCGGTGAAGCGGATCTCCTCGATCTGCCAGCCGTTGGTCGCGTCATCGCCAAAGTAGCTGTCGATGCGCACCTGGTCAGTGGTGCCCTTGATCTTGAGCACCAAGGTGTCGCCATCGCGGCTGGCCAGCACGTCGGCCACCGCCACGCCGAAGTAGCTGTCGATGCGCACCTGGTCAGTGGTGCCCTTGATCTTGAGCACCAAGGTGTCGCCATCGCGGCTGGCCAGCACGTCGGCCACCGCCACGCCCGCTTTGAACACGAGCTTGTCGACGTTGCCCGCCGTGGTGTCCGCGTCGCGGATGATGTCCACCCCGTCGYCCCGGCCGAACAAGTACGTGTCGTTGCCCACACCGTTGAAGTTCGACCAACCTGGTTCGTGAACGCCACCGGCCAAGATGTCGTTGCCCGACCGCCACGCCTGCTTTGAACACGAGCTTGTCGACGTTGCCCGCCGTGGTGTCCGCGTCGCGGATGATGTCCACCCCGTCGCCCCGGCCGAACAAGTACGTGTCGTTGCCCACACCGTTGAAGTTCGACCAACCTGGTTCGTGAACGCCACCGGCCAAGATGTCGTTGCCCGTGCCGCCGTCCAGCGTGTCGTCGCCCGCTCCGCCTTGCAGCGTGTCGTCGCCAGCTTCGCCCTTCAGAAGGTCGTTGCCAGCATCGCCCACGAGCATGTCGTTCTCCGCACCTGCAAGCAACGTGTCGTCACCCGCGGCCCCATACAGCGTGTCGCTACCCGCGCCGCCACTGAGGGTGTCGTTGGTGGCATATCCTCGCAGCACGTCGTTCTCGTTGGTGCCGGTCAGCACCATGGCCTTCACGTTGGCCACCGTCCACACGGTGGAGGCCGCGTCGGTGAAGCGGATCTCCTCGATCTGCCAGCCGTTGGTCGC
>NZ_LMMT01000014.1 GCF_001422365.1 Pseudorhodoferax sp. Leaf265 | reverse complement strand
CCCCCAGCCGGTTGCCCACCGTGTGGCCCGCCACGTCCACCAGCACGTCGATCGCGTCGGCACGGATGCGCTCGGCCAGCGCCTCGTCGCTCAGGCCGCGCGTGGGCACCCAGTGGTCCACCACGCGCTTGTAGCGTGCGGTCACCGCGTCTTCGCGGTTCAGCTCGGCATAGGCCCAGACCTCCACCGCCGACTTGTCGTGCGCCGCCAGCAACGGCTCCAGGAAACGCGCGCAGGCGTGTTCGCGGAAGTCCGGCGACACATAGCCCACGCGCAGCCGGCGGTCCGCGCGCCGGCTGTTGGCGTGCGGCTTCCAGCTGGCGCGGTGCGGCTGGCCGAAGCGCCGGTCGTACTCCGCATAGGCCGCGTAGATCTGCTCGGCGCTGCGCTCCGGGTGGTAGTTCAGGATGAACAGCAGGTTGTCGAACAGGTGCTGCGAGGTCAGGCCCAGCGCGATGGCGCGTTCGATGCAGACCACGGCCTCGTCGAACTCGCCGCGGTGCGGCAGCACGTTGCCCAGGTTGTGGTGGGCCACGGGCGAGTCGGGCCGTGCACGCAGGGCCGCGCGGTAGTTCGCCTCGGCCTCGGCCATGCGGCTTTGCTCCTGCTGCAGCAGGCCCAGGTTGTTCAAGGCCTCGGGGTGGTCGGGCACGAGGTCCAGCGCGGCCCGCCAGCGGGCCTCGGCCTCGGCCATGCGGCCCTGTTCGTGCAGCGCGTTGCCTTCGTTGTAGAGCAGTTCGGCGCGCAGTGCCGCGATCTCGTTGGCCACCGACACGGCGGGTGCCGGGACCGGTGCATGCTCGGCTTCCCAGCGCCCGAACATCTGCCGGTAGGCCTGCTCGACCCCGCGCACGAAGCCGGCCTCGTCCATCAGCGAACTGGCCTGCATCTGACCGCGCAGCGCCGCGCGCGTGGCGGCCAGGGCCGGCAGGTCCTGGGCCAGGGCCACGACCTTCTCGACGTAGGCTTCCTCGGTCTCGGCGATCCACTCCGGCCGGCCCAGGCCTTGCAGGATGGCGCTGCCGATGCGGCCCACGCTGGGACGGCCCGCCAGGGTCACCACCGGCACGCCCTGGTGCAGCATTTCGACGATGGTGGTGCCCGAGTTGTGCGGGAAGCAGTCCAGGCCGATGTCGATGCCGCGCAGCAGGTTCCAGGGCGGGCTGTGGAAGCCGATCTCCAGCCGCTCGCTGCCGATGCCCAGCGCGGCGAAGCGCGCCGCCATGGCCTGGGCCAGGTCCGGGTCGGCAAAGGAACGGCTGTCGATGAGCAGCGTGGAGCCGGGCACGCGCTGCAGGATCTGCGACCACACGCGCAGGCTGTGGTGGTTGATGCGCACGCCGCGCGTGAGCGTGCCGAAGCGCACGTGGCCGCGCGCCAGGGCGGGCAGCGGCCCGACCTCGCCCATGCCGACACCGGGCCGGTAGGCCGTGAACGGCAGGCCAGGCAGGCGCCATGGCGTTTCGGAGAACAGATGCTCGCTGCCCGGCGGCGCGCTGGCCTCGTCGGTCAGGTAGTAGTCGATGGCCTTGAGCCCGGTGGTGCTGCCGAATCCCATCCAGCTCAGCGACACCGGCGCCGGCTTGCGCGCGAACACGTCGAGCCGGTTGCCTTTGGTATGGCCGGCCAGGTCGACCAGGATGTCGATGCCGTCGGCGCGGATGCGCGCAGCCAGCGCATCCGTGCCCAGGCCCTGCGTGGGCACCCAGTGGTCGACCAGCGCGCGCAGGCGCTCGGTCGTGGCGTCACCGGGCGTGCGCAGCTCGGCATAGGCGAACACCTCGAAGGCCGCATGGTCGTGGCCGGCCAGCAGGGGTTCGATGAAGAAGCTGCAGGCGTGCTGGCGGAAGTCGGGCGAGACATAGCCCACGCGCAGGCGGCGGCCCGCAGCCCGCAGGTTGGCATGGGGCTGCCAATGCCGGCGCTGCGGCGCACCGAAGGCGGCCTCGTAGGCGGCATAGCCTTCGTAGATCTGCTCGGCACTGGCATCCGGGTGGTAGTTGAGCGCGAACAGCAGGTTGTCGAAGGCGATGCGGTAGTCGGGCCGGGCCGCGACCGCGCGCGACAGCACGTCCACGGCCGCCGCCACCTCGCCGCGCGCCACGTGGATGCCGCTGAGGTTGTTGAGTGCCTCGGCAAACGCCGGCTGCAGCGCCACGGCCTGCTCGAAGCAGCGGGCGGCCTCGGCCACCTGGCCCTCGGCATTCAGCGCCAGGCCCAGGTTGTTGAGCGTCTCGGCGTGGTCCGGGCGCAGCGCCAATGCCTTGCGCAGGGCCGCGATGGCGGCCGGCCGTTGCTCGAGCTCGAAATGGGCGCGGCCCAGGTTGGACAGGGTTTCGGCATCGTCCGGCAGGAGTTCGGCGGCACGCTGCTTGGCGAGCAGGGCGTCGTGCTGGCGGCCCTGGGCCTGCAGCATGGCGCCCAGCGATTTCCAGAGAAAGCCGTCGTCGGGATGCACCGCCAACAGTTCGCGGGCCAAAGCCTCGCCGGCCCCGTAGGCCTGCTGCTGGAACAAGGCGACCAGTTCCTGCTGCCTCGCCAACGGCGCCCCGGCGCCAGGGGCGGGCTGCGGCACGGCGGCGGGCAAGCGCGATGCGGCCAGCGGCGGCACGCCCTGCAAGCGCTCCTTCAGGGACTGGACCTGCGCGCGCGACAGGCCGGCAGCCTGCGCCATCTGCAGCACCTGCTCGGCCATCGGCCACTGTTCGGCACGGATCAAGCCGTCCACGTAGCTGAACCACAGCTGTGGCCGCGCGGCGTCGGCACTCAGCGCCGCCTCGAAGTACGGCAGCGCCTCCAGCGCCCGCCCCAAGCCGATCGCGTAGAGCACGCCGAGGTTGTGCAGCGCATCAGGATGCTGGGGGTCGTGCCCCAACACCGCCCGGTAAAGCCGCTCGGCCTCCTCGAACGCGAAGCCGCGGTGCTGCGCGATGGCCTGCCCGAGCAAATCCGAGATCGCGGGGGCTTCAGGGGTGTCGGTCATGGGCTGGGCTCGGGTTGGCAGGGCTGCGCCGAGAATAGCGACCGATCCAAGCGCATATCAGCCGAAATACGCGCAAATCATGACCCATTTGCCGCGGCGAGGCCAGCGCCAGCCACCGTCCCCAGCCGATGTACGTCACCTTTGCGCCGCTTATTGGCGTTTCAAAATCTTCGTATCCAGAGGTTCATCCGATACATTCCCAAGCAAATAGCTTGGGCTCCGGCCCTGTACCGGGCCGCCGAAGGCCTCTGCCGCTCCGCCACCTTTTGCACCGCACATGATCGTCATCATCGGCTACGTCGTCGCCATGGGCTGCATCTTCGGGGTGTATGTCTTCCACGGCGGCAACATCGGCGTGATCCTGACGGCGCTGCCGTTCGAGCTGATCACCATCTTCGGCGGCGCGCTGGGCGCCTTCGCGGTGAACAACCAGCCCAAGGTGCTCAAGGCCACCCTCAAGGCCCTACCCACCGCGTTCAAAGGCTCCAAGTTCACCAAGGAGCGCTACCTGGAGCTCATGGCCCTGCTCTACGACATCCTGCAAAAGGCCCGCAAGGAGGGCCTGATGGCGATCGAGAAGGACGTGGAAGAGCCCGAGCAGTCGGAGATCTTCAAGAAATACCCCGTCGTCGGCAGCGACCACCATGTGGTGGAGTTCATGACCGACTACCTGCGCATGATGGTTTCGGGCAACCTCAACGCACACGAGATCGAGTCGCTGATGGACAGCGAGATCGAGACCCACCACCAGGAGGCCCACGCCCCAGTGGCCGCCATCGCCCGGCTGGCCGGCGCGCTGCCGGCCTTCGGCATCGTGGCCGCCGTGCTGGGTGTGGTCAACACCATGGGCTCGGTCGGCCAGCCGCCGGCCGTGCTGGGCGGCATGATCGCCTCGGCCCTGGTCGGCACCTTCCTCGGGATTCTGCTGGCCTACGGCGTGGTCGAGCCGCTGGGCGGCCTGCTGGAACAAAAGAGCGAGGATGCGGCCAAGGAACTGCAGTGCATCAAGACCACGCTGCTGGCCAGCATGCAGGGCTACAACCCCTCCACTGCCATCGAGTTCGGCCGCAAGGTGCTGTTCTCGACCGAGCGCCCCAGCTTTGCCGAGCTGGAAGCCCACGTGAAGAAGAAGTAGCGGGGAGCCTGAGCCATGGCGGGCGACGCGAAGAAACTCCAGCCGATCATCGTCAAGAAGATCAAGAAGTCCGGCCATGCGGCGCATGGCGGGGCCTGGAAGATCGCGTACGCCGACTTCGTGACGGCCATGATGGCCTTCTTCCTGCTGATGTGGCTGCTGGGCTCGACCACCGAGGGCGACCGCAAGGGCCTGTCGGACTACTTCAATGCCCCGCTCAAGGTCGCGCTGATGGGTGGCACCGGCTCCGGCGCCAGCAACTCCATCCTGCCCGGCGGCGGCAAGGACCTGACCGAGAAAGTGGGCCAGACCGCGCGCGGCCAGGCCGACGACACCGCCAGGAAGCGCCAGAGTGCCCAGCAGGCCAAGGCCGAGGCGGCGCGCCAGGACGCCCGCCGCATCGCAGATCTGCGCGCCAAGATCGAGGCGCTGATCACCAACACGCCTAAGCTCAACGAATACCGCTCCCAGATCCGGCTGGAGACCACGCCGGACGGCCTGCAGATCCAGATCGTGGACGACCAGAACCGCCCCATGTTCGACAGCGGTAGCGCCTTGGTCAAACCCTACATGCGCGACATCCTGCGGGAGATCGGGGCGGCGCTGAACGACGTGGAGAACCGCATCAGCCTGGCCGGCCACACCGATGCCACGCCCTACGGCAACGGCGAGCGCGGCTACAGCAACTGGGAGCTGTCGGCCGACCGCGCCAACGCCTCGCGCCGCGAGCTGGTCGCCGCCGGCATGCCGGACGCCAAGCTGGGCCGCGTGGTCGGACTGGCCGCCAGCAGCCCGCTGGAGCCCAAGACGCCGAATGCACCCGTCAACCGCCGCATCACGCTGACCGTGCTGACCCGCGAGGCCGAGGAGCGCCTGATGGGCGCCCCGCCCGCCGGTGATGCCACAATAGCTGTGCCTGCAATACCGCAGATCGCCCCGCTGTCTGAACCCGGGCCCGGCCCGACGACGAGGGGCACCCCACCATGAAGACTTCGAGAGCTCGACCCATGCGCTTTCTTCCCGTCAACGCCAATCACGAGGGGCAACCGTGGCCGAACTTCGTTTCCTGATCGTCGATGACTTCTCCACCATGCGTCGCATCGTGCGCAACCTGCTCAAGGAGAGCGGCTACACCGATGCCGAAGAGGCCGAAGACGGCGTTGCCGCGCTGAACAAGCTGCGCAACGGCCGCTTCGACTTCGTGGTGAGCGACATCAACATGCCCAACATGAACGGCTTCGAACTGCTGACGCAGATCAAGGCGGACGAGAAGCTCAAACACCTGCCGGTGCTGATGGTCACGGCCGAGGCCCGCAAGGAAGACATCGTGGCAGCCGCCCAGGGTGGCGCGGCCGGCTACATCGTCAAGCCGTTCACCAAGGCCACGCTCGAGGAGAAGGTGGCCCACATCCTGAAGAAACTCGGTCTGTAAGGGCAGCCATGCAGACCAGCGAATCGCTCCCGCAGCCTGCTTCACCCGCCCCCGCAGTGTCCGACGACGCCACGCAAGACGTCCACCACAAGCTCGGCCTGCTCACGCGCCAGCTGCACGACAGCCTGGCCGAGCTGGGCTACGCCGAGAAGCTGCGCGGCAGCGTCGACGAGTTGCCCGACGCACAGAGCCGGCTGACCTACATCGCCCGGCTCACGGGCGAGGCCGCCGAGAAGGTCTTGAGCCGCGTGGAGCAGGCCAAGACCCAGCACGACTTCATCGCCGCCGAAACGCGGCGCGTGGGCGAGTTGCTGGTCAAGGACCCGGTGGCGGCCGTGGCCCGCGGGGTGGTCTACAACTTCCTGGGCGATGTGGACAAGGCCTCGCGCGAGATCGACCAGCACCTGACCGAGATCATGATGGCGCAGGACTTCCACGACCTCACCGGCCAGGTGATCGCGCGCGTGGTGAACCTGGCAGCGACCATCGAGGAGCAGCTTGTCACGCTGCTGATCCAGACCGCGCCGCCCGTCAAGGTCGCTGCAGTGGCCAATGCGCCACTGCAGGGCCCGGTCGTCAACGGCGAAGGCCGCGACGACGTGGTCACCGACCAGTCGCAGGTCGACGACCTGCTGGCCAGCCTGGGCTTCTGACCCCCGCGCCCCAGCGGCGCGGGCCGGCTGATTAGGGGCGCCAAGCCCCTTCTTATCGCGCTTTAGTTCCGGCCCCCGGTTCCGACAATGCGGCTTACCCCGAGCCACATCCATGGAATCAAGCAGCCAAGACCGCAACCTGCCCGCGTCCGAGCGCAAGCTCGAACAGGCGCGCAAGGATGGCCAGATCGCCCGCTCGCGCGACCTGGGCAACCTGGCGGTGCTGGGCGTGGGCGCCTTCGCGCTGCTGGCGCTGGCGCCCTGGATGTTCGGCCGTTTGCAGTTGGCCGTGCACCACCAGCTGCGTTTCGGGGCCGACACCCTGCTGCATCCGCTGCAGATGCTGGACCGGCTGCAGAGCATGACGCTGGCCGGACTCGTCGTGGCGCTGGCGCTGGCCGCCATCGTGCTGGTGGCCGCCGTGGGCAGCACCATTGCCGCTGGCGGCTGGGTCGTCACCACCAAGCCCATCACGCCGGACCTGAACCGGCTGAACCCGCTCAGCGGCTTCGGCAAGATGTTCAGCAAGGAAAAGGTGGTCGAGACCGGCAAGCTCCTGGCCATCACCATCGTGCTGGGCATCGTCGCCTGGCTCTACCTGAAGGGCAGCATCGAGACCGTGGCCATGATGGTGCTGCAGCCCTCGCCCCGCTCCATCGTGCTGCTGGGCGACTGGCTGACCAAGGGCGTTTCGCTGCTGCTGCTGGTGATCTTCGCGGTGGCCATGTTCGACGTGCCGATGCAGCTGTTCCTGCACAAGTCGCGGCTCAAGATGTCGCACCAGGAGGTCAAGCAAGAGCACAAGGAATCCGAGGGCAACCCGCAGCTCAAGGGCAAGCTGCGCCAGCGCGCGCGCGAGATCGCCAACCGCCGCAGCATCCAGGCCGTGCCCAAGGCCGATTTCGTGCTCATGAACCCGACCCACTTCGCCGTGGCGCTGCGCTACGACGAGAAGACCATGGCCGCGCCGCAGGTGATCGCCAAGGGCGCCGACCTGCTGGCCTTCCGCATCCGCGAGGTGGCGCAACTGCATGCCGTGCCGGTGCTGCAGTCGCCCATGCTGGCACGCGCGCTGTACGCCCATGCCGAGCTGGAGGGCGAGATCCCCTCGGCGCTGTACACGGCCGTGGCCCAGATCCTGGCCTATGTCTACCGGCTGAAGGCCGCGATGCGCGGCGATGGCCCGATGCCCGAAGAACAGCCCGAACCGTTCGTGCCGCCCGAACTCGACCCGCTGGGCAAGACGGTGGTGGCCGAAACCACAGCCACCAGCGCCGCCGACCCGGACGCGCCGCTGGATGAACTCAAGCCCGTGGAGCCGCGCTGATGCCGACCTCTCCGCAAGCCCTGCTCGCCTCGCTGCAACGCCACAGCACGCATGTGCGCGGCATCGCCGCACCGGTGCTGGTGGTGGCGATCCTCTCGCTCATGGTGCTGCCGATCCCGACATGGATGCTGGACACCTTCTTCACCATCAACATCGCGATGGCGCTGATGGTGATGATGGTGGCGGCCTACATGGTGCGGCCGCTGGATTTCTCGGCCTTCCCGGCCGTGCTGCTGCTGACCACGCTGATGCGGCTGTCGCTGAACGTGGCCACCACGCGTGTGGTGCTCATGGAAGGCCACACCGGCGCGGGTGCGGCCGGCGCGGTGATCGAGGCCTTCGGCCACTTCCTGATCGGCGGCAACTTCGCAGTCGGCCTGATCGTGTTCCTGGTGCTGGTCGTGATCAACTTCATCGTGATCACCAAGGGCGCCGAGCGCATCGCCGAGGTCTCGGCCCGCTTCACGCTGGACGCCATGCCCGGCAAGCAGATGGCGGTGGACGCCGACCTCAATGCCGGCCTCATCGACGACAAGGAGGCCAAGCGCCGCCGCGCCGAGGTGGCCGAGGAAGCCGAGTTCTTCGGCTCCATGGACGGCGCCAGCAAGTTCGTGCGTGGCGACGCCATCGCCGCCATCCTGATCCTGGTCATCAACATCGTCGGCGGCTTCGCCATCGGCATGCTGCAGCACGGCCTGTCGGCCGGCCAGGCCGCCGACAGCTACATCCTGCTGGCGGTCGGCGACGCGCTGGTGGCGCAGATTCCGGGCCTGTTGATCTCCGTGGCGGCCGCCATGGTGGTCTCGCGCGTGGGCAAGGACAAGGACATCGGCAAGCAGATCGTCGCGCAGATGTTCGACTCGCCGCGCGCGCTGGGCATCGTGGCCGGCATCCTGGCGCTGCTGGGCCTGGTGCCCAACATGCCGCACGTGGTGTTCCTGGGCGTGGCTTCGGTGCTGGGCTACCTGGCCTGGCGCATGGCCAACAAGCCCAAGGAGGGCTTGCTGGTGGCCGGCCCGCCGCCGGCACCGGCCGACAACGAAGCCAGCTGGGACGACCTGCAGCCCGTGGACCTGCTGGGGCTGGAGCTGGGCTACCGGCTCATCACGCTGGTCGACAAGACCCGCCAGGGCGACCTGCTCAACCGCATCAAGGGCGTGCGCCGCAAGTTCGCGCAGGAGGTGGGCTTCCTGCCGCCGGCCGTGCACGTGCGCGACAACCTGGAACTCAAACCCAGCGCCTACCGGATCACACTGCGCGGCGTGGTGGTCGGCGAGGGCGAGGCCTATCCGGGCATGTACCTGGCCATCAACCCGGGCGGCATCAGCACGCCCTTGATCGGCACCGCCACCACCGACCCGGCCTTCGGCCTGCCAGCCCACTGGATCGACGAGCGCCAGAAGGAAGCCGCGCAATTGGCCGGCTTTACGGTCGTTGATTCGGAGACCGTGATGGCCACCCACTTGTCACACTTGATGCAGGTGCAGGCGGCCCGTCTGCTCAGCCGCACCGAGACCCAGCAACTGGTGGAACACGTGACGCGCCTGGCTCCCAAACTGATCGAGGAAGTGGTACCGAAGATGGTGCCGCTGGCCGCGTTCCAGAAGGTGCTGCAGCTGCTGCTCGAAGAGTCCGTGCACATCCGCGACATCCGCAGCATCGTCGAATCGCTGGCCGAGCATGCCGGCAGCGTGAGCGACCCGCTGGAGTTGGCGCGCCGCGTGCGCATCGCGCTGGCCCCGGCCATCGTGCAGCAGATCTACGGCCCGACGCGCGAACTCAACGTGATCGCCATCGAACCTGCGCTCGAGCGCCTGCTGGTCCAGGCCCTGGGCAACGCCGCCGGCCCCTCGCTGGACCCGAACGTGGCCGAGCTCTTGACCAAGAACGCGGCCGACGTCGCCATGCGCCAGGAAGAGCTCGGCGTGCCGGCCTGCCTCTTGGTGCCCGACCAGATCCGCAACGCCATCTCGCGCCTGGTGCGGCGCGTCGCGCCCCGGCTGCAGGTGCTGGGGCACAGCGAAATCCCTGAAACGCATTCCATCCGTATCGGCCCCATCCTCAGAGGTGCAAATTGAACATCCAACGCTTTACCGCCGCGACCTCGCGCGAAGCCCTGGCCAAGGCCCGGATGGCATTCGGTGAGGGCACGCTGATCCTGTCCAACCGCCAGACCGCCACCGGCGTGGAGGTCATGGCCACGGCCGAAGACACCGTCGGCACGCCGCCCGAGCAGGCCGCGGCCACACCGGCCCGGCCCGCCCCGCGCCGCACGGCCATGGCCGCTGAGAAAACGCCCGTGGCCGAAGACGCCGAGCAGTTGGCCATGAGCACGCTGTCGTTCCAGGACTATGTGCGCGAGCGCATGCTGCGCCGCCGCCACGAGGCCATGGGCAGCACGGCCGCACCGGCCAAGCCCGCGGTGGCACCCCGCGCCCCCATCGCGCCCATCATCGCCAAGCCCGCCACGCTGTCCGAGCGTGCCGAGCGCGAGGTGCAGACGCTGCGCAAGCCGGCCGCCTCGGCGCAGCTCGCGCAGCTGGCCGAACGGCTCGAGGCCGCGAACGCGGCGCAGGCCGCTGTCCAGGCCAAACCGGTGGCTGCCAAGGCCACGCCGCATGCCCTGCCCTTCGTGAAGGAAGTGCTGCGCACCCGGCCGCAGTCCGGCCCCGCCGCCCCCGTGGCGGCGCCGGCCTCGCAAGGCATCGTGGACGAGCTGCAGGCCATGAAGGAGATGATCGAGGAACGCTTCAGCACGCTGGCCTGGCTGGGCCAGGCCAAGCAGGACCCGATCCAGTCCAACCTCATGCTCAAGCTGATCCGTGCCGGCTACTCGCCGAGCCTGGCGCGCGCGCTGCTGGAACGCATGCCCGCGGACTTCTCCGCGGCCGAGGCCGTGCACTGGATCATCGAGGTGCTGCAGCGCAACCTGCACACCGACGCCCAGGCTGCGCCGCTCTACACCGAAGGCGGCGTGTTCGCGCTGGTCGGCGCCACCGGCGTGGGCAAGACCACCACGGCCGCCAAGCTCGCCGCGCATTGCGTGCAGGAGCATGGCGCGGCCAGCGTGGGCCTGATCACGCTGGACACCTACCGCGTGGGCGCGCACGAGCAGCTGCGCAGCTACGGCCGCATGCTGGGCGTGGTGGCGCACCTCGCGCACGACCGGGCCGCGCTGCAGGACCTGCTGGGCCTGCTGGCCAACAAGAAGATGGTGCTGGTCGACACCACCGGCGTGGCCCCACGCGACCCGCGCAAGCAAGGCATGCTGGACATGCTGGACCTGCCCGGCGTGCAGCGGCTGCTGGTGGTCAACGCCGGCGGCCAGGGCGACCAGTTGGACGACGTGATGGGCGCCTTCAAGACCGGCGGCGTACAGCAGACCATCCTGTCCAAGGTGGACGAGGCCGTGAAGCTGGGCCCGGCGCTGGATGCCACGATCCGCCACCAGCTGCTGGTGCGCGGCATCTGCAACGGCCAGCGCGTGCCCGAGGACTTCGAGCGCGCCGATGCGGCCAAGCTGGTGGCCGCCTCCATGCGCAGCAATGTGCGCTCGGCCTACGACCCCAAGGCGGCCGACCTGAGCTTCATCTTCTCCACGGCAGGTGCGGCCCCGCTGCGTGGCGAGCGTGCCCATGCTTGATGCCTTCGCCGACCAGGGCGCCAGCCTGCGCCAGGCCCGCCCGCCCGCGCCGGCCCGGCTCATCACGCTGGTCAGCCAGGGCGAGGAGCGGTACGAGCAGGCCTTGCTGTGGCAGCTGTGCCAGGCGCTCCAGAGCTACGGCTATCCGCCCGTGGTGCTGGACGGCACCAGCCTGGAATCCCCCGCGCATCCCGGCCTGGTCGACCTCATGCAGCACACGCCCTGGGGCGCGCTGGGGGCGACCGAGGACTCCGACTGGGCCGTGATGCCCGCCGCCGTCGGCCTGCGCGCGCTGGGGCAGGCCCGGCCGCGGCCGCTGGACCTGCTCGGATCGCTGTTCCAGGGCTGCGGCGTGCTGGTGGTCTATGCCCGCGCCGAGCTGCTGATCCCGGTGCTGGCCGGCAGCGCGGCGCAGCCGGTGCTCGCCGTGGCCCCCGGCCGCCATGCGCTGCTGCGCGGCTACCGCACGCTCAAGCAATTCCAGCAGGAAGGCCGGCTGGCACCCACGCTGGTCTCGCTGATCACTTCGTCGCTCCGCAACGCGGACCAATTGGCCCGTACGACCGGCCGAAGTCTGCAAAAATGCGCCCTGACCTTCCTGGGCTGCGAGACCGACATGATCACCGTGCGCAGTGAACCGCAAGCCGAGCAACGCAGCGACGACGTGCGCCGGCTGGCGCTGCGCCTGCTCGAGAACGGCGCCGTTCCCTTCATGGCCTGAGGTGCAATTGCGCGTACGCTCCACCTCCACTGTCCACCACGCCCATCACCGCTTGCCGGCGGCGGGAGGCGACTGACATGTACACCGCCAAAGGCCAACTCGACCGCGAGCACATGATCCGGCAGTACGTGCCGCTGGTGCGCCGCCTGGCGCACCACATGATCGCCAAGCTGCCGGCGAATGTGGAGCTGGACGACCTGATCCAGGTCGGCATGATCGGCCTGTCCGAGGCGCTGACGCGCTACGAGGCGGCGCAGGGCGTGCAGTTCGAGACCTTCGCGACCCAGCGCATCCGCGGCGCCATGATCGACGAGCTGCGCGAGGGCGACTGGATGTCGCGCGGCTCGCGCAAGAGCCAGAAGGACATCGAACGCGCCGTGCAGCGCGTGGAGCAGCGCCTGGGCCGCAGCGCCAAGGAGTCCGAGATCGCTGCCGAACTCGGCATGGCGCTGGACGAGTACCAGGAGTTGCTGAACAAGGTGCGTGGCACCCAGCTCGTGTACCTGGAGGACATGGGTGGCGACGAAGACGCCGAGGGTTTTCTCGACCGCCACACCGGCGACACCGAGGCCGACCCGCTGAACCTGCTGCGCAACGAGCGCCTGCGCAGCGCGCTGGTCGAGGCCATCAAGTCGCTGCCCGAGCGCGAGCAGTACATCATGAGCATGTACTACGAGAAGGACCTCAACCTCAAGGAAATCGCCGCCGTTCTGGGCGTCACCGAATCGCGCGTGTGCCAGCTGCACAGCCAGTCCGTGGCACGGCTGCGCGCCAAGATGCGGGCGCACTGAGCGCTCGCCACAGTGCCGCGCATGCAAAGCAGAACGCCCTGCGGTGCAGGGCGTTTTTGCATGCCGGCATTGGACCCGCTCAGCGCGCCGGTGCCGAATAGATCTGCGGCGCCGCGCCGCTGAAGCCGGCCCGCCGCCCCGGCGCCTGGTAGGTCGGCTGCGTCTGCGGCAGCACCACGGCCAGGCTGCGCGCCACCACCACGGCACGGCGCGCCAGTTGGTCGCGCTGCTGCACCAGCGCACGCGCCAGTTGCGCCAGCCGCACGGCCACGGCGTCCGGCACCGGCGTGGGCTGGTCGGCCGCGGCATGGGCCAGCTGCACCAGGGCCTGCCGGAACGCCAACGCGCCGGCCTCATAGGCAGGCGCATCGCCTTGCAGCAACAAATGGGTCAGGGAATCGAGCTGCGCCTCGGCCTCGGCGAGCTGGTGGAGAAAGATGTCAGCCACCATGGCGGTGGCTCCGGTTCAGGCCGCGGCCGGGCCTCAGTGGTTGCCGGTGCCGCGCTTGGGCTGCAGCATTTCCTGCGCGTTGGCGAGCATCTTGTCGGCAATGGCTTCGGGGTTGATCTGGTAGCTGCCGTCCGCAATCGCTGCCTTGATCTCGTCGACCTTGGCCTGGTCGACGTCGCCGGCATCCGCGCGGCGCGTGGCTTCCAGCGTCTTGCCCAATGTGGAGACGCTCACCGAAGCGCCCGGCGTGGCCGCGGGCGTGCGGACAGCGGCCGCCTTCGCCTGGGCGGCGGCTTCCGTTTCTGGCCCGGGCCGCTTGGCCGGGGGGATTCCCGGGTTCGGGTCGGGCGTCTGTCCGATCTTCATTGCACTCTCCATCGCCCCTGTGAAAAGGGCATCGTGCTGATGCTATCGGCAGTTCCAGGAGCGACTTGAGGGCCGGCATGCGAATTCCTTGGCAAAACGGGGTCACATGGACAGTTCGACTGTGCGCGCATCCAGTACCGTGCCGGTCAGGATGCGGCCGTTGTCCATGCGCACACGAGCCGCCTGCCCGACCACGCCGACCGTCAGCGCCTGTCCGTCCGAACTGATCGAGAAGCCCGAGCCCTGGGCCACCACGCGCACCTGGGCGCCGGCCTGGAAGGCCAGCGGCGCGCGCACCATGGACTGGCGGATGGCCTGGCCGGGCATGTAGCTGCGCGTGGCGATCTGGCCGACCCACAGCGCCGGATCGGCCAGCACGGGCGAGCGGTCTTCGGCCCAATCGACCTCGCCCTGCTCGGCATCGTCGGCCGTCAGCACCGCGCCCTGGGCCACCGGCCCGCGCAGCATCCAGGCCGGCCCGAAGGCCTTGACCGTGATCGGCAGGAACACGCTCCAGCGCGTGGCGCCATCGACGCAGCGCAGGCCCAGCCGCGTGCGGCCCCACAGCCGGGTGTGGGGCGGCAGATACGGTTCGACCTGGGCGCAGGCCGCCAGCTTGAGCCGGCTGTCCAGCGCGCCCACGCTGACTTCCATGCGCAGCGGGCCCTTGGCGTCGGCCGGCAGCTGGGCCAGCGCCTGGTCCACCCATTGCTGGCTGATCTGTTCGTATTGCGCCCAGGCAGGGGCACACAGCGCTGCCAGCAGCGGCAGCCCGGCCTGGCACAGCCTTCGAGCAAAGCCCATGGGGATACCTCCTGCAAGCATGAATGGGACAACCGCAACTGTAGGCAGCCCACCGCCGCGCGAAGCCGCGAACTGCCCGCCAAACACGGCCCTCATCCCGGTTTCGCACGGCCGGCGGACTTCCACAATTCCCGGCACCCCCTGCTCCGCCCGCACCCCTGGCGGAGCCAACCATTGCACGAGGTGATGCCCATGTTGGACAAATTGACCGGCACGCTGGATTTCCAGGCCCGCGCCCTGCTGCTGCGCTCGGAACGCCAGCGCACCATCGCCAGCAACATCGCCAACGTGGACACCCCCGGCTTCGTGGCACGCGACTACAAGTTCGGCGACGCGCTCAAGGGCGTGATGCAGGGCGACAAGGGCTACGTGGTCTCCACCGGCCAGGCCCGCACCGCGGCCGGCCACCTGCCGTTCTCTCGCATCGGCGAGCTGTCGCACCAGAACGACCCCGAACTCGGCTACAGCGTGCAGGCCCAGCCCAACCTGGACCAGAACACGGTCGACCTGGACCGCGAGCGCGCCAACTTCGTCGACAACACCGTGCGCTACGAGGCCGCGCTGCGCTTCATCAACGGCCAGGCCAAGACCATGCTCACGGCCATCCAGGGGCAATAAGGAGCTTCGCCATGTCGATGTTCTCGATCTTCGGCGTCTCGGGCAGCGGCATCAGCGCCCAGTCGCAGCGGCTCAACGTGGTGGCCTCCAACCTGGCCAACGTCGACGCCGTGGCCGGCCCCGACGCGCAGCCCTACAAGGCGCGCCAGGTGGTGTTCCAGACCACGCTGATGGGCGCCGACAGCGCCGCCGGCGTGGCCGTGCGCCAGGTGACCGAAAGCGATGCGCCGGCGCGCAAGGTGCTGGACCCGAACCATCCGCTGGCCGACGCGGAGGGCTACGTCACGCACTCCAACGTCAACGCGGTCGAGGAGATGGTCAACATGATCTCGGCCTCGCGCTCCTATCAGAACAACGTGGAAGTCATGAACACGGCCAAGACGCTGCTGCTCAAGACACTGCAGATGGGCCAGTGAGCCCGCCCCACCTGAAAGACACACACCATGGCCATCAGCACCGACGTCCTGAACTCGCTCAACGGCACGAGCAGCACCGGCACCGGCACCACCAGCGGCACGAACAAGAACGACTCGAGCGCCCAGGCGGTGCAGGACCGTTTCCTGAAGCTGCTGGTTGCGCAGCTCAACAACCAGGACCCGATGAATCCGCTGGACAACGCGCAGATGACATCCCAGATCGCGCAGCTCAACACCGTCACAGGCATCGAGAACCTGAACTCCACTGTCAACAACGTGCTGTCGCAGATGGCCTCCATGCAGGCCCTGCAGGGTGCGGCCATGGTCGGCCACGACGTGCTGACCGAGGGCTCGGCGCTGCAGGTGACGGACAAGGTGGGCCGCGGCGGCTTCGACCTGGCCACCAATGCCGACAGCGTGAAGGTGCAGGTGCGCACCGCCGGCGGCACGCTGGTGGACACCATCGACATGGGCGGCCTGGCCGCCGGCCGCCACGCCTTCGAATGGGACGCCACCAAGTACAGCGGCAGCGAGGCCTTGACCTTCACCGTGATGCCCACGGCCAGCAAGACCGCCGTCACCGCCACCGCGCTGCAACGCAGCCGCGTCGAAGGCGTGAGCAACGACAACAACGTGCTGACGCTGCAACTGGCCGGCGGCAAGACGCTGCCCTACAGCAGCGTCAAGGCCATCCTCTGACCCCCCAACGCTTCAGGAGTCTTCCATGGGTTTCCAACAAGGCCTCTCCGGTCTGAGCGCTTCCAGCAAGAACCTGGACGTGATCGGCCACAACATCGCCAACGCCAACACCACCGGCATGAAGGCCTCGCGCGCCGAGTTCGCCGAGCTGTACGCCAACGCCATGGGCTCGGCCGGCGGCATCAACCAGGGCATCGGGGTCGAAGTGGCCACCGTGTCGCAGCAGTTCACGCAGGGCAACCTGTCGGTGACCGGCCGCTCGCTGGACGTGGCCATCAACGGCAACGGCTTCTTCCAGATCGACCAGCCCAACGGCTCGCGCGCCTACACCCGCGACGGTTCGTTCAAGCTGACCAAGGACGGCCAGATCGTCACCAACGACGGCGGCAGCCTGCTGGGCATCACCGCCACGCCGGACGGCGTGATCCCCACCGGCGGCGTGGTCGGCCCGCTGATCCTGCCGGCCGGCGGCGAGATCAAGGCCGACCGCAGCACGCAGCTGGACCTGCGCTTCAACCTGGACGCCTCGGCCACCGTGCCGACCGGCACCGCACCGGCCGCACTGGTCCCGCCGATCGAGACCTACGGCACCTCGGCCGTGGGCTACAACTCGCTGGGCACGGCCGTGCCCATCGGCATCTACTTCACCAAGACCGGCAACAACACCTGGGACGTGTGGACCTCGGTGGACGGCGGCGCCATGACCAACAGCGGCACCATGACCTTCGGCAACGACGGCGAGCTGACCTCCTCGCCCACGCTGACGGCGCTGAACCTGGCCGAGTCCGATGGCACCACCTTCCCGGTCACCTTCAACCTGGAGCGCGCCACGCAGTACGGTTCCTCGCGCTTCTCGGTGACCAAGGCGCTGACCGACGGCCAGGCCTCGGGCAAGCTCACCGCCATCAACATCGACGACAGCGGCGTGGTGCTGGGCGTGTACTCGAACGGCAAGACGCTGGCGGCCGGCCAGATCCAGCTGGCCACCTTCACCAACGAGCAGGGCCTGTCGCCCATCGGCGGCAACCTGTGGATGGCCACGCCGGCCTCGGGCCTGGAGCCCACGGCCACGGGCGTGCCGGGCACCGGCAACATCGGCGTGGTGCGCGCCGGCACGCTGGAGGACTCCAACGTCGACCTGACCAAGGAGCTCGTGAACATGATGACGGCGCAGCGCACCTACCAGGCCAACGCGCAGACCATCAAGACGCAGGACCAGGTGCTCAACACCATCCTCAACATCCGCTGAGGCTGAGCCATGGACCACATCATCTACACCGCGATGACCGGCGCCACCGCCGCTGCGGGCCGGCAGGCGGTGTTGTCCAACAACCTCGCCAACGTCTCGACCAACGGCTTCCGGGCCGAGCTGTCGACCTTCCGCTCGGTGCCGCTGAACGGCCCGGGCTCCAGCAGCCGGGTGTTCGCGCTGGAGACCACGCGCGGCCACGACAGCACGCCGGGACCGGTGCAGCGCACCGGCCGCAACCTCGATGCGATGGCCCGCGACAACGCCTGGTTCGCCGTGCAGGGGCTGGACGGCACCGAGGCCTACACGCGCGGCGGCGCCTTCGAGGTCACGGCCGCCGGCACGCTGGTGACGCCCACCGGCCTGCCGGTGCTCAGCGACGGTGGCGCGCCGATCGACGTGCCGCCCAACGCCGAGGTCACGCTGGGCTCGGACGGCAGCATCAGCGCCAAGGTGGGCAACCTGCCGCCGACCAACCTGGGCCGCCTGAAGCTGGCCACGCCCACGCCCGACGACCCGCTCAAGCGCGGCGACGACGGCCTGTTCCGCACCGGCACAGGCGACCCGCTGCCCAACGACGCCAACGCGCGCATGGCCACGGGCGCGCTGGAGGGTTCCAACGTGAACGCGGTGGAAACCATGGTCGGGATGATCCAGGTCGCCCGCCAGTTCGAAACGCAGATGCGCCTGCTGCAGCTCGCCGAGGCCGGCGACAAGAGCGCCAGCCAACTCCTGGGCGTCCAGGGCTAACAAGGAACCGCCATGATCAATTCGCTCTGGATCTCCAAGACCGGCATGGAAGCCCAGCAGACCCAGCTGGACGTCATCTCGCACAACCTGGCCAACGTCTCGACCACCGGTTTCAAGCGTTCCAACGCGGTGTTCGAAGACCTGATCTACCAGAACCTGCGCCAGGTCGGCGCCAACAACACCGAGGCCGAGCAGCTGCCCACCGGCCTGCAGCTGGGCCTGGGCGTGCGCACCGTGGCCACCAGCCGGCAGTTCTCCCAAGGCTCGCTGCAGCTGACCGACAACCACTTCGACGTGGCCATCAACGGCAACGGTTTCTTCAACATCCAGCTGCCCGACGGCACCGTGGGCTACACGCGCGACGGCAGCTTCGAGGTCGACTCGCAGGGCCGGCTGGTCACCTCCAACGGCCTGCCGGTGGCCAACGGCATCACCATCCCGCCGAACACGCTGTCGGTGAGCATCAGCGAGACCGGCACCGTGACCGTGATGCTGCCGGGCAACACCGCGCCGCAGACCGTGGGCACCATCGCCATGTCCACCTTCATCAACCCGCCGGGCCTGGAGCCGCGCGGCCAGAACATCTTCACCGAGACGGCCGCCTCGGGCCAGCCGCAGGGCGGCACGCCGGGCACCAACGGCCTGGGCATCATGCGCCAGGGCTACCTGGAGACCTCCAACGTCAACGTGGTGCAGGAACTGGTGACCATGATCCAGACGCAGCGCGCCTACGAGATGAACTCCAAGGCCGTGCAGACCTCCGACCAGATGCTGCAGAAGCTCGCACAGCTGTAGGAGCAGGCATGGCCAGAACCCTTTCCCTGCGCCCCTGGCTGCTGGCCCTGGCGGCGCTCGCGCTGGTGGGCTGCGAGACGCTGCAGCAGACGCCCAAGGTCGAGTTTCCCGACCCCGCGACCCAGCGCCCCGTGGCCATCGCGCCGCAACCCGCGCACGTGGCGACGGGCGGCCTGTACTCGCAGGTGCGCTACCGGCCCCTGTTCGAGGACCGGCGCCCGCGCATGGTCGGCGACACGCTCACCGTGCAGATCGTGGAGAACCTGAACGCCAGCCAGACCAGCACCGCCTCGGTCGACAAGTCCGGCAGCGTGAGCAGCGGCATCAGCGCCTTCCCCTTCCTGTCGGCCAACCGCCTGGGCAAGCTCAACGTCGGCGCGGAGTCCGAGAACACCTTCGCCGGCAGCGGCGGCACCAGCGCGGCCAACACCTTCAGCGGCACCATCACCACCACCGTGGTCGACGTGTTGCCCAACGGCCACTTGGCCGTGCTGGGCGAGAAGCAGATCGGCGTGAACCAGAACGTGGACGTGCTGCGCTTTTCGGGCACGGTGGACCCGCGCGCCGTGCTGCCCGGCAGCATCGTGCCCTCCACCGCCGTGGCCAACGTGCGCGTGGAGTCGCGCGGGCGCGGCCAGCAGCAAGATGCGATGGCAATTGGCTGGCTGGCGCGGTTCTTTTTGAGCGTTCTGCCGTTCTGAGGCTTCGCACAATCGCGGCAGCCCTCCTTGTCCCGAGCACTGCCATGACCTTCCTGCCACGCCTCCTGCTTTCGCTGCTCGCCGCCCTGGCGCTGCTGGCCACGCCGGCCCAGGCCATGCGGATCAAGGAGGTGGCCGCGGTGCAGGGCGTGCGCAGCAACCAGTTGACGGGCTACGGCCTGGTGGTGGGCCTGGACGGCACCGGCGACCAGACCACGCAGATGCCCTACACCACGCAGAGCCTGTCCAACTACCTGCAGCAGCAAGGCATCGTGCTGCCGGCCAACCAGGCCTCGCAGCTGCAGCTCAAGAACGTGGCGGCGGTGCTGGTCACGGCCGAGCTGCCGCCGTTCGCGCAGCCGGGCCAATCGATCGACGTCACGGTCTCCTCCATGGGCAACGCCAAGTCGCTCAAGGGCGGCACGCTGATCGTCACGCCGCTGCGCGGCGCCGACGGCGAGGTCTATGCACTGGCCCAGGGCAGTCTGGTGGTGGCCGGCGCCGGCGCCGCCGCAGGGGGCAGCAAGGTGCAGATCAACCACCTGTCGGCCGGCCGCATCCCGGCCGGCGGCCAGGTCGAGCGCAGCGTGCCCACGCCGCTGCAGGACGGCGACCACATCACGCTGGGCCTGGACGCCTCGGACTTCCAGACCGCGCGCCGCGTGGCCAGCGTCATCAACGACAAGCTGGGCCAGGGCCTGGCGCAGGCATTGGACGGCCGCACGGTGCAGGTGCGCGCGCCCACCACGCCGCATGCCCGCGTGAACTTCATCGCCGAACTGGAGGAGCTGCGCTTCGACATGGCCGTGCCATCGGCCAAGGTGGTCATCAACTCGCGCACCGGCTCCATCGTGCTGAACCAGGCCGTGACGCTGGGACCCTGCGCCATCGCGCACGGCAACCTGTCGGTCAGCATCGCCACCACGCCCGTGGTCAGCCAGCCGGCACCGTTCTCGCAGGGCCAGACGGTGGTGACGCAGCAATCGGACATCGCCGTCAAGCAGGAACCCGGCAAGCTGGTGCAGCTGCAGGGCGCGCCGCAGTTGGGCGACGTGGTGCGCGCGCTGAACGCGCTGGGTGCCACGCCGCAGGATCTGCTGGCCATCCTGCAGGCCATCAAGGCTGCCGGTGCCCTGAACGCCGAGCTGGAGGTGATCTGACATGTCCCTGTCGCCGCTGGCCACCAACAACAACGCCCTCGCGGCCGATGCGCGCTCGCTGGACGCGCTGAAGGCGCAAGCCAACAAGGACGGCGCCGGTGCCATCAAGGAGGCCGCCAAGCAGCTCGAATCGCTGTTCATGCGCGAGCTGATCAAGAGCATGCGCGACGCGACCGTCAAGTCCGGCCTGCTCGACAGCGCGCAGAGCGAGATCAGCTCCGACCTGCTGGACCAGCAGCTGTCGGTCTCCATGTCCGGCCTGCCGGGCGGGCTGTCGGCCGCCATCGAGCGCCAGCTCTCGCGCCACACCGTGGCCATGGACAACACGCGCGTGCTGCCGCCGTCCGACGACGCCGGCAAGGTCTCGCGCGCCACACCGGCCAGCGCCGGCAGCGCCAAGCACGGCTTCGTGCAGCGGCACCAGGACGCGGCCGAGCGGATCGAGCAGCAAAGCGGCATCCCGGCCAGCTACATGATCGGCCAGGCCGCGCACGAGACCGGCTGGGGCAAGCGCGAGATCAAGCACAGCGACGGCAGCAGCTCGTTCAACCTGTTCGGCATCAAGGCCGGCCCGGGCTGGACCGGCAAGGTGGCCGAGGTGACGACCACCGAATACGTCAACGGCGAGGCGCGCAAGGTCAAGGCCAAGTTCCGCGCCTACGACTCCTACGAGGACTCCTTCCGCGACTACGCGAACATGATCACCAACAGCCCGCGCTACGAGAAGGTGCTGACCAAGACGGCCTCGCCGCTGGCCTTCGCCACCGAGCTCAAGCGCGCCGGCTACGCCACCGACCCCGACTACGCGGGCAAGCTCAGCCGCGTGATCAACAGCACGCTGCAGGTGCAGCGCGCGCTGAGCGCATGAAGGCCGGCCATGGCCCCCACGCGCATCGCTTCGCGTATCGCTGCCCCCCGCGGGGGCGTTCAATGCCTTCGGGCGGCAGGGCGGCATTGACATGAGCAACATCCTCAACGTCGGGGTCCGCGCGCTGCAGGCCAACCAGGCCGCGCTGTCGACCATCGGCCACAACATCGCCAACAACGCCACCGTGGGCTACTCGCGCCAGGTGGTCAACCTGGCCACGGTGGAGGGCCAGTACACCGGTGGCGGCTACATCGGCAAGGGCGTGGAGGTCGCGTCGATCCAGCGCGTCTACGACGCCTACCTGACGCGCCAGGCGGCGCTGTCCAAGTCCGTCTCGGCCCAGGACGTGTCGCGCGCCGAGAAGCTGCTGCAGCTGGAGGATCTGTTCGGCACCGGCAAGACCGGTCTGGGGGCCTCGGTCAGCGAGATGATGAACGCGTTCTCGGACGTGGCCAGCGCTCCGACCGACCTGACGGCCCGCACCGTGGTGCTGACGCGCGCGTCGGAAACCGCCTCGCGCTTCAACGACGCCGCCACGCAGCTGGCCAACCTGCAGCGCGGACTGACCGAGGAGCTGGAGAACAGCGTGTCCACGTTGAACACGTTGATCACCGGCATCGCCGAGGTGAACCGCCAGATCCAGTCCGTCGTCGGCCTGGACCAGCCGCCCAACGACCTGCTGGACCGGCGCGACCAGCTCATCAGCGAGATGAACAAGTACGTCCAGACAACGACGCTGGAGAACAACGACGGCACCATCAGCGTGTTCGTGGCGCAGAGCCAGCCCGTGGTGCTGGGCACGCGCGCGATGGAGCTCAAGGTGGCCAACGATCCGCTGGACCCCACGCGCAGCGAACTGCGCCTGGTCAACGGCAGCACCGAGGTGAAGCTGCAGGACAGCATGCTGGGCGGCGGCTCGCTGTCGGGCCTGATGCGCTTTCAGAACGAGGACCTGACGGAAGCGCAGAACCTGCTGGGCCGCATGGCGGTGTCCATCACCACGGTCATCAACGCCCAGCACAAGCTCGGGCTGGACCTGGACGGCGAGCCCGGCGGCGATCTGTTCACGCCGATTGCCATGTCCGATGGCACCGCCTTCGCCAACAACGCGGGCAGCGCCGGCATCGGCCTCAGCGTGGCCGACCCGAGCCAGCTGCGCGCCTCGGACTACCGCGTGACGTTCACCTCGCCGACCACCTACACGGTGACGCGGCTGTCCGACGGCGTCTCGCCCGCGGTGGACCCCGGCCCGCCGCCCACCGTGGACGGCCTGGCGCTGGACATCACGGGCGCGGCCGCCACCGGCGACAGCTTCCTGCTGCGGCCCTATGCCCAGTCGGCCGGCAACATGCACACGCTGTTCGCCTCGCCGCGCGACCTGGCCGTGGCCAGCCCGGTGCAGGCCAACATGGGCACCACCAACACCGGCGGTCTGGCGGTGGGCAAGCTGGCGGCGGGATCGGTGCCGGCTCCGGCCGACGTGACCATCACCTTCACGAGCGGCACCCAGTACACGCGCTCGGACGTTCCGGGCACCTTCACCTACAGCCCAGGCACGCCCATCAGCTACGACGGCGCCAACCCCTCGGCCTGGACGCTGACGCTGACCGGCGCACCGCAGCCCGGCGATACGCTGACCGTGGGCGCCATCAACCCGGCCTACGCACCGCTGGACGCCGGCAACGCCAAGGCGCTGATGGACCTGCGCGACATGAAGCTGTTCGACGGCGCGCCGCTGACCGACGGCTATGCCGCGCTGATCGCCAACGTCGGCGTGCGCGCCCAGAGCGCGCAGTACGCGGCCGACGTGTCCAAGTCCATCGCCGACGGGCTGGAGGCCCAGCGCACCGGCGTCTCCGGCGTGAACCTGGACGAGGAGGCGGCCAAGCTGATCCAGTTCCAGCAGGCCTACCAGGCATCTGCGAAGATGCTGCAGGTCGCGCAGAGCATCTTCGACAGCCTGATCCAGACCGTGACGCGCTGAAACCATGGCCAACACCTTCACCCGCCTGGGCACCGCCAACACCTTCGACGCCGCACGCCAGACGCTGCAGACGCGCCAGTCCACGCTGGCCGACCTGCAGGCCAAGCTGACCGAAGGCAAGCGCGTGGTGCGCCCGAGCGACGACCCGACCTCGGCCGCGCAGGCCGAACGCGCGCAGACGCGCATCGCGCGCATCACGGTGGAGCAGCGCGCGCTGGAGACGCAGAAGAGCGCCATCCAGCTCGGCGAATCCACGTTGGGCGATGCCACTGCGCTGCTGCAGCAGTTTCGCGACCTGCTGGTGCAGTCCGGCGGCGGCGTCAACAGCCCGACGGAGCGCGAGACCATCGCCAAGCAGCTGGTGGGCCTGCGCGACGAACTGGTCACGCTGGCCAACCGCAAGGACGCCAATGGCCTGCCACTGTTCCACGGCCTGGGCAGCACCGCTGCGCCGTTCGAGGTCGGTGCCGACGGCACCGTGCCCGATCCCGACTACAGCTTCAACGGCCTGGCCGGCCAGGCCGGCGCCGGCGACGTGGCCATCCCGGGCACGCTGGACGGCCGCGCCACCTGGATGGACGTGCCCGAAAGCAACGGCGTGTTCAAGGTCAGCCTGGGCGCAGGCAACACCGGGCAGATGTACACCGATGTCGGCCTCGTCAAGGACGCTGCGCTGATGGGCAGCGAGGGCACGGACTTCTCGCTGAGCTTCCATGTCGACGCGGTGACCGGCGCGATGAGCTACGACGTCACCAACAACACCACCGGCGTCACCACGACGGGCCTGCCGTACAAGGAGAACCAGACCATCACGCTGGGCGGCATCTCCATGGTGGTCAAGGGCGTGCCGGCCGACGGCGACCAGCTGCAGGTCGATGCCACGGTGCCGAGCGAGCGGCCCAGCATCTTCGGTGTGCTGGACCGCGCCATCGCCGGCATGTACGAGCCTGGCAGCTCGACCAAGGGCGCGACCAGCGCCAACGCCAACTTCAACCACGAGCTGGCGATCTCGCTGGCCCAGGTGGACACCAGCCTGGAGCGCATCGGCGCCATTCGCGGCCGCGCGGGCGACCTGCTCAACCGCGCCGACCGCATCCACGACACGCAGGAAGACCGCAATGTGCAGGCCGAAGGCGACCGCTCGCGCGCCGAGGACATGGATATGATCCAGGGCCTGTCGGACTTCCAGAACCAGCAGACGAGCTACCAGGTTGCGTTGCAGACCTACGCCTCGATCCAGAAGCTCTCGCTGTTCGACTTCATCCGCTGATCGTTGGATCGGCAGCGAGGAGACATGACGCAATCCGTCGTCGGCAGCATTACCCTGGGCTACCGCCCGCTCTGGAACCAGGCCCGCGAGCTCGAGGCCGTGCAGTTGTTCGTCGAAGCTGCCCAGGGCGGCGCGATCGACGCCGTGCACCTGGTCGCCGCGCTGCAGGAACTCTCGTCCATGGCCACGCCGCAGCTGCTGCTGTCCATGCACAACAAGCGCCTGCTGTCCGACATGCTGGCGCACGCGCCGGCCGGCGACTACTGGGTCGAGGTGCGCAACGAGTGGCTGGCCGAGCCCGACATCTACGAGCGCACCAAGGCCGCCCATGCGCGTGGCGTCAAGCTGGTCTGGCGCGGCGCGATGGAGGACTGGCCGACGTGCCCGCTGCAGCCCTGCTTCTTCCTGCGCATGCTGCGCCTGGCGCCAGTGACGGCGGCCACGGCGCTGCAAGCCGATGCGGCCGGCAAACCCGGCAACAGCGTGCTCGCACCCGGCCAGATCTACGAGGACGTGCAGAGCCGCGCACTGGCCAACCTGTGCCTGGACCGGGCCGGTGCGCTGGCCATCGCGGGCTGGCCGTACGAGGACGTGCTGCATGCGCACCGCCACCAGCCCGTGGCGCCGGACGGCGAGGTGATCCGCCGCGCCGGCAAGGCGGTGGACCAGGACCAGTCGATGGAGCAGATCGAGGCCGTGGTGCGCGAGGAACCGGTGCTGGCCTACCGTTTCCTCTCCTTCACCAACTCGGCCGCCATGGCCGGGCGCGGCGGCATCGACTCCGTGCGCCATGGGCTCATGATGCTGGGCTACGGCGCACTGGGCCGCTGGCTGGCCGAGCAGGGCGCGCACGCCGCCACCGACATCGACCTGCGCCCGGTGAAGGCCCAGATGGTGCTGCGTGCGCGGCTGACCGAACACCTGCTGAACGCCGGTGCCGAAGACAGCCTGCGCCGCGAGGTCTACCTGTGCGGCCTGTTCGCCGAGCTCGACCTGCTGCTGCACGAACCGCTGGGCCAGGTGCTGAACCGGCTGCCGCTGTCCGAACGCATCTATGCCGCGGCCGTCAAGCGCACAGGCCCCTATGCCCCGGCGCTGCAGGCCGCGCGCGCCATGGAGGGCGACGACACGCCGGCGCTGCGCGCGGTCTGCCGCGCGCACGGCATCGGCGTGGAAGAGGCCAACCGGCAGTTGCTGCGGGCCCTGGTGGGCGCGCGGCGCTAGACGCCTCGGTAGGCCAGTTCGCGGGCCCGGGTGCGGCTCGCGCCTTCGAGCCGGTTGCCCTGCAGCTCCACCTGCCGCTCGCCAGGCGCCACGCGCAGGTAGATGCCGCCGGCGGGCCGGTCGTCGATGAGCAGGTTGTCGTGCAGCACGAGCCGGTTCTCGGGCCAGGGGTAGCCCTCGGCGCCGTAGGACACCATGGCCGAATTGGTGGTGGCCGGCCCCTGGCGCAGCCGGTTGTGGGTGACGTTGGCCAGGCCGCCGTTCGGCAATTCCAGCTCGTAGCTGGACTGGCCGGCATCGCTGTCGGTCAACTGGTTGCGGTGGATCTCGCTGCGCGCGGCACGGCTCTTGAGCAGGTGGCCGCCGCGGGCGTCGTGGAAGGCGCTGTCGGTCACCGTGAGTGCGGCGATGCGGCCCACATACAGGTTGTGGCTTTGCCCGTCGCCGGACCCATTGCCCTGGAACAGGCTGCGTTCGACGACCAGCTCGGCCGCACGGTCGCTTGCCGTCAGGATGCCGTTCTCGTTGTCCCTGAACCGGCAGTCCACCACGGCGAGCCGACCCTTCTCGAAGCGGATGCCGGCGCCATTGCGCGCCGCCGCGCGGGCGCCTTCGAAGTCGAAGCCCTCGACGCGGATGTCGCCGCCACGCACCACCCAGATGCCCTTGCCCTCGGCGCTGGCGCCATCGGCCAGCAGCCGCACCCGGCCCCCGACCGCGCGCAGCAGGAGCTGGCGCTGGGCCCAGATGGCGACATCGGCGCGGTACTCGCCGGCCTGCACCTCCACGGTATCGCCATCGCGCGCCACCCGCGCGGCCTCGGCGATGGTGGCGAACCGCCGGCCCGGGCCGACCTCGTGCACCACGCCCGGCCCGGCCGCCCGCGCGCCGACCGCCGCACCGCACGCCAGCGCCGCGCAGAACCGGCGCCGCGCCAGGCCCTTCATGCCAGGGCCCCGCGCGCATCGACGCGCAGCAATTCCTCCACCCGGCCCTGCAGCAGCCCGCCGCGCACGCCCACGAGCATGTCGTGCAGGTTCACGGTCGGGTCGCAATGGCCCGGGACGAGCCAGACCGTCTGCCCCAGCTCCGGCAGGGGCTGGCCTTCGTCGGCATGCAGCAGTCCGTGCTCGTCGCCGCCGTTGCCATAGCGCCAGACCAGCCCGCCCTCGGGCCGGTGCACCACCGGCAGGCCCGAATCGATGGCATGGCTCTTGTGCCCGGCATCGCACACCGCGTGCCGCGGGCCGCGGCTCATGACCTGTGACTTCACGAACAGCGCATGCTCGAACACCGGCTGGTCCGCCTCGGCGTCGTTGCCGGCGTAGTCCGCGTCCATGAACAGAAACGAGCCGGATTGCAGCTCGCCGTAGATGCCGCTCGCGGCCTCGTGCAGCATGCTGCCCGTGCCGGCACCCGTCACCAGCGGCACGGCCAGCCCGACCTGGGCGAAGGCATCGAGCGTGTCGCGCACGAGCAGCAGCACCGCGGCGATGGCGGCCCGACGGTCGTCGGCGCTGCGCAGGTGCTGGGCCTTGCCGTGGTAGGCCTGCAGGCCGGCGAAGCGCAGCGCCGGCACGGCCGCGATGCGCTTGCCCAGTTGCGCCGCAGCGGGGCCGGGCGGCTGGCCGCAGCGGCCCTGGCCCACATCGATCTCGACGAACACGTCGATCGCAGACTGCGCACCGGCCAGCGCGGCGGCGAGCCGGTCCACGCCCTCGTCGCTGTCCACGGCGATCGCCAGCCGGCCGCCGCGCTGCTGCAGCGTGCGCGCCAGCTGCGCCACGCGCGCGAGCTTGGCCGGCGCGAGCACCTCGTTGCTGATGTACAGGTCCTGCACACCGGCGGCGGCCAGCGCCTCGGCTTCGGCCGTCTTCTGCACGCAGGCCCCCGCGGCCCCGGCCGCCACCAGGCGCTGCGCCAGCGCGGCGCACTTGTGCATCTTGGCGTGCGGCCGCCAGCGCACGCCATGCACGCGCGCAAACGCGGCCATGCGCGCGATGTTGCGCTCCATGGCGTCCAGGTCCAGCACCAGTGCAGGCGTGTCGATGGCGTCCACTGCGTCGCCGATCCATGCGATCGGGGTCATGCGCTGATCTCGTCCAGCGCAGCGCCGTCGTCCAGGTGCGCGGTGTCGGCCCAGCCGACCAGCGTCAGGGCTTCGGGTGTCCACAGCAGGCGGTTGATGGCGGCATTGCCCAGCGCCCAGGTGCGCGGCGCCTGCAGTTCCTGGCCGGTGGCGGCGCGGTACAGCACGTCCATCACACCGCCGTGGCCGACCAGCACGATCTGGCCGCCCGCATGGCGCGCCGCCAGCCGGTTCAGCGTGCCGACGATGCGTTCGCGAAAGCGCAGCAGCGACTCGCCGCCCGCAGGTTCGAAAGCCGGGTCGCGCTTGCGCCAGAGCAGGGCCTGGTCCGGCCAGTCGGCTTCGATCTCGGCGAAGGTCCGGCCTTCGAACGTGCCGAACGCGCGCTCGCGCAGGCCCACGTCGGCCATCACCGGCAGGCCGACCCGGTCGGCCACAGCCTGCGCGGTCTGGTGCGCGCGGCCCAGGTCGCTGGCATAGATGGCCGACAGTTCCTCGCCGGCCAATGCCGCACCAACGCGGCGCGCCTGCCAGCGCCCGGTGTCGTTGAGCGGAATGTCCAGATGGCCCTGGATGCGGGTGTCCACGTTCCAGGCGGTTTCGCCGTGGCGGATGGCAATGATGCGGGTGGCGTCCATGCGGAATTCTAGGAGCCCGCCCGTGCGGCCTTCAACCGGCCGGGGCAGCGGCCAGCGCAGGCAGCAGCAACTGCAGCAGCGCGGCCGTTTCCTGCTGCATGGTGGCGATGGCCTTGCGGTCGCCGGCCAGGTGGCGCAGCAGGGCCTGCTGGAACACACCGTCCAGCGCGGCATAGGCCAGCGCCGGGCTGGGCAGCGGCCCTTGCGTGCCGGCGAGTGCAGCCAGCCGCGCCACCACGTTCCAAACCATCTTCTCCAGGCTCTTGTCGATCTTGGCCACATCGGCACGGAATGCCGCTTCGAACATGGCCTGCGCACGCAGGTCATACCACAGGCGGTGCAGCATGGCCTCGTCGCGCAGCGTGTCGCCCAGCGTGGCGAGGAACGCCTGTTGCAGCGCAGCGGCGTTCTGCGCGTCTTTGACGATGGCGTCGTAGCGCGTGACGCAGCGCGCCTTGTACTGGCGCACGCTGCACAGGATCAGGTCGGTCTTGTCCTGGAAGTAGTAGTGCAGCACGCCATGCGAGAAGGCAGAGTTCTGGGCGATCTCGCGCAGGCTGGTGCGCGCGTAGCCGAGCGCGGCCAGCGTCTGCAATGTGGCCTCGCCGAGCTCGGCGCGGCGCAGCTCGAACTTCTCCAGCGGAACCTTGGATGTGCGCATGGCGCGGAAAGATAGCACAGCGCTGCGGGTGAAAACCCCATGTTCTTGACACTTGTCCAGTTTTATTCTGACAACTGTCAAGACAACAGAAGGAGACATGCAATGACGAGCGACATCCTGCAGGGCCGCCGCGCCCTGGTCACCGGAGGCGCCCAGGGCCTGGGCGCTGGCATGGCGCAGGCCCTGGCCCGCGCCGGCGCGGCCGTGATGGTGGGCGACCTGCGCGAGGCGCAAGGCCGCGACATGGCGGGCAGCCTGCGCGCGGCCGGTGGCCAGGCCAGCTTCGTGCGCATGGACGTGACGCAGGAGGCCGACTGGGCACGCGCCACCGAAGCCACCATCGCCGAACTGGGCGGCTTCGACATCCTCGTCAACAACGCCGGCATCGAGATCACGGCGCTGGTCAGCGAGGTCGAGGCCGACAGCCTGCGTCGCATGTTCGACGTCAACGTGGTCGGCACGCTGCTGGGCATGAAGCACGCGTTCCGCGCCATGCGGCCCGGCGGCGCGGCAGGCAAAGGTGGCGCCATCGTCAACATCTCCTCCGTCGCCGCAACCATCGCGTTTCCGGCGATCGCAGGCTACTCGGCGACCAAGTCGGCCGTGGACCGCGCCACGCGCGTAGCGGCCATGGAGTCGGGCAAGCTCGGCTACGGCGTGCGCGTGAACTGCGTCTACCCAGGCCTGGTGCCGACCGAGATGGGCCTGCAGCTGGCCGCCGACGTGGTCGCCGCAGGCCTGTTCGCCTCGCCCGAGGAAGCCGTGGGCAGCATCGTCGGCCAGACACCGCTGGGCCGCCTGGGCGAGGTGGCCCACATGGCCGATGCCGTGGTGTTCCTGTGCTCGGACGCGGCCCGTTTCATCACCGGTGCCGGCCTGCCCGTCGACGGCGGCATGGGCATGTGAGCCCCTGGAGAGCAGAACATGAGCAACAAGAAACCCGTCGTTGTCTACGGTGCCTCCGGCTACACCGGCCGCCTGGTCTGCGAGTACCTGCGCGAGTACGGCATCCCCTTCATCGCCGCCGGCCGCAGCCAGGAGAAGCTCGAAGAGGCCATGCGCGCCCACGTGCCCGGCATCGAGACCGCCGACCACGAGGTGGTGCAGGTCGAGCACAGCACCGACGCTCTGACCGCGCTGTTCAAGGGTGCCTCGGTGGTGCTGAACACCGTCGGCCCATTCGCCAAGTTCGGCCACGAAGTCGTGCAGGCCTGCCTGGCCGCCGGCTGCCACTACACCGACACCACCGGCGAGCAGGACTGGCTCATCACCCTCGACCAGGAATACGGCGCGCGCTTCGCCAAGGCCGGCCTGCTGCTCTCGCCGGGCCTGGCGCAGATGTACACCACGGGCGAGATCGCGGCCCAGCTGTGCCTGGAGACGCCAGGCCTGGACACGCTGGACATCGCCGTGTTCTGGGGCGGCAGCCCGACCATCGCGTCCACGCAGACCATCCTGGTCAACGCGGCCACGAGCAAGGCCTTCCACCTGCAGGGCAAGCAGTACGTGGAGTGGCAGCCCGATGCCGGCCTGTACCAGTTGGCGATCCCGGGCCAGCACGAGATGGCGCTGGCCCTGCCCTGGGGCGGCACCTCGCACCCCGTGTGGTTCAAGCGCGACCCGCGCGTGGCCAACGTCAAGGTGCTGGGCGGCGTGTTCAACAAGCCGCTGATGCTGGGCGTGCCCAAGATCGTCGAGGCCGCGCTCAAGGCCACCGAGGGCATGAACGAAGCGGACCGCTACGCGGCCTTGTCGCAGACCGCCGCCAGCGTCATGAACACCATGCCGCCGCGCGAGAACCCGCGCATCAACAAGTCGGTCGACTCGGTGCACGCCTCCGGCCCGCTGGGCCGCGCGCACTGCGTGATCTACGGCAACTGCAACTACAAGCAAACCGGACTGCTACAGGCCTTCGCGGCCAACTGGCTGCTGCAGCAGCCGCCGCTGCGCGCGGGCTTTGCTTCGGGCTGCCAGGCCTTCGGCCACCACGCGCTGCTGGGCGCGCTGCGGCACTTCGGCCTGGTGCAGGCACCGGTGCTCACGGTCCACGTCTGAGCCATGCGGCTGATCGACTACCTCGACAAGGGCGCACAGCTGGGCGCCGACGCACCCTGCTTCACCATGGGCGAGCGGGACCTGTCCTACGCCCAGGTGCAGGCGCTGAGCCACCGCGTGGGCCACGGCCTGGTGCGCGCCGGCGTGGCGCCCGGCGAGAAGGTGGCCGTGCTGTCGTCGAACGATGCCACGGCCTTCGGCTGCGTGTTCGGCATCTCGCGCGCGGCGGCCGTCTGGTGCCCCGTCAACCCGCGCAACGAGATCGCCGAGACCCGCTTCGTGCTGCAGGCCTTCGACTGCGTGGCCCTGCTGTTCCACAGTGCCTACGCAGCCATGGTGCAGGCCATGCGCGCGGAGCTGCCCGGGCTCAAGGCGCTGGTCTGCATCGACCGGCGGCTGGACTTCGCGCCGGCACTGGCCGACTGGCTGGACGGCGTGCCGGACGGGCCGCTGCAGGTGACGCCGGTGGACGACCTGGTGATGCTGCCCGGCACCGGCGGCACCACGGGCCAACCCAAAGGGGTGATGCTCTCGGGCCGCAACCTGGAGGCCATGACGGCGCTCACGCTGATGGGCTACCCCTTCGAGGGCCGGCCGACCTACCTGGCGCTGGCACCGCTCACGCACGCGGCCGGTGTGCTGTGCCTGCCCATGCTGGCGTTGGGCGGGCGCATCGTGATCATGGGCAAGCCGGACCTGGACGACTTCCTGGCGCTGATCGAGCGCCACGGCGTGACCCACACCTTCCTGCCGCCCACGCTGATCTACATGCTGCTGCTGCACCCGCGGCTGGCCCAGGCGCGGCTGGATTCGCTGCAGTGCTTCTGGTATGGCGCCGCGCCCATGGCCACGGCCCGGCTGGAAGAGGCGTTGCGGCGCATCGGCCCCGTGATGGCCCAGCTGTTCGGCCAGACCGAGGCGCCGATGATGGTCTCGATGATGGCGCCGCGCGAACACTTCCACGCCGACGGCTCCATCGCCACCGAGCGCCTGGCTTCGGCCGGCCGGCCAGGGCCGCTGGTGCAGGTGGCCATCATGGACGAGGCCGGCCAGTTGCTCTCCACGGGCGAGACCGGCGAGATCGTGGTGCGCGGCTCGCTGGTCATGCTGGGCTACTACAAGAACCCCGAGGCCACGCTGGACGCCGGCCGCCACGGCTGGCACCACACGGGCGACATCGGCCGGCTCTCCGAAGACGGGTACCTCTACATCGTCGACCGCGCCAAGGACATGATCATCAGCGGCGGCTTCAACGTCTACTCGGCCGAGGTCGAGCAGGCGCTGCTGCAGCACCCGGCCATCCAGGACAGCGCCGTCGTCGGCCTGCCCGACGACAAATGGGGCGAGCGCGTGGTCGCCGTGCTGCAGCTGGCGCCCGGCCAGACGCTGGCACCCGAGGAGGCCCAGGCCTTCGTCAAGGCCCGGCTGGGCAGCGTGAAAGCGCCCAAGCAGGTCGAGGTCTGGCCGGAACTGCCGCGCTCCAAGGTCGGCAAGGTGCTCAAGAAAGAAGTCCGGGCAACGCTGCTGGCGCACCGGGCCGGTTAGCGCGGCGGGCTATGCTGCCCGCATGGACAGCATCCCCCTCATCGACATCGGCCCGCTGACGCACCGCGACGCTGCCGTGCGCCTGGCCGCCGCCCAGGCCATCGGCCTCGCCTGCCGCGAGACGGGCTTCTTCGCCGTCACGGGCCATGGCGTACCCGCCGCCTGTACCACGGGAGTGTTCGCCGCAGCGCACGCCGTCTTCGCGCTGCCGGCGCAGGACAAGCGCGCCCTGGCCATCGCCCGCCATGGCCACAACCGTGGCTATGTGGGCCTGGGTGTGGAAGCGCTGGACGAGGCCACCGCGCCCGACCTCAAGGAGGCCTACAACCTGGTCTGGACCGACGAGGCCACGCGCCCGCCCAACATCTGGCCGCCCATCGACGGCTGGCGGGCGCAGGCGCAGGCCTACTTCGATGCCGCACTGGCGGTGGGCCGGCGGCTGCATCGCGCGTTCGCGCTGGACCTGGGCCTGGCCGAGGACTTCTTCGACGACAAGCTGGACCGCCCGCAGGCCACGCTGCGCCTGCTGCACTACCCGGCCCACTTTGCAGCCGACGCGCCGGCCGGCCGGGCCGGGGCCGGCGCCCACACCGACTACGGCAACGTGACGCTGCTGGCCACCGATGGCGTGGCCGGGCTGCAGGTGCAACGGCGTGGCGGTGGCTGGACCGACGTGCCGGCGTTGCCGGGCGCCTTCGTCTGCAACATCGGCGATTGCCTGATGCGCTGGTCCAACGACGTCTATGTGTCCACCCCGCACCGCGTGCTGCCGCCGGCGCGCGCGCGTTACTCGGTGGCCTTCTTCCTGGACCCGAACCCGGACGCGCTGGTCAGCGCGATCCCCGGCTGTGTGCCGGCCGGCGAGGCGCCGCGCCACGCACCCGTGACGGCCGGCGAATACCTGCGCCAGCGCCTGGCCGCCACCTACGGCTGAATCACTTCTTGACTGGGATCTCGATGTTGACCTGCCGCACGCCGGCCGGCGGCTGCGGGAAGCTGCTCAGCGCGGCGTCGAACATGGGCGCGAGCAGGTCCGGGTCGTTCGGCCAGCGCGATTCGTGCACGGCCCGCGTTTCGTAGACCACCTGCTGGTTGGACAGGTCGCGGATCACCACGCTGACCTGGCGCTGGACATAGCTGCGGTCCCACATGTCGTTGCGGTAGCTCCAGTACGGCCCCCAGCCATAGAAGCCGGCGCCACCGGCCCAGCGCCGGCCGTAGTACGGACCCCAGGGTCCGAAACGGCTGTAGACCCAGGGATCGACCAGCTGGGTGGTGCTCACCACGTCGCTGCCGATCAGCACGCTGTAGCGCGCCGCGGCGTCGTTGCGCACCCAGCCGGCCTTGGCCAGCGCGGGCTCAGCCGCGGCCTCCAGCTGGGCCTGCGCGCCCGAGGCCGACTGCTGCGAGGGCAGGCGCTCGAAGCGGTAGGTGGCCGGCTGGGGCACCGTGCGCAGTTCGGAAAAGGTCTGCACCTGGTTGTCGACCACGTAGCTTGTGGCGCAGCCGGACAGCAGCACCGTGGCCGCCACGGCCACCGCCAGGGTCATTCGCGTCTGGATTCGCACAGGGACTCGCATGTCAATGCCTCCTCGACGCACCGTCCCCGCTCAGAGCCGGACGACCTGCAGCAGCGGTGCGACGGGCGGCGCGATGTCTTCCGCGTCGAACGCCTTGTCGCCGGAGGGGTCGGGCACGCCCGTGGTCTTCAGACCCTTGAAGTCGTAGCGGGTTCCGTCCATCAGGTGCGAGGGCACGACGTTCTGTAACGCCGTGAACATGTTCTCCACCCGGCCCGGGTACTTCTTTTCCCACTCCTGCAGCATGGCGGCCACCTGCTTGCGCTGGGCGTTCTCCTGGCTGCCGCACAGCGTGCACGGGATGATGGGGAATTGCCGGTGCGCGGCCCAGCGCACGAGGTCGCGCTCGGGCACGTAGGCCAGCGGACGGATCACGATGTGGCGGCCGTCGTCGCTGACCAGCTTGGCCGGCATGCCCTTCAACTTGGCGCCGAAGAACATGTTGAGGAACAGCGTCTGCAGGATGTCGTCGCGGTGGTGGCCCAGCGCGATCTTGGTCGCGCCCAGTTCGTCGGCCACGCGGTACAGGATGCCGCGGCGCAGCCGGCTGCACAGGCCGCAGGTGGTCTTGCCCTCGGGGATCACGCGCTTGACGATGCTGTAGGTGTCCTGCTCCTCGATGTGGAAGGGCACGCCCTGGCTCTTCAGGTACTCGGGCAGCACGTGCTCGGGGAAGCCGGGTTGCTTCTGGTCGAGGTTCACGGCCACGATGTCGAACGAGATCGGGGCCCGCGCGCGCAGCTTGAGCAGGATGTCCAGCATGGCGTAGCTGTCCTTGCCGCCGGACATGCAGACCATGACCTTGTCGCCCTCCTCGACCATGTTGTAGTCGACGATGGCCTGGCCCATCAGGCGGCACAGGCGCTTCTCCAGCTTGTGGGTTTCGCGCTCGATCTTGGGCTGCGCGGCGGGCGCGGCTTCGGTGGCGGGTTCTTCGGCGGTCCAGACGGCGTTCATAGGGCTTCCTGCGGGCAAGGGCGGGATTTTCCGTCAAGCCGGCCCTGGCCCGCCGCGCAGGGCCTTTTCGCTCACCACTGCCCGGCTTCGACCCGGATCGCCACTTCGCAGTCGTCGAAGATCTCCAGCTTGGCGATCTTCACGCGCACGCCCAGCACGCCGGGCAGCAGCATGAGGCGCTGGGCCAGCTTGCCGATCAGGCTTTCCAGCAGGTTCACATGCTCGGCCGTGCACTCGTCGATGACGATCTGGCGCACCTTGCGGTAGTCCAGCACATGGGTGATGTCGTCGTCGCGCGGGCGCAGCGGCTGGGTGCCCAGGTTGAGCTCGGCGTCCACCAGGATGGGCTGGGGCGCGGTCTTCTCGGAGTCGAGGATGCCCAGGTTGGCGTCGAAGCGCAGCCCGCTCAGGTGCAGGGTCTGGGTGCCGGCGGCGTTGATCGTCATGTTGGTGTTCCCATCATCGAGAAGTCGCGGTCGAACTTCATGAGGTGCTGGCCGCCATCGACGAGCAGCGTGGTACCGGTCAGAGACTGGTTCTCGAGCGCGAAGCGCACGGCGCCGGCCACATCCTCGGGCGTGGACGAGCGGCCCAGCGGCGACAGTCGGTGCGCGGCGGCGAAAGCCTCGTCGCTGAGCAGGTGGCTGGTCAGCGTGAGCCCGGGCGCCACGCCGACCACGCGCAGCAGCGGCGCCAGCGCCTGGGCCAGCAAGGTGTTGGCGGCCTCCAGCGCGGCCTTGGACAGCGTGTAGCTCAGGAAATCGGGGTTGGGGTTCCAGAGCTTCTGGTCCAGCAGGTTGACCACCGCACCGCTGCGCGGGCCGGCGCCGCGCGCCGTCAGCAGCCGGTGCAGCACCTGGGCCAGCACGATGGGTGCGCCGGTGTTGCTGCGCCAGTGCCGCTCCATGGCGGCGTAGCCGAAGTCCTCAGCGCCGTCGTGCTCGAACAGCGAGGCGTTGTTGACCACGGCCGTGACAGGCCCCAGCGCGGCCTCCACCGCGGGCAGCAGCGCGCGCGTGGCGGCCTCGTCGGCCAGGTCGCAGGCGAAGGCGGCATGGCGGGCAGGGCCCGCGGCGGCGCAGTCCGCCACGGTCTGCAGCGCCTCGGCCTCGGACGCGCGGTAGTGCACCGCCACCTGCCAGCCGGCAGCGGCCAGGTCGAGCGCGATGGCACGGCCCAGCCGCCGGCCGGCACCGGTGACCAGCACGGTGCGTCCGGCGGCGACGGGGGTCTGGGTCATTGGGGGAGAATCCACGGGTGCACGACAACGAGACCGCGCATCCTAATGGAAGCCCCTCCGCGCGGGAGGGAAGCCCCGCATTGCGGGCCCACATCGCCCAAGCCATCGACCAGGCGGGTGGCTGGCTGCCCTTCGACCGCTTCATGGCGCTGGCGCTCTATGCGCCCGGCTTGGGCTACTACGCCAATGCCGGCCGCAAGTTCGGCGCCATGCCCGAGGGCGGCAGCGACTTTGTGACCGCGCCTGAACTCTCGCCGCTGTTCGGCCAGGCCCTGGCCCAGCAGGTGGCCGACATGCTGGAGCGCACCGGCACCGACGAGGTGTGGGAATTCGGCGCCGGCACCGGCGCGCTGGCCGCGCAGCTACTGGAACACCTGGGCCCGCGCGTGCGCCGCTACACCATCGTCGACCTCTCGGCCGAGCTGCGCGCGCGCCAGCAGGCGCGCCTGGCCGCGCATGCCGACCAGCTGCACTGGGCCGACGCGCTGCCCGCGCAGATCGACGGCGTGCTGGTCGGCAACGAGGTGCTGGACGCCATGCCGGTGCAGCTGCTGCACCGGGTGGCCGGCCAGTGGCACGAGCGCGGCGTGGTGCTGCAAGGCGCCGCGCTGGCCTGGCAGGACCGCCCCACGGCCCTGCGCCCGCCCGTCGAGATCCCCGGCCCGCACGACTACCTGACCGAGGTCCACCCGCAGGGCCAGGCCTTCGTGCGCACGCTGGCCGGCCATGTGCGCCGCGGCGCGGCGCTGCTGATCGACTACGGCTTTCCCGAGGCCGAGTACTACCACCCGCAGCGCAGCGCCGGCACGCTGATGTGCCACCAGGGCCACCGCGCCGACGCCGACCCGCTCGCGCACCTGGGCGCCAAGGACATCACGGCCCATGTGGACTTCACGGGCATCGCCGTGGCCGCGCAGGACGCCGGCTGGGACGTGCTGGGCTACACCAGCCAGGCCCGTTTCCTGATCAACTGCGGCCTGCCCGCGCTGATGGAGGCGGCACCGATCCCGCAGCGCGCGATGGCGCACCGGCTCATCGCCGAGCACGAGATGGGCGAGTTGTTCAAGGTGCTGGCCCTGTCCAGGGGCGTCGAACCCTGGGACGCGCCCGGCTTCGCGCGGGGCGACCGCAGCCACACGCTCTGAAGCCATGCTGCGCTGGCTGCTCGTCGTCTTCCTCGCCCTGCTGCTGATCAACTGGCTGCAACCCTTCCTGGCCAAGCTGGGTTTCGGGAAACTTCCGGGCGATCTGCGCTTCCGACTGTTCGGGCGCGAATGGTTCGTGCCGCTGACCAGCACCATCCTGCTGAGCACCGTCGTCAGCCTGATTTCCAAGATCCTCTGAGACAAGACCTGCCCATGAAAGCCTGCATCGACATCGGCGGCACCAAGGTGGCCGTGGGCCTGGCGCCCGCCGGCGCCAAGCCGGAGATCCTCGCGCGCCAGAGCGAACCCACTGCCAAGACCGGCACGCCGCTGGCGCTGTCCGAGCAGATCCTGCGCCTCGTCGACGCGGCCTGCACCCAGGCCGGTGTCGATCCGGACCAGGTGCAGTCGGCCGGCGTGTCCTCGGCCGGCCCCTTCGTCAAGCAGGGTGGCCGCATCGAACTGGCCACGCCCAACATCTGCGGCGGCCTAGCCGGCCCCGCGCGCGGCCTGCCCAACGACTGGATGAGCGTGCCCGTGGAGGCTCCGCTGGCCGCGCGCTTCGCCCGATTGCGCGTGGAGAACGACTGCGTCGCCGCGCTGGAGGCCGAGCGCCGCTGGGGCGCGCTGCAAGGCGTGAACGACTGCGCCTACGTGACCTGGAGCACCGGCATCGGCGTGGGCCTGTGCGTGGACGGCCGCGTGCTGCGCGGCAAGAACGGCAATGCCGGCCATGCCGGCCACAGCTTCGTCATCGAAGACCAAGAGGCCCTGTGCGGCTGCGGCAACCGCGGCGACGTGGAGTCGCTGGTGGCCGGCAATGCCATTGCCCGCCGCTTCGGCCACGACGCTGCCCATTGGCTGGGCCGCGCCAGTGCCGGCGAAGCCGCAGCGCAGGAAACGGTGGACGGCCTGTGCCGCATATTGGGCCGCATGCTCTACAACCTCGTCGCCACACTGGACCTGCAGTGCATCAGCCTGGGTGGCAGCGTGTTCTGGCACCACCGCGCGTATTTGCTGCCCCGATTGCAGGCCGAAGTCCAGGCGCATTTTCCAGCTCTCACGCAAGGGGTAATCCTGGCACCGGCTGGATTGCAGGACCGTGTGGGAGATTATGCGGCGCTGGCCCTGGCGCCTGACTGAGGAAGGGTGACGTACGCATAATCCCCAACACCGGGCCGAGAAATTCAGTTTCTGCAGCGAATGGATTTATCCCTATAATCCGCCCGCCTGCCAATAGTTCGGCAGGATTTATGGACGGAAAACGATGACCACCTACAAGGAACTGCTGCAGCAGCGCGAAAGCCTCGAAAAGCAGATCGAGGAAGCCAGGCAGCGTGAAAATCAGGCCGCGATCGACAAGGTGCGCGCCCTGGTCGCCGAATTCGCATTGACGCCCGACGACGTCTTTGGCCGCAAGAGCGGCAAAAGCAGCACCGCCGGCCAGAAGGTCGCGCCCAAGTACCGCGACAAGAGCACCGGCGCCACCTGGACCGGCCGCGGCAAGCCGCCGAAGTGGATCGAAGGCAAGAACCGCGAAGAGTACCTGATCAACTGACCACCATCGGGCCGCGGCGCAGGCCTTTGCGCCCGGCCGCGATAATGGCTCGGCGGGCCGCCTCAGGCCCGCGCCAGATATTCTTCCAGAGCCGCCAGGCGCGCCTTCTGGATTCGGGCACCGATTTCCGGCCCCTTGCGCCCCTCGGCCAAGGCCTCGCGGGAGATTCTGTCGGTCGCCACCGCCAGAACCGATTGCATGCATTGCCGCAGGCGCTCCCGCTGCGGATAGGGACGGTTCTCCAGGCCAGCCCGGCCACGCGCGTCGCATTCACAGGCCAGCAGGGCTTGCTCGAATCGCGCGGGCTTGCGAATCGCGTCGCAACGCTCCAGTAGCCGCATCACGGCAACCGCGCCCAATTCAGCGCTGCGGTGGATATTGCCGTGCTCGCGCGCGACCACATCGGCCAGATCGCGGCATTCGGTCGGAACGCGCAGCCTTTCGGCCAGGCGCCGCAGCAACTGGGCGCTGCGCTGCTCATGGCCGTGGTGGCGCGGCAACAGATCGGCCGGCGTGGTGGCCTTGCCCAGGTCATGGCACAGGCAGGCGAAACGCACGGGCAGGGGTGCGGCCAGCGCGGCCGCCATGTCCAGCACGAGCATCAGGTGCACGCCGGTGTCGACCTCGGGGTGGTGCTCGGCGCGCTGCGGCACGCCCCAGAGCGCGTCGACCTCGGGCAGCAGGCGGGCCAGCGCACCACAGCCGCGCAGCACCTCGAACATGCGCGAGGGCCGGCGCTCCATGAGGCCGCGCGCGAGTTCCTGCCAGACCCGCTCGGACACCAGCGCATCGACCTCACCGTCCACCACCATCTCGCGCATCAGCGCCTGGGTGGCCGGCGCCACCGTGAAATCGGCGAAGCGGGCCGCGAAGCGCGCCAGCCGCAGGATGCGCACCGGGTCTTCGCGAAAAGCGTCCGAGACATGGCGCAGCACCTGGCCCTGCAGGTCGGCCGCGCCGCCGAAGGGGTCGACCAGGCCGTCCAGCCCCTGCGCGTCGGCCGGCTGGGCCATGGCATTGATGGTGAGGTCGCGGCGTGCGAGATCCTGCTCCAGCGTGACGTCGGGCGCGGCGTGGAAGGCGAAGCCGTGGTAGCCGCGCGCGGTCTTGCGCTCGGTGCGGGCCAGCGCGTACTCCTCGCGCGTCTGCGGATGCAGGAACACCGGGAAGTCCTTGCCAACGGGCAGGTAGCCGGCGTCCAGCATCTGCTGCGGCGAGGCGCCCACCACCACCCAGTCGTGGTCGTGCACGGGCCAGCCCATCAGCGCGTCGCGCACGGCACCGCCCACCTTGTAGATCTGCATCGAACGAGTGTAGGGGGCCGCAGGACGTACAGTAGCGGCCGCTTCGCAGACCGCTTTCCATGACCGCCCCCCTCCTGATCCTCAAGGCCGGCGCCACCTTCCCCGCCCTGGCCCAGACGCTGGGCGATTTCGACGACTGGATCCGTGCCGGCCTCGATGCGCCCGGGCTCGGCATCCGCGTGGTCGACGCACGCCACGGTGAACTACCGGTACCGCAGGGCCTGGCCGGCGTGGTCATCACCGGCTCGCACGCCATGGTGAGCGAGCGCGAACCCTGGAGCGAGGCGGCCGCCTCCTGGCTGCGCGGCGCCGTGCAAGCCGGCCTGCCGGTGCTGGGCATCTGCTACGGCCACCAGCTGCTGGCGCACAGCCTGGGCGGCGAGGTCGGCTACCACCCGGGCGGTATCGAGGTCGGCACGGTGTCCGTGCAGTTGCAACCGGCTGCCGGCAGCGATCCCGTGCTGGGCGACCTGCCGCCGGTGTTCGCGGCCCAGGTCGTGCACCGCCAATCGGTGCAGCAGCTGCCGGACGGGGCCGTGCGGCTGGCGGCCAATGCCTTCGAGCCGAACCAGGCTTTCCGCGTCGGGCCAGCGGCCTGGGGCGTGCAGTTCCATCCCGAATTCAGCGCCCAGGCCATGCGCGCCTATGTCGAGCGGCTCGGCCCCGAGCTGCGCGAGGAAGGGCATGACCCGGCCGCACTGGTGGCCGGCGTCGCGGACACACCGGCCGCCGCGCGCGTGCTGCGCAACTTCGCGCGCCACGTGCAAGCGGCCTAAGCCAGCGCCTCCAGGAAGCCCAGTAGCCGGCATTCGGCCGCGGTGAGGCCGGCCTTGCGCCGCGGCGGTGCCTCCAGGCAGGGCGGTACCGCTGCGTCCTGCAGCAGCAGCGCCAGCACGGCTGGGTGCACATAGGCCTTGCGGCACACGGCCACGGTGTTGCCCAGCCGCGCCGCCACTTCGGCCAGCACCGCCTTGGCGGCCATGCGCCGGGCGGCCACCGAGCTGTCCGGCGCGCAGGGCCGGGCGCGCGCGAGGGCCAGCGCATGCACGCTGGCATGCCAGGTGCGAAAGTCCTTGGCCGTGAAGTCGCCGCCGCTGGCCCGGCGCAGGTAGGCATTGACGCCGTCGGAGTCGATGACGTGGCGCTCGCCCGCATCGTCCAGGTACTGGAACAGCTCCTGGCCCGGCAATTCCTGGCAGCGCCGCACCACGCGGGCGACGCGCGCGTCGTCCAGCGCCACGGCGTGCTCCACGCCGCTCTTGCCCTTGAAGCGCAGCCGCACGGCGCTGCCGCGCACCTGGGCATGGCGCGCGCGCAGCGTGGTCAGGCCGTAGGAGCCGTTCTCGCGCGCATAGACATCGTTGCCCACGCGGGCGAGCGTGGTGTCCAGCAGCCGCACCACGGTGGCCAGCACGCAGTCGCGCTGCAGCGGCCCGGGCAGCGCGAGGTCGCGCCGCACGGCGGCGCGGATGCGTGGCAGCACGCTGGCGAATTCCTGCAGCCGCGCGTACTTGCCGGCGTCCTGCGCGAGATGCCAGTCGACGTGGTAGCGGTACTGCTTGCGGCCGCGCGCGTCGCGGCCGGTGGCCTGCAGGTGGCCGTTGGCACGCGTGCAGATCCAGACCTGGGTGTACGCCGGCGGAATGGCGAGCGCGCGGATGCGCTGCAGCGCCGCGGGGTCGGCCAGCGGCGTGCCATCGGGCCGCCGGTAGCTGAAGCCCTTGCCGCTGCGCCGACGCGTGATGCCGGGCAGGCCGTCATGCACATAGACGAGGCCTGGGGGCACGTCGACAGCAGCAGGGGTAGGGGTGGCGGTGCGCATCGGTGGGGATGCTGCGCAACACGCGGGCGCCTGCGTGTCGGAAAGCCCGGTCTTCGCGCGTCGGCCGCCGACGGCACGGAACGTGCTCATCCCCGCAATGTGCACAATTTTTTATGAAAAGTGCACAAAGCCGGTGCGCCAGCGTGGTGCGCCTTGTTCCCCGTCTTCGCTGGAGTTCCGTATGGACCTGCTGCCCCACGTTCCCCGCCGGCACCTGCTGGCCGCCCTGGCCCTGTGCACCGCATTGGCGCCGATGGCACCTGCCGCGGCGCAGGACGCCGCCGCCTACCCCGACCGACCGGTCAAGATCGTCGTGCCGTTTCCGCCCGGCGGCGCGGCCGATGTGTATGCCCGCCTGGTCGGGCAGAAGCTCGGCGAAGCCTGGGGCGGCAAGCAGGCCGTGGTGATCGACAACCGCGCCGGCGCCGGCGGGGTGATCGGCACCGACGTGGCGGCCAAGGCGCCGGCCGACGGCAGCACCCTGCTGATGGTGACCATCGGCCATGCGGTCAATCCGTTCATGTACAGCAAGCTGCCCTACGACACGCGCGCCGATCTGGTGCCGGTGGGCGTGGTGGCCAAGGTACCGAGCGTGGTCGTGACCGGCCCGGCCCTCAAGGGCAAGAGCCTGCAGGACCTCCTCGCGCTGGCCAAGGCCCAGCCCGACGCCATGCAGTACGCCTCCTCGGGCGTGGGCACCACCAGCCACGTGGGCGCGGCACTGCTCGAATCCATGTCGGGCGCCCACATGCTGCACGTGCCGTACAAGGGCGCTGCGCCGGCACTGCAGGACGTGATGGCCGACCGCGTGGCGCTGTCGGTGGACATCATCACCTCCTCGCTGCCACTCGTGAAAAGCGGCAAGCTCAACGGCGTGGCGATCACGAGCGCCAAGCGCTCGCCGCAGTTGCCCGACGTGCCCACGGTGGCCGAGGCCGGCGTGCCGGGTTTCGAGTTCGTGTCCTGGTACATGCTGCTGGCGCCAGCGAAGACGCCCGCGCCCATCCTGGAGAAGCTCAACGCCGCGCTGCGCGCCATGGCCCAGGCGCCCGACTTCCGCGCCCGCATCGAAGGCACGGGCGGCGAGGTGGCCAGCATGACGCTCAAGGAGTCCAACGACTATCTCAACGCCGAGTTCACGCGCTGGGCCAAGGTGGTGAAGGAACGCAACATCAAGGCCGAGCCATGACCCCAATGCTTGCGCGCGACCTGCGTGGTTACGCCAACCAGCCACCGGCGATCGCCTGGCCCCAGCAGGCCCGCGTCGCGGTGTCCTTCGTGCTGAACTTCGAGGAGGGCGCGGAGTTCTCGGTCGCCGATGGCGATGCGCGCAACGAATCGGTCTACGAGGTGATCGACCCGCGCACGGGCTGGGACCCCTGCATCGACAGCCACTTCGAGTACGGCACGCGCGCGGCCTGGTGGCGCATCGCCGACACCTTCGCACGCTGGGACGCGCCCATGACGGTCAGCGCCTGCGGCCGCGCCGTGGAGCGCAGCCCCTGGCTCGCGCAGGACGCGGTGGCGCGCGGCCACGAACTCTCGGCCCACGGCTGGCGCTGGGAAAGCCACGCCGGCATGGCGCCCGAGCGCGAGGCGGCCGACATGGACGCCTGCATCCGCGCCTTCGAGGCCGCCTGCGGCCAACGCCCGCTGGGCTGGCACACGCGCTCGGCCTGCACGCCGGCCACGCGCGCACTGCTGGCCGAGCGCGGCTTCCTCTACGACAGCGACGCCTACAACGACGACCTGCCCTACTTCGTGCCCGTGGGCGGCCGGCGCCACCTGGTGCTGCCCTATGCCTTCGACACGAACGACATGCAGTTCCAGCACACCCAGCGCTTCGCCACGGCCGGCCAGTTCGCCGAGTACTGCTGCGACGCCTTCGACTGGCTGGCATGCGAAGGCGCGCACGCGCCGCGCATGCTGTCCATCGGCCTGCACCTGCGCATGATCGGCCGGCCCGCACGCATGAAGGCGCTGGAGATGATCCTGGCGCACCTGCGCGAGCGCGGCGGCGCCTGGATCGCCACGCGCGCGCAGATCGCGCGGCACTGGATCGCGCACGCGCCGGCGGCTTGAGGGGCTGCGCTACATTCGCTGGATGCACCCCCAGGAACAGGCCATCCACGCGACCTTGGCGCAGACCCTGCTGGCCGGCCGCCTGGCGCCGGGCACGCAGCTCATCGAGACCCGCCTCGCGCAGATCTTCGGCGTCTCGCGCGAGCGCGTGCGCAAGGTGTTGCACCGGCTCGGCCACGAGCGGCTGCTGGAACTGATCCCCAACCGCGGCTGCTTCGTCTCCAACCCCACGCTGGCGCAGGCGCGCGAGATCTACGAGGCGCGCCGCATCGTCGAGGGCGGTCTGGTCGGCCGGCTCGCAGGCCGGCTGTCGGCCGCGCAACTGGCCGCGCTGCAGGCCCATGGCGAGCGCGAACACGCCGCCCTGCACGCGCAGGACCGCGCACGCTCGATCCAGCTCAGCGGCGAATTCCACCTGTTGCTGGCCAGCTTTGCCGACAGCCCCTTCGTGCTGCGCGCGCTGCAGGAACTGGTCAGCCGCACGGCCATGCTGGTGGCCTTCTTCGAGCCGGCCGCCTCGTCCACCTGTGCCTGCGAGGAGCACGAGGACATCGTGCGCGCCCTCGCACAAGGCGATGGCGCACGCGCCATGAAGGCCATGCACGTGCACCTTTCGCTGATCGAGACACGGCTGCAGCCGCGCGCGCAGGCAGCCGTCGGTGCCGATGCGGACACCGAGATCGCGCGGGCCTGGGAAGCCGCGCAGCAGGTGGCGGCGTGAGCCTCCAGACGCTGCACCTGTCGATCAGCGGCCGTGTCCAGGGCGTGTCCTACCGCGCCAGCATGGCGGAGCAGGCCCGTCGCCTCGGCGTGCGCGGCTGGGTGCGCAACCGGCACGACGGCCGCGTCGAAGCCCTGGTGCAGGCTGCACCCGGCGCCTTGGAAGCGCTGCTGGCCTGGTGCCGGCGCGGCCCGCCGGCCGCGCGCGTGGACGCGGTGCAGGCCACGCCCGCCAGCGACGACGCCAGCCTGCCGCCCGGCTTCGAGACGCGCCCCAGCGCCTGACCTCAGGGCCGCAGCACACCCAGGAAGTGGTCCAGCATCTGGAAATGGTCGTCATGGAACTGCGGCTCCAGCTCCGCCAGCTGGGCGATCGGCACCCACTGCGCGTCGCGCGCATCGTCGCCGGCCTGCACGGCCGGTAGCGCGCGCTCGCCCAGGTCGAAGTAGTGCGCATGCGTGACCACGCGGCCGCGCTGGCTGCGGTCGGGCCGGTCGAACACCGCGACGGCCTTCAGGCACTGGCGCAGCGCGGGCTCCAGCATGGCCAGCCCGGTCTCCTCTTCCAGTTCGCGCACGGCCGACTGGTAGACCGTGTCGCGCTGCTCCAGGAAGCCGCCGGGCACGGCCAGCAGGCCCAGGCCCGGCGCCTGGCCGCGCCGGATCAGCAGCACGCGGCCCTGGCAGCGGATCACGGCATCCACCGTCACGAACACCGGCGGGTAGGGTGAGCCGGCCCATTCGGCACGGCCGCGCGCCAGCGCCTGCCATTCGGCCGTGAGCGCCGGCAGGTGCCCCAGGTCCAGCCAGTCGCGCAGGAATTCCTGCGTGTTGGCGTGCAGCAGCGGCGCCATGCGCAGCAGCGCGGCCTGGGCACCGCCGGGGCCGGCGCCGAGCAGGGCATCGCGCACGGTGCGTGCGTCGTAGGCGCCGAAGCCGGGCACGGCCCACAGCTTCCACTGAGGAAAGTCGCGCACCCAGGCGCTGCTGGCGTCCTTGAAATGCCCGGCCAGCAGCACGCGGCCACCTTCGGGCAGGCTTGCTGCCACCAGCGCGCGCACGCTGTCGGCCCAGCGCTGCTCGTCGTGGTGGTCGCGCAAGGGCTGCACGTCCACGCGCTCGCGCAACTCCTCGGGCAGGGCCTGGCGCAGCATCTCGGCGCGCTCCTGCCAGGTCCAGGGCTGGGCCGGCGTGCGCGCCTGGTGCGCCGAGCCCAGCAGCACCAGGCAGCGGCGTGCCTGGGCCAGGGCCTGCTGCAGCACGCTGCGGTGGCCCAGGTGGAAGGGCTGGAAGCGGCCGATGCAGACGGCAAGGTCGTGAACGGGAACGGGCATGGACGGACTCCGATGGGGCGGGCCAGCTGAAACGGGCCAGACGGGGACGGACCATTGTGCGCAATGCCCAGCGGGCGTCCAACACCCTCAGCGCTGGCGCGGAAGTCCTACAGGCGTGCCGGCAGGCCGACGGCGCGCGCGCGACGGCCCGCAGGCCGCGCCGTCCTACGCGGGGCGTCGCGCAGGGCCGACGCAGCGCACCTGGCGCCTGCCTAAGCTGGACTCAGCCGACGCTTCGCCGGCCTTTGCCTTCCATCCACCATCCAGGAGAGTACGCCATGAAAGCATCCACCACCCTGACTTCCCTCGTCGCCGCCGCTTCGCTGGTTGGCGCCATCGGCCTGGCCTATGCCCAGACCACTGGCGGCACCACCCAGACGCCGCAGCAGGCACAAATGGGCGCGGTCGACGGCACGCCGAACAACAACAGCAACATGAACAACGCAACGACGCAGACGCCGCAGACCATGCCGGCCCAGACCCAGGCCAGCCCCGACATGAACACGCAGCAGCCGCTGCCGCCGCAAGCCGACCGCAACTGAACGGCCAGGCCATGTCCACCGAGCGCCCCCCGCAACGTGACGACACGCTCGCCGGCTTGAAGTACGGCCTGCTGCTGGGGGGCGCGGTGCTGGCGCTGGCGCTGCCGCCGGCCGGCGTCCAGCAAGCCGCCGTTGCGGCGAGCGTGCCGACGACAGCCTCACCCGCCGTCGGCACCGCCAGCCCCGCGCCGCGCGCGATCCGCCGGGCGGACCTGGCTGGCCAGGAAGCCTCAGACGGGGTCCGCCGCGTGGCCGATTGGGTGCTCGATTCGGGCGACCACGAGGGCCTGTACTTTGTGGTTCTGGACAAGCGCAACGCCAAGGTCTTTCTGTTCCGCCCCGACGGCAGCCTGCTCGCGTCCACACCTGTGTTGCTGGGCTCCGCGCCCGGCGACCACACCGTGGCGGGCGTGGGCGACAAGCCCATCCACGCCGTGTTGCCCGAGGAACGCACCACGCCGGCCGGCCGCTTCGTCGCCCAGGCCGGCCGCAACACCACGCCCGAGGACGTGGTGTGGGTCGACTACGCGGCCGCGGTCTCCATGCACCGCGTGCGCGCCACCGACCCGCGCGAGCGCCGGCTCGAACGCCTGGCCTCGCCCAGCGTGGAGGACAACCGCATTTCCTATGGCTGCATCAACCTGCCCGTGGCCTTCTTCGAGAACGCGCTGTGGCCGGTGTTCCAGAACAGCCGCGGCATCGTCTATGTGCTGCCCGAGGAACTGCCTCTGCAGCAGGTCTTCGCCGGCTTGTACGATCCGGGCGAGCGCCAGGTCGCCTTCCGCTGATCGCCCCGCAGCGGCCACCGATCACCACGTCGCTGTAGGACAGCGGCTGCCCCGCTTGTGGGCCTGCTCCTACGCCGCTAGCATGCGGCGCGATGCGACATTTCCTGCTGCGCTGCAGCATTCTTTTCATCCTCGCCTGCACAGCGCATGCCGGGCCGGCCCGCTTCTCGACCGACGCACAGCAGCTGGCCGACCGGGTCCTGCACTCGGGCGACAACGCCGGGTTGCCCTACGCGCTGGTCGACAAGAAGGCCGCCATGCTTTATCTGTTCGGCGCCGACGGGCAGTTGCGCGCGGCCTCGCCGGCCCTGCTGGGCGCTGCACCCGGCGACCACGGCGCGCCCGACCTGAACCAGCGCGACCTGTCCACGCTGGCCTTGCACGAGCGCACGACGCCGGCCGGCCGCTATCTGGCCCAGCCCGGCCGCAACCTGCAGGGCGAGCCTGTGGTCTGGGTCGACTACGGTGCCGCGCTGGCCATCCACCGGCTGCGCCCCGGCCCGTCGGCCGAGCGCCGCGCCGAGCGTTTGCGCTCGGCGACGCCGGCCGACAACAAGATCTCGCTGGGCTGCGTGGTCGTGCCTGTGGCTTTCTACACCCAGCAAGTGGAGCCGCTGCTGGGCCAGGGGCGCAGTGTGGTTTACATCCTGCCGGAGACCATGGAGGCCAGCGCGGTCTTCGGCTGGCACGACTGACGCGGGGAAAAGGGCCTGCGCCATCCCGCCTACGCGCGATGGCGGCGCCACGGGCCGCTGGCAGAATGGCCCCGCCCCAGGGAGGAAGCATGGCCATTGAGGTGCTGATCGTCGAGGACGAGCCCGAGTTCATGCGGCGTTTCGCCGATGCCGTGCTCGGCGATGCCGGCCTGACCCTGCTCGGCGCCGTGTCCAACGGCCAGGCCGCCAAGGCCCTGCTGGACCGGCAGCGGCCCGACGTGCTGCTGGTGGACCTGGGCCTTCCGGACATCAGCGGCATCGAGGTCATCCAGCATGCCCAGCAGCGCCACCCCGACTGCGACGTGCTGGTCGTCACCATGTTCGGCGACGACGCCCATGTGGTGGGCGCCATCGAGGCCGGCGCGGCCGGCTACCTGCTCAAGGACGCCGCGCCCGAACGCATCGCGGCCGCGGTGCACGAGCTGCGCGGCGGCGGCGCGCCCATCAGTCCCAGCATCGCGCGGCGCATCCTGTCGCGGCTGCGCGGCGGGGCATCGGCAGGCACGCCCTCGCGGCCGGCGCCACTGGAGCAGGCCTCGCCGCTGACCGCGCGCGAGACCGAGTTGCTGCGCATGGTGGCCAAGGGCCTGTCCTTCGAAACCATTGGCGAGCTGCTGGAGATTTCGCCGCACACGGTGGTTGCCCACGTGAAGAAGATCTACCGCAAGCTCGCCGTGCACTCGCGCGGCGAAGCGGTCTATGAAGCTTCGCAGCTGGGCCTGCTGTAGCGCGCTGCTGCTGGCGGCCTGGCTGCTGACCGGCCTGGCGCAGGCGCAGACGCTGGAGCCGCTGCAGGCCGAGCTGCTGCGCAGCGACGCACCGCAGCCACCGGACCCGCGCGACGCGCGCTGGCAGACCGTGGCGCTGCCCGATGCGCAGCAGGCGCCGGCCGTCTGGTACCAGCTGGTCTTCACGCTGCCGGCCGCTGCCGCGGAGCAGTTGCAGCACGATGGCTGGATGCTGTACCTGCCCTATTTCTACGGCGGCGGCAGCGTGTGGCTCAACGGCCAGCTGGTCGGCGCCGTGCCCGAGACCACGGACCAGGTGCGCGTGCGCTGGCAACGCCCGCAGCTGCTGGCGCTGCCGCCAAGCCTGCTGCTGCCAGGCGCCAACCGGCTGCAGCTGCGCGTGGCGACCTCGCAGGCGCCAGCGGCCGCCATGCTGCCGCGGCTGGTGCTGGGCCCGCAGAGCCAGTTGCTGCCGCAATTCGACCTGCGGCTTTTCTTCGTGCGCACGGTGCCGGTCATCACGGTGGTCGTGTCCTCGATGGCCGGCGTGTTCGCGCTGTACATCTGGCTGCGCCGGCCACGGGAGACGCTCTACGCCATCGCCGGCCTGGTCGGCGTGGCCTGGGCGCTGCGCACCACCACCTTCGTGTTCGACGTGCTGCCGGCCTGGGCCTGGCCACTGTGGCGGCTGATGTACCACGCCAGCAATGGCGGCTTCATCGTGCTGCTCGTTCTGTTCGCGCTGCACCTGGCGCGCTGGCAACCCCGTTGGCTCGTGCGCGGGCTGGTCAGCTGGTGGGCGCTGGGTCCGCTGGTGTACCTGCTGGGCGGCGCCAGCACCGGGGCCGAGCAGTGGGTGGCGCGCTGGTGGGTGGCCGGGTTCATCCCGATCGGGGTGATGGGCGTGCTGGTGGCCGTGGTCGCGGCCTGGCGCCGGCCATCGGCAGAGCGCGCACTGATCGCGCTGGTCTTCGTGCTCACGCTGCTGTCCGGCGTGCACGACCACTTCATGGCCCAGCAATCGCCCTGGTTCAGCGCCCTGCTGCCGCGCTGGAGCGCGCACCGCTTCTTCCTGCTGCACTACGGCGCCAACCTGCTGCTGCTGACCATGGGCGGGCTCATCACGCTGCGCTACGTGCGCAACCTGCGGGCGCTGGAGGAATCGCACCGCACGTTGGAGGCCCGAGTGGCCGCACGCGAGAAGGAGATTGGCGCGAGCTATGCGCGCATCGCCGCATTGCAGCGCGAGCAGGCCGCCACCGACGAGCGCCAGCGCATCATGCAGGACCTGCACGACGGCCTGGGTGCGCAGCTGTTCACCTCGCTGCTGCGCGCCGAACGCGGCGCACTCGCGCCGCCGCAGGTGAGCGGCGTGCTGCGCGCGGCCATCGACGAGATGCGCGTGGCGTTGGACGCACTCGGTTCGGACGAGGGCGACTTCGCCGCCGCCTGGGCCGACTTCCGCTTCCGCTGGGATGCACGGCTGCGCGAGGCAGGCCTCGCGACCCACTGGCGTCAGGAGCTGCCCGAGCAGGCCCTGGCGCTCCCGCCGCACAGCACCTTGCAGGTGCTGCGCATCGCCCAGGAGGCGCTGACCAATGTGCTCAAGCATGCCCGCGCGCGCACCGTCGAGGTCACGCTGGCCTGGCGCGACGGACTGCTGCAGGTGGACCTGGCCGACGATGGCGTGGGCGTGCCGGCCAGCCCCGGCACCGGCCACGGCCTGCCCAACATGCAGGCCCGCGCGGCGCGGCTGGGGGGACGGCTGCTGCGCATGGAACGCGCGCAGGGCTGCTGCTGGCGGCTGGAGCTGCCCCTCGCGCAAACACGCGATGGCCTGCCGCACTGACGGCATTCCCGCCGCCGCCCCGCCTGCCTAGAGTCACGGCGTGTGCTGCCCGGTGGCGGCCGGAGACATGCCCATGCAGCCCTGTTCCCTGGCCCTGCCGCCAGCTCCCCATCCATGACCACGTGGTCCCTGGCCATGCCGGAAGGCCCGCTCGCCGCCGTTGGCTGGGCCTACCTGTTGTCCAACGCGCTGCGGGTGTTCACCTATGTCCCGCAGATCGTGACCGTGTGGCGCTGCGAGGACGGCGCGCGTTCGCTCTCGCTGCTGACCTGGTGGTCCTGGGTGGTCTCGAACGTCGCGACCACGGCCTACGGCCTGCTGGTGCTGCGCGACCTTCCCTTCCTGCTGATCGCGCTGCTCAACCTGAGCGGCTGCGGCACGGTGGCCATGATCGCCATGCACCGGCGCGCGCAATGGCGGCGCCGGGCCTGCGTCTGATCAGAGCTTGGAGAAGTCGGGCTTGCGCCGCTCCATGAACGCGCCGAAGGCCTCGCGCGCGGCCGGCTCGCCCAGCATGCGGCGGAACAGCGCACCCTCTTCGTCCATGCGCGCCAGCACGGCGTCGGCGCTCGTTTTCTTGAGCAGGCGCTTGGTCGCGATCAGGGAACTCAGCGGCTTGGCCGCCAGCTTGCGCGCCTGGGCCTGCGCCAACGCGTTCGCCTCCGATGGCGGCACGACGCGGTTGACCAGACCGACCTCGAGTGCCGCCTCGGCCATGAAGGGCTCGCCCAGCAGCAGGGCTTCGGCCGCACGGTGGTAGCCCATCATCTGCGGCACCAGCAAGCTGGAGGCCGCCTCGGGCACCAGGCCGAGGTTCACGAAGGGCATGGAGAAGGCTGCGTTGTCGCCGGCATAGACCAGGTCGCAGTGGAACAACATGGTCGTGCCCACGCCCACGGCCGGACCGCAGACCGCCGCCAGCAGCGGCTTGGAAAAACCCGCGATGCCGCGCAGGAAGCGGAACACGGGCGAAGCCTCGCCGCTCGGCGGTGCGTTCAGGAAGTCGCCGATGTCGTTGCCCGCGCTGAAGATGGTCTCGTGGCCTTGCAGCACCGCCACGCGCTGCGCGGGGTCGGCGTCGGCCGCGGCCAGGGCATCGGCCAGCGTCGCGTACATCGCGGCGGTGATGGAATTCTTCTTGTCGACGCGGTTGAAGGTGATGGTGGTGACGCCGGCTTCGGCGTGGACCAGGATGTCTTCGCTCATGGCTTATTCCTTGTAGTAGACGATCTGGTGGGAGGTGGCCAGCAATTCTCCGCCCTCGTTCCAGAGCTGCGCGGTCTGGTCGAAGAAGCCATTGCGAAAGGCCTGGGCCTGGGCCTGGCCGAAGAGGTAGCCCGTGCCCGTGCGCGCCAGCAGGGCAGCGTCGGCGTGGAAGTAGGTCGTGATCGACACGGTGCCGGCCGGCACGCGCGTGGCACGGCGCAGCCAGACACGCGGATAGAACACGTCGGCCAGCGAGGCCAGCGAGAGAAAGTCCAGCGGGCGGCCCGGCTCGTCGCGCACCCACAGCTGCGTGAGGCTGTGGTCGCCGCGGCCATCCCAGGTGCTGGGCACGATGCCGTGCACGGGCCGCATGTCATAGCGCTCGAGCCACTCCACGCCGAAGGGGGTGAGCCGCTCGGCCTCCTGCGGCGGCGGTGCGGCCGGCATGGGCTGGTCGTTCTGGCTCCAGGTGTCGCGCCGCACGGCGGTCACGGCCGTGGCCGTCAGCACGGTCTCCTCGGCGCCATCGGCACCGGGCTGGGTCATCGCCAGGGTCCAGTGCTGGGTCGAGCGGTTGGTGCGCACCGGCACGGCCGCGAGCCGGTACGGCCCCGCGCCGAGCGCGGCCGCGTAGTTGACCGTCAGCGCGATGGGTACGCCCAGCAGCTTCGGGTGCGACAGCACGCCGTTCAGCGCGCTGGCCGCCGTGATGCCGCCGAAAGGCCCGACCATGTTGGCCCAGGCCGGGTGCGCGGCGCCGCGGAAGGCGTTGTCGCCGTCGGGCTGCAGGGCCACGGCCTGGTCGAAGAAATGCTCGCTCATCGGTGTCAGACTCTTTCGAAGATGCCGGCAGCGCCTTGCCCCATGCCCACACACATGGTGACCATGCCGTACTTCAGATTCTTGCGCCGCAGCGCATGCACGACTGTCGCGGAGCGGATAGCGCCCGTGGCCCCCAGCGGATGGCCCAGCGCGATGGCCCCGCCCATGGGGTTGACCTTGGCCGGGTCCAGGCCCAGGGTGTTGATGACGGCCAGGGACTGCGCGGCGAAGGCTTCGTTGAGTTCGATCCAGTCGATGTCGCCGAGTTGCAGGCCGGCGTTGCGCAGCGCCGCCGGGATCGCCTCGATGGGGCCGATGCCCATCAGGTGCGGCGGCACGCCGCGGCTGGCGTAGCCGACGAAGCGCGCCAGCGGCGTGAGGCCGTACTGCTTCAAGGCGCGCTCGCTGACCAGGACCAGCGCGCCGGCACCGTCGGAGGTCTGCGAGCTGTTGCCGGCCGTGACCGAGCCGCGCGCGGCAAACACGGGGCGCAGCTTGGCCAGGCCCTCGAAGCTGGTGTCCGGGCGCGGGCCTTCGTCGAGCGACAGGGTCTTGCGCTTTTCGATGCTCGTGCCGTTCGCCAGATCGGCCGTGCGGTCCACCGCCTCGATCGGCGTGATCTCGTCCGCGAACTCGCCGGCCTGCTGGGCCTTCAGTGCGCGCTGATGCGACTCGACCGCGAAGGCGTCCTGCGCGGCGCGCGAGACCTTCCACTGCTGCGCGACCTTCTCGGCCGTGAGGCCCATGCCGTAGGCGATGCCGTAGTCGTCGAGCCTGTCGGTGTCGGCGAAGATGACGGGCGACAGCGAGGGCGAGTTGCCCATCATGGGCACCATGCTCATGCTCTCGGTGCCGGCCGCGACCATCACGTCGGCCTCGCCCACGCGGATGCGGTCGGCCGCCATTTGTACGGCCGACAGGCCGGAGGCGCAGAAGCGGTTGACGGTGATGCCGCCCACGCTGTGCGGCAGCCCGGCCAGCACCGCGCCGATGCGCGCGACATTGAGGCCTTGCTGCGCCTCGGGGATCGCACAACCGCAGATCACGTCTTCCACGGCCTTGGGATCGAGGCCGGGCACCTGGGCCATGGCGGCGCGCAGCACGGCGGCCAGCATCTCGTCGGGGCGCAGGTTGCGCAGCGTGCCGCGGTGCGAGCGGCCGATCGGGGTGCGCGTGGCGGCGACGATGTAGGCGTCTTGAACCTGTTTGCTCATGTTCTTCTCTCCTCAGTTGCGCAGCGGCTTGCCGGTGTTCAGCAGACCCAGGATGCGTTCCTGCGTCTTGGGGTGCACGATCAGCGCGCAGAAGGCCTGGCGCTCCAGCGCCATCAGGTAGTCCTCGTCGACCAGCGTGCCGGCATCGACATCGCCGCCCGTCACCACGCCGGCGATCAGTCCGGCGATGTGGAAGTCGTGCTGGCTGATGAAGCCGCCGTCACGCATGTTCACGAGCTGGCCCAGGATGGTGGCCCTGCCGTTGCGGCCAGCCACCGGGAACTGGCGCTTGAGCGGCGGGCGCCAGCCGGCGTTGGCCATGGCCCTGGCCTCGGCCAGCGCCACGTAGAGCAGCTCGTCCTTGTGCGGCACGACGATGTCGGACTCCAGCAGGTAGCCCAGCTTGCGGCTCTCCAGCGCGCTGGTGCCGACCTTGGCCATGGCCGCCGCCGTGAAGCCCTCGGTGACGAACTTGAGCAGGTCCTTGTCGGTGGACGTGGCCGCGTTCTCGGCTGCGCGGCGGGCGATGTAGGTCAGGCCGCCGGCGCCCGGCACCAGGCCCACACCGACCTCGACGAGACCGATGTAGCTCTCCATGGCCACCACGCGGCGCGCGCTGTGGATGGCCAGCTCGCAGCCCCCGCCGAGTGCCAGGCCGCGGATGGCCGAAACCACGGGCACGCTGGCGTAACGCAGGCGCAGCATGGTCTGCTGCAGGAAGCCTTCGGCGTCCTCGATCGCGGCCACGCCCACGGCCATGAAGGCCGGCAGCATGGACTGCAGGTCGGCACCGGCCGAGAACGGCTCGTCGCCGGACCAGACCACCAGGCCCTGGTAATCCTGCTCGGCCAGCTCGACGGCGCGCGTGAGGCCCTCGGCCACCTCGGGGCTGATGGCGTGCATCTTGGTCTTGATGCTCGCGATCAGCACCTCGTGGTCCAGCGTCCACAGGCGGACCGAAGCATCCTCGTGCACGGTCGTTCCGGCTTGGGCGAAGCCCGGTTTACCGTCACCGAGCACGCCCTCGGGGAACAGCTGGCGCGCGTGCACGGGCAGGCGGCGCGGCGGCTCGAAGCGGCCCGTCGTCGGGTTGAACGAGCCTTCGGGCGTGTGCACGCCACCGGCCTGCGCGACCGGGCCTTCGAACACCCACTGGGGCAGCGGCGCCTTGGACAGCGCCTTGCCGGCGTCGATGTCTTCCTGCACCCAGCGCGCCACCTGCAGCCAGCCGGCTTCCTGCCAGAGTTCGAACGGGCCCTGGCGCATGCCGAAGCCCCAGCGCATCGCGAAGTCCACATCGCGCGCGGTCTCGGCGATAGAGGCCAGGTGCACGGCCGCGTAGTGGAAGCTGTTGCGCAGGATGGCCCACAGGAAGCGGCCCTCGGCGCCCTCGGCTTCGCGCAGCAGCTTCAGGCGCTGCGCGGCAGGCTTCTTCAACATGCGTTCGTAGACCGCATCGGCCTTCTGGCCAGCCGGCACGTAGTCGCGGCTTTCCAGCTCGAAGCGCAGCACGTCGCGGCCGACCTTCTTGTAGAAGCCCGCCTTGGTCTTCTGGCCCAGGTTGCCCAGTTCCAGCAAGGCCTTGAGCGCGGGCGGCGTGGCGAAGCTCGTGTAGAAGGGGTCGGTCTCGGCCGTGAGCGTGTCCTGCAGCGTCTTGATCACATGGGCCATGGTGTCCAGGCCCACGACATCGGCCGTGCGGAAGGTGCCCGAGGAGGCGCGGCCCAGCTTCTTGCCCGTGAGGTCGTCCACCACGTCGTAGGTCAGGCCGTGGTTCTCGACTTCCTTGATCGTGCCCAGCATGCCGGCCACGCCGATGCGGTTGGCGATGAAGTTGGGCGTGTCCTTGGCCCGCACCACGCCCTTGCCCAGCGCGCTCGTGACGAAGGTCTCCAGGTCGTCGAGCACCTGCGCGTCGGTGGCCGGCGTGGGGATCAGCTCCACCAGATGCATGTAGCGCGGCGGGTTGAAGAAGTGGATGCCGCAAAAGCGCGGCGCCACGGCGGCCGGCAGGGCTTCGCCCATCTTCGTGATCGACAGGCCCGAGGTGTTGGACGCGACGATGCTGTGCGCGGCCAGGTGCGGCGCGATCCTGGCGTACAGGTCCAGCTTCCAGTCCATGCGCTCGGCAATGGCCTCGATCACGAGGTCGCAGCCGGCCAGCAGGCCGAGGTGCTCCTCGTAGTTGGCCGGCTGGATCAGCGTGGCCTCGTCGGCCACGCCGAGCGGCGACGGCTTGAGCTTCTTGAGGCCCTCGATGGCCTTGAGCGCGATGCCGTTCTTCGGGCCTTCCTTGGCGGGCAGGTCGAACAGCACGACGGGAACGCGCACGTTGACGAGGTGCGCCGCGATCTGCGCGCCCATGACGCCGGCGCCGAGCACGGCGACCTTCTTGATTCTGAATTTCGACATGTTCTTTTCCTTGTTCAGGGCTGGCGGATCCAGGTCTGGGTGCGCCAGAACGGGCCGATCGAGCCGCGCACCTCCAGCTTGGCGCCGCCTTCGATGGGCGTCAGGCGCAGCGCGTAGACCTTGCCGGATTCGGGGTCGAGGATCTTGCCGCCCTCCCACACCTCCTTGCCTTCGGCCTTCTTCGCGCCGCGGATGATCTCCAGGCCCACCATGGGCTGGTCCTTGCGGTCGTCGCTGCATTCGGTGCAGCGCGCCTGCGGATCGGCCTCCTTGCGCAGCAGCTTCTCGATGCGGCCGCTGAGCTGCCCGCCCTGCTCGCCGATCTGCATCTGCGCCTTGGCTTCGCCGGTCTTGTCGTCCACGCTGTGCCAGCGGCCCACGGGCGTCATCTGCGCCTGTGCGGTCAGGCCGCACAGCAGCAGGGTCAGCGGCAGCAGCTTCATGCCAGCGCGGCGTCGGTGTCCATGAGCACGCGGCTGCCGGCGCGCGCGGTGCGCATCAGCGTGGCGGTCTCGGGGAACAGCTTGGCGAAGTAGAAACGCGCGGTCTGCAGCTTGGCCGTGTAGAACGGGTCGGTGCTGCCGGCCGCGATGGCACGCAGCGATGCCTGCGCCATGCGCGCGAAGAAGTAGCCGAACACCAGGTGGCCGGCCACGCGCAGGTAGTCCACCGCGGCGGCGCCGACCTCGTCGGGGTTCTGCAGACCCTTGAAGCCGATCTCGGTCGTGAACTTGGTCAGTTGCTCGCCCAGCACCGCGATGGGGTTGATGAACTCGGCCATCTTCTCGTTGACGCCCTCCTCCTCCACCAGCGCGCCGACCAGCTTGCCGAACTTGCGCAGCGCCGCGCCCTGGTCGCCCAGCACCTTGCGGCCCAGCAGGTCCAGCGACTGCACGGTGTTCGTGCCCTCGTAGATCATGTTGATGCGGTTGTCCCGCACGAACTGCTCCATGCCCCATTCCTTGATGAAGCCGTGGCCGCCGAAGACCTGCATGCAGGCGTTGGTCGCGGTGTGACCGTTGTCGGTGATGAAGGCCTTGACGATGGGGGTCAGCAGCGCGACGAGTTCGTCGGCGTTCCTGCGCGTCTTCTCGTCGGGGTGGTGGTGGGCCTTGTCGAGCAGCAGCGTGCAGTAGATCTGCAGCGCGCGGCCGCCTTCGGCATAGGCCTTGGCCGTCAGCAGCATCTTGCGCACGTCGGGATGCACGATGATGGGATCGGCCTCCTTGTCCTTGGCCTTGGGGCCGGACAGCGAGCGCATCTGGATGCGGTCCTTGGCATAGGCCAGCGCGTTCTGGTAGGCCACCTCGGTCAGGCCCAGCGACTGGTTGCCCACGCCCAGGCGGGCCGCGTTCATCATCACGAACATGGCCGCCAGGCCCTTGTTGGGCGCGCCGACCAGGGTGCCGATGGCGCCCTCGATGGCGATCTGCGCCGTGGCGTTGCCGTGGATGCCCATCTTGTGCTCCAGGCCCGTGCAGAAGATGGCGTTGCGCTCGCCCAGCGAACCATCCCCCTTCACATGGAACTTGGGCACCACGAACAGGCTGATGCCCTTGCTGCCCTTGGGCGCGTCGGGCAGGCGGGCCAGCACCAGGTGGACGATGTTCTCTGCCATGCCGTGCTCGCCGGCCGAGATGAAGATCTTGTTGCCGGTGATCTTGTACGTGCCGTCGGGCAGCGGCTCGGCCTTGGTGCGCAAGAGGCCGAGGTCGGTGCCGCAATGCGGCTCGGTCAGGCACATGGTGCCGGTCCATTCGCCGCTCGTGAGCTTGGGCAGGTAGGTCTTCTTCTGCTCTTCCGTGCCGTGCGCGGCCAGCGCCTCGTAGGCGCCGTGCGAGAGGCCGGGATACATGGTCCAGGCCTGGTTGGCGCTGTTGAGCATCTCGTACAGGCACTGGTTCACCACGTAGGGCAGGCCCTGGCCGCCGTAGGCCGGGTCGCAGGACAGCGCCGGCCAGCCGCCTTCGACGAACTGCGCATAGGCCTCCTTGAAGCCCTTGGGCGTGGCGACCTCGTGCGTGGCCTGGTCCAGCGTGCAACCCTCGGTGTCGCCACCGATGTTGAGCGGGAAGGTCACCTCGGCGGCGAACTTGCCGGCTTCTTCCAGCACGGCGTTGATGGTGTCGGCATCGACCTCGGCATGGCGCGGCATGGCCTTGAATTCGTCGCTGACGCGCAGCACCTCGTGCAGCAGGAACTGCATGTCGCGCAGGGGGGGCGTGTAGCTGGGCATCTTGTTTTACTCCTTGGTGCGGGAAGGGCGGTTGGTCTTGGGTGCGCGCTTGCGTGCGGCTGTGGGGGAAAGGGGAACGACGGTGGCCGGGCTGCCGTAGCGCGCCAGGATGTGCTCGAAGCCGGCCTCGGCGCGGCGGATGGCACCGGGGTTCTGCAGGAAGCGTTCTTCGTAATGCAGCGCGAGGATCAGGCCGTGGATCTCGAAGGCCATCTGGCGCGCGTCCGTGTCGGCGCGCAGCTCGCCCATGTCCTTGGCCAGGGCCACGGCCTTGTCGAGCGCGCCTAGCCAGGACTTGACGGAGTCGACCAGCGCATCGCGCACCGGACCGGGCCGGTCGTCGAACTCGGCCGCGCCGCTGATGAAGATGCAGCCGGACTGGATCTCCACGGCCACGCGCTGCATCCAATTGCCGAACAGTGCGCGCAGCCTGGGCAGGCCGCGCTCGACCCGCAATGCCGGGAAGAACACCTCCTGTTCGAAGCGCTGGTAGTACTCGCGCACGACGGATATCTGGAGTTCTTCGCGCGAACCGAAGTGCGCGAACACACCGGACTTGCTCATCTGCGTGAGTTCGGCCACGGCGCCGATGGACAGGCCTTCCAGGCCCATCTGCGAGGCCAGGCTCAGCGCGGCATCGACGATGGCGGCCTTGGTCTGGCGGCCCTTGGGCAGCACGCGCACCTTGTCCGAAGCGGGCACGGCCTTCAAAGCAGCGGAAGTTGGACGGGTCATTGTGCAGACAATAAAACGAACGGTCGTGCGATTTTGCCGGCAAAACCACGCAATACAAGCCCCCGGGGCCTGCTTTTTTTTAGGGGTGTTGCGCGCCTACCGCTCGGCCAGGGCCGTGCCGGCGATGGCGCGGCCCACGGCCTCGAACAGCCGGCCGGCAGCGCGCTGCTCGTCGAGTTCGGCGGCGCAGACCGCGACCACGGTCGCGTCGTGCCCGCCGTCCTGCGGCTGCACCACGCCCATGTGGCAGGCACGCTGGTGCTGGGTCCCGGTCTTGTGGATCAGGCGCAGGTTCTTGGGCAGGCCGGCTTCGAGCCGGTAGTTGCCACGCGTCCCGAACTTCATGGCCTGGACCAGTCGCTCGGTGCTGGTCCGAGACAGCAGCTCGCCGCGCACCAGGCGCTCCAGCATGGCACCGTAGCCGACCAGCGTGGCGCTGTTGTGGCCTTCGGCGTAGTAGCCGGCGTAGGCCGCGTCGATGTCGGTGCGCAAGGCATCAGGGGGCAGTTCGAGCGCCCGGCGCACGGCTTCGGCGCGCTGCGGCATGGGCGCGGCCGCCACCTCGACCAGCTGCCTATGGCTGAGCTGGCCAGCCTCGGGGTGCAGCCGCGCATAGACCGCGCGGCGCACCGCCGTGAAGTCGGTCAGCGGGCCGATCTGGCGCGCGCCGAAGGCCTCGGCTGCACTGCGGTTCAGCGTGTCCACGCCCACCACGCGCACCAGCATGTTGGCCGCCGTGTTGTCGCTGTCGCCCAGCATGCGCGCGAGCAGCGTGTCGATGGGGTAGGACTGGCCGACCTTGCTCCAGACCAGTGGGCCGGAGCCGTCGACCTTGTCGGTTTCGCGCAGGGCCACCGCGGTGTCCAGTTGCAGGCGGCCGGCGTCGACCTGCTGCAGCACGGCCACCGCGATCGGCACCTTGGCCGTGGAGCCCAGGTACCAGGATCGGTCGGCACCATGGTCGAAATGGCTGCCGTCGCGCAGCCGCTTCACGTACACACCCAGGCGACCGGGGCTGCCCTGGTCCAGGCGTTCGATCTCGCTGCGCAGGCGCGCCGGCCAGTCGTCGGCGCGTGCCGCATCAAGGGGGGTCAGCGTCGCCAGCAGCAGGCAGAGCAGGCGGACGGACGGCGCAACTCGGCGCATCGGGCACTCCTTGTGTCAACACGCCGGAGCGGCACAGCGCCGCGCCGACCTCGCGCAACGCGCGTTCGGCACGTGCCAGCGACAGCGCGCCGCGCGTGCAGGCCACCACGACCACACGCGTGCCTGCGGCCGGCTGCACGATGCCGGCATCGCAGAAGCGGCCACGTTGGGTGCCGGTCTTGTGGGCGAAGCGCGCCCCCGCAGGCAGGCCTGCGCGGATGCGCTGCGACCCCGTCACCACGCGCTCCATGAGGCCCAGCAGGTAGCGCGTATGCGCGGGTGGCAGCAACCGGCCATCGGCCAGCTGCACCAGCAGTTCACCATAGGCGTCGAGCCGGCCGGCATTGAGGCCGGTGGCGTAGTAGGCGTCGTAGGCCTCGCCCAGCGTGGCCAGGCGGAAATCGGCGACCGGCACCTGCACGAGGCGTGCGAGGTACTGGAGTCGCGCGCTGTCATCGCGCTGTTGGCGCAGCACCAGCAGCTCGCTTCCGGCCAGCCGGTGCGCCGCCGGCACCAGCTGGCCGTAGGTGGCGCGCCGCACCTCGGCCAGCCGCGTGATGGGGCCGAAGCCAGCGGGGGCCACCTCGGCCGTGACGGCATTGACCTGCTCCAGGCCGACCAGCCCGATCAGCATGTCACTGGCCGTGTTGTCGCTGTGGATGACCATCTGCTCGAGCAGGAAGCGGATCGGCAGCGCCGCGCCCACCGCATGGCGGTTGGTGGCACCCGCGCCATCCACATAGTCGTCGGCGCGCAGTGTGACGGGCGTGTCGAGTTGGTAGTCTCCACGCGCGATACCGCGCAGCACGGCGATGGCCACCGGCACCTTCACGGCGGAGGCCAGGTACCAGGACTGCCCGGCCCGGAAGGACGCGCTCTCGCCGCTGGCCAGCGCGCGCACGTAGACGCCGATGCGCGGCCCCTCTGGCATGGCGTCGATGCGCTCCAGCGCGTTGGTCAGCCGTTCCTGCCAAGGCGGCGCGGCTGCGGCCGATACAGCTGATACGCAAAGACACAATGCCAGCAAGCACCTGCGGCCCCAGTGGACGGCGCAGGGGCGGCACTGCATGGCCTCAGGGCTGCTCGTGCTGCTGGCGCGTCGACTGCCACTCACGGTGCTGCTGCCACAGGCGCGCCTCCTCGGCACGCCGCTCCCGGCGCCACCGCACATACCAGACCAGCACCGCGGTCGCGATCCCCGACAGGCCAAGCACCAACACCAGCAAAGACATCGATTCCGAATCTTTCTCGAACAAGGAGCCAGCCACGCGCCGGCAAGATGGCCGCATGATGACACCGGCACATGACGGGTCCAAACCGGCGCGCGTTCTCCCGTGACACGAAAGCCTTTGTCCCGGCAAGGGAACACCGCCGCGGTGGCGGCTCAGGCGGGGTAGATCGCCCCGAGCACGCGCGCGCCGCGCGCACCGGTCACGCTGGCCAGGCTGCCGGTCCGGCCGCGCAGCGTGCGGCTGGCCAGCCAGGCGAAGGCCGCGGCCTCGACCTGCTGCGGTGGCAGGCCCAGGGCCTGGGAAGACACCACCTGCAGCCACGGCAGGCCCGCCTGCAGCCGGCGCATGAGGTCGCCGTTGAAGGCGCCGCCACCGCAGACCGCCAGCCGCGTGGCCTGTGGCGCATGGGCGCGCACCGCATCCACGCAGGTGCCTGCCGTCAGTTCGGCCAGCGTGGCCTGCACGTCGGCCGGCGTCAGGCCCGGGAAGGGCGCGAGCCGCGCCGCAAGCCAGTCCGCATGGAACAGGTCGCGCCCCGTGCTCTTGGGCGGCGGCAGTGCGAAGAAGGGTTCGGCCCGCAGCGCGGCGAGCAGGCCGGCATGCAGCTGGCCGCTTGCGGCCCAGGCACCGTCCGCGTCGTAGGGCTGGCCGCGGTGGCGCTGGCACCAGAGGTCGAGCAGCGCATTGCCGGGGCCGCAGTCGAAGCCCAGCACGGCCGCGTCCTGGCCCAGCGGCGGCAGCACGCTCAGGTTGGAAATGCCACCCAGGTTCAGCACCGCCAGAGCCGCATCCGGCTGGCCGAACTGTGCTTGGTGGAAGGCTGGCACCAGCGGCGCGCCCTGGCCGCCCGCCGCGAGGTCGCGGCTGCGCAGGTCGGCCACCACGGCGATGCCGCAGCGCTCGGCCAGCAGCGAGGGGTTGAGCAACTGCAGCGTGTAGCCCACGCCGTCGACAGCCTGGGGCTGGTGGCGCACGGTCTGGCCGTGGGCACCGATGGCACGCACCTGGGCCGGCGCCAGGCCGGTCTGCTGCAGCAGCCGCTGGACGACCTCGGCATAGGCCAGGGCCACGCCATTGGCCGCCAGCGCCGCGCGGTGCAGTTCGTTGTCGCCGGGGGTGTTCAAGGCCAGCAGCTCGGCGCGCAACGCTGCGTCGAACGGGGCCGCCACATGGGCCAGCACGCGCAGGCCCTGGCCAGCGTCTTCGGCCAGCACGCCGTCCACGCCGTCCAGCGAGGTGCCGGACATCAGGCCGATGAAGCGCTCGGCCATCGGGCTGTGCTTACTGCGCGCTGGCCTGCTGCACCGCGCCGGCCGTCGACAGCTGCTGGCGCATCACGGAAGCCTGGCGTTCGAACGCGGCCTTGGCCGCGGCCGACACGGTGCCGGCCTCGGCCTGCTTGGCCATGACCATCGGATCCTGGTGCTCGCCGTTCACGCGGAACTCGAAGTGCAAGTGCGGGCCGGTGGTCCAACCGGTCATGCCGACCGCGCCGATCTGCGCGCCCTGCTCCACGCGCTCGCCCTTCTTGACGAGGATGCGCGAGAGATGGGCGTAAACGGTCACCATGTCGTTGCGGTGCTTGACATAAATGACGTTGCCGAAGCCGTTCTGCACGCCCGCGAACTCGACCACGCCGTCGCCCACGGTGCGCACCGAGGTGCCTATTGGCGCCGCGTAGTCCACGCCGAGGTGGGCACGCCACTTCTGCAGGATGGGGTGGAAGCGGTTGGCGAAGCCACTGGTCACGCGCGAGAACTCCATCGGCGAGGCCAGGAAGGCGCGGCGCAGGCTCTGGCCGTCCAGGCCGTAGTAGCCGCCCTTCTGGCCGGGCTCCTGGAACCACATGGACTGGTAGACCTTGCCGTTGTTGGCGAACTCGGCGCTCAGCACGCGGCCGGCGCGCAGCACCTCGCCATCGGCCTCCAGCGTCTCGTAGACCACGGAGAAGCGGTCGCCCTTGCGCAGCGCGCTGCGGAAATCGATGTCGCCCGAGAACATCTCGGCGATCTGCGAGGCCACCGATTCCGGCAGGCCGGCGTCGTCGGTCGCGGCGAACAGCGAGGAGGTGATCACGCCGCTGGCCAGTTGGCTGCCGGCCGTGAGCGGTGCCCGTTCGATGCGCGAACTGAAGCCCTGCGGCGTGCGCTCGACCACCAGGCGCTGAAATTCGGTGGCGTCCGCGCTGGCGATCCAGCGCATGGTCAGGCGCTGCAGGCTGTGGTCGTCGGCGGCTTCGGCCGTGACCAGCCGCCCGGCGCGGCCCAGCAGGGTCTGGCGCACGCGCGCATCGCGGCCCAGGTAGGCCACGGCGGCCGTATCGGCGATGCCCAGGCGGTCCAACAGCGAACGCGCGCTGTCGCTCGAGCGCGTGGTCTCGGTGCGGTAGAGGTTGAAGCGGTGCAGGTCCAGCGCCTCGATCTGCGTGTCCAGCGCGAGCGGCGTGACGCTCTGCGTGAGCTGGCGCACGGGCATGTCGGCCATGTCCGGGGCCAGCGAGGCCACGGCAAAGGCGCCGCCGCCGCCGCACAGGAGCACGGCAGCCAGCAAGGCAGTGAGGCGTTTCGGGTGGCGCTGCAGCAAAGGCACAACGGAGTCGAGAACGGTGGCCAGCCCGTTTTTCAAAAGCTTGTCCCCTGAACGAAGGAAGAAACGGAAGCGAACCCGCCGTGGCGGATTGCAGGAGATCGGGTTTTCGTCTTACAGCGCAACCTAAAATTGCACCAAAAAACCGGGCGCAGTATATCGACGTCACCGGCCCGCAACAAATGGATAACCCTAATGGACACGTCTGTAGACAAAACTAACGAAGGCATGCAAGTGTTGAGCGATCGTGTACAGGAAGCCCTTGCGGTGACGCTGCGCGGCTGCGACGAACTCATCCCCCAGGCGGACTGGATCAAGAAGCTGCAGAAGGCGGAGACCAGCGGCCAACCACTGCGCATCAAGCTGGGCCTGGACCCGACCGCGCCGGACATCCACATCGGCCACACCGTGGTGCTGAACAAGATGCGCCAGCTGCAAGATCTGGGCCACACGGTGATCTTCCTGATCGGCGACTTCACGACCACCATCGGCGACCCCTCCGGCCGCAACAGCACGCGCCCGCCGCTCACGCGCGAACAGATCGAGGCCAACGCCCAGACCTACTACAAGCAGGCCAGCCTGGTGCTGGACCCGGCCAAAACCGAGATCCGCTACAACAGCGAGTGGAGCGACCCACTGGGCACGCGCGGCCTGATCCAGCTGGCTGCCAAGTACACAGTGGCGCGCATGATGGAGCGCAACGACTTCCACGACCGCTTCCACGCCGGCACGCCGATCAGCGTGCACGAGTTTTTGTACCCGCTGATGCAGGGCTACGACTCGGTGGCGCTCAAGAGCGACCTGGAGCTCGGGGGCACCGACCAGAAGTTCAACCTGCTCATGGGCCGGCACCTGCAGGCCGAGTACGGCCAGGAGCCGCAGTGCATCCTGACCATGCCGTTGCTCGAAGGGCTGGACGGCGTGGAGAAGATGTCCAAGAGCAAGAACAACTACATCGGCATCTCCGAAGAGCCCAACACCATGTTAGCCAAGGTGCTCTCGATCAGCGACACGCTGATGTGGCGCTGGTACACGCTGCTGTCGTTCAAGAGCGAGGCCGAGATCGCCGCGCTCAAGGCCGAGGTCGCCGGCGGGCGCAACCCCAAGGACGCCAAGGTCGCGCTGGCCAAGGAGATCACGGCACGCTTCCACAGCGCCCAGGCGGCCGATGCGGCCGAGCAGGACTTCATCAACCGCAGCAAGGGCGGCGTGCCCGACGAGATCCCCGAGGTGCAGCTGAGTGGCGCACCCATGGGCATCGGCGCCTTGCTCAAGGCCGCCGGCCTGGCCGCATCGAGCGGCGAGGGCAACCGCCTGATCGACGGCGGCGGCGTGCGCGTGGACTCCAGTGTGGTCAGCGACAAGGGCCTCAAGCTCGCGGCCGGCACTTACGTGGTGCAGGTGGGCAAGCGCAAGTTCGCGCGCGTGACGCTGGGCTGAACGCCCCGCCACCGCGCTCGCCGAGGCCTGCCGTGCTGGACGCCGCGATCGACCCCCAACGCTGGCGCGCACTGGAGCAAGCCTACGTGGACGAGGCCGCGCAGGCCGTGCCCGGAGCCGTGCGGCGCTCCAGCCGGGGTCGCCCCTGGCACGGACTGGTGGTCTGGGAGCAGGCCAGCCCGGTGCAGGACCTGTATGTGCCACCCACGGGCCAGCACTGCATCGTGATCCGGCGGGGCCCTCCGACACGCCTGCTGCAGCAGCATGGCGCGGCAGCGGCCGACTCGGTGTGGCACACGGGGCAGGCCGTGCTGGTGCCCGCGGGCACGCCGACCTTCTGGCGCAGCGAGTTGCCGCGCGACAACCTGCACATCGACCTGTCGCCGGTGTGGCTGGAGCGCGCAGCCGGCGACGCGGGCGCCACGGCACGGCGCCTGCACAGCAGTTTCGGCACCGCCGACCTGCTGCTGCATTCGCTCTCCGAGGTGCTGCACACCTCGCTGGACAGCAACACCTCACTGCAGGCCGGCTTCGGCGACGCCATGGCGATGGGCCTGGCGGTGCATCTGCTCGAGCATTACAGCCATGCCGATGCCGGCCGCCGCCCGGCGGCGCCGCTCAGCGCACGCCAGCTGCGCCAGGTCACCGACCTGGTCGAATCGCGGTTGGATGCGCCCTGGCCGCTGGACACGCTGGCGGCCGCGGTGGGCTTGAGCCCCTTCCACTTCGCGCGCTGCTTCAAGGCCAGCTGCGGCCAGTCGCCCCACCAGTTCGTCACGGCACGCCGCATGCAGCACGCGCGCCACCTGCTGCTGACCGGCCGCCAGTCGGTGCTGGAGATCGCGCAGGAAACGGGCTATGCCTCGGCGGCCCATTTCGCCCAGGTCTTCCGCCGCCACTGGGGCTGCGCGCCCTCCAGCCTGCGGCGCTCCGCCTGAGCGCAAGAATCCGACAGGATTCGCAAGATCCCGGTCGCAGCTGCGCCGGCCGCTGCCGATACTCGCGCCGCCGCGGACACAGCGCGGTGCAACCCGATGGTGGAGACCCATGCATTCACGACGTTCCCTGCTGAGCGCCACGGCAGCCCTGGCGCTCGCCCAGGCAGCCCGGGCCCAGAGCGCCCCGGCCTTCCCCGCACGCCCGCTGACCTGGGTCGTCCCCTACCCGGCCGGAGGCTTCGGTGACGCGCTCTCGCGCCTGCTCGCGCAAAAGCTCGGCGAGGGCCTGGGCCAGACGGTCATCGTGGAGAACAAGCCCGGTGCCGGCGGCCAGATCGGCGCCGCCTACGTGAAGCAGCAACCGGCCGACGGCCACACCCTGCTCTACGGCGACCTGGGCCCGTTTGCCATGAACGCCGGCCTCTACCCCAAGCTCAACTACGACACGCTGAAGGACTTCGCGCCGCTGACGCGCCTGCTCAACGCGCCGCTGCTCGTGGTGGTGCCGGTCAACAGCCCCATCCAGAACTGGGCCGATCTGCTGCGCGCGGCCGCCACGCAGCGCGGCCTCAACTACGGCTCCTACGGCATCGGCAGCCAGCCCCACATCTGGGGCGAAATGCTCAAGCGCCAGACCAAGGGCAATTTCACCCATGTGGCCTACAAGGGCGCCGCGCCGGCGGTGCAGGACCTGATCGGCGGGCAGATCGACATGATGCTGGACGTGGTGGCCAACAGCATCCCCATGGTGCGCGAGCGCAAGCTCAAGGCCGTGGCTCTGGTCGGCGCACGCCGCCGGCTGGCGCAGCTGCCGGACGTGCCGACGCTGACGGAGCTGGGCATGCCCGAGCTGGACGTACCGGGCTGGACCGGTGTCGTCGTGCGCCGCGGCACGCCGCAGCCCGTCGTCGACCGCCTGCACGCGGCCGTCGTGCAGGCCGTGCAATCGCCCGAGGTGGCACAGCGCTACGGCGATCTCGGGCTGACGGTCGCGCCGAGTTCGCAGGCGGAATTCGCCGAACTCATCCGCAGCGAGACGGCCCGCTGGGGCCAGGTGATCCGCGAGGCCCATGTCACGCTCGACTGATCTCTTCGGCCTGGCCGGCCGGGTCGCGCTGGTGACGGGCGCGGCCAGCGGCATCGGCTGGGCCATCGCCAAGCTGCTCGCGCGCCAAGGTGCCGCCGTGGTGCTGGTCGACCGCGACGCACAGGCCTGCGCACAAGCCGCCCGCACGCTGCAGTCCGGTGGCGCGCATGCCCTGGCGCTGGCCTGCGATGTCGGCATCGCCGCCAGCGTGGCCCAGACCGCCGAGGCTGCGCTGCAGTGGAAAGGCCGTGTCGACGTGCTGGTCTGCAACGCCGGCATGCAGGGTCCTGCGGCGCCGCTGGCCCAGGCCAGCGACGACGACTGGCAACGCGTGTTCGACGTCAACCTGCGCGGCGCCGCGCGCTTCGCCGACCGGCTGCTGCCGGCCATGGCACAAGCCGGCGGCGGCAGCGTGGTGCTGATGGCCAGCATCGCCGGCCTGCGCGGCAACGGCCGCATCGGCCTGTACGGGCTCAGCAAGGCGGCGCTGGCGCAGCTGGCGCGCAACCTCGCCGTCGAGTGGGGTCCGCGCGGCGTGCGCGTGAACGCCGTGTCGCCCGGGCTGGTCCGCACCCCGCTGGCGACGCCGCTGCTCGAGGATGCCGCCTTCCTGCAGCGCCGGCTGGCCGCGACGCCGCTGCGCCGCGTCGGCGAGCCGCACGAGGTGGCAGGCGTGGTGGCCATGCTGGCCAGCGCCGCGGGCGCCTTTGTCACCGGACAGAACATCGTCGTCGACGGCGGCACGCTGATTTCGGACGGCAGCTGAGGCTGCCACTTCACTCCAATTGCTCATGAAACTTGCCACTTTGCGCAACGGCACGCCCGACGGGCGCCTGGTCGTCGTCTCGCGCGACCTGCAACAGGCCGTGCCGGCCGACGCCATCGCCCCGCATCTGCTGCAGGCACTGGCCGACTGGCCGGACGCCGCGCCCCGGCTCGCGCAGCTGTCCGACCAGCTGAACGCGGGCCTGGCGCCGGATGCCATCCCGTTCGTGCCCGCGGACTGCATGGCGCCGCTGCCGCGCAGCTTCCAGTGGTGCGACGGCTCGGCCTTCCTGAACCACGGCCGCCTGATGGAGCGCGCCTTCGGCACGCCACCGATCCCGCAGTTCGACACCGTGCCGGTGATGTACCAGGGCGCTGCCGACGATTTCCTCGGGCCTTGCGAGGACGTGCCCCTGCCCGACGAAGCCCTGGGCATCGACTTCGAAGGCGAGTTCGGCGTCATCGTCGGCCCCGTTCCGATGGGCGTCACACCGGCCGCCGCGCTCGGCGCCGTCCGGTTGCTCGTGCAGCTGAACGACTGGAGCCTGCGCGCGCTGGGCCCGCGCGAGATGCAATCGGGCTTCGGCTTCCTGCAGGCCAAGCCGTCCACGAGCTTCGCGCCGGTGGCCGTGACGCCCGACGAACTGGGCCCGCACTGGCAGGATGGCCGCGTGCACCTGGAACTGGAGGTCCACTGGAACGGCGAGGCTTTCGGGCATCCGCACGGCGCGGAGATGAACTTCCACTTCGGCGAACTGATCGCGCATGCGGCACGCACGCGTCGCCTGTCGGCGGGCACGCTGATCGGCTCGGGCACGGTCTCGAACGCCGGCCGCGACGTCGGCTCCACCTGCATCGCGGAGCGCCGCGTGATCGAGATGCTGGAGCATGGCGCGCCGCGCACCGGCTTCATGCGCTTCGGCGACCGCGTGCGCATGCGCGCGCGCACGGCGCCCGGCGACCAGGCGCCGTTCGGCGTGATCGACCAGCGGGTCGTGCTGGCCGCACCGGTGGCAGACGTGGCAGACGGGACCGGTCGCCCATGAAGCGCGTGCTGGTCACGGGGGCCGGCGGCTTCGTCGGGCAGGGCCTGGTCCAGCGCCTGCTGCTGCAGCCCGGGCTCGAACAACTGGTCGCCGTCGACCGGCAACTGGATGCGCACGCATTGCCCTGGCTGCGCGACCGGCGCGTGCGCGCCGTGGCCGGCGACTTCGCCGCGCCAGCCACGCTGCAGCAGGCGCTGGCCCAGCCGCCCGATGGCGTGTTCCATCTCGCCAGCTTGCCGGGCAGCCGCGCCGAAGCCCTGCCCGATGGCGGCATGGCCGTGAACCTGTTGGCCACGGCCGAACTGTGGCAGCGGCTCGCGGCGCTGCCCGGCCCACCGGCGCGCGTGGTGTTCGCGAGCTCGATCGCCGTCTATGGCGCGCTGCCTTTCGACCAGGCCATGCACGAGGACCAGCCCACCCGGCCGCTGCTGAGCTATGGCGCGCACAAGCGCATGGCCGAGATCCTGCTGGCCGACCTCAGCCGGCGCGGCGGGGTCGACGGCCTCTCCTTGCGCCTGCCCGGCATCGTCGCCCGGCCGCCATCGCCGACCGGCCACGGCTCGGCCTTCATGAGCGACCTGTTGCACCGGCTCAGCGCAGGCGAAGCCTATGTCTGCCCCGTCGGACCCGACGCGCGCGCCTGGTGGATGAGCCTGCCGTGCTGCGTCAACAACCTGGTGCACGCCGCCGCCATTCCGCCGGCGCGGCTGGCGAGCGCCCGTGTGGTGCAGCTGCCCGCGCTGACGGCCACGGTCGGCGAGGTGGTCCAGGCCATCGCACAGCGGCACGGCGCACGCGCCGGCCGCGTCGACTACCGGCCGGATGCGCAGACCGAGCAGCACTTCGGCCGCTTTCCGGTGCTGCATGCGCCGCAGGCCGAGGCGCTGGGTTTCCGCCACGACGGCGCGCTCGACGCCCTGCTGCGCAGGGCCGTGCCCTGACACCCTGCGCAGCGCGCGCGGCCCGGCCACCGTCTCCAGAAACGCGGCGCGGGTGCCTGCCGCGGATGGCGGGACCTCAGCCGAAGACCATGGCGCGGTGCATCGCGGCCCCGGCCAGGCTGCCTGCGGCCGCGGCCTGCGCGGCATTGCTCCAGGCCGTGGCCGCGTCGCCTGCCGCGAACACGCCCGGCACCGAGGTCTGGCCCATCTCCACGCGGATGAAGGACCCGGCCGGCGCGGTCTCGAACGCGCAGCCCAGCTGTTCGGCCAGCGGGCTGGCCATCACCACGGTAGGCGCGAGGAACAGGCCGCGCAGCGGCACCACGCGCCCGGCCAGCCGCACGCCGGCCAGCGCCGTGCCCTCGCCTTCGAGCGCCAGCACCTTGCCCGGCTCGACCGCCACGCCCAGCGCCGCCATGTGGGCACGCTCGTCGTCGCTGACCGTGTGGCCGTCGAGGAACAGCGTGGTCGGCCCCCACTCTGCGATCAGCTGGGCCTGGTGCAGCGAGAGCGGCATGCGGTAGAGCACGCCCAGCGGCTGGCGGTCGAACTCGTAGCCATGGCAGTAGGGACAGTGGGCGACGCTCTGGCCCCAGCGCTCGGCCAGGCCCGGCAGTTCGGGCAGCAGGTCGCGCACGCCCGTGGCCAGCAACAGCCGCCGGCCCACGAGCCGCTCGCCGTTGTCCAGCGCCAGCGCGAAGCCTTCGCCCTGCGGCGCCGCCTCGGTGGCCTGCGCGGCGATGAAGCGCACACTCGGATAGGCCAGCAGCTGCGCGCGCGCCTGCGCCATGAGCTCCAGTGGTGCCCGGCCGTCGTGGCCGAAGAAGCCGTGCGAGGCCTGGGCGAAGCGGTTGCGCGGGGCGCCCGCGTCCACCACGCAAACCTGGCGGCGCGCCCGTGCGAGTTGCAGGGCGGCCGAGATGCCGGCGAAGCTGCCGCCGACGACGAGGGCGTCAATGTCCATGTCCGATCTCCTCTGAAACACCATGGGGCTGCCGGCCGCTGGCCAGCATGCGGCGGTGGAAATCGGCCGAGAGCTGGGCCAGCGTGACCTCGCCCAGGCGCGCGAGCAGCAGCGCCTCGGCCTGCTGGTAGGCGCCCTGCAGGGCGGTGTTGACGGCCTGTTCCACCAGGCATTCGGGGTTGTCGCTGCGGTGGCCGACGGCCAGCAATGCCGGCGCGCCCACCGCTTCATGGATGTCGCGCAACGTGATGCGCTCCAGGGGGCAGCACAGCACCCAGCCGCCGCCATGGCCCTTGGCCGAGGCGACGAAGCCGGCCTCGCGCAGGCCGGCCATCAGGCGGCGCACCACCACCGGGTTGGTGGACATGGCGCGCGCCAGCGTTTCCGATGTGGCCGGCCCCGGCATCTCGGCCATGTGCAACAGGGCGTGCAGCACGCCCGACAGTCGGCTGTCCTTGTTCATGCAACATTATGAGTTGCATGAAATGAAGAACGCCGGCCGCGGGCGCAATGCCCCCGGCCGGCGCAGGCCTACAGCATCAGCGACGCTCGGCCACGACCTTGTCCGCCACCTCGCGCGGCGCCTGCGCGTAGTGCTTGAACTCCATGCTGTAGGTCGCACGGCCCTGGCTCAGCGAGCGCAGCGTGGTCGAGTAGCCGAACATCTCCGCCAGCGGCACCTCGGCCCGCACGATCTTGCCGCCGCCGCCCGGGATGTCCTCCATGCCCTGCACCATGCCGCGCCGCGAGGACAGATCGCCCATCACGTTGCCCATGAAGTCCTCGGGCGTCTCCACCTCCACGGCCATCATGGGCTCCAGCAGCACCGGCGTGGCACGCCGCATGCCCTCGCGGAAGGCCATGCTGCCGGCCATGCGGAACGCGTTCTCGTTCGAGTCCACGTCGTGGTAGGAGCCGAAGGTCAGCGTCACCTTGACGTCGACCACCGGGTAGCCCGCCAGCACGCCGGCCTTGAGCGCCTCCTGCACGCCCTTGTTCACCGCAGGGATGAACTCGCGCGGCACCACGCCGCCCTTGATGGCGTCCACGAACTCGAAGCCCTTGCCTTCCTCCTGCGGCTCCAGCTTGAGCACCACGTGCCCGTACTGGCCCTTGCCGCCGGACTGCTTGACGAACTTGCCTTCCACGTCTTCCACGGGCTTGCGGATCGCCTCGCGGTAGGCCACCTGGGGCTTACCCACGTTGGCCGACACGCCGAACTCGCGCAGCATGCGGTCGACCAGGATCTCCAGGTGCAGCTCGCCCATGCCGGAGATGATGGTCTGGCCCGATTCCTCGTCGGTGCGCACGCGGAAGGACGGATCCTCCTGCGCCAGGCGCGACAAGGCCACGCCCATCTTCTCCTGGTCGGCCTGGGTCTTGGGCTCCACGGCCTGCGAGATCACCGGCTCGGGGAACACCATGCGTTCGAGCAGCACCACCTTGGACGGATCGGACAGCGTGTCGCCCGTGGTCACGTCCTTGAGCCCCACGGCCGCGGCGATGTCGCCGGCGTAGACCGTGTCGATCTCCTGCCGGGTGTTGGCGTGCATCTGCACGATGCGGCCCAGCCGCTCGCGCTTGCCCTTGACGGTGTTGTAGATCGTGTCGCCCGACTTGACCGTGCCCGAGTAGACGCGGAAGAACACCAACTGGCCCACGAACGGGTCCGTCATGATCTTGAAGGCGAGCGCCGAGAACGGCTCGGCATCGGAGGGATGGCGCTCCACGGTCTTCTCATGGTCGTGCTCGTCGTGGCCCAGGATCGCGGGAATGTCCAGCGGCGAGGGCAGGTAGTCGACGACCGCGTCCAGCATGGCCTGCACGCCCTTGTTCTTGAAGGCGCTGCCGGCCAGCATGGGCACGATCTCGCCGGCGATGGTGCGCTGGCGCAGGGCGGCCTTGATCTCCTCCTCGGTCAGGGCCTGGCCGTTGAGGTATTTGTCGAGCAGCGTCTCGTTGGCCTCGGCCGCGGCCTCGACCATCTTCTCGCGCCAGGTGTTCGCCAGCTCGACCAGCTCGGCCGGGATGTCGGCATACGTGAAGCGCACGCCCTGGCTCGCATCGTCCCAGACGATGGCCTTCATCTTGACGAGGTCGACCACGCCCTGGAAGTGCTCTTCGGCACCCACAGGGATCTGGATCGGCACGGCGTTGCCCTTCAGGCGATCGGCGATCTGCTTCTGCACACGGAAGAAGTCCGCGCCCACGCGGTCCATCTTGTTGACGAAGGCCAGGCGCGGCACCTTGTACTTGTTGGCCTGGCGCCAGACCGTCTCGGACTGCGGCTGCACGCCGCCCACGGCGTCGTAGACCATCACGGCGCCGTCGAGCACGCGCATGCTGCGCTCGACCTCGATCGTGAAGTCCACGTGGCCGGGCGTGTCGATGATGTTGATGCGGTGCTCCACACCCGTGCCGGCCATGCCCTTCCAGAAGGCGGTGGTGGCGGCCGAGGTGATGGTGATGCCGCGTTCCTGCTCCTGCTCCATCCAGTCCATGGTGGCGGCGCCGTCGTGCACCTCGCCGAGCTTGTGGTTCACGCCTGTGTAGAACAGGATGCGCTCGGTGGTCGTGGTCTTGCCGGCATCGATGTGGGCACTGATGCCGATGTTGCGGACGTTCTGGATCGGTGTTTTGCGGGACATGGTGACAACTCACTGGAAGGAGCCGGCCCGCATGAAAAAGAAAGCGGCCGGCCCAGGAACAGGGGCGAGCCGCGCGCGCACGGCTCAGGGGTGGGTGAATGCGAGGGTGCGTGCGACTTGGTACATCGGAATCTCCACGAAGGAAGGGGCGACTTTAGACCAAACGAGGTGATGGCGCTTGCCGCGAATTCAAGGGCCCAGGCGCTGCGCCGCTTCCTGCAGTGCCTGGCGCAACGCCTCGGCGCGCGTCTGCAGGGTCTCCAGCCGCATGCCCAGCGTCACGGCCATGGGCGGCTGGCCCGGCAACTCGGGCAGCAGCACGGCCACCGTGGCGAAGCCGGTGCGCGGGTAGTCGCGCGTCTCGGCCCAACCCTGCAGGCGGCAGCGCCGCACCTCGTCCAGCAACGCCGCCACATCGGCCCGGTGCTCCGGCTCGGCCTGCGCGTTGGCGGCGCGCGCGATGCGCTGCACGTCGCGGTCGGTCTCGCGCGTGAGCAGCATCTTGCCGACCGAGGACTGGCAGACCGGCCGCATCACGCCGACCGGAAACTTGAGCCCATTGGCCCGCAGGCTGGGCAGCGACAGGATGAAGCGCACGTGCACGCCCTGGCGCAGCCCGACCATCACGGTCTGCCCCGTGCGCAGGCGCAGCGTGTTCATGCTGGACAGCAGGCTGCCCTGGCCGAACAGGTCGTCGTGCATCCAGGTGCCCAGCAGCATCACGCGCAGCGTGGGGCGGAACTCGCGCGTGGCCGCGTCCTGCTGCAGGTAGCCCAGACGCTCCAGGCTGCGCAGCAGCACCGAGGTGCTGGACAGCGGGTAGTCCAGCGCCTCGGCCACAGCTGACACGGAGGCCGGGCCTCGGCGCTCGGCGAACAGTTCCAGCACCTCCAGCACGCGGCGGGCCGACTTGATCGTGGCAGGCGTCTTCTCGTCCATGGTGGCCAGTGTCCCTGCATGCGGGTGAACCCGGAGCCAGACTTCACATATGTGAAGCGTTGCAGCGGCCGCGAATCCTACAGTTTCCGGACCCCACGAAGGAGACCGCCCGATGATCCCCCGCAACTGCTGGTACGTGGCCGCCATGGCGCACGAACTGCTTCCCGGCGCGTTGTTCCCGCGCACGCTGCTCGACACGCCGGTACTGCTGTTCCGGCGCCAGGACGGCAGCGCCGCCGCCATCGAAGACCGCTGCAGCCACCGCCGCGTGGCGCTGCACCTGGGCCGCCTGGTCGGCGACCGCGTGCAGTGCGGCTACCACGGCCTGGAGTTCGACGGCAGCGGCACCTGCGTGCGCATCCCGAACCAGGAGCGCATCCCGCCCAAGGCCTGCGTGCGCGCCTTCGCACTGGTCGAGCGCGACGGCTTCCTGTGGATCTGGATGGGCGAACAGGCGCTGGCCGACGCAGCCCTGGTGCCCGACTACGCCGAGATCTGCAGCGACCCGGCCTACGTGGGCCGCCGCTCGGACGCCATGCACGTGGCCGCGCCCTACACCTACAACCTGGAGAACGTGCTGGACCTCTCGCACGTCTCCTACGTGCACCGCCAGACCGTGGGCACGCCGTTGGTGGCCGAAACCCGGCCCGAGACCACCGTGCGCGGCGACACCGTCGTGGTGCGGCGAGCCTGGGACCGCATCGACGCGCCGCCGGTGTTCCGCCGCCTGTTCGGCTGGGACCAGGTCAAGCGCACCCAGACCATCCACTTCTGGCCCGGCGCCAACATCCGGCTGGACATCACTTCCGAGCCCGTCGGCAACACCGACCCGGCCCTGGTGCGCCGCATCCGCGTGGTCGGCCCCTGCACGCCGCAGACGCGAGGGTCGCACTTCAAGTTCTCCACCATGTACCGCGATTTCGCGCAGCAGGACACGGCCATCACCGCGCAGCTGGCCGACGCCTTTGCCGTCACGCTGAACGAGGACAAGGTGCTCATGGAAGACCAGTGGCGCAACGCCTGCACCGACGGGCCGGACGCGCCGATGTTCGACATCGCCGTCGACCAGGCGCCGCTGGCCACGCGCCGCATCCTCGCGCGCCTGGCCCAGGCCGAAGCGCACTGAACCACACCGCTCCACGACCACCATGTTCAATACTTCCCGACGCGTCCTGCTGCAGACCGCCCTGTGCACGGCCCTGCCGCTGGCCCTCGCCTCTCACGCCGCGGCCTGGCCGACCAAGCCCGTCACCATCGTCGTGCCCTACCCGGCCGGCGGCTCGGCCGACGCCATGGTCCGCCCCATCGCCGAGAAGCTGTCCCGCCTGTGGGGCCAGCCCGTGGTGGTGGACAACCGCACCGGCGCCAACGGCATCATCGCCACCCAGCTCGTGATGCGCGCCGAACCCGACGGCCACACCGTGCTGCTGCACCTGACGGGCTTCATCCAGAACGCGAGCCTGCTGCTGCGGCGTCGCCGCCGGGCGGCATGGCGTGGCATCACGGCCTCACGCAGAACCTCACCACGACTCATGCCACGTCGAAAATCTTGACACCCCCTCATCAGAAACACCCGCAGAATTCACAAACGCCTTTGTTTTCATTGAAATTTTCATGCAAGGCATGCTAGTTGCTGAATATTTCACACCAACCTCGTTGGGCCGCTTTCATCCCCGATTCACCGCCTGAAGGAAACGTCATGACCCTGACCCGCTTCAAACTTGGCCACCTCGGCCTCGCCGCAGCAGCCCTGTTCGCTGCTTCCGCCGCTTCCGCCGCCCCGATCACCAACTGGGACTACACCGTCACCAGCTGGTTCAGCAACGGCGCGAACGCACCCGCAGCCAATTCGTCCGGCGGCGGCGTCGGCTTCACGGCTGGTGACGGCGTGACCAAGTTCGTGCCGTCCGGCACGACCGCAGGCGCCCCGGCCAACGCGAACTCCGCCTGGAGCATCTCGCCGCTGGAACTGAGCTGGGGCCGCAGCAGCGGCACGATCGCTGCCGGCACGCGCAGCGGTCTGGGCATCACGGAAGCCACTGGCACCGCAGGCACCACCTCCACGAGCGCAGGCTTCACCTCTGGCAATGTCGTGACCGGTGGCGGCTACGAAGCTGCCAACGCTTACACCCACTACAACCGCGGCAATATCGGCGCCAACAGCTGGACGCTGCAATCGACCGTGATCGATGCCCAACTGGTGCTGACGGCTGATGGCGGCGTGCCGGTCATCCCGTTCGTCGCGAACTACCAGATCCGTTTCGTTGAAACGCCGAATACCGCAGCAAATTGCCCCACGGCACTGACCGACGCTGCAGTTTGCAGCGACATCTTCGTGCTCGACGGCCTGCTGGGTCAAAGCTTCAACTACGGTGGCTACAAGTACACCTTCGACTTCACCGCCACCGGCAACTTCGGCGAGCTGCTGCCCGCCCAATGTGCACTGGCAGGCGTGGCCGCTGGTTGCATCGGCTTCTCGACCCCCGAAGGCGTGGACTACAGCACGAACTTCCAGTTCCGCATCAAGGCTGAAGAAATCCCTGAGCCGGGTTCCATCGCCCTGCTGGGCGCTGGCCTGCTGGGCCTGGCCGGCATCCGTCGCCGCCAACAAAAGAACAAGGCCTGATTTTTCAGCCTTGCTCCCAAAACCCCGCCCAGGCGGGGTTTTTTTATGGGGTCGACAGTTGCCACAGTAGGCGTGTCGCCCGTTGAAGGACGCAGGATCGCCGAGGATCTAGCGATGTCGATGCGCAGCCCCGCCGGGCTGCCATCTTCTTGCGCCTGCCCGCCCTTGCAATGACAGCCCCTCCGGCAACGCCACCTGTATAAATCGCGCACCGAGCTGTCACGTCTTGTCCACCACGCGGACCGAGCGGCTTCTTATGGGGTGATCAACGAACGGCGCCGGACTGCAAGGCCGCACGTGCAGCATCTGCAATGGCCTGCGCGTCCACGCCGAAGTAGCGGCGAAGCGCCGAACGTGTATCGCTGCGCCCGAAGCCGTCCGTCCCCAGGGTCACGTAGCGACGGGAGGCAGGCACGCCCGCGCGCAGACTTTCGGGCACGGCGCGCACATAGTCGCTGGCCGCGACGACGGGGCCTTGGCCAGCCATCAGTTGCGCCAGGGTGGCTCTGCCAGTCTCGCGCGCCAGCTCGCTCCAGCTCGTGACGCTCAGGACTTCGCTGCCAATGCCCTCGGTGGCCAGTTGCTCGGCCGCCTTGATCACCTCGGTCAGGATCGCGCCCGAGCCCATCAGCGTCACAAGGGGCCCATCCTGGGGGCCGTACACGCCGAAACGGTAGCCGCCGCGCACCACGCCCTGCTCCGCGCCTTGGGGCAGGCTCGGTTGGGCGTAGTTCTCGTTCATGAGCGTCACGTAGTAGAAGACGTCCTGCTGCTCGACCAGCATCTCGCGCATGCCGGCATCCACGATCACGGCCATTTCGCCAGCGAAGGCCGGGTCGTAGGCCTTGCAGTTCGGAATGGTGGCAGCCACCAGGTGGCTGCTGCCGTCCTGGTGCTGCAGGCCCTCACCACCGAGCGTGGTGCGGCCGGAGGTTGCCCCGAGCAGGAAGCCGCGTGCGCGCTGGTCGGCCGCGGCCCAGATCGCATCGCCCACGCGCTGAAACCCGAACATCGAGTAGTAGATGTAGAACGGCAGCATGGCCAGACCGTGCACGCTGTAGCTGGTCGCAGCGGCCGTCCAACTCGCGATGGCGCCGGCCTCGCTGATGCCTTCTTCGAGGATCTGCCCATCCAGCGCCTCCCGGTAGGACAGCACCGAGCCGATGTCCTCGGGCGCGTAGCGCTGGCCCACGCTGCTGTAGATGCCGACCTGCTTGAACAGGTTGGCCATGCCGAAGGTGCGGGCCTCGTCGGCCACGATGGGCACGATGCGCGGGCCCAGCTGCGGGTCCTTGAGCAACTGGCCCAGGAGGCGCACGAAGGCCATGGTCGTGCTCATTTCCTTGCCCTCGGCCTCCAGCGCGAACTGCGCATAGTTGGAAAGCGTTGGCACCGGCGGTGTGTCGCAGGCCGTTTCACGCCGCGGCAGGAAACCGCCGAGCGCGGCGCGGCGCTCGCGCAGGTAGACCATCTCGGGGCTGCCTTCAGCCGGCTTGTGGAAGGCCAGCGAGGTGGCCTGTTCGTCCGTCAGCGGCAGGTCGAAGCGGTTGCGAAACGCGATCAGGTCGGTCTCGTCCAGCTTCTTCTGCGAATGCGTGGTCATGCGGCCCTGGCCGGCCGTGCCCATACCGTAGCCCTTCTTGGTATGGGCCAGCACCACAGTGGGTTGGCCGCGGTGCGCAGCAGCCGCCGCGTAGGCCGCGTGGATCTTCACGAGGTCGTGGCCGCCACGGCGCAGGCGGTCGATCTGCTCGTCGGTCATGCCCTGGGCCAGGCGTTGCAGCGCCTCGTCCTGGCCGAAGAAGTGCTCGCGGTTGTAGCGCCCGTCCTTGGCCGCGAAGGTCTGCATCTGGCCGTCCACGGTGTGCGCGAAAGCCCGCAGCAGCGCGCCCTGCTGGTCGCGCGCGAACAGGCAGTCCCAGTCGCTGCCCCAGACCAGCTTGATGACATTCCAGCCGGCCCCGGCGAACAGCTGTTCGAGCTCGTCGATGATGCGGCCGTTGCCGCGCACCGGGCCGTCCAGGCGCTGGAGGTTGCAGTTGACGACCCAGACCAGGTTGTCCAGCTTTTCGCGCGCGGCCAGCGTCAACGCGCTCATGGATTCGGGCTCGTCCATCTCGCCGTCGCCGAACACGCCCCAGACCTTGCGGCCCGCGCAGTCCAGCAAACTGCGGTGCGTGAGGTAGCGCATGAAGCGCGCGTGGTAGATCGAGCTGATCGGCCCGATGCCCATGGAGCCCGTCGGGAACTGCCAGAAGTCCGGCATCAGCCAGGGATGGGGATAGCTCGACAGGCCGCGCGCGCCGGCATCGGATGCGACGATCTCCTGGCGGTAATGCAAGAGGTCTGCCTCGCCGAGCCGGCCTTCCAGGAAGGCGCGCGCATAGACGCCCGGTGCGCTGTGCGGCTGGAAGAACACCAGGTCGCCACGGTGCCGGTCATCTCTTGCGTGGAAGAAGTGGTTGAAGCCGACCTCGAAGAGGTCCGCCGCGCTGGCGTAGCTCGCGATGTGGCCACCAAGTTCGCCATAGGCCAGGTTGGCGCGCACCACCATGGCCAGCGCGTTCCAGCGCATCAGCGACGCCAGCCGCTCCTCGACAGCCAGGTCGCCCGGAAACACCGGCTGCTGTTCCACCGCGATGGTATTGGCGTAGGGCGTGGCCAGTTCGGGCTTCCAGCCGATGCGCAGGGCGCGCGCCAGGCGCGCGAGTTCGTCGAGCATGAAGCGGGCCCGCTCCGCCCCACCCGCGGCCAGCAGAGCGGAGAAGGCATCCCGCCATTCCTGCGTCTCCAGCGGATCGGTGTCGGCCCCTGTGGGCATCTGAAGCAGTTGGGCCATCGTGTTGGGTGCGTTCATGACGGGCGAAGAATCGAGTCCAGGATGCCAGCACTCTAGGGGCATATTCGCCAAACATGTTGCTGAGCTGCATGGCGTAATGCGCCGAAGCAGCACAGAATGCCGCCAACTCAGAGGATGGAGGCACAAAATGAATCTGGATGCAACAGACCTGCGCATCCTGGACCAACTGCAGCGCGACGGAGCGCTGTCCAACGTGGAGCTCGCGCGGCGCGTGCACCTGTCGCCCTCCCCCTGCCTGGCCCGTGTGAAGGCACTGCAGGCCGCCGGCATCATCACCGGCTACGTTGCACTGGCCGACCCGGCGCGGCTGGGCCTGGGCCTGAACGTCTTCATCTCCATCAGCCTGACGCGCCAAAGCAAGGAGGCGCTGGCCGATTTCGAGCACCGCATCGCGCTGCACGACGAGGTCATGGAGTGCTACCTCATGACCGGCGACAGCGACTACCTGATCCGCGTGGCCGTGGCCGACATCGCGGCGCTGGAGCGCTTCATCCTGGAGCAACTCACCCCCATCCCCGGCATCGAGAAGATCCGCTCGAGCTTTGCGCTCAAGCAGGTGCGCTACAAGACGGCCCTGCCATTGCCGTCCAGCACGGCCTGAGCAGCACGCAAGGCACACTTGTCCCCTTTTCAGACCAGGAGACCGACCGCATGCACGTCGTGCACCACATCACCGAACTGCGCCAAGCCCTGGAGGCCGGCCCCCGCCCGGCCTTCGTGCCGACCATGGGCAACCTGCACGAAGGCCACCTGGCCCTGGTGCGCCAAGCCAAGGCCAGCGGCCGGCCCGTGGTGGCCAGCATCTTCGTGAACCGGCTGCAGTTCGCTCCGCACGAAGACTTCGACCGCTACCCCCGCACACTGCCGCGCGACAGCGAACTGCTGGCCGGCGCCGGCTGCGACATCGTGTTCGCCCCCGACGAGGCCAAGATGTACCCCGCCCCGCAGGCCTACAAGGTGGCGCCGCCGGCAGCGTTGGGCGACATCCTGGAAGGTCACTTCCGGCCCGGCTTCTTCACCGGCGTGTGCACGGTGGTCATGAAGCTGTTCCAGATCGTCCAGCCCGGCCTGGCCCTGTTCGGCAAGAAGGACTACCAGCAGCTGCGCGTGATCGAGGGCATGGTCCGCGACTTCGCGCTGCCCATCGCCATCACCGGCGGCGAAACAGTGCGCGCCGACGACGGCCTCGCACTGTCCTCGCGCAACGGCTACCTGGGCGCTGAGGAGCGGCGCGAGTCCACCGCCCTGGCCGCGCAGCTGCGCGCCGTGGCCGACGCCGTGCGCGCCGACCCCACACGCACCGAAGCCGCCGAGCAGGCCGCCATGCAGGCCCTGCGCGCGCGCGGCTGGGTCCCCGACTACATCGCCGTGCGCGGCCGCACCGACCTGCTGCCGCCCGCATCGCCGGACGCGCCGCGCGTGGTGCTGGCCGCCGCCCGGCTGGGCAGCACACGCCTGATCGACAACCTGGAGTTCTGAGCCCATGCCCGTCCTCGACGCCTTTGCCGACACCGGCCGCTTCCGCACGCTGCGGCGCGACATCCACGCCCATCCCGAGCTCGGCTTCGAGGAACACCGTACCAGCGAACTGGTGGCCGGCCTGCTGGCCGGATGGGGCATCGCGGTGCACCGCGGCATCGCCGGTACCGGCCTGGTCGGCGTGCTGCGCGGCAACCGGCCCGACACGGGCAAGACCATCGGCCTGCGCGCCGACATGGACGCGCTGCCGCTGCAGGAGGTCAACGGCTTCGACCACCGCTCCCGCCACGACGGCCGCATGCACGCCTGCGGCCACGACGGCCACACCGCCATGCTGCTGGCCGCGGCCTGGCAGCTCGCGCAGCGGCGCGACTTCGCCGGCACCGTGCACTTCATCTTCCAGCCGGCCGAGGAGATGGGCAAGGCCGGCGCGAAAAAGATGATCGACGAGGGTCTCTTCGAACGCTTCCCCTGCGACGCGGTGTTCGCGCTGCACAACTTCAACCTCGGCCGCGTCGGCAACTTCGCGCTGAACCATGGCGCGCTGATGGCGTCGAGCAACACCTGGCGCATCACGGTGCGCGGGCGCGGGACACACGCCTCGATGCCGCACACGGGCCTGGACCCGGTCGGCGCGGTGCTCGAGATCGCGCAGGCGCTGCGCAGCCTGGTGGCGCGCACCATCCCGAGCACCGAGCGAGCGCTGCTGGCCGTGACGCAGATCCAGGGCTCGGACGCGCCCAACGTGATCCCGGACGAAGCCTGGGTCGGCGGCACGGTGCGCACCTTCTCGGTCGATGCGCTGGACAAGATCGAGGCGCGGCTGCGCCACCTGGCCACGCACATCGCGCAAGCCCATGAGTGCCAGGCCGAGGTGATGTTCCGGCGCGCCTCGCCGCCCGTGGTGAACCACCCGGCCGAGGCCCGCTTCGCGGCCGAGGTCATGCGCGAGATCGTCGGCGACGCCATGGTCGACGAGGACCTGCCCGGCGTGCTGGGCGCAGAGGACTTCGCCCACATGCTCATGGAGCGTCCGGGCTGCTACGCCTTCCTGGGCAATGGCGACGGCGACCACCGCATGGCCGGCCACGGCCCGGGGCCTTGCATCATCCACAACACCTCGTTCGATTTCAACGACGAGATCATCCCGGTCGGCGCGAGCTACTTCGTGCGCCTGGCCGAGCGCTGGCTGGCCTGATCGTCACGCTGGCGCCGTTCTTGCAGAACCTGCCGTTTCCCCACCCCAGGAGTCACCCCATGTTCCGCCCCACCCTCTCGCGCCTGCTGCCGCTGCTGGCGGCCGGCCTGCTGTGCACCGCGCTGCCAGCCCAGGCGCAGCGCGTCGTGCGCATCGTCGTGCCCTTCGGCACCGGCGCGGTGCAGGACACCATCGCCCGCGCCATCAACAACGAACTCGGCCAGGCGCTGGGCGCCAGCGTGATCGTGGAGAACCGCGCCGGCGCAGGCGGCAGCGTGGGCTCGTCCTACGTGGCCAAATCCGCGCCCGACGGCAACACGCTGGTGCTGGCCGCGGCCAGCCACCACATCGTGGGCCACCTGTACAAGAAGCTCGACTACGACCCGCTGAAGGACTTCGTGGGCGTGGGCTACATCGGCAACTCGGGCTACGCGATCGTGGCGCCCGCCGCGCTGGGCGCCAGCAACACGCGCGAGTTCATCGCCGCCGTCAAGGCCAAGCCCGGCGCCTACAACTACGCCTCGGCCGGCAACGGCAGCGCCACCCACCTGGGCATGGCCTCGTTCGTGGCCATGGCCGGGCTGGACATGCAGCACATCCCGATGAAGTCCACCGGCGACGCGGTCAACGAAGTGCTGGCCGGCCGCGTGCAGGCCGTCACCTCCTCGCTGATCGGCGTGATGGGCTACAAGGACGACGCGCGCGTGAAGTTCATCGCCTACACCGGCAAGCAGCGTTCGCGCTTCCTGCCCGAGCTGCCGACCGCGGCCGAGAGCGGCCTGCCGGGCTACAGCTTCGATTCATGGATCGGCCTGCTGGCGCCGGCCGCGCTGCCGCGTGCGGAGCTGGACAAGATCAACGCCGCGCTGCAGAAGACGCTGGCCGACCCCGCCGTGCAGGAACGCCTCGCGCGGCTGGGCGTGGAGTCCGCGGCGATGACGCCGGACGCGTTCCACAAGCTGCTGCGCGCGGACTGGGAGAGTTCGGGCGCCACCGTCAAGGCCTCGGGCGCCAAGGTCGAGTAGCGCTCACTGCGCCGCCAGCCGGCGCCGCGCCTGCGCACGGAAATCGGTGGGTCGCAGGCCCGTGTGCTTCTTGAAGAAGCGGCCGAAGTAGGCCTCGTCCTCGAAGCCGAGTTCGGCCGCGATCTGCTTGACCGACAGCGAGGAGTAGACCAGCTCGCGCTCGGCCTCGTGCACCACGCGCGCATTGACCACGGCCTGTGCCGACGCGCCGAGCAGCTCGCGCGTGAGCCGCGTGAGCTGGCCCAGCGTGATGCCCAGCGCCTGCGCGTAGGCCTGCACCGGCAGGCGTTCGCGAAAGCGCGCATCCAGCAGCGCGCGGAAGCGCTCGATCTGCGCCGCCTTGCGCGAGCGCGTGCTGTGCACGGCCCCGCTGGCCGAGGCCGCCACGCGCGCCACCTGCACGAACAGCGCCGCCAGCAAGGCCATGCCGGCGCGCATGCCGCCGTCGGCCAGCAGCTGCTGCTCGCGGCCGATGGCCTCGAACAGCGGCAGCAGCACCTGGGCGTGGCGGCTGTCCGGCGGCACCTCGAGCACGGCCGGGCGGCGCAGGTGCTCCAGCAGCTGCGGCGCCGTCAGCGCGGCCAGCGACTCCAGCGGCTTCTGCGCGGCCGTGATGACCGGCCCGTCGGTGGCGGGATGGAAGCTGAAGCCGTGCACGGCGCGCGCCGGCACCACGATCAGGCAGGGCGGCCGCAGCACCCAGCGCACGCCGTCGATGACAGCCTCTCCCTCGCCGCCCCGCGTGAGGTAGAGCAGTTGCACGAGCGCCTCGTGGAAGTGCAGGTCGATCTCCCAGTCGAACAGGCTCGAGCGCTCGGGGATGGCTTCCAGGTGCACCAGCTCGGCCCAGGCCGGCTGCTGGTCGCTGCTGCCATAGAGCGCGAAGCTGCGGACGGTGCCCGGTTCGGTGCGCATGGTGTGTCTCCCTGTGATGCACGGATTGTCCGGTTCATGGCCGGCTTTGTCGATTGAAGCGAACGGCCTGCGGCGCGATGCTTGAGGCCGTACCACGACGGAGACAACGCAGATGCACCAGACCACTTCCACCGACCCGGCGAACGAATCGTCCACCTTCAGCTGGCTGGGCCTGGCCGGCAGCGTGTGCGTGGTCAGCGGCGCGGGCAGCGGCATCGGCGCGGCCATCGCCCAGGGCTTCGCCGCCGCGGGCGCGCAGGTCGCGCTGCTGGACCGCGACATCGACAGCGCGCGCCGCGTGGCCGCGACGCTGGCCGACCAAGGCGCCCGCGTGCTGGCGGTCGCGTGCGACATCGCCGACGAGGCCGCCGTGCAGGCCGCCGCGCAGCAGGTGCGCACGCAGCTCGGCCCGGTCACGGCGCTGGTCAACAACGCCGGCCTGCTGCGGCCCGGCGCGCTGGCCACGGTCCCCATCGCCGAGTGGAACGCGGTGCTGGCCGTGAACCTGACGGGCTACCTGCTCTGCGCGCGCGCCTTTGGCCAGGACATGCTGGAGGCCGGCCACGGCAGCATCGTGCACGTGGCCTCGGTCTCCGCGCTGCACCCGCAGACCGCCAGCGGCGCCTACAGCGCGAGCAAGGCCGGCGTGCGCCTGCTGTCGCGCCAGCTCGCGGCCGAATGGGGGCCGCAGGGCGTGCGCAGCAACGTGGTCTGCCCCGGCATGGTCCGCACGGCGCTGTCGGCCCGCTTCTATGCCGAGCCCGGCTTCGAGGCGCGTCGCGCCGCAGCCACCGCCAGCCGCCGCATCGGCGAGCCGCAGGACATCGCCGAGCCCGTGCTGTTCCTGGCCAGCGCGCGCGCAGCCTACGTCAACGGCGCCGAGCTGGTGGTCGATGGCGGCCTGGCCTGCATGCTGATGGACATGGTGCCGCGCCCCGGCTTCAACGACGACGCGGCGCGCGGCGCCTGATCGCGCCTCCCCCCTTCCTGTTCCGCCCCTCGTTCCGCATGCCCGGGCATGCGGTGGCTTCGCACACCCCAAGGAGACCTCAGCATGCACCCCTTCGATTCCGTTGCGCAGGACCTGCTCTGCGACCTGCTGGTCGTCGGCTCGGGCGCCGGCGGCCTGTCCACCGCCATCACGGCCCGCAAGCTCGGCCTGGACGTGGTCGTCGTCGAGAAGGCCTCGGTCTTCGGCGGCACCACCGCGTTCTCGGGCGGCGTGCTCTGGATTCCCGGCAGCCGCCACGCGCCGGCCGGCGACACGCGCGCCGCGATGCGCACCTACCTGCGCGACCAGGCCGGCCGCTTCTTCGACGCGGCTGCGGCCGAGGCCTTCCTGGAACACGCCAGCGCCATGGTCGACTGGTTCGAGCGCGAAACGTCCGTGCGCTTCGTGCCCACGCTGTACCCGGACTACCACCCCGACGCGCCGGGCGGCGCGCAGGTCGGCCGCTCCATCCTGGCCGCGCCCTTCGACGCCAGCCAGCTCGGCCCCGAGCTCGCGCGGCTGCGCCCGCCGCTCGAGACCATCACCTTCATGGGCATGATGTTCAACTCCTCCAACGCCGACCTCAAGCACTTCTTCCGCGCCAGCAAGTCCGTGGTGTCGGCGCTGTACGTGGCCAGGCGGCTGGCGGCGCACTTCGTCGACCTGCTGCGCTGGCGACGCGGCGTGCAGGTCACGAGCGGCAACGCGCTCGCCGCGCGGCTGGCCAAGAGTTGCTTCGACCTCGGCATTCCGATCCACACCGGCGCCGAGGTGCTCGAGCTGCTGCACGCCGAAGGCCGCACCGTCGGTGCGCGCGTGCGCATGCAGCAGGGCGAGCTGCGCATCACCGCGCGGCGCGGCGTGGTGCTGGCCTGCGGTGGCTACGCCCACGACCGCGCGCGCACCGCCCAGCGCTACCCGCACCTGGCGCGCGGCGGCGAGCACCTCTCGCCTGTGCCGGCCGAGAACACCGGCGATGGCCTGGCGCTGGCCGAGCGCGCCGGCGGCCAGGTCGACATGCGCTTCGACGGCACCGGCGCCGCGGCCTGGATGCCGGTCTCGCGCGTGCCGCTGCCGGGCGGCCGCACCGGCGTGTTCCCACACCTGCTGGACCGCTACAAGCCCGGCGTGATCGGCGTGCTGCGCAATGGGCGGCGCTTCACGAACGAGGCCGACTCCTACCACGACGTGGGCGCGGCGCTGATCGAGGCCTGCGCGGGCGAACGCGAGACGGCCATGTGGCTGGTCTGCGACCAGACCGCCATCTCCAAGTACGGCCTGGGCTATGCCAAGCCAGCGCCCATGCCGCTGGGCGGCCTCATCCGCCAGGGCTATCTGTTCAAGGGCCGCACGCTGGCAGAACTGGCCCAGGCCACGGGCATCGATGGCGCCGGTCTGCAAGCCACCGTGGCCGCCTACAACCAGGGCGCCACGCAAGGTCTGGACCCGCAGTTCGGCCGCGGCGGCAACGCCTTCAACCGCTACCTGGCCGATCCGCAGCAGCAGCCCAACCCCTGCGTGGCACCGCTCGCGCGCGGGCCCTACTACGCGGTCAAGGTCTTCATGGGCGACCTCGGCACCTTCGACGGGCTGCGCACCAGCGTGGTCGGCGAGGTGCTGCGCGCCGACGGCAGCACCGTCGCGGGCCTGTACGCCGTGGGCAACGACCGCGCCAGCATCATGGGCGGCAACTATCCCGGCGCGGGCATCACGCTGGGCCCGGCCATGACCTTCGGCTGGCTCACGGCGCGCCACATCGCGGGCGACCTGCCGGCGCAGGCCACGGCGCCGCAGGAGCAGCGCCATGCCGCCTAAGCCGCTCGTGGACCACCGCGTCTACACCATCCGCCTGCGCCGCATGGGCGAGTTCCTCGAGGTGTTCAACCGCCTGGCCATGCCGGTGCTGCTGCAGACGCTGGAGCATCCGCTGGGCTTCTACCTGAGCCAGGTCGGCCCGCAGAACCAGTTCGTGCACCTGTGGGCCTACGACAGCCTGGCGGACTACGAACGCCGCAGCCAGGCACGCGACGCGCACCCGGACTTCCCGGCTTACCTGGCTGCCTCGGAACACCTGATCACGGCGCAGGAAACGCGCCTCGTGCGTGCCGCCGCGATGCCGGCCTGGCCGGCCCGCTGACCCCCACCTTGCAACCGACGGAGACACGCCATGAACGCCCATCAACCCCACCCTTGCACCCGCCGCACGCTGCTGCGCGCCACGGCCGCCGCCGGCCTGCTGGCCGCGGGCAGCGGCCAGGCCCAGGACGCCTGGCCGGCCAGGCCGATCCGCCTCGTCGTTGGCTTTCCGGCCGGCGGCACCACCGACATCATGGCCCGCGTGGTCGGCCTGCCGCTGCAAAAAGCGCTGGGCCAGCCCATCGTCGTGGACAACCGGCCCGGCGCCAGCGGCAACATCGCGGCCAGCGAGACCATCCGCGCCGCAGCCGACGGCCATACCTTCATGGTCGCGCCGATCTCGGTGCAGACCGCCAACCCCTCGCTGTTCAAGCCCGCGCTGAACCCGGCGCGCGACCTGCAGCCCGTCAGCAGCCTGGGCTACGCCCAGCTCTACCTCGTGGCCCGCAAGGGGCTGCCGGCCGGCAGCAGCGCGCAGCTCGTCGCCCTGGCCAAGGCCGCGCCGGGCAAGCTCAGCTACGGCTCGGGCGGGCCCGGCACGCAGATGCACCTGGTCGGCGAGCTGTTCAAGCAGCAGGCCGGCATCGACGTGGTGCACGTGCCCTACAAGGGCGCAGCACCGGCGCTGCAGGACATCCTGGCCGGCCAGATCGACTACTACTTCGATCCGGCGACGGGCCTGCAGCACATCCGCGAGGGGCGCGCCCGGCTGCTGGCCGTGAGCGGCACGCGGCGCTCGCCGTTCTTCCCCGATGCGCCCACGCTGACCGAGGCCGGCATCCCCGGCGTGGAGCTCGGCAACTGGTTCGGCCTGTTCGCGCCGGCCCGCACGCCGCCGGCCATCGTCCAGCGCATGGCCGCCGAAGTGGCCAAGGCCCTGCAGCTGCCCGAGGTGCGCCAGCGCTTCGCCGAGTTGGGCGTGGAGACCATCGCACAGGACGGCACGGGCTTCGGCAAGACCATCGCCGACGAGACGGCCGTGCTGACGCCGCTGATCCGCGCGCGCGGGATCGCGGTCGACTGAGGCTCAGGCACGCGCCGCGGCCCAGCGTGCGCGGGCCTCGGCCGACCAGACCTTGGCCGGCTCGTAGAACGCGGGCACGGCCAAGGCGCCCTCGGGCAGCGGCAGCCAGGTCTGGCGCGTGGACGTGAAGATGTGCACGTCGGGCGGCAGCCGCGCGGGCGCCTGCAGCGTGCCCACGCGCACGAAGCAGATGCGCTCGCCGGCGTTCGGGTAGTGGCTCCAGAGCGCCACCTGGCACTGTGGGCAGCGCGCGATCTTCTGGCCCTTGCCGCTCGCCGAGGGCGTCACAACCAGGTGGACCTCGCCCTGCAACAGCGTCACGCGCGTGGCCTCGATCACGGCATTGACGACGAAGGGCCCACCGCTCTCGCGCTGGCACCAGCTGCAGTGGCAGGCGTGCACGATCATCGGCGCCGACGCCATGCGGTAGCGCACGAAGCCGCAGCTGCAATGGCCGTCGTGAGTGTCCGCGGCTTGTTCCATCGCCTCAGTCCAGCTGGATCTTGCGGTCGCGGATGAGCTTGGCCCACTTCTCGTTGTCGGCCCTGACGAACGCGGCGAAGGCCTCCGGCCCCTGGTAGTGCACCTCGGCACCGGCAGCCGCGAACTTGGCCTGCACCTCCGGCACGGCCAGCACCTTGGCCAGACCAGCCGCCAGCCGGTCGACCACCTCGCGCGGCATGCCGGCCGGGCCGACCAAGCCCTGGAAGCCGACCGACTGCACGCCGGCCAGGCCCTGCTCGGCCACGGTGGCCACATCGGGCAGTTGCGGGTCGCGCTTGGTGCCGGTCACGGCCAGGGCCTTGAGCTTGCCGCCCTTGACCTGGGGCAGCAGCACGGTGCCGGCATCGATCAGGATCTGGGTTTGCCCGCCGATCAGGTCCTGCACGGCCGGCGCGCTGCCCTTGTAGGGCACATGCACGAGGTCCAGGCCGGTGACCTGGTTCAACAGCTCGCCGTTCAGGTGCGTGGACGAGCCCTTGCCGGCCGAAGCGAAGTTGACCTGGCCGGGATTGGCGCGCACCCAGGCCACGAACTCCTTGAGGTCGCGTGCCGGATGGTCGGGCCGCGTGACCGCGATGTAGCTGCCTTGGCTGATCTGGCCCACGTAGCTGAAGCTGCGCAGCGGGTCGTACGGCATCTTCGCCTGCAGGTAGGGCGCGATCGCGAACGGGCCGGTGTTGGCCAGCAGCAGCGTGTAGCCGTCGGGCGCAGCGCGCGTGAGCTCGGTGGCCGCCAGCAGGCCGCCAGCGCCGGGCTTGTACTCGACGACCATCTGCTGGCCCAGCAACTCCTGCAGCGGCACCTGCACCGTGCGCGCCGCGAAATCGATGCCGCCGCCGGGCGGAAAGCCGACGATGAGCTTGATGGGTTTGGCCGGCCAGACCTGGGCGCGCACCACGGGTGTGAGCGCGGCGCCTGCCAGGCCCAGCAGCAGCGCGCGGCGTTGTGGATGGGGCATGTCTCCTCCTGGTTCTGGGTGTTCGGCCAGCATAGCAGCGCCACTGCGCCGGGCCGCCGACAATGGCGCTCTGCCCGCTCCACCCCTTCTTGCACGATGACCCAGGATCTCTTCCGCCAGGACGCCCGCCTGCGCCAGACCGGCGCCACCATCACCGCCGCCGGCCCGGAAGGCATCGTGCTCGACCGCACGGTGTTCTACCCGCTGGGCGGCGGCCAGGCCGGCGACACGGGCTGGCTGCTGCTGGCCGATGGCCAGCGCCTGGCGATCGCCGACACGCGCAAGGGCAAGGACGCCGAAGGCCGACCCACGGCCGCGATCTGCCATGTGCCGGCGCCCGGCCAGGACGACCTGCTGGCCCTGTGCACCGCCGGCACGCCCGTGACAGCCGAGATCGACTGGGCGCGCCGCCACCGGCTGATGCGTTTTCACACCACCACGCACCTGCTGTGCCACCTCGTGGCCCTGCCCGTGAACGGCTGCTCGATCACGGCGGACACGGCGCGGCTGGATTTCCACACCGACCAGCCGCTCGACAAGGAGGCGCTCAGTGCCGGCATCGCGCGCCTGGTCGGCGCGGCGCTGCCCGTCACCGTGGGCGAGATCACCGAGGCCGAACTCGACGCCAACCCGGCCCTGGTCAAGAGCATGTCGGTCTCGCCGCCGCGCGGCACGGGCGCCGTGCGCACCATCCGCGTCGGCGCCGGGGAACTGATCGACCTGCAGCCCTGCGGCGGCACGCATGTGGCCAACACGGCCGAGATCGGCGCCGTGGTCGTGACCAAGATCGAGAAGAAGGGCGCCATGGCACGCCGCGTGGTGCTGGGATTCGCGGCATGACGGGGTGGAACTTTGCGGGCGCAGGGCGCTCCCATCTGCGCTTTCGCACGCCATCCATGCCGCAACACCCTGCCCTCGCCCTGCTGCTGGCCACGGGCTTCGCCCTGGCCGCGCCGGCCGCGCTGGCCGATGCCGCCGTCGTGACCACGCCCCAGGTGCGCGCCGAGCTCGTGGCGCTGGCGCCGCAGGGCGTGGCGCCGGGCCAGCCGGTGTGGGTCGGGCTGTCGATCACGCACAAGCCCGAGTGGCACACCTACTGGAAGAACCCGGGCGACTCGGGCCTGCCGACCGAGCTGCGCTGGCAGCTGCCGGCCGGCGTGCAGGCCGGCGAGATCGCCTGGCCCGTGCCGCACAAGATCCCGATCGGCCCGCTGGCCAATTACGGCTACGAGAACACCGTGCTGCTGCCCGTGCCGCTGACCGTGGGGCCGGACTTCCAGGCCCGGGGCGGGCAGCTGCAGCTCAAGCTCAGCGCATCCTGGCTGGTCTGCCGCAAGGAGTGCATTCCCGAAGAGGGCGAGTTCACGCTGGACCTGCCCGTGCAGGGCGCCACCGCCTTGCACCAGGCCGCGTTCGATGCGGCCGCCGCCGCCCACCCGCAAGCCCTGCCCGCGGGCAGCACGGTGGACGTCGTCGACGGCAAGACGCTGGCCGTGGCCGTGCGCGGCTTGCCCGCAACCGTGCAGGGCAAGACCCTGGAGTTCTTCCCCGAGACCGCCGAGGTCATCCAGACCGCGGGCGCCTGGACCCAGACCTGGGACGGCGCCGTCTGGACAGCGCGCGTGCCGCTGTCGGACCAGCGCAGCCAGAGCCCGGCCGTGATGCCCGTGGTGCTCGCGCTGGACGCAGACGGCCGGCGCCAGGCCTGGCGCGCCGAAGCCGCCGTGGCCGGGACCTGGCCGCAGGGCGCGGCCGTCGCGACGGTGTCGCCCGCGCTGAGCGCCGCGCTCGAGGCCAACGCAGCCGCCCAGCAGCCCGTCGATGCGGGCCGGCCGATCGGCCTCATCGCCGCGCTGGCTGGCGCGCTGCTGGGTGGGCTGATCCTGAACTTCATGCCCTGTGTGTTCCCGGTGCTGGCCATCAAGATGCTGGGCTTCGCGCGCCATGCCGGCGAACGGCGCGCGCTGCGGCTGCATGGCCTGGCCTACAGCGCCGGCGTGGTGCTCTCGTTCGTCGCACTGGCCGGCCTGCTGCTGGGCCTGCGCGCAGCCGGCGAGCAACTCGGCTGGGGCTTCCAGCTGCAATCGCCGGGGGTGGTGGCCGCGCTGGCCGTGCTGTTCACGCTGCTCGGGCTGAACCTGGCCGGCCTGTTCGATTTCGGCCACCTGCTGCCCTCGGGCCTGGCCACGGCCCAGGCGCGCCATCCGGTCGCCGACGCCTTCCTGTCCGGCGTGCTGGCCGTGGCCATCGCCTCGCCCTGCACGGCGCCGTTCATGGGCGCCTCCATGGGCGTCGCCGTGGGCCTGCCGACGGCCCAGGCGCTGGCGGTGTTCGCGGTGCTGGGCCTGGGCATGGCTCTGCCCTTCCTGCTGGCCAGCGTGGTGCCGGCCGTGGTGCGCTGGCTGCCGCGGCCGGGCCCCTGGATGGACGTGTTCCGCCGCTGCATGGCCTTCCCGATGTTCGCCACCGTGGCCTGGCTGGTCTGGGTGCTGGGCCAGCAGACCGGCATCGACGGTGCCGCGGCGCTGCTGCTGCTGCTTGTGGCATTGGCGGCCGTGGTCTGGGCGCTGGGCCTGGCGGGCCGTGCGCGCTGGGTCATGGGAACGCTGGCGCTGCTGCTGGCCGTGGGCATGCTGGGCCTGTTCGGCCCCGCCGTGCTGCGCCCGGTGGAGGCCGCCACGCCCGTGGCCGCCGCTGGTGCGCGCTGGCAGCCCTGGACGCCCGCACAGGTGCAACAGGCGCTGGCCCAGGGCCGGCCCGTGTTCGTGGACTTCACGGCCGCCTGGTGCGTGACCTGCCAGTACAACAAGCGCACGGCGCTGGCCGACAAGAGCGTGCTGGCCGACCTGGAGGCCAAGAACGTGCAGTTGCTGACGGCCGACTGGACCCGGCGCGACCCGGCCATCACTTCGGCGTTGCGCGAACTGGGCCGCAGCGGCGTGCCGGTCTACGTGCTGTACCGCCAGGGCAGCGCGCCCGTGGTGCTGTCCGAGATCCTGAGCGTGGCCGAATTGCGTGCGGCCATCGCGAGCCTGTAACCACCACCCTGAAGGAGCCGCCCCGATGCCATCCCTGGTCCGCCCCCTCCTGCAGCGCCGCACGGCCCTGCTGACCTCCGTTGCCGCCTGCGCCCTGCTGGCGGCCGGCACCGCCCAGGCCGCGGCCGCCGTCGGCCAGCCCGCCCCCGCCTTCACGCTGACCGACACCAACGGCAAGACGCGCACGCTGGCCGAATTCAAGGGCAAGACCGTGGTGCTGGAATGGACCAACCCGGGCTGCCCCTTCGTGCGCAAGCACTACGACAGCGCCAACCTGCCCGGCCTGCAGAAGGAGTTCACGGGCAAGGACGTGGTCTGGCTGGCCGTCAACTCGACCGAGAAGGCCGCCTCCGACTACCTGCCGCCGCAGCAGCTGGCACGCTGGATCCAGGACAAATCCGGCGCGCCCACGGCCACGCTGATGGACGAGGAAGGCACCGTGGGCAGGGCCTACGGCGCGCGCACCACGCCGCACATGTACATCGTCGATCCGCAGGGCACGCTGGTCTACGCGGGTGGCATCGACTCCATCGCCTCGGCCCGCGCCAGCGACATCAAGACTGCCACCAACTACGTGCGCCAGGGCCTCGACGAGACGCTGGCCGGCAAGCCCATCAGCCAGGCGCAGACCCCGCCCTACGGCTGCACCATCAAGTACAGGAGCTGAGCCGTCCGTGCGGCGGCCGCGACAGGCCGGCGTCAGAGGGGGCTGTTAGCATCGCGCGCTGCTTTCGCCGGGGCGTGAGGAACGCCCCCTTATCCTGCATGTCTCCCGGCCAACACGCCGCCTCCTTCTTGCGACGCCACGGGCCGGCGGGCCTGGCCCTGTCCATGCTGCTCGCCCTCGTGCCAGCCACCCCAGTCACGGGCCAGCCCATCGGGCTGGACCTGCGGGAGACCGTGACCCGCGTGCTGGCCTACACGCGCTGGCCCGTGCCCCCCGATCCCTTGCGCGTGTGCTTCGTCGGAGCCAGCCCGCATGCCGAACGCCTGCAGCAACAGGGCATCGCCTGGCCAGGCGGTCCCGTGCTGCTGCGGCGGCTGGAAGCCGGCCAGGCCGTCGCCACCCAATGCGACGTGCTCTACATCGGCGCGCTCGAGACGCCCCAATGGCAGCAACTGGCGCAGGAACTGGACGGCCAGCCCGTGCTGACTCTGTGCGAACGCTCGACCCCGTGCCTGGCCAGCGGCATGGTGCGGCTGGACATCGAACCTGCAGGACATGCCGTGCGCTTCGAGATCAACCTCGATGCGCTGGCCCGCGGCAAGGTGCGCATCCATCCGCAGGTGCTGCGCCTGGGGCAGGAGCGCAAGCCATGAGCCGCGACCAGCCGCCGCATGGCGTCCCTGCCGACGCCTCCGCCGTGACCGCCGTGACCGCCGGCATGCCGGCGCAGCCGGCGCGCCGCAGCCTGCTGCAGACGCTGCGGCGGGCCCATGTGCGCGTGGCCAGCATCAGCATGGCCGCCGTGGGCCTGGCGCTGCTGCTGGCCGCCGTGCTGGCGCTGCGCACCTATGCCAACAACCACCTCGAACTGGTGGCGCGCTCCATCGCCTACTCGGTCGAGGCAGCGGTGGTGTTCAACGACCGCGTGGCCATCATGGAGCAGTTGGCCGTCATCGCCCAGCGCGAGTCGCTGCGCGAGGCCGAGTTGCGCGACCAGGCCGGCCATGTGCTGGCGCGCTACGCGCTTGCGGACCGGCAGCGCGCCGACGCGCTGCTCGAGGCGGCCGGCGAGCCGCTGGGCCGCCTGCTGATGCCGGCCCCCACCGTGGCCCCGGTGCTGGACCGCGGCCGCCAGATCGGCGAAGTGCGCCTGCGGGGCGACGGTGCGGTGTTCGCCCGCTTCCTGGCCACCGCCGCGGCCGGCATCGCGCTGTGCCTGGTGTGCGCCGGGCTGGGCCTGCGTCTGCTGTCGCGGCGCATCCAGCGCGACATCGTGGAGCCGGTGGACGCCTTGATCGCGATGACCCACCGGGCGCGTGCGCAACGCGGCGGCATGCAGCGCGCGCCGGCCTCGCAGATCGCCGAGTTCCACGCACTGGGCGAGGACTTCAACGCCCTGCTGACCGAAATCGAGATGCAGCAGGCCCAGCTCGCGCAGGAGAACCGCTCGCTGACGCACCTGGCCAACCACGACAGCCTGACCGGCCTGTACAACCGCGCCTACTTCAGCCGCCGCCTGGCCCGGATCCTGCAAGACGCCCAAATCCAGGGCGGCAACATCGCCGTGCTGTACATGGACAACGACCGCTTCAAGGAAATCAACGACCACTACGGCCACGCCGTCGGCGACCTGCTGCTGATCGAGGTGGCCACGCGCATCCGCGCACAGCTGCGCGAGGGCGACATCGTGGCGCGCCTGGGCGGCGACGAATTCGCGGTGCTGCTGGCGCCGGTGCACCACCCCCAGGACGCGCTGCGCATCGCCGACAAGATCAACGCCGCCGTGGCGCTGCCCCTGTCCGAGCGCCACGAGCGCATCGTGCCCTCGGTCAGCATCGGCATTGCGCTGTATCCCGAGCACGGCCAGACCGCCGACCAGCTGCTGCGCGCAGCCGACCGTGCCATGTACGAAGCCAAGAAGAGTGGCCGCGGCACCAGCCGCCTGTTCGAAGGCGCCTATGTCGTCAGCGACATTTCGGAGTTGTGATGGAACTGCATTGGATGGCCTCGCGCCGCGCCTGCCTGCTCGGCGCCGCCTGGGCCAGCGCCTGGCTGCTGGCAGCCTGCGCCGCACCGCCCGCACCGCCCGCACCACCCGCACCGCCCACACCGGCGCCGAGCCGGGATGAGCAACTGCGGGCGCTGGGCTTTCGCCCCACCGACGAGGGCTGGGAACTCTCGATCGCGGGCCGGATGCTGTTCGACAGCGACTCCGACGTGCTGGGCACCGAAGGCCAGGCCACCGCCGATCGGCTCGGGCGCCAGTTGGCCCAGCTGGAGATCACGCGCGTGCGCATCGAAGGCCATGCCGACAGCACCGGCAGCCAGGCCTACAACCTGGCGCTGTCGCTGCGGCGCGCCCAGGCCGTGCAGCGCGCCATGGTGGCCGCCGGCCTGCGCGATGCCGACATCCAGACGCTCGGCCTGGGCAAGACCGCGCCCGTGAACGACAACCGCACGCCCGAGCAGCGCCAGCAGAACCGGCGCGTGGCCATCGTCCTGCCGGCGCAATGAGACGCCGCGCCTCAGCGCGCGCCGAAGATCGCCGTGCCCACGCGCACCAGCGTGCTGCCCGCGTCAACGGCGGCTTCCAGGTCGGCCGTCATGCCCATGGACAAGGTATCGAACGCCGCCCCGCCGATGCCGGCCGCCCGCACCTGCTCGAACAGGGCCCGCGCACGCGCGTGCACGGCGCGCTGGGCCTCGAAGCCGCTCTGCGGCTCGGGAATGGTCATGAGCCCGCGCAGCGCCAGCCGCGGCAGGGCGGCCACCGCGCGCGCCAGCGCCAGCGTGTCCTCGGGCGCGACGCCGGACTTGCTGGCCCCGCCATCGATGTTGACCTGGATGCAGACCTGCAGCGGCCCCAGCTCGGCCGGCCGCTGCTCGGCCAGCCGCTCGGCGATCTTGAGCCGGTCCACGCTGTGCACCCAGTCGAAGTGCGCGGCGACCACGCGGGTCTTGTTGCTCTGCAGCGGCCCGATCATGTGCCACGCGACCTGCACCGGGCGCCCGCCTTCGGCCTCCCAGGCGCGCAGCGCCTCGATCTTTTGCACACCCTCCTGCACGTAATTCTCGCCAAAGGCGGCCTGGCCACCGGCCATGGCCTCCAGCACGCTGGGCAGCGGCATGGTCTTGGAAACGGCCAGCAACTGGACGCTGTCCGCCGGCCGTCCGGCGCGGGCGCAGGCTGTGGCGATGCGGTCGCGCACTTGCTGGAGATTGTTACGTATGCTCGTCATAATTAGTTAAGCAAGAGTACCAAATCCACCCAAGGATTCCTGTGGACATCACCCAGCTGCTGGCCTTCACGGTCAAGAACAAGGCGTCGGACCTGCACCTGTCGGCCGGCCTGCCGCCGATGATCCGCGTTCATGGCGACGTGCGCCGCATCAATGTCGATCCGCTGGACCACAAGACGGTGCATGGCATGGTGTACGACATCATGAGCGACAGCCAGCGCAAGCACTTCGAGGAGTTCCTGGAGATCGACTTCTCGTTCGAAATCGAAGGCCTGTCGCGCTTTCGGGTCAACGCCTTCAACCACAACCGCGGCGCCGGTGCCGTGCTGCGGACCATCCCCTCGAAGATCCTGACGCTGGAGCAGCTCAACGCGCCGCGCATCTTCGGCGAGCTGGCGCTCAAGCCGCGCGGCCTGGTGCTCGTGACCGGGCCCACCGGCTCGGGCAAGTCGACCACGCTGGCCGGCATGGTCAACCACCTCAACGAGAGCGAGTACGGCCACGTGCTGACGATCGAGGACCCGATCGAGTTCGTGCACGAGTCCAAGAAGTGCTTGGTGAACCAGCGCGAGGTCGGGCCGCACACGCTGTCGTTCGCAGCCGCGCTGCGTTCGGCGCTGCGCGAAGACCCCGACGCGATCCTCGTGGGCGAGCTGCGCGACCTGGAAACCATCCGCCTGGCCATGACCGCGGCCGAGACCGGTCACCTGGTGTTCGGCACGCTGCACACCTCCAGCGCGGCCAAGACCATCGACCGCATCATCGACGTGTTCCCGGCCGAGGAGAAGGAGATGGTGCGTGCCATGCTGTCCGAATCGCTGCAGGCCGTGATCTCGCAGACCCTGTGCAAGACCAAGGACGGCCAGGGCCGCGTGGCGGCGCACGAGATCATGCTGGGCACGCCGGCCATCCGCAACCTGATCCGCGAGGCCAAGGTGGCGCAGATGTACTCGACCATCCAGACCAGCCAGGCCGCCGGCATGCAGACGCTGGACCAGAACCTGACCGACCTGGTGCGGCGCAACGTGATCTCGCCGGCCGAGGCACGCGGCAAGGCGAAGACGCCCGAGAACTTCCCCGGATGAGCGGGCGGCGCGGAAGCGGGCCCCATGCGTAGCTGGTTCGGTTCCCTGCGCGGCGCATGGCCGGCACGCGAACGCACGGCCGAGGGCGCCGAGCCGGGGCTGTTCGCCGCCGCGCAGCCCGGCCCAGGCCACGACGAGGCGGTGATGGTGCCGTGGGAGACGCGCGCCACCGAGATCGGCGCGCGCAGCATCCCCTCGGGCGCGGCCATCGCCAACCTGCAGGCCTTGTGGGCGCGCGACCGCAACATGTCGCGCCTGGAAGCGCAGGACATCGTGCAAATGGAGCGCTTTTTCCGCTTCGTGCGGGTGGGCAGTGGCCGCGTCGTCATCCACCAGCACGAGTTCGGCAACTTCATGGTGGTGCTGCTGCGGGGCAGCATCGCGGTGGACCGGCGCCAGCCCTGGGGCGAGTTGCTGCGGCTGGCCGAGAGCCGGCCGGGCGAGATCCTGGGCGAGATGTCGCTGCTGGACAGCGGCCAGCGCTTTTCCGCCTGCACCACCTTGACCGATTGCGAGATCGCCGTCCTGCCCGCCGACGGCCTGGACGAGATGATGGGCAGCGACCCGCGGCTGGCTGCGGCGCTGATCGCCCTGCTGGCGCGCAAGCTCTCCTTGCGGCTGCGTGCCGTCAACGCCCGCCTCACGGACCGTCCGAACCAGGAAGCCCCCTATGGAACGCGATCAGGCCAGTAAGTTCATCAGCGACCTGCTGCGGTTGCTGATCACCCGCGGCGGCAGCGACCTGTTCGTCACGGCCGACTTTCCGCCCGGCATCAAGGTCGACGGCAAGATCGTCAAGGTCTCTGCGCAGCCACTGCTGCCGGCCCACACGATGGCACTGGCACGCGCCATCATGAACGACAAGCAGGCGGCCGAGTTCGAGCGCACCAAGGAGTGCAACTTCTCGATCTCGCCTGGCGGCATCGGCCGATTCCGGGTCAACGCCTTCTTGCAGCAGGGCAAGGTCGGCCTGGTGCTGCGCGTGATCCCGGCCACGGTCCCCACGCTGGACGGACTCGGCGTGCCCACCGTGCTCAAGGACATTTCGATGACCAAGCGCGGCCTGTGCATCATGGTGGGTGCCACCGGCTCGGGCAAATCCACCACGCTGGCGGCCATGGTGGACTGGCGCAACGAGAACTCGCATGGACACATCATCACCATCGAAGACCCGGTGGAGTTCGTGCACCCGCACAAGAACTGCGTGGTGACACAGCGCGAGGTGGGCATCGACACGGAAAGCTGGGAAGCGGCGCTCAAGAATTCGCTGCGCCAGGCGCCCGACGTGATCCTGATGGGCGAGATCCGCGACCGCAGCACCATGGACCAGGCCGTGGCTTTCGCCGAGACCGGGCATCTGTGCCTGGCCACGCTGCACGCGAACAGCGCGAACCAGGCGATGGACCGCATCGTCAACTTCTTCCCCGAGGAACGGCGCGCACAGCTGCTGATGGACCTGTCGTTGAACCTCAAGGCCATCGTCTCGCAGCGCCTGGTGCCGCGCCAGGACGGCAAGGGTCGCATTGCCGCCGTGGAGGTGCTGCTGAACTCGCCGCTGATCGCCGACCTGATCTTCAAGGGCGAAGTGGCGGAGATCAAGGAGGTCATGAAGAAGAGCCGCAACCTGGGCATGCAGACCTTCGACCAGGCCTTGTTCGACGCCTTCGAGAGCTACCTGATCACCTACGAGGACGCGCTGCGCAACGCCGACTCGCTGAACGACCTGCGCCTGCAGATCAAGCTCAACAGCCAGCGCGCGCGCAGCAACGACCTGGCCGCCGGCACGGAGAACCTGACCATCCTCTAGCCAGGCGCGAACGCTCCCTGCAGATGCGCCAGCATGGCGCGGATGCGCGGGGCGCGGTGCTGCTCGGCCAGCACCACGGCCTGGATGCTGTGCTCGCCCGGGTCCACAAGCTGCGCGAGCACGGGCTGCAGCCGCCCCTGGCGCACCAGTGGCTCGGCCACGCGGTCGTTCAGGCTGGCAATGCCCGCGCCGGCCAGCGCCATCGCCACGACGGCCGCACTGCAATCGGCCCGCAGCTGGCCCTGCACGGCCAGGCTGCCCTCCGCGTGAAAGGACCACAGGTTGTGGCCCGGCACCGCGGTGTTGCCGATGAGTGTGTGCGTGGCCAACTCGGCCACGCTGCCCGGTGCGCCGTGCCGGTCGAGGTAGGCCGGCGCGGCGTACAGGCGCCGGCCGTAGCGCGCCAGCGGCCGCACCACATGGTGGCCGGCCGGTGCCACGCCGGCCCGCACGGCGATGTCGATGCCTTCGTCGGCGATGCGGGCCAGGCGGTCGCCCAGGTGCAGCTCGACCTGCAGCCCCGGATGGGCGGCGCGCAGGGCCGGCAGGCTGGGCACCACGATGTACTCGGCCAGCAGGCGGCTCAGCGCGAGCCGGAGCAAGCCCGCGACGGCCGTGCGGCGCGGCGCGAGGCTGGCCTGCAGCGCGCGGCGCTCGGCCAGCATGCGTTGCGCGTGTGCGAGGAACAGCGCGCCCTCGTCGGTGAGTGCCAGGCCATGCGTGCTGCGGTGCGCCAGGCGCAGGCCACAGGCGGCCTCGATGCGGCCCAGCGCACGCGACACATTGCTGCTGGCCACGCCGCGCTCGCGCGCGACCTCGGACAGCGAGCGGGTCGCCGCGATCCGGTCGAACAGCTCGAAGTCCTCGAAGCCCAGCTGGTCCATGCTTGTGCGTGCCATGCACAAGCATTGTGAACGCGCGGGCGTTTCGGCTACGGCGCACGCCGGGCACAGTCAATGCTCTTTCAAGGAGAACCCCATGCCCTTCGTCCGCATCGATCTTCCCGACACTGTCTCGCAAGAGGACGCGCAAGCGCTTGGCGACGCCGTCCACCAGGCGCTGGTGGCCAGCTTCGAGGTGCCGCCCGACGACCGCTTCCAGGTGCTCGCGCGCCACCCGCCCGGTGCACTGGTCTGCACCCCGGCCTACCTGGGCGTGCAGCACTCCGCGCGCGCGGCGCTGGTGCAGATCACCTGCTCGTTCGGTCGCACGCTGGCGCACAAGCGCGCGCTCTACGCAGGCATCGCGCAGAACGCCACACGGGCCGGCTTCGCCGCGGCGGACCTCATCGTCCACCTGGTCGAGACCGCGCGCGAGAACTGGTCCTTCGGCGAGGGCGTGGCGCACTATGCGCCCGCGGCTTCCTAGAATCGCCGGTCCACTCTGGAGATCGAATCCGCATGGCTTCCACCAATCCGCGCAGCTACACCGCCACACCCGCCCGCCACGTCGCCTTCCTGGGCCTGGGCGTGATGGGCTTCCCCATGGCCGGCCATCTGGCCCTGGCCGGCCACCAGGTCACCGTCTACAACCGCTCGGCCGCCAAGGCCCAGGCCTGGGCCGATGAATTCAAGGGCAAAACCGCCGCCACGCCGCGCGAGGCCGCGGCCGGCGCCGACATCGTGTTCTGCTGCGTCGGCAACGACGACGACCTGCGCTCCGTCGTGCTGGGCCCGAACGGCGCCTTCGCCGGCATGGACAAGGACACGGTGTTCGTGGACCACACCACGGCCTCGGCCGACGTGGCGCGCGAGCTGCATGGCAAGGCGCGCGAGGCCGGCCTGCACTTCGTCGACGCCCCGGTCTCCGGCGGCCAGGCAGGCGCGCAAAACGGGATGCTGACCGTGATGTGCGGCGGCGACGCCGAGCCTTTCGCGCGCATCGAGCCCGTGGCCCAGGCTTTCTCGCGCTCCATCGTGCTGCTGGGCGCCAGCGGCTCGGGCCAGCTGGCCAAGATGGTCAACCAGATCTGCATCGCCGGCCTGGTGCAAGGCCTGTCCGAGGCCATCGCCTTCGGCCAACGCGCCGGGCTGGACATGGAACAGGTGCTGGCAGTCATCAGCAAGGGCGCGGCCCAGAGCTGGCAGATGGAGAACCGCGGCAAGACCATGGTCCAGGGCCAATTCGACTTCGGCTTTGCCGTGGACTGGATGCGCAAGGACCTGGGGCTGGTGCTCGACGAAGCCAAGCGCAACGGCGCACGCCTGCCCGTCACGGCGCTGGTGGACCAGTTCTACGCCGACGTGCAGCAGGCCGGCGGCAACCGCCTCGACACCTCCAGCCTGATCACGCGGCTCAAATGAAAAAGGGCGCCTCGCGGCGCCCTGCTTTGCTGCAAGCCGGCCTACTTGGCCGGTTGCTGGCCCAGCCGGGCCAGCTCTTCCTCGGTCAAGGTCTCGAAGACGCGCACTACCTTGGCCACGTCCTTCACGCCGCGCGCGATCTCGGTCGCGCGGTTGGCCTCACGCGTCGTCACGCGGCCCATCAGGTAGACCACGTTGCGCTCGGTCACGACCTTGAAGGCATTGGCCTGCAGGTCCTTGGCGTCGATCAGCGAGGCCTTGACCTTGCTCGTGATGAGCAGGTCGTTGGAGCGCTGCGTGAGCGCCGCCGGGATGCCCACGGCCAGATCGTTGACCACGGAACTCACGTTCTCCACCTTGGCGACGATCTGCTCGGCGCGCTGGATGTCCTCGGTGCGCGCCACCTCGCCGGTCAACAGCACCTGGCGGTTGTAGCTGGTCACGCTGACGCGCGCGTTCTCGCCCAGCGCTTCCTTGATGCGGTTGGCGCCGCGCAGCTCGATGCCCTGGTCTTCCAGTTGGGCACCCGAGGTGCGGCGGTCCATCGCCACCATCACGCCGCTGGCGAAACCACCACCGACCACCAACGGCACGCAGGCCGACAGACTGGCCACCAGCGTGGCCGCGGCCAGCACCATCGGCACGACGCGCTTCAAACTCACCTTCATAGACTTGTTTCCTGGTCACCTAGCAATTGGGAATCCACGCCGTCGCACAGGCAGTGCAGCGTCAGCAGATGCACCTCCTGGATGCGGGCCGTGCGGTCGTGCGGCACGCAGACGTGCACATCGGTCTCGCGCAGCGCGCCGGCCATCTTGCCGCCGCCGCGCCCCGTCAGCGCCACCACCGTCATCTCGCGCGCATGCGCGGCCTCGACGGCCGCGAGGATGCTGGGCGAATTGCCGCTGGTGGAAATCGCCAGCAGCACATCGCCGGCCAGGCCGAGCGCACGCACCTGACGGGCGAACACCTGCTCGTACGAATAGTCGTTGGCGATCGCCGTGAGGATGGAACTGTCGGTGGTCAGCGCGATGGCGCCGAGCTCGGGCCGCTCGCGCTCGAAACGGCCGACGAACTCGGCCGCGAAGTGCTGGGCGTCGGCGGCAGAACCGCCGTTGCCGCAGGCCAGCACCTTGCCACCGCTGGTCACACTGACCAGGATGGCCTGCACGGCCGCCGCGATGGGCTTGCTCAAGGCCTCGGCCGACTGGTACTTCAGGTCGGCGCTGTCGATGAAATGCTGTTGGATGCGTTGCTCTAGCATGGGGCGGAGATGATACCCCTGCGGTTTTCCCTGCTGCAGCTGGGGTGAGCAGGCTTGTAACAGCCTCAATCGGCGTCGAACGCCGCCCGCAGCCATTGCGGTCCGCCCGGCTCCAGCACCACCACGTCGAAGCGGCAGGGCGGCGGCGTGGCCAGCTGCATCAGGTAGTGGCGCGCCGCGAACACGATGCGCCGCCGCTTGGCAGCACCGATGCTGGCCGCGGCGCCGCCATGCGTCAGGCTGGCGCGGCGCCGCACCTCGACGAACACCACGGTCCCGTCGGGCGCGCGCATGACGAGGTCGATCTCGCCGCCGCCACGGCCCGGCGTCCGATAATTGCGCGCCAGAAGACGCAGCCCGGCGCGCTGCAGATGTGCCAGCGCCACGGCCTCGGCCGCGTCGCCTGCCTGCTTCGTGGTCGGCCCGCTGGCCGCACCCTTCCAGAGGAATCCCATTGAGCGCTTCTTTCGCCTTGGCGTTGCGCGCCGCCCATGAGGCCGCGGCAACACAGCATTACCCGCAGGCCGCACTCTACGTGGTCGCCACACCGATCGGCAACCTGGCCGACATCGGCCTGCGCGCGCTGCATGTGCTGCAGCTGGTCGACGCCATCGCCTGCGAGGACACGCGCCACACGCAGAGCCTGCTGCGCGCCTATGGGCTGGAGCGGCCCGGCGCACAGCTGATGGCGGCCCACCAGCACAACGAGGCCGAGGCCGCCCAGGCCGTGCTGGCCCGGCTGCAGCAGGGCCAGCGCGTGGCCTACGTCAGCGATGCCGGCACGCCCGCGCTGAGCGACCCCGGCGCGCGCCTGGTGGCGGCCGCGCGCGCGGCCGGTTTCGCCGTGGTGCCGCTGCCGGGCGCCAGCAGCGTGACCACGGCCTTGTCGGTGGCCGGCATCGCCGAGGACGCGGCCTTCGTGTTCGCGGGCTTCCTGCCCAGCAAGGCCGGCGAGCGCGATGCCGCGGTGCAGGCGCTGTCGGCCGACGCGCGCGCCGTCGTGCTGCTGGAGGCGCCGCACCGCATCGAGGTGCTCGCGCGCGCGCTGGCGGCATTGGGTTCGCGGCCCGTGACGGTGGGGCGCGAGTTGACCAAGCAGTTCGAGGAGATCGCCACGGTCGCGGCGCAGGAGCTGCCAGCCTGGCTGGCCGCGCAAGCCACGCGCACGCGCGGCGAGTTCGCGCTGGTCGTCCACCCCGCGCCGGCCAGTGCAGCGCCGGTCGAGGACCTGCGGGTGCTCAAGCTGCTGCTGCCCGAATTGCCGCTGAAGACCGCCGTGCGCCTTGCCGCCGAGATCACGGGCCAGCCGCGCAATGCGCTGTACGCGCAGGCCCTGCGGCTCAAGCCGCAGCAGGACGAAGAGGCGGGGAAGAACTGAAAGACTTGGTGCGGCTGGCGGGGATCGAACCCACGACCCTTGGCTTCGGAGGCCAATACTCTATCCACTGAGCTACAGCCGCGACCGGGCGCCATTGTAGCCACGCGTTGGCACCGACTTTGGCCAGGCGCCGCGCGCCCGGATTCAGGGGCCGGCAGGCCCCGCCGGCCAGTCACAACTGGCCGAGCGCGCCGGCGCTGGGCTGCCGTCGGCCAGGCGCAGCCGCGCGTACAGCTCAAGCCGCACCGGCCGGCCGGCGTCGACATGCACGCGGAACTCGACGTGGCGGGCATCAGCCGCACGCGGCAGGCGCTGGTAGCCCCAGACGAAGCTGTGCTCGCCGCGCGCCGTGGCGCCCTGCGCCTGCTGGGCCATGGCCGCGGGCTCGAACACGCCACCGGCCGTCAGGCGTGAGCGCACGCGCACGCGCCAGCCCGCACCCATGAGGCTGGTCTCGCGGTATGCCAGGAAGGCATGCGCCTCGCCACTGACCAGGTCGCGCGCTTCCAGGTAGGCCAGCGTGTCGTACCGGGTCCAGCGGTCTGACATGGGCGCACGCAGCCGCGCCGGGTCCTCGGGCGGATCCAGGCCAGGGCTTTGCATGGCAGACAGGGGCAGCGGCGACATCGCCGCCCATGGTGGAAAGGCGCTGTTTCAGTGCGGTTGCAGGCGCACGGAGACTTGTTTCACTTGTTGCGCTGCACCTGCTCGCGCAGCCCCAGGCCGACCAGGTGCAGCTCCAGCATCTGCTCGCCCAGGGTCGGCAGGTCGAAGGCCGCGGTGTCGAGCAGCCAGTTGAAGATCAGCCCGTCGATGGTGGCGTGCAGGCCGGCTGCCGCCACCGCGGCTGGCAGGCGCAGGCGCTGGCCGCGCTGGCGCGCCGCCAGCCGCAGTGCGCGCCCGATGTCGCCCACGCACTGGTTGCGCACGGCGAGGTGGCGTGCACGCACGGCATGGAGCTCATCCACGTACTCGACCTTGTGCACGGCGATCTCCACCACGCGGCGCAACTGTGCGTCATCGCGCATCTGCACCAGCGCATTGCGCAGGGAGTCCTTCAGACCCGCCAGCGGGTCGACACCATTTGTTGCAACTTGCTGCAGCGACTGCTCCAGCGGCAGCGTGACGCGTTCCATCATCGCGTTGAAGAGGTCCGCCTTGTCCTTGAAGTGCCAGTAGATCGCGCCACGCGTGGCGCCTGCCTCGGTGGCGATGTGCTGCAGCGAGGTCTGCGACACCCCGTTGCGGTGGAACAGCCGCTCGGCCGCATCGAGCAGCCGGTGCCGCGTGGCCTGGGCTTCTTCCTTGGTACTGCGCGCCACCATTTCCTCCTGGACAAGAGTCCGTTGCGCCCGGCGGGGGCAATATACATTCATCATTGTATGTAAGTGAGCTACACTCGCCCGGCGTTGGGGGTCTTGGGGCCGGCGGCATCTGCCCAGCTGGCCACCGCCTGACCCACCATCCCACCCATTTCCAAGAAGAGACCGGAGCCACCGCATCGGCGGCGGTTGCGGCGTTGTGTTGTTGTCTGAGGAAGGAATCGCATGTCTGCGTTGCGTCTTGGTTCCCTGAACACCGCGGCCGCGCCGCTGCGGCCCATCGTGCTGGCCATGGCCGTGTTGCTGGTCGCCTGCGGCCAGGGTGACAAAAAGGCCGAAGCACCGGCCAAGGCCGGCGGCGGCATGCCGGCGCCAGAGGTGGGCGTGGTCGTGGCGACACCTGGCGACATCGGCCTGGTGACCGAACTGCCCGGCCGCCTGGAAGCCTCGCGCATCGCCGAGGTGCGCGCCCGCGCCGCCGGCATCCTGCAGCGCCGCCTGTTCAAGGAAGGCAGCGATGTGAAGGCCGGCCAGCCGCTGTTCGCGATCGACGCCGCGCCCTACCAGGCCACCTACCAGAGTTCCCAGGCCCAGGTGCTGCGCGCCCAGGCCGCCGTGACGCGCACCACCGAGGTGGCCAAGCGCTACGAGCCGCTGGTGGCCGCCAATGCGATCAGCAAGCAGGACTATGCCGATGCCGTCGCCGCGCGCGTGCAGGCCGAGGCCGATCTGGCCGTGGCCAAGGCCGCCGTGCAGACCGCCAAGATCAGCCTGGACTACGCAGCTGTCACCGCGCCCATCTCCGGCCGCATCGGCCGTGCCCTCGTGACCGAAGGCGCGCTGGTCGGCCAGGGCGAGGCCACCCCCCTGGCGGTGGTGCAGCAGATCAACCCGATGTACGTGAACTTCACGCAGTCGGCCAGCGATGCGCTGCGCCTGCGCCGCGCCATGGAGGCCGGCACGCTCAAGCGCGCCGGCAATGGCGATGCCGCCAGCGTGCGCATCGTGCTGGAAGACGGCAGCACCTACGCCCAGCCCGGCAAGCTGCTGTTCTCCGACCTGACGGTGGACACGACGACGGGCCAGATCACGCTGCGCGCCGAGGTGCCCAACCCCAAGGGCGACCTGCTGCCGGGCCTGTACGTGCGCGTGCAGATCGAGCAGGCCCAGGCCAGCAACGCCATCGCGGTGCCGCAGCAGGCCGTCACGCGCGGCGAGAGCGGCAACACGCTGACCGTGGTCGGCGAAGGCGGCAAGCTGGAAAAGCGCCAGGTGAAGATCACGGCCGGCCAGAACAACCGCTGGATCGTGACCGAAGGCCTCAAGGCCGGTGAGCAGGTCATGGTCGACGGCTTCCAGAAGCTGCAGATGCTGCCGCCGGGCACGCCGGTCAAGGCCGTGCCCTGGCAGCCCCCGGGCCAGGCGCCGGCGCCCGCGGCATCGGCCGCCGCACCCGCCCCTGCCCCCAAGCAATAAGAAGCAAGGCAAGCATCCATGGCCAAGTTCTTCATCGATCGCCCGATCTTTGCCTGGGTGATCGCGCTGTTCATCATCGTGATGGGCGCGGTCTCGATCACCCAGCTGCCGATCTCGCAGTACCCGCCGGTGGCCCCGCCAGCCATCGTCATCAACGTCTCCTATCCGGGCGCCTCGGCGCAGACGCTGGAGGACAGCGTGCTGTCCGTCATCGAGCGCGAGATGAACGGCTCGCCGGGCCTGGTCTACGTGGAGTCGGTCGCCCAGGCCGACGGCACGGGCACCATCACGGTGACCTTCGAGCCCGGCACCAACGACGACCTGGCGCAGGTGGACGTGCAGAACCGGCTGTCGCGCGCGACCCCGCGCCTGCCCTCGGCCGTGACGCAGCAGGGCGTGCGCGTGGACAAGTCGCGCAACAACTTCCTGCTGTTCGCGATGCTGTCCTCGGACAACCCCGACTTCACCCCGGTGGAGCTGGGCGACTACGCCGCGCGCAACATCCAGCCTGAACTGCAGCGCGTCAAGGGCGTGGGCCAGGTGCAGCTGTTCGGCTCGGAAACCGCCATGCGGATCTGGCTGGACCCTGCCAAGATGCAGGGCGTCAAGATCTCCTCGGCCGAGGTGTCGGCCGCGATCCGCGCACAGAACGCCCAGGTGGCCTCCGGCACCATCGGCGACCTGCCGAACGTGGCGGGCCAGGGCATCGCTGCCACCGTGGTCGTCAAGGGCCAGCTGTCCAACGTGGCGCAGTTCGAGAACATCGTGCTGCGTGCCAATGCCGATGGCTCCACCGTGCGCCTGAAGGACGTGGCCCGCGTCGAGATCGGCGGCCAGAGCTACGCCACCTCGGCGCGCCTGAACGGCACGCCCGCGGTCGGCCTGGGCGTGCAGCCCTCGCCGGGCGGCAATGCGCTGGAGTCGGCACGCCTGCTGCGCCAGAAGATGGACGAGCTGTCCAAGTTCTTCCCGCAGGGCGTGAAGTACGACATCCCCTACGACAGCTCCAAGTTCGTCAGCATCTCGATCGAGCAGGTCACGCACACGCTGCTGGAAGCCGTGGCGCTGGTGTTCCTCGTGATGTTCCTGTTCCTGCAGAACTGGCGCTACACGCTGATCCCCACGCTGGTGGTGCCGATCGCGCTGCTGGGCACCTTCGCGGCGCTGCTGGCGCTGGGCTTCTCGATCAACGTGCTGACCATGTTCGGCATGGTGCTGGTGATCGGCATCGTGGTGGACGACGCCATCGTGGTGGTGGAGAACGTCGAGCGCATCATGAGCGAGGAAGGCCTGTCGCCGCTGGACGCCACCAAGAAGGCCATGCAGCAGATCTCGGGCGCCATCATCGGCGTGACCGTGGTGCTGATCTCGGTGTTCGTGCCGCTGGCCTTCTTCGCCGGCTCCACCGGCAACATCTACCGCCAGTTCTCGGCGGTGATGGTGGTCTCGATCGGGTTCTCGGCCTTCCTGGCACTGTCGCTGACGCCGGCGCTGTGCGCCACGCTGCTCAAGCCGGTGGAAGCCGGCCACCACCACGAGAAGCGCGGCTTCTTCGGCTGGTTCAACCGCAGCTTCTCGCGCACCGCCAAGGGCTACGAAGGCGTGGTCGCACGCATGCTCAAGGGCGCGGCGCGCTACCTCGTCATCTACGCCGCCATCATCGGTGCCGTGGTCGTGGTCTACCAGCGCCTGCCCACTTCCTTCCTGCCGCAGGAAGACCAGGGCAACATCATCGTCAACGTGCAGCTGCCACCGGGCGCGACGCAGGAACGCATGCTGGACGTGATGCAGCAGGTCGAAGGCTTCATGCTCAAGCAGCCTGAAGTGGAGAGCATGGTCGGCGTGCTGGGCTTCTCGTTCTCGGGGCAGGGCCAGAACTCGGGCCTGGCGTTCGTGACGCTGAAGGACTGGTCCGAACGGCACGACCCGGCGCACTCCGCCGGTGCGCTGGCCGGCCGCGCGTTCGGTGCGCTGTCGGGCATCCGTGACGCCTTCATCTACCCGCTCTCCCCGCCGCCGATCCCCGAGCTGGGCAACGCCAGCGGCTTCTCGTTCCGGCTGCAGGACCGCTCCGGCCAGGGCCACCAGGCGCTGCTCAACGCACGCAACCAACTGCTGGGCATGGCCTCGCAGAGCAAGGTGCTGTCGCAGGTGCGGCCGGACGGCCTGGAAGACGCAGCGCAGCTGCAGATCGACATCGACCGCGACAAGGCCCAGGCCCTGGGCGTGGGCTTCGATGCGATCAACACCGCGCTGTCGACCTCGCTGGGCTCGAGCTACATCAACGACTTCCCGAACCGCGGCCGCTTGCAGCGCGTGATCGTGCAGGCCGACGCACCGGCCCGCATGCAGCCTGAAGATCTGCTGCGCCTGAACGCGGCCAATGCACAGGGCCAGCCGGTGCCACTGTCGGCCTTCGCCACGACGCGCTGGGTCACGGGCGCGATGCAGACGGTGCGCTACAACGGCTACCCGGCCATGCGCATCAGCGGCGACGCCGCCCCGGGCCAAAGCACGGGCGCGGCCATGGCCGAGATGGAGCGGCTGGCGGCCCAGCTGCCGCCTGGCTTCGGCTTCGAATGGACCGGCCAGTCGCGCGAGGAAAAGCTCGCCGGCTCGCAGGCCATCATCCTGTACGGCTTCGCGATCCTGGCGGTGTTCCTGTGCCTGGCGGCGCTGTACGAAAGCTGGTCGATCCCGCTGGCCGTGATCCTGGTGGTGCCGCTGGGCGTGATCGGCGTGCTGCTGGCCACCTTGCTGCGCTCCTACGCGAACGACGTGTACTTCCAGGTGGGCCTGATCACCATCATCGGCCTGTCGGCGAAGAACGCCATCCTGATCATCGAGTTCGCCAAGGACCTGCAGGCGCAGGGCCGCAGCGTGGTGCAGTCCGCGCTGGAAGCCGCGCACCTGCGGTTCCGCCCGATCATCATGACCTCGCTGGCCTTCGGCCTGGGCGTGGTGCCGCTGTTCATCGCGTCCGGCGCCGGTTCGGCCAGCCAGCGCGCGATCGGCACCGGCGTGATCGGCGGCATGGTGACGGGCACCTTGCTCGCCGTGTTCTTCGTGCCGGTGTTCTTCGTGGTCGTGCGCAGCATCTTCAAGGGCAGCAAACGGCAGAACGAGATCTATGCCGCCCATGCACGCGAGGCCGGCATGGGCGAAGCCAAGGGAGGCGCACATGACTAAGAAACCATCCACGCGTCTGTCGGCGCTGGCGCTGGCCGCGCTGCTCGCCGGCTGCTCGTTCATTCCGACCTACGAGCGCCCAGCCGCGCCGGTGGCCACGCAGTGGCCGGGCGAGACAGCCGCCACGCAGGCCGCCCAGCCCGTGGCCGACATCCCGTGGCAGAGCTTCTTCAGCGACGCGCGGCTGCGCGCGCTGGTGGAGCAGGCCCTGGCCAACAACCGCGACCTGCGCGTGGCCGTGCTGAACATCGAGCAGGCCCGCGCGCAGTACCGCATCCAGCGCGCCGACCGCCTGCCCAGCATCGGCGTGGGCGCCAGTGGCACGCGCACGGAGCTGGGCCAGGGCGGCAGCACCACGGCCTACCAGGTCGGGCTCACGCTCTCGTCCTGGGAGCTTGACTTCTTCGGCCGCGTGGCCAGCCTCAGCGAGGCGGCGTTGGGCCAGTACCTGGCCACCGAGGAAGGCCGCAAGTCCACCCAGATCACGCTGGTGGCCGCGGTCGCGAACGCCTACCTGAGCCTGCTGGCCGACGAGGAGCTGCTGGAGCTCACGCGCCAGACCCTGGCCACGCGCGAGGACTCCGCCAAGCTGTCCAAGCTGCGCTTCGACAACGGCGTGGCGTCCGAGCTGGACCTGCGTCAGGCGCAGTCGCTGCTGGAGGCCGCGCGCGCCACGCTGGCGCAGCTGCAGCGCCAGCGCGCCCAGGACCTGAACCAGTTGACACTACTGGTCGGCCAGCCCGACTGGGGCCAGCAGATCGCGAGCCTGCCGGCCACGAAGAGCCTGGAATCGGCCGTGCTCATGACCGAACTGCCGGCCGGCCTGCCCTCGGACGTGCTGACCGCGCGGCCAGATATCCGCCAGGCCGAGCAGCTGCTGCGTTCGGCCAATGCCAACATCGGTGCGGCGCGCGCGGCCTTCTTCCCGCGCATCACGCTGACGGCTGGCTTCGGCACCGTCAGCAGCCAGCTGTCCGGCCTGTTCGAGAGCGGCAGCTGGGGCTTCAGCGCGGCACCGCAGCTGCTGTTGCCGATCTTCGACGGCGGGCGCAACCAGGCCGGGCTGGATTCGGCCAACGTGAACCGCGACATCGCGGTGGCGCAGTACGAGAAAGCGATCCAGACCGCGTTCCGCGAGGTGGCCGATGCACTGGCCGGCCGCGCCACGCTGGGCGAAGAGTTGCGCGCGCAGCAGGCGCAGGCCGAGGCGGAATCCGCGCGTTTCAAGCTCTCGGATCTGCGCTACCGCAACGGCGTGGCCAGTTACCTGGATCTGCTGGACGCACAGCGCTCGCTGTTCGTCACGCAGCAGGCCGTGGTGCAAACCCGGCTCGCGCAATTGCAGAACCAGGTCACGCTGTACAAGACGCTGGGCGGCGGTTGGACCCAGCAGCCCTGACAGCGCGGCGCGTGCGCGACGGGTCCGCACAGAACCCGCCGTTATACTCGCCGGCTGACAAAAAGCCCCCGACGAGACTGAGGACAACATGAGCGAACATGCGGACGGCGGCGCCCATACGGGCCCCATCAAGAACCCCAAGCAACTGCTGGTGGCGACCTTGTTCTCGTTTGTCGTCCCGATCTTTGTGATCATCGGGCTGGTGTACTTCGTGGTGTCGGCGGTCAAGCCTGCCGGCAGCAGCGATGCCAGCGCCATGGCGCTGGGCGGCGTGACCGAGCAAAGCCTTGCCCAGGGCGTGGCGGCCCGGCTGCAGAAGGTCGGCAGCGTGGAGATCCGCGATGCCAATCGCCCCCTGGCCAACGGCGAGACGGTGTTCAAGGCGCAGTGCGCGGCTTGCCACGGCACCGGCGTTGCCGGTGCGCCGAAGCTGGGCGATGCAGCGGCCTGGGGGCCGCGCCTGGGCCAGGGCTTCCAGACGCTGGTCGAGCATGCCCTCAAAGGCAAGGGTGCCATGGCACCGCAGGGCGGCGGCGATTTCGCCGACCTGGAGATCGCACGTGCCGTGGCCTACCTGGGCAACGCGGGCGGCGGCAAGTTCGAAGAGCCGGCCCAGCCTGCAGCCGCGGCCTCGGCCCCGGCGGAAGCCGCGTCCAAGTAAAGCCGCGCGGCGGCCTCAGCCCGCCGCGCCGGCCTGCACCAGCCGCTGCGGGCTGGTGACAAATCCGTGGGCTGCCGGCAAATCGGCCGCCCTCATCTCTTCCAGCACCCAGCCGGCCTGCTCGACGGCCGAGGCCACGAGCACGACATCGAGCGAGTGCACCAGGCCCAGGCCCAGATCGGTCAGCACGAACACCCGGCCCTGCTCGTCCAGCAGCACCCGCTCGCGGCGGGCTGCAATGCCCGTGTGGGCCGACAGCGAGAAATCGGGTGCAACGCGCCAGACCCAGGGTGCGGCCTCCAGCTCCACGAAGACACGCTGCGGCCCGTTCTGGAAGAACCAGCAGCCGCGCGCATCGCAGGCGTAGTTGCGACCGATGAAGGCCAAGAGCTTGTCGTGCCGCAGCAGATCGCCCTTGGCGGCGCCGCCCTGCGAGAAGTGGCCTGCCGCCTGCGCCTGGGCGTCACGCAGGTACCAGCCGCCACGCGCATCCAGACCCAGCCAGCCGTAGCAGTCCGGGACGTTGGGCCATTTCGCGATGGCCTGGCGCACGATGTCGTCCATGCCAGGATTATCAGCGCAGGGCTTGCAGCAGCCAGTTGCCCACCGCATCGGGCATGGCCCGCACATTGGCCGGCCAGGCGCCGTGGGGGAAGCCGACATGGCCGCCCTCCTCGGGCTGCCACAGCGTGACGTAGTCACCCACGGCATCGGCGCTGGGCAGGCTGGCCAGCGGCACGAAGGGATCGTTGCGCGCATTGAGCACCAGCGCGGGGATGCGGATGCGGGCCAGGTGCGGGCCGGCCGATGCCCGCCGCCAGTAGTCCTCGACATCGCGGTAACCGTGCAGCGGTGCGGTGAAGACGTTGTCGAAGGTGTAGAGATCGCGTGCCGACAGCAGCACATCGCGGTCGAACAGGCCAGGGTGCTGCGCCAGCTTGCGCAGCGCCTTGGGCTTCATCGAGCGCAGGAACATGCCGGTGTAGACCAGCCGGTTGAAGCCCTGCCCCAGCGCCAGGCCCCCGGCCATCAGGTCCAGCGGCGCGCAGACCGCCGCGATGGCGGACGCATAGGCCGCAGCTTCGCCTTCCATCTCCTGGGCCCAGCGCAGCAGCGCATTGCCCCCCAGCGACACGCCGACCGCCACGATGGGGCCGGCATGGCGCGCGCGCATGCGCCGCAGGATCCAGCCCACCTCTTCGAAGTCACCGGAGTGGTAGGCGCGCGGCGCGAGGTTCAGCTCGCCACTGCAACCGCGGAAGTGCGGCACCGCGTAGACCATGCCGTGCTGGCGCGCGAAGTCGCCGAAGGCTTCGGCGTAGTGGCTGCTCGACGAACCCTCCAGGCCGTGGAAGAGCACCAGCAGCGTCCGCTGCTCAGGGCTGGCGGCCGGATCGACGGCATCGGCCGCGGCATCCGCCATGTCCACGTCGATGAAATCCATGTCGGGCGTGATCCAGCGCTCGCGCTTGAACGCCAGCGCCGGGCCCCGGCGCCGCTGGCCATACAGCGATGCCCAGATGGTCTGCATGTCCCCACCGGGAAGCCACCAGGGTGCGCTGTACTCCATCGGCCCGCCTTGCTGTCGATCGGGAAGACCGCTCAGTGCAGGGTCTGCGGGCCGGCCGCAGGCTCGTGGTCGCGGCCGCCACCGAGCCGGTCGGCGCTGGCGTGGTGCGTGACGATGCGCCAGCCCTGCGCCGTCTTCAGGTAGACGTTGGTGGCCACGACCTCGGCGGCGCGCAGACCGCTGTCGGTCAACACCTCGATGCGCTCGACCACGCTGTGCACGGCGCAAGTCAGCGTCTCGATCTTGCGCACGCGCTGCGGCAGCACGCGCACTGCACCGGCGACGAACAATGCTTCGTAGGCGGCGCGGATGGCGCCGGCACCGACCAGCCGCGGGCCATCGGGGTGGATACAGACGATGTCGTCCTCGTCGGCCCAGCAGGCCATCATGGCGTCCACGTCGGCATGCAGCATGGCGTCGTAGAACGCGGCCTCGGTGTCGTCGGCGCTGCCGACCAGGGGGGCGGGCTGCAGTCGGGCTGGGCTCATGCGGTCGGCATACGAAGGGTTGCGGTGCGCGCGATTGTGCAACGAATTGCTGCCAATGCCTGGGGTTCGCCATGGCAGGGACCATGCTCCGCTATGCTCCACGCCAGCCGGCGGTGGCGCCGGATGCAAGGAGCACGGGAAGATGCGTCATTGGCTGTTCACCATCGCACTGGCATTGGCCTTGTCGGGCTGCGGCTACAACGACTTCCAACGCCTGGACGAGCAGTCCAAGGCGGCTTGGAGCGAAGTGCTGAACCAGTACCAGCGTCGCGCCGATCTGGTGCCCAACATCGTGGCAACGGTCAAGGGCGAGGCTGCATTCGAGCAAGACACCTTGACCAAGGTGGTCGAGGCGCGCGCCAAGGCGACGGCGATCCAGGTCACCCCCGAGACGCTGAACAACCCCGAGGCCATGGCGAAATTCCAGGCCGCCCAGGGCGAACTGGGCAGCGCCCTGTCGCGCCTGATGGTGGTCAGCGAGCGCTATCCCGACCTCAAGGCCAACCAGGGCTTCCGCGACCTGCGTGTGCAACTGGAAGGCACGGAAAACCGCATCACGGTGGCGCGCAACCGCTACATCCAGACGGTGCAGGAGTACAACGTGCTCGCGCGCAGCTTCCCCACCAACCTGACGGCCAAGGTCTTCGGCTACGACGCCAAGGCCAGCTTCGCGGTGGCCAACGAGGCGCAGATCTCGACACCACCCGTGGTCGACTTCCAGAAGAAATAGGCCTTGCGCGCCTGGCTTGCACGGATCGGCCTGTGGGCGGCGCTGCTGCTGGCCCAGGCCACGCTGCAGGCGCAGCCGGTGCAGCCTGTGCCCCCGCTCGCGGCGCGCGTGGTGGACACCACCGGCACGCTGGACGCGGCCCAGCGTGCGCAGCTGGAACAGGCACTGGCCCGGCTGGAACAGGAGCGCGGCGCGCAGGTGGTCGTGCTGCTGGTGGCGACCACGGCGCCCGAGGACATCGCGTCCTACGCCAACCGCGTGGCCAACGCCTGGAAGATCGGCCGGCGCGACATCGGCGACGGCGTGCTGCTGCTCGTCGCCAAGAACGACCGGCGGCTGCGCATCGAAGTGGCCAAGACCCTGGAGGGCGCCATCCCCGACCTCGCCGCCAGGCAGATCATCGACGAGGCCATCACGCCGCGGCTGCGGCAGAACGACTATGCGGGCGCGCTGCTGGCCGGCGTGGCGCAGCTGGACGCACGCATCCGCGGTGAAAACCTCCCAGCACCTGCGCCTGCCCCTGCGGCCGAACACGGCCTGGACGAAGACGCCGTCACGCCGCTGCTGTTCGTGTTGTTCTTCGCCGTCCCGGTGGCGGCCGGCGTCCTGCGCAGCGTGCTCGGCAGGCGGCTGGGCGCGGCGGCCACGGGCATCGGCGTCGGCGCATTCGCAGGCCTGGTGCTGCACACCGCGCTGTGGCTGGCCGCGGCGGCCGGGCTACTGGCCTTCGTCGTTGCGCTGGTGGCCGGGCTGGGCCCGCTGCTGCGCGGCGGCCCGTCGCAACGGCGTGGCCGCATCGGGCCCGGTCCGGGCGGCTGGGCAGGCGGTGCCGGCGGCTTCGGCGGAGGTTGGTCCGGTGGCGGCGGCGGAGGAGGCTTCAGCTCCGGCGGTGGCGGTGATTTCGGGGGCGGTGGCGCCTCCGGCGATTGGTGAGGAGCAGGACGCGCATGGCACGGATCTGGAGCCGGCTGCGGCGCTTTCTGACGCACCGCTGGATCGACGTGGGCGATGCCCACCAGGCTTTGCCGCGTGCTGCGCTGGAGCGGCTGGAGCGGCGCATCGCCGCCAGCGAACAGCGCCACACCGGCGAGGTCTGCATCTGCGTGGAAGCAGCCTTGCCCGCCAGCTACCTGCTGCGCGATGCCACGGCACGCGAGCGTGCGGTGGCGATGTTCGGCAAGCTGCGCGTGTGGGACACCGAGCACAACAATGGCGTGCTGATCTACCTGCTGCTGGCCGAACACGCCATCGAGCTCGTGGCCGACCGCGGGCTGAACCGGCATGTGGATGCACAGCGCTGGCAACGGATGGTCGAACAGCTGCGCAACGCCCTGCGCGCGGGCCAGTACGAGGACGGCTTGACCACGGCGCTGGAAGAGGTGTCGGCCGTGCTGGTGGAGCACTTTCCAGCAACGCAGGACAGGCCCGGCGCCAATACGCTGTCGAACCGGATCGACCTCAGGTAGCGGCCGTTCAAATGGCCTTGGCAGAAGCGCGGGGCGGCAAACGCTGCGCGACAGACTCCAGCATGGCCAGGAACGATGGGAACAGAACGCGGTTGCCATGGCCGCTCAGATGGTCCCCATCGAGGAACTTCGGCAGCGGTCCGTCAAAGGCAGAGCAGACCGCCTCCGGGCACAGCACCGGGAAGGGGTCCCAGACCGCCAGTGCAGGATGCAAAGTCTTGAGCTCCGCCAGCGCATCCATGACCGGCTGGCGGCGCTGCTCGAGAAAATCGCGCTCGATGACGAAGCCGCCCGCGCAGATCGGATTGCGCGCGTTGAACCAATCCGAACAACGGAAGGCAGGCGATTTGAAGATCGGTTTGGGCGCGTCGATGACCACCTGCAGGCCGGCCTCCTGGAGCGTGGCCACGATCTTGTCGGCCTCCTGGAAGACCAGGGTCTGCCGAACATCACGTGGTGCAGGACGGTGGGTGGGCGGGGACTCTGGCTCGAAGATCTCCCACTGGTCCGCCAGGCGCCGCATGCGCAGATATCGCCAGGCGCCGCCTTTTGCTTGATCTCGGCGATCTTCGCGGCAACCCAGTCCTTGCAGGCCTGGTTGGCGGAATAGCGCAGTCCGGCGGCAGCGCAGCCGCCGCGCGAGAACGTCGACACCTCGACACCGGTCCGCTCCTTCAACTGCTGCAGCATGGTGCGGTAGGCGCCGGCGTGGGAGTCACCCAACACGAAGAGCTTGCGCCCGACCAGCGGCCCGCCATCCACCGGCGTTGTCACGCCAGCCGATGGCCATGCGTTTGGCTGCCACACCCGAGCGTCTCGGGTGACACTGAGGCTGATCCAGCGCTGCGACGCCAGGATCCCGGCAAAGCAAACCGCGCCCAGGACAAGGCAGGCGGAGCCGTAGACCACGGTGCGCCTGGACGGCCAGCCGGACAGGCGCTGGCGCCACCACCGCCCCTGCTCGACGCCGTGGTAGGAGGCCGCGGCCAGGCCGAACGCCAGCACGGCAGCGAAGACGAGGACCCTGGCGTCGTCCAGTCCCGTGGTCCAGCGCAGCACCACCAGCACGGGCCAATGCCACAGGTACAGGGAGTACGAGATCTTGCCGATGTAGGTGACGACGCGGCTTCCGAGCAAAGCGTTCGGCCAGGCGCGTCGCGCCACGTCTCCGACACTGCCGCCGATGACGAGCACCGCACCCAGTACGGCCGGAACAGCCCAAGGGAACGGGAATGTCCGCTTGTCGGCATAGACGAATGCCAGCGCGATCAGGAGGCTACCGGCAATGGTCCACATGCCTGCTCGGCCCGCCGTGGCAGGCAGGGCACGCCCCGCGTGGTGCAGGCGGAACAGCAGTGCGCCGCAGGCCAGTTCCCAGAAGCGGCTGGGCAGCATGTAGTAGGCCAGATCCGGCCGCTTGCTGGTCTCATAAGCGCAGTATGCGAACGACGCGAGCAGCAGGGCTGGAAGCAGCACGCGTGCAGTCCAGGCCTTGGCGCCATGGCCGCCGCGATGGCGAAACCATGCGTAGAACAGCAGCGGAAAGATCACATAGAACTGCTCTTCCACGCCCAGGTGAGATAGCCCCCTGATTCCCCGGCCCCGTCCTGTCGCTTATCTTTGGAGATAGGAACAGGACAGTGCATATGACTAGGCATACGGAGTCAGTAGAGGTAGTCGTCAAAGACCAGCGCCGCAGGCGCTGGTCCCTGGCCGAGAAGGCGGCCCTGGTGCGCCGCACCTACGAGCCAGGCATGAGCGTGTCGCTGGTGGCTCGCCAGGAGGGTGTCTCGGC
>NZ_LMMT01000013.1 GCF_001422365.1 Pseudorhodoferax sp. Leaf265 | reverse complement strand
ACCAAGAAGTTATCCACACCGTGAGCCCTGCTGGGCTCTATCCAGGGTGGGTCAAAGTTCGATGGAAATGGTGGGTCAGGAATACGTGGAAATCAACACCCATGGTGCACCAGTGGGGCGGGCCATGGTCAGACGGCCGCTTCGCGTCGCGGTGTCGACTCCATCGGGCCTACCGGCTGCTTTTCCTGCAGGCTGCTGCTGCCATTGACGTGCCTCAAGCCTTGGACGCTCGTCGAGGCGCAAGCTGTCGGGGCTGGTCGCTGCGTCAGCGGCCTTTTCCCTGGAGAAGACCATGAGATTAGTCGTTCTAGGTGCAGCCCTGGGCATGGCATCACTCGCTGGCTGTTCATCGATGCCGGGAGAACATGCGACACACCATCCACAGGGCTGCTCGGCTGCGTCGGCACCGGCCGGTTACGAGCAAAAAATGAAGGCGATGCAGGAGATGCATCGGAAGATGGCTCAAGCCACAACACCCGGGGAACGCGCCGCGCTGATGAAGGACCACATGCTGACCATGCAAGACGGCATGGGGATGATGGGCCAGATGGGCGGAGGAATGACCGGTTGCAGGGGAATGGACAGTGGCAAGGGTGCGATGCCCATGGACCCGGCGATGGTGGAACGCCGCATGGACATGATGGAAATGATGATGCGGATGATGATGGACCGGCAGGAAATGCCGCCTGCGACCGCCAGGTAGCGCGACTGCGCACAGGAGGCTTGCCATGGACATCGCCGACCACGGTCGCCCTGCCGTTCTGGCGCTCGCGCGGCGCCATCGCGCACCTTCTTGTTGCCACGGTGGGCAGCTTGGCACGTGCTCTACCGCGCCCAACGGCGTCCCGCGACCGCGGGACCGCAAGCCGCTCTAAGAGAACGATGGTCCAAACTGAATCGCCCCTCTCGCTGCTGTGCGACACGCGGCATTTCCTGTTCTTCACCGGCAAGGGCGGCGTCGGCAAGACGTCCATCGCCTGCGCTTGCGCGTTGGCCCTGTGCGAGGGGGGCAAGCGCGTGTTGCTCGTCAGCACCGACCCGGCCTCCAATCTCGACGAGATGCTGGGCGTGGCGCTGTCGGACCAGCCGCGCGAAGTGCCGGGCGCTTCAGGGCTTCGGGCAATGAACATCGACCCGGACGCGGCCGCAGAAGCCTATCGTCTTCGCGTCCTGGACAAGATGGCGGCAAGCAGTTCGACAGCGGAGCGGGAAGCCGTTCGCGAGCAGCTCTCAGGCGCCTGCACGACCGAAATTGCAGCCTTCGACGAATTCATCGGTCTGCTGGCAGGCGATGCGTCGGGCTATGACCACGTGGTCTTCGACACCGCTCCGTCCGGGCACACCTTGCGGCTGCTGAGCCTTCCAAAAGCCTGGACCGGATTCCTCGAAGGGAACGACCGCGGGGCCTCGTGTCTCGGGCCGCACTCCGGCCTGAAGATGCAGGAGGAGCGCTTTCGGACCGGTCTCAAGGCCCTGTGCGATGGAGACCAGACGTCCATCGTGCTGGTGACGCGCGCCGACACTGGCGCCCTTCGCGAGGCTGCGCGTACACATCAGGAACTGCTCCAGTTGGGTCTGGCGAACCAGCATCTTCTTGTGAATGCGGTGTTCAAGGCAACCGTGCCCGACGATGCGGTAGCCAACGCGCTGCAGGGCCTCGAGGAGGGCGCCCTTGCGGCAATGCCCGATGTCTTGCGAGCGCTACCGCAAGACCACGTTCCCCTGCGCTCGTTCGACATGGTGGGATTGCCCGCGTTGCGGGCCTTGCTTGCGCCACAGACCGCCATTGCCCCTGCGGACACGAAGGCGCCGGTGGTTCCCCGAGAGGTTCAAAGGCTTCACGCGCTGGCCGACGAACTCGCACAGCGGGACCATGGACTTGTGATGGTGATGGGCAAGGGGGGTGTAGGGAAGACAACCATCGCTGCGGCATTGGCGGTCGCGCTGGTCCAACGCGGCAAGTCGGTACACCTCTCGACCACGGACCCCGCAGCTCATCTCACCGCGACTGTCGAAGGCCAGATGCCGGGGCTCGAGGTGAGCCGCATCGACCCGGTTGCCGAGACTCAACGCTACATCGGCAAGATCCTGGCCAGCCGAGGCAAGGACCTGGACGAGCAGGGCCGTGCCCTTCTACTCGAAGACCTGCACTCTCCCTGTACAGAAGAGGTGGCCGTCTTCCATGCCTTCTCGCGGACAGTGGGCGAAGCTCGAAGCTCCTTCGTCGTGCTGGACACAGCCCCGACAGGGCACACCCTGCTGCTCATGGACGCCACAGGTGCCTACCACCGGCAGATGGCGCACGAGTTCGAGGGCAAGGGTACTGGCCGCTTCGTGACCCCGCTGATGCGTCTTCAGGACCCCGACTACACCCGCATCGTCATCGTCGCCCTGCCCGAAATCACGCCCGTGTCGGAGGCGGCGGCGCTGCAGGACGACCTCCGGCGCGCCCAGATCGAACCGTTTGCCTGGGTCGTGAACCGCAGCTTGATGGCAAGTGGCAGTCGCGACCCGCTGTTGGCCTCACGGATGGCCCGCGAGGCGAAGCAGTTGGACAGAGTGCGGGACCTTGCTCGCCGGACATACCTGGTACCTTGGTCTGCGAAGCCGTTGAGAGGGATTGCGGCCCTGCTCGCGATATCGGGAGACGGTGTCGACGGCATCTAGGGATTTGTCGAACAAGTGTCGACAGACATGGGGGCAGCAGCGCTAACTTTTCCGACGTGCAGTCGCTCGAAGACGCCGCAGCTACTTGGGCAGCGTTGCCCGATTGCATCAGGCCTCAGCCGGGCCTGTTTGTCGCGCAGGTGGTTGGCGAATCGATGGACCGGCGCATTCCCAGCGGAGCCTGGTGTCTGTTCCGCGCCGATCCAGCCGGCACCCGTCAGGGCAGCTTTGCCATCGTTGCCGAATTCTTGATGGTGTCGGAGCCTGCGGCATGATGGCTCGCTGATCTGTCTGAACCTCTCAACGGCACATCGCTGTGCATCCTTTGCCATGAGCGACTCCCTCGACGCCCTCCGCCAGCAACTCGCCACCTTCGCCGCCGAGCGCGACTGGCAGCAATTCCATTCCCCCAAGAACCTGGCCTCCGCCCTCATCGTCGAAGCCGCCGAACTGCTGGAACACTTCCAGTGGATGCCCGATGCGCAGAGCCGCGCATTGCAACCAGAGCAGAAGCAGGCCGTGGCCGCCGAGATCGCCGACGTGCTGCTCTACCTCGTGCAGCTGTCCGATGCGCTCGGCATCGACCCCGTGGCCGCAGCGCAGGACAAGATCCTGGTCAACGCACAGAAGTACCCCGTGGCCACCGCCCGCGGCAACAGCCGCAAGCACGGCGCGCCCTGATGCGCGGCCCGCACGCGCACCCTCACACGCGTCCCACCTTCCCCCGCTTCTTCTCCTCATAAGACATCGCATCCGCCTGCGCCGCCAGCTGCTCGAAGCGCTGGCTTCCGTCCGAACACGCGTACCCCACCGACGCCCCGACCCGCAGCGCCACGCCGTCGAAGTCGATCGGCTCGCCCACCGTGCTGCGCACGCGCGCCGCGATGCCCTCCAGCACCTTCACATCCGCCAACCCCGGCAGCAGGATCACGAACTCGTCGCCGCCCGTGCGCGCCACCACGTCGCCGTGGCGGGATTGCTGCTGCAGCCGCGCGGCCACGGTGCGCAGCACCTCATCGCCGGCCGCATGGCCATGGCGGTCGTTGACGGGCTTGAACAGGTCGAGGTCGAAGCTGATCACGGCCATGGGCCGGCCGGCCTGGGCCTGGGCGGCGCGGTCGATGGCGCGGCGGTTGGCAAGGCCGGTGAGCGGGTCCTTCTCGGCATCGTCGTGCAGGGTCTTGAGCCTGGATTCGCCCAGGCCCACGAGCCGGCCCGCATGCACGATGGCGCCGGCCGTGAACAGCACGAACACCAGGCCGATGGCCGCGCTCCAGCGCTTGACGGACTGAAAGCCTGCCTCCCTGGCGTCGCGCCGCGCTTCCAGCAGGGCGCGTTCCTCGGTGTCCATCACGTCCAGCAACTCGCGCAGGCGCTGGCTCGCGTCGATGTTCACGCGTGCGGCCAGCGAGGCCTGCAGCGCGGCCGCGCCGTCGCGCTGCGCGATCACGCTGGAGCTGCCGTACCAGCCGAGGATCTCGGCGGTCTCCGAATGGACTTCACGGGCGCGGGTGGTCTGGCTGGGGTTGTCCTGGACGAGCTTCTGCAGGCGCTCCGTGGCATCCCGGGATTCGTCCGATGTCCGGGCCAGGCTGGCGAGGAACTCGGGCCTGGGCGAAATGGCGTAGTTGCGCAGCGCCAGCCCGCCCAACATGACGCTGGCGCGCACGCGGTCGATCTCTTCCTGCACCTCGTGCGTCTGGTCGACCAGCGCATCGGCATTGCGGAAGTCGGCAATGTTGCGCCACAGCAGCGCACCGAACACCAGCAGCAGGACCAGGGCGATGGCCTGCGTGATCTGCATCACGCGCGCGATGCGGTGCAGGGTGCCGAAGGGAGGGCTGTGGGTGCCGGCGCTCATCGTTGTGCTTGTCTCGCGGGTGCGCGTTGGTTCTGTGTCGGCCGCATGCTAAGCCACAGCGCCGGGCGGGCGCGCCGGTGCGTCCGGCTGGCGACATGCGGTTAGAGTAGCCGCGCCGCCGCAGCCCCGCGGCCCCGCACCGCCCCTCCCAACCCAGGAAACCGACATGCCCAAAGCCTATTGGATCTCGACCTACCGCTCGGTCAGCAACCCCGACAAGCTCGCCGCCTACGCCCAGCTGGCCGGCCCGGCCATCACCGCCGGCGGCGGCCGCTTCCTCGCGCGCGGCCTGCCCGCCAAGGTCTACGAGGCCGGGCTGGAGCAGCGCACCGTGCTGATCGAGTTCGACAGCGTGGCCCAGGCCGTGGCCACGCACGACAGCGCGGCCTACGGCGCGGCGCTGGATGCGCTGGGCGATGGCGCCGAGCGCGAGATCCGCATCGTCGAAGGCGTCTGAGCCACCCACGGCGCGCTCCTGTTCCGCGCCGTTCACGCGCACGCGGCCTTGCCTGCCCGTGCGGCTGTCCGCTGTCCTACGCCACGCCCCGCGCCAGCCGCCCACCATGGCGGCTTTCTCAGCAGGGAGTGCGCATGGAACAACGCTTCAAGGGCAAGGCCGTCATCGTCACCGGCGCGGCCTCCGGCATCGGCCGCGGCGTGGCCGAACGCTTCGCGCAGGAAGGCGCCAACGTGGTGTTGGCCGACATCGAAGAGGCCAAGCTGCAAGCGGTCGCCTCCGGCATGGATGCCGACCGCACGCTCGTGCAGCGCTGCGACACGGGCGACCACACCCAGGTGCAGGCCTTGGTGCGCGCCGCCGTGGAGCGCTTCGGCCAGCTCGATGTGATGGTCAACAACGCCGGCGTGGCCTCCGAAGGCAAGGCCGGCGACGTGGCGCTGGACGACTGGGACAAGACCATCCGCGTGGACCTCACGGGCGTGTTCTACGGTTGCCGCGCCGCGCTGCCCGAGCTGCTCAAGACGCGTGGCTGCATCGTCAACACGGCCTCGGTCTCGGGCCTGGGCGCGGACTGGGCCATGTGCGCCTACAACGCGGCCAAGGGCGGGGTGGTGAACCTCACGCGTGCGATCGCGCTGGACTACGGCGGCCAGGGTGTGCGCTGCAACGCCGTGTGCCCTTCGCTCACGCGCACGGGCATGACCGAGGACATGCTGGCCGACGCCGAACTGGTGGCCAAGTTCATGGAACGCCTGCCACTGGGCCGCGTGGCCGAGCCGGCCGACATTGCGGCCGTGGTGGCCTTCCTCGCGAGCGAGGATGCACGGTTCATCAACGGCGTGAACCTGCCGGTGGACGGCGGCGTGACGGCCTCCAACGGCCAGCCGCCGGGCGGTTGAGCGCGGCAGGGCAGGCACCGCGCCTGCCTCGGTCCGCGGGCCGGCAAGCGCCGGGTCCATCCAACACATAAGTCCTGGAAAATCAGGCGATGACACCAACCGACTCCGCCGACTTCGAACAGATGTTCGAGTGGGCCCCGATCTCGCTCTGGCTCGAAGACTTCAGCGCGCTCAAGGATCTGTTCGACGACTGGCGCGCCGCCGGCGTGACGGACCTGGAGGCCCACCTGCGCGCCAACCCCACGCGCGTGCAGCAGTGTGCGGCCGGCATCCGCATCCTGCAGGTCAACCGGCAGACCTTGACGCTGTTCGGCGCGGCCAGCCTCGAGGAGCTGCAGCAGCGCCTGCCCGACGTGTTCCGCGGCGACATGTTCACGACCATGCTGCCTGAGATGCTGTCGCTGTGGAACGGTCGGCTCGACTACAGCAACCAGACCGTCAACTACGCGCTGGACGGCCGGCGCATCGATGTGGCGATCCGCGTGCGCGTGCTGCGCGGCCATGAAGACCGCTGGGACCGCGTGCTGATCTCGCTGGAAGACACCACCGCGGCCGTCCAGACGCGCCGGCAGCTGGCGGCCAGCGAAAGCCATGCGCGCGACCTGTTCCACTACTCGCCGGTCTCGCTGTGGGTGGAGGATTTCAGCGGCGTGAAGCAGCTGCTCGAGGAGGTGCGTGCGCAGGGCATCCAGGACTTCCGCGTGTTTCTCTCGGTGCACCCGGAGTTCGTGGGGCGCTGCATGGAGGAGATCCGCGTGCTGGAGGTCAACCGCCAGACGCTCACGATGTTCGGCGCCGCCAGCCAGGAGGAGCTGCTGGGCAACCTGGGCAAGGTGTTCCGCGACGAGATGCACGACACCTTCGCCGAGCAGTTGATCGACCTGTGGAACGGCAAGACCGAGCAGGTGCGCGAGGTCGTCAACTACGGTCTGGGCGGCGCGCTGATCAACATCCACATGCAGTTCGCGGTGCTGCCCGACCATGCGGACGACTGGGGCCTGGTGCTGGTCTCGCTGGTGGACATCACGGCACGCAAGAAGGCCGAGGCCTACCTCGAATACCTGGGCAAGCACGATTCGCTGACCCGCCTGCGCAACCGTGCCTTCTACGTGGACGAACTCAACCGCATCTCGCGCAAGGGGCCCTGGCCGCTGGGCATCCTGGTGATGGACCTGAACGGGCTCAAGCGCATCAACGACAGCGAGGGCCATGTGGTCGGCGACGCCCTGCTGCGCCGCGCCGGCGAAGTGCTGGCCAGCGCCAGTGCGGGCCAGCCCGGCTGCATGGCGCGCATCGGCGGCGACGAGTTCGTGGCGCTGCTGCCGGGCGCGGACGAGCGCGCGGCGCAGGAGCTCAAGGGCCGCATCGAATCGATGATCGAGCTCAACAACCAGTTCTACCCGGGGCACGCGCTGAGCCTGTCGATCGGCATCGCGAGTGCCAGCCGCGCGTCGGAGGTCGAGGACGCACTGCACGCGGCCGACCGGGCCATGTTCGACGCCAAGGCCCGCTTCTACCGCGATGGGCGGCAGGAGCGGCGCCGCGCGCCGGGCTGAGCGCGGGCTTCAGCGGCCCGGCGCAGCGGGGGGTTGGCCGGCTTCCAGGTCGACCTCGAAGTTCTCCAGCAGCCGGCAGACCAGCATGTAGAAGCCGATCGTCATCGTCAGCTCGACGAGTTGGCGGTGCGGCAGGCTGGCCGCGAGCGCATCGAACAGCGGGGTGGGTGCCTTGACCTGCCGCACCACGGCGTCCGTGTAGTGCAGCACCTGCAGTTCCAGGGCGGTGAAGGCCGCTGGCGGGGGGCTGTCATCGGGCCGCTGCAGCACGGCCTCGATCTTCTCCGGGGGAACGCCGGCCTGTGCCGCCACACGCCGGTGCTGGAAGACCTCGTAGTGCGAACCGCAGAGCGCGCCCACGCGCAGGATGACGAGCTCGCGCAGCACCGGGTCGAGTTCCGAGCGCCGCAGGATCGCGTTGCCCAGGGCCAGGAAGCCCTCCGCGCTCGGGCCGCCGTGCGCCACCATGCGGTAGATGTTGAGCGGCGGGCGCGAGGCCACCATCTCGCGGATGGTGGGAGAGGCCTGGTCGAGATCGAAGTAGGGAATGCGTGCCATGGCTGAAGTCCTGGTCAGTCGAGTCGGATGTTGGCGTTGCGGATCACCTCGCGCCACTTGATGGTTTCCTCGCGCGCGTAGCGGGCCAGTTCTTCCGGCGTGCCGCCCTGGGGTTCGGAAGCGGTCTCGAACATCACCTCGACGATGCGCGGTTCCCTGAGCGCCAGGTTGATCTCGCGGTTGAGCCGCTCCACGATGGGCCGGGGCGTGCCGGCCGGCGCCCAGATGGCGCCCCAGCCGGCCACCTCGTAGCCGCGCAGGCCGAGCTCGTCGAAGGTCGGCACCTCGGGCAGCTGCGGCAAGCGCTTGCGGGCGGTGACGGCCAGCGGCCGCAACTTGCCGGCCTTGATGTGGGGCAGCGAGGCCGGCAGGTTGTCCATGATGGCCGGCACCGTGCCGCCCAGCACGTCGTTGAGCGCCGGCACGCTGCCCTTGTACGGCACGTGGACGACGGAGATGCCCGCCATGCCCTTGAGCAGCTCCAGCGCCATGTGCGTGCTGGTCGAATTGCCGTTGGAGGCCACATTGATGGCGCCGGGCCTGGCCTTCGCCTGGTCGATGAAGGCCTGCAGCGTGGTGGCAGCGAAGGAGGGGTGGACGCTGAGCACGTTGGACACCTTGCCCTGCAGGATGACCGGCTCGAAGTCCTTGACCGGGTCGAACTCCAGCCTGGGGTACAGGCTCACGTTCATGGCGTGCGTGGTGTTGGTGCCGTACAGCAGCGTATAGCCGTCGGGCGCGCTCTTGGCCACGTAGGTCGCACCGATGTTGCCGGACGCACCCGGCCGGTTCTCGACGATGACCGGCTGGCCCATCTGCCGCGCCAACTGGTCGGCCACGCGGCGCGCCGAGGTGTCGGTGGAGCCACCCGGCGGAAAGCCCAGCACGATCTTGATCGGCCGCTTCGGGTAGTCCTCCTGCTGGCCATGGGCCGGCCTGCCGAGTGCCAGCCACGCGGCGGGAAGGGCGAGCAAAGCGGCCGCACGCCGCCTGCCATGCGAAACCTGGGGCATGGTGGGGTCTCCCGAAGCAGGGTTTCAGGACAGCGGCAAGGCGATGCCCGCCGACAGGCCGCCGTCGACCAGCAGCGCATGGGCGTTCACATACGACGACTCGTGCGAGACCAGGAACAGCGCCGCATGGGCCACCTCCCAACCCGTGCCCTGGCGGCCGAAGGGCAGCGGCATGGCCAGCCGGTCGGGCCGTCGACGGGTGGCGGCGCGGCCCATGGGCGTGTCCATGAGGCCGGGCAGCAGGCTGTTGCAGCGGATGCCCTTGGGCTGGCCGGCCATGGCGATGGCACGCGCCAGCGCCACCTGCGCGGCCTTGGTGGTCTCGTAGGCCGGGTTGCCCGAACTGTTGCGCAGCGCCGCCAGCGACGAGACCAGCACGATGGAGCCACCCGGCGCCATGTGCTGCAGCGCCTGCTGCGCGAACAGCATGTTGCTGCGCACGTTGACGGCGTGCTCATGGTCCCAGTCCTGCGCGGTCTGCCGCGCCAGTGGCAGGCCGCTGGCCACGCCGACGACGAGCACCATGCCGTCCAGCCCCCCCATGTGCGCGCTGGCCCGCTGCACGAGCGGGGCGATCTGCCCGGCGTCGGCCACGTCGGCCACCTCGGCATGCACGCGGCCGCCTTCCTGAGCGACCTGCTCGCAGGTGGCGCGCAGCGCCGGCTCCGACACATCCACGCAGGTCAGCGCGGCGCCGTGGCGGGCGAACAGCAGGCTGATGGCGCGGCCGTTACCGACCGGCGGGTCCGGGTCATCGATGCTGCGCTGGCCTGCGCCCACCACCAGCACCTTGCGGCCGTGCAGCCGCTGTGCCGGATGGTCGGCCGGATGGCCCGCGGCCGGCGCGAAGCACTGCCGCTGCGGATCGATCGCAAATCCCTGCTGCATGGCGTCTCCTGTTGTTCGAGTGCATCCTAAAATGGCCAATGAAACGTTTCAACAGAGGACAAACACCTAGGCCGATTTGCGCCCTGGCTATCATGCGGGGGGCGTTCGAAGAAAGCAGATCGATGGCGAAAGACAAGGTGGATATTCGCGATGTCGCGGCTTTGGCCGGGGTGTCGGTGGGCAGTGCCTCGCGCGTGATCAACGGCGCTGAAAACGTTTCACCAGAAACCCGCGACAAGGTCGAGCGCGCGATCGCCATCCTCGACTACCGGCCCAACCACACGGCGCAGGCGCTGCGCTCGCGCTCGAGCAAGACCATCGGCTGCCTGTTCACGGATGTGACCAACCCGCTCTACGCCCGGCTGTTTCGCTCGCTCGAGGAACGGCTGCGCAAGGACGGCTACATGCTGCTGCTGGCCAATGGGCTGAACGACGCGCAGCGCGAGACGGAAACACTGGCCATGTTCGGGCGGCGCGGCATGGACGGCGTGATCGCCGCGCCCGGCAACGAGACCGATGCGCAGGTGCTGGCCGCACTCAACGGTTTGCCCATGCCCGTCGTCGTGCTGGACCGCGACATGGCCACGCCCGGCTGCGACGCTCTGCTGTTCGACCATGCCGCGGGCATGAAGGCAGCCATGGCGGAACTCTTCGCGCAGGGCCACACGCGCATCGCGCTGGCCCTGTGGCGCGCCAGCAGCCGCCCCGTGCGCCGGCGCATCGAGGGCTACCGGGCGGCCTACAAGGCGGCAGGGCTGCGCGTGCCGGACATGCTGGTGCAGGCCGCATCGGCCACGAGTTCGGTGTTCGCCGATGTGAACGCGCTGCTCCAGCGCGCGGACCGCCCCACGGCCATCATCGCGCAGGGCACCTACACGCTGGGCAGCACCTTGCGCGCGATCGAGGCCAACGGCCTGCGCGTGCCGCAGGACATCTCCGTCGTCACCATCGGCGACACCGACTTCGCGCGCGACCACGCGCCCAGCATCTCGCTGCTCAACGTGGACGCCCAGCGCGTGGCCGAAGGCATCGCCACGCTGCTGCGCAGCCGCATGGCCGACGCCGGCCAGCCGGGGCGCAGCGAGCGCGTGCCGCTGCAGTTCACCGACCGCGGCTCCATCGGGCCGGCACCGCGGCCCTGAAGCTCAGCCGTCTTCGGCCGGGATCGCCGCCACTTCGTCGATCCACACCCGTGCCTCGGAATCGCTGGGCGCACGCCAATCGCCACGCGGCGACAGCGAGCCGCCCGAACCGACCTTGGGCCCGTTGGGCACGCAGCTGCGCTTGAACTGGCTGGTCTGGAAGAAGCGCCAGACGAAGGTGCGCAGGTGCTTCTTGATGTCGGCCAGGCCGTACTGGTTGAGCGCGCCCTGCAGCGTGTCGGGCCAGGGCCCGCGCTCCCGGTCGTGCCAGGCGGCGTGCGCGAGAAAGGCCACTTTGGCCGGGCCGAAGCCGTGGCGAACGATGTGGTACAGGTGGAAGTCCTGCAGCTCGTAGGGGCCGACGGTGTCTTCCGTGCGCTGGCCGGGCTGGTCCTTGCCATCGGCGTCGGCGCCGGCCGGCACCAGCTCGGGGCTGACCTCGGTGGCCAGGATCTCGCGCAGCACGGCGCTGCCCGCGTCGCCCAGCAGGTTCTGCCCGGCCACCCAGTGCACCATGTGCTTGATCAGCGTCTTGGGCACGCTGGCGTTCACGTTGTAGTGCGACATGTGGTCGCCCACGCCGTAGGTGCACCAGCCCAGCGCCAGTTCGGAGAGGTCGCCAGTGCCGGCCACGATGCCGCCGTGGTGGTTGGCCAGGCGGAACAGGTGGCTGGTGCGCTCGCCGGCCTGCACGTTCTCGAAGGTGATGTCGTAGACCGGCTCGCCGCGCGCGAACGGATGGTCCAGGTCGGCCAGCATCTGGCGGCAGCTGGGCCGGATGTCGATCTCTTTCGCCGTGCAGCCCACCGTGGCCATGAGCCGGTGCGCTTGGTCCAGCGTGCGCGTGCTGGTGGCGAAGCCGGGCATGGTGTAGGCCAGGATGTGGCTGCGCGGGCGGTTGAGCCGGTCCATGGCCTTGGCCAGCACCAGCAGTGCATGCGTGGAGTCCAGCCCGCCGGAGACGCCGATCACCACCTTCTCGATGCGCGCGGCCTCCAGCCGCTGCACCAGCGACTGCACCTGGATGTTGAAGACCTCGCGGCAGCGCTCGTCGCGCGTGGCGGCGTCGGCCGGCACATAGGGGAAGCGCTCCACCGTGCGGCGCAGCGCCCCGGGCGCCTTGGGCGGTGCCAGGTCGAACTCCACGGTGCGCCAATTGGCCAGCTCGGCCTTGTGCCGCGCGGCCGAGGTGCCGAAGCTGTTCTGCCGCATGCGCTCGTGCACCAGGCGCTCCAGGTCCACGTCGGCAAAGATGGTGTGCGAGACATTGGAGAAGCGCTCGCTCTCGGCCTGCAGCTCGCCGCCTTCGTAGATCAGGGCCTGGCCGTCCCAGGCCAGGTCGGTCGTCGACTCGCCGATGCCGGCCGACGAATACAGGTAGGCCGCCAGGCAGCGGCCCGACTGCAGGCCGGCCAGTTGGTGGCGGTAGGCGGCCTTGCCGATGGTGATGTTGGAGGCCGACAGGTTGACCAGCACCGTGGCGCCCGCCAGCGCGGCGTAGCTGGACGGGGGGATGGGGACCCACAGGTCCTCGCAGATCTCGCAATGCAGGGCCAGCAGAGGCTGCTGGCGGGCCCGGAAGACCAGGTCCGACCCGAAGGGCACGTCCTGCCCGAAAAGCCGCACAGAGGACGCCAGGGCCGCGTCGGCGGCGGCGAACTGCCGGCCTTCGTAGAACTCGCCGTAGTTGGGCAGGTAGGTCTTGGGCTGCACGCCCAGCACCTGGCCGCCCGCGACGATGGCCGCGCAGTTGAACAAGCGGTGGTCGACGCGCAGCGGCAGGCCGACGATGGCCACGGCATCGCGCTCGCGCGTGGCCTGGGCCACGGCGTGCAACGCATCCAGGCAGCGCTCGAGCAGGGTGGACTGGTGGAACAGGTCGTCGCAGGTGTAGGCCGACAGGCCCAGTTCCGGGAAGGCCACCACCGAGGCGCCCTGGTCGGCCGCGTCTTCGTACAGGCGCACGGTCTCGCCGGCGTTGAACACCGGATCGGCCACGCGGTTGCGCGGCACCGCCACGGCCAGGCGCACGAAGCCGTGGCGCCAGGGGTGCAGGAAGGGCAGTTGGCTCAGTTCGTTCGGCACGGCGCTTCGGTCCTTTGTTGACAAGGCGGGTCGGCCGCGATGCTAACTGGCCGGCTACAGGGGCTCGCGCAGCGTGCCGCAGTTCCAGCACTGTTCGAAGGGCCCCTCCAGCACCTCGTGGCAACCGCTGCACGACCAGCGCCGCTCCGGCGGGTGCTGCAGCTGCTCGAGCATGGCCAGGGCCCGCGCCAGGTGGCCGTCGTCCTCGACCCAGATTTCGGGCAGCGCCTGGTCCGGCGGGATCTGGCCGGCGATGCCGCTGGCATAGGCCCGCTGCACCGTGGCCGAGATGCCGTCGCGCCGCAGCATGTCGGCCCACAGCGTGGCGACCATGAGGTTGGGGGCGGGTGCGACACGTTGCATGGCGGGGGCCATCCTATGCGGGGACGGGCGCGCCGGTTGTCCCTATCTCTCTTCTATCTTCTCTATCTTTCAATAGTCGTAGTAGTAGAGGGCGGCCCTGGCTGTGGACAACTGCGGTTTGTCCAGCCGTGCCGCGGACTTGCAGCACCGCTGCGGCTGTGGGCGGCCGCGCTTTCGTGCTGTCGTGCCGGCATGAACAAGTTCGGCCGGACGCGCGCGGCTGTGGACAAGCACCGGCTTGTGCCGGAACTATCCACACGGTTGTTCTTCAGGGGCTGGGATGCTGCGGCGCGACGGCGCCCACCACGGGCAAGACCTGCGGCGCAGGGGCGCTGGCACGGAGCGGACGCGCCGGAACCGCCTTGCTCTGGGCAGGTGAGGGCGCTGCGGCAGGGACGGACGCGGCCCGGTGCTCGCTGTACTGCACAGCGGCCACCACGAGCGCGAACAGCAGCAGATGCAGCGCGATGCCGGCACCCGGGCTTTCCAATGTCCACTTCTTCATCTGCGTGGAATAATATCCCACAGAATGTCCACTCCATCCCGGTCCGCGGTCGTGCTGGCTTCTGTGCTGCGGCTGCTGCGGCCCGCGGTGCGCCTGTTGCTGCGGCATGGCGTGGCCTATCCCAGCTTCGCGACCGCCCTCAAGCAGGTGTTCCTGGAGGCGGCACGCGACGAACTGGCCGCCAGCGGCCAGAAGACCACCGACAGCGCCTTGAGCCTGCTGTCGGGCGTGCACCGGCGCGATGTGCGCCAGTTGCGCAGCGCAGCCAGCGCCCCCCCGGCGCGCGACGCCATGAACATGGCCAGCCAGGTGGTGGGGCGCTGGCTCAGCGACGTGGCCTTCGTCGACGACGAGGGCACGCCACTGGTGCTGCCGCGCCAGGCCGAGGGTCCGGGCTTCGACGCCCTGGTCGCGGCCATCAGCACCGACGTGCGGCCACGGGCCGTGCTCGACGAATTGCTGCGCCTGGGCCTGGCGGAGGAAGGCGCGCAGGGCGTGCGCCTGCTCGCGCCGGGCTTCGTGCCGCGCCAGGGCTTTGCCGAGATGCTGCAGCTGCTGGGAGACAACGTGCACGACCACCTGGCGGCGGCCTGCGCCAACGTCGACGGCCAGCAGAACTTCCTGGAACAGGCCGTGTTCGTGGACGAGCTGACGCCGGCTTCCGCCGCCGAACTTCACGCCCTGGCCGCCAAGGTGTGGCGCCAGGCCTTTCGCCAGGTCATGCGCGAGGCCCAGGCCCGCTTCGACCACGACCAAGCCCATGCCGACCCCGCACAGCGCACACAGCGCGTGCGTTTCGGCAGCTACTTCCATGCCGCTGACGACCATGAAACGACCCGCTGAGCTGTTGACAAGCCTTTGGATCGCTTGCCTGTTGGTGGCCTGTGGCCCCGGCACCGGCGGCACGGGCACGGGCCCGAACGTGGGTGCCACCCTGGCCGAAGGTACCTACACCGCCACGCTGGACCCGACCCTCGCGCCGATGCAGCCCTTGCCCTGTGGCGACCGGTGCGCGGGGCCCGTGGTCCTGTCGGTCAGCGACGTGCGCGTGGAGCTGAACCTGCCGTGCCAGCGCTTCGTGCACGAAGGCAGCTGGGAGTTCGATGCCGATGGGCGGGCCGAGTTGCCTGGCCGCTGGACCACGCTGGCGGTGTCGGGTGACAAGACCGTGCTGCAGGAGCAGAGCGTGTTGCTCACCGTCTTGGCCAACCTGCCCGACGGACAGGGGCTGCGGTTGGAGTTGAGCTTGCGCGGGCTGGATGGCGCGCCGCTGCTCGGACCTGTTTTGTTGACGCAACAGCCGCAGCAGGCCCCCGCAGTCTCCTGTCTATCTTTCAATTGATTCAATAGTGGTAGTAGTAGAAGGGGGCCGGTTGGTGTGGACAACCCGCTTTTTGCAAACGCGATCAAGGGCTTGGCCGAATCACAGCCATGTGGTGTGAGGCTCCACAACCCGAACCGGTGCCGACAACAACTTGGCCTTCGCCGCCGCCGCTGTGGACAACTACCAACTTGTGCCGGAACTTTCCACAGGCTTGTTCCAAGCATCGGCAGCTTCCTACAAGGCCGTCTGTGACAGCTACGTAGCATGTGCAACAAACCAAACAATGGGAGTTGCATGAAGTACACGACGACGAAGACAGCCCTTGGCGCCCTGTGCCTGGTGATTGGCTTCTCAGCCCAGGCGCAGCAAGGCCAGAGCCATGGCCTGTACCTGGAAGCCGGTCAGGCCCGGCACCATGGCGCCACCACCGACGCGCTGACCTTGGGCGTGCGCGTGCCGACCGATGTGCGCTTTTTCAGCGGCAGGCTGGCCTTGTCGGTGGATGGGTACGCGAGCCGCTGGCACGCTGATGCCCTTCCCGGCGCGCGCGACGCGTTCACCCAATTGGGCCTGGTGCCCATGCTGCGCTGGCGCTTCGGTGAAGGGCGATCGCCCTGGTTCGTCGAGGGCGGTGTCGGCGTGTCCTACCTCGTGGACGGCTACCGCACGCGCACCAAGGCGTTCGGCTCGCGCTGGAACTTCAGCGACCACCTGGGCCTGGGCTACAGCGTCGGGCGGCACGAGATCGGCGTGTACGTGAAGCACGTGTCCAACGGTGGCCTGGACAAGCCCAACCCGGGCGAGACCTTCTACCAGCTGCGCTACGGCTACGCGCTCTGACTGGCAGGGCCGCGAGGCCCTTGCCGTGCGCGGCTACAGGTCGATCACGGCCGCCAGCGGCGCGTGGTCGGACAGCTTGTTCCACGGCGCGCCCGGCAGCACGATGGGCGAGTGCGCGCCGGCATTGCGCACGTAGATGCGGTCCAGCGACAGCACCGGGAACTTGGCCGGAAAGGTCTTGGCCGAATGGCCCGTGGCGTGCACGAAGACCTCACGCAGACCGGCCAGCTCTTCCAGGATGTCGTGCGCGCGGCGGCGCCAGTCGTTGAAGTCGCCGGCCACCACCACGGGCGCGCCGGTGGGCACTTCCTTGTTGATCATCTCGGACAGCAGGCGCAGCTGCTCGCGCCGGTGCGATTCGCGCAGGCCCAGGTGCACGCAGAACACATGCAGCTGGTGCTTCTGGCCCGGGATCGCCAGCGCACAGTGCAGCAGGCCCCGCCGCTCGGGGCCGGGCAGCGAGACGTCGCGGTTCTCCTGGTGCACGATGGGGAACTTGGACAGCACGGCGTTGCCGTGGTGCCCGTGCGGATAGGCCGCGTTCTTGCCGTAGGCGAACTGCGGCCAGATCGAATCGGCCAGGAACTCGTAGTGCGGCGCCTCGGGGTAGTCGGCATGGCGGGCCGCGTGGCGCGCATGCGTTCCCAGCACTTCCTGCAGAAACACCACGTCGGCGTGCACATGGCGCACGGCCTCGCGCAGTTCGTGGAGCATGAAGCGCCGGTTGAAGGTGGTGAAACCCTTGTGGATGTTGACCGTCAGGACCTTGATCTTGGTGACGGTGCCGTCGGCGATGGTGTTCGGCATGCTGCTGGGATGACGCGGGTACGGATACCGGTTGTACCGCAGCCGGCCAGGCCGGCGCTGTAGGACGCCTGCCGGACACCGGGTCTGCGAGACCCGATAGAGCCGGCCGGCGCCCGCAGGTTCCTCAACCCCTGGGTTCGGGCTTGGACGGCATGCCGTGGTGGTGCGGCCCGTGGCGCGGGCCCATGGCCATGCGCTGGTCGAACACCCGCTGCTGCTCGGGTGTGAGCGCGCTGTACAGCCGCAGTGTGGCTTCGGCGCGGCGCTCCATCTCGGCCGAGCGCTTGGCGTGCATGGCGCGCATGTGTTCGATGCGCTGCGGCGTGGTCATCTTGCGGATGGCCTCGCGGTCGAGCCGTTCGGGGGGCGGGCCGGGCGGCAGCATGCTGGCCGTGAACTGGTTCCAGGCCGGCTCCTGCTCGGCCGTGAGCTTGAGCTCCTGCTTGAGGCGGGCCTCGCGGCGCTCCATGCGCTGGGCGGGATCGGTGCGGGCGTGTTCGCGGGCATGGCGCGCCGGCGTATCCACGGGTGGCGGCGAGGCCGGCGGGGTCTGCGCCATGGCGGCAGCGCCCAGTGCGGCCAGGCTACTGGCCAGCACCATGCGTTGGAGGGAGAAGAGAGAGCGGGTCATCAAGACTTCCTTTCTGTCGGAGAACCACAGCGGCGTGTTGCTCTGCTGTGCGGTCAGTGTCCGGCGCGCTTGTATCGGCCCGGTGCTGTTTGTCCGGCTGTTTGTAAAGTTCTCGCAAGGAAGTTTGCCGTGCCGTGCGGTGGCGGCGTGCAACGACAATACGCGGCTTTCCGTGCAACGAGAGCGAACAGTGTTCAAGAACGTGATGGTTTACAAGCTCGGTGGCGACTGGACGGCCACCTGGGAGCAGATCGAAGAGGCGCTCGGCACGCAGCGCTTCGAAGAGTGCGGTGCGACGCAGGAACGCTCGGCCGGCTGGGTGCCGCCGCGCGGCGAGGAGCACGGTCCGCTGGTCGAGTCCATCGGCGGCCAGTACCTGCTGCGCCTGATGGTCGAGAGCAAGGCCGTGCCGGCCTCGGTGGTCAAGCGCAAGGCCGACGAGCGCGCCCAGCAGATCGAGGCCACGACCGGCCGCAAACCCGGCAAGAAGGAAATCCGCGACCTGCGCGAGGAAGCCAAGCAGGCCTTGCTGCCCGTGGCCTTCACCAAGCGCGGCGCCACCTGGGTCTGGATCGACCTGCAGGCGCGCCGCTTCGTGGTGGATGCCGGCAGCCAGAACCGCGTCGACGAGATCCTCAGCCTGCTGGTCAAGGTGCTGGACGGCTTCTCGGTGCAGGAAGTGCACACCGCCACCTCGGCCACGGCCGCGATGTCCGAATGGCTCAGCAGCCAGGAGCCGCCGGCCGGCTTCTCGATCGACCGCGAGTGCGAACTCAAGGCCACCGACGCCTCCAAGGCCGCGATCCGCTACGCCCACCACCCGCTGGACATCGAGGAGATCCGCCAGCACATCGCCGAAGGCAAGCTGCCGACCAAGCTGGCCATGACCTGGGACGAGCGCGTCTCCTTCGTGCTGACCGAGAGCATGCAGCTGCGCAAGCTGCAGTTCCAGGACGGCGTCTTCGAGAAGACCTCGCAGGAGAAGGAAGACAGCTTCGACGCCGATGCCGCCATCTCCACGGGCGAGATCAGCCGCCTGCTGCCGGGCTTGCTGGAAGCGCTGGGCGGCGAGATCGAACTGGTGGCTGCGGTGGAGACGCCGCTGCCAGCCTCGGCCGCGCCGGCTGCGCAGCCGGACACCGAAGACGCGCCCTTCTAAATCATCGCCAGCGGCGGCTTGCGCGCTGGCCTGGGGTAGAGGCGGGCCAGTTCGGCCTGCACGTCGGCCTGGAGCACAAGGTCGGCCGCGGCGAGGTTCTCGCGCAGATGCGCCTCGCCCACCGCTTTGGGCAGCGCATTGACGCCGGGTTGTGCCAGGAGCCAGGCCAAGGCGAGTTGCGCCGTGCTGCAACCTTGCCGTTCGGCGAGTGCCTGCAGCGGCGCGTCGTATGCCAGCGCGCCCTGGTCCAGCGGGCTGTAGGCCATCAGCGCGACGCCGTGTTCGCGCAACCAGGGCAGCAGGCTGTGGGCCGGGCCGCGCTCGGTGATCGAGTAGTAGACCTGGTTGGCGGCGCAGGCATCGCCCCCATCGACGGACCACAGTTCCTGCATGTCGTCCACGTCGAAGTTGCTGACGCCCCAGCGCGCGATGCGGCCGGCCGCGACCAGCGCCTGCATGGCCTGGACCGTCTCGGCCAGCGGCACGCTGCCGCGCCAGTGCAGCAGGTACAGGTCGAGCCGGTCCACGCCCAGGCGGCGCAGGCTGCGTTCGCAGGCGGCCACCGTGCCCTGGCGGCTGGCGTTGTGCGGATAGACCTTGCTGACGAGGAACAGCTCCTCGCGCCGCAGGCCGCCGCGCTGGGCCTCGGCCAGGGCCTGGCCGATGGCTTCCTCCGAGCCGCCTTCGCCGTACATCTCTGCCGTGTCGACCAGGCGCCAACCCATCTCGAGTGCGCTGCGCAAGGCCTTCACTTCGGTGGCGCGGCGCGCCTTGGATTCACCGATGCGCCAGGTGCCCAGGCCCAGGGCGGGCAGGGCCGGGCCGGTGCCGGGCAGGGGAATGCTGTGCATGGGAACGCTCCTTTCGCCCGCATTGTGCGGGCGCCGGCTTCACTGGCCGAGGGCCCGGAGTTCGGCCGCCACGTGCTGCCAGGCCACATCGAAGCCGGGCTGCGGGCGTGCATCGGCGCTGGGCGGCAGCCGCAGCGCCATGCGCGTGCCGGCGCCCACGCTGTCGACCAGTGGCACGCCCACCTGGTGCTGGAGGGCCGCGGCCACACCCGCCAGGCCGGCGCCACCGACGATCACGGCCTGGGCGTCCCAGCGCTCGGCGGCTTCCTGGCAGGCGCGGGCCAACATGGCGCGCGCGCCTTCCGGGTCGGCCATCAGTTGCACGCCTGTGGGCGCCACGGTGTGGATGCCGACCAGCGCCTGGTGGCCGAGTGCCAGGGCCAGCCGCTCCAACATGGGCACCCAGCGTGCACCGCCGGTGACGATGGCGAAGCGACCGTGCTGCGCGGCCTCGGCGAAGGCGGCTTCGGCCAGGCCCGTGACGGGCACGGGGCTGGCCTCGCGCAGCGCGAACAGGCCGGGGTCGCCGAAGCAGCCGATCAGCACGGCATCGGGTGCGGCGCTGCCGGGCTCGGCCAGTGCGGCGGCCCAGGCGTCGAGCGCGGCGTGTGCGGCGACTGCGTAACTGGCCTCGCAGGCGATGTAGGACGCGCCCAGCCGTGCGGTGCTGCTGCGCACCTGCACGCCGGCACCGGCCTCGCGCTGCACATGCTGCTGCAGCAGCGCCGTGACGCTGGCCGAGGTGTTGGGGTTGATGACGAGCAGCTGGCGCATCGTGCTCAGGCAGCGGCCAGCACGGCCGCGAGGTCGATGGGTTCCTCCGCCGGCGGCGTGAACTCCAGCCGCGCTTCCAACAGGTCCAGGTGCTTGCGCATGCAGCGGCTGGCCTCGCGCGCATCGCGCAGGCGGATCGCGTCCAGCAGCACACCATGTTCGCGGCAACCGCAGGCCGTGGCCTCCTCGCGTTCCATCGCATGGTGGCTGCTGAAGGTCATCAGCACGAGGGAGGTGCGCGAGACCAGTTCGCGCAGCACGCGGCCCAGCGTCTGGTGGCCGGCCGCCTGCGCGATGTGCAGGTGGAAGTCGCCGGCCTGGCGGATCGCACGGCGCATGTCGCCGGCCTCGCGTGCGGTTTCCTCGGCGGCGATGCAGTCGGCCAGGCGCTGGATGTCGGCCGGCTGCGCGACCGCGATGAAGCGCTGCACCAGCGTGGGCTCGATGAGGCGGCGCACCTCGAACACCTCGCGCGCTTCCTGCTCGGTGGGCTGCGCCACCGAGGCACCGCGGTTGGGCGTGAGCGTGACGATCTGCTCGCTGGCCAGGCGCACCAGCACGGGCCGCACGCGTGTGCGCGAGACGCCGAAGGCGCTGGCGATCTTGTCCTCCACGAGCTTGGTGCCGGGCAGCAGCTTGTGGTCCAGGATGGCGGAAACCATGCGCTCGTAGATCTCGCTGTCGGAGACCGTGGGCGCGGCATCGGGGGCAGGCACGGCGCGCACCTTATGCCTTGCGCCGGCGCGCCAGCAGCAGGGCCAGGCCGATGGCCAGGCCCATCACGCCGAAGGACACCACCGTGGTCACCGTGCCCAGCGCGTAGATGGACGGCGTGGTGACGGTGGAGGTCAGGCCCTGCAGTTCCAGCGGCAGCGTGTTGACGTCGCCGATGGCCTGCGAGGTGCGCGCGATCTCGTCCCACGACAGCGTGAAGCCGAACATGCCGATGCCGACCACCGAAGGGGCCACCAGCGGCAGCACCACCTGGCTGAAGCTCTGCCAGGGCGTGGCGCCGAGGTCGCGCGCAGCCTCTTCGTAGCTGGGGTTGAAGCGGTTGAACACGGCGAACATGATGAGCAGGCCGAAGGGCAGCGTCCACGTGAGGTGCGCGCCCAGGGCCGAGGTGTACAGGCCCAACGCCGTGCCGTAGTTCTCCAGGGCGCTCTCCATGCCGAGCGCGCCCAGCAGCCACTTGATGCCGGTGTCCAGCAACCGGAACTCCAGGCCGATGCCCAGCGACACGATGATGGACGGCATGATGAGGCTGGCCACGACGATGTAGAACAGCGCGTTGCCACCCTTGAGCTTCTTGCGGAAGGCCAGGCCGGCCAGCACCGACAGCACCACGGTCAGCACCATCACGGCAGCGCCCACGCCCAGCGAGCGGCGCAGTGCGGCACCGATGTCGACCACGCCCAGACCCTCGGCCAGCTGGCGGAACCAGTGCAGCGAGAAGCCGCGCATCGGGAAGGTCAGGCCCCCCTCGGGGCCCTGGAAGCTCAGCACCACGATGACGAGCATGGGGCCGTACATGAAGGCCACGAACAGTGCGAAAACCGCGGCCAGCAGCCAGAAGCCGGCGGGGCGTGCGTCGGAAATCCTTGCCTGCATCAGAGTTCTTTCCGAATGTCGACCATGCGGGTCAATGCCCAGATGATCATGAGCACCACGGAGAGCAGGATCATCGCGTTGGCGGCTGCCAGCGGGAACTGCAGGTAGGAGGTCTGCACCTGGATGATCTTGCCGATGGAGGCGATCTGCTGGCCCCCCATGACGCCGATGGTCACGAAGTCGCCCATCACGATGGTGATCACGAAGATCGAGCCGATGATGATGCCGGTCTTGCACAGCGGCACGATCACGTTCCACAGCGTCTGCCAGGCGCTCGCGCCGCTGTCGCTGGCGGCCTCCAGCAGGCTGCGGTCGATGCGCATCATGCTGTTGAAGATGGGCACGATCATGAACATCGTGTAGAGGTGCACGAAGGCCAGCGTGACCGAGAAGTCGGAGAACAGCAGCCACTCCACGGGCGCGTCGACCAGGCCGATGCCTTGCAGGCTCTGGTTGACCAAGCCGTTGCGGCCCAGCAGCGGCACCCACGAGATCATGCGGATCACGTTGCTGGTCCAGAACGGGATGGTGCACAGCACGAACAGCGCGGTCTGCATGCCCGCGCTGCGCACGTGGAAGGCCAGAAAGTACGAGACCGCGAAGCCCAGCACCAGCGTGATGGCCCAGACCAGGAAGGAGAATTTGAGCGTGGAGAGGTAGGTCTTCAGCGTCACGCACAGGTCATCGGGACCGACGAAGCCGGCCGAGCAGCCCTCGAAGATCGACACATAGTTCTTGAACGTGAAGCCGGGCAGCAGCTCGTATTCGTTGAAGTCCCAGAAGCTGACCATCAGGATCAGCGCCAGGGGAATCAGGAAGAACAGCGCGAAGACCAGCGTGAACGGCGCAGCCTGCCACCAGGCCGCGATGCTGCGGCCCGGCGCCGCGGACGGGGCACCGTGGGAGGTGGTGGCAGGAGCGCTCATGGCTTGCTTACCGCGTCAGGCCGCCACAAATTGGTTCCACTTCTGGACCATGTAGTTGTTCTCGTCCATCAGCGCGTTCCAGCAGGCGATGCCGCCCATGCGCTGCTCGTACGAGCCACCGTCACGCACGGCACCGGCCTTGGCCAGCACGTCGCCGTTCGGGCTCTTGATGTCCTGCGCGGCGGGCTTGCCTTCCATCCAGTAGGCCCACTCGTAGGCTTCCATCTTGGCCTTGGCGGTGTCGAGCACGGCGCTGTAGTAGCCCTGGCGGTTCAGGTAGGCGCCGGCCCAGCCGTCGAGGAACCAGTTGATGAACTCGTAGGCGCCGTCGAGCTTGCGGCCCGACAGCGTGGATGGCAGGCCGAAGCCGGCGGCCCAGGCGCGGTAGCCCTCTTTCAACGGCTGGAAGTTGCAGGCGATGCCCTTGGTGCGCACGGCCGTGACGGCGGGGCTCCACATGGACTGGATCACCACCTCGCCGGACGACATCAGGTTGACCGACTCGTTGAAGTCTTTCCACAGCGCGCGGAACTGGCCGGCCTTCTTGGCCTCGATCAGGGTCTTGATCGTGAGGTCGATCTCGGCCTTGGTCATGTTGCCCTTGTCAGGGTACTTGTACAGGCCCTTGGCCTCGACCACCATGGCGGCATCCATGATGCCGATCGAGGGGATGTTCAGGATCGCGGCCTTGCCCTTGAACTCGGGGTTCAGCAGCTCGGCCCAGGACTCGATCGGGCGCTTGATCAGGTCGGGGCGGATGCCCAGCGTGTCGGCGTTGTAGACCGTGGGGATCAGGCTCATGAACTGCGTGGGGCTCTTGGCGAACACCTTGCTCTTCTCGCCTTCCAGGAAGATCACCTTCTTGGGTGCCGTGCCCTGGTCGCCCACGGCCTTGCCCGCTACCTGGCCGGTGGTGAACAGCGTGGTGATCTTGTCGGCGTTCTTGATCTTCTTGGTGTCGATGCCCTTGAGGTTGCCGGTGGGCACGATCTTCTTGAGCGAGAAGTACTCGGTGTCGATCAGGTCGAAGCTGTTGGGAGCGGTGACGGCGCGCTTGGTCACGTCGTCGGTGGTCACGGCCACGTACTGGATCGTGATGCCGGTGTCGGCCTTGAACTTCTCGGCGATGGCCTTGTCCTGGTTCACCGCCGTGCCCAGGTAGCGCAGCACGATGGGCTCCTGCGCGTGTACGAAGGGCGCGATGCCGGTGGCCAGGATGCCGGCCGTGCCCTTGAGCAGGGTGCGGCGCTGCAGTGCGCTAGTGTTGGTGGTGTCGGACATGGGGTGTCTCTCCAATCGGTGGCAGGGGGTGGAAGAAAGAGTCAGGCGGCGAGCGCGTGCGCGTGCGGCGCGGCCCAGGACAGGCGCACGTTCTCGCCCAGGGTGTAGGGCCGGTCGGTGAAAGCGGCCTCGGGCAGCATCAGCGACACGCCGGTGCGGCCGGCGCCATTGGCCGCGTCCAGGCCCAGCAGCACGTAGGTCCCCTGGTACTCGACGTCGGTGACGGTGGCGGCGATGCCCTCGCCTTCGGTGGCGATGCGCATGTGGTCGTTGCGCACGGCGATCTTGCCGGTGGGCGTGTCCAGCACGTTGTGCCCGCCCATGAAGCGCGCGATGAACTCGGTGGCGGGCCGGTTGTAGACCTCGTGCGGCGACCCGACCTGCTCGATCAGGCCGTGGTTCATGACGACCATGGTGTCGGCCAGCGCCATCGCCTCTTCCTGCGAGTGCGTGACGTGGATGAAGGTCAGGCCCAGCTCCTTCTGCCAGCGGCGCAGCTCGGCACGCATCTGGATGCGCAGGAAGGGGTCGAGCGCGGACAGCGGCTCATCGAGCAGCAGCACCTTGGGCTGGGTGATCAGTGCACGCGCCAGCGCCACGCGCTGCTGCTGGCCGCCCGAGAGTTCGCCGGGCTTGCGCTGCGCGAGGTGGCCCATGGCCACGCGCTCGAGCAGGTCCTGCGCCTTGGCCCGGCGCTCGGCCGTGGCCACGCCCTTCATCTTGAGGCTGAAGGCCACGTTGTCCAGCGCCGAGAGATGCGGGAACAGCGCGAAGCTCTGGAACATCATGGCCGTGCCGCGCGCGGCCGCGGGCAGGTCGGTGATGTTGCGGTCCTCCAGCAGCACGTCGCCGCTGCTGACGGTCTCATGGCCCGCGATCATGCGCAGCGTGGTGCTCTTGCCGCAGCCCGAGGGTCCCAGCAGGCAGCAGTAGCTGCCGCTTGCGATGCGCAGGTTGATGCTGTCCACGGCTGCTTGCCCTTGCGCATAGCGCTTGGTCAGGGCCACGAGTTCCACGGCCACGGGCCGGGGCACGCTGGGAGAGGGTTCGGCGGAGGGCATGCGGACCGTCGTACGCAAAGCCCATGCCATGTTTGTACGCAGGCTTTTCCCCGGAATGCGTACAAAAAGCACCAAGGAAGTGCGTACATCGGGGCGCGGGCGCCGGCCCCTGGTGCGCGCGGTGCCGCGCTGGTGCCACTTTCTTAGGGTTACAGAAGTTGCATGCGTCTTCAGCGCATTTGCGTGCAGATTCCCCTAGCATGGAGTTTTGATCGGAGAACGCCCAGTGGCCCTGCAATCCCCCTTTTTCGGCAAGCGTGAGAACGAGCCCCTGAACACCCGACCGAGCACGTTCAACAACAGTTCGGCGTTGCAGCCCTCGTCCTCTTCCCCCACTTCTTCCAGCAGCAACATGGCCACTTCCGCGACTTCTCCGTCGGTGCCCGGCAGCAGTGCGAGCGCACCGGTCAGCGCCGCCATGCAGGAGCCCGGCAGCAAGCTCATCGTCGGCCCCAACATCAAGCTCAAGGGCGTGGAGATCACCGACTGCGACACGCTGGTGGTCGAGGGCACGGTCGAGGCGACGATGGACTCGCGCATGATGCAGATCGCCGAGCAGGGCGCGTTCAAGGGCTCGGCCGAGGTCGACCTGGCCGAGATCCGCGGCGCCTTCGACGGCGACCTCGTGGTGCGCGAGAAGCTCGTGATCTACGCCACCGGCAAGGTGAGCGGCAAGATCCGCTATGGCAAGGTGGTGATCGAAGAGGGCGGCCAGATCTCGGGCGAGATCAGCTTCGGCGCGGGCGCCGCCAAGAGCAGCAAGCCGGCGCTGGCAGCGGCCTGATCGTTTCGGCTTTCTCCAATGCAAAACGCCGACCCTCGGGTCGGCGTTTTGCATGGCGCGTGGGGCGGATCAGGCCGGCAGCGCGGGATAGTCGGTGTAGCCCTCGGCACCGCCGCCATACATGGTGGCGCGGTCCGGCACCTGCAGCGGGGCGCGCTCGCGCAGGCGGCGCACCAGATCGGGGTTGGCGATGAACGGGCGGCCGAAGGCCACGAGGTCGGCACCGTCGGCCAGGGCCTCATCGGCCAGCGCACGGTCGTAGCCGTTGTTGACCATCCAGGCGCCCTTGCCGCCGGCGGCGCGGTAGGCGGCCTTGAGCCTGCGGTAGTCGAACGGCCGGTCCTCGATCTCGCGCGGGCCACCCGTGGCGCCTTCGATCACGTGGATGTAGGCCAGGCCCAGCGGCGCCAATTCGGCCAGCAGCGTGTCGAACAGCGGCTGCGGATCGGGGTCGGAGATGCCATTGGCCGGCGTGACGGGCGAGATGCGCAGGCCCACGCGGCCGGCACCGATCTCGGCCGCCACGGCCCGCACCACCTCGAGCGTGAAGCGGATCCGGTTGGCGATGCTGCCGCCGTAGTGGTCGGTGCGGTGGTTGGCGCCGAGCTTGAGGAACTGGTCAAGCAGGTAGCCGTTGGCGCCGTGGATCTCCACGCCGTCGAAGCCGCTGTCCAGCGCGGCGCGGGCGGCCTTGCGGAAGTCGTCGACGATGCCGGCGATCTCCTCGGCAGCGAGTGCGCGCGGCGTGGAGGTCTGGTCGAAGCCGCCCTTGCCGTCGCGGATCAGGTAGGTCTTGGTGGTGGCGGGAATGGCCGATGGCGCCACCGGCGCCTGGCCGCCGGCCTGCAGCTCGGTGTGCGAGACGCGGCCCACGTGCCACAGCTGGGTGACGATCTTGCCTCCGGCCGCATGCACGGCCGCCGTGACCTTGCGCCAGCCTTCCAGCTGCTCGGGTGCGTAGAGGCCCGGCACGTCGGCGTAGCCCTGGCCCTGCTGGCTGATGGCCGTGCCTTCGGTGACGATCAGGCCGGCGCTGGCGCGCTGGCGGTAGTACTCCACGGCCAGGGGGCCGGGAACGGCGCGCGGCGAACGGTTGCGCGTGAGCGGGGCCATGACGACGCGGTTGGCCAGTGCCAGGCTGCCCGCATGGGTGGGCTCGAACAAGGAAGACATGCACTCTCCGTTGGATTTATTTCTTGGCCGCCCCAGAGTGCCGGAGCGGACGAAGCGTGCATGTGCGGGCAAGACGCTCATCTGCAAGACAGCGGCCGCCTTGTTACATCGACTTACTTGGTCAGGCCTTCGGCCTTGAGCGCTTCCTGTACGGCAGGGCGCGCCGCCACGCGGGCCATGAAGGCGGCCACGTTGGCGTAGGCCGACAGGTCCACGCCTGTGGGCTTGGCCCAGTTGGTGACGGTGAACAGGTAGGCATCGGCCACGGTGAAATTCTCGCCTGTCAGGTAGTCCTTGCCGGCCAGCTGTTCGTCGACCCACTTGTAGCGCGACACCAGCTTCTCCCGCACGCCGGTCTTGTAGTCCTCGGGCGTTGCAGGGTTGAACAGCGGGCTGTAGCCCTTGTGCAGTTCGGTGCCGATGAAGGTCAGCAGCGACTGCAGGCGGTAGCGCGCCAGCGTGCCGTTGGCCGGGGCCAGGTTCTTGAGCGGGGCCTGGTCGGCGATGTATTGCACGATGGCCGGGCCTTCGGCGAGGCGCGTGCCGTCGTCCAGCTCCAGCAGCGGCACATAGCCCAGCGGGTTGATGGTGTAGTAGTCGGTGCCGTCGTCGAGCTTGTGCGTCTTGGTCGGGGCCTTCAGGGCCTCGAACGCGAGGCCAGCCTCGCGCAGCACGATGTGCGGGGAAAGCGAGCAGGCACCAGGGGAGTAATACAGCTTCATGGCGTGTTTCCGAAGGGGGTTGGGATCGTTGTGCCGCCAGCATCTGCGCACCCGCTCGGCGGCGCCCAAAAGGGCCGCGCGATTGTCCTACACCCCTCTGTGCCGGCGGCTGATGCCTGGGCAAAGCCCCTCTCCCTAAATTGCGTGCAAGCGCGGCGCCGCCGCAGTACCACAAGGAGAGTCGACATGTTGAAGTGGGCCATCATCTTTGCATTGATCGCATTGGTTGCCGGGGGCTTGGGTTTCGGTGGTGTGGCTGCGGGCGCGGCCGGCATTGCCAAGGTGCTGTTCGGCCTGTTCCTGATCCTGGCCGTGGTGTTCGTGGTGCTGGCCGCATTGGGCGTCGGCGCGGCGAAGAAGATCCTGGACTGAGCCGTGCAGTCTGTTCCCGAGGGCCTGGGTCCCCAGCACTACGCGCAGCTGCAGCAATGGCTGCAGAGCCCGCTGCAGCGCGTGCAGCGCATCCTGCAGGTGACGGCCGCCGACTGGTGGCCCGATGGCCAGGTGCCGCAGACGCGCAAGGCCGCCGGCCGCGTGGTCCGTGCGCACCGCGATCACGCGCACGCGCATGGCGTGCGTGGTCGCCGCCACGCCTGAGGGCTCGCCATGCTGTCCTCCATCGACGTCAAGCTCGTCTACGACGTGACCGAGCCCACGCACTTCTGCCTGCACCTGCAGGTGGCGGACCATGCCGACCAGCACCTGCGCGAAGAGCGTCTGCAGGTGCAGCCCGCGCTGCCGCTGCACGACTACCGCGATCCGGTGAAGGGCAACCGCTTCGTGCGCTTCGACGCGCCTAAGGGGCAGCTGCATGTGCATTACAAGGCGGAGGTCGAGGTGCACTACGAAGTGCCGGCGCCGGAGCTGGGCGAGGCACCCGTGAACCAGATTCCCGACGAGGTGCTGCACTTCCTCTCGCCCACGCGTTACTGCGAATCCGACCTGCTCGGCAATGCCGCGCAGCAGCTGTTCTGCAAGGTGCCGGCTGGCCTGGCGCGCGTGCAGGCCGTCAGCGACTGGATCCACGACAACATCGCCTACACACCGGGTTCCAGCGATGCGACGACCACGGCCCAGCAGATCTTCGTGCAGCGCCAGGGCGTGTGCCGCGACTTCGCGCACCTGGGCGTGACCTTCTGCCGCGCTCTGAACATCCCGGCGCGGCTGGTGGCGGGCTATGTGTTCTTCGACGAGCCGCCGCAGGACTTCCACGCCATCTTCGAGGCCTGGCTGGACGGCCGCTGGGTGCTGTTCGACCCGACCCGCATGGCCGCCGTGGAACGGCTGGTGCGCGTGGGCACGGGCCGCGACGCCAAGGACGTGGCCTTCGCCACGCTGTTCGGCAAGGCCCAACTGCTCAGCAAGGACATCGCGGTGCGCGAGAGCGGGGCACCGCCCGCCGCCACTTCGGGCCAGCCGCTGCTGCGCGCCGTCGCCTGATCAGCCGCCGCCCGCGCGCGCGGCCTGGCGGAACTCGCTCGGGCTCAAGCCCGTGTGCTCGCGGAACACGCGCGCGAAGTGCGACATGTTCGAGAAGCCCCAGCCCAGCGCGATGTCGGTGATCGAGCGGCCAGCCGCGGGCGCCTGCCGCAGCTCCTGGATGCAGGCCTGCAGCCGCTGCTGCTGGATGTAGCTGGCGAGGGTCTGGTCGCCTTGCGCGAAGGCGTTGTGCAGGTGGCGCTTGCTGCAGTTCAGCGCGGCCGCGATCTGCTCGATGGACAGCAGCGGGTCGCGCAGGTGGCGCGCCACGTGGTCGCAGATGCGGTCGCGCAGCGCTTGCTTGAGCGTGACCTCCGTGCCCTGGCCCGCGAGCTCCAGCAGCGAGAGCTGCACCAGCTGCATGATGAGTTCGCCGGCGCCGCGCGCGGCCGTCTCGCTCATCGCGGGCAGCTCCAGGTAGGTGGTGCGCATGGTCTCCAGCGCCAGGCGCGAGATGCCGTTGGCGCCGCCCACGTGGCGCGCCATGAGCGGGTCGAGCCGCACGCCGCGCTCGGCCATCTGCTGCTTGGGCAGCATCACGATCAGGTGCTCGGTGGGCGCGGGGTTGTCGATCGCGTAGTCGTGCGTGGTGTCGTAGATGATCCAGCCGCCGGCCTGCGCGCGCGCCTTGCGGCCCCGCTGCTCGACTTCGGCGCTGCCCTGCCAGGGTGCGACGATCTTGAGGTAGCCGGCGTCGTCGCGGCGCGCCATCTGCGGCGTGCGCAGCACGCGGTGGCGGCCGGCCTCCAGCCGCGTCAGCACCACGTCGCCCGCGCGCGAGGCAGACAGCCGGCCGTTGAAGTCGCTGTCGCCGTAGAGGTCGGAGTCCAGGCCGCCGAAGTGGCTCCAGATCCATTCGCGCCATTGCGGGGCCCGGTCGCGCGCGGCGACCGCGTCGGTGCTCAGCAGCAGGGACGGGGTCATCGGCTTCTCCGGGGTGGGGGACGGGCCGCGATCATAGGCCGCGCTGCGCGGCGCGCGGGTGCTGTGCCGGGTTAACCCGGGGGGCCGTGCACGCTGGTGCCAGCATTCCGTGCACGCTGCGCACAGCGCGCGCAGCGGCGTCTTCCTACGATCCGGGACACCGATTTCGAGGAGACAACACCATGAGCATCCACTCCCGCCGCCGCGTGCTGCAAGGCGCGGCCGCCGCGCTCGGCAGCGCGGCCTTCGCCCCCGCGCTGCAGGCCCAGAACGCCCCCGTGCGCATCGGCTACGCCATGGCGCGCACCGGCCCCTGGGCGCCCGGCGCCCAGGTCAGCCAGGAGCCCAACTACATCCTGTGGGCCGAGCAGGTGAACGCCGCGGGCGGGCTGGACGTGAAGGGCAGCAAGCGCCCGATCGAACTCGTGGGCGTGGACGACCGCAGCGACATCGAGACCTGCGTGCGCAGCTACCAGAAGCTCATGGGCAGCGACAAGGTCGACCTGGTCCTGCCGCCCTGGGGCAGCAACGCCAACTTCGCGATCGCGCCGCTCGCGCAGCGCTTCGGCTACCCGATGCTGGCGCCCACGGCGCTGTCGCGCAAGCTGATCGACATGAACCTGTCGTTCTTCTTCTCCATCCTGCAGCAGCCCGACCGCATGATGGGCGCGCTGGTCGACATGCTGGTGGCCAGCGGCGTGAAGACCATCGCCATCGTCTACATGGACGACCTGTTCGGGCTGGAGAACTTCGCGGCGCTCAACAACGCGCTCAAGAAGACCTCGATCCAGGTGCTGGAGCGCAAGAGCTACCCGCTGGGCGTGAAGGACCTCTCGCCCGTGCTGCGCGGCATCAAGGAGCAGAACCCCGACGCCTTCATCGGCATCACCTACCCGCCCGACACCATCCTCGCGAGCAAGCAGGCCAAGGAGGTGGGCTTCAACCCGAAGTTCTTCTACGCCTCGGTGGGCACGGCCTTCCAGCTCTACCGCAACGTGATCACGGCGCCGGGCGCCGAAGGCGTGCTGGGCATGGGCTCGTGGAACAGCAAGACCAGCGCGGGCGCCAAGGCCTACTTCGACGCGCACACCAGGCGCTTCGAGGGCAAGGAGCCGGACCGCTGGGCCAGCGGCCATTGCTGGGCGGCGCTGGAGATCCTGCAGGCGGCTGTGGCGAAGGCCGGGCTGGACCGCAAGGCCATCCGCGACTACGTGGCCACGACCGCGCACAAGACCATCATCGGCGACGTGAAGTTCACGGGCAGCGAGAACACCGCCACGCCGGGCAGCGTGGGCCAGTGGCAGAACGGTGAGTTCGAGGTGGTGTGGCCTGCGGCCATGGCCACGGCCAAGCTGAACCCGGCCAAGCCGGCGTGGAAGTGACGTGTCGTTGACCGGCTGGTTCGAACTGTTGGCCAGCGGCCTCATCACGGGCGGCATCTACGCGCTCGTGGGCCTGGGGCTGAACCTGCAGTACGGCCTCATGCGCATCCTGAACATCGCGCATGGCGAGTTCCTGATGCTGGGCGCCTATGCCACCTGGATGGTGCACACGCTGCTGGGTTGGTCGCCGCTGGCCGTGCTGCCGCTGGCCTTCGCAGGGCTCATGCTGGTCGGCCTGGTGGTGCATGCGCTGACCTTCCGCAAGCTGGCGGCGCAGGCGCCCAACGTGGACGTGTTCGAGGCACGCGGGCTCATGGTGGCCTTCGGCCTGATGTTCCTGGTGCAGAACTTCGCAAGCTGGGCCTGGGGCGGCGACCTGCGCGGCTACGACTATCTGACCACGCCCGTGGCCATCGGGGGTGCGCAGTTCGCGGCCAACAAGCTCGTGGTGTTCGGCCTGGCGCTGGTGTTCGCGCTGGCGCTGATGGCGCTGCTGCGCTTCACCATGCTGGGCAAGGGCGTGCGCGCGTTGATGCAGTCGCCCACGGGCGCGCAGCTGGTGGGCATCGACACCAGGCGGCTGCACCCGCTGATGTTCGGCGTGGGGCTGGGCCTGTCGGGCGTGGCGGGTTGCCTGCTGTCGATGGCCTACACGATCACGCCTTCGATGGGCGAGCCCTACACGGTGACGGCGCTGATCGTCATCACGCTGGGCGGCTTCGGCAGCATGGGCGGTGCGCTGGCGGGCGGGCTGCTGCTGGGCGTGATCGAGGCGCTGGGCATGCACTTCACCAACCCCTCGCTCAAGTCGCTGCTCTCGTACGGCGTGTTCATCGCCGTGCTGCTCTGGAAACCCAACGGACTGTTTGCCAAACGATGAAGCGCGACTGGATTCTTCTGGCGGGTCTCACGCTGGCCGCGGCACTGCTGCCCGGCATCGCGAGCGAGTTCCTGCTCTCGCTGGCACTGACCTGCCTCATGTACGTGGCGCTGGCTTCCAGCTGGAGCCTGTTCTGCGGCAGCACGCGCTACCTGTCACTGGCCACCGCGGCCTTCTTCGGCATCGGTGCGTACACGAGTGCGCTGGTGCTGGAGAGCCTGCCGTGGCTCGCGGCCGTGGGCCTGGGGGCGCTGGTGGCCGCGGCCATCGCGCTCGTGATGGGCCTGGCCGTGCTGCACCTGCGCGGCACCTACTTCGCGGTGCTGACCTTCGGCATGACCGAGTTGATCCGCCATGCCGTGACCTACTTCGAGAAGCAGGTCACGGGCACGGTGGGCCGCGTGCTCGTTGTGGTGCCTGAGGAGGCCACGGTCTACTGGACGGTGCTGGGCATCGCCGCCATCGCCGTGGCCACGGCCATCGTGGTGCGGCGGCGCCGCTTCGGGCTGGCGCTGGTGGGCATCGGCTTCGACGAGCAGCGCGCGCAGACCCTGGGCGTGAACACGCGCCTGGTGAAGACGCTGGGCTTCGCGCTGACCGCCGCCTTCGCGGGTGCCATCGGCGCGGCGATGGCGGTGCGCTGGACCTACATCGACCCGGTCACGGTGTTCAACCCCTTCATCGGTTTTCAGACCGTGCTGATCGCGCTGATCGGCGGCGCCGCCACGCTGTGGGGCCCGCTGGTCGCGGCCGTGGTGTTCAGCGTGCTGGCCGAGACGCTGCGGCTGCAGCTGCCGCAGGCCTACATGGTGGCGCTGGGGGTGCTGCTGATCCTGTCGGTCATGTACCTGCCCGATGGCCTCGCAAGCCTGCGCTGGGCGCAGGTGCGTGGCTGGTTCCAACGGGAGCGGCTGCATGGCTGAACGTCTGCTCGAGGCCCGCGCGGTCACGGTGCGCTTCGGCGGCCTCACGGCCGTGGACGCGGTGGACGCGGCATTCGATGCCGGTGAACTGGTCGGCATCATCGGCCCGAACGGCGCGGGCAAGACCACCTTCTTCAACGCGATCTCGGGTGTGCAGCCGCCCACCAGCGGTGCGCTGGTGCTGGGTGGGCACGACCTGGCAGGGCAGGGGCCGCACCGCTTTGCGGCCCGGGGCGTGGCGCGCACCTTCCAGACACCGCGCGTGTTCGGCGGTCTGCGCGTGCGCGAGAACGTGGACTTCGGGCTGCAGTTCGCGGGCCGGGGTCGCACGGCCGGTCCGGCACTGGCGGACGCACAGACCATCCTGGCGCTGATCGGCCTGTCTGCGCAGGCGGACTTGCCGGCATCTGCTGTCACACCGGCCCAACAGCGCTTGCTGGAGATCGGCATGGCCCTGGCCACACGGCCGCGCCTGCTGCTGCTCGACGAGGTGGCCGCCGGGCTGACCGAGGCCGAGGTCGAGGCCATGGCCCGGCTGATCGGCCGGCTGCGCGGCGAGCTGGGCCTGGCCGTGGTCTGGATCGAGCATGCCGTGACCACCCTGCTGCGCCACGTCGAGCGCGTGCTGGTGCTGCACCAGGGCCGCAAGATCGCGGATGGCACGCCGGCCGAGATCACGCGCAATGCGGAGGTCATCGAGGCCTATCTGGGCGACGAGGTGGCGGCATGACGGCGTATCTGAAGATCCAGGACCTGGGCGCAGGCTATGGTGGCTTCAACGTGATCCGCTCCGTCGACCTCGCCGTCGGCCCCGGCCTCACGGTGATCCTCGGCCCCAACGGTGCCGGCAAGACCACGCTTCTCAAGACCCTGGCCGGCCTGATCCCGCGCACGGGCACCGTGCTGCTGGATGACGCGCTGCTGCCGGTGCGCCAGAGCGGCGTGGCCGTGCGGCGCGGCATGGCGCTGGTGGCCGAGGGCCGCCAGCTGTTCCCGCAGATGACCGTCGCCGAGAACCTCGAACTGGGTGGCTGGCTCAGCACGAAGGCCCAACGCACCGAGCGCCTGCGCCAGGCCTTCGCCGACTTTCCGCGCCTGGCCGAACGCGCCCAGCAGCTGGCCGGCACCATGAGCGGCGGCGAGCAGCAGATGGTGGCCGTGGCGCGCGCCATGATGAGCGCGCCGCGGCTGCTGATGCTGGACGAGCCTTCGCTGGGCCTGGCGCCGCGCATGGTCGACGAGTTGCTGGCCATCGCCCGCCGCATCGCCGACGCCGGCACCACCGTGCTGCTGGTCGAGCAGAACGTGAAGAAGGCCCTGGCCGTGGCCGACCGCGCCCATGTGCTGGAGCGCGGCGCGCTCGTGGCCAGCGGCCCGGCGGCAGAGATCGCCCGATCCGACATCGTCCGCCATGCCTATCTGGGCGTGGCAACCACTTGAGAAAAGGAGCAACCCTCTTGTCCGACCTGTCCATGCTCATCAACGGCCAAGCCGTGGCCGCCGAGAACGGCGCCAGCTTCGAGCGCCGCAACCCGCTCGACGAGAGCCTGGCGACGCGCGCGCCGGCGGCCTCCCCGGCCGACGCCATCCGCGCCGTCGAGGCCGCGGCCGCGGCCTTCCCGGCCTGGAGCCAGACCGGCCCCAACGCGCGCCGCGCCTTGTTGCTCAAGGCCGCCGACGCGCTGGAGGCCAAGGCGCCCGAGTTCATCGCCACGCTGCCGCGCGAGACCGGCGCCACGGCCATGTGGACGGGCTTCAACGTGATGCTCGCGGCCGGCATGCTGCGGGAGGCGGCAGCGCTGACCACGCAGGTCGCAGGCGAGGTGATCCCGTCCGACGTGCCGGGCAGCCTGGCCCTGGCCGTGCGCCAGCCGGCCGGCGTGGTGCTGGGCATCGCGCCCTGGAACGCGCCCGTGATCCTGGGCGTGCGCGCCATCGCCACGCCGCTGGCCTGCGGCAACACGGTGGTGTTCAAGGGCTCGGAGCTGTGCCCGCACACGCACCAGCTGATCGCCCAGGCCTTCATCGACGCGGGCTTTCCGCCCGGCGTGGTGAACTACATCACCAACGCACCGGCCGATGCCGCGGCCGTGGTGGACGCCATGATCGCCCACCCGGCCGTGCGCCGCGTGAACTTCACGGGTTCCACGCGCGTGGGCAAGCTCATCGCCGTGCAATGTGCGCAGCACTTGAAGCCCGTGGTGCTGGAGCTGGGCGGCAAGGCCCCCTTCGTGGTGCTGGACGATGCCGACCTCGATGCGGCCGTGGACGGCGCGGCCTTCGGCAGCTTCGCCAACTCGGGCCAGATCTGCATGAGCACCGAGCGCATCGTGGTCGATGCGGCCATTGCCGACGCCTTCGTCGCCCGCTTCGCGGCCAAGGCGAGCGCGCTGCCGCTGGGCGACCCGCGCGGCCCGAACCCGGTGGTGCTGGGCAGCGTGGTCGGCATGAACACGGTCACGCACTGCAACGCCTTGATCGACGATGCGCTGGCCAAGGGCGCCAAGCTCTTGTGCGGCGGCAAGGCCGAGAACACGCTGATGCCGGCCACGCTGCTGGACCATGTGACGCCCGCCATGCGCCTGTACAACGAGGAGACCTTCGGCCCGGTGAAGGCCATCGTGCGCGTGAACGGCGTGGAGGAGGCGATCCGCGTGGCCAACGACAACGCCTACGGCCTGTCGTCCGCCGTGTTCGGCCGCGACACGGCGCGCGCCATCGCAGTGGCGCAGCGCATCGAGTCGGGCATCTGCCATGTGAATGGCCCCACCGTGCACGACGAGGCGCAAATGCCCTTCGGCGGTGTCAAGGGCAGCGGCTGGGGGCGCTTCGGCGGCAAGGCCGGCATCGCCGAGTTCACGGACCTGCGCTGGGTGACGGTGCAGACCGGGGAGCGGCACTACCCGTTCTGACTTCGCCTACACCGATCCCGGAAAACATGCCTTGCAGTCGCGGCGCATGCAGGCGATGCTCGGCGCCCGGAACATGGCGGAGAAGGGCGGGCGATGCCGGCTGGGTCCGACGGTGCAGGTGTGCTCATGGCCACGGTGGCGGTGCTCGTCGCCGTGCTGGGGCTCGGCTGCGCGCTGGCCCTGCTGTGGCTGTACCGGCGCCTGGGACTGCAGCGCGGGCAACTGCGCAAGGCGCTGAGCCAGCTCGCGCACTCCGAGCAACAGACGCGCGACGCCAACGAGCTGCTGCTGGCCAAGCAGGGCGTGGAGCAGGCCTTCGCGGAACTCTCCACCTACATGCAGGGCATCGACCAGCATGCGCTGGTCTCGGTGACGGATGCCGCCGGCCGTATCCTGCGGGTCAACGACAAGTTCGTGCAGACCAGCGGCCATGGCCGCGAGGAACTGGTGGGCCAGGACCACAGCATGCTCAATTCGGGCTACCACAACCACGCCTTTTTCGAGCGCATGTGGACCACGATCCAGCGCGGTGAGATCTGGCGCGATGTTGTGTGCAATCGTAATGAGGCGGATGGACTGTATTGGGTCGACATGGCCATCGTGCCGCAGAAGGACGCGGCGGGCCAGATGGCGCGCTACATCGCCGTTTGCGTGGACATCACTGAGCAGCGGCGCCAGGAGGACGCACTGCACTACCGCGCCACCCACGATGCGCTGACCGAGCTGCCCAACCGCACCCTGCTGCTGGAGCGCATGGCGCGGACCATCGCGCGGGCCCGCAGCCGCCAGCGGCCGGTGGCGGTGTACTTCGTCAACCTCAACCGCTTCAAGCAGATCAACGACGGCCTGGGCCGCGGCGCGGGGGACCAGGTGCTTTCCGAGATGGCGCGGCGCCTGCAGGACCAAGCACGCGGCGGCGACACGGTGGCGCGGTTGGCGGGGGACGAGTTCGTCGTGGTCAGCGAGGGGCTGTCGCGCAGCATGGTCGAGCCCTTCGGCGCGCGCCTGCAGACCGTGTTGCAGGCGCCGGTGCTGTTGTCCGGCGAGCCGCATGTGCTGGGCGGCAGCGTGGGGGTGGCGTTGTTCCCCGACCATGGGGACGACCCGGAAACGCTGGTCAAGCGGGCCGACCTGGCCATGGTGCAGTCCAAGAGCCGCAGCGATGGGGGGGTGTGCATCTTCTCCAGCGAGATGCAGGACGCCATCGACGTGCGTGTGCAGAAGGAGGCGCGCCTGCGCGAGGCCATCGTGCGGCGCGAGCTGGTGCTGCACTACCAGCCCCAGGTGGACTTCGAGACCGGCGCGCTCGTGAGCCTGGAAGCGCTGGTGCGCTGGGATTCGCCCGACTACGGCTTCCTGATGCCGGGCAAGTTCATCGGCCTGGCCGAGGAGTCGGGCCTGATCGGCGCGATCGACACCTACGTGGTGGACGCCGCCTGCCGCCAGATGCGGCAATGGCACCAGCAGGGCCATGGCTGGATCCGCACAGCCGTGAACCTGGCGGCCACGAAGTTCTCCGACCCGCAGTTCAAGACCGAACTGCACGAGGCCATGGCGCGCTACGGCATCCCGCCTGGCGTGCTGGAGCTGGAGGTGACCGAGAGCTTGGCCATGCGCGACCCGGATGCGGCGCTGGTGCTCATGCACGAGCTCAAGGAGCTCGGCATCCTGCTCTCGGTGGACGACTTCGGCACGGGCTATTCCAACCTGGGCTACCTCAAGCGCTTTCCGGCGGACCGGCTCAAGGTCGACCAGTCCTTCGTGCGCGGCCTGCTCAAGAGCCCGCAGGACAGGGCCATCGTCGCGGCCGTGGTGCGGCTCGCGCACAACCTGAACATGCGGGCCATCGCCGAGGGCGTGGAGAGCGAGGACGAGGCCATCCTGCTCTATGCGCTGGAAGTGGACGAGATCCAGGGTTACTGGATGGCGCGCCCGCAGCCGGCCGAGGCGGTGGAGAAGCTGTTCGACCAGCCGATGCTGCTGGACCCTGCGACCTTCCTGCAACGCGAGGCGCTGCCGGTGGTGCTGTTGGTGGAGGATGAGACGATCACGCGCGAGCTGCTGGAACACGTGCTGCAATCCTTCGGTGTGCGCGTGGCCAGCGCGGCGAGTGCCGAGCAGGCCATGGAAATGTTCCACCAGCACGACTACGCCATCGCCGTCGTGGACCACTGGCTGCCGGGCAGCAGCGGCATCGAGCTGCTGCGCGAGATCCGCAAGCGCATGCCGCACACCGCGCGTGTGCTGATGACCGCCAGCAACGATCCGCAGGTGCTGCGCGACGCCATCAACATCGGCGGCGTTGCGCACTTCCTGGCCAAGCCCATCGACCCCGCCGTGCTGCGCAACGTGGTGCACGACGCCTGCTGGAACACGGCGGCGCAACGCCGGCGCACGCCGCCACCGCCGGCGGGCTGATCCCCGCGTCAGAGGAACATGCCACCCGAGGCTTCCACGCGCTGGGCATTGATCCAGCCTGTGCCGGGGGCCAGCAGCGCGGCGATGACGGGACCGATGTCGTCGGGCTGGCCGACACGGCCGAGCGCGGTCTGCGCTGCGACGAAGGTGTTGAGCGCAGCGTTGTCGCGCACCGCGCCGCCGCCGAAGTCGGTGGCGATGGCGCCCGGTGCGACCACGTTGACGCGGATGCCGCGCGGGCCCAGTTCCTTGGCCAGGTAGCGTGTGAGCGTTTCCACGCCCCCCTTCATCGTCGCGTAGGCCGCGTACCCCGGCAGTGCGAAGCGGGCCAGGCCCGACGACACGTTGACGATGCGCCCGCCATCGGCGATCAGTGGCAGCAGCGCCTGGGTCAGGAAGAACACGCCCTTGAGGTGGATGTTGACCATCTGGTCGAACTGTTCTTCCGTGGTGTCGGTGAACGGGGTGTGCACGCCGGTGCCAGCGTTGTTGACGAGGAAGTCGAAGCGGTCACGGCCCCAGGCCTGGCTGAGCGCGGTGCGCAGTGCGGCCGCGAAGCCAGCGAAGTGGCGCACGTCGGCCACGTCCAACTGCAGCGCCACGGCGCGGCGGCCCAGCGCCTGGATCTCGGCCACGGCGGCGGCGGCCTCGGTGGCGTTGCGCTGGTAGGTCAGCACCACGTCCGTGCCCTGGCGGGCCAGGGCCAGCGCGGCGTTGCGGCCCAGGCCGCGGCTGGCGCCGGTGATGAGGGCGATGGGGGTGTCGATGCGGGAGGTGGTCATGGGGGACTCCAGTGGGGTTGCGATGGGCATGACTTTATTGATGTGCTGGTGGAAGAAAAAGACGCGCCAAGTGATAGATTTGTTCGTCCAAAACGAACAGTGAGCACGCCATGGTCCGCCCCGAACTGCTGCTGGTCTTCACGCGCGTGGCCGAGTTGTCCAGCTTTACCCAGGCGGCCGACAGCCTGGGCTTGCCCAAGGCCAGCGTGTCCAAGTCGGTCAAGCAGCTGGAGGAGGCCGTGGGCACGCAGCTGCTGCGCCGCAACACGCGGCGCGTGGTGCTCACGCACGATGGCCAGGCCTGCTACGAGCGCTGCAAGGACATGCTGGCCAGCTTCGACGACCTGCAGGCCATGTTCCGCCAGGGCGAGACGCTGCGCGGCCGGCTCCGCGTGGACATGTCGCTGGGCATGGCGCACCGCGTGGTGCTGCCGCGCCTGCCCGCGTTTCTGGCCCTGCACCCGGCGCTGGAGATCGAGTTGTCCAGCAGCGACCGGCGCGTGGACCTCGTGGCCGACGGCTTCGACTGCGTGGTGCGTACGGGGCCGCTGGACGCCTCCGACCTGGTGGCGCGCCCGCTCGGCATGCTGGTGCAGCACAACCTGGCCAGCCGCGCCTACCTGGCGGCGCACGGTGTGCCGCAGACGCTGGACGACCTGGCGCACCACCGGCTCGTGCACTACGCGACGCGGCTGGGTGTGCGCAGTGCCGGCTTCGAGGTGGAGGAGGACGGTGTGGTGCGGGGCATCCCCATGCAGGGCAGCGTGACCGTCAACAACTCCGAGGCCTATGGCGCGGCCTGCCTGGCCGGGCTGGGGCTGATCCAGGCGCCGACCATCGCGCTGCGGCCGCAGGTGGAGGCCGGCGAACTGGTCGAGGTGCTGCCGCAGTGGCGTGCGCCCGGCCTGCCGGTGACCGTGCTGTACGCGCACCGGCGCCAGCTGCCGGCGCGGCTGCGCGTGTTCATGGACTGGTTGGCCGAGGTGCTGGCGCCCTATCTGGCGCCGCCTGCTTCAGCGAACTGAGGCGGGCGCGGTCGCGGCTTCCAGCCGCGTGAGCCAGGCCATGGCGGCGCGAGCGTCGCGGCCGCACATCTCGTGCGAGGGCTGCAGGCCGGCGCAGACGGCCGGGCGCTCGGGCGAACCGAAGATGCGGCAGCGCAGGTCTGCATCGAGCTGGACGCAGGGCACGCCGGCCGGCTTGCCCGCGGGCATGCCCGGGATGGGCGAGCTGATCGAGGGCGCGGTGCAGCAGGCGCCGCAGCCGCTGCGGCAGGGGGGAGGGGCGTCCGGGTGCGGCATGCGGGGGATTGTCGGCCACGGGCGGCGCAGTTCAGGATCGCCCCATAAAATGTACAGATTCTTGAGAGTTGTACAGATGCAGATGTTGCCCCTGAGTGAATTCCGCGCCAACGCCTCGGCCATGCTCGACCTGGTCGAGCAGGGTGAGACCGTGCGCATCCTGCGCCATGGCAAGCCCGTGGCCGACCTGGTGCCGGTGCGCGAGAGCGCGGCTGAGCGCGTGCCGAGCTGGAAGCGCAAGATCGAGCCGCTGCAGATCGCGCGCCCCGACGGCAAGACGGGCGCACAGCTCATCATCGAAGAGCGCGAGCAGGCGCGCTACTGACATGCGCTTGCTGCTCGACACTTCCGCGCTGTACAAGCGCTACGCAGCGGAGGCCGGCACCGACGAGGTGGCGGCACTGGGCGAGGCGGCCCGCGAGATCTGCGTGGCGCCGCACTGCCTGACCGAAGTGGCCTCCGCCCTGAACCGGCAGCGCCACGATGGTCTGGTCAGTACGGATGCCTACGCCCGCATCATGGCCGACCTGCACCGCGACTTCGAGGACTTCTCGCTGGTGCCGCTGGACCCGCGCGTGCAGGCGCTGGCCATTTCCGCGATGGAGCGTGCGCAGCTGCGCGCCATGGACGCACTGCACATCGGCTCGGCGCAGCACGCCGCAGTCGACCTTTTCGTCACAGCCGACCGCCGCCAGGCCGTCGCTGCCGAGGCCGCCGGCCTCAAGACCCGATTGATCACCGCATGAGCACCCCCTACACCCACCCCCAGGAATTCGACGTCATCGTCGTCGGCGGCGGCCACGCCGGCACCGAGGCCGCGCTGGCCGCCGCCCGCATGGGCGGCAAGACGCTGCTGCTGACCCACAACATCGAGACATTGGGGCAGATGAGTTGCAACCCGTCCATCGGCGGCATCGGCAAGGGTCACCTGGTCAAGGAGGTCGACGCGCTGGGTGGCGCCATGGCGCTGGCCACCGACGAGGGCGGCATCCAGTTCCGCATCCTCAACTCGAGCAAGGGCCCGGCCGTGCGCGCCACGCGCGCCCAGGCCGATCGTGTGCTCTACAAGGCCGCGATCCGGCGCATGCTGGAGAACCAGCCCAACCTCTGGCTGTTCCAGCAGGCTGTGGACGACCTGATGGTGCAGGGCGACCGCGTCGTCGGTGCCGTGACCCAGGTCGGCATCGCCTTCCGCGGCCGCGCCGTGGTGCTGACGGCCGGCACCTTCCTGGACGGCAAGATCCATGTGGGCCTGAACAACTACGCGGCCGGCCGCGCGGGCGACCCGCCGGCGCAGTCGCTGAGCGCACGCCTCAAGGAGCTGAAGCTGCCGCAGGGCCGGCTCAAAACCGGCACGCCGCCACGCCTGGACGGGCGCAGCATCGATTTCTCCAAGTGCGCCGAGCAACCCGGCGACGGCATGCCGGGAGGCGAGCGCGACACCGTGCCCGTGTTCAGCTTCCTGGGCCGGGCCGACATGCACCCGCGCCAGATGCCGTGCTGGGTCACGCATACGAACGCGCGCACGCACGACATCATCCGTTCCGGCTTCGACCGCAGCCCCATGTTCACGGGCAAGATCGAAGGGGTGGGGCCGCGCTATTGCCCCAGCGTGGAAGACAAGATCAACCGCTTCGCCGACAAGGACAGCCACCAGATCTTCCTGGAGCCCGAAGGCCTGACGACGCACGAGTTCTATCCCAACGGCATTTCGACCAGCCTGCCGTTCGACATCCAGTACGAGCTAGTTCGCTCCATGCCAGGCCTGGAGAACGCCCACATCCTGCGGCCCGGCTACGCCATCGAGTACGACTATTTCGACCCGCGCGCGCTCAAGAGCAGCTTCGAGACGCGTGCCATCCAGGGCCTGTTCTTCGCCGGCCAGATCAACGGCACGACGGGATACGAGGAGGCGGCCGCCCAGGGCCTGTTCGCTGGCGCCAACGCCGCGCTGCAGTGCCTGGGGCGTGAGCCCTGGCTGCCGGCCCGCGACCAGGCCTACCTGGGCGTGCTGGTCGACGACCTGGTCACCCAGGGCGTCAGCGAGCCCTACCGCATGTTCACGAGCCGGGCCGAGTTCCGGCTGCAGCTGCGCGAAGACAATGCGGACATGCGCTTGACCGAGGTCGGCCGCCAGATGGGCCTGGTGGACGACGCACGCTGGGACGCCTTCAGCCGCAAGCGCGATGCTGTTTCACGTGAAACACAGCGGCTGAGGTCGCTCTGGGTCAATCCGCGCAACCTGTCGGCTGCCGAGGCCGAGCGCGTGCTGGGCAAGGCCATCGAGCACGAATACAACCTGGCTGACCTGCTGCGCCGCCCTGGTGTGGACTACGCTGGCCTGATGTCGCTGGATGGCGGCCGCTTTGTGCCCGAGCAGGCGCTGGGCGAGGACGAGGTCGAACAGATCGAAATCGCCGCCAAGTACGCCGGCTACATCGGCAAGCAGAAGGAAGAGGTCGAGCGCGCCGCGCATCTGGAGACGCTGCGCGTACCGGAGGACTTCGACTACATGGCCGTGCCGGCCCTGTCGATCGAAGTGCGGCAGAAGCTGGCGAAGCAGCGGCCCGAGACGCTGGGCCAGGCATCGCGCATCTCCGGCGTCACACCGGCCGCGATCTCGCTGCTGCTGGTGCACCTCAAGAAGCGCGGCCGCGCTGTCAGCGCGTGAAGGGCCGCTTGATCGATGCCGCCCAGGCCCTGGGTCTGGCGCTGTCGGATGCCGAGGCCGACGCCTTGTTGGCCTACCAGGGCCTGATCGCCAAGTGGAACAAGGTCTACAACCTGACGGCCGTGCGCGACCCGGAGCAGATGCTCACGCAGCACCTCGTCGATTGCCTGGCGGCCGTGCCGCCGTTGCGGCGGCTGTTGGCAGAGCAGGGCCGTGACGCTCCGGCGCTGCTCGATGTCGGCGCCGGCGCCGGGCTGCCCGGCGTGGTCTTCGCCATCCTGCATCCGCAGCTGCAGGTGCACTGCGTGGACACGGTGGCCAAGAAGGCTGCCTTCGTGCAGCAGGTGGCGGTGGAACTCAAGCTGTCCAACCTCCGCGGCCTGCACGCGCGCGTGGAAAGCCTGGGGCAGGGCTACGACATCGTGTCCAGCCGGGCTTTCGCCTCGCTGGTCGACTTCACCAACTGGTCGCGTGCAGCGCTCAAACCAGGTGCGGTGTGGCTGGCCATGAAGGGCAAGGAACCAGTGGAGGAAATCGCCGCGCTATCGCCCCAGGTAAAGGTGTTTCACGTGGAACATCTGCAGGTTCCCAGCCTGGGCGCCGAGCGCTGCATCGTCTGGATGCGTCCCGCTGCCGCTTAAACTCGCGGCCTGCTTCCCCCTAGGAGAACCCGTGTTCGGCATTGCTGACTACGGCGCATTTGTCGCCGCCATCGTCGTCTTTTTGATGATTCCCGGGCCGGGCAACCTGGCGCTGATCACTTCGGCCAGCAAGGGTGGCCTGCGTGGCGGCCTGGCCTGCGCCGCCGGCATCATCCTCGGGGACCAGATCCTGCTGTGGCTGGCGCTGGCCGGCGTGGCCGCCGTGCTGGCCGCTTATCCGGCCGCCTTCCATGCCGTGCAGTGGCTGGGCGCCGCGTACCTGGCCTGGATGGGCGTGCGCATGCTGCGTGCCAAGCCCGGCGACGCGCCCGTGCTGCAGATGCAGCCACGCCACTACCTGCGCCAGGCGCTCATGATCACCTTGCTGAACCCGAAGGCCATCGTCTTCTACATGGCCTTCTTCCCACTGTTCATCGATCCGGCCCGGCACCAGGGGGTGGTGACCTTCGGCGTGATGGCCGCCACCATCGCCGTGCTGGGCTTCACCTACAGTCTCATCGCCGTGCTGCTCACGCACCGCCTGGCAGAGCGCCTGCGCGCGAACCGCCGCATCTCCAGCGCCCTGGAGAAGATCGCCGGGCTGTTCCTGGTCGGCTTCGGCATCAAGCTGGCGGTGCAGTGATGGCGCGTGTTTTCTGCATTGCCAACCAGAAGGGTGGCGTGGGCAAGACGACCACCACCGTGAATCTGGCCGCCGGCCTGGTGCGTGCCGACCAGCGCGTGCTGCTGATCGACCTGGACCCGCAGGGCAACGCCACCATGGGCTCGGGCGTGGACAAGCGCGCGCTGGAACTGTCGGTCTACGACGTGCTGCTGGAGTCCGCCAGCATCGCCGAGGTCCGCGTAAAGTCCGAGAAGTGCGGCTACGACGTGCTGGGCGCCAGCCGCGAGTTGGCCGGCGCCGAGGTCGAGATGGTCAGCATCGAACGGCGCGAGCGCCGGCTCAAGCAGGCGCTCGAAGCGGTGCAAGGCGACTACGACTTCGTGCTGATCGACTGTCCGCCGTCCCTGTCCATGCTGACGCTGAACGGCTTGTGCGCCGCGCACGGCGTGGTTGTGCCCATGCAGTGCGAGTACTTCGCGCTGGAAGGGCTGACCGACCTCGTCAACACCATCAAGCAGGTCCACGCCAACCTCAACAAGGATCTGAAGATCATCGGCTTGCTGCGGGTGATGTTCGATCCGCGCATCACGCTGCAGCAGCAGGTCAGCGACCAGCTCAAGGGCCACTTTGGCGACAAGGTGTTCGATACCGTGATCCCGCGCAATGTGCGCCTGGCCGAAGCACCCAGCTACGGCCTGCCGGGCGTGGTGTTCGACCCGGCCGCGCGCGGCAGCCAAGCCTACCTGAGCTTCGCGCGCGAGATGGTGGCGCGCGCACGATGAGCGTCCAGGTGCTCACGCTGCCGGGCTGGCAAAGCTCTGGCACCGGCCACTGGCAGACCCTCTGGGAGCAGCGCTATGGCGACCGCCGTGTCGAGCAGCACGACTGGATGCGGCCGCTGCGTGGCGACTGGCTGGCGCGGCTGGACGAGGTGCTGCTGGGCCTGCCGGCCGACCGACCGGTGGTGCTGGCCGCCCACAGCCTGGGCTGCATCCAGGTCGCGGCCTGGGCCGACCACAGCCGGCTGACGGCGCGCGTGCGCGGTGCCTTGCTGGTGGCACCCGGCGATGTCGAGCGCGAAGACCTGCGCGTGCTGCTTCCGGGTTGGGCGCCGATTGTGCGCCGCCGCCTGCCGTTCCCCAGCTTGCTGCTGGGCAGCAGCGACGACCCCTTTTGCAGCCAGGAGCGTGCCCAGGTCATGGCGCAGGATTGGGGTGCGGCCTACCACGACATGGGCGCCGGTGGCCACCTGAACGCCGAGTCCGGCCTGGGTGACTGGCCTGTGGCGCGTGCGCTGCTCGAAGAACTCAAGAAAGATTGATTCCTATGGTCACCAAACGCCCCAAGGGCCTGGGCCGCGGGCTGGAAGCCCTGCTGGGCCCCACCGTTTCCGACACGCCCGCCGCCGAGGCGGGCACGGCTGCCGACGGCAAGCCCAGCACGCTGGGCCTGGATGCCATGGTGCCGGGCCAGTACCAGCCGCGCACGCGCATGGACGAGGGCGCGCTGTACGAGCTGGCCGAGAGCATCAAGGCCCAGGGCATCATGCAGCCCATCCTGGTGCGCCAGTTGGCCGCGGGCGAGCACGCCGGCAAGTACGAGATCATCGCGGGTGAGCGCCGCTTCCGCGCCGCGCGCCTGGCCGGTCTGGACCAGGTGCCGGTGCTCGTGCGCGACGTCCCGGACGAATCCGCCGCTGCGATGTCGCTGATCGAGAACATCCAGCGCGAAGACCTCAACCCGCTCGAAGAGGCCCAGGGCCTGCAGCGCCTGGTGCGCGAGTTCGGCATGACGCACGAGCAGGCGGCCCAGGCCGTCGGCCGCTCGCGCAGCGCCGCCAGCAACCTGCTGCGCCTGCTGCAGCTGGCCGAACCCGTGCAGACCATGTTGATGGCCGGCGACCTGGACATGGGCCACGCGCGCGCGCTGCTGTCGCTGGACCGGGCCACGCAGATCACGGCCGGCAACCAGATCTCGGCCAAGAAGCTGTCGGTGCGCGAGGCCGAAAGCCTGGCGAAGAAGTTGTCGGCCGAGTTCACGCTGACCTCGCCCAACAAGCCCAAGAAGGAAAAGTCGCGCGACCTGAAGCGGGTGGAGGAGGAGCTCTCCGACCTGTTCGCCGCCGACGTCGAGATCCGTATCAAGAAGCGCGTCAAGCGCGGTGGCCGTGTGCAGGAGGCGGGTGAACTGAGCATCCAGTTCGGCTCGCTCGAAGAATTGAACGGCCTGATCGAAAAGCTGTCGCCCACGGTTGCGCGCTGATGCCGCGCCTGCCCTGGCCACTGCCCGCCGTGCTGGCCTGGGCGCTGGCCTGGGGCCTGTTCCGTGCGCTGCAGGTGCTGGGCTGGACCCCATGGCCCGCGCTGCTGTTGGCCAGTGCTGCGGGCGTCCTGGCCAGCGTGCTGGGCAGCACGCCATGGCGTCGGGCGCTGATCGCGCTGGGCTTTCCGCTGGCCTTGCTGCTGAGCGGCGCGGCCCAGTGGCCGGCCTGGGCCTGGCTGCTGCCATTGGTGCTGCTGGCCCTGGTCTACCCGCTCAACGCCTGGCGCGACGCGCCGCTGTTCCCGACACCGGCCGATGCCTTGCAAGGCCTGGACATGCGCGCGCGGCTGCCGCGTGGCGCCCGGGTGCTGGATGCCGGCTGCGGCCTGGGCCACGGCTTGCAGGCGCTCAGCTGTGTATATCCACAGGTTGAACTGCACGGCGTGGAGTGGAGCTGGCCGCTGCGCCTGGCCTGCGCGCTGCGCTGCCCCTGGGCCCGCGTGCGCCAGGGCGACATGTGGCGCGCCGATTGGCGCCCCTATGCCATGGTCTACCTGTTCCAGCGGCCCGAGAGCATGGCGCGCGCGGTGGCCAAGGCCGAGGCCGAACTCGCACCGGGCGCCTGGTTGGTCAGCCTGGAGTTCGAGGCCGCGGCGCTGCGGCCCACGGCCCGCCTGGAGGGCGCGGACGGTCGGCCGGTCTGGCTGTACCAGGCCCCCTTCATCCGCGCATGAAAAAACCGCCCGAAGGCGGTTTCCTGTGGGCGCAGGGAAGGCTTACTGGCCGACCTTCAGCACGCCGCCGCGGCCCAGGCCGCCCTTGACTTCCTGCGCCTTGTAGTTGCGCAGCGAGATCACCATGGAATTCCAGGAGTCGATGAAGGCGGCCACCGTGGCCTTGCCCTCGGGCGTGCGCGAGAAGCCGCCCAGGCCGGCCGCAGCGCCGCCGCCGAAGGCGCCCAGGGCGGCACCGAAGTTGGTGGCCGTGGCATTGCCTTCGGAGATGCCGATCTGCACGCCCGAACGGATGTCGAACAGCGTCATGGTCACGACCGACGCCTTGCTCTCCATGCTGCCGGCCAGGGCGCCGAAGCCGCCAGGCAGGAAGGCACCCAGGCCGGCCGCCACTTTGCCGGTGGAGTCGTTGTCGATGATGATGGCCGGCTCGAGGAAGTAGTCGGCCGCCACGCGCTGGCCCTTCTCCTGCTTGGAGCCCGCACGGAACTCGCCCGAGTTGCGCTGCTTGTCGGTGATGGCCGACAGCTTGCTCTCGGTACGGTTGTTGCCAATGGAGGTGATCACGAAGCAGTTGGACTGCTGCACGGCCAGGCGCAGCAGCGGCTCGATCGAGGTGACCTTGGTGGCCGCGCCGAAGCTGGCGTACCACTCCTTGCCGCGGCCGTCGTCTACCGCCAACGTGCCCAGCGGCGCATCGCAACGCTCCAGGTTGGGGTTGGCACCCGCGCTGGTGCCGCCGGCGGCGCCGCCGGTCACGGCCGTCGGGGCGGAGCCGGTCGTGATCTTGCCGCCGCCGGGCGTTTCACAGCCGGCCAGGGCTAGCACGGAGGCGGCCAGCACGGCGGGACGCAGGAAGGAGGAGGTGTTCATGGCTTGGCTTTCTGCAAAGGGATGGAGAAGGAAAGAAATGCGGGGCGCTCAATAGCGCGACGACCAACCGGTCGGTTGCCAGACCCAGTAGTAGGTGTAGCGGGTCTGCCAGGACTCCAGTTCGACCTGGCGCTTCAGGTCCAACCAGGCCTTGTACTCGTCCTGGTTCTTCTTCCTGGCAGCAGAGGCCTCGGCCAGCAGCTTGCCGGCTTCCTTGTCGCCGCGGCCGGCGGCCATCGACAACCACCGCTCGGCCTCGGCCGGATCGGAGCCCATTTCCTGCAGGCCCGACAGGTAGAAGCGGCCCAGCGCGAGCTGGGCTTGCGCATGGCCGCGTTCGCCAGCGCTGCGCATCCATTGCAGCGCCTGGTAGCTGTTCTGCGGCACGCCATCGCCGCGGAAATAGCGCAGGCCCAGGTCGTAGGCGGCACGCGGGTCCTTCTCGGCGAGCGCGGTCAGCGCGGCGATGCGGCGCGTCTGCTCGGGGTTGTCGTCGCGCGTGGCGTCGAAGGTGGCGCTGTTGCGCGGGCGGTCGGAGCAGCCCTTGTCGTCGCAGATGCGGACCATGGCCGGCTGGTCCGCCGGGACAGCCGGCGGCGCCTGCACGCAAGCGGCCAGCGCAAGTGCTGCAAGAGGCAGAAGCGGTCGGATCATGGAATCCCCATCAGAAAAAGCGCAACTTTATGTCTGGATCTGCAAGAAATCCATGCATGTCAAGTCGGAGGGTAACCAATTCTGACGAAATCTCCGAGGCCGCCGGGCGCCTACAGCGCAAAGATCTTGCCGGGGTTCATGATGTTCTGCGGGTCCAGCGCGCGCTTGATGGTGCGCATCATGTCCACTGCGCCGGCGCCGGTCTCATCGACCAGGAAGTCCATCTTGTGCAGGCCCACGCCATGCTCGCCCGTGCAGGTGCCCTCCAGCCGCAGCGCGCGCGCCACCAGGTCGTGGTTGAGCTGCTCGGCCTTCACGCGCTCCTCGGGCCGGTTCGGGTCCAGCAGGTAGCCGAAATGGAAGTTGCCGTCGCCCACGTGGCCGACCAGGAAGTAGGGGATGCCGCTGGCGTCGGCCTCGGCCACGGAATCGAGCAGGCAGTCCGCCAAGCGCGAGATCGGCACGCAGGTGTCGGTGGAGATCACCTTGCAGCCCGGGCGCGACTGCACGGCCGCGAAGTAGGCGTTGTGCCGCGCCGTCCACAGCCGCGTGCGCTCTTCCGGCGTGCTGGCCCATTCGAAGGCGTTGCCGCCGAATTCGGAGGCGATCTCCTGCACCGTCTCGGCCTGCTCCTTCACGCTGGCCGGCGAGCCGTGGAACTCCATGAGCAGCATGGGTTCCTCGCGCAAGGAGAGCTTGGCGTAGGCATTCACCATGCGCACGGTGTTCGCGTCGATGAGTTCCACGCGCGCGATCGGCACGCCCAGTTGCACCGTCTGGATCACGCTGCGCACAGCCGCCTCGATGCTAGGGAACGAGCAGATCGCGGCCGACACTGCCTCGGGCAGCGGGTAGATCTTGAGCGTGATCTCGGTGATCACGCCCAGCGTGCCCTCGCTGCCCACCATGAGCCGCGTGAGGTCGTAGCCGGCCGATGACTTCTTGGCCCGCGTGCCGGTGCGGATGGCCTCGCCCTGGGCCGTGACCACCTCCAGCGCCAGCACGTTCTCGCGCATGGTGCCGTAGCGCACGGCGTTGGTGCCGCTCGCGCGCGTGGCGGCCATGCCGCCGATGGAGGCATCGGCGCCGGGGTCGATCGGAAAGAACAGGCCCGTGCTCTTGATCTCGTCGTTGAGCTGCTTGCGCGTGACGCCGGGCTGCACCGTGACGGTCAGGTCTTCGGCGTTGATGGCCAGCACCTTGTTCATGCGCGAGACGTCGATGCTGATGCCACCCTGCACGGCCAGCAGGTGGCCTTCCAGCGAGGAGCCGACGCCGAACGGGATCACGGGCACCGCGTGCGCAGCGGCCAGGCGCACCGCCTGCGCCACATCGTCCGTGCTCTCGGCGAACACCACGGCGGCCGGCGGCGGCACCGTGAACGAGGACTCGTCGCGCCCATGCTGCTCGCGCACCACGAGCGCCGTGGAACAGCGCTCGCCGAAACGGGCCTTGAGCGCCTCGATCAGCACCGCGGGCACCTCGCGCGGGTGGAATTCGGGGGTCAGCTGGGCGGTGCTGGTGGGGGCGTTCATGGGTGTGTCTCCGAGAGGGAGCGCCATTCTAGGAGTGGCCTGAACACCCCGTTCACCAAATACGGATGGCGCCGGCCAGCCCCGGGCGGCATGCTTGTGTCCGTTCGAAACCCGAAGAGACACGCTTGTCCCCATGACCAACATCACACCACCCGATGCCGCGGGCGGCGTCCAGGCGCGCCACCAGGCCGCATTGAAGAACGGCCGCTTCCTGATCCAGCGCTGCAACGGCTGCCACCAGCACGTCTACTACCCGCGCGAGGTCTGCCCGCACTGCGGCAGCGGTGCGCTCGAGCTGGTCGCGCCGGCCGGCACCGGCACCGTCTATTCCGTGACCACGGTGCGCCGCAAGCCCGAGGCCGGCGGCGACCTCAACGTGGCGCTGGTCGACCTAGACGAGGGCGTGCGCCTGATGAGCCGCGTCGAAGGCCTGCCGGCCAGCGATGTGCGCATCGGCCAGCGCGTGAAGGCGCGCGTGCTGCAGCGCGAGGGCGCGGACGCGCTCGTGGTGTTCGATGCGGTGCAGGGGTGAAGCGATGAGCGATTGGAAACAACTGCGCGGCCGTGCCGCGATTGCCGGCGTGGCCACATTCGGCTGCGGCGAAGCCCCGGGCTACACCGACATGGAGCTGCTGGCCATCTCGGCCCGCCAGGCCGTGGCCGATGCCGGCCTCAAGATGAGCGACATCGACGGCCTGTGCACGGCCAGCGCCGGCGCCACCATGTGGGCCATGCCCGTCATCGAGCACCTGGGCATCCGGCCCACGTACATCGACTCCACGATGATCGGCGGCTCCAGCTTCATCGCCCACCTGCTGCCGGCCATGCACGCGCTGGAATCGGGCCAGTGCAATGCCGTGCTGGTCTGCTACGGCAGCACGCAGCGCACCGCCACCTTCGGCCGCAGGGAAGTGGTGGCCAGCCGCAAGTTCCTCGACCCGCAGCCCTACGAGACGCCCTACGAGCCCATGATGCCGCTGTCGGCCTATGCGCTCGCCGCCGCACGCCACATGCACCAGTACGGCACCACGCGGCGCCAGCTGGCCGAGGTGGCCGTGGCCGCGCGCCAGTGGGCGCAGAAGAACCCCGAGGCCTTCATGCGCGACCCACTCACGATCGAGGACGTGCTCCAGGCCCGCATGGTCAGCGACCCGCTGTCGGTGCGCGACTCCTGCCTGGTCACCGATGGCGGCGGCGCCTATGTGCTGGTGCGCGCCGACCGCGCGAAGGACCTGCCGAACAAGCCCGTCTACGTGCTGGGCAACGGAACGGCCTGCTGGAACCGCCAGATCTCGTCCATGCACGACGTGACCGTGACGGCCGCCAAGGACTCTGGCGCCGCTGCGTTCGCGATGGCGGGCCTGGCACCCAAGGACATCGACGTGCTCGCGCTGTACGACGCCTTCACGATCAACGTGCTGCTGTTCCTGGAAGACCTGGGCTTCTGCAAGAAGGGCGAGGGCGGCCCCTTCGTCGAGAACGGTGCCATCGCGCCGGGCGGGCGCCTGGCCGTCAACACCAACGGCGGTGGCCTCTCGTGCGTGCACCCCGGCATGTACGGCATCTTCGCGCTGATCGAAGGCGTGCGGCAACTGCGTGGCAACTGCGGCGAACGCCAGATCCCTGGCGCCAAGACGGCGCTGGCGCACGGCAACGGCGGCACGCTGTCCAGCCAGGCCACCGCCATCCTCGGCCTGGCCGAAACCCTGTGAGAACCCTGCCATGAGCACCACCCAAGACAAGTACCAGGACATCCGCGACGCCGTGCGCGCCCTGTGCGCCGAGTACCCCGACGAGTACTTCCGCAAGGTCGACGAGAAGCGCGCCTACCCCGAAGAATTCGTCGATGCGCTGACCAAGGCCGGCTGGATGGCCGCGCTGATCCCGCAGGAGTACGGTGGCTCCGGCCTGGGCCTGACCGAGGCCTCGGTGATCATGGAAGAGGTCAACCGCGCTGGCGGCAACTCCGGCGCCTGCCACGGCCAGATGTACAACATGAACACGCTGCTGCGCCATGGCTCCAAGGCGCAGAAGGAGTTCTACCTGCCCAAGATCGCCACGGGCGAATGGCGGCTGCAGTCCATGGGCGTGACCGAGCCCACCACGGGCACGGACACCACCAAGATCAAGACCACGGCGGTGAAGAAGGGCGACCGCTACGTCGTCAACGGCCAGAAGGTCTGGATCAGCCGCATCCAGCACTCCGACTTCATGATCCTCTTGGCGCGCACCACGCCGCTGGCCGATGTGAAGAAGAAGAGCGAAGGCCTGTCCATCTTCATGGTCGACCTGCGCCAGGCCGAGAAGAGCGGCATGACCGTGCGGCCCATCCTCAACATGGTCAACCACGAGACCAACGAGCTGTTCTTTGAGAACCTGGAGATCCCGGCCGAGAACCTGATCGGCGAGGAAGGGCAGGGCTTCAAGTACATCCTGGACGGCCTGAACGCCGAGCGCACGCTGATCGCCGCCGAATGCATCGGCGACGGCTACTGGTTCATCGACCGCGTCTCCAAGTACGTGAAGGACCGCATCGTGTTCGGCCGCCCCATCGGCCAGAACCAGGGCGTGCAGTTCCCCATCGCAGAAAGCTACATCGAGGTCGAGGCCGCCAGTCTCATGCGCTGGAAGGCCTGCGAGCTGTTCGACGCGCACCAGCCCTGTGGCGCGCAGGCCAACATGGCCAAGTACCTGGCGGCCAAGGCCAGCTGGGAGGCGGCCAACGCCTGCATCCAGTTCCACGGCGGCTTCGGCTTCGCCTGCGAATACGACGTGGAACGCAAGTTCCGCGAGACGCGGCTGTACCAGGTCGCGCCGATCTCCACCAACCTGATCCTGAGCTACGTGGCCGAGCACATCCTCGGCCTGCCGCGCTCGTTCTGAGGAGTTGGACATGAGCGAGCATCCCAGCAAGGAACTGGCCGCCTTCGCCGCCGGCCTGCGTTTTGAGGACATCCCCGCGCCCGTGCTGCGCCGCACCGAGGACCTGTTCCTCGACTGGTTCGGCTCGGTGCTGGCCGGCAAGGGCTCGCGCGCGGTCGAGTCCATCGCCAGCCTGGCGCGTGCCATGGGCCCGGCCGATGGCGCGAGCGAGGTGCTGATCTCGCGCACGCGCAGCAGCCCGCTGTTCGCCGCCATGGTCAACGCCGCGGCCTCGCACGTCGCCGAGCAGGACGACGTGCACAACGGCTCGGTGTTCCACCCCGCGGCCGTGGTGTTCCCGCCCGCGCTGGCCGTGGCCCAGGCCATCGGCGCCTCGGGCAAGGATCTGCTCTTGGCTTCCGTGGTCGGCTACGAGGTCGGCATCCGCGTCGGCGAGTTCCTGGGCCGTTCGCACTACCGCATCTTCCACACCACGGCCACGGCCGGCACGGTGGCGGCCGCGGCCGCCGTGGGCCGCCTGCTGGGCCTGGACGCGGCCAGGATGCTGCACGCCTTCGGCTCGGCAGGCACCCAGGCCGCCGGCCTGTGGGAGTTCCTGCGCGACGCGGCCGACAGCAAGCAGCTGCACACGGCCAAGGCCGCCAGCGACGGCCTGCTGGCCGCCTACCTGGCGCAGGACGGTTTCACGGGCGCGCAGCGTATCCTGGAAGGCCAGCAGGGCATGGGCGCGGGCATGTCGACCGACGCCGACCCCGCCAAGCTGACCGATGGCCTGGGCACACGCTGGACGCTGGCCGAAACCTCGTTCAAGTACCACGCCTCGTGCCGCCACACGCACCCGGCCGCCGATGCGCTGCAGCAGGTGGTGCGCGCGCATGGCTTGAAGCTCGCCGACATCGCCCAGGTCACGACCCACGTGCACCAGGGCGCCATCGACGTGCTGGGCCCGGTGACGGACCCCAGCACGGTGCACCAGAGCAAGTTCTCCATGGGCACGGTGCTGGGCCTGATCGGCGCGTTCGACCGCGCCGGCCTGGCCGAATTCGACGCGCATTTCCGCAGCCCCGACGTGGTCGCGCTGCGCGACAAAGTCACCATGGTGCTCGACCCCGAGGTCGACGGCGCCTACCCTCAGCGCTGGATCGGCAAGGTCACGGTGGTCACCACCGACGGCCGCACGCTGCATGGCCGCGTGGACGAACCCAAGGGTGACCCGGGCAACACGCTGAGCCGCGCCGAGATCGAAACCAAGGCATTGCAACTGGCCGCCTACGCGGGCGGCGCCAGTGCCGACGAGATGCGCGGCGCAGCCGAACGCGTCTGGCGCATGGCTGAGTGGCCGCGCGTCACCAACCTGCTGTAACCACTATTTCCAAGACGAAGGAGCACACAACATGAGCGAACAAACATTGATGGCCGGCAAGGTCGTGGTCGTGACGGGCGCCGGCGGCGGCATCGGCCGCGACATCGCGCTGGCGCTGGCCAGGTCCGGCGCGCGCGTGGTGGTCAACGACATCGGCGCGTCCGTCAGCGGCGAAGGCAACGATGCCGGCCCTGCACAGAAAGTCGTCGACGAGATCAAGGCGCTGGGCGGCGAGGCCGTGGCCAACACCGACAGCGTGTCCGACTCGCGCAGCGGCGCGCGCATCGTGACCTCGGCCCTGGACAGCTTCGGCCGCATCGACGGCGTGGTGAACAACGCCGGCATCCTGCGCGACCGTTTCTTCCACAAGATGAGCGACGACGAATTCGACGCCGTCATCAAGGTCCACCTGTACGGCAGCTACTACGTGAGCCGCGCGGCCGCCACGCACTTCAAGGAGCAGAACTCCGGCGTGTTCGTGCACATGACCAGCACCTCGGGCCTGATCGGCAACTTCGGCCAGGCCAACTACTCGGCCGCCAAGCTGGGCATCGCCGCGCTCTCCAAGTCCATCGCGCTGGACATGCAGAAGTTCAACGTGCGGAGCAACTGCATCGCGCCGTTCGCCTGGAGCCGCATGATCGGCTCCATCCCGACCGAGACCGACGCCGAGAAGGCCCGCGTGGAACGCATCAAGCAGATGACGCCCGCCAAGATCGCCCCGCTGGCCGTCGCGCTGTGCAGCGACTCCTCGCAGGACACCAACGGTCAGATCTTCGCCGTGCGCAACAACGAGATCTTCCTGATCAGCCAGCCACGCCCGGTGCGCTCGGTGCACCGCTCCGAAGGCTGGACGCCCGAGTCCGTGCTGAGCCACGCGCTGCCGGCCATGAAGGCCAGCTACTTTGGCCTGGACCGTTCGGGCGACGTGTTCACCTGGGATCCGGTCTGAGCCTGAACGGCCGCCAGGCCGTCCCAGGCAAGCGGCTACGCCGCCAGCCTGAACACCCCCAGCGCGTTCGACAGCCCGGCCGCCTCCTTCTGCAGGCTGCCCGCCGCCGCGGCGGCCTGCTGCACCATGACCGCGTTCTGCTGGGTGCCGCCCTGCATCAGCGCGATCGCCTGGTTGATCTGTTCGATCTCGGCCGTCTGCACGCGGCTGGCCAGGGTGATCTCGCCCATGATGCTGGTCACGCGCTGCACACTGGCGACGATGTCCTTCATCGTGGCGCCCGCATCGGCGACGAGCAGGTTGCCGCTGTCCACGTTCTGCACCGCATCGCCGATCAGGCGCTTGATCTCCTTGGCCGCGTCTGCGGAGCGCTGCGCCAGCGCGCGCACCTCGGAGGCCACCACCGCGAAACCGCGCCCCTGCGCGCCCGCGCGCGCCGCTTCGACGGCGGCGTTCAGCGCCAGGATGTTGGTCTGGAAGGCGATGCCATCGATCACGCCGATGATGTCCACCACCTTGCTGGACGAGGCCTTGATCGACGCCATCACGCTGACCACGCTGGTCACCACGCTGCCGCCCTTTTCGGCGATCTGGCAGGCCGATGCGGCGAACTGGTTGGCCTGGTCGGCGCTGTCGGCGTTCTGCTTGACGGTCAAGGTCAGCTTGCCAACCGAATCCACCGTCTCACCAAGCGAGCTGGCCTGCAGCTCGGTGCGGCTGGACAGGTCGCCGTTGCCGGAGGCGATCTCCTGCGAGGCGCGCCTGACCGATTCGCCGACGTTGCGGATCTTCTGCAGCACCTGGTCGGTGTTGCCGGCGAAGCGGTTGAACGCGGCCGCGATCTCGTCGAGTTCGTCGCGCCCGCGTTCCGGCAGGCGCAGCGTGAAGTCGCCATCGCCGGCCGCCGTGATCACGCTGCGCAAGCGACGCAGGCGGTGCAATGCTTTGGTGATCCACCAGAACAGCAGCGCGGCGGCAACCGCGGCGCAGACCAGCGCGGCGATGGCCGAGGTCGTGATCATGGACTGCAGTGCGGCCGTGGCTTCGTGGCGGTCCAGCGCGATGGCCAGCCGCCAGCGCGTGCCGGGCACGGTCTGCACATAGAGCAGCGTGTCGCGTCCGCCCAGCTCGAGGCGGCGGCCTCGCTGGGCGGGTGCCAGGGCTTCGTTCGACAGCGCCGTGCTGATGGCGCTGGCCGGCTTGAGTGCCAGCGCTGCGTCCGGGTGCGCGATCACGGTCCCGTCGGCGTCCAAGAGAAAGGCGTAGCTCGACGGCGTGGGCCGGATCGCCAGCACGCTGCTGGTCACCGTTTCCAGCAGCACGTCGGCACCGGCCACCGCGCCCACGCGGCCAGGCGCGCCTTGCGCCGCAGCGAAGGTGATCAGCATCTTGCCCGTGCTGGCGCCGATGTAGGGCTTGGTGGTGACGGGCCCGGTCGACTCGGCGGCCAGCCGGTACCACGTGCGCTGCGTCGCGTCGTAGTCGGGTGGCAGGGTGCGCTGCTGCGAGAAGATGGCGCGCTTGTCGGCATAGCCGATGTAGGTCAGGTTGAACTCGCCGGCGCGCTCGGCCGCCAGGATGGCCGGCAGCGGATCGGCCGCGGCGGCGGCCTGTACCAGCGAGGCCACCACCGCCTGCTTGGAGTGCAGCCACACACCGATGGTCTGGCCGTGTGTGGTGGCCAGATCGTTCATCTGCCCGTCCAGCTGCTCCAGCGTGTGGTTGCGGGTCGTGGCCAGGTTGACGGCGGCCACGACGCTCGTCGCAATGGCCACGATCAGCACACAGGCAGCGATCAGTCGCGTTCGCAGGGAGGAGCGCATAGGGCCTCTTCTTGTATATCTTGGTGCGTTCTATTCTGCCTACAAATGTGTCGAATCCGTGCGCAAACCGTGGCCGCGGCGTGCTGCGGCGATGGCATGGCCTTGGCCGCTGCGGCGGTCACAGCGGCCGCCTGCCTTACTTGAGGCTCTCCACCTTCCCGATCGGCTCCAGGTCCACGCCGTTGTAGCGCACCGGCTGCATGGCCGCCACGGCGTGCAGGTCCTCGGCGCTGTTGGCGATCGTCACGCCCGGCAGCAGCAGCTCGACCTTGGGATTCTTGAGGTTGCTGGCGATGCTGCGGATGTTCTCGCGCGTGAGCTTGTCGCCGCATTCGCGCAGCACATGGGCCATGAGCTGCGCCGCCACGTAGCCCGTCACGCCCGAGCTGTTGAGCGGGTCCACGCCGGGGGCGTAGGTCTTGAGCAGCTCCTTGTAGGCCTTCATCTCGGGGTCGTTGTCCCAGGCCTTGGAACCGGGGTCCTTGTAGTAGGCCAGCGTGATCGCGCCCTTGGCCTTGTCGGCACCGGCCGGCTCCATCGCCATCTTGACCGAGGCGCCCGCGATGTTCACGTAGCGCTCGGGCGTCCAGCCGATCTCGGCGGCCTTGCGCAGGGCCTGGGCCGTGGTGCGCGCGGTGGAGGCCAGCACCAGCACGTCGGCGCCCGAGGCCTTGAGCTGCACGATCTGCGAGTCCACCGTGGGGTCGGTCACCTCGAAGGTGGCCTGGGCCACCAGGCTGGCGTTCTTGCCGGCCAGGCCTTCCTGCAGGCCCTTCAGGATCTCCCGGCCCAGGTCATCGTTCTGCATCAGGATCGCGACCTTGGCGCCAGGCTTGTGGGCCGCAATGTGGCTGGCGAACACCTTGCCCTCGCCGCGGTAGCTGCCCAGCATGGGCGTGGTCCAGGGGTACTGCCTGGCGTTGTCGAACTGGCTCGCGCCGCTCTGCAGGAACAGCTGCGGCACCTTCTTGGCGTTCATGTAGCGCTGGATCGCCATGTTGCTGGCCGTGCCCAGGCTGCTGAACCAGGCCAGGATCTGGTCCTGCTCGACCAGGCGGCGCGCCACCTCCACGGTCTTGGGGGGAGAGTACTGGTCGTCGTACATGAGCAGCTTGACCTTGCGGCCATGGATGCCGCCCTGCGCGTTGAGCCGCGCGAAATAGGCCTCGGCCACCTTGCCGATGATGGAATAGCCCGACACCGGGCCCGACAGCGGCATCGGGATGCCGAGCAGGATCTCGGTGTCGCTGGCGCCGGGATCGTACTGCTTCTGGGCGAAGGCGAGGGGGGCGAGCAGGCTGCCGGCCAGGGCGGTGGCGGACAGCGCCAGCGTGCGGCGGGTGATGCGCATGGAGTCTCCAGTTGGAATGGTTTTGGCGCGCCCTGCGGCGCGGGCGAACGCGGACTATGGCCGGCCGCTGGCCCCGGCACCATGGCCGAAGCGATCACGCGCATTGGCGCAATCGATCCTCAGTCGCCTGCGCGTTGGCCTGCCACCCGGCGCACCAGGTCCCAGGCCACCTGGGCGACCGGCGCCAGCGCGCGGTGCCTGCGCCGCACCAGCACGACGCGGCGTTCCATGCGTGGCACCAGCGGTCGCATGACCAGGCCCGGCAGCCCGCCCGGCGGCAGCGCCAGCGTGGGCACGACCGAAATGCCCAGCCCCGCGTCCAGCATGCGGAAGATGGTCGTGGGGTGGCCGACCTCCTGCGCCACGGGCGCCTGCACGCCGTGCGCGCGCAGCGCCTCGTCGATGAGCCGGCGGCTGCCCGAGGCGTGGTCCAGCAGCACCAGCGGCTCGCCGGCCAGCGCGGTCCAGCGCACGCTGCGGCGCCGCGCCAGCGCGTGGTCGGCCGGGCAGACCAGGCAGAAGGGCTCGGTCAGGATGGTCTCGGCATGCAGGTCGGCGCTTTGCGCGGGGTCGATCACCACGCCGAAGTCCACCTCGCCAGCGAGCACGCTGGCCAGCGCGTCGTGCTGGATGCGGTCCAGCAGAACGAGCTCCAGGCCCGGGTGCTCCAGCCGGCAGCGCGCGATGCAGTTGGGCAGCAGGTTGGCCGACAGCGTGGGACTGCTGGCCACGCGCACGCGGCCCTGGCGCTGCGTGGCCAGGCCGCGCACGTCCAACAGCATGGTGTCGAGCTCGTCCAGCACGCGGTCCAGCCGCGCGGCCAGGCTGCGGCCGGCCTCGGTCAGCACGACTTCGCGCGTGGTGCGGTCCAGCAGCTTCAGGCCCAGCTGCTGCTCCAGTTCCGTCACGCAGCGGCTCACGGCCGGCTGGGTCAGGCCGATCTGGTCACCGGCGCGCGTGAAGCTGGCCTGCGCCGCCACGGCCTGGAACACACGCAACTGGCGCAGGCTCACATTCATGCGGCCAAATCATAGATCCATCAGATCAATCCATTTCTCTTGGGTCGCGCAACGCGGTCCAATCGCCGCATTCCTCTTCTTCCGCGACCCGACCATGGCCCGCTCCCGCCTGCTGCCCGACAACTTCACGCTCTACCTCGTCTCCACGGTCGTCCTGGCCAGCCTGCTGCCGGCCTCCGGGCGCCTGGCCCAGGTGCTGGAGGTGGCCACCACCGTGGCCGTGAGCTTGCTGTTCTTCCTGCACGGTGCCAAGCTGTCGCGCCAGGCCATCCTGGCCGGCATCGGCCACTGGCGGTTGCACCTGGTGGTGGTGGCCAGCACCTTCGTGCTGTTCCCGCTGCTGGGCTGGGCGCTCAAGCCGCTGCTGCAGCCGCTGGTGACGCGCGACCTGTACACCGGCATCCTGTACCTGTGCGCGCTGCCGGCCACGGTGCAGTCGGCCATCGCCTTCGTGTCGATGGCGCGCGGCAACATCCCGGCGGCGGTCTGCAGCGCTTCGGCCTCCACGCTGCTGGGGGTGGCTTTCACGCCGCTGGTGGTGGGCCTGCTGTTGTCGCAGAACGCTGCCATGGGCGACCCGCTCGACGCGATGGGCCGCATCGGCATGCAGTTGCTGCTGCCCTTCATCGCCGGGCATCTGCTGCGGCCCTGGCTGGCGGGCTTCCTGCAGCGCCGCGCCTCGGTCATGAAGGTGGTGGACCAGGGCTCCATCCTGCTGGTGGTCTACGCGGCCTTCAGCCATGCCGTGATCGACGGCCTGTGGTCGCAGGTGCCACTCACCGCGCTGGCCGGCCTGCTGGTGGTCTGCGCCGTGCTGCTGGGCCTGGTGCTCGTGATCACCACCTGGAGCGCACGCCGCATGGGCTTTTCGAAGGAAGACGAGATCACCATCGTCTTCTGCGGCTCCAAGAAGAGCCTGATCAGCGGCGTGCCCATGGCCAATGTGCTGTTCGCGGCCAACGTGGCCGGCGCCATCGTGCTGCCGCTGATGCTGTTCCACCAGATGCAGCTGATGGTGTGTGGGGTGCTGGCGCAGCGCTATGCCAGGCGAGCGCAGGCCGAAGTGGCTGCGGCGGTGGCGGCTACAGCAGCCGGTCCGCGAAGCTGAAATTCGCCAGGTGCCGCACCAGCTCCGCCGCCAACCTCGGCAGCGGCTGACCGGCACGGTTGACGATCTTGGTCTCGCGCTGGGCCCAGGCATCCGTCAACGGCACCAGGGCCAGCTTCATGGTGCGCGCATGGCGCGCGGCCGACGAGCGCGGCAGGATGCCGATGCCGACGCCGGCCTCGACCAGCAGGCAGATCGACTCGAAGCTCGACACCTGGATGCGGAACTCCAGGTTGCGGCCGATCTGGCGCGCCAGCGGCGGCAGGAAATTGGCCAGCGCGCTGCCTTCGGCCAGCGAGATGTGCGGCTCGTCCAGCGTCTGCACGAAGTCCATGCGCGGCAGCGCCGCCATCGGGTGCCGCGCCGGCACCACCACCACCAGCTCGTCGGCCACGAAGTCGCGCACCTCCAGCCCCTGTGTGTCCACGTTGCCGGCCACCAGGCCGATGTCGGCGTGGGCCTCGTGGATCGCCATCACGATCTCCTGGCTGAGCCGCTCGTGCAGGTCGATGCTGACATCCTTGTGCTGGGCCAGGAAGCTGGCCAGCGCCGAGGGCAGGGCGCTGGTGATCGAGGTGGTGTTGGCCAGCACCCGCACATGGCCCTTGGCACCCTGGGCGTAGTCGCGCAGGTCGATCTTGAGGTGGTCCACCTGCTGCAGCACCTTGCGCGCATGGTGCAGCAGCGCTTCGCCGGCCGGGTTCAGCTCCACGCCCTGGGGCTTGCGGTAGAACAGCTTGGCGCCGATGTTGTCTTCCAGCTGCTTGATGCGCGTGCTGGCCGCGGCCAGCGAGATGCAGGCGCGCTCGGCGCCGCGCCGCAGGTTGGATTCCTCGGCGACGAAGACGAACAGGCGGAGGTCGAACAGGTCGAAGTGCATGGCGTGGGGCCGCGAGCGTACCGCACCGGCGCGAACACCCCCTTTGCCAAAAACTGATGGCCGGCGGGCCGGCGCGGTGCCATCCTCGCCGCTCCGGCACCTGCCCACAACAAGCCCTTCAGGAGACACGACCATGCCGCAACCCTTCCACCGCCCCGTCCGCCGGGGCCTGCTGGCCGGCCTGCTGGGCGCCGCCGCGCTCGCCACCGCACCGGCCTGGGCCCAGCAGCAGCCCGTGCGCCTGGTCGTCGGCTACGCAGCCGGCGGGCCGGTGGACACCGCCGCGCGCCAGTTCGCCCAGGTGTTCGGCCGCGAGCTGGGCCGCACGGTGATCGTGGAGAACAAGGCCGGCGTGGCCGGCGCGCTGGGCGGCGAGACCGTGGCGCGCGCCACGCCCGACGGCAGCGTGCTGTACTTCGGCGCCAGCCCCACGCTGACGATCACTCCGCACGTGATCAAGAGCATGCCGTTCGACACGGTGAAGGACCTCACGCCGCTGTCCCCCGTGCTGAGCTACGCCAACGCGCTGGTCATCAACAAGGACCTGCCGATCCAGAACCTCAAGGAGCTGATCGCGTATGCCAAGGCCAACCCCGGCAAGGTGTCCTACGGCTCGGCCGGCATGGGCGCCTCGAACCATCTCTCCGGCGAGTTGTTCGCCAAGCAGAGCGGCATCGCGCTGACGCACGTGCCCTACAAGGGCAACGCGCCCGCCATGACCGACGTGATCGGCGGCCAGCTGACCATGATGTTCGACATCGTCAGCACGGCACGCAACTACATCCAGACCAACCGCGTGCGCCCCCTGGTCGTGACCTCGCGCGAGCGCAACGCCTCGCTGCCCGACGTGCCCACCATGCGCGAGGCCGGCCTGCCCGGCTACGAGGTGATCGGCTGGTACGGCGTCTACGGCCCGGCCCACATGAAGACCGAGCAGGTGGCGCTGGTCAACACCGCCGTCAACCGCACGCTGGGCGACGAAGGCCTGCGCAAGCTCTGGGCCGAGCAGGGCTACGACATGTGGAGCGGCGCGCCCGCGGTGCTGGCCGAGCAGCAGCGAAAGGACCTGGAGATGTGGCGCGGCGTGACCAAGGACATCAAGTTCGAGTGAGGGCCGCCATGTCCAAGCACTTCATCTCCTGCGTCGCCGCACTGGCCTTCGCGGCACCCGCGTTCGCGCAGGACGCCTGGCCGACCAAGCCCGTCACCATCATCGTGCCGGCCGCGCCCGGCGGCACCACCGACATCGTCACGCGGCTGCTGGCCGATGGCCTCTCGCGCGCCTGGGGCCAGAGCGTGGTGGTCGACAACAAGGCCGGCGCGGCCGGCATCATCGGCACGCAGCAGCTGGTGCGCTCCGCGCCCGACGGCTACACGCTGATCATGGGCAACATCGGCCCCAACGCAATCAACTACAGCCTGTACAAGAAGCTGCCGTACAAGGCGAGCGACTTCGCGCCCGTGACGCTGGCCGTCTCAGTGCCCAACGTGCTCGTGGTCAACGCCGAATCCGGCATCACCAGCGCCAAGGACCTCATCGCCAGGCTCAAGGCCGAGCCCGCCAGGCACGCCTTCGGTTCTTCGGGCAAGGGCCAGTCGCCGCACCTGTCGGGCGAGATGTTCCTGCAGCGCACCGGCACGAAAGCCGAGCACGTGGCCTACAAGGGCGCAGGCCCGGCCGTGGCCGCGCTGCTGGCCAACCAGTACACCTTCATGGTGGACAACCTGCCCAGCTCGATCGCGCAGATCCAGGGCGGCAAGTTCCGCGCGCTGGCATTGACCGGCGCCACGCGCAGCCCGCAGCTGCCCGACGTGCCCACGATGGCCGAGGCCGGCGTGCCCGACATGGTGGTCACGGCCTGGTTCGGCCTTGTGGCGCCGGCCGGCACGCCGCCGGCCATCGTGAACAAGATCCAGCAGAGCGCCCGCCAGGTGCTGCTGGCGCCCGAGAACGCCGAGCGCCTGCGCGCCATGGGCGCCGAACCGGGGGGCAATACGCCTGCGGAGTTCGCGCGCTTCATCGACGCCGAACGCGCGCGCTGGCACAAGACCGTCGAGGCCGCCGGGCTCTCGATGGACGAATGACTTTCAACCGACCCTTGATGGACCCGACATGATCCGCGACCCAGAAATCACCCAGGCCTTCCTCGACAGCGTGCGCAGCTTCGTCAACGAGCGCCTGATCCCGGCCGAAAACACCGTGGCCGAGACCGACCAGATCCCCGAGGACATCGTGCAGGAGATGAAGGCCATGGGCCTGTTCGGCCTGACCGTGCCCGAGGAGTACGGCGGCCTGGGCGTGACCATGGAGGAAGAGTCGCTGATCATGTTCGAGATGGGCCGTGCCTCGCCGGCCTTCCGCTCGCTGTTCGGCACCACCGTGGGCATCGGCTCGCAGGGCATCCTGATCGACGGCACGCAGGCGCAGAAGGACCACTACCTGCCCAAGCTGGCGAGTGGCGAGCTGACCGCCAGCTTCGCGCTGACCGAGCCCGAGGCCGGCTCGGACGCGGGCTCGCTGCGCACCTCGGCCCGCCGCGGAACCGACGAGAAGGGCGACCACTACATCGTCAACGGCAGCAAGCGCTTCATCACCAACGCCCCGACGGCCGGCATCTTCACGCTGATGGCGCGCACCGACCCGAACAACAAGGGTTCGGGTGGCGTCTCGGCCTTCATCGTCGACGCCAAGACGCCCGGCATCACGGTCGGCAAGCCCGACAAGAAGATGGGCCAGCGCGGCGCGCACACGGCTGACGTGAACTTCGACAACGTGCGCGTGCCGGCCGAGAACATCATCGGCGGCAAGGAGGGCATGGGTTTCAAGACCGCGATGAAGGTGCTCGAGAAGGGCCGCATCCACATCGCCGCGATCTGCGTGGGCGCGGCCGAGCGCATGCTGGAGGACGCGCTCAAGTACGCCATGGAGCGCCGCCAGTTCGGCCAGCCCATCGCCGAGTTCCAGCTCGTGCAGGCCATGCTGGCCGACAGCAAGATGGAAGCCTATGCCGCGCGTTGCATGGTCATCGACGCCGCGCGCCGCCGCGACAACGGCGAGAACGTCTCGACCGAGGCCTCGTGCTGCAAGCTGTTCGCCTCCGAGATCTGCGGCAAGGTGGCCGACCGCGCGGTGCAGATCTTCGGCGGCTCGGGCTACGTGGCCGACCACGGCATCGAGCGCTTCTACCGCGACGTGCGCCTGTTCCGCCTGTACGAGGGCACGAGCCAGATCCAGCAGCTCGTGATCGCGCGCAACATGATCAAAGCCGCGAGCTGATTTCAGCCGCGCGCCGACAACAACAACGGAGACAAGACATGACCACACAGCCGCTGCGCGCGCTGTTCGCGGAGCGGCTGCGCCTGCCGCTGATCGCCGCCCCGATGTTCCGCGTGTCGGGGCTGGATCTCACGCTCGCGGCCTGCCGCGCCGGTGTGGTCGGCTCCTTCCCCACGGTCAATTGCCGCAGCGTGGCCGAGCTGGACGACTGGCTCACGCGGCTGGAGGCCGAACTCGGTCCGCAGGACGCACCGTTCTGCCCCAACCTCATCATGCGGCGCGAGAACCTGCGCGAGGAGCTGGCCTGTTTGCTGCGCCACCGCGTGGAACTCGTCATCACGAGCGTGGGCGCGCCCGATTCCGCTGTAGCGCCGCTGCACGACATCGGCTGCAAGGTGCTGGCCGACGTGGCCTCGGTGCGCCATGCCGAGAAAGCGATTGCGGCCGGCGTGGACGGCCTCGTGCTGCTGACGGCCGGCGCGGGCGGGCAGACCGGCTGGGCCAACGGCCTGGCCTTCGTGCGCGCCGTGCGGGCCTTCTACGACGGCCCCATCGTGCTGGCCGGCGGCGTCTCCGACGGCGCGGCGCTGCTGGCCGCGCAGGTGGCGGGGTGCGACCTGGGCTACATGGGCACCAAGTTCATCGCCACCGACGAGAGCATGGCCGAGGACGGTTACAAGCAGATGCTGGTGGACAGCCGCCTGGACGACGTGCTGCTCTCGCGCGCGTTCACGGGGCTGGAGACCAACACGCTGATCCCGTCCATCGTGGCCGCGGGCCTGGACCCCAAGGCCCTGCCCACCGACATGACCGCCGAGCGCGCGAACGCGCTGTACGGCAGCGGCGGCGAAACCAGCATCCGGCGCTGGCGCGACATCTGGAGCGCGGGGCACAGCGTTTCGGGCGTGGACCGGCGCGGCAGCGTGGCCGCACTCGTGGAACAGACGGCGGCCGAATACAAGGCGGCTGCGCAGGCCGCCATGGCCTGGCTGCCCGGAGCGGCGCGATGAACGCTGCGCACCAACATCCCACCTACTGCGGCCTCGTGCTGCGCGCGCTCGCGCGCTTTCCGGAGCGCGTGGCCTTCCAGACCGCCGAGCGCCAGGTGCGCTACGCCGAGGCCGCAGACTTCATCGGCCGCACCCAGGCCGTGCTGCAGGCCGCCGGTCTGCAACGCGGCCAGCGCGTGGCGCTGCTCAGCGCCAACCGCTGGGACAGCTGGTGCGCCGGCGTCGCGGCCCAGGCCCTGGGCGCGGTCGTGACTTCGCTGCACCCGCTGGGCGCACTCGACGCCCACCTCTACCAGCTGGCCGATGCCGAGGTCAGCCTGCTCATCGTCGACGCCCAGGGCTTCGGCGAGCGGGGCGGCGAACTGGCCGCGCGCTGCCCGGGCCTGCAGGTGCTCACGCTGGGCCCGGCCGGCTATGGCCAGGACCTGCTCCAGCTGGCCGAAGCCCATGGCACGGCCAACGCGATGGACCTCTCGCAGGCCGGCGGCATCGCCACGCTGAACTACACGGGCGGTACCACGGGCCAGCCCAAGGGCGTGGTCAAGACCTCGGCCGCCAACGCGCTGATGTCACTGACCGTGATGGCCGAGTTCGAGCTGCCGCGCCGGCCCAGCTTCCTGGCCGTGGCGCCGATCAGCCACGTGACCGGCACCAACGTGCTGCCCGTGCTGTGCAAGGGCGGCACCGTGCACCTGCTCGACCGATTCGACCCCGAGCGCATGCTGGCCACCATCGCGCGCGAACGCATCAACTTCGCGCTCATGGTGCCGACCATGGTCTACGTGCTGCTGGACCATCCGGGCCTGGCGAAGCACGACCTGTCTTCGCTGGAACTCGTGCTGTACGGCGCCTCGCCGATGTCGCCCGCGCGCCTGGGCGAAGCCTTGGAGCGCATCGGCCCGGTGTTCTCGCAGCTGTACGGCCAGTCCGAGTGCTACCCGATCGCCGCACTGCCCAAGGCCGACCACGACCCCGCGCGCCCACACCTGCTGGCCGCCTGCGGCTTCGCCAGCGCGGCCTGCGAGGTCGCGCTGCTCGACGACCAGCTGCAGCCCGTGGCGCAAGGCGAGGCCGGCGAGATCTGCGTGCGCGGTGGCATGGTCATGCGCGAGTACTGGCGCCAGCCCGAGCGCACGGCCGAGGCCCTGGCCGGCGGCTGGCTGCACACGGGCGACGTGGCGCGCCGCGACGCCGAGGGCCGGTTGTACATCGTGGACCGCAAGAAGGACATGGTGGTCTCGGGCGGCTTCAACGTCTATCCGCGCGAGGTCGAGGACGTGCTGAGCAGCCACCCGGCCGTGGCGCAGGCCGCCGTGATTGGCGTGCCCGATGCCAAGTGGGGCGAGGCGGTCAAGGCCGTGGTCGTGCTGCGGCCGGGCCAACAGGTCGAGGCGGAGGCACTGATGGCGTTGGTGCGCGAGCGCAAGGGTGCGCTGCACGCGCCCAAGCAGGTCCAGTTCGCGGACGCGCTGCCGCAGACGGCGCTGGGCAAGATCGACAAGAAGGCGCTGCGCGCGCAGGAATGGGCCGGCAGCGGCCGCAACGTGGCCTGAGCCACGCACACAACAACCGGAGACAACATGCCTGACATTTCTTCGGCACGCCGCACGCTGTGCGCCGCGCTGGCCTGCAGCTGGACCGTCGCTAGCGCGCAGACCGCCGACCCCGCGCCCGACTTCCCGAGCAAGCCTGTGCGCATCATCGTGAACTCGGGCCCCGGCGTGTCCACCGACATCCTCGCGCGCCAGATCGGCGCGCGCCTGGCCGAGCAGTGGAAGCAGCCCGTGGTCGTGGAGAACAAGCCCGGTGCCAGCGGCACGCTGGGAGCTGACTTCGTGGCCAAGAGCCCGGCCGACGGCCACACCTTGCTGATCGGCGTGACCAACCTGGTGCAGACGCAGTTCCTGATGCGTTCGCTGCCCTACGACTTCTCGCGCGACCTGCAGCCCGTGGCGCTGCTCGCGCGCGGCCCCAACGCACTCGTGGTCGCCGCCAATGCGCCCGTCAACACCTTGGCCGAGTACATCGCGCGCGTGAAGTCGCAGCCCGGCAAGCACGCCTACGGCACCTACGGCAACGGCACCACGGCCCACATCTGGGGCGAGACCTTCCGCCGCCAGGCGGGCCTGGACACCGTGCACGCGCCGTTCAAGAGTTCGGCCCAGATGCTGACCGATGTCACGGGCGGCCAGATCGGCGCGGCCTGGCCCGACCTGGCCTCGGCCATGGGCCTGATCCAGGGCGGCAAGCTCAAGGTGCTGGCCGTGACGGGCAGCCAGCGCCACCCCAGCCTGCCGCAGGTGCCGACCTTCGCGGAGAGTGGCATCCAGGGCCTGGAGCCCTATGGCTGGTACGGCATCTTCGCCCCGGCCGGCACGCCCGAGAAGGTGGTGCGCAAGCTCTCAGCGGCCTGGGTCGACGCCGTGCACGCCGCGCCCATCCACACGCGCATGGTCGACATGGGCCTGGTGCCGGTCGGCGAGCCGTTCGACGCCTTCGCCACCATGCTGCGCACCGACACACCCATCTGGGGCAAGGCCATCCAGGACGGGGGCATCACGCTCGATTGAGGGTGCGAACATGGCCGCCCGTCCACCAACCCAGGGAGCCGCCATGTCCACCACCATCGAACACTTCGCCCCGGTCCGCGCCAAGACGCCGCCGCTGTCCTCCGCCACGCGCGTGGGCCATCTGGTCTTCGTCTCCGGCACGCCGGGCTACCACGACGACGGCCGCATCGACGAGGACGACTTCGCGGCCCAGTTCGACCAGGCCCTCGTGAACCTGCGTGCCATCCTGGCCGAGGCTGGCAGCAGCCTGCGCGGCATCGCCAAGGCCAATGTGCTGCTCACGCGCGCGCAGGACGTGGCCGAGATGAACGTGCGCTACGCGCTGGCCTTCGGTCCTGCGCCGTTCCCGGCGCGCACCACCTGCGTGGTGGCGGCGCTGCCCGACCCGCGCATGCTGATCGAGATCGAATGCGTGGCCGTGGTGCAGGACGGGGCCGGTTCATAGGCCTTGCGCGTGCTGCCCGCTGAACGGCGCGCAGCGCAGCTGCCGGGCGCTCCATGCCCGGCCATGCGTCAGTCGATCACGCCGCGCTGGAATTCCTCGCGCGACAGGGTGCGGTTGCCGTTGCGGTCGATCTCGTCGAAGCGCTCGGCCACGGCCGGCAGGCGTTGCGCCTCCTCGCGGCTGAGGCGGCCATCGCCGTTGGCATCGGCACGGTCAAAGGCTGCATCGACGCGCTGGTGGGCCGCGTCGCGTGCGGCGCGCGGCGCGCTCTGCTGCACCTGGGCCTGCACCAGGGTGCCGTACTCGCGCGCGTGCACCGCGGCGCCCGTGCCCCCCATCACCAGTGCGGCGAACAGGGCCAGGCTGTGTTCTTCGAAGCGGGCGAGGGGGCGGAACTTGCGCATGCAGAACAGGTGGTCGGAGTGATCAAGCTGCCATTGCAGCAAACGCACGCGCGTGGCGCCAGCACTCTTGCGCCCTGTTGCCGGGCTCACATCTGGCGGCGCGACTTCACATTTGGAAGCGGCACAATGCCTCGCTTTGCACTCACCACCACGGGGACATGGCATGGGCAAGCGCCTCACGCAGATCGCCACGCGCACCGGCGACGATGGCACCACCGGCCTGGGCGACAACACGCGCGTCGCCAAGGACAGCCTGCGCATCACCGCCATCGGCGATGTCGACGAACTCAACTCTCACCTGGGCCTGCTGCTCTGCGAGCCGCTGCCGGCCGAAGTGCGCGAACTGCTCGTGGACGTGCAGCACCAGCTGTTCAACCTGGGCGGCGAGCTGTCGATCCCGGGGTTCGAGCTGCTCAAGCCCGAGGCCCTGCTGCAGCTCGACCAGGCCCTGGCCGACCACAACGCGCAGCTGCCGCGCCTGGCGGAGTTCATCCTGCCGGCCGGGACGCGCGCCGCAGCGCAGGCCCATGTGTGCCGCACCGTGGCGCGCCGCGCCGAGCGGGCCGTGGTCGCGCTGGGCCGCGCCGAGGCCGTGCGCGAGGCACCGCGCCACTACCTGAACAGGCTGTCGGATCTGCTGTTCGTGCTGGCGCGCGTGGTCAACCGCATGGACGGGGGCGACGACGTGTACTGGAAGAGCGAGCGCATGGCGCGCGCCGAGGGCGACAGCGCCGACTGAAGACGGGCCGCTGGCCGCAGGGCGGCGCTGCGACGGGGCCACCGCGACGGTTTTATATCGATCGATCTAGAATTCATTCTTCATCGATCACCGGATGCCGCGCAGCCCCATGCCCGCACGCAACGAAACCACGCCCCCTTGGCTGGCGGGCTTGCTCTGGGCTGGCCTCACCGTGACCATCTTCGCCGGCTGGTTCGTCGTCACGCGCTTCAGCGTGACGCGCGAACTGCGTCTGTGGGATGTCACCGCGTTGCGCTTCGGCGTCGGCGCGCTGCTGCTGTCGCCGGCCTTGCTGCGCCGCGGCCACCGGCTGCCGGCCGCGCGCTGGGGCGAAGGCCTGCTGTATGCCTGCCTGTGGGGCTTGCCCTTCGTGCTGCTGGTGGCGTTCGGTTTGCAGCGCACCTCGGCCGGCCAGGCCGCTGCCATCGCGCCGACGCTGATGCCGGTGTTCGCCGGGCTGTTCGCCTGGGCGGTGCTCAAGGAGCTCCAGGGCCGGGTGCGCTGGCTGGGCCACGGGATCATCGTGGCGGGCATCGTGTGCATGGTCGCCGCCGGGGCCGCGGCACACGGCATGGCCGATCCGCTGGGGCTGGCGGCGCTGGCGTGCGGATCGTCCATGTGGGCGGTCTACACACTGCTGTTTCGCCGCAGCAGCCTCACGCCCGTGCAGTCGGCCGCGCTGATCTGCGTGTGGTCGGCGCTGCTGTTCCTGCCGGTCTACGTGCTGGGCGGGTTGAGCCGGCTGGGCCAGGCCTCGGGCGCTGAGATCGCGCTGCAGGTGCTGTACCAGGGCGTTCTCATGAGCGGCGTGGCGATCGTCTCGTTCAACCGGGCCGTGGCGCTGCTGGGGCCGGCGGCGGCCTCGGCCATCATCGCGCTGATCCCGGCCGTGGCCGCGCTGGCCGCCATTCCCGTGCTCGGCGAATGGCCTGCACCGGTAGAGGCCGCGGCACTGGCCTGCGTCGTCGGCGGCGTGCTGCTGTCGGCCCGCCGGGCCCCTTCCATCACCACCACCCACGGAGACCGCACACCATGATCCGCTTCTACTTCCACCCGACGCCCAATCCGGCCAAGGTCGCGCTGTTCCTCGAGGAAACCGGCCTGGCCTGCGAAACCGTGCCGGTCGACACGAGCAAGGGCGAGCAGCACGCGGCGGCGTTCCGCGCGGTCAACCCGAACGGCAAGGTGCCGGCCATCGTCGACACCGAAGGCCCCAGCGGGCGCGAGGCGCGCGTGTTCGACTCGACCGCCATCCTGCTGTACCTGGGCGAGAAAACCGGGCAGCTGATGGGCACGCCGGCCGACCGGCCCGAGCTGCTGTCGTGGCTGATGTTCATCGCCTCGGGCCTGGGACCGTTCTCGGGCCAGTCGGTGCACTTCCAGCATGCCGCGCCGGCCGGGCTGGACTACGCCGTCACGCGCTACCGGCGCGAGGCCGAGCGCCACTACCAGGTGCTGGACCAGCATCTTCAGGGGCGCGACTTCATCGTGGGCGACCAATACACCATCGCCGACATCTCGGCCTGGGGGTGGATCGACCGGGCCGCGCGCGTGCGCAAGGGTGAGGCCGAGCCGCTGGCGCCGTTCCCTGCGCTACAGCGCTGGTTCGCCTCCGTGGATGCGCGCCCGGCCACGGCGCGTGCCCGCGCCATGCTGAAGAGCCACGCCTTCAAGAGCGTCAACGACGACGAGACCAAGCGCGCGCTGTTCCCCACCAACTACGCCCCCATCGTCTGACCGCAGGCCGGCAGCCCAGCGCACGCGACGGGAGGAAGGAACCATGGCACGCCCCCGCCAGTTCGACGAAGCGGCCGCGCTCGATGCGGCGATCCGCTGCTTCTGGTCGCGCGGCTACGCGGCCACCTCGGTGCGCGATCTGGCCGAGGCCATGGGCATCACCGGCCCCAGTCTGTACAACGCCTTCGGCGACAAGCGTGCGCTGTACCTGAAGGCCATCGACCACTACGTGGAGAACGGCTTTTGCGACCGCGTACGGCGCTTCGAGCACCAGCTTGCGCCGCACGCGGCGATCGCTGCCTTCTTCGACGAGATCGTCGCGCTGTCGCTGGCGGACGCCGAGCACAAGGGTTGCCTGGTCGTGAACGCGGCGCTCGAGGTCGCGCCGCACGACGCGGAGTTCCAGGTGGCGCTGGCGGCGGTGCTTGGCGACATGGAGTCGTTTTTCCTGCGCTGCGTGCAGGCAGGGCAGGCCGATGGCACGGTGAATGCCACACAGGCAGCCACCGACCTCGCGCGCATGCTGCTGGGCCTGCTGATGGGCTTGCGGGTGCTGGCGCGCGCGCGGCCCGAGCCTGCCCTGCTGCGCGGCATGGTCCGGCCGGTGCTGGCGCTGCTGCAGACCGGCGTCAGCGCGGTGCCAGCACCGCCATCGTGATGCGCGAGACGCAGGTCAGCTCGCCCGCTTCGTTGACCAGGTCGATCTGCCACACGTGGGTGCTGCGGCCCATGTGCACCGGCCGCGCGGTGCCGGTGACCCAGCCGCTGGTGGCGCCGCGCAGGTGGTTGGCATTGATGTCCAGGCCCACGGCGCGCCAGTCCTCGGGCACGGCGAAGGCCGCGCCGCACGAGCCCAGCGTCTCGGCCAGCACCACGCTCACGCCGCCGTGCAGCAGGCCGTAGGGCTGGCGCGTGCGCGCGTCGACCGGCACGCGGCCGCGGATGAAATCGTCGCCAACCTCGAGGAACTCGATGCCCAGGTGTTCCACGGCCGTGCCGCGGTTGCCCTGCGTCAGCAGCTCGACGGAGATCGGTTTTTTCCAGATGGGCATGGTGGACTTGGGCAGCAGCGGTTGGTCGTGGGCAGCGCCGCACTATACGGGGCGGCCGGCCAGGCCGCTGGCCCGCAGGCGACATGCGCCTACGCGCGCATGCGCTCCATGGTCGGGTGGCGGCGTGCGTCGCGGGAGCACACTGCGCGCCATGCGCAAGACCTTGCTCGCCCTGGCCGTCGCCGTGCCCGCCGCCGCGGCACTGGCGGCATGGTGGTGGTTGCCCTCCAGGGAGGAACTGGCCGCGCGGCTGGCCCAGGAGGCCGAGGCCGCGCTGGGCGTGGGCGTGCGCGTCGGCGCGCTCGACTGGCGGCTGCTGCCGCGCCCTGCGCTGGAGTTGCGCGACATCGCCACCGACCAGCAGCGCCCGCTGGAACTGCGCCGCGTGCTGGTGCAGCCACGCCTGCTGCCACTGCTGGCCGGCCGCATGGAGCTGCACAGCCTGGAACTCGATGGCGGCACCATCGTGCAGCGCTCGCTGCGCGAATTCAGCCGCGCAGCGCCCAAGGAGCCGGATCGCGAGGCGCCTGCTTTGGAACTGGACCGGCTGGCGATCCGCGACCTGACCTGGGTCTCGTACAGCGGCGTGGCCGTGGTGTACGCGGGCGATGTCGAATTCGACGCCGGGCTGCAGCTGCGCCAGGCCAGGTTCTGGCGGCCCGGCCTGGAGCCGGTGGCCGATCTGCGGATCACGCGCCTGGCGCCCGCGCCGCAAGCGGCCACGCAGCGCTTCGGCCTGCGCCTGCGCCTGGCCGGCGGCAGCGCCGAGGGCGAAGCCACGCTGCACACCGCGGCCGACGGCCGGCTGCGCCTGCAGGGCGAACTGGCGCCGCGCGGGGTGGAGCTGCAGCAGGCGCTGGCTGCCTTCAACCGGAATTCGCCGGTGGAGGGAAAGGCCGACGGCCAGACCCGTCTGTCCGCCACCGGCGAGAACGCTCTGGCCCTGGTCCAGGGCCTGCACACGGCCACGCGCTTCACGGTGCGGCCGGCCACGCTGCTGCGCTTCGACCTGCAGCGCGCGGTGGACACGCTGGGCCGCGAACACCAGGGCCAGACGCGGCTGGACCTGCTGGAGGGCCAGGTGGACACGCAGAACACGCCGGGCCAGGGCATGGAGATCCGCTTCACCGACATCCGCGCCCAGGCCGGCGCCCTGACGGCCTCTGGCTCGGCGCGGCTGCACCAGAGCCGGTTGCAGGCCAAGGCCGCGGTCGATGTGGTCGACGGTGTGGTCGGCGTGCCGATCTCGGTGCGCGGGCCGCTCGGCGACCTGCAGGTGCAGGTCTCCAGGGCGCCGGCGATCGGCGCTGCCGCCGGCACCGTGGTGCTGCCAGGCATCGGCACGGCCATCGGCGCGGCGATCGGACGCATGCTGGGCGGGGACGACGTGCCCGAGCCATCCCAGCCAGCGCCCCGGCGCTGAGCCCCCGTCGGTCTTCCGTCGGCGCTGCCGCCATCGTCCGGAGGGCCAGCCCTGGGGTGTGGCTCGGGGACCCGGCCTGGAGCGGCCCGACTGCGCTACGCTGCCAGCTTTCGGCCGACACGGAGAACCGCATGCCGCTGCAATGGAAGTACGACACCGAGTCCGTCGACTGGGAGGCGCTGTCCGCGCTGTACCGCGCCGCGCCGCTGGGCGAGAAGCCGCCGCAGCTGCTGCAGACGGTGTTCGGCAACAGCATGTTCAAGTGCTTTGTCTACGACGGCGCGCGGCTCGTGGCGGCGGGCCGCGTGCTGGCCGATGGCGCCGATTGCGCCTACGTCTGCGACATCGCCGTTCTGCCCGAGCAGCAGGGCACGGGCCTGGGCAAGCAGGTGGTGCAGCACCTGGTGGACGCTGCGCGTGGCCACAGGAAGATCCTGCTGTATGCCGTGCCGGGCAAGGAACCGTTCTACCGCCGCTTCGGCTTCCTGCGCATGAGGACGGCGATGGCGATCTTCGAGAACCAGGAGGCGCAGCTGGCGCGCGGCTACCTCAGCGAGGACTGACGGCCTGCCTATCATGCAGGCCGCAGGCGCCACGCACGGCGCCGCCAGGAGGAGATACCAGCACATGCGATCCGACCCGACAGACCGCACCCCGCACATCACGCACTACCTCGACTGGCTGCAGCGCACGCGCGGCCTGGCCTTCGCCGACTACGACGCGCTGTGGCGCTGGTCCACCACCGACCTGGAAGGCTTCTGGCAGAGCATCTGGGACTACTTCGCCATGCAGTCGCCCACGCCGCACCACGCCGTGCTGGCCAACGACGCCATGCCGGGCGCCGAGTGGTTCCCCGGCGCCCAGACCAACTACGCGCGCCAGGTGCTGCGCCATGTGGACGCGGCCCACGCCGCGGGCTGCCCGGCCATCGTCAGCGACAACGAGCGCGGCCAGCGCCGTGACCTGTCCTGGCCCGCGCTGCGCCGCCAGGTGGCGGCCCTGGCCCTGCACCTGCGCGCCCAGGGCGTGCAGCGCGGCGACCGCGTGGCCGCCTATCTGCCCAACATTCCCGAGACCATGGTGGCCTTCCTGGCCGTGGCCAGCATCGGCGCGGTCTGGAGCGTCTGCGCGCCCGACATGGGCCAGGCCGCCGTGCTCGACCGCTTCCGCCAGATCGAGCCCGTGGTGCTGATCGCCTGCGATGGCGTGACCTACGGCGGCCGCGACCTGGACCGCGCCCAGACCGTGGCCGAGCTGCGCGCGGCCCTGCCCAGCGTGCGCCACCTGCTGGTGCTGGACAACCTGGGCGGCCGGCCGCCCGTGGCCGGCAGCCATCCGCTGGCCGCGGTGCTGGCGCGCGACGACGCCGATACCGCCGCCTTCGAGCCCGACTGGCTGCCGTTCGACCACCCGCTGTGGATCGTCTACTCCAGCGGCACCACGGGCCTGCCCAAGCCCATCGTGCACGGCCACGGCGGCATCGTCCTGGTGGCCCTGGCGCTGTCCACGCTGCACAACGACATTGGCTGCAGCTACGAGGGCCCGGGGAAGGGCGAGCGCTTCCTCTGGTACAGCACCACGGGCTGGATCATGTGGAACTGCCAGGTCGCGGGCCTGCTGGCCGGCACCACCTGCTGCATCTTCGACGGCAGCCCGGGCGGCAGCCGCGAGCAGCCCGACTGGGAGGTGCTGTGGCGCTTCGCCGACAGCACGGGCGTGACCTTCTTCGGCGCCGGCGCGGCCTACTTCGCCAACTGCATGAAGGCCGGCGTGGACCTGGCGCGCTACCCGGGGCTGGCGCGTGTGCGCGCGCTGGGGACCACGGGCTCGCCGCTCGCGGAAGACGTGCAGCGATGGGGCACGGCGCAGTTCCAGCGCCTGGGCGTGCAAGACATCTGGTGGTGCAACATCTCGGGCGGCACCGATTTCGCGGGCGGCTTCATCGGCGGCCTGCGCACGCTGCCCCTCGTGCCGGGCAAGATGCAGTGCCGCATGCTGGGCTCGGCCGTCGAGGCCTGGAGCGATGAAGGCAAACCGCTCATCGGCGAGGTCGGCGAACTGGTCTGCACGCGGCCCATCCCCTCGATGCCGCTGCACTTCTGGAACGACCCTGGCAATGCGCGCTACCTGGCCAGCTACTTCGACACCTTCCCTGGTGTCTGGCGCCATGGCGACTGGCTGCGCGTGGACCCCGACGGCAGCTGCGTGATCTTCGGCCGCAGCGACGCCACCATCAACCGCCACGGCCTGCGCATGGGCACCAGCGAGATCTACAGCGCGATCGAGGCGCTGCCCGAGGTGCTGGACGCCATGGTGGTCGATCTCGAGTACCTGGGCCGGCCGAGCTGGATGCCGCTGTTCGTGGTGCTGCGCGACGGGGCGGTGCTGGACGATGCGCTCAAGGGCCGGCTCAACGAGGCTGTGCGCCGCGCGCTGTCGCCGCGCTTCGTGCCCGACGCCATCTTCCAGGTGCCCGAGATCCCGCGCACGCTGTCGGGCAAGAAGCAGGAGCTGCCGATCAAGAAGCTGCTGCTGGGCCAGAGCGCCGACAAGGTGCTCAACCGCGGCACCATGGCCAACCCGGCCTGCCTGGCCTGGTACGAAGACTTCGCGCGCCGGCGCGCGGCCGAGGGCTGAGGGCTTGCAGGACCGGCTGTTTCCCGAGGCCGAGGCGCCTCCAGTGGCGCCGCCGCCAGCACCGGCACCGCCCGCCGTGGCCGCGCCGCGCTCGCGCCTGCGCCAGGTCAGGCCCGCGCCCTGGCCGACAGAGTTGGCCGACCTCGCGGCGCGCTTGCCCGAGCGGCTGCATCTGGGAACCTCGTCCTGGTCCTTCCCGGGCTGGGATGGGCTGGTCTGGGAGGGCGAGTACACCGAATCCATGCTCGCGCGGCGCGGCCTGGCCACCTACGCCCAGCACCCGCTCATGCGCGCGGTCTCGCTGGACCGGGCCTTCTACCAGCCCCTGACCGTGGCCCAGTACGCGGGCTACGCCGAGCAGGTGCCGCCGGACTTCCGCTTCGTGGTCAAGGCGCCCAGCGTGGTCGCCGACGCGCTGGTGCGGCGCGAGGACGGGCAGGGCATGCGGGCCAACACCGGCTTCCTCGATCCGGGCCTGGCCTGGTCGGCCTTCGTCGAGCCGGCTCTGCAGGGGCTGGGTGCCAGGGCTGGCGCGCTGGTGTTCCAGCTGAGCCCGCTGGCGCCGGCCATGCTCGGCCGCATGCCGCACTGCATCGAACGCCTGCAGGCCATGCTGGCCGCGCTGCCGTCCCTGGCGCAGCTGCGCGCGCAGGCGCCCGACCTCGTGATCGCGGTGGAGGTGCGCAACGCCGAATGGTTGACGCCGGCTTTCGCCGAGGCCCTGCGCGCCAGCGGTGCCACCTACTGCCTGGGCGGCCACGCCAAGCTGCCGCCGATCGCCGAACAGCTGCCCGTGCTGCGCGCGCTGTGGCCTGGGCCCATGGTCTGCCGCTGGAACCTGAACCGCCTGCACGGCGCCTATGGCTACGAGGACGCCAAGGCGCTGTACCTGCCCTTCGACAAGCTGGTCGACCCGGACCTGGAGACGCGCACGGCGCTGGCCCGCGTGGCGCGCGCGACCACGGCCGCGGGCCACCACGCCTACCTCACGATCGGCAACAAGGCCGAGGGCTCGGCGCCACTGACGGTGGAGGCGATGGCGCGGCTGCTGGCCGATTGATCAGCGCTGCCCGTCGTGGACGGACACGTTCTCCTTGAGCAGGCCGCCCAGCCGCGAGTGCACGCGCCCGCCCGTGCCCATCACGAGCGCGAACAGGATCTCCTTGGGCCGCGGCGCATCCTGGATGCCGACCTCGATGCTGTTGAAGTGGCTGCGCACGTAGCAGGCGTGGATGTAGTGCACGGGCACCATGAGCCGGTAGCCCGCGCCGGCCACGGCCTTGGCCGCCGGCACGATGGCCTTGGGCTCGCCCAGCACCGTGCGCATGGCCCAGCCGCCGGCCTCGTGCCAGACGGCGCCGTGTTCCATCTCGCCATCCACGCCCACGATGGCGGCCTTGCTGTAGACCTCCACCTTGTCGCGGCCCAGCGTGTCCACCAGCTCCTGCGCGAGCAGCGTGCCGAGGCTGCGCAGCTCGGCCATGAAGGGCATCAGGTCGGGCTCGTAGCGGCCCGCGTAGGGGTTGCGGATCACGGCGCAGGCCGCGGCCAGCTTGAGCGGCGTCTCCACCGGTGGGCCACCCTCGTGGTAGGTGGTTTCGATGGTCAGGCTGCGCTTGCGGATCTCGATCAAAGACATGGGGCTTCCTTGCAAGGGAGGAAAGGGGCGATCATCGCCGAAGCGGCGCACGGTTGACCAGCCAGATGCCGGCCGCCACGAGCGCCATCGCGCCCAGCAGGCTGGGCGTCAGCAGCTCGTGCAGCGCCAGCGCACCGAACACCAGCGCGCACAGTGGCGTCAGGAAGATGAAGGCCGACAGCCGCGTGGCCGGGTAGCGGCCCAGCAGCCACATCCATGCCAGGTAGCTCGCGAAGGCGCCGACCACGGTCTGCAGCAACAGCGAGGTCACGACGAAAGGCGTGAACTGCACGTCCCAGCGCTCGCCCATGGCCAGCGACAGCGGCGGGAACAGCAGCGCGCAGACCGCCAGCTGGTAGAACAGCAGTTTCTCGGGCGCCAGCCGCGTGAGGCCCGTGGCGCGGATCAGCACCGTCGTCAGCCCCCACAGCAGCGCCGCCAGCAGCGATAGCAGGTCGCCGCGCCAGGTGTCCAGCCCGGTGCCGAAGCCCTCGCGCAGCGCGAAGGCCACGGCCACGAAGGCGAAGGCCAGCCCGGTCCACTGCGCGGGCCGCAGCCGTTCGCTCGGCACCCACCAGGGCAGCAGCAGCGCCACCCAGAACGGCGAGGTGTACAGGAACACCGTGGCGCGCGAGGCCGTGGTGTGCACCAGGCCCAGGTACAGGCAGACGAACTCGCCGAAGAACAGCAGCCCGGCGGCCAGCCCGGCCTTGAGCGAGCCGTCGCGCCCGAACAGCGCGATGCCGCGCCAGCGGCACCAGCCCATCAGCAGCAGCGTGGCCGCGACGAAGCGCAGTGCGCCCTGCAGCACCGGTGGCATGTGCGCGATGGTGGCCTTGACCAGCACCTGCTGGCCGCCCCAGAGCACGCAGCAGACCAGCAGCAGGCCGACCGCCAGGCCATCCAGGTGGTCCTTGCGCTGGGGTTGCATGGTTCAGAGGGGATGCTCGGTGTAGAAGCGCCCGCCATGGAACAGCAGTGGCGAGGCGCCGGGCCGGTGGGCGCAGTGCTCCACCTCGCCGACGAAGATGACGTGGTCGCCTTCCTCGTAGCGGCTGCGGTTGAAGCACTCGAACACGGCGGCTGCGCCGTCCAGCAAGGGTGCACCGGCCACGCCCTCGTGCCAGGCCACGCCGCTCCAGCGGTCGGCGCCGCGCTTGGCGAAGCGTTCGGCCAGCGCCTTCTGGTCCGAGGCCAGGATGTTGATGGCGTAGTGCGAGCCGGCGCTCAGCGCGGCCATGGACGAGGCCGCCTGCGCCAGGCTCCACAGCACCAGCGGCGGGTTCAGAGAGACGGAGTTGAAGGAATTGGCGGTCAGCCCGATCAGCTGGCCGTCGGCCCGGCGCGCGGTGACGATGGTCACGCCGGTGGCGAACATGGACAGGCCCTGGCGGAACTCGGCGGCGGAAAAACTCGGTGCGCGCGCTTGCGGCGGCACGGCGGGAACAGGCATGGACCGGGAATCTACCCGAACTGCCGGGTGGCCCCGCGCCGCGCCCCCGATTGGCGGGCCTCGCCAGGGCGAATGGTGGCGCGGCTGTCCTACGGCACCTCTGCTCGCTCTCCGACAACGCCGGCGCGTCGGCGGTCGCAGAGTTCGCAGCTTGCCCATTGCTGCCCGGCTCTGCCTGGCGGCCAGGAGAACACCACATGGCAGCCAACGACAGGCCCCCCGGCTCTTCCAAGCCCCGCGTCAACTACCTGCGCCGCCGTCCCCGGCCCGGGGCGTTGGTGCGGCCGGTCGACGACCTGGCCTTGCCGCACGAGCGCGACCAGTCTGAGCAGGGCATGACCGATGGCGGGGTCCCTGCCGAAGGCCGGCAGGCGCATGGCGACCTGCAGCGCGGTGTGCAGGACACCAGCAAGGCGCCCGAGATGGACCGCGCCTACCGTCACCAGAAGGACTGAACACCGGTCGCCCAGGCGCCGCACCGCGGCCCGATTTCTGTTAATTTCCGGCGCTGCTCCGCTTCGCAGCCATCCGGGCCCGCGAAGTGCCCGATGGACCCTGATCCCCGAAAGGCGCAGCTTTGGACACCCTCGCTTCCCCCACCCGTTTTGGCAGCGGCCAGGCGGTTCGCCGGCTCGAAGACGACGCTTTGCTGGCCGGCCGTGGCCAGTTCACCGACGACGTGGTGCCCCAGGCCCAGTTGCGCGCGGTGTTCGTGCGCTCGCCGTATCCGCATGCCAGCATCGTGTCGGTGGACGCCGAGACCGCGCGCGGCATGGCGGGCGTGGTGGCCGTCTACACGGGCGCCGATCTCGTGGCCAAGGGCGTCAAGCCGCTGCCGGGCACGGCCGGCTTCAAGCGTGCCGATGGCGGGCCGGGCGTCACGCCGCCGCTGCACGCGCTGGCGCACGAGCGCGTGCGCTTCGTGGGCGAGCCCGTGGCCCTGGTGGTGGCCGAGACGCTGCAGCAGGCACGCGACGCGGCCGAGGCCGTGTTCGTGGACTACGCCGAACTGCCCGCCGTGACCACGCTGGCGCAGGCCCTGTCCGCCGGCGCGCCGGTGTTGACCGAGGCCGCGCCCGACAACATCGCCGCCGAAATGCGCCACGGCAATGCCCAGGCCACGGCCGAGGCCTTCGCCCGCGCGCGCCACCATGTCACGCTGGACCTCACGCACCAGCGCCTGGCCGCGCTGACGCTGGAGCCGCGCAGCGTGTTGGCAGGTGTCGATCCGGACGATGGCCGGCTGACCATCCGCATGTCCACGCAGATGCCTTCGGGCGTGCGCAACACCGTGGCCGACGCGCTGGGCATCGCCCGCGAGCAGGCACGCGTGGTGGTGGGCGACGTGGGCGGCGGCTTCGGCATGAAGACCGGTGCCTACCTGGAGGACGTGGCCTTGGCGCATGCCGCGCACCAACTGCGCCGCAGCGTGAAGTGGGTGGCCGACCGCAGCGAGGAATTCCTCTCGACCTACCATGGCCGCGACGTGCAGACGCATGCCGAACTGGCCTTGGACGCGGGGGGCCGCATCCTCGCGCTGCGCATCGCTTCGCAGGCCAACGTGGGCGCCTACGCCACCGGCACCGGCGTGGCGATCCAGCTCTTGATCGGCCCCTGGGTGCAGACCAGCGTCTACGACATCCAGACCATCGACTTCCGCTTCCAGGCCGTGCTCACCAACCAGGCGCCTACCGGCGCCTACCGCGGTGCCGGCCGGCCCGAAGCCATCTTCAACATCGAGCGCCTCATGGACGAGGCGGCGCGCCAGACCGGCATCGACCGCATCGCGCTGCGCCGGGCCAACTTCATCCGCCCCGAGCAGATGCCGTACAAGAACCCGATGGCTCAGACCTACGACACGGGCGCCTTCGAGCAGCAGATGAACCAGGCATTGGCCCTGGCCGACTGGACCGGCTTTGACGCGCGCGCCAAGGCCTCGGCCGCGCGCGGCAGGTGGCGCGGGCAGGGCATCGCCACCTTCCTCGAATGGACCGGCGGCAACGTGTTCGAGGAACGCGTGACGGTGGAGGTGCAGGCCGACGGCATGATCGAGGTGTTCTCGGCCGTCAACGCCATGGGCCAGGGCATCGCCACCTCGCTCGCGCAACTCGTGGTCGACGCCTTCGGCGTGCCGGCCGAGAAGGTGCGCGTGGTGCTGGGCGACACCGACCGCGGCGATGGCTTCGGCAGCGCCGGCTCGCGCTCCATCTTCACGGGCGGCTCGGCCGTGCGCGTGGGCAGCGAGCGCACCATCGACAAGGCGCGCGCACTCGCGGCCAAGGAACTCGAGGCCGCCGCCGAGGACATCCGCTACGAACAGGGCGCGTTCACGGTGGCCGGAACCGACCTCAAGATCGGCCTGTTCGAACTGGCCGCGCGCCAGCCCGAGCGCCGGATCTTCATGGACTCCACCAGCAGCGTGGCCGGCCCGACCTGGCCCAACGGCTGCCACATCAGCGAGATCGAGCTCGACCCGCAGACCGGCGCCGTGGAGGTCGTGGCCTATGCCTCGATGAACGACGTGGGGCGCGTGATCAACCCGCTGATCGTGACGGGCCAGCTCGACGGCGGTGCCGTGCAGGGCATCGGCCAGGCGCTGTGCGAGGAGGTGGTCTACGACCGCGAGACCGGCCAGCCCGTGGCCGGCAGCCTGATGGACTACGCCGTGCCGCGCGCCGACATCCTGCGCGCCGACTTCGTCACGCGCATGGACCAGAGCGTGCCCTGCAAGAACAACCCGCTGGGCGTGAAGGGCGTGGGCGAGCTCGGCACCATCGGCGCCACGCCGGCCATCGTCAACGCTGTGGCAGATGCGCTGGCGCGCAACGGGCTGGCGGGCAAGACGACGCAGCTGCAGATGCCGGTGACGGCGGCGCGGCTGTGGACGCTGATGCACGGCTGAGCGGGTGGGCGCCCGCCCGCCCGCGCATGCGGCGATGCCGGCCGGCATATATGGTTCATATACGTTCCATATAGAATCTCCGCATGGGCATCGTCAAGATTTCAGACCTCATGCACGAGAACCTGCGCGTGGCAGGCAACGCGCTGAGCCGTTCCATCAACGCGCAGGCCGAGCACTGGATGCGCATCGGCATGCTGAGCGAGATGCATCCGGAACTCGACCACCGCGACATCTGCCAGATGCTGGTGCGGGCCGAGTTGGCGGGTGGCTTCGACATCACGGCGGCCGTGGCGCCACCGCCCAGCGGGAAGCCCCGGGTAGCAGCGAAGGCCAGGCACTGAACCGATGCTGATGCCGCGCACCATCGCCATCAAGTCGCCCGAGGAAATCGCCAAGGCGCGGAAAGCCGGGCGCCTGGCCGCAGAGGTGCTCAGCGTCATCGCACCGCATGTGGTGCCGGGCGTGAGCACCGAGGAACTCGACCGCATCTGCCACGCGCACATCGTGCAGGTGCAGCGCGCCAGGCCTGCCAACATCGGCTACCAGGGCTATCCGAAGACCGTGCTGACCTCGGTCAACCACGTCGTGTGCCACGGCATACCTTCGCCCGACAGGATCCTCAAGAAGGGCGACATCGTCAACATCGACGTGGCCGTCATCCACGACGGCTGGTTCGGCGACACCAGCCGCATGTTCTGCGTCGGCAGCCCGAGCCCGCTGGCGCGCCGCCTGGTCGACACCACCTACGAGGCCATGCGCGCCGGCATCCGGCAGGTGCGCCCCGGCGCCACGCTGGGCGACATCGGCCATGCCATCCAGACCGTCGCGCAGCACGCGCACTTCAGCGTGGTGCGCGAGTACTGCGGCCATGGCATCGGGCGCAACTACCACGAGGCGCCCGACGTGCTGCACTACGGCAATCGCGGCGAAGGGCTCCGGCTGGAGGCCGGCATGGTGTTCACCATCGAACCGATGCTCAACGCGGGCAAGGCCGGGACGCGGGAACTGGCCGATGGCTGGACCGTGGTGACCCAGGACGGCTCGCTGTCGGCACAGTGGGAGCACATGGTGGCGGTGACGCCGCAGGGGTATGAGGTGCTGACGGCGTGGCCGGAGGGCACCGGGGACTACGCGCCAGTGTGAGCCCGTCGCGGTGAGCGATCATCGAAGCGGTCCGCACCAACACCGAGGAACAGCATGAAAGTCGAAGGCCAATGCCACTGCGGTGCGATCGCGTTCGAGGCGCAGGTGGAACCGGGCACCACCACGGTCTGCCATTGCACGGACTGCCAGACGCATTCCGGCTCAGCCTTCCGGGCCAACATTTCCGCACCGGCGGCCAGCTTCCGGCTGCTGCGGGGCGAGCCGCGCACTTACGTCAAGACGGCCGCCAGCGGCGCGAAGCGGCTGCTCGCGTTCTGCGGCAACTGCGGCAGCCCGCTCTACGCCTGTGCCGTGGAAAAACCGCCGTCGTATTCGCTGCGCACCGGCGTGCTGCAGCAGCGGCATGCACTGGGCACACCACAGCGGGAGATCTGGACGCGTCGGCGCCTGCCTTGGGTGGGCCTGGCCGGCGTGGGGCAGAGCTGCGACGGCCAGCCGTGAGCGGCTCCCGTGCCCAGCGAAACAGGCGCTGCGCGCGGGTCTCCTGCTTGCAGGAGCTCAGGCCTGCTCGACAGCCTGGCGCATCGCGCCGATCAGCGTGGCCGGCTCCTGCGCGCCCGACACTGCGAGCTTGCGGTTGAAGATGAAGAAGGGCACGCCGCTCACGCCCATCTGGCGCGCTTCCTGGTCGGCCTGGTCGATGGCGGCCAGGGCTTCGGGGTCGTTCAGGTGCGCGCGTGCGGCTGCGGCGTCCAGGCCGGCCTCGGCCGCGATGGCGGCCAGCACCTCGGCATCGCCGACGAAGCGGTTCTCGATGAAGTAGGCGCGCAGCAGGCGCTCCTTCATGTCGGTGGCGTCGGCACCGCTGCGCTGCGCGAAGTCGATCAGCGCGTGGGCCAGGCGCGTGTTGGGCTGGCGCGTGATGCCGTCGATGTTGAGCTCCAGCCCGGCCGTGCGGCCGGCGGCGCGCACGCGCTCGTAGATCGCGGCGGCGCGTTCGGGGCCGCCGAATTTCTCTTCGAGGTAGGCCTTGCGGGCGATGCCTTCGGCCGGCAGCTCGGGGTTGAGCTGGAACGGGTGCCAGGTGATCTGCACGGGCGGCAGGCCGGCCGCCTCGGGGCTGGCCAACGCGGCCTCGAGCCGGCGCTTGCCGATGTAGCACCAGGGGCAGACCACGTCGGAGACGATGTCGATGCGCAGCGGATCCATGTCAGTTCTCCTGGCGGCGGTGCCAGCCGATGAATTGGGGGGCGATGCGTGCGATCACCGGGCCATCGAAGTCCCAGGACATGCAGCCGCCCATGAAGAAGGGTGGGGTGGTGCGCACGGGCTCGGGCTCGCCGCGCTGCTGGCGCAGGTGGTCGCGGTAGGCCCCCAGGGTCTGGAACGCGGCCGTGGCCGTGCCGAACAGCAACTCGCGCAAATGGGTGCAGCCGCGCGTGCTGCCGATGGCCTCGTCCAGTGCACGGCGCCAGCCGCGGCCCAGCGTGGCGCCGATCAGCTGGCGCACGGGGGGCTCGGCGCGCGGGCATTCCTCGAACGGGGTGGTCAGCATCGCGGCGTGGATGTCGACGATGGTCATGTTGTCGTCGATGGTCACGCGCACCTCCATGTCGTGCACGGGCGCACCGGCGGCGCGCTCGCGGCCACGCACGGTCTTGCCGTAGGGCTTGGTGTCGCGCAGGTGGCCCTCGATGTCCCACAGGCCGTCCTCGCGGTGGAAGCCGCGGTAACTGATGTGGCGGTCGTGGGCGGGCGCGCGGGGGGCTGGCGGCGGAAGAGGCATGGCGCTGGTGGCTGGCTGGCAAAGCGAAAATTCTAGGAGCCCCATCCCGGCCGTGCTCTGAAGGGGCCAATGGCCCCGACGCGCGGGCGACAGGCTCAGCCGGGCTTGCGCGCGAGCAGGAACAGCAGCGAGCCGCTGGCCGCCAGCAGCGCCAGCACCGTGAAGCCGGCGCGGTAGTTGCCTGTCAGGTCGACCAGCACGCCGGCCACCAGCGGCCCTGCCACCTGGCCGATGGCGATGATCAGCGTCGACAGGCCCAGGATCATGCCGATCGCGTTGCGGCCGAAATAGTCGGCACGGATCGCCTGCATGAGCGGGCCGCGCAGGCCCCAGGCCGCGCCGTGCAGCACCGCGAAGGCGGCCACCATGGCCGTGGCGTGGTGGCCGTAGGTCAGCAGCAGCAGCGCTACGCCGTGCGCCAGCATGCAGCCGGCCGAGAGGTAGCGCTTGTCGTAGCGGTCGCCGATCAGCCAGCCCAGCAGCACGCCGCCGATCTGCGCACCGGTCAGGAGCGTGATGACCAGCGCGGCCTGCGCCACGCTGTAGCCCAGGCCTTCCTTCATGTGGCTGATGGCGTGCACGTTGACGGCCGTGACCACCAGCAACGCGAAGCCGTGGCCCAGGCCCAGCAGCCAGAAGGCGCGCGTGCGCAGCGCCTCGCGCGCGGTGAACTCGCGTTGCGGCACCACGGCGGGTGCCGCACTGCTGCCGTCAGCCGGTGGTGGCGCGACGGGGTCGCCGTCCACGGTCGCGCCGTGGTCCTCGGGCCGGCTGCGGAACATCGAGGCCAGCGGCCAGCCGACCACGATGGACAGCACGCCCGAGGCGAAGGCCGTGGCGCGCCAGCCGTTGGCCACCAGCGACCAGGCCACGATGGGCACGAACAGCCCGCCCATGGCCATGCCTAGGTTCATGGCCGAGAGCGCCCGCGCACGCTTGCGCGAGAACCAGCGGATCACGGCGACGTTGATGGGGAAGTAGCCCGACAGGCTGGTGCCGATGGCGATGACGGCCACGGCCATGTAGAAGCCGGCCACGCTGTCGATGCGGCTCAGCAGCATGAAGCCGACACCGAAGGCCAGCACGCCGGCGCGGATCATGGCGCGCGGGCCGATCCGGTCCACCAGCCAGCCCAGCACCGGGCCCAGCAGTGCCGATTCCGCCGACTGCATGGCGGCGGCCCCCGACAGCGTGGTCTTGCTCCAGCCGCGCTCTTCGGCCAGCACGGCGACGTAGGCGCCGAAGGCCTGTTGCAGCAACATGGCCTGCAGGAACTGCAGGCCGCCACCCGCGCCGACCATGCGCCAGCCGTAGAAGATCTTCATCGGTGTGGCGCGCGGCGCCGTCTCCTCTTGTGATGGCGCTGACCATACCATCGCCCCCATGCACATGTTCGATCCCGATGCGCTGGAATGCCTGGCCGCCATCGTCGAGGAGGGCGGCTTCGAGCGCGCCGCGCAGCGCCTGCACATCACCCAGTCGGCGGTGTCGCAGCGCCTGCAGGCACTGGAGGCGCAGGCCGGCACCGTGCTGCTGGTGCGGCGCCCGCTCAAGGCTACGCCGGCCGGCCAACTGCTGCTCAAGCACACGCGCCAGCTGCGGCTGCTGCGTGCCGACCTGGACCGCGACATGCGCGCCTTCGCACCGCAGTCCGGCGGCCGGTTGCGCGAGCAGGAGCGCGTGGCCGTCGCGGTGAACGCCGACAGCATCGCCACCTGGGTGTTGCCCGCGCTGCAGGAGCCCGTGGCGCAAGGCCTGCCGCTGGAGATCATTGCGGACGACCAGGATTTCACGCAGGAGTGGCTGCGCGAGGGCCAGGTGCTGGGCTGCGTGACCACGCTGGACCAGGCCCTGCGCGGCTGCCGCATGGTGCCGCTGGGCGCGATGCGCTATGTGGCCGTGGCGGCGCCGGCGTTCGCGCAGCAGCGGCTGGGTGGTGCGCTCACGCCGCACAACTTCCACCAGGTGCCGTTCGTGGCCTTCAACCGCAAGGACGACATGCAGCGCGAGTTCGTCTCAAGCCGGCTGGGCCTGCCGCGGCTGGCACTGAACCAGCTGTTCGTGCCGAGTTCGGAAGGCCAGGTGCGCGCCGTGCTGGCGGGCTGGGGCGCCAGCGTGGTGCCGGAACTGCTGGTGCGCGGGCTGCTGGCGGCCGGCGAACTCGTGGACATCGCGCCTGGCCACGCCGAGCGCGTGGCGCTGTACTGGCACTGTTGGAACCTGGAGTCCGAGGTGCTGGACGGGCTCAGCCAGGCGCTGACGCAGGCCGCGCGCGCGGCGCTCGATTGATCTATTCGCCCAGCGTGGCGCGCAGCGCGCGGGCCTTCTCGGCGTCGAACGGACCTTCGACACGGGCCAGCACCTCGCCGCGGCGGTTCAGCACCACCACATGCGGCAGTTCCACGCCGGACAGGCCGGTGGAGCGCGCGAAGGCTGCACGGTCGGTGAACACAGGCACCACGGTGGCCTTTTCCTGCGCGTAGCGCTCGCGCAAGCGGTTCTCGATCATGCCGCGCTCGGCTGCGTCGCCGGGATCGTTGACCACCAGCATGCGCAGCCAGCGCACGGAGGCATCACCGCCCAGCTGCAGGCCGTCGATCCAGCTGTCGACGGCGGGACGCTGGTCGCGGTGGAAGCTGATGAGGGCCAAGGTGCGGTCGGCATCCAGGCCTTCGGGCAAGGCCAGCGGCCGCTGGTCGAGTTGGCGTGCCTGCAGGTTCGGCAGGCGTCCCATCACGCTCGATTCCGTGGGCGCCGCCACAGCGAGCAACAGCGCGGCCAGGATGGCAAAAAACCATGCCAGGGTAGGTGACCAGACGCTTTTCATACGGTGGCTCCTGTGCGCGATGACGGGATGGACGAAGAGCAAGATAGCGCGCGTGCGACAACCCTGGTCGCACATGGTGATTTCGAAACGTAAGAAGTTGCGACGAAATGCTGGGCGCGCTCAGATCTCGATGAGCAACTGGGGGCGGAAGCCTTCCTGCTCGCCGTTCTTGGCATAGCCCAACGGGTTGGCCACGACACGGCAGCCGCGGTGCACGTAGTCGCTGGGCGCATGCAGGTGGCCGTCCTTGGCAAGTGCGACAAAAATGGACATAGCTTAACTCATTGTTTTTTCGTGACTTTCCCGTTTCTGGTCCAACCCCAACGGTGTCCGTGAGCAAGCTTCGCACATGGACACCTTCGACCCTACTTCTGTCGTGGTCTTGGGGCCCCTTGATGCTCATGATGATGGCTTTGAGGCTTTGCGAGCACCCGTTCTGTGGTGTTTTCTCTGTGGGAAAGTTAATTCTTTCTAGTGAGGCAAGCCCGAAGGGCGCGTCAGCGCAGTTGTAGCGGGGAGAGTGCGAGAGGGTGTGAACAACATGTGAATCACCTGTTTAATTCCAGTGGAAAACTTTGGGCGGCGGTTACCGCTCTGGCAGCAAGGAAGGGGAGCAGCGCAGCCGTGGCGAGTGTGGCTTCCAATTCAGTGCGAGCCTGCTCACATCGCTTCCAACGAGGCAGGAGCACTGGAACTGAATGACCGCGCAGACGCTTGCCGCCGAAGAGCAATGCATCTCCATGACGCCAGGAGCGACTAGCCCGCTGCAGGCCTCCAGCTGCCGTTGAGGCATCAGCGCAAGACGCCGATATGCCCTCTACTTGTCAGGTGCTTCACCGCCACTAGGCTTCTCTAGCAAGGAGGCGACCGGTACTCCGAGCACGGCGGCAAGCTTCTCTATGTTGTCCACAGTGACGTTTGAGAGACCACGCTCAAGTTGGCTGATGTAGGTCCTGTGGAAGCCGGCCAATTCACCCAAGCGCTCCTGAGAAATCCGCTGCTTCATTCGCAGCGCGGCTACGTTCGCCGAGAGGAGCATCCGCGCAGTCAACACTTGATTCGGCTCACTCATCGACCGTTGGCTCTCACAGGGGCTGTCTAAAAAGAACGCGCAGCCTAAACATCTACTGCGCAGACTTCTACAGCCCAAACATCTACACGCTATACATCTACTGCCTATACATCTACACTCCCGCCTCTTGGCGACATGGCCTCACGTCGGTGCGCCTGATACGAGATAAGTGACGACAACCATGACCGAACCCTTTGGAGCATTCCGCGTTTCGCTGGATGACGAGCTGTCCCCGCGCGACCCCAGCCTTCATCTGCTCCAACACAGCTACTACTCAGCGGCGCAGGTTCTGGGTTGCATGGTCTTTCTTGTGGGCGGCAGGCTGAAAACGTCCTATGACGACGCCCGAGTGCAGTTCGTACATGTGTCAGCCAGCAGCGTTATCCAACTGACGCGGGACCCGCGTGTGCACATCGACCGCCTGATGGTCTCGTGCAGCCACGAGGACTCAGGGTCACATGAATTTGGTGAAGTGGAGTGCCTGTCTGCTACCGCGGACCACCAGCAGGTCGAGCTCAAATTGAGAACAGGCTGCGTTCTCCAGATAGCGGAGGGCGATGTGCGCCGCAGCGCGAACCTCCGGAACGCGCTGCCAGTGGTTTGGCGCGCGCCTCATACCGGCATCGCATATGGCGTTCAATCAAGAATTTCCACGAGAAAGACGGAACCGCTTATGGCACCGGCGCCGCTTGAGTCATGTGCTTGAGCGACTGTTCAGCCACTGCCTATACCCATCTCCTCCTGTGAAACGGCACTGAATGGACTGGAAGGTTTCGCCAATTGCTTCGGCTCCCACCAAAACTCTGGACGCATGGTCGGCGCTGTCGGTGCCCCTGTATGGTCGGACGAAGCCATGGCCCACCTTTCTCATCGGATTTCGCCGAGAAGGATGCACAGGGCAGGTCAGTTCGCCAATTGCCGTAGTTGACCCAGTCACGAGACGAGTCGTCACAGCTGATGGCCACGTCTACCTGCTCAGCAGACGCCCAGGATTGAATAGCGACGCATTTTGCCTTTGGCGGCTCTTTCGAGAGCGACACAGCATCGTCGAGGAGCGCGACATGACCGATGACATTGCCTCGCTGTTCACCGAGCCGAATCAAGCGGAGGAGGAGAGTCCATGAGACAACCGAACCCGCATCTTCAATCACCACCTGCGACAAGCCGCCACGGCGGTATCGACCCACGCGGTGCCGTGCTAGCAATACGCAGCGAAGAAAATCCAGCCGATACCGCTTCCAACGCGGAGCCTCCAATTGCTGCGCAGCGCCGTGCACCAAAAGGTCGAAGCGTCGCAATGGACGAGTTCTTGCGGCGGGTAAATGGGAGCTCCAGATTCACCTTTGCTGCTATCGAAGCGGCTCTGACAAAGTTTCGCGCCGAGCGCCCAAACTCGGACGCAATGCCTCCCCAGCCACTCCCGCTCGATGAATGAATTAGTTCTGTTGGGCTCGTTTCGCGCGCAGCTGAATTAACTTCTTGGAAGGTCGCATGCGCTCATTGCTGTCTAGAATTTTCTCGCACCGCACTGATGAAGCACGTCAACCAAGGAGCCAGCCGATGACCATGCCTGACGAACGAACGCGTGCCCTGACGGAGACGCGTGCATTCCTGGAGCAGCTGCAATCACGTGAAGCAATCCCCAATGTGCCGGACGATGTTCGAGACATTGCGCGATGGTTGCTGCGGCACTACCCCACGGCGGGCAATCTGCACTCTGCGCATCTCGGCATGCCGCATCTCTACGCACCGGTTCTGGGGTCCAAACAACCTGATGAGCTTGCGCAAAGACCGGAGCAAAGCGGCTTCTTCTGGCAAGACGACGCGACAGGCGAGGACCGGTCGGAGGCCGACGTCAGGCGGACGCTCACATGGCTGACCGACCCGGCACACAGCACCATCGCAGACGAACTCGAGTCTAAGCTGCCAGTGGACGTCTCCCTTCGTCGAGGGCGCCCAGTCTCATGCGATGACGCTCCGCCTGCAGCAGGAGAGCAGGCCAGCATTGCGGTGGAGCTCCGCCGGCCTCGCAGCGAGTGGTACGAGTACATGTCAGACGACCGCGACCGAGACACTGAACGCGCGACCACCGGCACTGCCGCTGCCGCGCGGGCATTCGAGCGCCTACTCTCGTTCGCAGAGCGCTCTGGGACGAACCAAACTGGAGTAGTTTCGAAATTCATCGCGTCCGTGGTGGGATGGACTCATTTCGACCTCTACGACCTGCGCAGACTAGACAGCCCCATTGCCGACGACATCCTGCTGTGCATTGATGGCATTCGCTGGGGCCGTTGCGCGATTCCCGACCTGCTTCCGGATGGGCCACAACGAGCTTTGCGGGTCTCGCAGAGCATTGGCTTTGGGCCGCGCGACCTACCGTCGAAGGGATAAGCCTTTGCTATGCGTTGCGGGAGAGAGGGGGCATGACGACGATTGCCGGCTATTCGCCCTTCCAGCCGAAGTTTTGCGCAATTCGATAGTGAAGTACCCGCTGATGGAAGCATTTGACGGTCTGCCTATGGCGCGTTCGACCGAAGAGCTTGGCGCTCCATGGGGACCGAGCACATGCTTCGACCGTTCAGCCAATCGTGCCCTTCGAATGGCTCCGCAAAGTTCAGCAACGACGGGTCAGCACAGGCGATTTCTGTACCTCGATTTCGACGGGGTGCTGCATCCTGCGGATGTGTGGCTGATTCCCGGACAAGGCTTCCGATTGGGAGCTAGTTCCGAGGGGCACACGCTCTTCGAACACGCCAATCTCCTGGCGGTCAACCTCCCATTCGGCATCACCATTGCCGTCAATGAAGACCGCGGCGCAGCCATCTCGGCGAGCAAGCTAGAGCGCGAGTTTTACTTGCCAGACGACGAGATTGGAAGCAAATCGGAGGTAGCGGCGGCGGCGTTTGAGTGCCTGCTCTTGGCGCTGATGGATGCTGGGTTCGAAATGGACTCGCCGCAGGGCCATCGGGCTATTCAGCGTGCGGTCGCCCTAACTGTGAGTCGGCTTTGAGACCCGCGCGCGAAGTCTGACTACCGGCTAGCGCAGGCCATTTTTCAGCGCTGCCACCACGGCACCAGCCGATGCAAAGACGCCACCGTACAGCGCGGCGTTGACCACTAGGAACGCAACGAGGACTTGTACAACCACTCCTGGCTGCATTCGCAACTTCAGCACAAGCAATGCGGCTGCAATGCGGCGAGGATGCGCGCCCCGAAGCCGAAGCCGTCGTGCAGCGCGCTCTAGTCGTTGATTCGGCCCAAGCGCGCTGTCCAAGAATGCTGACAAGTTGGCGAAGAACGCGAATGCCGAGACCAGCGCACAGACGATGAACGCAAACGTCGGCGCCCAGTTGCTCAAGTCGACACGATTGAAATCAAGTCGCACCGAAAGGAACAGCGCGACGGAGGCGAACAGAAAGCAGGGGGTCAGGTTCCGGAGAAACTCGAGAAAGGCGCTGCGACCTGCACCCAAGATGTGAATGCTTAAGAGGGGGGTGACCATGCCCGACAGGATGCTCCGGGCGAAGCGTCTGCGCTTGCGACCGATAGCAGTAGTTGGGGCGCGTTTCACGTGGTCGCGATGAGCAGGTCTTCCGCCGTCTTGCCGGCCGCGATTGCATCGAGGAACCACCTCGGCCGCTTTCCGTTCCCAGTCCAAGTCTTGCCGGTGCCATCGCCATACTTGGCGACGCCTGCGACTTTGGCGCTCTTCACCTTCCTCCTATGGGGGGCGGCAACAGGCCCCGCAGCAACTACGTTGCTACTACCTGCTTTGGAGCGTTTTGATACTGGGAAACCAAGCTGCTCTGCGCTCAACCCGTAGTGCGCAATCGCCGCCTTGATGCGGTCAACGACGCCGGCGACCTCAGCAGCGCGAAGTTCGGCGGCTTGCTGCTGCAGCTTTTCGATTTGCTGCTCAATGTCCGCGAGCGAGCCCTTTTGTCGACGAGCCATTTGAAACCTTGGAAGTGGAGGTGGAACGAGTTTAGGACTTTCGATGGAAGTGTGACCGGCTTCCGCGCTAAGCTAGCCTGCTATGGCCTTCCCGTTCACTCCGCCGCTCATTCATAGGCTTGTCTCTCGGCTGCCTCCGCGAGAAGAATCCACAGAAGACGCACGCCGAACCGTGCTTCGTGAGCTCCGCAAGTACAGCGCAGCTTCGATAGTGGCCGCAGCACTACGTCTTCTATCGTCACCGACGGTTGACAGACTGCATAGCATTCGAATGGCGCCGTGGCACGTCCTATTGCTGGTCAAGTGGGCAATGCAAGACCCGTATGTCCAACTCGAGAGTGGGCGAGCAATTACATGGGCCCAGTTCGACGAGTTGCGGCAGAGGCTGTGGGACTTGGGGGGAGAGGAACATCGGCGACATCCTCCCGACAATCTGGCTCTAATGCTGAGGACCCTTCTGCAGCAAATCGAGTTCCAGCGGCCCGTGAGCTATGGATTCTTGCGTTGGCCTGCGTTGATTGGGCGCCAGGACAGAAACCATCCCTCCTATCGGCAGTTTGTTGCCACGCTGGGGATGTCGCCCGAGCATTTCATTGACCTGAGCTATGGCGTCTATGCCGCTGTTCTGTCCGATGACGGCAAGGTGCCCGGCGGATGGTTCGACACCTTGAAGCCTTCGTATGGAGCGAGCGTTGACGCGTTTTGGGGGCTTTTCGTCCGTGACCTGTTTTCGCTGCGTCAGCAGCTGAGAGGCGAAGCTGCAGGACGCCTTACCTTGAAGCAGGAGCTCGCGTCATTTCCGCACCTGAAGCGGTATCCGCTGTTCAGAGGCGCGGGTGGGGCTGTTCGCTGTTGGCACCCACTTGTGTTCGCTCGAGGCCTCGAAGAGGCTGCCCATCTTCGTCTCTCTGAACTGCAAGACCAGTACACGAGGCCGTTCAGTCGATTGTTTGAGCAATACGTCATCGAGCTTGCCAAAACGATGCTCCCAGATGCGCTCAGCGACGCGGAGTACCTTGCCGCGGTTGGTGGAGGCGAAAACTCCAACGTCGAGGCTGCCGCGGTCCTCGGGGACTGCAACGTTTTCGTCGAAGCAAAGATGGCTTTGTTCTCCGACGAGCTTTTGTTGACAGACAGTGAATGGCAGGTTTACACCAAGACCAAGCCACTACGAAAAGCGATTGACCAAGCGTGGAACGTCGGCCGGGCCGTGCGGACCCCGTCGACGTCGCTGCGAGAGTTCTCCAGCGCCGACCAAGACTTCTTGCTTGTCGTGACGAGTCGCGAGTTGCATGTCGGCGGTGGCGAGAAGCTTCGTAGCTTGTACCGTCAGGGACGCCTTGAACATCCTGACGCGGAGGCGCAGCGCAATCTTCCGTTCCACAACGTGTTCGTTGTTTCTATCGAGAGCTTCGAACGCCTCACCATCGCCGTCGCAGCGGGAAAGGTGCACCTGGCAACGGTGCTGAAGGATGCGGCGCGCAGGTGCCAAGACCCGTCGACGGCGCGCCCGTTTTTCGAGGACTACTTCAGTCAGCAGGTTTCTGACTGGGGGATGTCGCCGCTACTCCTGCACGCCAGCGACGGCTCCGAGGCGCGGTTGTCGCACGCCCTTGGCGCAGACTGAATAGGTAGTTGGGGCCGTGAGCTGGGATGTCCAAGAATGGCCAACGAACCCCACAGCACCTCGCGCGCGTGCTTCTTCGCGCGCTCTCAGGTGAAGCGCCTCAGGTATCTTGAAAACACCCAGCCTTGCAGTTCAACCTTGCCATCCTCGCTGCGCCAGGCGACTAAGGTGAAGTCGCGGTCCTTCTCCAGTATCCGAACAGTTTGACTGAAACGCAGCTGACCGATGACCGGTGCTTTTGCTTTTGGTCCACTCCTCAGGTCCAGACGCTGCACGTTTACGAACCTATAGTTGCTGAGCAGCCTGACGTCGCCTACGGCCTCGCGCGCAGCCTCTTTTACCTGTTTGACGGCCTCTTGTTTCGGTGTGCCTTCCAGCCACTTCTTCACGTAGAAGTCAGCCACCGGGTTGACAAACGAGAAAACGATTGCCATCAGTACTGGTACAAGGATTGCGAACAGCAACCTTTGACTCTGGGGCTCTTTTGTGGCCAGGATGACCTGAATAATCCTGTCAACCGCCTCTTGCGCCGTGTAGGCTTTCGATACGACGTCGGTGACGCCTTGGACGAGCTGAAGAGCTTCTTCGCGAACTTCATCTGACTCCGGCAGGTGCGCAGCGTCTTCCAGCAGGCTAAGCAGGCCGTAGGGAGCGCTGGCCAGGGCCATGCTCTCGAGAAGCGCTCGCGCGGACGAGACACCCAGATGCTCATTGAAGCGGGCAAGTGACGCAGTGATGTCCTTATAGGGGTCGCTCCACCTTGCAGCTTGTTCCGCTGCCAACTGAAGCGTCGCACCTCCGCTCATCTCCTCAAGATATCTAGCCGCTACCTTGCTGGGCGTCAGCATCTCCTCAAGCGCCCGATTTCTCGCCAGCACTGCCGAGTCGAGAATCTCCATCCTAGCTGCAGCGCTTGCTGCCGACTCAAACGCGCCAAGCTGTGCCACGGTACTAGCAACGGAGTCAAAGGCCCCGAACCTTGCCGAGGTGGTGGCAACGGTATCGAACACGCCGAACCTTGCCGCTGCACTTGCTGCGGATTCAAAACCAACCACACTGGTGGCCGACTCAACAGCTCTCAATGTCCCATCGACGCCTGCGATGGACGAGAGACTGCTCACCTTTGCCGCGGCGATAGCGACCGATTCGAAGGCTCTAAGTTCGGCCATAGCGCTGGCCGGAGACTCGAACGCTGGCAGCCCTGCTGCGACGCTGGTGGCGGCTTCAAACGCTCTGAGCGTCGCATCAGCACCAGCGACGGAGGCCAATGTCCCCAGTCTAGCCGCGGCGCTGGCTTCCTTGGAGTAGCGCCGAATCTGCTCCAGCGCTGACGATTCCGCCGCCAGTGCTGCGAAGACTTGCTTCTCAGCAAACCTGGATTGCTCCACGCAGGCAAACGCGAGACGGTCCGCGTGCATTTCCTCGAGCTGTTTGCGAAGGGAGTCCACAGGTCGCGTCATGGCCTCGTGGGCGGCAAGCTCGGACGCAATGGTAGTCGGGTACCAGTTGGCCGCACTTAGGGCGGACGACCCGTCAGCCCACACTGACCGGTCGGGTGTGCCTGCCATTCTGCGAGGATGCATCTGGTGGTTCATGCTGAGATTGTGGCTTGGCGAGGCCGTGTGTCCAGCAACCAGAATCTCCGACCGGACGACCAGTTGCTCCGGTGCGCACAGCCGCGCCGACCTAGCTGCTCAGGAGCCGCGGAAAGGCTCGACAAGCTTTCCGTCGACAAACACATCGTCGCCCTTGACCTCAATAAGCATCTCCCCCCAACGACTTTGCCCGACGTAGCGCTGCACGCCTTCCGCCGCTACAGGCAACTCGGCCTGCGGGCTCGGCTCCACGCGGCGAATGACAGGTCGGTCGTTCTAAACCTCAAGTTCAGCGGCTGTCAGAACCAAGACCAGAGGCGTTGCAGCCAGGCTGGTATCTGGGGAGCGGGACGAATGCTGTACTGACGGTGTTGCTGCATGGGCCTCTCCAAAAGTCTGAGGTGAACTGTACAAAACAACAGCCGTGCGTGCAAGCGCTTTGTGGCATGGCGAGTGCGAGATTCGTCTGGCGGCCTAGTCAGGCTCGACTCCCTCGCAGGCGTAGCCCACCTAGCTGCGTGAACGTCGGTTAGGCGACCGGGCGCCGGGCGGCGTTCCGTTTGCATCTTGTCGGAATACGCGGCACACTTCCGTTGCGTTTGGCCGGGAGGCCAAACCCGCTGCGCTCGGACGAGCCAGCAACGCCGGCTTGCGCGACGCACCGGTGCCCGATGTGGCGTGACGCCGGCACGGGGACTTTCCTCAATCCAGGAGTCCTCATGCCAACGCGAATTCAATCTCTTCGACTTCAAGCCTTCCAGCGCCAGTGTGGCCTGTGCTTCTACTGCTCGGCTCCGATGTGGCTGCTGTGCCCGAGCGAGCTCCCCGGCTGTCATCCCGCGCAGCATGCCTTCAAGCAGCTTCGCTGCACTGCTGAGCACCTGCTACCGCAGAGCGAGGGCGGCCTGGACCGCGAGGACAACATCGTTGCAGCTTGCGCTCGTTGCAACCACACGCGGCACCAAAGGAAGCGGCCGCCTTTGCCGTCAGCCTACCGAGAAGAGGTGGCCAAGCGAATGCGCAGAGGCTGTTGGCACGATTCTTTGGTGCACAGGTGGTTGTCGCTGATATCCCAGCTGGCGGTTGCTGCCGCGCAGCCAGAGGTGGTCAGGACGCGGTAGTGTTGAACATGATGCGGGCCTCGAGGTGCACGGCCATATGGGTCTACGCATCTCCTCCTTCCAACGAATGATGCCATTCGCGCCGTTCCTTGGTACTCTCCGCGCCGGGTTGGTGGGCTCGGCTTGCAGTGTCGACGGCAGAGCGGTGCCGTTGGTCCTCATGCCGCGTGTGTGTCCGGACGGGCTGGGAGGCATCCATGGCAATCGGTCTGCTTCGCGCGAGTCTCGCAACTTTGGTACTTGTGCTGCTGCAAGGCGTAGGGGCCCCCTCGGCCGCGGCGCAATCGACGGTGAGGCCCATCACCTGTCGGTACGTTGAGCACAGACCCTTTGCCCCTACGTTGACAAGAATCTGGAACGGGGCCACGAGCAACGAAGCCCCCGAGGTCGTGGCCAAAGGTGTTCCCAGGGAGTGTCCGCCGACCTTGCGCCGCGGCAGCCTGCATCTTCAAGGGCCTGGTGCCATTCTGGTCGCCGTCCCTCTCGCGGCGTACGAGGATGTTAGGAAGACGGCAGGCGATAAGCCTTTGCGGCTGTTCCTCAACGGGTTCGATATGGGGGCTCAGGGGCACCTCAGTCACAGAGAACAGGTAGACGGTAAGCCCGCTCAGGAAGCTGCTGGTGGCAAGGAAGCGGTGCAAGCCATCGCTCCTCACGTCATTCTGAGGTTCAACGTGAGCGCGCGCCAATCCAGCGCTGAGGCAGGCTTCTGGTCGAACCTCTACGAGCAGGCTGGGCTCCTCGATACGACCACGTTGCGCGTTGGAGTAGGCTGGGACAAGGAACCGGTTTTCACCGACTCTCACCTGCAAACCGTTGAGGGGAACGAAATGACCGCGCAGGTCGCCCATCGTGGATACGTCGTTTTCTCGTCGGTGCTGCTCGTCGCGTTCCTTGGGCTGTTTCTGTGGGCGCTCTATCGGTGGGATATTTTCAGAACGAGGACGCTTGACCCTTGGTGGAGCGATGTGCGGGCTCTTCGAACCCAGCACGTGGCGAAAGCTCTAAGGGAAGGAAAGGTTTCGCTGCGCGACTGGCAGGCAGCGCGAGTTGCTTCGTTCCCAGCCCTGCCCGAGATATGGTGGGGGAAAGCGATTCTGCAGCCGTTTCGAGCGTACAACTTCAAGTTCGACAAGTTCGACGCGAACGGTCCGCATTTCACGGATTTGCAAAACTTGGTTCGTGCTTCCGGGCGGGGTTTCAGCTGGCCAACCACCACAACCGCAGCCGACCAGGCCAAGTGGTGGGAGGAGAGGAAGGACTTCGCTGGCCGGATGCTTAAAGGGGAAGCGCTGACGGACGACCAAAGGATTCAGGCGTTGCTAGGGCTGGTGACGCGAGAGGAGGGGTGGACAACGCCTCGTCTCCCGTTCAGTTTGGCTCGCGTCCAGTCCGGGACGTGGCTCATGTTCGCGGTTGGAGCCGCACTCTACCTTTGGGCCGTCTACGGACAATTCCCTGCATTGTCGGGGTCAGTCCTCGCTTTGTTGGCCATCAGTGCTGCCACCACCGGAACGTCGTTGATGGTTGATGGAAGTAAAGCCACCGGCGATGCACCGTCTAGAGGCATCCTGGACGACCTCATCACGGATGCAGACGGTGTCCATCAGGCTCACAGATACCAGGCCCTTGTCGTCAACCTTTTGCTTCTGGTCGTCGGCGTAGCGTTCGTAGCGCAGTACCTCGCCTTCCCGACGTTCGACCCAACTTGGTTGGGCTTGCTCGGGCTCAGCGGTATTGCGCAGACGGTAGGCAAGCAGGCGGTTGAGCGAGACAAGGGCGCCGCTCCGCCAAAGGTACCGTGAGGCCATCGCTGGAGGGCAAAAGTCATGTCCGGGAAGCTTGAAGCCCTTAGAGACTCATGCGAACCTGAACACACGCGCGTTGCGGTCGTCACGAGTCCGACATGTTGCGCCTGCATCGTGAGCCATGTTCCCTTAACGCTCTTGCGTCCATCGGAGGTGCAGCATGAACGGCTTTGAAGGTCCTTTCCATTTCGTGGTCGACGACGAGGGCACCGAGGTCCCGTGGGACCAGGTCAGCGATGCAGTGCGCGCGGAGCTTGAGGAAGCAGGAAGGCACAACCCCGAAAACTCCAAGCTCTACAGCTTCAAAGTTGCAGTGCTTGAGCATCCACATCGGCTTGAAAAGCACCATGATTGGAGCGCCGTCTCCAGGGTGTGCATTCAGGTCAAGCTTCCGAGCTCAGCAATGACCCTGGCAGGTGTCTCGCCAAGGAATAAGAAGGCATCCGATGTGTTTCAGAACGACCTTGGCATCGACGCAACGGTGAGCGCGGAAGGCCGACTATTTGACCTGCTGAACTACAAGCTGAACCTATCGAGCTTTGCCAAGCAGAATGCCAGCGAGCAACGCTACGCTGTTCTGAATTCGTTCAACCGACGCGTGGCACAGTGGATTTATTCTCGCGGCTGGCCATTTCTTGACTTCACAAAGTACCTCTACGTCGTCGTTCCGAATGGCCTCTCCGCCGAACGTCGAGTCATCAAAGTCTCGGTGAAGGCGGTGCGGCCCAAGAATGTGGAGTTGACGCAGGTCGGGCTGTTTGAAGAGCCCGTCAGCCTCCCGGCTTAGCCACTGAATGGCCGAGGCCAGGGGCATAGGTGGCGACCTTTGCACGGCGTGTCGAGGTCGCGACAAGCACTGAACGTCGTTGACGGCCGTCGAGGTCGCACTCGCGGTCGTGTCGTCAGCGCATCAGGCTCAATGGCGAGCGGCCCCGATGTCCGTCAGGTGCTGGTGGATGGCCATCCGGTCCAGCTTTTCCAGCGGTAGCGCGAGCATCAGGTCGATACGTCGCTTGAGCGCCAAAGCCGCGTCTCGGAAGGCATGCTGTTTTTGGCTCTCATCGCCTTGGACAGCAACCGGGTCCGGTATCCCCCAGTGTGCCGTCAGCGGCTGGCCTGGCCATACAGGACATGTCTCACCGGCTGCCTCGTCGCAGACGGTAAAAATGAAATCCATCGCTTCGGCGTCCGCCTTTGCGAAGTCGTTCCAGCTTTTCCCAGGCGTGGTTTCGACCGGAACCTGCATCGAACGCAGCTCCGCCACCGCCATCGGATGGGCTTCGCCCTTGGGAAACGTGCCGGCCGCGTGCGCCTTGAAGCGCCCTTTGCCAACGTGATTCAAGATTGCCTGGGCCATCACACAGCGGGCCGAGTTCCCCGTGCTGATGAATAGGACGTTATAGGGCTCGATGTCGACGATATCGTTGTCCATGTGCTGAAACCTCGTGATGCGCTGAAGTCGCGGCGGCGCTGCGCCATGGCCATGAGCATGAGCATGATGGCATTGCATGGCCGCCAGGGCAAGACGCAGCCGCAAGCGCATGGCGGCATCCTCTGTCACCGTGTCAGCGCCGTCCACCAAGTTGCCAATGACAGTCACCTCTCTGTCATCAACGTGATGCGCCGTCAGCGGATGCTGTCTGTCGCATCCCATTCCCCGGGGTGAAGGACACGCCATGGCCGACAGTGACGAACTGCGTCTGCGCAACCTCGTTCGACAGCGCATTGCAAACAAGCGGGTGGAAATCGACCGCTCCCTGCGCCAGATTTCCCTGGGCAACCCGCTGGGCTCCGAGCCCCGCAAGGAGCGCCTGGTCGCCCGCCTGGCCACCAAGACCGGAATGGCCGACCGCGACGTCAAGGCGGTGGCCGAGCAGGTCCAGCGCTGCGCCGCGCGCATCGACGATGCCGGCGCCACCAGAGCAGGCGCCGAGGCCCTGCAAGGCCCCAGCGTGGACTTCGTCGGTGTGGAGTTCCTGACTCGCGGCCGCCTGGCCGCCAATACGGTGGGACGGGTCAGCTTCCAGACGGGCCGCGCACAGGGCAGCGGCTTCTTGGTCGGCCCTAACTTGTTCCTGACCAACCACCACGTCATTTCCACCGCGCAGCAGGCCAACGAGTTGGTGGTGGAATTCGACTACGAGTTCGATGACCTGGGCCTTCAACGGCCCGTCACGACCTTCGCGTTCGACCCACAGTCCTGCTTTGTCTACCAGCCGACCGAAGGCCTGGACTTCGTGCTGGTGGCCATCGGGCCGCGCCTGTCCGGCGACAAAGCGGTGGAAGCCTTCGGTTTCAACCCGCTGTCGGATGCGGCGGACAAGCACATGCTGGGCGAAATCGCCAACATCATCCAGCACCCCGGCGGTCGGCTCAAGCAGCTCGTGCTGCGTGAGAACAACCTCATCGCGCGCGACGAGACGGCGCAGGTTCTGCACTACCTCGCGGACACCGAAAGGGGCGCCTCCGGTTCGCCGGTCTGCAACAACGACTGGGAGCCCATCGCGCTGCACCATTGGGGCGAGCCATCGCTGGAGGTCGACAGCCTGGTGGGCGAGCCGTTGCGCTCGGACGTGAACGAAGGTGTGCGCATCAGCGCCATCGTCAAGAATCTGCGCGCGCAGGCTGGCACCTTGAGCGGCCGCCATGCCGACGCCGTGCGGCGCGTGTTGGAACTGTGGTCCAGCCTGCCACGCTCGGGCCCGGTGGGCCCAAATGCGGCCAGCCAGACGGTGCGGAGCATGCCCGAGGCCAGGGAGTCCGGCAGCACGGGCGCTGGCATCCAGCAACGCGCGCGCGACGATGGCACCGTGACCTGGACTATCCCGCTGGAGCTGAGCGTGCGACTGCCCTTCCCGGTCGGCGGTCAGAGCGCTGCGGCTCAGCCCGTCGTTATGCCCCCGCCGACACCACCGGCGTCGGCGCCGGTGGACGGCCGCAGCGAGGCGGCAGCGACTCGGCCCAAGTCGGCCGAAGACTTCTCCGACCGCAACGGCTATGAGCCAGGCTTCATCCAAGGTTTCGTCATCCCGCTGCCGGACACCAGCCAGGTGCCCTACCGCCTCGCGCGCAACCAGTTGGCGCTGCAGGACGAGGACCCGCACGAGCTGCGTTACCACCATTTCTCCATCGTGATGAACGCAGAACGGCGGCTGTGTGCCTTCACTGCCTGCAACATCAACGGCCGGCACCTTGTGGCGGTCAACCGCGACGACAAGAGCACAACGGTCAACCCGACGCCGAAGATTCTGGGCGTCGAGTCGCTCGAAGGCGCCGAAGCCTCGGACGACTTCCGGCGCGACCCGCGCATCCTCGACAGCGAACAGATGGCGATGGAGTTCTACCGCAACCAGCGTGTGCCCGGCTACGAGCAGCCCAAGTACCCGGGCAAGGATGCGAGCAAGGAAGAGCGCAGCGCCTATGCCCGCCAGATGGCCGAGCGCACCGCCCGCATGCTGCAGAAGGGACATGTCATCCTGCGTGGCGACCCGGCCTGGGGCACACCGGACCAGGCCATCCTGGCCGAGGCCGACACCTTCTACTACACCAACGCGGCGCCGCAGCTGGGCTTCTTCAACCAAGGCAGCCCGGACAACCGACCCGGCATGAAGGGTTCACTGCGCTGGCGGGCGGTGGAGACCTTTGTGCTGCGCAACGCCCTGACCATGCGCAAGCGCGTCACGGTCTTCGCCGGCCCGGTGTTCGCGGACTCGGACCCGGCATACCGCTTCGATTCGCAGATACCGCTGCAATTCTGGAAGGTGGTCGTCTGGAAGGGGCGCAAGGGCTTGCAGTCCCTGGCGCTGTTGGCCAGCCAGGAGAAAGTGCTGGAAGAGCTCACCAAAGGCGTTCCCGAGGCCATGGAAGCATACGGTGACGAAGAGGAGCTTGCGCGCGTAAGCGAGTTCATGTCCACGGTGGAGGAAATCGAGCGGCTGACCGACCTACGTTTCAGCGACGAGGTGCGCGATGCCGACCTGCGGCGTTCACAGGCGCTGCAGCCAACGGTAGACGGCGACGCGCCACCGATGGACTGATTGCAAGGAAGCCCATTGCCGCATCTGCGGCGATGGGGCAGCTGCTTACTTGGACTTCTTCGGACGACCGGCCTTGAGCGGCGTCAACGCGTCCAGCGCGCTCTGTAGCTTGTCGTCGCTCAGCTGCGCTAGAGCATGGAGCCCCGCGCGCAGTAGCTCGCTTTTCTTGGCTGGGCGTTTGAAACCAAGAGCTCGGTCCTTCAGGACAGCAATCAAGCCGAAATCCTTCGGCGGCATCGTGAAGCTGTCACGCACCAGCTTTTCCTTGCCGGCCTTGAGCGCTGCGTCTTGTCGGATTGGCTGAGCCACCTTCTGCGGTGCGGCCTTGAAGGAGGGCTTCACCGCAGCCGGGACAACGGCCTTCTTCGATTTCACCGGTGCAAGTTTCACTGCTGTGGACTTTACGGGTGCACCTTCCACCGGCACGGACCTCTTTGCCGACTTGCCAGCCGACTTGGTTGCAACTGTGGGCGCCTTCGTCAGCGGCTTGGTCGCTGCGGCCTTGGGGACAGCAGGCTTCTTCTTCCGAGCCGGCGTGGCCTTCTGCAAAGCCTTGGTAGCCGACTTCTCCGCCGTTGCTTTAGGGACTGCAACCTTCGCCTTGGCCGCGGGGGGCTTGCGTGCAGCGGTCTTGCGAGCGGGTGCCGTTGCGGCAGGCGCCGACGCGGGGGCGGCGTCAGCGAGCGGTGCGCTCACTGGCGCAGCAGCTGCTGCTTCCGTCGCGGCTAGGGCGGGCGTCTCGGCGCTCGGTGCAGTCATCACGTCGTTCATGGCTTCCTTGTTGTTAGGCATGTTGCTCACGTCAGATTGAATTCTTGGAAATGAAGTAAATGATTTACACGATATTGTATTGTTGGCACTGACGCTCAGTCACTATGACCCATGCCGGCTGAGCACTTTCAGGAGACCCATGCAGACCATCATCGAAGATGCAGCCGCCTACGAGGGCTGGCTTCGCGGCCAGTGCGACGTCGTAGAGAGCGGAATCAAGAAGAAGCACGAATTGATGTCGGAGGACCCGTTCCGATTCCTGCGTGCCACCTACTTCCGATGGGCCAAGACCGCACCAGTGTTCGCAGGGCACCTGGCCCGGGCGCCGCTCGCTCTGTGCGTCGGCGATGCGCACGCGGAGAACTTCGGCACCTGGGTCGACGCCGAGGGGCGGCGGGTCTGGGGCGTCAACGACTTCGACGAAGCTGCCCGCATGCCCTATCCGTTGGACCTCGTCCGGTTGCTGGTGAGCGCATGGCTGGCCAAGGAGCTCGACGTGGGGCGGACCCAAGCCACACGCGCGGTACTGACGGGTTACCTCCAGGGCCTGAAGTCTCCGGGACCTGTGCTCGTCGAACATGGCGACGATTGGTTCCGGGAACTGCTCGCGGGGCTGGCTACTACCGCAGACTCGTACTGGGCCCAGTACCGCGAGTTCAAGTCCGCGAAACCGCCAGAAGGCGTGCGTGCGGCGCTGCTGCGAGCGCTGCCGCCTGGGACACAGGGCATCACCTTCTTGCGGAAGCAAAAAGGTGGCGGAAGCCTTGGCAGGCCGCGCTTCTATGCCCTAGGGCAGTGGCGTGGAGGCACTGTCGCACGCGAGGCCAAGGCCAGTGTTCCATCCGCTTGGGACTGGTCCGCCGGAGACGCAGTAGACCCCCGCGGCACCGAGATGGAAGCCGGCACCTACCGCTCGCCGGACGCGAGCCTGACCCGCTCGGGAAAGTTCATCATCCGCCGGGTGGCGCCGGATGCGCGCAAACTCGACCTAGGCGACGTCGCCAAGCAGGGGCGTGGTCCAGCTCTGCTGAGGGCTATGGCCGCCGACCTGGCGGCTATCCACGCGGCATCGGTCTCCACAGAGGTACTGGTACAGCACCTGCGGCAGCTACCGGAGGGTTGGTTGACGCAAGCCGCTGAGCTGGCAGAGGCTATCGTGCGTTCGGACTTCCAAGCGTGGAACGAGCGCCGCGCGCGACGACCGCCTGGCGAAGCCTAGTACCGCGATGGATACAACCCGAGCAGCATGAACGCCGGCTTTGAAGCCAAGAACCCCTTGACGGGCCCACGCTGCGCTTGGCCGGTAGGGTCGGACGCCCATCTTGAGGGCCGCCTTGCCGGACGAACGTACGTACGACCGTCATAGACAGGAGGGCGCGCGAACTTTCGTTACGCCAATGGGCCAAATCCCGACAGCGCCTGCGCCTCCAATGACAGGTCCACGAGCTTGCCCTTCTTGGCAAAGTAGCGGTCAAGGCGCCACTCTTGAATCAGGCTCACGGCAAGTTCGAAAGTCTTCAAGTCGACGCCGTACAGACGCTCCAGCTCGAACTTTTCATGTGATTCGAGTGCGACCACCAAGTCCCGTAGGACGCGTGCGGGGTCCGAGTGAGGATTGGATGCAATAAGTCGACGCGCTTCCTCGATTGCAATCATGTACTCTCCAAATCGCGTTGCTCGACAAGCATTTGACTCGTTGGCAAGATTATTATGATGTCATTTTTGTGACGACTCGGAGATTCGCGAAGGGTGCCCGCTAATGTCGGGCGGCAGATGGATATCTACCAAAGCCTTCGGCACATCGGCGTCGGCGGCGTCGGCTGCGTCATCGGGCCGACCATGCCGGGGCCCCTCGAGAGCGCTGAAAGTACTCCCGGGTGACTGAGGGTGGGCACATCGAAACTGCGGTCACAAAGCACCTGCCGCAGACGCGCACCCCGAACTGATTTCGCGAAAACACTCAATGAGCGCCTCGCGGAGCTACGTACGAGCCCCGCTCGTTGTACCGACGATTCCCCACACCTGGGTCAAAGCCCGCGTACATCATTTTCGCGTCGGTTAGGTAGATGAGGACGAGCACCTCATCTCCTCGAAGCGGCACACATTGCTCCAACACTTCGTAGCGCCCCGCGTCGTCGTTGGTGAACCATGTGTCCGCTGCTTGCTTGCCGAGTGTGCGGCATTCTTTTCCGCTGAATAACAGGTCGTATGTGAAGCTGTCGTCGTCGACCTGGTCCTTGAGATACCAACGGCGAGGCACATGCTTCGCAGCGACATGCCAGCGAAGGCCGTTGCGGTTGTAGCAGGCGATGATGGCCGGCAGAGTGTCGACTCCCACCAAGCGAAGCGCGGTGGCGGTCAAGCTCGTCTGGAAAGATGAAGCAACATCGGCCAACTGCTTGAAGTTCGGCTTGCCGAACGGAAGGATGGCTTCGTTGAACATGCGTGCCGGCATCAGCAGGTGCGATGCGAAGGTGTCTGCCTCCTTCTCAAGCTCGCTTGTCGACGCAAAGTTCTCCTCGACTTGGTCGCCTCTACAGCGGAAAGAGCGTCCCTTGTGTAGCGTCCAATGTCCGACTTCATGAGCGACAGAGAAACGCGCGCGGCCTCGGTAGCTGGACGGATTGATGGTTGCAATTGCTAGGTCACCGACGCCAACGAGGGTCGCCTCACAGCCGCTGAGTTCCTCGTAGACCACTTCGACGCCAGCGTCGAACGCAATCGCCTCAACGTCGAGCTCGCCTACCTCGGTTATGCCCAGGTCCTCGATGATGGCTTCCGCCGCTTCCGCGGGCGTCATTTGTCGCGGCCCTTACTGCTTGCATCTTCCAGGTGCTTCATCTGGGAATAAAGACGGAGTACTTCTTCATCGGTCATGTCGCCCAGCTTGCGCGCTGCGAGGGTGTAGCGGGAATCGTTCTGGGCCTGGGCAACGAAGCGGCGCGCCTCGGCTGCCGACACGTTCTCCATCTGAACATTCGAGGTGCTCGGCTTAGCTCTCGACGCGCTCACGCCGGCCTTCGCCGCGGCCATGCGTCTTTTGCCGGCCTCGGCCCGGGCAGACTTCAAGAGCACCTGCGCAGCAGCCTGCAGCTGTACCGCGTCTCGGCCCTCGAGCACCTGCTCATCTGGCATATCGATAAGCTCCTGCGTCAGGGCGTCAACAAAAGTGGTGATGTTCGAGGGCTTGGTCATTTCGGTCTCCGGTCAGGGTCAAGGGCATCCAAGCGGCGTGTGAGCCGTTTTCGGGCCGCCTCGTACTTCTTCTTGTCCCAGTCCAACTCCTTGGCCGCATCCTCGCCTCGCTGTCCATCGGCCCATACCATCACAAGCAGCTCCAGTTCATCGTCACCAGCAACCGCCGCATAGACTGCGGCCAGCTGCTCCTTGCCGGACAACTCGTCCTCTGGGGTCGAGCTTGCCACTCCGTGCACCTGCGGCCGAGTGTCGGTGACGGCATCCTCTCCGCCGACGGTCGCCAGCGCGACGTTCTCGTCAACAGGGCTAATGGCGATGCGCTTACGCATGTCACTGGCGATGCTGTGCATGGCGCTCTTGAAGATGACAAGCGGGTGCAGACCGCGCGGCCATGTTCTGCGCCCTTCGTAGAAGCGGACCACGGCCTCGTTCAAGAGGTCGTCGCCAGACAGGCCGGTGACACCTGCGGCCAGGGCGCTTGCGATGGACCGTAGCCTGGCGAAGTTGGCCGCCGAGGCCAGCAGCGCACGGATTTCCTTGTCCACATCCTCTGCCGGCAGCCGCTCGTAGTCGGGTTCTTGTTCGGCTGGGTAGTCTGGTTCCTCAATCATGTACGGGGCTCCCTCCTATGAAGACGCCGCTAACCGGCTTGGCGGACGCGTTGTTTTTTTTTCTGCCCCGCGTCCGTGACGACATTCTCGGGCGTCTTAGCTGGTGTGGCACCGGGGTTTAGCCCGCCGCCAGCAAGCAAACTTCCGCCAGAAAGGGGCAGAAATGACGACACAACAACAATTTCTCGACATGCTCTCCGAAATCGAGCCATCAGCCTCAACCGTAGCGGCGTGCTCGAGCGCGCACAACAGGCTGCGCGATGGCCTGGCAGAGCACGACGAGTTCCGGGAAGTGCACATCCGGTCCTTCCTGTCGGGCTCGTACAAACGGGACACGGCCATCCGGCCGACTAGCGTCGGGGGCATCTTGCAGCGCGCCGATGTGGACATCATTGCGGTCACGGGCCACACAGCGCAGGATGAGCCTCAGGTGGTGCTGGATGCTGTGCACCAGGCTCTGAAAGACGCCGGCTACGTGAATCTCACGGTCAATCGCCGGTCCATCAACGTGAGGATGGTCACCGTGGACATGGACGTAGTGCCCGTCATCGAGGACGGCGACGCCTACCTCATCCCGGACATGCACTTGGAAGAATGGCTCGCCACGAATCCTTCTGCCCATACCCAGTGGACCATTGACGTGAACGCGGCCGCGGGTGGCCGCTTCAAGAAAATGGTCAAGCTGTTCAAGTGGTGGCGGCGGCTGCACATGCCGGCCGACCTCAAGAGGCCAAAGGGCTTCATCCTCGAGTGCTTGGTGGCCAAACACATGAGCTTCAGCGAAACCAACCTGGAGACGCTGTTCGTGACACTGCTGGAGGCCATCCGGGATGCCTACGCCTTCACCGTGCTGCTGGAGCGGGTGCCGTTTCTGGAGGACCCAGGCGTTCCGGGCAATGATGTCTTCTCCGCCGTCAAGGCGGAGGAGTTCAAGACTTTCTACGACAAGGTTTCGGAGCATGCGACGCTCGCGCGCAAGGCCAAGAACGAAACCGACGAAAACGAGGCCTTGAAGTTGTGGCGGCGAGTGCTCGGTTCTTGCTTCCCAGCTTCGGCCGGCCAGCGCTCGACCTCTTCGCTCTCGTCGCTACTCCGTCCCGCTGTCGGTGCCGGGCTGACCTTCCCCGCGACAGCCGTGTACCCGAACAAGCCTGGTGGCTTCGCCTGATGCTGCCGCTGCTGCAGGACCAGGCTCAGCGGATGGCTCGCGAACGCCGTCTGCTTAAGGACTACGCCAGCGCGACCCCGAGCTTCACCATGCAGCGCTGGGTCGCCTCCAAGGACGGAGAGCTGTGCGTCGAGTTTGAGCTGAAGCTGCTGAAAGGTGCATTTGCCGGGCTGTTGGTCTACCCTGAGTTGTTCCCGGACGTGCCAGCGTTTGTTCGCCCACACAAGGCCGATGAGGCGTGGAGCACACACCAGTTCGTCAACTCTGGTGTCCTTTGCCTGCAGTATGGGCCTGACAACTGGCATCCTGGCGTCACCGGCGTGGACCTCATACGCAGCGCAACCACGCTCATTTGGGGCGAAATTCTGGACGGGATAGTCCCCGGCATCGGGCCGATTCCGTCACGTCACGAGGTGACCGACGAGCAACTGCTCGGCGCCCACAACCAGCGGCTGCTCGTGACAACGACGTTGAATGCGCTCCTGGCAGGCCCGGGTCAAGCGACGGCGATTCCGTTTCAGTGTGTGGTCGACTCGCTCAACGGCGAGTCCGTGGCTGTGGTCGTTCAAACCGGTGACCCGCTTACAGCGGTCGCTGACGTGCCCAGTGCGCTCTTACAGGGCCCCGGCGTCCAGATACAGGGCATGGCCGTCGCGGTCCCTGCAGCGACCGCGCTGGCGGATGTAACGGATGCAGGGGGTCTGCAGGCGATTCTCGGTCCTGCCTGGCCATGGTCCGAAGGCATCCCCGACAAGCTGGTCTTCCTGGTTGCTCACGACCCAAAAGGCCAGTTGTGCTCGTTCATGCTCAGGGGCGCAGGCAGCACCTTCTTCCAGCGCTACCACCCGCTGGCTGTGCTGCATGCAGACGCGCCACGGCTTCCCGGCAGTTTCTCGAGGCTTGCTGGTGTGTCCGTGGCCATTGTTGGCGTTGGCTCCCTTGGCAGCAAGATTGCAGTGTCGCTTGCGCGTGCCGGTGTGCGCGACTTCGTCTTGGTGGACGACGATGTGCTGCTGCCTCAGAATCTTGTCCGCAACGAGTTCAGTTGGATGGATGTCGGCTTCTCCAAGTTTGCCGCTGCGACGCGCGCGCTGCAGCTTGTTGCGCCAGACGTTGCGGTGAAATCCTGGCCGGTCCGTATTGCTGGGCAGGGCAGTCCGACGGTCGCGGTGAGGCTTGCCCAAGCCGTGGCGGCTTGCACACTGGTCGTAGACGCAACCGCGAATCCGAGCGCGTTCGTTGCGCTCGCGGCGCTCACAAAGCGTGCCGGCAAGGCCTTGGTATGGGGCGAAGTCTTCGGAGGTGGTGGTGGCGCGCTCATGGCGCGCAGCCGGCCCGGCTTTGACGCTGATGCGTTGAGCATCCGGGCGCATCTGCATGGCGTCATGGAGAAGATGGCTCCCGCGCCGACCGCGCGGATGACTGCCTACGGTATGGAGACAGACGGCGTGGTTTATGTGGCCTCCGACGCGGATGTCGGGTCGCTGGCGGCGTCCATGACCCAGTTCTGCTTGGACACCCTGTGCGCAGACCCTACCGATTATCCGGCCGCGGCATACCTTATCGGGTTCCGCAAGTTCTGGGAGTTCCGCTGCCCGTTTGATGTCATCCCTGTCGACTGCCCCGCGGCGACACCGTCAGAGCCGGCGCCGCACCTATCCGACCAGGAGCAGCAAGACCTGGCGGCCATCCAAAAATCCATCCGCGGGAGCGACGGTGCTGCGCATCACGGTTCCGCGTGAAGTGCAATCCAAGCTGCACGCTGCGCTCAGCAGAGCGGGCTCACGTGAATGCGGCGGGGTGCTGATGGGTGAGCACGTGGGGCTGAACCATTTCGCGGTTCGCGCGTTGGACGTGCAAAAGCCCGGGGCTATCGCGCACTTTTGGCGCAATGTTGCTGGAGCAGCCCGCGCCATCAAGGCGTTTTGCCTGTCCAATGGCAACAACTTTCGGCGCTTTAACTACCTTGGCGAATGGCACACGCATCCGCTGTTCAGCGTTCAGCCGAGCACGCGTGACCACGCAACAATGCGCGAGCTTGCAACGGATGCGCAGGTCGGCGCGAACTTTGTTGTTCTGCTGATTTTTCGCCTCAACGGCGCTGCGCTGGAAGGCAGCGCACACACCTACCTGCCTGACGGCAGCGTTCATCGGTCCGAACTGGACCTGGAGAAACAATATGAGCGTAGGACTGCTAGAGAAGGAGTCGACGGGAGGCGCAACAGCGCGCGTAGGCTTCGAGTACCAGGACGCGTACGTCCTTCAGAACCTGCCCAAGTGGCTATCGCAAAGCGCGTTCAGCCACGTCGTGAGCGAGGCAATCGGCGACGTGGAAGTTTGCTACCACGGCTCGGGGGGGCGCGTGGTTCACCTAATGCTCGAGGCAAAGAACCATGAACTGAGCTCAACGGCCTTCTGGGCGGAGGTCGCTCGGTTCAAGAGCGTGCATGAGGCCGCACCGCAAGAGCTCGTGCGCTTCGGCCTGGTCTGTCTTGGCTACAACGGCAAGACGAGCCCCTTCGTTTCGATGCTTGGCCGGCTGCGTGGCGTCGGCATGTCGTACCAGCCGGACTCTGTCATCCTGCAGCGAGACCGAGATGAGGTCATGGCTTGGGCGGCAAAGCAAGGAGTCGACGAAGACTTCGCAGGCTTCGCACTGCAGCACGTCGACTTTGAAACCTATTCGCCCGAAAGCGCCGACGCGGCATTCGCAGGAGAGGTCGAACGCCATCTCAGGACTATCGACCTGGGCGGCAGACAGGCCGCGCGACTACGCGACCGCTTCAAGGCGCACATTGCAAGGTCTTCCACGGCTCCAGTCCATCGCTGCCAACTAGAACTAGACATCTGCGAGGTCTTGGAACATGACCGCGGCGACTGGCTCAGCAGCCCGACGCGCGTGCGCCTGGTTGGCTCTGAGACTTCGTTGGACCAGCTCACAGTTGCCGCAGACGAGTTCATCGGCCCTGCGCGCATCTCCAAAACTACCGCCGACTGGCAACAGCTCTCGGCGTCCGCGCGCGAGGTGGCCGTATTCCTAAGCAACTGCACTGAGCGTCGGAGCGTGGTTCTCGATGGGCGGCAAGGCATGTCCGCAGCGTGCCTCCTGGGTCACGCATTCCGTGCAACCAACAAGTTCGTCTTGCACGTCGAACACAACGGCCTACTGTATCGAACGGATGTCTATGACCAAGCCAATGGCCCCTTCTTCCAGGAGTCCACGCGCGATGCCCCCAGCACGTCTGCTGAAGGGGTAGCGTCCATCTCGTTCACCACCGCTGTCGGCGCCGACCTCACCGTCAGAGTCGGTGCTGCGCTCCAGGACCTCCCGGTTCTGACGCTCTGCAGCGGTCGTGCCATCTCTGGCCAGTCAGAAATGAACTTGGCGGTGAATGAGGCGAAGGCGGCGTTGGTCAAGTTCCGGTCGGAGAAGCGGCTCGATGTCATCCACTTGTTTCTCAAAGGCCCTTCTGCCTTCTCCATGCTTCTTGGCCATCGATTGAATGCGGTGTGCAAGGTCCAGCTCTATGACTGGGTCGACGGGGCTTACCGGGCAACTGCGATGTTGGACGGGTGAAGCTGCGATTTCTGCATGCGGTCCCGCACCAGGCGCAAAGCTAAAGGCCATCGGCGGCCCGGCCGCACTTGGTCGAAACGTCAGACCCTGGCGGTAAACGATGCCGTCGGGCAGCGACTTGTAATTCTCGAGGCGGGTCGCTCATGGCTGACGCATTTTCATCGCAGAGGAGGAAGCCCATCGTGTGCCAGTTGGATGCACTGACCCGTGCGACGGTATGAAATGCCGCGCTGCGCAGGTGCTGCCTCGGTAGACGGAAGGAGCGAGCTTGTATGGGCGACAGCGCCGGCCGGAGCAGACAACCACGCCGCGAAGGGCGTGAGCTCCAAGCCGTCAGGCACGTACCAGCGGCTCTCGGTCCCATCCCATCGCGCGCCCAACGCTTTGGCGGCATCTTTCTCCCGAAAAGCGACAGTGAGGAACGTCCGAGACATGGCCGCCCAGTCTAGCCGGCGCTCTGGTAAAGGCGTGGGCGCGCCGGCTGGCTTGCCGGCCTAAAAACCGCGAAATGGCTCAACAAGCTTTCCATCTACGAACACCTGCTGGCCGATGACTTCGATGAGCATCTCTCCCCAACGGTGTTGCCACACATAGCGCTGAACGCCTTCTGCTGCCAATGGCAGTTCCGCTTGCGGGCTAGGCTCCACGCGCCGAAGAATCTCCAGCAACAAAGGCGCATTCATGGCAGAGCTCCACGTATGGATTGCCCTTCGCTAGAACCACGACCAGACGCGCTGCAACCAGGCAGGTGCGGGACGGGTAGGACGAAAGCGGTACTGACGGTGATGCATGGTTTGCTCCAAGTGGCTCGAACGAAGACTGTATAAAATATCAGTCCTCGGCGCAAGGGCCAGCGCTTCGGGTTGAGTCGCTACCGCTTGCTTTGCGGCGAGCGACGCTGCACACTTGCATCGCGTCTGGCTGGGAGGCCAGACCCGCTGCGTTCAGTCGAGCCAGCACCGCCGGACATGCGCGATGCACCGGTGCCCGTACTTGGCGTGACGCCGGCGCGGGGACTTTCCTCAAAGGAGTCCTTCGTGCCATCAAACATCGCATCCCTCCGGCTTCAAGCCTTCCAACGCCAAAACGGCCGATGCTTTTACTGCTCGGTCTCCATGTGGCTTCAGCCTCCAAGCGAACTCGTGGCGACGCCATCGACTTCGGCAGGGCTGCATCGACTCCGTTGCACCGCCGAGCATCTCATTGCGCGCAGCGACGGTGGACGGAACATCGCGGACAACATCGTTGCTGCGTGCGCTTGCTGCAACAGCACCAGGCACAAGAAGAAGCGGCCGCCTTCGCCCGCGGCGTACAGGCAACAGGTCGCCAGATGGGTCCTATGCAGAGCGTGGCACCACGCCTGGGTGTACGACTTAGGGCTTGTGCACCAATGCGGCATCGGACCTGCCTAGGGCGATGCATAGGCGACGATATTCATCGTCGAGAATTGGGTCTCGATTCAGCACCCTAGGCTTCCCAGAATTCAAGCTCCCGTGGCCTCCAACGAACTGACGGGCTTCATCCTGACGCGCCACTGGCGGGACGGTCAAGCAGGGACCCAACTCGAATTCTGGCTGGCGACGGATGTCGGTCCTCGCAAGGTCGTCCTGACGGCGCAGACGTCGGTGGCGTTTGTCCAGGCTCGCCATCGGTCTGTGGTCGAGGCGCAGCTGGCATTCCTGCCTGGGGCGGAGGTCCGTGAGCTTGCTCTCAGAACCTTCGGCCGCGAGCCGGCGCTCGGCGTCTATGTCCGGCAGTTCCGTGACCTCGGCAAGCTGGCCCGGGCGCTGCAGTCCCAGCAGGTTCCGCTGTACGAGGCTGATGTCCGTCCGCACGACCGGTACCTCATGGAACGCTTCATCACGGCTGGCGTGCTGGTGGAAGGTGGACGGCAGGACGGCGCCACCATCGTCGACTGCCGGCTCAAGCCTGCTGCGGGCTACCGTCCCACAGTCAAGGTGGTGTCGCTGGATATCGAGACCAGTGCCTCCGAGGAGCTGTACTCCATCGCCCTGGACGGTGAGGACGACCGCGTGGTCTTCATGCTTGGCACGGCGCCGCTGCAGTCGGCCGCGGCGATGGGCTTCACGGTCGTCTACTGCGCGCACCGCGCGGAGATGGTCGAGCGGCTGAACGCCTGGTTCGTCGAACACGACCCGGATGTCATCGTGGGCTGGAGCGTCGTGCAGTTCGACCTGCGGGTTTTGCAGAAGACCGCCGATGCCTGCGGTGTGCCGCTGCTGTTGGGCCGCGAGCGAATGCCCATCGCCTGGCGCACCCATCCTGGCAAACAAGGCTACCTGTTCGCACCGATGCCCGGTCGGGTAGTCATCGACGGCATCGAGGCGCTACGTGCCGCTAGCTGGAGCTTTCCCTCGTTCAGCCTGGAGGCCGTCTCGCAGGAGCTGCTGGGCGAAGGCAAGGACATCGGCGACGCGTACGACAAGATGGCCGAAATCGAGCGGCGCTTTCAAGAAGACAAGCCGGCGCTGGCCACCTACAACATCCGCGACTGCGCACTGGTGCTGCGCATCTTCGAAAAGGCCAGGCTGCTTAACTTCGTGCTGGAACGCGCGCAGACGACCGGCCTACAGGCAGACCACTTCGGCGGCTCCATCGCCGCGTTCAGCCACCACTACTTACCGCGCATGCACCGGCTCGGATACGTGGCGCCGAACGTCGGCGACATCGCGGCCAAGGCCTATCCAGGCGGCTACGTCATGGACTCCAAGCCCGGGTTCTACGACTCCGTGGTGGTCCTGGACTACAAGAGCCTGTACCCCTCCATCATCCGGACCTTCTTAGTCGACCCCGTGGGCCTGGTCGAAGGCGAGAACGCGGGAGACAACGAGGCCCTCGTGCATGGTCCGCAAGGCACGCGGTTCTCGCGCGACGTGCATTGCCTGCCGGACATCGTGACCACCTTGTCGCGCGCCCGTGACGAGGCCAAGCGCGCCAAGAACGAGCCGTTGTCGCAGGCACTGAAGCTGCTCATGAACTCGTTCTCCGGGGTGCTGGGCGCATCCGAGTGCCGGTTCTTCAACCCCAAGCTCGTCTCCGCCGTCACGCTGCGAGGGCACGAGATGATGAAGCTCACTCGGGACTTTGTGGAGCGGCGTGGGTACGAAGCCATCTACGGCGACACCGATTCCATCTTCATCTGGCTCAAACGCACCCACACCAACGCCGAGGCGCACGCAGTCGCTGCGGAGCTCGTACGAGACATAAACGCCTGGTGGACGGGCAAGCTGCGCGACGAGCAGCAGCTGGAGAGCTTTCTGGAAATCGAGTTCGACACGCACTACGCGCGGTTCTTCATGCCGACCATCCGTGGCTCGGACGTCGGCAGCAAGAAGCGCTACGCCGGGCTGAGCGTGGATGCCAGCGGCAAGGAGGAGATGGTCTACCGCGGGTTGGAGATGGCCCGCAGCGACTGGACGCCATTGGCGCGCCAGTTCCAGGAGGGTTTGCTGTCACGCATCTTCCGCCACCAGCCGTACCGCGAGTTCGTGGCTGAGTACGCGCAGGCGACGTTGGCGGGGCGCAAGGATGAGCTACTGGTGTACCGCAAGCGCCTGCGACACCGCCTCGACGCCTACCAGGTCAACGTTCCACCCCAGGTTCGCGCAGCGCGGCTGGCCGACACCCACAACGTCAAGCTGAGCCGTCCTCGGCAGTACCAACACGGCGGTTGGATTCGGTACGTGATGACCCAGAGCGGACCAGAACCTCTGGAGGCGCGGCAGTCGCTCATCGACTACGAGCACTACCTTGGCAAACAACTACAACCGATTGCCGACGCGATTCTGTACCCTCTGGGCGAGAGCTTCGTCGCGCTGACAACGATGCAACGCAAACTCTTTTAGCCGTTCTGTGCCTTGGCCCTGGCGCAGCGAGCAGGAACGGTCCGTCTAAAGCGCAGTTGGTCAGCGTTTTAGCTTATAAACGCGCAGGCTTATCGGCTGCCGTCTCACGCGACCGCTCTTCCTGATGAGGTCTCCTTGACGGCCGCTTCGAAGGCTTCTGCCAACACTTCGAAGAACGACTCGCTAGCACCTTGGAACTCAACTTCGAAACAGAACAACTGCGCGACTTGTGTAGCGAGGAGGACCTCGCCGTGGCGAAGTTTGGACCAGATGTCGCGGATGCGTTGAGGCGCAGACTCTCCGACATCCGCGCAGCAGATTCAATGTTAGAAGTGCCTGTTGGCGCTGCCCCTGGTCACTGCGCCTTCGGTGAGTGCTACGACATCAAACTTGGGAAGGCAGCGCAGATGACGGTTGTACCCAACCATGCGCCCCCCAGAACCTCGCCTGATGGCACCGCAAATTGGCCCCGCATTCGCCGGGTCAAGGTCGTCGCTCTGGAGTCATAAAATCATGTCCATGAACACGTTCGAGCCAAACTGGGCGAGTCCTCCCGGTGCAACGGTGCTTGACCTGTTGCAGGAGCGAGGCCTTCAGATGAAGGAACTCGCGGAACGCGCGCACAGAGATGTTCAGAGCGTTACTCGCCTCATCTTCGGGGTGGAGCCGCTGACTTCAGACTGGGCGGAATGCCTATCCAACGTGCTGGGGGCGACCACGGGTTTCTGGTTGCGTCGCGAGGAGACGTATCGCTCGGACCTCAGGCGCATCTGCGAAGCTGTGGGTGAATCGCCCGCCGAGTGGATGTCAGAAGTTCCACTGAAGGACATGGTCAAGCTGGGGTGGATTGAACGAGGCACTTCCGCCCATGAGACTGCGCTGAACGCGTGTGCGTTCTTTGGCGTGACCACGTCCAGCTCGTTCGAGCGGAAGTACACGCGCCTCATGGCTGCATCGGCGTATCGGGCAAGCAATGCATATGCGACCCGGCCATCGGCCGTGGCCGCGTGGCTTCGACAAGGCGAAATCGCGGCGAGCGCCGTGGACTGCGCGCCGTGGAATCCCGACCGTCTGCATGCATCGCTCGAGGCGATTCGCGAACTGACGTTGGAAGCCGACCCCAACGTCTTCTTGCCCACCCTTGAAGCCATTCTTGCCGCAAGCGGCGTTGCAATGGTTGTTGCAAGAACGCCTGAGGGGTGTCGCGCAAGCGGTGCAACGCGGTTTCTCAACTCGGACCGCGCGCTCATGCAGCTGAGCTTCCGCTATTTGGCGGACGACCAGTTCTGGTTCACGGTCTTTCACGAAGTCGGGCATCTGCTCCTGCATGCACGCGACGAGGTCTTTCTCGAGGGCCTCGAGGACCGCAACAGCGAAGCCGAGAAGGAGGCCGATGACTTCGCACTTCAAAACCTGTTCGCGAAGGTTGGCACAGAAGTGCTTGAAAGCGCGCCGCCGTCCTTGCGAAGCATTCTGCGATTGGCGCAGAACGCGGGTATCGCGCCCGGCATCGTTGTTGGCCAGCTTCAACGGTGCGGGCGTGTTCCCTACAAGCACTTCAACAATCTGAAGGCGCGGTATAGCTGGGCCGACTAGCCTCTGAAGTACGTGTAGGCGCCTGGGTTCTTGCCCCAGTTGCAAAGGGCGTCTTCCATCTCCTGCATACCCACTCCCAGGTGCTGCCCGAGAACCTGCGTTCGGCGTTCCAGCTCGGGCAATGTCAGCTGCTGCGCTCCCCCCTCATACAGCAGACGAGCTCCCTTGTTCGGTCCCGTAGTTCCTGAATCGAAATAGGGCCTGCCTGGCAGGATGTTCGCGAACCCGAGCTTCTGAAGCATCGTGAGGTAGTCGAACTTGCCGATGCGCCCGAACGACGCCACGGCGTTCATCGACTTGTAGAGCCATTCGAATGCCTGGGCGGGGTCGTTGTTGGACTGCTGGAGCGCATCTGAAAAAAGAGTCGCGTGGTCGACGTGGGCCGTTACCCATTGAACATACGTCTCAAATGCGTGCCCCGTCCCGTTCGGCTTGGTACCTGAGAAGCTCAGGTACTTGCGGTGGTTTCCGAAGCCGCGGTCGCCCTTGCCGCGTCGCAGGATTGCATCGTTCTGGTCGAGCCAAGCCTTCATGCCTGGGATGTCTGCCTTCACTGCAGCGAAAGTCCACGGTGGACGCTGGCCGAGGGCGCTGTAAAAGTCCCGCGTGTAGCGGTATCCGGAAACGGGATGGCGGCCAAAATGAACAAAGAGGAATGCGAGCCAACAGGCTTCGTCAAACTCGCCGGCCTGCTGCTTCAGCTTGGCGGCCCTGATGGGGTCGAAGTCGGGAGAAAGACCATCCGCCCGATTCGCGTTGATGTCGCGCCCGGCAATCACAGAGACGAACTGGACTCGGCGGACGCTGTCGATAAGCTGCCGCACGAGTACGCTCTGGTGCTGAGGGTTGTTCAATCCAGGCAGAGGAAAGTCGTACTGGATGCATGCAGCGATTCCTTGCTGCAGCTGGTTGTTGAGCGCCGCTACTTTCTGTCTCATGCAAGTACTCCGGCCGACTGGCAGCCTATCCACGCCGCGATGTTCGACACCACTTGGGTCGTCACACCGAAGCTGCTCTGAATGTTGTGATTGAAGCCTAGAACGAGCAGTTCGCGACGCAGCGCGATGCCGCCAACCTCAGAAACCCGACCGACGTGCGCCACGCCTTGAACACGTCCATCCTGCAGTGTCCAGGACGGCTCGATGTGTGACCGCAGGCACTCCGGCGCTACCAGGCGGGCGAACTCGCGCACGACGGTACTGCCGTTCAGAACCAGAACCCGCACGTCCGATGCACTGAGCGTTCGGGCCAGAGATGGCACCCCGATTTCTATCAACCGGGCGCGCTGGTCCGGACTGAGCGCGGACCACTTCGCCTCTGTCGCAAACGGGACCAAGTCCAGGTGACAGGCGCCGTCACCCAAGCGCGTGTAGTAGGAAGCCCCTGTCTCGACGAGCACCTTGTCGAGCCGCTTGAACCACTGGTCGTAAGGGTTGCGGAAGAAGTAGTCCTCACAGGCCTGCAAGATGCGCTGAACATCTCCGCGCGCAAGGCTTCCCCAACTGCGTGCACCGAGGCTCATCAACGACTCGAAGCGGTGATGGGGCGCGACGAGCCGCCGACCTGCAGCGTCCATGAACTCCAGGTTGCTTGGATTGAGCCCGAGCGTGGCCACTGTGCTCGTCGCCGGATTGCCGAACGAAACGACAGGAGAAGCCCAAGGAATTCCGCCGAGCTTTGCCGGCAACCCTCCGTGGAGCAGTGACAGCAGTTGCTCCACCTCGTTAATCAATGCTGTGTTGCTCACGAGCGCGCCAAGGCAGAAACCTCTGCCTCCAAAGAATCTACCTTTGCTTCGACGAACATCTTGAACACGGTCGGCCGAAGCCGTTTCATCAGCTCCTGGAGCGCTGGAAGGTCCTTGTTCTTTGACGCTCTGAACGCGGCCAGTAACTCGCCAATGCTTTGCCAGTACGGGTCCCAACCTGGGGGTGGTAGGTCGGTGCTGCCGTGTCGCAGCCTGTGCTCGTATGCCTTGAGCTCCTCGATTGCTGCTCGAGGGTCTCCGTTGGGCATTGGGGGCATCTCCGAATGAGACTGAAATCCCTCTGCCAGGTACTGGGCGGCGCCGGCTCGCTGGTCCTCGTAAAGGTGCAAGCTGCCGACGCAGTGCTTGTATTCCCCGACCTCCATATCGACGGAACGGGCGACCAGCTCCTGAAGCATGGTGAAGGTAAAAACGTCATGCGGAAGGCCGAAGAATGCATCGTTCGAGCGCATCGAAGCGAGCATGTGCAACTGCCCTTCCCGGCCTATGAACTGAAGCGTGTTGGTACACGGGACCGATTGGTAGGAGGCGGCGATATCGGAGGCATCGAACAGCTGGATGACGGCCCTGCGCGATGAGGGCTTCGAGTTCAGCAAATCAATGACGTTCTGCAGCTGGTTGATGCCGTTGAAGGACAGGAGACGCTCACCATAGCCGCTGCGGACATTGATTTGGTCGTCGGATTCCTGCTGGTATCTGTTCGGCAAGTAGTAGTCGATGAACGCCAGCTTGGTCTCACCGGAGAGGTACCACATCAACTCGCCAATCGCGCTGAACACCTTGCTCCTCCCTTCGCTGCGGCTTAGGCGGGCGCGAGGGTTTCGAAGATGGAGGCAACAGCCGAATAGCTCCGAGAACTTGCCGCGGGTGGCCTGGAACTGAGGCTGGTCTTTCAGCAATGCTGCAAGAACCGCGCGCATGGCGTCATCCAACGAGTTGTACGAGCCGCCCAAATTGCCTCCCAACATCTCAAGCCAAACGAAAGCTGAAGCTCGTTACAAATGGTACCAGCCCGCGGAGATGCCCGGTGGGGTGCGTGAATTTGCACGTGCAGCGTTGTCTTGAGGCTGGAGGCTGTCCCGGACGACGAAAATGGAAGCAAGTCGGAGGCAGCGACCGGCTACGTTCGAATCATTGCTTATGGGCGATGATGGAGGCAGGGTTCCAAATGGACTGCCCCAACGGTCATAAGGCCGTCAGAGACGCCGCGGCGGCGACTGCTCTGCGCCTCTAGCCCGGTGGTGACAACCTCTTGGGCAAGGGCTGCCAACTCATTGCACTGGAGTGCTGGTGCTGGTCCTGGTGCGCATAGACTGCGTCGCAATGGCCGAGCGAAGCGATTCGACGGACTCGCGCATCGCTGCGGCCTCCTTGGCCTGATGTTCAAGCGCCTGGCGTTGCAATTCGACCTGCTGTCGAAGGATAGCGTTCGATTTCTCAGCCTGCGCCGCGCTGTCGATGCCTGCAGAGCGGCTTTCGTTGAACTGGAACACGGCGATGCCGAGGCTTACCAAAACAGAAGCGACCAGTGTCCACTTCGTCCAGAACAGAGAGCGCGCTGCTTGTTTGAAGGTCTGCTCAGCTCCTGCTTGGCTCTCCTGAAGCGACTTCGACCACTGGGGAAAAACGACGGACACGAAGGTCTTCTGTGAGATAGCCCCTTGATTCCCCGGCCCCGTCCTGTCGCTTATCTTTGGAGATAGGAACAGGACTGTGCATATGACTAGGCATACGGAGTCAGTAGAGGTAGTCGTTAAAGACCAGCGCCGCAGGCGCTGGTCCCTGGCAGAGAAGGCGACCYTSGTGCGCCGCACCTACGARCCAGGCATGAGCGTTTCGCTGGTGGCTCGCCAGGAGGGCGTCTCGGCGGGGCTGCTGTTCCAGTGGCGCAAGCTCGAACGCCAGGGCGCCTTG
>NZ_LMMT01000012.1 GCF_001422365.1 Pseudorhodoferax sp. Leaf265 | reverse complement strand
TGTTGATTTCCACGCAGAACTGACCCACCGCCACGGGTAATTTCCGTCCAAATCTGACCCACGTAAGAACCCTAACCTGCTGCTTTTAGTGGCAGGAGCACAGGAGTGATTGACGTGGCGACATTGAGTGTCATCAGGCGTTGGGCACTGCGTGAGCATCTGTCCCTGCGCGAGATAGCCCGGCGCACGGGCCTGTCTCGCAACACCATCAAGAAGTACCTTCGGGCCGATGAGGCCGAGCCGCGCTATGCCAAGCGCCTCAGCCCCAGCAGGCTCGACCCATTTGCCGAGAAGCTGGCCGGCTGGCTCAAGACCGAGACCGGCAAGTCGCGCAAGCAGCGGCGCACGGTCAAGCAGATGCATGCCGACCTGGCCGCGTTGGGCTACGACGGCTCGTACAACCGCGTGGCGGCCTTCGCGCGTGTCTGGCTGGCCAGGCGGCAGGAGGCCGAGCGAACCGCTGGCCGCGGCACCTTCGTTCCGTTGACCTTCGGCGTGGGCGAGGCGTTCCAGTTCGACTGGAGCGAGGACTGGGCTGTCATTGGCGGCGAGCGGACCAAGCTGCAGGTCGCGCACACCAAGCTCAGCCACAGCCGCGCCTTCATCGTGCGGGCCTACCTGCTGCAGACGCACGAGATGCTGTTCGATGCCCACAACCACGCGTTCCGCGTGCTGGGCGGSGTGCCTCCCGGCTTCCACATCAGCGGGCCGCTGTGCAGGTCGCGCACACCAAGCTCAGCCACAGCCGCGCCTTCATCGTGCGGGCCTACCTGCTGCAGACGCACGAGATGCTGTTCGATGCCCACAACCACGCGTTCCGCGTGCTGGGCGGGGTGCCTCGGCGCGGCATCTACGACAACATGAAGACCGCAGTGGACAAGGTGCGCCGGGGCAAGGAGCGCGACGTCAATGCGCGCTTCGGCGCCATGGTCAACCACTTCCTGTTCGAGGCGGAGTTCTGCAACCCGGCCTCGGGCTGGGAGAAGGGCCAGGTCGAGAAGAACGTGCGCGATGCGCGTCACCGCCTCTGGCAGCCCGTGCCGGCCTTCGCCACGCTGGCGGCCTTGAACGACTGGTTGGAAGCCCGTTGCACGGCCCTGTGGCGCGAGATTGACCACGGCAAGCTGCCGGGCACCGTCGCAGACGTCTGGGCGCAGGAGCGGGCACTGCTGATGCCGCTGCCGCGTCCCTTCGATGGCTTCGTGGAGCACACCAAACGCGTCTCGCCCACCTGCCTGGTGACGTTCGAGCGGGTGCGCTACAGCGTGCCGGCCTCGTACGCCAACCGACCGGTGAGCCTGCGCGTCTACGCCGAGCGGATTGTGGTGGCGGCCGAAGGCCAGCTGCTCTGCGAACACCGTCGCCTCATCGACCGCCGCCACGACACCATAGGCCACACGGTCTACGACTGGCGGCACTACCTGGCGGTGCTGCAGCGCAAGCCGGGGGCGCTGCGCAACGGTGCGCCCTTCGTTGAATTGCCGGCGGCGTTCCGCCAGTTGCAGGCCGCGCTGCTCAAGCAGCCCGGTGGCGACCGCGAGATGGTCGAGGTGCTGGCCCTGGTACTGCACCACGACGAGCAGGCCGTGCTGACCGCCGTTGAGCTGGCACTGGAGGCTGGCGTGCCGACCAAGATGCATGTGCTCAACGTGCTGCACCGGCTGCTGGACAGCAAGGCCGCGCCGCCACCGGTGACCGCACCCCAGGCACTGCGCCTGGTCCTCGAACCGCTTGCCAACGTGAAACTCTATGACGACCTGCGGGCGTCAGAAAGGAAGGTGCGCCATGCGCCATGACCCTGCCATTGCAGCCCTCGTCATCATGCTGCGCGAACTGAAGATGTTCGGCATGGCGCAAGCCGTCTCCGAGTTGGCCGAGCAAGGGGCTCCGGCCTTCGAGTCCGCGCAGCCGATGCTCGCGCAGCTGCTCAAAGCCGAGACGGCAGAGCGCGAAGTGCGGGCCGTGGCCTACCAGCTCAAGCAGGCCAAGCTGCCGACGTACCGGGACCTGGCCGGCTTCGACTTCAGCAGCAGTGAGGTGAACGAAGCCCTGGTGCGCCAGCTGCACCGATGCGAGTTCATGGAGAACGCGGAGAACGTGGTGCTGGTCGGCGGTCCGGGCACGGGCAAGACGCACTTGGCCAGCGCCATCGGAGTGCAGGCCGTCGAGCACCATCGACGCCGGGTTCGCTTCTTCTCCACGGTCGAACTGGTCAACATGCTGGAGCAGGAGAAGGTCTGCAACAAGAGCGGGCAGATGGCCCACCGCCTGGCCCACATGGACATGGTGGTGCTCGACGAGCTGGGCTACCTGCCCTTCAGCGCCTCGGGCGGGGCCTTGCTGTTCCACCTGCTCAGCAAGCTCTACGAGCGCACCAGCGTGGTCATCACGACNGGACATGGTGGTGCTCGACGAGCTGGGCTACCTGCCCTTCAGCGCCTCGGGCGGGGCCTTGCTGTTCCACCTGCTCAGCAAGCTCTACGAGCGCACCAGCGTGGTCATCACGACGAACTTGAGCTTTAGCGAATGGGCCAGCGTGTTCGGCGATGCCAAGATGACCACGGCGCTGCTGGACCGCCTCACGCACCACTGCCATATCCTTGAGACCGGAAACGACAGCTACCGGTTCAAGAACAGCTCCGCTCAACCCACCAAGAAGGAGTCCAAACCGAAGAAGTTATCCACACCATGAGTCCCGCTGGGCTCTATCCAGGGTGGGTCAAGGTTCGATGGAAATGGCGGGTCAGGAATACGTGGAAATCAACACAGGGGGCCACGAACAGGCTCAGCGTGAGGATGGTGGGCAGGTGGCCCAGGATGGTGTAGCCCAGCACNCCGAAGAAGTTATCCACACCATGAGTCCCGCTGGGCTCTATCCAGGGTGGGTCAAGGTTCGATGGAAATGGCGGGTCAGGAATACGTGGAAATCAACAGGTTGTCGGCACGGCATCGAGCACAGGCCCTATACCACGCCTGCGTCTCTGGAGACCTGTCCAAAATCTCCGACTTTGGGCGCACCTCGTAAACCCACCCGCAAACGTGGCACTCAAGAAATTACTGATGGCCGTCTGCGAGTTATGCATTTCCAGGGTCTTCCGGACAGTTGCTGATGCGGTAGTCTCACATGCGTGGACTGCGGTCGCAGCAACAGGCATGCACACACTGCCTGATTCTCGAATTGATCGTCAAAATAGAACCAAACTTTTGCTTCAAAAAATTATTCCCATTTATCATGAGGCGATATTAGTCGCGACGCGCGCTCGGCCCCACCCAGTTGCTGAAAAATGGATTGCCCGCCCGGTCTGAGACGTCGCAAAGACCGCGCAAGAACATCGAATGCGAGAGCATCACCCTCTGCAGACACCTCTGGCCCACCATCAAGTGGGACAAATTTGCAATTCATGACTGCGGCAATTTCTGAGATTTTTGCCATTGCAATCGGATTTGGCTTGTCTAACATCAGCTTCGCAGTTGACTCCCCAGCAACGCTCTGCGGAAGAATTATCGTATTTCCAGATCGATCGTGGTATGGCTGGTAAAAGTCCGAAGTAAATCTGTGCTTCAGCAGCAAGTTCGCCACTCTATGGGCGAGAGCCAAGCGATAATCTCCAGCGCCCGACAGTGGAAAGTAGTCCAGGTCCTCAGGGTCTGTGACTAAGTTATCGACATTGACAAGTTCATACTCTACATAATCGAGCATGACAGCCTCACTTTCGAGAACCACTCACTCATCTCCGCATCCCTTCGCGCCTCATCGCTCGCCAATTTGGCGGCCTGTCGCGCGGCAAACTGGGCGTCGATCGTCAGGCAGAAGTCCTGCGCCCACTCGGCCAAGTCAAGGTTTTCGATTCCTGCATTGTTGAGGTCGCAGACATAAGCGCGGGCGGAGGCGCTCGCAAGCAGAACCTCTGCCAGAGCCGTGCGGTCATCGAGCCAGATAGCCGCGTCTGCGCGCGCTGCTGGATGGACATCATGTCGGTCCAACTGCGGATCAGTCAGGAGTCGGAGAACCCGGTCCTTTTTACCCGTGGCTGCGCACGTGCAGATCAATTGCTCAATGCTCCCGGCCTGGACCGCGACGTAGGTGCCGGTCGGCGCTACAGCCCAGAACGAATCCCGCGGGTACTGGACAACGTGGCCCGAGTGAAATCGGAGCCAGTCGTAGCGATCGATCTTGGCCCAGAGGGTGCCGCCGCAACGCGTGGCATCGACAAAGCCATTGATGCCATCGGCCTCGAAAAGACTTCCGACTTGCAGCCATCCTCCCCCAACATGTTCTGCACTAGGTTGTGGCGCTTGCTCATCTCGATCCATCGCGACTCAGTATCCGTCTCTAAGAAGTTCAACGAGTCAATTATGCACCCTATTGGGTGTAGTCCATTAAGATGCAAAATGCGCCAATGTCGGCGTGCCATCTCAACGGAAACCGCCACCGCCAAGCCATGCCTTTGGACGCGCGCTCCGAGCCGTTCGTGTCGCCCGGGGGTTGCCTCAGGACGCCACATCCGGCAGAACCTACATCAGTGCGATTGAGCGCGGGCTGAAGACGCCGACACTGGGAAAAGTCGATGGCTTGGCCGCAGAATTCGGAGTGCATCCGATGACGTTGCTGGCACTTGCGTACAGCGCATCTCCATCGCTCGCAGACGTCCAACGGCTCTTCCAGCGGGCCATCGATGAAGTCGGATCACTGGATATTCAGCAGTTCAGCACTGACAACCTGCCAGCAGGCGCCAAGCCAAGCCCACACCGACCGGTCCAAGCCCCAGTTGAAACTTGAGCGCCGTTGCCCCATGCAGATCTGCGATGTCGCAATGTCGAAGGCAGTTGGCTCGCGGGCCATTCGACCATTGCCGTTTCGGTCACATCTGCGCAGAATGCACGAGTGAGCGATGATGTTTGGCACTTCGTTTCGTGGGCCCTGTTGGGGTTCACAGTCATGGCCGTCCCGATCGGCGTGGCCGTGCATGCGTGCGTGGCGCTGAGCCGGTCAGAGCGCATGGTTTATCGCCGGATCTGGGGCGACAACTACGCTCACAAGCTGCGGCCGCCCAAGATCAAGAAACGCCGTCGTCCCTGCATCTTCCCCACGAAACGCTCGACCTGAATTGGATCCGCGGGGCCCCTCGCTACGGCAAGAGGCCAATCCGCCACATCGACCCACCTTCGGTGACCCGCCATCACGGAGCGAGATCCAAGCTCACGTTTGCGAGCCCTATGAATGGCACCTGCACGATCAGGTCGCCTGCTCGGCGCTAGTTCAACCGTGCGAGCATCATCTGCGTGTAGGCCCTGTTCTGCGCCGGCCATCCTGCCTCGATGCCGACGCCTGATTTGCGCACATGCTCCTGGACGATCGCCGCCGCTCGTGCAAGGCGCACGTAGTCGAGGGGTAGCGTCAGGTTCTGCTCCAGCGTCTGCTTGAGCACCCTGAACGGGTCCTCCATGGTCATGCTCGGGATGTCCGCATGGCTGTAGGTCGTCATGGTCACGCTGCGCGCCTGCTCGCGCGTCATCGCCCCGGTCCTGACCGCATGATCCTGGGCGGCATGCCCAGCGATCTGCTGGCTGATGAGCAGCGGCACATTGGCAAGTTGCAGTGCGGTGATCACCGTGTGCCGAAACGAATGGAACACCAGCGCGGGGTCGGACAATCCGCAGGCATCGAGGTGTTTCGCGAAATTATCACTGGCGTTTTTCGACGGCTGATCCCGCGCCGTTTTGGTGGTCATGTCCCGATGAGGAAACAGCGTGGTCGCACCAAGGCCGCGGATGTGCTCGACATAGTCGAGGAACCCCAGGTCGACCAGGGGCCGCGTGATCGGCAGGCGCCGAACGCTGTTCTGGTTTTTCGTGTCCTCGGCCTGCAGATCGATGTACCAGATGTCACTGAGCTCATGACGCTTGATGTTGCACAGTTCGACATTGACCAGTTCGCCGAGACGTGCGCCCAGATGGATGCCCAACAGCGGCGCCCAGAAGTAATCTGGGACGCGGCAGTGCGCCAGGAAGCGGTCCGGATCGAAGATGGTGGTGATGTGGTTGCGCTCGAAGGGGCGATACGGTTCGCTGGTTTCGCTCTTCTGCTTTTTGAGCGTCGAGTTCCGCTTTTCCATCCCGCTGGTTGGATCGCTGCTCGTCGCCTGCAACTCGTTCAGAGCCCAGTCGAAGAACAAGGCAAGCGTCGAGTTGCGCTTGAGTTGCGTGCGCGGAGCGATCGTCGGCAGAGGTTTGCCAGAAGCAGTCGCCGCGTCATGCTCAGCCTTCGTGATGCCCCGAGCCAAGCGGTTGGCGGAAAAATCAGCGAACGCGGCGATGTGGTGTTTCTGCACCTGGTGGACGAAGAACCTGCCCGAGAAGCTGTAGGTGCCGACCAAGAAATTCCCAAGCTGGTCCAGCAGCGTCCGCCGCTCCCTGAGGGTCTTTTTGCCGATGGCTTTTTGCGCCCGCAGCGTGGCGACGTAACCATCCACGGCGTCTGGCCAACGAGTGGGATTTTCAACACCCGCGCGACGACCCGTCTCAGCGTCCTCTTCTTCGGCGATCCGAGATGCAGGCGCTACGGCGTCTGGCCGCGGCGATGGCGGATGCGAGTTGACCCGCACGGAGGCATGCGCACCCGCATGCGTATCGGCACGTAATGGTGCGTTCTCCGCCCCGCCCGTCAACGAACGCTGATCGACCGACGCAGGGGCGGTTGCCCGCACGTCCGGTTCGTCGACCAGGCGATGAAGTTGGCCAGGCACCGGTGCCTCGATCCCATGGCCCACCGGCGCGGCGCGCGATGCCGCAGGCTCGCAGCCCAGCGCGCTGTCGTCGGCTCCATGTGGGCGACGTGGATCTGGCTCGAGCAGCGGCGCGCCGCGCAGCCGAGCCAGCATCGCCGCCTTCAGTTGCTCGAAGCCCGGCTGGGAGACCCCGCGGGCCATTTGGATGAAGAGCGCCCTATCCGCATCGTCGCGGACCGTCAGCGCAGGCGACACGGTCTTGATGCCCCGTGTCGCGACACGCTCCAGCATCACCTCGTGGAAGTCCTCCAGTCCCGGCTGCTGCAGATCCTGAAAGAAGCCCAGGAACGCGGCGAGGTCCGCCTCGTCTTCGATCTGCACCGGCTGCGCCATGGGCCCGATGAATCGGGCCAGGACCTGATCGTGGATCTGGTCGAAGACAGCAGGACGGGCGGACATGGGAACCTGGGCGAGGGCAGCGTTGATCGTTGCAACAATTCTGCCGGCCAAATTCGGGCATTTAGTCCGAAGCGACCTCCTAACCTCTGCCTTATTTGGGGCCCTTCGCCCCTCGCCATCGCCCGTCTTGGTGGCGTTCGGATACATGAAAAGTATCCGGACGAAGTACACGCCCGAGTCGGGCTTGCGATACAAACGCGGTGTGGATAACCCCATGAGGTGGCACCCCTGTGTGGCACCCCTGCAAATGAAAAAGCCTTCGAAATCGTTGATTTCAAAGGCTTTTTGGGTTTTGGTGGCGCTTCACGGATTCGAACCGCGGACCTGTGGATTATGATTCCATCGCTCTAACCGACTGAGCTAAAGCGCCGAGCCGCTCATTATAGCGCGGATTTCGCGTTGGTTTCAACTGTTGGTGAAGCCAGCCTTGCGCTTGTTCATGAAGGCGTCCATGCCTTCCTTCTGGTCTGCAGTAGCGAACAGACCGTGGAACAGCCGGCGTTCGAACATCACGCCATCGGACAGGCCGCTTTCAAAGGCGCGGTTGACCGACTCCTTGGCCGCCATCACGGCAATCTGAGAGAAATCGCAGATCGACAGCGCAGCACCCAGGGCTTCTTCCATCAGCTTGTCGAGCGGCACGACGCGGCTGACCAGGCCAGCGCGCTCGGCTTCGGCTACATCCATCATGCGACCCGTCAGTGCCATGTCCATGGCCTTGGCCTTGCCGACCGCACGCGGCAAGCGCTGCGTGCCGCCGGCGCCTGGAATCACCCCGAGCTTGATCTCCGGCTGGCCGAACTTGGCGTTGTCGGCCGCGATGATGAAGTCGCACATCATTGCGAGTTCGCAACCGCCGCCCAGAGCGAAGCCGCTGACGGCCGCGATGACGGGCTTGCGGATGCTGCGGATCTGCTCCCAGTTGCGCGTGATGTAGTCGCCCTTGTAGACGTCTGCAAAACTGTACTTGGCCATGGCGCCGATGTCGGCCCCAGCGGCGAATGCCTTCTCGCTGCCGGTCAGCACGATGCAGCCGATGCTGTCGTCCTGGTCGAGCTTCTTGAGCGCATCGCCAAGCTCGTTCATGAGCTGGTCGTTCAGCGCATTGAGCTGCTTGGGACGGTTCAGCGTGACGATGCCGACCTTGCCGGCTTCCACACGCAATGTGATGGTCTCGTACTCCATGGTCTCTCCGATGTTGTCGAACAGCAAAACGCCGACGACTATACCGAGCAGTTCAAGATCCCTCAGACCCTTTCGCGACGCAGTTCACGCCGCAGGATCTTGCCCACGTTGCTCTTGGGCAGCTCGTCGCGGAACTCGATGTGCTTGGGCCGCTTGTAGCCGGTCAGGTTGTCCTGGCAGTGGCGCGACACGTCTTCTTCCGACAGCGAAGGGTCGCTGCGCACCACGAACACCTTGATGGCCTCACCCTGCTTCTCGTCCGGGATGCCGACGGCAGCGCATTCGACCACGCCGGGGCACAAAGAGATGACATTCTCAAGTTCGTTCGGGAAGACATTGAAGCCGCTGACCAGGATCATGTCCTTCTTGCGGTCGACGATGCGGAAAAAGCCCCGAGCATCCATGGTGCCAATGTCACCGGTGCGCATGTAGCCGTCGGGCGTGAAGGCAGCCGCGCTCTCGTCGGGGCGCTGGTAGTAGCCGCGCATCACGTTCGGCCCGCTGATGCAAATTTCACCGGGCTCGCCCTGCGCCAGCGACTGGCCGTCGTCGTCCTTGATGGCGATGTCGATGCCGGGCAGCGGCAGGCCGATGCTGCCACTGAAGGCCGTTGCAGTGACCGGGTTGTTGGTGCCGATGGCCACCGTCTCGCTCATGCCCCAGCCTTCGATCATGGGACAGCCCGTTACCTCGAACCACTGCCGCGCCGTGCCTTCGGAGGCGGCCATGCCGCCGGCCTGCGTGACGCACAGCTGCGAGAAATCCAGGTGCTTGAACTGCGGGTGCTGCAACAGCGCATTGAACAGGGTGTTGACGCCGGGCAGAAGATGGAACGGCCGGGCCTTGAGCGTGTCGACGAACTTGCCAATGTCGCGCGGGTTCGGCACCAGCGTCAGGTGCGCGCCCAGCCGGATCGCCAGCAGGCACAGCGTCAGCGCAAAGATGTGGTACAGGGGCAGCGCCGCGATGCTGTTGACCTTGCGCAGATCACCCACACGCGCCAACGCAGGCGAGAACCAGGCCTCGGACTGCAGCACGCCGGCGATCACGTTCGCATGCGTCAGCACCGCACCCTTGGAGACGCCGGTGGTGCCGCCCGTGTACTGCAGGAAGGCGATGCTGTCCAGCGTGGCCTGGCCCGGCCGCAGGCTGCGCCGGCCGCCTTCGGCCAGCACCGTGCGAAACGATGTGGCGGTGCGCCCGCTGTCCAGCGACAACCGGAACTCCGGCACCATCTTGGCCAGGTGGCGCACCGCGAAGGTGACCCACGGGCCGTAGAACGTGCCCAGCATGTCGCCCATCGAGGCCACGACCACATGCCGCAACGGCGTCTCGGCGATCACGCTCTCCAGCGTGTGCGCGAAGTTCTCCAGGATCACGATGGCGCTGGCGCCGGAGTCCTTGAGCTGGTGCGCCAGTTCGCGCGCCGTGTAAAGCGGGTTGACGTTCACGCAGGTGTAGCCCGCGCGCAGCACGCCGGCCATGGTCACCGCGAACTGCGGGATGTTGGGCAGCATGATGGCCACCCGTGCGCCCTCCTCCAAGCCCAAGCCCTGCAGCCAGGCACCGACGGCGGCCGAGGCCTCGTCGAGCTCACGGTAAGACATCCAGCAGTCCATGCACACCGAGAACGGCTGCGCCGCATTCTTCTTGAACGACTCTTCCAGCAACTGGGCGAGCGAGCGGTAGCGCGCCACATCCACGTCGTGCGGCACATTCGGGGGGTAGCTGTCCAACCAGGGCTTTGCCATCTGCATCTCCTTGTGCGGCGGCATTGTGCTCAGCACCTGCGCCACCGCCAGCGGGGCTTGCCCTAGGGCGACAATGCAAGCTGCCCCACTGCACCGCGCCCATGCTCGCACGCCTGCAACGACTGCTCTGCCTGCTTCTCGCCTCGCTGGCCCTGGCCTGGCTGCTGGGCTGGTGGTCCTCGTCGCCGCTGCTGGCCATGGCCGGCCTGGCATTGCCAGCGCTCGGCTACGGCGCCCTGCTGGCCTGCGAGTTCGCGCTGCTGGCCCGCCAGCACAACGACCCCGCGCCACGGCCGACGCCGGCGCAACTGCTGGCAGCCTGGTGGGCCGAATGGCGCAGCGGCGTGCAGGTGTTCTTCTGGCGCCAACCGTTCCGCGAACATGCCGAGCCCGACCACTTGCCGCCAGGCACGCGGGAGCGCGGCGTGGTGTTCGTGCACGGCCTGTTCTGCAACCGTGGTTTCTGGGCGCCCTGGATGCGGCGCGCCCGCGCGCTGGGCCTGCCCCACGTCGCCGTGAGCCTGGAGCCCGTGACCGGATCGATCGATGCCTACGTGCCGGCCATCGATGCCGCGGTGGCCAGGCTCATGGCGGCAACCGGCCAGGCGCCGGTGCTGGTGTGCCACAGCATGGGCGGCCTGGCGGCGCGCGCCTGGCTGCGCACGCCAGGGGCTGCGGCCCGCGTGGCGCGCGTGGTCACGATCGCCAGCCCGCACAGCGGCACCTGGATGGCGCAGCTGGGCCATGGCGAGAACGCCCGCCAGATGGAGCGGAACAGCCGCTGGCTGGTCCGGCTCGCACGCGACGAGCTCCAGACCCCACCCGTGCCCTTCACTTGCTGGTATTCCAACTGCGACAACGTGGTGTTCCCGGTGTCCACGGCCGCGCGGACCGGCGCCGACAACCGTTTCGTGCCGGGCCATCCCCACGTGGCGCTGGCCTTCCAGGAACTGGTGCTGCACGACAGCCTGCAGCTCGTGCGCGCCGCCTGAATCCAGCGGCAGAATCCCCCTCCCCATTTCCTTCGAAGCAGGAGCGGCCTTGGAAACGCTGGACAAGCTGGATCGCCAGATCCTGAACGCGCTGCAAACCGATGGCCGCGCCACCTACGAGCAGATCGCCGAGCAGGTGGGCCTGTCGGCCAGCGCCGTGCTGCGGCGCGTCAAGCGGCTGGAAGACAGCGGTGTGATCGACCGCTACGTGGCGCTCGTCAAGCCCGAATCCGTGGGTCTGGCGCTGACGGCCTACCTCAACGTGCGGCTGGAGAAGCTGGCCGAGACACACAAGCGCAACCCCATGGACCTGTTCCGCGCCAGCGTCGTCACCTGGCCCGAGGTCGTGGAATGCGAGGCCCTGACGGGCGACATGGACTACCTGCTGCGCGTGGTGGTGCGCGACATGGCGCACTACCGCAGCTTCGTGATGGGCACGCTGCTCAAGCACCCCAGCGTGCAGGACTGCAAGACCAGCTTCGTGCTGGACCGCGTCAAGGCCACCACCGCCCTGCCGCTGTAGCCAGTCTCAGTGGTCGGCGCGCAGCTGCGCCGCGTTGCGCACCAGGCCACGCGGCATGTCGGTGCGCAGCACCTCCAGGCCGGTACGCGCATGCTCCTCCCGGTCCAGCAGGCCGGAGAACATGAAGCTCACGTCGCTCATGCGCTGGCGCGCCAGCAGCAGGCCCTCGTGGTCCGCAAGCGCTGCCATCCAATCGCCACGCAAGACCCACAGGGCCTCCGGATCGGCTGCCGATTTGATGCGGACGGCAAGGCTCACCCGCTGCTCCGCATTGGCCACGGTCGCGAGCTGGGCCAGCATCAGGCGCCGGATCTCCTCCAGCCGGCCGCCCCGTCGGGACCATGGCCAGCGCAACCAGCCCTGGCGTTCAACACGCTGCGCGGAATCCGAGCGATCACCGGAAGCACTGCCGAGAGTCGTCAAAAACACGGGGGGTTCTCCTGCTGCGGGACCAACTTCATGTGCCGCAGTATCTAAACGGCTGGTTACAGCCAGATTGCAGCCCGCACCAAGCTTTGTTTCGTTTGTTGCGTGATGCCAATTGCCCTTCAGTCTCGGCAGAAATCCGTGCGGTACTGCCTGCAACAAGGTCGCATTGGTCGTATATTGCTGCAATGCAGCATAACACCCCACCCCCTGTACCGTCCGCGGTTGACGGTATCGCGCGTCCGCATCGGCGCGACGGGGCCGACAAACGCCGCACTGCCCCGGTCATCGTGCCGATCCGCTCCCTGGGCCCGGAGCACCGGGAACGCATTTCCCGCCACCTGATGGCCTTGAGCCCGCACGACCGCTACCTGCGCTTCGGCTACGCAGCCGCCGACGAGCATGTGCGCCGCTATGTCGACAGCCTGGACTTCACGCGCGACGAGATCTTCGGCATCTACAACCGCCGGCTCGAACTGATCGCCATGGCGCATCTGGCCTTCTCCATCGATCCTTCGCTGACCTCCTGCGCGGAGTTCGGCGTGTCGGTGTCCGAGCATGTGCGCGGGCGTGGCTACGGCGCACGCCTGTTCGAGCGCGCCGTCATGCATGCCCGCAACGAGGGCGTGCAAAGCCTGTTCATCCACGCGCTCAGCGAGAACACGGCCATGCTCAAGATCGCGCGCAACGCTGGCGCCACGGTCGAGCGCGACGGCTCCGAATCCGAGGCCTTCCTGCGCCTGCCGGCCGCCACGCTGGACTCGCGCGTGAACGAACTCGTGCAGCAGCACCTGGGACTCACGGACTACCACCTCAAGGCCCAGGCCCACCAGTTCCGCGGCTTCCTGCAAGGCCTACAGGAAGTGCGCCAGGGTGTGCAGGGCGCGCGCCAAAAGTCCGGCCGCTGAGCGCTGCCGGCGCATGCCGGGCTGGGTGCCCCGGCGGCGATCCGCTATCCTTGCGGTTCCCCCACAGCCGCACGCCGTGCACCCCCGTCAGTGTCAGACCCCTATCCTGGGCGCTCCGCGCCCGGTAGCCTCGAGCGCGAAGACAAGCGCAGCTTCCTGCAACGCCTGGCCGAATTCATCCATCCCGGCCCGGATTCGCGGGCGGAATTGATCGAAACACTCAACGACGCGGAGCAGAACGACATCATCGGGCCCGACGCCCGCGTGATGCTCGAAGGTGTGATCCGCATGGCCGACCAGACGGCCGGCGACGTGATGGTGGCGGCCACGCGCATGGACTGCCTGGACATCGACGCACCCTACGAAGAACTGCTGCACCAGGTCATCAACACGGCGCACTCGCGTTTCCCCGTCTACGAGGGCGAGCGCGAGAACATCATCGGCATCCTGCTCGCCAAGGACTTGCTCAAGTTGCAGCGGGCTCCCGAACTGAACCTGCGCGCGCTGCTGCGCCCGGCCGTGTTCGTGCCCGAGAGCAAGGGCCTGAACGACCTGCTGCGCGAATTCCGCGGCAACCGCAACCACCTGGCCGTGGTCATCGACGAGTTCGGCCGCGTGGCCGGCCTCATCACGATCGAGGACGTGCTCGAGCAGATCGTTGGCGAGATCGAGGACGAGTTCGACATCGTGGAAGACCATGGCGACATCTTCGGCCTGGCCGACCGCACCTACCGCGTCAGCGGCGACACGCCGGTCGAGCGCGTCGAAGAAGCCTTCGCCGTCACGCTGCAGGCCGGCCCGGAAGATGACCGCTTCAACACCATCGGCGGCCTGATCGCGCACGAGGTCGGCCACGTGCCGCGCCGCGGCGAGAGCCACGACCTGTCCGGCCTGCGCTTCCTGGTGCTGCACACCAAGGGCGGCGCGGTGCGCTGGTTCAAGGTGTTTCCCGCGACCGAAGCCGGCGACTCCGCTCCATGAATTTGCGCGCCCTGCCAGGCGCCTGGGTGGCCATGGCGGGCGCGCTGCTGGCCGGCGGGGCCCATGCCTTGTCCATCTCCGCGCCCTGGGACGGCCAGCCCCAGTGGTGGCTGCAGCTGTTCGCGCTCGAGGTGCTGGTGCGTCTGGTCGACAGTGCGCCCAGCACGCGCGCCGCGGCGCTGCGCGGCTTCCTGTTCGCGCTGGCCTGGTTGGGCGGCACCTTCTGGTGGCTGTTCATCTCGCTGCATGTCTACGGGGGGCTGCCGGCCGTGCTCGCGGTGCTGTCGGTGGTGGCACTCGCCGCTTTGCTCGCGCTGTACTACGCGCTGGCTGCCGGCATCGTGCGCCACTGCAACATCCACAACCCGTTCGGCCGCGCGCTGCTGTGGGCCGCACTCTGGACGCTGGCCGAGCTCGCGCGTGGCCTGCTGTTCACGGGCTTCCCCTGGGGCGCGGCGGGCTATGCGCACGTGGACGGCCCGCTGGCCGCCTTCGCGCCCTGGGTCGGCGTCTACGGCATCACGGCCGTCGCAGCGCTGGCGGCCGCGCTGCTGGCCTCGGTCGCTGCCTCGGCGCAGGGCCGCCTGCCAGCCGCGCTGGCGCTGGTGGCGGTGGTCGCGCTGTCCTTCGGCCTGGGCCGCCTCCAGCCGGCGGCCGAGAGCGCCGTCATCGCCCAGCCGCTGCGCGTGAGCCTGCTGCAAGGCAACATCCCGCAGGATGTGAAGTTCGAGCCCGGCATCGGCATCGAGCAGTCGCTGCAGTGGTACGGCCAGCAGCTCAACCTGGCCTCGGCACCGCTGGTGGTCGCGCCCGAGACCGCGCTGCCGCTGCTGCCCGAGCAGTTGCCCATCGGCTACTGGCAGGCGCTGCAGGCACGCTTCGCGGCGGGCGGGCAGACCGCGCTGATCGGCATGCCCATGGGCGACATGCGCAGTGGCTACATCAACGCCGCGGTGGGCTTCACCCCGGGCCACACGGCCCATTACGAATACGCCAAGCACCACCTGGTGCCCTTCGGCGAGTTCATCCCGCCGTTCTTTCGCTGGTTCACCGAGATGATGCACATCCCGCTCGGCGATTTCCGCCGCGGCGATGTGGGCCAGGCCTCCATGGTGCTGGGCGCGCAGCGGCTCGCGCCCAACATCTGCTACGAGGACTTGTTCGGCGAGGAACTCGCCGCGCGCTTCGTCGACCCGGCCAAGGCGCCCACCATCTTCGTGAACATGAGCAACATCGCCTGGTTCGGCGACAGCATCGCCATCGACCAGCACCTCTCGATCTCGCGCATGCGCGCGCTGGAGTTCCGCCGGCCCATGCTGCGCGCCACCAACACCGGCGCCACCGCCATCGTCGATGCGCAAGGCCAGGTCACGCACGCGCTGCCGCGCCTCACGCGCGATGTGCTGACCGGCGAGGTCTATGGCCGCACCGACATCACGCCGTTCGCCTGGTGGGCGGGGCGCTTCGGCCTGGCACCGCTGTGGGGCCTGGCGCTGGCCGTCGTGGCGCTGGCGCTGTGGCGCAGGCAGCGCCCGTAGAATCTGCGGTTTGCGTGCCCACGGCGCGCCGCTTTCGACCACATTGCCGGCCTGCGGCCCGGCTCCGCATCGATGCTGTCATTCCAACAAATCATCCTCAAGCTGCAGACGTACTGGGCCGAGCAAGGCTGCGCACTGCTCCAGCCCTACGACATGGAAGTGGGCGCGGGCACCTCGCACACCGCCACCTTCCTGCGCGCGCTCGGCCCCGAGCCGTGGAAGGCTGCCTACGTGCAGCCCAGCCGCCGCCCCAAGGACGGCCGCTACGGCGAGAACCCGAACCGCCTGCAGCACTACTACCAGTACCAGGTGGTGCTCAAGCCCGCGCCCAGCAACATCCTGGAGCTGTACCTGGGTTCGCTCGAAGCGCTGGGTTTCGACCTCAAGAAGAACGACATCCGCTTCGTCGAGGACGATTGGGAGAACCCCACGCTGGGCGCATGGGGCCTGGGTTGGGAGGTCTGGCTCAACGGCATGGAGGTGACCCAGTTCACCTACTTCCAGCAGGTCGGCGGCATCGACTGCAAGCCCATCACGGGCGAGATCACCTACGGCCTGGAGCGCCTGGCCATGTACCTGCAGGGCGTGGACAACGTCTACAACCTGCAGTGGACGGAAGGCCTCAGCTACGGCGACGTCTACAAGCAGAACGAGGTGGAGCAGTCCACCTACAACTTCGAGCACTCCGACGCCGACTTCCTGTTCACCGCCTTCAACGCACACGAGAAGCAGGCCAAGCACCTCATGGAGCAGCAGCTCGCGCTGCCGGCCTACGAGCAGGTGCTCAAGGCGGCGCACAGCTTCAACCTGCTGGACGCCCGCGGCGCCATCAGCGTGACCGAACGCGCCGCCTACATCGGCCGCATCCGCAACCTGGCACGCGCCGTGGCGCAGAGCTACGTCGACAGCCGCGAGCGCCTGGGCTTCCCGATGGCACCGCGCGAATGGGTCGCGCAGATTCCCCCGAAGAAGGCGGCCTGAGAACCCTATGACTGCCCAGAACCTTCTCGTTGAACTGTTCGTCGAAGAACTCCCGCCCAAGGCCCTGCGCAAGCTTGGCGACGCCTTCGCGGGCCAGCTGCTGGAGCAGCTGCGCGCCCAGGGCCTGGCCAACGCCGACGCGCAACTGACCGCCTTCGCCTCGCCGCGCCGCCTGGCCGCCCACATCACGGGCGTGCTCGCGCGCGCGGCCGACAAGCCGCAATCGACCAAGCTCATGCCTGTGGCCGTGGGCCTCACGGCTGACGGCCAGCCCACGCCCGCGCTGCTCAAGCGCCTAGCGGCGCTGGGCGCCGATGCCTCCGCCGTGCCGCAGCTCAAGCGCGCGCCCGATGGCAAGGCCGAAGCCCTGTTCTTCGACAGCGTGCAGGCCGGCGTCGCGCTGGCCGAAGGCCTGCAGAAGGCGCTGGCCGAGGCCATGGCCAAGCTGCCCATCCCCAAGCTCATGAGCTACCAGCTCGAAGAAGGCTGCGAGCTGCCGGGCTGGACCAGCGTAAGCTTCGTGCGCCCGGCCCATGGCCTGGTGGCGCTGCACGGCAGCGAGGTCGTGCCTGTCACGGCCCTGGGCCTGAAGGCCGGCAACAGCACGCAGGGCCACCGCTTCGAGGCGGCCCAATCGCCCGTGGTGATCGCCCACGCCGACCGCTATGCCGACACGCTGGCCGAGATTGGCGCCGTGATCGCCGGCTTCGACGCGCGCCGCGCCGAGATCGTGCGCCAGCTGGCCGCCGCAGCCGCCCAGGTCGGCGGCGGTGCGCGCCCCATCGAGGACGAGGCCCTGCTCGACGAAGTGACGGCCCTGGTCGAACGCCCCAATGTGCTGGTCTGCGCCTTCGAGCCCGAGTTCCTGGATGTGCCCCAGGAGTGCCTGATCCTCACGATGAAGGCCAACCAGAAGTACTTCCCGCTGCTGGACGCCGAAGGCCGGCTGACCAACCGCTTCCTCGTGGTCAGCAACATCCGCCCCGCAGACGCCAGCGCAGTGACCGGTGGCAACGAACGCGTGGTGCGCCCGCGCCTGGCCGACGCCAAGTTCTTCTACGACCAGGACCGCAAGAAGACGCTGGCCGCGCGTGTGCCGGGTCTGGACAAGGTGGTCTACCACAACAAGCTGGGCAGCCAGGGCGAACGCATCGCGCGCGTGCGGGCCATCGCGGCTGCAATCGCGCAGCAACTCGGCGGCGCCGGCCTCGCGGCCCAGGCCGACCAGGCCGCGCAGCTGGCCAAGAGCGATCTCGTGACCGACATGGTCGGCGAGTTCCCCGAGCTGCAGGGCACCATGGGCCGCTACTACGCGCTCAACGACGGCCTGCCGCCCGCCGTGGCCGACGCCATCGAAGACCACTACAAGCCGCGCTTCGCGGGCGACGCGCTGCCGCGCAACGAGGTCGGCCTGGTGGTCGCCCTGGCCGACAAGCTGGAAACCCTGGTCGGCATGTTCGGCATCGGCAACCTGCCCACCGGCGACCGCGACCCGTTCGCGCTGCGCCGCCATGCGCTGGGCGTGCTGCGCATGCTGTCCGAGAAGAACCTGCCGCTGGCACCCGAGGCGCTGGTGCGCGCAGCCGTGCCGGCCTTCGGCGACAGGATCCAGGACCCGACCGAGGCCCTGCTGAACTTCCTCGACGAACGCCTGGCCGGCAGCCTGCGCGAGCAGGGCTACAGTGCCCAGGAGGTCGACGCCGTGCTGGCGCTGCGCCCCGCGCGCCTGGGCGAGGTGCCCAAGCGCCTGGCGGCTGTGCGCGCCTTCGCCGCCCTGCCCGAGGCCGCCGCGCTGGCCGCCGCCAACAAGCGCGTGTCCAACATCCTCAAGAAGGCCGGCGAGGTCGATGCCCATGTCAGCGAACTGCTGCTGCAGGAACCCGCTGAGAAGGACCTGTACGCCGCGCTGCAGCGCACCGCACCCGCCGCCGACGCGCAGTTCGAGGCCGGCGACTACACCGCCTCGTTGCAGACCCTGGCCGCGCTGCGCGCGCCCGTGGACGCCTTCTTCGACGGCGTGATGGTCAACGCCGAGCAGGCCGACCTGCGTCTGAACCGCCAGGGCCTGCTCAAGTCCCTGCATGCCGCGATGAACCGTGTCGCCGACCTCGCACGCCTGGCCTAGACCCGCCATGAAACTGGTCATCCTGGACCGCGACGGCACCATCAACGTCGACAGCGACGAGTTCGTCAAGTCGCCCGAGGAATGGGAGCCGCTGCCCGGCGCGCTGGAAGCCATCGCCAAGCTCAACCACGCCGGCTGGCACGTGGTGGTCGCCACCAACCAGTCGGGCCTGGGGCGCGGCCTGTTCGACGTGGTCTCGCTCAACGCCATCCACGCCAAGATGCACAAGGCGCTGGCCACACTGGGCGGCCGCATCGACGCGGTGTTCTACTGCCCGCACACGCCCGACGACCACTGCGCCTGCCGCAAGCCGCAGCCGGGGCTGTTCCAGCAGATCGGCGAACGCCTGGGCGTGGACCTCAGGGATGTGCCCACCGCGGGCGACAGCGCGCGCGACCTGCAGGCCGGCGTGGCGGCCGGCTGCGAACCGCACCTGGTGCTGACCGGCAAGTCCGCGGCCTGGAGCAACCAGGGCACGGCACCGCCGCTGCCGAACGACTTTCCCGCCCACACCATCGTGCACCAGGACCTGGCGGCCTTCGCCGAATTCCTGACCGCGCGCGAACTGCTGCAACGCTCCGCCCCCGCACCATGAGAAAAGCCCCCACGCTCCCCCGCTGCGCGAGGTCCGCGGCCCCCCGAGGGGGCGCTTCTCGTCTTGGGGCGGCCCGGCGATGAGAAACGGCCTGTCCCCCGGCGCCTGGCTGCTGGCCTTCGTGCGCTCCGTGCTGCACCTCGTCTGGATGGTCGTGACCATCGTGCCCTGGGCCACGTTCGCGATCGTCGCCTCGGTGTTCGTGAGCCCCACGCGCATGTACTGGATCTGCGCCGGCTGGCTCAAGACGGCCGTCAACGGCGGGCAGTGGATCCTGGGGATCCGCAACCGCATCACCGGCTTCGAGAACCTGCCGCATGGCTCGCTCGATGCCGCCGTGCTGCTGGTCAAGCACCAGTCGACCTGGGAGACGCTGGTGATGCCGGCGATCATGCCGCACCCCCTGGCCTACGTGTTCAAGCGCGAGCTGCTCTACATCCCGTTCTTCGGCTGGTCCATGGCGCGCATGGACATGATCCACATCGACCGCAAGGACGGCTCGCGCGCCTTCGCCAAGGTGGTGCAGCAGGGCCGCCGCCTGCTCAAGCAGGGCAACTGGGTCATCATGTTCCCCGAAGGCACGCGCATCCCGCGCGGCGGCGTGGGCAACTACAAGTCGGGCGGCACGCGCCTGGCGATCGCCTGCGGCGCGCCGGTGGTGCCGATCGCCGTGACCTCGGCCAAGTGCTGGCCGCGCAAGGCCTTCGTCAAGCGGCCCGGCATCGTCGACATCTCCATCGGCAAACCGATTCCCACCGAGGGCCGCAAGGCCGACGAACTCATGCGCGAGGTGCAGGCCTGGATCGAGGCCGAGATGCACCGGCTCGACCCCGACGCCTACCCAGGACTCAAGTGAAGCCCCTGGTCCAGCTGGCGCTCGACTTCTTCGCGCCGCCCGCCGCGCCCGCCCAGGTGCCGGCGGCGCCGCTGCCGGACCCGGTGGCGGCCGTGCGCTTCTCGCACCCGCAGGCCAACCGTCAGGCCCTGCTCGGCCCGGCCGTGGTGGACTACCTGTTCAAGCGGGCCAAGCGCCGCAGCATCGGCTTCGTGGTCGCGGCCGACGGCCTGGTCGTCAGCGCGCCGCGCTGGGTGCCACTCGCGGAGATCGACACGGCCGTGCGTGACAAGAGCGGCTGGATCCTGCGCAAGCTGGGCGAAGCGCAGGCGCGCCAGCAGCGCATGGCCGATGCCCGCATCGTCTGGCAGGACGGCGCCACCCTGCCCTTCCTGGGCCAGCACGTCCGGCTCGAACTCGACCCCAGCCACCGCTTCGCGGGCAGCGGCGGCGCCGCGCTGGATGCCGAGCGCGGCGTGCTGCAGCTGGCCTTGCCCGGCCATGCCGCACCCGAGCAGATCCGCGACACCGTGCAGGCCTGGCTCATGCGCCAGGCCAAGCGCCTGTTCACCGAACGGCTGCAGCACTACGCGCCGCAGCTGGGCGTGCAATGGACCAAGCTCACACTGTCCAGTGCCGGCACGCGCTGGGGCAGCGCCAGCAGCAGCGGCGCGATCCGGCTGAACTGGCGGCTGGTCCACCTGCGCCTGTCCATCATCGACTACGTCGTCGTGCACGAGCTGAGCCATCTGCGCGTGATGGACCACAGCCCCCGCTTCTGGGACACGGTGGCCTCCATCGTGCCCGACTACGCCGCGCTGCGCGGCCAACTCAAGGACGAGCCCATCCCCCAATGGCCATGACCTCTTTCGCGCGGAGCGCGCACCCATGACCGAACTCCTGCTGCTGCTGGCCGTGCTGGGCATCGCCGCGCAGGTGCGCAAGACGCGCGAACAGCAGGCCCGCGTGGCCCTGCTCGCCCAGTACCTGCGCCCCTACCAGATCGAACAGCAGATGGAAGCGCTGACCGACGGCTACCTGCGCTGGCTCGGCGAGTCCGACGCGGAGCGCGCACGCCAGGTGCGCGGCGTACTGGCCGGCACCGAACAGGCGCTGGCCGGCCAGTTCCAGCGCTTCGCCACCGATGTCGCCACCATGCCCGCGCCGCAGGCCCAGGTCAGCAAGCTGCCGATGTGGATTCCCTGGGCCCAGCAGCTGCTGCCGCGCTACCGGATGTTCGACGTGCGCGAGGCCTTCAAGATCCATGCGCGCGGCATCGCCGAGGTGGCCGCCAACAACGCAGGGTTGAGCGAGAAGACTTTGGCACGCCGCATGATGGCCGAGCTGCTGCTCATGCAGCACACCTGCCACTGGTTCTGCCGCTCCAAGGCCGTGGCCGACGCACGCCTGGTGCTGCGCCACCAGACCGCCTGGCAGCAGGCGCTGGACACGGCCTCGCCGCAGACCGCGCGCGACTACCGCGAACTGCTGGGTCTCCCGCCAGCCTGATCCTCAGCGGCGCGCGCCGGCCGCCTGCACCGCGGTGGCCGCCTGCCGCACGCCATGCGCGCCCTGCACCACGAGTTGCAGCCGGCGCTGCAGCCAGGGCAGCAGCGGCGCCTGCGGCTCGGGCCAGCCCAGGTCCGGATCGGCCTGGCCGCCCACGCCGGATTCCACGGTGCCGGCCAGCACCCCCGCCACCTCGGCCTGCGCCGCCACGAGCGCCTGGCGTGCCGAGGGCTCGTCGAGCCGCTCGCGCCGGCGCTCCAGCATGGTGCGCACGGCCGACAGCTGCGCCAACAGCACATGGCAGCGCGTGAGCAGCGTGGCCATGGCCGGCACCGGCAGCTGCACGCGCGTGGGCTCGGCATGGCTGCGCTGGGCGCTGGCGGCGATCGAGCCGATCGCCTCGTAGAACTCGCGCCGCGCCAGCCGCAGCGCCAGGTCGGACTGGCCAGCCTCGGGCCAGCGCAGCGCCTCGGCCGCGAGCACGCGCGCGGCCTCCTGCACGCGCGCGATCAGCCGCGCGAGGCTGCGCCGCTCCCAGGCCGGCAGCACGTAGCAAAAGCCCCAGGCCAGCAGCGCGCCCAGCAGCGTATCGGCCAGGCGCTCGCCGATGGCGTAGCCGCCGGCCGGGTGCGCCATGTGGGCCTGCAGCAGCGCCATCATGGTGGCCGCCGTGGCCGTGACCAGGTAGCGCACGTTGACGAAGGCGTGGGCCACGCCCACGGCCAGCAGGAAGGCCACGCCCGACAACCAGGTCTGCCCCAGCCAGGCGAACAGCAGCACCAGCAGGCAGCCCAGCGCGGTGCCGGCCACGCGCGCATCGCGCCGGGCCAGGGTCTGGTCCAGGTTGCCGCGCAGCACCACGGCCACGCTGAGCACCAGCCAGTGCGGGTGCGAGGCCCAGGGCAGCGCAAGCGCCAGGAAGTAGGCCGTGCCCAGCGCCGCGGCGCTGCGCAAGGCCTGGCGCAGGATCGGTGAGGACAGCCGTCGGTGCGGTGCCAGCGCGGCCAGCGGCCAGCCTTCGGGCGAGACGAAGAACTGCAGTTCGGCCGCGCTCAGCGGCGTGGGCTGGGCCTGGCCGCGCCAGGTCTGCAGCATGCGCGCGAGATCGTCGGCGATGTGCTGGGCCCGCTCTCCCAGGGCGGCCGCCAGCGCGCTGCGGCGTGGATCGTCGGCAAAGGCGGCCAGCGCCGCCGGCAGGCCCTGGTCGCCGACCGGCGCGGCGGCCATGGGCCGGTCCCATTGCACGGCCTGGGCCAGCCAGCCCAGCGTGTCGGCCGTGGCCGCGATGCGCGCCGCCAGCGCCAGCCGCAACCGCTCGGCCGCGGCATCGTCGCCGAGCAGGTCCAGGTCGAGTTCGCTGCCCAGCAGCGTGTCGCGCAGCGCGATGGCGTGCAGCAGGATCGCGATCTGGCGCTGCGCGCCGCTCGCCTCGGTGGCCGGGAACAGCAGGTCGCGCGCGGGCTGCAGGCGCTCGTCCAGCGCCACCTGCCGCTGCATCCAGTCCTGCAAGGGCAGCGCGCCCGAGATCTCGCGCGGGCCGGCCGACAGCATGGCGGCGCGTGAGCGCAGCAGCGCGGCCGTGCCCTCGACCACGGCCGCCAGCGCCAGCGCGCGGTAGCGCGGCTGCAGCCAGCGCGAAGCCATGAGCGCCCAGCCCAGGTAGACCAGGCTGCCGAAGGCCGTCCACAGCGCGTGCTCGACCTGGACCTGCCAGGAGTCTGGCGCCGGCCCGGCCATGGTGAACACGATGGCCAGCACCGGCACGAAGGAGATCGGCCCTGCGCGCGGCCCCCAGGCCAGCAGCATGCTGGAACCGAAGCCCAGCACGGCGACCAGCCCGCCCAGCACCACGGCATGGCCGCGCAAGGCCGTGACCAGCACGCTGGAGACCAGGCCCACGGCCGCAGCCATCGCCACGCGCCGCCAGGTGCGGTGCGGCGGATTCGGCGTGTCCGCTAGGCTGGCGTAGATGGCGCCGCCCGAAGCCAGCAGCGAGGCCGGAAGGCCGCCCAGCGCGCCAGCCAGCAACTGCACGAGCAGCACGCCCAATGCCGTGCCGATGCCGTTCAGGCCGTAGGCGGGCAGTTGCACCAGCCAGCGGCGGATGGCTTCGAAGGGGGAAGTCAACGCGGCTCCTTCATGGGGCCGGCGATCTTAGACGCCGCGGGTGGCACATAGGTTGCCCACTCGGCTTCGGGCGCCCGCATGGCCTCGGCCAGGTAGCCCACCATCGAGGCGATGCGCACCGACACGGCCGACTGCTGGTGGTAGACCGCGTGCACGGGCCGCGGCCTGTACAGCGTGGCCTGCGGCAGCACCTCCACCAGCCGGCCTTGCGCGATGTCGCGCGCGGTCATGAAGTCGCCCAGGTAGGTGATGCCCATGCCCGCGATCGCCATCTGGCGCAGCGTCTCGCCGCTGGACGACAGCAGCGTGGGCTGGATGCGCGCGGGGCGGCCATCGGCATGCTGCACGGGCCACAGGTTCAGCGCCTCGGGCTGGCTGAAACCCAGCAGCTCGTGCGCACGCAGCGCTTCGGCGTCGGCCGGCGTGCCGCGGCGGGCCAGGTAGTCCGGGCTGGCCACGAGCCGGTTGCGCACCTGGCCCAGCAAGCGGCTGTGCAGCGTCGAATCCTTGAGCTCGCCGATGCGGATGGCCAGGTCCACGCGGCGCTCCAGCAGGTCGATGAAGCCCTCGTTGCTGTTGAGCACCAGGTCCACGCCCGGGTGCAGCGCGCGGTAGCCCGGCAGCAGCGGCACCAGCACGTGCAGCACGAAGGGCGAGGCCGCATCGATGTGCAGCGGGCCCGCCAGCCGGCCGCGCCGTTCCATGAGCCGGTCTTCGGCCACGCGCACCGACTCCAGGATCTGGCGCGCGTCGTGCACGAAGTTGCAGCCCTCGTCGGTCAGGTCCAGCCGCCGCGTGGTCCGGCGCAGCAAGGTGGTCTGCAGCTTGTCTTCGAGCCGCGCCAGCAGCCGGCTCGTGGTGGAGACCGGCTGGCCCAGGTGCTCGGCCGCGGCGGTCAGCGAGCCCGTGTCCACGACGGTCAGGAACACGGTGACTTCTTCGAGCGTCAGCTTCATTTTCTCAATCAAAGCAAAAGTATTTTCGAAATTCTGCCGTTTACTGGAAAGGTGTGCATCGCCACAATCGCCGTCTCCGGGTTATCCCTAGACACACCACCCTGCCCGCCATGCACGCCACCACCCCATCCACCCAGGCCGCAACCAGCGGCCCCGCCCGCAGCGCCACAGGGCCGCTGCTGGCCCTGGCCATCAGCTCCTTCGGCATCGGCACGACCGAATTCGGCCCCATGGGCATGTTGTCGTCCATCGCCGAGGGCGTGGACGTGTCCATCCCGTCCGCCGGCCTGCTGGTCTCGGCCTACGCCATCGGCGTGACGCTGGGCGCCCCCTTCATGACGCTGCTGCTGGGGCACTGGTCGCGGCGCAAGGCCTTAATGGTGCTGATGGCCATCTTCACGCTGGGCAACCTGTTGTCGGCGCTGGCGCCCGGCTACGCCAGCCTGATGGTGGCGCGCGTGGTCACCAGCCTCACGCACGGCGCCTTCTTCGGCATCGGCGCCGTCGTCGCGGCCAGCCTGGTGCCGCCGAACAAGCAGGCCAGCGCGGTCGCCACCATGTTCATGGGCCTCACGCTGGCCAACATCGGCGGCGTGCCGGCCGCGACCTGGCTGTCCGACAGCGTGGGCTGGCGCCAGTCCTTCGCCGCCATCGCGGCGCTGGGCGTGCTGGCCATGCTCGCGCTGCGCCTGGCACTGCCGCGCGACCATGCCGCACGGGCGCGCACCGACGTGCGGGCCGAACTGCGGGTGCTCACGCGGCCCGTGGTGCTGGCCGCCATGCTGACCACGGTGCTGAGCTCGGCCGCGATGTTCTCGCTCTACACCTACATCTCGCCTGCGCTCAAGACCTTCAATGCGGCTTCGCCCGCGCTCATCACCGGCCTGCTGGCGCTGGCCGGTGTCGGCTTCACGATCGGCAACAGCCTGGGCGGCAAGTTCGCCGACCGCTCGGTCGACAAGACGCTGATCGGCTTCCTGCTGCTGATCGCGGCCAGCATGCTGGCCTTCCCGTGGCTGGCGCAGACGCACATCGGCGCGGCCGTCGGCGTGCTGGTCTGGGGCATCGGCGCGTTCGCCGTCGTGCCGCCGATCCAGATGCGCGTGATGCGCGCGGCGGCCGAGGCGCCTGGCCTGGCCTCGGCCGTCAACATCGGCGCGTTCAACCTCGGCAACGCGGTGGGCGCGGCCATGGGCGCGGCCGTGCTGAGCGCAGGGCTGGGCTATGCGGCCGTGATGGTCGCGGGCGCCGCCGTCGCCATCCTGGCGCTGCTGCTGGTGCTGTGGTCCGCCCGGCGTGGCGCCCGGCAGGACGTGGTGCACGCCGCGGCCTGCTGCTGATCAGCCTTCGCGCACGCAGACCAGGCTGTAGGCCCAGGGAGCGACCGAGAGCGTGAGCCGGTAGCTGGCCTCGGGCGCATCGATGGCGAAGGCGATGGGCACGACATCCAGCAAGGCGCCCGCAGCGCCCAGTTGCCGAAGGTAGTCCCCCAGGTGCAGGCGCAGTTCGTAACGGCCCATGCGCAACGGGGCGCCGGCCAGCAGGGTCAGGCCGCGGCCCTCTTGCACCGCCTCGGCCAGCGGCGCGCCATCGGCGTCGTGCAGCGCCACGCGCAGGCCTTCAGCCAACCGGCCGTGCTGGCTGTCCAGCACCTGCACCACCACGCTGCCGTGCAGGCCGTCCAAGCCGTGGTCCGCGATGCGCCCGGCCAGCCGCAGCCGCGTGATGCGGCCGATCTCGGCCAGCGTGTTGGCCAGTTCGGTGGCACGGTCGTTGGCAAGGCGTTGCGCGAAGACCGCGAGCGCCGAGGCCCGCGTGTGCCGCTTGATGCACAGGATGAACGGAAAGCCGAAGCGCGCGCGGTAGGCCGCGTTGAGCGCATCCCAGCGCGCGCTGTCCTCGGCGCCCAGCGCGCCCAGCGCCAGCCCCCCTTGCTCGCGCACCGAGTCGGCCGTCATGTCGCCCAGACGGGCGGCCGCGCCGGCCAGTTCAGGGTGGCCGTTGAACAGCGCCACGCGCGCCTGCTCGGGCCGCGCGGCCACGGCCGCCAGCATCGCGCGGTGCAGCGCATCCGCGCTCGCGAAGGGCCGCTGGTCGACGATGGCTGCGGCGACCCAGGGCGCGTGCTCGAACACCTCGCCAAGGTGGTCCGAGAACGCTGACGCGTCGGCCGCGTTGAGCAGCGCGAGCGTGGGCAGGGCCGCCATCACAGCAGCTGCGCCAGCGTGCGCACGCGCGCGGCGAGCGGCGGCAGGAAGCCGGCGTCGAACAGGCGCGTGGCGGCCGGCACGGACGGCAGGGCCTTGGCCTGCGCCATGAGCGCGGCGGTCGCCGTCAGCCGCTCGGGGTTGACCGCACCGATGCCGATGCGCGCCCCCTCGGGATGCGCCATCTCCAAGCCCAGCGTGCCGACCAGGCGGGCCCGGTTGGCCACCCGGTCCAGGCCAGGGTTGCGCCGCGCCACGGCTGCGATGGCCGCGTCGGGATCGGCCACGGTGTCGGCCAGGCCCCGGTTCACGGCCCGCACCAGACCCGCCACGGCCCCGGGGTGCGCATCGCGCAGCGTCGGCGTGACCATCAGCGCCGCGCCGTACAGCGAGGGCACGTGGTGTTGCCACTCGAAGTGGCGCAGCAGCCGGTCGGCATCCAGCCCGGCCTCGATGGTCTGCGCGCGAATGGTGTTGACGAAGCCGAACAAGCCGTCCCAACGGCCTTGCAGCATCAGCGGCACGATGTCCTTGTGCGGCAGCGCCGAGACTTCGATGGACACGCTGTCCGGTGCGATGCCGCAGGCCGCGCAGAACTCGGGGAACATGCGCCAGGCTGCATCGTTGGGGTGCGTCACCAGGCGCTTGCCGGCCAGGTCCTGCGGCGCCAGCACCGGCCCATCGGCCGGCACGGCAATCGTGTACGGCGATCGGTTGTGCATGGCGAACACGGCCACCGGCGCCTCCTCGGGCCGGCTGGCCGCGCACTCGACCAGCGCGTTCATGTCGCCGTAGCCCGCGTCGTACAGGCCGTCGGCCAGGCGCGGCACGGCATTGGCCAGCGTGTCGCCCTCGGTGAACTCCAGGGCCAGACCCTCCTCGCGGAAGTAGCCTTTGTCCTCGGCCACGAAGAACCAGGCCTGCGGGCCGGAATAGAAGGTGTTCAGGATGAAGCGCAGGCGCAACGGGGTCTGCACGTCGGATGTCGTCATGGGGGGTCTCCTGGGAACGGTTCAGTCTTCTTTGAGCGCTTCGGCGCGGGTGCGCTTGACGCCGGGCAGGGCCATGGCCGCGAGCATCAGCGCGGCGGCCACGAGCAGGCCGGCGCTGATCGGCCGCTCGACGAAGGTCTGGGCATCGCCGCCCGACAGCAGCATGGCGCGCTTGAAGTTCTCTTCCATCATCGGCCCCAGGATGAAGCCCAGCACCAGCGGCGTGGCCTCGAAACCGAGCTTGACCATCAGGTAGCCCAGCAGGCCGATGCCGACCGCGAGGTAGACGTCGAGCGCGCGGTTGTTGATGCTGTAGATGCCGATCGCGCAGAAGAACACGATGGCCGGGTACAGCAGCCGGTAGGGCACCTGCAGCAGCTTGACCCACAGGCCCACGAGCGGCAGGTTCAGCACCACCAGCATCAGGTTGCCGACCCACATGCTGGCGATCATTCCCCAGAACAGCGTGGCGTGTTCGGTCATGACCTGCGGGCCCGGCACGATACCCTGGATGGTCATGGCGCCGGCCATCACGGCCATGATGGCGTTGGACGGCACGCCCAGCGTCAGGAGCGGGATGAACGAAGTCTGCGCGCCCGCGTTGTTGGCCGATTCGGGCGCGGCCACGCCGGCGATGGCGCCCTTGCCGAAGCGCTCGGGCGTGCGGCTCAATTTCTTCTCCAGCGCATAGGCGCCGAACGAGGCCAGCAGCGCGCCGCCGCCGGGCAGCACGCCCAGCACCGAGCCCAGCAGCGTGCCGCGCAGGATGGGGCCGATGCTTTCCTTCAGTTCTTCCTTGGTTGGCAGCAGCTCGTGCATGGGCACGGCCTGCACCTCGCGCGGCTTGTGTTCCAGGTTGAGCATGATCTCGGTCAGGCCGAACAGGCCGACCGCGATGGCCACGAAGTCGATGCCGTCGGCCAGTTCCATGACGCCGAAGGTCAGGCGCGGCATGGGCGAGTTGGCGTCGGTGCCGGCCAGGCCCAGGAACATGCCGAAGACGATCATGACCACGGCCTTGGACAGCGAGCCGTTGGCCAGCACCATGGAGCAGACCAGGCCCAGCAGCATCAACGAGAAGTACTCGACCGGGCCGAATTGGAGCGCCAGCGCCGCCATGCCCGGGCCGAACACCGAGATCAGCAGCGTGGCCACCGTGCCCGCGACGAAGGAGCCGATGGCCGCAATCGCCAGCGCCGCGCCGCCGCGGCCGTTCTGCGCCATCGCGTAGCCGTCCAGCGTGGTGGCGACCGAGTTGGCCTCGCCCGGCAGGTTGACCAGGATGGCCGTGGTCGAGCCGCCGTATTGCGCGCCGTAGTAGATGCCGGCCAGCATGATCAGCGAGGTGGCCGGCGGCAGGTGGAAGGTGATGGGCAAGAGCATCGCCATGGTGGCCACCGCGCCGATGCCGGGCAGCACACCGATCAGCGTGCCCAGCAGCACGCCGACGAAGCAGAACAGCAGGTTCTGCGGCAGCACGGCCACCTGCAGGCCCATGGCGATGTTGGAGAGGAGTTCCATGGCGGCTCCTGCTCAACGCGGCCAGATGGGAATCGCCAGGCCCAGGCCCTTGACGAACACGAGCGCGGCCAGTGCAGCCAGTACCGCGCAGACCAGCGGGGTCTCGCGCTGGCGGCTGATGTTGCTGGCCAGCGAGGCCACGGCCGTGGACACGATGACCGCCAGCACGATGCCCAGCCGGTCCACCATGGTGCCGAACAGCAGCACGGCCAGCGACAGTACGAGCACGGGCCGCAGCACGATGGCCACGGGTTCGGCCGCCACGCGGCGCGCCCCCGTGAGGGCCATGCCCGTGCCCGCGGCGACCAGCATCCAGGCCAGTGCGCGCGGCACGTAGCCCGGGCCCATCTCGGTGGCGTTGCCGATCTCCAGGTCGCCCACGGCGGCCAGGCAGACCAGGCCGAGAACCAGCACGAACAGGCCGGCCAGAAGGTCCTGGCGCCAGGCCAGGGCACGCAGCAGTTGCATGGCGGTGCTCCGGTGTGCAGCGCCTGCTTACTTCTCTTGCGCGCCGGCTTCGATGATGAGCGGCTTCCACACCTCGATCTGCTCGCCGACGAACTTCGTGTAGTCCGCGCTCGTCATCGCAATGGTCTCCACGCCCCAGCCGAACAGCTTGTCCTTGACGGCCGGCAGTGCCACGGCCTCGGCCACGGCGTCATGGATCTTCCTGACCAGGTCGGCCGGCATGCCGGCCGGGCCCGACACGCCGAGCCAGTTTTCCAGCACGATGTCCAGGCCCTGCTCGCGGAAGGTCGGCACCTCGGGCGCCTGCGAGATGCGCTTGGGCGCGGCCACGGCGATGGCCACGGCCTCGCCGGCCTTGACCATGGGCATGTTCTGCGCCAGCAGGTCGTAGTAGGTCTTGAGCACGCCGGCCTTGAAGTCCTGGATCGCCGGCGCGCTGCCCTTGTAGGGCACGTGGACCATGGTGATGCCGGCCTTCTTCTTCACGCCCTCGCCCAGGATGTGGCTGATCGAGCCCACGCCGCTGGAGCCATAGCTGAGCTTGGTCTCCTTCTTCGTGAGTTCGATGAAGCCCTTCAGATCCTTCACGCCCAGCGCGGGCTGCACCAGCAGGCCGGGCGCCGAGGCGCCGATGTAGGCCACGTGCGTGAAGTCCTTGAGCGGGTCGTACGGGATCTTCTTGAACTGCGTGGGCGCGATCGTGAACGGCGCGTTGTTGGCCAGGATCAGCGTGTAGCCGTCCGGTGCTTCCTTCTTCACGATGTCGGCCGCCAGCGTGCCGCCGGCGCCGGGCCGGTTGTCGACGAGGAACTGCTGGCCGAGCTTCTCGCTCAGGTGCTGGCCCACCAGGCGCGCCACGATGTCGCTGGTGCCCCCGGGCGGGAAGCTCACGACGATGCGCACGGGCTTGCTGGGCCAGGTGGTGGCCTGGGCCACGGCCTGCTGGGCCGGTGCGAAGGCAAGGACGGCCAGCGTGGCCAGGGCAGACAAGGTGCGGAGCGACATGGCGATTTCCTTGGGTGGGATGCGGGAATGGGGCGGATCGTAGAAATCGGCTGCATTGCCGTCCATCACCGATTTCGAAGTGCTGCATTCGAAAAATCCGTATGCTCCAGGCCCATGCCGCAATCCCTCGTCTCTGCCAACCTGCGCTACCTGGACCAGGTGGCGCGCTCCGGCTCCATCCAGGCCGCGGCCAAGGAGCTGCACGTGGCGGCCTCGGCCATCAACCGGCAAATCCTGCAACTGGAGGAGCAGCTCGGCGCGCCGCTGTTCGAGCGCTTGCCGCGCGGCATGCGGCTGACGGTGGCCGGCGACGCCGTGGTCACGCTGGCACGGCGCTGGCGCCAGGACGAGCGCCGGCTGGAGAGCGAGATCCGCCGCTACCAGGGCGTGCACCAGGGCCATGTGACGCTGTATGCCATGGACAGCCACTCCACCAGCGTGCTGCCGCCCCTGGTCGCGGCGCTGGGCGAGAGCCACCCGCTGATCTCGCTGTCCGTCAACCTGGGCAGCACCGACGAGGCGCTGGCCGCCGTGATGGCCGGCACGGCCGACCTGGTGGCCGCCTTCAACCTGCCGCCGCGGCGCGAGGTGCTGGTGCTGTGGCGCACCGAACTGCCGTTCGGTTGCGTGGTCGCGCCCAGCCACCCGCTGGCCGGCGCGCGTTCGGTCAGCCTGCAGGAGGCGGCTGCCTACCCGGTGGCGCTGCAAAGCCGCGCCCTGGCGATCCGGCGCTACCTGGACGCGCAGTACGGCTGGCTGTTCACCGAGGCGCGCGGGCGCTTCGAGAGCAATTCGCTGCAGCTGGTCAAGCAGCTGGCCCTGGGCGGGCGCCATGTGGTGTTCACCTCGGAACTGGACGCCGCGCCCGAACTGGCCGCCGGCCTGCTGCGCTTCGTGCCCGTGCGCGACAAGGGCGCCGAGCCGCAGACCATCGGCATCGCGGTGGACGCGACGCGTCCGCCGGGGCCACTGGTCAAGGTGGTGGCCGAGCATTTGCAGGCCGCCATCGAACGGGCATTGGCGGCCAGCCGCGACGGGGCTTCTAGAATCGCGCCCCCAGCCTCTGGATGAACACCATGAACCGCTGCCGCACCACGATGGCCTTGCTCGCCACCCTCCTCGTCGCCACCGCCGCTTCGGCCCAGGTGCGCGAATTCCCGGCCGCCGCCCTGCGCGGAACCTTCCAGGTCGTCCAGCCGCCCGACATCCTGCTCGACGGCAAGAGCGACCGCCTCTCGCCCGGTGCGCGCATCCTGGGCGTGCGCAACGAGCTTGTGATGTCGGCCGCCCTCGTCGGCGAGCGCCTGGTCGTGAACTACACGCGCGAGCCCAACGGCATGGTCCACCAGGTCTGGCTGCTGAACCAGCAGGAAGCCGCGCTCAAGCGCGACAGCGCCACGCGCGAACGCAACTTCCTCTTCGCCTCCGAAGAGGACACCCGGCCCAAGGACGACGGCAAGACGCCGTTCCACCTGCTGCCCAAGTACGGGCAGTAAGCAGCGCCCTCCCCTTGACCAAGAGCGGCCGCCAGCCGCCTGTCTGCCATTTCCCCGCGAGAACGCCATGACGAAAAAAGTCTTCATCAAAACCTTCGGCTGCCAGATGAACGAGTACGACTCGGACAAGATGGCCGACGTGCTGCATGCCGCCGAGGGCTACGAGCCCACGCAGGATGTGGACGAGGCCGATCTGATCCTGTTCAACACCTGCTCGGTGCGCGAGAAGGCGCAGGAGAAGGTCTTCTCCGACCTGGGCCGCGTCAAGCACCTGAAGAAGAAGGGTGTGCAGATCGGCGTGGGCGGCTGCGTGGCCAGCCAGGAGGGCGAGGCCATCATCGCGCGGGCGCCCTTCGTCGATGTGGTGTTCGGCCCGCAGACCTTGCACCGCCTGCCCGAGCTGCTGGCCCAGCGCCGCCGCCAGGACCAGCCCCAGGTGGACATCAGCTTCCCCGAGATCGAGAAGTTCGACCACCTGCCGCCCGCGCGCGTGGAAGGCGCCACCGCCTTCGTCTCCATCATGGAGGGCTGCTCCAAGTACTGCAGCTACTGCGTCGTGCCCTACACGCGCGGCGAAGAGGTCTCGCGCCCGTTCGAGGACGTGCTGGTGGAGATCGCCGGCCTGGCCGACCAGGGCGTGCGCGAGGTCACGCTCCTGGGCCAGAACGTCAACGCCTACCGCGGCCGCATGGGCGACACCACGGAGATCGCCGACTTCGCCCTGCTGGTCGAGACCGTGGCCGAGATCCCCGGCATCGCCCGCATCCGCTACACCACCAGCCACCCGAACGAGTTCACGCCGCGCCTGATCGAGGCCTACGCGCGCGTGCCCAAGCTCGTGAGCCACCTGCACCTGCCCGTGCAGCATGGCTCGGACCGCATCCTGATGGCCATGAAGCGCGGCTACACGGCCATGGAATACAAGTCCACCGTGCGCAAGCTGCGCGCGATCCGGCCCGCCATGGCCATGAGCAGCGACTTCATCGTCGGCTTCCCGGGCGAGACCGAGGAAGACTTCGGCAAGATGATGAAGCTCATCGACGATATCGGCTTCGACAACAGCTTCTCGTTCATCTTCAGCCCGCGCCCCGGCACGCCGGCTGCCAACCTGCACGACGACACGCCGCACGCGGTCAAGTTGAAGCGCCTGCAGCACCTGCAGGGCGTGGTCGACGCCAACGTGCGTGCCATCGCCGCGCGCCGCGTGGGCACGGTGCAGACCATCCTCGTGGAAGGCCCGTCCAAGCGCAGCCATGCCGGCCAGCCCGAACTGATGGGCCGCACCGAGTGCAACCGCGTCGTCAACTTCCCGGGCTCCGAGCGCCTGGTCGGCCAGATGGTGGACGTGCGCGTGACCGAGGCCATGTCCTACTCGCTGCGCGGCGAGGTCTGCACGCGCGAGACCGCGCCGGCCGCGTGACGCGCCCGCGCTTGTCCTTCCGCCAGCTGCTGCTGCTGGCCTTCCTGCTGATCGCCGCGCTGCTGGGCGGCGTGGCGGTGCGCGCGGTGTTCACGTTCGACATCCTGATGCAGCGCAGCCTGGGCTTCTCGGCCCGCACGCTGCAGCTCAACGGCGTGGCACAGACGCTCAGCGAGCGCAGCGCCACGGCCGAGCGCGCCGCGCGCCAGTCGCTGATCTTGAACGACGCGCTGCTGCGCCGGCGCTTCGCCGACAGCGCGCGCGAGGCCCAGGGCCTGGTGACGGGCCTGCAGCCGGCCGACCTGCCGCCGGCGCTGGCCGCGCGCTGGCGCGGCCAGATGGGCAAGATCGAGCAGCTCATGGACGGCCCGGCCGAAACCGCGCTGGACCGCGAGCGCGCCGTGGCGGCCGAGTTCCGCGAGCTCGACGTGCTCAACGTCACGCTGGCGCAGCAGATGCAGGCCGCCATCGAGCAGCGCCGCCAGGCGCTCAACGCCGAACTGGACGCCAGCCGCAGGCAGATCACGCAGCAGGTGATCGGCATGGTGGTGCTGGCCGTGCTGCTGGCCATCGCGCTGGGCCTGTGGCTGGCACGCCCGCTCAAGCGCGTGGAGCGCGCCATCGTGGGCCTGGGCGAGAACCGGCTGGACCAGGCCATCGAGATCCAGGGCCCATCCGACGTGCACCGCATCGGCCAGCAGCTGGACTGGCTGCGGCTGCGGCTGTCCGAACTCGATGCCGACAAGGCGCGTTTCCTGCGCCACATCTCGCACGAGCTCAAGACGCCGCTGGCCGCGCTGCGCGAGGGCGTCTCGCTGCTCGAGGAAGGCGTGGCCGGCGAACTCAACGACAACCAGCGCGAGGTGGCCGGCATCCTGCGCCAGAACACGGTGCAGCTGCAAAGCCAGATCGAGGCGCTGCTGCGCTTCAACGCCGCGGCCTTCGAGGCACGCCAGCTCAAGCGCGAGCGCGTGGACCTGCTGGAACTCATCGAGGCCCAGGTCGACGCCCAGCGCCTGCAGTGGCGCGCCAACCAACTCACGGTGCAGGTCGAGGGCGAGAGCCTCACGACGCGGGTGGACGCCGAGAAGATCGGCACGGTGCTGGCCAACCTGCTGTCCAACGCGATCCGTTTCTCGCCGGTCCGCGGCCGCATCCTGATCCAGCTGCAGCAGCACGAGCAACTCGTGCAGATCGACGTGCAGGACGAAGGCCCCGGCGTGGCCGAACCCGACCGCGACCGCATCTTCGAGCCCTTCTTCCGCGGCCAGCGCCAGCCCGAGGGCGCCGTGAAAGGAACGGGCATCGGTCTTTCCATCGTTCACGAGTACATCGCGGCCCATGGTGGCAAGATGGCGCTCCTGCCCGGCCCGGCCGGCGCCCATTTCCGCATCGAACTACCCCATGTGTCCTGAACCACGCGCGGCCCGCGCGTCCTCATCCTTGCTGTGTGCGCTGGCCGCTGCGCTGCTGGCCGGCTGCGTGGCCCCGCCACCCGCGCCGCCGCCCGCCCCGCCGCCACCGCCGCCCGCGGTGGCTCCGGTGCCGCCGCCGCCCGCCGTGCCGCCGGTCGAATCGGCCGTGCCGCTGCCCGTGCAGGGCGGCCAGCCCGGCGGTGTGCGCACGGACAGCAGCACCGTGGCCCAGGCCTTGCTCGTGTATGCCGACCGTGTGCGCCGCATGGCCCCCAGCGAACTCGCGCAGGAGGTCACGCGGCTGTCGGACATCCCCGAGGCGCAGCGCCAGCCGGCCGAGGAGCTGCAGCTGGCGATCACACTGGCGCAGACCCGCGTGCCGGCCGACCTCGTGCGCGCCCAGGGCCTGGCCCAGCGCGTGCTCGGCAACCCGCGCGAGGAAGCGCGCGGCCTGTACCCGCTGGCCGGCATGCTGGTGGCGCGCTATGCCGAACAGCGCCGTGTGGAAGATGCCCTGGACCGCCAGGCGCAGCAGCTGCGCGAGCAGCAGCGCCGCATCGACCAGTTGACCGAGCGGCTGGAGGCCGTGCGCGCCATCGAGCGCAGCCTGACCTCGCGCCCGCCGCCCAACGGTGGCCACCGCCCGCCGCCAGGCCAGCCCTGACATGCCCGCCACCGAATCCGCACGCACCAACATCCTCGTCGTCGACGACGACGCGGACATGCTGCGCCTCCTGTCCATGCGCCTCACGGCCGCCGGCTACCGCGTCACGGCCGTGGGCTCGGCCGAGGCCGCGCTGAACCAGCTCGACATCGAGCAGCCGCAGCTGGTGCTGTCCGACGTGCAGCTGCCCGGCCGCGACGGCCTGGCGCTGTTCGACCTCGTGCGCGCGCGGCATCCGGCCCTGCCCGTGATCCTGCTGACCGCGCACGGCACCATCCCCGACGCCGTGGAGGCCACGGCGCGCGGCGTGTTCACCTACCTGACCAAGCCCTTCGACGGCAAGGCCCTGCTCGACAAGATCGCCCAGGCGCTGTCGCTGTCGGCGCCCACGGCCGCCGTCGTGCCCAAGGGCGGGCACGACGAGAGCTGGCGCGACGAGATCGTCAGCCGCTCGGCCCGCATGGCCGAGGTGCTGGCCGAGGCCAAGATGGTGGCCCAGTCCGACGCCAGCGTGCTGATGCTGGGCGACAGCGGCACCGGCAAGGAGCTGCTGGCGCGTGCCATCCACAAGGCCAGCAGCCGCGCCAAGAAGCCTTTCGTGGCCGTGAACTGCGGTGCCATCCCCGAGGCACTGCTGGAGTCCGAACTGTTCGGCCACATGCGCGGTGCCTTCACCGACGCCGTGACCAACCACAAGGGCCTGTTCCAGACCGCCGACGGCGGCACGCTGCTGCTCGACGAAATCGGCGACATGCCGCTGGCGCTGCAGGTCAAGCTGCTGCGCGTGCTGCAGGAGCGGGCGGTACGGCCGCTGGGCTCCAGCCAGTCGATCCCGGTGGACGTGCGCATCCTGTCGGCCACGCACCGCGATCTGGAGGTGGCCATGGCCGCCAAGGAGTTCCGCGAGGACCTGTACTACCGGCTCAACGTGGTCACGCTCACGCTGCCGCCGTTGGGTGAACGGCGCGAGGACATCGCGCTCCTGGCCCAGCACTTCCTGCAGACGCTGGCGACCAAGTACAGCAAGCGCCTGTCGGGCTTCGCCCCTGAAGCGCTCAAGGCGCTGACCACCGCAGCCTGGCCCGGCAACGTGCGCCAGCTGCACAACGTGGTCGAGCAGGTCTGCGCGCTGTCGACCACGCCGCTGGTGCCGCTGGCCCTGGTGCAGCGCGCGCTGCGCCAGCCGGCCATCGAGGTGCTGCCCTATGCCGAGGCCAAGCGCAAGTTCGAGCGCGAGTACCTGATCAACCTCTTGAAGCTGACCGACGGCAACGCCGCCGACGCGGCCCGGCTGGCCGACCGCAACCGGACCGAGTTCTACCGGCTGATGCAGAAGCACGAGCTCACGCCGGGGTTGTTCAAAGGAGAATCTGCGGCTTCCGGCGAGACCGTCGCCGAACCGCGACAAGGCTAAGTCCTTGTTTTTCCTCGATATCACCACACAGCGACCGCGACCTGTCGCTGTTCGGCGACAAAAACCGGGGTTTTGGGGGCCGTTTCCCGAACGAACCCGTGGAAACCCCGACAAACCCGTCCAAGCCGTTGATTCATAAGGTGTTCTAGCGTTGGCATGGGGATTGCAGTGAGAGAGGCATATGAGCTCTGTCTCTTCCTCCTCCTCTCACCGCGAGAACACCATGGAACAACCCAACGTCGCCCGCGTCGGCCGGCAAATCGTCGGTCGTGCCTGGGACAAACAGCGCAGCCCGCTGCGCGCCGAGCGCCATCCCAATTCCGTCACCGCACCGCCCGTGAACCGCGGCTCCATGACGCCCCGTCCCTGGCGCGGCTTCTGGAACAGCCTGGGCACGGCGCTGCTGATGTCCATCCCGGGCATGGGCCCGGCCGCCGCCAAGGTCGCCGCGCCCGCACCGGAAGCCTGGCAGCAGGCTGCCAGCCGCCGCCGCATGGCGCTGATGCTGATCGTGCTGCTGACCACCGCACTGGCCACCGGCCTGTTCGCCAGCATGCAGCCCGACTACGACAGCGTGCTGCTCGAAGTCGGCCAGCTGTCGCTGTTTGCGCTGCTGTCGGCCTGGATCGTGTCGGGCTTCGGCACGGCGCTGATGGGCTTCTTCGTCGTGCTGCGCGGCGACAAGCACGCGCTGTCGGCCAAGGAAGTGCGCGACCACGCGATGCCCACCGGCGCCGACGAGCGCACGGCGATCATCATGCCGATCTGCAACGAGGACGTGGCCACGGTGTTCGCCGGCCTGCGCGCCACCTGCGAATCGGTGCTGGCCACGGGCCACGGCCGTGCCTTCGACGTGTTCGTGCTGTCCGACAGCAACGACCCCGAGAAGCGCCGCGCCGAACGCGCCGCCTGGGAAGACCTGCGCGCCGTGCTGGCCCAGGAGTCCAACGGCGGCCCGTCCATCGAGGTCTACTACCGCCTGCGCACCCGCCGCACGCACCGCAAGGCCGGCAACGTGGCCGACTTCTGCCGCCGCTGGGGCAAGGACTACAAGTACATGGTGGTGCTGGACGCCGATAGCGTCATGAGCGGCGACTGCCTGACCTCCATGGTCAAGCTCATGCAAGCGCACCCCCGCGCCGGCATCATCCAGACCGCCACCCAGTCCATCGGCCACCAGACCCTGCACGCCCGTGCGCAGCAGTTCGCCTCGCGCATGACCGGCCGTTTGTTCACGCTGGGCATGCAGTACTGGCAGCTGGGCGAGTCCCACTACTGGGGCCACAACGCCATCATCCGCGTCAAGCCCTTCATGGAGCACTGCGCGCTGGCCCCGATCAAGGGCACGGGCGGCCTGTCCGGCGGCATCATGTCGCACGACTTCGTCGAAGCCGCGCTGATGCGCCGCGCCGGTTTCCATGTCTGGCTGGTGTCCGACCTGGTCGGCAGCTACGAGCAGCAACCGCCGGACCTGCTGTCCGAACTGCAGCGTGACCGCCGCTGGTGCCAGGGCAACCTGCAGAACGCCCGCCTGATGGCCGAGCCCGGCATCGCCGGTGTGCACCGCGCCATGTTCATCACGGGCACCATGTCCTACCTGTCGGCGCCGCTGTGGCTGGCCTTCATGACGCTGGGCACCACGCTGTGGCTGTCCGGCCATGCCCAGGCCACCGGCCTGGCCAGCGTGAGCCATGCGCTGTCCGCCATCCCCGCCGAGCTGATCGGCCTGTGGATCTGGACCCTGGCCGTGCTGTTCCTGCCGCGCCTCTTGGGCATCGCCGCCGTGCTGATCCAGGGCGAGCAACGCCGCTACGGCGGCACCGCCGGCCTGGTCAAGAGCGCTGCGCTGGAAAGCGTGCTGGCCATGCTGCAATCGCCGGTGCGCATGCTGGCCCACTCGCTGTTCGTGTTGGTCGCGCTGACCGGCGTGAAGCTGGAATGGAAGTCGCCCCCGCGGGACGCCGAAGCCCTGCGCTGGCGCGATGCGGCCCGCAGCCTGGCCCCCATGAGCGGCATCATCGCCCTGCTGGCCGTCGGCATCGCGCTGATCGACCCGAGCGCGCTGGTCTGGCTGATCCCGGTGGGCCTGCCGCTGCTGCTGGCCATCCCCGCCAGCGTGCTGACCAGTCGCAGCGACCTGGGCGCCGCCATGCGCCGCCAGCGCTGGCTGCTGATCCCGGAAGAAAGCTGGTCGCCCGCCGTGCTGCGCCGCGCCTGGATGCACGCCAAGCTGCCGCTGCGCCAGCAGCCCCTGGCCCTGGCCGCCTGACCGGTCGCCCTCCCCAAAACGCCCCTCGCCGAGGGGCGTTTTTGTTTTTGCAGCCTGTGCGCTTTTTGCGCACGCCCAGCGCGAAAATCAGCGCTTGAGAGCAGCACCCTGTTTGCCTACGATGCGGCCCCATTCCCACCATCACAAGGCGATTCCCATGCACCTCCTGCGTGCCCCGCGCTCCATCCTGGCCTGGCTGGCCGCCGCCGCACTGCTGGCCGGCTGTGCCACAGGCCCCTCCCCGTCCTCGCCATCGGCCAGCGTCGCGCCGGCCAGCGCACGGGCAACCGAACCTGTGCGCGTGAAGGTCTTCATCGCCGCGATGTTCGAGATCGGCCAGAACACAGGCGACCGCGCCGGCGAGTTCCAGCACTGGTACGAGCGCTACTGGAGGAACGCCACACCCATCCGCGTGCCGGGCGCCATCGCGCCCGTCTACTGCAACAGCGACGGCGTCTGCGGCGCCGTGCTGGGCATGGGCAAGGTCAACTCCTCGGCCTCGATGCAGGCCATCCTGCTGAACCCGGCCTTCGACTTCTCCCAGGCCTACTACCTGATCACGGGCGTGGCCGGCACGCCGCCTGCGCGCGGCACCATCGGCGACGTGTCCTGGGGCAGCTGGCTGGTGGACTACGACCTGGGCCACCGCTGGGCGCCCGAGGAGAACACGCCGGGTGCGCCGACCTTCATGCCGCGCAAGGGCTACGAGGAATACCGGCGCTTTCAGCTCAACCCCGCGCTGCTGGCCTGGGCCATGCAGCTGTCGGCCAAGACGCAGCTGTTGGACTCCGACAGCGCGCGCGCCTACCGGCTGCGCTACCCCGAGCCGCGCGCGCGCCAGGCCCCGAGCGTGGGCCAGGGCACGCACATGACGGGCGACACCTTCTTCCACGGCCCGGGCATGTCGGCGCAGGCCCAGTACATCGCCAAGCTCTACGGAGCGGACGACTACGTCATCACCGAGATGGAAGCCGCGGCCATCACGCTGGTCATCAAGCGCACCCATGGCACGGACCGCATCATGAGCCTGCGCGGCGCCGTCAACTTCGACCAGGGCAACCCGCGCGAGACCACGCTGCAGCACCTGGACCCTGCGCCCGGCGAGACCGCGGGGGGCTTCGCCGAGACGGTGGAGAACATCGCACGCGTGGGCGAGCGCGTGGTCGACCACATCGTCAGCCAATGGCCCGAATGGTCGGCCGGCGTGCCGCCGCGCTGAGCGCCTGAAGGGCCATGCACGCCAGCGTCCTCACCTACTTCATCGAGGTGGCCCGCAGCGGCTCGGTGCGCAAGGCATCGGAGCGGCTGCATGTGGCGGCCAGTGCCGTCAACCGCCAGATCCTGAACCTGGAGCAGGAGCTGGGCACGGAGCTGTTCGACCGCCTGCCCGGCGGCATGCGGCTGAACCCCGCCGGCGAGCGGCTGCTGCGCCACGCGCAGGAAACGCTGCACGGCTACCAGGTGCTGCGCACCGAACTCGACGCGCTGCGTGGCGAGCGCAGCGGCCACATCCAGCTGGCGGCCATGGACTCATGCTTCGAGAACCTGCTGCCCGCCGCGGTCGAGGCGTTCTCGCAGCTGTTCCCCGCGGCCACCTACACCATCGTCTCGACCCAGCCCATGGAGGTGCCGCAGCTCGTGGCCTCGGGCCAGGTCGACGTCGGGCTGAGCTTCGTCACGCGGCTGCCGGCCGGCGCGGTGGCCGTGAGCCTGGCGCACCTGCCTTTGGGCGTGGTGATGCCGCCGGGCCACCCGCTGGCCAGCCACGCGCGCGTGGCGCTGCGCGACTGCGCGCGCCATCCCTTCATCCGCTCGGGCGCCCAGCCGGTGTTCGGCCCCACGCTGTCGGCCGAATACACCGCCTTCTGGGAGGCCATGGAGCCGGTCGCCACCTGCAATTCCACACCGCTGGTCAAGCGGCTGGTGATGGCCGGCAAGGGCATCACGACCTTCTCCAAGATCGCGCTGCTGGACGAGCTGCGCCGCGGCGAACTGGTCTGGCGGCCGTTCGCGCTGCCGGTGCTGAACCAGCTGCAGGTCGGCATCGTGGTGCCGGCCCAGCGCGCGCTGCCGCAGCTCACGCAGAACTTCGTGGGCCGGCTGGCACACCGGCTGGCGCAGCTGGAGCAGGAAGCCGCGGCGCTATAGGCGGCGCGGCCTGCGCACGGCGCGAGCGCCGGCCTCGCCATCGCAGACACCGCGGCGCACCCCACGCGCCTATGCTGGCGGGCAGGAGAAACCATGCCAGACGCCGCCGCCAAATTCGACGCCGAACGCGCCGCCGAGTACGAACGCCAGAGCCGCATCGCGCTGGCCGGCTACGAGGCCTGCCACGAACTCGCCGCCTGCCTGCTCAGCGCGGCGGTGGAGCCGGGCGGCACCGCCCCACGCACGGTGCTGGTGGTGGGCGCGGGCGGCACGGCGCAGGAGATCCAGTGCCTGGCGCGCCTGCAGCCGCACTGGCGCTTCACGGCCGTCGACCCGTCGCCGCAGATGCTGGACCAGGCCATGGACAGGCTGCGCTCGCTCGGCCTGGCGGACCGGACCGAGGCCGTGTGCGGCACCGTGCAGGACCTGGCACCTGCACGGACCTTCGACGCCGCCACGCTGATCGGCGTGCTGCACCACCAGGGTGGCGATGCGGCCAAGCACGCCCTCCTGCGGACCATCGCGGAACGCCTGCCCGCGGGCGCGCCGCTGGTCCTGGCGGGCAACAGCCACGCCTACGCGAGCCGGCCGCTGCTGCTCAAGGCCTGGGCCGAACGCTGGCGCATGGCCGGCGCCGGACCGGACGAGGTGCAGGCCAAGCTCGCCAAGATCCTGCAGGGCGCCGACCCGCCGGCCACGGAAGCGGCCTCGCTGCAGCTGCTGGAAGCGGCGGGCTTCATGCGGGCCGAGCGCTTCTTCTCCAGCCTGTTCTGGACCGCCTGGATTGCCTTGCGCGCCTGAGCCGCAGCGGCGTCCGCACTTGTGCGGACAGCAGCCGCCACCGCAGCTCCGCATGCCATGGCAGCGTCATGCCGTGTCACGGCCTTGTCGTGCGCACTGTCGACACTGCGCGGCTCCGGGCAAGCGCCCACAACCGCTCCAGTGCAATGACCCAAGAACCACGCGACGCCACCGAACAGGACGTCGCGACAACACCAACGCACCCCTTCGCCAGCGACCGCCGCAGCATGCTGCGCGGCGCTGCCGGCCTGTCCGCCATGGCGGTGGGCGGTGGCTTCCTGCAGGCCGCGCAGGCGGCGCAGGCGGCCGTCACGAGCTTCGCGATCGCCGTGCTGCCCGACACGCAGTTCTATTCGCGCTACGCGACGACCGACGAGGGCCAGCAGTTCCAGAACCGCTACGGCTCCACACCCTATGCCGCGCAGACCCGCTGGATCGCCAACAACGCGGGCACCTACAACATCCCGTTCGTGATCCACCTGGGCGACGTGGTCGACCAGGTCGGCAAACCCAACCAGTGGCGCGTGGCCGACGAGGCGATGCGGCAGCTGGAAAATGCCAGCGTCCCCTATTCCATCCTGGCCGGCAACCACGACGTGCTGGCCGACTACGACTACCACGGCCCGAGCGACCAGGGCTTCGGCACCGATGCCCAGCGCAACCTGGCGGCCGAGCCCTACCTGCAGTGGTTCCCGACGAACCGCGCCGCCCGCCAGAGCAGCTTCCGCGAGCGCGACAGCTCGGGCTTCAACGAATGCCACGTGTTCAGCGCGCATGGCGTGCAGTTCATGGTGCTGTCCCTGTCCTGGCGCGTCTCCGACGCCGCCATCGCCTGGGCCCGCGACGTGATGCGCCGCAACCCCACGCTGCCGGTCATCCTGTCCAACCACCAGTTGCTCAACATCGCGGCCGACGGCGTCACGCCGGCCGAGACCGACTACGGCAAGATGCTGTGGGACAGGCTGATCTGCGACAACGACCAGATCTTCATGACGCTGAACGGCCACCACCACGGCGCGGCCTACCTCAAGAAGTTCAACAACTTCGGCAACGAGGTGCACCAGATGGTGGTGGACTACCAGATGGACTACCAGGGCGGCAACGCCATGATGCGCCTGTACGAGGTGGACTTCAGCGCCAACAAGATCGACGTGATGTCGTTCTCGCCCTGGGTCGTCGGCAAGCCCGCCAACACGCTGACGCAGTTCGACTTCGCCGAGCTGACCGCGGCCAACCAGCGCTTCACGATCCCCATCAACTTCAAGAAGCGCTTCGCGGGTTTCCTGCGCTGGCGGCCGCTGCTGGCCACCACCGGCACGCCCATCCTGCCGCGCGTGCGCAGCGAGTTCCTCGCGGGCTACGTGGAACCCCAGCCCACGGTGCAGCGTCCACCGGCCGACGCCAACGACTTCCCGCTGATCACCGGCGAGGACAACTATGCGCATTGGCGCGCGCCGGCCGGCATCGCCGAGGGCCAGGTGGTGCGCGTGGGCGAGGCCCTGCCCAACATCACCACCAGCGGCCAGCACGTGGGCCAGCACATGTACCGTGCCGCACCCACCGGCGCCGCGCAGCTGGGCGATGTGGTCTGGTCCACCGACAGGCACTACCTGTCGTCGGCCCCCGGCAGCGTGCGCTTCCTCAACTCCGACAAGACCGTGGACCGCCTGAACGCCTTCCTGACCCAGGTCGGCGCGTCCATCAACAACCGCAGCTTCTGGAACGGCTACACCATCGAGGCCTTCATCAAGCTGCCGGCGGACTGGGACGCGAACAAGCACCGCTGGGCCAACCTGCTCGGCCGCGTGGGCCGGCGCGGCAACGTGCCGGGCGGCTTCCGCGGTGGCGACCCGGAAGCCTCCAGCGTGCTGTTCGCCGTCTCCAGCCTGCGCGAGGTGCAGTGGGAGATCGTGCCCGCCAGCAACGCGCAGTACCCGCAGACGGCCTGGTCCGGTGAGCTGATCCGCAACACCTGGTACCACGTGGCCATCGTCAACGACCCGGCCACGCGCACGACCACGATGTACGTGGACGGCGCGCCGGTGCTGCGCAACATCGCCAACGCGGAGACGGGCACGCGCTCGCTGAGCGTGAACAACCCCTGGATCGTCGGCGCCGGCTGGTGGGACACCGTGCTCACGGACGGCTACTACGGCTGGATCGGCGAGATCCGCCTGGTCGGCCGGCCGCTGCCGGCGACGCAGTGGCTGACGGCCCGCCGCAGCTGATCCCCGCGCTTCATCCCCGGAGGCGGCCCGCGGGCGGGCTGCCCGCCCTTTTTTCGTTCTGGAGTTTTCGCATGTTCTCTCGCATCGCCATGGCTGCGGCTGCAGCCCTGCTGGTCGGCACCGGCGCGCACGCCGCACCCCTGCAGGCCACCGCCAGCATCTTCAACGGCAGCGGCTACGGCAGCAGCTACGCCGGCCCGGGCGGCACCACCTCGCCGGGCAACGCGGCCCTGGGCTGGGTCGTCGACGGCGGCAACGGCGCCTTCGACGCGTTCGGCTTCTACAACAGCGGCACGGCCGGCCTCACGCAGACGCGCCAGGTCGAGCTGCTGAGCGGCAATGTCTTCCGCTTCTTCGACAGCTTCGCCAACACCTCCAGCCAGGTCATCACCACCACGCTGAACTTCTTCGGCAACCTGGGTTCGGACGGCGACGAACTCGTCCATTACAACCAGAACGGCCTGGTCGTCAGCTGCGAGGACGACTGGACCGGCCACTGCGGCAGCGACCCGGTGCTGGCACTGGTCTCGGGCAACAACGGCCTGGGCATGGCCTCGATCAGCCCGGACCGCTACAACGTCAGCTTCTCGGTCAGCATCGCGCCCGGCGAGGTCCTGAGCCTGCTGAACTTCGCCTACCTCGCCAGCGACGAGAACGGCCCGGGCGCCGACGACGTGGCCCTGGCCCAAGCCACCGGCCTGGCCCTGCTGGACGCGCCGCGCCTGGAGGGCCTGAGCGCCGAGCAACTGGCCACGCTGGCCAACTACACGCTGGCCAACGAGGTGCCCGAGCCCTCGGGCATGGCGCTGATGCTGGCCGGCCTGGCGGCCCTGGGCTGGCGCGCCCGGCGCCAGGCTTGAGCACACCATGAAAAAGGCCCGCGGCGCTGGCGCGCCGCGGGCCTGGCGGCTTGGGCGCGCCTCAGAACGGCAGCTTGGGCATGCCGCCCCCGCCGCCCATGAGGCCCTTCATGCCGCCCATGCGCTTCATCATCTTCATGAGGCCGCCGCCCTTCATCTTCTTCATCATCTCCTGCATCTGGCCGAACTCATTGAGCAGGCGGTTGACCTCCTGCACCTGAACGCCGGCACCGGCGGCGATGCGGCGCTTGCGCGTGGCCTTGATGAGGTCGGGCTTCCTGCGCTCCAGCGCCGTCATGCTGTGGATGATGCCCTGCTTGCGGCGGATCTCGCGCTCGGCGCGGTCCATGTCGACCTGGCCGGCCTTGGCCGACATCTGCGTGGGCAGCTTGTCCATCAGGCTGGACAGGCCGCCCATCTGGTTCATCTGCTGGATCTGGGCCAGGAAGTCGTTGAGGTCGAAGCCCTCGCCGCTCTTGACCTTGGCCGCCAGCTTCTGCGCCGCCGCCATGTCCACGTTGGCCGTGACCTGCTCGACCAGGGCCACGATGTCGCCCATGCCCAGCACACGGCCGGCATGGCGCTCGGCGTCGAACACCTCCAGCCCATCGATCTTCTCGCTGGTACCGGCGAACTTGATCGGCACGCCCGTGACATGGCGGGCCGACAGCGCGGCACCGCCGCGCGAGTCGCCGTCGGTCTTGGTCAGCACGATGCCGGTGAGCGGCAGCGCCTCGCCGAAGGCCTTGGCCACGTTCATTGCATCCTGGCCCTGCATGGCGTCGACGACGAACAGTGTCTCCACCGGGTTCAGCGCGGCGTGCAGTTCGCGGATCTCCTGCATCAGCGCCTCGTCCACGGCCAGGCGGCCGGCCGTGTCGACCAGCAGCACATCGAAGTAGTGGCGTTTGGCGTGGTCCAGCGCGGCGCGCGCGATGTCCACGGGCTTTTGCTCGCCCGTGCTCGGGAACCATTCGGCGCCGGCCTGTTTGGTGACGGTCTTGAGCTGCTCGATGGCGGCCGGGCGGTAGACGTCGGCCGACACCGTCAGCACCTTCTTCTTGCGCCGCTCGGTCAGCAACTTGGCCAACTTGGCCGTGGTGGTGGTCTTGCCGGTGCCCTGCAGGCCGGCCATCAGCACCACCGCGGGCGGCTGGGCCGCCAGGTTGAGCTCTGCGCCCGGCAGACCCTGGCCCATGGTGGCGGCCAGCTCGCGGTTGACGATGCCGACCAGGGCCTGGCCCGGCGACAGCGATCCCAGCACCTCCTGGCCGAGGGCCTTTTCCTTCACGCGGGCGATGAAGTCGCGCACCACGGGCAGGGCCACGTCGGCCTCCAGCAGCGCCATGCGCACCTCGCGCAGCATGTCGGTGACGTTGGCTTCGGTGATGCGGGCCTGGCCGCGGATCTCCTTGACCAGACGCGAGAGTTTTTCGGTGAGAGCGGACGCCATGGAGGTCCTTTGCTCCAGCACAAGGAGCGCAGTTGGGGGAAGGGAGAAGCGGCCGGCGCCCGGAAGGCGTGCCGGTAAACTGAGCCCATGATTTTAGCGAGCGCCTCCATGGCCACCGTGTTGCTGTCGGCCGCCGCCGCCGCGGCCTATGCGGTTCCGGCGGCGGTCGCCTCGCGCCTGCAGCCCGAGCGCAGCCGTCACGCGCTGTTGCCGGCCTGGGTGCTGCATGCGCTGCTGCTGTGCTGGGGCCTGTGGTTCACGGCCACGCCGCGCTTCGGCTTCGCGCCCGCGCTGTCGGTCACGGCCTGGCTGGTGCTCACGGTCTACGCCGTGGAAAGCCATGTGTTCCCGCAACTGCGTGCGCACTGGGCGCTGGCCGGTTTCGGCGCCGTGGCGGTGCTGATGGCCCTGGTGTTCCCGGGCACGCCCCTGCACGAGAACGCCTCGCCCTGGCTGCCGCTGCACTGGGCCCTGGGCATCGCCTGCTATGGCCTGTTCGCGGCGGCCGTGCTGCACGCCTGGCTGATGCGCCGCAGCGAGCGCGCCATGCGCGACGCCGGCCCCTCGTTCAGCGGCGTGCCGCTGTTGACGCTGGAGCGGCTGACCTTTCGCTTCGTGCAGGCCGGCTTCGTGCTGCTGACGGCCACGCTGGCGGCCGGCTGGCTCTTCGGCGAGTCGCTCTACGGCGCGGGCGCCGGCCACTGGCGCTGGGACCACAAGACGGTGTTTTCGCTGCTGTCCTGGCTCACCTTCGCGGTGCTGCTGGTCGGCCGCGCGCGCTTCGGCTGGCGTGGCCGCACCGCCGTGCGCGTGCTCTATGCGGGTGCCGTGCTGCTGCTGCTGGCCTATGTGGGCTCGCGTTTCGTGCTCGAAGTGTTGATCGGCCGGGGAGCCGCATGAAGTTCCTGATTGTCCTGCTGGTGGTGGCCTTCGGCGTCTGGCTGTGGCGCTCGCGCCGGCCGGCGCCACCGCCGGCCAAGCCGCGTGCCCGCAACGCACTGCCGGCCGAGATGGTGCGTTGCGCTGCCTGCGGCCTGCACCTGCCGCTGGCCGACGCCGAGCGCAGTCCGCGCGGCGTGTACTGCAGCAAAGAGCACCGGCGCCAGATCGAGGGCTGAGACGTGACGGGGGAGACGGCATGACCGCCCTCGACGACGCCTGGCCACCGTCCGACTTCGACCCGCGCACCGCGGTCCTGCCGCCGGTCGGCGACCTGGCCATGACACGTGCCTGGTACGGTTTCATGACGGCGCGCGTCACGATCGCACTGGCCCTGCTGCTGCTGCAGGCCACGCAGTACGCGCTGACGGGCACCGTGCCGGCCTGGGTGCTGGCCATGTGCGCGCTGTACCTGGCCAGTGCGCTGGCGACGCGGCTGCTGGCGCGGCCGCGCCTGCCGCGCCATGCGCTGGAGCCGACCTGGCTGCTGACGGTGGGCATGGATGTGCTGGTCATCGCGCTGCTGCAGCTGTTCCAGTCCGGCACCATCAGCTACACGCCCTTGCTGGGCGTGCCGGTGCTGCTGACGGCGGTGCTGGGCACGCGGCCCATGGCCATCGGCATGGCGCTGGCCATCACCTTGCTGCTGCTGTTGGAGACCTGGTGGGCCTCCGCGCACGGCATGGCCGAAAGCACAGGGCGCTCCCTGCAGGCCGGGCTGGCCGGCCTGGGCTACCTGCTGGTGGCCTTCCTGGCCAACCAGTTGGCGGCCCGGCTCATGCGCGAGGAGCAGCTCGCGCTCGCCGGCCTGCACGCCGCCCGGCTGCAGGCCCAGGTGAACCAGCTCGTGATGGAAACGCAGACCGACGGCGTCGTGGTGGTGGACACGCACACCCGCATGCGCACTGCGAACCCGGCGGCGCGGGCGCTGCTGGGCCTGGACCCGGCGGGCCTGCGGCCTGCGCTGGACGCGCAGCCCAGTTGGGCGCCGCTGCTGGAACTGGCGCGCGCCACGTTCGAGCAAGCCACGCCGCAGGCGGCCGACCTGACGCTGCGCAGCACCAGCCGCGGCGCCCGGCGCCTGCGCGTGCACACCCGCATGACCGAGGCCCCGGGCCGCGCCCACGAGCGGCTGTGCGTGATGTTCCTGCACGACCTGCGCGAGGCCGAGGCGCGCACGCGCACCGAGAAGATGGCGGCCATGGGCCGCATGTCCGCCGCCGTCGCGCATGAAATCCGCAACCCGCTGGCCGCCATCGTCCAGGCCAATGCGTTGCTGGACGAGGAGCTGCAGGCACCCGGCCAGCGCCAGCTCACCCAGATGATCCAGCACAACGCACAGCGCCTGTCCAAGATCGTCGACGAGGTGCTGGATGTGGCCCGCGTGCCCGAGGCCGGCCGCACGGCACCGCCCAGCCTGCTGCTGGATGCCAGCGTGCAGGACATCTGCGCCGACTGGGCGCAGCGCGCGCCGCAACGCCGCCGCGTGCAACTGGACCTGGCCACCCAGGGCCTGCCGGTGGACTTCGACAGCGAGCACCTGCGCCGCGTGCTGGTCAACCTGCTGGACAACGCGCTGCGCTATGCCAGCGAGCGGCCGGCAGCGATCCAGGTGACGACGCGGCTGTCGGCCGATCGCCAATCCAGCCTGCAGGTCTGGAGCGATGGCGCGCCCCTGGAGGAATCGGTCGAACGCCACCTGTTCGAGCCATTCTTCTCCTCGGAGAGCCGCTCCAGCGGACTGGGGCTGTACATTTGCCGCGAACTCTGTGAGCGCCACCGCGCCAGCATCGGCTACCAGCGCAGCGCGCGGCAGCGGGGCGGCGCCAGCGTCCAGGGCAACGAGTTCTCCGTGCAGTTCCGTCCCCCGAAGCCCGCAGAGCGCACCCCGCCCGCCCATTGAGCCATGCCACCGCACACGCAAGCCCCTTCCGCGCAACCTGCCAGCGTCCTGGTGGTGGACGACGAGCCCGACCTGCGCACGCTGTACGAGCTCACGCTGCTGCGCGAGGGCCACCGCGTGGAGACCGCCGGCACCCTGGCCGAAGCGCAGGCAGCGCTGCAGGAGCAGCGCTTCCGTGCCGTCATCACCGACATGCGGCTGCCCGATGGCCTGGGCCTCACGCTGCTGCAGGAGCTGCGCGCGCAGCAGCGCGCCGAGCGCTGCATCGTCATCACGGCCTACGGCTCGGCCGAGAACGCCGTGGAAGCGCTCAAGGCCGGCGCCTTCGACTACCTGACCAAGCCGGTGGACCTCAAGCAGTTCCGCGCCGTGGTGGCCTCGGCCCTGCAGGAGCACGATGCGGTGGTGCCGCGCCCGGTTGCGCGCAGCGCCCAGCCCGATGGCGCGGCCCATGCGGCACCCGCGCTGGACCGGCTGGTCGGCGAGTCCGAGCCCATGCGCCTGGTCAAGCAGCGCATCCTGAAGGTGGCGCGCAGCATGGCACCGGTGCTGGTGCGCGGCGAATCGGGCACCGGCAAGGAACTCGTGGCCCAGGCCCTGCACGCCGCCAGCCACCGCGCCGCCGCGCCGCTCGTCGCCGTGAACTGTGGCGCCATTCCCGAGAACCTGCTCGAGGCCGAATTCTTCGGCGCCAAGAAGGGCTCCTACACCGGCGCGATGACCGACAGGCTGGGCTACTTCCAGGCCGCGCGCGGCGGCACGCTGTTCCTGGACGAGATCGGCGACCTGCCGCTGGCCATGCAGTCCAAGCTGCTGCGCGCGATCCAGGAGCGCAGCGTTCGGCCGCTGGGCTCTACCCAGGAGGACACGGTCGACGTGCGCATCGTCAGCGCCACCCACAAGGACCTGGCGGCCGAGGTCAAGGCCGGCCGCTTCCGCCAGGACCTCTACTACCGCCTGAACGTGATCGAGATCGTGGTGCCGCCGCTGCGCGAGCGCCGCGACGACCTGCCTGCGCTGTGCACGGCCCTGCTGGGCCGCATCGCGCACGAATCCGGGATGCGGGTGCCGCCGCCTTCCGGCGCGCTGCTGGCCGAGCTGCAGCAGCATCCGCTGGCCGGCAACGTGCGCGAGCTCGAGAACCTGCTGCACCGTGCCGTGGCCATGAGCGAGGGCGATGAACTCAGCGCCGATTTCCCCGACAGCGGCAGCCAGGCACTGGCACCACTGCCGGCAGGCGACGAGGCCACGCCCAGCGACCTGCAGGCCTATTTGGACCGGCAGGAGCGCGCCATCCTCGTGCGCGTGCTGCACGAGACCGGCTTCAACCGCACCGCCGCGGCGGCGCGGCTGGGGCTGTCGCTGCGGCAGATCCGCTACCGCATCGCGCGGCTCAACATCGCCACGCCGCAGGACAACGAACCCCATGACGAGTGACGCACTGTGGCAGGGCGGCTGGTACCGCTTCGCGCGGCACCAGCCCTCGCCCAACTTCGGGCCGCGCCCGGTCGGTGCGCGCATCGATCTGGTGGTGCTGCACTCCATCAGCCTGCCGCCCGGCCAGTACGGCGGCGACGAGGTCCTGGCCCTGTTCGACAACCGGCTCGACTGGGACGCCCACCCCTACTTCGCGCAGATCCGCGGCCTGCAGGTGTCGGCGCATTTCTTCATCCGCCGCGGCGGCGAGCTCTGGCAGTTCGTGGACGCCGATGCGCGGGCCTGGCATGCCGGCCGCTCGCACTGGCGCGGCCGCGACGAGTGCAACGACGACTCCATCGGCATCGAGCTCGAGGGCCTGGAGGGCGAGCGCTTCGAGCCGGCCCAGTACGACACCCTGGCCAGCCTGTGCGCCGCGCTCGCCCAGCGCTACCCAATCGCCCATGTGGCCGGCCACGAGCATGTGGCGCCCGGCCGCAAGCAGGACCCCGGGCCGGGTTTCGACTGGGCCGCGCTGCAGCAGGGCACGGGCTGGCCGGCCGACTGGTTTCCACTTGCAGTGCGCGGATCCGCCCCCATCTAAAACGGGTTGCTGGAACAGCTTGCGAAAGCGCCTGGCGGGCCGGACCCAGCAACCATGCCGGCTGCAAGGCGGAATGGGGCGCCATCCCGCATGAAACCTCATCTTTGCGCGACCATGGCGCACCGCTGCTGGCGCTGCGGCGCAGTGCCACGCATCCTCATACAAAAAGCCGCACAACACGCTACCTGTAGTGGCTAGAATGCCGCCGAACCCTAGATATGGGGCCGGCCCGGAACGCTTTTCTGCTGCGCCAAGGCCCTGTTTGCGGTGACGACACACCGCCAGATTTCGATCCCGTACCCAGCACCACAAGGAAGCCATGCAAACCGCAGCTCACCTCCCATCCGCCTCGCAACCGTCTCCCACGGGCGCCGCTGCGCGCGCCACCACGGCCGGCAGCACTGCACCGAACGCGCTGGCGCACTACCAGATCATCCGCCGCAACGGCGCCGTCGTGCCGTTCGAGCCGAACAAGATCGCCGTGGCCATGATGAAGGCCTTCCTGGCCGTGCACGGCACCCAGGGCGCGGCCTCGGCCAGCGTGCGCGAGACCGTGGACAGCCTGACGCAGGCCGTCACGCGCGCGCTGGTGCGCTCGCGCCCGGGCGGCGGCACCTTCCACATCGAGGACGTGCAGGACCAGGTCGAATTGGGCCTGATGCGCGGCGGCCACCACGAGATCGCACGCGCCTACGTGCTGTACCGCGAGCGCCGTGCGCAGGAACGCCACCGCCAGGGCGAGCAGGAGCAACCGGCCGCAGCCCCGACGCTGCATGTGCTGGACGGCGGCGAGCGCGTGGCGCTGAACCTGGCCGACCTGCAGCAACTGATCGCCGACGCCTGCGCCGGCCTGGGCGCGGACGTCAAGCCCGAGCCCATCGTGGCCGAGACCATGCGCAACCTGTACGACGGCGTGCCGCTCGAAGAGGTGTTCAAGGCCGCCATCCTGGCCGCCCGCACGCTGATCGAGAAGGATCCGGACTACACCTACGCCACGGCCCGCCTGCTGCTGCACACCATCGTCAAGGAAGTCCTGGGCCGCGAAGTGGCGCCGGCCGACATGGGCGCGGCCTACGCCGACTACTTCCCGCAGTTCATCAAGAAGGGCGTGGAGAACGACCTGCTGGACGAGAAGCTGCAGCAGTACGACCTGGCCCGGCTGGGCGCGGCCCTGAAGGCCGAGCGCGACCAGAAGTTCGACTACCTGGGCCTGCAGACCCTGTACGACCGCTACTTCCTGCACGTCAAGAAGACCCGCATCGAACTGCCGCAGGCCTTCTTCATGCGCGTGGCCATGGGCCTGGCGCTGGGCGAGATCGACCGTGAGGCGCGCGCCATCGAGTTCTACGAGGTGCTGTCCTCGTTCGACTTCATGTCCTCCACGCCGACGCTGTTCAACAGCGGCACGCTGCGCTCGCAACTGTCCTCGTGCTACCTGACCACCGTGCCCGACGACCTGGACGGCATCTACGAGTCGATCAAGGAAAACGCACTGCTGTCCAAGTTCGCAGGCGGCCTGGGCAACGACTGGACGCGCGTGCGCGCGCTGGGCAGCCACATCAAGGGCACGAACGGCGAATCGCAGGGCGTGGTGCCCTTCCTCAAGGTGGTCAACGACACGGCCGTGGCCGTGAACCAGGGCGGCAAGCGCAAGGGCGCGGTCTGCACCTACCTGGAAAGCTGGCACCTGGACATCGAGGAGTTTCTCGAGCTGCGCAAGAACACTGGCGACGACCGCCGCCGCACGCACGACATGAACACGGCCAACTGGATTCCGGACCTGTTCATGCGCCGTGTCATGGAGAAGGGCAACTGGACCTTGTTCTCCCCTTCGTCCGTGCCCGACCTGCATGATCTCTTCGGCACCGAATTCGAGAAGGCCTACGTGGCCTATGAAGAGAAGGCCGCGCGCGGCGACATCAAGCCCAGCAAGACCGTCCCCGCCACCGACCTGTGGCGCAAGATGCTCTCGATGCTGTTCGAGACCGGCCACCCCTGGATCACGTTCAAGGACGCCTGCAACGTGCGCTCGCCGCAGCAGCACGTGGGCGTGGTGCACTCGTCCAACCTGTGCACCGAGATCACGCTGAACACCAGCGACACCGAGACCGCCGTCTGCAATCTGGGTTCGGTGAACCTGCTGCAGCACTTGAAGGACGGCCCGAACGGCAAGTCCATCGACCACGAGAAGCTCAAGAAGACGATCTCGACGGCGATGCGCATGCTCGACAACGTGATCGACATCAACTACTACGCCGTGAAGAAGGCGCGCGACTCCAACCTGCGCCACCGCCCCGTGGGCCTGGGCGTGATGGGCTTTCAGGACGCGCTGTACGAACTGCGCATCCCCTACGCCAGCGATGCCGCCGTGCAGTTCGCCGACACCTCGATGGAAGCGGTCTGCTACTACGCCTACTGGGCCTCGACCGAGCTGGCAGCCGAACGCGGCCGCTACTCCAGCTTCAAGGGCTCGCTGTGGGATAAGGGCATCCTGCCGATGGACTCGCTGAACCTGCTCGAACAAGCCCGCGGCGGCTATGTGGAAGTCGACCGCTCGGCCACGCTGGACTGGGACAGCCTGCGCGCCAAGATCAAGCAGGACGGCATGCGCAACTCCAACTGCGTGGCCATCGCCCCGACCGCGACGATCTCCAACATCATCGGCGTCGACGCGTCGATCGAACCGTGCTTCGGCAACCTGTCGGTGAAGTCCAACCTGTCGGGCGAGTTCACGGTCATCAACCACTACCTCGTGGCCGACCTCAAGCGCCTGCACCTGTGGGACGACGTGATGGTCATGGACCTCAAGCACTTCGACGGTTCGCTCGAGCCCATCGACCGCGTGCCGCAGGAGATCAAGGCGCTGTACGCCACGGCCTTCGAGGTCGAGCCGGCCTGGCTGGTCGAAGCCGCGGCACGCCGCCAGAAGTGGATCGACCAGGCCCAGTCGCTGAACATCTACATGGCCGGTGCCTCGGGCAAGAAGCTGGACGACACCTACAAGCTGGCCTGGACGCGTGGCCTCAAGACCACCTACTACCTGCGCACGCGCAGCGCCACGCACGCCGAGAAATCGACCGTGGCACCGGGCCGTCTGAACGCCGTGTCCTCGGGTGCGAATGCCGCACCGGCCATGAGCGCGCTCGACGCCGCGGCCGCCAAGGCACGCGCCCAGATGGACGCGCAGATGAATGCGCCGCTGGCCGCTTCGGCCGCGACCGATGTGAAGTTCTGCGGTGTGGACGACCCCACCTGCGAAGCCTGCCAATAAGACCGCGATGAAGCGCTGACGCGCAGCCTCTTTGCATCGCATGCGCCTGCGCGTTTTGCGATGCACTGGAGCAACAAACATGCACGGCGCCCGGGTGAAGCCTTTGCTTTTCAGGGCGCCGCTTTCATAATCTCGGCACTGGAAAATCTATGCTTACCTGGGACGACGAAGTCAAGCCCTCCTCGCCATCGACACAACACAGCGGGTCCACGGGACACCGCGAGGCAGCGGTCTCTCCCAATTCCGTGAACGCTGTCCCCGCCGCCGCAACGGCCGCGGTCCAAACCTCCTCCTTCAACGCGCCTGCGACTGCATCGCGCCTGCCCGATGTGGCGCTGCCGCCAGTGGCCGCACCGCGCCCCGCCGCAGCAGCGGGTGCCGGCACACACCGCGTGAACGCGGCCGACAAGCGCATCATCAACGGCCAGACCGACGTCAACCAGCTGGTGCCGTTCAAGTACAAGTGGGCCTGGGAAAAGTACCTCGCCACCTGCGCCAACCACTGGATGCCGCAGGAAGTGAACATGAACCGCGACATCGCCCTGTGGAAGGACCCGAACGGTCTGACCGAGGACGAGCGCCGCATCGTCAAGCGCAACCTCGGCTTCTTCGTGACGGCCGACTCGCTGGCCGCCAACAACATCGTGCTGGGCACCTACCGCCACATCACGGCGCCCGAGTGCCGCCAGTTCCTGCTGCGCCAGGCCTTCGAGGAAGCGATCCACACGCACGCCTATCAGTACATCGTGGAGTCGCTGGGCCTGGATGAGTCCGAGATCTTCAACGCCTACAACGAGGTGCAGTCGATCCGCGACAAGGACGAGTTCCTGATCCCCTTCATCGAGGCGATCATGGACCCGAACTTCCATACCGGCACGCCCGAGAACGACCAGACCCTGCTCAAGAGCCTGATCGTCTTCGCCTGCCTCATGGAAGGCCTGTTCTTCTATGTCGGCTTCACGCAAATCCTGGCGCTGGGTCGGCAGAACAAGATGACGGGCGCGGCCGAGCAGTACCAGTACATCCTGCGCGACGAGTCCATGCACTGCAACTTCGGCATCGACCTGATCAACCAGCTCAAGCTCGAGAACCCACACCTGTGGACGCCCGAGTTCAAGGCCGAGATCAAGGCGCTGTTCGAGAAGGCCGTCGCACTCGAGTACCGCTACGCCGAGGACACCATGCCGCGCGGCGTGCTGGGCATGAACGCCTCCATGTTCAAGGGCTACCTGCGCTACATCGCCAACCGGCGCGCCACGCAGATCGGCCTGGAGCCGCTGTTCCCGAACGAAGAGAACCCGTTCCCCTGGATGAGCGAGATGATCGACCTGAAGAAGGAACGCAACTTCTTCGAGACGCGCGTCATCGAGTACCAGTCCGGCGGCGCGCTGTCCTGGGACTGAGACACCGACAACAACATGTTCCACCGCACGTCACGCCCTCCGAACCGCACCGACAGAGTGCCGGCGTGCACGTGTCCTGAATCCATGGCGCTGGGGCTTTTGGCCCCAACGCCATGCATCGCTTGTGGCGCCCCAACGCGCCGCAAGTGCTCTTTGTAATCCGATCAAGGAGAAAACCATGGCAACTGCGAAGAAACCGGCCGCTAAGAAGGCCGCCCCGGCGAAGAAGGCCGCTGCTCCGGCAAAGAAGGCCGCTCCGGCCAAGAAGGCTGCTGCTCCGGCGAAGAAGGCTGCACCGGCCAAGAAGGCTGCGCCTGCGAAGAAGGCCGCACCGGCCAAGAAGGCGGCACCGGCGAAGAAGGCCGCACCGGCGAAGAAGGCAGCGCCCGCCAAGAAGGCGGCACCGGCGAAGAAGGCCGCACCTGCGAAGAAGGCAGCACCGGCGAAGAAGGCTGCGCCCGCCAAGAAGGCCGCTCCGGCCAAGAAGGCTGCGCCCGCCAAGAAGGCCGCTCCCGCCAAGAAGGCTGCTGCTCCGGCGAAGAAGGCCGCTGCTCCCGCCAAGAAGGCTGCTGCCAAGAAGGCCGCTCCGGCCAAGAAGGCGACCGCCAAGGCCGCCCCCGCCAAGAAGGCTGCTGCCAAGAAACCTGCAAAGAAAGCGGCCCCTGTGCCTGCTGCCGCTGCCCCTGCAGCGTCCACGCAGACCACGCTGAACCCGCAGGCCGCCTGGCCGTTCCCGACGGCCAGCAAGCCCTGAGCGTTGCGCTGCAAGGCGCGACCAAGCCCGGTGCCGCAAGGCCCCGGGCTTTTTCATTTCATGGCCCGCTCACAAACCCCATGCGGCCCGGTCCACGCTGTAGTTCTGCGGGCCGCGCTGGGCAATCTTCAAGGCCCCGATGCGGCTGCCCAGCTCAGCGCAACGCGCCAGCGGCCAGCCACGCTCCAGTCCGAACAGCAAAGCGCCGCGGTAGGCGTCGCCGCAGCCCGTGGGATCGACGAGTTCGTCCACGCGCACCGGCGCGACCAGTGTGCGCTCGCCCGCGACCCAGACCTCGCTGCCCTCGCCGCCCAGCGTGACCACCAGCCCCTGCACCTGGCGCGAGAGTTCGGCGAAACCCAGGCCGGTGCGGTCGCTGAGCATCTTGCCCTCGTAGTCGTTGACGGTGACCCAGGTGGCCAGCGAGACGAAATGGCGCAGCGCGGCGCCATCGAACATCGGCAGGCCCTGGCCCGGATCGAAGACGAAGGGAATGCCGGCAGCGGCGAACTGCTCGGCGTGCTGCAGCATGGCGTCTCGCCCGTCGGGCGAAACGATGCCGAGCTTCACATCGCCGCGCGCCTCGATGCGCGTCTGGTGCGCCTGCATCATGGCGCCGGGGTGGAAGGCCGTGATCTGGTTGTTGTCGCTGTCCGTCATGATCATGGCCTGGGCCGTGTAGCTGCCCTCCACCACGCTCACGTAGTCGGTGGCGATGCCCAGGTCCTTCAGGCGCTGCAGGTAGTCGGCACCATCGGTGCCCAGCGTGGCCATGGGCAGCGGGTCGCCACCGAGTTGCTGGAGCGCGTAGGCGATGTTGCCGGCACAGCCGCCGAAGTCGCGCCGCAGGCTGGGGACCAGGAACGACACGTTCAGGTTGTGGATCTGGTCGGGCAGGATCTGGTCGGAGAACCGCCCCTCAAATCGCATGATGGTGTCGAACGCGAGCGAGCCGCAGATGATGCTGGCCATGGAGACTCCTGGAAGGTGGAAGATCAGGGATAGAAGGGGTCGAGCCGGTAGCCAACGACGCGCGCGCGGCCCGCGTTGTCGGCGATCTGCAGGTCGGCACTGGCCGTCCATTCGCCATGGGCATCCAGCGCTGCGGGCGGGCTGCCAAGCTCCTGCGGCATCAGCACGCGGCGCAGCACGGGCTGCTCGGCGATGTCGGTCAACGTCAGCGCGATGGCCGGCAGCGCCACCGCATGCGCGGCCCGGTTGCGCAGCGTCAGGCTGAGCCGGAAGCCGCCATCGCCCAGAGCCTGGAAAGCCGAGCCGTCGATGACGATGGCGTCGATGCGGCGCAGTGGCTGGACGCTGCAGGACAGCGGTGCGCACAGCACGCTCAGCAGTGGCTGCAGGCCGGGCGCCGTGGCGGCCAGGCGGTCGCGCTCGTGCACGGCCCACTGCCACAGGAGCAGCACCCCGGCCAGGCCGGCGGTCAGGGACCAGAGCAGGCGCGTGCGGCGCGTGGTGGCTGGCACCACCACGGGCGGCACGGGCGCGGCATCGCGCAGGAACGAGAGTTCGGCATGCGTCGGGTCTTGCGGAACGGGCCGCACCACGGGTGGCGCAGCCACCACGCGTGGCGGCAACGGCGCGGGCCTGGGCGCGTCCTCGGCGGCCGCGCGCAGCGGCAAGGGCATGGCGTGGTCGGCCTGGGCGGTCCGCAGCGGCGGCGCCGACCCGGCCGCCAGCGACACCACGAGGCGGCCGGGCGGCTCGGCCGGCGTGGGTGTCTGCCCCGGCTCGGCGCTGACGCGCTGCAACTCCGGCACGACGGTTGCCCCGGGCAGGCCAGAGGCCGGTTCCGCGGCCGGACCAGCAGCCTGGGCCTGCACGTAGTCGGCCAGGTCCTGCTCCAGCGACGCGACGGAATCGGTCACCGGGATCTCGGCAGGCGCATGGGGCAGCCAGGGCGGCACATCGTCGTCGGCGACGGGCTGCGGTGCCTGGCGCTCGTTCGCCTCCAGGCCTTCGGCTTCGACGGGCTGCGGCGCCTCGGCCACGGACTCGGCCGTCGCCAATGCCGCCGGGGCGGCTTCGTCCGGTGCGCCCAGGTGGCGGGCAGCGTCAAAGATCTCGGCGCAGTGGCCGCAGCGCACCCAGCCTTCGGAGATGCGCAGCTGATCGGGCACGACCCTGAAGCGGGTTCCGCATGCAGGGCAGCGTGTGATCAGCTGGGCCATGGACGCGGTCAGCGTGGCGCGCCGCGCGTGGCCGTCATCAGGATCCAGCCGTCTTCCTCGTCAGCCACCTGCAGCGCCAGATAGGGCGCGTAGGCGGCCTTGAGCTCGTCGGCCTGGCGCGCGAGGATGCCGGCCAGCACCAGGGCACCGCCGGGCGCCACATGGGCGCTGAGCAACGGCGCCAGCATCTTGAGCGGCGTGGCCAGGATGTTGGCCAGCACCACCTGGTAGACGCCGCTCGCGGCATCGGGAAGGCCGGCACGCAGGAGCACGCCGTTGGCGTGGGCGTTGTCGCCGGTGGCCTGCACGGCCGCCTCGTCGATGTCGACGGCATCGACGGCGCTGGCGCCATGCTTGGCGGCCGCGATGGCCAGGATGCCGGAACCGCAGCCGTAGTCCAACACGCGGCCCCAGTCGCCACCCGTCCCGCGGCCGGCGATCCAGCGCAGGCACATGCGCGTGGTCGGGTGCGTACCGGTGCCGAAGGCCAGGCCCGGGTCCAGCCGCAGCACGTGCTGCGCCGCGGCCGGCGGCTCATGCCAGGTCGGCACGATCCAGAAGGCCGGCGTGATCTCGACCGGCGCGAACTGCGATTGCGTCAAGCGCACCCAGTCCTCGTCGGGCACGGCACCCACGCCCTGCAGCGTGCAGGCCGCGAAGAAATCCTGCGCCTGCAGCAGCAACGCGGCCTCGTCGGCCAGCGCCTCGGTGGCGAACAAGGCCACCAGGCGCGAACGCTGCCAGCCCTCGGCCGGTGGGGGCATGCCGGGCTCGCCGAACAGGGCGTGCTCGGCCTTGGTGTCGCCATCGGCGTCCTCGACGCTGACCGACAGCGCGTCCAGCGCTTCCAGCGCATCGCTCAGGGTCTCTACCCGGTCCTCCGGGCACAGCAGGCGCAGTTCGAACATGGAACTCACCGCTTGTGCTGCGCCAGCCACTCTTCCAGGTAGTGGATGTTGGTGCCGCCCGCCATGAACTTGGCGTCCACCATCAGCTCGCGGTGCAGCGGGATGTTGGTGTTGATGCCCTCGATGACGGTCTCGGCCAGCGCCGTGCGCATGCGGGCCATGGCCTGCTCGCGCGTGTCGCCGTGCACGATGATCTTGCCGATCATGGAGTCGTAGTTGGGCGGCACGAAGTAGTTGCTGTAGGCGTGCGAATCCACGCGCACCCCAGGTCCGCCTGGCGCATGCCAGGTCGTGATGCGGCCCGGCGAAGGCGTGAACTTGTACGGGTCTTCCGCGTTCACGCGGCACTCGATGGCATGGCCGCGGATCTCGATCTGGCGCTGCGTGAACGGCAGCTTCTCGCCGGCCGCCACCATGATCTGCGTACGCACCACGTCCACGCCGGTGATCAGCTCGGTCACCGGGTGCTCGACCTGCACGCGCGTGTTCATCTCGATGAAGTAGAACTCGCCGTTCTCGTACAGGAACTCGAAGGTGCCGGCGCCGCGGTAGCCGATGCGCTTGCAGGCCGCCACGCAACGCTCGCCAATGCGCTCGATCAGCTTGCGCGGGATGCCCGGCGCGGGCGCCTCCTCAATGACCTTCTGGTGGCGCCGCTGCATGGAGCAGTCGCGCTCGCCCAGGTACACGGCGTTCTTGTGCTTGTCCGCCAGCACCTGGATCTCCACGTGCCGCGGGTTCTGCAGGAACTTCTCCATGTAGACGGCCGGGTTGCCGAAGGCCACGCCGGCCTCGGCCTTGGTCATCTGCACCGCGTTGACGAGCGCCGCCTCGGTGTGGACCACGCGCATGCCGCGCCCGCCACCGCCGCCGGCGGCCTTGATGATGACCGGGTAGCCGATGGTCTTGGCGATGCGGCGCATCTGCACCGGATCGTCGGGCAGTTCGCCCTCCGAGCCCGGCACGCAGGGCACGCCGGCCTTGATCATGGCCTGCTTGGCCGAGACCTTGTCGCCCATCATGCGGATGTTCTCGGGCGTCGGGCCGATGAACTGGAAGCCGCTCTTCTCGACGCGCTCGGCGAAATCGGCGTTCTCGCTCAGGAAGCCGTAGCCGGGGTGGATGGCTTCGGCATCGGTGACTTCGGCAGCCGAGATGATGGCCGGCATGTTGAGGTAGCTCTGGGCCGAGGGTGCCGGGCCGATGCAGACGGCCTCGTCGGCCAGGCGCACGTACTTGGCGTCGCGGTCGGCCTCGGAATAGACCATCACGGCCTTGATGCCGAGCTCACGGCAGGCGCGCTGGATCCGCAGGGCGATTTCGCCGCGGTTGGCGACGAGGATTTTTTTAAACATTGCGGCTCCGCGGCGAAATCGCCCAGCACGCTGCGCGTGCCAATGCGATGTGCCGGACTGCGTCCGTCCGCGCCAGCGCGCGAGCGCCGCGGTTGGCGACGAGGATCTTCTTGAACATGAGGCGGCTTATTCGATGACGAACAGCGGCTGGCCGTACTCGACGGCCTGGCCGTTCTCGCACAGGATCTGCGTGATCGTGCCGGCCTTGTCGGCCTCGATCTCGTTGAGGATCTTCATGGCCTCGATGATGCAGACCGTCTCGCCTTCCTTGACCGTGCTGCCGATCTCCACGAAGGCCTTGGCGCCGGGACTGGGCGAACGGTAGAAGGTGCCCACCATGGGCGACTTGGCCACATGTCCCTTGATGGCCGGCGCCGCAGCGGGTGCGGCGGCAACGGGCGCCGCAGCCGCCTCGGCCACGGGCTGCTGGGCGGCCTGGACCGGTGCGGCCACATAGGCCACGGGGCCCGGCGGGACGCCCTTGACGATGCGCACCTTGCCTTCGGCTTCGGTGATTTCCAGTTCGGAGACGTTGGAGTCCGAGACCAGGTCGATCAAGGTCTTGAGTTTGCGTAAATCCATGAAGGCTCCTGTCGCCCAGACGAAAAGGCTGGAATCTAACTCAAATCCAGCAAACTTTCGCCTATTGCAGGCATTTTTGATGTTCTTCGCCGATCAACGGCGAACAGATTGGCGTCGATGGGACTAGGAAACGCGGATTTGCGTCGCCCAACGTTGCAAATCTTGGGGGGTTATTTGCCCTATTTTACGTTCGGCCACATGTCCGGTCGCATCCAGCACCAAGGTGAAGGGCAAACCGCCCGCGGCATTGCCCAGTTCCTTGACCACCGACAGGCCCGCCAGACCCAGGATGCCAACCGGGAAAGCGACCGGCGTCTTGTCGAGGAACTTCTGCACGGCCGCGGGCTTGTCGACGGCCAAGCCGACCACTTGCCAACCGTTCGGCGCATGTTGACGGAAGAAGGCATCGATCATGGGCAGTTCCTCGACGCAGGGCGGGCACCACGGCGCCCAGAAGTTGACCAGCAGCGCACGCCCCTTGAAGGCGGACATGGGCAGCGTTCCACCTTCGGGCCGCTCGCTTTTCAGCGCCCACAGGCCGGCGCTTTCGGCCGGAACTGCCGCACCCGCCCGGCGCAACCACCAGGCAGAGCCGGCGCCGGCCACCAGCGCCACCGCACCGGCGGCCAGCAGCACGCCACGCCGGGCAGGAGAAAAAGTTCGCCCGCTCATGCCGTGGCCTCCTGTGCGACGAGCTTGCGCACGGCCTCCAGGCTGCCGCGCGGCGTGCGGCCGCGCGCATCGGGCTTCAAGGCACCGCGCAGTTCGCCCAGGTCGTGCACCAGCAGGTGCACGCCGATGGTCTCGTCGAGATCGGAGCACCGGCTTTGCAGGCTCAGCGCCTCGACAGGGTCGCCGCGAAAGCCGGGCACGGTGCTGGGCGCGTAGCGCACGCCACGGTCGATCAACATGATCTCGGCCGACTTCGGGTCGTCGCAGAACAGCTGCAGATAGATGTCGGAGCGGCGCGTGGCCGTGCCATGCCACACGGCGCCGGCCAGGTAGGGGCGGAAGGACTCCAGCCGCTCCATCCAGGTCAGTGCCAGCCGGCGCAGCGCAGCCAGCTCCCGGGGTTGGGTGTCGGCGCAGAAGATCGCAATGTGCTCGCGCACTGCGTCTTCCAGTTCATCGTTGCCCGGCAGCCGTGCGCGCGACCCCAGGCCCAGTTGCTGCACTGCACGGCGCTTGGCGGCCCCCCACTCCAGCCCGTCGTCGACGACCAGGCGCGCCGCAACGGCCGCGATCTCTGCACTTGCGTTGTCCATGGACGGATTGTGCGCCGCGCCCGAACAGCCCTGGCGCCACTCCTAGAATCCCGCGATGCACATCCATATCCTCGGCATCTGCGGCACCTTCATGGGCGGCCTGGCGGCGCTCGCGCGCAGCGCCGGCCACCGCGTGACCGGCTGCGATGCCGGCGTCTACCCCCCCATGAGCGACCAGTTGCGCTCGCTTGGCATCGACCTGATCGAAGGTTTCGGCGCGGACCAGCTGGCGCTGGCGCCGGATGTCTTCGTGGTCGGCAACGTCGTGTCCCGGGCCCGGCTGGCCGACGGCACGCCCAAGTTCCCGCTCATGGAGGCCATCCTGGACGCGGGCGCGGCCTACACCAGTGGCCCGCAGTGGCTGGCCGAGCAACTGCTGCAGGGCCGGCATGTGCTGGCCGTCGCCGGCACGCACGGCAAGACCACCACCACCTCGATGCTGGCGTGGGTGCTCGAGTGCGCCGGCCTGAACCCTGGCTTCCTGGTCGGCGGCGTGCCTTTGAACTTCGGCATCTCGGCCCGGCTCGGCGCGCCCGGTGGCTGCTTCGTGATCGAGGCCGACGAATACGACACGGCTTTCTTCGACAAGCGCAGCAAGTTCGTGCACTACCGCCCGCGCACGGCCGTACTGAACAACCTGGAGTTCGACCACGCCGACATCTTTGACGATTTGCCCGCCATCGAGCGCCAGTTCCACCACCTCGTGCGCACCGTGCCGGGCCGGGGCCGTGTGGTCGTCAACACCGAGGAAGCCGCCCTCGCGCGCGTGCTGGCCCAGGGCTGCTGGAGCGAGACCGTGGGCTTCGGCGCAGGCGGGCGCTTCACGGCAAAGGGCACGGCCGAGCGCTTCGACGTGCTCGACCAGGGCCGGCCCGTGGCCCAGGTGCAGTGGGCGCTGTCGGGCCTGCACAACCGCATGAACGCGCTGGCCGCCATTGCCGCGGCCGAGCACCTGGGCGTGGCGCCCGCGGTAGCGGCCGAGGCCTTGCAGCGCTTCGAGAACGTGCGCCGGCGCATGGAACTGCGTGGCGAAGTCGCCGCCGGTGGCGGCTCGGTGCGCGTCTACGACGACTTCGCCCACCACCCCACGGCGATCCGCACCACGGTGGACGGCCTGCGCGCCCAGATCGGCCCGGCCGGCGGCCGCATCCTCGCCATCTTCGAGCCGCGCAGCAACACCATGAAACTGGGCAGCATGAGCGCCAAGCTGCCCTGGAGCCTGGAATCGGCCGACCTGGCGTTCTGCCATGCGGCCGGACTCGGCTGGGACCCGCGCGAAGCCCTGGCCGCCATGGGCGAACGCATCCAGGTGGCCGACAGCATCGACCAGTTGCTCACCCAGGTGCTGGCCGCCGTGCAGTCCGGCGACCACCTGCTGTGCATGAGCAACGGCGGCTTCGGCGGCGTGCACACCCGCCTGCTCGATGCGCTCAGGGCGCGCTTCGCTCAGTAGCTGACGGTCAGCTGGTCCAGGTCCAGCCGCACGACCGGCTTGGCCAGCGCCGCGCTCGCGGCGCGCGCGAAGCTCGCGAACCACTGCGGGTCGGCAAGCAACTCGGGGCCGGCGGCACGGGCGATGGCGACCAGCTTGTCGGCCAGCAGCACCTTGCCGGTGGCACGCAGGGGCTCGCACTCCAGCTGCACGAACTGCGTGTCCAGCCAGACGCGGGCCTGCTCCTGCAGCATGGGCGTGGCGTCCTCGAGGTCGAAACGCAGTTCCTGGCCACCGGCCAGCCGCACGGACACTTCACTGCGCATGGCTTCTCCCAGAAAAGCCCGCAGCATCGCCGCGGCGCCATGCCGCGGCAATCGACGCAAACCCGACTTCAGGCCGCCGTGCGGCGCTTGGCCACGGCCCGGGCCAGTGTCTCCAGCACATCGACCGACGGCTCCCAGCCCAGGCAGGCGTCGGTGATGCTCTTGCCGTAGGCCAGCGCGTGCACATCGTCCTTGCCCGGCGTGAACTTCTGCGCCCCGGCCACGAGGTGGCTTTCCACCATCACGCCGAACACCTGGCGCGAGCCGGCAGCGATCTGGGCCGCGATGTCGCCAGCCACCTCGACCTGCTTCTCGTGCTGCTTGCTGCTGTTGGCGTGGCTGCAGTCCACCATGAGCGTGGGCTGCATGCCCGCCGCCTCCAGTTCCTTGCAGGCCGCGGCCACGCTGGCGGCGTCGTAGTTGGGCGCCTTGCCGCCGCGCAGGATCACATGGCAATCCTTGTTGCCGTTGGTCTGCACGATGGCGACCTGGCCGTTCTTGTGCACCGACAGGAAGTGGTGGCCGCGGGCCGCCGCCTGTATGGCATCCGTGGCGATCCGGATGTTGCCGTCCGTGCCGTTCTTGAAGCCAATGGGGGCCGACAGGCCCGAGGCCAGCTCGCGGTGGACCTGGCTTTCGGTGGTCCGCGCGCCGATGGCGCCCCAGGCGATCAGGTCGCCGATGTACTGCGGTGAGATCACATCCAGAAACTCACTACCGGCCGGCAGGCCCAGACGGTTGATGTCGATCAACAACTGGCGTGCGATACGCAGGCCTTCATCGATGCGGTAACTCTCGTCCAGGTATGGATCGTTGATCAAACCCTTCCATCCCACGGTGGTGCGCGGCTTTTCGAAGTAGACCCGCATGACGATCTCCAGGTCGTCGGCGTACTTGTCGCGCAGCGGCTTCAGGCGGCGCGCGTACTCCAGCGCGGCGGCCGGATCGTGGATCGAGCAGGGGCCGATGACGACCAGCAGGCGGTCGTCCTTGCCGGCCATGATGTCGTGGATGCGCCCGCGCGTGCGGCTGATCAGCGCCTCGACCGGCGTGCCGCGGATCGGGAAGAAGCGGATCAGATGTTCGGGAGGCGGGAGCACGTTGATGTCCTTGATGCGTTCGTCGTCGGTCTGGCTGGTTTTCTCGACGTTCGCGTACCAGGCGTCGGGGGTCTGTTGCGTGCTCATGGTCTCTTCCGTGGGTTGAAATCGATGGGGCCAAAAAAAACCGCCGGTCCTTGCGGTACCGGCGGTCTTTGGAGGTTCTGTCGTCTGCTGTTTACGCGCGCGCCTCTCGTCCGCCGGATTCCGGGAACCAAAAGTAGGCAAAGTAAAAAGCGCGGGAGGCAGACATCGGGGGCGACTCTAGCACATCGAATCGGTCAAGCCGTGCCACCGACCGTGAGGCCGTCGATGCGCAGCGTGGGCTGGCCCACGCCGACCGGCACGCTCTGGCCTTCCTTGCCGCAGGTGCCCACGCCCGAATCGAGCTTCATGTCGTTGCCGATCATGGACACGCGGGTCAGCGCGTCCGGCCCGTTGCCGACCAGCGTCGCGCCCTTGACCGGGTACTGGATCTTGCCGTTCTCAACCCAGAAGGCCTCGCTCGCGGAGAACACGAACTTGCCCGAGGTGATGTCGACCTGGCCACCGCCGAAGTTGCTCGCGTACAAGCCCTTCTTGATGCTGGCGATGATCTCGGCCGGCTCCTTGTCCCCTCCCAGCATGTAGGTGTTGGTCATGCGCGGCATGGGGATGTGGGCGTAGCTCTCGCGCCGGCCGTTGCCGGTGGGCTGGACCTTCATGAGGCGCGCGTTCATCGCGTCCTGGATGTAGCCCTTCAGGATGCCGTCCTCGATCAGCACGTTGCGCTGGCTGGCATTGCCCTCGTCGTCCACGTTGAGCGAGCCGCGGCGGTCGGCAATGGTGCCGTCGTCCAGCACGGTGACGCCCTTGGCCGCCACGCGCTGGCCGATGCGGCCGCTGAAGGCGCTGGAGCCCTTGCGGTTGAAGTCGCCCTCCAGGCCGTGGCCGATGGCCTCGTGCAGCAGGATGCCGGGCCAGCCGGCACCCAGCACCACGGTCATCTCGCCGGCCGGCGCGGGGCGCGCGTCCAGATTGGTCAGCGCGGCCTGCACGGCCTGGTCGACGTACGTGTCGATGACTGCGGAATCGAAGTAGGCCAGGCCAAAACGGCCGCCGCCGCCGCTGGAGCCGACCTCGCGCCGCGTCTGGCCGCCCACCTGCATCTCGGCGATCACGGTCACGGACAGGCGAACCAGCGGACGCACGTCGGCCGCCAGCGTGCCGTCGGCCCGCGCGACCAGCACCACGTCGTACTCGCTGGCCAGGCCGGCCATGACCTGCACCACGCGCGGGTCCTTGGCACGGGCGCGTTGCTCCACCTGTTCGAGCAGCTTGACCTTGGCCGTGCTGTCCAGCGTGGCGATCGGGTCCAGACCGTCGTACAGCGAGCGGCTGCCCGCGATCCTCTGCGCCGGCACCTTCGCACGCTTGCTCTGCGCGACCGAGGAGATCGCGCGCACGGTGCGCGCGGCATCCAGCAGCGAGGCCTCGGAGATGTCGTCGGAATAGGCGAAGGCCGTCTTCTCGCCGCTGACCGCACGCACGCCCACGCCCTGGTCGATGCTGAACGAGCCGGTCTTGACGATGCCCTCCTCCAGGCTCCAGCCCTCGCTGCGCGTGTACTGGAAGTACAGGTCGGCATCGTCGACCTTGTGCGCCTGGATCTCGGCCAGCGCGCGCTGCAGGTGCGCGGGCGTGAGGCCAAAAGGATCGAGCAGCAGTTGCTGGGCAGTGGCGATGCGGGCCAGGGTGGGTTCTCTGGAGATCATCAGGGCATTCTAGGAGCCCACTGCCGGCCGTGCTGCCGTCAGGTTTGCAGCAGCCGCTTGGATTTGGCGATGGACATCAGGATGCCCAAGCCCATGCCCAGCGTGACCATGGCCGTGCCGCCGTAGCTCACGAAGGGCAACGGCACGCCCACCACGGGCAGCATGCCGCTGACCATGCCCATGTTGACGAAGGCGTAGGTGAAGAAGATCAGCGTCACGGCCCCCGCCAGCAGCCGCGAGAACAGCGTCGGCGCTTCCAGCGCGATGACCAGGCCGCGCAGGATCAGGAACACGAAGGCCAGGATCAGGAAGCCGTTGCCCAGCAGGCCGAACTCTTCCGAGTAGGCGGCGAAGATGAAGTCGGTGGTGCGCTCGGGAATGAATTCCAGGTGCGTCTGCGTGCCCTGCATGAAGCCCTTGCCGAACACGCCGCCCGAGCCGATCGCGATCATGCCCTGCAGGATGTGGAAGCCCTTGCCCAGCGGGTCGCGCGTGGGGTCCATCAGCGTGCACACGCGTTGCTGCTGGTACTCGCGCAGCACCACCCAGCGCACGCCGTCCTGGCACAGGTCGGACGAGAACCAGACCAGGAGACCGATGCCGATCGCACCCAGCAGCACGGGCGGCACGATCAGCCGCCAGGGCAGGCCGGCGAAGAAGATCACCGACATGCCGGCCGCCGCCACCAGGATGGAGGTGCCCAGGTCGGGCTGGTGCATGATCAGCAGCACCGGCACGGCCAGCAGCGCGAACGCCACGACGAAGTCGAACGGCTGGCGGTGCCCCTCGCGCCGCTGGAACCACCAGGCCAGCATCAGCGGCGTGGCGATCTTGAGGATCTCGCTGGGCTGGATCACCACGCCGACGTTGATCCAGCGCTGCGCGCCCTTCTTGGTGATGCCGAAGAACTCCACACCCAGCAGCAGCACCACGCCTACCACATAGACGGGCACGGCGAACTTCATGAGCTGCTGCGGCGGCACCTGGGCGACCACGAACAGGATGGCGCCGGCCAGCAGCATGTTGCGGCCATGGTCGACAAAGCGCGTGCCATGGTCGTAGCCCGAGGAGTACATGGCCAGCAGGCCGGCCGCGCACAGCAGCAGCACGGCGAAGGCCAGCAGCGCGTCGAAGCCACGGAACAGCGGCAGCGCACGGCGCCACAGCGGGGGATTGTCGAGAACAGCGGCCATGGAAGAGAAAAAATCCGAGGGCGGATTATCCGGCGCGCGCGGGCCGCAGCATGCATGGCACCGCGATCACCCGGCCCTTCACCGGTCCATCACCCCCCCAATACGCGGTTCTTCCCGGTCCGTTTGGCCAGATACATGGCCGCGTCGGCACGCTTGAGTGCGTCGGCCATGGTCTCCTCGTCGCCCAGCTGGGCCACGCCGGCACTGAAGGTGATCAGCACCTTGTCCTTGCCGTTGAGGAAGTAGCGCGTGGTCAGTTCGCGCTGCAGGCGTGTGAGGATGGCGATGGCGTCGACCAGCACGGTGTCGGGCAGCACGATCACGAACTCCTCGCCGCCATAGCGCGCGAGCGCATCCTGCGGCCGGATCGCCATGCGCGCCACCTCGGTCAGGTGCAGCAGGGCGTTGTCGCCGGCATCATGGCCGAGCTGGTCGTTCAGGCGCTTGAAGTTGTCCACGTCCAGCAGCGACACGCACAGCGCCTGGCTCTTGCGCCGCGCCGTGGCCAGCTCGCGCTGCAGCGTCTCGTCCAGGCCACGGCGGTTCAGCACGCCGGTCAGCGCGTCGTGGCGGGCCAGCGCGCTCACGCGGTCCAGCTCCACATGCAGCTTGGTGATCTCCACTTCGGCCTCCTGGGTCTTGGCCCGCATGGCCTGCAGCTCGTCGCGCGAGTGCACGGTGTCGCGCGCCATCGCACGCGTGGCGGCGATGGCCTCCTGCAGCACCGGGCCCAGTTCCTCGAGCGAGGTCGCCTGTTCGATCTGGCGCGCGCAGTGCTCGATCTTGCTGTGGTAGGTGCTGCTGCTCTCGGTCATGAGCGACAGGCGGTCGACGAAGGTGGCCAGCAGCTGGCGCATCTGCAGCTGCGCCTCGTAGGCGCGGCCCTTGGCTTCCGTCTGCTTGAAGATGACGTCCTTGAGCCGGCGCTCCACGTCGTCGAGCCGGCGCAGGTTCAGCGGCGGCGTGGCGGCGCTGCGCAGCGCGTCGATCTGACCGCGCATCCAGCGGTCGTCCACGCAGAGTTCCCCGATGTTCTCAAACACCAGGTTCAGCAGGTTCAGCAGGCCGTTGCGGATCTCGGCCTGGTCCTCGGCCGCGAACGACAGCCGCAGCGTGTAGTTGCCCAGCACCGAGCGCGCGTCACGCAATTGCAGCTGCGGCCGGCGCAGCAACTGCAACACCTCGGCCGTCTGCTCGGCAAAGCGGGCATCTTCCTTGCCCAGGGCCGGCTGCGCGCACTCGATCAGCCGCGCCACCTGCTCCAGCACCAGCACGGTGGCCGCATCCGGCTCCGGGCCTGTGGCGACGGGCTCCAGCGCAGCGAAGGAAGAAGGCCCGACCGCAAAGCTGCCATAGGCCACCAGCGCGGCCTCGACCTTGTCCCAGCTGCGCTGGCCGATGGCCGACTCCAGCAGGCCCAGCTGTTTCTCCTGGCCCGGGTTGCGCGCGGGCATGGCGGCCGCGATCTGGCGCAGGGACTCGGATGGAAAGTGGGCGGGCGGCAGCGTGCCCGCCACCTCGTGGTAGAGCGTCTGGTAGTTCTCGGGCGTGGGTGGCAGGCGCTTCTCGGCCAGCCGCTTGAAGGCTTCTCTGGCGATTTCGCTGGGCGATCGGTCGAGCATGGAACGACGGGGAAGCAAGGTCGAAAGCGTGACGGAGGGCGTACGGAGTCGGTGATCGTACCGAATTCGGCCCTCAGCATCCAATTTGTGTGTACAAGCAACACCCGGCGCCATCTTCCCCGGGAGAGGAGGCATTCAGCGGACCGCTGCGACGCGCCGGCGCGGCGGCCGTGGTCGGGCGCAAGGTGTGGCGGAGCCAAAGGCAGCGGGACTGGCTCTGCCAGACCGCTGGATGTGCCCCTTCGCGCGGTAAAAAAAGGGGCGGCTCAGCCGCCCCCGGGGACGGTCTTTACCTGATGGCGATCGGGTTCACGATCGCCTGGACCCCGCCGGTCATCCGGCTCGCGCCCAGCACGAACATGAACTCCCAGGCCTTGTCCTTCACGAGTTCGGCCGTGTCCACGTTCTCCAGGATGTAGATGCCGTTCTTCGGGATCAGGATCTGGTGGATCTCGAAGATGCCTACGCCCTTCTCGAACGGAATCGCCTCCACGCCCCAGGTGTCGGCGCCCACGGCCACCACCTGCTTGCTGGCCAGGTACTCGGCACCCTCCTTGCCGACGCCGGGCTCGCCACCGATGTAGCGCTTGTCGTCCTTGCCCACCAGGCTCAGCCAGCCGCTGTAGAACAGCACCACGTCGCCCTTCTTGATCTCCACGCCCTGGCGCCTGGCCTGCTCGTCGATCTCCTTGCGGTTGTAGGCGGTGCCCTCGGCGACAGGGTTCTGGCCGTAGTAGGCCGTCATGTCCAGCACCACGCCGCGTGTGACGAAGCCCGGCACCTTCTCGATGCCCAGCTTGGTCAGCCCGTTGGCCTGCACGAACTCGCTGTTCCTGTTGCAGTTGTAGTAGACGTTGTCCACGCCGATGTGGCCCATGCCGTCGATCTGCGTGCCGGTGCCCACGTAGCCCATGTAGATGTCGTCGTTGTAGTTGGTCTTGGTGGCGCCCAGGCCGACGCCGCCGACCTGGCCGGGCTGGTTGATGACCAGCGCCCAGCTGCGCGGCCCATAGGCCGGCGTCTTGGCATTGGTCTCCACGCCCAGCCGGTAGGTCTTGCCGGTCTTGACCAGCTTGGACGCGGCCAGCGCCAGTTCGGGCGTGAGCAGGTTGCCGGCGCCGATCTCGTCGTTGGCGCCCCACTTGGACTTGCACCAGTCGGGCTGCTGCGGCTGCTGTGCACAGGCCGGCAACACGGCCAGGCTGGCCGCGGCCAGCAGCAGTGGAACGAATCGGTAGGGGGTTCCCATGGCATCTCCTCCTTGGCGAGGGCCGGCAGATGCTGAACGCTCCGCGCGCCCCGCGGGTCTCCTCGTGAACGGGCCGGCACACGGGGCTGGACCATCATCGCCAAAGGGCCAGCGGCGCGGTATTAAAAGATGGCAAAGGGGGGCCTCAGCGCGGCGCTTCAATGCGCTTGAAGGGCCGCTTGCCGAAAACCAAATGGACGCGCCGGGCCTGCGCCGCCAAGCTTGCCGCATGACGGATGACGACGTGCAGGCCGCATTGCGCCGGCTGCGGGGCCGCAGCACACAGCGCGTGGACGAGGTCACGGCCGCGCCGCTGGCCGCGCTGGCGGCCACGCTGGACCATGCCGAGCGGCCGCCGCTGCCGGGCGATGCGCTGCCGCCGCTGGCGCACTGGCTGTTCTTCTGGCCGCTGCGCACCACCAGCGGCGTGGAGCGCGACGGCGAGGCTGACCGCCACGCCGAACTGCTGCCGCCCGAATGGCCGCAGCGCCAGTGGACCGGCGTGCGGCTGCGCTTCCACCATGCGCTGCGCGTGGGCGACGAGATGTTGCGCCAATCGCGCGTGCAGCAGGCGCAGGCCCTGCCCGAAGGCGGCGTGCGGCTGACGCTGCGCCACGAGATCACCAACGCCCAGGGACTGGCACTCGAGGAAGAACAGGATCTGGTCTGCCGCGCGGCCGGCGCCCGGCCCGGCACCACGCCGCAGCCGGCACCCGCCGAGGCGCATTTCGCGCGGCTGCTGACGCCCGGCGCCGTGCTGCTGTTCCGCTATGCGGCCCTGCGCTTCGACAGCCAGGCCGCGCACGACGGCGCCACCGGCCTGCTGCCGCCGGCCCTGCTGGCCACGCTGGCGGTGGACCTGCTGCGGCGCGAGCGGCCGGACACCGCCCTGCACGCACTGGATTGCACGCTGCTGCGCCCGGTGCCGGCCGGCCAGCCACTGCGCCTGGCCGGGCGCGACGACGGCCCGGGGCATCGCACACTGTGGGCCCAGGATGCCGCGGGCCGGCTCGCGCTGCGGGCGCACGCCGAGTGCGCGGACTGATCAGGCCGTTTCCAGCTGCTGCGCCCGGGCCGCCGCCGCATCGGCCACCAGCAGGTCGACCAGGTCGCGCGCGAACGGCGGCAGCGCCTTCAGGCTGCGCATGCAGATCTGCTGGGCGCGCACGGCCCAGTCGTCGGACAGCGACACCGTGCGGATGGCCATGGACTGCGCGTGGCGCGCGGCCGCGCTGGCCGGCAGCACGCCGATGCCGGTGCCCGCCTCGATGAGCCGGCAGGCCGTCTCGAAGTTGCCGACCTGGATGCGCACCTGCATGGGCCGGTGCAGGCTGTCGCACACACGGCGCAGGAAGCCGTGCAGTGCGCTGGCCTCCGACAAGCCGATGTGGTCGCAGTCCAGCGTGTCCCCGAAAGCCATGCAGGGTGCCTGCGCAAAGGCATGGCCGGTGGCCACCACGAGCACCAGCCGGTCCACGCGGTAGGGAATCACCTCCAGATTCTCGGTGCGCACGGCGCCAGCCACGAGGCCGATGTCGGTTTGCCCTTCGCTGACGGCGCGCACGGTGTCCGGGCTCAGCTTCTCGCGCAGATCCACGTTCACGTCGGGATGGCCGACCAGGTACTCCTTCAGCACGCCAGGCAAATACTCCAGCGCCGTGGTGTTGGCGAACACGCGCAGATGGCCCTTCACGCCCTTGGCGTACTCCTGCAGTTCGCCGCGCAGGTGCTCCAGCTGCGCCAGCACCAGGCGCGCGTGCTGCACCATGGCCTGGCCCGGCGGCGTCAGCGTCACGCCCTGGCTGGTGCGGTAGAGCAGCTTGGTGCCCACGCTTTCCTCCAGGTTCTTCACGCGGATGCTGGCGCCGGGCAGCGAGATGTGCGAGGCCTCGGCGCCGCGCGTGAGGCTGTTGGCTTCGGCAATGCGTACCATCAGGCGCAGATCGACGAGGTCGAAATGGACGGCCATGCGGGTCTCCTCCGCTTGTTTTTGTCGGTCGCGGATTCTGTGGTGCCCGCAGGCTTTGCGGCGCATCCCGAAACACTTGCTCACACCATGTCCTTGACCCACCTGCTCTACCTGCATGGCTTTCGCTCCTCGCCGCTGTCAACCAAGGCCCGCCTGATGGCCGCGCGTGTACAGGCACAGCACCCGGACCTCACTTGGTGGTGCCCGCAGCTGCCGCCCTCGCCGCGCGAGGCCATGGACGGCCTGCTGGCCGGCACCCAGGACTGGCCGCGCGAGCGCATGGCCGTGGTCGGCTCCTCGCTGGGCGGCTTCTACGCCACCTGCGTGGCCGCGCAGACCGGCTGCCGCGCCGTGCTGCTGAACCCGGCCGTGCACCCGGCGCGCGACCTGTCGCGCCACATCGGCGAGCACAGCGGCTGGCACGACCCGGCGCAGCGCTTCGTCTTCACGCCCGACCACGTGGCGGAACTGCGCGTGCTGGAGCAGCAGGCCGCCGCGGCCGACACCGCGCGCATGTTCGCCATCGTGGCCAAGGGCGACGAGGTGCTGGACTGGCGCGAGATGTGCGCGCGCTATCCCGAGGCCCGCATCCGGCTGCTCGAAGGCAGCGACCACGCCATCAGCGAATTCCCCGCGCACATCGACGAAGTCTTCGATTTCCTGCTGGCCGCTTAGGCTTCACCCGGCTCGGGGACAATACCGCCCATGTACGCATTGTTCGAAGAAGCCGGCAAGTTCATGACCGGCCGGGTGCTGTCCGAGGCCGATGCCTCGGCCCAGGTGGAGCTGGACAGCGGCAAGCGGGTCAAGGTCAAGGCCGCCAACCTGCTGCTCAAGTTCGAGAAGCCCACGCCGCAGGTGTTGCTGGCCGAGGCCCGCTCGCAGGCCGAGTCCATCGAGCTCGAACTGGCCTGGGAGTTCGCCAGCGACGACGAATTCGGTTTTGCCGACCTCGCCAAGGTCTATTTCAGCGACAACGCCACGCTGGCCCAGCAGGTCGGCGCGCTGCTGCGCCTGTTCGAAGCGCCGCACTACTTCCGCCGCGCCGGCAAGGGGCGCTTCCGCAAGGCCCCGGCCGAGCAGATCCAGCAGGCACTGGCGGCCATCGAGAAGAAGCGGCTGCTGCAGCTGCAGATCGACGACTGGGCGCAGGAACTGGCCGAGGGCCGCTGCCCCGCGCCCATCCGCGACCAGCTCTACCGCATCCTGTTCAAGCCCGACAAGAACGGCCCCGAGTACAAGGCCGTGGTCGAGGCCTCGCGCGCCACGCAGACCGCGCCGCTGGACCTGCTGCAGCGCGCCGGCGCCATCGATTCGCCCTACGAGTTCCACTGGCGCCGCTTCCTGTTCGACCAGTTCCCCAAGGGCACGGGCTTCGCCGCGCTGCAGGCCCCGGCCATCGCCGACGAACTGCCGGTGGCCGCCGTGCGCGCCTACTCCATCGACGATTCGCAGACCACCGAGATCGACGATGCGCTGTCGCTGCAGGGCCTGGGCACGGACGAGGTCACGGTCGGCATCCACATCGCCGCACCGGGCCTGGCGATTGCGCCCGGCACGGCCATCGACCAGGTGGCGCGCACGCGCCTGTCCACGGTCTACATGCCCGGCCACAAGATCACCATGCTGCCCGACGAGGTGGTGCAGAGCTACACGCTGCAGGAAGGGCGCGACTGCCCAGCCGTCTCGCTGTACGCGCGCTTCGACGCCCAGACGTTGGCATTGCGTGGCACCGAGACCCGGCTGGAACGCGTGCCGATCGCCGCCAACCTGCGCCATGACCAGCTGGACACGCTGATCACCGAGGAATGGCTGGCGCAGGAGACGCCGCCCGCGTTGCCGGATCTTCCGGCGGGTGTGCAGCCGGCCGAACTGGCCTTCCTGTACCGGCTGGCGCGCCACCTCAAGGCCCAGCGCGAAGTCGTGCGCGGCAAGCCCGAGACCTTCAACCGGCCGGACTACAACTTCCGCCTCGTCGAGAGCCCCGAGGCGCCGCTGGGCGAGGAACCGGCCGGCCGCGAACGCGTGGAGATCAGCGTGCGCCAACGCGGTGCCCCGCTCGACCTGATCGTGGCCGAAGCCATGATCCTGGCCAATAGCAGCTGGGGCCAGTGGCTGGCGGCCTGCGGCGTGCCCGGCATCTACCGCAGCCAGGCCAGCCTGGCGCCCGGCGTCAAGGTGCGCATGGGCACCAAGGCCTTGCCGCACGCAGGCATCGGCGTGCCGGCCTACGCCTGGAGCACCTCGCCGCTGCGCCGCTACACCGACCTCGTGAACCAGTGGCAGATCATCGCCTGCGCGCGCCATGGCAAGACGGCCGCGCTGGCCGCGCCGTTCAAGCCCAAGGACGCCGACCTGTTCTCCATCATCTCGAGCTTCGATGCCGCCTACAGCGCCTACAACGGTTTCCAGGGCGGCATGGAACGCTTCTGGACCTTGATGTACCTGCAGCAGAACGGCATCACCGAGATCGACGGCCAGGTCATCAAGGACGGCCTGGTGCGCGCCGACACCCTGCCGCTGGTGCTGGGCGTGATGGGCGCGCAAGGCCTGCCGCGCGCCGCCCATGTGCGCGTGAAGCTGGGCGCCATCGACCTCATCACGCTGGACGTGGCCGGCACCGTGGTCGAACGGCTGGACCCGCTGGACGCGCCCGCCGCCACCGAGGAAGAGACGGACGACGAGGAGGCCGCGGCCGGCCCCATCGCGATCGCCGTGGACATGGACGCGCCGGTCGCCCCGGCAGAGGACGCACCCACGCCATGAAGGCGCCGGCCTGGTTGCGCCGACTCAGCACGCTGCAGGCGGCACTGCTGTTCTCGGTCGCCGCGCACGCCGCGCTGCTGGCCGTGCGCTTTGCCGACCCGGCCGCGTTCGACCGGCTGTTCCAGGACACGCCGCTGGAGGTCATCCTCGTCAACGCCAAGTCCGACGAGCGGCCCGACAAGGCCCAGGCCATCGCCCAGACCTCCCTGGCCGGCGGCGGCGATGCCGCGGCCGGGCGCGCCACCTCGCCGCTGCCGCCTTCGCCGCGCGCCGACGTCGGCGACGCCATCGAAGAGGCGCAGCGCCAGGTCGAGGCCATGCACCAGCAGCAAACCCTGCTGCTGGCCCAGGTCACGCGCATGCTGGCCGCGCTGCCGCCGCCCGACCCGCGCAACATCAGCGAATCGGCCGAGGCACGCGAGCAGGACGAGCGCCGGCGCCAGCTGCTGCAGCACCTGGCCGAGATCGAGCGGCGCATCGAGATCGAAAACGCGCGGCCCAAGCGCCGCGTGGTGAGCCCCTCCACGCGCGAGGCGGTCTACGCCGTCTACTACGACGCGCTGCGCCGCAAGGTCGAGGAGCGCGGCACGCAGAACTTCCCCGAACACAACGGCAGGAAGCTGTACGGCGAACTGGTCATGATCATCACGGTGGACCACAGCGGCCAGGTGCTGTCCACCGAGGTCGCCGAGAGCTCGGGCAACCGCCTGCTGGACCAGCGCGCCCAGGCCATCGCGCGCGCCGCCGGCCCCTACGGCGGCTTCACGCCGGCCATGCGCATGCAGGCCGACCAGATCCTCGTGGTCTCGCGCTTTCGCTTCGCGCGCGATGCCACGCTGCAAACCAACGTCAGCACGCCACCATGAGCTTTGATTACTGCGTGATGGGCAACCCGGTCGCCCACAGCCGCTCGCCCTGGATCCACGCCCGCTTCGCCGAACTGACCGGCGAGGCCGTGGTCTACGACCGCCTGCATGTGGAACTGGACGGCTTCACGGCCGCCGTGCAGGCCTTCCGCGACCGCGGCGGCCAGGGCTGCAACGTGACCGTGCCGTTCAAGCTCGAAGCCGCGGCGCTGGCCACGGCGCATTCGGCGCGCGCGCAGCTGGCCCAGGCCTGCAACACGCTGAAGTTCTCGCCCGAGGGCATCTATGGCGACAACACCGACGGCGCCGGCCTGGTGCAGGACATCACGCAGCACGCGGGCCAGGCCATCGCCGGCCATGACCTGCTGCTGGTCGGCGCTGGCGGCGCTTCGGCCGGGGTGCTCGGTCCGCTGATCGAAGCCGGTGCCCGGCGCATCGTCGTCGCCAACCGCACGGTCGCCAAGGCCCAGGCGCTCGTCGAGCGGCACGCGCCACTGGCCGCGCCGCGCGGCTGCGTGTTGTCGGCCTGCGGGCTCGACGCGGTTCCCGGCCGCTTCGACATCGTCGTCAACGCGAGTGCGAGCAGCCTGGCCGGCGCCAGCGTGCCCGTCGCGGCCACCGTGCTGGCCGAAGGTGCGTTGGCCGTGGACATGATGTACGGACCTGCAGCCGCGCCCTTCCTGGCCTGGGCGCGTGCCCACGGAGCGCGCGCGCGCGACGGCCTGGGCATGCTGGTCGAGCAGGCGGCCGAATCCTTCGCGCTGTGGCGCGGCGTGCGCCCGCCCTCGGCCCAGGTGCTGGCCGAGCTGCGCGCCATCGTGGACGCCTGAATGCGCCAGATCGGCCGCTGGCTGCTGTTGCTTGCCGTCGCCGCGCTCGCGCTGCAGCTGTTCTTCGTCGCCCGCATCGCGCTGATGGCCCAGCTCGCGCCGCAGTCCACCGCATTCCAGCGCTCGGAGGCCTGGCGCCTGGCGACCGGCGGCGGCAGCTTCCACTGGCGCCAGCAGTGGGTGGACGCGGACCGCATCTCCGACCACCTCAAGCGCGCCGTCATCGCCTCGGAAGATTCCGGCTTTCCCGACCACGACGGCGTGGACTGGCAGGCCATGGAGAAGGCCTGGGAGAAGAACGAGAAGGCCGCGGAACGTGCCACGACGCGGCCCAACGCCAGGCCGGCCAAGATCGTCGGCGGCTCCACCATCACGCAGCAACTGGCCAAGAACCTGTTCCTGTCGGGTGAGCGCACGCTGCTGCGCAAGGGCCAGGAGTTCGTGCTCACGCTGGTGCTCGAAGCCCTGCTGGACAAGCGCCGCATCCTGGAGATCTACCTCAACAGTGTGGAATGGGGCGAAGGCGTGTTCGGCGCCGAGGCTGCCGCGCGCCACTACTTCAAGAAGAGCGCGGCGCAGCTGTCGGCCTACGAGGCCGCGCGGCTGGCCGTGATGCTGCCGCGGCCGCGCTACTTCGAGAAGCTGCCGAACTCGGCCTACCTGGCGGGGCGCAGCCGCACCATCGTCGCCCGCATGGGCGACGTGCAACTGCCGTGATGGGAACAGGCACCCGCGCCAAGATCGTCGGCTGGCTGCTGCTGGGTCTTGTGCGCCTGCTCACCGGCGCGCAGGCGCGCTGGTGGGGCTGCCCGCCCAAGGCCGAGCAGCGCATCTACTTCGCCAACCACCAGAGCCATGCCGACCTGGTCATGATCTGGGCCGCGCTGCCGGCCGAGCTGCGCGGCATCACACGGCCCATCGCGGCCAAGGACTACTGGACCAAGACGCCGCTGCGCCAGTGGATCACCACCGCCGTGTTCAACGCCGTCTACGTGGACCGCGAGCGCACCGAAGGCCAGGACCCGCTCGCCCCGCTGGTGCAGGCGCTGGACGCCGGCGACTCCATCATTCTGTTCCCTGAAGGCACGCGCGGCCACGCCGAGGAGCCGCAGGCCTTCAAGGCCGGGCTGTACAACCTGGCGCTGCGCTTTCCGCAGGTGGTGCTGGTGCCGGCCTGGATCCACAACGTGCAGCGCGTGATGCCCAAGGGCGAGGTCGTGCCCGTGCCCATCCTGTGCTCGGTGACCTTCGGTGCGCCCATGCAGCTGCAGGCCGATGAATCCCGCCAGGACTTCCTGGCCCGCGCGCGCGATGCAGTGGTCGCGCTGAGAGACGTATGAGCAGCTGGCTGCGCAGCTTGAGTTCCAGCGAGCAGGTCGGCGCGCTGTTCGTGCTCGTGTTCGGACTGCTGGTCCTCGTGACGGGCGCGCTGGTCACGCTCTCGGTGCGCAGCCGCCACGAAGCGGACGAGGTGCGTGCGGCCTTCCACGCCGACTGGTGGGCGCTGCTCAAAACCAGCTGGTTCATGGTCAGCGTGTTCTGGATCGGCTGGGTGATGGGGGAGGTCGCCGCCACCGTGCTGTTCGCGCTCGTGGCCTTTCTCGCGCTGCGCGAGTTCATCACGCTGTCGCCGACGCGGCGCGGCGACCACCGCAGCCTGGTGCTGGCCTTTTTCGTGGTGCTGCCGGTGCAGTTCTGGCTGGCGGGCAGCAAGCACTTCGACCTGTTCACGGTGTTCATCCCGGTCTATGTGTTCCTGGCCATCCCGGTGGTCAGCGCGCTGGCCGACGACCCGCAGCGCTTCCTCGAGCGCAACGCCAAGCTGCAATGGGGCATCATGGTCTGCGTCTACGGCATGAGCCATGTGCCGGCCCTGCTGCTGTTGAACCTGCGCCACTACGAGGGCCGTGGCGCCTTCCTGGTGTTCTTCCTGGTGTTCGTGGTGCAGACCTGCATGCTCATCCAGCACCTCGCGGCGCGGCATTTCCCGCGCCCGCCGGCAGCGCCCCACGTGAGCCGCAGCTTCAATTGGACCAGCTGGGCCGTCGCCGTGCTGGCCGCCAGCAGCCTCGGCGTGCTGCTCTACGCGATCACGCCGTTCCGTCCGCTGGAGGCGCTGGCCATGGGCGCCATCGCCTGCGTGGCCGGCAGCATGGGCCACCTGGTCATGAAGGCGCTCAAGCGCGACCGCGGCGTCACCAACTGGGGGCCGCAGGGCCGCTCGGTCACAGGCGCCAACGGCCTGCTCGACCGCGTGGATGCGCTGTGCTTCGCGGCGCCGGTGTTCTTCCACTCCGCGCGCTGGTACTTCGGCGCATGACCCCTGCATGAGGCCCGCATGAGAATCCTGGGCATCGACCCCGGGCTGCAGTGCACCGGCTTCGGCGTGATCGACGCCGACGGCCCGCACCTGCGCTACGTGGCCAGCGGCACGATCAAGACCATGGCCAGCGCCGCCATGGGCGACTTGCCGGCCCGGCTCAAGGTGCTGTTCGACGGCATCGGCGAAATCAACGCACGCTACGCGCCGCAGACGGCCGCGGTAGAGATCGTGTTCGTCAACGTCAACCCGCAATCCACGCTGCTGCTGGGCCAGGCGCGCGGCGCCTGCCTCACGGCGCTGGTCGCGCGCGACCTGCCCGTGGCCGAGTACACCGCCTTGCAGATGAAGAAGGCCGTGGTCGGCAGCGGCCGCGCCGACAAGAGCCAGGTCCAGGAGATGGTCAAGCGACTGCTGCAGCTGCCAGGCGTGCCCGGCAAGGACGCGGCCGATGCGCTGGGCATCGCGATCACGCACGCCCATGTGGGCCAGGCCATGGCACGGATCGCGCAGGCCACGCCGCTCAGGCGCGCGACGACGGGGATGTACAAGGGTGGGCGGGCGCGCTGAGCGCCACGCTCAAACGATGCGTTCGAGGACCAGCACCGCGAAGAAGCCCAGCGCCGCCAGCACCGTCCACTTGAGCGTGAGCAGCCCCCAGCGCTTGTAATGCGGCCGCCCGGTGCCGGCATAGAACGCGAACATCACGCCCGCGGCCAGGAGCAGGAAGAAGATCGCCCAGCGGAACAGCAGCATCGGCTGGGCGGCTCACCAGGCCCGCAGGGGCTGGGCGAAGCCCTTGGGCGCCTTGCGCTCGTCGTCGAAGCTGACGATCTCGTAGCACTCGGGGTGGGCCAGCAGTTCGCGCAGCAGCTTGTTGTTCATGGCATGGCCCGAACGGAAGGCGCTGTAGGCCGCCAGCAGCGGCTTGCCGACGATGTAGAGGTCGCCCATGGCGTCCAGGATCTTGTGCTTGACGAACTCGTCGTCGTAGCGCAACCCATCGCTGTTGAGCACCTTGTAGTCGTCCATGACGATGGCGTTGTCCAGCCCGCCGCCCAGGGCCAGGCCGTTGGCCCGCATCATCTCCACGTCCTTGGTGAAGCCGAAGGTGCGGGCACGCGCGATGTCGCGCGCATAGGAGTCCGACGACATGTCGAACTCCACGCGCTGGCCCGTGGAGTCCACGGCCGGGTGGTGGAACTCGATCTCGAAGCTGAGCTTGAAGCCGTGGTAGGGCTCCAGGCGCGCCCACTTGAGATTGGCGCCCTCGCCCTCGCGCACCTCCACGGGTTGGGTCATGCGGATGAAGCGGCGCGGCGCGCGCTGCAGTTCGATGCCGGCGCTCTGCAGCAGGAACACGAAGGACGCGGCCGAGCCATCGAGGATGGGCACCTCTTCGGCGCTGATGTCCACGTACAGGTTGTCGATGCCCAGGCCGGCACAGGCCGACATCAGGTGCTCGACCGTGTGCACCTTGGCGGCGCCGTTGGCAATGGTCGATGCCATGCGTGTGTCGCTGACCGACTGTGCCGTGACCGGGATGTCCACGGGCTCGGGCAGGTCGACACGGCGGAACACGATGCCGGTGTCGGGCTGGGCAGGGCGCAGCGTCAACTCCACGCGCTGGCCGCTGTGCAGGCCCACACCCACGGCCGTGGTGATGGATTTGAGGGTGCGTTGCGCAAGCATGGACACGATTTTAAAGGGCATGGTGCCTGCCTACGCCCCGCAGGGCCATCGCTCCAACGATCACCCCGATCGCCACAATCAATGCAGCGACGGCAGCACCCGCAAAGGCTCCGGCGGCCGCGGAGCAGGCCATGGCCAGCAGCCGCCGCGGCCTGGCTCTGCCAGGCCGCAGGCGGCGCCCCCCCTGGGGGGTTTCGGACTTCTACACGCAGTGAGAAGTCCAGACGGGGGAGAGCCGTTTAATCGGCTTGCTTGCGCAGGAAGGCCGGGATCTCGTAGTCGTCCATGCCACCCGAGGACAGCGCGTCCACGCGCGCCGTGGCCTGCGTGCGGTTGGGTGTGCGCCAGACCTTGGGCACCTGCATCGCGTCGTAGTCGGGCTGGGCGTGGCCCATGCCGCCCATGCCGCTGGCGGCGCTGAGCGTGGGGATGGCGAAGCCCTGGTTGTCGGTGCCGGTGCGCTGCACCACCTGCAGCGGCGGCGCGACACGGCGCTGGTTGCGCGCCAGGCCGGTGGCGACCACGGTCACGCGGATCTGGTCACCCAGGCTTTCGTCGTAGGCCGTGCCGTAGATCACGTGCGCTTCGGCCGAGGCGTAGGCGCGGATGGTGTTCATGGCCAGGCGCGACTCGGACAGCTTCAGCGAGCCCTTGGCCGCCGTGATCAGCACCAGCACGCCCTTGGCGCCGGACAGGTCGATGCCTTCCAGCAGCGGGCAGGCCACGGCCTGCTCGGCAGCGATGCGCGCGCGGTCCGGGCCGGCGGCCAGGGCCGTGCCCATCATGGCCTTGCCGGGCTCGCCCATCACGGTGCGCACGTCTTCGAAGTCGACGTTCACATGGCCGGGCACGTTGATGATTTCGGCGATGCCGCCCACGGCGTTCTTGAGCACGTCGTTGGCGTGGGCGAAGGCTTCGTCCTGGGTGGCGTCGTCGCCCATGACCTCGAGCAGCTTCTCGTTGAGCACCACGATCAGCGAGTCGACGTTGGCTTCCAGCTCGGCCAGGCCGGCATCGGCGTTGGACATGCGCTTGGGGCCTTCGAAGTCGAAGGGCTTGGTGATGACGCCGACGGTCAGGATGCCCATCTCCTTGGCCACGCGGGCGATCACGGGCGCCGCGCCGGTGCCGGTGCCACCACCCATGCCGGCCGTGATGAACAGCATGTGCGCGCCGTTGATGGCCTGGCGGATGTCGTCGATCGCGGCCTCGGCCGATTCGCGGCCCTTCTCGGGCTTGCTGCCGGCGCCCAGGCCCGTGGTGCCGAGCTGGATGGTCTTGTGCGCGGCCGTCCGCGTGAGGGCCTGCGCGTCGGTGTTGGCGCTGATGAACTCCACGCCTTGCACGCCGCAGCCGATCATGTGCTCGACGGCATTGCCGCCGCCGCCGCCGACGCCGATGACCTTGATTTGGGTGCCGAGGTTGAACTCTTCGACTTCGATCATTTCGATGGGCATGTTCTTGTCCTTCAATCTTTAAAAATGTTGCAGTTGCCTGGTGTGTTCTGACGTTCTAGATGCTCTTGTGTCTTCGTTGCGGGGGCGGGTGTGGGCTTCGCCATCGCCCCCCGTCCCCGGCATGCCAGGGACCGGCGCGCGCCGGCCGCGGGGGCCGGCTTTGCTGGATCAGTCGGTGTGACATGGATGGTTCTCAGAAGTTGCCGATGAACCAATCTTTCACACGGCCCATGGCGGTCTTCATCGAGCCCGCCTTCTGCGCCACCTTGTAGCCGCGCATGCGTGCCACGCGGCCCTCTTCGAGCAGGCCCATGACGGTGGCCGCCCGCGGCTGGGCCACCATGTCGGCCAGCGCGCTCGAGTACTTGGGCACGCCGCGCCGCACGGGTTTCAGGAAGATGTCCTCGCCGAGCTCGACCATGCCGGGCATGACCACGCTGCCGCCCGTCAGCACGATGCCCGAGGACAGCACCTCCTCGAAGCCCGACTCGCGGATGACCTGCTGCACGAGCGAGAAGATCTCTTCCACGCGCGGCTCGATCACGCCGGCCAGCGCCTGGCGGCTCAGCATGCGCGGGCCGCGGTCGCCCAGGCCCGGTACTTCGACCTGGGTGTCCGGGTCGGCCAGCAGCTGCTTGGCGCAACCGTTCTCGACCTTGATGTCCTCTGCGTCCTTGGTCGGCGTGCGCAGCGCCATCGCGATGTCGCTGGTGATCAGGTCGCCGGCGATCGGGATCACCGCCGTGTGGCGGATCGCGCCCCCCGTGAAGATCGCCACGTCGGTGGTGCCGGCGCCGATGTCCACCAGCGCCACGCCGAGTTCGCGCTCGTCTTCCGTCAGCACGGACAGGCTGGAAGCCAGCGGGTTCAGCATGAGCTGGTCCACGTCCAGGCCGCAGCGGCGCACGCACTTGATGATGTTCTCGGCCGCGCTCTGCGCGCCCGTCACGATGTGGACCTTGGCCTCCAGCCGGATGCCGCTCATGCCGATCGGCTCCTTCACGTCCTGGCCGTCGATCACGAACTCCTGCGGCTCCACCAGCAGGAGACGCTGGTCGGTCGAGATGTTGATGGCCTTGGCCGTCTCGACCACGCGCGCCACGTCGGCCTGCGTGACCTCGCGGTCCTTCACGGCCACCATGCCCGAGGAATTGATGCCGCGGATGTGGCTGCCCGTGATGCCCGTGTAGACATGGGCGATCTTGCAGTCAGCCATGAGCTCGGCCTCCTTCAAGGCCTGCTGGATGCTCTGCACGGTGGCGTCGATGTTGACGACCACGCCGCGCTTGAGTCCGTTGCTCGGCGCCACGCCGAAGCCGGCCAGCTTGAGCTCGCCACCGGGCATGACCTCGGCCACCACGGCCATCACCTTGGCCGTACCGATGTCCAGCCCCACCACCAGATCTTTGTATTCCTTCGCCATGTCGGTTCCTGTTGTTGGCGTCTATTTGCGTTTGGGCGCCGCCGTCGTGACCGTGGTCACGCCGCGCAGCTTGAGGGCGAACCCGGTCGGGTAGCGCAGGTCGGCCGATTCCAGCGCATCCGCGCCGCGGCCGTACTGCTGTGCCACCGTGGGCAGGGTCTTCACGAACCGTTCGATGCGCCCGGTGATCTCCTCGGGCGTGCCGCGCCCGAGTTCCACCACGGCGCCCGATCCGAGCTGCACGCGCCAGCTGCCGCGGCCCGTGAGCTCCAGTTGCGCGACCTCGGCGTCGAGCGGGTCGAACAGCGGTGCCAGCGTGCGGTACATGCCCAGGATCTGGTCCGACTCGCCATCGGGCCCGAGCAGGCGCGGCAGATCGCTGCGGTGCACCTCGTCCACGTTGGCCTCGAACACCTCGCCGAAGCTGTTGAGCAGCTGCGAGCCGCTCTCCGGGCCCCAGTAGGCGGCGGCCTGGTGCTCCTGCAGCGTCACGCCCAGCCGGTTCGGGAACTCGCGGCGCACGGTGGCGCGGCGCACCCAGGGCACGGCCTCGAAGGCGCCGCGCGTGGCGTCCAGGTCCACTGTGAAGAAGGTGCCGCGCAGATGCGGTGCCACGTTGGCCTTGAGCGTGAGCACGTTGTTGTGCGTGACCTCGCCGCGCACCTCGATGCCGCCCAGCGCGAACACCGGCTGGCGCAGCACCCACAGGCACAGCGCGCCCAGCGTGAGGCCGGCGAAGATCAGGAACAGCACCGAGGCGGTGACGTTCATGAGCTTGACGTCCATCGGCGCTGGCAGCGTGGCGTTCATGCGGCGGCGGCTCCCGGGGTGTCCAGCGTGGCCGAAGCCAGCACGCGCAGGCACAGATCAGGGTAGGCGATGCCCGACGCGCGTGCGGCCATGGGCACGAGCGAGTGGCCGGTCATGCCCGGCGAGGTGTTCATCTCCAGCAGGAAGGGCTTGCGGTCGCTGGCGCGGATCATCAGATCGGCCCGGCCCCAGCCGCGGCAGCCCAGCGCGCGGTAGGAGGCCAGCACGATGCGCCGGATCTCCATCTCCTCGGCCTCGGGCAGGCCGCTCGGGCACAGGTAGCGCACCTCGTCGGTGAAGTACTTGTTTTGGTAGTCGTAGGCGCCTTCGGGGGCCTGGATGCGGATCACCGGCAGGGCTTCGGCGCCGGCACCCGTGCCCAGCACGGCGCAGGTCACTTCCTCGCCTTCGATGAACTCCTCGCAGAGCACGTCGGGGTCGTACTTCGCCGACAGGCGCACAGCGTCGATCATCTCGGAGTAGCCCTGCACCTTGGTCACGCCGATGGACGAGCCCTCGCGCGGCGGCTTCACGATCAGCGGCAGCCCCAGCGCGTCGGGCACCTGGCGCACGTCGGCCAGTTCCTGGCTGCCGGGCTGCAGCACCACATGGCGCGGCGTGGGCAGGCCGCAGGCCTCCCAGATGCGCTTGGTCATGACCTTGTCCATGGCCATGGCGGAGGCCATCACGCCGGAGCCGGTGTAGGGGATGCCCAGCAGCTCCAGCGCGCCCTGCACCGTGCCGTCCTCGCCATGGCGGCCGTGCAGCGCGATGAAGCAGCGCGCGAAGCCATCGCTCTTGAGTTCGTGCAGGCCGCGTTCCGCCGGGTCGAAGGCGTGCGCATTGACACCGACCAGGCGCAGCGCGTCCAGCACGCCGTTGCCCGACAGGAAAGAGATCTCGCGCTCGGCCGACGTGCCGCCCATCAGGACCGCGACCTTGCCCATGCTGGCTGCCAAACCCGTGCTCATGCCTTCACCCCCGCCAGTTCCACCACCTTCGCCGGCACGCCGCCGATGGAACCGGCGCCCATGCACAGCACCACATCGCCGTCGCGCGCATTGCTGCGGATCGCGGCCGGCATCGCGCCGATGTCGTCCACAAACACCGGCTCGACCTTGCCGGCGACGCGCAGCGCACGGGCCAGCGCCCGGCCGTCGGCCGCGACGATGGGCGTCTCGCCGGCCGCGTAGACCTCGGCCAGCAGCACCGCATCGGCCTCGCCGATGACCTTGACGAAGTCCTCGAAGCAATCGCGCGTGCGGGTGTAGCGGTGCGGCTGGAAGGCCAACACCAGGCGGCGGCCCGGGTAGGCGCCGCGCGCAGCGGCCAGCGTCACGGCCATCTCGACCGGGTGGTGGCCATAGTCCTCGATCACGGTGTAGTGGCCGCCATCGGCTGCCGGCTGCTCGCCGTAGCTCTGGAAGCGCCGGCCCACGCCACGGAACTCGGCCAGGGCCTTGAGCAGGGCCGCATCTGGCACGTTCAATTCCACCGCCACGGCAATCGCCGACAACGCGTTGAGCACGTTGTGGCGGCCGGCCAGGTTCAGCACCACCTGCAGGTCGGGCAGCGTCACGCCGTTGCGGCGCAGCACCGTGAAGTGCATCTGCGTGCCCACCGCGCGCACGTCCACGGCGCGCACCTGGGCGTCCTCGCCGAAGCCGTAGCTCGTGATCGGGCAGGTCACCTGCGGCACGATCTCGCGCACGGCGGCATCGTCCGTGCACAGGATGGCCGTGCCGTAGAACGGCATGCGGTGCAGGAAGTCGACGAAGGCCCCCTTGAGCCGGCCGAAGTCGTGGCCGTAGGTCTCCATGTGGTCGGCGTCGATGTTGGTCACGACGGCCATCACGGGCAAGAGGTTCAGGAACGAGGCATCGGACTCGTCGGCCTCGACCACAATGTAGTCGCCGCCGCCCAGCTTGGCGTTGGCGCCGGCGCTGTTGAGCCTGCCGCCGATCACGAAGGTCGGATCCAGCCCGGCCTCGGCCAGCACGCTGGCCACCAGGCTGGTGGTCGTGGTCTTGCCGTGCGTGCCGGCGATCGCGATGCCCTGCTTCAGGCGCATCAGCTCGGCCAGCATCAGCGCGCGCGGCACCACCGGGATGCGCATGGCGCGGGCCTGCTGCACCTCGGGGTTGTCGGCCTGCACGGCGGTCGAGGTGACGACCGCGTCGGCGCCGGCCACATGGGCCGCGTCGTGGCCGATGAAGGTCTGGATGCCGAGGCCGGCGAGACGGCGCAGCGTGGCGCTGTCGGACATGTCCGAGCCCGAGATCTGGTAGCCCAGGTTGCGCAGCACCTCGGCGATGCCGCTCATGCCGGCGCCGCCCACGCCGACGAAGTGGATGTGACGGATCGCGTGTTTCATCGCGCGGCACCTCCCGAACGCTGCGCCACTTCGTCGGCCTCGCAGTGCTCGACGAAATGGATGGAATGACGGATGGCGTGCTTCATGGGCGGGCCAATGCTTCGATCTGGTCGGCGACACGTGCGGCCGCCTGGGGTTTTGCCAATGCGCGCGCCTTGGCCGCCATGGCCTGCAGTGCGTCGCGCGAGAGTCCGGCCAGCAGCTGCGCTAGCCGGCCCGGGGTCAATTCGGTTTGGGGCAGGTGCATGCCGGCGCCCTGCCCGGCCAGCCACTGCGCGTTGTCGCGCTGGTGCGACGTGGTGCTGACGATCAACGGCACCAGCACGGCCGCCACACCGGCCACGCAGAGTTCGCTGACAGTGATCGCACCGGCGCGGCAGACCACCACGTCGCAATCGGCCAGGGCCTGGGCCATGTCCTCGATGAAGGGCACGGCCTGGGCCGTGGCACCGGCACCGGCAGCGGCATAGGCCTGGGCCACGGCTGCATCGTTGCCCTGGCCGCACTGGTGCAGCACCTGGGGGCGCTGCGCCGGCTCCATGGCTGCCAGCGCCTGGGGCAGGCAGTCGTTGAGCACGCGCGCGCCCAGGCTGCCGCCGACGACCAGCACGCGCAACGGACCACTGCGGCCGGCAAAGCGTTCGGCCGGCGCCGGCAGGGCCTCGATCTCGCGGCGCACCGGGTTGCCGGTGACCTGCGATTTCTTGACGCGGGCCACGTCCGGCCCGTCGAAGCCGAAGGCGACAAAGTCGGCCACCGGCAGCAGCGCCTTGTTGCTCATGAGCAGGGCCGCATCGGCATTGACCAGCGCCAGCGGCTTGCCGAGCGCGGCCGCCATCAGCCCGCCTGGGAAGCAGACGTAGCCGCCCATGCCTAGCACCACATCGGCGCGGCGCCGGCGCAGGATCTGCAGGCAGGACCAGAACGCCCCCAGCATGCGCATGCCACCGGTCAGCGTGTGCACGAGGCCCTTGCCACGCAGGCCCGAGAAGCCGATCGTGTCCAGCGCGATGCCCGAGGGCGGCACGAGGCGGTTTTCCATGCCGGTGCGCGTGCCCAGCCAGCTGACGGTCCAGCCGCGCGATTGCAGCTCGCGCGCCACCGCCAGGCCCGGCATCACGTGCCCGCCCGTTCCCGCCGCCATGACGACCAAGTGGCTCATCCGCCGCGGCCCCCGTGCATGAGTTGCCGGCTCTCGTAGTCGATCCGCAGCACCACCGCGATGGCCACTACATTGAGCAGGATGGCCGAACCGCCGAAGCTCATGAGCGGCAGCGTGAGCCCCTTGGTGGGCAGCGCGCCCAGGTTCACGCCCATGTTGATGAAGGCCTGGAAGCCCATCCACACGCCGATGCCCTGGGCCACAAGGCCGGAGAACACGCGGTCCAGCGCGATGGCCTGGCGGCCGATGTGCATGATGCGGCGGATCAGCCAGAAGAACAGCACGATCACGCAGACCACGCCGACCAGGCCGAACTCCTCGCCGATCACGGCCAGCAGGAAGTCGGTATGGGCTTCGGGCAGCCAGTGCAGCTTCTCCACGCTGCCGCCCAGGCCCACGCCAAAGATCTCGCCGCGGCCGATGGCGATCAGCGAATGCGAGAGCTGGTAGCCCTTGCCCAGCGCGTGCTTCTCGTCCCAGGGGTTGAGGTAGGCGAAGATGCGCTCGCGCCGCCACTCGGAGGTCAGGATCATGAGGCTGAAGGCGGTCAGCAGCACGGCCGCGATCAGGAAGAACATGCGCGCGTTGACGCCGCCCAGGAACAGGATGCCCATGGCGACGATGGCGATCACCATGAAGGCGCCCATGTCGGGCTCCAGCAGCAGCAGCACGCCGACCAGCGCGATGGCCACGCCCATGGGCAGCACGGCGCGCCAGAAGTTCTCCTTCACCTCCATCTTGCGGACCATGTAGGCCGCGGCATAGAACACCACGGCGAGCTTGGCCAGCTCGGACGGCTGGAAGTTCATGATGCCGATGGAGATCCAGCGGCGCGCGCCGTTCACACCCTTGCCGATGAAGGGCACCAGCACCAGCACCAGCAACGCGACCGAGAACACGAACAGCCAGCCGGAGTACTTCTCCCAGGTCTGCATCGGCACCTGGAAGGCCAGCAGCGCAGCGACGAAGGCCACGCCGATGGCGATCGCGTGGCGGATCAGGAAGTGGGTCTGGGTGTAGTTCTTGAAGCGCGGGTTGTCCGGCATCGCGATGGAGGCCGAATACACCATCACCAGGCCCCAGGCCAGCAGCGCGACGCAGACCCACAGCAGGGTCTGGTCGAAGCCCAGCACGCGCACGGGTGTGGCGCGCGTCTGCGCGTAGCCGCCCAGGCCCAGGCGCACGGGCAACGCGTCGGCGGCGGCCTGCGGCAGGCCGCGGAACCAGTTGGGCAGGCGCAGCGAGGGCAGATTCACAGGGAGCCTTCCATGGCCACGCCAGCGGCGTCGGCCAACACGCCCACCGCGGCGCGGAAGACCTCGGCGCGGTGTTCGTAGTTGCGGAACATGTCGAAGCTGGCACAGGCCGGCGACATCAGCACGGCGTCGCCGGGTTGGGCGCGGTCGGTGGCCAGGCGCACGGCCTCGTCCATGCTGGATGCGTCGTGCAGACCGACGCCGGCCTCGGCCAGCGCGGCACGGATCAGCGGCGCGTCGCGGCCGATCAGCACCACGGCGCGCGCGAAGGCGGCCACGGGCTGCGCCAGCGGCGCGAAGTCCTGGCCCTTGCCTTCGCCGCCCAGGATCACGACCACGCGGCGCTCGGCGCCCAGGCCGTTCAGCGCGGCCACGGTGGCGCCCACGTTGGTGCCCTTGCTGTCGTCGAAGTACTCGATCTCCTCGACGAGGGCGATGGGCTCCACGCGGTGCGGCTCGCCGCGGTATTCGCGCAGGCCGTAGAGCATGGGCGCCAGCGCGCAGCCGGCGGAATGGGCCAGCGCCAGCGCGGCCAGCGCGTTGACGGCGTTGTGCCGGCCGCGGATGCGCAACGCGTCGGCCGGCATCAGGCGCTGCAGGCTCAGTTCCTCGGGCGCCTCGGAGCGCTTGCGCTTCAAGCCATCGCTCTCGCGTGCGCGCACCAGCCAGGCGATGCCGTTGACGACTTCCAGCCCCCAGTCGCCCGGGCGCTGCGGCAGTTCGGCGCCGAAGCTCTGGTGGTCGCGCTGCACGGGCTTGGCCTTGGAGCCCTTGGCCACCACAGGCTTGGGCAGCATGGCCATGACTTCGGCGTCGTCGCGGTTGAGCAGCATCAGCGTGCGCGCGCCGAAGATGCGGGCCTTGGCCTGGGCGTAGGCGGCCATGCTGCCGTGCCAGTCCAGGTGGTCCTGCGTGAGGTTGAGCACGGTCGCGGCCGTGGGCTCGAACTGGCTGGAGGCGTCCAGTTGGAAGCTGGACAGCTCCAGCACCCAGACCTCGGGCAGGTCCTGGGCCGCGATACGCGCGGCCAGCGTGTCCAGCAGCGTGGGGCCGATGTTGCCGGCCACGGCCACGCTCTTGCCGGCGCGCTCGACGAGCTGGCCGGTCAGCGAGGTCACGGTGGTCTTGCCGTTGGTGCCGGTGATGGCCAGCACGGCCGGACGGTAGCCGGTCTCGACGGGCGGCGGCGCGATGGGCGGCAGGCTGGTGTCGTCGTCGTCGGACAGCACGGGCGCGGCCGGCGGCGGGGCCGACTCGGACGGCGCGGTGTCGTCGGACGGGTCGGCGTGGATGGGTTCTTCCGCCTGCTCGGGCTCCTGCGCTTCCTGCTCCGGGGCATCTTCGGCCTCGGCGGGCAGTTCTGCGTCGCGCAGGTCCTTGATCGCCTGTGCGAACAGGTCGAGTTCGCCGCCGACGAACAGGCCGATGGCGCGCGCGGCGTCCAGCACCGGTGCCAGCTGTGCGGGCGACAGGCCGGGCGAGCGGTAGACGGCACGCACGTCCTGGCCTTCGACCAGGGCCGCGCCGAATGCGCCAGCGACGAAACGCACCTGCGGCAACTCGGCCTGCAACTGGGCCAGTTGCGGCGGCGCCTCGCGCGTGTCGGCCACGGTCACGCGCGCACCATGGGCGGCGCACCAGCGCGCCATCGCCAGGCCGGACGCGCCCAGGCCCAGGATCAGCACGGAGAGGTCTTGAAGGTGTTTCATCGCAGCTTCAAGGTGGACAGGCCGATCAGGCACAAGAGCATGGTCACGATCCAGAAGCGCACGACGACCTGCGTCTCCTTCCAGCCGCTCTTCTCGAAGTGGTGGTGCAGCGGCGCCATCTTGAGGATGCGCCGGCCCTGGCCGTACTTCTTCCTGGTGTACTTGAACCAGCTGACCTGGATGATCACGGACAGCGCCTCGACCACGAAGATGCCTCCCATGATGGCCAGCACGATCTCCTGGCGCACGATGACCGCGATGGTGCCGAGCGCCCCGCCCAGCGCCAGCGCGCCCACGTCGCCCATGAAGACCTGGGCCGGGTGCGCGTTGAACCACAGGAAGGCCAGGCCCGCGCCGGACATGGCGGCGCAGAAGATCATGAGTTCGCCCGCGCCCGGGATGTTGGGCAGCAGCAGGTACTTGGCGAACACGGCGTTGCCGGTCACGTAGCAGAACAGGCCCAGCGCTGCACCGACCAGGATGACGGGCATGATGGCCAGGCCGTCCAGCCCGTCGGTCAGGTTCACGGCGTTGGACGCGCCGACGATGACCAGGTAAGTCATCACCACGAAGCCCAACACGCCCAGCGGGTAGCTGACTTCCTTGAAGAACGGCACCTGCAGGCCGGCCTTGGGCGGCAGGCTCAGGTCGAAGCCGGACTGCACCCAGGCCATGAACAGCTCGAACACGCGCTGGTTGGAGTTCTCCGAGATCGAGAACACCAGGTAGACCGCGGCCACCAGGCCAATCAGCGACTGCCACAGGTATTTCTCGCGCGAGCGCATGCCCTCGGGGTCCTTGCGGACGACCTTGCGCCAGTCGTCGACCCAGCCGATCGCGCCGAAGCCGAAGGTGACCAGCATCACGATCCAGACGAAGCGGTTGGACAGATCGAACCAGAGCAGCGTGGACAGCGCGATGGACAGCAGGATCAGCACGCCGCCCATGGTCGGCGTGCCGCTCTTGGCCAGGTGCGCCTCGATGCCGTAGCCGCGGATCGGCTGGCCGATCTTGAGTTCGCGCAGCCTGCGGATCACGAACGGGCCCATGCCGATGCCGATGACCAGCGCGGTCATGGCGGCCATCACGGCGCGGAAGGTGATGTACTGGAACAGGCGCAGGAAGCCCAGTTCGGGCGACAGCGTCTGCAGCCATTGGGCCAGGCTAAGCAGCATGGGCACCCTCCTGCTGCAGTGCCTCGACCACACGCTCCATCCTCATGAAGCGCGAGCCCTTGACCAGCACGCTGGCCACCTGCGGTGCGCGCGCGCGCACCGCGGCGATGAGCGCCTGGGCGTCGTCGAAATGTGCGGCTCCGGGGCCGAAGGCCGCGACCGCGCCTGCGCTCTGCGCACCCAGCGCGAGCAGGTGCTCGATGCCGGCCGCACGCGCCTGCGCGCCGGCTTCGGCATGGAACTGCGGGCCGGCGTCGCCGACCTCGCCCATGTCGCCCAACACCAGCAGGCGCGGGCCCGGCAGCGCGGCCAGCACGGCGATCGCGGCGGCCACGGAATCGGGATTGGCGTTGTAGCTGTCGTCCACCAGCGTGCGGCCGCCGGACAGCGCCAGCGCGCGCGAACGGCCCTTGACCGGCTCGAAGGCCGCCAGGCCTGCGGCGATGGAGGCGATCGGCACCCCGGCCGCCAGCGCGCAGGCCGTGGCGGCCAGCGCGTTCTGCACGTTGTGGCGGCCGGCGATGCGCAGGCGCAGCGCGAAGCCGCCCTGCGGCGTGTGCACGCGCACCTGCCAGGCGCCGCCGGACCAGCGCGGCTCGTCGGCGCGGACTTCGGCGCTCGCGCTGTCCAGGCCGAAGGTGATGACGCGGCGTTGGCCGGCCATCTCGCGCCACAGCGGCAGGTAGGTATCGCCGGCTGGCAGCACCACGGTGCCGCTCGGCGGCAACGCGGCGATGACGGAACCGTTCTCGCGCGCCACGGCCTCGATGGTGGCCATGAACTCCATGTGCTCGCGCTGCGCGTTGTTGACCACGGCCACCGTGGGCTGGGCGATGGCGCCAAGCAGCGCGATCTCGCCCGGATGGTTCATGCCGAGTTCGACCACGCCCAGCCGGTGGCCGGCGCGCAGGCGCAGCAGCGTGAGCGGCAGGCCGATGTCGTTGTTGAAGTTGCCCTGGGTGGCGAAGGCGGCCTCTCCGACCGCCGCGCGCAGGATGGCCGCGACCATTTGCGTGACCGTGGTCTTGCCGTTGCTGCCCGTCACCGCCACCAGCGGCAGCGTGAACTGGGCGCGCCAGCCGCGCGCCAGCGCGCCCAGTGCGGCGACCGTGTCGTCGACCTCGATGCAGGGCAGGCCATGCACGGCAAAGCCGCCGCTGGCGCCGCGCAGGCACAGCGCGGCCGTGGCGCCGGACGCCTTGGCCTGCGCCAGCATGTCGTTGGCGTCGAAGCGCTCGCCGCGGATCGCGACGAACAGGTCGCCGGCCGCCAGCGTGCGCGTGTCGCTGTGCACCCGGGCACAGCGCACGGCGCCGTCACCCTGCAACGCGCCGCCGGGAATCCAGGCCAGGGCCTGGTGCAGGCTCAGCATGCAACACCTCCGGCCCGGGCCGACAGCGCGGCTTCGGCCTGTGCGCGGTCGGAGAACGGCAGCTTGGCGCCGGCGATCTCCTGGGTGGTCTCATGCCCCTTGCCGGCCAGCAGCACCACATCGTGTGCGGCGGCCTGGGCCAGGGTTTCGGCGATGGCGCGGGCGCGGTCGGCCTGCACCCGCGCCTCGCGACGGTGGGCAAGGCCCGCAAGAATCTGCTCGATGATGCTCTCCGGGGTTTCCTGCCGGGGGTTGTCGCTGGTCACGACGACGCGGTCGGCCGTGCGCTCGGCCACGGCGCCCATCAGCGGGCGCTTGCCGGCGTCGCGGTTGCCGCCGCAGCCGAACACGCACCAGAGCCGGCCGCCGCGGGCCTCGGCCAGCGGGCGCAGCGCGTGCAGCGCCTGCTCCAGCGCGTCGGGGGTGTGGGCGTAGTCGATGGCCACCAGGGGCTGGCCGTCCAGCGCGATGCGCTCCATGCGGCCCGGCACGGGCAGCAGCGCCGTGCAGGCCGCGACGGCGTCCGCCAGCGCGAAGCCCAGCGCGCGCAGGGCGCCGATGACGCCCAGCAGGTTGTTGACGTTGTACTGGCCGATCAGCGGCGTGGCCAGGTGGACGGCCTCGCCGCCTTCGCGCACCGTGAAGGCCAGGCCACCGTCGGCGTAGCCGATGTCGGTGGCCACCAGGCGTGCGGCGCCCTGGGCCGAGACCGTCCACAGGTCCAGCGCACCGGCGGCCAGCCGGTCGGCCAGGCCGCGGCCATGGCCGTCGTCCACGTTGACGACGGCGGCCTGCAGGCCGGGCCAGGCGAACAGGTCGGCCTTGGCCTGCCAGTAGGCGGCCATGGAACCGTGGTAATCCAGGTGGTCCTGCGTGAAGTTGGTGAAGATGGCCAGGCGGATGCGCGTGCCGTCCAGCCGCCGCTCGGCGATGCCGATGGACGAGGCCTCGATGGCGCAGGCCGCCAGGCCCGTGTCCACGAACTGGCGCAGCCGCGCCTGCAACAGCACCGGGTCGGGCGTGGTCATGCCGGTGGACACCAGGGCCGGCGGCACGCCCGTGCCCAGCGTGCCGACCACGGCGCAGCCACGCGGCTCCACACCGGCGGCCTGCTGCGCCTGCGTGAGTGCCTGGGCCAGCCACCAGGCGGTAGAGGTCTTGCCGTTGGTGCCGGTCACGGCCAGCAGGTCCAGCGCCTGCGAGGGTTGTTCATAGTAGGCCGCAGCGATCGGGCCGGAGCCGGCCTTCAGGCCATCGAACGCGGCCACGGCTTCGCCACCGAAGCCATAGGCTTCGCTGCCTGCGCGCTCGACCAGGCAGGCCACCGCGCCCTGGGCCAGCGCCTGCGGCACGAAGCGCCGGCCGTCCGTGGCCGCGCCGGGCCAGGCGATGAAGCCGTCGCCGGGGCCGACCTGGCGGCTGTCGGTGTGCAGCACGCCCGTGACGCGGCTGCGCAGCCAGGCTGCGCAGTCGGCGACGGTGGCGATGCTGGCCAGTGCTGGCATCAGAACGACTCCTCCACGGTGGTCGCGACCACCTGGGGCTTGACGGCCATGTCGGGCTGCACGCCCATCATGCGCAGCGTCTGCTGCACCACTTCGCTGAACACCGGGGCGGCCACCGTGCCGCCGTAGAAGGTGCCGTTGCTGGGCTCGTCCACCATCACGCCGACGATGATGCGCGGCTTGTCGATGGGCGCCATGCCCGTGAACCAGGCGCGGTACTTGCCCACCGCGTAGCCCTTGCCGGCCTGCTTGCGCGCCGTGCCCGACTTGCCGCCGACCGAGTAGCCCACGGTCTGCGCCAGCTGGCCCGTGCCGCCGGGGCCGGCCGCCATCTGCAGCATGTGGCGCACAGCGGCCGCATTCTTGGCCGAGAACACCTGCGTGCCGACCGCCGGCTCGCTGTGCTTGAGCATGGTCACGGGGATGATGGAGCCGTCGTGCGCGAAGGCCGTGTACGACTGCACCATCTGGAACAGCGAGGCCGACAGGCCGTAGCCGTAGGCCATGGTGGCCTGCTCGACCGGCTTCCAGCTCTTCCAGGGGCGCAGCCGGCCCGTGACGGCACCGGGGAACTGCACCTGCGGCTTCTGGCCGTAGCCCAGCGCCGTGAAGGTGTCCCACATCTCGTGCGGCGTCATCTTCTGGGCGATCTTGAGCGCGCCGACGTTGGAGGACTTCTGGATCACGCCCTCGACCGTCAGCGTGCCGTAGTTGTGGGTGTCGCTGATCGTGAAGCCACCGAGCTGGAAGCGGCCCGGGTTGGTCTCGATGATGGTCTGCGGCGTGACGCGGCCGGCCTCCAGCGCCATGGCCACGGTGATGGGCTTCATGGTCGAGCCGGGCTCGAAGGTGTCGGTGATGGCGCGGTTGCGCAGCTGCTCGCCGGTCAGGTTGCGGCGCTGGTCGGGCACGTAGCTGGGGTAGTTGGCCAGCGCCAGCACCTCGCCCGTGACGGCATCGAGCACCACCACGCTGCCGGCCTTGGCCTTGTGCTGGGCCACGGCGTCGCGCAGCTTCTGGTAGGCGAAGAACTGCACCTTGCTGTCGATGGACAGCTGGATGTCGCGCCCGTCCACGGGCGGCACCTCGTCGCCGATGTCCTCGACCACGCGGCCGAGCCGGTCCTTGATCACGCGGCGCGAACCGGCCTTGCCCAGCAGCTCGTGCTGGAACGCCAGTTCCACACCTTCCTGGCCCTGGTCTTCGACATTGGTGAAGCCGACCACGTGGGCCGAGGACTCGCCTTCGGGGTAGTGGCGCTTGTACTCGGGCCGCTCGTGCACGCCCTTGATCTTGAGCGCCATGATCTGCTGCGCGATCGGCGCATCGACCTGGCGGCGCAGCCAGACGAAGGTCTTGTCCTCGTCCTCCAGGCGCTTGTTGAGGTCGGCGATGGGCATGTCCAGCAGCTTGGCCAGCTGGCGCAGCTTGGCCGGGTCGCGGTCCACTTCCTCGGGAATGGCCCAGATGCTGGCGGCCACCACGCTGCCGGCGAGCAGCAGGCCGTTGCGGTCGAGCACGCGGCCGCGGCTGGCCGGCAGCTCCAGCGTGCGCATGAAGCGCACCTTGCCCTGGCGCTGGAAGAAATCGTTCTCGATGACCTGGATGTAGGCCGCGCGCGCGGTCAGGCCGACGAAGCCCAGGGCCAGCGCGGCCACCACGAACTTGCTGCGCCACACCGGCGTCTTGCCCGCGAGCAGCGGACTGGAGGTGTAGCGCACGCTACGGCTGTTGCGGCTCATCGCCGGGCTCCCGGACGTTGCGGCGCCGCCGCTGCCGAGGCCGCGGGGGCGGCGGGCAGCGGGATCAGGGCGCCGGTGCTGGCACTGACGTATTGCGTGATGGCCGGCGTGGTGGTGCGCATCTGCAGCTGCTCCTTGGCGAGCTTTTCCACGCGCAGCGGCGTGGCCTGGCCCCGGCGCTCGACCTGCAGGCGATCGAACTCCACGTCCAGCCGGCGCGCCAGCCGGGTCTCGCGGTCCAGCTGCACTGTGAGGTTGCGCGACTCGTACTGCGTGCGCACGAGGTACATGGCGCTGGCCATCACGGCCAGCAGCAGCACGAGGTTGAGCCGGGTCATAGGGCCCCCACGCTTGTCACTGCGTGTACTACGCTGCCCCCCGAGGGGGTCGCGTTCCGCCTCGGGGCGGCCCGGCGGCAGAACTTCGCTTCGCTCATGCGCCCGTCCTCTCGGCCACGCGCATGACCGCACTGCGCGCGCGCGGGTTGGCGGCGACCTCGGCCGCCGAGGGCATCACGCGGCCCAGCGACTTCAGCGGCATGGCCGCGCTCTTGCCCAGCATCCAGTCGGGCGAGCGGCGGTCCACCGTCTCCTTGGCGTGGCGCGCGACGAACTGCTTGACGATGCGGTCTTCCAGCGAGTGGAAGCTGATCACCGCCAGCCGGCCGCCCGGCGCAAGCACGCGCAGGGCCGCGTTCAGCGCTTGTTGCAGCTCTTCAAGCTCGGCGTTGATGTGAATCCGAAGAGCCTGAAATGTGCGCGTTGCAGGGTCCTTGCCCGGCTCGCGGGTTTTGACCGCGCCAGCCACGAGTTGGGCCAGCTCGGCGGTGGTTGAAACAGGGCCCCGTTCTTGTCGGCGAGCAACAATCGCCTTTGCAATCGGAACAGCAAACCGTTCTTCGCCATAGTCACGAATCACCTCCGCGATGGTTGTGGTGTCGGCCGTGGCAAGCCACTCGGCCACGCTAGCGCCGCGCGTCGTGTCCATGCGCATGTCCAGCGGCCCATCGGCGCGGAAGCTGAAGCCCCGCGCCGGATCGTCGATCTGGGGCGAGCTGACGCCCAGGTCCATCAGCACGCCGGCCACGCTGGCCTCGGGCAGCTCGCCCAGGGCATGGAAGGCCTGGTGCCGAATGGAAAAGCGCGGGTCGGCGATCTGCGCCGCGGCCGCCACGGCCTGCGGGTCGCGGTCGAACGCGACCAGCCGGTCGTCCGGGCCCAGCCGCGACAGCAGGAGGCGGCTGTGGCCGCCGCGGCCGAAGGTCGCGTCCACGAAGGTGCGTGCCGCACCCGGTGCCGGCTGCGCCTGCTTGTTGAAAAGAGCCTCGACTGCTTCGTTCAACAAGACGGTGGTGTGAATCCATGAGGTTTCCACCGCCGGCCCTTAGAAGTTGATGCCCTTGAACGCTTCGGGCGGCGGCGCCTTCAGCGCCTCGGCTTCCTTGGCCTGGTAGGTCGCCTTGTCCCACAGCTCCAGGTGGTTGCCCATGCCCAGCAACACCGTGTCCTTGGTGATGCCGACCGCCTCGCGCAGTTCGGGTGCGACCAGCACGCGGCCGCTGGCGTCCATGTCGACGTCCATCGCGTTGCCCAGAAAGAGGCGCTTCCACCAGTGGGCTTCGGCCGGCAACGCGACGATCTGGGCGCGGAACAGTTCCCACTCGGGTCGCGGATAGACCATCAGGCAGCCGTGCGGATGCCTGGTGATGGTCAACGCGCCCTTGCCGCCAGCCTCCGATTCGAGCGCAGGCCGATACCGGGTCGGCATGGATAGCCGACCCTTTGCATCGAGACTGAGCGACGAAGGCCCTTGAAACACCGCGCACCACCTTGGGTTCGTGCTGGGGAAAATTGGGCTGAAATAGCCCTGACACCCCACAAAACTGCACCTTTTCCCACTGTAGCACCAAACGCGCGGGCCACCCGATGGGTGGCCCGTCTTTTTGTAATCAAATCAATGACTTAGCTAGCAGAAACGCAGCGCCGCAAAAGAGTAAAAATCGTTAAAAATGAAGCACTTAGCACGAATATTCAATGTGCGTGCTGAGCTTCGCGATTTCGACCCACTGGCTGCATACACAGGTGACGCCTGGTACGCGGTTCACAGAATATAGCGCGACAGATCCTCGTCCCGGCTCAGCGCGTCGAGACGTGCATTGACGTAGGCGGCATCGACGACGACGGTCTGTCCATCGAGCTTGGTGGCCTCGAAGCTGACCTCGTCCAGCAGCCGCTCCAGCACCGTGGACAGGCGCCGCGCGCCGATGTTCTCGGTGCGCTCGTTGACCTCGTAGGCGATGTGGGCCAGGCGCGTGACCCCCTCGGGCGTGAACTCCAGCGTGACGTTCTCGGTCGCCAGCAGCGCCTGGTACTGGCGCACCAGCGAAGCGTGGGTCTGCGTGAGGATGGCCTCGAAGTCCTGCACCGACAGCGACTGCAGCTCCACGCGGATCGGGAACCGGCCCTGCAGCTCGGGGATCAAGTCGCTGGGCTTGGACAGGTGGAAGGCGCCCGAGGCGATGAACAGGATGTGGTCGGTGCGCACCACGCCGTACTTGGTGGTCACGGCCGTGCCTTCGACCAGCGGCAGCAGGTCGCGCTGCACGCCCTGGCGCGAGACCTCGCCGGCCTGGCCCTCGCTGCGCGAGGTGACCTTGTCGATCTCGTCGATGAAGACGATGCCGTTCTGCTCGGCGTTGTGCACGGCCTCGAGCTTGATCTCTTCCTCGTTGACGAGCTTGGCCGCCTCCTCCTCGGTCAGGAGCTTCATGGCCTCGCCGATGCGCAGCTTGCGCGTCTTGCGCTTGGACTGGCCCATCTGGCTGAACATGCCGCGCAACTGCTCGGTCATTTCCTCCATGCCGGGCGGACCCATGATCTCCAGCGCCTGCTTGGCATCGGCCACGTCGATCTCGATCTCCTTGTCGTCCAGCAGGTGCTCGCGCAGCTTCTTGCGGAAGGCTTGGCGCGCCGTGCTGTCCACCGGCTTTTCGGCCGGGCTGCTCGCGGAAAAGCCGAAGGAGGCGTCGGTGGCCGGCAGGCGCGCGGGCGGCAGCAGCACGTCGAGCACGCGCTCCTCGGCGGCGTCCTCGGCGCGCGTGCGCATCTTGCGCATGGCCTGCTCGCGCGTTTGCTTGACGGCCGAGTCGACGAGGTCGCGGATGATGGAATCCACGTCTTTGCCGACATAGCCGACCTCGGTGAACTTGGTGGCCTCGACCTTGATGAAGGGCGCATCGGCCAGCCTGGCCAGGCGGCGCGCGATCTCGGTCTTGCCCACGCCCGTGGGGCCGATCATGAGGATGTTCTTGGGCGTGATCTCCACGCGCAGCTTTTCCTCGACCTGCTGGCGGCGCCAGCGGTTGCGCAGCGCGATGGCCACGGCGCGCTTGGCGTCCTTCTGGCCGACGATGTGGCGGTCGAGCTCGGAGACGATCTCCTGCGGGGTCATCGATGACATGGGATTACAGGACCTCGACCGTGTGGTGCATGTTGGTGTAGATGCAGATCTCGCCGGCGATGCCGAGCGACTTGCGCACGATGTCCTCGGCCGACAGCTCGGTGTTCTGCAGCAGTGCGATGGCGGCCGACTGCGCATAGGCGCCGCCCGAACCGATGGCCACGATGCCGTGCTCGGGTTCGAGCACGTCGCCGTTGCCGGTGATGATCAGCGAGGCCGTGTGGTCGGCCACGGCCAGCATGGCTTCGAGCCGGCGCAGCACGCGGTCCGTGCGCCAGTCCTTGGTCAGCTCGATGGCCGCGCGCGTCAACTGGCCCTGGTGCTTCTCGAGCTTGGCCTCGAAGCGCTCGAACAGCGTGAAGGCGTCGGCGGTGGCGCCGGCGAAGCCCGCCAGCACCTTGCCCTGGTGCAGCTTGCGCACCTTGCGGGCCGAGCCCTTGACGACGATGTTGCCCAGCGTGACCTGGCCGTCACCACCGATGGCGACCTGGACGCCCTGGGGTGTGGACCGGCGCACGCTGACGATGGTGGTACCGTGAAATTGCTCCATCGGATGGACCTGGGGTTGGATGCGTGAAAAACAAGCGGCTGGCGCGCAGCGCCGGCCGGGCGCGACCGCTTCAGTGGCTGCGCGGCAGGAGGGTGGCGTGGTCGGCCAGGCCGATCACATGGAAGAAGACAGCCACGAGCCGGTGCAGTCCGCGGAACTCCAGCCGCTGCCCGGCGGCCTGTTGGGCCGCGGTCCAGTTCAGCACCGAGCCGGCGGCGGCGAAGTCGATGCGCACCAGGTCCGCGCAATCCACCACCAGCGGCTGGCCGGCAGTGGGCGGCGCACCCATGGAAACCAGTGCGCCCAGTGCGTCGCCGGTCACCACGCCAGCGAGCCGCACGGCAGGCCCAGGCCCATCGTTGGCTGCGGCCTGGCCGCGAGCGCCGGCAGCATCCGACGCGGCCAGGCTGCAACGCCCGTCCTCCCAGGGCGGCGGCGCCACCTCATAGGTGATGCAGTAGTCGAGCGCGACGAGGTCGAACTCCTCGGGCCGCTGCGTCAGCCGCAACCAGGCCAGGCGCAGCCGCCACCACGCGGCGGGCTGCGCGCGCTGCCCCGACACGGTGTGGTGGCGCAGCAGCTGCTCCAGCCGCGGGCTGCCCCGCGCCGACAGGCGCAGCGGCTGGTCGGCCAGCCGGGACAACAGATCGGCCAGCGGCCCGAGCGCGGGCGGTTGCACCGCGTCGAGAGCGCCCCAGTCCAGCTGCACGGTGTCGCCGCGGAACTCGGCGAGCTGCACGGCCAGCGCCGTGACCTGGGCCGCATCCAGCAAGGCCGGCGCCGTCCAGGCGAGCGCGGCGCCGGCGGCCGGCATTGCGCGGTCCGGCGCGCCGATCACCGCCCAGGCCGGCGCCTGGCGCTGGTGGCGCACCGTGAAGTCGATGGCCATGGCCTCGAAGCGGCCCTGCTGCGCCGTGGCACGGTAGAGGTCGAACAAGGCCGCCCAGGCGCGCAGGGCCACGGGCACCGGCGTCTGCGCCTCGGCCAGCGCGAGCAGTGCCGCCTCGCAACCGGCGTCGTCGCCATTGGCGAAGCGGATCGCGGCCTCCTCCAGCCCGGGGTCGGCCACGAACTCGCCGCCTTGGGCGCCAGCGCCCAGCGACCAGTCCACATCCGGCAGCATGTCTTCGGGCGGCGCCTCGGCCAGCAAGGCCTCGCGCGGCTGGATGTCGGTGGCCGCGAAGTCGGTGACGCGGGCCTCGGCCGGCTGCGGCTCGGCATTGACGGTGGGCGAGAACCGGGGCACGGCGGCGGCAGCGTCGCGCGGCGGTTGCCACGGTTGGCGCACCATCTGCGCCTCGATCTCGTCGATCTTCTTGAGCGTGCCTTCGCGCTGGCCGGGGGCGGATGGCCGGCTGCTGTCGAAGAAACCGGAATCGTCCAGCGCCATCGGCGTGGCGGACGCGCCCACGGCGCTGCGCTGGCGCAGCTTGCGCAGCTGGTCGAACTCACGCTTGCGCACGAAGTCGTTCGCGCGCTTGCGCTCGATCATCTCCTTGAGCACATGCTTGTTGTACTGGCTGTCGCGTTCGTCCAGCTGGTCCAGCTCGGACCAGTTGACCATCGGGTTGCGAACGAACTTGACGACCTTGGACAGCAGTCCGCCGGGCGGTGGCGCGTCTTGGGCCATGGGCGTGGCGGAACGAAAGGCGGAACGGGACCTCAGTCGCCGAACATCTTCTGCTTGAGCTCGCGGCGCTGCTGCGCTTCCAGCGACAGCGTGGCCGTGGGGCGGGCCAGCAGGCGGCCAACGCCGATGGGCTCGCCGGTCTCGTCGCAGTAGCCGTAGTCGCCAGCGTCGATGCGGGCGATGGACTGCTCGATCTTCTTGAGCAGCTTGCGCTCGCGGTCGCGCGTGCGCAGTTCCAGCGCGTGCTCTTCCTCGATGGTGGCGCGGTCGGCCGGATCGGGCACGACCACGGTGTCCTCGCGCAGGTGCTCGGTGGTCTCACCGGCGTTGTTGAGCATGTCCTGCTTGAGCGTGACCAGCTTGAGGCGGAAGAAGGCCTGCTGCTTCTCGTTCATGTACTCCGAATCCGGCATGGACAGGACTTCAGCGTCGGTCAGTTCCTCGGCCGACTTGGTCTTCCAGTTGTTGGCCAGCTTGGGGTCCTTCTTGGACACAGCGGCGGAGGGCGGCGGAGCGATCATGGGAGACGACATATCTTGCAGAAAACTGGCTTTGGCGGCGGTGGAGGCCACCGCAGGGGCCATCGATGGTACGGTGATTTGCGAGAGCCGCGAAGCCCTGCCGGCACGGGCGGGCATGGGGGCCGCTGCGGGCTCCGCAGCGGGTGCCGACGCCTTGGCCGCCTTCTTGGCGGGCGTGGGCGCGGCCGGTGCAGGCGCCTCCTGCGGCTTGGCCGCAGCCTTGGTCTTGGCGGATGGTTCTTTCACTCGGCGCCTCCTTGCGGGTTGGCGGAACCCGGTGCCAGCGATTCCAGCACCAGGCAGGTCCAGCTACCGCCCGCAACGTCGGCACGGTTTATACCCGCAATAGGGGCCTTTTCCGCGCCAGCGCGAAACTTTGTGGCGCCGGCCTCAAACCAGGCACTGCTCCAGGCCCTGCAGGAAGATGTCCTTGGGCAGATCGATGCCGATGAACACCATCTTGCTGGTGCGCGCCTCGCCCTCGGCCCAGGCCGGCCCCAGGTCGCTGCCCATGAGCTGGTGCACGCCCTGGAAGATGACCTTGCGCTCGGTGCCCTGCATGTGCAGCACGCCCTTGTAGCGCAGCATGCGCGCGCCGTAGATGTTCACCACGGCACCCAGAAAGTCCTCCAGCTTGGCGGGGTCGAAGGCGCGGTCGGCGCGGAAGACGAAGCTCTTGACGTCGTCGTCCGTGTGGTGGTGGTGCCCATGGCCGTGCTCATGCGCGTGCGAGGGGTGGTCGCAGTGCTCGCCGTGTTCATGGTCGTGGTGGTGATGGTCGTGCTCGTCTTCCTTGAGGAAGTCGGGGTCGATGTCCAGCTTGGCGTTGAGGTTGAAGCCGCGCAGGTCGAACACCTCGGACAGCGCCACCTCGCCGAAATGCACGGCCTTGTGCGGCGCGCGCGGGTTCATGTGCTTCAAGCGATGGACCAGCGCGTCGACCTCGTCCTGGGCCACGAGGTCGGTCTTGCTGATGAAGATCTGGTCGGCGAAACCGACCTGACGGCGCGCCTCCTGGCGTTCGTTGAGCTGCTCGGCGGCGTGCTTGGCGTCCACCAGCGTCAGGATGGAGTCCAGCAGGTAGCTCTCGGCGATCTCGTCGTCCATGAAGAAGGTCTGCGCCACCGGGCCGGGGTCGGCCAGGCCGGTGGTTTCGATGACCACGCGCTCGAAGTCGAGCTCGCCCTTGCGCTTCTTCTCGGCCAGCATGGCCAGCGTGGAACGCAGGTCTTCGCGGATCGAGCAGCACACGCAGCCGTTGTTGAGCTGGATGATCTGCTCGCCGGGCTCGGAGACCAGGATCTCGTTGTCGATGTTCTCCTCGCCGAACTCGTTCTCGACGACGGCGATCTTCTGGCCATGGGCCTCGGTCAGCACGCGCTTGAGCAGCGTGGTCTTGCCCGAGCCGAGGAAGCCGGTGAGGATGGTGGCGGGAATCAGGGCCATGGGGGTCTCGCTAACGACGAAAGGCGGGGAGTTTAAAGAGCTTGCGTGGCGGCTGCCGGTCAGCGCCGCATGACCACCAGCCCCTTGAGGTAGTCGCCCTCGGGGAATTCGATGGTCATCGGGTGGTCGGGCGCGGCGCCCGTGCGCTGCACGATGTAGCCGTCCACGCCGGCGTCGATGCCGGCGCCGGCCACGATCTTGTGGAACAGGTCGGGCGCGATGCCGCCCGAGCAGGAGTAGGTGAACAGCACGCCGCCGGGCTCCAGCAGGCCCAGCGCGAGGCGGTTGATGTCCTTGTAGGCGCGCGCGGCGCGCTCGGCATGGGCCACCGTGGGCGCGAACTTGGGCGGATCGAGCACGATGGCGTCGAAGCGCCGGCCCTCGTCCTTGAAGCGGCGCAGCGAGGCGTTCACGTCGGCGTCCAGGCATTCGGACTGGTCGGCCGCAAAGCCGTTCAGCGCCACATGGGCCTGCACACGCGCCAGCGCCGGGCCGGACGAATCGATGGAGGTCACGTGCCCGGTCACGCCGGCCGCGCGCATGCCGGCCAGCGCCGCGACCGTGAAGCCACCCGTGTAGCAAAAGCAGTTCAGCACGCGCTGGCTACCGAGCCGGGCCACGGTGTCGGCGAACAGCTTGCGGCTGTCGCGCTGGTCCAGGTAGAAGCCGGTCTTGTGGCCGGTGGCGATGTCCAGCGTCAGCTTCCAGTCGTGCTCGGCGATGGTCAGCTCGGTCGCGCCCTCGCCGCGCAGCCAGCCGGTGGCCTCGGGCAGGCCTTCGAGGCCGCGCACGCTGGCGTCCGAGCGCTCGTACAGGCGCATGAGGCCCGTCAGCGCGCACAGTGCGTCGGCCAGTTGCGCCTTCCAGCGCTCGGTGCCGGCGGCGCCGAACTGGGCCACCAGCGTGTCGCCGTAGCGGTCCACCACCAGGCCGGGCAGGCCGTCGGCCTCACCATGGACCAGGCGCACGCCGTCGCTGCGGACATCGAAGCGCTGGCGCGCCGCGATGGCCTGGGCCAGGCGTTCGCGCAGAAAGGCCGCGTCGATGCGCTGGCCCTCTTCGAAGCTCCAGGCGCGCGCGCGGATGCGCGAGGCCGGGCTGAACGCGGCCCAGGCCAGGAAGCGGCCGTCGGCCGCCTCCACGCGCACGGTTTCGCCGGCATCGGCGCCGCCGCGGGCGATGGCCGATTCGAACACCCAGGGATGGCGGCGCAGCAAGGACTTTTCCTTGCCCTCGCGGAGACGGATGACTTTCATTGGCCGGGATTGTCGCTGCTGCACCCGCCGATACTGGGGGCATGAGCACCATCCAATTCCGGCGCCGGCTGATCGTCGTGCTGCTGCTGTGCACGGCCGCCATCGCCGCCCTGGTCCGGCACCAGGCCGATCCCGGCTCCACCGTGCACGATGTCAGCACTGTCCTGATGCTGCTGTGGCTGCCGGTGCTCGGCAGCATCCTGGGCTGGGTCTACGGCAAGCTGCTGCGCAAGCCGCCACCGCCGCCCGAAGGCTTCGCGCCAGGGCAGGCCTTCCAGCCGCAGGCGCTGGTCACGTTCACGCTGCGCCCGGCCGCGATTCCCGCAGAAGACATCCCCGTGCAGGCCGGCGAGCACCGCTGCGTGCTGGTGGTCGGCAACCAGGGCTTCCAGATGCGCTGGCAGATGCCGCCCGGCGAAACCTTCCGCCGCGGTGAGCCGCGCGAGGCGGCGGTCGAATTCCTGGCGCCGCACAAGGCGCTGCCGCTGTTGCCGCAGGGCACGGCCTTTCGCATGATGGTCGGCGACGCCTTCGTCGGCGACGGCCGCGTGCTGCAGCAGTTGCCCGGCGCCTGAAGGCGCCTCAGCCGCCGCTCTTGCGGCGCGCGCGCGGATGCGCCGCGTCGTAGGCGCGGGCCAGGTGCTGGAAGTCCAGCCGCGTGTAGACCTGGGTGGTGCTGATGTTGGCGTGGCCCAGCAACTCCTGTACGGCACGCAGGTCGCCGCTGGACTGCAGCACATGGCTGGCGAAGGAGTGCCGCAGCATGTGGGGGTGCACGGGCGTGGCCAGCCCGGCCAGTTGGCTGCGCCGGCGCAGGCGCTGCCAGATCGATTGCGAGGTCAGCCGCGTGCCGTGGCGGCCCACGAACAAGGCCGGGTTCAGCGTGGCGCCATCGCCGCGCAGGGCCAGCCAGGCCTTGAGGGCACTGGTGGCGGACGCACCGATGGGCACGCTGCGCCGCTTGCTGCCCTTGCCCAGCACATGGGCCTCACCGGCATCCAGGTCGATCCAGCCGCGCGCCGTGCCGCTGGCGCGCACGTCCAGCCCGGTCAACTCGGCCACGCGCAGACCGGCGCCGTAGAGCAGCTCGACCATGGCGGCATCGCGCGCCTCCAGCCAAGGGTCGTCTGCCTCGCTGCTGAACTCGGCCAGCTGCACGGCCTCGTCCACGCCCAGCGCCTTGGGCAGCGGCTTGCCGGACTTGGGCGCGCGCACGTCCTGCACCGGGTTGGCCGCGACCAGGCCTTCGCGGCCCAGCCAGGTGTAAAAGCCGCGCCAGCCCGACAGGATCAGCGCGATGCCGCGCCCGCTGCGGCCCCCGCCGTGCATCTGGGCGACCCAGCGGCGGATGTGGGCGTTGTGCACAGCCACCAGCGCCACGGGCACGGCCTCGGCGTGGGCCCGGAGCTTGGCCAGGTCGGCCTGGTACAGCGCCAGCGTGCGCGCGGCCAGGCGGCGCTCGACGCGCTGGTGTTCGAGGTAGCGCTCGACCAGCGCGGCGTCGTCCATGGACGCTTGGCTTACTGCAGGCGCGACAGCGCGGCGCTGGCCAGTTCGGCGATGCGCTCGAGAAAGTCCGTGCCCATGCCGGACTCGAAGCGCTGCGGATCGGGCGAGGCCAGCACCAGCATGCCAAAGGCCGGCTCGGTGCTGTTGAGCTCGCCCACGCGCAGCGGCATCAGCACCACCGACATGGCCTGGGCCGGCTCGGGCAGCCATTGCACGGCGTCGAAGCCGGGGTTGACGCCGCAGAATGGCGCCGTCAACGAGGAGGCAAAGCTCTTGGCATCGTCGCTCACGCCCTGCGCGAAGCCGTGGCCGGCGTAGTCCGCCGTCACGCCCCAGACCTTGAGGGCCGCCTGCGGCACGCCGAACTGCGCCTGCACCTCGGCCACGATGCGCTGCGGCAGCTCCGCCGGCGCGCGCGTGCGCAGCAGGCTGCGCGCCCAGCGCTGCAGCTTGTCGGCGATCAGCACGTTCTCGTTGCCGTGGCGGATCATGTCCATGATCCGGTGCTCCAGGCCCTTGATCTTCTCGCGCAGCATCTCGGCCTGGCGTTCCTGCAGGCTCACGGCGCGGTTGCCGTGCGGGCTGGTCATCTGCACGGCCGTCAGCACCTCGGCGTGGCGCTCGAAGAAGGCCGGCGTGTGGATCAGGAAGTTGGCGATGTCGTCTTCGGTGATCGGGTTGTTGGCGTTCATGAGATGGTTCATTCCGGAATGTCGATTTCGCCTTCGAAGACGGTCTGCGCCGGGCCGGTCATGCGCACCGGAGTGCCCAAGCCCTCCCAGGCGATGGTCAGCACGCCACCGCGTGTCTGCACGTCGACCGGGCTGTCGAGCCAGCCCTGCTGGATGCCGCCCACCACGGCCGCGCAGGCGCCCGTGCCGCAGGCCAGCGTTTCGCCCGCACCGCGCTCGTGGACGCGCAGCTTCACGTTGCGCCGGTCCAGCACCTGCAGGAAGCCGGCGTTCACGCGGTTCGGAAAGCGCGGGTGGTGCTCGACCAGCGGACCCTGCTCTGCGACGGGCGCCGTGTCCACGTCGTCCACGCGCTGCACGGCGTGCGGGTTGCCCATGGACAGCACGGCCAGCTCCACGGTCGGGCTGTCGGCCTCCGTGCCCAGCGCCAATTTCCAGGGGCCGACGGCACTGGCGCCCTGCGGCGACAGGCCGGCGGCGTCGAAGGGCACCTGTGCGGCTTCGAACACGGGCGGACCCATGTCCACCGTCACGCGGCCATCCGCCCCCATGGACGGGGCGATCACGCCGGCCGCCGTGTGCACGCGCAAGGCGGCCTTGTCGGTCAGACCATGCTCGCGCACGTACTGGAAGAAGCAGCGCGCGCCGTTGCCGCACTGCTCGACCTCGCCGCCGTCGGCGTTGTGGATCACGTACTCGAAGTCCACGCCGGGGCCGGTGGAAGGCCGCACGGTCAGGATCTGGTCGGCGCCCACGCCGAAGTGCCGGTCGGCGAGAAAGCGGTACTGGTCCGCGCGCAGCCCGAGCCGGCCGCGCGTCTCGTCCAGCACCACGAAGTCGTTGCCGGCCCCGTGCATCTTGGTGAATCGGATTCGCATGGCGGGATTATCGCGGGCGGGCGCCGACCCTGTAGCCTATGGGACAGTCCCCCGAGCACCAAAGCGGGGCAGCCGGCAGAATCCGCGCCATGCCACGCTCCAGCCAACTGCTCCACCCGCAGCGCGACCCGGTCGTGCCGCGCCCCGCCGCCACCGTGCTGCTGCTGCGCGACACGCCGGCCGGCATCGAGGTGCTCATGACCCGGCGCTCGCTGACGGCCAGCTTCGCGCCCGGCGCCTTCGTGTTCCCGGGCGGCGCCATCGACGCGGCCGACCACGCGGCCCACGCCCAGGCCAGCCGCCGGCCCGGGCAGGACGACGCGCGGCTGACCCAGGCCATCGCGGCCGTGCGCGAGAGCTTCGAGGAATTGGGCGTGCTGCTCGCCCGCCGCGCCGACGGTCGCTGGGCGGATGCCGCCGACGCGGCCCGGCTCGATCGCCACGCACCGCTGCTGCCGCAGTGCGCCACCCTGGGCCTGAGCCTCGCGGCCGACCAGGTCTACGTGCTGGCCCATTGGATCACCGACCGCGACCTGCCCAAGCGCTTCGACGTGCCCTTCCTCGTCGCGCGCATGCCCGCGGGCCAGGAACCGGTGGCGGACGAAGCCGAGCAGTTCGAGCCCTGCTGGGTGCGCCCGGCCGATGCGCTGGCACGGCATGCAGCCGGCCAGTTCGAGATCATCTTCCCGACCATCCGCACCCTGCAGCGCCTGCAGGCCTACGCCACGGTCGATGCCGTGCTGGCCGCCTGCGCCGGCGAGCAGCCGCTGTGGACATCCTGCCCGCGCGCCGGCTTCCTGGATGGCGCCGAGGCCCGCTTCATGGAGCACGAAACGGCCTTCGGCGAACTGGCCATGGTCTGCCCCGACGGCCAGCTGCTGCACGCTCTGGACTGGCGCCACGACCGGCCCACGGCCCTGCTGCGCAACGTGCAGCGCCTGACCTGCGGCAACCCGGGCGTGATGACCGGCCCTGGCACCAACAGCTATCTGGTCGGCGATGCGGCCAGCGGCTACATCGCGATCGACCCAGGACCCTTGGACGAAGCGCACCTGGACCGGCTGTTTGCGGCCGCTGGCGGCGACATCCGCAGCATCGTCTGCACGCACTCCCACGCCGACCATTCGCCCGGCGCGCGACCGCTGGCCGAGCGCGTGGAGCGCGCTGGCCGCCCGCGCCCGCCGGTGCTGGGCCTGGCCTCGCGGCCAACCGCGCGCCCGGCCAGCCAGTTCACGCCCGACCGCGAGATGGAAGACGGCGAACGCCTGGTGCTGCAGGGCGACGGCCTCACGCACACGCTCCAGGCCGTCTTCACGCCCGGCCACGCCGCCAACCATGTCTGCCTGGTGCTGGAGGAAGATGCCCTGCTCTTCAGTGGCGACCATGTGCTGAACGGCAGCACCACCGTGGTGGACCCGCCGGACGGCGACATGGGGCAGTACCTGGCTTCGCTGGACAAGCTGGCCGCCGCCTGCGCCGCGTTCGGCATCGAATCCATCCTGCCGGCCCACGGCTACGTGCTGGGCGACGCGCCGGGCGCCATCGCCAAACTCAAGGCGCATCGCCTCGCGCGCGAGGCCAAGGTGCTCAAGGCCATGCGCGCCATCCCGGCCGGCAGCATGCGCGACTGGGTGGCCATCGCCTACGACGACGTGCCGCAGAAGATGTGGCCGGTGGCTGAGCGTTCCATGCTGGCGCATGTGGAGCACATCCGTGCCACCCAGGCGATCTGAGCCCTACTCCCCGAGATAGGCCCGCATCAGCGCACCGTCGGCCTGCAATTCGGCCGCGCTGCCCTGGGCCACGATGCGGCCCGACTCCAGCACGTAGGCATGGTCGGCCAGCGACAGCGCCAGCCCGGCCATCTGGTCCACCAGCAGCAGCGTCATGCGCTCGTCGCGCAAGCGCGAGAGCGCGGCGAACAGGTCCTCGATGACCTTGGGCGCCAGGCCCAGTGAAGGCTCGTCGAGCAGCAGCACCCGGGGCTGCGCCATGAGGCCGCGCGCGATGGCCAGCATCTGCTGCTCGCCACCCGACAGCAGGCCGGCGCGCTGGTGCAGCCGTTCGCGCAGCCGCGGGAAGCGCTGCAGCATGTCTTCCACGCGCGCCTCGCGCCCCTCGGGCTTGAGGAACGCGCCCAGGCGCAGGTTGTCCAGCACGCTGAGCTCGGGGAACACCTGGCGCCCCTCGGGCACCAGCACCAGGCCCAGCGCCACGATCTGCTCGGCGCCCAGGCCGGCCAGTTCGCGGCCGTCCAGGTGGATGCCGCCCGCCACCGGCCGGTGCAGGCCGGCCAGCGAGCGCATCAGCGTGGACTTGCCGGCGCCGTTGGCACCCAGCAGCGCCGCCATCTGGCCGGCACGCACGCTGAGTGCCACGCCGTGCAGCACGGGTTCTGCGCCGTAACCGGTCTGCAACGCGCCGATGCCCAGCACCTCTTCGCTCGCGGCGGCTGCGGGCCGCGCCACCACGCCGCCCTGCAGTCCGGCCTCGCCCAGGTAGGCGCGCCGCACGGCCGGGTCGGCCCGCACCATGGCCGGCGTGCCGTCGGCCAGGCGCTGGCCGGCGTCGAGCACGACGATGCGGTCGGACAGGTCCATCACCAGCGCCATGTCATGTTCCACGATCACCACGCCGATGCCGCTGTCGGCGATCGCACGCAGCAGCGCGGCCAAGCGCGTCTTGTCTTCGCGCGAGAGGCCGGCGGCCGGCTCGTCGAGCAGCAGCACCTGCGGATCGGTGGCCAGCGCGCGGGCGATCTCCACGAGGCGCTTGTCCACGTGGGCGAGATCCGCCGCGGGCGTCTGCGGTGGCCCGCCATAGCCGCACTGCGCGAGCAGCGCCCGCGCCCGTTCGCGCAGCGCAGGCGCATGGAATCGCCGCGCCGCCAGCGGCGAGCCCAGGCGGCCGCGGCACAGGCCCAGCGCCACGTTGTCCTCCACGCTCAGGCTGCTGAACAGTTGCGAGGTCTGGTAGCTGCGCGCGATGCCGGCTTGGGCCAGCCGGTGGGCCGCGCGGCCCTGCAAGGCCTGGCCCTGCAGGCTGAAGCCGCCCGCGCTCGGCTGGTAGAAGCCGCTCAGCATGTTCAGCACCGTGGTCTTGCCGGCACCGTTGGGGCCGATCAGGCTGGTCACGCCGCCGGCCACGGTCTCGAAGCTCAGGTCGTGCACCGCGCGCACGCCGCCGAACTGGCGGCCCAGGCCCTGCACGCGCAGCACGCCGCGCGCGGCACCGCGCGCCAGCGGCTGCGCCGCCACCGGCGCCGCAGCCGCGGCGGGCTGGCGGCGCCAGCGCGCGAACAGCCCCGCCACGCCCAGCGGCGCGACCCAGAGCACGACCAGCAGCAGCACGCCGAAGAACAGCAGCCGCCAGTCCTCCAGCCCGGCCAGCACCTCGGGCAGCAGCCCCACCACCAGCGCGCCGATCAGCGGTCCGGCCACGGCCCCCGCCCCGCCCACCATGACCACCAGCACGAACAGGATGGACTGCAGCATGCCGAAGGTCTGCGGTGTGACGAAGCCCGACAGCGGCGCGAACAGCCCGCCGGCCAGCCCCGCCAGCGCGGCCGACAGCGCGAAGGCCACGGCCTTCACGCGCACCGGCGAGATCGCGACGGATTCGCTGGCCACCTCGCTGTCGCGCACCGCACGCAACGCCGCGCCCCAGGCGCTGCGGTCCAACCAGGCGTAGAGCAGCACCAGCAGCGCGCAGGCGACGACTGCCAGCGCAGCCACGCCGCGCTCGCCGGCGGGAAAGCCCCACACCGCCGGCGCGGCGATGCCCATGATGCCGTTCTGCCCGCCCGTCAGTCCGCGCCATTCCACGGCGCCGTGTTCGACGATGAAGCCGAAGGCGATCGTGACCATGGCCAGGTACGGCCCCTTCACGCGCAGCGCGGGAACCGCCAGCAGCAGGCCGACCGCGCCGGCCAGCAGCACGCCGATGGGCCAGGCCAGCCAGAACGAGAGGCCGGCCTTGCTCGTCAGCACCGCCACCGCATAGGCGCCGATGGCATAGAAGCCCACATGGCCGAACGACACCTGCCCGGCCAGGCCCAGCAGCACGTTCATGCCGATGCCCACGATGGCCAACAGCGCCACATTGGCGAGCACGTAGACGTAGTAGCCGTTCAGCGTGGCGGCCATCGTCAGGCCCGCGGCCAGCAGCACCAGCCAGGCGCCCCAGCCAAGCTTCGACACGGGAGACTTCATACCTTCTTCACCTCGGCACGGCCGAACAAGCCATCGGGCCGCAGCGCCAGCGCCACGATCACCAGCGAGAACATCATGATCTGCGTGTAGCCCGAGCCCAGCGTGGCCGTGACCAGCGCCTCGCCGGCGCCGAACACCAGGCCGGCCAGCATCACGCCCCAGGCGCTGCCGATGCCGCCCAGGATGGCGACCGCGAACGCCTTGAGCCCGAACAGCGTGCCCATGTCGGCATGCACGTTGAACAGCGGCGCCACCAGCGCGCCCGCCACACCCGCCAGCAGCGTGGACAGCGCGAAGGCCAGCAGCACCACGTGCTTGACCGGGATGCCCATGAGCCGCGCGGCATCGCGGTTCTGCTGCACGGCCAGCACGGCCACGCCCCAGCGCGTGCGGCGCGCCACGAAGTGCAGCACGCCAGCCAGCGCCAGGCCCACCACCGGGATCACGAGCTGCAGCGGGTAGACGCCCAGGGCGGTGTCGCCCAGCACCATCGGCGTCTGTGCCCAGGGCGACGGCAGGCTGCGCGGCTCCTTGCCGAAGCCGTGCATGACCAGGTTGTCCAGCACGATGCCCAGCGCCACGGTGGACATCAGCCAGGCATTGGAGCCGCGCCGCACGAAGGGCCGCACCGCCACCAGCTCGACCACCATGCCGTAGACCGCGCAAACGGCCAGCGCCACCGCCAGGGCCAGCGGCATGGGCCAGCCCATGGACTGCGAGAACACCCAGGTCAGCACCGCGCCCAGCATCATCGAGGAGCCCTGCGCGAAGTTGACCGTGCCCGACACCGCATAGGTGATGTGGAAGCCCAGCGCGATCAGGCCGTACATGGCGCCCAGGCCCAGGCCGCTGACCAGGGCGGAGATCAGCAGCATGGCACGCCCTTCCAGCGATCCCCCCTCACTGCGCGACCGGCAGGATGCGGTTGTCGACGAACTGCGCCCAGACGTAGTCGTTCTCGCTCACCGCGTCGTGCACCTCGGCCGTGAACGGCCGCTCGTAGGTCTTGATGAGGCCCTCGTAGCGCCCGATCTTGTAGAAGCCCTGGCGGATGGCGTCGCCCTGGGTGCTGCCGGCCTGGGCGATGGCCAGCGCGCTGAGCTGTACCGCGTCGTAGGCGTTGGCCACGCCGACCGCGGGCGTCACGTCGTCCGGCCCCTTGATGTCCGGGTACTTGGCCTTCAACGCCGCCAGCACCTTCTCGCCCACCGGCGTCTGCTTGCCGAAGAAGCTGTAGGTCTGCACGAAGTGCACGTTCTTGGCGTTGGGGCCGGCCAGCTCGGTGAAGCGCCCGCCCGCGGGGCCCCAGTGCGAGACCAGGGGCACCTTCCAACCCATGCGGTCCAGCGACTTGACGACCTGGGCCGAGGGGCCCACGTTGCCGACCAGGAACAGCGTGTCGGCCCCTGCCGCCTTGAGCTTGGTCAGCTGCGGCACCACGTCCACCGCGTTGCCGTCGAACTTCTCGATGCCCGCGGCCTTCATGTTCTTGGCGGCCAGCGCGGCCACCAGGCCCTTCTCGTTGGACTCGCCCCAGGGGTTGTCCACCAGGATCATGGCCGGCTTGGCCGATTGGAAGGTCTTCTGCGCGTACTGCAGCATGGCCTTGTTGACGATCTCGTCCACGGCCGACACACGGAACGCGAAGTTGGGGTTGGCGCCGTTCTTGGTGATCGGCGTGCCCGCGGCCCAGGGGCCCATGAACGGCACCTTCTCCTGGTTGGCGATCGGCACGATGGCCATGGACACCGGCGTGTCCAGCCCGCCGAACAGCACGGCCACCTTCTCCTTGTAGATCAGCTCGCGCGCGGCGACCACGCCCTTGGCCGGGTTGCCCTCGTCGTCGCGGCGCACGAGTTCGAGCTTGCGGCCGCCCAGCAGGCCGCCCTTGGCATTGATCTCGTCGATGGCCACGGCCATGCCGCGCGTGATGGCCTCGCCGGCGCGTGCCGACTGGCCCGACAGCGCGGTCACGAGACCGATCTTGATGGTCTCCTGGGCGAAGGCCTGGGAGCCGGACAGGGCGGCCAGCGCCGTCAGGGAAGTCACGGCCAGCGAGAGCAGGGAGCGGCGAAGCAAGGGCATGGGTTTCTCCGTCAGATGGACAAGGACGGACGCCTTTCGCAAGCTCCATGCCACTCCTGGCAGCAAACCCATCAGCACATTGACGCCAAAGCCAAAATCAGATTGTCGACAATTAGAGCCAAAGATAGGCACCATAATTGCTCGGCACTGTCCGGCGCAGCAGACGGCGCCACGCACCATGTCCTTGCACCAAAAGCATTCCTTCTCGCACCTTGACAGTGCAGGCCCACTGGCAGAGCGCGCGCTGCCGCACCACGGGCTGTTCGACTACCGCGCCATCACGCAGCGCAGCGACTACCACTGGCCCGGCGGGCGGCGCCTGGCCTGCTACATCGGCTTCAACCTGGAGCACTTCGCGTTCGGCGACGGCCTGGGTGCCTGCCTGGGGCCGGCCACGCCACACCCCGACGTGCTGAACTACGCCTGGCGCGAGTACGGCAACCGCGTGGGCGCCTGGCGCTGCCTGGAGCTGTTCGACCAACTGGGCTTGTCCACCGGCGCCATCCTCAACACCGCGCTGTACGACCACTGCCCCGAACTCGTGGCGGCCTGCGCCGCGCGCGGCGACGAACTGATCGCCCACGGCCACACCAATGCCGAGCGGCAGGCCGCCATGGACCCGGCCGCCGAGCGCCGGCTGCTGGCCGACTGCCGCGCCCGCATCGCGCGCGAGAGCGGCGTGCTGCCGCAGGGCTGGCTGTCGCCCTGGATCTCCGAGAGCCCGGCCACGCCGCACCTGCTGGCCGCCACCGGTTACGGCTACACGCTGAACTGGTGCCACGACGACCAGCCCGTGCGCATGGCCACGCAGGACGGGCCGCTGTGGTCCGTGCCCTACCCGCAGGAGCTCAACGACATCCCGATGATCATGGCGCGCCAGATGGACGCCAAGGACTTCGCGCAGATGGTCGTCGACAACTTCGACGAGATGCTGGAGCAGTCGCGCGCGCAGCCGCTGGTGATGGGCATCGCATTGCACCCGTACATCGTTGGCCAGCCCTACCGGCTGCGCCACCTGCGCCGCGCGCTGGAGCACATCGCAAGGGCGCGCGACGCCGGCGACATCTGGTGGACCACGCCCGGCGCCATCGCCGCCCACATGCAGGAGAACCATCCCCATGGCCACGCGTAGCCGCGCTGCCGCCCCGGCGACCCCGGCCGCCCCCGCCCCTGTCACCGGCCTCAACGAGGCCGAGAGCCGCATCTACCACGCCGTGTTCGAAAGCGTCATGAGCCAGCGCCTGGCGCCCGGCACCAAGCTGCCCGAGCAAGGCCTGTCGGACCTGTTCGGCGTGCACCGCGCCGTGGTGCGCAAGGTGCTGCAGCGCCTCGCGCACGACCGCATCGTCGACCTGCGGCCCAACCGCGGCGCCGTGGTGGCCGAGCCCACGGTGCAGGAGACGCGCCAGATCTTCGAGGCCAGGCGCTTGCTGGAGGCCGCCATCCTGCCGCTGGCGGCCGCCCGCATCACCAAGGCCGAACTGGCCGCGCTGCGCCGCCAGCTGCGCGAGGAGCACGCCACGCTGCACCAGCACAACCAGCCGGCCTGGGCGCGGCTGGCCAGCGCCTTCCACCAGCGGCTGGCCGAGATCGCCGGCAACGCCGTGCTGCAGCGCTACCTGCACGAGCTGATCTCGCGCTGCTCCCTGATCGTGGCGCTGTACGAGCCGCCCGGCAACGCCGCCTGCGAGCACGACGAGCATGCGCGCATCGTCGACCACCTCGAGAAGGGCGAGGTCGCCAAGGCGATCAAGCTCATGGACGAGCACCTGCTCGACCTGGAGCAGCGGCTGCACCTGGACCGCCCGCAGTCCGAAAAGTCGCTCGGGCAAATGCTCGGCCTGGGCTAGGAGCCAGCATGGACATCGATTTTTCCGCCATCACCGAGTACCAGCGCTACAAGCTCATGGCCAGCCTGATCGTGCCGCGCCCGATCGCGCTGATCACGACCCTGAACGACCAGGGCGTGGTCAACGCCGCGCCGTTCAGCATGTTCAACATGCTGGGCGAGGAGCCGCCGATCGTGATGGTCAGCATCAACCGGCTGCAGGACGGCGAGCTCAAGCACACGGCGCAGAACATCGTGGCGAACAAGGAGTTCGTGGTCCACATCGCCGACGAGGCCATGGCGCAGCAGATGCACCGCTGCGGCGAGCGCTTCGCGGCGGACGTGAGCGAGCTGGCGGCCGTGGGATTGACCGCCGCGCCCTGCCAGCGCGTCAAGCCGCCGCGCATCGTGGAGGCGCCCGTGGCCTTCGAGTGCACGCTGCACGAACTGCTGGAGACGGCCAGCCGGCAGATCTTCATCGGCCAGGTGCGGTGGCTGCATGCGCGCGAAGGGCTGATCGACACCGGCACATGGCGCGTACGATTGCAGGATTACTTCCCGGTCGCGCGCTTCGGTGCCAGCTTCTACGTGAACACGCGCGAGCGGTTTTCGCTGGAGGGCAGCGCCAGCGCGCCGGCCACCACGACACCGATCGATGAAATCTGAATCCGACGACCCAGAAGGCGTGCGCTTGGCCAAGCGCGTGGCCGAACTCAGCGGCTACTCGCGCCGCGAGGCCGAACTGCTGATCGACAACGGCGTGGTGCGCGTGGACGGCACCGTCGCCACCACGCCGCAGATGCGCGTGCGCCCCGATCAGCGCGTGGAGATCGAAAAGAACGCCACGCCGCAGCCGGTGCCGCCGATCACACTGGTGCTGCACAAGGCGGCCGGCGTGCGCCTGGACCTGGCCGCTCCGCTGGCCGGCGCGCGCCGCAGCGACCTGGACCGCTCCGGCCTCGTGCCGCTGCCACGCCATCTGGTGGACCTGCGCTGCGTCGCCCCGCTGGGGCAGGCCGACAGCGGCCTGGTGGTGTTCACGCAGGTGCACGGGATCGAGCGCAAGCTGGTCGAGGACGCCGGCATCCTGGAACACGAGTTGCAGGTGGAAGTGCAGGGCGAGGTCACGCCCGAGGCGTTGCAAGGCATGCGCCCCGCGCGCGTGAGCATCGGCTCTCAGCGCGAAGGCCGCACCGTGCTGCGCGTTGCCATCAAGGGCCCGCAACCGGGCCAGGTCAGCGCCACGTGTGCGCGTGCCGGCCTCAAGGTGCTTGGCGTGCGCCGCATCCGCCTGGGCCGCGTGCCGCTGGCCGGCATGGCACCCGGCGAATGGCGCTACCTGCATCCAGACGAGCGCTTCTGACGCCCCGGGGCGGAGCGCCCTGCATGAGAAAGTGTGAAGCCCGCCGATACGCCGGATTCTGTGCACCGGGGTCGCCCCCGGTGTGACCGCCATTCCTCTGGGCCGTCTGTCGCCAGACGGCTCGGTGCTACCTACCCGCCAGCTCCGCGGAGCCACATCATCACTGGCCTATTTGGTATTGCTGCGCGTAGAGATTGCCCGTTTCACCCCCGGTGGTCTGCCTTGCGGCACTCCCCCGGGACTCGTCTCTGTTGCTCTGATCCTCACCTCGCGGTGGAGAGCCGTTAGCTCCTACGCTGCCCTGTGCAGTCCGGACGTTCCTCCAGTGCGGCCTTTCGGCCCGACGCAAGCGTCGTCTTTTCAGATTGCACCAGCGGCGGCCTGGCGGGCTTCACGGCGCGCATTATCGCAGTGCGCCAGAATGCCCTCTTTGCCCACCCACCGGGAGACGCCATGAAAGCCGCCAACGTCCTGCACACCATCGGCAACACGCCGCACATCCGCATCAACCGCCTGTTCGGCGGCCAGGCCCAGGTCTGGGTCAAATCCGAGCGCAGCAACCCGGGCGGCTCGATCAAGGACCGCATCGCGCTGTCCATGGTCGAGGACGCCGAGAAGTCCGGCCAGTTGCAGCCTGGCGGCACCATCGTCGAGCCGACCTCGGGCAACACCGGCGTGGGCCTGGCCATGGTGGCGGCCGTCAAGGGCTACAAGCTGGTCCTCGTGATGCCCGATTCCATGTCGGTCGAACGCCGCCGGTTGATGCTGGCCTACGGCGCCAGCTTCGAGCTCACGCCACGCGAGAAGGGCATGAAGGGCTCGATCGCGCGCGCCCAGGAGATCGTGGCCAGCACGCCCGGCGCCTGGATGCCGCAGCAGTTCGAGAACCCGGCCAATGTGGAGGTGCACGTGCGCACCACGGCGCAGGAGATCCTGGCGGACTTCCCCGACGGCCTGGATGTGCTGATCACAGGCGTGGGCACGGGCGGCCACCTGTCCGGCTGCGCGCGCGTGCTGAAGGAAAAGTGGCCGCAACTCAAGGTCTTCGCGGTCGAGCCCGTGGCCTCGCCCGTGATCTCGGGCGGCGCCCCCTCGCCGCACCCGATCCAGGGCATCGGGGCAGGCTTCATCCCCAAGAATCTGGACACCGCCCTGCTCGACGGCGTGATCCAGGTCGACGCCGAGCCCGCGCGCGAGATGGCGCGCCGCTGCGCGCGCGAGGAGGGCCTCCTGGTCGGCATCTCCTCGGGTGCCACGCTGGCCGCCATCGCGCAGAAGCTGCCGGAGCTGCCGGCCGGCAGCCGCGTGCTCGGCTTCAACTACGACACGGGCGAGCGCTACCTGTCGATCGAAGGCTTCCTGCCGGCATGACCTCCCCGCGCACGCTGGCCATCGCGCAGCCGGCGGCCGCCAGGCTGTCGCCCGCGCAGAAGAAGTTCAACAGCGTGGTCAAGCGCATCGCCGAGCAGCGCGCGCTGCTGGCACAGAGGGAGGAGGCGGTGTCTCTGTTCCGCGAGCAAGACGGCGCCCAAAGCGATGCCATGGCGCGCGAGATGGCGCGCGATCTGTTCGGCATGGACATCGCCCATGCCAACGAGCGGCTGCTTGGTCTGCTGCAGCTGCAACTGGAGGCCGAGCAGATCGACCCAGGCCAGCTCGCCAACCTCGGCGCAGAGCGCCTCAAACACGACAACCATGTGCTGGCTGAGCAACCGGACGAACTGCGCCACCAGATCGCGCAACTCACCCTGGACACGCACCATCTGCGCCAGCAACTGCCGCTGCTGGACGATCTGCCAACGCTCAAGCGCGGGCTCGAGGAACAGCGTGCCGCGGTGCGCGCACGGCAGGAAGAGGAAGACCTGCTGAGCCTGTTGGGGCGCTGAGTGGCGATGGCGGATCTCGTCACCACGGCCGACCGCGGCCAGCCGCCCCAGCTGGCCGAATTCCACCGCCTGACCGACGCCATCGCCGCGCAGCGCGCCGTGCTGCAGCGCTGGCAGCAGGCCAGTGCGGACTTCCACCGGCAGCAGGCCCAGGCCCTGGCGCCGCTGCTGGCCAGCCAGCGCGCGATCGACCTGGACCTGCTGCGCCTGCTGGACCAGGCCGCCCATGCCGGCGACCTGGGCCGCACCGACCTGCAGATCCTGCATGCGCTGGTGCGCGACCTCGCGGCCAGCCTGCTGCGCCAGGGCGAGGAGCCCGAGCTGCGCGCGATCTTCGCGCGCCACCAGGACGGCACGGACGCCGAAGCGCCCGAAGCCGAGGAGCCAACCGACGCAGCGGCACCTGCCCCGGCGCCGGCGGACGACGACTGGATGGCCCAGTGGGAGCGCATGGAAGCCGCGCAATCCGATGCCGCCCAGCAGCGCGCACGCCAGCGCGCCCAGCACAAGGCCGCCAGCCGGCGCCGGCGCATGGCCGCGCCGGAGCCCGAGGACGCCAGCCAGACCATCCGCGCCGTGTTCCGCAAGCTCGCCAGCGCGCTGCACCCGGACCGCGAGCCCGACGATGGTGAGCGCGCAAGCAAGACCGCGCTGATGCAGCGTGTCAACGTGGCCTACAGCGCACGCAATCTGCTGGACCTGCTGCAGCTGCAGTTGGAGATCGAGCAGATCGACTTGCACAGCATCGCCGCCATGGGCGAGGTGGCGCTGGCCCGCCACAACCGCGTGCTGGCCGAGCAGCTGGACGAGCTGCGCCAGGAGACCTCGGATACCGAGCGCGGCTTTCGCACGCTGCTGGGCCTGGGCCATGGCGCCGAGCCCACGCCGGTGCGCATCGCGCGCGCAATCCGCGAGCAGAGCCGCGCGCTGCAGCAGAACATCGCCTACTACCGCTGGGAACTCGACGAGCTGCAGGATCCGCGCTTCTTCAAGCAGTGGCTGCGCGAGCAGCGCGCATGAGCCTCAGCGCAACAGCGTGCGCCGCGCAAACCGCACGACCGTGACGCCGGCGCGGGCCTGCCGCGTCGAGGGCATGACCAGCACGCAGTCGTCGTAGGGCGTCGCCACCGGTTCGCCGTCGTTGTCGCCGATCACGGTGCCCCGCCTTCGCGATCATTTCCAGCTCGGTGAAGGCCTCGGTGAAGCGAAAGCGCGCGGTGCGCGCGCATTCCGTATCATCCGCGAGCCTCAAAAGCCTGCCCGATCACCACGGGCCACCACCATGCCCCTGCGCATTTCCGAGATCAAGCTGCCGCTGGACCACGATGCCGCGGCCCTGGCCGACGCCATCGCCCACAAGCTGGACCTGCCCTCCACCGCCCTCGCCAGCCACACGGTGTTCAAGCGCAGCTTCGACGCGCGCAAGGCCGCGCTGCTGCGCGTGTACATCGTCGACGTGACGCTGGTCGACGGACAGGACGAGGCCGCCGTGCTGGAGCGCTTCGCCGGCGATCCGCACGTTGGCGCCGCGCCCGACATGGCCTGGCACCCGCCCGTGCGGCTGGCGCAGCCGCCCCTGCTCCGCCCCGTGGTCGTGGGTTTCGGGCCCTGCGGCATCTTCGTGGCGCTGGCGCTGGCGCAGATGGGCCTGGCGCCCATCGTGCTGGAGCGCGGCAAGGCCGTGCGCGAACGCACGCAGGACACCTGGGACCTGTGGCGCCAGCGCGAGCTGCACCCCGAGTCCAACGTGCAGTTCGGCGAAGGCGGCGCCGGCACCTTCTCCGACGGCAAGCTCTACAGCCAGATCAAGGACCCGCGCTTTCTGGGCCGCAAGGTGCTGGAAGAGTTCGTCAAGGCCGGCGCACCCGAGGAGATCCTGTGGGAGGCGCACCCGCACATCGGCACCTTCCGGCTCGTGAAGATGGTGGAGAACATGCGCGCGGACATCATCGCGCTGGGTGGCGAGATCCGCTTTCAGCACAAGGTGGTGGACCTTGCGGTGCAGGACAGCCCCGATGGCCGCCATTTGCGCGGCCTGGTGGTGCTGAACCAGGCCAGCGGCGCCACCTACGAACAGCGCGCCGACCACGTGGTCATGGCGCTGGGCCACAGTGCGCGCGACAGCTTCGAGATGCTGCACGCGCGCGGCGCACCCATGGAGGCCAAGCCCTTCTCGATCGGTTTCCGCGCCGAGCACCCGCAGAGCCTGGTGGACCGGGCGCGCTGGGGCAAGCACGCCGGCCACCCCGACCTGGGCGCGGCGGAGTACCGGCTCGTGCACCACGCAAGCAATGGCCGCTCCGTCTACAGCTTCTGCATGTGCCCGGGCGGCACGGTGGTCGCGGCCACGAGCGAGCCCGGCCGCGTGGTCACGAATGGCATGAGCCAGTACTCGCGCGCGGAGCGCAACGCGAACTCGGGCATCGTGGTCGGCATCACGCCGGCCGACTTCCCGACCGAGTACCGGTACCTGGACGTGCCGGCATCGGCCCAGGGCAAGCCGCACCCGCTGGCCGGCATCGAGCTGCAACGCCGGCTGGAGTCGGCCGCGTTCGTGCTGGGCGGCAGCGACTACAGCGCACCGGGCCAGCTGATGGGCGACTTCCTGGCCGGCAAGCCGTCCACGCAGTTCGGCGAGGTCCAGTCCAGCTACAAGCCCGGCGTGCACCTGACCGACCTGTCCGGCGTGCTGCCCGACTACGCCATCGTCGCGATGCGCGAGGCCTTCCCGGCCTTCGCGCGCAAGATTCCCGGCTACGACCTGCCCGATGCCGTGCTGACCGGCGTGGAGACACGCACCTCGGCCCCCGTGCGCATCGAGCGCGACCCTGCCACGCTGCAGTGCGTGGGCCTGGCAGGCCTGTACCCGGCCGGCGAAGGCGCAGGCTACGCGGGCGGCATCCTGTCGGCCGGCGTGGACGGGCTCAAGGTGGCCGAGGCCGTGGCCCGCGCGCTGGCACCCGCATGAGCGCAGCGCCGGGCCGCCCCAGGCACGCTCGCTCCCGCTCGGCGGGACAGGCCGCAGGCCGAAGGGTGCACCAGTGAACCAGGGCGCGCCGCGCGGCGCCGACGGCCGGTTCCGCAACACCGAGGCCTTCGAATCCCGCGGCCTGGCCGATGTGCTGCGCTGGCAATGGCAGGCCCGGCGCGAGCAGCAGGCACCCGTGCAGCCCACGCCCACGCAGGCGGTGGACCTGGACTTCCTCGCACGCAACCGCGGCGGCGCCGTCGCACCGGCCGTGACCTGGCTGGGCCATGCCACCGTGCTCGCGCAGTTCGGCGGCGTGAACCTGCTGACCGACCCGCATTGCAGCCACCGCGCCTCGCCGTTCACGTTCAGCGGCCCGCAGCGCGCGCAGCCGCCGGCCATCGCGCCCGCGCAGATGCCGCCCATCGACCTCGTGCTGGTCTCGCACAACCACTACGACCACCTGGATGTCGCCACCGTGCAGGCGCTCGCGCGCCAGGCCGGCGGCCCGCCGCTGTTCGTGGTGCCGCTGGGCCTGAAGACCTGGTTCGCGCGGCGCGGCATCGCCGAGGTGGTGGAACTGGACTGGTGGCAGACCGAACGCCTGCGCGGCGTGGAGCTCACGCTGACGCCGGTGCGCCACTGGTCCTCGCGCACGCTGGGCGACCGCATGGCCACGCTGTGGGGCGGCTTCGCCGTGCTGGCGCCCGACATGCACCTGTACTTCGGCGGCGACACGGGCTACTCGCCCAGCAACTTCCTCGACACGCGCGCGCATTTCGCCGAACGCCAGAGCGCCGCGCGCGGCGGCGGCTTCGACCTCGCGCTGCTGCCCATCGGCGCCTACGAGCCGCGCTGGTTCATGGCGCCGCAGCATGTGAACCCCGAGGAGTCCGTGCGCATCCACCAGGAGCTCGGCGCCAAGCGCTCGCTGGGCATCCACTGGGGCACCTTCAAGCTGACCAACGAACCGCTGGACGAGCCGCCGCGCAAGCTGGCCGAGATGCTCCGCGCCGCGGGCCTGACGGCTGCGGACTTCTGCGTGACCGCCATCGGCGAAACCCTGCGGCTTGCGCCGCGCACTCCCCTGCCAACACCATGATCCACACCGACCTGCACAGCTACGAACCGCGCGGAGGCCACGGCCTGCCGCACGACCCCTTCAACGCCATCGTCGGCCCGCGGCCCATCGGCTGGGTGTCCACCCGCGGCGCAGGCGGCCAGGTGAACCTCGCGCCCTACAGCTTCTTCAACGCGTTCAACTACGTGCCGCCCATCGTGGGCTTCGCCAGCATCGGCCGCAAGGACTCGCTGAACCACATCGAGGAAACCGGCGAGTTCGTCTGGAACCTGGCCACGCGGCCGCTGGCCGAGCAGATGAACGCCAGTTGCGCCGCCGTGCCGCCCGACGTGAACGAATTCGAACTGGCGGGACTGACACCAGTGGCTTCGCAGCGCGTGGTCCCGCCGCGCGTGGGGGAAAGCCCCGTCGCGTTCGAATGCAAGCTGTCGCAGCTGATCCGCTTGCAGGACGCCGACGGCCAGTCTGTGGACACCTGGCTGGTGCTCGGCGAGGTGGTGCAGATCCACATCGCCCGGTCATTGCTCGTCAACGGCATCTACGACACGGCCGCCGGCCAGCCCATCCTGCGCGGCGGCGGCCCGGCCGACTACTTCGCGCTGGGTGAAAAATTCCTGATGCGCCGGCCACGCTGAAACCCGCACGCCCAAACGACAAGAGCCGCCCGAGGGCGGCTCTTGTCATCGTGCAACGAAGCTCAGACTTCGCCGCCCAGCTGCTGGCCGTGGCGCACGGCGTAGACGGCTTCGGCACGCACGGCGTCGCGCGTCAGGTTGCTCTTGGCGCTGGCCACGGCACCGGTGTCGGCACCTTCGCCGAACTCAGGCAGCGTGCCGTTGCGCTCGGCTTGCAGGTAGTCGGCACGCACGGCTTCGCGGGTCAGGCTGCTCTTCGCAGAGCTCACCTGGGGCACGTAGCCGACTTCACCGCTGATGTTGTCGCCAGCGAAGCTGGGGGCTGCTGCAAAACCGGCGGCGGCGATCAGGGCGGAGGCAATGAACTTGTTCATGATGGATTCCTTTCGGTGGATGGATGCGACTTCTCATTCGGCGAGGCCAGACCCCATGTCTGCCGCGTCTCGATGAGTCGTCTTGTGTGCGTCTCATCGATGGGTTGAATTGTGGAAGTCGCGGCTCGAAAGAAAAACCAGGCGTTGAGCAATGGATCGTTTCTGCGAGAGAAACAAACGCCCGTAAAAAGCCGCCCGAAGGCGGCTCCCTTGCCAGCGCGCGGCGCGCTTACTGCGCGTTCTGCAGGGCGGCGATGCGCTGTTCGATCGGCGGGTGCGTCGAGAACAGCTGGCCGATGCCACCGGCGATGCCGAAGGCGGCCACGCTCTTGGGTAGCTCGGCCGTGTGCAGGCCGCCCAGGCGGGCCAGCGCGTTGATCATGGGCTGCTTGCGGCCCATCAGTTGCGCGGCGCCGGCGTCGGCACGGAACTCGCGCTGGCGCGAGAACCAGGCCACGATGATGGCGGCGGCGAAACCCAGCACGATGTCCAGCACGATGGTCGTGACCCAGTAGCCGATGCCAGGGCCCGAGTTCTCGCTGTCGCCCTTGCGCAGGAAGCTGTCCACCGCATAGCCGATCACACGCGACAGGAACACCACGAAGGTGTTCATGACGCCCTGGATCAGCGTCATGGTGACCATGTCGCCGTTGGCGATGTGCGCGACCTCGTGGCCGATCACGGCCTCGACCTCTTCGCGCGTCATGTTCTGCAGGAGGCCAGAGGACACCGCGACCAGGGCCGAGTTCTTGAACGCACCCGTGGCGAAAGCGTTCGGGTCGCCCGGGAAGATGCCGACCTCGGGCATGCCGATGCCGGCCTTGTCGGCGAACTTGCGCACCGTCTCGACGATCCAGCGCTCGTCGGCCGAGCCCGTGCCGTCGATGACCTGCACGCCCGAACTCCACTTGGCCACGGGCTTGCTGATCAGCAGCGAGATGATCGCGCCGCCGAAGCCCATGATCAGCGCGAAGCCGAGCAGCGCGCCCAGGTTCAGGCCGTTGGCCGTGAGGTAGCGGTTGACGCCGAGCAGGCTGGCGACGACGCCCAGCACCACCACGACGGCGAGGTTGGTGAGGACAAACAAGACGATGCGTTTCATGGATTCTCCGGGGGGCCCTCTGTTCATGTGGCTACGTTTGCGCACATGGGGGCAGTGTGCACAAGCTCAAGCCGCAGCCTGCAATGTCCTTTGTTGTGGTGTGTCTGAACGGCCGGCGCGGCGAAAAACAAACGGATCATCATAGAAGGATTCGTGTGCGTTCCCTGCGCACCAGCCCGGCACGCCAAGCACCGGCAGTGGCGCGAACGGCTTCGCGGCCCACGCGCGCGCATCGATGGCAGCGGCCAGCCAGCGGTCGATGTTCGCTATCGAATCAAGAGCATGCGGAGCCGCCAGCACATGGGCGGTGAGCGGCTTGCGCGGGTGTTGCAGTTGCTCCAGCAGGCCATGGCCGAAGACCAGCAGGCGGGCGCTCCGCCACTGCCCGCGGCGCGTGACGAAGAGGCCACGCCAGTCGCGCGCACGCAGCGCATCCCACATGCCGCGTGGGGCCAACAGCAAGGCGCCGTTCTCGTCGAACAGCGTCATCGCATCGCGCAGCGGGCCGCGCCGCGGGCCGGCGCCCAGCCGCGCGATCTCGGCCGCGTGCAGGGCATTGAGCCGCCATTTGCTGCGCGGAAAGTGCAGCCATGACAAGCCGTTGAACAGGTCGTGCAGGTTCTCGCGCGTGGGACAGACACGCTGCCCGTGCAGCAGGGCTTCGTACCCCCGGCCCGGCGGCAGCGGCTGCTGCGGCACGAAGCGTGGTTGTTCTGCGCCGGCGACGGCGTTGAGTGCCGCATACAGCGGCCGGCCGCCGTCCAGGGCCTGCCCCAACGCACGGCCTTGCGTGGCATAGGGCTGCAGCCAGGGCCGCGACCAGTCGGGGCTCACGCCGGGCCGGGTGCCCAGCGCAGCTTGCGCGGCTGCGCCTGCGGCGTGAGCTCCACGCCGGGCACATGCTTCTTGAGGAACTTGGACATCACGGCCTGGCGGCCCAGCAGCTTGGCCTCGCGCAGGCGCTTGGCAACCTCGCCGAAATCGACCTCCTGGCCTTCGACCACGCCCGGCAGTTCGCGCAGCAGGGCCTGCACACGCTCGCTGAGTTCGGCCTCCCTGGCGGCAGCGGCGGCGGCACGCGCAGAAACCGGTGCCGGTGCCGGTGCCGGTGCTGGTGCCGGTGCCGGTGCCGGTGCTGGTGCCGGTTCGGGTGCCGGCGGCGCGACCGGTGCCGGTGCAGGGGCGGCTTCGACCCCGGCCTTGGCCGTGGTCTTGCGCGCCGGCGTCTTGCGGGCGGCCGTCTTGCGGGCCGGTGCCGGTGCCGGTGCCGGCGCCGGCGCCGGGGCGGCAACCGCCACCACGCTGGCTGCGGCACTGCGCCGCGCACCGAGCAGCACCACCTCGTCGTAGAAGCCGTGCACCTCGGGCGACATCTTGTTGGCCTGCGAGAAGCACACGGTGCGCACGCCGCGCTCGCGCAGGCGCAGCACCAGCGGCGCGAAGTCGGCGTCGCCCGTGCCGATGGCCACCACGCCGGGCGCGTACCGGGCACACAGGTCCATGGCGTCCACGGCCAGGGCCATGTCGGTGGTGTTCTTGGCCAGCGGCAGGTTCACGCACAGGTGGAACGCGAACTCGCGCAGCACGCCGGCCAGGCCCTTGAGGTTCTCGGCGCTGCCGTAGGCGCGGCGGATGGCGACGGGGCCGGCCAGCTGGGTCAGGTGCCGCAGCGCCTGGGCCACCATCTCGGGGGCCGACAGGTTGTCGGCGTCGATCAGCAGGGCGACCGGGCCGGGCGGGACGACGGCGCTCACGCGACCACCTTCCAGGGCAGCACCTCGCCGGCCCGCAGCGGCTTGAGGTTGGCCTCGCCGTAGACATAGCTGTCGGGCACGGTCCATTCCTCGCGCCGCAGGGTCACGGTGCCCTGGTTGCGCGGCAGGCCGTAGAAGTCGGCACCGTGGAAGCTTGCGAAGCCTTCCAGCTTGTCAAGCGCGCCGGCCTTGTCGAAGGCCTCGGCGTACATCTCCAGCGCGGCATGGCCGGTGTAGCAGCCCGCGCAGCCCGTGGCGTGCTCCTTCAGCTGCGCGGCGTGCGGCGCGCTGTCGGTGCCCAGGAAGAACTTGTTGCTGCCGCTGGTGGCAGCCTCGACCAGCGCCACGCGGTGCGTCTCGCGCTTGAGCACGGGCAGGCAGTAGTAATGCGGCCGGATGCCGCCCGTGAAGATGGCGTTGCGGTTGTAGAGCAGGTGGTGGGCCGTGATGGTGGCGGCCGTGTGCGCGCCGGCGCTGCCCACGTACTGCGCGGCCTCGCGCGTCGTGATGTGTTCCATCACGATCTTCAGTTCGGGGAAGTCGCGGCGCAGCGGGATCAGCTGCTGGTCGATGAAGGCAGCCTCGCGGTCGAACAGGTCCACCGTCTGGTCGGTCACCTCGCCGTGCACGAGCAGGCGCATGCCTTCACGCTGCATGGCCTCGAGCACGGGGTAGACCGTGCGCAGGCCGGTCACGCCGGAATCGCTGTTGGTGGTGGCGCCAGCCGGGTACAGCTTGGCGGCCACGATGCCGGCCGCGCGGGCGCGGCGGATCTCATCGGGCGCGATCTGGTCCGTGAGGTACAGCGTCATGAGCGGCTCGAAGGCCACGCCCTGCGGCACGGCCGCGAGGATGCGGTCGCGGTAGGCCAGCGCCTGCTCGGTCGTGGTGACGGGCGGGCGCAGGTTGGGCATCACGATGGCGCGCGCGAACTGCGCGGCGCTGTGCGGCACCAGGGTGCGCAGCACCTCGCCGTCGCGCAGATGCAGGTGCCAGTCGTCGGGGCGGGTCAGCGTCAGGGTGTCGGTGGTTGCGTGCATGGGGGCGGATTCTCCCATCGCCGCCCGCACGGAATGTGCTGTATCCATAGAATCGATCATCGATATCCACCACAACTCCATCGCACGCACCATGTCGGAACACCGATGCGGCACGCTGGTGCGGCAACACATCCGATGGCAACACGCAAGCAAGCGGCCCCTTCGCCCGTCGAACAGGCGGAGGCCAGGCCTGCCGACCCCCTGTTCAACCAGTCGCTGGAAAAAGGCCTGGCAGTGCTGCGCGCCTTCGACGCCTCGCACCGCACGCTGACGCTGGCCGAACTGGCCGAGCTGACCGGCATGACCAAGGGCTCGGCCCAGCGCACCGTGCACACGCTGCAGGTGCTGGGCTACGTGGGCAAGCACCCGCGCGCGCGGCGCTTCCAGCTGCTGCCGCGGGCCATGGAGATCGGCGCCAACTACCTGGTGGGCCATCCGCTGGTGCAGGTCTCGCATCCCTACCTGGCGCAGCTGACCCATGCCAGCGGCGAGACCGCCAACGTGACCGAGCCCGTGGGCCAGGACATGCTGTACCTCGCGCAGCTGACCACCTCCAAGCACATCCCGGTGTTCACGCCCGTGGGCATGCGCATCCCGATGTACTGCAGCAGCTGCGGCCGGGCCTATCTGAGCATGCTGCCCGACGACGAGGTGCGCCAGATCCTGGAGGCCTCGCCGCGCGCCGCGCGCACGCAGCACACGCTGACCGATGTGGACGCCATCCTCGAGCAGGTGCGCCAGTGCCGCCAGGTCGGCTACGCGACCAACTGCGAGGAGCTGTTCCTGGGCGACATGGGCCTGGCCGCGCCGCTGGTGGACCGCCAGGGCCAGCCGGTCGGCGCGCTGCACCTGTCGCCGCCGACCAGCCGCTGGACCCTGGAAGAGGCGCGCAAGAAGCTCGCGCCCATGCTGATCGAGAGCGCGCGGGCGATCTCCAGCACGATCGCGTTCTGAGCGCCCCTCAGACCACCGAGGCGCCCCCGGCCGCGCCGGGCCGGTGCGCGAAGCGGTCGTCCGGCGCTGCCGTCACGATGGAGTCGAATGCCGGATCGGCCGGTTGCAGCCGGGCGATGTCCGGCCGCGGGCGGCGCAGCGTGGGGCGGCTTGCGAACGCGCCCTCCATCGCTTTCGCGACCGACAGCAGCCGCAGGTCGCCGCGGAACGCACCGACCACCTGCAGACCGAACGGCATGCCCTTCTCGTCCACGCCGCAGGGCAGCGTGATGGACGGGTGCGTGGTCAGCGTGGTCAGGTAGGTCAGCGCGAGCCAGCGGTAGTAGTTCTCCTGCGGCCGGCCGTCGATCTCGGCCGCGTAGGGCTGCGTCCACGGAAACGGCGAGACCGGCGTGGTTGGCGCCAGCACCAGGTCGTGGTCCTGGTAGACGCGCTGGAAGCGCTGGATGATGCGGGTCTGCTCGGTCTGCGCCCAGGCCGCGTCGCGCAAGCTCATGCGCACGCCCATCTCGTAGTTGGCACGCGGGTTGGGCCCCAGGCTGGCGGGGTCGCGCTCGTAGGTCTCGCGCATGCCGGCCACGAAGGCTTCCGCGCGCAGCACGTCGAAGCAGCGGTGCACGTCGCCCAGGTCGTCGAAACGCACCTCGTCGCAGGCGGCGAACAGGCCGCGCATCTCGGCCATGCGCGCGCGCATCGCGCGGCGCACCACGGGGTCGACATCGCAGCAGCCGAAGTCTTCCGTCCAGGCCACGCGCAGGCGCGACAGGTCCAGCGCCGCGGGCTGCAGGAAGGCCAGCGGATCCAACGGGTGGCTCAGCGGATCACCGGCATGCGGCCCGGCGGACGCGGCCAGCTGCAGGCAGGCGTCGCCCACGTCGCGGCCCATCGGGCCGACCACCGAGATCGGCGAGAAGCCCAGCGGCTTGCGCACGCTGGGCACCACGCCCGGCGACGGCCGAAAGCCCACCACGCCGCACTTGGCCGCGGGGATGCGCAGCGAGCCACCGGTGTCCGAACCGGTGCACACCGGCAGCAGGTCCAGCGCCAGCGCGGCGGCCGAGCCGCCGGACGAGCCGCCCGCATTGAGGTTGGGGTCGAACGGGTTGCCGGTGGCGCCCCAGACCGGGTTGCGGCTGTTGGCGCCGGCGCCCATTTCGGGCACGTTGGTCTTCCCGACCACGATGGCGCCAGCCGCTCGCAGCCGGCGCACCAGCTCGATGTCGGCCGCCGGCACGTGGTTGCGCAGGCTGGGCGTGCCGGCCGTGGACAGCAGGCCCTCCGTCGGCTCCAGGTCCTTCACGCCCAGCGGCAGGCCGTGCAGCAGGCCCAGCGGCTCGCCGCGCAGCACGGCCTGTTCGGCGGCGCGTGCCTCGGCGCGCGCACGTTCGTAGCAGGTGGCCGTGACAGCGTTGACGAAGGGGTTGAGCTGCTCGATGCGCGCGATGCAGGCTTCCAGCAGTTCGACGGGCGAGAGTTGGCGTGCCCCGATCAGGCGGCGCAGTTCGACGGCAGAGGTTTCGACGAGCATGGTGTCAATCGGGTCGGATGTCGGCACGTTGAGCCACCGCACGCATCAGCGGCAGCTCCTTCTCGATCAGAGTCACCGATGCAGCGGAGCCTGAGAACAGCGGCTCGGCACCGTTGGCGCGCAACTGGGCCGCGACGGCCGGCACCGCGACGATGCGGGCCAGTGCGCTTTCGAGCTTCTGGCGCACGGAAGCCGGCGTGCCCTTGGGCGCGACGAGCATGATCCAGGTGTCCGCATCGACATCGGCGTAACCGGCCTCTGCGAAGGTGGGCACGTCGGGCAGCTGTGAGGACCGCTTGGCCGTGGTCACGGCGATGGCCTTGACCTTGCCGGCCTTGAGCTGCGGCAGCGCGGCCGTGACCGTGTCCACCGAGAACGGCACCTGGCCACCGATCAGGTCGGTCATGGCCGGCGCGCTGCCTTTGTAGGGCACGTGCAGGATCCTGGCACCCACCGCGCGCAGCACGATCTCGCCCGTGAAGTGCGAGGTCGAGCCCGAGCCGAACGAGGCGTAGGCGTACTTGTCGGGCGTGGCACGCAGCGCCGCCACGAACTCCTTGACGTTGTTGGCGGGCACGCTGGTGTTGGCCAGCACGATGAGCGGAATGCGCGCGACCACGGCGATGGGGTCGAAGCTCTTGACCGCGTCGTAGGGCAGGTTCGTGCGAATCGCCGGGTTGGCCGTGAAGGTGGAGCCCGAGCTGATCAACAGCGTGTGGCCGTCTGGCTGCGCCTTGGCCACGAGGCCGGCGGCGATGGCCGTGCCGGCGCCGGGACGGTTGTCGATGATGACGGGCTGGCCCAGCGCCTCGGACAGTTGCTGGCCCATGAGCCGGCCCACGGTGTCGGCGCTGCCGCCGGGCGGGAACGGCACGACCAGCGTGATGGGTTTGCTGGGGTAGGTGCCCTCGGCCAGGACCGGCAGCGCGGCCAGGGCCGTGGCCAGGCCGGCAACGGCCAGGGCCAGGCGGCGAAAGACAGGGGCGAAGTGCATGGGTCAGACCTTGGGTGAGGAAGTGACTGCATCGTAGGAACGCCTCAGCAGTGCAGCAAGCACAATGATGTGAAAGCTTCATTGCCCATGTCGCAACGCACAGACAAGGCCAGCACCATGCCTCCCACCACCACCCGCCGCCCGCGCGCGCGCCGCGGCCTGAACCAGCGCGTCCTGCAGGAGGTGGCGCTGCGCCACTTCCTGGAGGTCGCGCGGGCCGGCTCGGTCACCGAAGCCGCGGCCCGGCTGGAGGTGGCGCCCTCGGCCGTCAGCCGCCAGATCGGCCGACTCGAACAGGAGCTGGACACGCTGCTGTTCGAACGCCGCGCGCGCGGCATGGTGCTCAACAGCGCCGGCGAGCTGCTGGCCGCGCACGCCCGCCGGGCCTGGCTGGACATCGAGCGCGTGGCCGACGACATCCTGGGCCTGCGCGGCCTGCGCCAGGGCGAGGTGCGCATCGTCGCCACCGAGGGCTTCGCCTACGAGTTCCTGCCGCGCCTGGTGGCCGAATTCCAGCAGCGCAACCCGGGCATCCGCTTCACGCTGGACATGTCGGTGCAGAGCGAGGTGAGCCGGCGCGTGCGCGAGGGACTGGCGGATCTGGGCGTCACGGTGTCGCTGCGCTCGGAGCGTGGCATCGACGTGGTGCTGCGGCATCCGGCGCCCATCCTGGCCGTCGTCGCCGCCGGCCATGCGCTGGCGGCGCGGCGGCATCTGGCACTGGCGCAGCTGGTGGCGCATCCGCTGGCACTGCCGGCGGCCAGTTCCACGTTGCGCCAGCTGCTGGACATCAGCGCCAGCCGCCAGGGCCTGGCGCTGGACGCGACGGTCACCAGCGACCACCTGTACCCGCTGATCCAGTACGTGGCCCACACCCAGGCCGTGACCTTCTGCGGCGAACTGGCGCTGCGCCAACAGCTGCAGGCCGGCAGCATCGCCGCCGTACCGCTGCGCGACCGCGAGATGAACGAGCGCTACTTCGAGGTGCAGGCCATGGCCGGGCGGCACCTGCCGGATGCAGCACGGGCCTTCGTCGAACACCTGCGCGAGGCGCTGACGCTCGCCCCCTGAGCAGCGCAGCGTTGCGGTGACGGCAACGCAGGCTTGCCCGCGGCCGTCTTGGTGCGCACTGCGCCAGACGACACAATGGGCGACCCCTTCCTGCAAGCACCACTCCACCATGCCCACGTCCCTGGCACCGCCTCCCGCCCAGCCCCCGCGCCACACGCGCGCCGAACCGGTACGCCTTGGTGCGCGGCTGGCGTCCGCCGCGGCCGGGGACTTGCCAGCATGACGGCCAGCGTCCTGGTTCTGGGCGCCGGCATGGTCGGCACCTGCACCGCCATCCACCTGGCCATGCGCGGCCATAGCGTGGTGCTGGCCGACCGGCGCGCGCCTGGCGAGGAAACCTCGTATGGCAACGCCGGCCTGATCCAGCAGGAGGCGGTCGAGCCCTATGCCTTTCCGCGCGAGGCGGCCAAGCTGTTGCGCGTGGCCTTCAAGCGCGGCATCGACGTGAACTACCACGCCACGGCGCTGCCCGGCCTGGCCGGCCCGCTGGGACGTTACTGGCAGGCCTCCGGGCCGGCGCAGTACCCGGCCATCGCGCAGGCCTACAGCCGGCTCATCGCCAAGGCCATCCCGGAACACGCGCCGCTGATCGCCGCGGCCGGTGCCGAGGACCTGGTGCAGCGCACCGGCTACCGCTGGGTGTTCCGCGAGCCGGCCACCATGGACGAGGCCCTGGCCCGCGCCCGGCGCCTGCAAGCGGACTACGGCGTGCAGCATCTCGCCATGGACGCCGCGGCCCTGTCCGCCGCAGAGCCGGCGCTGAAGGCACGGCTGGCCGGCGCCATCCACTGGACCGCGCCTTGGGCCGTCGCCGACCCGGGCGCCTTGGTGGCGCGCTACGCGGAGCACTTCGTGCGCCTGGGCGGGCGCATCGTGCAGGCCGACGCCAGCACGCTGCGCGCCAGCGGTGCGGGCTGGTCGCTGCAATCGGCCGAAGGCACGCTGTCGGCCCAGCATGCGGTGCTGGCCCTCGGCCCCTGGGCCGACACCGTGCTGCGCCCGCTGGGCTACCGCTTGCCGCTGTTCGTCAAGCGCGGCTACCACCGCCATTACGCCGGCGGGCCGGCCCCCACCATGCCCTGGCTGGACGCCGACCGTGGCCTGGTGGTCGCGCCGATGCGGCGCGGCGTGCGCGTGACCACGGGCGCGGAATTCGCGCCGCGCGACGCTGCGTCCACGCCGCGCCAGATGGCTGGCGCAGAAGCCGCGGCGCGGGAGTTGCTGGACCTGCCGCAGCCGGTGGAAGAACACCCCTGGCGCGGCGCCCGCCCCTGCACGGGCGACATGCTGCCCGTGGTCGGCCCGGCGCCCCGTCACCGCGGCCTGTGGTTCAACTTCGGCCACGCGCACCAGGGCTTCACGCTGGGGCCGGCGAGCGGGCGGCTGCTGGCCGAACTGATCGACGGCGAGGCGCCGTTCGTCGAGCCGGCGCCCTACGCGCCGGCGCGCTTTGGCGACGCGTGACGATTGCGCGCAGCCGGCGGCGAAGCCGTCTGATGGACCGAAGGCTCAGGCCGCGCGGCGCTGCAGAAGCGATCGCATGGCGCTGGCGACGTTCTTTGGTTGCGTCAGCGTCGGCAGGGCGGCGGCGACGCCGCGGCTCAGGAGCTGCCGGACCTGCCGTATCCGGTGGAAGAACACCTGGCGCGGCGCCCGCAGCCTGCACGGGCGACATACTGGCCGCGGTCGACCGGCGCCGCGCCGCCGCGGCCTGTGCCAGCCAGTCGGCGTAGGCGCCAGCCGCCTTGATGGCAGGCGCCCAGCTCCGGATTTCGCTGGCGAGGAAGTGGCGATGGCCCTCGGCGCTCAGCCGCTCGTCCGTCACCGGCTGCATGCCGGCCTCGACAAGTTGCCGACGATAAGCCGGACTTCTCGCGACAGTGACCAGATCTGTTCGGCCCCGGAGACCATCGCCTGGCTGCGTTCCCATGATGTCCGCTCGCAACGCACCTGCAGCGTCTGCACCGGCGCGTTTTGCTGGCTGCCGCCGCCTGCCCGACGGCCAGAAGGTGACCACCCACTGGCGCTCGGCGCAATTGCTGCAGCGGCGGTATCCCGCGATCGAGGTGAGCGACGGGCTCCTCTTCTGCGAGAGCGGCAAGTACTGGACGACAGCGGGTGTCAGTGCAGGCATCGACCTGGCGCTCACGCTCGTCGAGCGGGACTGCGGCACCCACGTCGCCCAGAAGGTGGCACGCCGCTTGGTGCTGTACCTGCGTCGCGGCGGCCACTGGCGGCGTCAGGCGCCATGTCGCGCAAACAGATCCAGCGTGCGGTCGCGGCCTGAGCCGTCGCGCCAGCCGCACGCGTCAGCCCGCGCGCTCCAGCATCGCCAGCAGCAGCACGTTGGCCCCGGCTTCGATGTGCTCGGGCAGCGCGTCCTCGATCTCGTTGTGGCTGATGCCGTCCTTGCACGGCACGAAGACCATGCCGGTGGGCGCGACCTGCGCCACGTAGACGGCGTCGTGCCCTGCGCCGCTGACCACGTCCATGTGCGGCAGGCCCAGCTGCGCGGCCGCGCCGCGCACGCTGGCCACGCAGTCCGCGTCGAAATGGCAGGCGTCGAACTGGACGACCTGGCGCAGGTCCACCGCCACGCGCGTGGCGCCGGCGATCTGCACCAGCTGCGTGCGCAACGCAGCCTCCATGCGGTCCAGGCCCTCGTCGGTCAGGTTGCGCAGGTCGACAGAGAAGCGCACCTCGCCCGGGATCACGTTGCGTGAATTGGGCAGCACCTGCAGGTGCCCGACCGTGCCGCGGCCATGCGGCGCCTCGCCCAGCGCGATGCGGTTCACGGCCTCGACCATGCGTGCCGCGCCGAGCATGGCGTCGCGCCGCAGCGCCATGGGCGTGGGGCCGGCGTGGGCGTCCATGCCGGTCACGGTCACGTCGAACCAGCGCTGGCCGAGCGCGCCGCTGACCACGCCGATTGGCAGGCCCGCATCCTCGAGCACCGGCCCCTGCTCGATGTGGGCCTCGAAGTAGGCCGCGTAGCCGCCACCGGGCACCTCGCCGCAGGGCTGCGCGCCCAGGTAGCCGATGCGGCGCAACTCGTCGCCGACCGACAGGCCTGCACCATCGACCTGCGCGCGCACGAAATCGGGCGCGAACACGCCCGCGAATGCACCTGAACCCATCATGACCGGCGTGAAGCGCGTGCCTTCCTCGTTGGTCCAGACCACCACCTCGAGCGGCGCGCGCGTGGCGATGCCGTGGTCGTTCAGCGTGCGCATGACCTCCAACCCGGCCAGCACGCCGAAGTTGCCGTCGAACTTGCCGCCCGAAGGCTGGGTGTCGATGTGGCTGCCCGTGGCCACGGCGCGGGCCTGCGGGTCGGTGCCAGGGCGGCGCGCAAACATGTTGCCGACCTCGTCCACGCGCACGTCCAGCCCGGCCGCGCGGCACCAGGCCGCCACCTGGTCGCGGCCGGCCCTGTCCTCGTCGGTCAGAGCGATGCGGCAGACGCCGCCCTTGGGTGTGGCACCGATGCGGGCCAGGTCCATCAGCGAGCGCCACAGGCGCGCACCGTCGATGCGCAAGCGTTGGGTGCCGACGGCTGCGGCGTAAGGGGTGAGAACGGACGGATCCATGTTGCGTGCTCCAAGTGGGATTGAACGCCAGGGAAAGGCGTGAATTGGCCAACTGGCCGATCGAAGCAATAAACGAACCATCCATCGATGCAATCAATAGAAGTGGACTGTCTTTCGATCTACAAAAGAACTTATCCAGAACATGTAAATCGATTATCGATACCAAGCACTGTCCCTGGCACACCGCTTGCTAACCACATCCGGACCGTCTTTCGCTCACCCACTGCCCCCACAGGAGATTCCACGTGAACCTTGCCTCCCCTTCCTTTGCGCTGAAGTCCGTGGCCGCCGGCGCCGCGCTGTGCCTGCTGTCGCTGTCCGGCACCGCCCACGCGCAGGAAAAGACGCTGCGCATCGCCATGACCGCGGCCGACATCCCGCGCACGCTGGGCCAGCCCGACCAGGGTTTCGAAGGCAACCGCTTCACCGGCATCCCCATGTACGACGCGCTGACGCACTGGGACCTGTCCAAGGCCGACGCCCCCAGCGTGCTGATCCCGGGCCTGGCGACCGAATGGGCCGTGGACGCCAAGGACAGGACCAAGTGGACGTTCAAGCTGCGCCCCGGCGTGAAGTTCCATGACGGCTCGGCCTTCAACGCCGACAGCGTGGTCTGGAACGTGCGCAAGGTGCTCGACAAGGCTGCCCCGCACTTCGATGCCAGCCAGGTCGGTGTGACGGCCTCGCGCATGCCCACGCTGGTGTCGGCCCGCAAGATCGACGACCTGACGGTGGAACTGACGACCAGCGAGCCCGACTCCTTCCTGCCGCTGAACCTGACCAACTTGTTCATGGCCTCGCCCGCGCACTGGGAAGCCAAGCTCAAGGCCGTGCCGGCCAGCGTGGCCGACCCGGCCGAGCGCGCCAAGCAGGCCTGGACCGCCTTCGCCTCCGACGCCTCGGGCACCGGCCCGTTCAAGATGACGCGCTTCGTCGCGCGCGAGCGCCTGGAAGTGGCGGCCAACAAGGCGTATTGGGACCCCAAGCGCACGCCCAAGATCGACAAGGTCGTGATGCTGCCCATGCCCGAGGCCAACGCCCGCACGGCCGCGCTGCTGGGCAACCAGGTCGACTGGATCGAGGCCCCCTCGCCTGACGCCATGCCGCAGATCACGCAGCGCGGCTACAAGATCTATTCCAACGCCCAGCCGCATGTGTGGCCGTGGCAGCTGTCGTTCGCCGAAGGCTCGCCCTGGCTGGACAAGCGCGTACGCCAGGCCGCCAACCTGTGCGTGGACCGTGCGGGCTTGAAGCAGTTCCTGGGCGGCATGATGGCCGAGCCCAAAGGCACGGTGCCGCCCGGCCACCCCTGGTGGGGCAACCCCAAGTTCGACATCAAGTACGACGTGAAGGCCGCCCAGGCGCTGATGGCGCAGGCTGGCCACACGGCGGCCAAGCCGCTCAAGGTCAAGGTGCAGATCTCGGCCTCGGGCTCGGGCCAGATGCAGCCGCTGCCCATGAACGAGTTCGTGCAGCAATCGCTCAAGCAATGCTTCTTCGATGTGCAGTTCGACGTGATCGAGTGGAACACGCTGTTCACCAACTGGCGCCGCGGCGTGAAGGACGCGACCGCCAACGGCGCCAACGCGATCAACGTGAGCTTCGCGGCCATGGACCCGTTCTTCGCCATGGTGCGCTTCGCGTCGACCAAGACCTTCCCGCCGGTCTCCAACAACTGGGGCTACTACGGCAATGCCGAGGTCGACAAGCTGATCGCCGATGCGCGCACCACCTTCGACGACAAGGGCCGAGACGCCGCGCTGGCCAAGCTGCATGCCCACCTGGTCGATGACGCGGCGTTCATCTGGATCGCGCACGACGTGGGCCCGCGCGCCATGTCGGCCAAGGTCAAGAACGTGGTGCAGCCCAAGAGCTGGTTCATCGACATCGCCACGATGACGATGGAGTAACAGCCCACCCTCGCTTCTTGCTCACTGCGTGTAGCCGAGTCCTCCCTCCACGGAGCAACACCAGCGGCCCGGCAAAGCCGGTTCCGCGGTGTTCCCGCAGGGGCTCGCGCCCGTTGTCACGGCCGCACAGGTCGGCACACGCATCCGAGAGCAGGACCTCGCCACCGCCAGCTTCAAGCCAGCCACACCCATGCTCGCCTACATCCTGCGCCGCATCGTCTATGCCATCCCCATCATGCTGGGCGTGGCCCTGGTCTGCTTCGCGCTGGTGCACCTCGCGCCAGGCGATCCGCTCGTCTCCATCCTGCCGCCCGACGCCTCGGCCGACCTGCAGGCCCAGATGCGCGAGCTCTACGGCTTCAACCGCAGCCTGCCCGAGCAGTTCGCCAGCTGGGTCTGGCGCGCGCTGCAGGGCGATCTGGGCACGTCCATCGCCACCAGCCGCCCGGTCGCCGGCGAGGTGATCAAGGCCGTGGGCAACACGCTGCGCCTGGCCGTGGTCGCCACCGCCATCGGCTTCGTCTTCGGCTGCCTGTTCGGCTTCGTGGCCGGCTACTTCCGCGGCTCGTGGATCGACCGTGTGGCCTCGGTCATTTCGGTGCTGGGTGTGTCGGTGCCGCACTACTGGCTGGGCATGGTCATGGTGATCGTGTTCTCGTCCATCCTGGGCTGGCTGCCGGCCACGGGCGCGGGGCCCACCGGCTCGGGCGACTGGAATTGGAACTGGGAGCAGCTGCAGTTCCTGGTGCTGCCGGCCATCACCATGTCGGTGATCCCCATGGGCATCATCGCGCGCACGGTGCGCGCGCTGGTCGCCGACATCCTGGAGCAGGAGTTCGTGCTGGGCCTGCGCGCCAAGGGGCTCACGCACTTCGGCGTGTTCTGCCACATCGTCAAGAACACGGCACCCACGGCACTCGCGGTCATGGGCCTGCAACTGGGCTACCTGCTGGGCGGATCGATCCTGATCGAGACCGTGTTCTCCTGGCCCGGCACCGGCTTCCTGTTGAACTCGGCCATCTTCCAGCGCGACCTGCCGCTGCTGCAAGGCTCCATCCTGGTGCTGGCCATGTTCTTCGTGGTGCTGAACCTCGTCGTGGACATCGTGCAGACGCTGCTGGATCCGCGCATCGCCCGCGGCTGAAACGGAGAACAACCATGTCCGCAGTCCTGTCCCCCTCCGCCGCGGCCGTCGAACCGCTGCCGGCACAACGCTCGCGCGGCTACTGGGCCTCGGTCTGGCTGCGCTTTCGGCGCGACCCGGTGGCCGTGGGCGCCGCCTGCGTGGTGCTGCTGCTGATCGCCATCGGCATCTTCGGCCCCTGGCTCGCGCCGGCCGACCCCTACCAGGCCTCGATGCTGAACCGGCTCAAGCCCATAGCCACCAGCGGCTACCCGCTGGGCAGCGACGAGCTGGGCCGCGACATGCTGTCGCGGCTGATCGTGGGTGCGCGGCTGTCGCTGTTCATCGGCATCACACCTGTGCTGTTCGCGTTCGTGTTCGGCGCGGTCATCGGCATCGTGGCCGGCTACGCGGGCGGTGCCGTCAACAGCGTGATCATGCGCACCATCGACGTGTTCTACGCCTTCCCGTCGGTGCTGCTGGCCATCGCGCTGTCGGGCGCGCTGGGGGCCGGCATCCTGAACTCGCTGATCTCGCTGACCATCGTGTTCATCCCGCAGATCGCGCGCGTGGCCGAGGCCGTGACCACGCAGGTGCGCGGGCGCGACTACGTGGAAGCGGCGCGCGCCTCGGGCGCCAGCGCCTTCACCATCGTGCGCGTGCACGTGCTGGGCAATGTGCTGGGGCCGATCTTCGTGTACGCCACCAGCCTGATCGCGGTGTCCATGATCCTGGCTTCGGGCCTGTCCTTCCTGGGCCTGGGCGTGAAGCCGCCGGAACCCGAGTGGGGCCTGATGCTCAACACGCTGCGCACCGCCATCTACGTGCAGCCCTGGATCGCCGCGCTGCCGGGCGTGATGATCTTCATCACCTCGATCTCGTTCAACCTGCTCTCCGACGGGTTGCGCACGGCCATGGACAACAAGGGGTGAACGCAATGACGACAGAACTGCAAGCAGCCGCCGCGATGCTGGAGCATGCCGACGAGATCGGCGGCCCGGCCCAGCCGCTGCTGACGGTCCGCGGCCTCACCAAGCACTTCGCGCTCAAGGGCGGCACGCTGCCCGGCGCACCGCGCAAGGTGGTGCGCGCCGTGGACGGCGTGGACTTCGAGGTGCTGAAGGGCGAGACGCTGGGCGTGGTCGGCGAGTCCGGCTGCGGCAAGTCGACCACGGCGCGGCTGCTCATGCAGCTGATCGACCCCAGCGCGGGCGAGGTGGTCTTCGACGGCCGCACCGTGGGCAGCCGCGAGCTGCCGCTCAAGGAGTTCCGGCGCCAGGTGCAAATGGTGTTCCAGGACAGCTACGCCTCGCTGAACCCGCGCCTGACCATCGAGGACTCCATCGCTTTCGGCCCGCAGGTGCACGGTGTGTCCACGCGCGAATCCGTGGCCCGCGCACGCGACCTGCTGGCCCGCGTGGGCCTGGAGCCCGGCCGCTTCGCCGAGCGCTATCCGCACGAGCTCTCCGGCGGCCAGCGCCAGCGCGTGAACATCGCGCGTGCACTGGCCTTGCAGCCGCGCATGGTGATCCTGGACGAGGCCGTCTCGGCGCTGGACAAATCGGTCGAGGCCCAGGTGCTGAACCTGCTCATGGACCTCAAGGCCGAGTTCGGCCTGACCTATGTGTTCATCAGCCACGACCTCAACGTGGTGCGCTTCATCAGCGACCGCGTGACGGTGATGTACCTGGGCAAGGTGGCCGAGGTCGGCCCCTCGGACGCGCTGTTCGACGAACCGGCCCACCCCTACACGCGCGCGCTGCTGTCGTCCATGCCGTCCATGGATCCCGACAACCGCACCATGGAAGTGCCGCTGGCGGGCGATCCGCCCAACCCGATCGATCCGCCGAGCGGCTGCCGGTTTCATCCGCGCTGCCCGCAGGCTGCAGCCGTGTGCAACCGCACCGAGCCGCAGCGCGTGGCGCGCGCGCAGCAGTCGGTCGCCTGCCTGATCCATCAACGTGGCAGCGGCCACCCCCTCGCGAGCCTGCCATGAACACCACCGCAGAACCCTTCGTCCGCCTGCGCGACCTCCACGTCACCTTCACCGGCGGGCGCAAGCCCGTACAGGCCGTCAACGGCGTGAGCCTGGACCTGCGCCAGGGCGAGGTCGTCGCGCTGATCGGCGAGTCCGGCTCGGGCAAGAGCGTGACCATGCGCACGCTGCTGCGACTGCCCCCGCCGCGGCGCAGCCAGGTCACCGGGGAGGTGCGCGTGGCCGGCCGCGACGTGCTGGCCATGTCCGAGCGCGAACTGGCCGACTACCGCGGCAAGATGGTCTCCATGATCTTCCAGGAGCCGCTTCTGGCGCTGGACCCGGTCTACCCCGTGGGCGCGCAGATCGTCGAGTCGATCCGCCGGCACGAGAACGTGTCCAAGGCCGAAGCGCATGCCCGCGCGCTGGCGCTGTTCGAGCGCGTGCGCATCCCCAGCCCCGAGCGGCGCCTCGCGGCCTACCCGCACGAGATGTCGGGCGGCATGCGCCAGCGCGCCATGATCGCGCTGGCGCTGGCCTGCAAGCCGCAGGTGCTGCTGGCCGACGAGCCCACCACTGCGCTGGATGCGACGGTGCAGATCCAGATCCTGCTGCTGCTGCGCGAGCTGCAGCGCGACCTGAATCTGTCGGTGCTGTTCGTCACGCACGACATCGGCGCGGCCGTCGAGGTGGCCGACCGCATCGCCGTGATGTATGCCGGCCGCATCGTCGAGGAAGGCACGGCGCGCGAGCTGATCCGCGCGCCGCGCCATCCCTACACTGTCGCCCTGCTCAAGAGCCGCGCGCATGGCGCGCTGGCCAAGGGCGCGCGGCTGGAAACGATTGGCGGCGCGCCGCCCGACCTGGCCGCGCTGCCGCCCGGCTGCGCTTTCGCGGCGCGCTGCAGCCTGGCCGAGGCGGCCTGCCTGCAGACCCGCCCCGATCCCGTCACACTCGCACCGGGCCACCGCGCCCGCTGCCTGCGCACCGATGCCGTGGCCGCGCTCGCGCCCGTGGCGGTCGGTTGAACCCACCCTGGAGATTCCCACGATGCCCTTGCACGATCCCGCCCACGCCTTCGTTCCCTACCCCGACGTGCCGGTCCCGGCGGCGCCCACCGGCCCGTTGACGGGCCTGAGCTTCGCGGTCAAGGACCTCTACGACGTGGCGGGCTATCCCACGGGCGGCGGCAGCCCCTTCGTGCTGGCCATGTCCGGCATCAAGACGCGCAACGCGCCCGTGGTGCAGCAGTTGCTGGACGCGGGCGCACGCTTCGTCGGCAAGACCGTGACCGACGAGCTGGCCTTCTCGATGAACGGCAACAACGCGCACTTCGGCGCGCCGATCAACGGCGCGGCGCCGGACCGCATCACGGGCGGCTCGTCCTCGGGCTCGGCCTCGGCCGTGTCGTCGAACCTGTGCGACTTTGCGCTGGGCAGCGACACGGGCGGCTCGGTGCGCGCGCCGGCCAACCACTGCAAGCTCTACGGCATCCGGCCCACGCACGGCCGCATCAGCCTGCAAGCGACGCTGGACCTCGCGCCCAGCCTGGACACCTGCGGCTGGTTCGCGCGCGACGTGCAGACCTTCGCGCGCGTGGGTGCCGTGCTGCTCTGTGACGACCCCGCACCGCTGCCGACCAAGGTCCGGCTGCTGCGCCCCAACGATGTCTGGTCGCTGGTCGAGCCGCCCGTGGCCGACGCGCTGGCCGCCGCCGTGGCACGCGCGGAGCAGGCCTTCGGCCACGCGACCGACTGCCGCGTGGCGCTGGAATCCTGGGACGCGATGTACTGGAACTTCCGCTACATCCAGGCGCGCGAGGCCTGGCTGACCGACGGGCCGCTGATCGAGCGCTTCGCGCCGCCGCTGGGCCCGGGCGTGGCCGAGCGCTTCGCCTGGTCGCGCGCCGTGACCGACGCCCAGGTGCAGGCCGCGCGCGCCTTCCGCGAGAAGTTCCGCGGCCTGCTGGCCACGTTGCTCGGCCAGGACGGCGTGCTGGTCATACCCACCATGCCCGACATCGCACCGCTGCGCAGCGAGGGCGAGGCAGGCCTGGAGACCTACCGCAACCGCGCGATCCAGATGCTGTGCATCGCCGGGCTGTCGGGTTTTCCGCAGATCTCGCTGCCGCTCGCGCAGCGCGAAGGCGCGCCGCTGGGGCTGTCGCTGCTGGGGCCGGCCGGCTCGGACCGCTCGCTGATCGCGCTGGCCGCGCAGATGGGGCCGGACTGAAGGGCTCCCGCTGAAGTCGGCCCTGCCTGGCCGGCCTGCGATTCGGCGATAATAAGAACAATTCTTATCCATCTACACCACGGCACGGCCGCCAGTCGATCAGCTGCTGGGATGGGCAACCGTCACGGGCCGAGCCTTGCTGGAGCGATACCACCGCGAACTGCTGAACTTCCTTGCCCGCCAGGTGAGCGACCGCGACGCCGCAGCAGACCTGGCCCAGGAAAGCTACGTGCGCGTTCTGGCGGTGCAGCATGCAGGCCGGTCCATCGTCGACGTGCGGGCTCTGCTCTACCGCACGGCGCACAACCTGCTCATCGACCGCCACCGCCGCGCCAGCGTCAGGCGGCACGAAGACCTGGACACGGTGCCGGAGCACGCGCAGCCTCGCGCCCCCGCGCACCTGCAGCCCGACGAGGCACTGGCCGCGATGCAGGTCGTCCGCGCCTATGTGGCCGCCATCGAGGCCTTGGCCCCACGTTGCCGCGAGGCCTTCGTGCTGCACGTGTTCGACGGGCTCAGCCATGCGCAGGTGGGCCAGCGCATGGGCATCTCCGCCAGCATGGTGGAAAAGCACATCGTCCGCGCCATGGTGGCGTGCAAGCTGTGCGCGCGCCAACTGCACCAAGGCCGGCGGGGTGGGTGAACGTCCCAACGACTGCGCCTACAGTCGCAGCCCGCCCCACCAGTTGCCATGCGCCTGAATTCGCCAGCCCCCTGCCCGCCCCATCACCGCGCGATGACCGATGAGGACGCAGACGCGCGCGCATTCGACGCCTTCGCGCAGCAGCAGGACCCGCTGGATGTCGCGGCCGCCACCTGGGCCGCACGCCGCCGCAACGGCCTGGACGCCCGCGGCGACGCGGAGCTGCAGGCCTGGCTCGCTGCCGACCCGCGCCACGCGGACGCACTGGCAGACATGGACGAAACCTTCGGCGCGGTGGGCCAGTTGCCCCCGGACGAGGTTGCGTCCCTGCGCGCGGCATTGCCGGCGCGGCCTGCCCTCGCTGCCCCGCCGCCGCGACAGTCCCTGCGCGCTGTCATGCCCTGGTGGACCGGCTGGGGCCGTGGGCTCCCGCAGGCCGCCATCGCCACGGTGCTGGCGCTGGCCGTCGGCGGCGGCTGGCTGGGCTGGGACCGGTGGCAGCGCCAGCCGACCTTCGTGCAGGCCTTCGCCACGGAGCGCGGGCAACAGCGGTCCGTCGCACTGCCCGACGCCGCGTCGGGCGCCAGCGCACTGCAACTGGACACCGCCACCCACCTGGAGGCGCGCCTCTACCGCGACCGCCGCGAAGTCCACCTGGCCGATGGCCAGGCCATGTTCAGCATCCACGCCGATCCCGCGCGGCCCTTCCATGTGCTGGCCGGCCCGCTGCGCATCACGGTGGTGGGCACGCGCTTCTCGGTGCGGCACACGTCCTCGGGCGTCGATGCGGGCAAGACCGTGGTGTCGGTGGAGGAAGGCCAGGTGCGGGTGTCGCCCATCACGGCAGGCAACCCCGGCCATGCCGCGGTCGCCGCACAGGCGCCTGTCGAGCTGAGCGCCGGCCTCATGGTCGTCGCCGGCCAGGATGGCCGGCTGGGGCCTGCCACACCCATCGCCAGCGCCGCGATCGCCCCCTGGCGCAGCGGGCGCATCAGCTTCGAGCACACGCCGCTGCACGAGGCACTGGCCGAATTCGAGCGCTATGGCCGCACAGGGCTGGTGGTGCGCGACCCCGCCGTCGCCGCGCTGCCGGTGGGCGGAAGCTACAACCTGCGGCAGTTCCAGCACTTCTCGCGTGCGCTGCCGCAGATCCTGCCGGTGCGCCTGGTCCCGGCGGGTGACGCCACGGAAATCGTGGCGCGCTGAGGCTTGCGCGAGATGCGTTGAAAAAAATTCGGCCGCGACCTGAGGATTGCGGCCGGCGGTGCGTCTTCCACGGTGAGAGGGGCCTGCGCACCGCGCAGGTCCCGGCATTCCAACACTGTTCGAGGAATCTCCACCATGCGCACTGCGCGTTTCCGCTTCGCCCCGCTGGCCCTGGCCGCAGCCGTCGCCACCGCCCTGGCGGCCACCGCCCCTCCTGCTTGCGCGCAGGCAGCAGCCCCCGTCGCCATCGCCATTGCCTCGCAGCCGCTGGCCCAGGCGCTGAACGAACTGGCGCGCCAGGCCAAGCTGCAGATGAGCTTCCCGGCCGCACCCGTGGCGGGCAAGACCGCACCGGCCGTCTCCGGCCAGCTCACGCCGGCCGCGGCCCTGGACCGCCTGCTCGCCGGCAGCGGCCTCGTCGGCGTGATCGAGCAGGGATCGGCCATCGTCCGCCCTGCCGCCAACGGCACGGCGCTGCCGACCGTGGAGGTGAAGGCCGCCGCCGATGCGGCCACCCCGCCACCGCTGTATGCGGGTGGCCAGACCGCACGCGGTGGTCGCGCGGGCCTGCTCGGCAACCGCGACACCATGGACACGCCGTTCAGCGTCACGCAGTACACCGCGCAGTTGATCGAGGACCAGCAGGCCCAGAACATCGGCGACATCCTGGTGAACGACCCCTCGGTGCGCAACACCTATGCACGCGGTGCCGGCCGCGACGAGTTCAACATCCGCGGCTTCACGCTGTTCAACTACGACGTGTCCTTCAACGGCCTGTACGGCCTGTCGCCCCGCAACGCCAGTTCGCTGATCGGCGTGGAGCGCGTGGAAGTGCTGCGCGGTCCGAACGCCTTGCTCAACGGCATGGCGCCGGCCGGCTCGGTGGGCGGCGCCGTCAACCTCGTGCCCAAGCGTGCCGGCGCCGTGCCGCTCAACCGCGTCACGCTCTCGTACATCGGCGATGGCCAGGTCGGCACCCACCTCGACCTGGGCCGCCGCTTCGGCGCCGACCAGCAGGTCGGCGTGCGCGTGAACGCGCTGCGCCGCTCGGGCGACATGCCGGTGGACCACGCCAGCGAAAAGCTCGACGCGCTCACGGTGGGCCTGGATTTTCAGGGCGAACGCGTGCGTGTCGAGGCCGACCTGAACCACCAGAACCGCACCACGCGCGCGCGCAGCAGCCTGCTGTTCCCGCCGGAGTCCGGCACCGCCATCGGCCCGGCGCCCGACGCGAAGCGCAACTTCCTCGAGGAATGGACCTTCTGGAAGGCCAGGGAGACCTCGGCCTTGGTGCGTGCGGAAGTGGACGTGGCCTCCGATGTCAAGGTCTACGGCGCCGTGGGCCGGCAGACCTATGACTTCAGCAGCCTGCAGACCAGCTCGTTGTTGCTGAGCACCGAAGGCGACATCGTGTCGCGCCCGACGCGGCTGGACGAGTACGTCGACACGACGACGGCCGAGGCCGGCATCCGCGGCAAGTTCAGCACCGGCACACTCCGCCATGAAGCGGCGCTCGGCCTGAGCACCTACAGCCTCGACCAGGGCACGCTGCGCGCCACGGGCGCGTTGATCCGCTCGAACATCTACCAGCCGACGCCGAACCCTCGCCCCGACATCGCGCTGGCCGGCCCGATCCCGAAGGTCGGCGAAACGCGTCTGCGCAGCGCGGCGCTGGTCGACACGGTCTCCTTCGACGGCGGCCGCTTGCAGGTGACGTTGGGCGCGCGCAAACAGAATGTCGAGACGGTCTCGTTCACCAGCATCCCACCACGCTACGACGAATCCGCCGTCACGCCGGTCGCCACGGTCCTCTTCAAAGCCAGCCCGGCGCTGTCCTTCTACGGCAACTACATCGAAGGCCTGAGCCAGGGCCCGACAGCGCCCGAGGGTGCCTCCAACGCCGGCGAGACGTTCCCGCCAGGCAAATCGAAGCAGCACGAAGTCGGCGCCAAGTACGACACTGGAAACTTCGTCACGACGCTGAGCGTGTTCCAGATCGAGCGCCCGAACGGCTTCCTGAACCCGGCCACCAATCGCTTCGGCATGGACGGTCTGCAGCGCAACCGCGGCGTCGAGCTGCTCACGCAGGGACAGGCCATGGCCGGACTCCGCGTGCTCGCGGGCGCCGCGTACACCGACGGCAAGCTCGACAAGACCGAGGGCGGCGCGAACGACGGCCGCACCGCCCCCGCGACGCCGAAGCTGCAGCTCAACGCCGCCGGCGAATGGGACGCCGGCTTTCTCGAAGGCCTGACCCTCACGGCGCGTGCCGTGCGCACCAGTTCGCAGTACGTCGACACCGCGAACACGCAGCGGCTGCCTGGGTGGACACGCCTGGACCTCGGTGCGCGCTACCGGTTCTCGACCGGCCCGGTGCCGATCACCCTGCGCGCGACCGTGGAGAACGTGGCCGACAAGAACTACTGGCTGTCCGCTGCACGCGAAGGGCTGACGGTGGGCGCGCCGCGCACCTTGCTGGTGTCGATGACGGCCGACTTCTGAACCCGTGGGCAAGGCGCCAGCCTGCGGCCCCTGGGGGGTCGCTTCGCGCGCACTGGCCGCGGCCGGGGGCGGTTACCTGCTGGCCAGCGTGCTGCCGGTTCCTTTTGTCGCGCTGTGGCCGATGGCGCGCGTGGACGCCGCGCTGGCAGCCATGACCGCGGGCTTCGTGGTCTACGCCGCCGCGGTGGTGTGGGCCTTCGCCGCACGCAGTGCTGGCGTGGCGTGGGCCGGCCTCGCCGGCGCACTGGCCTTGTCTGCGCTAGCCGCCTGGGTCGTGCTGTGAGCCAGGCGCTGCTGCAGCCGGCCTTGCGCCAGGCCATGGCCTGGCTCCACACCTGGATGGGCCTGCTGTGCGGCTGGCTGCTGTACTTCATGTTCGTCACCGGCACGCTGGGCTATGTGGACACCGAGATCGACCGGTGGATGCGGCCGGAACTGCCGCCCGCCAGCGTCCCCCTGCGCGCCGAAGATGCCGCCCGCACAGGGCTCGCCTACCTCGCCGCGCACGCGCCTGGCGCGCGGCGCTGGACCATCTCTGTTCCGGTCGACCGCAACGAGCCCTACCTGCGCGTCACCTGGCGCGGCGCACAGGGGTCCGGTGCCCCGGCCGGGGCGGCCTTCCTCGACCCGACCACCGGCGCGGCGTTCGCGGCGCGCCAGACCGGCGGAGGCCAGGCGCTGTACCAGATGCATTGGGCGCTGCACTACCTGCCGATCACGGCTGCGGAGTGGACCGTCGGCATCGCGACGATGTGCATGCTCGTGGCCATCGTCACCGGCGTGGTGGTGCACCGGCGCATCTTCTCGGACTTCTTCACCTTCCGCCCGGGCAGGGGCCAGCGATCGTGGCTGGACGCGCACAACCTCGCCAGCGTCGTCTCGCTGCCCTACCAGCTCATGATCACGTACTCGGGCCTGGTCTTCCTGATGTTCTCGTTCATGCCGCTGGCCGTCGTCGGCTGGTACGGGCCTGGGGCGCAAGGCAGCCAGGCTTTCCTCGAAGAAGTGTTCCCTTCGCCGGCACGCACGGGTGCTGCGGGCCGGCCCGTCCCGATGGTGGCGCTGGACGGGTTGCTTGCCGACGTGCGTCCCCGGCTCGCGGGCGCGGCCGTCACGCTGCTGGAATTCGACCACCCCGGCGACGCGGCCGCGCGCATCACGGTGGTGGGCGACTTCGCGGCCGGCCCGCTGCGCGCTGCGGACCTGTTCACCTACGACGGCGCCAGCGGCGCGCTGCTGGCGTCGCGCCCGCGGTGGACGTCTGGCCCCAGGGGATTGCGCGATCTCCTGCTCGGTTTGCACGAAGGCCTGTTCGCCGGCCCGGCGCTGCGCGCGCTGTACCTCGTGGCCGGCCTGCTCGGCACCGCGATGGTCGCGACAGGCCTGGTGCTGTGGACGGTGAAGCGCCGCCAACGCGTCGAGCAGGAACGCGCGCGGGCGCACCATGGCCTGCGCCTGGTCGAGCGCCTGAACGTTGGCACCATCGTCGGATTGCCCGTTGGCATCGCCGCCTGCTTCTGGGCCAACCGCCTGCTGCCGACCGACCTGGCCCGGCGTGGCGACTGGGAGTTGCACCTGCTGTTCATCGCCTGGGCGGCGCTGCTGCTGCATGCGGCGCTACGCCCCGCCGCCAGGGGTTGGCAGGAACAGTCCTGGCTGGCCGCAGGGGCGTTTTCGCTGCTGCCCGTGCTCAATGCGCTGACGACGCCGAGGCACCTGGGTGTTTCGCTGCCGCAGGGCGACTGGGCACTCGCCGGCTTCGACCTCACGGTGCTGGCCCTGGGCCTCGCCTTCCTCGGCGTGGCCATGCGGCTCTCGCGCCGGCGCCGCTGCACCGGGCGTTGACCCGGTCGGCAAGGCTTCAAGCGGCCGCAAGCCCCTGCAAAGTTTCGCGGAAACGCCGCGCCGCCGGCGTTTCGCGCTCCTCGCGCCAGGCCAGGGCGATGCCGATCTCGGTGTCCGCCCCCGGGCCATGCAGCGGCCGGAACGCCAGGCTGCGCGTGGCGTGCCGCGCGGCCACCGAGGGCACCAGTGCCACGCCCAGCCCGCTCTCGACGAGGCTGACCACGGTCTGCACCTGCACGGCCTCCTGCTGCACGCGGGGCACGAAGCCAGCCCGCTGACAAGCCAGCAGCGCCATGGCGTGCAGGCCCGGCACGGCTTCGGCGCCGAAGATGACAAAGCGTTCGTCGCGCAGTTCCTCCAGCGCGATGCGCCGCCGCCGGGCCAGGCGGTGCGTCACCGGCAGGGCCGCGACAAAGCGGTCGCGCTCGATCGGCAACAGCTGGGCACCGTGGGCACGCACCAGCGGAAAGCGCAGCAGCGCCGCGTCCAACTGGCCTTGCTGCACATCCTCCAGCAACCGGCGCGTGGTCGATTCGGCCAGCACCAGCTGCACCTCGGGAAAGCGTGCACGGAACACCGGCATGACCTGCGGCATCAGCGCGTAGGTGGCCGAGCCCACGAAGCCGATGCGCAGGCTGCCGGCCTCGCCGCGCGCGGTGGCGGCGGCCACGCGGCCGAACTGCTCGGTGTGGAACAGCGCGCGGCGCGCGTCCTCCAGCGCGGCGGTGCCGGCCGCCGTCAGCGCCGTGCCGCGGCGCGTGCGCTCAAACAGCTGCACGCCGAGCTGCTCTTCCAGCCGGCGGATCGAGGCGGACAGCGGCGGCTGCGACATGTGCAGTTGCTCGGCGGCGCGGTGGTAGTTCAGCGTTTCGGCCACGGCGACGAAGTGGCGCAGTTGTCGGGAGTCCATTGATACGGGTGGGCTATCACAGGTGGAGAAAGAAATATTAGACGCGATGCAGCAGCCACCGAACAATCCGCGCTTTTCAAGCCCATGGAGACGAGACGATGGCACCGCTCAAGGGCCTGCGCGTGCTGGACCTGTCCAGCGTGATCTTCGGCCCGCTGGCCAGCCAGCTGCTGGCCGACTATGGCGCCGAGGTCGTGAAGATCGAGCCGCCCGAGGGCGATTCCACGCGCCACACGGGCCCCGCGCGCGAGGACGGCATGGCCGCGATGTTCCTGGGTGCCAACCGCAGCAAGCAGAGCGTGGTGCTGGACCTCAAGCAGCCGGCCGCGCAGGACGCCTTGCAGGCCCTGCTGGCCACGGCCGACGTGTTCATGCACAGCATGCGGCCGCAGAAGCTTGCGGCGCTGGGCGTGGACCCCGGGACGCTCCGCACGCGCTTCCCGCGCCTGGTCTATGCCAGCCTGCTCGGCTTCCTGCCCGGGCCCTACGCGGGCCGCCCGGCCTACGACGACGTGGTCCAGGGCATGTCGGGCCTGGCCGACCTCATGGCGCGCCAGGGCAGCGACACCCGCTACCTGCCGACCATCGCGGCCGACAAGACCTGCGCCCATGTGGCGGCCCATGCCATCCTGGCCGCGCTGTGGCAGCGTGAACGCACGGGCGAAGGCGCGCATGTGGAGGTGCCGATGTTCGAGTCCATGGTGGGCTTCAACCTGGTCGAGCACTTCTACGGCCAGCACTTCGAGCCACCGCTGTCGGCCCCCGGCTACCCGCGCGTGCTGGCGCCCTGGCGCCGGCCCTACCGCACGGCGGACGGGCACGTGGCCATGATGCCGTACACCGATCTGCACTGGCAGCGCTTCTTCACCGAGGTCGGCGCGCCGCAGCACGCGGCCGATCCGCGCTTCGTCGGCATCGCGAACCGCACGCGCCACATCGCCGAGTTGCTGGAGCTGGCCGGGGCCTACGTGGCGCGCGAGAGCACCGCGCACTGGCTTGCCGCCTGCGAACGGCTGGAGATCCCGGCGGCGCCGGTCGCACGCCTGGACGCGCTGCCACAGGACCCGCACCTGGCCGCCACGGGCTTTTTCGAGACCGTGGACGACAGCGCGATGGGCCTGCTCCGCTTTCCCGGCACGCCCGTGCGCTTCGACGGGCAGCGCCAGCCGGTGGCCTTGCCGCCGCGGCTGGGCCAGCACACGCGCGCGCAGCTGGCCGCCGCCGGCCTCGCGCCACAGCACATCCAGGCCCTGATCGACCAGGGCGCCGCCCGCAGCCATCCCACCGGAGACACCGCATGAACAGCCCCGCCGCCATCGACCGCAGCCTGCCCCGCCTCGGCCAGGGCTACGTCTGGCAGGACCTCGCGGTCGGCCAGCGCCTGCGCACCTTTGCGCGCACCGTGACCGAGGCCGACCTCGTGAACTTCATCGGCGTGACCGGCATGCTGGAGGCCATCTTCATCGAGGAAGGCTACGCGGGCGCGGCCATGGCCGGCCGGCCCGTGCCGGGCGCGCTGACCTATGCGCTGATCGAGGGCTTCATCCTGCAGACCATGATCCAGGGCACGGGCCTGGCGATGCTGGAGCTGCACCAGAAGATCCTCGCGCCCGTGCTCGTGGGCGACACCATCGAGGCGCAGATCGAGGTCACCGGCATCCGACCCACGTCCAAAAGCGGGCGCGCCGTCGTCGACTCGCGGATCGACGTGTTCAACCAGCGTGGCGTGCTGGTCATGACCTACACCGCCACGCGGCTGTTGGCCGGCCGCCCCTGAGACAACGCACCACCATCGAAGGAGACACCGTGAACCTGCCATCCACCCGCCGCGCGGCGCTCGCGCTGGCCCTCGCCGCCGCACTGACGCCCTGGGGCGCCGCCCAGGCCCAGGCCGCCTACCCGGCCAAGCCCATCACCATGGTCGTGCCGTTCCCGCCCGGCGGGCCGACCGACCTGGTGGCACGCGTGCTCGCGCAGAAGCTGTCCGAGCAGATGGGCCAGCCCATCGTGGTCGACAACCGCGGCGGCGCCAACGGCAACATCGGCGCGGTGGCGGTCGCCAAGGCCGCGGCCGACGGCTACGCGCTGCTCTACAACACCTCGTCGATCACGCTGAGCCCCTCGCTGTACAAGAGCCTGCCCTACGACGCGCAGCGCGACCTGGCGCCCGTGGCGCTCACGGCCGTGGTGCCGCTGGCGCTGGTCGTGCACCCCAGCGTGCCGGCCAACACCGTGGCCGAGTTCGTGGCCTATGCCAAGGCCAACCCCGACAAGCTGTCCTACGGCTCGGCCGGCAACGGCAACGTGACGCACCTGGCGGCCTACCAGTTCGTGCGCGCCCAGGGCATCGTGGCCACGCACGTGCCCTACAAGGGCAGCGCACCGGCGGACGTGGACCTGGCGGCCGGGCAGATCCAGTTCATGACCGACACCATCAACTCGGTCATGTCCTTCGTGAAGGACAAGCGCATCAAGCTGCTGGCCGTGACCACGGCCAGGCGCATGTCGCTGTTCCCCGAGGTGCCGACGCTGGCCGAGAGCGTGATGCCGGGCTTCGAGGCCGGCGCCTGGCAGGGCCTGATGGTGCCGGCCGGCACGCCGGCGGCCGTGGTGCAGCGGCTCAACGCCGAGGTGGCCAAGGCGCTCAGGAGCGCCGACGTGCGCGAGAAGCTGGCCCTGCAGGGCGCCGAACCGCTGGGCTCCAGCCCCGAGGAGTACGGCGCCTACCTGCGCAAGGAAACGGAGCGCTGGGCCGGCGTGGTCAAGGCCACGGGCGTCACGCTGGAATGACCACCGACACGCTGCGCTCCCAGCGCACCACGTCGCAGTCCACGGCCTGCGCCGCGCGCTCGACGACCACGAAGTCGCCCGCGTCCACGGCCAGCAGCGCGTGGTGCCAGGTGCCCGGCGCGAGCACCACGCCCTGCGCGCCATCGGTCATGAAGGCCGCCAGCGCGCCCAGGTCGGGTTCGGGTGCCGCCGGCGCCACGACCAGCACGAAGCGCCGCTGCCCCAGCGGCACGAAGGTCTGGCTGCCCAGCGCGTGGCGCTCGAGCTCGTCCACGGCATGCGGAAAGCGGCGCGCCTGCGCGCGGAACAGCGCCAGCATGGGGCGCCCGCCCTCGGCCGACAGCGCCATGTCGGCCAACAGGTCGAAGCGTTGCGAGGTGCCGCCATTGATGGGACGGCCGGGGGCGCCGGCCGGCACGGCGATGACGGTGCCGAAGGGGGCGAAGGCGGCCGCGGTCAGCGGCTGGACGGACAGGGTGTTGTGCATGCGCCGATCCTAAGGAAAGTCCCCGTGCGGCGGTGCAACACGCGCAGCTATGATCCGCGCCCATGCCGCCGGGCCTCGTGGCCGGCGGCTTTTGTTTTTCGACCTTCTTCGCCGCCATGCCTCCTGAGAACGACCCGGGCCTGCCCGATGGTCAATCCCCTGCCGACGAACCGACCCGCGTCCCCCTGAAGATCGAGGATTGGCTGACCGTGCTGATCATGGCCGCGCTGGCACTGATCACCTTCGCCAACGTGCTGGTGCGCTACTTCACCGACAGTTCCTTCGCCTGGACCGAGGAGTTTTCGGTCTTCCTCATGATCCTCCTGGCCATGGTGGCCGGCTCGGCCGCCGTGGCGCGCGACCGGCACATCCGCATCGAGTACTTCAGCGAGGCCGGCTCGATGGCACGCCGCAAGCGCCTGGCGCAGTTCGGCGCGCTCATGGTGGCGCTGCTGTTCTTCCTGATCGCCGCGCTGTCGCTGCGCGTGGTCTGGGACGATTTCCGCTTCGAGGAAACCTCGCCCGGCATCGGCGTGCCGCAGTGGTGGTACTCGGTCTGGTTGCCCATCGTCTGCACGGCGATCGGGCTGCGCGCCGTCGGCCTGTTCATCCGCCGCGGCCGGACCGACAAGCCATGATCGCCACCCTGCTGTTCACGGGCTTCGTGCTCATGATGCTCGCGGGCGTGCCCATCGGCGCCGCCCTGGGCCTGGCCGGTGCGGCCTGCATCGCACTGGCCAATGCCGACGCGCAATGGTTCGGCCTCTTGGCCGTGCCGCAGAACTTCTACGCCGGCCTGGGCAAGTACCCGCTGCTCGCGATCCCGATGTTCGTGCTGGTCGGCTCGATCTTCGACCGCTCGGGCGTGGCGTTGCGGCTGGTCAACTTCGCCATCGCCATGGTCGGCCGCGGTCCCGGCATGCTGCCGCTGGTGGCCATCGTGGTGGCCATGTTCCTGGGCGGCATCTCGGGCTCGGGGCCGGCCAATGCGGCGGCCGTGGGCGCGGTGATGATCGCGGCCATGTCGCGGGCGGGCTATCCGGCCGCCTACTCGGCCAGCGTGGTCGGTGCCGCGGCAGCCACCGACATCCTGATCCCGCCCTCGGTGGCCTTCATCGTGTACTCGGTGCTGGTGCCGGGCGCCTCGGTGCCGGCGCTGTTCGCGGCCGGCATGATCCCGGGCCTGCTGGCCGGCATTGCGCTGATCGTGCCGGCGGTCTGGATGGCACGCCGGCACAACATGGGCCAGCTCGAATCCAGCCTGCCGCGTCCGGCCTTCTGGCAGAGCTTGCGCGAGGCCGTCTGGGGCCTGGCCGCACCGGTGTTGATCCTGGGCGGCATGCGCATGGGCTGGTTCACGCCGACCGAAGCGGCCGTGGTGGCCGTGTTCTACGGCCTGTTCGTGGGCATGGTGGTGCACCGCACGATCACCGTGCGCGACCTGTTTCCCATCCTGCGCGAGTCGGGCGAACTCTCGGCCGTGATCCTGCTCGTGGTGTCGCTGGCGGGCATCTTCGCCTACTCGCTGTCCACGCTGGGCGTGATCGATCCGGTGGCCCAGGCCATCGTGAATTCGGGCCTGGGCGAGTACGGCGTGCTGGCGCTCTTGATCCTGCTGCTGATCACCGTGGGCATGTTCCTGGACGGCGTGTCGATCTTCCTGATCTTCGTGCCGCTGCTGTGGCCCATCGTGCAGCACTACCACTGGGACCCGGTGTGGTTCGGCGTGATCCTCACGCTCAAGGTCGCGCTGGGCCAGTTCACGCCGCCGCTGGCGGTCAATCTGATGGTGTCCTGCCGCATCGCCAAGGTGCGCATGGAAGAGACCGTGCGCTGGGTCGGCTGGATGCTGTTCGCGATGTTCCTGGTCATGGTGGCGGTGATCGCCTGGCCGCAACTCGCGCTGTGGCTGCCGGCCAAGCTCGGCTATTGATGTTCCCAACGAAAGGAAAGTGCCCATGAAATTCCGCCGCTCCCTGCTCGCGCTGGCCGCCGTCGCCACCGCCTTCGGCAGCTTCTCGGTGCCGGCCACTGCGCAGAACTACAAGGCCGAGTACAAGCTCTCGCTGGTGCTGGGCCCGCCGACGCCCTGGGGCATGGCCGGCAAGATCTGGGCCGACATGGTCAAGGAGCGCACCCAGGGCCGCATCAACATCAAGCTGTACCCCGGCGTCTCGCTGATCCAGGGCGATCAGACGCGCGAGTTCAGCGCGCTGCGCCAGGGCGTGATCGACATGGCCGTGGGCTCCACGATCAACTGGTCGCCGCAGGTCAAGGAGCTGAACCTGTTCTCGCTGCCCTTCCTGATGCCCGACTACGCGGCCGTGGACGCGCTCACGCAGGGCGAGGTCGGCAAGGATCTGTTCGCGCGGCTCGAGAAGGCTGGCGTGGTGCCGCTGGCCTGGGGCGAGAACGGCTACCGCGAGATCACCAATTCCAAGCGGCCGATCAAGTCGCCGGAAGACCTCAAGGGCATGAAGCTGCGCGTGGTCGGCTCGCCGCTGTTCGCCGACACCTTCACGGCGCTGGGTGCCAATCCCACGCAGATGAGCTGGGCCGACGCCCAGCCTGCACTGGCCAGCGGCGCCGTGGACGGGCAGGAGAATCCGCTGTTCATGTTCCCCGTGCTCAAGCTGCACAACATGGGCCAGAAGTTCGTGACCACCTGGGGCTACATGGCGGACCCGCTGGTGTTCGTGGTCAACAAGGAGATCTGGGAATCCTGGACGCCGGCCGACCGCGAGATCGTGCGCAAGGCCGCGCTGGACGCGGGCAAGGAAGAGGTCGTGCTGGCCCGCAAGGGCCTGGTCGAGGCCGACAAGCCGCTGCTCAAGGACATCGCCGGCTTCGGCGTGACGGTGACCCAGCTGAGTGCCGCCGAGCGCGACGCCTTCGTCAAGGCCACACGGCCGGTCTACACCAAGTGGAAGGCGCAGATCGGCAGCGGCCTCGTCGACAAGGCCGAGAAGGCCATCGCGGCGCGGCCCAAGTAGTCCGCCGCCCGTTGGCGGCAGTGCTCCGACGCAGAGCCTGCCGCCACCCTGCGCGCTTTCAGCGCAGGTATTCGCCGCTGGCCTCGGGTTGGAACAGCAGGGCGTCCACCCGCAGCGCCGCGGCCCGCCCGTCGGGCAGTGTCCAGCCCGCGACTTCCCCCACCCTGGCGCCCAGCAGCGCCGTGCCGATCGGCGAGAGCACCGAGACCAGGCCTTGCGCGGCATCGGCCTCGGACGGGTAGGCCAGCGTCAACTCGCGCGACGGCGCGCCGGCCTCGTCGGCCACACGCACGCGCGAGCGCATGGTCACCACGTCGGGCGCCATGTCGGATGGCGCGACCAGGTCGGCGTTGTCGAGCAGGGCCTGCACATGGGCATGGGCGGGGTTGCCAGCATCGACGAGCTTGGCGATGCGCACATGGTCGAGCTCGTTCAGGGTTCGGATCGTGGCGGTGGGGGTCGGAACATTCATTGCACACTCCTGTCGCAAAAAAGAAACGCCGGGTGCGAGCCCGGCGATCCGATGTGGCGAAGAAGAAGAGGAAGAAGTTCGCCGGGCTCAGGAGGGTGCGGTGGGCTTTCGGCCCACCACCAGGGGGCGGGCGGCCGGTTCCTGGCGCGCGCGCGCGCCCGTACGCGCTGCACAGCAGCGGTACAGGGAGTGCAGTGCGGCCAGCATGGCGTGCTCAGTGCTGCAGGATCTTGTTCAGGAAGTCCTTGGTCCGCGGCTGGCGGGCCTCGGGGTTGCCGAAGAAGTCTTCCTTGGAGCAGTCTTCCAGGATGCGGCCACCCACGTCGATGAAGATCACGCGGCTGGCCACCTTGCGGGCAAAGCCCATCTCGTGCGTCACGCACATCATGGTCATGCCTTCCTTGGCCAGGCTGACCATCACGTCCAGGACCTCGCCAACCATTTCGGGGTCCAGCGCCGAGGTGGGTTCGTCGAACAGCATCACGATGGGGTCCATCGACAGCGCGCGCGCGATCGCCACGCGCTGCTGCTGGCCGCCCGACAACTGGCCCGGGAACTTGTCCTTGTGCGCCATGAGGCCCACGCGGTCCAGCATCTTGAGGCCACGCGTCTTGGCCTCGTCGGCGCTGCGGCCCAGCACCTTGATCTGCGCGATCGTGAGGTTCTCGGTCACCGACAGGTGCGGGAACAGCTCGAAGTGCTGGAACACCATGCCGACCTTGGAACGCAGCTTGGGCAGGTCGGTCTTGGGATCGCTGACCTTGACGCCGTTGACGATGATCTCGCCCTTCTGGATCGGCTCCAGCGCGTTGACGGTCTTGATCAGCGTGGACTTGCCCGAGCCCGAGGGGCCGCAGACCACGACCACGTCGCCCTTGTTGATGCTGACGTTGCAGTTGTTCAGCACCTGCACCGGGCCGTACCACTTGGACACGTCCTTGATTTGGATCATTTGTTCAGCCATTTGATTTCTTTCCAGACGGGTGCTTGTTCAACGGATGATGGCGATTTTCTTGTGCAGGCGCTTGACCAGCCAGGACAGCGCATAGCACAGCACGAAGTAGACAACCGCAGCGAGCAGGTAGGACTCGATCGGGCGGCCGAAATTCTTGCCGGCCGTCTCGAAGCCCTTGAGCATGTCGTAGGCGCCGATGGCGTAGACCAGCGAGGTGTCCTGGAACAGGATGATGGTCTGCGTCAGCAGCACCGGCAGCATGTTGCGGAAGGCCTGCGGCAGGATCACCAGCGTCATGTTCTGCTTGTAGCTCATGCCCACCGCCATGCCCGCGAAGACCTGGCCACGCGGAATGGACTGGATGCCGGCGCGCATGATCTCCGAGAAGTACGCCGCTTCGAACGCGATGAAGGTGATGATGGCCGACATCTCGGCGCCGATGGGCCGCCCGATGATGAAGGGCACGATCAGGAAGAACCACAGGATCACCATCACCAACGGGATGCTGCGCATGCCGTTGACGTAGATGGCGGCCGGGGTGTCCAGCCATTTCTTGCCCGACAGGCGCATCAGCGCCAGCAGCGTGCCGAAGAAGATGCCGCCCAGCGTCGCCACGACCGTCAGGAACACGCTGAAGTAGAAGCCCTTCAGCACGAAGTCGGTGATGACGCTCCAGTTGTAGAAGCCGAAGTCGAGATTCATGTCAGTGGCCTCCCGTGCCGCCGGCCGCGACGAAGCCCGGCACGCGTGCACGCCTCTCGATGAAGGCCATGATGCGGTTGATGACCATGGCCGAGATGATGTAGAGCACCGTCACGCCCAGGTACATCTCGATCGGGCGGGCGGTTTCCTCACCGGCCTGCATGGCGAACTGGGTCAGCTCGGCGATCGACACCGCGAACGCGACCGAGGAGTTCTTGAAGATGTTCATGGACTCGCTGGTCAGCGGCGGCAGGATCATGCGGTAGGCCATGGGCAGGATCACATAGCGGTAGTACTGCCAGGTCGTGAACCCGACGGCCATGCCGGCGTAGCGCTGGCCGCGTGGCAGGGCCTGGATGCCTGCGCGCAGTTGCTCGGCGATCCGCGCAGAAGTGAAGAAGCCCAGCGCCAGCACCACCAGCACGAAGGGCGGCACGTCGCGCGCGGCCGTGAAGATGGCGGGCACCACGTGGTACCACAGGAAGATCTGCACCAGCAGCGGGATGTTGCGGAAGAGTTCCACCCAGGCGTTGCCGAAACGCACCCAGCCAGGGCTGTTGGGCAGCGTACGCAGGATGCCGATCAGCGAGCCCACGACCAGCGCCACCAGCAGCGCCGACAAGGCGACCGAGATCGTCCAGCCCCAGGCCGAGAGCATCCATTGCAAGTAGGTCGGGTCCTTGCCGCCCGGATCCTGCAGGTAGACCTGCCAATCCCAATTTCCCATCGGGAACTCCTCTTTGTCGTCTTTGAATTCGGTTCCGGCACAAAAAACGCCCGCTCGAATCGGCGGGCGTTCAGTGCGTCACCCAGTGCGGATTACTTGGCTGCGTAATCTTCCATGGGCTTGTCGTTCGGGCTGGCCCAGGCTTGCTTGGTGGCCTCGGACATCGGCAGGCTTGTCGTACAGCTTGGCCAGCGAACCGTCTGCGATCTGGCGCTTGATGCTGTCGTCCACGGCCTTCTTGAAGGCCGGGTCGTCCTTGCGCAGCATGCAGGCGATGGGTTCGACCGACAGCACTTCACCGACCATCTTGTAATCGGCCGCGTTGCGCGACTTGGAGGCATTGGCGGCCAGGATGGAGCCATCCATCACGAAGGCATCGGCACGGCCGGACTCGAGCAGCAGGAAGCTGTCGGCGTGGTCCTTGCCCATCACTTCCTTGAAGTCGATGCCTTCGGCGCGCTTGTTCTTGCGCAGGGTCTGCACCGAGGTGGTGCCGGTGGTGGTGGCCACCGTCTTGCCCTTGAGGTCGGCGATGCCGTTGATGCCCGAGTTGGCCTTGGTCAGGATGCGCACTTCCTCCACGTAGGTCGTCACGGCGAAGGACACATCCTTGGCGCGCGTGGCGTTGTTGGTGGTGGAGCCGCACTCCAGATCGACCGTGCCGTTCTGCACCAGCGGGATGCGGTTCTGCGAGGTCACGGGCGTGTACTGGATCTTCAGTTCCTTGCCGGCCGCCTTGGAGAGGTCGGCAACGATGCGTTCGCCCATTTCGGTGTGGAAACCGACGTACTTGCCATTGCCCAGCGTATAGGACAGGGCAGACGAGTCGCGCACGCCGAGGCTGATGCTGCCGCTGGCCTTGATCTTCGCCAGCGTGTCGTTGCTTTGCGCGAAAGCGCCGCCCGCGGCCAGTGCCGTGCACACGATAGCGAGGATGTGCTTCTTCATTCAATCTCTCCTAAGAAAACGGAAGGGAAATAAGACCTTAAACCAGGATATCGGCGTCAGCGGAGATACCCGCATGCGTCTCGACAACACGAAAGAACCGTGAGAACTGTGGCAATTGTTTGTCTCTCATTGCGGTCGCGTTGCCGCTGCCATCGAAGGAAAAGGTCTTGGTCGCTGCATGGGCAGGAGCACAAGCAGCTTGCGTGCCAGTCTTTACTGCCCACACCGGGCGCCGCGGACTGTAAGGTCCCCGGCGGTATTCAAGCCAATGCCGATTGAATGCGGACAGATGCAAGAAACGAATAATCTTACGCCGCACCCGAGGCCTCGGCTCCGCGGCTCCCTGCCGTCTCGACCAGATAGGTCCACAGTGCCTGGGCCGAACGCTTGGGCACGGCGTGCGTTCCGGGTTTCTCGCGGTAGGCCCGCACATCCAATGTCATCTCCATGCCGGGCATGCCGGCCGGCGCTGCGCTGACCAGGCGGCGCGCACGCAGCTCCTTCTTGACCGCGCTGTAAGGCAGGAAGGCAATGCCGTGGCCCTCCAGCGCCATGGCCTTCAGGCCCTCGGACATGTCGGTCTCGTAGACGCGGTCCAGGTGGATCGGCGTGGGCGACTGCTTGAGCAGCATGTCCACCATCTGCCCCATGTAAGCGCCCGGCGCATAGCCCAGGTAGGGCAGCAGCTGGCCGGGACGGCCCGGCAACTGGTAGAGCGGCGCGCCGTCGGCGTCGGCCTTGACATAGGGCGCCATGACCTCGCGGCCCAGGCTGACCATCTCGTAGCGGTTGGCGGCGAGCTGGAAGGGTTGCGAGCTGTGGTGGTAGGCGATCAGCAGGTCGCAGCTTCCTTCGACCAGGCGCATCACCGCGTCGTGCACATTCAGCGCGATGAGCCGGCTCTTGAGCGGGCCGAACTTCTCGCGCAGGCTGGTCACCCAGGCCGGGAAGAAGGTGAAGGCCAGCGTGTGCGGCACGGCGAACTCGATCACGTCCTGCCCCGCCGAGTTGTGGCCGCGCAGCATGGCGCGCGTGCTCTGCAGCGCCTGCAGCATCTCCAGCGACTGGGTGTAGAGCGTCTCGCCGGCCGGCGTGAGCCGCGTCGGGTACGAACTGCGGTCCACCAGGTCGGTGCCGGCCCAGGCCTCCAGCGCCTGGATGCGGCGCGAGAACGCCGGCTGCGTCACATGGCGCAACTGGGCCGAGCGGCTGAAACTGCGCGTCTCGGCCAAGCTCACGAAATCTTCGAGCCACTTGGTCTCCATCGCCGCATTATGGAACGGCGGCGATGCCCGGCCGCGCGGCCTGCAGGGCGTCAGCCCGCTGCGGACAGCGCCAGCAGCAGGACGAGCAGCACGGCGTAGGGAAACGCCACCGTGGGCCGGGCCGCGGCCGCGAGGTACTCCGCCAGCAGGCCCATGGTGCCCGGGCGCATGGCCTGCCAGTCCGAGTACAGCTGGCAGGGCGCACGGGGCGAGGCCATGGTGTCGCGCAGCAGGCCCTCCACGTAGAGCAGCCGGTCGACCAGACGGGCCTGGCCGGTGCGCACGATGGCCTCCTGCAGCCACAGCACGCCGACCAGAGCGATGGTCAGCACGGCGTCGAAGCTCAGGGCCACGGCCGTGGCCGTCAGCGCCACGGCGCCCAGCTTGATCCACAGGACACTGCGTTCGCTGGCTTCGCAGTCGCGGTGCAGTGCCGTCCATTCGCGCCCCAGCAGGGCGGCTTCACTCGTTTCCATGCGGGCAAGCATAGCCGCCCGCCGCGGCGCCTCAGCGCCGGCGCTTGTCGATGAAGGACTGCACTCCGTCCAGCGCCGACGCATCCATCATGTTGCAGGCCATGGTGGCGCCGGCATCCTGGTAGGCGGCCGCCATGCCGACCTCGAGCTGACGGTAGAACAAGGCCTTGCCCATGGCCAGGGCCACCTGCGGCTTGGCCACGATGCTGGCCGCCAGCGCGGCGACGGCCCCGGCCAGCGCCTCGGGCGCGGCCACGCGGTTGACGAGGCCCTTGGCGCGCGCCTCCTCGGCGCCGATGAAGTCGCCCGTGACCAGCATCTCGAACGCGGCCTTGCGCGGCAGGTTGCGCGACAAGGCCACGCTGGGCGTGGAGCAGAACAGGCCCAGGTTCACGCCGCTGACGGCGAAGCGCGCATCGCTGGCGGCCACGGCCAGGTCGCACATGGCCACCAGCTGGCAGCCGGCCGCAGTGGCGATGCCCTGCACCTGGGCGACCACGGGCACGGGCAGCTTCTGGATCGACAGCATCAGCTTCGTGCACTGGGCGAACAGGCGCTGGTAGTAGGCCAGCGAGGGGGCGGCACGCATCTCCTTCAAGTCGTGGCCAGCGCAGAAGGCGCGGCCGGCCGCGGCGATGACCAGCACGCGCAGCCCATCGTCGCCGGCCGCTGCGTCGAGCTCGTCCTGCAGCGCCTCCAGCATGGCCTCGCTGAGCGCGTTGAAGGCATCGGGACGGTTCAGGGTCAGGGTGCGGACGCCGCTGGCGTCCTGGCTGCGCAGCACCAGCGGTGCAATGGGTTCGGTCATGCGTGTCTCCAGCGAAGGCCCGCAGTCTGCCACCACAATGCGGCCATGCCCGCCCCGCCCAAGGCCTTGCCCGTGATCGCGCCGGAACGCTGCACAGGCTGCGGGCGCTGCGTGGGCGCCTGCCCGCCGCATGTGCTCTCGCTGGAGGTGCCGAACGGCCAGCGCTGGGGGCGCAAAAACGCCGTGCTGCACGACAGCGCCGGCTGCACGGGCTGCGCGCTGTGCTTCGTGGTCTGCCCGTTCGACGCGATCCGCATGGAGCGGACCGCGGCCCCCTAAGCCTTGGCCCGCTGGCGCAGTTCGAACTTCTGGATCTTGCCGGTCGAGGTCTTGGGAATGGCCTCGAAGCGCACGTCGCGCGGCACCTTGTAGCCGGCCAGGTGGGCCTTGCAATGGGCCACCAGGTCCTCGGCCGTGACCTGGGCGCCGGCCTTGACTTCGACATAGGCGACCGGCGTCTCGCCCCACTTGGCGTCGGGCCGGGCGACCACGGCGCAGGCCAGCACGGCCGGATGGCGGTACAGCACGTCCTCGACCTCGATGGAGCTGATGTTCTCGCCGCCGCTGATGATGATGTCCTTGCTGCGGTCCTTGATGCGGGCGTAGCGGTCGCTCTCCAGGACCGCCAGGTCGCCGGTGTGGAACCAGCCGCGCTCGAAGGCCTTGGCGGTGGCCACCGGGTTCTTGAGGTAGCCCTTCATGACGATGTTGCCGCGGAACATGATCTCGCCCATGGTCTCGCCGTCGGCCGGCACTTCCACAAGCGTCGCCGGGTCCAGCACCGTCATGCCGTCCTGCAGCGCGTAGCGCACGCCCTGGCGGCCATTCAGGCGTGCCTGCTCGGCGATGTCGGCCTGCGCCCAGGCGGCGCGCTTGGCCGCCACGCCGGCCGGGCCGTAGACCTCGGTCAGGCCGTAGACGTGCGTGATGTCGAAGCCGATCTTCGCCATGCCCTCGATCATGGCGGCCGGTGGCGAAGCACCCGCGACCATGCCGCGCACGCCCGTCACGCCTTCGCGCAGGGCCGGGTCGGCGTTGATGATGAGGCTGTGCACGATGGGCGCCGCGCAATAGTGGGTCACGCCGTGCTCGCGCATGGCAGCCAGGATGGCCGGCGCCTCGACACGGCGCAGGCAGACATGCACGCCGGCCTGCAGCGCCACGGTCCAGGGGAAGCACCAGCCGTTGCAGTGGAACATGGGCAGCGTCCACAGGTAACGCGGGAACTGCGGCATGGTCCAGGTCACCACGTTGCTGACCGCGTTGAGGTAGGCGCCGCGGTGGTGCGTGACCACGCCCTTGGGGTCGCCCGTGGTGCCGCTGGTGTAGCTGATGGCAATCGCATCCCACTCGTCCTGCGGGCCGTCCAGCCGCGCCAGCGGTGCGTGGGCGGCGAGCCAGGCCTCGTACTCGTGCGTGCCCAGGCGCCGGTGCTCGCCCGGGTACTCGCTGTCGGCCACGTCGATGACCAGCGGCGTGCGGCCGTGCTGGCTCTGCAGCAGCGCCAGCGCCTTGGCCATGACGGGCGCGAACTCGGTGTCGGTGATCAGCACGCTGGCCTCGCAGTGGTGCATCTGCCAGGCCAGCAGCTCGGCGTCGAGCCGGGTGTTCAGCGTGTTGAGCACGGCGTTGAGGGCCGGCACGGCGTAGTGCGCCTCGGCCATCTCGGGCGTGTTGGGCAGCATCACGCTGACCGTGCTGCCGCGGCCCACGCCGGCCGCGCGCAGCGCCGCCGCGAGCCGGCGCGAGCGCTCGTGCACCTGCGCCCAGGTATAGCGGCGCTGGCCGTGGATGACGGCCGGCAGGTCGCCGAAGACCTCGGCCGTGCGCTCCACGAAGCCCATGGGCGACAGGGCCACGTGGTTGGCCGCGTTCTGGGCCAGGTCTTGTTCGTAGATGTTCATGCGCTGTCTCCTCAGAACGTGTGAATGAACCGATCGCGCCCACGACGGGGTGCGGCGGGCCGCAGGCGTAGGCGCAGGCCGCAGCCCGGGCTTCTGCCCGGGCCAGGACTGCAACGCCCGCGTGCGGCCTGGCGCGCCCCGGCCCGAAGGGCGAGGCCCTGGACGCGGCGATCATGATGGAAGCGGGTGCTCATTGGGGCCTCGCGTGGGTGTGAGCGGTTCGTTCACACGTTCTCAAGCGAAGGGCGCATTCTGAAGCCGGCGCCCGGCGGGGGTTGCGACGAATGTTTTCAAGCCGTGGCGGCCAGCGCCTGGTCCAGGTCCCACAGGATGTCGTCGATGTGCTCCAGCCCCACCGACAGCCGCACCATGTCGGGCAGCACGCCGGCGGCGATCTGCTGGTCCGGCTCCAGTTGGCGGTGGGTGGTGCTGGCCGGATGGATGATCAGCGTGCGCGTGTCGCCAATGTTGGCCAGGTGGCTCATGAACTGGGCCGACTCGATGAAGCGCACGCCGGCTTCCACGCCTCCATTGACGCCGAAGGCCAGCAGGCCCGAGGCGCCGCGCATCTGCCGCTGCACCAGCGCATGCTGCGGATGGTCCGGCAGACCAGGGTAGTTGACCCAGCTGACCCGCGGGTGGTCCTTGAGGAACTGCGCCACCTTGAGCGCATTGCTGCAATGCCGCTCCATGCGCAGCGGCAGCGTCTCCACGCCCTGCAGGATCTGCCAGGCCGACATCGGCGACAGCGCCGCGCCGTACACGCGCAGCGTCTCCATGCGCGCGCGCATCGTGAACGCGAAGTCGCCGAAGGTCTCGTGGAACTTCACGCCGTGGTAGCCCGGCGAGGGCTCGGTCATGCCGGGGAACCTGCCGTTGTTCCAGGCGAAGCCGCCATGCGGCCGGCCGCTCTCGACGATCACGCCGCCCAGCGTGGTGCCATGGCCCGCGAGGTACTTGGTGGCCGAGTGCACGACGATGTCGGCGCCGAGTGCGAGCGGCCGGCACAGGTAGGGGCTGGGCACGGTGTTGTCCACCACCAGCGGCACGCCGTGGGCATGGGCGACCTCGGCCACGGCCGCGATGTCCAGCACCGTGAGGCTGGGGTTGCCCAGGGTCTCGGCGAACACCGCGCGCGTGTTGGGTCGCATGGCCGCGGCGAAGGCCTGCGGGTCGGTGGCGTCGACGAAGCTGGTCTCGATACCGAACTTCCTGAGGTTCACCGCCAGCATGGTGACCGTGCCGCCGTACAGCGCGCCGGCCGCCACCACGTGGTCGCCGGCCTGCAGGATGGTCATGAGCGCCATGGCCTCGGCCGCCATGCCGGAGGCGCTGGCCACCGCCGCGCGGCCGCCTTCGAGCGCGGCCACGCGTTCCTCCAGCGCAGCGACCGTGGGGTTGGACAGGCGCGAGTAGACGTTGCCGAAGGTCTGCAGGTTGAACAGCGCGGCGGCGTGCTCGGCGCTGTCGAACACGAAGCTCGTGGTCTGGTAGATCGGCAGCGCGCGGGCGCCCGTGGCCGCGTCGGGGATCTGGCCGGCGTGGATGGCCAGGGTCTCGGGTTGGAACTGGTGGTCCGACATGCTCAGCCTTGGTGGAGCGGCCGCTTGGCCGAGATCACGCGCGTGTTCACGCCCGCCCAGTGCAGGCCGCCGAACAGGCGTGCATGCTCGATCTTCACGCAGCGGTCCATCACGCTGTCCAGCCCGGCCGCGCGCACCAGCGCGTCGGCCTCGATGTTGACCACACCGATCTGCTGCCACAGGCATTTGGCGCCGATGGCGATGGCCTGCTGCGCGATGGGCAGCACGTCCTCGGTGCGGCGGAACACGTCGACCATGTCGACCGGCCCGGCCAGGTCCGTGAGGCTGGCCACGCAGGGCCGGCCCAGCACCTCGCCGCCGGCGTAGCGCGGGTTCACCGGAAAAATTTCATAGCCATGCTGCTGCATGTACTTGGCCGCGAAGTAGCTTGGCCGGTGCCATTCGGCCGACAGGCCGACCACGGCGATGCGCCGGTGGGCGTGCAGGATGCGGCGCAGGGTGCTGATGTCGTCCGCCATGGGCGCGGGTCTCCTGGATTCTTGGACCGCGCCACTGTAGCGCGCGGCTACGGCAGGTAGTCGGAGACCACTTTCCAGCGCCCGTCCTGGATCTGCGCCAGACGCGAGCGCGCGTTGCCCAGCCGCTTGGTCGGGCTGTAGCTGCTGGGCGCGCCGCCGAACATGTCGGCACCGAAACGCATGGTGTCCATGGCCTGCACGAAGCTGTCGGTGCTCAGGTTGGGCCCCGCCTTCCGCGCCGCCTGGATGAACTGGTCGATGATGATGTAGCCATAGGCCGAGAACACGGTCGGGTCGTCGCCGAAGCGGGTCTTGTACTTGTTGGCCCAGAAGCGGATCGGCTGCGAGGCCTCGTCCAGGTAGGGGTGCTGCGCCGTGATCGCGGCGTACAGGCCCTCCACGCCCTTGCCACCGAGCTTGTGCAGCAGGTCGCTGTAGACCGTCACGGCGCCGAAGAAGGTGGGCGCGAAGCCGGTGCGGCGCGCCTCGGCCATGGTGGCTATGGTCTCGCGGATGATGGTGCCCAGCACCACCAGGTCGCAGCCCGCCGCCTTGAGCCGCGCCACCTGCGAGGAAAAATCGGTCGCGCCGCGCTTGAAGCTGGTCTTCTCCGCCAGCGCCATCTGCATGGCCTGGAGCGCGTCCTCGGTGCCGCTCAGCACCTCCTGGCCGAACTCGTCGTCCTGGTACAGCGTGCAGACCTTCTTCGCATTCTTCTCCCTGACCAGCACCGGCAGCGTGAGCCGGACCTGGTCGTAGTAGGTCGCCGCGAACGAGTACTTGAGCCGGTGCAGCGGCTCGTACATCTCGCGCGCGGCCGACATGGGATAGAAGTTGACGACGTTCTTGGCGAACTGCACGGGCATGGCCGCCATGTTCTGCACCGTGCCCAGGTGGCCCGCGACGACGAAGACCTGGTCCAGATTGACCAGCTTCTGTGCCGCCAGCACGGCGCGCTTGGGGTCGTAGCCACTGTCTTCGGTCAGCAGCTTGAGCTTGCGGCCGTGCAGCGTGCCTTGCTCGTTCAACTCGTCCACGCGCAACTGCATGCCGTTGCGCAGCTGCTTGCCGTAGCCGGCCAGCGGGCCGGACAGGTCCTGGATCGTGCCGATCAGGATTTCGGTCTTGCTCACGCCCTGCTGCTGGGCCTGGACCGGTAGGGCAACACGCAAGGCAAAGGCCGCCAAGGCGGCCGACAAGGCACGGCTGGTCATGTGCAACGCTCCCTTGGACCGCCATACTCGGGCAGCCGTTGGAGCCAATATCTCACATTCTTCGGGCAGAACGGAGACGAATGTGCGGCCGACGCTGCACCCGCCTCACTTCACATAACCGGACACGGCCTTCCAGCGACCGTCCTGGATCTGCGACAGGCGCGACTCGTCGGTGCCCAGGCGCTTGGTCGGGCTGTAGCTGGACGGCGCGGCGCCGAACATGTCCGACGGGTAGCTCATGGTGTCCATGGTCTTCACGAAGCTGTCGGTCGTGAGGTTCGGCCCCACCTTCTGCACCGCCTGGAGCAACTGGTCGAGGATGGTGTAGCCATAGACCGACAGCACGGTCGGATCCTCGTTGAAGCGCGTCTTGTACTTGTTGGCCCAAAAGCGGATCGGCTGCGAGGCCTCGTCCAGGTAGGGGTGCTGCGCGCCCATCGCGGCGTACAGCCCGTCCATGTTCTTGCCGCCCAGCTTGTGGATCAAATCGGTGTAGGCGCCGCTGGAGGCGAAGAAGGTCGGCGCAAAGCCGGTCTTGCGCGCCTCGGCGATGGTGCCGATGGTCTCGCGGATGATGGTGCCGAGCACCACGAAGTCGCAGTTGGCGGCCTTGAGCCGCGCCACCTGCGAGGAGAAATCCGTCGCGCCGCGCTTGAAGCTGGTCTTCTCGCCCAGCTCCATGTTCATGGTCTTGAGCCCGGCCTCGGCCCCCCGCAGCACCTCCAGGCCGAAGTCGTCGTCCTGGTAGATGATGCAGACCTTCTTCGCGCCCTTCTCCCTGGCCAGGGTCGGCAGCATGGAGCGGATCTGGTCGTAGTAGGTCGCCGCGAACGAGTACTTGAGCCGGTGCAGCGGCTCGTACATCTCGCGCGCCGCCGTGATCGGCTGGAAGTTGACGATGTTCTTCTCGAACTGCACCGGCATGGCCGCCATGTTCTGCGCCGTGCCCAGGTGGCCCGCGATGATGAAGACCTTGTCCTGGTTCACGAGCTTCTGCGCCGCCAGCACCGCGCGCTTGGGGTCGTAGCCGCTGTCCTCGACCAGCAGCTTGAGCTTGCGCCCGTGCAGCCCGCCCTGCTCGTTGGCCTCGTCCACGCGCAGCTGCATGCCGTTGCGCGCCTGCTTGCCGTAGCCGGCCAGCGGGCCGGACAGGTCCTGGATGGTGCCGATCAGGATCTCGGTCTTGCTCACGCCCTGCTGCTGGCCCCAGGCCAGCGGCGAGGCCGACAGAACGATGGCGGCAAGTGCCGCGGAAACCGTGCGAAAAGACATGTGAACCCTCCTGCGACCGCGGTCGATGACACGAACACACAGGGGCCGGGCGCACTGGAACACGCCCGCACCGTCCCCCTCACTTCACATAGTCCGAGACCACCTTCCAGCGGCCGTCCTGGATCTGCGACATGCGCGAGATGCTGTTGCCCAGCCGCTTGGTGGCGCTGTAGCTGCTGGGCGCGCTGCCGAACATGTCGGGTTCGAAGCGCATGGTGTCCATGGCGGCGACGAAGCTGTCCGTCGTGAGGTTGGGCCCGGCCTTCTGCGCGGCCTGGATGAACTGGTCGATGATGCTGTAGCCGTAGACCGAGAACACCGTCGGGTCTTCGTTGAAGCGCGTCTTGTACTTGTTGGCCCAGAAGCGCACCGGTTGCGAGGCCTCGTCCAGGTAGGGGTGCAGCACCGTCATGGTGGCGTACAGGCCGTCCACGGCCTTGCCGCCCAGCTTGTGGATCAGGTCCGAATAGGCCGCGCTGGAGGCGAAGAAGGTCGGCGAGAAGCCGGTCTTGCGCGCCTCGCCGATGGTGCCGATGGTCTCGCGGATGATGGTGCCCAGCACCACCAGGTCGCAGTTGGCCGCCTTGAGCCGCGCCACCTGCGAGGAGAAATCCGTCGCGCCGCGCTTGAAGCTGGTCTTCTCGCCCAGCTCCATGTTCATGGCCTTGAGCGCGGCCTCGGCGCCGCGCTGCACTTCCAGGCCGAAGTCGTCGTCCTGGTAGATCGTGCAGATCTTCTTGGCGCCCTTCTCCTTGGCCAGCGCCGGCAGCGTGAGCCGGATCTGGTCGTAGTAGGTCGCGGCGAACGAGTACTTGAGCTTGTGCAAGGGCTCGTACATCTCGCGCGCGGCCGTGATCGGGAAGAAGTTGACGATGTTCTTGTCGAACTGCACCGGCATGGACGCCATGTTCTGCGCCGTGCCCAGGTGGCCGGCCACGATGAAGACCTTGTCCTGGTTCACGAGCTTCTGCGCCGCCAGCACGGCCTTCTTGGGGTCGTAGCCGTCGTCCTCGGCCAGCAGCTTGAGCTTGCGGCCATGCACCGCGCCCTGCTCGTTGAGTTCCTCCACGCGCAGCAGCATGCCGTTGCGCGCCTGCTTGCCGTAGCCGGCCAGCGGGCCGGACATGTCCTGGATGGTGCCGATCAGGATCTCGGTCTTGCTCACGCCCTGCTGCTGGGCCCAGGCGGCGGGCAGCGCCAGTGCGGCGGCGAGGACCAATGGAATGCGTGCGTGCATGGCGGTGTCTCCTGGCTGTTGTCGTGAACGGAACCTGCGCTGCGAACGGCGTCAGCGGTACATGGCCTCGATGCGCTCGGCGTACTTCTTCTCGATCAGCTTGCGCTTGAGCTTCATGGTCGGCGTGAGTTCCTCGTCTTCGGCGCTGAGCTGCGTCTCGAGCAGGAAGAACTTCTTGATCTGCTCCACCCGCGCGAACTTGGCGTTCACGCGGTCGAACTCGCGCTGGATCAGCGCCAGCACCTCGGGTGCGCGCGTGAGGCTGGCGTAGTTGCTGAACGGCACGTCGGTGTCCTGGGCGAACTTCTCCACGTTCTCCTGGTCGATCATGACGATGGCCGTCAGGTAGGCGCGGCGGTCGCCGATCACCACCGCGTCGGTGATGTAGGGCGAGAACTTGAGTTCGTTCTCCAGCTCGCTGGGCGTGATGTTCTTGCCGCCGGCCGTGATGATCACGTCCTTCATGCGGTCGGTGATGCGGAAGTAGCCATCGGCGTCCACCGTGCCCACGTCGCCCGTGTGCAGCCAGCCCTGGTCGTCGATGGCTTCGGCGGTCTTCTCGGGCAGGTTCAGGTAGCCCATGAACACGTTGGGGCCGCGCACCAGCAGCTCGCCCGTGGCCGGGTCCAGCCGCACCTCGTTGAAGCTGGCGGCCGGGCCGATGGTGCCGGGCTTGATGCGCGCGGCCGGCACGCCGGTGGCGGCGCCGCAGGTCTCGGTCATGCCCCAGACTTCCAGCATGGGCACGCCCAGCGCGAGGTACCAGCGCACCAGGTCGGGCGAGATGGGCGCGGCGCCCGTCACGAGGTAGCGTGCGCGGTGGATGCCGATCAGCTTGCGCACGTTGTCCAGCGCCAGCCAGCGCGCGATGCGAAAGCGCAGCTTGTCCAACGACGCCACGGGCCGGCCAGCCAGCACCTGGTCGGCGATGCGCTGGCCCACGCCGATGCTCCAAGCGTAGGCCGCCTGCTGCAGCCGGCTGGCGTCCTTGAGCGCGATCATCACGCCCGAGTAGAACTTCTCCCAGACCCGCGGCACGGCCGTGAACACCGTGGGCGCGATCTCGCGCACGTTCTCGGGCACGGTCTCGGGGTTCTCGACGAAGTTGAGCTTCGCGCCCGTGTACAGCGCGGAGTACTCGCCGCCCAGGCGCTCGGCGATGTGGCACAGCGGCAGGAAGCACATGCGCTCGTCCGTCGCGTCCTGGGACGCCAGCGTGTTGTAGCCGCGCGCGGCGTACACCAGCGCGCGGTGGTTGTGCATGGCACCCTTGGGCTTGCCCGTGGTGCCCGAGGTGTAGACCAGGATGGCCAGGTCCTCAGGCCGGCAGGCGGCCGCGCGCTGCTCCAGCAGGCCCGGGTGCTTGGCGGCATGGGCGCGGCCACGCTCGCGCAGCGCGGCCAGGCTCAGCACATCGGGGTCGTCCAGGCCGCGCAGGCCCTCCATGTCGAACACCACGATCTTGGCCAGCAGCGGCAGCTGCGCGCGCACCTGCAAGGCCTTGTCGAGCTGCTCGTCGTCCTCCACGAACAGCACGCGCGTGCGCGAGTCCTCGCACAGGTAGTGCACCTGGCTGGCCGCGTCGGTCGGGTAGATGCCGTTGGCCACGCCGCCGGTGCTGAGCACCGCGAGGTCGGCCAGCACCCAGTCGACCACGGTGTTGGACAGGATGGACGCCGTGTCGCCGGGCACGCAGCCCAGGTCCAGCAGGCCGTGGCCGATCTCGCGCACGCCCTGCGCCACCTCGGCCCAGCTGTGGCTGCGCCAGATGCCGAGCTCCTTCTGGCGCAACCAGGTGTCCGAGCCGCGCTGGGCGACGGCCTCCCAGAACATCGCGGAGATGGTCTCGCCCGGCACCATGATGTCGGTGCGTGGCTGGATGTGCGACAGGTCCCAGAGGTGCATCTCAGTTTTCCACCGCGCTGGCGCGCCACCTGCAGGGTACAAAGCCGGCTCGCAAGCCTCGGCGCAGAAGGCCGCGGAGCAGGCCATGCAAGCGCAGCCGCGGGACGGGCTCTGCCCGGCCGCCGGGTGCGCCCCTTGAGGGGGATGGGATGGCTACACGAAGTGAGCCAGCCAAACGGGGTGGTCTCATATCACCTCCAGTTCTTCTTTTTCTTCCAGCGCCGCTCGCCGCGCACGCCGGCTTCCTTCATGCCGAGGTAGAACTCCTTGATGTCGTCCTTCTCGCGCAGGCGGGCACAGGTGTCTTCCAGCACGATGCGGCCGTTCTCCAGCACATAGCCGTAGTCGGCCACGTTGAGCGCCATGTTGGCGTTCTGCTCGACCAAGAGGAAGGTGGTACCGCGCTCGCGGTTGATGCGCACCACGATCTCGAAGATCTCCTTGGTCAGCTTGGGCGACAGGCCCAGGCTGGGCTCGTCGAGCAGGATCAGGTCGGGCGCGGCCATCAGCGCGCGCGAGATCGCCAGCATCTGCTGCTGGCCGCCCGAGAGCAGGCCGGCGTCCTGCGCCGCGCGCTCGCGCAGGATGGGGAAGTAGCCGAACACGTCCTCCAGGTCGCGCGCCACGCCGTCGCGGTCGCTGCGCGTGTACGCGCCCATGGCCAGGTTGTCGCGCACGCTCAGGAGCGGGAACACCTCGCGACCCTCGGGCACGTGCGACAGGCCCAGCCGCACGATCAGCGCCGGGTCTTGCGCGGTGATGTCCTCGCCCTTGAACTCCACCGAGCCCTTGCGCGGATCGAGGATGCCCGAGATGGTCTTGAGAATCGTCGTCTTGCCCGCGCCGTTGCTGCCCAGCACGGTGGAGATCTCGCCGCGCCGCACCTGCAGGCTCACGCCGCGGATGGCCTTGATCGGGCCGTAGGCGCTCTCCACGTTGAGCAACTTCAGGACGGGCTGGTCGCTGACGGGCGGTGGAACTTCGCTCATGCCGTTCTCCGCAGACCCGCAACGTCGTCCACCGTCCCGAGGTAGGCCTCCACCACCGCCGGATCGGCCTGCACCTCGCCCGGCGTGCCCAGGGCCAGCAGCTCGCCCTGGTTCATGGCCAGCACGCGGTCGGACACCTTGGACACCAGCGACATGTCGTGCTCCACCATCAGCACCGTCACGCCCAGTTCGTCGCGGATGTCCTGGATCCAGAAGGCCATGTCGTCGGTCTCCTCCACGTTCAGGCCCGAGGAGGGCTCGTCCAGCAGCAGCAGCTTGGGTTCGGTGCACAGCGCGCGCGCCAGCTCCACCACCTTGCGCACGCCATAGGGCAGGCCGGCGACCATGGCATCGCGGTGGTGCTGCAGGTCCAGCAGCTCGATCACGCGCTCGACCTTCTCGCGCGCTTCGATCTCGGCCCGGCGCGCACGCGGCGTGAACAGCACATCGCCCCAGAAGCCGGTCTGCCGGTGCGTGTGGCGGCCGATCAGTAGGTTGTGCAGGACCGTGGCGTGCTCGAACAGCTCGATGTTCTGAAAGGTGCGCGCGATGCCCAGCGCCGCGATGCGGTGCGGCGCCTGTGCCGTCAAGGACTCGCCGCGGTAGCGGATCTCGCCCGAGGTCGGCGTGTAGATCCGGCTGATCAGGTTGAACACCGTGGTCTTGCCCGCGCCGTTGGGGCCGATCAAGGTGAACACCTCGCCCTCCTGCACCTCGAAACCCACGCGGTTGACGGCCAGCACGCCGCCGAAACGCATGCTGACGTCCTGCACCTGCAACAGAGGCGCCGCGCTCATTTCAAACGCTCCGACTTCTGGAACGACTTCTGCCGCTTGAACATGCCCTTGCGGTAGAACGGGAACATGCTGAAGTAGGTGCGCACCTTGAGCCAGCGGCCGTACAGCCCCAGTGGCTCGAACAGCACAAACACGATCAGCACCAGGCCGTAGACGAAGCCCTGCAGGCCCGGCGCCATGGCGATGGCCTCGGGCAGATAACCCTTGCCCAGCGCGATCAACTGCGGCATGGCGATCAGGAAGATGGCCCCCAGAAAGGCGCCGTGCACCGAGCCCAGCCCCCCGATCACCACCATCAGCAGCAGGTCGATGGACTGCAGCACGCTGAACTGGTCGGGCGACAGGAAGCTGATCTTGTGCGCGTACAGCGCGCCGGCCAGGCCGGCCAGAGCGGCCGACAGCGCGAACGACAGCGTCTTGTAGCGCGCCAGGTGGATGCCCATGCTCTGCGCCGAGACCTCGGAATCGCGGATCGCGACGAAGGCCCGCCCAGTCGGCGCGCGCAGCAGGTTCAGGATGGCCAGCGTGGCAACCACCGCCAGCGCCAGGCACAGGAAGTAGAAGCCCTCGCCGCTGTCGAGCTGGAAGCTGCCGATGGCCGGGGCCTTCATGTGCAGCCCGGCGTTGCCGCCCGTCACGCTCTCCCAGCGCGCCAGCACCTCCTCGACGATCACGCCGAAGGCCAGCGTGGCCATGCCCAGGTAGATGCCCTTCACGCGCAGCGCCGGCAGCCCCACCACCACGCCCACAGCCCCCGCCAGCACCATCGCCATCACCATCGCCAGCGGGAACGGCCAGCCCAGGTTGGTCAGCACGCCCTGGGTGTAGGCCCCCACGCCCAGGAAGGCCGCGTGGCCCAGCGAGAACTGGCCAGTGAAGCCGGACAGCAGCATGAGCCCCAGCCCGGCGATGCCGTAGATCAGCACGAAAGTCAGCTGCGCCAGCCAGTACTCGGGCAGGGCCAGCGGCGCCAGCAGCAGCGCCACGAGCAAGAGGCCATACCAGAAGCGGTGGCCCTCGTGCTTGGCCAAGGCGATGTCCTGGGCGTAGCCGGTCTTGAATAGGAACCTCATATCAGTCCGCCCGCCGGGCCGCCCCAAGGGCGGACTGCGCCCCCTTGGGGGGAAGCGATACGCGTAGCGATGAGCGTGGGGGCTTCATACCTTCTTTCTGAGGCGTTCGCCGAACAGGCCGTTGGGCCGGACCATGAGCATGACCAGCACCACGATGTAGGCGGCCGTGTCCTTGAAGCCGTCGGGCAGGTAGAAGCCGGCCAGCGACTCCACCACGCCGATCAGCACCCCGCCCACGATGGCCCCCGGCAGGCTGCCGAAGCCGCCTACCACGGCGGCCGGGAAGGCCTTGAGCCCGATGAAGCCCATGTTGGCGTGCACGAAGGTGATGGGCGCCAGCAGCAGGCCGGCCAGCGCCGCCACCGCGGCCGCCAGCCCCCAGACCAGGCCATTGAGCCGGCGCACCGGGATGCCCATGTAGTAGGCCGCCAACTGGTTCTGCGAGGACGCCTGCATGGCGATGCCCAGCTTGCTGTAGCGGAACAGCGCGAACAGCAGCGCGCACAGCACACCCGTGGCGCCGATCACGACCAGTTGCTCGGCGTTGAGCACGAGCTCGCCCAGGCGGTAGATCTCGTCCTTGTAGGGCACGGGCAGCGTGTGCGTCTCGGTGCCGATGCCCGGCACCATGGTGATGAGCCCGCGCGCCACGTAGCCGATGCCGATGGTCAGCATGACGATGGAAAACGCCGGCTGCCCCAGGATGGGGCGGATCACCACGCGCTCGAGCAGCATGCCCAGCAGGGCCACGGCCGCCACCGCGCACAGCACCGCGACCCAGAACGCCAGCCCCAGCCAGGTCATCGCGGCAAGGCCGGCGAAGGCGCCCAGCATCATGAGCTCGCCCTGGGCGAAGCTCACGGTTTCCGTGGCCTTGTAGATCAGCACGAAGCCGAGCGCGATCAGGCCGTAGATGCAGCCCTGCGCGATGCCACTGATCACCAGTTGGAGAAACTGCACCCGGCCCCCCGTGTGTTGTGCCGGGTTTATAGCCGCGCCCTGCGCAATGGCGCTCAGGGTTGTTCCTCATCCACCGGGCAACGCGGCCCAGTCTAGGGGTTTGCCGGGGTCAGCCCGGTCCCGGCGTTGCCGTTGGCTGCACCAAACGCGGCCGTCCATCGTCGCCGATGGCCACGTAGGTCAGCCGCGCCTCGGTCACCTTCACGTAGCGCTGCGGCGTGTGGCGCCGCTCGGCATAGACCTCCACCTGCACCGTCACCGAGGTCTTGCCCACGCGCGTGATGGCCGCAAAGAACGACAGCAGGTCGCCCACGCGCACGGGCTGCTTGAAGATGAACTCGTTGACGGCCACGGTGGCGAACTTGCCGACGATGAGCCGTGCCGGCAGCACGCCGCCGGCCAGGTCGACCTGGGCCATGACCCAGCCGCCGAAGATGTCGCCGTTGCCGTTGGTGTCCGCTGGCATGGGGATGACCTTGAGCACCAGCTCCATGTCGGTGGGCAATGCGACGGGGGCGCTTGAATCGGTGGACATCCGGGACAATCTCCGAAGAACAAGAAGAAGACTTGCAACGCCACCGATTGTCTGCCAATGCGCCACCTCGCCCCCTCCGCCCCCACCCCCACGACCGCCCCCGGCGCGCCACCGCCGGCGCCAGCGCGCTCGGACTGGGCCACGCTGCGCCGCCTGCTGCCCTACCTGTGGCAATACAAGTGGCGCGTGGTGTTCGCGCTGGCCTTCATGCTGGGCGCCAAGTTCGCCAACGTGGGCGTGCCGGTGCTGCTGAAGAACCTCATCGACGCGATGACGATCAAGCCCGGCGACCCGGCCGCGCTGCTGGTCGTGCCGCTGGGCCTGCTGCTGGCCTACGGGCTGCTGCGGCTGTCGACCTCGCTGTTCGCCGAGCTGCGCGACCTGGTGTTCTCCAAGGCCACGCAGGGCACCGCCCGCACCATCGCGCTGCAGACCTTCGAGCACCTGCATGCGCTCTCCCTGCGCTTTCACCTGGAGCGCCAGACCGGCGGCATGACGCGCGACATCGAGCGCGGCGTGCGCGGCATCGAGTCGCTGATCTCGTACTCGCTCTACAGCATCGTGCCCACGCTGGTCGAGGTGGCGCTGGTGCTGGGCATCCTGGCCGTCAAGTTCGACGCCTGGTTCGCCTGGATCACACTGGCCGCACTGGTGCTGTACATCACCTTCACGGTCACGGTGACCGAATGGCGCACGCAGTTCCGCAAGCAGGTCAACGAGTTCGACTCCACCGCCCACACGCGCGCCATCGATTCGCTGCTGAACTACGAGACCGTCAAGTACTTCGGCAACGAGCGCTACGAGGCCGGCCGCTACGACGAGAGCCTGGAGCGGCTGCGCCGCGCGCGGCTCAAGAGCCAGAGCACGCTGTCGCTGCTCAACACCGGCCAGCAGCTCATCATCGCCGTGGCGCTGGTGCTGATGCTGTGGCGCGCCACCCAGGGCGTGGTCGATGGCCGCATGACGCTGGGCGACCTGGTCATGGTCAACGCCTTCATGATCCAGCTGTACATCCCGCTCAATTTCCTGGGCGTGCTGTACCGCGAGATCAAGCAGAACCTGACCGACCTGGACAAGATGTTCACGCTGATGGAGCGCGAGCGCGAGGTGGCCGACGCGCCCGGCGCGCTGCCGCTGGACACCGCGCGCGGCAGCGGCATCCGCTTCGAGGACGTGGACTTCGCCTACGAGCCCGCCCGGCCCATCCTGCACGGCGTGCGCTTCGAGATCCCGGACGGCAAGACGGTGGCCGTGGTCGGCCCCTCGGGCTCGGGCAAGAGCACGCTGGGCCGGCTGCTGTTCCGCTTCTACGACATCCAGCGCGGCAGCATCCGCATCGGCGGCCAGGACATCCGCGCCGTGACCCAGGCCAGCGTGCGCCAGGCCATCGGCATCGTGCCGCAGGACACGGTGCTGTTCAACGACACCATCGCCTACAACATCGGCTACGGCCGGCCCGGCGCCAGCCAGGAGGAGATCGAGGCAGCGGCGCGCGCGGCCCACATCCACGACTTCATCGCCGCCATGCCGCTGGGCTACCAGAGCATGGTGGGCGAGCGGGGCCTGAAGCTCTCGGGCGGCGAGAAGCAGCGCGTGGCCATCGCGCGCACGCTGCTCAAGAACCCGCCCATCCTGATCTTCGACGAGGCCACCTCGGCGCTGGACTCGGCCAACGAGCGGGCCATCCAGGCCGAGCTGCAGTCGGTGGCGCGCGGGCGCACCACGCTGGTCATCGCGCACCGTCTCTCCACCGTGGTCGATGCGCACGAGATCCTGGTCATGGAGGCCGGCCGCATCGCCGAGCGCGGCACGCATGCCGAGCTGCTGGCAGCCGGCGGGCGCTATGCGCGCATGTGGGCACTGCAGCAGAACGAGCCGGCGCCTGCGGCCGGCGAGGATCACCAGGCCGTCGGGTCGACGCCGTAGAAGGCCTGCAGCTCGGTGTACAGCGCCGGCCGCTCGGCCGCCAGCTGCGGGCCCTGCTCGAAGAACACCTCGGACGCCACCGCGAAGAACTCGGCCGGGTTGGTCGCGGCGTAGTCGCCAAGCAGGTTGGGCTCACCCGCCGCCAGCTGGCGCTGCAACCGATCGAATTCGGCCTGCAGCACGCGCGTCCAACGCGCCGCGCTCATGCCCCGTGGCAGCGGCGGCGCGCCGTTGGACTGGCCATCGGCCTGGTCGAGCTGGTGCGCGAACTCGTGCACCACCACGTTGCGGCCATCCACCGGGTCGGCCGCGCCGGCCAGCACGTCGTCCCAGGACAGCACGACCTGGCCTTGCGACCAGGATTCGCCGGCGAGCGCCTGGCGCTCGTCGCGCAGCACGCCGCCGGCCTCGGTGCGCACGCGGTCGACCAGGAAGGCGCCCGGGTACAGCAGCACCTGGCGCAGGTTGGCGAAATGGCCTTCGGGCCGGCCCAGCAGCAGCAGGCAGGCCTGGGCCGCGACGACCACGCGCATGGCCTCGGTCACGACCAGGCCGTTGCAGCCGATGAAGGGCTTCTCGGCGATGAAGACCTGCATGCGCTGCTTGAGTTTCAGCTGCAGGTCCGCCGGCAGGCGGCGCACCTGCGGCACATGGCGCGCCAGCACACGCCGCCAGGGCGAAGGAAACGGCTGGCGCGCCAGCGCGCGGCGGCGCCAGGCCCGCCAAGCCGGCGCCAGCGCGATGCCCAGCACGGCCACCAGCGCGCCGAGCAGGACGGCGCCGAACAGGAACTGGGAAAGCATGGGCATGCGGATCGGGCGGCAGTGTGATCCGGGCAACTGGAGGCGCGCCCGCCGTTTTCAAGCATGGCACGCATCGCCAAGCACGAGGCGCGGGGCCGCTGGTTCTACGCTACGCTCGCCGCCCCACCATGGACATTCCCGCTCTGCCCGCCTGGGCCTGGATCCCGATCACGCTGGCCGCCGCGCTGGCGCAGACCGTCCGCAACGCCGCTCAGCGCAGCCTCGTCAGCCAGGCCGGCACCTTGGCCGCCACGCTGGCCCGCTTCCTCTACGGCCTGCCGTTCGCGCTGGTGTTCGTGGCGCTGGCGCAGCAGCTCTCGGGCCGGCCGGTACCGGCCTTCCATGTCGGCTACTTCGGCTGGGTCGCCATGGGCGCCGTGGCCCAGTTGCTGGCCACGGCCTGCCTGCTCAAGGCCATGCAGCAGCGCAACTTCATCGTCGGTGTGGCGTTTTCCAAGACCGAGGTGCTGCAGGTCGCGCTGTTCTCCACGCTGTTCCTGCACGAGGTGCCGACCTGGCTGGCCGCGCTGGCGATGCTGCTGGCCACGCTGGGCGTGGTGCTGCTCTCGCTGCCGGCGCGCGCGGCGGCCCCGGGCGCCGCGGCGGCCCGCGGCGGCAGCCAGGCCGTGCTGTACGGCATCGCCTCGGGCGCCTGCTTCGCGCTGTCGGCCGTGGGCTTTCGCGGCGCGGCCCTGTCCATGACCGACGTGGCGCCCTGGCTGCTGGGCGGCTGGGGCGTGCTCTGGGCCCAGCTGCTGCAAAGCCTGCTGCTGGGCGGCTGGCTCGCCGCGCGCGATCCGGCGGCCCTGGCCACCACGGCGCGGGTCTGGCGCGTGTCCATCCTGGCCGGCGCCATGGGCGCGCTGGCCTCCACGGGCTGGTTCACGGCCATGGCCATCCAGCCCGCCGCCGACGTGCGCACGCTGGGCCTGGTCGAGGTCTTCTTCAGCCTGCTGGTCTCGCGCCGCATCTTCCGCGAGAAGCTGCGCGCGGGCGAGCGCTGGGGCCTGGCGCTGGTGCTGCTGGGGCTGGTCGGGATCTGCCTGCAGCTTTAGGCCGCCAGGAAGGGAAGCACTGCGTCCAGCAGCGCCTGCGGCGCTTCTTCGGCGATGTAGTGGCCGCAGGGCAGCGGACGGCCGCGCACATCGGTTGCGACCCGCTGCCATTCGGCCAGTGGGTCGAAGCAGCGGTGCACCACGCCTTCCTCGCCCCACAGCGCGAGCAGCGGGACCGTCAGCTTGCGGCCGGCCGCGCGGTCGGCGCGGTCGTGTTCGAGGTCGATGCCGGCCGAGGCACGGTAGTCCTCGCACAGGCCGTGCGCGGCACCGGGTTGGCGCAGGCCCGCCTCGTAGGCGGCCAGCGCGCGCGGGTCGAACGGCGCCAGGCCGGCGCTGCGCCGGCCCACCACGTCGCGCAGGTAGGCGCCGGGGTCGGCCTCGATCAGGCGCTCGGGCAGCGGCGCGGGCTGGATCAGGAAGAACCAGTGCCAATAGGCGCGCGCAAAAGCCTCCGTGGTCTGCTCGTACATGGCCAGCGTGGGCGCGATGTCCAGCAGCACGAGCCGGCGCACGGCATCGGCGTGGTCGACGGCCAGCCGGTGCGCCACGCGCGCGCCGCGGTCGTGCGCGAGCACGTCGAAGCGCGCATGCCCCAGCGACCGCATGAGCACCAGCATGTCGCTCGCCATCGTGCGCTTGCTGTAATTGGCGTGGTCCGCGTCGCCGGCCGGCTTGGACGAGCCGCCGTAGCCGCGCAGGTCGGCCAGCACCAGCGTGAAGCGTTCGGCCAGCGTCGGTGCCACCTTGTGCCAGATCGCGTGCGTCTGCGGATGGCCGTGCAGCAAGAGCAGCGGCGGGCCCTCGCCGCCGACCAGCGCGTGGATGTACAGGCCGTCGCCGACCTCGGCCAGGTGCGGGCGAAAGCCCGGGAACAGGGGGGTGTCCGTCATGGCGCGATCCTAGCGGCGCCGCCGTCCAGCCGCTGGCGTGTGCGTGCGGCCACGTCGCGCAGCCAGGGCTGCGCGGCCCAGTGGCGCTGCGCGAAGGCCTCGGTCTGCGCACGGTAGGTCAGCGACAGGCCGATGCTGTCCAGGCCTTCGAGGAACATGCGCCGGTGCCGCGGCAGCAGGTCGAAGCGGGCCTGCACGCTGCGGCTGGCCAGGGTCTGCGCAGCCAGGTCGATGTCCACTGCATTGGTCGCCGGGTCGTCCGCATCGTCCATGAGCTGCGCGATCTGCGCGGCCGGCAGTGCCACCAGCAGCAGCCCGTTGTTCATGGCATTGGCATGGAAGATCTCCGCGAAGCTGGGCGCCACGATGGCCCGGATGCCGAACTGCTGCAGCCCCCAGACCGCATGCTCGCGGCTGGAGCCGCAGCCGAAGTTGGAGCCGCCCACCAGCATCGACACGCCCGCGTAGCCAGCACGGTTCAGCACGCAGTCCGGCCGCGGCCGGCCCTGTGTGTCGAAGCGCAGGTCGTAGAGCAGGCCTTCCTTCAGGCCGGACTTGTCGATGCCGCGCAGGAACTGCTTGGGCATGATCTGGTCGGTGTCCAGGTTCTCGATGCGCAGCGCAGCCGCGCGGCCCTGGATGCGAAGGTGGTCGGTCATGGCAGCAGCTCCAGTTGGCGGACGTCGGTGATGCGGCCCGTGACGGCGGCCGCGGCGGCCATGGCCGGGCCCATGAGGTGGGTGATGGCGCCGCGGCCCTGGCGCCCTTCGAAGTTGCGGTTGGTCGTGGAGGCGCAGCGCATGCCCTCGGCCAGCACGTCGTCGTTCATGGCCAGGCACATGGAGCAGCCCGGGTTGCGCCACTCGAAGCCGGCCGCCAGGAACACGCGGTCCAGGCCCTCGGCCTCCGCCGCCGCCTTCACCGCGCCCGAGCCCGGCACGACCATGGCCCGCACGCCGGGTGCCACCTGCCGGCCGCGTGCGACGCCGGCTGCCGCGCGCAGATCCTCGATGCGGCCGTTGGTGCACGAGCCGATGAACACGTGCTGGATCGGGGTGCCCGCGATCGCCGCGCCGGCCGCAAGCCGGGCGTAGGCCATGGCGCGCTGCGCGCTGCTGCGCGCGGGGCCTGCCGGCAGGTCCGCCAACTGCGGCACATGGCCGTCGATGGCCGCCACCTGGTCCGGGCTGGTGCCCCAGCTCACCTGCGGTGCGATGTGGCTGGCGTCGAAACGGTGTTCCACGTCGAAGACCGCGCCCGCATCCGTGCGCAGGTCCTGCCAGGCCGCGAGCGCCGCCGTGCGGTGCGCGGCCAGGTCGGGCGCGCGCGCCAGCACGTAGTCCACGGCCTTGCGGTCCGGCGCGACCAGCGCGCCGCGCGCGCCGGCCTCCACCGTCATGTTGCACAGCGTGAAGCGGGCCTCGACCGACAGCGCATCGACGGCGCTGCCGCTGTACTCGACCACGCAGCCGCGCGCGCCCTGCGCGCCGATGCGGCCGATCACGGCGAGCACCAGGTCCTTGGCCGTGCTGCCCGCGGGCAGTTCGCCGTCGACACGGATGTGCATGCTGCGCGCGACGCGGTAGGCCAGCGTCTGCGTGGCCAGCACATGCTCGACCTCGGTCGTGCCGATGCCGAAACCCAGGGCGCCGAGCGCGCCGTAGGTCGTGGTGTGGCTGTCGCCGCAGATGATGACCATGCCGGGGCGCACCATGCCGTGCTCGGGCGCGACCACATGCTCGATGCCCTGCAGCGCATCGTTGGTGTCGAACAGCGGGATGCCGAACTGAGCGCAGTTGCTGTGCAGCTTGCTGGCCTGCAGCGCCGAGGCCGCATCGGCGATCACGCGGACCTTGCCCGGGTGCGTGGGGATGATGTGGCTCACGACGGCCACGTTCTGGCCCGGCATGGGCACGCCGCGGCCCCGCTCGTCCAGCCCGGTGAAGGCCTGCGGGCTGGTGTACTCGTTCATGAGATGCAGGTCGCAGAACAGCAGGATGTTCTCGTCGTCGAGCGCGGCCACGGTGTGGCTGTCGACCAGCTTGCGGTAGAGGGTGCGTGGGGGCATGGCGCAAGCGTAATGCTGATCCTGGAAACAATAATTCGCCTCCATGGCACAGCATTTGTTACTTCAACCTCACCAATGACCGCCATTACCGACCTTGCCTTCTTCGCGCAACTGGTCAAGGCCGGCAACTTCACGCTGGCCGCCCAGGAGCTGGGCAACACGCCGGCCGCGGTCAGCAAGCGGCTGGCGGCGATCGAGCGCCGGCTCGGCGTGCGCCTGCTGCAGCGGACCACGCGGCGCATCGGCCTCACGCCCGAGGGCGAGATGTACCTGGTCGAGGGCGCGCGCGTGCTGGCCGACCTGGAGGCGCTGGAGCGCGCCGTCTCGGGCAGCAGCGAGAAGCCGGCCGGCCTGCTGCGCGTGGCCGCCACGCTGGGCTTCGGCCGCAAGCACATCGCGCCGGCGCTCTCGGGCTTCGCGCGCCAGTTTCCGGCCGTCGAGGTGCAGCTGCAGCTGACGGACCGGCCCGTGGACCTGGTCGGCCAGGGCCTGGACCTGCAGATCCGGCTCGGCGATCTGCCCGACTCCAACCTCACCGCGCGGCTGCTCGCGCACAACCGGCGCGTGCTGTGCGCCTCGGCCGCCTACCTGGACGCGGCCGGCACGCCCGAGCACCCGCGCGAACTGGCGCGCCATGCCTGTCTGTTCATCCGCGAGCACGACGAGACCTTCGGCACCTGGCAGCTGCAGTGCGGCGGGCGTTCGGAGAAGGTCAAGGTGCGCGGCCCGCTGGCGGCCAACGACGGCGAGAGCGTGGTCGGCTGGGCGCTGGACGGCCACGGTATCCTGATGCGCTCGCTCTGGGAGGTCGCGCCTCTCCTGCGCTCGGGCCGGCTGCGGCCGGTGCTGCCGCAATGGCAGCTGCCGGCGGCCGACATCCATGCGGTGTTTCCCACGCGCAGCCACCTGTCGGCCAAGACGCGCGCGCTGGTGGATTTTCTGATGGCGGCGTTCGAGACCCACCGGCGCGATGGCGACGGTGGCTGGTGATGCCGCCACCGGCGGGGCTCACAGCGTGAAGCCGCCGTCGATGGTCAGGCTGGCCCCGGTCATGTACCCCGACTCCTCGCGCGCCAGATAGGAGACCAGGGCCCCGATCTCCTGCGGCTTGCCGACGCGCTGCAAGGGGCTGCGCTGCGCCAGCGCGGCGGTCCAGTCCGCCGTCAGGTCCGTCTCGATGGGGCCCGGCTGGATGTTGTTGACCGTGATGCCGCGCGGCGCCAGGTCCAGCGCCGCCCCCTTGACCAGGCCGGCCACCGCGGTCTTCGTGAGCTGGTAGACGCTGGAGCCGGCCTGGCCGGTGCGCAACGCCACGTTGCTGCCGATGGTGATGATGCGCCCGCCGTCCAGCACATGCGGCACGCTGGCCTGCACCGCCAGGAACACGCCACGCACGTTGATGGCCAGCATCTGGTCCAGATCGGCCAGCGGCACCGTGTCGATGGGGCCCGCCTTGTAGATGCCGGCATTGACCACCACGACCTGCAGCGCGCCGAAGCGCTCCACGGCCTGGGCGACGGCGTTGCGGATGGCCTGGGCGTCGGCGCTGTCGGCCGCGATGGCATGGGCCTGGCCGCCGGCCTGCGTGATCTGCGCGACCAGTGCCTGTGCACTGTCGGGCCGCGACACGTAGGTGAACGCGACGGCGTAACCGTCGGCCGCCAGGCGCTGCACGGCGGCGGCGCCGATGCCGCGCGATCCGCCGAACACCAGGGCGGCGCCGCGGGGGGTGGTTGCTTCTTTCATTGCATTTCCTTGTCGGACGCTGTGGTCCGAGATCGACCGAACACCTGCACGCATGCAGGAACAAAAAGCAAGAGGGAGCGCGCCGCCGCGTCAGCCGAACGTGAAGGCGTAGCCGCGCGCGCCGGGATCGAGAAAGCGGATCTCCACGGTGCGGGCCTTCACCGCGCCGCCCTGGCGCACCAGCTGGTACAGGCGGGTGGCATCCACCACGCCGTTGCCATCGGCATCCACGTCGGTGCCGTGGTCCGCGCCGGGCGGCTGGCCGTCCAGCGTCAGGCGAAAGCGCACCGGGCCGCCGGTGCCTGCGCCGAGCACCAGGTTGGCGTCGCGGGCCTGGAAGCGCACGGCCAGGCGGCTCCCCACCTCCATGCCTTCCACGAACTCGGGTTGGACGGTCCAGGCGCCGGCCAGCGACCAGGTGTTGGGCTGCAGCGCGGCAGGCGTGTAGTGCGCCGGCCTGTCGGCGACGACCGGGCCGGCGACGCGCGGGCTGCTCCCCTTCTCGTAGCCGAGGTAGGTCTCGGGGCTGCGCAGGCTACCGGCATCGGCGGCCAGGCCCAGGCCGCGCGTGTCCGGCACCACGTCCGGCGGGGCCGCGCCGGCGCCGGGCGCACCGGCCTCGCGCAGCAGTTCCTCGATCACGCGTTCGGACGCCGCGTAGCCGCCCTCGCCGAACTGGTGGTGCCGCACGCGGCCCTGCGCATCGACGAAGTACAGGGCCGGCCAGTACTGGTTGCCAAAGCCGCGCCAGATGCGGAAGTCGTTGTCCTGCACCACCGGGTAGCCGATCTTCAAATCCTGCAAGGCCCGCCGGACGTTGCCGGCATCCTTCTCGAACGCGAACTCCGGCGTGTGCACGCCCACCACCACGAGGCCGCGGTCGGCGTACTTCTGCGCCCAGGCCTTCACATACGGCAGCGTGCGCAGGCAGTTGACGCAGGAGTAGGTCCAGAAGTTGACCAGAACGACCTTGCCACGCAGTGCGGGGATGGACTGCGGCGCGGCGTTGAGCCACCGCGTGCCGCCCTCCAGGCTGGCCCGCGTGGATTCGACCGGCAGCCGGCTGGGCTGCGGTGCGTCCGCGTGGGCGGCGGGCAGCACGCGCTGCAGCAGGCCGGCTTCGAGCCCCTGCCCCCCGGCACCGCCCAGGCCGCCGAACCGGGCCAGCAGGCCCGTGTCGATGCCGGTGCCCACCGCCACCACGCCGGCCAGCATGGCGGCGCCTGCGATGCGGCGGCCGGCCACCCCGGGCAGCAGCCTGGCCTTCAAGACGGCCAGCGGCTTGGCGCCGACCCGCAGCGCCACCCACAGCGCCAGGGCCGCACCGGCGCCGTACGACAACAGCAGCAGCGAGGTGTGGATGCCGGGCCCCGCCAGTGCGGCCGTGGAGAGCACCACGCCCAGCACCGGGCCTGCGCAGGGGGTCCAGATGAGCCCCGTGGCCGCGCCCAGCAGCGCGGCACTGCGCCAGCTGTTGCGGTCCTGCGTGCGGGCCAGGCGCTCGCCGGCGCGCACCAGCGGTGCACTCCACCACGCGGCCAGGCGCGGCGACAGCAGCGAGGCCGCGAACAGGGCCAGCGCCGCCAGCGCGGCCCAGCGGCCGACCTGGTTCAGCTGCACGGCCCAGGCCCCCGCCACGGCCCCGAGCGAGGCCACAGCCGCGAAGCTGGCGACCATGCCGGCGAGCAGCGGCAGATTGCCCTGCGCGAAGGGCCGGTCGTGGCGTGCGAAGACGAAAGGCAGCACCGGCAGGATGCAGGGGCTGAAGACGGTCAGCATGCCGGCGACGAAGGCGGCAAGTGCGGTAATCGCGAGGCTCATGGCAACTCCGAAGCGGTGCAGCGGTTCAGAGCCGCGTGACGTCGATCACCGCCTGCGCGAACGCGGCCGGTGCTTCTTGCGGCAGGTTGTGGCCGATGCCACCGTCCAGCTGGCGGTGCTGGTAGCGGCCGCTGAACTTCTTCGCGTACACGGCCGGATCGGGATGCGGCGCGCCGTTGGCGTCACCCTCCATCGTGACCGTCGGCACGGTGATCGTGGGCGCCTGGGCCAGCCGCTGCTCCAGCGCGTCGAAGCGCTGCTCGCCCGCCACCAGGCCGATGCGCCAGCGGTAGTTGTGGACCACGATGGCCACGTGGTCGGGATTGTCGAAGGATTGCGCGCTGCGCTGGTAGGTGGCCTCGTCGAAGCGCCACTGCGGCGAGGCCTGCTGCCAGATGAAGCGGTTGAAGGCCACCGGGTTGGCGGCGTAGCCGTCGCGGCCGCGGTCGGTCGCGAAGTACGACTGGTACCACCAGGCGAACTCGGCGGCCGGCGGCAGCGGCCGGGCGTTGGCCTGCGGGTTGCCGATCAGGTAGCCGCTGACCGACACCAGGCCGGCCACGCGCTCGGGCCAGATGGCGGCCAGGATGCAGGCCGTGCGCGCGCCCCAGTCGAAGGCGCCCAGCACGGCCTGGCGGATGCCCAGCGCGTCCATCAGCGCCAGGATGTCCTGGGCCACGGCGCCCTGCTGGCCGTTGCGCGGCGTGGCGTCGGACAGGAAGCGCGTGCCACCGTAGCCGCGCAGGTAGGGCACGATCACGCGGTAGCCGGCGGCCGCCAGGCGCGGCGCGACGTCGACGAAGGCGTGGATGTCGTAGGGCCAGCCGTGAAGCAGGATGGCCACCGGGCCATCGGCCGGTCCGGCCTCGGCATAGGCCACGCGCAGGTCGCCGGCAGCGATGGTCTTGAGCGGCGCGAAGCCCGTGGCACCACCCGCCGTGGCGGCCCGGGCCGGCGTGGCGAGCAGGCTGGCCAACAGACCTGTGGTTGGCGCGGCGGCGAGGGCCAGGGCGGCTCCGCCGAGGAACTGGCGGCGGCGGGAAATGGTGTCTGCGGTGTGCATGGCAAGGCCTTTCGGTAGGAGGTTGGACGCTGCCGGCGCGGTGTGCGCCGGCTGGCCTCCAGTACACCGCCGCGGTGTATGTGGCATGTGTCATGGACACCCTGGAATTGCATGGCCATGTCGCCGATAGCGGGCCGGATACACAGCCATACAAAGCCGCAGACGGGCGGCGCCAGAACGACACCGCCACCCGGAAGGTGGCGGCGCGCTGCGAGCGGAGGAAAGGGGCGGCGCTCAGCCGCCACGCCGCCGCGGCGGCGGCGCGGCGTTGGCCGACGGCACGGCGCAGGGGCGGCCCGCGGACTGGCTCAGCTCCGAGGCCAGCCCACCGAACAGGAAGAACAAGGAGAACAGCAGCTTGCGCATGGCTTCAAACGTCCTGCGCTTCGACCTGCGCCGCGAACACATAGCCCTCGCTGCGCACCGTCTTGATGTAGCGCGGCTCGCGCGCGTCGTCGCCCAGGCACTTGCGCAAGCGGCTGACCATGAGGTCGATGGAGCGCTCGAACAGCTCGGCCTCGCGGCCCTGCGTGATCGAGAGGATCTGGTCGCGCGTGAGCACCTTCTGCGCATGGTCCACCAGCACGCGCAGCAGCCGGTACTCCGCGCCGCTCAGGGACACCACCGTGCCCTCGCGGTCCAGCAGCACGCGCTCCACCGTGTCCAGCCGCCAGTCGCCGAAGGCCAGGAAGCGCGCCTCGTCGCTGCTGCGCAGGTTGGGCGGCAGCATGCGCGTGCGCCGCAGCACCGACTTCACGCGGGCCAGCAGCTCGCGCGCGGCGAAGGGCTTGGCCAGGTAGTCGTCGGCGCCCATCTCCAGGCCCAGCACGCGGTCGGCCTCGTCGCCGCGCGCGGTGAGCATGATGATGGGCAGGGCCTTGTGCTTGCCGGCGCGCAGGTCGCGGCACAGCGTGAGCCCGTCCTCGCCGGGCAGCATGAGGTCCAGGATGACGAGGTCGAAGGGGCCGGCGGTCTCCAGCGCCTGGCGCATGTGCCGGCCCGTGGGCACGGTGGTCACGCGCAGGCCGTTCTTCTGCAGGTAGGCGCTGACCAGGTCGCGGATCTCGCGGTCGTCGTCGACCAGCAGCAGGTGGTCGGCGGCAGGCGTGGTGGTGTTCATGGCTGGTTCTCGGTCATGGAGGTCGGCAGGCGCAGGCCGGCGCTGAGGCCGCCTTCGGGCCGGTTGCGCAGGGCCAGCGCACCACCCAGCGACAGCGCCAGCTGGTGCGCGATGGCCAGGCCCAGGCCCGTTCCGCCGGTCTCGCGGTTGCGCGAGGCCTCCAGGCGGTAGAAGGGTTGCAGCACGGCGGCCAGCTGGTCTTCGGGGATGCCGGGGCCGGCGTCGCAGACCTCGACCAGCACGGCGCCGTCCTGCAGCCGCACGCCCACCTCGGCGCGCTCGCCGTACTTGAGCGCGTTGTCGACCAGGTTGGTCAGGATGCGGCGCAGCGCCTGCGGCCGCGTGGCGATGGCGATGCCGGCCTCGCCCGTGAGCGTGACCGGCCGGCCGGTGTCGGCGTAGTCGTTGACGAGGCTGCGCAGCAGCGCGTCCAGGTCGAGGCGGCGCAGCGGTTCGTCGGAGCCCTGCAGCGTCTTGGCGTAGCTCACGCCCTCGTGCACCAGCGTGCGCATGGCCTCCAGGTCGTCGCGGAACCGGTCGGCATCGGGCAGGTCGTCCGCCAGGTCCACGCGCAGGCGCATGCGCGTGATGGGGGTCTGCAGGTCGTGCGAGATGGCGGCCAGGATCTGCATGCGCTCCTGCACGGTGCCGGCGATGCGCCGCTGCATCGCGTTGAAGGCGCGCGCGGCCTGCGCCACCTCGGCCGGCCCGCTTTCCGCCACGGGCGATGGCCGCAGGTCGGGCCCGAGCCGGTCGGCCGCCTGCGCGAGTCGCGCCAGCGGCCGCGTGACCAGCCGCATGCCGGCCCAGGCGCACAGCGCGAGCACCAGCAGCTGTGCGAGCAGCAGCCAGGTCACCCAGTCCGCCACCGGCATGGGCACGCGGCGTGCCAGCACGTAGAGCGCGGTGCCGTCACTGAGCCGCAGCTGCATGCGCACGGCATCGCTCTGGCCGATCTGGCCGACCGCGAGCACCGGGAACGGCTGCAGCGCCTGCGCCACCACCTCGGCGAAGCGGGCCAGCGCGGGCGCCGTGGGCGGCGGCGTGTCCACGCTGCCTTCCAGCGCAAAGCTGTAGTTGGGCCGCTCCAGCCGCGGGAACCAGGCGGTCCGCTCCTGCGCGGGCAGCCGGTCCAGGATGGCCACGGAACTCGCGATGTCGCGCTCCACGCCGCTGAGCATCAGGTTCATCAGCGTCTGTCCGCGCTCGTGCCGGATGGCGGCATAGGTCAGCAGCTGGGCCAGTGCCATGCCCAGCACCACCAGCAGCATGGCGCGCGCCAGCAGCGTGGTGGGCCACAGGCGTCGCAGGAAGGCGCGCATGGGGTGTGTCAGGCGACCGACAGCGCGACCTGGATGTTGCCGCGCGTGGCCTCGGAATAAGGGCACAGCTGGTGCGCGGCCTCGACGATGGCCAGTGCGGTGTCGGGCGGCACGCCGGGCACGTGGACCTGCAGCCGTGCCGCCAGCTTGAAGCCGTCGGCGCCCTCGACCAGGTCGACCTCGGCATCGACGGCCAGGTCGGCGGGCAGCCGCACGCCCTGGACCTGGGCCGCGCGGGCCATGGCGCCCATGAAGCAGGCCGACCAGCCAGCCGCGAACAGCTGCTCGGGGTTGGTGCCCGTGCCCACGGCGCCGAAGCGCGTGAGCGTGATGTCCAGTCGGCCGTCGTCGCTGCGTGCGGCGCCGCTGCGCCCCCCTGTGGTGTGGGTGCGGCCGGTGTAGAGAAGCTTGTCCTGGGTGGTGGTCATGGTGTGATCCTTCGGAGGGGTTCGTCGAAATGACGGCGCGATTGTTCTTGTGCGCGGCGTTCTCTCCGAGGGGTTTTCTGACCGCATGTAGATGCCATGGCGGCGGGTACAAAACTATACAAAACAGCACCCGCAGCGCGTGCGCAGCCTACTGCGTCACCTACTGCGCCGCCAGCTTGACGGACCGCGCCATCTTCTCGTATTTGGCGATCTCGCCGGCGTAGAAGCGCGCCGAATCCGCCAGCGGCTGCGGCGGGAACGGCTCGGTGCCGGAGATGGCCAGCGCGCGCACCATCTCGGGCGACTGGATCGCCTTCTGGGACGCCTCCACGAGCAGCTGGATCCTGTCCGCAGGGATGCCGGCCCGGGCCATCACGCCCAGCCAGACCGAGTGGACGAACTCGGCCTTGTGCGGCAGGTTGCCCTCCACGACCGCGGGCACCTTGGGCAGCGTCTTCATGCGCGCCATGTCCAGCACCGTGACGGCCTTGATCTTGCCGGTCTCGATCAAGGGGATGGAGCCGCCCAGATTGGGCAGGATCGTGAAGTCGATCTGCTGGCCGGCCAGGTCGGCCAGCAGCGGCGACGCGCCCTTGTACGGCACGTGTACGAGCTGCACGCCCGTGGCCTGCGCCAGGTACTCGGCCACGATGTGGTACATCGTGCCGTGGCCGGGGCTGCCGAAGGTCAGGCCCGTGCGCCCGGCCTTCTTCGCCGCGGCGACGATCTCCTCCAGGCTCCCATAGGGCAGCTCCGGGCGCCCCATCACCACGAGCGGGTGGGTGGAAACGGGTGCGAGCAAGGCCAGGTTCTCGGCCTTGTACCGGGCCGATGCGATCGCCAGTGGCGCCAGGATGGCCTCGTTCGGCGAGCCCATGATGAGGGTGTGGCCGTCAGCCGGCAGGCTCAGCAGGCGCTGCACGGCAATGGCGCCGCCCGCACCGGGCAGGTTCTCGACGATGAAGGGCTGGCCCAGCAGCCGGCCCATGGTCGGCGCCATGGCGCGGGCCAGCACGTCGGCCGGGCCACCCGGCGGGAAGGCCGCGATCATCGTGATCGGCTTGCTCGGGAACGCGTCGCCCGCCCGTGTGGCGAACGGCGCGCCGCCCAGCGCGAGCGCCGCGGCCGCGGCCAGCAGGCGCCGGCGCGGCGGGACGGCGGACGCGGCAGCCGCGCCGTGGTGGATCGGGGTCGTGGTCATGGAATGGCCCTTTCTCTGGTGGTTGCGGCCCGGAGCGTCCCGGGCTTTGCGGGGATGCGTGGATGGGAGGGGAATGGAGGGCGCGCGCGCCGCGTCGCTCAGGCCGCCAGCTGGAACGCCGGGCCGCCGGGCCGCATGCGCATGCCCGCGGCCAGCCGCGTCCACGCGAGCTCGGCCGGGTCGGCGATGAAGGGGCCGGGCGAACGCGCCACGATGATCTCGCTGGCGATGGCCGCGAAGTCGGCGCGGAAGTGCACCGAGCTCTTGTTGACCAGGATCTTCTTGTCGGCCGGCTCGATGCCGACCATGCGGTACATGTTGCGGTCCAGCAGCTGCGCCTTGTGGGACACCACCACGATCTGCACGCCGTCGATGCGCAGCCTGGCGGACGGCCCCAGCTCGGCGCGCTTGCCGCGCATCATCGGGCCGCCATAGACGCAGCGCCCGTCCGACAGCGCCTCGACCAGGAACTCCGCCTCCAGCGGGGCGTCCTGCGCCACCTGCGGGCAGCCGCCGAGCGCCAGCCGGATGCGGGCGCCCACGCCGGCCTGGTGCGCGGCCCGCGCGCTGGCACCGTCCCAGACCAGGCCGACGGCCACGTCCTGCGCGCCCGCGCGCAGCAAGGCCCGGATCAGGCCCGTGGTGTTGGAATCTCCGCCCACGCCCGGGTTGTCCTGCGTGTCGGCCAGGATCACCGGGGCCGTGGCGGTCTGCGCGATCGCCATGGCCTTGCGCACGGCGGCCTCGGCCTCCTCGAACGCGACGGCCCACTGCGCTTCCGGTTCCGCCACGTGCCGGTAGAGCCGGTCGACGGCACGCTCGGCGGCGGCGGCGGAGCTGGCGTAGCCCCAGACCACCGGCCCGCAACCTGGAAAGTCGGCAGCCGGAAAACCGGGCGCGAACGAGAGCGACAGCACCTCCTGCGTTTCCAGCGACGTGAGCAGCGCGTAGCTGCCGCGCGCCGGCTCCATCATGGTGGACATGCTGTTCACCGGGATCAGGAACGGCAGCCGCCGCACCGCCTTGAACGCCGTGCCGCCCGGACGGACCAGGGCCAGCAGCAGTTGCGCCGCCCGGCGGCCGGTGTCGGCCATGTCGATGTGCGGATAGGTCCGGTACGCCACCAGGCCATCGGCCAGCGCGAGCATCTGCGCGGTCACGTTGGCATGCGAATCCAGCGAGGCCACGATGCGCATGTCCGGGCCGACGATGGCGCGGATGCGCGCCAGCAGTTCGCCCTCGCCGTCGTCGATGTGCTGCGCGACCATGGCGCCGTGCAGGTCGAGGTAGATGGCGTCGTACCGCGCCTGCCGCACCGCCTGCAGGATCTCGCCCGCGATGCGCTCGTAGGCGTCCGTCGTCACATGCGCGGAGGCGCCGGCCCCGGCCCACAGGACCGGCAGCACCTCGTGGCCGCACGCCTGCACCGCCTGGATGAAGCCGCTGACCGGGATGTTGACGTCCGCCAGCGCGTGGATCGCCTCGCCGCGCGCCATGGCGGGAAAGTCTTCGCCGTTGACGAAGCTGGCATAGCCCGCGCCCGTCGGCGCGAAGGTGTTGGTTTCGTGCTGGAAACCGGCGACAAGAATCTTCATGGCGTGTCCTGTGGTGGGGGTGGGCCGCATGGGACGTTGCGGCCTGCCTGCATGATCTGCGCCGGTTGCTGTTGCACCAACAGCAATCTGCAACGATCATCGTTGCCCAACGGGCAACATCACGGTGACCAGGACATGCGCGACATCAACCAGAAACGCCTGCGCTACTTCAAGGAGGTGCTGGTACACCGCTCCATCCGTGGCGCGGCCGATGCGTTGAACACGGCGCCGTCGGTCATCACACGGCAGCTGGCGCTGCTGGAGGAGGAACTGGGCGTGCTGCTGTTCGAACGCCAGGCCCGCGGCGTGGTGCCGACGGACGCCGCCACGCACCTGCTGGACTTCTGGCGCGGCTGCCAGGCCCACCAGGAGCGGCTGGAGGAGCAGCTGCAGGCGCTCAGCACCTTCGCGGCCGGTTCGGTGCGCATCGTCGCCAGCGAAGGCTTCATCGACGGGCTGCTGGGCTCCGTGGTCGCGCCCTTCTGCGCGGCGCATCCCCAGGTGTCGGTGCTGGTCGACGCACTGCCCGTGAACGAACTCGTGACCGCCGTGGCAGAGGACGCAGCGCACATGGGCGTGGCCTACAACCCCAAGGCCGATGCGGCGCTGCAATTCGCCGCCACGGCCGCTTCGCCCCTGAAGGTGCTGGTGCGGGCCGGGCATCCGCTGGCCAACGCACAGGGGCCCGTCACGCTGCGCCAGGTGGCGGCCTGGCCGTTGGCGCTCATGCCGCCCAACTACGGCGTGGGGCAGCTGCTCGAAGCGCTGGCGTATGCCGAGCACATGGCCCTGGTGCCGAGCTTCCGGAGCAACTCCGTGGCGGCCCTCAAGCGCTTCGTGCAGGCCACCGATGGCGTCAGCTTCATTGGCGCCGGCGCGGCGACGGCGGCCGAGACCGCAGCCGACGCGCTGGTGGCGCTGGACCTGGCCCACCCGGTCAGCCGCAAGGCCAAGGTCCGCCTGCTCGTGCGCAAGGGCAGGCCGCTGTCGGGCGCTGCGGCCCACATCCTGCAGGCGCTGCAGCGCAGGTTCGCGCTCTTCCAGGGCGCGTAGACGGGGTCTGCACCGGGGCGGCGCAGCACGCGCGCCGCCGCCAGGGCACACTCACGCCTTTCCCGCTCCCCCTGCTCCTGTGGACTTCCTGCTCCAGACCCTCGCCCAGTACGGCATCGCCTTCGTGTTCGCCATGGTGCTCATCGAGCAGCTGGGCGCGCCGATCCCGGCCTTCCCCGTGCTGATGCTGGGCGGCACGCTGGCCGCGCGCGGCGAACTCGCGCTGGCGCCGCTGTTCGCCGCCGCCATGGCCGCCACGCTGATCGCCGACAACCTCTGGTACTGGGCCGGCGAGCGCCTGGGCCGGCGCGTGCTGCGCTTCATGTGCACGGTCTCGCTGACGCCGGACAGCTGCGTGCGCCAGACCGAATCCATCTTCCTGCGCTTCGGCCCGGCCTCGCTGATGGTGGCCAAGTTCGTGCCGGGCTTCGCCTCGGTGTCCACGGCGCTGTCGGGCGCGCTGCACATCCGGCGCGCCACCTTCGTGTTCTTCGACGCCATCGGCAGCGCGCTGTGGATCGGCCTGGGGCTGGCGCTGGGCTGGCTGTTTGCGTCGGCCATCGAGGACGCGCTGGCCACGCTGAGCGAACTGGGCCGCTGGGGCCTGGCGCTGCTGCTGGCCGCCGTGCTGGCCTTCGTCGCGTCCAAGTGGTGGCAGCGGCGCCAGTTCCAGCGCCAGTTGGCCAGCGAACGCATCAGCGTGGAGGCCCTGGCCGCGCACATGGACAGCGGAGCGCCCGCCGTGCTGCTCGACGTGCGGGTGCCCGGCAGCCTGCCGCACGGCCGCATCCCCGGCGCGCTGCAGATGCAGGGCAAGAGACTGCCGGACGCGCTGGATGCGCTGGCGCGCGACACCTTGCTGGTGGTCTATTGCGCCTGTCCCAACGAGGTCTCGGCCGTGCAGGTGGCCCAGCGGCTGCAGCGCCAGGGCTTCACGCGCGTGCTGCCGCTGCTGGGCGGCGTGGACGCCTGGCTGGCCGCCGGCCGGCCGCTCGCCACGCCCTGAGCCCTACCAGGCCAGCCGCCAGCCGCCCGGGCCGATCGGCACCGGCGGCTGCTCCACGGGCAGCGCGCCGGGCTCCAGGAAGTCCGAGAGCACGTCGTCGCGCAGCGCGATGAAACGCGGGTCGCTGCGGTGGCGCGGGTGCGGCAGGTCCACGTCGACGATGCGCCGGATGCGGCCCGGGTGCGGCTGCATCACCACCACCTGGTCGGCCAGGAACACCGCCTCCTCCACGTCGTGGGTGACCAGCAGCATGGTGATGCGCTCGGCCTGCCAGATGCGCTGCAGCTCGTTCTGCAGCCGCGCGCGCGTCAGCGCGTCGAGCGCACCGAAGGGCTCGTCCAGCAGCAGCAGGCGCGGCCGGTTGACGAGGCCGCGCGCGATCGCCACGCGCTGCGCCATGCCGCCCGAGATCTGGTGCGGGAAGGACTGCTCGAAACCCTGCAGCCCGACCAGCGCCACATGCTCGGCCACGCGCGCGCGCTTCTCGGCCGGCGTGAGCTCGGCGTTGCGCAGGCCCACGGCGATGTTCTGCTCCACGTTGAGCCAGGGGAACAGCCGGTGGTCCTGGAACACGATGCCGCGCTCGGGGCCGGTGCCCACGATGGGTTGGCCGTCGAGCTCGATGCGGCCCTCGTACTGGTCCTCCAGGCCCAGCACCAGGCGCAGCAGCGTGGACTTGCCGCAGCCGCTGGCGCCCACGATGCTCACGAAGCGGCCGGCCGGCACGTGCAGGTCGATGTTCTCCAGCACCTGCAGCTCGCCGCCGGCGGCCTGGGTGCTCGCGTAGCGCTTGCCCAGGGCGCGGATGTGCAGTTCGTTCTCGGCAGCGACAACAGTCAAGAGGTTCTCCCCAACCAACGCGCCAGCCGGCGCTCCAACCAACGGGCCGAGGCGTTCATCGCCCAGCCCACCGAGCCGATGACCACCATGCCGAACAGCACGAGGTCCATGCGGAAATGCTCGCTGCCCTCGATCAGCGTGTTGCCGATGCCCTTGCCGGCCACGAGCAGGTACTCGGCGCCGATGGTGGCCAGCCAGGAATAGATCAGCGCGAGGTAGACGCCCGTGAAGATCGCCGGCAGCGCCGACGGCAGCACCACCTGCGTGACGGTCTGCCAGCGCGTGAAGCCATAGACGCGCGCGACCTCCAGCAGCGCCTTGGGCGTGGTACGGATGCCGTCGCAAGTGTTGACCACCACCGGCACCAACGCGGCCAGCGACAGGAACACCACCTTGGCCACGTCGCCCAGGCCGAACCAGACCGAGATCAGCGGGATCCAGGCGAACAGCGAGATCTGCTTGAAGGTGTTGAAGCTGGGGCCGACGAGGCGGTTGAACAGCGGCGACAGGCCCAGCAAGGCCCCCAGCAGGAGGCCGCCCAGCGTGCCGATCAGAAAGCCCGTGGCTTCGCGCGCCAGGCTGGCCGACAGCGCGCGCCACAGCCGCCCGGTCTCGATCTGCTCCCAGGCCGTGGCCAGCACCTTGCCCGGCGCCACCAGCAGCGCCGAGTTCACGAGTTCGAAGCTGGCGGCCAGCGACCACAGCGCGATGGCCGCCACCGGCAGCACGAAGCCGCGCCAGCGGCCTGTCGCTTGCGGCTTGAGCGGCGCGAGCGCGGACAGCTCCGCACGTTCCGTCGCGGCGCTCATGTGGTCCCCTTCACGCGGCGCTCGGCCCAGTCCAGCACCCGGTCGATGGCGTAGCCGATGGCACCGACCACGATCACGGCCGCCATCACCTGGTCCAGCTGGAACAGCTGGCGGCCGTAGACGATCAAGTAGCCCAGGCCTTCGCTGGACGCGACCAGCTCGACCACCACCAGCGACAGCCAGGCCTTGGTGAAGCCCAGGCGCAGCCCGGTGAACAGCGTGGGCACGGCATGCGGCAGAACAATCTCGAGCACCTGCTGGCGTGGCGTGTAGCCATAGACGCGGCCGACCTCACGCAGGTTCAGCGGCGTCTGCCGGAAGCCCTGCAAGGTGTTGAGCGCCACGGGCACCAGCGCGGCCTTGGCGATCAGGATGTATTTCAGCGGCTCGCCGATGCCGACCAGCAGCAGCACGAAGGGCAGCCAGCCCAGCACCGGGATCTGCACCAGCGCATTGAAGCTGGGCAGCAGGTAGGCCTCGGCGCTGCGCGACAGCCCCATGGCCGAGCCCAGCGCCAGCCCCAGCAGCGCGCCGGCCGCGAAGCCGACCAGCACGCGCTGCAGGCTGGCCGACACGTGCAGCCACAGGTCGCCGCTGGTGGCCAGGTCGCGCAGCGTCTCCCAGACGAATTGCGGTGGCGGCAGCACCTGGGGCGAGATCCAGCCCTGGGCGGCGCCCAGGAACCACAGCCCCAGCAGGGCCGCCGGCAGCAGCCAGGGCAGCAGCGCGTCGCCGCGCAAGCGTGCTGCCTTGCGCGGCACGGCGGCGGGCGCGGCCGGCGCAGCAGGGACAGCCGGCGCGGGCAGCGACGACGCGGCCAGCGCCCCGCCCGTCAGCAGCGGCACGAAGGTCTGCTCGACGCCCATCTCAGCGTGCCGCGACCGAGGCGCTGCCCGCCACGGGCTTGCCCTTGGCGTCGTAGGCCGTCCAGTGGTTCTCCAGGCCCTGCTTCTTGAGCGCGGCCTGCAGGTACTTCGGCTCGAACCAGTCGTCCACGGTCACGCTGCGACGGATCAGCTTGAGCTTGAGCGCGTCGTCGACCACGGCCTTGTAGCGGGCGTTCAGGAACGCGTCGAGCAGCGGCGAATTGCGCTCGGCCAGCGACTGGTTCTCGAACTCCGCCTTGTACGAGGCGGCTGGCGTGCCGCTCTTGGCCCAGGTCGCGAACAGCTCCTCGCGGTTTTTCTCGTCGGACGCCCACTTGGCGGCGCGCACGAACACGTCGACCACGCGCTGCACCTCGGCCGGGTTGGCTTTCTCGAACTCGCCGTGCACGAGCAGCGCGGCCTGGCGCGTGTAGGCCGGGTCCTGGCCCTGGGTGGAGTAGACGATGCGGGCCAGCCCCTGGTCGCGCACCTTGAACCACTCGCTGCCGCCGAAGGCCGCATCGACGCCGCTGGAGACCAGCGCCGCCTGGGCGCTGCCGGTGTCCAGGTTCACGCCCTTGATGTCGCGCTCGGTGAGGCCGTTGGCGGCCAGCACGTTGATCGCGACCAGGTGGCCGTTGGTGCCGCGGAAGATCGAGACCTTGCGGTCCTTGAGGTCCTTGATCGACTGGATGGCGGACTGGGGCGGCACCACCACGTAGAGGTTGTTGCGCGTGCCGCTGGCCAGCAGCAGCCTGGTGTTCAGGCCGTTGGCGCGGCCCACGAGCGAAGGCAGGTCGCCCTGGTAGGCGAAGTCGATCTGCTTGTTCGACAGCGCCTCGTTGACCGCCGGGCCCGCGCCCTTGAAGAACAGCCACTCGATCTTGGTGCCCGAGCCCTTGAACTCCTGTTCCAGCCACTGCTGGTTGCACGCCACGCCGCCGGGCGAGCCGCCCCAGGTGACGGGATCGCCACCGCCGGCCGTGGCCACGCCGATGCGGATGACCTCGGGCGCGGCCTGCGCCGCGGTGAATGCGCCGAACAGCGCCAGTGCGGCGGCCCAGCCCTTGAAGACTTGCTTGGTCGAGAACATGCGGAGTCCTTGGAAAACGGTTCAGGTGGCAGACGCGAGGCCCAGCTGGCGGCCCACGGCCGTGCCGTCGAAGAAGTGCGGATTGGCCTCGGTGTAAAAGCGCAGCGGGTTGCCGAAGGTGAAGGCGCGGAAGTCCTGCGCCGAGAGCACGCCCTGCTCCACGAGGTCCCAGGTCTCGGCCAGAGGCTCGGTGAACTCGGGCACGTCCCAGTGGCCCACGTCGGACGACCAGATCGCGTTGATCTTCACGCCGCCCGGGTGCACGCGGTGGTTGAAGGCGGCGGCCACGGTGCGGTCGTCGGCCTCCGAGCCGAAGAAGAACGGATCGACCCAGCGCGCGCGGATGTCGTCCACGCTCTCGATGCCGGCCAGCGCGAAGTCGTCGATCTCGCTGTCGTTCGGCTCGCGGCTGTGCGGCAAGGCCGAGATACCCAGGCTGTCGCGCACCAGCGTGGCCTTGTCCACCGCGCGGCCCTGCAGCAGATCGACGCCGTGCTGGTCGAACAGCGCGGCCAGCAGGTCGACGTCGACGGCGGCCGGGTCGTAGTTGCGCACGGCATTGCGGTTGCGCTTCTCCCAGCGGTCCACCAGGTGGGTGAACACGTGCGAGCCCCAGTCGGCCCCGCCCTCCAACAGCGCCACGCGCAGGCCCGGGAAGCGCCGCGTGACGCCGCCGAAGAACAGCGCCTTGGCGAACGCCTGCGAGCCATCGGCGAAGTGGCCGATGTGGTTGAACATGTAGTTGCTGGTGGAATGCCGGCCGGTCCAGCCCTGGCTGCCGTAGTGCGTGGTCACGGGCACGCCGAGCTCGACCACCTTGGCCCAGAACGGGTCGTAGTCGTGCGGGCTGTCGATGCCGTAGAAGTCGGTGTAGGTCGCGTGCTTGGCGATCTCGGGGTGGTCCTTGGCCGGGTACTTCTCGGCCATCGCCGGGATCGGCCGGCGCACGCCGCCCGGGATGTTGGCCACCTTCAGGCCCAGCGTCTTGATGGCGAACTCCAGCTCCTCGATGGCTTCCTTGGGGTTGTGCATCGGGATGCCGGCCACGGGCGTGAGCCGGTCGGCGTAGGCGCGGTACTGGTCGGCGTGGAAGTGGTTCAGCGCGCGGTGCAAGGGCTGGCGGTACTCGCTGCCGGCCGCGGCCGGCGACAGCACGTCGTTGGGGAACAGCACCGAGTAGTCCGAGCCCTGCTCGGCCAGGCGCTCGTACAGCAGCGCGGGGATGGTGTAGGTGGCCAGGTCGTAGGTGTTGCGCGTGACGCGGGCCCACCAGGGTGCGCGCAGCGTGCGGTGGTGGGCGCGTTCCTCGGCGCTTTGCTGGTACCAGTCCTTGCCGCCGCCGTCGCGCGTGACGAAGCGCCCGCCCAGGGCCTTGCGCAGCGCATCGACCAGCTTGGGGCCGCCGTACTGGGCGATGTAGTCCTCCAGCACCGGCGCGTAGTCGTTCACATGCACGTCGGTGTCGATGACGGGATGGTCCAGCCGCGCCTTGACGGCGGCCGAACGCGAAGCCTTGGCGGGGTTCAGGCGGGTGTTCACGCGGGTGCTCCTTGGATGGAATCGGTCCGCGCATCTTCGAAGCCGGCCCGCCCCGTGCAAACGAAGGCTTTCGCATGTGCATGCGTGCAGAACGGATAAGACGTAAGCTGCGCGGCACCATGGCCCACCCCCTTTTGCGCTGGAGCGCCCCCCTACTCGCCGCCCTTCTCGCCGCCCTGCTCGTTGCCTGCGGCACCGTCGAGAGTCTGAAGCCCGGCATGCCCCGTGCCGAGGTGCTGTCGCGCTGGGGCCAGCCCACGCGTGTCGTGCCGCTGGCCCAGGGCGAGCGGCTGCAGTACAGCTTCCAGCCCCAGGGCCAGGAGGTGGTGATGGTGGACATCGACGCCGCAGGCCGCGTGCTGCAGGCGCGCCAGGTGCTCAACGAGAACGACTTCGCGCGCATCCCGCTGGACGGCAGCTGGACCCAGGCCGACATCGACCGCGAGTTCGGCCCGCCGGGCTACGTGGGGCAGGTCGGGCGCTGGGACGGACCGGTCTGGACCTACCGCTGGCGCGGCGGCATGGTGGACCAGATGTTCTATGTCTACTTCGATCCGGCCGGCCGGGTGCGGCGCACCGAGATCGGCATGGACCCGCGGCAGTTCCGCAATATGCGCTAGACAGGGGTACCGGGCTGCACCGGCCGCCTGGCGCGGCCTGTGTCATGCGTGGAAAAAATGCTTGGCTGGCCTGAAGAGTTGGCTAGCAAAAACGACCTTGGAGACCGAAGTCTCGGGTCGCCCCACGATGAAACCGGTGGAAATGCCTGCAGTGCTGCACTGCACTTCCGATGGGATCAACTATACATCAATTGAGAAGCACTCTCATTTGAGGCCCTGTTGGCGGTGCGGCCTTTGCGTCGGCCGCACCAGCCAGCCGGGGCTCAGGCGCCGCGCTCCCAGCCACCGCCCAGCGCGCGCACCAGGCCCACGGTGGCCTGGTACTGCGCCGACCTGACCTGCAGCGCCTGGCGCCGGTTGCGCAGCTCGCTGCGGCGCGCGTCCAGCAGCTCGATCTGGCTCACGAGGCCATTGCGGTAGCGCGTCTCCGACAGCGCGGAGGCGCGCGTCGCCGCGGTCACGGCGCGGCCCTGGGCCTGCGATTGCGCGTCGAGCAGGCGCAGCGCGGCCAGCTGGTCCTCCACATCGCGGAAGGCACCCAGCACCTGGGAGCGGTAGCCAGCGGCGGCCACGTCCAGCTGCGCGGCCGCGTTCTGCAGGTTGGCCTCGCGGCGGCCACCGTCGAAGATCGGCAAGGACAACAACGCGCCGATGCCCCACGACCGGGCCGACCACTTGAACAGGTCGCCGAGGTCGGTGGAGGCGAAGCCACCCGAACCGGTCAGCGCGATGTCGGGAAACCAGGCCGTGCGCGCCACGCCCACGCGGGCCTGGGCGGCCTGCAGGCTCAGCTGCGCGGCCGACACATCGGGCCGGCGCGCGAGCACCGCGGCCGGCACGCCGGCCGGGATCTGCGGCAGCGCGCTGCGCCAGTCCTGCGGTGCCAGCGCGAAACTGGAGGCGGCCTCGCCGACCAGCACGGCCAGCGCATGCTCCGTCTCGGCACGGCTGCGGTCCAGCGCCAGCGCCTCGGCCTCGTTGGCAGCCACCTCGCCCTGCACGCGCACGAGGTCGAGCTCGGCCACGTCGCCCGCGTCGTAGCGGCGCTGCGTCAGGCGCAGCGTGTCGTCGTAGGCGGCCACGGTCTGGCGCACCAGCGCGCGTTCATCGTCCAGCGCGCGGAGCAGGAGGTAGGTCTGCGCGGTCTGGGCCTGCACCAGCAGGCGCGTGCTCTGCAGCAGCGCGGCGCGCGCATCCGCATCCAGGCCAGCCGCATCGCGCGCCTGCGCCAGGCGGCCGAACAGGTCCAGCTCGTAGGAGAAATTCGCCTTGGCCGTCAGCACGCTGGCCGGCTGGCTGCCCTGCGCGGTGTCGGCCCCGGCGCCGCGCTGGGCGCCGGCGCCGATGCCGATCTGCGGCGCACGGTCGGCCTCGGCGCTGCGCAGCAGCGCGCGCGCCTGGGCCAGCCGCGCGGCGGCCTCCTGCACGCTGGTGTTGCGGGCGCCGGCGCGTTCGACCAGGTCGTTCAGCACCGGGTCGTTGAAGGCCAGCCACCAGGCGCCGCGCTCGGCCTGTTCGGCCGGGGCGACGGTGGCGAAGCGTGCGTTGCCTTCCTTGAAGGCGGTGGGCACGGCCGGCAGTGCGTGCTCGGCCGGGGTGGCCGGCAGCGGGCCGCTGGCACAGCCGGCCAGGATCAGCGCGGCCAGCAGGGGGGTGACGATGGCGTTCAGTCGCATGGTTCTTCTCCTCACTCGATGGGGTGGCGCGGCGCGGCCGGCAGCGGCTGGATGGAGCCACCGCCCGCACCGTGGGCCGGGGCCGATGCCACGACCGGCACATGCACCTCGCCGTGCTGCACCAGCGGCCGGTTGCCGGCCAGGCGGCGCATCAGCACGTAGAACACCGGGGTCAGGAACAGGCCGAAGGCCGTCACGCCGATCATCCCGGCGAACACCGCCACGCCCATGGCCGAGCGCATCTCGGCGCCGGCGCCGGTGGACAGCACCAGGGGCAGCACGCCCATGATGAAGGCCAGCGAGGTCATCAGGATCGGGCGCAGCCGCAGCCGGCTGGCCTCGATGGCGGCCTGCACCGGCGTGCGCCCGCCGAACTCCAGCTCGCGCGCGAACTCCACGATCAGGATCGCGTTCTTCGCCGAGAGCCCCACCAGCACGATGAGCCCGATCTGGGTGAACACGTTGTTGTCCCCGCCGTCGATCCAGACGCCGGTCATCGCCGCCAGGATGCCCATGGGCACGATCAGGATGATGGACAGCGGCAGCGTCAGGCTTTCGTACTGCGCAGCCAGCACCAGGAACACCAGCAGGATCGCCAGCGGGAACACCAGGAAGGCGGAGTTGCCGGCCAGGATCTCCTGGTAGGTCAGCTCGGTCCATTCGTAGCTCACGCCCTTGGGCAGCGTCTCGGCCGCGATGCGTTCGATCGCGTCCTGCGCCTGGCCCGAGGAGAAGCCCGGTGCTGCGCCGCCGTTGATGTCGGCCGACAGGTAACCGTTGTAGCGCATGGCGCGTTCCGGACCGAAGCTCGAATTCACCTTCATCAGGGCCGACAGCGGCACCATCTCGCCCGAGGACGAGCGCACCTTGAGCAGGCCCACGTCTTCGGCGCGGGCGCGGTAGGGCGCATCCGCCTGCACGCGCACGCTGTAGGTGCGGCCGAACTTGTTGAAGTCGTTGGCGTACAGGCTGCCCAGGTAGATCTGCATGGTGTCGAAGATGTCGGTCACCGGCACACCGAGCTGGCGCGCCTTGGTGCGGTCGATGTCGGCGTACAGCTGCGGCACGTTGACCTGCCAGCTGGTGAACATGCCGGCCAGCTCGGGCGTCTGGTAGGCCTTGGCCATGAAGGCTTTGACGGCCTTGTCCATCTCGTCGTAGCCCAGGCCGCCACGGTCTTCCAGCTGCAGCTTGAAGCCGCCGGTGGTTCCGAGGCCGGCCACGGGTGGCGGCGGGAACATCACGATGAAGGCGTCCTGGATCGCACCGAAGGCCTGGTTCAGCTGGCCGGCCACGGCACCGCCGCTCTGGTCGGCGCGCTTGCGCTCGGCGAAGGGCTTGAGCGTGGCGAACACGATGCCCGAGTTCGAGCTGTTGGTGAAGCCGTTGATCGACAGGCCGGGGAAGGCGATGGCGTCTTCCACGTTCGGGTTCTGCTTGACGATCTCGCCCATGCGCTTGATCACGTCCTCGGTGCGGTCCAGCGTGGCGCCGTCGGGCAGCTGGGCGAAGCCGATCAGGTACTGCTTGTCCTGCGCCGGCACGAAACCGCCGGGGATGGCCTTGAACAAGCCGAAGGTCACGCCGATCAGCGCGAGGTAGACCACCATCATCAGCGCCTTGCGCCCGATGACGCGCTTGACGCCGCCGCTGTAGGCCTCGGAGCCGCGGTGGAAGAACCTGTTGAAGCCGCGGAACAGCCAGCCCAGCGTCTTGTCCATGAAGCGTGTCAGCGCGTCCTTGGGCGCGTCGTGGCTCTTGAGCAGCAAGGCGGCGAGCGCGGGCGACAAGGTCAGCGAGTTGATCGCCGAGATCACGGTGGAGATCGCAATCGTCACCGCGAACTGCTTGTAGAACTGGCCCGTGAGCCCGCTGATGAAGGCCAGCGGCACGAACACGGCCACCAGCACCAGCGCGATGGCGATGATGGGGCCCGACACCTCGCGCATGGCGCGGTAGGTGGCTTCGCGCGGCGACAGGCCCGCCTCGATGTTGCGCTCCACGTTCTCCACGACCACGATGGCGTCGTCCACCACGATGCCGATGGCCAGCACCAGGCCGAACAAGGAGAGCGCGTTGATCGAGAAACCGAGGATGTGCAGCACCGCGAAGGTGCCCACCACCGACACCGGCACGGCCAGCAGCGGGATGATGGAGGCGCGCCAGGTCTGCAGGAACAGGATCACCACCAGCACCACCAGGGCGATGGCTTCCAGCAGCGTGTGGATCACCGACTCGATCGATGCCCGCACGAACTGCGTGGGGTCGTAGGCGATGCGGAACTCCACGCCCTCGGGCATGCTCTTGGCCAGTTCGGCCATGGTGGCACGCACGTCGCGCGAGATGTCCAGGGAGTTCGAGCCGGGCGACTGGAACACGCCCATGCCGACGGCCGCGTCGTTGTTCAGCAGCGAGCGCAGCGAGTAGTCGGCCGCGCCCATTTCCAGGCGGCCGATGTCACGCAAGCGGGTCACGGCGCCGTCGGTGCCGCTCTTGACGATGATGTCGCCGAACTCCTCTTCGCTCTGCAGGCGGCCCTGGGCGTTGATGGACAACTGCATGTCCACGCCGGCCAGGCCGGGCGACGCGCCCACCACGCCGGCCGCGGCCTGGATGTTCTGGCCGCGGATCGCCGCCACCACATCGCTGGCCGACAGGCCGCGCTGCGCCACCTTCTGCGGATCCAGCCAGACACGCATCGCATAGTCGCCGCCGCCGAAGATCTGCACCTGGCCCACGCCCTGGATGCGTGCGAGGCGGTCCTTCACGTTGAGCACCGCGTAGTTGCGCAGGTAGTTCATGTCGTAGCGGTCGTTCGGCGAGACCAGGTGCACCACCATGGTCAGGTCGGGAGCGCTCTTGACCGTGGTGATGCCCAGGCGGCGCACCTCCTCGGGCAGGCGCGGCTCGGCCTGCGAAACCCGGTTCTGCACCAGCTGCTGGGCCTTGTCGGGGTCGGTGCCGAGCTTGAAGGTCACGGTCAGCGTCATCACGCCGTCGGTGGTGGCCTGGCTGCCCATGTAGAGCATGCCTTCGACGCCGTTGATCTGTTCTTCCAGCGGCGTGGCCACGGTCTCGGCGATCACCTTGGGGTTGGCGCCGGGGTAGTTGGCGCGCACCACCACCTGCGGCGGCGCGACCTCGGGGTACTCGGAGATCGGCAGCGCGCGCATGGCGATCAAGCCGGCGAGGAAGATCAGCACCGACAGCACACCGGCAAAGATCGGCCGGTCGATGAAGAATTTGGAGAGGTTCATGGCAAAGGTCCCCCCTGCCACCGGCGCGCTGGGCGCCGGCAGGCATGGTGTGGCTGGATTCGGATGGGCTAGGGAATCAGGACTTGGGCGCCGCGGCGGTGTCGGCCGCCTTGGCCTGCTGCCCCGGGCCTTGCGGCCGGGCGTCCATGGCCACCGGTTGCGGGTCCAGCACCGCGCCGGGGCGCACGCGCTGCAGGCCGTTGACGACCACCCGCTCGCCCGGTTGCAGGCCCTGCGTCACGATGCGCAGGCCGTTCGCGCTGGCACCCAGCTGCACTTGCCGCCACTGCGCCTTGTTGTCGGCGTCGACCACGAACACGAACTTCTTATCCTGGTCGGTGCCGACCGCGCGTTCATTGACCAGCAACGCGGGCGCGGTCTTGACCTGGCCCATGCGCAGCCGCGCGAACTGGCCGGGCATCAGCGCGCCGTCCTTGTTGTCGAACTGGGCGCGCACGCGCACCGTGCCGCTCTTGGCGTCGACCTGGTTGTCGACCCACTGCAGGCGGCCGACCAGCGGCGTGGCATCGTCCGCCGCCGTGCCCATCTGCACCGGGATGCGGTCGACCTGCGTGCGCGCGCCGCCGCCGGGCAGGTCGCGCAGCGCCCGCGTGACGACCTGCTCGTCGGCGTCGAAGCTGGCGTAGATCGGGCTGACCGAGACCAGCGTGGTCAGCACCGGTGCGCCGGCACCGGCCGACACCAGGTTGCCCACCGTGACCTCGACCTTGCCGGCACGGCCGGCGACCGGCGCGCGCACCTGCGTCCACGACAGGTTGAGCCGGGCCGATTGCAGCGCGGCCTGGGCGGCGCGCAGGTTGGCCTGGGCCTCGCGGTGGGCGTTGGCGCGTTCGTCGTGCTCGCGCTGGGCGATGGCACGTTCGTCCAGCAGGCGCTGGGCCCGGTCGAGTTCGCCGCGGGTGAAGGACTGGCGCGCTTCGGCGGCCACCACCTGGGCTTCGGCACGCTCGACATCGGCCGCGTACGAAGCCGGGTCGATGGTGACGAGCAGGTCGCCCTTCTTCACGAGTGCGCCTTCGCGGAAGTGCACCGACAGCACGGTGCCGGCGACGCGCGAGCGCAGGTCGACACGCTCCACGGCCTCGAGCCGGCCCGAGAACTCGTCCCAGGTGGCGACATCGGACTGCGTCACGGTGGCAACCGAGACCGGCGTGGCCTGGGGCGCGGCCGGCAGCGCGTCGGCATGCACCTGGGGCGACTGCAGCATGAAGCCCAGGCCGGCGGCGGCCATGGCCAGCACCAGCGCGGTGCCCACGGCCAGCAGGCGGTTGCGCCGCGGACGGCGTGCGGAATACGGATCGGCAAACGGATCGTTGGTCGGATCGGACATGGCTACTCCCTCGAACAAGAAAACGAGAACAACAAAACCTCTCCGGCCGTTCTGCGGCGGCCGGTCCAGGCGGATCGGAAAGAAGGCCCCTCCCCGTGGGAGAAGGGGCGGACGGCTACTCGGTGCTCTTCTTCGCCGGCAGGTGTGCGGCGAAGAAGCCCTCCAGGCGCGGACGCACCATGGCGGCGCAGGCGCACTCCATGGGCTCGCTGGCCAGCAAGGTGTTGGGCCAACCCGTGGCCGGGGTCAGCATCTCGAAATCGACGGCGACACCGGCGGCGCGCAGCTTCTCGGCATAGGCACGGGCCTCGTCGCGCATCGGGTCGTCGCTGGAGGTCAGCACCAGCGTGGGCGCAATGCCCGCCAGCCGCAGCGAACCGCCCGGCACGGCGTAGGGGTGGGTGGCGTCCTGCGGGCAGCGCAGGTAGTTGCGCCAGCCCTCGGCCCACTTGCCCTGGGTCTCGGTGCAGTTGAATTCACGCACCGAGGCCATGCCCGTGCAGGGGTCCAGCATGGGCGAGACCAGCACCTGGCCGGCCAGCGGCGGATGGGCACGGTCGCGCGCGATCAAGGCGGTGGCCGCGGCCAGGTTGCCGCCGGCTTCCTCGCCGGCCAGGAACACCGGGGCGCCGGTGCCGGCCAGCTTGGCTCGCTGCTTCCAGGCCCACTCGAGCACGCCGTAGCCCACGTCCAGCGCCTGCGGGAACGGATGGGCGGGCGCCAGCGGATAGGCGATGGAGACGACGATGGCGCCGGCCTCGGCCAGCATGCTGGCCAGCTTGACGCCGCAGTCCAGCCCACCGGCCGTGAAGGCGCCGCCGTGGTAATGCACCACGAGCGGTGCCGCCTGGCCGCGCTTCTTCTCCCCGTAGATCCGGGCGGGCACGGGCTCCAGGCCCTTGAGCTCGACCACGGTCTCGCGCCAGCTCGCAAAGCCGTTGCCCTGCGGGGCAGCGGTGGTCGACGGGGTGGCGGTGGCGGCGGACATGGCAGGCTCCTGGAACAGCGTAGAGAGAGGACTCAGGTTGACGATGCTGGTTAATGTAGAGCCGTCGCTGTGTCGGATAAATGTGCAACACACCGCTTCACTGTTTCCGAGCCGCCAACAATGTCCCGAGAATGACAGGGGACAGGGCGGCAGAACCTTTTGGACCTACGGGTATCTACTGAACCCCAACTAGAAGCAAGAAGGAAGCCAATGGACCAGATCCAGTCGATGCGGACGTTCACGCGCGTCGTGGAAGCAGGCAGTTTCACGAAGGCGGCCGAGTCGCTGGATGTGCCCAAGGGCACGGTCACCAAGCAGATCCAGGCATTGGAGACGCGGCTGCGCGTGCGGCTGCTGAACCGCACCACGCGCCGTGTGACCGTGACCGCCGACGGCGCGGCCTACTACGAGCGCACGCTGCGGCTGCTCTCGGACCTGGACGACATCGAGGCCAGCATGAGCAACGCCCAGGCCCGGCCCAGCGGCCGGCTGCGCGTGGACATCGGCGCCTCGGTGGCGCGGCTGCTCGTGATCCCGGCGCTGCAGGGTTTCTTCGAGCGCTACCCCGACATCCAGCTCGACCTGGGCGTCAGCGACCGGCCGGTCGACCTGATCGCCGACAACGTGGACTGCGTGATCCGCGGCGGCGAGCTGACCGAGCAGTCGCTGGTGGCGCGGCGCATCGGCAACATCGACTTCGTGACCGTGGCCTCGCCGGCCTACCTGGCGCGCCACGGCACGCCGGCGCACCCGACCGAGCTGGCGCACCAGCACACCATGGTCAGCTTCTTCTCCTCGCGCACGGGGCGCCAGTACACCCACTCCTTCGAGTGCAACGGCGAGAGCCACGAGATCACGGGCCGCTACCAGCTGGCCGTGAACGAGAGCAACGCGCTGTCCGAGGCCGCGCTGGCCGGCCTGGGCATCGTGGCGCTGACCCGCTTCGACGTGAAACCGCACATCGAGAGCGGCGCATTGGTGCAGATCCTGCCGGACTGGAAGCGCCGCACCCTGCCCTTCTACGTGGTCTACCCGCCCAACCGCCACCTCTCGGCCAAGGTACGCGCCTTCGTCGACTGGGCAGCCGAGCTGTTCGCCCAGAACCCTTACATGCAGGTCCGCTGACAGGATCGCGCGTTCCCGCTACAGTCGCGCCCCCACCGCACCCGCGGGCACCCCAACAGCACAGGAAAGACGAATGGACCAGATCCATTCCATGCGCATGGTCGCGCGCGTCGTCGAGGCTGGCCGCTTCGGCACGCAGATCCGGTCTGTGGGCGGCAGCATGTCCCGCGCCGCTCCAGCCAAGAGGGTCATCGGCCTGCCGACTTGACCTTCCCAAGATGTGAGCTTGGAGACTGCGGCCCTTATCGCAATCCACCCATGGAGAACCACATGATTGCCTCGGAGGTCCACCCTCTGCACCGCGGCCACCGCGCGCGCCGCGCCGACCTGGAGCGCTTTTGATGGACCAGATCCAGTCCATGCGCATGTTCACGCGCGTCGTCGAGGCCGGCAGCTTCACCAAGGCGGCCGAGTCGCTCGACATTCCCAAGGGCACCGTCACCAAGCAGATCCAGTACCTGGAGGCGCGGCTGCGCGTCAAGCTGCTCAACCGCACCACGCGCCGCGTGACCGTCACGCCCGACGGCGCGGCCTACTACGAGCGCACGGTGCGCCTGCTGTCGGATTTCGACGACATCGAAGCCAGCATGAGCAGTGCCCAGTCGCGTCCGAGCGGGCGGCTGCGCGTGGACGTGGGCGCCTCCATCGCGCGGCTGCTCGTGATCCCGCAGCTGCACACCTTCTTCGAGCGCTTTCCCGACATCCAGCTCGACCTGGGCGTCAGCGACCGCCCGGTCGATCTCATCGCCGATAACGTGGACTGCGTGATCCGCGGCGGCGAACTCACCGAGCAGTCGCTGGTGGCGCGGCGCATCGGCGGCGTGGAACTCATCACCGTGGCCACGCCGGGCTACCTGGCCCAGCACGGCACGCCGGCCCACCCGAGCGAACTGGAGAAGGGCCACCGCCTCATCAACTACTTCTCCTCGCGCACCGGCCGGCAGTTCCCGCATCTGTTCGTGCAGGGCGGGGAGCAGCTCGAGATCCTCGGGACCTACCAGCTCGCTGTGAACGAAAGCAACGCGCTGACCACGGCCGTGCTGGCCGGCCTGGGCATCACGCAGGTCGCGCGTTTCGGCCTGCAGCACCACCTGGACAACGGCACGCTGGTGCGTGTGCTGCCCGACTGGAGCCACCCGCCCATTCCGCTGCATGTGGTCTACCCGCCCAACCGCCACCTGTCCGCCAAGGTGCGCGCCTTCGTGGACTGGGCGACCGAGCTGCTCGCGCGCACGCCCTACCTGCAGGCGCGCTGAAGAATCTGGACAAAACGTCTACATCTGGACAAAATATCCAGATGCCGACCGCCAAACCGTCCAGAACCGCTGCCCAGCGCGCCCTGCTGGGCCAGCTCGAGCACATCGCCCAGGGCCTGGGCGAGACCTTCGCGCCGTTCTGTGAGGTCGTGGTGCACGACCTGCTGGACCCCGGTCATGCGATCGCCGCGATCCACAACAACCTGTCGGGCCGCGCCGTCGGCGACCCGGCCACCGAGCTGGGCCTGGCCCGCATCGCCGACCCGGCCTACGCGCCGGTGCTGGCCAACTACGCCAACCGCTTCGCCGACGGGCGCCAGGCCAAGAGCACGTCGATCGGCATCAAGGACGCCGAGGGCCGCTACGTCGCCGCCCTGTGCCTGAACGTGGACTTGACCCTGTTCAAGAGCCTGCAGAGCGCCATGGGCCAGTTCGTGCAGGTCGACGCCCAGGCCGCACCGGCCGAGTCGCTGGACCCGGCCGGCGCCGACGCGATCCGCGCGCGCATCGACCGCTACGCCGCCGCGCGCGCGAGCACGCCGCGCGCACTCAAGGCCGACGAACGCCGCGCGCTGCTGCAGGAGCTCAAGGCCGAGGGCCTGCTGCAGTTGCGCCATGCCATGCAGACCGTCGCCGCCCACCTGGGTGTGTCGCGCGCCACGGTGTACAGCGATGCGCGCTGAAGCCCGCATGCGCCTGCTCGACGGCCCGACCGTGGCCACGCTGCTGGAGCCTGCCGCCGTGCGCGCGGCCGTGGCCGAGGCCTTCGTGCTGCACAGCCGCGGCGAGGGCCGCACCTTTCCCGTGGTGCGCGAGCAGCTGGCAGGCGGCGTGTTCGGCATCAAGTCGGGCGCCGTGCCAAGCCAGGCGCTGCTGGGCTACAAGGCAGCAGGCTTCTGGCCGGCCAACCGCGGCCAGGGCGGCGAGCCGCACCAGGCCACCATCGTGCTGCACGACCCGGCCACGGGCCGGCCGCTCGGCGTGCTGGACGGCAATGCGATCACCAGCGCACGCACGGCCGCCGCCGGCGCCATCGGCCTGCAGCGCCTGGCCCGGCCCGAGAGCCGCGCGCTGTGCCTGTTCGGCACCGGCGTGCAGGCCCGCGCCCACCTGGCCGAAGCGCTGCGCGTGCTGCCTGCGCTGGAGCAGGTGCGCTACTGCACGCACCGCGGCCAGCCCGACGCGGCCTTCGAGGCCGCCTTCGCGGACCGGTGCGCGCTGCGGTTCGCGCCCGATGCCGACACCGCCGTGGCCGCCAGCGACGTCGTCATCACCGCCACGCCCGGCGCCGGCGCCCTCTTCGGCCCGGGCGCCGTGCGCCCCGGCACGCACATCAACGCCGTCGGCGCCGACACACGCGGCAAGCGCGAACTGCCCGATGGCCTGCTCGCACGCGCCAGGCTCGTGGTCGACGACCGCACCCAGGCGCGCCAACTCGGCGAGGCGCAATGGGCGCCCGACCTGCCCTGCACCGAAATCGGCGAGCTCGACGGCGCCGCCCGTGCCCCCGAGGCCATCACCGTGTTCGACCTGACCGGCCTGGCGCTGCAGGACCTGGCCGTCGCGCGCCTGGTGTTGGCCCGCGCCCAGGCCCAGGGCCTGGGCCTGGACATCGCCTGGCCCTGGTAACCCCTTTCTCCACCCGCCCCTTCCACCGCCATGAACGATCTGACCCTGCCGACCTACGAAGACGTGGCCGCCGCCGCACGCCGCATCGAGGGCCATGCCCACCGCACGCCCGTGATGACCTCGCGCACGCTCAACGAGGCCATCGGCGCCGAAGTGTTCTTCAAGTGCGAGAACCTGCAGCGCATGGGCGCCTTCAAGTTCCGCGGTGGCTTCAATGCCTTGTCCAAGTTCGACGCGGCCCAGCGCCGTGCCGGCGTCGTGGCCTTCTCCTCGGGCAACCATGCCCAGGCCATCGCACTGTCAGCGCGCATCCTCGGGATTCCGGCGACCATCGTCATGCCCAGCGACGCACCGGCCATGAAGGTCGCCGCCACCAAGGGCTACGGCGCCACCGTGGTCAGCTACGACCGCTACACCGAGGACCGCGAGCAGATCGGCCGCGAGCTCGCCCAGAAACACGGCTTCACGCTGATCCCGCCCTACGACCATCCCGACGTGATCGCCGGCCAGGGCACCGCGGCCAAGGAACTCATCGAAGAGGTCGGCCCGCTCGACGCCTTCTACGCGCCGCTGGGCGGCGGCGGCCTGTTGTCGGGCTCGGCACTGGCGCTGCGCGCGCTGTCGCCCAAGACGCGCATCGTGGGCGTGGAGCCCGAGGCCGGCAACGACGGCCAGCAGTCGTTCCGCAGCGGGAAGATCGTGCACATCGACGTACCCAAGACGATTGCGGACGGTGCGCAGACCCAGCACCTGGGGAACTACACCTTCGGCGTGATCCGCCGCGATGTGGACGACGTGCAGACCGCCAGCGACGCCGAGCTCGTGGACGCCATGGCCTTCGCCGCTGCGCGCATGAAGATCGTCGTCGAGCCGACCGGCTGCCTGGGCCTGGCGGCCGTGCGCCGCGAGGCCAGCGCGCTGCGCGGCCAGCGCATCGGCGTGCTGCTGAGCGGCGGCAACGTGGACCTCGCGCGGCTGTGCGAACTGCTGGGCGCGCAAGCCGCATGAACTCCGCCGACCTCGCAGCGCTGGAAACCCCGCTGCTGCTGCTCGACGAAGCCCGCATGCAGCACAACATCGCGCGCATGCAGCAGCGCATGGACGCGCTGGGCGTGCGCTTTCGCCCGCACGCCAAGACCAGCAAGTGCGCCGAGGTGGTGCGCCGCCAGCTCGCGGCCGGCGCACAGGGCATCACGGTCTCCACGCTCAAGGAGGCCGAGCAGTTCTTCGCCGCCGGTGTCGACGACATCCTGTACGCCGTGGCCATCGTGCCGTCCAAGTTCGACCACGCGCTGCGTCTGGTGCGCGCGGGCTGCCGGCTCACGCTGCTGGTCGAATCGGTCACGGCCGCCGAGCAGCTGGCCGCGCACGGGCGGACGAACGGCCACAGCCACCGCGTGCTGATCGAGGTCGACACCGATGGCCACCGCAGCGGCATCCCGCCCGAGGACGCACGGCTGCTGGCCGTGGCCGCCGCGCTGGTGGACGACGGCGCAGAACTGGCCGGCGTGCTGACCCATGCCGGCAGCTCCTACGGTCTGAACACGCCCGCAGCGCTGGAGGCCATGGCCGAGCAGGAACGCGCCGGCTGCGTGCGCGCGGCCGAGCGCCTGCGCGCCGCCGGCCACGCCTGCCCCGTGGTCAGCGTGGGCTCCACGCCCACCGCGCTGCACGCGCGCCGGCTCGACGGCGTGACCGAGGTGCGTGCCGGCGTCTACGTGTTCTTCGACCTCGTGATGGCCGGTGTCGGCGTCTGCGGCGTGGACGAGATCGCACTGTCGGTGCTGGCCACCGTGATCGGCCACCGGCCCGAGGCCGGCTGGATCATCACCGACGCGGGCTGGATGGCCATGAGCCGCGACCGCGGCACGGCCAGGCAGACGCACGACCACGGCTACGGCCTCGTGGCCGACCTGCAAGGCCAGCCCATCGCCGAGCTGGGCTTCGGCGAGGCCAACCAGGAGCATGGCGTGCTGCAGTGGAAGGGCGCGAGCGGCGCGAACCTGGAGCAGCGCTTTCCGCTCGGCAGCCAGCTGCGCGTCTACCCCAACCATGCCTGCGCGACGGGTGCGCAGCATGCGGCCTACCAACTGGTGCCAGCCGATGGCGGCGCGCTGCAGACCTGGCCGCGCTTCAGCGGCTGGTGAGGTTCAGAAGACCGACAACCCGGTCCGGCCCACGAACATCTCCAGCGCCTGGCGCCCCAGCGCCGAGTTGCCGGTCGCATCCAGCGCGGGCGACCACACCGCCAACGTGAGCCGGTCCGGCACCACGGCCACGATGCCGCCGCCCACGCCGCTCTTGCAGGGCAGGCCAATGCGGTAGGCGAACTCGCCGGCCGCGTCGTAGGTGCCGCAGGTCAGCATCAGCGCGTTGATGCGCCGCGTCTGGCGCTCGGTGCAGACGGCGCGCCCGGCCCACAGCGGATGATGGCCGTCGCGGCTCAGGTAGGCGGCCGCGCGCGCCAGCTGCAGGCAGCTCATGCGCAGCGCGCACTGGTGGAAGTACAGGTCCAGCACCTGCTCGACCGGGTTGTCGAGCTTGCCGAAGCTCTTCATGAAATTGGCCAGCGCGAGGTTGCGGAACCCGGTGGCGGCCTCCGACGCCGCCACCTCCTCGTCGAAGGCGATGGGCTCGCCCGCCAGTGCCGTCATGAGCGCCAGCAGCTCGGCCTTGGCCTGGCTGCCGAACAGCGTGACCAGCCGGTCGGCCACAGCGATGGCGCCGGCATTGATGAAGGGGTTGCGCGGCCGGCCCTGCTCGAACTCCAGCTGCACCAGGGAGTTGAAGGCGCTGCCCGAGGGCTCGCGGCCGATGCGCTCCCACAGCGACTCGCCCAGGTGCTGCATGGCCAGCGTCAGCGTGAAGACCTTGGAGATGCTCTGGATGGAGAACGGCAGTGCGCCGTCGCCGGCCACCGCCTCCTGGCCGTCGGCCGTGACCAGGGCCACGCCGAAGTGCCGGGCATCGACGCGGGCCAACGCCGGGATGTAGCTGGCGACCTGGCCTTCGGCACCGCGCAATTCGGCCAGCGCCGCGACGATCCCTTCCAGCACGGGCTGGAACGCGGGGCCCGCGCTCACTTGTCGTCGTCGCGCAACTCGTAAAGACCGGGGCGGTCGGTCTGCACGAACACGGGCTGCTCTTCCTCGTTCACGCGGGGGCCGATGGCCATGTTGTCGTCGGCCAGCGCGCTGAGCACGGCTGTGCCGTTCGCCCATGCGTCGCCGTAGGTGGCGGAGCTCTCTTCGGCCGCCAGCAGCACTTCGAAGGGCTCGTCGTCCGCGAAGCGCTCCAGGACGACCCAGCGGTACTCGCCGCTGCGGTACTCCTGCACCGACAGGGCCAGGGATCTGAGTGCGGGCAATGGCATGGAAACAGTCTCCGTCGCTTGCGCGGTGGGTGGGCGCGGCTGATGTGGGTTGCGTGCATGCTAGCAAGCACGGGACCGGCTCACGCCGGGGGATCGAAAAAAAATGCGTGGGCAGCGTCTCAGCGCAAGGGCTTGAGCAGATGCCCCAGGCCGTTGTGGTCGATCTCCAGCATCAGCGCCAGCAGCCGGCCGAGCTCGCCCTTGGGAAAGCCCTCGCGCGCGAACCAGGCCAGGTAGTTGCCGGGCAGGTCGGCGATCACGGTGCCCTTGTAGCGGCCATACGGCATGGCCAGGGTGGTCAGGCGCTGCAGGTCTTCGGGGTTCATGCGGTGTTCTCGGTGCAATGCGGCTCGCAGGAGGCACCATACCCGGGCGCGCCGCAAAGACACACAGAAGATGAGGCCTTCTGTCCCGCTTGGACGGATGCCCGCGTGGCTATAGTGCTTTTGTCATTCCATGTCGAACACCGCGAACACCGCGCCAGCACCGGACCCCGCCCATCAGGCAGGGCCCCGACCACCGGCGCCCTGGCTGCGCGACGCCCTGCAGCGCTGGCAGCCCTGGGTGATCGGGACCACGGCGGCGGTACTGATCCTGCTCGTCGGCATCGCCTTACACAGCCTGCTGCGCGAGGTGCGCTACGCCGAGATCATGCATGCCGTGCACGGCACACCTGCGCTGCAGGTGCTGGCAGGGTTGGCCTTCACGGCCGCGAGCTACCTCGCGCTGTCGGGCTACGACGCCTCGGCCCTGGCCTATGCCCAGGCCAGGGTCTCGCGCGGCATGCTGCTGCTGACCTCGTTCGTCGCCTATGCGCTGGGCAACACCATCGGCCTCGGAACGCTGACCGGTGGCGCCGTGCGCATGCGCCTGTTCGCGGCCGCGGGGGTGGAACCGGCCAAGATCGCCCAGGTCGTGGCCTTCAACGCCAGCGCCTTCCTGCTCGGCATGTCGGCGTTCGGTGCGCTCGCACTGTTGTGGGGCGCGCCCGACGTGGCGCGGCTGCTGCACCTGCCGGCCGGCGTCTTGCGCGGGGCCGCCGCGCTGCTGCTGGCGGGCGTGGCCGTGCTGCTGTGGCTGTGCGCACGCCAGCGCGTGGTGCAGATCGCCGGCCGCTGGACGCTGCGCCTGCCGCCCTTTCCGCTGGCGCTGCGGCAGCTGGCGATCTCGGCCGTGGAGCTCGGGGCCTCGGCGCTCGCGCTGTGGGTGCTGCTGCCCCCATCGGACCTGCCGCTGCCGACCTTCCTGGCCTTCTATGCGATCGCCATCAGCGCCAGCCTGCTGAGCCACGTGCCGGGCGGCATCGGCGTGTTCGAGGCCGTGATGCTGCTGGCCAGCGGCCCCTACCTGCCGACCGAGGCCATGCTGGGCGCGCTGCTGCTGTACCGCGCGCTGTACTACGTGCTGCCGCTGGTGCTGGCCACGGCGCTCCTGGCCGGGTTCGAACTGCGGGCCGGCGTGGGCGCCCAGGTCGGCCGCGCCGCCGCGCCGGCCGTGCGCGCCGCGGCCAGGCTGGGGCCGCGCCTGCTGGCCGCGCTGACGCTGGTGGCCGGGCTGTGGCTGCTGGTCTCCGGGGTGACGCCGTTCACCGAAGACAGCCAGCTGCTGCTGGAGTCGCTCCACATGCCCCTGCCGCTGGTGGAGACGGCGCACTTCCTGGGCAGCGTGGCCGGCCTGGGCCTGTTGCTGGTCGCGCGCGGCCTGCTGCACCGGCTCGACGCGGCCTGGTGGGCGGCGCTGGCGCTGTCCATCGTGGCCGGGCTGCTGGCCCTGCCCAAGGGCATCGCCTGGGGCGAGGCCGCCCTGCTCTCGGTGCTTGCCGTGCTGCTGCTGCTGTCGCGCCGCCAGTTCGACCGGCCCTCCTCGCTGTTCGCGCAGCGGCTGGAGCCGGGCTGGCTGCTGGCCGTGGGCGGTGTGCTGGCGGCCTGCGTCTGGATCCTGTTCTTCGCCTACCAGGAGGTGGCCTACAGCAGCCGGCTGTGGTGGCAGTTCGAGCTCGATGCGCAGGCGCCGCGCTCGCTGCGCGCGCTGCTGGGCGTGGCCCTGGGCGCGCTGGCCATCGGCCTGTGGCAACTCATGCGCCCGCCCGCCGGCGCGGTGGTGCCGCCCACCGACGAGGAGATCGAGCGCGCCGCCGCCATCGTGCGCGCCAGCCCCAGCGCGGCCGGCTGCTTCGCGCTGGTCGGCGACAAGAACCTGATGTTCTCCCCCTCGGGCAAGAGCTTCATCATGTACGGCAAGCAGGGCCGCTCCTGGGTCGCGCTGTTCGGGCCCATCGGCGAGCGCAAGGAATGGGCCGACCTGGTCTGGCGCTTCATCGAGCATGCCAATGCCCACGGCGGGCGGTCGGCCTTCTACCAGGTGCGCCCGTCCATGCTGCCGCTGTTCCTCGATTGCGGACTGCAGGCCTTCAAGCTCGGCGAGTACGCCCATGTGCCGCTGCCCGAATTCAACCTCAAGGGCGCCAAGCGCGCCAACCTGCGCTCGGGGGTGAACCGCGGCGAGCGCGAGGGCCTGGTGTTCGAGGTGGTGCCGGCCGCCGAGGTGGCGCCGCTGCTGCCCGCGCTGCGCGCCGTCTCCGACGCCTGGATGCGCAAGCAGAGCGCACGCGAGAAGAACTTCTCGGTCGGCCGCTTCGACGATGCCTACCTCGTCCGGCTGCCCGTGGCCGTGGTGCGGCGCGAGGGCCAGGTCATCGCCTTTGCCAACCTGCTCGTCACGGGGCAGAAGGAAGAGGCCAGCATCGACCTCATGCGCTACCTGCCCGAGGCCCCGCCCGGCACCATGGACTACCTGTTCGCCAAGACCATGCTGCACCTGCAGGCCGAGGGCTACCAGCGCTTCGGCCTGGGCATGGCGCCCATGGCCGGCATGGCCGAGCGCCGGCAGGCGCCACGCTGGCAGCGCATCGGCCGGCTGCTGTTCGAGCACGGCGAACGCTTCTACAACTTCCGCGGACTGCACAGTTTCAAGGACAAGTTCGAGCCCGTGTGGGAAGCGCGCTACCTGGCCGCGCCGGGCGGGCTGGAGCCCGTGCTGGTGCTGGCCGATGTCGCCACGCTGATCGGCGGTGGCGTGAAAGGGGTGGTTTCCAAATGAAATCCGCGTTGACGCTCGCCTGGCTGGCCTGTGGCGCGGCGCTGGCGCAGACGCCGCCCGTGCAAAGCATCAGCCATGGCCAGTTCGAGCGCGTGCAGGTGCATTCGCCCAGCGGGCCGGTGCGCCAGTTCGCCTTGCTGATGGTCGAAGGCAACACGCCCTCTGCCCAGGAACAGGCCATGCGCAGCCGCCTGCTGGCCGGCGGTGCCATGGTGGCCGAGGTCTCGATGGCGGCCTACCAGGCCAAGGTGCGCGCACAGAAGGAGAAGTGCGGCTACGCCGGCGGCGACTTCGAGAACCTCGCACGCCACATCCAGGCCATGCTCAAGCTGCCGGCCTACTTCGAAAGCACCGTGGTCGGCGCGGGCGACTACGCCGCCTATGCCTACGGCCTGGTCGCGCAGGCGCCGGCCGGCTCGTTCGGTGCGCTGCTGACGACCGGCTTCTGCCCGCGGCTCGTGGTGCAGCCGCCGCTGTGCGCGGTCAACAAGCTCAGCTGGCGCGTGGCCGGTGCCGGACCGGCCGTGGACATGGCGCCGGTGGCGCTCGGCATCCCGTGGATGGCGGCGCCGGGCAACAGCCCTGCGGCCTGCGACGCCGCCACGGCCCAGGCCTTCGTCGCCCAGGTGCCGCAGGCGCGCCAGCGCGCCAGCTTCGACGCCGCCGCGGCCGAGATCGCCGCGCAGCGGCCCGTGCTGGAGGCCGCCCCCGCCCAGCTGGCCGACCTGCCCGTGGTGGAAGTGCCCACGCAGGCCGCCGGCAAGCGCTTCGCCGTGCTGCTGTCGGGCGACGGCGGCTGGGCCAACATCGACAAGGACATCGCCGCCGAACTCGCGCGCCAGGGCGTGCCCGTGGCCGGCTTCGACTCGCTGCGCTACTTCTGGAGCAAGCGCACGCCCGAGGGCGTGGCCGCCGATCTGGACCGGCTGGTGCGCTACTACGCGGCGCGCTGGCAGCGCAGCGAGGTGATCCTGATCGGCTTCTCGCAGGGCGCCGACGTGCTGCCCTTCGCGCTGAACCGCCTGCCCGAGCGTACGCGCGCGGCCGTGCGCCTATCGGTGCTGCTGGCCCCCAGCGAGAAGGCCTCGTTCGAATTCCACGTCAGCAACTGGCTGGGGCCCAGCGGCGACAGGCCGGTGCTGCCCGAGGCGCAGAAGCTGGACGCCGCGCGCACGCTGTGCGTGCACGGCAGCGAGGAAAAGCGCTCGCTGTGCCCGCAGCTCTCGCCCGCGCGGGCCCAGGTGGTCACGATCAAGGGCAACCACCACTTCGACGGCGACTACGCCGGCCTGGCCAAGCGCATCCTGCGCGCGGCCGAGCCCTGAAGCTCAGCGCAACAGGCTGCGCTGCAGGAACGCCAGCAGCCGCGCCGTGACCTCCTCGCGGTTGGTCTCGTTGAGCAGTTCGTGCCGCGCCTCGTGATACAGCACGACCTCGACGTCGCGCACGCCGGCATCCCGGTAGCGCTGGCCGACCAGCTGCACGGCCGCGCCGCCGGGCCCGGCGATCGGGTCGGCATCGCCCGACAGCAGCAGGATGGGCAGGTCCGGGCGCACACGGGCCAGTGCCGCCGGATCGGCCGCACGCGCCAACGTCTCCAGGCCGCGGAACGGCTCGGGCACAAAGCCGCAGGCCGGGTCGGCGCAGTAGGCGTCGACCTCGGCCGCGTCGCGGCTCAGCCACTCGAAGCCTGTGCGGTGTTCGAACCCCTGGTTCAGCGCACTGAGGTCCACCGGCCCTTCGGCGCTCAGCATGGCGGCGATGCCGGCCGGCTCGCTGGTGCCCAGCAGCACGGCCGCCTGCACAGCATCCGAATGGTCCAGCAGGAACTGCTGCGTGGCGAAGGAGCCCATGCTGTGGCCGACCAGGCCCAGCGCCAGGCCCGGGTGCTCGGCGCGGATGCGCTGGTTGAGCTGCCAGACGTCGTCGACCCAGCCGGGCCAGCCGTCGCGGCCCCAGCGGCCGTAGGCACCGGCCGCGCTGCGCCCGGAGCCACGGCCGTCCGGCGCGTAGACCACATAGCCCGCGGCGGCCAGCGCCGCGCCGAAGCGCCGGTAGCGGCCCGCATGCTCGCCCAGGCCGTGCTGCAACTGCACGGCTGCGCGCGGCTGGCCTTCGGGCGCCCAGCGCCAGGTCTGCAGCGCGATGCCGTCGCGCGTGGTCACGGTGATCGTGCTCTCTTGCATGTCGTCTCCTTGTGTTGTTGGGGAATTCTCAGTCGCTGGGCTTGAGGCCGGCGCGCTCGATCACGGGCCGCCACAGCCGCAGCTCCTTGCGCATGAAGTCCGCCAGCTCCTGCGGCGTGCTGCCCACCGGGTCGAAGTAGGCGGTCTGCAGCCGACGCTTCGTCTCTGGATCCTGGAGCACCTCGGCGATGGCCGCGCTCATGCGCTGCACCACGGCCGGCGGCGTGCCCCTGGGCGCCATGTAGGCGAACCAGGGCACGGCCTGGATGTCGGGCAGGCCGGCCTCGCGCAGCGTGGGCAGGTCAGGCAGCAGCGCCGAGCGCTCGGCCGAGCTCACGGCCAGTGCGACCAGCTTGCCGGCCTGCACCTGCGGCATCACGGACACCGGCGGCAGGCAGGCGAAGTGCACGTCGCCCTGCAGCATGGCCGTGGTGGCCTGGGCCGAAGAGGCGTACGGGATGTGCACCGCGAAGGACTGCGTGCGCAGCTTGACGAGCTCCACGCCCAGGTGCGCGATCGAGCCGTTGCCGGTGGAGGCGAAGTTGTACTGCCCCGGGTTGCGCCGCAGCGCGGCCAGCCAGTCCTTGACCGAGGCCACGCCCATGCCCGGCGTGGCCACGCAGACGTTCGGCGTGGTGGCGGCCAGCGACACCGGCACCAGGTCGGTGAAGGGGTCGTAGGGCAGGCGCTTGAACAGCACCGTGTTGTAGACCAGCGGCGCGTTGACCGAGAGCAGGAAGGTCTGGCCGTCCGGCGCGGCCTTGGCCACGAGGTCGGTGCCGGTGTTGCCGCCCGCGCCGGGCTTGTTGTCCACGACCAGCGGCTGGCCCAGCAGCGGACCCAGCCTGTCGTTGACGATGCGCGCCAGGATGTCGGGCGAGGAGCCCGCCGCGAACGGCACCACGATGCGCACCGGGCGCTGCGGCCAGTCCTGCGCGGTGGCGGTCGTGGCCAGCACGGTGCCCAGCGCCAGCAACGCGGCGCGGCGGGTCCAGGCAGAGAGCAAGGGCTGCATGTTCATTCCTCGGAGGCCACCAGCGTGACACGCTCCTTGCGCGTGCTGCCGGCGCGCCACAGCGTGATCTCGACACGTTCGCCGGCCTGGCGCCGCTCCAGCGCATTCAGCACATCGTCGGCGCTGGCCACGGCCTCGCCGTCGATGGCGGTGATCACGTCGCCCGCGTGGATGCCGCGCTCGCCGCGCGTGAACGCACGCAGGCCGGCCTGTGCGGCCGGACTGCCCGGCTGCACGCGCAGGATGGCCACGCCACGCGGCAGGCCCAGCGCGCGGTTGAAGGGCTCGGCGGCATAGGCCACGCCCAGCGCCGGCCGCACGAAGCGGCCGTCGCGGATCAGCCGCGGCACGATGCGGTTGACCTCGTCCACCGGGATCGAGAAGCCGATGCCGGCGCTGGCGCCCGAAGGGCTGTAGATGGCGGTGTTGACACCGACCAGGCGGCCGGCCGAATCGAGCAACGGCCCGCCCGAGTTGCCCGGGTTGATGGCCGCGTCGGTCTGGATCGCGCCGCGGATGGTGCGCCGCGTGACGGATTCGATCTCGCGGTTCAGCGCGCTCACGATGCCGGTGGTCAGCGTCTGGTCCAGGCCGAAGGGGTTGCCGATGGCGTAGACCGACTGGCCCACCTGCAGGTCGGCGCTGCTGCCGATCGGCAGCGGGCGCAGCTGGCCGGCCGGCGCCTCGATCCGAAGCACGGCCAGGTCGCGGTCGGGGAACACGCCGACCAGCTTGGCCGCGTAGTGGCTCTGGTCGGCCAGCGTCACGCGCGCGCCGCTGGCGCCCTGGATCACATGGAAGTTGGTGACGATGTGGCCCTGTGCGTCCCAGACGAAGCCCGTGCCCGTGCCCTGCGGCACCTGCTGCACATTGCGCGAGAACAGCTCGCGCTCCAGGCCCAGCGAGGTGATGTTGACCACCGAGGGCGAGGCCGCCTTGAACACGGTGATGTTGTTCTGCTCGTCGGCCCCCAGCGGGCCGCGCGGCGTGACGGGGCGCGGCGCGGCCTCGGTGCGGGCGAACACGGGCACGGCCAGCGCCATGCACAGGAACAGACCAGGAAGACGGCGAAACAGCGCCATGGAGATCCTCGGGCAAACGACAGCCGGGGATGGTACTGGGCCCGATGGCCCTGCCCCCCGTGCGCGAAACGGCAGGTGCCACGGGCAGCCGCGGCGCATGCGCGATCATCGCCGCATGAACCCCACGATCTACGCCTTCCTCCTCTTCGTGCACCTGGCCAGCGCCGCCTTCTGGGTCGGTGGCATGGCCACCATGCACCTGGCCGTGCGGCCGGCCGCGGCGGCCGTGCTGGAGCCGCCCTTGCGGCTGCCCTTCATGGCGGCGGCGCTGGGCCGCTTCCTGCGCGGCGTGGACGTGGCGCTGGCCGCGCTGTGGATCAGCGGCCTGGCCATGTTCATGGCCATCGGCGGCTTCCGCGGCGCGCACTGGCGCATCCACGCCATGTTCACGCTGGCGCTCGTGATGACGGTGGTCTACGGCTTCATCCGCGGCCGCGTGTTCCCGCGCATGCGCCGTGCCGTGGCCGACAAGCAGTGGCCGCAGGCCGGCGCGCAGTTGGGTACGGTACGCCAGCTGGTGGCGCTGAACCTGGCATTGGGCACGCTGGTGTTCGCGGTGGCATTGGTGGGCCGGGCGGTCTGATCCCGGCGCACGCTGGTCCGCACGACAGGACCAGCAGGTTCCATTGAGTCCCGGGCCTCGCATGCCTAGCATGCGGGCATTCCCCACAGACCCGGAGACAACATGCCTTCCCTGCCCACGCGCCGCGCCAGCCTGGCCGCGCTGCTGCTGGCCGCCATGGCCACCACCCCCTTCCCGGCCACCGCCCAGGGCCGTCCCATCACCATCGTCGTCGGCAGCCCGGCCGGCGGCACCACCGACACGCTGGCCCGCGTGATCGGCCGCATGGTGGGCGACACGCTGGGCCAGCCCGTCATCGTCGAGAACCGCGCCGGCGCCGGCGGCAACATCGCGGCCAGCTTCGTCGCCAAGGCCCCGGCCGACGGCAACACGCTGCTCATGAGCTTCACGGGCCACACCATCAACGCCACGCTGTACAAGAACCTGGGCTTCGACCCGGTCAAGGACTTCACGCCCATCACCATGGTCGCCAAGGTGCCGAGCGTGCTGATCGCGCGCAAGGGCCTGCCGTTCTCCGACACCGCCGGCCTGATCGCGTATGCGAAGAAGAACCCCGGCAAGCTGAACTTCGCGATCGGCGCGCAGGGCTCCTCGCTGCACCTGGCCAGCGAGCAGTTCAAGATGGTGACGGGCACCGACATCGTGAACGTGCCGTACAAGGGCACGGGCCCGGCGCTAGCCGACGTGCTGGCCGGCACCGTGGACCTGATGTTCGCCAGCACCGTCAACGTGCTGCCGCACCAGAAGACCGGCGCCATCCAGCTGCTGGGCGTGAGCAGCCGCGAGGCGCTGCCGCAGTTCCCGGGCGTGCCGCCGCTGACGCAGACGGTCAAGGGCTTCGAGTCCCAGGCCTGGTTCGGCCTGTTCGGCCCTGCAAAGATGCCCAAGGAGACGACCGACCGCCTGTACGCCGCCGTCAAGAAGGCTGTCGAGTCGCCCGCCTACCAGGAGCGCATGCACACCGAGGCCGCCAGCGCCGTCGACATGACGCCCGACGCGTTCGCGAAGTTCGTGGCGCAGGACGTGCAGGACTGGGCGAAGATCATCAAGGCCTCGGGCGCCACGGTCGAATGAACACCATGACCGCACCGCAGACGCTGGCGCAAAAGCTGGTGGCACGCGCCGCCGGCCTGCCGCAGGTGACGCCGGGCGAGACCGTGACCTGCCGGGTCGACCTGGCCATGATGCACGACTCGGGCGGCCCGCGCCGCGTCAAGCCGATGCTGGAAAAGCTCGGCGCCAAGGTCTGGGACCCCGACAAGGTGGTGGTCGTGACCGACCACTATGTGCCCGCCTACGACGCCGACAGCCAGGCCATCGTGCAGATCGCCCGCGACTGGGTGCGCGAGGCCGGCGTGGCTCGCTTCCACGACATGGAGGGCATCTGCCACGTGGTCGTGCCGCAGAAGGGCTACCTGCGCCCCGGCATGTTCGCCGTGGGCGGCGACAGCCATTCGCCCACGGGCGGGGCCTTCGGCGCCTACATGTTCGGCGTGGGCGCCACCGACATGCTGGGCGTGCTCGTGACGGGCGAGATCTGGCTGCAGGTGCCGCACACCATCCGCATGGTGTGGGACGGGCGGCTCGCCGCCGGCGTCTCGGCCAAGGACATGATGCTCTACCTGTGCCGGCGCTTCGGCATGGAGGGCGGCCAGTACCAGGCCGTGGAGTACGCGGGCAGCGCCGTCGCGGCCCTGCCCATGCAGGAGCGCATGACGCTGGCCAACATGACGGCCGAGCTCGGCGGCCAGGCCGGCCTGGTGGCGCCCGACGCGACCACGCAGGCCTGGCTCGCGCAGGCCGGCGCCGGCGATGTGGACATCGCACCCTGGCACAGCGACGCGGGCGCGCCCGTGCTGGCCGAGCACCGCTTCGAGGCCGACCGGCTGCCGCCCCAGGTGGCCGAGCCGCACAGCCCCACGCGCGGCCACGACGTGGACGCGCTGGCCAGCACCGCCATCAATCTCGCCTACGTGGGCGCCTGCACCGGCGCCAAGCTGGAAGACCTGCGCATGGCGGCCCAGGTGCTGCGCGGGCGCAAGGTCGCGCGCGGCGTGCGCCTGCTCGTGGCGCCGGCCAGCCTGCAGGACCAGCAGCAGGCGGCCGCCGAGGGCGTGCTGGGCGCGCTGACCGATGCCGGTGCCGAACTGCTGCCCACCGGCTGCGGCGCCTGCGCCGGCTACGGCGCCCACACCTTCGGCGACGACACCGTGGCCATCAGCACCACGGCGCGCAATTTCAAGGGCCGCATGGGCTCGGCCCAGGCGCAGATCTACCTGGGCTCGCCCTGGACCGTCGCGGCCTCGGCCGTCGCCGGCCGCGTGGCCGACCCACGGGACATGCTGGCATGAATACACCATTCCACCCCGCCACCGGCCAGGCCTGGCTGTTCAGCGACGACCTCAACACCGACCTGCTCGCGCCGGGCCGCTACATGAAGCTGCCGATCGCCGAGATCGCCCGGCACTGCCTGGAGTCCGTCGAACCACGCTTCGCGGCCGAGGTCCGCCCTGGCGACATCCTGTTCGCGGGCCGCAACTTCGGCGCCGGCTCCTCGCGCGAGCAGGCGGCCGAGGTGCTGCGCCACATGGGCATCGCCTGCGTGGTCGCGCAGTCGTTCTCGGGCATCTTCTACCGCAACGCCTTCAACCTGGGCCTGCCGCTGCTGGTCTGCGACCAGGCGCCCACGGTCGCGCCCGGCGCACCCGTGGCCTGCGACCTGGACAGCGCCACCGTGCACGACCACCGCAGCGGCCGCGTGCTGGCCTGCGTGGCGCCGCCCGTCCATCTGATCGCCATGGTCCGCGCCGGCGGCCTGGTGCCCCATCTCGCCCACCGCCTGGCCGCGCAGCGCGCCGCCCCCACGACATGACCACCTTGAAGAACCGGCTGCAATCGCCGGACATCGTCACGGCCCCCGGCGTCTACGACGCCTTCTCTGCGCTGCTCGTGGCGCAGGCCGGCTTCGACGCCGCCTACCTCTCGGGCGCGTCCATCGCCTACACGCGCTTCGGCCGGCCCGACATCGGCCTGCTGTCGCTCGACGACGTCGCGCACGTGACGGGCAGCATCCGCGAGCGCGTGGACCTGCACCTGGTCGTCGACGCCGACACCGGCTTCGGCAACGCACTGAATGTGCAGCGCACCGTGCGCCTGCTCGAACGCGCGGGCGCCAGCGCCATCCAGCTCGAAGACCAGACCAGCCCCAAGCGCTGCGGCCACCTGGACGGCAAGACCCTGGTCCCCGCGGCCGAGATGGCCGGCAAGATCCGCGCCGCCGTGGACGCGCGCCGCAGCGCCGACACGCTGGTCGTGGCCCGCACCGACGCGGTCGCCGTCGAGGGCCTGGACGCCGCGCTGGACCGCATGGACCGCTATGCCGACGCCGGCGCCGATGTGCTGTTCGTCGAAGCCCTGCGCACGCCGGCCGACATGGCCACGGCCTTGACGCGCCTGGCCCCGCGCGCGCCCATGCTGGCCAACATGGTCGAAGGCGGCAAGACGCCCATCCTGCCCGCGGCCGAACTGCAAGCCCTGGGCTACCGCATCGCGATCTTCCCGGGCGGCACGGTGCGTGCGCTGAGCTTCGCGCTGCAGGGCTACCTGGCCAGCCTGCGCCAGCACGGCACGACCGAACCCTGGTGGCCGCAGATGCTGCAGTTCGACCAGCTCAACCAGCTCATCGGCACGCCCGAGATGCTGGCTGCGGGGAAGGAATACGAGTGAGCTTGCGGCCGCGTACAGTGGCCCAATGCGCACCGACGACACGCCGCTGCCGCGCTTCCACCAGGTCCGGCTGGTGCTGCGCGAACGCCTGAAGACCGGCGTCTACGAGCGCGGCCTGCCGCTGCCCGGCGAACGCCAGCTGGCCGAGGAATTCGGCGTGGCGCGCGTGACCGTGCGTTCCGCGCTGGCCCGGCTCGAGGAGGAAGGCCTGGTCGTGCGCCTGCGCGGCAAGGGCACGCTGCCGGCCACGCAGGCCGAACCGCCCAGGCACCTGCGGCTGCGCGGCGGCCTGCTGGACAACATCGTCAACATGGGCCGGCGCACGCGCGTGACGGTGCTGGAGCGGCGCCTGCTGCCGGCCCCCTCGCACGCGGCCGAGGCGCTGCGTGTGGCGCCCGGCAGCCGCGTGCTCAAGGTCGTGCGCGTGCGCAAGTTCAAGGGCCAGCCCATCGCCTACACCGAGGTGTTCCTGCCGCCCGACCTGGCCGACGCGGTCGACCGGGCCACGCTGCAGGACATCCCGATGCTGGTGGCGCTGGAGCAGCACGGCGTGCAGGTGGAATCGGCCGAGCAGACCCTGGGCGCGGCACTGGCCGATCTGCATGTGGCGCAGGCCCTGCGCGTGCCGCCCGGCACGCCGCTGCTGCGCGTGGCGCGCGTGGCCTTCGACCGGGATGGCCGGCCCGTGCAGTTCCTGACCGGTCTCTACCACCCCACACGCTACGAGTACCACATGCAGCTCTCGCGCGTGGGCGGCGCGACCAAGGTTTGGATCGAGAACGACCGGCCGCCGGAGGCGGCGGGCTGACGCCCCGGAAACGCACGGCCCCGCAGTGGGCATTCGCAGCGCCTTGCACCAGCAGCTCCGGCTTCGACGACAGTCGCCAGCATGTCCCGCCTGCTGTTCATGGCCCAGCCCTCGCCCACGGTGCGCGCCGCGATGCAGCACAGCCTCGCGTACTGGCAGTTGCGCGAGCGGCTCGGCGACAGCCTTTCCCCACCCGGCACCTGGCATCAGACGCTGTCGGACCGCTTCTTCGAGGGACGCGACCTGGCGAAGCCCTTGCAGCGGGCGGGCGACAGCGTGCGCGCCAGCGCCTGTACCCTGCTGCTCAACCGCATCCAGGGCGTGGACCACAGCACGCCCGGCCGCCGCGAACGTATCCATTGGGCATTCCGCGCCAAGGGCGAACCTGCCGGCTTCGCGGCCCTGCTGGCAGCGGTGCGCGAGGGCCTGGCGCAGGAGGGGCTGGCCAGCCCCGGCGGCCACACGCCGCATGTCACGGTCAGCGACGACGCACCCATGGCCCTGGGCACCCAGAAGATCACGCCCATTCCGTGGACGCTGGAGGAACTGCTGCTCGTCGAGGGCGGCGGCGAGCCCTATGCCTACGAAGTGATCGCTCGCTGGCCACTGCAGCCGCTGCCCGCGTGCCAGCAGCTCGCGCTGCTGTGAGGCCGCCGGCGCTACGCCCGGCCCAGCAGCCCGCGCAGCCGCCGCACCTCACGCTGCAGTTCGATGATCAGCGCGGCCGCGTCCACGCCCACGCCGAAGTCGCGCTGCAGGCGCCGCGCCTCCAGCGCGCCGCGCAGCGCCTCGCCGTGGAAGGCCCATTGCGCGCGCGGCGCGCCGGGCGCGGTCGGCGCGATCACGCCGGCCTCGACGAGCTCCAGAACCCATTCGAGCCGGTCGCCCGCGGCACGCGCGATCTCCTCGGCGCGCAGCGGATGGTCTTCGTCCACCGGCACGCACTGCACGACGGACACCGTGGTCTGACGGATCTGCATGTTCAGGCTCCCGTGGTGGTCAGTTGGGCGCGCGGGTCGAAGCCGGCCGCGGCCCGGGCCAGCGCCTCGTAGGCCGCGCGCGCGGCGGCGGAGTCGGCCGGCGGCAGCGCGATCTCCAGTTCCAGGTACAGATGGCCGGGTGTCTTGCCCGCGAAGCCGCGCTCCTTGAGCCGCAGCTTGCGGCCGCTGCGCGAGTTCGGCGGCACCGAAACCTCCACCTCGCCGCCGGCCGGCAGCGGCACGCGCACCTGGGCGCCCAGCGCAGCCTCGCTGGGCGTCACGGGCAGGCGCATGGTGAGGTCATGGCCTTCGACGCGCCAGCGCGCATCGGGCGCGATGCGCACCTCCAGGAACAGGTCGCCCGCCGGCTCGCCACCGTGGCCCGGCAGGCCCTGGCCCGCAAGCCGGATGAACTGGCCGGGCCGCACGCCCGCGGGAATGCGCACCTGCAAGGTGCGCTGCACCAGCTGCGGCTCGCCCTGGGCGTCGAGTTCCAGCGCGCGCAGCTGCAGTTGGCGCTCGCCGCCACGGAAGGCCGTGGCCACGTCGATCTCGATCGCGGCATGCTGGTCCTCGCCGCGCATGCGCGGCTGCTGCCGGCCGGCCTGGCGCCGCTGCGCGGCGCCGAACAGCGAGGAGAAGAAGTCGCTGAAGTCGGCGTCGTCGGCCGGCCCGCCGCCGCTGCGGCTGAACTCGAAGCCCTGGTCCCAGCCGGGTGGGGGCGTGAAGCCGGCGCCGCCCGCGCCGGCGTGTTGGCCGCTGGCCACGCGCGCGGCCAGCGCATCGTAGGCGGCACGCTTGTCCTTGTCGCGCAACACGTCGTAGGCCTCGTTGAGCTCGCGCATGCGCTGCTCCGCGTCGGCTTCCTTGCTGACGTCGGGGTGGTACTTGCGGGCGAGCTTGCGGTAGGACTTGCGGACCTCGTCGTCCGTCGCGGTCTTCGGCACGCCCAAGGCACTGTAGTAATCCTTGAATTCCATGGCGCTCTCGTGAAGAAGGTCTGCCGTCAATGTGGGGGCTTCGCGCGCCGAATGCAAGCGGCAGTGGCGGCCATCGGCCGTCGGCCACTGCCTACGCGCGGGCGCCCTGCCCGCCTGCTGCACGCCCGGCGGCGCTGGCCCAGGCTTGCAGTTCACAACGACCGTGCGCCGATCCCGCGTGCGACAGGAGCCCACGATGCACACACCCGACCCCTGCGCCACCGGCGCGGCCTGCGACCTCGCGCTCACGCGCCGCAACCTGTTGCTGGCCAGCGCGGCCAGCGCGGCCGCGACCGGCGCCGGCGCAGCCGAGGCCGCCCCGCCTCCCGCCATCCGCCCCGCCCCCGACCCCATGCCGCTGCACCGCCTCACGCTGACCGTCAACGGCCAGCGCCACACTGTCGAGATCGACACCCGCACCACGCTGCTGGACCTGCTGCGCGAGCAGTTGCACCTGAACGGCAGCAAGAAGGGCTGTGACCACGGCCAGTGCGGCGCCTGCACCGTCATCGCCGACGGCCGACGCATCAATGCCTGCCTGTCGCTCGCCGTGCTGCACGAGGGCGGCAGTGTGACCACGATCGAGGGGCTCGGCCATCCGCAACAGCTGCACCCCATGCAGGCCGCCTTCGTCAAGCACGACGGCTACCAGTGCGGCTACTGCACGCCGGGGCAGATCTGCTCGGCCGTGGCGGTGATCGACGAGGTGCGTGCCGGCATTCCGAGCCACGTCAGCGCCGACCTCAATGCCAAGCCATTGCTCTCGGCCCAGGAGCTGCGCGAACGCATGAGCGGCAACATCTGCCGCTGCGGCGCCTACTCCAACATCGTCGAGGCCATCTCGGAAGTGGCGGGAGGTGCGGCATGAAGGCCTTCACCTTCGAGCGTGCCCGCACGCCGGCCGAGGCCGCCGCCGCCGCGGCGCGCACACCGGGCGCCCGCTTCATCGCAGGCGGCACCAACCTCGTGGACCTCATGAAGCTGCAGATCGAGACGCCGCCCCACCTGGTCGACGTGAACGGCCTGGCGCTGGACCGCATCGAGCCGGCACCGGACGGCGGCCTGCGCATCGGCGCGCTCGTGCGCAACACCGACCTGGCGGCCGATGCACGCGTGCGCAAGGACTACGCCGTGCTCTCGCGCGCCCTGCTGTCCGGCGCCTCGGGCCAGCTGCGCAACAAGGCCACCACGGCCGGCAACCTGCTGCAGCGCACGCGCTGCCCCTACTTCTACGACACCGCCCAGGCCTGCAACAAGCGCAAGCCCGACAGCGGCTGCGCAGCGCTGGACGGCATCAACCGCCAGCACGCCATCGTGGGCACCAGCAGCGCCTGCATCGCCACGCACCCGAGCGACATGGCCGTGGCCATGCGTGTACTCGACGCAACGGTGCAAACCGTGCGGCCCGACGGCGCCACGCGCAGCATCCCGATCGCCGACTTCCACCGCCTGCCCGGCAACACGCCACAGCGCGAGACCGCGCTGGAAGCCGGCGAGCTCATCACGGCCGTGACGCTGCCGCCCCCGGTCGGCGGCCGCCACGAATACCGCAAGGTGCGCGACCGCGCCTCCTACGCCTTCGCGCTGGTCTCGGTGGCCGCCATCGTGCAGCGCGACGGCCGCGGCCGCGTGGCGCTGGGCGGCGTGGCGCACAAGCCCTGGCGCATGGAAGCGGCCGAACCCGTGCTGCCGAACGGCGCCGAAGCCTTCACGGCGCAGCTGCTGGCCGGCGCGCGCACCACCGACCACAACGCCTTCAAGCCCCTGCTGGTCACGCGCGTGCTGTCCGACGTGCTGCAGGAGACCGGGAGAACCACATGAAATTCGACGCCCCCGCCACCACCAACCCGATCGACCAGTTGAAGCTGGTCGGCAAGCCCCTCAACCGCATCGACGGCCCCTTCAAGACCACCGGCACCGCGCCCTACGCCTACGAGCACCACGAGCTGCCCGACACCGCCTATGGCGTGGTCGTGGGCGCCGGCATCGCCAAGGGCCGCATCGCCGCCATGGACACCCGCGCGGCCAGCGCGGCCCCCGGCGTGCTGGCCGTGGTCACGGCGCGCAATGCGGGCAAGCTGGGCAAGGGCAAGATGAACACCGCCAAGCTGCTGGGCGGGCCGCAGATCGACCACTACCACCAGGCCGTGGCGCTGGTGGTGGCGCAGACCTTCGAGCAGGCCCGCGCCGCGGCCGCGCTGGTGCAGGTGCGCTACGAGAGCACCCGCGGCGCCTACGACCTGTCCCGCGCCAAGGATGGGGCCAAGCCACCCGAGCCGAACGAGAACACCGGTCCCGTGGAAACCAGTGTGGGCGATTTCGAGGGCGCCTACGCCGCCGCGCCCGTGCAGCTGGACTGCACCTACACCACGCCCGACCAATCGCACGCGATGATGGAGCCGCACGCCACGCTGGCCGTCTGGAACGACGACGGCGCCCTCACCGTGTGGACCGCCAACCAGATGATCGACTGGGGTGCCAGCGACCTCGCACGCACGCTCGCCATGCCCAAGGACAAGGTGCGGCTGATCTCCACCTTCGTCGGCGGCGGCTTCGGCGGCAAGCTGTTCGTGCGGGCCGATGCCGTGCTGGCCGCGCTCGGTGCGCGCGCCGCCAAACGGCCGGTGAAGGTCGCGCTGCAGCGCCCGCTGATCGCCAACAACACCACGCACCGGCCGGCCACCATCCAGCGCATCCGCCTGGGCGCCGGCAAGGACGGCAAGCTCACGGCCATCGCGCACGAAAGCTGGTCGGGCGACCTGCCCGGCGGCGGCCCCGAGACCGCCGTCAACCAGACCCGGCTGCTCTACGCCGGCGCCCACCGCATGACGGCCATGAAGCTCGCGGTGCTGGACCTGCCCGAGGGCAATGCCATGCGCGCGCCCGGCGAGGCGCCCGGCCTGATGGCGCTGGAAGTGGCCATGGACGAGATGGCCGAGCGGCTGGGCATGGACCCGATTGCGTTCCGCATCCTCAACGACACGCAGGTCGACCCCGAGAAGCCCGAACGGCCGTTCACGCAGCGCCAGCTCACGCGCTGCCTGCAGCTGGGTGCCGAGCGCTTCGGCTGGGCCGCACGCCAGAGCCGGCCCGGCCAGCAGCGCGAGGGCCGCTGGCGCATCGGCCTGGGCGTGGCCGCGGCCTTGCGCAACAACCTGCTGCAGACCTCGGCCGCGCGCGTGCGGCTGGACACCAAGGGCATGCTCACGGTGGACACCGACATGACCGACATCGGCACCGGCAGCTACACCATCATCGCGCAGACCGCGGCCGAGACCCTGGGCCTGCCGCTGGAGCGCGTCACGGTGCGGCTGGGCGACTCGCTGCTGCCCGTGTCCTGCGGTTCGGGTGGGCAATGGGGCGCGGCCAACTCGACGGCCGGCGTCTACGCGGCCTGCATGGCGCTGCGCCGGCAGGTGGCCGAGCGGCTGGGCCTGGACCCGGCACAGGCGCAGTTCGAGAACGGCCAGGTGCGCGTGGGCGAGCGCAGCATGGCGCTCGCGCAGGCCTCGGCCGACCGCGAGCTCGTGGCCGAGGACAAGATCGAGTATCCCAAGGAGTTTTCCGAGAAGGCCCAGCAATCGACCTTCGGCGCGCACTTCGTCGAGGTCGGCGTGGACGTGGCCAGCTGCGAGATCCGCGTGCGCCGCATGCTGGCGGTCTGCGCGGCCGGCCGCATCCTGAACCCCAAGACGGCGCGCAGCCAGGTGATCGGCGCGATGACCATGGGCGTGGGTGCTGCGCTCATGGAAGATCTGGCCGTGGACACGCGCCGCGGCTTCTTCGTGAACCACGACCTGGCCGGCTACGAGGTGCCCGTGCACGCCGACATCCCGCACCAGGAGGTGGTGTTCCTGGACGAGGTCGACCCCATGTCCACGCCGCTCAAGGCCAAGGGCGTGGGCGAGCTGGGCATCTGCGGCGTGGGCGCGGCGGTGGCCAACGCCATCTACAACGCGACCGGCGTGCGCGTGCGCGACTATCCGGTCACGCTGGACAAGCTGCTGGCCCACGTGCCGGTGTAGTGCCGGCACGCCGGCGCGTCACTCGACCTTGACGTTGGCCTCCTTGATGCGCTCCAGCGCCTCGCGCCCCGAGCCCGCCGCCCAGCGGTCGAACTCCGCCGGCGAGCTGGACGCCAGCGCCTCGTTGCCCGTGTCCAGCAGCTTGCGCTGCACCTGCGGGTCGGCCAGCGCGCGGGTCGCGGCGGCGTAGAGCCGCTGGGTCACCTCGGCCGGCAGCTGGGCCGGCCCGAACAGGCCGAACCAGAAGCTGAACTCGAAGCCCGGCAGGCCCTGCGAGGCCAGCGTGGGCAGCCCCGGCACCACGGCCGATGGCTGCTCCGTCGTCACGCCCAGCATCTTCACGGTGCCGGGCCGCCCCAGCGGCAGCACCGAGGCGGCCGTGCCGAAGGACAGCTGCACGTCGCCCGCCGCCACCGCCTGCAAGGCCGGCGCGCCGCCCTTGAACGGGATGTGCACCATCTGCCCGCCCACGGCTTTTTCGAAGCTCAGCGCGGCGATGTGCGGCGAGCCGCCGATGCCCGAGGACGAATAGTTCATCTTGCCCGGCTGCGCGCGCACCTTGGCCACCAGGTCCTGCACGCTGGCGATGCCCAGGTCCTTGTTCACCGCCAGCACCAGGGGCGAGACCGTCAGGCGCGTGATGGGCGTGAAGTCCGTGGACTGGTACTTGACCTTGTACAGGTGCTGGTCGATGCCGTAGAGCGTGGCGGTGGCCAGGCCCAGCGTGTAGCCGTCGGCCGGTGCGCGCCACAGCAGCGAGGAGGCCAGCGTGCTGCCGGCCCCGGGCTTGTTGTCCACCACGATGGACTGGCCCAGCTCCTTGCCCATGGCCTCGGCGACGACGCGCGCAATGAGGTCGGCCGCGCCCGAGGGCGAGTAGCCGACGATGAGCCGGATCGGCCGGTTCGGGTAGGGCTGGGCCAGCGCGGTGCCAGCGGTGGCCGCGAATGCCGCAGCAAGCAGGAGGGTCTTCATCGTGGCTCCCGGGCTCAAAGGCCGGAAAAGCGCGGCGCGCGCTTCTCGAGCCATGCGGCCTGGCCTTCGCGCAGGTCGCTGGAGTCGGCGGCGCGCGCCATGTCGGCGTGCAGCGCGTCCACGTCCAGCCGGCCGCGCGCGATGCGGTTCAGGTGCTGCTTCATGCCGAGCATGGCCAGGGGCGCCATGCCCGCGCAGGTCTGCGTGAGGCGATCCACCGCGGCGGACAGTTCGCCCGGCGCCAGCAGCTGGGTCAGAAAGCCGATCGCGCGCATCTCCTCGGCGCCGATCTTCTCGGCCGTCAGGAACAGGCGCTTGGCGTTGTCCAGGCCCAGCCGGCTCACGTAGCGCTCCAGCCCGCCCTGGTAGAAGTGCAGGCCCAGCCGCGCGGCCGGCATGAACATGTCGATGCCCTGCGCGCCCAGGCGGAAGTCGCAGGCCAGTGCCAGGTCGGTGCCGCCGCCGTAGACGCTGCCATGCAGCACCGCGATGGTCACGGGCCGCGCTTCTTCCAGCGCGTTGACCACGGCCTCGAAGTTCACCTTGCGCGCCGCGCCGATCTGGCCGATGTCGTAGCCGCTGCAGAAGTACCTGCCCAGGCCGCGCAGCTGCAGCACCAGCACCTCGGGCCGCGCGTTCACCGCGTCGATGTGCCCTGCCAGCGCGGCCAGGTCGTCGGGGGTGAGCCGGTTGGCCTGCTCGGGCCGGCGCAGCGTGATGGTGGCCACGGGGCCGGCGCACTGCAGTTCAGGAAGGTCCATGTTCATCGTCCCTGGAAAACGGGGTTGCGTTTTTCCATGAAGGCGCGGCGGCCCTCCTGGTAATCGGCGCTGTCGAAGCAGCGGTCCACCGCGGCCGCCACGGCGCTGTCGTCGGCCGCGCTGTAACGCTCGAACAGGCGCACGGCGGCCTTGGCCGCCTGCACGGTCAGCGGCGCGTTCGCGGCCACGCGGGCCGCGTAGGCGCGTACCGCGGGCTCCAGTTCCTCGGCCGGCAGCAGGTGGTTGACCAGCCCGATGCGCAGCGCCTCGTCGGCCTCGAGCTGGCGCGCGCTGAACAGCAGGTCCTTGGCCGCCGCGGGGCCGACCACGCGCGCCAGCGCGGCCAGGCCTTCGTACTCGTAGCCCAGGCCCAGCCGCGCCGCCGGGATGCCGAAGCGCGAACCAACGCCGGCGAAGCGCAGGTCGGCCGCCAGCGCCAGCGCGAGGCCGCCGCCGATGCAAAAGCCCTGCACCATGGCGATGAGCGGCTTGTCCAGCCCGGCCAGGCCGCGGTGCGCGCGCGATGCGATCTCGGCGTAGCGCAGCTTCTGTTCGGCGTTGGCACGGTGCTGTTCGAACTCGCTGATGTCGGCGCCGGCCGCGAAGGACTGGCCGCCCGCGCCGTGCAGCACCACCACGCGCACCGCTGGGTCGGCCTGCAGGGCCTCGGCCGCCGCGCCCAGGCCCTGCCACATCTCCAGCGACATGGCGTTGCGCCGCTCGGGCTGGTTGATCGTGATCCAGCCCACGCCGTCTTCGGCGCGCGCGAGGATCTTGCTTGTGCCCAACTCGAGCGTCATGCGGCAGCCCCCGTGGCGCGCAGCGCGGCGATGGCGTCCGGCGCATAGCCCAGCTCCGCGAGCAGCGCATCGGTCTGCTCGCCCGGATCGGGCGCGGCATGGTGGAAGCGCTCGGGGTGCGGGAAGGCCGAGAGGTTGATCGGCGAGCGGATCAGTTGCACCTCGCCCAGCACCGGGTGCTGCGCGGGCCGTGTCATGCGCAGGTGCTTGACCTGCGGGTCCTCGAAGGCCTGGCCGATGTCGTAGACCGGGCCGCAGGGCACGCCCGCCGGGTTGAGCCGCTTGACGAGTTCGGCCACGCTGAACTGGCGGGTGACGGCGTTGATCTCGGCGTCGAGCCGGCGGCGGTGCTGCACGCGGCCCACGAATTCGCGGTAGTCGGCGTTGTCGGCCAGGTGCGTGGCCTCCAGGGCGCGGCAGAAGCCGGCCCACATCGCCTGCGTGCTCGCGCAGATGTTGACCTGGCCGTCGCTGGCCTCGAAGGTGCCCATGGGCACCTGGGTCGGGTGGGCGTTGCCCTCCTGCCCGGGCACCTCGCCGTTGACGGTGTAGCGCGCGGCCTGGAAATCGAGCTTGTTGAGCATGCCCTCGATCAGCGAGGTGTGGACCCACTGGCCCTGGCCCGTGCGCTCGCGGTGCAGCAGGGCGAGCAGGATGCCCTGGCCCAGGAACATGCCGGCCGTGGTGTCGGAGATCGCGATGCCGGCACGCACCGGGCCGCGGCCGGGCTCGCCCGTCACCGAACTCAGGCCCGACATGCCCTGCACGATCTGGTCCACGCCGGGCCGCCCGGCATAGGGGCCGTCCTGGCCGAAGCCCGAGATGCTGGCCAGGATGATGCGCGGGTTGCGCGCGCGCAGCTGTTCGTAGTTCAGGCCCAGGCGGTCCTTGACGACGGAGCGGAAGTTCTCCACCACCACGTCGCTGCGCGCGATGAGCCGGTCCAGGATCGCCGCGCCCTCGGGCGTCTTGAGGTCCACGCACAGGCTGCGCTTGTTGCGGTGCAGGTTCTGCTCGTCCGAGCCGCGGCGCCGGCCCGTCACGGAGCCACGGTCCTTGGGCGGCGGCGCCTCCAGGCGCGTGACGTCGGCGCCCCAGTCGGCCAGCAGACGCACGGCCGTGGGGCCGGCGCGCGCGATCGTGAGGTCCAGCACCCGGTAGCCCGAGAGCGGCAGCGAGGAAGCGGTGGTGTTCATGGTTCTTTCTGGGTGGTTCAACGGTTGGGGCCTGCCGTGGCCCAGAGTTCGCGGAAGGCGCGCCGCGGGTCGTCCACGGCACGGGTCTGGGAGGCTGGCCCGTCGAACACCAGCGTGCTGCGCCGCGCCAGCGTGAAGGCCGGCCAGGCGGGCGTGCGTGCGTTGTTTGGATCGCCCGTGGCAGCAAAGGCAAGCCAGGCGCTCGCCAGCTGGTCGGCCAGCGCCAGGTTCTCGGCGCTGGGGCCGTTCAGGCCCATGCGGATGTCGTGCAGGCTGGGGCCGATGTCCACGCCGTGCGGCGCGCCGTAGCGGCCGCCGTAGGCCGGGCTGGGGGTCTTCCAGAGATAGGTCCAGACCGGGGCACCGCCCTTGTCCGCGTGCTGTGCCGCCTTGCGCTCGGCCTGCAGCTGGGCGCCCAGGCGGAAGGTGGTGTCGGTGTCGATGCGCGCCTGCAGCACGAAGGGCGTGGCGCGCGGGTCTTCTTCTCGGTACATGGCGACCAGCGCGGCCGCGTCCAGGCCCGGGCGCCCGGCCAGCTTGCCTTCGGCGAACTTGCGCAGGCCGGCCTCGTCGAGGTCGAAGTTGACCTGGCGGTAGGCGCGCTCGTCCAGCGTGGTGCTGATCAGCATGGGCACGCCGGCCGAGATGGCCGGTGCGTCCGGGTCGAAGGGGTGGCGCGCGATGGCCACGCCGTCCACCACGGGCGCGAAGGCGCGCGGCGCCTCGCCCTGCTGGCGGTCGGCACGCTCGAAGGCCAGCTGCACGGCCAGCAGCTGCGCCATGGGCAGCTGGAGCAGTTTGTCCAGCGCGCCGCTCTGGATCTCCAGCGCGGCCAGGAAGCGCCCGGCGATGTCGTGCGCGGTGGCCTGCGGCATGGCGCGCAGGCCCGAACCGCTCATCACGCCGGCGCGGTGGAACAGGCCCTGGGCCGAGGGCATGGCCATCAAGGTGCTGGTCTTGAGCCCGCCGCCCGACTGGCCGAACACCAGCACGCGGGCCGGATCACCGCCGAAGGCCTCCGCGTTCTCGCGCAGCCAACGCAGGCCGGCGACGATGTCCAACATGCCCACGGCCCCGGACTGCGCGTAGCGCTCGCCGCCATGGCCGGCCAGGTTCAGGTAGCCGAAGGCGCCGAGCCGGTGGTTCAGCGTGACGAAGACCGCGTCGCCGAAGCGCGCCATCATCTCGCCGTCGAACTGCGGCGAGTTGCCCGAGCCGGCGTAGTGGCCGCCGCCGTGCAGGTGCACGAGCACCGGGCGCTTGGCGGCCTTGTCGGGCGACGGGGTCCACAGGTTCAGCACCAGGCAGTCCTCGCCCATGCCGCCGGGCTGCAGGTCGTAGGCGATCAGGTCGGCGTAGGCGCGGCGGCGGTCCGCCGGCATCTGCGGCGCGTGGTTGCCGTAGGCCGTGGCATCGCGCACGCCCGTCCACGGCGCCACGGGCTGCGGCGGCTGGAAGCGGTTGGCGCCCGCCGTGTCGGCGCCGTAGCGCAGGCCCTTGAACACGTGGATGCCGCCGGACTTCAGGCCGCGCACCTTGCCTTGCGCGGTCTCGACGACGGAGAAGACGGGGTCTTCGTTCATGGCGCGTACGCCTCCCGCGAACAGGCCGCCCGCGGCGGCCGCTGCGCCGAGCCAGCGGCGGCGCGACAGTTCTTGCATGGTGTTCCTTTCACGCCAGCACGGCCACACCGGCCGGATCGATGGACAGCAGCGACTCGTGGCCCAGCTCCAGCACATGGCCGGGCGCGGCATGCACCTTGAGCGGCGCGCCGCCGGCCAGCGGCCGCACCAGGTAGTCCCAGTACCCGCCCAGGTAGGTGCGCGCGACCACGGCCACCTGGCCCAGGGCCAGCAGGCTGCCGCCCGCCGCGCCCAGGCTCAGCGACTGCGGCCGGATCGACACCTGGGCCTGCGCCTGGTCGTTGCCCGCCACGGGGACAGCGCCGGACAGGCCGGGCAGCTGAAAGCGCCCTGCCCGCAGTTCGCCCTGCACCAGGTTGGTCTGGCCGATGAAGCCGGCCACGAAGGGCGTGCGCGGGCGGTTGTAGAGGTTCCAGGGCGTGTCGATCTGCTCCAGGCGGCCCAGGTTCAGCACCGCGATGCGGTCGGAGATCGTCATGGCCTCGGCCTGGTCGTGCGTGACGTAGACCGTGGTGAAGCGGAACTCGTCGTGCAGGCGGCGGATCTCGCCGGCCATCTCTTCGCGCAGGTTGGCGTCCAGGTTGGACAGCGGCTCGTCGAGCAGCAGCACCTCGGGTCGCACCACCATGGCGCGGGCCAGCGCCACGCGCTGCTGCTGGCCGCCCGAGAGCTCGGCCGGGTAGCGCTGCGCCAGGTGGCCGAGCTTGACCACGTCCAGCATCTCGCCGACGCGGCGCTTGACCTCCTCGGCCGGCGCCTTGCGCACCGCGAGGCCGAAGGCCACGTTCTCGGCCACGGTCATGTTGGGCCAGATCGCGTAGCTCTGGAAGATCATGGACATGCCGCGGTGCTCGGGCGGCACGGTGCGCCTGGCGCCCGAGATCTCGCGGCCATCCACCGCGATGGCGCCTTCGCTGAGTTCGACGAAGCCCGCCACCATGCGCAGCGTGGTGGTCTTGCCGCAGCCCGAGGGGCCCAGCAGGGTCACGAGTTCGCCCTGGCGCAGCTGCAGGCTCAGGTCGTCGACCACGGCGGTGCTGCCGTAGCGCTTGCTCACGTGGGAGAGTTCGAGTTTCGACATGGTGTTCCTTCTTAGGAGCGGCGCAACATGAAGTCGCGGCCCGCGATGCGCATGCCCAGGCCGACGACGGCCGTCACGATGACGACGAGCACCACGCCCATGGCCGCGAGCACCTCGTAGTTGCCCTGTTCGCTCAGGTCCAGCGTGAGCACCGAGACCACGCGCGAGGCCGGCCCGGTCAGGAACACGGCGGTCGAGAGCTCCTTGGTGCAGATCACGAAGACCAGGATGAACACGCCGGCCAGCGGCTTGGACAGCAGCGGCACGACGATGCGGCGCAGCACCGTGAGCCGGCCGGCGCCCAGGATGCGGCCGGCCTCCTCCAGCTCCGGGTTCAGCGAGCGGATCGAGGCGCCGCTGGCGACCACGGCGATCGGCAGGAAGCGCGTGGTGAACGCGATCACGATCAACAAGCCCGTGCCGTACAACGAGAACGGCGGGCCTGCGTAGGCCGCGTACAGGCCGATGGCCAGCACCAGGCCCGGCACCGCGACCGGCGCCAGCGCCAGGAACTGCAGCAGGTTGGGGAACGGCGTGATGCGGCGCTGCGTGGCGTAGGCCACGCACAGTCCCATGCCCACGCAGACCAGGGCGGTCGCGCCCGAGTACAGCACCGTGTTGAGCAGCGCCGAGCGCACCGTCAGCTGCTCGAAGAAGATGGCGTGGAAGTTGGCCAGCGTGAAGTTGCCGGCCACGACGCCGCGGCCCCAGGCCTTGGACACCGAGGCCAGCAGCAGGATGGCGAGCGGCAGCAGCACCGAGAGCAGGCCCACTAGCGCGGCATAGGCCGCGAGCGGCCACTTCCACCAACCGATGTCGAAGGGCCGGCGCTCGCCGCCCTTGCCCGAGACCGAGACGAAGCCCTTCTTCGCGAGCAGGCGGCGCTGCAGCACCAGCATGGCAACCGTCAGCGCGAGGATGGGCATGGAGAAGGCGGCGGCCTGCTCCACGCGCAGCGGGTACTCGAAGAACGAGACGATCTGCGTGGTCGCCAGGTTCAGCCCCGCGGGAATCGCGATAAGCGCCGGCGTGCCGTACAGCGCGATGGTCTCCAGGAAGATCAGGATGCCGGCGCCGACGATGGAGGGCAGCACCAGCGGCAGCGTCACGCGCGCCAGCGTGTGGAACTTGCCGGCGCCGTGGATGGACGCCGCGTCCTCCAGCTCGGTGGAGACCAGGTCCAGCGCCGACTTGGTGAACACGTAGACCAGCGGATAGGTGTACAGCGCGATGACGAAGGCCAGGCCCCAGAAGCTGAAGATGTTGAGCGGCCCGACCTCCATGCCGGACAGCGCGACCCAGGCCCGGTTGAGCCAGCCCGCGTTGGGCCCGGCCAGCAGGATCCAGGCGATGGCGCCCATGAAGTTGGGCATCACGAACGCGGCCAGCACCCCCAGGTGCGTGAGCCCGCGCCCCGGCATGTTGGTGCGCGAGACGGCCAGTGCCAGCGGCACGCCCAGCAGCGCGGCCAGGCCCGTGACGGCCACGCCCAGGTAGAGCGAGTTGAGCAGCGCCTGCAGGTGCCGGCTGCGGCCCAGCGCCGCCGCGTAGCTGGCCAGCGAGAAGCCGCCGTCGGCCCCGCGCAGGCTCTCGGCCACGAGCCGCAGGATGGGGTTGGCGACCAGCAGCACGAGCAGCGCGATGAGCGCGCCGAACAGCCACAGCGAAGGGTCGGCCCAGCGGCTCGGTGCGGCGCGCGGGCGGGCCTGCGCATCCAGGGCGAGTTCAGACACCGAATGCGTCCTTCCAGAGTTCGACCACGGCCGGCAGGTCGTCGCGCATCTGCTTCGGCGTGGGCGCCAGCGTTTTGGTCGAGCCCATGGCGGGCAAGCCACCGGGCGGCTGCAGGCCCGTGCGCAGCGGGATGCCGAACTCGGCGCGGCCCAGCTCCACCACGTCGTCGCTGCCGATCAGCCATTCCATGAACAGCCGGCTGGCGTTCGGGCGCTTCGAGCTGGCCATCACGGCCGAGGGCGAGACCACCATGACCAGCCCCTCCTTGGGCACGGCCCAGCCGACCGGGTTGCCACGGTCGGCGGTGCGCGCGGCCAGCGTGATCGGGCCGGCCGAGATCGAGCGCTCGCCGGAGTTCACGGTGGTCACCGTGTCGATCGTCGAGCGGCCGACCTGCACCTTGTTGTCGGCCAGCTTCTTGAACCAGGCGTCGCCGTAGAGCCGGCGCATCTCCAGGCTCCAGGCCCCGGCGGCGCCGCTGAAACCCGGGTGCGCGACCGAGGCCAGGCCGCGCCACTTGGGGTCCAGCAGGTCGTTCCAGCTGCTCGGCACATCGGCGCCCTGCACCTTCTGCTTGTTGTAGACCAGGCCCATGGGAAAGGCGCTGGTCACGTGGTAGGTGCCGTCCGGGTCCAGGTTCTGCAGATGCCGGTCGAGCTGGGCCGCCGAGGGCGGCGTGTAGGGCAGCAACAGCTTGCGCGCCTTGAGGTCCAGGAAGTGCGCGAGGTCGGTCGAGGAGAACACGTCGCAGGCCGGCGTGCCGGCCTTGATGTCCTGGTTCAGCCGCTGGTAGGCCACCTGCGCCGTGGTGCGCACCACGTTCACGCGGATGCCGGGGTAGCGCTCGCTGAAGCGCCGGCCCATGGTCTCGGCCAGTTCTGAGGGATACGGCACGACGTACCAGGTCAGTTCGCCCTCATTTTTGGCTGCGGCGTGGAGCGCATCCAGCGGCTGGGCGTCCACCAGAGCGGGTGTGAGGGCCGGCGCGGCCAGCGTGGCAGCCAGGGCGCCGAAACGGCGGCGGGTGAGGGCCATGGGCATGTCTCCATCGTTCGTTGTCGTCGCAAAAGTGTACGGACAACCACCGAAAGAATCCATATAGCGTTTATCCGTATTCTTATAAAACGGTTGCCGGAACACATTCACACCCATGCAAAGCACCGCCATCCACATCCACCGCCACGGCGACCCCAGCGTCCTCGAGCGCGTACAGGTCGACGTGCCGCCGCCGGCCACCGGTGAGGTCCGCATCCGCCAGAGCGCGATCGGGCTGAACTTCGCCGACATCTACCAACGCAAGGGCGCGCACGGCCCGCACGCGCCCACGCCGTTCCCGGTCACGCTGGGCGCCCAGGGCGCGGGCGTGGTCGAGGCGCTCGGCGCAGGCGTCACGCAATGGCGCGTGGGCCAGTCCGTGGCCTACTTCCACCCCGGCGCCTACCAGGCCGTGCGCAACGTGCCGGCCGCGCGCGTGCTGGCGCTGCCGGCCGGCATCCCCGAGGAGCAGGCCGGCGCCAACCTGCTGCGCGGGCTCACGGCCGAATACCTGCTGCGCCGGCTCTACGTGGTGAAGCCCGGCGACGCGGTGCTCGTGCACGCGGCCGCGGGCGGCATGGGTGTGCTGCTGTCGCAATGGGCACGCGCGCTGGGCGCCACCGTGATCGGCACGGTCGGCTCGCCCGCCAAAGCCGAGGTGGCACTGGCCCATGGCTGCCACCACGTGATCGACTACCGGCGTGAGGACTTCGCGACGCGCACGCTCGCGCTGACGGGCGGCGAAGGCGTGGCCGTGGTCTACGACGCGGTCGGCAAGGACGTCTTCGTGCCCTCGCTGGCCTGCCTGCGCACGCTGGGCATGGCCATCAACTACGGCACGGCCTCGGGCGACGTGGAGGGCCTGGATCTGCAGCTGCTGCACGCCAAATCGCTGAGCGTGTGCCGGCCCACGCTGCGCAGCTTCATCGCGGACCCGGCCGACCTGCAGCGCTCGGCGGCGGCCTTCTTCGCGGCCGTCGCCGATGGCCAAGTGCGGCTGGAGGTGGGCAGCCGCTATGCGCTGGCCGATGTGCAGCAGGCGCACCGCGACCTGGAGGGCCGGGCGACCACGGGCGCGCCGGTGCTGGTGCCATGATGAAGCTCTTCCACGGCTGGCTGTCCAGCGCCTCGCGCCGCGTGCGCCTGTGCCTGGCCGAGAAAGGCATGGCCTATGAGAGCGTGGCCATCGACATGGGCCGCCAGGAGCACCATTCGCCCGCGTTCCTGGCCATGAACCCGAACGGCGTGGTGCCCGCGCTGATGCTGGCGCCCGGCCGCTTCCTGCACGAGAGCTCGACCATCTGCGAGTACCTGGACGAGATCCAGCCCACCCCGCCGCTGCGGCCCGAGGACCCGTACGAACGCGCCGTGATGCGCAACTTCGTGCGCTGGACCGACGAGCACTGCCTGCCGCACCTGCTCATCCTGAACTGGAGCCTGGCGCTGCAGCCCACGGCCAGCCAGTGGAGCGACGACGAACTGCAGGCCAAGCTCGCGCGCATCCCGACGGCGGAGCGGCGCGAGGCCTGGCTGCGCATCGCCCGGCGGCCCTACACGGAGGAAGAAAAGACCGCCGCCTTGGACAAGCTGCTGCGCCTGCCGGCCCGCATGGAGGACATGCTGGCCGACGGCCCCTGGCTGGTCGGCGGCCGCTACTCGCTGGCCGACATCGCGGCCGCGCCCTTCATCGCCCGGCTCGCGGAACTGGCACCGCAGGCGCTGGCGGCCGGCACGCATCCGCGCGTGCAGGCCTGGTGGCAGGCCATGCGGCAGCGGCCGGCCTTCGCCGCCGCCCGGCTCGAACGCTTCGACGCGGTGCTCGCGGCCCGCGCCGCGGCCTGAACGCGCCCCCTTAAGATGCCGGCCAGGAGTTCACGACGACATGGCCAGTGCCCGCATCAACCTCGGCGACCAGATCCGCCAGACCCTGGAAGAGGAGATCCATTCCGGCAAGCTCGACGCCGGCTCGCGCATCGACGAACAGGCGCTGATGGACCGCTTCGGCGTCTCGCGCACCCCCGCGCGCGAGGCCATCAAGCACCTGACCGCCGCCGGGCTCGTCACGCCGCTGTCGCGCCAGGGCGCCGTGGTGGCCTCGCTGTCGGTGCCCGAGTACATCGCGATGCTGGAGATCCTCATGCAGCTCGAAGGCCTGGCCGCGCGCCTGGCCGCGCGGCGCATGCCCACCGCGCAGCGCGAGCAGCTCGAGGAGGCCCATGCCGCCTGCGGCCGCGCGGCCGCGAAGAACGATGCCGAGGAGTACGGCCAGGCCAACCGCGTGTTCCACGAGATCATCTACGATGGCAGCTTGAACGAGGTGCTGGCGCGCCAGTTGCGCGCCATGCGGCTGCGCATGCGGCACCCGCGCCGCGCGCTGTTCGACCGGCCCAACCGCATCCGCCACTCGCTGGCCGAGCATGCGGTGATCCTGCAGGCCATCGTCTCGGGCGACGAGAACGCCGCGTTCCAGGCCATGACCGACCACATCTCCAGCGGCGGCAACGTCTATGCCGACGCGATCGCGAGCATGCCGCTGCGGCCGGTGGCGCCGGCCGATGAACCGGCGGACGCGGCGCCGCTTCGCCGGCGCGCCAGGAGCGAGAAAGTCTAGGAGGCCGCCGGGGTTCGGCCGACCGGAGCGCGGGCGGGAACCACGCTTGTCAAGATGGATTCCCCCTCCGCCGCTCCGCCCCATCGTCAAGGTACAAGAACAAGCGCCCCTGCCTTCTTGCGTTCAGCCATGTCAAGGTGGGCTCGGGCAGCGTCGCGCAGGGCGTACCTGGTGACGGAGACCTCGCCAAAGATACCGGACTTCAGCGCAGCAAAGACGTCGGTCGCAGCGCGTTCCACACGACCGGAGAGGTGCGGCGCCATGGGGCCACCGACCATGGTCAGGTTGCGGCTGGCCACCGCAGCCTTGTCGATCTGCGGCGCTCCGGAGGCCGCGCCGATGGAAACGACGGTGCCACCGTCCTTGACGGCCGCGAGGGACGCGTCGAAGGTCGCCTTGCCCACGAACTCATAGACAACGTCGACGCCAGCCGGTGCAAGGCTGCGCACTTGCGCACCAAGGTCCGGCGCATCCGATGCCAGGACGTGGTCGATGGCGCCTGCCAATGCCGCGCGCTTCTCAGCGCTGCCAGCCGTGCCAATGACGGTCGCACCCAGTGCCTTTGCCCACCGTGCAAGCAGATTGCCAACCCCGCTTGAGGCGCCTTGGACAAGGATCGTCTGGCCAGGCTGAAGCACGTGATATCCGTTGAGCCCGGCCCAGGCGGTCAGACCTTTCGTCAGCACCGCTGCAATCTGCTCGGCGGTCAGGTCATCCGGAACCTGCACCAAGGCGCTTGCGTCGATGAGCCGCGACTGCGTGTAGCTCCCCGGCGCCAGATAGTAGGCAACGCGCTGGCCCTCCTTGAACCCGCTAACCTCAGCGCCGACGGCCTCCATGACGCCAACGCCTTCCACGCCGGGCACCGAAGGGAGGGGAACGGGGAAGACACCTTGGCGAAACAGCGTGTCGATGAAGTTGACCCCGATGGCCTGATGGCGCAGGCGGACCTGGCCTGCGCCCGGCGGGCCGACCTCGGCATCGTTCTCGACTTCGAGGACTTCGGGGCCGCCGTAGGAGTGGAAGCGGACGGTGGTGTTCATGGTTCGATTTCCTTCTGCAGAGTGGTGACGGTTGTGGACGGACGTCTTCAACGGGGCAGCGCGTCCAGCTGCGTGAGCACGGAGTACAGGTTCGCAACGCCCCAGTGCTCGGTGATCTTTCCGCCTTGAACGCGCATCGCATCGACCGTTTCGAACTGGATGGACTTGCCACTGGCGGGGATGCCCAGAAAGTCGCCTTGGTGCGTGCCGTGGTAGGTCTTGAAGGTGGTGACGACGTCGCCATCGGCGCGCTGCCAGTGGATGACGGCATGGAAGTCCGGGAACGCTTCCCGCAGCTTCTTGTAGAGGCCCAGCGCACCGGCCTTGTCAGGCGTGCAATGGGGCTGCGGCGTGTGGTCCAGGAATTCGTCGGCGAACAGCTCGTCGAACAGAGCCCAGTTGCCGCCGCCCTGCACTTCTGCGGTATTGCGACGGATGACCGCCTTGGCGGCCTCGCCGAGGTCCGTGGTGTCAGTCACCATGGTTCTTTCCCGCACCTGTGCCTCGCTGGAGACCTCGATGGGTGCTGTGATGACCCGGCCTCCCGGTTCCGCGATGGGGTGTCTCGTCGCGGCGAGCCCACCTTCGTTCAGGTCCGCTGCCACGGCGACTGCGCCGCGACCAGCGAACGCGAACACCGCCTCCCGGCCGATTCCGGAGCCCGCGTCGGTGACCAGGGCCACCTTCTTTTCAAAGTCCTTGCGTGCCATGTTTTCTCCGTGTTGCGCAGCTTGTTGCTGCATGGACGGAAGAATATGGACGCAGCACCTATCGCGGTAGCCTCTTTGTTTCGATAGGAACCATCGTCTATGCCGATATGTTGGCCTCTTGGAGCCGTGCGATGAACCAGCGCCCCGCGGGCCCGGGCGGCGCATCGCTACGATACGCCGCGTGCATCGCAATGCTCGGCGTCGAAGGCTGGTGGATGGCAAGGCTGAGTTGGACCAGCGTTCCTCCATCCAGGTCCTGTTGGACCATCTCGCGAGGCATGTGCCCCCAGCCGAACCCCGCCTTCAGGAACGCATGCTTGGCACCGAGGTCGGCCAAGCGCCATACCTGTGCAGCCAACACCCCATAGCTGCGCCCGGCGCTGAGCGTCGTGCGGTCTGTCAGGACCAGTTGGACGTGCCGTTCCATCTCGGTGGACCGCAGTGGTCCGGTGAGCGAGGCCAGCGGATGGGAAGGCGCAACCACCGTGACCATCGGGACCTGCGCAAGGGGCTCCGACCGGGTGCCTTCGGGTACCACGGGAAGCGACCCGACGATGCCGATTTGACAGACGCCGTCCAGGACCGGCTGAACAACGGCGCCAAGGGCCTCGACGTACATGCGCAAAGGCGTCGTTGGGAATTGCTCCTTGAACGCGCCTACGGCAGCCGTGAGTACGCTCATGGGAAACATCACGTCCACCGCCACGGACAGCTCCGGCTCCAGCCCCTCGGACAGCGTCCGTGCCCGAGCCTTGAAGCTGTCCATGCCGTGCACGACGGTCTTGGCCTCCCCGAGCAGCGCCTTTCCTGCGTCGGTGAGCACGGGGTAGCGTGCCGAGCGGTCGAACAAGGTCACGCGGAGCTGGCCTTCGAGGTTCGCCATGGTCTGGCTCACAACCGACTGCGCTCGGCGCAATTTGCGTCCGGCGGCAGAAAAGCTGCCCTCATCGGCCGCGGCGATGAAGGTACGAAGCTGGTCCAGTGAGACGCCGTCGAGCATCTATCGCTCCCGCAGATGGTTTCTATCGAAAAGTATAGGCTTCTCAGTTGGCTGTCCGATTTCTACAGTTCGCTCACCAACCAAACGGAGTGAACACATGAAGGTGATCGAACGCGGCTCGCAGGCAAATCCCCCTGCCGCACAGACCGAACCCGGGCGTCGAACGGATGCCTTCCGAGCCATCGCAACGCGCACCAAGGGTCAGGTCCACGGTCCGGTGAACCGGTTGCTGAGCCCGGGCCTGGCCCACAGCCTCAAGCCATTCGTCTTCCTGGACTACTTCGACTTCCAGTCGGCCGGCAAGACCATGTTTCCGATGCACCCGCACTCGGGCATCGCCACGACGACAGTCCTGCTGGAGGGCGGCATGCGCTACGAAGACACCACCGGCGCCAGCGGTTTACTGGAGGCCGGCTCGGTGGAATGGATGCGCGCCGGCAAGGGCGTCTGGCACGACGGTGTGCCGCTCCCTGGCCGGCGCCTGCGTGGCTACCAGTTGTGGGTCGCCCTTCCACAGGCCTTGGAGTTGTCGCCGGCCCAGAGCCAATACCTGCAGCCAGCCGAAGTGGCACAGGTCGGCAACGTGCGGGTCATCCTGGGCCAGTACCAGGGTGTGCGCAGCAAGGTGGAAGCACCCGAGGGCATCCAGTATCTCTACGTGAGCTTGCAAGCCGGCGAAACCATCGAACTGGCACCGCCGAGCGGACACGACGTGGCGTGGTTGCACGTCGGCCACGGTGCACTGCTGACGGGCAACGACCGCATTGCCGATGAGCTCGTCGTCTTCGAAGCGGGCGACCGGACGGTCCGGCTGACCGCCGCGAGCGCAACAGGTTTCATTTTTGGCACCGCCCGCAAGCACCCGCACGAGCTCGTCTTGGGCTCGTACTCGGTGCACACGTCTGTGGCCGCGCTACGGCACGGCGAACAAGAAATTGCCCGGCTTGGCGAGCAACTCCGCGCAAGCGGTCGGGCCATCTGAGTCCCGCCGCACCAAGTCATTCACCCAGTCCTTTCTCAACCTTCTTCACGCTTCAACGAGGAGTTTCATCATGCAATCGACCCACAACACCGTCTCTGCGACCACCAACGCTTCCGTGCTTCCGCTGATGGGCCGGCTTCTCATCGCCACCATCTTCCTGGTCAGCGGCTATGGCAAGTTGATGGCTCCGAGCGGCACCATCGGCTACATCGCATCCGTCGGCCTGCCGCTGCCGCAGTTCGCCTATGCGGGCGCGCTCCTCGCCGAACTCGGCGGCGGCCTGCTGCTGGTCCTCGGCTACCGCACCCGGTTGGTCGCAGCGGCCCTGGCCGTCTTCTCGGTGGTCTCGGCACTCCTGTTCCACAACGCGCTTGGCGACCAGAACCAGCTGTTCCACTTCCTGAAGAACCTGGCCATGGCCGGCGGCCTGCTGCAGTTCATCACGTACGGTGCAGGCTCCATCAGTCTGGACAGCCGCAAGGCGGCTGTGACCGGCGCTTTGAGTACCGTTCGCTGACCCGGACGGCGGTGGTCTCCCACGTTGGGAGGCCAACTCCGCTCCAAAGATGAATCGAACCGGGCCATGACGTCCGAGCGCACGCGTCGCTGCCAGAGGTCCCCCACCGAGAGCGGTCGTCGACCTCATCGTCCAGGCAAACGCCCGGAGCAAGCGACCACGGTGTCCGGCGACTTCCGCGGTGCCTCGCGGTACAAGACCATGCCGGCATGGTACAGGATTCCGTTGCGGAACTCGCCATCGGCCGTGAATCCCGTGTCGTCCACGTAATCGATGTGGTCGCCGGTCACGCGATAGCGGCCCTGGTAGGCGCTCTGCTTCTTGCCGCGGGCTTCGTCATAGCGGCCCTCTGGCAGGAGCTCATGGCGGATGTAGCCATCCGCCGTGACCCACATCCCGACGTAGGGATGGTGCGCGGCGCGCTCCGCATTGGAAGCGGCGCCCTGGCGTGGTGTGCTGTTCATGGTGACTCCTTTGGTTTGCGGTTCAGTGCTGTTGTCTTGCGTGGCCCAGGACGGGGCGTGGGAAAGCAGACATGCTGACGAGATGGCGACGGCGGGTCGCACGGCCCGCAATGCAGATGTGATGCGCCTCATCCTTTCCTCCAGCGGCATGTTGATGACGTGTGGGAAGTCTAGGAAGCAGTCCCGGCAAGGCTTGCCAAATTGCCCGGCGCGCTTGCCAGATCCTCTGCCGTTGCCGCTTGCAGGGTGAGCTTGCCTGTTTCTCGCGAACCTTTGCCCGGTGCGCCGGGGGGACGGCGATGACGCTTCCGAGGTCGGTCTCTGGGCACTAAGCTGAACCCATGTCCAGCAACCATGCAACGGCCCGCCTCCTGGAGGGCCACGATGCGGCCCTCCAGACGATGCTGCGCAAGGCCGAACTGGCTGCCTGCATCGAACGGCAAGTACCTCATGAAGGGCAGCTGCGCACTGCCATTCACCAGCTGACCCTGGTGCGAGTCAACAGGGCGGCCCATCCTGTTTTCACGGTCTGCGAGCCGGCGGTCTGCTTGCTTGCGCGAGGCAGCAAGCGGCTCGTCCTTGCCGACGAGGCCTATGTCTACGACCCAGACACGTACCTCGTGGCGTCCCAGCACCTCCCGGTCTCCGGCCAGGTGATCGACGCTTCCCCCGAGCTGCCCTATTTGGCCCTTCGGCTCAACTACGACGCGACGGACGTTGCATCCCTTCTGGCTGGCATGAGGAAACACAAGCGGCCCATCGGCCAAGCAACATCCAGGGGCATCGCGACCGCCGACGTCACGCCCGCACTCCTGGATGCCGTGCTGCGTCTTGTACGCCTGCTCGACACGCCGCAAGACATCCAAGCGCTTGCCCCCTTGACCTTCCGAGAGGTCTTGTACCGCGTGCTGACCGGCCCCTGCGGCACGCAGCTGGCCCAGCTCGCTGCGACCGATGGCCCGACCCGGCGCGTGTGCAACGCCATGGGCTGGATTCGCCGCCATTACGACCGGCCTCTCGACATGAGCGCGATGGCCGCGATGGCCGAGCTGAGCATCTCCGCTTTGCGAACGAACTTCAAGGCTGCCACGGCGATGAGCCCGCACCAGTATCAGAAGGACCTGCGGCTGCTGGAGGCACGCCGCATGCTTCTAGAAGGGTGGGACGCTGCCAGCGCCGGACACCGCGTCGGCTACGAAAGCGCTTCGCAGTTCAGCCGCGACTACGCACGGAAGTTTGGCGCTGCGCCAGCCAAGGACGTGCGCCGGTTCAGGCAACAGCATGGGGGCGCAGAACCGGACCCGAGAACGGCAACTGGCAAAGGGAGCTGAAGAGGCTCGCTTGCCGATTTCTGCAGAATACTTGCCCGATCCCCAACCCCGTTGAGAACCGCGAATTTTTTCGGATAAGGTTTTGTCATGGCAACTCAAGACATCGCTTTGACCGCTGCGGCGCCCCGGCTTGTCGCTCTTCCGAATCTTCCGTCGCCCGACGCCACCCGCATACGTGAATTGGCAGCGCTGGTCGAGCGGCATGCACCACAAGAGGGCGTCTGTGCCACTTCGATTCCAAGGGTGTCTGCCATCAAGCTTTCATCGCCCAGTGAAGAACTGGTCCATGCGTTGCACCAGCCGGCAGTCTGCATCATTGCCCAGGGCGCCAAGCGGGTCATGCTGCGTGACGAGGTCTATGCCTACGATGCCTCACGGTTCCTCGTCTTCTCGACGGACCTGCCCATCAGCGCGCAGGTGACGCACGCCAGGTTCAACGAGCCATACCTTTGCTTTCGCCTCGACCTTGACCCCACCGAGATCTCCGAACTGGTCCTGCAGTTGGGTCCTGCTGCGGCTCCGCGGTCGTCGACCTCGCGCGGCCTCTTCCTGAGCAAGGTCACGGACGGAATGCTGGATGCGGCCATCCGCATCATGCGGCTGCTCGACTCTCCGGAAGATGCCGCAACCCTCGCGCCCCTGGCCGCCCGGGAGCTGGTCTACCGCCTGCTTCGAAGTGAGCAGGGCGAGCGCCTGGCGCAAGTGGCCAGAGCGGATAGCCACGCGAACCGGGTCATGCGCGCCGTGACCTTGCTCAAGTCGAACTTCGCCGAGCCCTTGAAGGTCGATGACCTTGCACGGGAATGTTGCATGAGCACCTCCTCGCTGCACCACCACTTCCGGGCCGTGACGTCGATGAGCCCGCTGCAGTACCAGAAGCAACTGCGACTGCAGGAAGCGCGCCGGTTGCTGCTGAGTGAGGGGATGGAGGTTTCGCGTGCCGGGTACGCAGTGGGCTACGAGAGCGCATCGCAGTTCAGCCGGGAGTACAGCCGGCTCTTCGGCGTCCCTCCATCGAGGGACGTGTCGCGCCTGCGCGAACCAGTTCGTCAGTGACCTCGGCGTTCAGGCCCGGGGGTGTTCAGCAAGGCGAAGCAAGCGGACTGCGCATCCTGCGCACCATCGAGGATCCCGAGGGGCCGCGCACCATCGCAGCCCGACGCGATGTTGCGCCCGACCTTGCCTCCGTGCCGCACTCCCCGCGCGCTGTGCAGCGGGCCCTGCAGGCGCCTGCCAATCCGCTGCCGTTGGACCCTGGCCATGCCGACACAGTCATGCACGCCGCGGTACGTCCGGCCGAACGTTGCAGACCACGGCGACATCCGGTCTGCGGACAGACTGGCGGGAAGGCGCGACACGAGGTGCACCGCACGTTCGCCGTCGAGCGCGTTGCTCAGAAGTCGCCATCCGTTTTCAGCGACAGTGCTGCGAAAGCATCCACGACCGATTGGCGGCGATCGAAGGCAATCCTGGCGAAGCGCACTGCGTCCGAGCCGGCGACGAAGCGCATCGGGGGGAAGCGAAGTGCCGCCACCTCGACGAGGACCTTGCCCAGCCTGGCGGGGTCGCCAGGTTGCCGATGGTTGTAGCTTTCGTAGTCGGTCAGGGCGCCGTCGGCGGCTTCTTCATAGTCGGCAATCTTGGTGACGCCGTACCGCACCGAGCTCTTGTCCAGAAAGTCGGTCCTGAAAAAACCAGGCTCCACGATGGTCACGTTGATGCCGAAGGGAGCGACTTCGAGCGCCAGTGATTCAGAGAAACCTTCGACGGCGAACTTGGCCGCGCAGTAGACCGAGGCGCCATCGAAGCCCATGAATCCCCCCACGGAGGCAAGGTTCATGATGTGGCCGCTGCGTTGCTTGCGCATGACCGGCAGGACGGCGCGAGTCACATGCATGAGGCCGAAAACATTCGTCTGGAACTGCCGTTCGACGTCCTCCGGCGCGATCTCCTCGAACAGCCCGAGCTGACCGTATCCGGCGTTGTTGACAAGAACGTCGATGCTGCCGAACACCTCATGGGCAGCTGCCACAGCGGCGACCGCGTCGGCTTGAACGGATGCGTCCAGCTTCAGCGCGAGAACCCTGGCGCCATACGACGCGTAGGTTTCTTGCAGCTGTCGCACGTGCCGACCCGTGACCACAACCCGGTCGCCGGCCTCGAGCGCCGCCTTTGCGATGTGAGCACCAATGCCACGGCCCGCACCGGTGATGAACCAAACCTTGCTCATTTCAAACTCCAAGTTGCGCGTGCTGCCACGCCGTTGAACATGGAAGAAATGGTAGAAATCCGAGGCAGGATTTCCGTGCCTAAAACAGGCGGCAACTTGCTCAAAGCGCTGTGGTTCAGCGGGCTGCTCCGTTGGGGAAAGACAAGCTCAACTTTGGACATGACCAGCACATCCACGACAACGCTTGCGCACTGTGCGGCCCTTGGACGCGTCGAAGGACAAGGCATCGCCCGTGCTCTGCACGCCCCGCGCAACGGGTCAGTCGAGGCATGCGTCCTCGTCTGCCGGTACCGATGGAATCACGCGCCCATCGAGCACCCGGTTCACGTGCCGGCGGGCGACGGATGACGCGCCGCTCATCTGCGTGCGAGCAGCGGCGCGACAGGCCATCGCAGTGATGCGCCCCTCGAAGCGAGTGCGCAGCCAGGCGTGCGTGCGCTCCACGACCCAGCGATGCGCGCCGAGCCGGTCGTTGCGCTCGATGCCTTTGCGAGCGATGCGCTCCTTGCTGCCGCGCCTCTTGAAGTGAGCGCGACAGCGCGCATGGTCGTCGCCCTTGTCAGCGTGCAATTTTCTGGGCCAGCGGTGCGACCTGCCACGCGTGCCTGCAATGGCAGGCAGGGCATCAACCAACGCGTCGAACACGACCGAGTCGTGACGATTGGCCCCCGTGACGCAGAACATCAACGGGATCTCTGAACTCTCTTGGCTCAAACCACCCGAGGCCGGCCCCACGCGCCATGTGCAGATCGACAGTGAGCGCCATGCGCCCAGCGCAGATCTCGTCAATGCGGCGCTTCAGGGTTCATGAAGTCGACAAGTTGCCGCCACGCCCCGAGCGGTCCTGCGTTCGGACACATCAAGCCGAGCGGCTCAAGCATGTAGAGCGGCCGTAGTTTCAACTCGCGCAGCGAACCGGCATCGAGGAGGGGCCGCACAAAGTTGAGCGGCAGGAACGACAGCAGATTTTCTTGCTGCAATAGCAACCACAACATGGCCGTCGAGCGAGTGACGACCGGATAGGTGCGGATCGGGCGAGGCAGGTTCGCGGTCAGTTCGTCGAATCGCTCACGGGCGGCCGAAGCCGTGGGGGCGAGTAACCAGGTCTCGTCGACGAGTTGCGGCCAGCCCAGGGAACGCTTGCGCGCGAGCGGGTGATCGGCCCGCGCCAAGACCGCGAGACGATCTTCGCGCACCGGCATGAAGTGCCAGCCTTCCGGGATCACCGGAGGCCGTCGGCATGCCACGAGATCCGCCTCGCCACGCGCGATGGCCAGCAGCTGATCGTCCCCTTCGGCTTCCGAGAGCTGAACGGTGACATCCGGATGCCGTTGCGCGAAGCGAGGCAGCACGTCGAGCAGAAGTCCGTTCATCGCGCCGACCGAGGCGACAAGGCGGATGGCGCCGCCGATGCGCTGCCGTTGCGCGGCGACGACTTCGGCGCCGTCGGCGACGCCGATCAACATGCGACGCGCAACGGGCAGAAGGTCTTCGCACGCCTGTGTGGGCCGCACGCCGCGCGCATGCCGCTCGAAAAGCTGTACCTCCAGCAGCCGTTCCAGGTACGCGAGGCCCTGGGTCACCGACGACTGCGTCATGCCGATCGAGTCCGCTGCCCGCTGGAGGCTGCCCAGCTCTGCCACTTTCAAGAGGATCTGCACATGCCGAAACTTGCCGCGCGCGAGCAGGCGGTTGAAGAGGACGGATGCGTTGTTGCTCAAGGTATCGGCAAGTCTAATAGCAAGGCGCCGTTTTTAATTGGTCACCGATGGCTTGCCCATGGATGATGGCGGCTCCACAACTGCGGGCGTCAAGCCACGCGACAGGAGACAAAACGTGAAGAAACCATGGCCGCTGCTCGCGGTTGTCTGTTGCCTGCTCGGCTTTCCGGCCCATGCGCAGGACGAAGCCTGGCCGTCCAAGCCGATCCGGGTGATCGTGCCGACCCCGCCCGGCGGCGCCTACGATCGCACCATGCGACCGCTCGCGCAGGAGCTGGCGTCGTTGCTCAAGCAACCGGTGGTGATCGACAACAAGCCCGGTGCCGGCAACATCATCGGGACGCAGGCGGGGGCCACGGCCGCACCCGACGGCTACACGCTCACGATGACGGGCATGGTGAACACGATCGCGCAAGGCATGTACGACAACGTGCCCTTCAACATCGTCAACGACTTCACCCACGTCGCCATGATCGGCGGCAGCGCGCAATGGCTGGTGGTCAACAGCCAGTCCGGCATCGAGTCCTTCGCCGATTTGATCGCCCGCGCCAGACGCGAGCCGGGCGCGATCAACTACGCGAGCTCGGGCGCAGGCAGCACCGGCCATCTCGTGATGGAACTGCTGCAGAAGGCGACCCAGACCTCGTTCGTGCACATCCCCTACAAGGGCGGCGCGCCCGCGCTGATGGATGTGCTGGGAGGCCAGGTCGCTGTCACCGTGATCCCGCCAAGCGGGTCGATGCAGTACATCCAGAGCGGCAAGCTCAAGGTGCTGGCGGTGTCCAGTCCGAAGCGCAGCCCCGAGCTGCCTCTGGTCCCGACCTTCGAGGAGCTGGGCTACAAGCAGCTGACCGTGATCTCCTGGGTGGGCCTGTCGGCGCCGAAGAAGACGCGGCCCGAAGTCGTGCGCAAGGTCAACGAAGCCGTGCGTGAAGCGATGACCAGGCCGGAACTGCAAAAGAGGCTCGATGCCGAAGGCATCACGCCAATGACGATGACGCCCGACGAATTCACGCGCGTCGTCAAGAGCGATACCGAACGCTGGGGTGCACTGACGCGCAGCCTGCAACTCAAGGCCAACTGAAATCCGAGCCTAGCCACTATGCCTTTCGCCACATCGCACGACCGCGACATCTACTACGAGCGCCACGGCGCCGGCCCGGCGATCCTGTTCCTGCACGGTGCCGGATCGAACGCTGCCACCTGGTGGCAGCAATTGCCAGCCTTCACGCCGCAGTACACCTGTCTCACGATGGACATCCGCTGCTTCGGTCGTTCGGTGGCCCCGCCGGAGGAGTTCTCGCTGGAGCTCTTCGTCGGCGATGCCTTGGCGGTCCTGGCGCGCGAAGGCATCGAGCGCGCGGCGGTCGTCGGCCAATCGCTCGGCGGGATGATCGGGCTGCGGCTCGCGCTGCGCCATCCCGAGCGCGTCGCCGCGTTCGTCGCGTGCGACACGTCGCTGGCCATCGACCACCCGACGCTGGTCGACAGCATCGAGCGGCGCTTCAAGACAGTTTCCGCAGTGAGCATCGAGCAGCGCTCGCTGGGCGCCTGGTTCTTGAAGGCGCAGCCCGCGCTTGCAGCGCTTTACGCGCAGATCAACCACTTCAACCCGAGCGCGCACAGCATTGCGCCCGAAGTCTGGCGCGAGGCCGTGCTGCGCCTGAACCGGCCCGAGAACCTGCTCGCCGTCGCAGCGCTCGACCAGTCGGCCTGCCCGACGATGTTTCTCGTTGGCGCCGAAGACCCCATTGTTCCGCCGGCGGTCATGCGCGAACTCGGGCAGCGCCTGCCAGGGAGCGAGGTCGTCGTTGTCGAGGAGGCCGCGCACTCCGCTTACTTTGAGAAGGCGCAGGAGTTCAACCAAACGGTGCTCGACTTCTTGAGACGGCGCGCCGATCACTAGGCCGCTAAGTAGCGTTTGCTGCTCGCTTCCACAGCAAGCACGCTGAAGAGCACAAAGTGGTCGTTTGTCTGGGTGTAAGTAAAGCGATCGCTGCAACCCCAGACAGATGACGCAGCAGGCCAGGGAAAGCAAAGCGGCTTGCCTGCAATGGCAGGCAGGGCATCAACCAACTCGTCGCACACGACCGAGTCGTGACGATTGGCCCCGGTGACGCAGAACACCATCGGGATGCCTTGGCCATCCCTGACGAGATGGCGCTTGCTGCCAAGCTTGCCCCGGTCCGTGGGGTTTGGGCCTGTGTGCGAGCCCCGGGGCTGGGCACGCTGGCCCCATCGATGCTGAATCGGTTGGAGTGCAGCTTGTCAGCATTGCGCAGCTCATCAAGCAGCGCCAGATGCAGGCCTGCCAACCCCTGCTGCATGCCAATCGCGCAGTCGCCGCCAGCAGGTCATGCCGCTACCGCCGAGCTCTTGCAGCAGTTCCTCCCACGGGATGCCGGTCTGCAGAACAAAGACGATAGCGTTGAGCGCCTGCTCGTCGCTCAGGCGCGGTCGGCCGCCTTTGGCCGACGGCGTCCCAACCGGCAGCAATGGCTCCAGCTTCCTGTACAACGCTGCGCCGATTTCCTTGTTCTTGTTCCGACCCATGCTCTTCCCAAAGCAGGACATAGGTCGGCCGATGACACGGTATTGTTCGCCGCTCTTAGAAGTCGCCGTCCGTCTTGACGGAGAGGTGGGAGAACGCGTCGACGTCGGCGCCACGGCGTTCGAAGGCTGACTTGGCGAAGCCGACGGCATCCGAGCCGGCGACAAAGTGGAGCGGCGGCTCCGGCAGCTTTGCCACTTCGACGAGCACTCGGCCGAGTTTGACGGGGTCCCCCGGTTGCTTGTGGTTGTAGCTGTCGTAGTTGGTCAGCGAGCCGCCTGCAACCTGCTCGTAATCGGCGATCTTGGTGGCACCGTACCGCACCGAGCTCTTGTCCAGGAAGTCGGTCCGGAAGAAGCCGGGCTCCACGATGGTCACGTTGATGCCGAAGGGCGCCACTTCGAGCGCCAGGGATTCCGAGAAGCCCTCGACGGCGAACTTGGCCGCGCAGTAGACAGAGGCGCCATCGAAACCCATGAAGCCGCCGACGGAGGCAAGATTCATGATGTGGCCGCTGCGTTGCTTGCGCATCACGGGCAGAACGGCCCGCGTCACGTGCATGAGCCCGAACACGTTCGTGTGGAACTGCCGTTCGATGTCTTGCGGCGCGACTTCCTCGAACAGCCCCAGCTGGCCGTACCCTGCGTTGTTCACGAGCACATCGATGCTGCCGAACGATGCATGGGCAACTGCCACCGCGGCAGCGGCGTCGTCTTGGACGGACGCGTCGAGCTTCAAGGCGAGGACCTTGCTTCCATATGCCGCGTAGGTCTCCGCCAGTTGCGCCGTACTGCGCCCCGTGACCACGACCCGGTCGCCACCTTCAAGTGCCGCCTTTGCAATCTGAGCGCCGATGCCGCGCCCTGCGCCGGTGATGAACCAAACCTTGCCCATATCCAGACTCCAGTTGTTGCGTGTTGCCACGCCGTTGAACATGCAAGGAATCTTAGAAATCGGCATCGAGGCTCCCGTGCCTATTTCAGGCAGAGTCTTGCTCAAACCACCGCGACTGCCTCACCGCTGGTTCTCGCCACACACGAATCGCCTGCACGTACGATGAACGCAACCGAGGCGCTTGCATGATGACAACGGAAAACCTGACCACCGAACTGAGCACAGCCGAGGCCCTCGATGAACGCGTGCCTGGCGACCTCATCGCGACCAGCAAGGGAAAGCCATGGCGCGACCTGCTCGTGCAGATGTATGTCCGGCGGCCCGTTCAAGAGAGCCTGCTGATTCCTGCGGTCCCAGAGCCGCTCATCGTGTGGGTGGTATCCGGGGCGGCCCGGGTCGAAGAGCGTGAGCTGGGCGCAGCATGGATGGCGAACGAAGTTCGTGCCGGCGACTTCTTCCTCCAGACATCACCACGGCCATGTGAACTGCGGTGGCGCACGCTCACGGACGAGCCGTTCCGCGTCATGCACGTGTATCTCGGCCTTCCCTTGATTCACCGTGCGGTGGGCGACCTTCACGGAGCCGACGCCGCACCGGTTCAGCTGCGCGAAGTCTCCGGCGGTACCGACGCGGTCATCACGAATCAGCTCAGCATCCTGCGCGATGAGCTGCTGAACAGAAGACACCCGAGTGCCATGCTGGTCCAAGGGCTGGCAAGCAGCTTGGCAGTTCATGTGGTCCGCGTGTATGCGAGCGAGACACCTGTCGCGGCAACGCCCCATGGAGGGCTGCCCGCCTTCAAGATGCACCGCGTGCTGAATGCCATGCAGGAACGGCTTCATCAGGAACTCGACCTCAGCAGGCTGGCACGGGAAGCGCAGCTCAGCGAGGCCCACTTCTCTCGGTCGTTCAAGAAAAGCACCGGCTTCGCTCCCTCGCGCTACCTGGTGAGGCTCCGCATGGAGCGCGCTCGCCGACTGCTCCGCGAGACCGGCATGCCCATCGTCGAGGTTGGCCTGGAGGTCGGGTATACCAGCCCCAGCCACTTCGCACAGGTCTTCCGCAGGGAGGTCGGCGCGCTACCGAGCGACTACCGCAACGCGGGCAACAACTAAGAGCAAAACCTCGATATCGGCAGCAAGAGCGCGAGCGACGAGACAGGCCCCCCTCGGCACCATGACAACCGTGGCAGCAACGAAGAACAACCGCTTCGCAGCTGTCGCACTTTTCAACCAACCTGCTGAAAAAGGAACTGTCATGGAACTCAGTCAAAAAGTCGCCCTGGTCACTGGTGCTTCCAGCGGCATCGGTGCTGCAACCGCCCTGAAGCTGGCAGCCGCCGGCGCCAAGGTCGGTCTGGCCGCCCGTCGCATGGAGCGGCTGAACAAGCTCGTCGACGAGATCAAGACTGCTGGCGGCGAGGCCATCGCCATCGAGATGGACGTCGTGGACCGCGCGTCCGTGCAGGCTGGCGTCGAGAAGCTGGTGCAGGCCTATGGCGGCATCGACATCGCTTTCAACAACGCCGGACTGATGCCGATCTCGGATGTTGAATCCCTCAAGGTGGACGAATGGCACCGCATGCTCGATGTCAACGTCAAGGGCCTCATGAACAGCACCGCCGCCACGCTGCCTCACTTCATCAGGCGCGGCTCTGGTCACTTCGTCAACACGTCGTCCATCGCCGGTCGCAAGGTGTTTCCTGGCCTGGCTGCCTACTGCGCGACCAAGCATGCGGTGTCCGCCTTCACCGAAGCGCTGCGCCTGGAAGTCGGCAAGAAGCACAACATCCGGGTCACCAGCATCCAACCGGGGGCAGTCGACACCGAGCTGTTCACGCACATCACCGACAAGGGCTACCGCGACCAGATGGAAGGCCTGCGTGAGCAGATGTCCTTCCTCAGCAGCGACAACATCGCGGACACGGTGCTCTTTGCACTTCAGGCGCCGGCGCATGTGGACGTGGCCGAGCTCTTCGTGCTGCCGACCGACCAACCCTGGTAATCGCAGCGACCGCCGCGCCCGCAGGGCGCGGCGGCTCCATCACCCACTTCTATTGCTGGAGTTCTGATGGTGCCCATCAGCAAAATGGCCTGCTTCGTCGCCAAACCGGGAATGGAGACGCGGCTTGGCGAGGAGCTGCAGGCGCTTGTCCATCCCACACGCGCCGAGGCCGGCGTCTGGCGTCACGACGTTCTTCAGGACCTGGATGCCCCGCGGCGTCGGATGGTTCAGGAGGACTGGCGCTCCGTTCAGGACTTTGACATCCACATGCCCACCCGCTATGGGACCGCCTTCGTGGGCAAGATCCCGCAGTTGTGCGGCGCCAGGTCGTGGGCATCGGAAACACGGCAGGCAAGGACTTCGACAAGCTCCACCACTTCGGTCTGACCGCGGAGGTCGCGGAACATGTCCATGCGCCGCCCATCGCCGAGGCGTACGCCAACTGCGCGTGCAAGCTCCACGCGAGGGCAGTTCATGGTCGCGGGAAAGACCTGGAGGGCGAGAGCCTGTCAGTCGGCGTAGCCCGGGTTCACCCGGTCCAGCACGCGCATCATGGCCGCGAAGTACAGCGCCTCGCGCTCGGCGCGCGGGTGGCTGTCGTTCGGGTTGGGCCTGTCGACCTTGGCCACCATCTCGTCGGACAGCAGGGCCAGCGGCCGGCCCGTCGCCATGGCCAGCAGCTGCGCCTTGCACACCCGCTCGAGCCGGTACAGCCGGCGGTAGGCCTGGGCCACGGTGTCGCCCACGGTCACGACACCATGGTTCTTCATGAACAGCACGTGCTTGTCGCCGATGATGCCGGCCAGGCGCTCGCCTTCGCTGAGCTCGGCCGCCAGCCCCGTGTAGCCGTCGTCGTAGGCGATGTTCTTGGCGAGGAAGGCAGCGGTCTGGCTGCCGGGCAGCAGGCGGTTGTCCTGCAGCATGTTCAGCGACAGCGCCCAGGTCTGGTGGGTGTGCAACACCACCTTGGCGCCCGTGATCCGGTGCAGCGGCGCATGGATGCTGAGCGCGCTGAGTTCCAGGCTGCCCTGGCCTTCCAGGATCTCGCCCTGCTCGTTGAACACGATCAGGTCGCTGGCCCGGGCCTCGGACCAGTGCAGGCCGAAGGGCAGGACCATGAAGCGGTCGGTGGTGCCCGGCACGACCATGGTGAAGTGGTTGTCGATGCCTTCTTCCAGGCCGTCGTGCACGGCCAGGCGGTTGGCGGCGGCCAGGTGCACGCGCGCCTGCCAGGCGGCATCGTCCTTCGGTACCGCGTGCAGATGGCCGTGGGTTCGGGGTGCGTGGGCGTTCATGGATCCTCGTTCGGTGGGGTTGACGTACAGTGCCGCGGTCGCCGGGGCCGCAAGGTCGGTTCCGCGGGCATTGTGCAATGTTGTTCCGAAAAAATTGTCCCGAATGAAACTGCTGCTGCAACGCGTGCGCCAGGCCCAGGTGGTGGTCGATGGCGAGACCATCGGAGCCATCGGCCCCGGCCTGCTGGCGCTGGTCTGCGCAGAGCGCGGCGACGCCGAGGCCCAGGCCGAGAAGCTGCTGGCCAAGATGCTGAAGCTGCGCATCTTCTCGGACGAGGACGGCAAGATGAACCGCAGCGTGCAGGACGTGGGCGGTGGCCTGCTGCTGGTCAGCCAGTTCACGCTGGCGGCCGACACCAGCAGCGGCAACCGGCCCGGCTTCTCCGGCGCCGCCGCGCCCGAGGACGGGCGCCGACTCTACGAGCACTTCGTCGCGCGCGCGCGGGCGCTGCACCCGGTCGTGGCCACGGGCCGTTTCGCCGCCGACATGCAGGTGCACCTGGTCAACGACGGGCCGGTCACGATTCCGATGCAAGCCTGAACACACGAGAGGAGACGACATGACGAAAGAGACCGTGGGACTGATCGGCCTGGGCGCCATGGGCGCGGGCATTGCCGCCACCTTGCGGCGCAACGGCCACGCCTTGCGCGTGTGCGATGCGCGGCCCGGCGTGGCCGCGGCCTTCGCGGCGGATGGCGGCACCGCCTGCGCCAACCCGGCCGAGGTGGCGCAGGGCAGCGATGTGGTGGTCTCGGTGGTCGTCAATGCGCAGCAGACCGAGGCCGTGCTGTTCGGCGAGAACGGCGCGGCCGCTGCCATGGCCCCCGGCAGCGTCTTCGTGATGTGCTCCACGGTCGATCCGAACTGGTCGGTCGCGCTCGAGGCGCGGCTGGCCGCGCTGGGCCTGCTCTACATCGACGGCCCGATCTCGGGCGGCGCCGCCAAGGCGGCCGGCGGCCAGATGACCATGATGACGGCCGGCACCCCGGCCGCCTACGCCAAGGCCGGCGGCGTGCTCGAGGCCATGGCCGGCAAGGTCTACCGGCTGGGCGACCAGGCCGGCGCCGGCAGCAAGGTCAAGATCATCAACCAGCTGCTGGCCGGCGTGCACATCGCCGCCGCGGCCGAGGCCATGGCCCTGGGCCTGCGCGAGGGCGTGGACGCGGCTGCGCTGTACGAGGTCATCACGCACAGCGCGGGCAACAGCTGGATGTTCGAGAACCGCATGGCCCATGTGCTGGCCGGCGACTACACGCCGCTGTCGGCGGTGGACATCTTCGTCAAGGACCTGGGCCTGGTGCTGGACACCGCGCGCGCCAGCAAATTCCCGCTGCCGCTGGCGGCCACGGCGCACCAGATGTTCATGCAGGCGTCGACGGCCGGGCATGCGGGGGAGGACGACTCGGCGGTGATCAAGATCTTTCCGGGGATCACGCTGCCCAAGGCGGGCTGAGCCCGGGCCGCCCGGGCCTGACTCACGGTCGCATGTCGTCCGAATGGATCTGCAGCGCCTCCAGGAAGCGCGAGACCATGTTGTAGGCCGCGATCGTCGCCGTCAGCTCCACCAGCAGCGGTGGCGCGAAGCACTGCGCCACCGCGGCGAACACCGCGTCGTCCACATGCACGTGCCGCGTCATCGCGTCGGTGTAGCCGAGCACGGCGCGCTCGGTCGCATCGAACAGCGCGCTGGCCTCCCAGCTCTCCAGCGCGTCGAGCTTGGCCTGGCTGACGCCCTCCTGGCGCGCGATGGGTGCGTGTTGGTCGGCCTCGTACGGCGCGCCGTTGACCAGCGCCACGCGCATGATGACCAGCTCGCGCAAGGCGCCGGGCAGGCTGGACTGCTGGCGGATCGCCGTCAGGTAGCCCAGCCAGCCCTGCGCCACGGGCGGGCTGTGCAGCAGCATCTGGTACAGGTGCAGCACGCTGCCGCGTTCGGCGGTGATGCGCGCGGCAAGGGGGCGGACGGCGTCGTCGTCCAGGCGGGCGTAGGGGATGCGGGCCATGTCGGGTTCCGTGGTGGTTGCAAAGCAGGGGTTGGGTTCAGTCCACGCCCACGATCTTGCGCTTGACGAGGTCGGCCATGACCTGGTCGTCCTTGCGCACGCGCGCCATGAACGCCTCGGGCGTGCTGCTGACGATGTCGAAGGCGTTCTCGGCGAAGCGCGCGGCGACCTGCGGATCGTGCATGGTGTCCTGAAACGCCTTCAGGATCTTGGCGCGCACGTCGGCCGGCAGGCCGGTCGGGCCGACGAGGCCGATCCAGGTCGGGAATTCGAAGCCGGGGATCAGCTCGTTCATGGCCGGCACCTGCGGCAGCTGGCGCGAGCGGGCCGCCGTGCTGACCGCGATCGCCCGCATCTTGCCGGCCTGGATGTGCGGCAGCATCACCGACAGTCCGGCGAACGCGAAATCGATGTGCCCACCCAGCAGGTCGGCCAGCAGCGGCGCAGCCCCCTTGTACGGCACGTGCGTGGTCTGCAGGCCCTTCGCGATGGACAGCTGCGCGCTGTTCACATGCCCGGCCGAGGCGGTGCCCGCCGAGCCGTAGGCCGTGCCGGGCCGGGCCTTGAGGTAGGCGACCAGCTGGTCGAGGTTCTGCACCGGCAGCTCGTTGCGCACCACCAGCACCTGGGGCGTGGTGACCAGCAGGCTCAGGTAGTCGAAGTCCTTGAAGGTGTCGAACGGCAGGCTCTTGACGATGTGGTGGTTCACGGCCTGGGAGTCGAGCGCCAGCAACAGCGTGTAGCCGTCGGGCTTGCCGCGCCGCAGTTCGCCCGCACCCAGCGAGCCGCTGGCGCCAGGCCGGTTCTCGACCACGATGGGCTGGCCCAGCCGCTCGCCCAGCGTGTTGCTGATGGTGCGCGCGGTCTGGTCGACGGCGCCGCCCGGTGCGAACGGCACGATCAGCCGCACCGGCTGGCTCGGGTAGGCCTGGGCGCCGGCCAGCGCCGGCAGCGTGCACGCCAGGGCGGCGGTCAGGGCATGGATGAGGGTTCTGCGCAGCATGGTGTTGTCTCCTGTTCTTGGGGGAATGCGTCGCGTGCCGGCTGCGGCCGGCACGCTGCGGTGGGTACTGCGGTCCGTCAGTGCGTGGCGGCCACCAGGCCGCCGTCGACCACGATCTCGGTGCCGGTGACATAGCGGCTCTCGTCGGCCGCCAGGAACAGGGCCGCGTGGGCGGTGTCCCAACCGTCGCCCATGTGCCGCATCGGCACCTGGTTGTTCCGGTGCGCGATGAAGCCCTCGGTGTCGCCCTTGGCGTACTTGGCGGCCAGGCCTTCGAGCAGCGGCGTGTGCATCAGGCCCGGCACCACGCAGTTCATGCGGATGCCATCGGCCGCGTGGATCACGGCGCTGGTGCGCGTGAAGTGCATCAGCCCGGCCTTGGCCGCCGCATAGGCCACCTGCGGCTTGCCCACGTAGCGCAGGCCCGCCACCGAGGACACGTTGACGATGGCACCGCTGCCGCGGGCACGCATGCCGGGGATGACGTGCTTGCAGGTGAGGAAGGCGCTCTTGAGGTTCACGTCCATCTGCGCGTCCCACACCGCCTCGTCCATGTCCACCGGCCCGCCGGGCTGCGACAGGCCGACGTTGTTGACCAGCACGTCGATGCGCCCGAAGCGGGCGATGCAATCGGCCACGGCGCGTTCGACCTGGTCGGACTGCGTGACGTCGCAGGCCGCGACTTCGGCCTCGCCGCCCTCGGACGCGATGATCGCCTGCGTGGCCTGCGCAGCGGCCAGCTGCAGATCGGTGCCGTACACCTGCGCGCCCTGCCGTGCGAACAACACCGCCGTGGCGCGGCCGTTGCCCCAGCCCTCGCCCACCGCGCCGCAACCCATCACCAGCGCCACCTTGCCCTTCAGATCCAGCACATCGTCTCCTCGTTGTTCGGACAGCGGCGATCCTAGGCAGCGGCGATCCATCGGAGAAGTTCTTTCTTTCTATCCATTCATAGAATGAAAGCATGAATGCCTCGCCGCGCCAGTTGCGCATGTTCCTGGCGCTGTCCGAGTCGCTGAACTTCAGCCGCACGGCCGAGCAGTTCTTCGTGACGCAGCCCTCGCTGAGCAAGGCCATCCGCGACCTGGAGGAGGCGCTGGGCCTCAAGCTGTTCGAGCGGACCACGCGCGCCGTGCGCCTCACGCCGGCGGGCCAGCGCCTGGTGCTGATCGCGCGCAACGTGGTTGGCGAATTCGACGCCGGCCTGCAGCGCCTGCAGGCGCACGCCGAAGAGGAAACACGCCAGCTGCGCATCGCCTCGCTGCCTTCGCTGGCCAACGTGCTGCTGCCGGCCGCGTGCGCGGCGTTGGAGCAGCGTTACGGCAGGCCGCACATCACCATCCACGACTGCAGCAATGCCGCGTCGGTCCAGCAGCTGGCCAACCACCATGTCGATTTCTCGCTGGCCTCGGTGGCGCCCTCGCACCCGGAGCTGCACTACGAGGAGGTGCTGCGCGACCGCTTCGTGCTGCTGTCGGCCGGCCGCTGGCGCCGCAAGGTCGGTGCCAGTAGGACCCTGGACGAGCTGGTGGAGCTGCCGCTGATCAGCATGACCGACGCCAGCACCGCGATGCGCTACATGGTGGCGGCCTACCTGCAACGCGGCATGGAGTTCCGGCCGAAGATGCAGTTCGACCAGGTCGGCACCATCGCCGGCTTCGTGCGCCAGGGGCTGGGCATCGCAGTGCTGCCCTACCTGGGCATGATGCCGCTGCTGGACCTGGGCGGCATGCGCGTCTCGGAGATCAGCGACGGGCCGGTGCGCTCGGTGGGCATCGTCACCCGCCAGCGCGGCGCGCCCAGCGAGATCGCGCTGCAGGCCATGCAGGAGGTGCGTGCCGTTGCGCGGCAGCTGATCGCGCAGCACGCGGGATTCGTGCTCGCACCGGGCCAGGCGGCGCGGGGCTGAGCAGGCGCGCCCAGCAGCTTTCGCCCCTGGCACGCCACCTGCGCGACAGCACCGCTGCCCGGTTCCTTCCAGAATCCGCGACTCCAATCATCCCGCCCGCCCCCAGCCATGCAAGCCCTGCGCGTCCACGCCTTCGACCAGCCGCCGCAGCTGGACACCCTGCCCTCCCCCGAGCCCGCCGTGAGCGAGGTGCGCGTGCGCGTGCAGGCCTGCGGCATCTCGTTCTTCGACCTGCTGATCGCGCGCGGCGCCTACCAGTGGAAGCCGCCGCTGCCGTTCACCGTTGGCAGCGAGTTCGCCGGCACGGTGGACGCACTGGGACCGGGCAGCACGGGCTTCGCCATCGGCGACCGCGTCTGCGGCACGCTGTCCATCGGCGGCTGGGCCGACCAAGTCTGCGTGGCCGCCGGCGCGCTGCAGCACGTGGCGCCGCAGGCGGCGATCGACGAGGCCGCCGTGCTGCTGACGCCCTACGGCACGGCCTTGTACGCGCTGCGCGAGCGCGGCCAGCTGCAGGCCGGGGAGACCGTGCTGGTGCTGGGCGCCACGGGCAGCATCGGCGATGCCGGCGTGCAGACCGCCAAGGCCCTGGGCGCGCGCGTGATCGCGGCCGTCTCCGGCCCGGCCAAGCAGACCACGGCCCGGCTGGCCGGCGCCGACGAGGTGGTCGATGTGCAGTCCCCCGACTGGAAGGACGCCGTCAAGGCCCTGGCCGGCCCGCGCGGCGTGGACGTGGTGCTGGACCCGGTCGGCGGCGAGGCCATGGACACCGCCTTCCGCACGCTGGGCTGGGGCGGCCGCCACCTCGTGGTGGGCTTCGCTGGCGGCAGCATCGGCAGCCTCAAGGCCAACCTGTGCATCGTCAAGGGCGCCTCGCTGATCGGCGTGGACCTGCGCCAGTACCGCGAACGCCAGCCCGAGCGCATGCACCGGCTGCTGGCCGATGTGACGGCGCTGCACGGCCAGGGCCGCATCCGGCCGCGCATCGCGGCGCATTTCCCGCTCGCGCAGGCGGACCAGGCCTTCGCCATGGCCGGTGCGCGCACGACCACGGGGCGCGTGGTCCTGGACTTCTGAACGCGCTCAGGTCCCGCCCACGTAGGGATTGCTGCGCCGCTCGCGGCCGAAGCTGCTTTCCGGCCCGTGGCCCGGGATGAACACGGTCTCGTCGCCCATGGGCCACAGGCGCTGCACGATGCTGTCGATCAGCTGCTGGTGGTTGCCCTGCGGAAAGTCGGTGCGGCCGATGGAGCCGGCGAACAGCACGTCGCCGACGAAGGCACGCTGGATCTCCGGCGCATGGAACACCACGTGGCCCGGCGTGTGGCCGGGACAGTGGCGCACGTGCAGCGTGTGGGCGCCCAGCGTGACCTGGTCGCCGTCCGCCAGCCAGCGCGTGGGCGTGAAGGCCCTGGCCGGCGGGAAGCCGAACATGCGGCTCTGCTCGGGCAGGCCGTCGATCCAGAACTGGTCGCCCGGGTGCGGGCCGACGATGGGCAGGCCCAGGCGCTCGGCCAGCTCGCCGGTGCCGCCGGCATGGTCGATGTGGGCGTGGGTCAGCCAGATCTGTTCGAGCCTGAGGCCGCGTTCTTCAACGGCGGCCAGGATGCGGTCCAGGTCGCCGCCCGGGTCGATGACGGCGGCCTGCAGGCTCTGGTCGTCCCAGACCAGGGCGCAGTTCTGCTGGAATTGCGTGACGGGGATGGTGTGGTAGCGCAGCATGGATGGGGGGATTCGGGGTCTCGCCCCATTGTCCCGCCACCGACCGTCAGCGCCAGCCCAGCGCCGGCGCCACCTGCTGCAGGACCGTCTCGATCACATGCACGTTGTAGTCCACGCCCAGCTGGTTCGGCACCGTCAGCAGCAGCGTGTCGGCCTCGGCGATGGCCTCGTCCTGCGCCAGCTGGCGCACCAGCGTCTCGGGCTCGGCCGCGTAGCTGCGGCCGAAGATGGCCTGCGTCCTGTCGTCGATGAAGCCGATCTGGTCGCCGTCCTGGCCGCTGCGCCCGAAGTACAGGCGGTCCTGGTCGTTGACCAGCGCGAAGATGCTGCGGCTCACCGACACCCGCGGCGTGCGGGCGTGGCCGGCCTCCTGCCAGGCCGCGCGGTAGGCCCGGATCTGCTTGGCCTGCTGTACGTGGAAGGGCTCGCCGGTCTCGTCGTTCTTGAGCGTGGAGCTCTGCAGGTGCATGCCGAGTCTTGCGGCCCAGACCGCGGTGGCGTTCGAGCTGGAGCCCCACCAGATGCGTTCGCGCAGCCCGGCAGCGTGCGGCTCCACGCGCAGCAGGCCGGGCGGGTTCGGGAACATCGGGCGCGGGTTGGGCTGGGCGAAGCCATCGCCCTTGAGCACGTCCAACAAGACCTCGGTGTGCTGGCGGGCCATGTCGGCTTCGGTCTGGCCTTCGGCCGGCACGTAGCCGAAATGGCGCCAGCCATCGATGACCTGCTCGGGCGAGCCACGGCTGATGCCCAGCTGCAGCCGCCCGCCGGCGATCAGGTCGGCCGCACCCGCATCCTCGGCCATGTAGAGCGGGTTCTCGTAGCGCATGTCGATCACGCCGGTGCCGATCTCGATGCGCCGGGTCTTCGCGCCGACGGCCGCCAGCAGCGGGAACGGTGCGCTGAGCTGGCGCGCGAAGTGGTGCACGCGGAAATAGGCGCCGTCGGCCCCCAGCTCCTCGGCGGCCACGGCCAGTTCGATGGACTGCAGCAGCGCGTCGGCGGCCGAGCGGGTCTGCGATTGGGGTGACGGCGTCCAGTGGCCGAACGAGAGGAATCCGATCTTCTTCATGGCATGCGTTGCGAAAGTCTTGCGGCGGGCCACTATGCCCGCTTTCGGACAACACGGTGCGGGCAAGGGCCGGATGCGACACCCGTGCGACGGCGTCCACGCTACGCTGCGCCACGACCACCCACAAGGAGACGAGATGAAGGCTTTCCATCGCCAAGCGCAGACCCTGGCCGCGGCCGCCGCCCTGGCCATCCTGGCCGGTTGCGCAACCGGCCCCGCCGAGCCGCCGGCCTCGGCCGCCTCGGTGGCCGACCATGTGTCCCGCGCGTCCACGCTGGCGGGCGAGGATTTGAAATACCTGATGCCGGTCTGCAATCCGCAGCCGGCCCAGCGCGCCGCGGGCCCCGAGATCGAGGCCCTGTTGCAGCGCCAGATCGCGCGCCCGGCGCCGGCCCCGGCGCAGGTCTTCGACAACCTCTACTACGTGGGCTCGGCCTGGGTCAGCGCCTGGGTGCTCAAGACCAGCGACGGGCTGATCCTGATCGACGCCCTGAACAACGCCGTGGAAGCCCAGGCACTGATCGAAGGCGGCATGCGGACGCTGGGCCTGGACCCGGCCCAGATCAAGTACCTGGTCATCACGCACGGCCATGGCGACCACTACGGCGCGGCCACGGCCCTGGTCCAGAAGTACGGCATGCGGCTGGTCGCCAGCGAGATCGACTGGCGGATGATGCAGACCACGCTGGAGTTCGACGCCGTCTCCTGGGACCGCCCGCCCAGGCGCGGCCCGCGCGACATCGGCGTGCAGGACGGCGACGTGCTCACGCTGGGCGACACCACGCTCCGCTTCAACGTGACACCCGGGCACACGCTGGGCACGCTGTCGCCGGTGTTCGACGTGCGCGCGCGCGGCCAAGCGCACCGCGCGCTGATGTGGGGCGGCACCTCGTTCAACTTCGGCCGCGACATGGAGCGCCTGCAGAGCTACATCGGCGAGACCGAGCGCATGCGCAAGCTGGTCGCGGACCAGCATGTCGACGTGCTGCTGTCCAACCATCCTGGATCGGACGGCACGGTGGACAAGGTGGCCAAGCTCCAGCTGGCCTCGCCCGTTCATCCCTTCGTGGGCGGCCAGGCCACGGTCGACCGCGGCCTGCGGGTGCTGGGCGAGTGCGCACGCGCCCAGCGCGACCGCTTCCTGAGCGGATCCTGAGCAGGGGCCGGCCCGGCGCCCGCAGTTCGGCGCGCCTTCCGACAATCGTGCCGCGCCGCCGATGGGATACTCAAAAGCAGGTGCGTCCCGCACCGGGGCCGCGCTGCCGCACCAGCGCAATGATGAAAGGCAGCGGATGCTGGAGCGCCTGGGAAGTACGCAGACCGACGACGCGCGCGTCCCCTGGGAGTCGGCACCGCAGGCCGCCATCCTGCGCGGTCCGGACTGGACCGCGTCCTCGCTGGGCCCACCCGGCAGCTGGCCGCGCCCGCTGCGCGCCGCCACCACGCTGGTGCTCGATTCGCCCGTGCCCATGTGGCTGGCCTGGGGCGACGACCTGGCCATGGTCTACAACGACGCGTACGCCCCCATGCTGGGCAACAAGCATCCGCGTGCGCTCGGCGCGCCGCTGCAGAGCGTCTGGAGCGAGGTCTGGGACGAGGTCGGCACGCTGATCGCCACCGCGCTCGCCGGTCAGGCCATCTACCGCGAAGACCTGGAACTGCAGGTGCTGCGTTCCGAACGCATGCAGACAGCCTGGTTCAGCTTCTGGTACACGCCGCTGCGCGACGAGGCTGGCATGGTGCGCGGCCTGCTTTGCAACGTCTGGGAAACCACCGACAAGGTGCTGGCCCAGCGCCGGCTGGCCGCCAGCGAGTCGCGCCTGCAGGCCTTGACCATGGCCAGCACCAACGTGACCTACCGCATGAACGCGGACTGGACACAGATGCTGGAGCTCAACGGCCAGGGCTTCGTGGCCGACACCAGCCTGCCCAGCCGGACCTGGATCGACCTGTACATCCCGCCGGCCGACCGCGCCGGCGTGCTCGCCGCGGTGCGCCTGGCGATCGACACGCGCAGCCGCTTCGAGCTGGAGCACCGCGTGGTGCGCGCCGACGGCACGCCGGGCTGGACGCTGTCGCGCGCGGTGCCGGTGCTGGACGACACCGGCGCCATCGCCGAATGGTTCGGCACCGCCTCCGACCTGTCGGAGAGCAAGGCCACGCAGGCCGCGCTGCGCGAGAGCGAGCGCCAGTTCCGCACGCTGTTCGACAGCATCGACGAAGGCTTTTGCGTCATCGAGTTCCTGGACGGGCCGCACGGCCCGCTCAGCGACTACATCCACATCGCGGCCAACCCGGCCTACCTGGCCAATGCCGGCATCCCCGACGTGGTGGGCCAGCGCGTGCGCGAGATGGTGCCGCTGGAGGCCGATGGCTGGGTCGAGATCTACCGCCATGTGCTGCTGAGCGGCGAGCCGGTGCGCTTCGAGCGCGAGCTCGTGCGCACCGGGCGCTACCTGGAGCTGGCGGCCTTCCGCGTCGAGCCGGTGGAGCGCCGGCAGGTGGCGGTGCTGTTCCAGGACGTGACCCAGCGCCACCGCGCCGAGCTGGCCTTGCGCGAGCTCAACGACACGCTGGAGCGCCGCGTGGCCGACGAGGTGGCCGCGCGCGCCAAGACCGAGGAGGCGCTGCGCCAGGCCCAGAAGATGGAGGCCGTGGGCCAGCTCACGGGCGGCATCGCGCACGACTTCAACAACATGCTGGCCGTGGTGATCGGCTCGCTGGACCTGCTGGGCCGGCGCTTCGTCGATGGCGATGCGCGCGCCCAGCGCTATGTCGATGCCGCCAAGGACGGTGCCAAGCGGGCCGCGCAGCTGACGCAGCGCCTGCTGGCCTTCTCGCGCCAGCAGCCGCTCAAACCCGAGGCCGTGGACGCCAACAAGCTCGTGGCCGGCATGTCCGACCTGCTGCGCCGCTCGCTGGGCGGCGCGATCCGGCTGGAGACCGTGCTGGCCGGCGGCCTGTGGCGCACGCACGTGGACCCGCACCAGCTCGAGAACGTGATCCTGAACCTCGCGGTGAACGGCCGCGACGCCATGGGCGAGCACGGCCGCCTGACCATCGAGACCGCCAACTGCCACCTGGACGAACGCTACGCCGCCGACCACCTGGGCCTGGCCGCCGGCCAGTACGTCCTGGTGGCCGTCAGCGACACCGGCATGGGCATGTCGGCCGAGGTCATCGCCAAGGCCTTCGACCCGTTCTTCACGACCAAGGAGGTCGGCCGCGGCACCGGGCTGGGGCTGAGCCAGGTGTACGGCTTCGTCAAGCAGTCCGGCGGGCACGTGAAGATCTACTCCGAAGTCGGCCAGGGCACGGCCGTGAAGGTCTACCTGCCGCGCCTGCTCGGCCCGCACCACGAAGAGGTGCAGGCCGAACCGCTGCAGCCCCTGCCGCAGGGCGACAGCCGCGAGCTGGTGCTGGTGGTGGAGGACGAGCCCGCCGTGCGCCAGCTGTCCGTCGATGCGCTGTCCGAGCTGGGCTACCGCGTGCTGGAGGCCGATGGCGCGGCGGCGGCGCTCAGGCTCATCGACGCACACCCCGACATCGACCTGCTGTTCACCGACGTCGTGATGCCCGAGGTCAACGGCCGCAAGCTCGCGGACGAGGCGCTCAAGCGCCGGCCGCAGCTCAAGGTGCTGTTCACCACGGGCTACACGCGCAACGCCGTGGTGCACAACGGTGTGCTCGACCCGGGCGTGCAACTGATCGGCAAGCCCTACACCATCGAGGAACTCGCGGCGCGGGTGCGCGAGGTGCTGGACGCGCCGCGGCGCGCGCAGCCGGCCTGAGCCTTCAGCGCACCGGGCACAGCCCGGCACTGTCGCTGCAGGCCTGGACCGCCTGGTTGCGGCCCAGGGCCTTGGCCTGCAGCAGGGCCTGGTCGGCCCGCTCCAGCAACTGCTCCAGCGGCGGCGCCTGGTCTTCCATGCGGAAGATCACGAAGCCTGCCGAGAAGCTGAACGGCAGGCTGCGGCCGTCGCGCAGGCTCAGCGGCTGCTCGGTGCGGTGCAGCACGCGCTGCACGAAGCGGTGTGCGCGCTCGGCATCGCAGTCGTTGAGCAGCAGGCAGAACTCCTCGCCACCGTAGCGGCCGGCCAGGTCGTTCAGCCGGATGCTGCTGTTCAGCAGCCGCGCCGCATGGGCGATGACCTTGTCGCCCACCAGGTGGCCATGGGTGTCGTTGATGCGCTTGAAGTGGTCCAGGTCCAGCATGACCACGGCGAAGGCATCGCCCACGTTGGCCAGCTGCAGCGCAGCCTGGGCCTTCTCGAAGAACACGCCGCGCGCGTACAGGCCGGTCAGGCTGTCGCGCTGGTAGCTGTGCTGCAGCGCGGTGCGCTGGCGCTCGTGCAGCATGGAGAAGAAGGCCAGCGAGCAGCTGGTGACGAACACCACGCCCACCACCAGCATGGGGTGCCCGCCCCAGGGGCCGTGGTTCTTCCACAGGTCGGCACCACTCGACACCGCCCGCAGCATGAAGCTGGCGGCCACCACCAGCAAGGAGGCCAGCACCCAGGTCTCGGGCAGCGCACGCGGGCGCACGCGCAGCTGGGGCAGGAACAGCAGCGCGCCGTGCAGCAGCAGCAGCCCCAGGCCCGCGGCAGCGACAGCAGCCAGCACGGCATAGGGCGCCCGCCAGGTCTGCGCACCCAGCAGCGCGGCCATGGTCAGCAGCACCAGGGCCCAGTTCCAGCGGGCCCGGCGCGGCCGGCCGCCCTGCAGCGTGGCAAAGCTCATGCCCATGACGGCCACCGCGCTCAGCACCGCCAGGTTGGGCACGAGGTAGGAGAGCGGACCGGCCAGCCAGGGCCGCGCCAGGTAGCCGACCGCCGCCACGGCCACGCACGACAGCGCCGCGGCCCACAGGCGCAAGGGCCGCTCGAAGCCCGGCATGCCGCGCGAAGCCCTGACCGCGAACACGGCCGTGAGCACGGCGAACAGCCCCAGGCAAGTGAACAGCGAGCCCGGGGTCAGCCCGGAAGCAGGAAGAAGCGGCAAGGCAGGCCCTGTTCAGGAAATATCTGGTTGCATTCTCGGCCAAGCCCAAGTGCGCCTGATGAAAACGCCGGAACAGCGCGGAAAACGCGGCGGGTCGGCCGAGCGCGGCGTCAGCTGGCCCAGGGCGCCTGCGCAAAGGCCTGGGCCAGGTATTCGGCCAACGCCTGCACGCGCGCCGGCTTGGCGCGGCCAGGCGGCGTGACGATGTGCAGCGCGATCGGGTCGACCTGCCAGGCCGGCATGGCCTGCACGAGCCGGCCCGCGCGCAGGTCTTCCCAGGCCAGGAACTCGGGCTGCAGCGCCAGGCCCAGGCCGGCGCGCAGGGCCGGTGCCAGGGCCTCGGCATTGTTCACGCGCAGGGCCGAGGGCACGACCTGGGCGAACTCGCCGCCCTGGGCGTGGCGAAAGCGCCAGGCCTCGCCCACGCGGGCGTGCACGTAGCGCAGCGCGCGGTGGCCGGCCAGGTCGCGCGGATGGGCCGGCTGGCCATGCTGCGCGAAGTAGGCCGGCGCGCCCACCAGCAGGATGCGCACCGTGCACAGCCGCCGCGCCAGCAGGCTCGAATCGGGCAGGCTGGAGATGCGCAGCGCCAGGTCGAAGCCGTCGGCCACCACGTCGGTCAGCGCGTCGCTGAAGTGCACGTCCAGCGTGACCTCGGGGTGCTGCGCCATGAAGCCCGGCAGCACCGGCCCCAGGTGCGTGACGCCGAAGGACATGGGCGCGGCCACGCGGATGCTGCCGCGCAGGCTCTTGGACTGCTCCGTCACCTCGGCCTCCACCGCCTCGCCCTCGGCCAGGATGCGCGTGGCGCGCTCCAGCGCCAGCTCGCCGCTGGCCGTGAGCGACATCTTGCGCGAGGTGCGGTGGAACAGCACCACGCGCAGCCGCGCCTCCAGCCGGGTGATGGCCTTGGACACGGTGGGCTGCGAGACCACCAGGTCGGCCGCGGCGCGGGCGAAGGAGCCGGTCTCGGCCACCTTGGCGAAGATCGCCCAGGCCTCCAGGTCAGGCAGCTTGGACATGCAACTTCTGGAATAGATTGTTTTCCATCTTTTCTATTCTCTTATCGATCAAGGATTTCTACAGTCACTCCATCGCAACACGCAACGGCACCCGCCGCAGGAGAAAACACCATGATCGAACGCCGCCCCTTCGCAGAACTCGGTGGAGCCAACCACGGCTGGCTCGACGCCAAGCACCACTTCTCGTTCGCCGACTACCACGACCCGGCCCGCATGCACTGGGGCGCGCTGCGCGTCTGGAACGACGACACCATCGCCGCCGGCACGGGCTTTCCGCCGCACGCCCATGCCGACATGGAAATCATCACCTACGTGCGGGAAGGCGCCATCACGCACCAGGACAACATGGGCAACAAGGGCCGTACCGAAGCCGGTGACGTGCAGGTGATGAGCGCCGGCACCGGCGTGCGCCACTCCGAATACAACCAGGAGCCCGGCGTCACCAAGATCTTCCAGATCTGGATCATGCCGGACAGCCGCGGCAAGGCTCCGTCCTGGGGCGCCAAGCCCTTCCCCAAGGGCGAGCGCTCGGGGCAGTTCGTGGCCCTGGCCAGCGGGATGGCCGGCGACGAGGACGCGCTGCCGATCCGCAGCAACGCCCGGGTGCTGGGCGCCACGCTCAAGGCCGGCGAGAGCGTGGAGTACCGGCTCGGCAAGGGCCGGCGCGGCTACCTGGTGCCGGCCAGCGGCACGGTGGAGATCGACGGCGTGCGCTTCGAAGCGCGCGACGGCGCCGCCATCCGCGACGTGGACACGCTGCGCGTGACCGCTGTGGCCGACGCCGAGCTCGTCCTGGTGGACTCCGCCGCCTGAGCACATTCGTTCCAGGGACCGCACAAACGGTCTATCCGGCAGACGGTGGCTTCCTCCACCATCCGGCGCCGCCTGCCACCTTTTTTTTCACTCGACCTCCACAGGAGCTTTCACCATGGCCATCACCGCAACCCCCACCCCCGGCGCCAAGCTGTTGAACCCGACCGACCACACCCTGGTCATGATCGACTTCCAGTCGCAGATGGCGTTCGCCACCCATTCCATCGACCCGGTGCAGCTGCGCTCCAACGCCGGCCTCGTGGCCAGCGCCGCCGCCGGCTTCAAGGCCTCCACCATCCTGACGACCGTGGCCGAGAAGAGCTTCTCCGGCCCCATGTTCGACGAGGTCACCGCGCCGTTCCCGGGCATGAAGCTGCTCGACCGCACCTCGATGAACACCTGGGAAGACGCCGCCGTCATCGCCCGCATCAACGAGATCGGCAAGAGCCGCATCGTGCTGGCCGGCCTGTGGACCAGCGTGTGCATCGTCGGACCGGCCCTGTCGGCGCTGGACCAGGGCTTCGAGGTCTATGTGATCGCCGACGCCTGCGGCGACATCTCCACCGAGGCCCACAACCGCGCCATGGACCGCATGGTGCAGGCCGGCGCCCAGCCCATCACGGCACTGCAGTACCTGCTGGAAATGCAGCGCGACTGGGCCCGCACCGATACCTACGACATGACGACGGGCATCGCGCGCAAGTTCGGCGGCGGCTACGGCATCGGCATCAACTACGCCCGCGCCATGTTCGGGGCCCACGAAGGCTGATCGACCCCAACCACCCCACTGCACCGAGGAACACACCATGAGCACCATCGTCACCGCCGACGGCACCGCGATCTTCTACAAGGACTGGGGACCCAAGGACGCCCAGCCCATCATGTTCCACCACGGCTGGCCGCTGTCCTCGGACGACTGGGACGCGCAGATGCTGTTCTTCGTGCAGCAGGGCTTCCGCGTCGTGGCGCACGACCGGCGCGGCCACGGCCGTTCGGCCCAGGTCAGCGAGGGCCATGACATGGACCACTACGCGGCCGACGCCTTCGCGGTGGCCGAGCACCTGGACCTGCGCAACGCGGTGCACGTGGGCCATTCCACGGGCGGTGGCGAGGTGGCGCGCTACGTCGCCAGGCACGGCCAGCCGGCCGGCCGCGTGGCCAAGGCGGTGCTGGTGTCGGCCGTGCCGCCGCTCATGCTCAAGACCGCAGCCAACCCCGAAGGCCTGCCGATGGAGGTGTTCGACGGCTTCCGCGCCGGTGTCGCGGGCAACCGCGCGCAGACCTTCCTGGACGTGCCGACGGGCCCGTTCTACGGCTTCAACCGGCCCGGCGCGACCGTGCACGAAGGCGTGATCCGCAACTGGTGGCGCCAGGGCATGATGGGCAGCGCCAAGGCGCACTACGACGGCATCAAGGCCTTCTCGGAGACCGACCAGACCGAGGACCTCAAGGCCATCACCGTGCCCACGCTGGTGCTGCACGGCGACGACGACCAGATCGTGCCGATCGCGGACTCCGCGCTCAAGTCGGTCAAGCTGCTGCAGAACGGCACGCTCAAGGTCTATCCGGGCTACTCGCACGGCATGCTGACGGTGAATGCCGACGTGCTGAACGCCGACATCCTGGCCTTCATCAAGGGCTGAACCATGGGCGCCGGTCAAGAATTCGCCGATGTCGTCCTGCGCGGTGGCCGCTTCACCACGCTGGACCGCGCCAATCCCACGGCCAGCGCCGTGGCCATCCGCGGTGGCCGCTTCGCCGCCGTGGGCAGCGATGCGCAGGCCATGGCCCTGGCCGGCCCGGCCACGCGGGTCATCGACCTGCAAGGCCGCGCGGTGCTGCCCGGCCTGATCGACAACCATCTGCACATCATCCGCGGCGGCCTGAACTTCAACCTGGAGCTGCGCTGGGACGGCGTGAAGAGCCTGGCCGACGCCATGGCCATGCTCAAGGCCCAGGTCGCCATCACCCCCGCGCCGCAGTGGGTGCGCGTGGTGGGCGGCTTCACCGAGCACCAGTTCGCCGAGAAGCGCCTGCCCACCATCGCCGAGCTGAACGCCGTGGCGCCCGACACGCCGGTGTTCCTGCTGCACCTGTACGACCGCGCGCTGCTCAATGGCGCCGCACTGCGCGCCGTGGGCTACACCCGGGACACGCCGCCCCCACCCGGCGGCGAGATCGTGCGCGACAGCGCCGGCAACCCGACCGGCCTGCTGCTGGCCAAGCCCAACGCGAGCATCCTGTACGCCACGCTGGCCAAGGGCCCCAAGCTGCCCTACGCGTACCAGCTCAACTCCACCCGCCACTTCATGCGCGAGCTCAACCGCCTGGGCGTGACGGGCGCGATCGACGCGGGCGGGGGCTTTCAGAACTACCCGGACGACTACGCCGTCATCGAGGAACTGGCCAAGGCCGACCAGCTCACCATCCGCCTGGCCTACAACCTGTTCACGCAGAAGCCCAAGCAGGAGAAGGCCGACTTCCTGAACTGGACCGCCACGTCCCAATACAAGCAGGGCACGGACTGGTTCCGCCACAACGGCGCGGGCGAGATGCTGGTGTTCTCGGCCGCCGACTTCGAGGACTTCCGCCAGCCGCGGCCCGACATGGCGCCCGAGATGGAGGGCGAGCTCGAAGAGGTGGTGCGCCTGCTCGCGCAGAACCGCTGGCCCTGGCGCCTGCACGCCACCTACGACGAGACCATCTCGCGCGCGCTGGACGTGTTCGAGAAGGTCAACCGCGACGTGCCCCTGGCGGGCCTGAACTGGTTCTTCGACCACTGCGAGACGATTTCCGACCAGAGCATCGACCGCATCGCCGCACTGGGCGGCGGCATCGCCGTGCAGCACCGCATGGCCTACCAGGGCGAGTACTTCGTCGAGCGCTACGGCGCTGGCGCGGCCGAGGCCACGCCGCCGGTCAAGAAGATCCTGGAGAAAGGCGTCAAGGTCTCGGCCGGCACCGACGCCACGCGCGTGGCCTCCTACAACCCCTGGGTGTCGCTGTCCTGGCTCGTGACCGGCAAGACGGTGGGCGGCATGCAGCTCTACCCGCAGCGCAACTGCCTGGACCGCGAGGCCGCATTGCGCATGTGGACCGAGAACGTGACCTGGTTCAGCAACGAGGTGGGCAAGAAGGGCCGCATCGAGGTGGGCCAGTTCGCCGACCTCGTGGTGCCCGACCGCGACTTCTTCGCCTGCCCCGAATCGGAGATCGCCGACACCACGGCGCTGCTGACCATGGTCGGTGGCAGGGTGGTCTATGCGGCCGGCGACTTCGCCGCGCACGATGCGGGCGCGCCGCCACCGGCCATGCCCGACTGGTCGCCCGTGCGCCGCTTCGGCGGGTACGGCAACTGGGGCGAACAGGGCGCGCCGCTACAGGCCAGCTTGCGCCAGGCCGCTGCCGCGTGCGCCTGCGCCAACGACTGCAATGTGCACGGCCACCAGCACGCCACGGCCTGGAGCAGCAAGCTGCCGATCAGCGACCTGAAAGGCTTCTGGGGCGCGCTGGGCTGCGCGTGCTGGGCGGTTTGATGGTGGGCTGGATGGACGGCCTGCGCAGCATCTTCGTCGCGCCCTGGGTGCACAGCGTGGCGCTGTTGCTGCTGTGCTCGGCCTACCTGCAGGGCGCCTTCGACAAGCTGCGCGACTTCCCGGGCGCGGTGGCCGAGATGCGGCACTTCGGCCTGGCGCCCGCGGCGCCGCTGGCGGTGGTCACCATCGTGCTGGAGCTCGCTGCTTCGGCCATGGTGGTGACGGGCCGCTACCGCTGGCTGGGCGCGCTGGCCCTGGCCGGCTTCACCGTCCTGGCAAGCCTGCTGGCCGACCGCTTCTGGGCTCTGCCCGCTGCGCAGCGCCGGCCCGTGGCCAACAGCTTCTTCGAACACTGGGGTCTGGCGGGCGCGTTCCTGCTGGTCGCCTGGCATGACCTGGGCACAGCGCCGTGAGCACACCCTCTCCCACCCCTTCTTCTGCCTCCGGCAGTTTCGCGCCGCTGCGCCAACCCGTCTTCGCCGTGCTGTGGGCCGCCACGGTGCTGGGCAACATCGGCAGCTTCATGCGCGACGTGGCCAGCTCGTGGATGGTGACCGAGCTGTCGGCCAGCCCCACGGCCGTGGCGCTGATCCAGACCGCGGCCACGCTGCCGATCTTCTTGCTGGCGATCCCTGCGGGCGTGCTGTCCGACATCCTGGACCGGCGGCGCTTTTTGATCGGCATCCAGATCCTGCTGGCGCTGGTCAGCGGCGCGCTGCTGGTGCTGGCGCGCACCAACACGCTGACGGTGGAATACCTGGTGGCGCTGACCTTCGTCGGCGGCATCGGCGCGGCGCTGATGGGGCCGACCTGGCAGTCCATCGTGCCCGAGCTGGTGCCGCGGCACGACCTCAAGAACGCGGTGGCGCTGAACTCGCTGGGCATCAACATCGCCCGCGCACTGGGCCCGGCCGTCGGCGGCCTGCTGCTGGCGAGCTTCGGTGCCGCGGCGGCCTACGGCGCCGACGTGCTGAGCTATGTGTTCGTGATCGCCGCGCTGCTGTGGTGGAAACGCCCGCCGGCCGTGGACTCGGGCCTGTCCGAGCAGTTCTTCGGCGCCTTCCGGGCCGGCCTGCGCTACGCCCGCGCCAGCAAGGAGCTGCACGTGGTGCTGCTGCGCGCGGCCATGTTCTTCGTGTTCGCCAGTGCCGTGTGGGCGCTGCTGCCGCTGGTGGCGCGCAAGATGCTCCAGGGCACGGCCGGCTTCTACGGCGTGATGCTGGGGGCCGTCGGTGCCGGCGCCATCGTGGGCGCGCTGGTGATGCCCAAGCTGCGCCAGAAGCTGGACACCGACGGCCTGGTGCTGCTGGCCGCACTGCTGGCCGCGGCCGTGATGGCTGCGCTGTCGGTGGCGCCGCCGCAGTGGGCGGCGGTGCTGTTGATGCTGGTGCTGGGCGTGGGCTGGATCATCGCGCTGACCACGCTGAACGGCGTGGCACAGGCCGTGCTGCCCAACTGGGTGCGCGGGCGGGGCCTGGCCATCTACCTCATGGTGTTCAACGGCGCCATGGCCGGCGGCAGCCTGGCCTGGGGCCTGGTCGCGCAGGAGGTGGGCGTGCCGATGGCGCTGCTGGTCGGCGCCGCCGGCCTGGTGGTCGTGGCCTTCATCTTCCACCGCGTGAAGCTGCCGACCGGCGAGGCCGACCTGCAGGCCGCCAACCACTGGCCCGAGCCGATGCTGACCGAACCCGTGGCGCACGACCGCGGCCCGGTGGTGATCCAGATCGAATACCGCATCCGCAAGCACGACATCCCGGCCTTCCTGCACGCCATGCAGGCCGTGGCGCGCGAGCGGCGCCGCGACGGCGCCTACGCCTGGGGCGTGGCCGAGCACACCGGCGAACCGGAGCGCGTGATCGAGTGGTTCCTGGTGGAGTCCTGGGCCGAGCACCTGCGCCAGCACCACCGCGTGTCCAAGGCCGATGCCGACATGCAGGCCGAGGCCGTGCGCTTCCACATCGGGCCGGACAAGCCGGTCGTGCACCACTTCCTGGCGCTGGACCTGAAGGACGGCAAGGCGCCGCACCACGGCAGCACCGGCGCGGCCCCATGAGCGTCGCCCGGCCGCCCGAAGACGCGCGCTCCGCAGGCGAAGCCGGAGGCACCCCTGTGCGCGAGACCGCCGTGCCGCAGGCCGCGGACAAGCCCTTCCTGGCCCGGCTGTCGATCGCCATGTTCGGCATGGTCATGGGCGTCGGCGGCCTGTCCAACGCCTGGGCGGCGGCCGCCCGCGTGCTGGGCGTGCCGCTGTGGATCAGCCAGGTGCTGCTGGTCGGCGCGCTGCTGGCCTTCGTCGGCCTGGCCGTGGCGCACCTGGCCAAGCTGGGCTTTTGCTTCGCGGCGGTGGCGGAGGAGTTCGCGCACCCGGTGCGTTCCAGCTTCTTCCCCGCGGTGTCTGTGTCGATGGTGGTGCTGTCGATCGGCGTGCGGCCCTATGCGCTGCCGCTGGCCGAGCTGCTGTGGTGGCTCGGCGCGGCGATGCACTTCGTGCTGGCGGTCACGCTGATCCGGCGCTGGATCCTGCATGCGCAGGACGAGGGCGTGCTCACGCCGGCCTGGTTCATCCCCGTGGTCGGCAACATCCTGGTGCCGGTGGGCGGCGTGCCGCTGGGCTACGTGGAGATCAGCTGGTTCTTCTTCTCGGTCGGGCTGGTGTTCTGGCTGTCGTTCTTCACCATCGTGCTGCACCGCGTGCTGTTCGTGCCGGTGATGAGCCAGCGCAGCATGCCCACGCTGTTCATCCTGCTGGCGCCGCCCTCCATCGGCCTGTCGGCCTACCTGGCCTTCACGGGCGGGGAGGCCGGCGCGCTGGGCGACATCCTGTACTGCCTGGCGCTGTTCATCGCCATCCTGCTGGCCACGCTGTGGCGGCACGTGGCGCACGGCGCGTTCTTCATGAGCTGGTGGGCGATGACCTTCCCGGCCGACGGCTGGGCGGGCGCCTCGATCGCGTTCTTCCACGCGCGGCCATCGGTCTACACCCACGCCATCGCCTGGGTGGCCCTGGCCATCGCCAGCACCATCGTGGCCTGGATTGCCGGCCGCACGGCGCTGCACATGGCCAGCGGCGCGGCGTTCCGCGAAGACTGAGCCACGGCCCGCGCTGGCGCTCGCGTGCGGGCTGACGGGGTGCTGGCGGAAGTGTCGCGTCCCGGTGGTAAGGTGCTGCCCCTTTCCACGCAGGAGCGCCGATGGCGGCCGTCACCGATTCGCTGGGCTGCATGGCCGGCAAGCTGCACCACGACCAGGAGCTGGCCTGCACCGGCATGCGGCTGTACCGCAAGCGCACGGCGGATGCCGCGCTGGGCCAGGTCGCCACGCCGGCCAGCGACCGCGGCTACCTGGTCGGCATCTCGCTGACGCCAGGGCACACCCGGCGCATCTTCCACCCCCACCACGCCTCGACGCATGGCTTCGAGACCAGCGCGGTGTATGTGCGCAACTTTGCCGACGACTACCGCGCCGACATGCTCGGGGCCTTCGACTTCGTGCTGCTGGAGATGGCGCCCAGCTTCTTCGCGCGCGCCACCGACGAGCGGCTCGGCCGCCGCGTGACGGGCCTGGAGTGCGTGACCGGCCTGCAGGACCCGGTGCTGGCCCATCTCGCGCGCGCCCTGCTGCCCGCGCTGGCACGGCCTGCCGAAGCCAGCGGCCTGTTCGTGGACCAGATGGCCACCGTGATCGGCACGCACCTGCTCGAACAGTACGGCGGCGCCACCGCACCGGCCCACGCCAAGCGCCAGGGCCTCTCGCGCGTGCACGAGCGCCGCGCCAAGGAACTGCTGCACAGCCGCCTGCAGGACGACCTGTCGGTGAGCGACATCGCCGATGCCTGCCAGCTGTCGCGCAGCCACTTCATCCGGGCCTTCCGCACCAGCACGGGCAAGACGCCGCACCAGTGGCTGCAGGCCCAGCGCGTCGAGAAGGCACAGGGCCTGCTTGCCACCACCCGGATGCCGTTGGCGGAGATCGCCGCGGAATGCGGCTTTGCCGACCAGAGCCACTTCACACGGGTGTTCGCGCAGGCCATGGGCGCGACGCCGGGCGCCTGGCGGCGCGAGCACTGCAACGTCGTCCACCGGGACACTGTGGACGGATCGTTCCCGACCACGCGGGTTCGCTGACAAGCCGTTTATTCGCCGAGGCATATGCAGGTGTTGCATTCCGCGCCCGGGAGGCGTGTCAGATGACAGAGAAAGTTCAAACTCTGCCAAGTAAGTGACTGCTGACACAAGTGGTGCAAAAAGGCGCTCCGGGAGTTGTTCAGCGTACTTGCTCGGGCCTGGCCTCGACGCCAAGCCCAGCGTGGCATGTGCACGCCGGGGTTGCACCGGCCGGGCTACAGTGAGGGCGGCCCGGATGTCTCCGAACGGCCAAGAGCGGTCAGTCGGGAGTGTCGGCTTTGCGCCAGCCAACATGTTCCAGCTGCGACGCACGTCCACCCATGACACCAGCCGCCTGAGATCGAAGGTTGAACATATTTTGCTTCCCGCCCCAGACATTGCCGCTTCGCGTACGTAGGGCGCCACATCGGAACTGAGCCGGACCCCAGTGCTGCAGTGACGTGGGCTGGTCCGGCTCGGGCGTCACGGCTGCGTTGTCGCGCCATTCCCATTGCGGTGCTTGCAGAACGGCCAAACTCACAGGCCACCGGGTTTACCACTATAAGGTTATAACGTAAGTACCTTATAGTTTTGCTACAGGGCGGTGAGGCATCGCCCCTCAACCTCTGCGAGCGTTCCCTCATGACCCAATCCGTGCCGCTGACAAGCGGTGCCGCGGTAACACCGCCGGCGCCTGGACTTACACAACCTGGCACTGCCGCGTCACGCCGCTCGATCGCAGGCAGCTTCTTCGGCATGGTGCTGGAGAGCTATGACTTCTTGCTCTACGCCAGTGTCGCAACCGTCATCCTGGCGCCGCTCTTCTTTCCAGCTTCAGATCCCTTTCTAGCGACCATGCTGGGCGCTGCTACGCTGGCCGTGGGTTTCATTGCTCGTCCGGTGGGCGGCGTGGTCTTCGGTCACTACGGCGACAAGATCGGCCGCAAGCCGCTGATGCTGCTGTCCCTCATGATGATCGGCGTCTCAACCTTCTGCATCGGCCTTCTACCGACGTACGCCCAGATTGGTATCGCCGCTCCGATCGGCTTGGTCATCCTGCGCTTGATCCAAGGGATCGCGTACGGCGGCGAATGGGGCGGCGCAGTGCTGATGTCGGTGGAGCATGCACCACTGCACCGCCGCGGCCTGATCGGTTCTCTGCCACAGGCCGCGGTGCCGCTGGGCCTGTTGCTCGCCACCGGCATGCTCAAGCTCGCTGCGGCCGTCACCGGGCCCGAGTACATGACCTGGGGCTGGAGACTGCCATTCATCTTCGCCGTGGTGGTGCTGGCACTGGGCTTGTGGGTGCGCACTCAGACGATCGAGACACCGGAGTTCAAGGCTGCGGTCGCTAAGAAGGGGCACACACGTGCGCCTCTGCTGGTCGTCATCCGTACCTACCCGCGTGAGGTGGCTTGTTCGGCCGCCGTGTTCGCGGTAAGCCAGTGCATCTACTACCTGGTCATCGTCTTCGCCGTTCAGTATTGCGTGGGCACGCTCAAGTTGGCTCTGTCCGACATGATGACAACGGTGGCCATCGCCTCGTTCGTACAGATCTTCGCGCTGGTCGCGTTCGGCGCCCTTTCGGACAAGCTGGGCCGTGTGCCAGTCATGTTGTTCGGCGCATTGGGCCTCATCCTAATCCTGAGCCAGTTCTTCAGCCTGCTGCAGACGAAGGACATAACGCTGATCACCATCGCCGTCACCACCGCTCTGGCCCTCAACTCCGCGTTTTACGGCCCGACGGCAGCGCTTCTGGTGGAGTCTTTCGGCCCCGAAGTGCGGTTCTCGGGCCTCTCGTTGGGAGCAAACATCGGATCGCTGCTCGGCGGCGCTTTCACGCCGATGATCGCGTTGGGTCTGCTCAAGGCTTTCAACAATGAGACCTGGCCGATCGTGAGCTACGGCGTGATGGTGATCGTCATCGGCACCGTCGGCCTCATTCTGCTGCGGCGCGCCATCACCGCTCGCCACCACGCCACGACCTGAGTGGCACACCGTCAAACCTGGAGCATCACACCATGAATACCCCACAAGCGCAGGCCGCGCGCCCCGTTCACCCGCTGCTGAATGACCAGAAACTGAAGCTGGGCGTGTTCGGCATGAACTGCAGCAATGGCTTGCTCATCAGCGAGGCGCCGACGACGTTCGAGATGACCTGGCAACAGGCACTGCAGATCGTCACCAAGGCCGACCAGATGGGTTTCGAGATCGCGCTGCCTTTGGGCCGTTGGCGCGGCTTTGGCGGCAAGACCAACTTCAACGGGACGTCCTTCGAGACCTACACATTCGCCGCGGCGCTGGCCGCGGCAACGAAGAACATTGGGGTGTTCGCCACGTCGCATGTGTCGACGGTGCATCCAGTGGTCGCGGCCAAGCAGGCCGCCACCATCGACCACGTCTCCGGCGGCCGCTTCGGCATCAACCTCGTCATGGGATGGTTCCGTCCAGAGATGGAGATGTTCGGCGGCTCCATGCGGGAGCACGACATGCGCTACGCATACGGCGACGAGTGGCTGGACATCGTGCAGCGCATCTGGAGCACCGAAGGCGCGTTCGACTACGACGGCCAGTTCTTTCAGCTCAAAGGCGTGCAAGGCGATCCCAAGCCCTTGCAAGAGCGCCCGGTGTTGATCAACGCCGGGACATCGGGCGCCGGCATGGACTTCGCGGCCAAGAACGTGGACTTCTCCTTTGCCAGCGTCGACAAGGTAGAGAACATCAAGAAGTTCATGGCGGTCAAGGAGATCGCTGCCACGAAGTACCAGCGCCGGATCGGTGTGTGCGCTTCCGCACTGGTGATCGCCCGCGATTCGGAGGATGAGGCGCGTGCTGTCTACCAATCCATCCTGGAGCACGGTGACTGGGAGGCTGCCAAAAACATGATGGCCGTGCTCGGCATTGAGAGCCAGTCGTTCAATGAACGTCTCGCCAAATCGCAGGAGAAATTCGTCGCCGGTTACGGTACCAACGCGCTCGTCGGAACGCCGCGGCAAATCGTGGAGCAGCTGCAGGTGTACTCGAACGAAGGCCTTGAGGGCGTCGTGCTGTACTTCCTGGACTATGTGAAGGAGCTAGATTACTTCGATCGCAAAGTCATGCCGCTGCTGCGTGAAGCGGGCCTGCGTCATTGAGTGAATTGGAGAAAGAAATGACAGCGCAATCTCAAGCAGAGCCCCGCCTCGCAGGCAAGACCGCGGTCGTGAGTGGTGCGACCGGCGGCATCGGCATGGAGATCGTCCGTGCTTTCTCGCGCGAAGGCGCGAAGATTTTTGCCGCCGACCTGGCCGAGCCGGACTCCGAGGCGGTGAAGAAGCTTGTGGCGATCGGCTCCGACGTGACGTACCGCAAGGTCGACATCGCGTCGGAAGAGGATGTGAACCGCTTCTACAACGAACTGTCGCGTGATGATGTGGTGCTCAACATCCTCGTCAACAACGCAGGCATCATCCTGGGCAAGCCGCTGGGCGAGACGACTGTCGCTGAATGGGATCGGCTCGCGGCCGTCAACGGACGCGGCACCTTTCTGATGATCCGTGGTGCCTTGCCCTTGATCGACAAGCGCGCAGGCTCCGTCGTCAACGTCTCGTCCGGCGCCGCCCTCAGGCCGCTGAAGAACCTTGGTGCCTACAGCGCGTCGAAGGCGGCGGTCAATGCGCTGACCAAGGCCGCAGCGCAAGAGTTCGCTCCCATTCGATTCAACGTGATCTGCCCAGGTCCCGTCGACACCCCCATGCCGCGCAAGTTCGTCGAGCGACTCGACGCCGCGGCACAGGCGAAGGTATTCGACGACCTGGCTTCGGTGCGTGCGCTGCAGCGTCTCGCGCAACCCGAGGAAATCGCATCGGTGGTGCTTTTCCTCGCCAGCGACGAGGCCTCCTACATGACTGGCATGGAACTCAACGTCGACGGCGGCAAGCCCTGACCCTCGATCGATCTTCCCCTTCCTGAACATTCACATCCCGGAACTCCCATGAAAACTGCATTCATCGGCCTCGACTACATCGTCGACATCATGCACCCCACCGGCAAGATCGCACGCTCGGCCCAGCACGCGGCCAACCGCCAAGTGATCCAGCACGCCAACACCCTGCTTGAGCACGCGAAAGCGAACGATTGGCTGAGCGTGCTCGTCAAGGTCGGGTTTAAGCCTGGCTACCACGAGGCCCCTGCGTTCTCGCCGATGTTCGGCAAGGCCAAGCAATTCGGCGCGCTCGCGCTCGGCGGCCCTGGCACCGAGTTCCATCCGGACTTGAAGGCAAGCCTGGCCGACATGGTGGTCGAGAAGCCCCGTATCAATGCCTTCTACGGCACGCCACTCGAACCTGCTCTGCGCGCGCAGGAGGTCAAGCAACTGGTGGTGGCGGGCGTGAGCACCGCCTGGGCCGTGCAAAGCCTGGTGCGCGACGCGCACGACCGGGACTACCGGGTTGTAGTGGTGGAAGACGCCTGCGCGGCCGTGAGCCAGGAGGAGCACGACGCGTCCATCGCGTTGCTGCGCGGCATCGCCCGCGTCGTTTCGATCTCGGAACTCTCCAGCATCGAGTAAGCCCGCAGACGCGACCGCGCAAGGTCGCGGTGACGCGCTCGACAACCATGCCCAGTGGGCAGGGTCGGGCAGCGCTTTGCCTCACGAACACCAAAAGGATCGAAATGACGACTGCCTCCACCCTCAAGCAGCGCCTGCAACGCGGCCCGGCTGTGCTGGCGCCCGGCGTGTACGACGCCCTCTCGGCGCTCCTGGCTGAACAAGCCGGGCATGAGGCGCTTTATCTCTCCGGCGGGGGAGTGGCCTACACACAGTTCGGACGCTCCGACGTTGGGCTGACCACGGCCAAGGAAGCCGTGGACACCTGTGCCCGCATCACCGACCGCATCCGCACGCCGCTGATCGTCGATGGCGACACCGGCTTCGGCAACGCCTTGAACACCCAGCGCACGGTACGCGACTTCGAACGCGCGGGCGCGGCCATGATCCAGTTGGAGGACCAGACGTTTCCAAAGCGCTGCGGGCACTTGGACAACAAGTCGCTGATCCCGACATCGGAGATGTGCGGAAAGCTGCGTGCGGCACTGGATGCGCGCCAATCCGGCATGCTGGTGATGGCTCGCACGGATGCCGTGGCGGTGGAAGGCTTACAAGCGGCCATCGATAGAGCCGAAGCGTACCTGGAGACCGGCGTCGATGCCCTCTTCATCGAAGCGCCGACAACACCGGCGGACATGGACAAGGTGTGCGAGATCTTCGCATCCCGCGTGCCGATGCTGGCCAACATGGTGGAAGGCGGCAAAACGCCGATCCAGAGCGTGTCCGAGCTGGGAGAACGCGGCTACCGCATCGTCATCTTCCCAGGTGGCACGGTGCGCTTCGCCGCCACTCAACTGCAGGACTACTTCACAAGCCTCCTGCAGCACGGCACAACATTGCCGAAGCAACCGCAGATGATCGACTTCAACGCCTTCAATGCGTTGATCGGTACGCCCGAGCTGCTGGCACTGGCACGCAGCTATGAGTGAGCATTCCGCTCCGCCGCGCAGCCTCTTCGAGAAGTTGTGGGACTCGCATGTGATTGCGACGCGCGAGGATGGCGCCAGCCTTGTGTGGGTGGACAGGCACTATCTGCAGGAGGGCTCGTTCCACGCCTTCAACAAGATGCGTGACAAGGGCGAAACGGTCGCGCGGCCGGACCTCACCGTCGGCATCGCCGACCACTACGTGCCCACGCGCGGACGCTCCGTTCCGATCCACCGTCTCGACCCCAAGGGCGAATTCACACGCATCATGGACCAGTTCGCCGCGAATGCAGGGGCATACGGCATCCGCCACTATGGAATGAACCATCCCTGGCAGGGCATCTGCCACGTTGTCGGCCCGGAGCTTGGTTTGACGCTTCCGGGCACGCTTGTCGTGGAAGGCGACAGCCACACTTCCACGCATGGCGCACTGGGCGCCTGGGCTTTCGGCGTGGGGGCCTCGGAAGTGGCCCACGTGCTCATGACGCAGACGCTCTGGCAGAAACCGCCCAAGCGCTTGCGCGTGACGGTCGACGGCGAACTGGCCCAGGGCGTCACAGCCAAAGATCTGGTGCTGACCATCGTCGCGCGCCTGGGCGCGGACGGCGCTGCCGGACATGTAATCGAGTACGCAGGCTCGGCCGTGCGTGCGCTCAGCGTGGAGGGCCGCTTGACCTTGTGCAACATGTCCATCGAGTGCGGCGCCCGCTGCGGCATGGTGGCGCCAGATGCCACTACGCTGGACTACGTCCGCGGGCGCCCGTTCGCCCCGCAGGGCATGGCGTTCGACCGCGCCGCCGAGGCCTGGCTGAAATTGACCAGCGATACGGACGCTGCGTTCGACCGAGAAGTGCACCTGCGCGCTTCCGACATCGTGCCCACTGTGACGTGGGGAACAACGCCGGAGGATGCCTTGCCGGTCACGTCCACAGTGCCAGACCCGGCATCCATGGCGGACACCAGCAAGGCAAAGCACGTCCGCGACGCGCTCGACTACATGGGCTTGCGCCCGGGCATGCACATCCGCGACATCGCGATCGACCGCGTGTTCATCGGCTCGTGTACGAACTCCCGCATCGAGGACCTGCGCGCCGCTGCTGCGGTGCTCGCGGGCCGCCGGGCACGCGTGCCGGGACTGGTCTCGCCAGGCTCCACGCTGGTGAAGACGCAAGCCGAACAGGAAGGTCTGGACCGCATTTTCTCGGCGGCTGGTCTGGAGTGGGCTGGCTCGGGTTGCTCGATGTGTGTGGCGATGAACGGAGATGCCTTGGCCGAAGGCGAGCGCTGTGCGTCCACCACCAATCGCAACTTCAAGGGTCGCCAGGGGCGTGGCTCTCGCACGCACCTGATGTCTCCGGCGATGGTGGCTGCCGCGGCGGTCGCCGGACACCTCGTCGATGTGCGCGAACTGAACATGGAGGGTGCGTAATGACGCCGATCGTTCGCCTGCAGGCGATCGCCTGCGCGTTGCCGCAGATCAACATCGACACCGACCAGGTGTTTCCCGCCCGGTACATGAAGGAGGCACGTCGGCCGCCGTCAGGTTACGCCCCGTATCTGTTTCACGACCTGCGGCGCGGGTCGGATGGAGAGTTGCGAGAGGACTTCCCGCTGAACGCTCCGATTAACCAAGGCGTCGGCATCATTGCCGCCGGTCGGAACTTCGGCAGCGGTTCGTCACGAGAAGGGGCTGTCTACGCGCTCGTCGATGCCGGCGTGCGCTGCGTGCTCGCCCCCTCGTACGGCGACATCTTCGCAGCCAACGCGGTCAACAACGGCTTGCTGCCTGCGCGCGTCGATGAGCACGACATGGAAGTCCTGTTCACTTTGCTGGCGCCGGGTGGCGTTCGGATGAACCTGGACCTGCAAGCCTGCAACCTGACGGTCGAGAGGCGGTCGTTCGACTTCACCGTTGATCCGGTCTGGCGCACCCGGCTCCTTAACGGCTGGGACGAGATCGACATGACGCGCCGCCATGCCGAGGACATCGCAGCCTGGTGCCGGCACGACCGTGAACTCCGCCCCTGGGCGCAATTGCCTTTCGAACCCGCGGCGGCATGACCGCCAACGAGACAAGGATTCCGCCATGACTGCATCCATAGACCAGGCTCTCGCGGCCATCGCGAGGGGCGAGATGGTCGTCGTCGTCGACAGCGAAGACCGTGAGAACGAAGGCGACCTGATCCTCGCCGCAGAGCACGCCACACCGGAGCGCTTGGCGTTCATGGTTCGGCACAGCAGCGGCGTGATCTGCATCGGCTTGCCTGGCGAGCGCCTGGACGCGCTCGCGTTGCCGCAAATGGTGGCGCAGAACGCCGACGCCATGGGCACCGCTTACACGGTCACTGTGGATTACAGGCATGGCACCAGCACAGGAATCTCCGCGGCCGACCGCGCTGCCACGCTGCGCGCGCTGGTCGACCCGATGGTCGGGCCTGCAGACTTCAATCGCCCCGGCCATGTGTTCCCCCTGCGTGCACGGGAAGGTGGCGTACTCGCACGGCCGGGCCACACCGAGGCTTCCGTGGACCTCGCGCGGCTGGCGGGTTTGCGCCCAGGTGGCGTGCTGGTGGAGATCGTCAACGAGGACGGCAGCATGGCCCGACGACCGCGACTGGAGGACTTCGCACGCGATCACGGCTTGCTGATGGTCACGATCGCCGACCTCATCGCCTGGCGTAAGCGCCACGAGGTCATCGTCGAGCGCGTGTCCAGTTGCCGACTGCCGACCAAGTACGGCGTCTTTGAGCTCCACGGGTACCGTGAGCTGTCCAACGGCCAGGAGCATCTTGCTCTGGTGATGGGCCAGCCGGGCGAAGACGCGTCGCCGCTGGTGCGTGTGCATTCGGAATGCCTGGCTGGAGAGGTATTCGGCTCGCTGCGCTGCGATTGCGCGCCCCAGCTGTCTCAGTCGATGAGCCTGGTTGCGGCAGCGGGCTGCGGCGCCATTGTCTACCTGCGCGGCCATGAGGGGCGAGGAATCGGCCTGCTGCACAAGCTGCGCGCGTATGCGCTGCAGGATGGCGGGGCAGACACGGTGCAAGCCAACCTTGCGCTCGGCTTTCCCGCAGACCAGCGCGACTACGCCATTGGTGCGCAGATCCTGCGGCAGATCGGCGTGTCTCGGATGCGCCTCATGACAAATAACCCCCGCAAGTACGAGGGCCTCGCCGACTTCGGTCTGGAGATCGCCGAGCGCGTTCCGTTGGTGATTGCGCCCGATCGAGAGAACGCTGTCTATCTCGCGTCCAAGCAGCGGCTGTTCGGCCACCTGCTGGGCATGGAAGGCTGAGCCCGTGGCCCACGTATCGCACTGACAAGGAGACCCTATGCCAACTCTCGATTCATTTGACAAGCGCCAGTTGCGCAATGTGTTCGGCACATTCACGACCGGCGTGACCATCGTCACGACGCGCACGGCCGATGGCAAGGCACACGGTGTCACGGCCAACTCGTTCAGCTCAGTTTCGCTGGACCCTCCGCTGGTGCTCTGGTGTCAGGCGCTCACGTCCCGCAGCCATGCAGCGTTCAATGGCGGCGATCACTTCGTCGTGAACATCCTGGCCGACGATCAGATCCACGTGTCCAACCAGTTTGCAAAGTCGCACGACGAGAAGTTTGTGGGCATCGAACATCAGGACGGTCTTGGAGGCGCCCCCGTGATCAGTGGCTCAGCTGCGCACCTGGAGTGCGTCAAAGTGGCGTCCTATCCTGCAGGCGATCACGTGGTCTTTGTCGGGCGCGTCGAGCGGGTGGGGCACTCCAGCCGCCGACCTTTGGCCTTCGGCGGAGGCCGTTACATGAGCACCTATGCGCACGACCTCGGGCCCATATCGACGCAGATTGGCTGGGACAAGCCGGCGCGTGCGCAGGACGTGAAGCGCGTGGCGGCCGAGATGCCGGCCATCTGCGAGTCCGTGGGGCAACATACCCTGTGCCTGTCTGTGTGGGGTAACCATGGCCCCACGGTCGTGAACTGGGAGCCATCAGAACACCCCATCAGCGACAACCTGCGGGTGGGCCTGGTCTACGGCGTGACGATCTCTGCGGCCGGGCGCGCCTTCGCGGCCTTCCTGCCCAGCGACGTCACCCGCAGCTTCATCGAGGAAGACCTGCGCGTCTTTCGCGGCCCCGAGGAAGACGAGGCTGCGCAGCGCTCAGCTTTCGAAGCGGACGTTGCCGCAGCGCGCGAACACGGCATGGCGCGCGTTGTCGACCCGGCGCTCGCCATGCGACTGCACAAGATCCCGACCAATGCCTTCGCGGCGCCGATCTTCGATGCGCGCGGCGTCATGGTCATGACGCTTGCCATCCTTTCCCAGGTCGATCGGCTTACACCCGATTGGCACGGCGCGGCACCGCAGGCGTTGCTCAAGGCCTGCCGCGCGCTCTCGCACCAGTTAGGCCATCAGCCATCCCAATCCACTCCAGGAGACAGCAAATGAAGGCGTTCATCACCCGGTTGACCATCATTCTCGCGGCGGCGTGCCCGCTGCTTGCAATGGCGCAGGCCTTTCCCTCCAAGCCCATCCGCATCGTCGTTCCATACGCACCGGGCGGCATCACCGACCAGCTTGCACGAGAAGTCGGCAACAAGCTGTTGCCGAGATCGTGCATCAGCCCGTGATCGTCGACAACCGACCCGGCGGCCTGGCCCAGCCCGCGGTGAGCGTGGTCAAGCAGGCACCTGCAGATGGGTACACGCTCTTCATGGGCGACCTGCCGGCGCTAGGGCTGAATCCCAGCCTGGCCAGCAAGCTTTCGTATGACCCCAGGAAGGACCTCCAGGGCGTGACGAAGCTGGTCGTCTCCCCCGGATTTCTCGTGGTCCCGAACGACAGTCCGTACAAAACCTTCGACGACCTGTTCAAGGCCGCGAGCTCCGGCAAGACGTTGACCTATGCGTCCCAAGGCGTGGGCACGGGCGGCCATCTGTTCGGTGCGCTCTTCTCGGCCAAGACGCAGTCCATGCACACACACGTTCCCTACAAGGGTTCGGCACCGGCACTGCTGGACGTTGCAGGCGGCAAGGTGGACTTTATGTATGACACGGTCACATCTGCTGGCCCACTTGTGCTGGGGGGCAAGATGCGGGTGATCGGGGTCGGCGTGGACCAGCGCCTGCCGCAGTTCCCGTCGGCGCCCACGCTCAAGGAGTTGGGCCACGGAGACATCGCACTCAACGTGTGGTGGGGGGTCACGGCCAAGGCGGGAACTCCGAGCGACATCCTGGCCGTTCTGGAGAAGGCGATCCGCACGGCCATGCACGATCCAGCGGTGGCGTCGAAGTTCACAAGCCAGGGGGTGATGGTCACCATGAGCAGCAGCCCGGCGGAGTTCTCCAACTACATTGCGGAAGAGATCGACCGCTGGGGCAAGGTGATCAGGGATTCGAAGATGAGCGTCGACTGACCTGCATGCGTACACAGCAAGGCTCGGAGGTGACAAGGTAATATCCTTGAGATGATTCTGTGCCATTCTGAGTTCCCATGCGCTCTGAACAACCGGTGCCCAAACCTCCCGGCATGACCACTGCGCTGCAACGGTCGCCCGGCACCGCCTTGCATCGCCAGCTTTACATCGTCCTGCGCGACCAAATCGTGCGCGGCAGCTTCCACGTCGATGCCGCCATCCCCAAGGAAGCAGACCTGGAGCGGATGTTCGGCGTGTCGCGCATCACGGTGCGGCGCGCAGTGGCGGACCTTGAATCACATGGATTGGTGCGCAAGGTGCCTGGCAAAGGCACGTTCGTGCTGGCGCGCAAGGATGGCAGCAGACGTGAGGCCACCCTCCCGCTTCTCGAAGCTCTCACGCGACAGGCGAAGGACACGACAGTACAGGTGCTGCTCGTGGAGACCGTGCCGGCCCCGGGAGACATCGCGCTGCTGCTGGAATTGGAGCCGAACGGCCTGGCCCACCACGTCGTGCGCTTGCGTAGCGCCGGCAAGACGCCATTGATGGTGACGGAAGCATGGGTGCAGGCCAAGTGGGCCGCCGACATCACGCCTGACAGCCTGCTGAAGAAGGCCTTATTCGAGATCATCATCAGCAAGGGCGTGGAGTTCGGCAAGGTGGTGCAGGAGTTCTCTGCCATCGCTGCCGCGCCGCAGCACGCACGCCTGCTCAAGACGGACGTGGGAACCCCGCTGATCCAGGTCACCAGGCTGTTCTACGACCTTGAGGACCGCCCGGCGTACCATCTGACCACCGTGGTCACGCCTGAGCGCACGCGACTGCTGATGGAGATTCCAGCCTCCGCGATCAATACGCTTTCTGCCGGGAGCTACCAGCACACCGTGCTGGTGTGAATCTTGGTCATCCGGACTGACCGCAGCGATACAACATCCAAAGGATCTCGCGGTCGTCATCGGAAGTGGCAAGCATCTCTTCGTGCTCTCCAGAGACCGCCGACGGGCGAAGTCCGCACTGTCTGATTGTCTGAGAAGAGAGCTGCCAGCTGGTCACTTCGGATGCATCCAGAGCCTGTCACAGCGCGGGCAAAATGGGCCATGACGGCATGGCGTGCCCGCTCCGCCTCCCGGGAACTTCAATGGACATTGCGAACACATCTCACCTGCGCAGAACTCCCGGTACAGCCTTGCACCGCCAACTCTTCGTGGTGTTGCGCGATCAGATCGCACAGGGCGTATACCCGTTGGGCAGCCTCATACCTGCCGAGGACGCGCTCTGCGCCCAGTTTGACGTTTCGCGCATCACAGTGCGACGCGCTGTGGCGGACCTGGAGCAACTTGGCCTTGTAGAGAAGCTCCCAGGCCGCGGTACCTTTGTACGTGCAGCGCCACGCGCCGCACGCCAGCAGGCCAGCTTCGGCCTGCTCGCTTCGCTGGGAAAGCAGGCGCGCGAGACCGAAGTGACGGTACTGAAGGTACAGACCATGTCAGCACCGGCCATGGTGGCGCAGCAGCTTCAGCTCCCCGAAGGTGAAGCGGCGGTGCATGCTGTACGTCTACGCTCGATCCGGGGCGTGCCGATGATGGTGACGGACGCCTGGGTGCCCCATTCAATCGGTCGTAATGTCACTGAGAACGCCTTGAGGAAGCAGGCCCTGTTCGAGATCTTAATGGCCGAGGGCGTGAAGTTCGGCCGTGTGATTCAGGAAACGACCGCGGTAGCCGCAGACCCTGTCATGGCCGGACTGCTGAAGGTTGAGATGGGCGCACCGTTGGTGCGCATCGTTCGGCTCATGCACGACCGGCGCAAGCAGCCAGTGCAGTACATCACGATCACCTTTACGGGTGAGCGCAGCCGTATCCTGATGGATTTGAACGCCGAGGCTGTCAACACGACCGGGGCCGGACAGATCGTGCATGACACGGACGACCATCTGGCATAAGTGTTATGGACCACGGCGTCCACATGCTGCTCAGCTCGCTGCAGAACGTCTGCATTTGAGCGACGAAATCAGGCCGGCGAGTGGCTGCTGAGGGCCCAAAGCAGCCGCCCACGGGCGTCAGCTTTTTTGCACTTTTAATGTCGCAGCAGGCAGAAGTTTTCATTAAATGTGGCAGCAGAACCAACGCCAGTGAAACAGAGGATGAAAAAGGTGTTTGAAATCAACGGCCCGTTTTTCACTTTCCTTGTCATCTGAGAAGGCGGCCTGCGCCTGTGGTCCGCTGCACCCCACCGTGACCGCGATCAACCCACTCAAAGGCGTCTGACCTGTCGGCCCGGGCCGGCTCCTGGCCGAAGACGGGCCGGCCGCCCTTGCGGCTTGAAAGCGCGCGGGTGTGCCGCCGTGTCAGGCCGCGCCGACGCCCTCGACGTCTTGATCGCCGTGCCGGTGCCACCAGCGCCAGGCGCCAAAGCCTGCGAGGCCCAGCGCCGCCAGGGCGGCCAGTGCCATGCCGGCAGCGGCCAGCCCGTCCAGCAGCGTGCCGAGCTGGCGGCTGAACACCGCGCCCAGCGCCAGGTACAGCGCCGACCACAGCGCGCTGGCCAGCGTGTCGTTGCGCAGGAAGCGGCGCGGGGACATGCCCAGCGCACCGGCCATGGGCGCGGCGACCACCGACACGCCCGGCACGAACTTGGCGGCCAGCAGCGCGCCGCCGCCGTGGCGCGCCATCAAGGATTCGCTGCCGACCACGCAGGAGTCGGGCGACAGCGAGAAGCGGCACAGCAGGCCCATGATGCGGTGGCCGTAACGCCGGCCCGCCAGGTACCAGATGCCGTCGCCCAGCACGTTGGCGACGATGGCCACGGCCAGCGCCGGCAGCCACAGGGCCAGCAGGCCGCCCGGCGAGGCCGCAGCAACGCCGCCGGCCACGACCAGCAGCGGCGCGGCCGGCAATGGCAGCCCGGCCCGCGCCGCCAGCGTGACGGCGAAGACGAGCGCCAGCCCGTACTCGACCATCAGTGACGACAAGGCTTGCATGGGCTGGAACTCCGTGGGCTGAAGAAGAAAGAGAAGGGGAAGAGGAAAAACGGCCTCAGGCGACCGGGTCGCCGATCACGCAGGCGCACTGCAGCGGCGGGTGCGAGGGCGAAGACGGGACGGACGGCTGGCTGCCGGCCCAGGCAATGTTGGCGGCGGCACCGAGGAGAGCGATCGTGAGGACGAGGGTGTTTTTCATGATGGGAGGACTGTAGGCCGGCAGGCCCTGCAGATAAATCCCATGCCGAGCAACGCGCTGTTTCCAAAACAGCAAACAAGCGGCTGCCCATCGGGGTCTACCCGGATGCCCTGGCACGGCGCTTGCAATATGGTTGCACCCTCTTTTAGAAAAGGTGCAACCCGCGTTCGGACGCGCATGCAGGCGAAAGATGAGTTTGACGACATTGGGCATCAAGGTGGACGAGCTGTTCCGCTCCCGGCTGAAAGCTGCGGCAGAGGCTGTGGGGCGCAGCCCGCACTGGTTCATCAAGCAGGCCGTGCTGAGCGCGATCGAAAAGGTCGAAGGCGGTTTCGTGCCCGGCCGGTTGGTCGGCGCAGGCGAACTGGGCACCGCCATGGACGGGCTCGCGCACCTCGAAGGTGCAACCGAATTGTTCAACGGATCCACGATGGCGCAACCTTTTCTGGTGTTCGCCCAAGGGGTTGCACCGCAGTCGGTGCGCCGCGCGGCCATCACCGCCGCCTACCGCCGCCCCGAACCCGAATGCCTGCCCTTGCTGATCGGCCAGGCCCGGCAATCGGCCGCGGCCACCGCCAAGGCCGAGGCGCTGGCGCGCAAGCTCGTGACCGCGCTGCGGGCGCGCGGCACGGGCGGTGGCGTGGAAGGCCTGCTGCAGGAGTTCTCGCTGTCCAGCCAGGAGGGCGTGGCGCTGATGTGCATGGCCGAGGCGCTGCTGCGCATCCCCGACCGGGCCACGCGCGATGCGCTGATCCGCGACAAGATCAGCCAGGGCGACTGGCAGTCGCACGTGGGCCACTCGCCCTCGCTGTTCGTCAACGCCGCCACCTGGGGCCTGCTGCTGACCGGCAAGCTGGTGTCCACCAGCAGCGAGAAGTCGCTGTCCTCGGCGCTGTCGCGGCTGATCGGCAAGGGCGGCGAGCCGCTGATCCGCAAAGGCGTGGACACCGCCATGCGCGTGATGGGCGAGCAGTTCGTGACCGGCGAATCGATCTCCTCGGCGCTGGCCAACGCCCGCAAGCACGAGGCCAAGGGCTTTCGCTACTCCTACGACATGCTGGGCGAGGCCGCCACCACGGCCGAGGACGCCGCGCGCTACCTGGGGCTGTACGAGCAGGCCATCCACGCCATTGGCCGCGCCAGCGCAGGCCGCGGCATCTACGAGGGCCCCGGCATCTCGATCAAGCTGTCGGCGCTGCACCCGCGCTACGCGCGCGCCCAGCACGAGCGCGTGATGGGCGAGCTGCTGCCGCGCGTGCGCGAACTGGCCCTGCTGGCGCGCCGCTACGACATCGGCCTGAACATCGATGCCGAGGAGGCCGACCGGCTGGAGCTCTCGCTGGACCTGCTCGAGGCCCTGTGCTTCGACCCCGAGCTGCAGGGCTGGGACGGCATCGGCTTCGTGGTGCAGGCCTACCAGAAGCGCTGCCCCTTCGTGATCGACCACCTGGTCGAGCTGGCCCAGCGCAGCGGCCGGCGCCTGATGGTGCGGCTGGTCAAGGGCGCCTACTGGGACAGCGAGATCAAGCGCGCCCAGGTCGACGGGCTGGAGGACTACCCGGTCTTCACGCGCAAGCTGCACACCGACATCTCCTACCTGGCCTGCGCGCGCAAGCTGCTGGCCCAGCCCCAGGCCATCTACCCGCAGTTCGCCACCCACAACGCCTACACGCTGGCCGCCATCTACCAAATGGCCGGCAACAACTACTACCCCGGCCAGTACGAGTTCCAGTGCCTGCACGGCATGGGCGAGCCGCTCTACGAGGAGGTGGTGGGCGCCGTGGCCGACGGCAAGCTGGCGCGGCCCTGCCGCATCTATGCGCCGGTCGGCACGCACGAGACGCTGCTGGCCTACCTGGTGCGCCGCCTGCTGGAAAACGGTGCCAACACCTCCTTCGTGAACCAGATCGCCGACCCGCGCGTGCCCGTGGACACGCTGGTCGCCGACCCGGTGGCCGCGGCGGAGCGCGCCCAGCCGCTGGGCGCGCCGCACGAGCGCATCCCGCTGCCGCGCGACCTGTTCCCGGACCGCGCCAACTCCGCCGGGCTGGACCTGTCCAACGAGCAGCGCCTGGCCTCGCTGGCCACCGCACTGCTGGGCAGCACCGGCCGGGTCTGGCAGGCCGGCCCCACGGACGCCCCGTGGGAGGCCGGGCGCGCCCAAGCCGTGCGCAACCCGGCCGACCGGCGCGACGTGGTGGGCCAGGTGCTCGAAGCCACCGAGGCCCAGGTCGACGCCGCGCTCGCGGCGGCCCAGGATGCCGCGCCGATCTGGCAGTCCACCCCGCCGGCCGAACGCGCGCGCTGCCTGGAGCGGGCCGCCGATGCGCTGGAGGCGCAGATGCAGCAGCTGCTGGGCCTGATCGTGCGCGAGGCCGGCAAGACCCTGCCCAATGCCATTGCCGAGGTGCGCGAGGCGGTCGATTTCCTGCGCTACTACGCGGCCCAGGCCCGCGCCGAGCTGGCCGCCGGCACCGAGTTGCCGCTGGGCCCGGTGCTGTGCATCAGCCCGTGGAACTTCCCGCTGGCCATCTTCACGGGCCAGCTGGCCGCGGCGCTGGCGGCCGGCAACGTGGTGCTGGCCAAGCCGGCCGAGCAGACGCCGCTGGTCGCCGCCTGCGCGGTCGAGATCCTGCATGCCGCCGGTGTGCCGCACGGCGCGCTGCAGCTGCTGCCCGGCGCCGGCGAGACCGTGGGCGCACGCCTGGTGGCCGACCCGCGCGTGCGCGGCGTCATGTTCACGGGCTCCACCGAGGTGGCTCGCTTGATCGCGCGCCAGCTGGCCGAGCGCCTGGACGACCAGGGCCGCACCATCCCGCTGATCGCCGAGACCGGCGGCCAGAACGCCATGGTGGTCGATTCCTCGGCCCTGCCCGAGCAGGTGGTGCTGGACGTGCTGCAGTCGGCCTACGACTCGGCCGGCCAGCGCTGCTCGGCGCTGCGCCTGCTGTGCCTGCAGGAGGACGTGGCCGACCGCATGCTGGCCATGCTGCGCGGCGCGCTGCACGAACTAGCCGTGGGCAACCCGGACCGCCTGGAGACCGATGTGGGCCCCGTCATCGACGAGGCCGCGCGCGAGGCCATCGAGAAGCACGTGGCGGGCATGGCCGCGGCCGGCTGCCGCGTCGAGCGGCTGCCGCTGCCGGCCGCCTGCGCGCAGGGCAGCTTCGTGGCGCCGGCCCTGGTCGAGATCGACAGCCCAGCCCGGCTCGAGCGCGAGGTCTTCGGCCCCGTGCTGCATGTGTTGCGCTACCGGCGCGACGCTCTGCCCCAGCTCATCGACGCCATCAACGCCACGGGCTACGGCCTGACCTTCGGCCTGCACACGCGCATCGACGAGACCATCGCCCAGGTGACGGCGCGCATCCACGCCGGCAACGTGTACGTGAACCGCAACGTGGTCGGTGCCGTGGTCGGCGTGCAGCCCTTCGGCGGCGAAGGCCTGTCGGGCACCGGCCCCAAGGCCGGCGGCCCGCTCTACCTGCACCGCCTGCTGGCAACAGGCCCACGCCCGGCGCTGCGCCTGGGCGAGCCCACGCAGCTGCCCGGCCCCACCGGCGAGCGCAACCTGTACAGCCTGGCACCGCGCGGCACCGTGCTCTGCGTGGCCGCCACGGCGGCCGGCGCGCAGGCGCAGTGGGAGGCCGCGCGCGCCACCGGCAACCGCGTGCTGTGGACCGACACGCCGGCCGCGCGCGCGCAGCTGGTGGCGCTGCCCGAGGCCGAGCGCGCCCAGGCCCGCGTGCTGGCCGAGGACCAGGCCATCGCCGCCGATGTCCACGCCGCGCTCTTCGAGGGCGATCCCGACGCGCTGCGCGCGCTGAACCGCCAGCTGGCGCAGCGCGACGGCCCCATCCTGTCCGTGCAAGGCCTGGCCAGCGACGAGATCGCCAGCGGCCGCGGCCGCTACGCGCTGGAGCGCCTGGTGGTCGAACGCGCCGTCAGCACCAACACCGCAGCCGCCGGCGGCAATGCCTCGCTCATGACCATCGGCTGATGCCCCGCCCGGGCCCGCGCAGCGCTCACCCGGGCACCGCGGCAGCCGCAGCCCAGGCCCCGATGCCTGCCAGAAACCGGTCGGCGGCCCCGAGTTCGCTGGCCGCGATCCATTCGTCCGGCTGGTGCGCCTGCGCGATGGAGCCCGGACCGCACACCAGCGAAGGGATGCCGGCCTGCGCGAAGAAGCCGGCCTCGGTGCCGAACGCAAGCTCGCCGGGGGGCCACCGTGCGCCGCAGGTCCTGGCCATGGCCACCGCCGCCCCGTCGGCCTGCGCCGCGAGCGCGGGCACGCCGGCGATCTGTGCCATCTCGATGTCCACGCCCGGCGACAGCACCGCCAGCAGCCGGTCGACCTCGGCCTTCACCGCTGCGGCGCTGGCTTCGTCCGTTGGGCGGAACTCCCACAGCACTTCGCAGCACCCGGGCACGATGTTGATGGCCGATCCGCCACGGATGCAGCCCACGTTGACGGTGGTGCGATCGCCCCGCGTGGACAGCGCACGCCCGAACCTGGCCAACGCCGCGACCAGCCGTGTTGCCGGCTCGATGGCGCTGACCCCCGACGCGGGATCGCTGGAATGCGCGGAACGGCCCCGGAACGTGGTCCGATGGCCATAGAAGCCCCGATGGGCCAATCCGATGCGCATCTCGGTCGGCTCGCCGATGATGGCCAGGGCGGGTGACCGGGCGTGCGCCTGCAGGTCGGCGATCAGGCGCGGAACGCCGAGACAGCCGATCTCCTCGTCGTAGGAGAACGCCAGATGGATCGGGCGACGCAGGTCCAGTTGGCGCCAGTGCGGCACGGCGGCCAGGCATGCCGCGATGAACCCCTTCATGTCGGCCGTCCCGCGCCCGGTGAGCCGACCATCGCGCTCGACCAGCGCGAAGGGGTCCGAACCCCAGACCTGGTCGGCGACAGGGACCACGTCGGTATGCCCGGACAGGACCACGCCACCCGCCGCGTCCGGGCCGACCGTGGCGAACAGGTTGGCCTTGGCACCGTCGTCGCTGTGGATCAGCCGCACCTTCGCCCCGTGCCCGTCGAGGTGTGCGGCCATCCAATGGACGAGGTCCAGGTTGGACCGATGGGATGTGGTGTCGAAAGCGACCAGCGTGCGCAGGATTGCGACCGTGTCCATGGCCGTCAATGCCGGCGTGGCACCGGGGGCAGCGCGGGCGCGGATGCGCGGCCCGCGGGCTGGAACGTCGTGACGAAGAAGCCGAGCAGGATGAGCGCGAAGCCCACGGCATGAAACGGCCGCACGGGCTCTCCGAGCACGACGAAGGCCAGCAGCGCGGTGAACAGCGCCACGAGGTGGAACGAGACACCCGTCACCGTCGCGCCGAGCGTCGCGACGCAGCGGCCCCAGAGGATGAAGGCGAACAGCGATGCGAAGACGCCGATGTAGAGCACGGCGCCGACCGATGCCGGGTCCGTCGGGATGCGCGCACCGCGCGCCAGTTCCATGGCCCAGAACGGCGCCAGCACCAGCAGGCCCGCCGCCATGGTGGCCGCCAGGAACACCAGCGGGCTGATCCCGGCGGGCTTGCGCCGCAGCAGCACGGAGTAGACGGCGTAGTTGGCGACCGCCAGGAGCACCAGCCACTCGCCGCCGTCGAAGCGCAGCGCGGCGAGGCTGTCCATGTCGCCGCGCGCCGCGATCCAGGCGATGCCCACGAACGAGATGGCGATGCCGAGCAGCGCCTTCCAGGTGATGCGCTCGACGCCGAGCAGCACCGCCGCGAGCGGCACCATGAGCGGCAAGGTCGAATTGAGGAACGCGACGCTCGCAGCGGGCACGGTCTGCAGGGCGAGGTAGCCGAGTGCGTTGTAGCCGGCAATGCCGAAGGCCCCGCAGGCGAGAACCAGCGCCCAGTGCCTGGCCAGCAGTTCGCGTTCACGCAGGGCACGGCGCCAGACGAACGGCACCAGCACCACCAGCGCCACGATCCAGCGGCCGACCGCCAGGGAGACGGGCGGGAAGACGGGCCCGAGCGCGCGGCCCAGCACGAGGTTTCCGGCCCAGAAGACAGGCGGGAGCCACAGGAGCCAGACCGGGCGTGCCCACAGGGCGAGGAACGCGGCGCGCATCACAGGCCCTGCAGTCCGATGCGGACCCGACGGTTGGAACGCCCCTTGTTCTCGATCTTGAGGATCCGGACCGGACGCGAGGCCCCTGTCGACGCCAGATGCGTCCCCCCGCAGGCCTGACGGTCCAGGCCCGCGATCTCGACGATGCGGATCAGGCCTTGCGGCGACGGCGGCGGCGTCACCGAGCGGGAACGCAGCAGGCCCGGCTCGGCGTGGGCGGCGGTCATGGACAGGTAGCTCGTCTGGACAGCGAGGTCCTGGGCGACCACGTCGTTCAGTTCCGGCTCCAGGGCACGCAGGCGGTCGTTGTCTGCATCCGGCAGGTCAAAGTCGATGCGCGCCGTGCCGTCCTCGTTCATCTGCACGCCAGTGACCAGCGCACCGTCGAAGTCCCTGAACACCAGCGCGTTCAGGATGTGCAAGTCCGTGTGCAGTTCCCGCATGCGCTGGCGAAACGCCGGGTCGACCGCGCCCTGGACATTGCCGGCGATCTCGATGCCGCCGCCGACTTCGATCCAGAGCGCACCGCCTTGCTCGGAGAACCCCGTGACCGGGGCCTCTCCCCCCGCCCACCGGATGACACCCTTGTCCGCGAGCTGTCCGCCGCCGCCCGGATAGAAGGCGTGCCGGGACAGGAGGACGGCGCCGGGCCGGGTCCCGACGACCGTCGCATCCAGGGTCAGGATGTCAGGGTTGTCTTGGCAGAAGAGTCGCGTCATGGCATGCCTTGCTGGAGGGCCCCCAGCATGGCAGGACGGCTCGACTTGCTATTGGTCGGAATTGAAGGCGCGCGGCCTCAGCGCGGGCGCGCGTTGACGTATTGGAGCGGCGTCATGCCGAAGGTGCGCTTGAAGTGCTTGTTCAAGGCGCTTTGGTCGTAGAAGCCGCAGGCGAGTGCGGCCTCGACCACGCATTGGCCCGCCTGCAGCCGGCGCAGCGCGGCCCGCAGGCGCCACTGTGTCAGGTATGCATGTGGCGTCAGGCCGAACCTTCGCCTGAACGCGACGATCAACTGGAACGGCGTCAGCCCTGCTGCCCTGCCCATGTCCTCCAGCGTCAGACTGTCCGCATAGCGCTCATGCACCAGTTCCAGGGCCGGCGCCAACGCGGCTGCGTCCCCGGGGGCACCGGGAATGCGCCGCGCCGCCTGCCCATGCCTGCGCAGCAGGTCGCCGAAGGCGCGCACGAGCACCTCGCGCTGGAACACTGCATCGTGTGGTTCTGCGTCCAGCGCGCGGTGGAGCGCCAGGAACCGCGTGACGAGGTCCTGGTCGGGCACGACGTTGGACGTGAAGTAGCCGGGCCGGTCGGCGCCCAGCGTTCCCAGCAGGTCCTCGATGGCCGGCCGGGCCAGATAGAACGAGCGGTAGCGCCAGCGCGGGCTGCCGCCCATCCGCCCCGAATGCGGCTCCGAGGGGTTGAAGACGAGCAGGGCCCGGGGGTGGGCGATGTGCGTGCGGCCACGGCTCTTGAACTCCGAACCGCCGACTTCCGTCACCGCGACGACCAGAGAATCGTGCACATGGGGCGCGTAGTCGTGCGTCGTGAAATCGGCCTGCAGCAGGTCCATGGCCGGCACGCCGGGCGCATGCCAGTAGCGCGAGGTGTTGCGGGGATCCAGGCGCGCCACCGGCAGGTCCTTTCATCGCAGCAGGGTGCGCTGCAGCGCGGATGGTAGCGCTCACCCCCCCAGGTACGCCGCCCGCACGCCTTCGTCGGCCAGCATCTCGGCGCCGGTGCCCTGGCGCACGATGCGGCCGTTGGTCAGCAGGTAGGCGCGGTCGCACATCTGCAGCGCGGCATAGGCGTTCTGCTCGACCATGAGCACCGTCGTGCCCTCGCGCCGCACCTCCTGCACGAGCGCGAAGATCATCTCGACGAAGTTGGGCGCCAGGCCCAGCGAGGGCTCGTCGAACATCACCAGGCGCGGGCGCGACATCAGCGCGCGCGCGATGGCCAGCATCTGCTGCTCGCCGCCGGACAGCGTGCCGGCGGCCTGGCTGGCGCGCTCGCGCAGGCGCGGAAACTTGTCGAACAGGCGTTCCATGTCCTGGCGCATGCGCTGGCGGTCGCTGCGGCGGTAGCCGCCCATCTCCAGGTTCTCGCGCACGGTGAGCTGCGGGAACACGCGCCGGCCCTCGGGACAGTGCGCGATGCCGCGGTCGATGATCTGCGCCGGCATGGCACCGGAGATCCGGTAGTCGTCGAAATGGATGCTGCCGGTCGTGAGCGGTTCCAGCCCGCTGATGGCGCGCAGCGTGGTCGACTTGCCGGCGCCGTTGGCGCCGATCAGCACCACGAGTTCACCCTCGTGCACTTCCAGCGTGATGCGGTCCACTCCCAGGGTGGCGCCATAGCGCACGGAAACCTGTTCAAGCTTGAGCATGCTGCAGCCCCGATCCGAGATAGGCGCGAATGACTTCCGGGTCCTGCTGGATGGCCTTGGGGCCGCCCGTGGCGATGAGCTTGCCGTGGTTGAGCACGACGATGTGGTCGGAGATCGACATGACCATGTGCATGTCGTGCTCCACCAGCAGCACGGTGACGCCGCTGTCGCGGATGCGGCGCACCATCTCCTTGAAGGCGTCGGTCTCCGACGGGTTCAGGCCCGCGGCCGGCTCGTCCAGCAGCAGCACGCGCGGCTGCGCGGCCAGCGCCAGGCCCACACCCAGCAGGCGCTGCTCGCCGTACGACAGGCCGCTGGCCAGCTCGTCGGCGCGCGACTGCAGGCCCAGGAAGCCGAGCATTTCCTGGGCTTGGGCGCGCAGCTCTTCTTCCTCGCGGCGGAACCCCGTGCCGCGCAGCAGCGCCTGCAGCACGCCGCTGCGGCCGCGCAGGTGCAGGCCCGTGAGCAGGTTGTCGAACACCGTGCAGCCCGCGAACACGCTGGTGCGCTGGAAGCTGCGCACCAGGCCGCGCTGGGCGATGCGGTCGGGCGACAAGCCCGTCACGTCCTCGCCGAACAGGACCACGCGGCCCGCGGTCGGGCGCATGTAGCCCGAGATCGCGTTGAAGGTGGTGGTCTTGCCGGCACCGTTGGGGCCGATCAGGCTCACGATCTGCCCCGCTTCGACGGAGAAGCCGAGTTGGTCGACGGCGCGCAGGCCGGCGATCTGGATCGTGAGCCCTTCCAGGCGCAGGACTTCGCTCATGCGGCCTCCCCGGCCACGGCAGCGCGAGGTGCCGCAGGCTTGGCCTCGGGCCGCTTGCGGAACAGGGCGGACAGGGCCGGCACGATGCCGCGCGGCATGAACACCAGGATCACCACCATCAGCGCGCCGTACAGCATCCACTGCACCTCGGGCTTGAGCGTGCCACGCAACAGCTCGGGCAGGAGGCCGAACAGCAGCCCGCCGACCACCGGCCCGGCCAGCGTGCCCTTGCCGCCGACGATCACCATGATGACCATGGTGATCGTGAACATGAACATGAACACGTCGGGGTCGATGATGCGCACGGTGTGGGCGTAGAGCCCGCCCGCGGCGCCCGCGATGGCCGCGGCGCCGACCGCGGCGATGCGCAGGTAGTGCGTGACGGGCACGCCGATGGAGCGCGCCAGCGTCTCGTTCTCGCGCAGCGCCACCATGGCGCGGCCCGTGCGGCTGTGCACCAGGCCCGCGACGACCAGCCAGGCCAGCACGGCCACGGCCAGCACCAGCCAGTAGGTCTGGGCCTTGGTCACGAGCTCGACCACGCCGGCAGGCGTCCACAGCGTGAGCGGCGGGATGTTGTTGAGCGCCATCGGCCCTTCGGTCAGGTCGACCCAGTTGGTGGCCACCATGCGCATGACCTGCGCGAAGCTGATGGTCACGATCACGAAGTAGGCGCCGCGCACGCGGAAGGCCAGCTTGCCGACCAACCAGCCGAACAGGCCGGCCACGACGATGCCGGCGACGAACGCCACCCACACCGGCTTGGGCGCGACGACCAGCGGCGCGTCAAGACCGGGCAGCGCCACGTCGAAGCCCAGCGACAACAAGGCACTCGTGTACGCGCCGATGCCGAAGAAGGCCACGTGGCCCAAGCTCAGTTGGCCGGTGTAGCCCAGGAGCAGGTTCAGGCTGATGGCCGCAATGATGAAGATGCCGGCCGAGCCGACGACCGACAGCACATAGGGGTCGGGCCACCAGAACGGCAGGCCGGCGAGCACCAGCACGCTGGCGGCGAACAACAGGGTGGACGACTTCATCCCACGCGCTCCTTCATGACGAACAGACCCTGCGGCCGCAGCACCATCACGCACAGGATCACGAGAAAGCCGATCGCGTCGCGGTAGGCGGTGGAGATGTAGCCCGCGCCGAACTCCTCGATCAGCGCCAGCGCGAAGCCGCCCAGCGCAGCGCCGGCCAGGTTGCCGAGGCCGCCCAGGATCACGATGGCGAAGGCCTTCAGGCTGGCCAGGTCGCCCATGGTCGGGTTGACCACGAACACCGGCGCCAGCAGCGCGCCGGCCACGGCCGCCAGGCACGAGCCCAGCGCGAAGGTCAGCGTGTAGATGCGCGAGACGTTGACGCCGACGATCTTGGCGGCGTCCTTGTCCTGGAAGGTGGCGCGCATGGACAGGCCCAGGCGCGAACGCTCGATCAGCAGGTAGAAGGCCACCAGCAGCACCAGCGCCGTGCACAGCACGAACAACCGGATCGGCGAGACCGAGACCGCGCCGAACACGATGGGCTCCTGCGAGAACGGCGAGGGCACGGCCTTGGCCACGCCCCCCCAGGCCAGGAGCTCGGCGTTCTGCAGCACGATCATCACGCCGATCATGATCAGCATGACCTCGTCGATGGCCGCCAGGTTGCGCCGGCGCAGCAGCAGCCACTCGATGGCCGCGCCGGCCACCAGGCCGACCGCAGCGGCCATCAGCACCGAGCCGAAGTAGTTCAGGCCCAGCAGCGAGACGAAGCCGTAGGCCACGTAGGCACCCAGCGTGTACAGCTCGCCGTGTGCCATGTTGACCACCTTCATGATGCCGAAGATCAGCGTGAGGCCGATCCCGAGCAGCGCATAGGTGGCCCCCAGCACGAGGCCGTTGAGCAGGTGTTGGAAAAACTGGTCCACGGGGTGCCCTGTGCCTTCTTCTTACTTCACCGAGACCTGGCCATCCTTGAGTTCCACCACGTAGATGGCGGGCTCGTTCTGGCCGCTTTCCTTGCCGGTCGGGCCTTCCTTGACGAAAGCCACGTCGCCGTTCACGCCCTTGACCTTGACCTTCCACAGCGCATCGCGGATGGCGGTAGGTTCGGCCTTGCCCGCGATCTTGATGGCCTCGACGATGGTCAGGATGCCGTCGAAGCCGCGGAAGCCCTCGGTCTGGCCGGCGAAGTCGTACTTCTTGGCGTCCCAGGCGTCGGCGAACTCCTTGGCCACCTCGGGGTACTGCGCGCGCTTGACTTCCCAGGGTGCGAAGAACAGCAGGTGCTGGCTGGCGTAGCCCTTGGGGCCCGGGGTCTTGAGCAGCGGCTCGGGGAAGGAGCCGCCCGTGGTGATGATGCGCTGCGGCAGGCGCTGCTCGCCGGCCTGGCGGATCGCCAGCGTGAGCTGCTCGATGCCGGAGGTGACGATCACCGTGTCCGAGCCGGTGGCCTTGAGCGCGGCCAGCTGGGCCGACAGGTCGGTCGCGTCGGGCGCCATGGTCTCGGTGCGGCCCACGGCCACGCCCTTGGCCTCGAACATCTTCTTGAACTCCGCCGCGGCGCCCAGGCCCCAGTCGTTGTTGACCGACAGGAAATCGACCTTCTTGATCGCCGGCGCGAAGGAGTCGATCTTCTTGCCGAAGGCGCTGGCCTCCATGGCCGAGGTCGGGCTGATGCGGAAGATCCAGGGGTTGCCCGCTGTGGTGATCTTGCCCGACGAGGCGGTCTCCACCAGCATGGGCACGCCGTACTCCATGAGCTTGGGCATCACCGCGAGCGTGAAGGTGGAGCTCCAGGCCCCCATGATCACGGGCACCTTGTCCTTGAGGATCAGCTTTTCGGCCGAGTTGACGGCCTCGCGCGGGTTGGACTTGTTGTCCTCGACGACGAGCTCGATGGGCTTGCCGAGCACGCCGCCCTTCTTGTTGATGACCTCGGCCGCGATGCGCGCGCCGTTGGTCACGTAGGTGCCGGAGGCGGCGACGGGGCCGGTCAGCGGCTGGGAAACACCGATCTTGATGGTGTCCTGCGCGAGCGCGGGGACGGCGAGAGCGACGAGGCTGGCGGCAGCCAGCGCGCTGCGCAAGGTGATGGGCGAGGTCATGGCGATGCTTCCTTGGGGACGTTGGGGAATCGGGGATGGGTCTCAGCTGCGGCGCGCGAACAAACCGCGGAACCAGAGCTTGAGCAGGCTCCACAGGTCGATGGCGGCGTCCGGCGCGGACGCGGCAGCACGCGGCTTGCTGGCGGGAGCGGCGGGCAAGGCGCTGGGGAAGACCGTGGGCGCGCAGGCCACGGTGGCCGTGGCTGCAAGCGACTCCGCGGTCTGCGCCGGCTCGACGGATGCCCGCACGGCCTGCGGCAGCCGCGCCTGCAGGTTGTCGGCGAACTGCCGGGTCAACTGCTCGGCCAGCGCACGCACGATGCCCTCGCGGCTGAACTGCGCGAGCGCACCCGTGATCGAGAACTCCACCGCCAGCGCCACCCGCGTGCCGACAGCGTCCGGCAGCAGCGCGAAGCGGGCCTGGCCCTTCACACGGCTGTTGGTCTTGGCATCGACGGCGCCACCGGCGAAGCTGCCGCCCTGGCTGGCCTCGTCCAGCGCCAGTTGCCCCTGGCCTGCGAAGCCCGCGGCGATGGGACCGAGCTTGACCTTGAACAGCAGCGGGATCTCGGCGCCTTCCGCGATCTGGGCATCGGCCTGGATCGACGCGCCGGGCAGGCACTCGACCAGCAGGCGCACGTCGTGGAAGGCCTGCCAGACGCGTGCGGGTTCGGCGGCCAGGGTGAAGGATTGCTCAAGCTGCATGCGCCGTCTCCGGATGGGGGGTATGCTCGGGGTTCTGGATGCGTTCGCGCAGCACGCGCTGGATCGCCTGCACGATGCCCTGGTAGCCCGTGCAGCGGCACAGGTTGCCCGCCAGCTCCTCGCGGATGCGCGCCTCGTCGGCCTGCGGCAGGCGCAGCACGATGTCGCGCGCCGTCATCAGCATGCCGCTCGTGCAGTAGCCGCACTGCAGCGCGTGCTCGGCCGAGAAGGCGGCGCGCAGCTGGGCCATCACGGCGTCGTCGTCGAAGGCCTCCAGCGTGCGCACCTGCCGGCCGACAAAGCGCACGGCCGACTGCAGGCAGCTGCGCTGCGGTGCGCCGTCCACCTCGACCGTGCAGGCACCGCAGACGCCGTGCTCACAGCCCAGGTGGGTGGCGGTCAGGCCGCAGTGCTCGCGCAGCGCGTCGGCCAGGTGCGTGCGCGGCTCCAGTTCGACCTGGTGGGTGCGACCGTTGACGGTGAGCGCGATGCGCTCGGTGGCCACAGGCGGAAATTCGAGGCGGGGCGTGTTCATCGTGCGGTCTCCAGGTCGCGCAGGGCCAGCCGCAGCATCTCGGCCAGCATGGATTGGCGGGCGTCGTCCAGGCCCAGCGCCTGCTCTTCGAGCCAGCGCGCGCGTTCGGCGCCGGACGCCAGGCGCGCGAACAGGCCGGACTCCTCGACCACGCGCGGCGCGCCGTCCAGCGCCCCGAGCACCACGCGCTCGGTACCGTCCGCCGGGTCCAGCAGGCAGGCGGCCAACGCGTTGGCGAACTCGCCGGTCTTGCGGCAGAACTTGCGGTAGGCCCAGCGCGTGGCGTTTGATCGGCGCGGCACCTGCACGGCGGTCAGCAGCTCGCCTTCGCCCAGTGCGGTCTCGAAGGCCGAGACCACGAAATCGGCGGCCGGCACCTCGCGCGCGCCATCGGGGCCAGCCAGGAGGCAGGTGGCGCCCAGCAGCGGCATGGTGCTGACCCAGTCGGCCGCAGGATCGGCATGGCACAGGCTGCCGCCCAGCGTGCCGCGGTTGCGCACGGCGCGGTAGGCGATGCCGCGTGCCACGCAGGGCATGAGGCCACGCGTCGGGTCGGGCACCTTGCCGTCCTCGATCTGCGCGTGCGTGACCATGGCGCCGAAGCGCACGGCCTCGGGCGTCTCGTGCACGGCGCGCAACTCGTCCAGGGTGTCGAGGTCGAGCAAGGTCTCGGGCTGGGCCAGGCGCAGGTTCAGCATGGCGCCCAGCGACTGGCCGCCCGCGATGGGCTTGACGCCCCAGCCGCCGTCGGCCAGGCGCGCATTCAAGGCGGCCAGCGCCGTCGGGCGCTCCAGGGTGTACGCGGCGGCCTTCATGCGCGGGCTCCTGCAGCGGCCAGCGCGGCCAGCACGCGCTCGGGGCTGGCCGGACATTCGGTCAGTTCGGCGCCCAGCGCGAACAGCGCATCGTTGACGGCATTGACGATGGCGGCCGGCGGCGCGATGGCCCCGCCCTCGCCGATGCCCTTCTGGCCGAACATCGTGTGCGGGCTGGGCGTCTCCATGTGCAGCACCTTGAGCGGCGGCATCTCGCCGGCGCCAGGCAGCAGGTAGTCGGCCAGCGTGGAGGCCAGCGGCTGGCCTTCGGCATCGAACGGCATCTCCTCGTACAGCGCGGTCCCGATGCCCTGCGCCAGGCCGCCGATCAGCTGGCCTTCCACGATCAGCGGGTTCAGCAGCACGCCGCCGTCCTCGCAGATCGCGTAGTCGAGCAGGCGCACCTGGCCGGTGGCCGTGTCGACCTCGACCGCACAGGCGTGGCAGGCGTAGCTGAAGGTGCCGGTGTCGGGCTGGGTCTTGTAGCCCACGACGATCTCCAGGCCGCCGGGGTCGATGCCCGGCGGGATCTTCTGCGGCGCGCGGTACCAGGTGCGGGCGATCTCCGCCAGCGTCAGCGCACCGGCGCCGTCGGCCGTGCGGAAGCTGCCGCCCTCCAGGCGCAGCGTGTCGGCCGGCGCTTCCAGCAGCACCGCGGCCATGGCACGCATGCGTTCGCCCAGCGCCTTGGCCGCCGTGCCGACCGCGCCGCCGGACATCACGGCGCAGCGCGAGCCCCAGGTGCCCGTGGAGTACGGCGACTGCGCCGTGTCGCCATGCACCAGCCGCACCTGCGCGACCGGGATGCCCAGCACGGTGTGCGCCACCTGCGCCATCGAGGTCTCCATGCCCTGGCCGTGCGAATGCGCGCCCAGGCGCAGCTCCAGCACGCCGTCGGGGGTGAAGCGTGCCGCGCACTGCTCGTAGCCCGGCACCATGGGAATGCCCCAGCCGTGGTAGACCGAGGTGCCGTGCGCGCCCTGCTCGCAGAACACCGCCAGGCCCAGGCCGATGCGGCGTGTCGGGCGGCCGCCGGCCGTGGCATGGGCGGCGCGCTGGCGCGCGCGCCAGGCGTCCCAGTCGAGGGCGGCCACGGCCCGGTCCATGGCCTGCTGGTAGTCGCCCGAATCGAACAGCTTGTTCGTGATGTTGGTGTACGGCATGGCGCTGGCTGGCACCAGGCTCTTGGCGCGCAGTGCGTGCGGCTCGATGCCGAGATCGCGCGCGGCAGCGTCCAGCATGAGTTCCAGCGCGAAACACACGCCCGTGCGCGCCACGCCGCGGTACGGCAGGATGGGCGGCTTGTTGGTGGCGGCCGAACGTGTGCGGCAGCGGAACCAGTCCATCCGGTAGGGGCCGGGCAGGATGGAGCCGACCTGCGCGGCCTCCAGGCAGGCGCTGAACGGGTAGGACGAGTAGGCGCCCGAATCCACCACCGCATCGCATTCGATGCCGACCAGGCGGCCGTCGGCCTCCACCGTGACGGCGATGTCGTAGGCGTGCTCGCGGCAGTTGGCGTTGGCGCTGAGCTGCTCGCGCCGGTCTTCCAGCCAGCGCACCGGCCTGCCCAGGTGGCGTGCCAGCCAGGCGCAGCAGATCTCCTCGGGCAGCAGGATGCCCTTGTAGCCGAAGCCGCCACCGACATCGGGCGAGACCACGCGCACCTGGCCCTGGTCCAGGCCCAGGCATTCCGCCAGGCCCGTGCGGTTGATGTGCGGCAGCTGGGCGGCCGAGTACATGACGAGCTGGTCCATGCGGTGGTCCCACCAGCACAGCACGGCCCGGCCTTCGAGCGGCGCCATGCACTGGCGCGCCGTGCGCAGCTGGCGGCGCACCGTGCGTGCAGGAGCATCGCTCTGCGCGACCTGGCGGTCCACATGGGTCTCGGCGAACACGTTGTCCGCCCACTCGTCATGCAGCCGCGTGGACGCGGCCATGGCAGCGTGCATGTCGGCCAGCACCGGCAGCTCGGCGTAGTCGACCTCGACCTGGGCGGCGATGTCCTCGGCCCGTGCACGCGTGGGCGCCACGCAGGCCGCGACCAGTTCGCCGACGTGCCGCACCTTGTCCTGCGCCAGCGGCCACTGCACCGAGCGCTTGAAGCCCGGCAGCGCCGAGGCCGCCAGGATGGGCTGCACACCCGCCAGGTCGGCCATGGTGTAGACCATGTTCTCCAGCCCGGCCGGCTTGGCGATGCCGTTGATGCGTGCATGCGCCAGCGGTGCGCGCACGAAGGCCACGTCCAGCATGTCGGGCATGCGGATGTCGCCGACGTACTGGCCGCGGCCCAACAGCAGGCGCTGGTCTTCCTTGCGCTGCACGCGCTGGCCGATGCCCTGGCCTGTCGGCTGCAGCAGATGGGGCGAGGTGGGTGCGTTCATCGTGGTGTGTGGGGTGGTGCGGTCAGACGCGGGTCTGCCGGTACTTCTCGGTGCGGTAGTCGCCCGAACGCACCGGCGGGTACTTGGCTTCGCCAGGCGGTGCGATGCACTCGACCAGCGCGTCGTAGTTCGGGTGGTGGAAGAAGGCGATCGAGATGCGCTGCGCGGCCGGCCCCGCCTCGGCCGGCGGGTTCACGACGCGGTGCACGTTGGAAACCCAGCGGTCGTTGGTCCAGCGCATCAGCAGGTCGCCGATGTTGACGACGAAGGTGTCGGGCGCGGTCTCCACAGGCAGCCACACGCCCTGGCGCGTGCAGACCTGCAGGCCACCGGCGGTGTTCTCGCCGTTCAGGATGGTCAAGAGGCCGTAGTCGGTGTGGGCACCGGCGCGCAGCTGGCCGGGCACTGGCGGCACCAGCTGCTCCGGGTAGAAGTTGATGCGCATCGCCGTGATGTGGCGGTCGATCTTGTCGTCGAAGAAGTCTTCGGGGATGCCCAGCGCCAGCGCGACCAGCGCCATCATCTCGCCCGTGAGCCGCTCCATGTGCGCGTAGTAGGCGGCGGCCGCTTCGGCGAAGCCGGTGGGCGCGGCCGGCCAGCGGTTGGGGATGAAGTAGCGGCGGCCCTCCTCGCCCGTGAAATAGGGGTCATCGGGCCACTGCTCGCGGCCGAAGTGGTAGTACTCCTTGAGGTCGCCGGGCGCTTCCCCCGCGTTGCCACGCGACAGCGCATCGAAGCCCAGGGCACGGTAGCCGCGCGGCACGGCCGGGTCCGCCGGAGCGGCCTCGCACTTGCTCGCCAGCGGCAGGTTGAAGAAGTGCTTGGCATGGCCTCGCAAGGCGTCGATGGTCTGCAGCGGCACGCCGTGGCCGCGGATGGTGAAGAAGCCGATGTCGGTGCAGGCCGCTTCCATGGCGCGGGCCGCGCGCAGGCGCTCGTCGGCACGTCCGTGCAGCGCGGCGGACAGGTCGATGACGGGGATCGAGGACATGGCCGGCTCAGTGGAAGTAGGCGCCGCCGTCGACGACGAGCGTCTGGCCGGTGATGAAGGCCGAGGGTGCGTCGGCGAAGAACTCGATGGCGCCGACCACGTCGTCCGGCAGCATGTCGCGCGCCAGCACGCGGCCGCGCAGCGAGGGGCCCTTGACGCCCTCGACCAGCACGGGGTTGGCCAGCGCGCCGTCGCTGAGCGTGAAGCCCGGCGCCACGCTGTTGACCAGCACCTTGTGCACGCCGAGTTCGGTGGCGAGTGCCCGCGTGAGCGAGATCACGGCTCCCTTGCTGGCCACGTAGTGCGCCATGCCGGGGTTGCCCTTGAACGCCACGCCCGAGGAGATGTTGACGATGCGCCCGCCGCCCGCGCGCTGGAACGCCGGCAGCACGGCCTGGCAGGTGAGGAACACGCCCACCACGTTGACGCTCAGCACCTGCTGCCAGTCCTGCACCGTGAGCTGCTCGAAGGGCTTGGGCGTCAGCGAGGAATAGATGCCGGCGTTGTTGACCAGCACGTCGATGCGGCCGTACCGTGCCTCGGCCTCAGCTGCCATGGCCGCGACCTGCTCGGGGCTGGACACGTCGACCGCGACACCCAGGGCGTCGATGCCCTGCCCGCGCAACCGCTCGGCCGCGGCTTGGGCGCCGCTGCGGTCGGCCACCACCACCTTGGCGCCACGTGCGCCGAAGCGTTGTGCGACAGCGTAGCCGATGCCCTGTGCCGCGCCCGTGACAATCGCCACCGCCTGTTCCAGACCCATGTTCACCGTGCTCCTGTGTGTTGCACGGCGACAGAGCAACTGCCATGCCACTAGCGCACGGTCACGCGGCAGTCACTGATCCAGATCATTGAAACAGAAAGAGTTTTTTTCTTTCCAACTACGTGGTGCACCACATATATGGAAAGCGGAACCACATCGCAGGTGCACCGATGTGGCGCGCCGCAGCCGCCTTCAAACCAAAACGGGGCACACCCCCGAACCGGACCCGGTCAGCGCAGCTTCCAGGGCACCACGCTGGCGTCGTTGTGCGACTCGACCAGCTGGATCAGCTGCAGCATGAAGCGCTCACGCTCGCTCTCGGGCAGGTAGGCAACGGTGCGGTCGTGCGCGCGCTGGGCCGCGCCGTCCATGCGCTTGGCCAGCGCGCGGCCCTTGCGCGCGATGCGCACCAGCTTCACGCGCCGGTCGGACTCGGATTGGCGCCGCTCGACCAGGCCGCGCGCCTCCAGCCGTGGCAGCACCTCGGCCACGCTCGTGCGCTCCAGGCCGACCTCGTAGGCCAGCGTGTTCTGGTCCATCTCGCCGTGCTCGGCCAGCACGGTGAGCAGGCTGTACTGCACCGGCGTGACGTTGTACTGCTGGGTTTCCTCGGTGAACAGCCAGGTGTGGATCTGGTGCAGCCGTCGGATCAGGAAGCCGGGCCGGGCGAACAGCGCGGAGCGCTCGCAATAGTGGTCCAGCTGGGCCCGGACCGGCAAGGGATCGTTTTCTTCCGTCATGCGCAAAGTCTAGCTGCGCCCTGCCCCACAGGCTGCACCAAATCGGCGCTTCCGGGTTGGCACAAATTGTGCGGTACACCACCTATCAGTTCTCACACCGCACAGGAAGCAGGCAAGACAAATGACCAGCATGGTTCTGCAAGGGGGCCGGGTGATCGACCCCAGCGCCGGCCGCGACGGCCTCTTGGACGTTCTCGTGACCGACGGCCGCATCGCCGCCATCGCCGCCGACCTGGGTGCCGCCGTGCCGGCCGACGCCCAGCGGGTGGATTGCCGCGGCAAGCTGGTGCTGCCGGGCCTGATCGACACGCACGGCCATGTCTACCAGGGCGTGACGGGCCGCTTCGGCATGAACGCCGACCTGTGCGGCGTGCGCTCGGGCGTGACCACGCTCGTCGACCAGGGCGGGCCCAGCTGCATCACGCTGCCGGGCTTTCGCCAGTACGTGGCCGAGCCCTCGCACACGCGCGTGCTGGCCTTCCTGTCGGCCTACCTGGTCGGTGGGCTGGAGGGCCACTACTACCCCGAGATGTACCGGCCCGATTGCCTGGATGTGGACGCCACCGTGAAGTCCGCGCGGCAGAACCGCGACCTGGTGCGTGGCCTGAAAGCCCATGCCGAGATCGGCGGCTTCGCACGCTGGGGCGTGGACGTGATGCGCATCGCCTCACGCATGGGCCGCGAGGCCGAGCTGCCGGTCTACATCCACTTCGGCCAGCTCTGGCCCAAGCCCGAGCAGGGTGGCCTGCCCGTCAACCCGGATTCGATCTTCAACCAGGTGGTGGAGATGCTCAAGCCGGGCGACATCCTGGCGCACCCGTTCAGCCGCCACCCGGGCGGCTTCGTCGAAGAGAACGGCAAGCTGCACCCGCTGGTGCCCGAGGCGGTGGCGCGCGGGCTCAAGATCGACGTGGGCCACGGCTCGCACTTCAGCTACAAGACCGCACGCATCGTGCTGGACGCCGGCATCGTGCCCGACACGCTGGGCGCCGACATGCACGGCTACAACACGGCCGTGCCGCAGCCGGCCGGCACGCCGGACAGCCACCCCGACGAGGAGGACCACCTGTTCAAGGGCAAGACGCGCTTCAGCCTGACCTCGGCCATGACCAGCATGCTGGCGCTGGGCCTGCCGCTCGCGCACGTGGTCGACATGGTCACGCGCAACGCGGCGCGCATGGTCGGCATGGAAGGCGAGCTCGGCACGCTGACCGTCGGCGGCGTGGCCGACGTGAGCGTGCTCCACGACGCGCGCGGCCGCTGGCGCATGGCCGACAACGAAGGCACGCAGGTGATCGCCGAGCGGCTGCTGACGCCGGCCTTCTGCTTGCGCGCGGGCCGCCGCTTCGAGGCCGACGCCTCCATCCTCCCGATGGCGCAAGAAGCATGACGCAGCCCGTCCGTGGCCGCCGCGGCATGGCGGTCGCGCCGCACGCCCTCGCCTCGCAATCGGCCCTCGCGGTGCTGCGCGAAGGCGGCAACGCCATCGAGGCGATGGTGGCCGCGGCCGCCACCATCGCCGTGGCCTACCCGCACATGAACGGCATCGGCGGCGACAGCTTCTGGCTGGTCGGCCTGCCGGGCGCTGGCGGCACCGAGGTGGTCGGCATCGACGCCTGCGGCGCCAGCGCCGCGGCCGTGCGCCGCGAGGACTATGCCGGCAAGACCGCCATCCCGTTCCGCGGCGGCTCGGCCGCCATCACCGTGGCCGGCACGCTGTCGGGCTGGGACCAGGCGCTGGCGCTGAGCCGCACGCGGCTGGGCGGGCGCATGCCGCTCTCCCGGTTGCTGGCCGACGCCATCGACGGCGCGCGCCACGGCGTGCCCGTGACCGTGAGCCAGCACCGCAACAGCGCGGCCAAGCAGGCCGAACTGCAAGGCGTCAAGGGCTTCGCCGAGACCTTCCTGCCCGGCGGCCAGGCGCCGGCGGTGGGCAGCCTGTTCCGCCAGCCGCGGCTGGCGGCCACCTTCGAGCAGTTGGTCCGCGCCGGGCTGGACGATTTCTACCGCGGCGAGCTGGCCCGCAGCCTGGCGCGCGACCTGCTGGCCGTGGGCAGCCCGCTGGCGCTGGACGACCTGGCCCAGCACCGCGCGCAACTGCGCCAGCCGCTGCAGCTGGCGCACCGCGCCGGCACCGTCTACAACATGCCGCCGCCCACGCAGGGCCTGGTCTCGCTGATCATCCTCGGGCTCATGGACCGGCTGGGCGTGGAGCGCTTCGACCACCTGGGTGCCGACTACGTACACGCGGCGGCAGAGTCGGTCAAGCAGGCCTTCGGCGTGCGCGACGGCCACATCACCGACCCCGGCTGCATGACGGTGGACCCGGCCAGCTTCCTCGCGCCCGCCGCGCTCGACGCCATGGCCGCGCGCATCGACATGGGCCGCGCCGCCGCCTGGGGCCAGGGCAAGGGGCCGGCCGACACCATCTGGATGGGCGTGGTCGACGGCCACGGCAATGCGGTCTCGATGATCCAGAGCATCTACCACGAGTTCGGCTCCGGGCTGGTCCTGACCGAGAGCGGCGTGAACTGGCAGAACCGGGGCGCCTCGTTCTCGCTGGACCCCGCCCACATCAACACGCTGGCGCCGCGCAAGAAGCCCTTCCACACGCTGAACCCGGCGCTGGCGCTGCTGAACGACGGCCGCACCATGGTCTACGGCAACATGGGCGGCGACGGGCAGCCACAAAGCCAGTCGGCCGTGTTCACGCGCTGCGTGGTGCACGGGCTGGACCCGCAGGCCGCCATCGAGGCGCCGCGCTGGCTGCTGGGCCGCACCTGGGGCCAGAGCAGCGATTCGCTCAAGCTCGAGAGCCGCTTTCCCGACGCCACGGTCCAGGCGCTGCGTGCGCGTGGCCACGCAGTGGAGGTGCTGGGCGCCTTCGACGAGACCTTCGGCCACGCCGGCTGCATCCTGCGCGACGCCGCGGGCACCTGCACCGGCGGCTTCGATCCCCGCTCCGACGGCAGCGTTGCCGCGTTCTGATGGACACACCGACCGACTTCTCCACCTGGGCGGAAACCTTCGCCGGCGCCGCCTGGCGCAACGTGGTGCGCCGCCGCGTGGCGCTGCCGCATCTGGGCCGCGACGTACTGCTGCACGCCGGCCCGCCCTTCGACGGCCCGCCGCCCGCCCCGGTGCGCCAGGCCGCCGTGCAGGCCCTGCTGTTCGAAGGCCTGGCCGACGACGGGGCTGCTGCCCAGGCGCTGCTGGCCACGGGCGCCGTGCGCCTGCTGCCCGCGCAGGACCATGGCGTGGCCACGCCGCTGGCGCAGGTGGTGTCTGCCGCGATGCCGCTGGCCGAGGTCGGCGATGGCGTCACGCAGGCCTGGGCGCCGCTGGTCGAGGGCCCGCCGCCCGCGCTGCGCTTCGGCACCAGCGATCCGGCCGCATTGCCGCGCCTGCAGGCCGTCACCGAGCTGGGCCTGCAGCGCCTGGCGCCGCTGCTGCAGGCCAGGCCGCTGCCCCTGGCGCCCGTCATCGCCCAGGCGCTGGCCGAGGGCGACGAATGCCATGGGCGCACGGGCGCCGCCAACGCGGCGCTGCTGGCCCGGCTCGATGGCCTGCTGGACGCCGACCGCACGCTGCTGGCCGGCAGCCCCGGCTTCGTGCTGACCATCCTGATGGCGGCCGCGGCCTGGCGGCTGCGCCAGAGCGGCGCACCCATCGCAGCCGTGGGTGGCAACGGCCTGCGCTTCGGCCTGCGGCTGCGCGGCGACGCGGGCTGGCGCGCCATCGATGCCGCACCGCCCACCGGCATACGCTTTCCCCAACACGCCGGCGCCACGGCGCTGGGCGCCATCGGCGACAGCGCCGTGCTCGACTTCTGCGGCCTGGGTGGCCAGGCCTTGCCGGCCGCACCGGCCTTGTGCGATGAGTGGCATGCATCGCTGCCAGCCGATCTGGCCCAGCGCCGCGCGCTGGTGACCGACACCGTCTCGGGCCTGGTCGCGCCCGCCAGCGTGGCCGCCAGCGGCTTGCCGCCGCTGGTCAACCTGGCCGTGCTCGACGCGTCCGGCGCGGCCGGGCTGATCGGCCGCGGCTGGTACGCACCCGACCCCTCGCTGTTCTCTTCCGTTCCTGAAAGACCCACGCCATGAAGCTGCCTTCGCTCTCCCGCATCCGCACCGGCGCCCTGCTCGCGCTGGCCGCCCTGGCCGGTGCCGCTGGCGCCCAGCAGCCGACCAAGCTGCGCTTCGCGCTCGACTGGGTGTTCCAGGGCCCGCAGGCGCCGTTCCTGGTGCCGCACCAGAACGGCTGCTACCAGAAGGCCGGGCTGGACGTGACGACCGACCGCGGCTACGGTTCGGGCGACACCGTGGTCAAGGTCGGTGCCGGCAGCTACGACGTGGGCTTCGCCGACATCAACGCGATGGTCGAGTACAACGCCCGGCAGACCCGGCCCGAAGACCGGCTGATCGCCTTCTTCATGGTCTACGACGGCGCCGCGCTGTCGATCATCACGCGCAAGGACACCGGTGTCGCCAAACCGGCCGACCTGGTCGGCAAGACCATCGCCGCGCCGCCCGGCGACGCCTCGCGCCGGCTGTTCTCGGCGCTGGCGCAGGCCAACGGCTTCGACGCCAGCGCCGTCAAGTGGATGAACGTGGCGCCCGAGCTGCGCGAGACCATGCTCGCGCGCAAGCAGGCCGACGCCATCAGCGGCGCGGCCTTCACGGGCTACATGGGTGCGCGTGCGGTCGGCGTGCCCAAGGACGAACTGGTCGTGCTGCGCTTCCCGCAGTTCGGCTCCACGCTCTACGGCAGCGCGCTGGTGGCCAAGCGCAGCTATGCCGCGGCGCACGGCGCGACGCTGACGGCCCTGGCGCAGTGCGTTGCCGAGGGCATCGCCACCAGCATCCAGCAGCCCGCCGCCGCCATCGAGGCGCTGTACCAGCGCGACAAGCTGATCAACCGCGAGGTCGAGCAGGAGCGCATGCAGCTGTCGCTGGACTGGTCCATCGTGACGCCCTGGACGCGCGAGCACGGCCTGGGCGGCGTCGACCCGGCGCGGCTGCGCCAATCCATGCAGGAGGTCGCCAGCGCGCTGTCCATTCCAGCGCCCGACATCGCCGAGGTGTTCACCGCGCAGTACCTGCCCGCACGCGACAAGCGTTCCGTGCCCAGGTGAACGGGCGAGGCCTGCCGACCGGGACGTTTCTGGACGCTCACGCCCGCAGGCCGGCCACGGATTTGTCACCAGGCTGCTCCATTGGAACTGGATATATTTTCAGTATTTCATCGAAAAGCTGTATGCTTGAACAGCCATTCAAGGAGCTTTCGATGGACACCCTGCTCGACACCACCTACTTGGTCGCCCTGGTCGAACCGGCCTTGCCCGAGGCCATCCGCATGCACGCCGAACTGCGCTACTGCCGCGAACTGGAGCGCCGCCTGGGCACGCCAGACGACGTGGCACACGCGCTGCGCGCGATCGCGCGCGTGGCCGCGCTCGCGGACGAACCCGGCGCCGAGGCCCAGACCCTGCTCGTGCAATGGCGGCTGGCCAACCATGCGGCGCGCCAGCTGGCCGTGCAGGACCTGCCGCAGGCGGCGGCCCAGGCGCGGTTCGAAGTGCGGCTGGGGTAGCGCCCGCGTCCACACTTTTGTGGAAAGCCGTCCGGATCGCCTACAACGGCCTGCGCAAACCCGCGTTGTGCATTGGCGCGGCGATCCCTACATTTGCCCGAACACATTGGTGCAACTTTCGAGCAAAGGGAGCCGCAAGAGCGAGCCATGCGCAGCCCATCCTCTCCGTGGGTCTGGTCCCTCGTCGCGCTGGCGATGGGATGCGCGCTGGCCCTTGTCGAGGCGCAGCGCATCGCCGCCGCGCAGCAGGCGATCCGCGAACAGCGCTTCGACAGCCTGGTCGAGCGCGCGACCACCGAGCTGCTCAAGCGCCTGAACGTCTACGAGTACGGCTTGCGCGGCGCGCGCGGCGCAGTCATCGCGGCCGGCAGCGGCCAGATCACACGCGAGCGCTTTCGCCGCTACGCCGAATCACGCGAGCTGCAGCGCGAGTTCCCCGGGGCGCGCGGCTTCGGCTTCGTGCGCCGTGTGCCGCAGGCACAGCTGCAGGATTTCCTGGCCCGGGCACGCGCGGAACGGGCCGACTTCAGGATCCAGCAGCAGGGCACCCACGGCGACGACCTGCTCGTCATCCAGTACGTCGAGCCCGAGGCCCAGAACCGCGAGGCCATCGGCCTGGACATCGCCTCGGAGGCCCACCGGCGCGAGGCGGCGTTGCAGGCCCTGCACAGCGGCCAGCCCACGCTGACGCGCCCGGTCACGCTGGTCCAGGCCAGCGGCCAGCCTTCGCAGGGCTTCCTGTTCCTGCTGCCCATCTACACCGCCCAGGACGGCGCGGCCCCGCCGCAGCCCTCCGCGCACACCGCCGAGGGCCTGGCCTACGCGCCGCTCGTGATCCACGAGGTGCTGGCCGGCCAGACGCTGATCCACGACGAACTCTCGCTCGCGCTGTACGACACCGACGGCACGCAGCCACCGCAGCGCTTCTTCGCGGACGCCCAAGCCGACGAGGCGGCGCACGCCGGCCTGGTGCGCCGCGTGGCGCTGGCGGTGTACGGCCGCCAATGGACCGCCGAGTTCAAGGCCACGCCGGTGTTCACGGCCCGGCTCAACCTGCCCCCGCCGCAGCGCACGGCGCAGCTCATGGTGGGCGCCAGCGTGCTGCTGGCCACCCTGCTCTTTTTCTTCCTGCGCGACCGCCAGCACCGCCGCCAGGCCATGGTGGAGGACGCCCACATGGCGGCCATCGCCGAGAACGCCGGCGACGGCATCGTCGGCCTGGATCCAGAGGGCCGGATCACGCGCTGGAACCGCGCGGCCGAAAGCATCTTCGGCCGCAGCACGGCGCAGGTGCTGGGCCGCCCGCTGCAGGACTTCCTGACCGGCACGGACGGCACCGCCCCCGGCCCACTGTCGCGCACCGCGCGCTCGGAGTTCACGGCACAGCTGCAGCGCGACGGCCGCTCGATCGACCTGGACATCCGCAGCGCGCCCGTGGTGGCCCAGGGCGGCCGGAGCCTGGGCCTGGCCGTCACCGTGCGCGACATCACCGAGCAGCTGCGCGCCGACGAACGTTTCCAGCTGGCGGTGGAGGCCGCGCCGACGGCGATGCTGATGGTCGATGCGCAGCAGCGCATCGTGCTGGCCAGCCGCAAGGCCGAGGAGCTGTTCGGCCACGACGCGGCCGCACTGCGCGGCCTGTCGCTGGATGGGCTGATTCCGGAGCGCCACCGCAGCGAGCACGCAGACAACGTGGCCCGCTACCTGCGCGCGCCGCAGCCGCGGGCCATGGGCCAGGGCCGTGCGCTGTACGCGCGCCACCGCGACGGGCGCGACATCCCGGTGGAGATCGGCCTGAACCCGGTGCGCACGCGGGAGGGGCCGGCCACGCTGGCATCCATCACCGACATCACGCAACGGCGCCAGCTCGAGGTGCAGCTGCAGACCACGCTGGACCGGCTGCGCCTGGCGGTGGCGGCGGCCGACGTGGGCATCTGGGTCTGGCGGCTGGAAGAGGAGGAGATGGAGTGGGACGCGCGCATGTTCGAGATCTACGGCGTGCCACCCGCGCTGCGCGCCGGTGGCGGCTGGGTCGCGTTCTGGCAGTCGCGCGTGCACCCGGACGACCTGCTGGCGCTGCAACCCGGGCTGGAGCGGCTGCGGCGCGAGGGCGGCACCTACGAAGCCAGCTTCCGTATCACGCGCGCGGGCGAGACGCGCCACATCCAGGCCGCCGCCATCGTCGAGCACGGCGCCAACGGACAGGTGCAGCGGCTGGTCGGCATCAACCGCGACATCACGGCGCAGATCACGGCGCAGGACCGCATCCTGGAGCTCAACACCTCGCTGGAGGAGCAGGTCGCGCGGCGCACGCAGGAGCTGCACCTGGCGCTGGAGGACGCGCGCCAGGCCACGCGCACCAAATCCGAGTTCCTGGCGAACATGAGCCACGAGATCCGCACGCCCATGAACGCCATCCTGGGCCTGTGCTACCTGCTGGCCGGCCAGCGCCTGCCTGCCGATGCGCAGGCCATGCTGCAGCGCCTGCAGGACGCCGGACAGGGCCTGCTGGCCATCATCAACGACATCCTGGACTTCTCCAAGATCGAGGCGCACCGGCTGGAGATCGAGCAGCAGCCCTTCGACCTGGGCGCGGTGCTGGACAACCTGGCCTCGGTCATGGCCGCGGCCCGGGGCGACAAGCCGGTGGCGCTCGTCGTGCAACCGCCACCGCCCGGAGCGCGCTACCTGGTCGGCGACAGCCTGCGCCTTGGACAGGTGCTCATGAACCTGCTCAGCAACGCCATCAAGTTCACCGAACGCGGCGAGGTCACGCTGGGCGTGGCGCGCGAGGACGACGGCGCCACGCCGGGCCGGGTGCGGCTGCGCTGGTGGGTGTCCGACACCGGCATCGGCATCGGCCCCGAGCAGCAGGCGCACATCTTCGAAGCCTTCAGCCAGGCCGACAGTTCGACCTCGCGGCGCTTCGGCGGCACCGGCCTGGGCCTGACCATCAGCAGCCACCTGGTGGGCCTGATGGGCGGCAACCTGACCGTCGCCAGCGTGCGCGGCGTCGGCAGTACCTTCAGCTTCACGCTCGATCTCGCCACCACCGCGGCCGAGCGCTGCCCGCCGCTGCCCCAGGCGCCGGCCCGCCCGCCTGCAGGCCCCGCGGCACGCAGGCTGCAGGGCATGGCGCTGCTGGTGGTCGACGACAGCGAGATCAACCGCGAGGTGGCGGCCCGCATCCTGGGCGGCGAAGGTGCCACGGTGGCACTGGCCGACGATGGCGGCAGCGCGCTCGCGCTGCTGGCGCAGCAGCCCACGGCCTTCGACGTGGTGCTCATGGACATCCAGATGCCGGGCATGGACGGCTACGAAGCGACGCGGCGCATCCGCGCCACGCCGGCCCTGCGCCACCTTCCCGTGGTGGCGCTCACGGCCGGCGCCTTCGCATCGCAGCGCAGCAAGGCGCTGGCCAGTGGGCTGGACGCCTTCGTCGCCAAACCCTTCCTGGTCGACCAGCTGGTGCAGACGCTGCTGCACGTGCGGCGCAGCGGCGATGCCGCGGCGCCGGTGGATTTGCCACCATCGCGGCCCGGCGCAACGGCGATCGACGTGCAGCGCGGGCTGGCGGTCTACGACGACGCCCCGGCATTCGCCCGGGCCCTGGGCCGGTTCGTGCACCTGCATGGCGACGAGGCGCTGCAGCTGCGCCGCGCCAGCCCGGCCGAAGCGGCGGCGCTGGCACACCGGCTGCGCGGCGCCGCGGCGCAGCTGGGGCTGATCGAAGTGGCCGAACAAGCCGCTGCCTACGAGCATGCGCTGGGCAGCGGCCGCGCCACGGCCGCCGCGCTGGATGCGCTGGCGCAGGCGATGGCGCGGGCCGGCGAGGCGATCGCCGCCTACACGCGCCAGGCCGCCGGCTGAAACCAGACCGCCAGCGGGCGGGCCCGTGCGTTCGACCATGGCCCGCGGCGTCAGCCGCGCGCCTGGACCATCTTCCAGCCATTGCCAGAGGGGTCGCGGAAACCGGCATCCACCGTGCCGTAGCGCTCGACCGGCTCCTGCGTGAACTCCACGCCCAGCGCACGCAGGCGGGCATGGGCGGCACGGCAGTCTTCCACGGCCAGCACCAGCGGCGGCATCGCGCCCTTGGCCACGGCCGCCTGCAAGGCCTGCGCAGTGGCGGCGTCGTGCGTGGGCGGCCCGGGCAGGAGCAGGCCGAGCTGGAACGTGGGCTGCTCCGGGTGCTGCACCGTGAGCCAGCGGTAGTCGCCGTTGCGCACGTCGGTGTGCACGCGAAAACCGAGCTTGTCGACATAGAAGGCGCGCGCCTCTTCCTGGTCGCGCACGTACAAACCTGCCACTTCGATACCTTGCCTCATGGGGCCTCCTTGGAATGAGGCGCCTTTGTACCGTCGGCGCTACGGCGGCGCTTCTCCGAAACTGCCATCCTGAGGTCCGGCCGCTCGGCGGCGCCGAGCACGCAGGCCGGCACGCGGCCGGGCGCCTGCGCCGCGGCCCGCGCGCGCAGCCGCAGCTCGCCCGGGCTGCCGCCCGTGATGTCGCGGAAGGTGCGGCCGAAGGTGCCGAGGCTGGCCCAGCCGGTCTGCAAGGCGATCTCGGTGATGGGCAGTTCGGTCTCGCGCAGCAGCGCCGTGGCGCGCTCGATGCGGCGCGTGAGCAGGTAGCGGTGCGGCGGCAGGCCGAAGGCTTGCTTGAAGGAGCGTGCGAAATGGGCCGCGGAGACGGCGCTCACACGCGCCAGCCGCGCGACGGGCCAGTCCTCGTGCGAAGCCGCGTCCATGCGGTCCTTGGCGCGCAGCAGACGGCGCAGCAGCGCGGGGTCCTGCTCCGTCATGCCCGCAGCACCTCGGCCACGCGCGCGCGCAGCAGGGGCACGAGCTCGGCCTCGAACCAGCGGTTGCGCGCCAACCAGATGTTGTTGCGCGGGCTGGGATGGGGCAGCAGCATGGTGTGCGGCCAGCGGGCCAGCCAGTCGCGCACGGCTTCGGTCAGCGGCGGCGCCGGCCGGGGCAGGTGGTAGGCCTGGGCATGGATGCCGATCACCAGCGTCAGCTGCACCTGCCGCAGCTGCGCGAGCAGCGGTGCGCGCCAGGCCTTGGCGCATTCGGGGCGCGGCGGCAGGTCACCCGAGGGGCCGGTGCCCGGATAGCAAAAGCCCATGGGCAGCAGCGCCACGCGCTCGGCGTCGTAGAAGACGTCGGGCGCCAGGCCGGTCCAGCGGCGCAGGCGTTCGCCGCTCGCGTCGTCGAAGGGCTTGCCCGATGCGTGGACCTTGCGGCCGGGCGCGTGGGCGGCGATCAGGATGCGCGCGCCGGGGTGCGCCTGCAGCACGGGCCGCGGCCCCAGCGGCAGGTGCTGCGCGCACAGCGTGCAGGCGCGGATCTCGGCCAGCAGGGGGGCGAGGCTGGACACGGCGCCCCTCAGCGCCCCATGGCGCGGTGCACCGGTGCTTTCATGTCATGCGTAGGGATCGTCGAAGCCCAGCCGCGCCATGGTCTCGCGCTCGCGCGCTTCCATGGCCTCGGCATCTTCCTCGCCGGTCTCGTGGTCCCAGCCCTGGGCGTGCAGCGTGCCGTGCACGAGCAGGTGGGCGTAGTGGGCCTGCAGGGTCTTGCCGTTCTCGCGCGCCTCCTGCGCGACGACGGGCGCGCACAGCACGAGGTCGGCCGTGACCACGGGTTCCTGCGTGTAGTCGAAGGTCAGCACGTTGGTGGCGTAGTCGCGCTGGCGGTAGTCGCGGTTCAGCGCCTGGCCTTCCTCGGCGCCGACGATGCGCACGGTGATCTCGGCGTCCGCGTCCAGGGCATGGCGGATCCAGCGCGCCACCTTGTGGCGCGGCAGCGCGGCACGGTGTTCGGCCACGCCGTCGAAGGCGGCGAACTGCAGCGACAGCTGCAGGTCGTTCAGCTGACCGCTCATTGGTGCACCCTTCGGCCTGCGGCCTGTCCCGCCAAGCGGGAGCGAGCTTGCTGGGGGCGGCCCGGCGCGGCGCTCATCGCGCACCCCGGCGTGTGCGCACGACCTGCTCTGCCGCATCGCGGCCGGGCGCATCGGCATCGCCACCGCCGCCGCGTGCGTCGTAGGCATCGACGATGCGCGCCACCAGCGGATGGCGCACCACGTCGGCGCTGGTCAGCCGCGTGATGGCGATGCCCTTGACGCGCTTGAGCACGCGCTCGGCATCGATCAGGCCCGACAGCTGCTGCTTGGGCAGGTCGATCTGGCTCACGTCGCCGGTGACCACGGCCTTGGCGCCGAAGCCGATCCGCGTGAGGAACATCTTCATCTGCTCCGGCGTGGTGTTCTGCGCCTCGTCCAGGATCACGAAGGCGTTGTTCAGCGTGCGCCCGCGCATGAAGGCCAGCGGCGCGATCTCCAGCGCGTTGCGCTCGAAGCACTTGGCCACGCGCTCGGCGCCCATGAGGTCGTACAGCGCGTCGTAGAGCGGGCGCAGGTAGGGGTCGATTTTCTGCGCCAGGTCGCCGGGCAGGAAGCCCAGGCGCTCGCCGGCCTCCACGGCCGGGCGCGTCAGCACGATGCGCTGCACGGCCGAGCGCTCCAGCGCATCGACGGCGCAGGCCACGGCCAGGTAGGTCTTGCCGGTACCGGCCGGGCCGATGCCGAAGGTGATGTCGTGGCTGGCGATGTTGTCCAGGTAGGTGGCCTGGTTGAGCGTGCGCGCCTTGAGGTCGCCGCGGCGCGTCAGCAGCGAGGGGCCTTCCGGGCCGCCGGAGACATCGCCGTCGCCAGCCAGCATGAGCTGCACGGTGTCGGTGGCGATCGGGCGGGCGGCAATCTCGTACATGGCCTGCAGCACCTCCAGCGCGCGCTGCGCCTTGGCCTTGGGGCCGTCGATCTTGAACTGCTCGTGGCGGTGCGCGATCTTGACCTGCAGGGCCGTCTCGATCTGGCGCAGGTGCGCGTCCATGGGGCCGCAGACGTGGTCCAGCCGGGTGTTGTTGGGGGGCGTGAAGTTGTGGCGGACGATCATGGGGCGCCATTGTCGCCCGGCCATCGCCGCCCGCCACCAGGCTACACGCGGAACCGGCCCACGACCTGCGTCAGCCGCGTGGCCTGCTCGTGCAGCGACTGCGCGGCCGCGGCCGACTCCTCCACCAGCGCCGCGTTCTGCTGCGTCGTGCCGTCCAGCGCGCCGATGGCGACGTTGACCTCGCCCAGCGTGTCGGTCTGCTGCTGCACGGCGGAGGCGATCTCGCCGATCATCTGGTTCACGCGCGCGACCGAATCGACCACCTGGCGGATGGTGCTGCCCGCATCCGCCACCTCGCGCGAGCCCGAGGCCACCTGCGCCGCGGAGTTGCCGATCAGCGTCTTGATCTCCTTGGCAGCCTCGGCGCTGCGCTGGGCCAGCGTGCGCACCTCGCTGGCCACCACCGCGAAGCCGCGGCCCTGCTCGCCGGCGCGCGCGGCCTCCACCGCGGCGTTCAGCGCCAGGATGTTGGTCTGGAACGCGATGCCGTCGATCACGCCCGTGATGTCGGCGATCTTGCGCGAGGCGCCCTCGATCTCGCCCATGGTGCCGACGATGCGCGCCACCGCCTGCCCGCCCTGCTGCGCCACGTCGGCGGCGGCCGAGGCCAGCTGGCGCGCCTCCTGCGCCGAGGCGGCGCTCTGGCGCACGTTGTCGGTGGCCTGCTGCATGGCGGCCGAGGTCTGCTCCAGGCTGGAGGCGGTGTGCTCGGTGCGCGAGGACAGGTCCAGGCTGCCGGAGGACACCTGCCGGCTCGCCACCGCGATGCTGTCGGCGCTCTGGCGCACGGTGGCGATCGACTCCTGCAACGTGGCCTGCATGCGGGCCAGCGAACGCAGCAGGTCCCCGAGCTCGTCGCGTGCCTCCGAACGCAGCGCCTGCGTGAGGTCGCCGCCGGCGATGCGCTCGGCACTGGCCGTGGCCTGGCCCAGCGGCACCGTCAGCGAGCGCGTGATGCGCCAGGCCACCAGCGCGCCGAGCGCGATGGCCAGGGCCACCGTGGTCCAGATGCCCCAGACCACGGCGCGGTGGTTGGCTTCGGCCTCCTGGTGGGCCTGGGCGGCGCCCGCGTCGTTGGTGGCGATCAGGCCGGCGATGGCATCGGTGGTGGAGCGGAACACCTTGCGCGAATCGCCGCGCAGGAAGGCCAGCGCGGCCTCCTGCTGGCCCTGGCGGATCAGGCCCATCAGCCGGGGCTGCGAGGCGCGGTAGGCTTCGACGATGGCCTTGAACGCGTCGAAGCGCTGGCGCTCCTCGGGGCTGGAGATGCTGGCCTCGTAGGCCGTCATCAAGCCCGGCAACACGGTCCACTGCTTGTCGAGCCGGGCCTGTTCCTCCTGCAGCGCACCGCCCAGCAGGGCCTGCAGTTCGGCGCGGCGCATCTGGTTCAAGGCCTCGTTGATGCCGGCCAGCTGCTGGGTGCTGGCCAGCCAGTTGGTGGCCAGGTCGGTCACGCCTTCCTGGATCTTGTTGACCCGGTTCACGGCGTACAGCCCCATGGCCAGCATGACCAGCAGCAGCACCCCGAAGCCCAGGCCCATGCGCAGCCCCACACGCAGATTCGACACCTTCATCGCGTCCCCTCGGCGGGCGGGATTGCCCGAAGCCGTGAAACCTACCATGGGCACTGCAGGCAGGTTTCGCCGGGTCCGACGCAACCGACGAACGGCGGCGTTCGCCAGCCAGGCGTCGCGCCTGGGCTGGCGCATTACCATCGCCGCCCATGATCGGACGACTGCAAGGCCTGCTGGCCGAGAAGAACCCGCCCCAGGTGCTGGTGGACTGCCAGGGCGTGGGCTACGAGGTCGACGTGCCCATGAGCACCTTCTACAACCTGCCCGCGCTGGGCGAGCGCGTGACGCTGCTGACGCACTTCATCGTGCGCGAGGATGCGCAACTGCTCTACGGCTTCGGCACTGCGGCCGAGCGCAACACCTTCCGCCAGCTCATCAAGATCAGCGGCGTGGGGCCGCGCACGGCGCTGGGCGTGCTGTCGGGCCTGGGCGTGACCGACCTGGCGCAGGCCGTCACGTTGCAGGAGAGCGGGCGGCTCATCAAGGTGCCCGGCATCGGCAAGAAGATCGCCGAGCGGTTGCTGCTGGAACTCAAGGGCAAGCTGGGCGCCGACATCGGTCCGCACCAGGGCGCCACCACCGACCACCAGGCCGACATCCTGCAGGCGCTGCTGGCGCTGGGCTACAGCGACAAGGAAGCCGCCGCCGCGCTGAAGGCCCTGCCCCAGGACGTGGGCGTGAGCGAGGGCATCAAGCTCGCGCTGAAGGCGCTGTCCAAAGCCTGAAGCCGGGCCGGGCTCACCCGCCCGCTAAACTCACCGGCTGCCCCCGCAGCCCCTTTTCGAGCCCGCCCGCCGCCATGTTCGCCTCCACCGATCCCGCCACCATTGCCCGGACCGTCGTCGTCGGCGGCCTGCTCGTCGGACTGGCGCTGGGCATCGTCGGCCAGGCCAGCCGCTTCTGCATCCGCGGCGCCATCGCCGACTGGGTGATCTTCCGCGGGCCCGCGCGGCTGGCCTCCTGGCTGCTGGCCATCGGCGTGGGTGCGCTGTGCGTGCAGGGCCTGGTCAGCGGCGGCATGCTCGACGCCACGCGCACCATCGCCTGGTCGGACCGGCTGGCCTGGCTCTCCTGCGCCGTCGGCGGGCTGCTGTTCGGCTACGGGATGATCCTGTCGGGCGGTTGCCCGCAGCGCTGCCTCGTGAAGGCCGGCTCGGGCAGCCTCAAGGCCTTGATCGTGCTGGTGCTGGTGGCGATTGCCGCGCTCATGACGCTGCGTGGCGCCTTCGCCGGCCTGCGCGTGGACTACCTGGATGCCGCCGCGCTGCCGCTGGCCGGGCCGCAGGACCTGGGCGGCCTGCTGTCGCGCGCGTCCGGCGTCGGCGCGGCGGGCCTGCGCTGGGCACTGGCGCTGCTGATCGCGGCAGGTGCCTTCGCCTACGCCTGGCGCGCACGCCAGAGCCTGGATGCCGTGCACTGGGTCGGCGGCATCGGCGTGGGCCTGCTGCTGGGCGCCGCGTTGTTCATCACCGGCCACCTGGGCTTCCTCGCGGAACACCCGGAGACGCTGGAATCGGCCTGGCTGGGCACGCAGTCGCGCCGGCCCGAGGGCCTGTCGTTCTCCGCACCCATGGCGGCAGCGCTGGACCTGCTCACGCTGTGGACCGACCGCGCCACCGTGCTGACCTTCGGCGTGGCCGTGGCGCTGGGCGTGCTCGTGGGCAGCCACATCAGCGCGCGGCTGCGCGGTGAGTTCCGCCTCGAATCCTTCACCACGCCGGGCGAGCTGGCCTCGCACAGCGCCGGCGCGCTGCTCATGGGCTTCGGCGGCGTGACGGCGCTGGGCTGCTCGGTCGGCAACGGCGTCACCGGGCTGGCGCTGCTCTCGGCCGGCTCGGTGCTGGCCGTGGCCGGCATCGTGGCCGGCGCCTGCCTGGCCCTGACCGTGCAGGACCGGCACAGCACCGCGCGCGGCATCGGCACGCCGATGAAGCCGGCCGCCGGCCGCTGATCAGGCGGCGGCGTAGCCGGGGTTGGGCAGGCCGCCCGTGAGCTTCGGTTCGTTCACCTTGCGCGGCGTGACCTTGCCGCCCTGCGCCTTGAGCCACTGCTCGACCACCTCCCACACCGGACGGTTGCCGGCCCGGGCGGCCTCCTCGGACACCGGGGCCCAGCCGGCCACCTTGTAGGTGCGGCTGGCCTCGATGGGCTTGCCGCCCAGGCGCATGTCCTCGATGCGCCGGCCGGCCGTGGCCGTGGGGTTGCAGCTGTACTGCAGGCCGCCCACGCGCACCATGTCGCCACCCTGCTGGTAGTAGGGGTCGGGGTTGAACAGGTTGTCGCAGACGTCTTCGAGCACGGTCTTGAGCATCTCGCCCGACATCTCGGTCACCGTGGCGTACGAGTAGGTGGTGGCCGTCATGTCCATAAGCCATTCGCGCGTGATGGCCTGGCCGGGCAGCAGGCTGGTGCCCCAGCGGAAACCCGGCGAGAAGGCGATCTCGGCGCCCTGCACGTCCATCAGCGCGTCCAGCAGCAACTGGTCGCCCGAGCCGTTGAAGTTGCCACGCCGGTAGAGCAGGCCCTCGGTGTGGGCCAGCGTTTCACCGAGCTTCGCTTCGTAGGGCGCGCGGATCTTGGTGATCAGCGCATCCATCGCGGCATCGGCCGGCAGCATGTTGGCGAACACCGGCAGCAGGCGGTAGCGGAAGTCCGCCACCTTGCCACCCTTGACGTCGAAGTCCAGCACCGAGAGGAACTTGCCGTTGGAGCCGGCGTTGGTGACGATGGTCTTGCCGCCGCGGTTCTCCACCAGCGAGGCGACCGGCATGCCATCGTGCGTGTGGCCGCCCAGGATGGCGTCCACGCCGGTCACGCGGCTGGCCATCTTGAGGTCCACGTCCATGCCGTTGTGGCTCAGCACGACCACCACCTGCGCGCCCTTGCCGCGCGCCTCGTCCACCATCTTCTGCAGGTTCTCGTCCTGGATGCCGAACTCCCAGTCGGCCACCAGGTAGCGCGGGTTGGCGATCGGCGTGTAGGGAAAGGCCTGGCCGATGATCGCGCAGGGCACGCCGTTGACGGGGCGGATCACGTAGGGCTTGAACACCGGGTCGCCGAAGTCGGTGGTCTTGACGTTCTGCGCGACGAAGTCGACCTGGCCCGCGAAGTCCTTGTCGATGATCTCCTTGACGCGCTCCATGCCCAGCGTGAACTCCCAGTGGCCGGTCATCACGTCCACGCCGAGCAGCTTGGCGGCGTCCACCATGTCCTGGCCCTGGGTCCACAGCGCCGTGGCCGAGCCCTGCCAGGTGTCGCCACCGTCGAGCAGCAAGGCCCCGGGCCGGCTCGCGCGCATGCGCTGGACCAGCGTGGACAGGTGCGCGAAGCCGCCCACCTTGCCGTAGCGGCGCGCCCCTTGGTCGAAGTCGAGGTAGGTCAGCGCATGGGCCTGGGCCGTGCCCGGCGGCACCTTGGCGAGCTGGAGCAGATGCTCGCCCACCAGGTGCGGCAGCCGGCCCTGCATGCCGGCGATGCCCAGGTTCACGCTGGGCTCGCGGAAATGGATGGGCCTCAGCTGCGCATGGCAGTCGGTCATGTGCAGGAACGACACGTTGCCGAAGCGCGGCAGGTCGTACAGCGCCTCCGAGGCGGCCGCAGCGTCGGCCTCGCCCCACCGGGCCAGGCCCATGCCGGCCACCGAGGCCGCGCCCATGACCTGCAGGAACTCACGCTTGGACAGATTCATGAATCAGCACTTGCTTATGGATTGGGGGTGAAAAAGGCCTGGGATCGCCAGGCCGGTGCATCACTTGTTGACCGGTGACGCGGGGTCGAGCAGCAGCGCCATGATGTCGCGGACCTGGCCTTCGGTCAGGTTGCCCATGTGGCCCGAACGCGGCATGTTGGAGCAGGCGTTGTAGGCCTTGGCGTTCCAGATCTTGCCCCAGGTGTATTCCACGATGGGCTTGGCCGCCGCGCTGGCAGGGTCGGTCACGCCGCGCAGCTTGCCGTAGTGGTACAGGCTCGGGCCGATGGTGCCGAAGGAGATCTCCTCCTTGGCGATCTGGTGGCAGTTGTAGCAGTTGCCGCCGTTGACGGTGTTGGCTGCGTCGGTCCAGGTCTGGCCACGGCCGCTCTGGGCGATCTTCTCGCCTTCCTTCCAGTCGCCCAGGAATTTGCCGTCGCTGGGCCACTTGACGGTCTTGAGGTTCTCGGCCTCGATGCGCTTGGCCACCTCGGCCGCCAACGGCTTGCCTGCGACGTCGGCCGCGTTGCACAGCTTCAGGGTTTCGTCGATGCCGGTGACCCGGTCGACCGTGGCAATGCCCTGGCTGCGAAAGCCCGCCTTGACCATGTCCGCGGCGACCTGGTCGGCGTCGGCCGCAGCCCCGCCCATGCGGCTGGCGCAGCCCACGAGCACGGCGGTGGCCGCCACGGCGGTCGCGATGACGATGCGTGTCTTGTTCATGCCTGTTTCCTGCGTCAGCGCTTGATGGCGGGTGCGACGGACTTGGCCCCCTTGGCATTGACGCCCAGGTAGGTGGACAAGGCCGTCAGCGCATCCGCGCCGAACTCGGGATAGGGGAAGCGCTGCTGGCGGTAGCAGTCGTTCAGGCGCAGCTGCATGCTCCACATCTGCCCGTTGGAGACACGGTAGGCCGGCCAGGCCGCGAAGCCCACGCCGTCGCCCGGGTTCTTGGTCAGGTTGGGCAGGTCCTGCAGGCGGATGCGCTTGCCCTCCTCGCCGTGGCAGGAGGCGCAGGCGAAGTCGTGCGTGCCGCCGCGCATGAAGAACAGGCGCTTGCCGGCCTCGTAGTAGGTCTTCTCCTGGGCATGGCTCTGCGGCAGGTTGAAGGGCAGGCCCTTGGACTCCGCGGCCACGTAGGTGGCCAGGGCCGTCACATTGGCCATCTCGCCGCGGCCGAACGGCGTCTGGGCGATCTCGGCGGCGTTGAAGCCCTGCAGCTGCTCCATGCAGGTGATGAGCCGCGTCTCCAGGTCCTGCACCTTGCCGGTGTCGGCGAACCAGCGCGGCAGCTCGACGAAGGCACCCTTGACCACGCCCGGGCCCTTGCCCAGGTCGCAGGCCTGCAGCGAGGCGTTCCTGGGCCCGCGCTTGGTCTTCCACAGGTCCTCGCCCTTGGCTTCGAAGAGATCCGCCGGATTGCCGTCTTCCAGCATCTTGCGGTACTCCTCGATCGATTCGGTCGTGGTCTTCTGGGCGAATGCGCACTGCGCTGCGGCGAGACCCAGCAGCACGGCCCAGAGTGTTGTCTTCGTTGTTGTCATGCGTTCCACTCGTTCTCGACAGGCCCCGTGGGAAGGGGCCGAAGCTCAGGACACGGTCGCTTCGTCCGTGCGCGTGTCGCCCTTGTTGTCCTTCCAGGTGACCGAGACCTTGTCGCCGGCCTTGGCGCCCTTCAGCGTGAACTGCATGAAAGGGTTCTTGGAGACCGCGGGGCCCCACTCGGCGCTCATCACGGGCTTGCCGTTGTGGGCAGCGGTGACTTCGGTGATGTGCCAGGCGGGAATGGTCTTGCCCGCGCTGTCCTTGCGCTGGCCGGTTTCCATTTCGTGGCTCATGAGGACGCGGACGACGGCATTGCCGCCGTTCGCCTGCGCGCGGATGCGCATCGGATCTGCCATGGTGCTGTGCTCCTGGATGTCTGGATGGGGTGAAGTCTTGCGGGCCGCTCAGCCGCCGCAGCCGCCGAGCGTGACCTTGACTTCCTTCTTCGCGTACAAGGCCTTGCCGTCGTTGGTGATCGCCACCGCATACACATCGGAGGTCTGGCCCATCTTGGCGCGCGTGGCGAAGCTGGGTTCGACCGCCTCGCTCACGTTGAACATCGCGACCAGCGCGTTGGGGTTCTTCTCGACCAGCACCAGCAGGTGCTTGAGGTTGGGCAGCGTGGAGGCCACCGCCATCGGCACGACGGCGCCGTTCTCGGCGATGTCGGGCGCGGTCAGGGTCACGTCCTTGCTCTCGGCCGGGGCAGCGCCGCCGAAGGCCTTGGCCGCATCGGCGATGCTCTTGGCTTCGAAGGCCGTCTTGTTGAACGCGAGCGCATCGCGGGGAAGGAAGCCGGCAGCGGCCAGAAGGCCGGCCACCGCCATGGATTGCTGCAGGGTATCGCGTCGGGTTTGCATCGCGGCTCCAGATGACTCGTTAGTTAAGCAGATACTAATGTGACGGGGGTCACACACTATCGGGAATATCCCTGTCGGTCAGCGGCGCGCGCCGCTGCCCAGCCAATCGGCGATTGTCTTCGCTTCCTCGGCGGAGACCTGCTGGGGCGGCATGGGCATGCTGCCCCAGACGCCGGAGCCGCCGGACTGGATCTTGCCGGCCAGGTAGTCGCCCTTGCCCGCGTGCCGCGTGGCGATCTCGGCCCAGCTCGGCCCGATCGTCCTGCGGTCGGGTGCGTGGCAGGCGGTGCAGCTGTTCTTTGCCAGCAGCTCGTTCGGCATGGCGGGGCCCGCCGCGGCCGGTGCGGGGGCCGGCACGGCAGCGCCCTGCGCCTTGCCCGTCTCGGCGCCGCGCTGGGCGCCGACCGTGCGGTTCTGTTCGGCCAGGTTGCCATGCGCGTTGCGCGCGAAGTCGGGCAGGCTGGAGGCGACCCTGGCCTCGACCGGGCAGTCCTTCATGCAGGCCGTCGCCGCCACGTCGGGCCTGGCGGCGGTGCCGGCGATGCCGTCGCCCGGCCACAGGGCGTGGGCGGTGGTCATGCCGTTGCGGTTGGGCATGCGCTGCTGCACCTCGGCGATGTTGCGGTCGCTGAGCACGTAGTCGTCGGGCACCACGCCGGCAAGATTGAGCAGGAACGCGGTCACCGCATAGACCTCCTCGGTGGACAGCGACTTGGGCTGGTTCCACGGCATGGCGCGGTTGATGTAGTCCCATAGCGTGGACACGGTGGCGACCTTCATCATCGTGGTGCGGCCGGGGTAGTCGGTGCGGCGCAGGTTGGCCACGCGGCCGGTCCGGATGTCCTCGGCCGTGGTGCCGCCGACCAGCGGGTTGAACACCTCGTTGGATTCGCCGAACACGCCATGGCAGGAGGCGCACTTGGCCTCCCACACGTCCTGCCCCTTGGCCACCGAGCCGGCGCCCTTGGGCAGGCCCTTGAAGTCCGGGCGCACGTCGATGTCCCAGGCCGCCACCTCGGCGGGCGTGGCGGCACGGCCCAGGCCCGGGAAGCGTTCCGCGGGCTGGGCCTGCACGGCCGCCGCGCCGGCCAGCAGGGCCAGCGCGGCCGCCAGTTCACGCAGCCTGGACATTCTTCACCTCCCCGCTCTCCTGCACCAGCCAGGACTGGACCGCGTTGTTGTGGTAGATCGACCGCGTGCCCCGCACGGCCCGCAGCTGGCGGTAGCTGGGCTGCACGTAGCCGGTCTCGTCCATGGCGCGGCTCTGCACGATGGCGGGCTTGCCGTCCCAGACCCAGTCGATGTTGAAGCGCGTGAGGCACCGGTCCATGACCGGGCCTTCCAGCCGCGCCGTGCGCCAGTTGCGCCCGCCGTCCACCGACACGTCCACGCGCTTGACCTTGCCGCGGCCCGACCAGGCCAGGCCGGTGATGTTGTAGAAGCCCTTGTCCAGCAGCACCTGGCCGCCCGAAGGCGTGGTCACCACGCTCTTGCACTCCTGCGTGCTGGTGTACTGGCGGTGCTGCCCATCGGGCATCAGGTCGATGTAGTGCACGGCCTCGTCCTTGGCACCCCAGGGCTGGTCGCCGACCTCGATGCGGCGCAGGTACTTGACCCAGCTGACGCCCTGCACGCCCGGCACCACGAGGCGCAGCGGGTAGCCGTTCTCGGGCCGCAGCATCTCGCCGTTCTGCCCGTAGGCGACCAGCACGGCGCCCGAGCGCACCATGTCTATCGGGAGGGTGCGCGTCATGGAGGAGCCGTCGGCCCCCTCGGCCAGCACGAACCGGCCGCGCTGCAGGTCGGCACCGGCCATCTCGAGCAGCGTGATCAGCGGCACGCCCGTGAACTCGCTGCACGAGAGCATGCCGTGCGAGTACTGGCAGGTGGGCACCGCCACGTTGCCCCACTCCATGCCGGTGTTGGCCCCGCACTCGATGAAGTGAAAGCGCGAGACCGCGGGCAGCCGCATGAGCTCGTCCATCGTGAACACCTTGGCCTGCCGGACCATGCCGTTGAGCATGAGGCGGTGCTTGGACGGATCGACATCCCACCAGCCCTGGTGGTGCCGCTCGAAATGCAGGCCGCTCGGCGTGACGATGCCGAACAGCGACTGCAGCGGCGCGAACGAGACCGAGGCCTGCGCGGTCTGCGTCAGCCCCGGGCTCTGGCGGCGCTGCACGTTGCGCTCGTACTTCGAGGGCTTGCCGTAGCCGTCCGTGACCACCGGCTGGCCCAGGCCCGTGGAGTGCTCGGGCAGCTGCAGGATGGTGGGGTCGCCGTCTTGCGCAACGGCGGCCGAGTGCGCCTGCGCCTGCGCCAACGGCACGGCTGCGCCCGCCGCCGCGGCCGCGAAGGCGCCGCGGATGAAGTCGCGCCGGCCCTTGCGCGCCTCCTGCACCACGGCGGCGATGCCGCTGCGGTCCAGGAAGCTCTCGGGTGCCTTGCGCAGCCGCCCGAAGCCGATGCCATGTATGTCCATCTTCGTCCTTTCGCTCACCGCGACCACCTGTTCATGCCCCTTCTCCCCTGTCCACCATGCGGCGCACGGCCTCGCACAGCAGGCCGCCGTGCGCCGGGGCGATGCCGTAGAAGACCTGGCTGCCCCGGCGCTGGCGCGTGAGCACGCCGCAGCGGTACAGCGTCGCCAGGTTCTGCGACACGCTGGGCTGGGCGCTGCCCAGCGCGGCGCGCAACTCGCCCACGTTCATGGCGCCACGGCACAGCAGGTCCAGGATGCGCAGCCGCAGCGGCGTGCCCAGCAGCGCGAACATCTCGGCCGCCCGCTCGAACACCTGGGCGGACCCGGCATCCGCATGCGGGTCTGGTGTGGCATCGTGCATGGCCGCGCGCGCCTTCTTCAGTTGGCGCCGGCCAGGACCCATTCGGCCAGCGTCCGCGCATCGGCCTCGCTCAAGCCCGGCTGGGCCGGCATCGGCACGGGCCCCCACTTGCCCGATCCACCGGCCTTGATGCTGCGCGCCAGGGCCTGGGCCGCATCCTTCTCGCCCGCATACTTCTTGGCGATCTCCTGGTAGGCCGGGCCGACCAGCTTCCTGTCGGCCGCATGGCAGGCCAGGCAGGCGTTCTTCTGCGCCAGCTCCCTGCTGGCCCAGGCCGGCAAGGCCAGGAACGCCGCCGCAGCCAGGACGAGGCTGATGGACTTCATCGGGGATGTCTCCTCATACGTTTATTTCGAATATCAGCATGTTCGAATATATAGGAGCCGAAGCGGCCACGCCACCCTGTTGCGCCCGGTGAAAACCCGAGGTCCGCGCCGGGCTCAGCGGCGCGGCGCGCGAAGCGCTGCGCAAGGGCAGGCCTGCGCCGCGCTCACGGCTCCTCGTGCTCCATCAGCAGATAGGTGTTGTAGGCGTTCATGCGGTTGGCGGCCTGGAACAGCGGCAGGTGCGCGAAGCGCGACCAGTCCGTGCGGGCGTATGCCGCGTCGAAGGGCTCCATCTCGCGCGCCGCGCGGCCCATGGTCTGGCGCAGGTAGGCGAGGTAGTCGCGCGTGAGTTCCAGGTCCGCCCGCGCGTCGCGCGTCATCGGGCCGTGGCCGGGCACCACCACGGCCACGTCGAGCGCCAGCAGCCGCGTCAGCGCCGCGATCCACTCGCCGCTGCGGGCCTGGCCGACGAAGGGCACGCGGCCGCGGAACACCAGGTCGCCCGCGAACAGCAGCCTGTGCGAGGGCACGAACACCGCCAGGTCTTCCGGCGTGTGCGCCGGGCCCACCGGCATGAGCTGAAAGCGCACCTGACCCACGACGAGCTCGCGCGGGCCGTCGATCCATTCGTCCGCCGGCACCAGCTGCGTCTGCGCATCGATCCAGGGTGCAAGCTCTGTGCGGGAGGCCTCCAGGCGCGACGCCGCCAGCTCGGAATGCAGGTACTCCAGGCCGCCACGGTGGGCGATGATGCGTGCGCCGGCGCGCTGGAACTCCTGCAGGCCGTAGACGTGGTCGGCGTGGTAGTGGGTGACGATCACATGCGTCACCGCCTTGCCGGTGACGCGGTGGATCTCCTGCATGAATTCGCGCGCCAGCTGCGGCGAGCCCAGTGCGTCGATGGCGACCACGCCCGCCTCGGTCGCGACGAAGCCCGCATTGGAGATGAAGTTGCGGTTCTGCGGGCTGCCCAGGGCCGACACCCCCTGCACGTACCAGGCCGAGGGCGCCACAGCCAGGGCCACCGGCCCCGCAGCCGGCTGCGCCGTTGCCACGGACACGAGGCCGGACAACGCCCACCCCAGCACGGCCATGCGCAGGCCGCCGCGCCAGGATTGCGGTTTCAAATAAGCCATGGCTTATTTTCAACAGGAAGCCGGGCGATCGGCCCCGGGCTTGCGCCTATTGCAGGTCGGACTCGATCGCGATCTGCGTGCACACGGCCCGGCAGAGCGTGACGACGCGGTCGTTGTTGATGCGGTAGTAGATCTGCACCCCCTCGCGCCGCTTGGCCAGCACGCCGGCCTGGTACAGCGTGTTGAGGTGCTGCGACATGTTGGGCTGGGTGGTGTCGATCTCTTCGAGCAGTTGGGTGACGTTCTTCTCGCCATTGCACAGCGCGCTGATGATCTTCAGCCGCATGGGGGCGGACATCACGCGGAACACCTCTGCGGCCAGTTCGAAGACCTCGTCCGATTCCGCCGGAGCGGCCGCCTTCATCGCACCCATTGCCCGCTTCACCATGATGAGTCCTTGCCCTTCGTGCCTATATTAACAACGGGCGATGTTTGCCGCACCCGGATTTTTGCGCAGGCGCGGCACGGGACGGTGGTGCTCAGGGCTTGAGGTAGGCGTAGCCCTCGCGCGCCTGCAGCCGCGCCACGCGCACCACGCCGGAGGGCGTGAACTCCGCGTCCATGGTGAACTGGTCCTTCTTGAGATTGCGGTTGCGCAGCGTGATCTCGCAGATCTCGAAGCGCACGCCCCGCGCTTTCAGCGCACTGACCAGCGCGCCGTAGTCGATGTCGGGGTTCTTCGCATCGCGCGCGCCCTCCATCAGGAAGTCGATGCCTTCGGCATGCGTGACCACCACGATGGTGGTGTCCGGTGCCACGTCCAGGTGGTTGCGGATGTTGCGCAGCCCCTTGGTGGCCTGCGCCGCGGCGTTGTCGATGTGGTAGACAACCTTGTCCTGCGCCAGGGCTGCACCGCACAGCAGCACCAGGCCCGTCAGCGCAGCCAGCAGCTTTCTCATGGTCTTCATGGGATTCCTTTCTCGATGCATCAGTCTCAGCGCATCGATGGTCGCCGGCTGTACGGGTTTTCCCCTCTGATTGGCCGCGCCGAGACGGGCGCAGAAATCAACACCTGCTGATGGATCAGCGCTACTGCGCGTCGCGCACGATGCGTCCGTTCAGCGCCTGCACCGGCCGGGCGTTGGCCGGGAACATCTGCGCGAACAGCCGCAGTTGGTCGGCGCTCAGCGTCACGGGCTGCTTGAGCACCATCCACAGCACGCCCTCGGTGCAGGGCGGCTGGGTCAGCGAGCCGAAGAACTGGTAGTAGCGCTGGTCCTTGGGCAGCAGCGTGGAGAGGTCCAGCCAGGCCAGCGGCATGCGCACCATGTCGCCAGCGTCCAGCGGGATGTAGGTCCAGACCCGGTCGATGAACGGGTTCTCCTCGCCAGGCTGCAGCAGCACGGCGACGATGGCGGTCTGGCCCTGGGCGTTGCGGTGCACCAGGTGCACGCCCATGGCGAAGCCGCCGTGGTTGATCACCTCCCCGGCCGGGTGCTGGAAGTCGAAGGACTCCAGCCGCCAGCTGCTGCCGCGCACCTGCAGCACATTCTCGCCCTGCACCTCGACGCGGATGGTGCGCCCGTCGTGCACCACGGTGCCGGTGCTGGGGCGGTAGTCGAAACCCAGTGCCTCGTTCGGTCCCTGCAAGGCCGCCGATTCCTCGATGTGGATGGGCGACTGGCGCTGCCCGCTGCCGCACAGCTGGTACTCGGGCTGCAGGCGCGCCCAGGCCTGCGGGCCGCCCGGGCCGCTGTACGACCAGGGCGGCGGCGGGGCCGCGGGCTTGCGCTCCTCGGGCAGCGCACCGTCGCGCGGCAGGCGGGCCTGGACCGGGATCGGCAGGCCCAGCGCGATGGCCCGGGCACGCTCGTACTGGCGCTGGACCTGCTCCTCGCTGGCGCGCGCCGGCGTCCGGGCGGTCGCCGACGGCGCGGCGCTGGCGGTGCGTGCCAGCGCGGGTGCGGCGGCGGGTGCGGTCCGCTGTGGCGGCACCTCGTCCTGGGCGGTGGCCTGGGCCTTGCGCGCCGGGGTGGAGGCCGCGGCCCTGGGTGCACTCGGGGCAGTGGGCGGCGTGGGGACCACGCGCAAGGCGCCGCCCTGCCCCACGTTGACGGTCACGCTGGGCGTCGGCGCAGCCGGCGGTGGCTCGCCCTTGGCCGGTCGCTTGGTCGGCGCGGTGCGCTGGCTGTTGGCGCGCTCGATGGCCTCGCGCAGCTGCTGCGACATGCGTTCGTTGCCGCCCTGGGTCGGCTGCGCCCAGGCCACGGGGCCCACGGACGCCAGCGCGCCGCCCAGCAACACGGCGAGGAGAAAACGGGGCGATGGCAAGGCAATGGGCATGGTGGGTGGATGGCGCTGGCGGCACCCTGCTGCTGTATCGGCGCGGATGGCCGCGACTTGAGCGCGGCAATGTGCAAATGGCGTCCGCAAACCGGCCGGATGCCGGGCTATAGTGCCCGTTTTCGTGCCTGCTTTTTCCCTGCGCCTGCCCCGTGTCCATCCAGACTGACAACTTCGCCATGCCGCCGGAGCGCCGTGTGGTGTCGGCCGCGCCCGCCTCGCCCAATGAAGAGGCGATCGAGCGCGCGCTGCGCCCCAAGCTGCTCGACGAGTACGTTGGCCAGGCCAAGGCGCGCGAGCAGCTGGAGATCTTCATCGGCGCGGCCAGGAAGCGCGCCGAGGCGCTGGACCACGTGCTGCTGTTCGGCCCGCCAGGCCTGGGCAAGACCACGCTGTCGCACATCATCGCCCAGGAGCTCGGCGTGAACATGCGCCAGACCAGCGGCCCGGTGCTCGAGAAGCCCAAGGATCTGGCGGCGCTGCTGACCAATCTCGAAAAGAACGACGTGCTGTTCATCGACGAGATCCACCGGCTCAGCCCGCTGGTCGAGGAAATCCTCTACCCGGCGCTGGAGGACTACCAGATCGACATCATGATCGGCGAGGGCCCGGCCGCGCGCAGCATCAAGCTCGATCTGCAGCCGTTCACCCTGGTCGGCGCCACCACGCGCGCCGGCATGCTGACCAACCCGCTGCGCGACCGCTTCGGCATCGTCGCACGGCTGGAGTTCTACACGGCCGAGGAGCTGTCGCGCATCGTCACGCGCAGCGCCGGGCTGCTCAGGGTGCCGATCGAAGCACAGGGCGCACTGGAGATCGCCACGCGCTCGCGCGGCACGCCGCGCATCGCCAACCGGCTGCTGCGCCGCGTGCGCGACTACGCCGACGTGAAGGGCGACGGCACCATCACGCAGGACATCGCCAACCGCGCACTGGCGCTGCTCGATGTCGACCCGCAGGGCTTCGACGTGATGGACCGCAAGCTGCTGGAGGCCGTGATCCACCGTTTCGACGGAGGCCCCGTGGGCCTGGACAACATCGCCGCCAGCATCGGCGAGGAGTCCGGCACCATCGAGGACGTGATCGAGCCCTACCTGATCCAGCAGGGCTTTCTGCAGCGCACGCCGCGCGGACGCATCGCCACGCAGGCCGCGTTCCGCCACCTGGGCGTGACGCCGCCGCAGACTGCGCCCGACCTGTTCGGCTGATGGCGCAGCAGGACGCAGCCGACACCGGGCTGTTCACACCGCTCGAATTCGCGCCGCGGCACCGGGGGCGTGCCTGGGGGCAGGCCGCGCTGCTGGTGCTGGGCGGCCTGTGCCTGGCCTGGGCCCTGGACAGCCAGATGCGCGCCAGCGCCCTGCCCTGGCGGCTGATGGCCGCCGCCAGCGTGCTATTGCCCTGCCTGTGGATGGCCCGCGGCCTGTGGCGCCAGGCGGCAAGCCATGCGCCGGTGCTGCGGCTGGACGCACGCGGCGTCTCCGGGGCCGCGCTGCAGCCGCCCGTGCCCTGGGACGCGCTGGAAGATGCCACGCTGGACCGCAGCGGCATGCTGCGGCTGCAGCGCCGTCCCGACGCAGAGCACCCGGACCGCCCGCAGGGCTGGTGGCGCCACAACCCGGCGCGCCCGCGCCTGAGCCTGCACCTGCTGAGCCGGCGCCAGCAGGACATCGCCCACGACGCCATCCACGCCCGGCTTGACCTGCTGCGCCAGCAGGCCGGCGTCGGCGTGGCCGCCAGCCGCCGCGCCATGCGCGACGAAGACGCCTTCGAGAGCCACCTGGACACGCTGGTGCCCACGCCCTGGGCGCTCTACGCCGTGGTAGCGGCCAATGTGCTGGTCTGGGCCATGAACTGGGCCGCCGGCCTGAGCCCGACACGGCCAGCATCGCCCGAACTGTTCGCCTGGGGCGCGAACGCGGCCTCGGCCGTGGTGCTGGACGGCCAGTGGTGGCGGCTGCTGACGGCCGCCTTCCTGCACGGCGGCATCGTGCACCTGACCTTCAACATGCTGGGCCTGTGGGAAGCCGGCAAGCAGCTGTGCCGGCTGCTCGGCAATGGCCAGTTCACGCTGGTCTACGGCGCCAGCGCACTGGCCGGCGGCGCCGCCAGCCTGCACTACGCGGCCCAGAACTCGGTTTCGGTCGGTGCCTCGGGTGCGGTGTTCGGCGTGCTGGGCGCGCTGGTCACGGCCAGCTGGCACTACCGCCATCTGGTGCCGGCCACCAATTTGCGCCGGCTGTGGACCGGCCTGGGCTTCTTCATCGGCTACTCGCTGCTGCACGGCTTCACGCAGGAGAATGTGGACAACGCCGCCCACGTCGGCGGCCTGGCCTGCGGCATGCTGCTGGGGCTGGTGCTGCTGGCGCCGATCGACCGGCAGGCCGCGGCCAGCCGGCGCCGCAAGCGCGCCGCCGCCATGGGCCTGCTGGCGGTGGCCGCGGTCGGCTACGCCGTGCTGGCCACGCCGGTGCCGCGGGTCTGGCATGCCCAGGTGTACGCCGCGCAGGAACTGCTGCCCGAGGTCGCGCGCCGCTTCGACCAGGGTTTTCGCCAGATGGCCTTGGAAGCGCAGCGTCTGCAGCGCGGCGAGATCCGCCAGCCGGTGTTCCTGCAGAACGCCGAGCGCAGCATCGGCCCGGCCTGCAGCGCCATCACCGAGGAACTGGCGCCGCTGCGCGTGCCGCGCTGGGAGCAGAGCGGCCGCCTGGTCCACATGTACCTGCAGATCTGCGCGGTCACCACCCGCTCGCTGGCGCTGGAGCAGGCCATGCTGCGGCGCGACCCTGGCCTGCCGGCCGACGCCGCGGCGCAGCTGGCGCAGCTGTCCGGCCAGATGCAGCTGGCCATGCGCGAGCTGGCCGACGCCGTGCGGCGCGTGCCCGTTCCCATGACCCGAAAGCCTGCGCGTGCCCCCCAAGCCCAACCCTGAACCCCGCCCGCGCCGCAGCGGAGCGCTGCTGCTGGCCGCACTGCTCGTGCTGGCCGGCCTGTTGTGGACGGGCCGCGCCGACCTGCCGGCCCAGCTGGCGCGCTGGACCGGCGGCGGTGCGCGCGCCGATGTCACGCTGGACTACGCCCGCCTCTCGCCCGCGCTGGACGCTGCCACGCTGGCCCGGCAGCTGGGCGGCCCGCCGCTGCCCTGCCAGGCGCAGGGCGAGGCCAGCGTCTGCGAAACCGCCCTGGCCACGGCCAACGGCGTGCCCGCCGCACTGCTGCGCGCCCGCTGGCAGGACGGCCGGCTGCAGTCGGTGGACCTGCTCGTGCCCTGGTGGGAACACCACCATGCGGTCGGCATGCTGACCGAACGTCTGGGCGCACCCGACGGCAACGAAGTCATCGCAGCCGACGGCCAACAGTTGGCCGCGCTGCGCTGGAACCTGCCAGAGGGCGCCGTGCAGGTTGCACGCGCACCGGGCTGGAATCCCTTGCGCTGGGCCACTGCGCGCTGGGAAGCAGCGCCGCAACGCTGAACGCGGCTGCACGAAACCGCCTCGCGTGGTAAGGTCCGCGCCTCGGGTTTTCCCTAGGAATGCCCGCAGACCCGGCCGCGCAACGCGGTCCGCGCCCAGGAGTCCCCGTCTTGAACAGCATCCCCACCACCGCCGGCGGCACGGCCACGCCTGCCGCCGCCTCGGGCTTTGCCCGCGCCGTCTTCTCGCTCGGCGTGGGCGGCTTCGCCATCGGTACCGGCGAGTTCGTGGTCATGGGCCTGCTGCCCGAAGTGGCGGCCGACATCGGCGCCACCATCCCGCAGGCCGGCCACGTGATCAGCGCCTACGCGCTGGGCGTGGTGATCGGCGCGCCGGTGCTCGCGGTGCTGGCCGCCGGCATGGGCCGGCGCGCGCTGCTGGTGGCACTGATGGCGGTGTTCGCGCTCGGCAACTTCGCCAGCGCCGCGGCGCCGGGCTACTGGTCGCTGATCCTGCTGCGCTTCGCGGCCGGTTTGCCGCACGGCACCTACTTCGGCGTGGCCGCCCTGGTGGCGGCCGCGCTGGCGCCGCCCGGGCGCCGCGCCCAGGCCGTCGGCCTCGTGATGCTGGGCCTGACCAGTGCCACGCTGGTCGGCGTGCCCATCGCCGCGGCGCTGGGGCAGTGGCTGGGCTGGCGCGCGGCCTTCGTGCTGGTCGGTGCGATCGCGCTGGCCGCCGCTGTGCTGGTGCAGCGCAACGTGCCCGACCTGCGGCCCGACGCGGGCGCCAGCCCGCTGCGCGAACTCGGCGCGCTGGCCAAGCCCCAGGTCTGGCTCACGCTGGGCATCGGCGCCATCGGCTTCGGCGGCATGTTCGCGGTGTTCAGCTACATCAAGCCCACGCTGCTCGAAGTGGCCGGCATGCCCTTGTCCTGGGTGCCCGTGGTGCTGGCCTTGTTCGGCCTGGGCATGGTGGCCGGCAACCTGGCCGGCGCACGCCTGGCGGACCGCGCGCTGATGCGCACCATCGGCGTGATGCTGGTGTGGGCTGGCGGGGTGTTGGCGCTGTTCACGCTGATGGCACACCACCCGGTCACGGCCGCGCTGAACCTCTTCATGGTAGGCACCATCGTGGCCATCGGCCCGGCGCTGCAGGTGCGCCTGATGGACGTGGCGGGCGACGCGCAGACCCTGGCCGCCGCGCTCAACCACTCGGCCTTCAACGTGGCCAACGCGGTGGGCGCCTGGCTCGGCGGCGTGGCCATCAGCGCGGGCTTCGGCTGGACCTCCACGGGCTGGGTCGGCGTGGCGCTGGCCATGGCCGGGCTGGCCGTGTACTTCTGGGCGCTGTCGAATGCGCGCGCCCATGCGCGCCGCAACGCGGTGGCGCCGCAGAACTGCGCCGGGCAGGCCGGCTGATCAGGCTCAGCGCGGGCGGCGGCGCAGCCACAGCATGGCGAGCCCGCCGCTCAGCACCAGCAGGGCGCTGGCCGGCTCCGGCACCTCGGACGACGCCAGCTGCCGGTAGGCCAGTTCCTGCATCGTCCGTGCCTGCGCACCGGTGATGCCCAGCGCAGCCGCCGCAGTCTCGGAGGAACCCAGGCTGCGCGGGTCCAGCCCGGTGACCTGGCCGAAGACCACCAGGGCTTCCAGGTAGCTGCCGTACTGGCTGGCGTGGTAGCTGTCGCTGGCCCACAGGTTGACCAGGCCGGGCGCGATGCCGTCGTAGGGATTGAGGTCGGCGAAGCCTTCCGCCATGGCCATGTTCCAGGCCAGGCCCACGGGGATCACGCCGTGGATGTTGTCGGACGCCGCGTCCGCCAGCGCATAGCCCGCGTACACGTCCAGCGCCATCTGGTAGATGGATTGGCCGTACCAGTGGCGCCCGACCGGATACGTCTGGTCGGCCCGCGACCAGGTCGCCATCAGTTGCACGTTCACGTCCGCGTTCTGCGCGACGAACATGTCGGCCAGCAGGCTGGAGTACTGCAGCAGCTTGGTGGGGTCGCCGGGGTTGGCGGCGTCCAGCGTGCTGAAAGTGTGCATCACCACGTTGTCCCATGGCTTGTCGATCAGGGCCTGCTTGGTGTTGTAGTGCAGGTCCAGGCCGCTGCCGCCGACAGTCTCCAGGCTCACGTCGTAGCTGAGCCCGGCCTGCTGCGTGAAGGCCTTGAACAGCGCCGGTATGCCGCCGACATTGGTGCCGTTCAGGTCGGTCACGGTGTTCGGCATGTAGGTCTGCACGGCCGAACCCTGGCCATAGGTGAAGCTGTTGCCGATGAACAGGATGGAGGGCGCGGCCCAGGCGCCAGCGCCAGCCGCACCGAGCGAGAGCGCCAGTGCCGCCTGGGCGGCGCCGCGCCACAACCGGGACGATGGAAAGAGCGAGCCGTGGCGCATGCCTTTGTCTCCTGTCTGATTGGGGCGCTGAATATACGAATGAAAGCGACATCTGTGCGCGAATGGTCACAAATGGTTGCGAGATAGGGCCCGCGCACTGCCCGGCGCGGGCCCGGCGCGCTCAGATCTGGCCGCGCTCCAGCATGCGGCCTTCGCGTGCGAGCACCTCCAGCGCGCCCTCGCGGTAAGCGCAGCGCCCGTTCACGTAGACCGCCACCACGCCCACGCTGGCCTGCACCGGCTTGTCGTAGGTCGCCATGTCGGCGATGCGCGCGGGGTCGAACACCACCACGTCGCCCGCATGGCCCGCGCGCAGCAGGCCTCGGCCCGCGAGGCGGAAGTTCTTCGCCGTCATGCCGGTCATCTTGTGCACGGTCTGCTCCAGCGTGAACAGGCCGCGGCCGCGCCAGTAGCGCGCGAACACGCGCGGGAACGCGCCCCACAGCCGCGGGTGCGGGTGCCGATCGTGCGGCAGGCCGTCGCTGCCGACCATGGCCAGCGGATGGGCGATCACGCGCTCCACGTCGTCCTCGCGCATCTGGAAGTAGCAGGCGCCGCCCGGCATGAGCCGGCGCGCCGCGGTCTTCTGGTCCACGCCCCACTCGGCCGCGATGTCGGCCACGAGGCGGCCCGTGAACTCGGGGTGGGTGTCGCTCCAGGTCAACAGCACGTCGATGACGCCGTCGACCAGGTCTTCGCGCAGCACGGTGGAGCCGGCGACATAGGGATAGACGTCCAGTGCCACGTCCTGCCGCTTCGCCAGTTGGTCGATCAGCGGCAGCGTCTCGCGCGTGCGGCCCCACTGCGTGGGACCCGCGCACTTGTGGTGCGAGAGCACGAGCGGCACACCGGCCTCGAAGGCGCAGTCGCCCGCCTCGTGCATGGCCTCGAGGATGGTCTGCATCTCGCTGCGCAGGTGCGTCGCGTAGACGCCGCCGTGGCGCGCGACGACGCGGGCCAGGTCCGTCACTTCGTCGGCCGGCGCCGCGAACGCCTCCTCGTAGAACAGGCCGGACGACAGGCCCAGCGCGCCATCGGCCATGGCGGTGTCGAGCAGCGCGGCCATGGTGGCGCGCTCGTCGGCGGTCGCGGCCCGCGTGAGGTCGTCCATGGCCGCGAAGCGCAGCGTGGTGTGGCCGATCAGCGCGGCCACGTTGAGCGCGGGCTGCGCGGCCTGCACGGCCTCGCGGTAGGCGGCCAGCGTGGCGTAGCGGAAAGATTCGGGACCCAGCAGCGTGAGCGGCGGCCTGGCCTGGGCCGTGGCATAGGGCGCCAGCGAGATGCCGCAGTTGCCGGTCACCACGGTGGTGATGCCCTGCGACAGCTTGGCTAGGTACTCGGGTGTGTGCAGCACGATGGCGTCGTCGTGCGTGTGGCAGTCGATGAAGCCGGGCGCCACGGCCTGGCCGCGGCAGTCGAGCACCGCCACGTCGGCGAGGTCCAGGCCCGCGGGCAGGCGCTGACGCAAGCCGACGCCCAGCGCGGCGATGCGGCCGTCCACGAGCAGCATGTCGCCGGTCCAGGAGGGGCCGCCCGAGCCGTCGACGATGAGGCCGTTCTCGAACAGGGTGGATTCAGCCACGTTGCACTCCATCGCCGTCCCAGCTCTGCAGCGGATGGGTCCGCACGTCCACGCCATGGCGCTGCAGCGCCTCGCGCACGCCGCGCAGGCGGCGCACGGCCGGCTCGCCCACACGCTGGGCGACCAGCACGGTCAGCACCTCGATCAGCGTCAGGTGCACGAGGTAGGCGTCGATGCCCACGTGCATCACGGCGTCGTCGGGCACGGTCAGGCCCAGCAGCCAGTCGGCGCGCGCAGCCAGCGGCGTGCCGGGCCGCGTGATGGCGACCACCTTGGCGCCCTGGGCGCGCGCGATGTCCACCGCGTCGAGCAGGCTGGGCATGCCGCCCACGTGCGTGATCGCGATGACCACGCCACCGGCCTTCTGCGCCCCGGCCGCCACCTGCTGCAGGTGGTAGTCGGCCCAGGCCGTGGCCGACAGGCCCAGGCGGAACAGCCGGGCCTGCAGGTCGGTCGCCATGAACCACGAGGTGTTGCCGGCGCCGACGATGTCGATGTGCGTGGCGCCGGCGATGGCGTCCACCGCGGCCTGCAGCACCGCCATGTCGAGCTGGTTGCGCACGCCGGCCACCGAGGCGGCGGCGCTGCGCGCGATCTTGCCGACCACCTCGTCGGCGGCGTCGGCGATGTTCACGCGGCGGTGCAGCGGCGAGCCGCCCAGCGCGAGCTCCTGCGCCAGCGCGAGTTTGAACTCGCGCAGGCCGGCGAAGCCGAGGTCGCGGCAGGTGCGCATGATGGTGGGCACCGAACTGCCGCTGCGCTCGGCCAACTGCTCGAAGCTCTCCTCCAGCGTGCGGTCGGGGTCTTCGAGCATGGCCTGCAGGATGGCGCGGCGCGTGGCCGGCGCCGCCTCACGGGCCAGCGCGATGCGTTCGAGCAGGGAGGGCGTGGTGTTCATCAGAAGTGCAGCGTGACGGCATCCGTCACGCGGTAGTCGTCCTCGACGATGGGCATCCAGTGCCATTTGTCGAAAGTGGTACAGGGGTGCGAAATGCCCAGGCCGATGCGCTCGCCGACGACCGGGGCGCTGGCCTCGTCGGCAGCGTCCCAGCGCAGGTAGGCGTGCTGGTCGTTCAGCGCCGAGATGGTCCAGCTGGCGGGAATGGCCTGCGGCGCCATCACGCCGCGCGGCGCGCGCGCGAACGGGATCGGCATCTCCAGGTCGTAGGAGATGTCGCGCCGGCCGCAGGTCAGGATGGCCAGGCCGGGTTCGGGGCGCGACTGCACGGCCGCCCAGACCTCCAGCGCGGGCAGCAGCGTCTCGGTGCAGCCACAGCGCTCGGCCACCGAGGCCAAGAGGCGCTTGTAGTTGCCATGGTCGTGCGTGACATAGCAGCCCGAGCGCAGCAGGCCGCGCACGGGCCGGCCCAGCGCGGGCTTCAGGCGGTCGGCCACGAGGTCAAAGATGGCCGAGCCGCCGGCCGAGAGCAGCACCTCGTCGTTCTCGAACAGGGCCTCGTCGGCGCAGAGCCGGGCGATGGCTTCCACGCGCGTCATGAGTGCGTCGGCGTAGGCGGCGTCGTGGTCGCTGCGGCCGGTGGCGCCGCCGCCCTCGTAGCACTCGATGCCGGCCAGGCGCACAGCGGGGCTCGCCTTCAGCGCACGGGCCAGTGTGGCCGCCTCGTCCTGCGTGCGGCAGCCCGTGCGGGCGCCGGGCACGCCGACCTCCAGCATGACCTCGAAGGGCTGGCTGCCCGGGTGGGCCGCGGACCACGCTGCGATCAACGCGAGCTGGGCCAGCGAATCGACCAGGAACACCACGCGCAGGCCGGCGTGCTTCGCCAGCAACGCCTGGATGCCGGCCAGGTCGTCGTCGGTCACGACCTGGTTGGCGATCAGCGTGCGGCGCGCGCCGGCCGCCACGCCCACGGCCAGCTGCGTGACGGTGGCGAAGGTCAGGCCCCAGGCGCCGGCTGCCAGCTGGCGCGAGAACAGCTCGGGCGACATGGTGGTCTTGCCGTGCGGTGCGAGCTCGATGCCGCGCTCGCGCACGAAGGCCTGCATCCAGGCCAGGTTGTGGGCGAGCGCGCTACGCTTGATGACGGCCAGCGGCAGCGGCAGCCGGCCGTCCAGCACATGCCAGCCCGCCTGGCCGATGGCGCTGCGCGCGAGCGGCGGCGAGGTGCGGGGAAAGCCCTTGTAGCGGGTGTCGAGGATGGTGTCGTTCATGTCAGTGACGCCCGGCCGCCCGAAGTCACTGACGCGCCCCCTCGGGGGGCAGCGGACCTCGCGAAGCGGGGAAGCGTGGGGGTTGGTTCCATATCAAAAGCCTCCGGCAATGGGGTGGCGCGCGACGAAGTGGCCGGGGCCGACCTCCACCAGCGGCTGCACCACGGGCTCGTCGCCCACGGCGCGGATGGGGCTTGGGATCTCGCCCTCGATCAGCGCTCGCTTGGCATGTCTTCTCTGTGGGTCGGCCACGGGCACGGCCGCCATCAGGCGCCGCGTGTAGGCGTGCTGGGGATTCTCGAACACCGCGCGGCGCGGGCCGATCTCCACGATCTGCCCCAGGAACATCACGGCCACGCGGTGGCTGATGCGCTCGACCACGGCCATGTCGTGCGAGATGAACAGGATCGCCACGCCCATCTCGCGCTGCAGCTGCATCATGAGGTTGACGATCTGGGCCTGGATGGAGACGTCCAGCGCCGAGACCGATTCGTCGGCCACGATGACCTTGGGCTCCAGCGCGAGCGCGCGCGCGATCGCGATGCGCTGGCGCTGGCCGCCCGAGAACTCGTGCGGGTGGCGCTGCGCGGCCTCGGGCGGCAGCTGCACCTTCTGCAAGAGCCACTGCACCTTGGCCTCGCGCTCGGCCGGCGTGCCGATCCTGTGCACCATGAGCGGCTCGGCCAGCGAGAAGCCCACGGTCTTGCGCGGGTCCAGCGAGGCGAATGGATCCTGGAAGATGAACTGGATGTCGCGGCGCAGCGCCTGCACCTGGTTCACCGGCAGGTCGAGGATGTTGCGGCCGCCGAACTCGATGGCGCCGCCCTGGCTTTCCACCAGGCGCAGCAGCGAGCGGCCCGTGGTCGACTTGCCGCAGCCCGATTCGCCGACCACGGCCAGCGTCTCGCCCGGGCGCAGGTCGAAGCTCACCTGCTCGACCGCGTGCACGCGGCGCGTGGCCTTGCCGAACATGCCATTCTTGAGGTCGAAGCGCGTGACCAGGTTCTTCACGCGCAGCACGGGCGCGGCGCCTGGCGTGCGGGTGTCGGTCAGCAGCGCCGGCTCGGGCGCCGGCGCGCCGTCGACCTGCAACAGCTCGAAGGGCCGCGGCAGATCCGTGCCCTGCATGGCGCCCAGGCGCGGCACGGCCGACAGCAGGGCCCGCGTGTAGGCATGCTTGGGACGCGCGAACACGTCGTCGGTCGTGCCCTCCTCCACGCGGTCGCCGCGGAACATCACGAGCACGCGGTCCGCCACCTCGGCCACCACGCCCATGTCGTGCGTGATGAAGATCACGCCCATGTCCATGTCTTCCTGCAGCTGGCGGATCAGCCGCAGGATCTGGGCCTGGATGGTCACGTCCAGTGCGGTGGTGGGCTCGTCGGCGATCAGCAGCTGCGGCTTGCACGACAGCGCCATCGCGATCATCACGCGCTGGCGCATGCCGCCCGAGAGCTGGTGCGGGTAGCGGCCCAGCACGTTGCGCGCCTCGGGGATGCGCACCAGCTCCAGCATGCGCAGCGCCTCGGCGCTGGCGGCTGCACGGTCCTTGCCCTGGTGCGTGCGCACGGATTCGGCGATCTGCTCGCCGACCGTGAACACCGGGTTCAGGGAGGTCATGGGCTCCTGGAAGATCATCGCGATGTCGGCGCCGCGCACGGCGCGCATCTGGGCCTTGTCGGCCTGCATCAAGTCCAGCACCTGGCCGTTGCGCCGGCGCAGCATGGCGCTGCCGCCGGCGATCTGGCCGCCGCCGTACTCGATCAGCCGCATCAGCGCCAGCGAGGTGACGGACTTGCCCGAGCCCGATTCGCCGACGATGGCCAGGGTGCGGCCACGGTCCACGTCGAAGGCCAGGTTGCGCACGGCGTCGACCGTGCGGTCCGGCGTGCGGAAGCGCACGCTGAGATCGTCCACCGACAGCACGCGGCTGTCGGGCATGTTCAGCGCAGCGTTGCGGCGCTCCAGGGTGACAGTAGCGTCCATGGTCATGCCGCCTTCTTGAGTTTGGGATCGAGCATGTCGCGCACGCCGTCGCCCAGCAGTTGCAACGACAGTGCAGTCAGGATGATGGCCAGGCCCGGGAACAGCACGACCCAGAACGCGCGCTCGGCGTACTGCTGGCTGCCCGCGACCATGGTGCCCCAGGTCGGGATCTCGGGTGGCACGCCCACGCCCAGGAAGGACAAGCCGGCCTCGGCCAGGATGGCGTAGGCGAAGATGAACGAGCCCTGCACGAGGATGGGCGAGAGCAGGTTGGGCAGCACGTGGTGCCACAGGATGTGCGGCGTGCGCGCACCGATGGCGCGGGCAGCTTCCACGAACAGCAGCTCGCGCACCACCAGCGTGGAGGCCCGCACCACGCGTGCCACACGCGGCGTGTAGACCAGCACCAGGGCCAGCACCACGTTGGTCAGCGAGGCACCGAGGATGGCCACCAGCGCGATGGCCAGCAGGATGTCGGGGAAGGACATCATGGCGTCGACCACGCGCATGATGGGCGTGTCCAGCCGGCGGAAGAAGCCGGCGATCAGGCCCACGAGGGTGCCGAGCACCACGGAGCCCACGGCCGTCATGGCGGCGATGGACAGCGAGTAGCGCGCGCCATGCACCACGCGGGCATACAGGTCGCGGCCCAGTTCGTCGGTGCCCAGCAGGTGCTCGGCGCTGGGGGCCTTGAGGCGGTCGAGCACGGCCGTGTCGTTGGGGTCGGCGCTGGCGAACACCGAGGCGCCCAGGGCCAGCACCACGATGGCGACCAGCACGATGGCCGACAGCAGCACGATGCGGCGGCGGAACAGACGGGTGAGGACGGCTTTCATGGCTTACACCTTGACCCGGGGATCGACGACGGCATAGAGCATGTCGATCGCGAAGTTGATGAACACGTAGATCGCCGCGATGACCAGGAGCGCGCCCTGGATCACGGGGTAGTCGCGCCGCAGCACGGCGTTGACCACGAGGTTGCCGACGCCGGGCAGGCCGAACACGGTCTCGGTCACGACGGCGCCGCCGATCATGAGTGCGGTGGTCAGGCCCACCACGGTGACGATGGGCACCATCGCGTTGCGCAGCGCGTGCTTGAGCACGACGATGCCCTCCGAGAGACCCTTGGCGCGGGCCGTTCGCACATAGTCCTCGCCCAGCACGTCGAGCATGGAGGCGCGCGTGAAGCGCGTGATCAGCGCCGAGTTGAGCAGGCCCAGCACCGTGGCCGGCAGCACCAGCGCGTGCAGGCGCTCGGCCAGCGGCGCGCCGGGGTCGCCGTAGCCCGAGACCGGGAACCAGCCCATCTTCACCGCGAAGATCTGGATCAGCACGATGCCGAGCCAGAAGCTCGGCACGCTGGCGCCCAGCATCGCGATGCCCGTGAAGGCCTGGTCCACGGCCTTGCCGCGGAACACGGCCGAGACGATGCCGCAGGGAATGCCGATCAGCGCCGCCAGGCCCACGGCCATCAGCGTGAGCAGCGCCGTGGGTTCGGCGCGCTGCGCGAGGGCCTGGGTGACGGGCTGCTGCAGGAAGATGGAATCGCCCAGGTTGCCCTGCAGCACTTCGCGCAGCCAGTAGCCGAACTGCACGGGCAGCGGCTTGTCCAGCCCGTACTGCTGCTGCACGCGCGCGATGTCGTCGGCCGTGGCCTGCTCGCCCAGCAGCACGGCCACGGGGTCGCCCGAGGCGGCGCGCGTCAGGATGAACACCAGCACGGCGACGATGGCCAGCACGGCCAGCATGCCGGCGGCCTTGGAGAGGATGAAACGGTGCATGACCGGCTCCTTGAGGGTTCTTGGCCTGGCGCCTTACTTGATCCTGGCGTTCCAGAAGAACGGCCAGGTCGCGGGGGTGTAGCTCTCGAGCGCCGGGCTGCGCGCAGACAGGCCGCTGAACTTGCCGACGTTGATGTAAGGCACCTCGTCGTAGACCAGCTGCTGCACCTTGCCCCACAGCGCGCCGCGCTTGGCCGGGTCGGTCTCGGCGTTGAAGGCGGCCAGCGCGGCCTGCTTGGTCGGCGTCTCCCACCAGCCCGGTGCGCCATCGCCCAGTTGCGGCGGCGACAGCATGGGCTCGGGGAACTGGCCCGAGTGGGTGACGTAGATGTCCCAGAGCTTGGCGTCGTTGCGGCGCTGCACCAGCGTGGCCCAGTCGACCACGTTGAGGTCGGCCTTGAAGCCGGCGCGCTTGAGCTGCTCGGCCATCAGCAGCGCCATGTTGTAGTGGAAGTCGTACTGGCGGCTGGTCAGCACGCGGATGGGCTCGCCCTTGTAGCCGGCCTTGGCCGCGAGTTCCTTGGCCTTGGCCGCATTGCGCTGGTTGTACTGGTCGGTGCCGGCCGCGGAATAGAACGGCGAGCCCTTGGGGAAGTGGTTGCCTTCCACCGTGAAGAAGCGCGTGTCGCCGAATCCTGCCGCCAGCATCTCGCCCTCGCCCAGCGCCACCTGCAGCGCCTGGCGCAGCGGCTGCTTGGCCAGCACGCCTTCCTTGGTGTTGAGCACCAGGTAGGGGAAGCCGAAGGACGGCGTCAGCACCGGCACGGTCTTGCCGGCGGCCTTCTCCAGGCGGCTCAGGGCTTCCGTGGGCAGCAGGTCGGCGAAGTCGTACTGGCCGGCCAGCGCGCCTTCCACGCGCGTGTTGGCGTTGGGCACCGGCACGAAGCGCAGTTCGCCGATCAGCGCCTCGCGCTTGCCGCCGTAGCCGCTGGCGGGTTCCTTGCGCGCGGCGTACTGGGCGAAGCGTTCCAGCAGCAGGTACTGGTCGGGCCGGCGCTCCTTGAACTTGTAGGGACCGGTGCCGACGAACTCCTTGAGCGGCGTGGCGATGGACTCCTTGGCCATGATGGCCGCCATGCCGCTGGGCAGCGCGAGCTGGGCCAGGAGCGGCGCGTAGGGCGCAGTCAGCGCGATCTCCACCGTGAGCTGGCCCTTGGCCTGGATCTGGGCCAGCTGTTTGCCCACGGCCTTGCCACGCGGCGCCTGCTCGACCCAGCGCTGCAGGCTGGCGACCACGTCGTCGGCCGTCAATGCGCGGCCGTTGTGCAGCTGCACGTCCTTGCGCAGCGCGATGGTGTAGACCTTGCCGTCGGCAGAGATCTTCGGCATGCCCTCGGCCAGCATGGGCACCACGTTCCACTTGGCGTCGAAGGTGTAGAGCGTCTCGTAGACGTGCTGCATGATGGTGCCGACCAGGTCGGCCGTGCTGGCCATCGGGTCCAGCGTCTGCGGCTCGGCCACCATGGCCAGCGTGGCGTGCGCGCGCGGCGCCTGCGCCAGGGCCTGCTGGGCGGCGGGCAGCAGCAGTGCCAGGGCCGCGGCGGCATGCACCAGATGGCGGCGGCGAAGGGTGGGGGTCGTGCTCATCGAGGCTCTCCTGTGGGTCCGGATGCACCGGAAGTGTGAAAGTAAATTTCAGAAAAACGAACTTTGCGCGAGGAATGCAAGTTCTGCACCAGGGTTTTCCCGGTATCTTGCGCCCGTTTATGAAATAAACTTTCTTCACTTTTCACAGGAGCCGCCATCCATGCCACTCGAATACCTGGGCAACCCGCCCGCCGCATCCGACCGCCAACCGCGTCCGTTCTCGCCCGCCGTGCGCGCTGGCGACTTCATCTATGTGTCGGGACAGGTGCCCGGCAATGCGCAGGGCGAGATCGTCGTCGGCGGCATCGAGGCGCAGACGCGCCAGGTCATGGAGAACCTGAAGGCCGCGCTGGCGCTGGCCGGCGCCACGCTGGACGATGTCTGCAAGAGCAACTGCTGGCTGCACGACGCGCGCGACTTCGGCGCGTTCAACCGCATCTACCTGGAGTACTTCCCGAACGGCAAGCCGGCGCGTTCGACCACCGAGGCGCGCCTGATGGTCGACGCCAAGGTCGAGATCGATGTGATCGCGTACAAGCCCAAGGCTTGAACGCGCAGCGCTTCAGACCAACCGCTCGACGCGCCGCTTGCGCCAGACCCACTGGAAGTAGGCGGCGTTCAGCGCCAGCATGGCCGCGAAGGTGACCGGGTAGCTGATCCAGACGCCTTGCAGGCCGAGCGGCCCGGACAACCCGTAGGCCACCGGCAGTTCGACGAAGGCGATGCAGGCCACGCCGATCAGCATCGGCACCATGACCGTGCCCGAGGCTCGCATGACGCCGCCCAGCACGCTGGCCCAGCCGTACAGCAGCAGGCTCCACAGCAGGATGTGCAGCAGCGACTGCGCCAGCGCGATCACCTCGGGCTGCGTGATGAACAGGCCCAGCAGGCGTTCCGACAGCGCATAACCCAGCAGAACCAGCGCGCCCGTGATGACGAGGTTGAGCCCCATGGCCGTGCGCGTGATCGCGCCCAGGCGCCCGGCGCGGCCCGCACCGATGGCCTGCGCGCAGAGGATGGAGGCGGTGATCGCGATCGACATGGCCGGGAACTGCACGTAGTTGACGATCTGGTTCACGGCGCCGTAGGCCGCCACGGCGTCGGGGCCATGGCCGTTGACCAGCGCGAGCAGCACGATCTCGGCCAGCGAGACCACGATCATCTGCACGCCGGCCGGCATGCCGATGCGCAGCATGAGCCGCAAGGTGGCGCCATGCGGCCGCATCTCGCGCAGCAGCGGCATGCCGAGCGCCAGCGGGTGCTGGCGTCGCCGCAGGTGCCAGGCCAGCCAGGCCAGCGCGGCGACATAGGAGGCCACCGTGGCCACGGCCGCGCTGAGCAGGCCCAGCTGCGGCAGGCCGCCCCAGCCGCGGATCAGCGCGGGCGTCAGCACGCAGGACAGCACCGTCGACAGCAGCATGGCCACCATGGGCGAGAAGGTGTCGCCCACGCCGCGCAGCAGCTGCGAGAACAGGATGAACAGCAAGAGCCCCGGCATGGCCAGCATCAGCGTGCGCGCGTAGAGCACGGCGTCGGCCAGCACCTCGGGCGGCGTGCGCAGCGCGCGCAGCACGGGCTCGGCGAACACGCCGCCCAGCACGGCCGCGAGCAGGCCGACGGCCAGGCCCGCGAGCAGCGCGTTGCCCGCGATGTGGCGCACCTTGTGCGGCTCGCGCGCGCCCCAGGCCTGGCCGATCAGGATGGACCCGCCCGCGCCCACGCCGATGATCAGCGACACCAGGAAGAACACGACCGGGAACATGCCGGCCGTCGCGGCCAGCGCATGGGTGCCCAGCATCTGGCCCACGAAGATGCCGTTGAGCGTGCCCTGCAGGCCCTGCAGCACGTTGCCCAGGACCATGGGCCCGAGGAAGACCAGGAAGGTGCGCCACAGCGGGCGCGCGTCGGGCGTCGGTGCGGGCACGGCGTTCAGCCCTGCACCGCGCCGAACGCGCCTTCGGCGAGCCGGCGGCCATGGGCCAGCACGTCGGCCGGCCAGCCTGCCGTCGCCGCGTCGAAGCCGGCCTGGTCGCCGCGGAACAGCGCGCGCAGCGCCTCCTCGTAGCCCGGCAGGTTGCCGGCGATGGCACGCAGGAACTGGTAGCAGCGCTCCTGCGCGGCGCGCTGGGCGTCCTGCGCCGCCAGGCTGCGGCGCGCCTCGTGCACGAGCTTGCGCAGCGCGACGGACGCGCCGCCCGGTTGCAGCGCGAGCCACTCCCAGTGCTGGGGCAAGAGGGTCACCTCGCGCGCGACCACGCCGAGCCGGGGGCGGCCGGGCGGCGGTGGCGGCGCAGCCGCGTCGACGGACGCCGCGGGAGCGGCGGTGCGCAGGTCCAGCTCGACCGGCGCGCCGCTCGCATCGTCGAACGCCAGCAGCGCTGCGCTGGCCGCGGCCGGCGAGGCCAGGGCGCGCCGGGCCGCGCGCGTGACGGCGGCGCGTGTGCCCTGGCCGATGCGGCGGTGGCCCAGGAAAGCCGTGACCGCAGGCTCGGCCGGGTCGGAAGAATGGGGATCGGAAGTCATGCCCGGATATTACCCGGGTAAAAACACATCGTCAATTACACCCGGGTAAAAAGGAGGCGCTCAGACTGCTTTGTCCAGACGCAGCGCCAGCCCGAGCCGCTGGCCCGAGCGCACGCGCGCGATGCCGTGTCGCAGCCGCACGGTGTAGTCGCCGCGCGTGCCGGCATGGGGGCGCTCGGCCACGGCGAACAGCGCGATGTCGCTGCAACGCAGCGGCAGCACGATGGGCCGCGACTGCATGCGCGGGCGCTGTTCGGTCAGCACCATGGCACCGCCCGTGAAGTCCTCGCCGGGCGTGCTGAGCAGGATGTCCAGCTGCAAGGGGAAGGCCTGCGCCTCCTCGCTGCCGTGTTGCAGCGGCAGGTCGTCGCCGGTCCGCAGGCAGTGCGGGCGCGGGTCGCCGCCGCGCACCAGCGCGGCCGGATGGCGCACGGGGCGCGCCAGGCGCGCACCCCACGCGTTGGCGACCGGCACCAGCCGGGCGTAGAGCGCAGCTTGCAGCGCCGCGACCCAGCCAGGCCAGAGGCCGGGCTGCCCGCACAGCGCGGCCAGGGCCCGGACCTGCGCCGCATCCAGCAGGCCGGACAGCACGGCGCAGCCCTCGGCATCCAGCTGCGCCGCGATGTCCGCCCAGTCCAGCCCCGCGACACGCGCGCGCAGCGCCTCAACCACCCTCGGCCTCGCGCAGCAGCAGCGCACGCTTGCGCTCCACGCCCCAGCGGTAGCCCGACAGCTCGCCGCTGTGCCGCACCACGCGGTGGCAGGGGATCGCGACCGCGAGCCGGTTCGCGCCGCAGGCCTGGGCCACGGCGCGCACGGCCTTGGGCTGGCCGATGCGCGCGGCCACCTCGGCATAGCTGACGGTGGCGCCGGGCGGGATCTCGCGCAGCGCCTGCCAGACCCGCTGCTGGAAGGCCGTGCCCTGCACGTCCAGCGGCAGGTCCAGGCCCAGCGCCGGCGCCTCGACGAAGCCCACCACCTGGGCCACGAGCTGCTCGAAGCCGGCATCGCCGCCCAGCAGCTGCGCCTTGGGGAACTGGTCCTGCAGGTCGCGCACCAGCTGCTCCGCGTCGTCACCGAGCAAGATGGCGCAGACGCCGCGCTGGCTCTGCGCGACCAGGATCGCACCCAGCGCGCACTGGCCCACCGCGAAGCGGATGCGCATGTTGGGACCGCCGGCCCGGTAGTCGCGCGCATGCATGCCCAGCAACTCCTGCGAGGCCGCATAGAAGCGGCTGTTGGAGTTGAAGCCGGCCCCGTAGATGGCCTGCGTGACCGAGGCTTCGCTGGCAGCAAGCTCCTCGCGCAGCCGGCGTGCACGGAAGGCAGAGGCATAGGCCTTGGGCGTGAGCCCGGTCCCGGCCTTGAACACGCGGTGGAAGTGGAAGGCGCTCATGCCCGCCTCGTCCGCCAGCACGTCCAGCGGGGGCGGCAGCTCTGCGGCCTCGATGCGCCGGCAGGCCTGGGCGATCAGCGTGGCGCGCTGTTGCGCCAGCGCGCTGCGGTCGGCCGCTGGGCGGCGGCTCGGGCGGTAGCCCGCGGCCTCGGCCGCCTGCGCGCTCGCGAAGAACTCCACGTTCTCGCGCCGGGGCAGGCGGGCGGCAGCGCTGGGCCGGCAGAACACGCCCGTGGTCTTCACGCCGTAGACGAAACAGCCGTCGGCGCGCGCGTCGCGCGCCTGCACGGCGGCCCAGCGCGCGTCGTCGTTGTCGTAAGCGTTCGGGATGGTCGTGTGCATGGTGTTCTCCTGTGGCCTGCAGTGTGCGGCGCAGTTCCAGCGCAAGCACTCCGGTTCTTGCGCTGGAACTCAGGCCGCGTCGTGGAAGATCAGGCCGACCGTGTGGCGCCGCCCACCGAGCAGCCGGCTCACGCCATGGCGCATCTCCAGCCGGCGCATGCGGCCCGTGGGGCCCACGCCCGGCCGCTGGTGCACGGCGAAGACCACCGCATCGCCCTGGGCGAGCGGCACCACGTGGGCGTGCTGGACACCTGGCCGGCTCTCGGTCATCACGAACTCGCCGCCCGTGAAATCCACCCCGGGCCGCGACAGCAGGATCGCCACCTGCAGCGGGAACACGTGCTCGCCGTAGAGGTCCTGGTGCAGGCAGTTGTAGTCGCCAGCGCCGTACTGCAGGATCAGCGGCGTGGGCCGCGTCTGGCCGGCGCGGTGGCAGCGCGCGAGGAAGGCGTCCAGCGTCGCGGGGTAGCGCAGCGCCCGGCCGAGCCGCTGGTTCCAGCGGTTCGCGATGGGCACCAGCTGCGGGTACAGCGCCTGGCGCAGCTGTGCGAGCAGGGGCGGCAACGGGTAGGCGAAGTAACGGTACTCGCCGCGGCCGAAGCCGTGGCGCGCCATGACCACGGTGCTGCGGTACAGCGCGTCCTGTGGGTACAGCGCGGCCAGGGCTTCGCACTGCGCAGGCGCCAGCAGGCCAGGCAACACGGCATGGCCTTCGGCGTCGAGCGCGGTGGCCAGGTCGGTGGCGGCATCGTCCAGGAGCGAGGTCTGCATGGGCCCACTCTAGGGCAGCCGGCCAGCGCCCGCACCCCGTTGCTTGCGCTCGAATTCGGGCGCTACATCGCCCCGCGCACGCGCTCGAACACCTTCCAGAAGGCCTGGGCCTGCGTGGTCGCGAAGTTGATGCGCATCAGCGTGCCGGGCTTGCGGCCGGCGTGGAACAGCGCGCCAGGCGCGAGCAGGTAGCCCTCGTCCAGCAGGCGCAGGGCCAGCGCCTCGGTGTCCACACCCGTGTCGACCCAGCCGAACAGGCCGGCCGGCTCGCTGACGAAGCTGCAGCCGGCCGCACGCGCCAGCTTCACGCTGCGCGCGCGCGCCTGGTCCAGCCGCGTGCGCACGCGCTGCGCGTGGCGGCGCAGCTGGCCCTGCTCGATGCACCAGGCCATGGCCTGCTCCAGCAGCGCCGGGGTGGTCAGCGTCGTCAGCATCTTGGTGTCGCGCAGGCGCTCGACAAGGTCGGTCGGCGCGGCCAGGTAGCCCACGCGCCAGCCCGGCGCCAGGATCTTGGCGAAGCCGCTCACGTAGATGGTGCGCTGCAGCCCGTCGAGCGCACAGAGCCGCGTGGCGTGGTCGGGCGCCAGGTGGCTGTAGGTGTCGTCCTCGACGATGTGGAAGTCGTGTGCATTGGCCAGGGTCAGCACGCGGTGCGCGCTGCCGGGCGTCAGACAGTAGCCCGTGGGGTTGTGCAGCACGCTCACGCTGACGAACAGCTTGGGCGCATGGGCCTCGCAGTAGCGCGCCATGACCTCGATGTCGGGCCCGTCGGCGCGCCGCGGCACGGGCAGGATCACGGCGCCCAGCGCCTGCAGCCGCGCGAACTCGATGGCCCAGCCGGGCTCCTCCACCATCACATGGTCGCCGGCGCGCAGCAGCGTGCGGCTCACGAGGTCCAGCGCATGCGTGGCGCCCACCGTGGTGACGATCTGCTCGGGCGCGGCCGGCACGCTGAGGTCGGCCAGCTTGTGCGACAGCGCACGCCGCAGCGCCGGATCGCCGGACGGGTCGCCGTACTGCAGCGACAAGGCCTTGAGCCCCTGCCCCGCCGTGACCCGGCGCACGCCCGCGGCCACGATGTCGCCGGCCAGCCAATCGACCGGGAACACGCCGATGCCGGGCTGCGGCAACTGGCTGCCGCTCTGGAACATGCCGCGCATGAGCGCCGCGGCGTCGACCTGGCGGCGCCAGGCCGGCGCGGCGGCCAGCGAGGGGCTGGTCGCCGCAGCGGCCGGCGGCGCCACGCGCTGCTCGCGCACGAAGAAGCCGCGGTTGCGCTGCGCCTCCACCAGGCCCTGGGCCAGCAGCCGGTCGTAGGCGGCCACCACCGTGGCCGGGCTCACGCCGTGCTGCTCGGCACACTGGCGCACCGAGGGCAGGCGTGTGCCGGCGGCCAGCAGCCGGTCGCCGATGCGTTCGGCGAAATACGCGGCCAGCTGTTCGGTCAGCGACTGCGAGGCGGTGCGCATGAGCATGAGGGGTCGTCCTGTCGGCAGATGTATCGGCTTGTCGAACAATACAGTAGCGCTACAGAATGGCCGAACTGTATTGGTGGTGTGTTGGTCATGACTATAGAGTCTGTATCCCTATGAATGCAAGCGAACTGAGTGCCCTGCTGCTGCTGGCCACGGCCATGAGCTTCTCGCCCGGGCCCAACACCGCGCTGTCGTCGGCGCTGGCGGCCAACCACGGCCTGCGCCATGCCATGCCCTTCATCTGGGCCGTGCCGGCGGGCTGGGGCCTGGTGCTGCTGCTGTGCACCGCCGGCCTGGGCGCGCTGGTGGTCGCCCAGCCGGCCCTGGCGCTCGCGATCAAGCTGCTCGGCGTGGCCTACCTGCTGTGGCTGGCCTTCAAGCTCGCGCGCAGCGCCCGGCTCGGCGAGGCCGATGCACGCAAGCTGAACGTGGGCTTCGTGCAGGGCATGGCGCTGCAGTTCGTCAACATCAAGGCCTGGATGCTGGCGCTGGCCATCGTCGCCGGCTGGATCGCCGGCCGCGAGGATCTGCTGCCACGGCTGGCGGTCGTGCTGCCGCTGATGCTGTGCTTCGCCTTCTTCAGCAACCTGACCTACGCGCTGATGGGTGCGCTGCTGCGGCAGTGGCTGGCGCAGGGGCAGCGGCTGCTGTGGTTCAACCGCGCGATGGCCGCCGTGCTGGTGCTCACCGCCGCCTGGATGCTGCAGGCATGAGCACGCGCGACGAGAACCTCGGGCTCTGGCTGGGCGTGCTCGGCGTGGCGCTGTTCGCCATCACGCTGCCCATGACGCGATTGGCCACGGGCACGGCCGCGGCGCCGCAGCTGTCGCCCTGGTTCGTCACGCTGGGGCGGGCCGCGCTGGCCGGCGTGCTGTCGGTGCTGTTCCTGCTGGCCACGCGCTCGCCGCTGCCGGCGCGCCGGCACCTGGTGCCGCTGGCCATGGCCGTGCTCGGCAACGTGGTCGGCTACCCGCTGCTGCTAGCCTATGCGCTGCGCGTGGTCACGGCCAGCCACGCGGCCGTCATCACGGCGCTGCTGCCGCTGGCCACGGCGGCCGTGGCGGCAGCGGTCATGCGCCAGCGCGCCCCGCTGGGCTTCTGGCTCTGCGCGGCGGCCGGCAGCGTGCTGGTGGTGGTGTTCTCGGTGCTGCGCGCGGCGCAGCACGGCGGCGGCTTCGGCTTCGAGTGGGCCGACCTGCTGCTGGTGGGCGCCGTGCTCGCGGCCTCGCTGGGCTACGTGTACGGCGCCAAGGTCACGCCCGAACTCGGCGCCGAGCGCGTGATCTGCTGGGTCTGCGTGCTGGCTCTGCCGCTCACGCTGCCGGCCACGCTGTGGCTGTGGCCCACCACGCCGGTGGCGCCCAGCGCCTGGGCCGGCTTCGTCTACGTGGGCGTGTTCTCGATGTGGATCGGGTTCTTCGCCTGGTACCGCGGCCTGGCCCTGGGCGGCGCGCTGCGCGTGAGCCAGACGCAGCTGCTGCAGCCCTTCCTGTCGATCCTGGCGGCGGTGCCGCTGCTGGGCGAGACACTGGACACCGTGACGCTGGGATTCGCCGCCGCCGTGGTCGCCACGGTCGTCCTGGGCAAGAATCTGGCCCGACCCGCATCCTCTTCCGAACCGACAACCAAGACCGCCACAAGGAGCACATGATGTCCTGGACCCTGGCCGCCCGCGCCCAAAAGATGAACCCCTCGGTGATCCGCGAGATCCTCAAGGTCACCGAGAAGCCCGGCATCATCAGCTTCGCCGGGGGCCTGCCCTCGCCCAAGACCTTCCCGGTCGCCGAGTTCCGCGCCGCCTGCGAGAAGGTGCTGACCGAGGACGGTCCCGCCGCGCTGCAGTACGCCGCCAGCGAAGGCTACGGCCCGCTGCGCGAGATGGTGGCCGCCGGCCTGCCCTGGAAGGTCGACCCGGCGCAGGTGCTGATCACCACCGGCTCGCAGCAGGGCCTGGACCTGGTGGCCAAGATCCTGCTGGACAGCGGCAGCCGCATGCTGGTGGAAACGCCGACCTACCTGGGCGCACTGCAGGCCTTCACGCCGATGGAGCCGCGCGCCGTGTCGGTCGCCAGCGACGACGAAGGCGTGCTTGCCGACGACCTGGCGGCCAAGGCCGGCCAGGGTGCCGAGCGCGCCCGCTTCGCCTACCTGCTGCCGAACTTCCAGAACCCGACCGGCCGCACCATGAGCGAGGCGCGCCGCGCCGCCGTGGTGGCCGCCGCCGCCAACGCCGGCGTGCCGCTGCTGGAGGACAACCCCTACGGCGACCTGTGGTTCGACCAGCCGCCGCCGGCCCCCTTGACTTCCCGCAACCCGGACGGCTGCCTGTACCTGGGCTCGTTCTCCAAGGTGCTGGCGCCGGGCCTGCGGCTGGGCTTCCTGGTGGCGCCGCCTGCGGTCTATCCCAAGCTGCTGCAGGCCAAGCAGGCGGCCGACCTGCACAGCCCCAGCTTCAACCAGCGCATGGTGGCGCAGGTGATGCAGGACGGCTTCCTGGCGCGCCACGTGCCGACCATCCGCGCGCTGTACAAGAGCCAGCGCGACCACATGCTGGCCGCGCTGGAGCGCGAGATGCCCGAAGGCGTGCAGTGGAGCCGGCCCGTGGGCGGCATGTTCCTGTGGGTGCGGCTGCCGGCCGGGCTGGACGCGGTGGCGCTGCTGCCGCGCGCGGTCGAGCGCAACGTGGCCTTCGTGCCCGGCGCCGCGTTCTACGCCGACACGCCCGAGAGCGACACCATGCGCCTGTCCTTCGTGACGGCCAGCGCCAGCCAGATCGACATCGGCATCGCGGCGCTGGCACAGACCATCCGCGAGGCCCTGCAGGCCCAGCGCAGCGGCCAGCCCGCCGCCGCGGTCCAGCTATGACGCTCCACATCTGGGGCCGCATGAGCTCCATCAACGTGCGCAAGGTGGTCTTCGCGGTGCAGGAACTGGGCCTGTCGGCCCAGCGCACCGACGCTGGCGGCCACTTCGGCCTGGTGACCGAGCCCGACTACCGCGGCAAGAACCCCAACGGCATGGTGCCGCTGCTGGAAGACGGCGAGGTCACGCTGTGGGAATCCAACGTGATCGTGCGCTACCTGTGCGCGCGCCACGCGGCCGGCACGCTCTACCCCGAGCCGCTGAACGCGCGCTTCACGGCCGAGATGTGGATGGACTGGCAACAGACCACGCTGAACCCGGCCGGCCGCGCTGCCTTCGTGCAGCTCGTGCGCACGCCAGCCGAGCAGCGCGACGACGCCGCCATCGCGCGTTCCATCGCCGAGACCGAGCCGCTGCTCGACCTGCTGGACGCCGAACTCGCGCGCCGCCCCTACCTGGCCGGCGCGGACTTCACGATGGCCGACATCCCCGTGGCCTGCGAGATCCACCGCTGGTACGGCCTGCCCCTCGATGCCTCCGCGCGCCCGCAGCGCGCCCACCTGGACCGCTGGTACCAGGCCGTGAGCGCACGGCCCGGCGCCGTCGGCGTACTCGACGCCCCCCTGTCATGACACCCCGCTCCCGCCCCTTCCGCCAGGTCGACGTCTTCACCGACCAGGCCTACTACGGCAACCCGCTGGCCGTGGTGCTCGACGCCACCGGCCTCACCGACGCGCAGATGCAGCGCTTCGCGCAGTGGACCAACCTGTCGGAGACGACCTTCGTGCTGCCGCCCACCGAGGCCGGTGCCGACTACCGGCTGCGCATCTTCACGCCGGGTGGCGAGCTGCCGTTCGCCGGCCACCCCACGCTGGGCAGCTGCCATGCCTGGCTGGCCTCGGGCGGCCAGCCGCGCGGCGGCGAGGCCATCGTGCAGCAGTGCGGCGCGGGCCTGGTGCGCATCCGGCGCGAGGGCGACCGCCTGGCCTTCGCCGCGCCGGCGCTCAAGCGCAGCGCACCGCGCCCGACCGAACTGGCCCAGGTGGCCTCGGCGCTGGGCCTGAAGCCCGCGCAGATCGTCAGCAGCCAGGTGCTGGACAACGGGCCCGTGTGGTTCTCGCTGCTGCTGGACGAGCCGGCCACCGTGCTGCGCCTGCAGCCCGACCACATGCTGCTCAAGGCCCTGGGGCACACGGTGGGCGTGGCCGCGCTCGACGGGGCGGCGGCCACGCCGCTGATCGCGCGTGGCAACCGCGAGGCGCGGGCCTTCGGCGCGTCCACGCCGGCTGCAGCGCCTGCGCCCTCGCTCGTGGTGCGCGCATTCGCCGCCGCCGACGGCATCCCCGAAGACCCCGTCACCGGCAGCCTGAACGCCAGCCTGGCGCAATGGCTGATCGCCGATGGCCACATCGCCGCGCCCTACGTGGCCACGCAGGGCGCCTGCCTGGGCCGCGACGGCACCGTGTACATCGCGCGCGACGACGCTGGGCAGGTCTGGGTCGGCGGTCATTCGACCGTCTGCATCGAGGGCACCGTCCTGCTATGACGGCCCTGCCCACGCTGGCCGAGATCGAGCGCGCCGCCGTGCTCGTGCACCGCGCATTCCCGGCCACGCCCCAGCACCGCTGGGCGCTGGCCAGCCAGCGCCTGGGCACGGACTGCTGGCTCAAGCACGAGAACCACACGCCGGTGGGCGCGTTCAAGATCCGCGGTGGCCTGAGCTACTTCGCTGCGCTCGCGGCGGCCGGCCCGCTGCCGGCCGAGGTGATCAGCGCCACGCGCGGCAACCACGGCCAGAGCATCGGCTGGGCCGCGCGCGCCCATGGCGTGGCCTGCACCATCGTCGTGCCGCACGGCAACTCGGTCGAGAAGAACGCCGCCATGCGCGCACTGGGCGTCACGCTCATCGAACATGGCCACGACTTCCAGGAAAGCCGCGAGTTCGCCATCGGCCTGGCAGCGGAGCGCGGTGCCCACATGGTGCCCAGCTTCCACCCGGCGCTGGTGCAGGGCGTGGCCACGTACTGGTGGGAGTTCTTGCGCGCGGTGCCGCAGCTGGACGTGGCCTACGTGCCCATCGGCCAGGGTTCGGGGGCCTGCGCGGCCATCGCTGCCAAGCGTGCGCTGGGCCATGCCGTGCGCATCGTCGGCGTGGTCAGCGCGCACGCCACCACCTACGCCGACTCGCTGGCCGCCGGCCGCGTGGTCGAGGCGCCCGTCACGACGCGGCTGGCCGACGGCATGGCCTGCCGGGTGGCGGACGCCCAGGCGCTTTCCATCCTCGCCGAGGGCCTGGACCATGTGGTGCAGGTCACGGACGCCGAAGTGGCGGCCGCCATGCACGCCCTGTTCGTCGACACGCACAACGTGGCCGAAGGCGCGGGCGCGGCCGGTTTTGCGGCTGCGCTCAAGGAGCGCGCGGCGCTGCGCGGCCTGGCCGTGGGCGCAGTGCTGAGCGGCGGCAACGTGGACGCGGCGGTGTTCGCCAAAGTCCTTTCCACCAAGGAGTGACACATGGTTCCCCTGCACGACCTGGGCTGGTTCGCCCTCGCCACGCTGGCGATGGCGCTGACGCCCGGCCCCAACATGCTGTACTGCGTCTCGCGCACGCTGAGCCAGGGCCGCCGCGCGGGCCTGGTCTCGCTGGCCGGCGTGCTGGCGGCCTTCCTCGTGCACATGCTCGCAGCGGCCTTCGGCCTCACGGCCCTGCTGCTGGCCGTGCCGTTCGCGTTCGGCGCGATCAAGGCGCTCGGCGCGGCCTACCTCGCGTGGCTGGCCTGGCAGGCCCTCAAGCCTGGCGGCAGCGGCCCGTTCCAGGCGCGCCAGCTGCCCGCGCATTCCACCGGCACGCTGCTGCGCATGGGCTTTTTGACCAACCTGCTGAACCCCAAGGTCGCGCTGTTCACGCTGTCCTTCTTCCCGCAGTTCCTGCACCCCGAGCACGGCAGCGTGCTGCTGCAGGCGCTGCAGCTCGGCACGGTGCAGATCGCCGCCAGCGCAGCGGTCAACACGCTGGTCATCTTCGGCGCCGCCAGCATCACGGGGCTGCTGTCGCGCAGCGCGGGCTGGATGCGTGCGCAGCGCTATGTGATGGGCTCGGTGCTGGCGTTCCTGGCGCTGCGGGTGGCGTTGATCGAGCGCAAGTGAGTCAGGGCTGGTAGCCAGCCTCGCGCTGGTGCCGGATGGCCAGGACCAGCACGGTGTCTGCGGCCTCTTCGAAGCTGTACAGCGCCAGGTAGCCCGAGCGGCCACGCGAGATGACCAGTTCGCGAAACCCTCCTTCCGCGGGGCGCCCGATCAAGGGATGGTTCTTGAGGATCTGCACAGCCTCGGCGATGAGGCCTGCCGTCACTTCCGCGGCCGTCGGGTCGGATGCACGCAGGAAGTCGGTCAGACGCTCCAGGTCCGACAGCGCACGCCGCGCATAGTTCAGCCGCGCCACGTCCGCGCCTTGGGCCGCGGCACCGCCTGCCCTTGCGCACGCGCACGCAGGTAGGCATGCACCTCGTCGGCATCGAAGGCCTTGCCCGACTCCAGGGCCTCGGCCCGTGCAGCCTGCGCATCCGCCACAAAAGCCGCGCGACGCTCGGCGGCAATGGCCGCAGCGCGGATGGCCTCGACCATGAAGGCGTGCGGCGTCACACCATGCTGCTGCGCCGCTGCCGCAGCGAGTTGCTTCACATCCTCGGGCAGTTTCAACGACGTCGTCGACATGGGGCACACCTCCAAAAAGTGACACCATGGTAACACCCGAACTTTGGCCCGCGTCGCTGCAGTGACAGCGCAAGCCATCCACGGCCTTACAGTCGCCCGCCATGGGAACCCTCTACCTCGTGCGCCACGGCCAGGCCTCGTTCGGCGCCGACGATTACGACCAGCTCAGTGAGCAAGGCAAGCGCCAGTCCGTGCGCCTGGGCGAATACCTCGCGTTCAAGGGCATCACGTTCGAGGCCACGCTGACCGGCACGCTGCGCCGCCACGCGCAGACCTTCGCCGGCATCAAGACCGGCATGGAGGCCGCCGGCACGCCGCCGCTGCCCGAGCCCGCGGCCTGGCCCGGCCTCAACGAATACGACAGCGCGGCCGTGATCGCCACCGTGCACCCAGAGGCCCTGCAGAAGCCGACCACACCCGAGCTCTACAAGCACCACTTCCGCCTGCTGCGCCAGGGCCTGGCGGCCTGGATGGCCGGCCGCGTGCAGCCCGAGGGCATGCCCACCTACGTGGAATTCCGCGACGGCATCGCGGCCGTGCTCGACCACGTGCGCACGCGCCACACCGGCAACGTGCTGCTGGTCTCCAGCGGCGGGCCGATCTCCACCGCGGTGGGTCAGGTGCTGGGCACAGACCCCGAGACCACCATCGACCTCAACATGCGCATCCGCAACAGCGCGGTGACGGAGTTCGTCTACACCCAGAGCCGCCATGTGCTGCTGACCTACAACACGCTGCCGCACCTGGACCACCCCGACCACGCGGGCTGGATCACGTTCGCCTGACCCACGCGATTCGTCGCTTCGGACGATGCGTCTGCCCATGGGCTTTCCGACCATGGCAGGACCATCCAATGAAGGAGACGAAGCATGCGTTTGCGCATTCCTGCCCTCGCCCTGGGCCTTTCCGTGCTGGCCTGGTCCGTACCGGCCGCGGCCCAGACGCCCGGCGTCACCGCCACCGAGATCAAGATCGGCTCGACCCAGCCGCTGAGCGGCCCGGCCTCGGCCTACGGCGTGGTCGCGGCCTCCACCGAGGCCTACTTCACGCGGCTCAACGAAGCCGGCGGCATCCACGGCCGCAAGATCACCTGGCTGCCCATGGACGACGCGTTCACGCCGGCCAAGACGGTCGAGCAGACGCGCAAGCTCGTGGAGCAGGAAGGCGTGTTCATGATCTTCGCGCCGCAGGGCACGGCGGCCTCGTCGTCGGTGACGAAGTACCTCAACGCCAAGAAGGTGCCGCAGTTCTTCGTGAACTCGGGCTCGCACCTGTTCCAGAACCCCAAGGACCTGCCCTGGACGGTGCCCTACCTGCCGACCTACTACGGCGAGTCGCGCATCTACGCCAAGCACATCCTCGCCAACCAACCCAATGCCAAGGTCGGCGTGCTGTACCAGAACGACGACTTCGGTCGCGACTACCTGCGCGGCATCAAGGCCGGCCTGGGTGACAAGGCCGCGAAGATGGTCATCAGCGAGCAGGGCTACGAGGTGACCGACCCGACCGTGGACTCGCAGATCGTGGCGCTCAAGTCGGCCGGCGTGGACGTGCTGCTGCTGGGCTCGCTGTCCAAGCAATCCAGCCAGGCCATCCGCAAGATCGCCGACCTGAACTGGAAGCCCACCATCTACATGAGCTACATCTCGGCCAACGTGTCGCCGACCTTCACGAACGCAGGATTGGACAAGGCCACGGGCATCATCACCGCCACCGCGATCAAGGACCCGACCGACACGCGCTGGGCGAACGACAAGGACTTCCAGGACTGGCTGGCCTGGATGAAGAAGTACTACCCCAAGGGCGACCTCGCCAACATGAGCAATGTGTTCGCCTACATCGCGGCCAACACGCTGGAGCATGCGCTGCGCGAGACCGGCAAGGATCTCACGCGCGAAGGCCTGCTCAAGACGCTCAGCACGCTGGACTACGCTGCCCCCATGCTCACGCCCGGCGTGAAGCTCACCTTCTCGCCCAACGACTACAACCCCTACAAGAAGCTGCAGATGCAGCGCTTCGATGGCACGAAGTGGACGCTGCTGGGCGAGCCGATCGGAGATTGAGTGTTCAATCCGGCGTGAGAACCATCTTCAGCGCGCCGGCCTCGCGCGCATCGAACAGCGCGTAGGCCTGCGCGCCCTGCGACAGCGGCATGCGGTGGCTGATGAAGCGTTCGGGCCGCAGCCGGCCCGAAGCCACCAGCGGGAACAGCGCCGGCAGTTCCTCCGACACCGAGCAGGTGCCGGTGCGGAAGGTCACGCCATGGGCGAACAGCCGCTCCAGCGGCAGCGCGTAGCGGCGCGTCTGGTGCACGCCGATGGCCGACACCGTGCCGCGCCGGCCGACCAGGCGCCAGGCCATGTCCAGCGTGGCGTCCAGCCCCACCACCTCGACCACGCAGTCGAGCTTGCGGCCCTGGGTCTGTTCGCGGATGGTCTCCAGCGCCTCGTCCGGGTGCAGCGCGGTGGCGCCCGCCTGCGCCGCCAGCGCGCGGCGCTCGGGCACGGGGTCGATCGCGTAGACGCGGTGCGCGCCCATCACGAAGGCGCTGTCCACGGCCATCAGGCCGATGGGCCCCAGCCCGATGACGGCCACGCTGGCGCCGGGCCGCACATCGGCCTGGCGCACACCGAACCAGGCCGTGGCCATGCCGTCGGTCAGCATCAACGCCTGTTCTTCAGAAAGGCCGTCGGGAATCTTCACGGCGTTGGCGTCCGCCGCTGGGATGCGAAACGCCTCGGCCTGCAGGCCCTGCAGCGCGGGCGAGATGCCGTAGCACGAGCCCTGGCCGCTCTCGCAGCAGTTGACGTTGCCGGCCAGGCAGGAGCGGCAGGCACCGCAGCCGACCGAGGCCGGAATCATCACCATGTCGCCCGCCTTGAGCCGCGTGACGGCGCGGCCCACCTCCACCACTTCGCCGACCGCCTCGTGGCCCACGCAGAAGCCGGTCTCGGTGGAAAAGCCGTGGCCATGGAAGATGTGCAGGTCGCTGCCGCAGATCGCGCAGCTGCGCATCTTCACGATGGCGTCGCGGTCGGACTGCAGCGTTGGATCGTCCATGGATTCGTGGCGGATGTCGCGGGTGCCGTGGTAGCGCAATGCCTTCATGCCGGGTCTCCTTGGGTTGACGTTGTCTCACTTCAAACTATACAGTCGGTTTGTCAGACAAACAGTCAAAACGGCGCTATGGCGCCATCCATGGAGACAAGGCGATGACGCGCGAGCTCAAGAAAATCCTGGCCGCGGCAGCGGTGCTGCTGGCCACCCTGCCCGCCCTGCCCGCCCTGGCCCAGAAGGCCTACGGCCCGGGCGCGAGCGACACCGAGATCAAGCTCGGCCAGTCCATCCCCTACAGCGGCCCGCTGTCCTCCTACGCCACGCTGGGCAAGGCGCAGCTGGCGTACTTCAAGTGGGTCAACGACCAGGGCGGCATCCACGGTCGCAAGATCAACCTGGTCTCGCTCGACGACGCCTACAGCCCGCCCAAGACGCTGGAGACGACGCGCCGCCTGGTCGAGCAGGACGGCGTGCTGGCCGTCTACGGCACCATCGGCACGCCGACCAACACCGCCATCCACAAGTACCTGAACGGCAAGAAGGTGCCGCACCTGCTGGCCTCCAGCGGCGGCACCAAGTGGAACGACCCGAAGAACTTCCCGTGGACCATGGCCTGGCTGCCGACCTACCACGCCGAGGGCCGCATCTACGCCGAGCACATCCTGAAAACCGTGCCCAACGCCAAGGTGGCCGTGCTCTACCAGAACGACGACTTCGGCAAGGACTACTACAACGGCTTCAAAGAGGGGCTGGGCGACCGGCTCAAGCAGGTGGTGGTGGCCGATGCAACCTACGAAGCCACCGATCCGACCGTGGATTCGCAGATGGTGGCGCTCAAGAGCTCGGGGGCCAACGTGTTCGTGAACCTGGCCTCGCCCAAGGCCGCAGCGCTGGCCGTGCGCAAGGTGCACGAGCTGGGCTGGAAGCCGACCGCGCAGTACCTGGTGTCGATCTCCTCCTCGGTGGGCGCGGTGCTCAAGCCCGCAGGCATCGACGCGTCCACCGGCCTCGTCACCGTGCTGTGGCTCAAGGACCAGGCCGACCAGCAATGGGCCGACGACGCCGGCATGAAGTGGTACCTGGACTTCATGAAGAAGTACTACCCCGAGGGCGACCCGAACGACCTCATGAACGGCATCGCCGTGTCGTCGGCCGCCATCATGGCGCAGATCATCCGGCAGGCCGGCGACAACCTCACGCGCGAGAACCTCATGCGCCAGGCCGCCAGCCTGCAGGGCGCCACGGCGCCGCTGCTGCTGCCCGGCATCACGGTCAACACCAGCGCCACGGACTTCGCCATGGTCGAGTCCATGCAGCTGGCCAAGTTCGATGGCACGCGCTGGGTGCGCTTCGGCGAGGTCATGGGGAGATGAAGCACCGTGCCGTGCCGGCCGTTGCCGCTGACGTCATCCACCATCGAGAACCCACGCGACCGCCATGCACACTGAACTCACCCAACTCGGCTCGCTCGGCGACCTCATCGTCACCGCCCTACAGCGCGGCGGCGACCGCACCGCCTTCATCCACGGCGAACGCCGGACCAGCTACCGCGAGTTCGGCGCGCAGCTGGCGCGGCTGATCGCCGCGCTCGACGCCCAGGGCCTGAAGAAGGGCGACACCATCGCCTCGCTGTCGGGCAACCGGCCCGAGGCCTTCCTGGTCTCGTGCGCAGGCTACCTGATGGGCCTGCGCGTGGGCTGGATCAACCCCACCGCCTCGGAGAACGACCAAGCCTACCTGCTGACCGACGCGGGCGTGGGCACGCTGTTCATCGACCCCGACCTGTTCCGCGAACGCGGCGAGCGGCTGGCTGCGCGCACCGGCATCCAGCGCGTCTGGTGGCTGGCGCCGACCGACGCCGGCACCGACATCGACACGCTCTGCCGCGACGCCGCACCCGCCCCGCTGCTGCCGCGCGCCAGCGCCGACGACGTGGCCGTCCTCGTCTACACCGGCGGCACCACGGGCGTACCCAAGGGCGTGGTCCACACCCACCGCGTGCAGGTGGCGATGACGCTGATGCAGCTGGCCGACTGGGACTGGCCGCAGGAGACGCGCTACCTGGCGCTGACGCCGATCACGCACGCGGCCGGCACCTTCATCCTGCCCACGCTGCTGCGCGGCGGCACCGTGGTGCTCACGCACGGCTTCGGCGCCGACAAGTTCATCGACCTGGTCGAGCGCCACCGCATCACCACCACCTTCCTGGTGCCGACGATGCTCTACGTGCTGCTGGACCACCCGCGGCTGGCCGGGGCCGACCTCTCCAGCCTGCAGATGGTGGCCTACGGCGCAGCGCCCATGCTGCCGAGCCGGCTCGTCGAGGGCATGCGCCGGCTGGGCCCGGTGTTCATGCAGCTCTACGGCCAGTCCGAGGCGCCCATGATGATCACGGTGCTGCGCCAGCGCGACCACGACCCGGAACAGCATCCCGAGCGCCTCGCTTCCTGCGGCTTGCCGGTCATCGGCAACCAGCTGCGGCTGCTGGACGAGCAGGGCCGCGAGGTGCCGCCCGGCGAGGTCGGCGAGATCTGCCTGCGCTCGCCACTGGTCATGGCGGGCTACCTCCACAAGCCCGAGGAAACGGCCAAGGCGCTGCGCAACGGCTGGCTCTACACCGGCGACCTGGCACGCCAGGATGCGGACGGCTACCTCTACATCGTCGACCGCTCCAAGGACATGGTGATCAGCGGCGGCTTCAACGTCTACCCGCGCGAGGTGGAGGATGTCCTGGCGCTGCACCCGGCCGTGTCGTCCGCGGCCGTGGTCGGCGTGCCCGACCCCAAGTGGGGCGAGCAGGTGCGGGCCATGGTGGTGCTCAAGCAGGGCCAGTCGGCCACGGCCGAGGAGCTCATGGCGCTGGTGCGCGAGCACAAGGGCGCCGTCAGCGTGCCCAAGCAGATCCGCTTCGTCGAGCAGCTGCCCGTCACGACGATCGGCAAGCTGGACAAGAAGGCGGTGCGGGCGCGCTTCGCGCAGGAGGGCTGAATCAGGTCTTCTTGCGGGCCACCTTGGGCCGCGCGACAGCCGCAGCATCCGGCCCGGCGATCTGCTTCTGCGCGAGTTCGTACCCGCGCCGGAAATCCACGATGTGCCGGATCGTGCACTGCTCGGCCTCGTCCGCATCGCGCCGGCGCAGCGCGGCCAGCAGGGCGCGGCGCGATTCCAGCATGCGTTTGCTGGCCGCGGGCACATGGTCGAACACGGCTGCCTGGTAGCGCGGGTACATCTGCCGCCACATGGTCTCGTGCGCCAGCAGCAGCGCGCGGTTGCCGCTCATGCGCGCCACCATGTCGTCGAACACGATGTTGGGCTCGACCAGCGAAGCACGCGTCTCGACCGCCTGCTGCAACAGCGCCAGGTGAACTTCGAGCGCATCCAGTTGTGCACCGGTCGCGCGCTCGGCGGCCAGCCGCGCCATGGCCGGGCCGACCGCGCGCACCGTCTCCCACAACTCCTGGAAGCTGATCTCCTGCAGCTGCACCATGCGCTCGAACTGCACACCCAGGTCGGCGTTGGACGGATGGCTGATGACGAAGCGCCGGCTGGTCTCGCGCCGCAGCAGGCTGGCTTCCTCCAGCACACGCACGGCCTCGCGCACGGTGGAGCGGTTGACGCCGAAGGTCTCGCACAGCTGGGCCTCGGTGGGCAACGGGTCGCCTGCGCGCAACCGGCCGTCCAGGACCTGCTGCGTGACGGCCTCGGCCAGCATGCGGTAGGACGGCACGCGCTTGAGCTTGTCGAACGCGAACGCCGGTCCGCCGTCCGTTGCCTGCTGTGCCGTGCCACCTTCCGCCATGCCGCTCTCCGCTTCTGTCAAAACCGGGCGATTGTCGCCAAGCTCAGCCTTGCCGCTCCAGCCGCCGCAATGCGCGCCTGAACAGCAGCAGCGTGTGGGCATGCAACAGTGCCCCGGCCTCAACGCTGGCCTTGCCGGCGCAGGCGCGCGCGTAGGTGCCCTCCAGGATCAGGCCGAGCTTGTAGCAGGCCAGCACCTCGTACCAGAGGATGTGCTCCACGCTGCGCCTGCCATGTGCGGCGTAGCGCGCCACCAGCTCCCCGGCCGTGGCGAAGCCCTGCCAAGGCTGGGTGCGGAACAGCGGTTCGGGCTCAGCACCGGGCTCGGGCCAGGTGGCCAGCAGCCAGCCCAGGTCGAGCAGCGGGTCGCCGATGGTGACGAGTTCCCAGTCGACGATGGCAGCCACCTCGCCGCTGTCGGGCGCGAACAGCACATTGGCCAGGTGGAAGTCACCGTGCAGGATGCCGGGGCGAAAGCTGCGGGGGCGATGCTGCTCCAGCCAGTCGGCCACCGCGGCGATGCCCGGGATCTCCGCCGGGCCAGGCCAGCCGGCGTAGTCGTGGTAGCTCTCCAGCTGGGCACGCCAGCGCGGCACCTGGCGTTCGAGGAAGCCCTCGGTCTTGCCCAGGCCCGCCAGGCCGGCCGCCACATGGTCGACCTCGCCCAGCTCGATCAGCGCGTCGACCATGGACAGGCCCATGCGGTGGCGCAACGTGGCATCGGCGGCGTGCAACGGCGGCAGGGCCACGGACGCGTTGAAGCCCGCCACGGGCTCCATGAGGTAGAAGGCCGCGCCCAGCACCTGCGGATCGGCGCAGGCCGCGATCAGCGCGGGGTGCGGCACGCGGCTGCCGGCCAGCGCGGCCAGCACCTGGGCCTCGCGCTGCATGGTCTTGTTGCCGTCGGCACGTGGGTGCGCCGGCGGGCGGCGCAGCACGTAGTCGCGGCCACTGCGTGTGAAGCGCAGCAGCACGCTCTGCGTGCCGCCCGTGAGCGGCTGCGCCTGCGTGATCGGGCCGCTGCCCAGACCCTGGTCGTCCATCCACGCGGCCAGCCGGCCGAGGTCGACCAGTTCGGCCCAGGGCTGCACCACAGCTTGCACCATCGTCAGCCGAGCAGATGCCGGTACTTGGCCTCGGCAGCCGCCTTGGCACGCGGCCGGTGGTAGGCCGGGAACAGGTCGGGGCAGGCCTGGTACTCGCGCAGCACCTGCCTGGCCACGGTGACCTTGTGCACCTCGGTGGGGCCGTCCGCCAGACCCATGTGGTACGAGAGCACCAGTTGGTCGGTGTAGGGCATCTCGAGCGAAGCGCCCAGCGAGCCATGGATGTGCAGCGCACGCTCGGCGATGTCGTGCAGCACCTTGGGCATCAGCGCCTTCACCGCCGAGATGTCCCTGCGCACTTTCATGTAGTCCTTGTACTTGTCGATGCGCCAGGCCGTGCGCAGCACCAGCAGGCGGAACTGCTCCAGCTGGCACCAGGAGTCGGCGATCTTCTCCTGCACCATCTGCTTGTCTGCCAGCAGCTCGCCCTGGGTCGTGCGCGACAGCGCGCGCTCGCAGAGCTGGTCGAAGGCTTTCTTCGCCTGGCCGATGGTGCGCATGGCGTGGTGGATGCGCCCGCCGCCCAGGCGCGTCTGCGCCACGGCGAAGGCCTCGCCGGGCTGGCCCAGCATGTCGGAAGCCGGCACGCGCACGCCGTCGAATTGCAGGTAGCCGTGCGTGGGCACGGGCTCGTCGGCCAGGCCCACGTTGCGCTGGATGGTCAGGCCCGGCGCGTCCTTGGGCACGATGAACATCGACATCTGCTGGTACGGCGGCGCGTCGGGGTCGGTCACCACCATCACGATGAAGAACTCGGCGTAGCGCGCGTTGGAGGCGAACCACTTCTCGCCCGTGATGACCCAGTCGCCGCCGTCCTGCACCGCGCGCGTCTTGAACACCTTGGGGTCGGCGCCGCCTTGCGGCTCGGTCATCGCGAAGCACGAGACGATCTGGTTGGCCAAGAGCGGCTCCAGGTACTTCTTCTTCTGCGCCTCGCTGCCGTAGTGCGACAGGATCTCCGAGTTGCCGGTGTCCGGCGCCTGGCAGCCGAAGACGATGGGCGCGAAGTGGGCGCGGCCCAGGATCTCGTTGAGCAGCGCCAGCTTCATCTGCCCGTAGCCCTGGCCGCCCTGGTGCGGCGCGAGGTGGCAGGCCCAGAGCTTGCGCGCCTTGACCTGCGCCTGCAGCGGGCGCACCAGCGTGGCGAAGCGCGGGTCGTGGATGTCCCAGGGGCTGCCCAGCACGTGTTCGAGCGGCTCGACCTCCTCGTCGACGAAGCGCTCGACCCAGTCGAGCTGCGTTTGGAATTCAGGATCGGTTTCGAAGTCCCAGGACATGGCTGGCCTTTCAATGCAAGGTGAAACAGATGGATCAGTGAAGCGTCACTCGCAGAGCACAAAGCCGGCTCGCAAGCAGCGGTTCGAGGGGCCGCGGAGCAGGCCATGCCAACAGCCGCCGCGCAACGGGCTCTGCCCGGGCGCTGGCGGCGCCCCTGGAGGGGGATGGGACTTCTACACGCAGCGAGAAGTCCAGACGGGGTGGTTTCACAACGTCAGGCCGCCATCGACGGGAATCGTCTGGCCGATCACGTAGGCCGCCAGCGGCGAGGCCAGGAACAGCGCGACGCCGGCCATGTCGGTGGGCGTGCCGAAGCGGCCCAGCGGGATGCGCTCCATGGCCGTCTCCTTGCGCTGCGGGTGGTCGGTGGTCACGCGCGTCATCTTGGTGGCCACGAAGCCCGGTGCGATGCCATTGACGCGGATGCCGTCGCGCGCCCAGGCGTCGCCCAGCGTGCGCGTGAGGCCGAAGGCGCCGGCCTTCGATGCCGCATAGGCCGGGTTGCCGCGCACGGCGTGGAAGGCCGCCGTCGAGCTGATCGTGATGATGGAGCCCTGGCTGGCCTTGAGCATGGCGTGGAACTTCTCGGCGAAGGTCATGAGGCTGGTCATGTTCACGTCCACCACCTGCTTGAAGGCCGGCGTCTTGAACTCCTGGCGCTTGTAGAGCACCTGGCCCTGCGACAGCACCAGCACGTCGAGCCGGTCGAACGGCGGCGCGAAGGATTCGATGGACTCGGTGCTGCCCGCGTCGATGCGGTGGTAGTGCAGGCCGTTCAGCTGCGAGTCGGGCGAGTCGGCGTAGTCGGCCGCGCTGGCGCGCGTGCCGGCCACGTGCACCGTGGCGCCCTTGGCCCGGAACGCCTGGGCGATGCCGTTGCCGATGCCGCTGGAGCCGCCGACCACGAGCACGGTCTTGCCTGAAAAATCGAGTTCATCCATCCGCATGCCTCCCGCTGTGTTGGTTCGCTCGACCATATCTTATTGTCAGACAAACAGTCAATCACACGAACGCGCACCGCGGTTACAAAACAGTCCGGCACGCACCGCCATCGCGGCACGCGAATTGCACACACCGCTAACCATGGCGACGTCGTCCCCCTTTCCGCCCCGCACCGGTGCGCAGTGGCGCACGCAGGAACTGCAACTGCTCGGCCTGCTGGTGCAGCTGCTGGGCGACGCCGGCACGCCCGATCCGCTGCTGCGCGCCATGCTGGCCGAGATGGATGCCTTGCTGGGCCTGGAGCGCGGGCGCATCGTGCTGGTGATGCCGGGCGACACGCAGGCCCGCATCCACCTGGCCCACGGCCTCACGGACGCGGAGATCGCGCGCGGCGTCTATGCCCTGGGCGAAGGCGTCACCGGCCTGGTGCTGGCCAGCGGCCAGGCCGTGCTGGTGCAGGACATCGATGCGGAGCCGCGCTTCCTGGCGCGCAGCGTGGCACGCGACCACCTGCCCGACGAGGGCCAGGCCTTCCTTGCGCTGCCGATCCAGGTCGAAGCGCGCACCGTGGGTGTGCTGAGCTGCCACCGCAGCCGCCTGCCCGACCGCACGCTGGACGACGACCTGGATCTGCTGCGCCTGCTGGCCGCGCTGGCAGGGCAGCGCCTGCGCCTGCGCGTGCCGCGCCCGCTGGTGCGCCCCTACCTGCCGGCCCATTCGCACACCCTGCAGGAGCTCGAGCGCGTGCTCGCGCTGCACGGCAACCGGCAGGCGCGCGCCGCCGAGGCCCTGGGGCTCACACTGCGCCAGTTCGGCTACCGGCTGCGCAAGGCCAGGGCCGAAGGCGGCGGCTGACCGGCCCGCTGCCGGTCTGGGGAAAACCCCCAGGATTGCGCGCCCCAATTGTTCCTGCGCTGACATTCAGGCCAGGTGCTGCGTGACACACTGACCGCGTCAGTTCAACCAACGAGAGGAGACGCGATGCAGTGCCATGCAGGATTGCCTTTTTCCCGGTTCACGCTCACCGTCCTGGCCGCCGGCGCCTTGCTGGGCTGCGGCGGCAGCGACGACCACGGTGACAACGGCGCGGGCAACGCGTCGGCCACGGCCGAGCAGGCGTGCGCGGCCCTGGCCGGCAAGACGCTCGCAGGCGCCACGGTGAGCACGGCCGCCACGGTGGCCGCCAGCGCCACGGCCCCGCTGTACTGCAAGGTCAACGCGACCATCGCGCCGCAGCTCAACCTGGAACTGCGCCTGCCGCAGCAGTGGAACGGCAAGCTCTACTACGGCGGTGGCGGCGGCTACAACGGCGCCATCCCCGATCTGTCCGGCCCCAACCTCAACGCACTGACGCAGGGCTACGCCACGGTCAACAGCGACTCCGGGCACCAGGGCAACGTGCTGTCGGCCGACTTCGCGCTCAACGACACCTACGCCGCCAACCTGTTCGGCTCGCTGTCGGTGCCCACCGTGCTGTCGTCGGCCCGCGAGATGGTGCAGGCCGCCTACGGCAAGCAGCCCGACCGCGCCTACTTCGAAGGCTGCTCCAACGGCGGGCGCGAGGCGCTGATGGCGGCCCAGCGCAACCCCAACCTGTTCGACGGCATCATCGCGCGCGCGCCGGCTTACAACTGGGTCGGCTTCATGGGCCAGTTCAACCGCACGGCCAAGGCATTGGCCGCACCCGGCGGCGGCTTCAGCCCGGCCAAGGTGGCGACGCTGGCAGCAGCTGTGCGCAACGCCTGCGATGCCGGCGACGGCATCGTCGATGGCGTGGTGGCGAATCCGCAGGCCTGCAGCTTCGACCCCGCCGTGCTGCGCTGCGCGGGGGGCGCGGACACCGGCAATGCCTGCCTGTCCGATGCACAGCTGGCGGCCGTGTCGTCGTGGACCGCCACGGCCTCGTGGGCTGGCGGCGCCTACACCAATGCGGGCTGGGCCCTCACCGGCAACGAGGACGACCCGGGCGCCTGGGCCACCTGGGTCAGCGGCACGCCGAACGTGCAATTTGCGCTGCAATACCTGTTCCAGGACACGACCGTCAAGAACTACCTGGCACGCGACCGCACGCAGGATTCGCTGGCCTACACCTGGGATTCCAACCTCAACGCGGTCTACGCGCTCGCCGCACTGAACGACGCCACGAACGCCGACCTGCGGCCGTTCAAGAACAGCAACGCCAAGCTGATCCTCTGGCATGGCGGCAACGATGCGGCGCTGAGCCACAAGGCCACCACGGCCTACTACCAGGCCGCCACCGCCGCCGTGGGCGGCCAGGCCGCGATGGACGCGTTCGCGCGCTACTACATCGCCCCCGGCGTGAACCACTGCGCGGGCGGCCCGGGCGCCGACGACACCGACCTGCTGGCCGCGCTGGACAACTGGGTGAGCAACAACGCGGCGCCGGCGACCCTCACGGCACGCAAGGTCGTGGCCGGCGCCACGCAGCTCACGCGCCCGCTGTGCCAGTACCCGCAGTACCCGCGCTACACCGGGCCCGCCAACAACGCGGCGGCCGCGGCGCTGGCCAGCAACTACACCTGCACGGCGCCCTGACGCGCGCCAGCGGTGCCGCACCCGCGGCACCGCCGCATGCGCACTGTCCCATGCCGACACCTGGCGAACTCGCCGCCTTCTTCGAACGCTGCAGCTGGCCGCGCGCGCTCACGCAGGCCGAACGCAGCGTGGCCTTCGAGGCGCTGACCATGCGCTGCCATGACGCACATTCCCATGTCTGCCAGCGCGATGAAATCGCCGACAGTTGGATCGGCGTGATGGAGGGCTTCCTCAGCGTGCAGGACACGACGCTGGAGGGCAAGCTGATCATGTACACCGGTGTCGCGCCGGGCGGCTGGGTCGGCGAAGGCTCCTTGCTCAAGCCGGAGGAGCGCAAGTACGAGATCGTGGCCACACGCCCCACCGTGACCGTGCACCTGCCACGCAAGACCTTCGGCTGGCTGCTGGAGCGCAGCATCCCCTTCAACCACTTCATGCTGTCGCACCTGAACGAGCGGCTCGGGCAGTTCATCGCGATGGTGAAGTTCGACCGCCTGCTGGAGCCCACGGCGCGCGTGGCACGCGGCATCTCCGGCCTGTTCCACCCGGTGCTGTATCCCAACACCGACGCCACGCTGCGCATCAACCAGGAGGAGCTGGGCTGGCTGGTCGGCGTGTCGCGCCAGCGCGTGAACACGGCGCTGACCGAGCTGGAGGCTGCGGGCCTGATCCGCCGTGGCTACGGCCACCTGGTGGTGATGGACCGGCAGGGCCTGTCGCGCTACCCCTAGTCAGTCCGCCGGCCCGCGCAGCTCCGCCCCCGCGTTGCGGTCCAGCCGCACGAACCACAGCAGCGACAGCATGGTCACGGCGCCGATGCACCAGTAGGCCGGCGCGAAGTCGCCCGCCGCCAGCTGCGCCGGATCGCCGCCGCGCCAGTGCGCCGCCAGGCCCAGCAGCGCCGCGCCGAACAGCACGCCCAGCGACAGCGACAGCTGCTGCGCCATGGTCGCCAGCGTGGTCGCGTGGCTCATGCGCGGCTTGGGGATCTCCGAGTAGCCCAGCGTCTGCAGCGCCACCATGCCCATGGAGTTGACGAGCCCGCCCAGCATCAGCGTGACGAAGATCAGCGGGTGCGGCGTGGCCGGCGTGAACAGGCTGTAGCTCGCATAGGCCAGGCTGGTCATCACCGTGGTGCCCAGCAGCAGCGGCTTGAAGCCCAGCCAGCCGATGGTGCGCGTGACCACCACGCGCGTGGCCAGTGAGCCGACGGCCGTGGCCACCGTGATCAGGCCCGAGGCCAGCGGCGACAGCCCGAAGCCCAGCTGCATCATGAGCGGCAGCAGGAAGGGCGAGGCGCCGATCGCGATGCGCAGCGGCATGCCGCCGACGATGGAAGCGCGGTAGGTCGGGTGCCGCAGGATGGTGAGGTCGATCAGCGGCGCCGCGATGCGCCGGCTGCGCCACACATACAGGCCGAGAGCGCCTACGCCCGCGCCGCCGGCCAACCATTCCAGCCAGCCCGGCACCAGGCCCTTGCCGGCGAACTCGATGGCGCCCAGCACCGCGGTCAGCCCCAGCGCCAGCAGGCCGAAGCCGATGCTGTCGAAGGGTGGCGGCGCCGGTGCCGGCTCGCCCGGGCGCGGCCCGGGCAGGAACTGCAGTGCCAGCCAGATGCCGAGCACGCCGAACGGCACGTTGACGAAGAAGATCCAGCGCCAGGACGTGAAGCTCACGATGGCCCCGCCGAACAGCGGCCCCAGCATGCGCCCGATGGTGGGCGGCACCGTGAACCAGACCATGGCCGAGACCATCAGCGCCGGCGGCACGCTGCGCAGCAGGATCAGCCGGCCCACCGGCACCATGAGCGCGCCGCCCATGCCCTGCAGGATGCGGAACAGCACCAGCTGGTGCAGCGTCTGCGCCATGCCGCACAGCGCCGAGCCGAGCGCGAACAGCGCGATGGCCCAGCAGAACACGCGGCGCGCGCCGAAGCGCTCGGCGCACCAGCCCGACAGCGGCAGGAACACCGCCAGGCTCAGCAGGTAGGCCGTGATGGCCAGGTTCAACCGCAGCGGCTGCACGTCGAGCGCGCGCGCGATGCTGGGCAGCGCGGTTGCCATGACCGAGGTGTCCAGGTTCTGCAGGAACAGCGGGCAGGCGACGACGACCGGGATCAGCCGCGTGCGCCAGCCGACCGGCGCCGCGTCCGCCGCGCGGGCGGCAGCACTCACACGATCTTCCCGGTCGGCAGGTCCGCCGGATCGGGCGGGTAGCGCAGCTGCAGGCCTTCCAGCTTGCGCTTGAGCAGCGTGGCGATCATCAGGTTGCGGTGCGTCTTGGAGTCCGCCGGCACGATGGTCCAGGGCGCCCAGGGCGTGCCGGTGGCGGCGATGGCGTCCTGGTAGGCGCGCTGGTAGTCGTCCCATTGCGCGCGCACGGTCAGGTCCTCGGGCTGGAATTTCCAGCGCTTGGCCGGGTCGTCCAGCCGCGCCTGCAGCCGCTCGCGCTGCTCGTCCTTGCCGATGTGCAGCATGAACTTGCAGACCACGGTGCCGGTTTCGCAGAGCATGCGCTCGAAGTCGTTGATGTGGGCGTAGCGCTGGCGTTGCTGCTCGGGCGTGATCCAGCCATGCACGACGGGCACCAGCACATCCTCGTAGTGGCTGCGGTTGAAGACCACGATGTCGCCCGCGCGCGGCACCTCGCGGTGGATGCGCCAGAGCACATCGTGCGCCTTCTCCTCATCGGTCGGCGCCTTCCAGCCGACGGCACGCACGCCCAGGGGACTGGCGCGGCCGAACACGCTGCGCAGCGTGCCGTCCTTGCCGCTGGTGTCGATGCCCTGCAGCACCACCAGCAGCTTGAAGCGCTTGTCGGCGTAGAACAGGTTCTGCAGCGTGTCGATCTCCAGCGCCAGCGCGTCCACGGCAGCCTTGTCCTGCGCCTTGTCACCGCTGGAGAAGGGCTTCGCCGAAGGGTCGATGCCGGCCAGCTGGAAGCGGGCCTTGGGATTGCTGTGCGTCAGCGCGGCGAGCTTGCGGGCGCTGGGCCCGGCGGAGGTGGATGCGGTCATGCGGCGACGATAGCAGCGGCCCGTTCGTGCTGCAGCGCCGCGTCTGCCGGCGAGCGCGTCCTTTAGACGCCAGAGGAATAAGTTAGGGACAATTCAATCGTTCCTGTTTGAAGGGTGGACTTTGAGAATCGCGGCACCTGCAACGATTCCAGCGAAAGTTCCCCATGCAAACGCGCCGCCGTCTCCTGAGCCATCTCTCCAGCGCCACGCTGGCCCTGTCCCTGGGCGCCGCGCTGGCCCCAGTGGCCGCCCAAGCCCAGCCGGCTCCGGTCACGCTGCTGAACGTGTCCTACGACCCCACGCGCGAGCTGTACGTGGACTACAACAAGGCCTTCGCCGCGCACTGGAAGACCAAGACCGGCCAGGACGTGACCATCAAGCAATCGCATGGCGGCTCGGGCAAGCAAGCCCGTTCCATCATCGACGGCCTGGACGCCGACGTGGCCACGCTGGCCCTGGCCGGAGACACCGACGCACTGGTGAAGAACGGCGGCTGGCTCGCCGCCGACTGGCAAAAGCGCCTGCCGCACAACGCCTCGCCCTACACCTCGACCATCGTGTTCGCCGTACGCAAGGGCAATCCCAAGGGCATCAAGGACTGGGACGACCTGGTCAAGCCCGGCGTCAGCGTGATCACGCCCAACCCCAAGACCTCGGGCGGCGCGCGCTGGAACTACCTGGCGGCCTGGGAATACGCCAAGCGCAAGAACGGCGGCAACGACGCCAAGGCCAAGGAATTCGTGGCCGCGCTGTACAAGAACGTGCCCGTGCTGGACACCGGTGCGCGCGGCTCCACGATCACGTTCGCGCAGCGCGCGCAGGGCGACGTGCTGATCGCCTGGGAGAACGAGGCCTACCTGCTCGACAAGGAATTCGGCGCCAAGTTCGACGTGGTCGCGCCCTCGCTGAGCATCCTGGCCGAACCCGCGGTGGCCGTGGTCGACAAGAACGTCGACAGGAAGGGCACGCGCGCCGTGGCGGAGGAATACCTCAAGTTCCTGTACTCCGAAGAGGGCCAGGACATCGCCGGCAAGCATTTCTACCGCCCTGCGGTGTCGGACAAGGCCAAGACCAAGTACGCGGCGCAGTTCCCCAAGCTGAACCTGTTCACGATCGACCAGGCCTTCGGCGGCTGGGCCAAGGCCGACAAGGCCCATTTCGCCGATGGCGGCAGCTTCGATCAGATCTACACGGCGAAGTAACAAACTGCAGGGGCATGCGCCCCGGGTCGACAGGCGCGCAGCGCAGGCCTATGCTGGCCTGCATTGACCGACTCAGGAGACCAGGACGTGCAGATTTCCACCCCACCCACAGTTCTGAGGGCCATCGCCACCACGGCGCTGGCCCTTCTCGCATGCAGCGGCGCATGGGCGCAGAAGGCCGGCGACATCGTGCTCGGCGGCGGCTGGCTGCGCTACGCGCCGCGCGACAAAAGCACCCCGCTGCGCCTGACATCGCCCGTGGAACGCGAGGTGCCCGGCTCGGGCTCCAGCCTGGACTACGCGGACACGCTGGGCCTGAACGTCCATTACTTCCTGACCGACAACTGGGCCGTGGAAGGCGTGTTCGGCATTCCGCCGCGGCTCAAGCTCCAGGGCGAGGGCTCGCTGGCAGGCATCGGCGAACTGGGCTCGGCACGGCTCTATGGCCCCTCGCTGCTGGCCAAGTACTTCTTCGGCCAGCCCAGCGACAAGTGGCGGCTGGCCGCTGGCCTCGGCGTGACCTACGCGCATTTCTCCGGTGTGCAGCTGACCGGCGGACTGCAGAACACGCTGGGTGGAGCACTGGGCCTGCCCGCGGGTGCCTCGAACACGCGCGCCAAGATCGACAGCCGCTTCGGCCCCGTGTTCGCGCTGGGCGCAACCTACGCGTTCACCGACCGCCTTGGCCTCACGCTGTCGGTCTCCTATGTGCGCATGAAGACCAAGGCCAAGCTCACCACCTACGCCAACGGCAATGCGGTCGCCACGTCGGAGAGCGGGATCACGCTCAACCCGGTGGTGCCCTTCGCTTATCTGACTTACCGGTTCTGAGCGCGTCCGCGGGCTGCCGGATTTCCATGGCAGCATGCCTGCCATGCTCACGCACCGCCAACTGCGCTACTTCGTGGAGATCGTCGACGCGGGCAGCTTCAGCCTGGCGGCCGAGCGGCTGTTCATCGCCCAGTCGGCACTGAGCCGGCAGGTGCGCGAGATGGAGCTGGCCCTGCAGGTGTCGCTGCTCGACCGCGACGCGCGCGGCCTGCAGATGACGCCGGCCGGCCGTTCGCTGTACGCCGATGCGCAGAAGATCCTGGGGGCACTGACCGATGCGATGGCGCGCGCCACGCATGCGCAGCGCGGTACCGATGGCACGCTGCAGCTGCTGCATTCGAGCTCGGTGCCGTTCACACCGGCCCTGCTGGCGCTGCTGGCACGGCACACGGCACAACACCCCGGCGTGGCCATCGAGATCGCGCAGGCCTCGTCCGAGCAGCAGGCGCTGGACATCGCCGAGGGCCGTGCCGACCTGGGCCTGGCGCGCGCGCCCATCCTGCGCCGGCGCGCTGCGCTGCACTACGCGGCGCTGTACCAAGAAGCCCTGGTGCTGGCCGTGCCGGCCGGCCATGCGCTGGCAGGCCAGGCCAGTGTCAGCGTGGCCGCGCTGCGCGGCGAGCGTTTCGTCGCCACGCCGCACCCGGAGCGCGGCGGCCTGGGCCATGCCGTGGCCGAGCTGTGCCGCGCGCACGGCTTCGCGCCGCAGCCGGCCGCGGTGCGCTCGCGCAAGTGGGCGCAGCTGGCGCTCGTGCAGGGCGGCCTGGGCATCGCCATCGTGCCCGCGTCCATGGGCGTGCTGGCACCCGAAGGCGTGCGCGTGCTGCCACTCACCGACCCGGGCTGCACGAGCGGCGTGCTCGCGCTGTGGCGCCACGACGCGCCGGCCCTCGTGCAGCGCTTCGCCACGGACCTGCAGGCCGCCTTCTCCCCCATCTGATTTCGAGATACGCGCGCGCCACAAGCTGTATTGGCCGGCGCGGGCCGGCGCGGCTAGATTGCGCGCCATGGATCCACTTGCTTCGCTGGCCGCCAGCCTGCCGCTGCCGCCACTTCCACTGCTGGCCGTGGGCCTGGGCGTGGCCCTGGCCTACGTCGTGTTCGGTCTCGCAGGCTTCGGCACTGCACTGGTGGCGGGCCCCGTGCTCGCGCACTTCGTGCCGGTGGCCACCATCGTGCCGCTGCTGGCCCTGCTCGACTGCGCGGCTGCGGGCGTGAACGTGGCGCGTGACCGGCGCGCGGCCGACCTCGCCGAGCTGCGGCGCCTGGTGCCGCTGATGGCCATCGGCAGCCTGGTCGGTGCCGCCATCCTGCTGCGCGGCCAGCCGCAGGCGCTGTTGCTCGCGCTGGGCCTGTTCGCGGTCGGCTACGCGCTCTATGCGCTGAGCGGCTTCAAGCCGGCCCGGCGGCTCACGCCGCGCGCAGCCCTGCCCTTCGGCCTGGTCGGTGGCGTGTTCTCGGCGCTGTTCGGCAGCGGCGGCTTCCTCTATGCGATCTACCTGAACGGGCGGCTGGACAGCGCCGAGCGCATGCGCGTGACACAGTCCACGCTGATCGGGCTGTCCACACTCACGCGCGTCGTGCTGTTCGCGCTGGCCGGTGTGTATGCGCGCAGCGAGACCCTGGGGCTCGCGCTGGCCCTGGTGCCGGCCATGCTGCTGGGCACGGCGCTCGGCCGGCGCATCACGCTCACGCTGCCGCGTGCGCAGTTCCTGCGCATCGTCAACGCTGTGGTGCTCTGCTCCGGCCTCGCGCTGCTGTGGCGCTACGCCACGGGCTGATCACACGCCTGCGCCGTGGTCGACGAAGACCTTGGCACGGCGCGGCGTGACGACCAGGGTCTCGCCCTCGCGGAAGCCACGCGCGTTGAACTCCTCGGCGGTCAGCTGGGCCTCGATGATCTGCTCGCCCCTGGCGTCCTCGGTGTCCAGCGGCGTGAGCTCCAGCCGCGCGATCGGGCCGACCACCAGCGCGCGCGTGAGCTGGGCCACGATGCCCGTGGCGCCCGGCGAGTAGCGCTCGACCTCCAGGTCGTGCGGGCGCACATAGGCGAAGGCCTTGGCGTCGCTGGCCGCGGCATGCTCGGGCGCGTCGATCTTCAGGCCCTGCACCAGCAGTTCGCCCTCGTGCGCGCGGCCGTGGAACAGGTTCACGTCGCCCAGGAAGCCGTAGACGAAGGGGCTGGCCGGGTGCTCCCAGACCTGCTGCGGCGTGCCGATCTGCTCGATCTGGCCCTTGTTCATAACGACCACGCGGTCGGCCACTTCGAGCGCCTCTTCCTGGTCGTGCGTCACGAAGATGCTGGTCACGTGCAGGTCGTCGTGCAGGCGGCGCAGCCAGCGGCGCAGCTCCTTGCGCACCTTGGCGTCGAGCGCGCCGAAGGGTTCGTCGAGCAGCAGCACCTTGGGCTCCACGGCCAGCGCGCGCGCCAGCGCGATGCGCTGGCGCTGCCCGCCCGACAGCTGCGCAGGAAAGCGGTCGGCCAGCCAGTCCAGCTGGACCAGGCCCAAGAGCTCGTGCACCTTGCTCTTGATCTGCGCTTCCGAGGGGCGCTGGCCGCGCGGCTTCATGCGCAGGCCGAAGGCCACGTTGTCGAACACCGTCATGTGGCGGAACAGCGCGTAGTGCTGGAACACGAAGCCGACCTGGCGCTCGCGCACGTGCACGTCGGTGGTGTCCTCGCCCGCGAACAGGATGCTGCCGGCGTCGCCGCTCTCCAGCCCGGCGATGATGCGCAGGAGCGTGGTCTTGCCGCAGCCCGAGGGACCCAGCAACGCGACAAGCTCGCCGGACGCGATGTCCAGGCTCACGTTGTTGAGTGCGCGGAAGTCGCCGAACTGCTTGCTGACGTTGCGGATTTCGATGCTCATGGTGTCTCTCAGGTTGCCGCGGCGGGACGCTCGAGCGGTAGGTCGGCGGCGGCCTTGCGCTCGCGCTCGTGCCGCCATTCGACCCAGCTCTTGATCGCCAGCGTGACCAGCGCCAGCAGGGCCAGCAGCGAGGCCACGGCGAAGGCGGCCACGCTCTGGTACTCGTTGTAGAGGATCTCCACATGCAGCGGCATGGTGTTGGTCTGGCCGCGGATGTGGCCCGAAACCACCGACACCGCACCGAACTCGCCCATGGCGCGCGCATTGCACAGGATCACGCCGTACAGCAGGCCCCACTTGATGTTGGGCAGCGTCACATGCCAGAAGGTCTGCCAGCCGGTGGCGCCCAGCACGATGGCGGCCTGCTCCTCCTCGTTGCCCTGCGCCTGCATGAGCGGGATCAGCTCGCGCGCGATGAACGGAAAGGTCACGAACACCGTGGCCAGCACGATGCCGGGGATCGCGAAGATGATCTTGACGTTGTGCTCGGCCAGCCAGGGCCCGAACCAGCCGTTGGCGCCGAACACCAGCACGTAGATCAGGCCGGCGACGACCGGCGAGACCGAGAACGGCAGGTCCACCAGCGTGGTCAGGAAGGCCTTGCCGCGGAACTCGTACTTGGCAATGCACCAGGCCGCGCAGACGCCGAACACCAGGTTCAGCGGCACGGCGATGGCCGCCGTGATCAGCGTGAGCCGGATCGCGGCCCAGGCATCGGGCTCCTTGAGCGCCTCCAGATAAGCATCCAGCCCCTTGCGCAGCGCCTCGGTGAACACCGCCGCGAGCGGCAGCGCCAGAAACAGCGCGAGGAACAGCAGCGCGATGCCGATCAGCGTGCGCCGGACCCAGGGGGTCTCGGTGGTCGTGATCTGCCGGCGCGTGACGTCGATGGCGGCCATCTCAGACGCCTCCCGAACGCTTGCGCTGCCAGGCCTGCAGGCCGTTGATGACCAGCAGCATGACGAACGAGAACAGCAGCATCACCACCGCCACGGCGGTCGCGCCGGCGTAGTCGTACTGCTCGAGCTTGCCGATGATGATCAGCGGCGTGATTTCGGACACCATGGGCATGTTGCCGGCGATGAAGATGACCGAGCCGTATTCGCCGATCGCGCGTGCGAAGGCCATGGCGAAGCCGGTCAGGAGGGCCGGCGCGATGGCCGGAAAGATCACCTTGGTGAAGGTCTGCAGGCGCGTGGCGCCCAGGCACATGGCGGCCTCTTCGAGCTCCTTCTCGGTGTCTTCGAGCACGGGCTGCACGGTGCGCACCACGAAGGGCAGGCCGATGAAGATCAGCGCGATGACCACGCCGTTGGGCGTGAACGCGAGCTTGATGCCCAGCGGCTCCAGGTACTGGCCGACCCAGCCGTTGCCTGCCAGCAGCGCCGTGAGCGAGATGCCGGCCACGGCCGTGGGCAGCGCGAAGGGCAGGTCCACCAGCGCGTCGACGATCTTCTTGCCGAAGAACTCGTAGCGCACCAGCACCCAGGCCACGAGCAGGCCGAACACGGTGTTGACACAGGCCGCGAGGAAGGAGGCGCCGAAGGTCAGCCGGTACGAGGCCAGCACGCGCGGCGAGCTCACGGCCTCCCAGAACTGCGGCCAGGTGAGCGTGAGCGTCTTGGCGAACAGCGCCGCCAGCGGGATCAGCACGACCAGGCTCAGGTACAGCAGCGTGTAGCCCAGCGTGATGTTGAAGCCGGGCAGCACGCGTTTGCCGCCTTTTCGGCGCGGCACGGCCGCCCCGGGCGCGGGCCCGGCCAGCGCCGCGGTGGAGGTCGTGGCGCTCATCGCTTACTTGACGGTGTAGAGCTTGTCGAACTGGCCACCGTCGTTGAAGTGCACCTTCTGCGCCTCGCCCAGCGAACCGAAGTACTTGGCCACGGTGTACTGCTTGATCGGCTTGAACAGATCCGCGTGCTTCTTGAGCACGGCGGCCGAACGCGGGCGCAGCGCATGCTGGGCGGCGATCTCCTGGGCTTCGTCGGTGTACAGGAAGTTCAGGTAGGCCTTGGCCGCGTCGCCCGTGCCCTTCTTGGCCACGGTGCGCTCGACCACGGCCACCGGGTTCTCGGCCACGATGCTGGTGGACGGGTGGATCGCGTCGACCTTGCCCTTGCCGAATTCGCGCTCGACCGAGATGACTTCGGATTCGAAGGTGATCAGCACGTCGCCGGTGTTGCGTTGCAGGAAGATACTGGTCGCGTCGCGGCCGCCCTTGCCCAGCACGGGCACATTGGCGTAGAGCTTCTTGACGAACTCGGCCGCCTGCGCGTCGGTGCCTCCGTTCTCGCGCACATAGCCCCAGGCCGCGAGATACGCGTAGCGGCCGTTGCCGCCGGTCTTGGGGTTCACGACCACGACCTGCACGCCGGGCTTGATGAGGTCGTCCCAGTCCTTGATGCCCTTGGGGTTGCCGTTGCGCACCAGGAACAGCATGGTCGAGGTGGTCGGCGAGGCGTCGTTGGGAAAGCGCTTGGCCCAGTCCTTGGCGACGATGCCGTTGCCAGCCAGGAATTCGATGTCGGTGGTGGTGTTGAAGGTCACCACGTCGGCGTCCAGGCCGTCGTTGACGGCGCGCGCCTGGGCGCTGGAGCCGCCGTGGGCCTGGTCGACCTTGATGTCCTTGCCCGTGGTCTTCTTGTAGTAGGGCACGAAGGCGGCGTTGATGTCCTTGTAGAACTCGCGCGCCACGTCGTAGGAGACGTTCAGCAGCGTCTGGGTCTGGGCCGAGGCGGCGGTGGCGGCGGCGAACAGCGCGGCGGCCAGGACGAAGCGGGCCGTGCGGCCTGAGAAGAACTTGGTGGTCATGACGGAATCCCTGAGCAGATGCCGCATTGTCAAGACCGCTTCGCTATGCGCAAACTATTGTTTTTCTCTTTGCTTTCATCCGAAAACTTATAAGGCGTGAGCGAATGCAACGGGCTCAGTGGAAGTCTCCCGTCTCCAGATGGTCCAGGAAGGCCCGCACGGCCGGCACCAGGCCGCGCCGCGACGTGAACACCGCATGGGCGATGCCCGGCGGCGGCGACCAGCCTTCGAGCACTTCGACCAGCCGGTTCGCATTCAGTGCCTCGCGACACATGTAGCCCGGCAGCAACGCCACGCCCACGCCGTCGATGGCGGCGCGCAGCAAGGTCTCCAGGTCGTCGGCCACGTAGCGCGGGTGGTGTTGCCACAGAAACTCGGCGCCATCGGGCCCTTGCAGCTTGACGCCAGCCCGCCCGTCGAGCGCCGACATGGCCATGGAGTCGAGCTGCTGCAGGTCCTGCGGCCGCAACGGCCGGCCCTGGCGCGCCAGCAGCGCGGGGCTGGCCACGAGGACCGACTGCGAGCGACCCAACTGCTTGACGACCAGGCTGGCACTGTCCTGCACACTGAGGCGCACGCGCAAGGCCACGTCCACGCCCTCCTCCACCGGATCGACCACGCGGTTGCTGACCTCCATCTCCACGCGCACCTGCGGATGGGCCAAAAGGAACCCTGGCATCAGCGCGCCGACCACCGACTGCGCCAGCGTGACCGGGCAGGTCACGCGCACCGTGCCGCGCGGCGCCACCGACAGGCGCTGCACCACCTCGCTGGCGGCCAGCGCCTCGCTGCGCATGGCCAGGCAATGGCGCAGGTAGAGCGTGCCGACCTCGGTCAGTGAGAGCTTGCGCGTGCTGCGGTGCAGCAGGCGCACGCCCAGCCGGTCTTCCAGCTCGGCCACGCGGCGTGACAACCGCGATTTGGGCAGGCCCAGCGCGCGGCCCGCGGCGGCGAAGCTGCCGCGCTCGGCGACTTCGGCGAAGAACAGCATGTCGTTGAGGTCTTGCATGGTGCGATTGTTTCCAACAATAGGACGATCAATTTCAATCCAGCCATCTTATCGACGACTACATCCACCAGCACAATCAATCCATCGCATCCAACCTTTGAAAGCCCTGCCATGAACATCCTGCACGTCGACTCCAGCGTCCTCGGCGACGCCTCCGTCACCCGCCAGCTGACCGCCAGCACCGTTGCCGCCTGGCGCGCCGCCCATCCCGGCACCCAGGTGCAGTACCTGGACCTGGCCGCCGAAGCACCTGCTCACTTCGGCGCCGATGCCCTGAGCTTCAAGCTCGGCCTGGACCTGAGCCAGGTCAGCGCGGCGCAACGCGCCGAGAACCTCGTGACCGAACGCTACCTGGCGCAGTTCCTGGCGTCGGATGTCATCGTGGTCGGCGCACCGCTGTACAACTTCTCGATCCCGACCCAGCTCAAGGCCTGGATCGACCGCCTGGCCGTGCCGGGCCGCGCCTTCCGCTACACCGCGGCCGGCCCCGAAGGCCTGGCCAAGGGCAAGACCGTGATCGTGGTCTCGGGCCGCGGCGGCATCTACTCGACCAGCGAGCAGGGCCGCGCACTGGAACACCAGGAGAGCTACCTGCAGACCGTGTTCGGCTTCTTCGGCATCACCGACGTGCGCTTCGTGCGTGCCGAGGGCGTGGCCTACGGCCCCGAGCAGCGCGCCGCCGCGCTGCGCCAGGGCGAGGCCGACATCGCCGCCGCGCTGGTGACCGCGCCGGCTGCCGAAGCCGTCAGCGCCTGAGCCGCCGGCCGCGCGGCCTTGTCCGCCGCCGGACAACGGGCGGCCGCGCCAGCACCTACAGTGGCGTCTTCCCACCACCTGGAGACGCCACGATGAACGCCCCCCAAGACCTGCGCGCCCATGTCAGTGCCGAGGAATGGCAGCTGCGCACCGACCTGGCCGCCTGCTACCGCCTGGTAGCGCTGTACGGCTGGAGCGACCTGGTGTTCACGCACATCAGCGCCCGCATCCCCGGGCCCGAGCACCACTTCTTGATCAACCCCTACGGCCTGATGTTCGACGAGATCACGGCCTCCAGCCTCGTGAAGGTGGACCAGGCCTGCAACAAGCTGATCGAATCGCCCTACCCCGTGAACCCAGCCGGCTTCGTGATCCACAGCGCGATCCACGCCGTGCGCGACGACGCCCAGTGCGTGCTGCACACGCACACGCGCGCCGGCATCGCGGTCAGCGCGCAAAAGGGTGGCGTGCTGCCGATCAGCCAGCAATCGACCTTCGTGCTGGCCTCATTGGCTTACCACGACTATGAAGGTGTGGCGATCCGCGACGACGAGAAGGCGCGGCTGCAGGCCGACCTGGGCACGGCCAACTTCCTGATGCTGCGCAACCACGGCCTGCTGACCGTGGGCGCGAGCATCGCCGATGCCTTCCTGGCCATGTACACCTTCGAGAACACCTGCCAGATCCAGATCGCCGCGCAGGCCGGCGGCGCTGAACTGGTGTCGGTGGACCCGGCCATCGTCGATGGCGTGGGCCATGCCTCGCGTGTGCAGACCGGCGGCCTGGGCGGGCGCTTCGTCTGGCCCGCGCTGCTGCGCAAGCTGGACCGGATCGACCCGAGCTACAAGAACTGATCGCTCAGGAAAGGCCGCAGGCAGCGCCTGCGCTGCCGGCGTGCGTACAGCCCCCGCTCACTGGGCCGGACCGACCTCGCCGGGGGGCTGCTTCTTGATGGCCTCGGTGCCGTCGGCCCGGCGCTTGGCGCGCGCGGCGGCTTTTTCCTCGGGAGTGGCCTTGACCACAGGCGGCGGCGCCTTCGCGCGACCGACCTCGCCGTCGCTGTTCTGCTTCACGGCTTCGGCGCCCTCGACCCTGCGCTCGGCCCTGGCGGCGGCCCTTTCCTGCGGCGAGGCCGGCGTGGCCGACGGCGGCTTCTTCACACCGCCCACTTCGCCCTGCGCGAAGGCGCCCACGGCGAACATCTGGGCCACGGCGATGCCGAGGGAGAACATGGTTTTCTTCATGGCTGGCTTTCAGGTCTCTGGAAGTTGCAAAGCTCGCGCCGCCGGACTGCGCCGGCACCGCGAACATCCATCGTATCCAAGGACCCGCCAAGCCAGCCCATCCGCGTGCGCATGGGCGCGCAGGAAGCCGGCGCCCCGCACGGCGGGCGCGGCTGTGCCGGTGTTCAGGCCCGGGCGGCCGGTGCCGCCCGGCGCGCCCCTTACTTGGTGGGGCCGACTTCGCCGGGAGGCGCCTGCTTGATCGCCGCGGCGCCTTCGGCCTTGCGCTTGGCGCGCGCGGCCGCCTTCTCCTCGGCCGACACCTTGGTCCGCGGTGCCGCCTTCTTCACGCTCCCCACTTCACCAGGGGGTTGATCCTTGATTGCAGCGGCGCCCTCGGCCTTGCGCTCGGCGCGCGCAGCGGCGCGCTCCTCGGGCGAAGCCTTTTGGGCGGGCGGCGGAGCCTTGGAGGTGCCAGCCTCACCTTGTGCGAAAGCACCGACGGCGAACATTTGCGCCAAGGCCACGCCGAGCGTGAGAACTACTTTTTTCATTGCTGTCTTTCCAGATCTCTGGGTGATTGAAACGGCTCTTCTTCTGTGCCGAAACCAGGGGGGTCTTGCACAGAAGTGCTACACGATAACCGAGCTTTGCGGCGTAATTGCAACATTTCATTTACAAGTCTGATGGCAGCAACACCTCTTCTAGTAGGTCTTGTACGGCAGGAACTTGCCAGATAGCACGACGTTGACGCGGTCGCCCTTGGGGTCGGGCTGGCGCACGATGTCCATGGAGAAATCGATGGCGCTCATGATGCCGTCGCCGAATTCCTCGTGGATCAGCTCCTTGATGGTGGTGCCGTAGACGTTGACGATCTCGTACCAGCGGTAGATCAGCGGATCGGTCGGCACGGCCGTGGGCAGCGAGCCCTTGTACGGCACGACCTGCAGCCACTTCTGCTCCTCGGCCGTGAGGCCGAAGATCTTGCCGACCGCCTTGGCCTGCTCGGCCGTGGCCGTCATCTGCCCCAGGCACAGCGCCGTGGTCCATTCCTTGGACTGGCCGACCTTCTTGGCCACGTCGGCCCATTGGATGCCTTTGGCGACCTTGGCGGTGATGATTTTTTCGGTGACTTCGAGGCGGTTCATTGCGGGTGTGCTCCGTGCTGTGAAAACTCAGTGCGCCAGGGCGCGGGTGACGAGGAAATCGACGATGTGGTTGCGCAGGTCGTAGTAGCCGTCCAGGTGGTGCAGGCCTGCGCGCGTGCGCTCGCGCGGCAGCGGGTTCGCCACCACCTCGGCGATGCCGCCGGGCTTGTAGCCGCCGGGTGTGTCGGCACCGTTGTGCATCAGCAGGATGCGGTCGGCCAGCAGGATGGCCTCGTCCACGTCGTGCGTGATCATGAAGACGGTCTGCTGGGTCTGCCGCACGATGGCCAGCAGTTCGTCCTGGATGCTGCCGCGCGTGAGCGCGTCCAGCGCGCCGAAGGGCTCGTCCAGCAGCAGCATCTTGGGCTGGATGGAGAAGGCGCGCGCGATGCCCACGCGCTGCTTCATGCCGCCAGACAGCTGGCTCGGCTTCCTGTCGATGGCCGGCAGCAGGCCGACCATGGCGACGAACTTCTGCACATGGGCGTCGACCTGGTTGCGCGTCCACCCGGGCCAGCGCGACTTGACCGCAAAGGCAATGTTCTGGCGCACCGTGAGCCAGGGCATCAGCGCATGGCTTTGGAACACCACGCCGCGCTCCAGGCTGGGGCCCACGAGTTCGCGTCCGTCCATGAACACATGGCCGGCGCTGGCGCGGTCCAGCCCGGCCAGCACGTTCAGGATGGTGGTCTTGCCGCAGCCGCTGTGGCCGATGATGCAGACGAATTCGCCGCGCGCGAGCGCGAACGACACGTCGGCGAACACCGGCCGCGCCGGTACGAAGGCCTTCGCCAGGCCCTCGATCTTCAGGAAAGCGTCCACGGCCGGGGCCTTTCGTTCGTCGGCCCGCAGCGCCGCAGCGCGCGCTGGCACCTCACTCCACATAGGTCACCGCCTTCTGCAACCGGCCGAACGCCAGGTCCAGCAGCATGCCGACCACGCCGATCAGGAGGATGGCGAAGATCACGTTGGTCAGCGACAGGTTGTTCCACTCGTTCCAGACGAAGTAGCCGATGCCGGTGCCGCCCACGAGCATCTCGGCCGCCACGATCACGAGCCAGGCGATGCCCATGCTGATGCGCATGCCGGTGAGGATGGTGGGCGCCGCCGCCGGCAGGACCACCTGGAAGGCCTTGCGCAGCGGCCGCACCTCCAGCGTGCTGGCCACGTTGAGCCAGTCGCGCCGCACCGAAGCCACGCCGAACGCGGTGTTGACCAGCATCGGCCAGACCGAGCAGATGAAGATCACGAAGATGCCGCTGATGGCCGAGTCCTTGATGGTGTAGAGCGCCAGCGGCATCCAGGCCAGCGGGCTGATGGGCTTGAGCACCTGGATGAACGGGTCGAGCGCGCGGTAGACCAGTGGCGACATGCCGATCACGAAGCCCAGCGGAATCGCCACCGCACAGGCCAGCAGGAAGCCCAATGCCACGCGGCCGAGCGAGTGGCCCAGTTGGATCGCGATGCCCTTGTCGTTGGGCCCGTTGTCGTAGAACGGGTTGGACAGGTGGCCCCAGACCGTGGCGCCCATCTGCGCCAGCGTGGGAAAGCCGCCGCTGCGTGCCGCGCCGGGGTCCTTGCCGGTCAGCCTGGCGTACTCGATCTCCTCGGCCGTCATGCCGGCCGTGCTGCCGGCGGCGGTGCCGCCCGTGGTCGCCAGGTGCCAGATGCCCAGCAAGGCCAGGAAGATCAGCACAGACAGCAACGCGGCCCGCAGGTTCAGGCTGCTCATGCCTTGCCGATCGCGAAGCTCTTGGCATAGGCCGCGGCCTTGTCCGCGTCGAACTCCCTGCCCATGATCTTGAACTTCGGGTAGGCGCCCTCGGGCGTCTTCTGGTCCAGCGCCGCCATCTGCTTCTTCGCGTCGGTCAGCAGGAACACGCGCTCGGCGATCTGCTTGTAGTCCACCTCGCCCTTGATGTAGCCCCAGCGCTGCATCTGCGTGAGCATCCAGACCGCCATGCTCTGCCAGGGGATGGGGTCGAAGTCGGCGCGGTTGGGCACGGTCTGGATCTTGCCGAGGCCGTCGGCGAAACGGCCGGTCAGCACCTGCGCCAGCACGGTCTCGGGCTGGTTCAGGTACTGGGCCGGCGCGATGACCTTGGCGATGAGTTCGCGGTTCTTGGCCTCGCGCGCCATGGCGGATGCGGTGAGCACGGCGCGGTAGAGGGCGGCGAAGGTGTTGGGGTTCTGCTGGATGAAGGCCGTGCTGGTGCCGAAGGCGCAGCAGGGGTGACCGTCCCACAGGTCCCGGGTCAGCAGGTGCAGGAAGCCGATCTCCTCGAACACCGCACGCTGGTTGAACGGGTCCGGGCCCAGGTAGCCGTCGATGTTGCCGGCGCGCAGGTTGGCCACCATCTCGGGCGGCGGCACCACGCGGATCTGGATGTCGGTGTCCGGGTTCAGCCCATGCTCGGCCACGTAGTAGCGCAACAGGAAGTTGTGCATGCTGAACTCGAAGGGCACGGCGAACTTGAAGCCCTTCCAGAGCTTGGGGTCGCGTTTGTCCTTGTGCTTGTTGGCCAGCGTGATGGCCTGGCCGTTGGTGTTCTGGATGGTGGCCACGTTCATGGGCGTGGCCTGGCTGCCCACGCCCAGCGAAATGGCCAGCGGCATGGGGGAGAGGAAGTGCGTGGCGTCGTACTCCTTGTTGAGCATCTTGTCGCGGATCAGGGCCCAACCCGCCGTCTTGACCACCTCCACGTTGAGGCCCTGCTTCTGGTAGAAGCCCAGCGGGTGGGCCATGATCAGCGGCGTGGCGCAGGTGATCGGGATGAAGCCGATCTTGAGGTCCTTCTTCTCCAGCGCGCCCTTCTCCTGGGCCATGGCCTGCAGGCTGGCGATGGGCAGCACGCTGCCGATGGCGGCCATGGCCGTGCCGCGGCCCACGGCGCGGATGAAGCGCCGGCGCAGGGCGTCGTGCGGGAACAGCGCCTTGACCAGCGCCGCCTCGACGAAGGCGTTGGAGCGGGCCTGCACGTCGGGCCGGCGCGCGCGCTCGCGCAGCTCGCGCGCAGCGCTGGCGGCCGTGGCGTCGACGGCGGCCTCGGCCGCATGCTCGGCAGCACTGTGGTCGCGTCCGCAGCTGCAGGCCAGGCGCAGCGGGCGTTCGGCGTCGTAGGGGTCGGCGAAGTCGGACATGGCACAGCTCCAAGACAAGGATGCCTGCCGCAGTGCAAGCTCTTTGCCAACCGGCGCGCCGCTGTGGCCGGCCCTGCAAGATCGTGGGCGCCACCACGACGGCCTGTAGGGCCAGCCCTACAACAGCGGGCGTCAGCCCCGGTCCAGCATGTACAGCGTGAGTTCCACGTCGTTCTTGGTACCGGTCTTCTCGAGGATGCGCGCCCGGTAGGTGCTGACCGTGTTGGCCGCCAGGCCCAGCTGCGCACCAATTTCGCCCACGCTGTGCCCCGATGTGAGCAGGCGCAGCACCTGGTGCTCGCGGTGCGAGAGCGCATCCGCGCCCGGCCGTGCACCACGCCGGCCCATGGCCGCAGCCAGCGCTTCGGCCGTGGCGCCGCTGACCCACATGCCGCCCGAAGCGGCCTTGCGCACGGCCGCCAGCATGTCGTCGGGATCGGCCCCCTTGTGCAGGTAGCCGGCCGCGCCGAGGCGAATGCAGCGCACGGCGTACTGGCGCTCGGGGTAGGTGCTGAGCATCAGCACCGGCAGCGCAGGGAAGTCGCGGCGCAGTGTCTCCAGCACGTCCAGGCCGTCGCCCTGGGGCATGGCGATGTCCAGCAGCACGAGGTCCAGCCCCGCGCCGGCGGCGCGCACGGCCTGCAGCACCTCGGCGCCGCTGGCGGCCTCGGCGACGACCTGGACCTCGGGCGCATCGGCCAGCACCTGCTTCAGGCCTTCGCGCACGATGCGGTGGTCGTCGGCCAGCAACACCCGGATGGGGGCCGTCATGGCGCGGCCCCCAGCGGCATCTGCAAGCTGAAGGTGGCGCCCGCTCCAGGTACGCTGGCAATCTCGATCCGCCCGCCGAAGTGCCGTGCGCGCTCGCGCATGCCCATCACGCCGTAGGCTGTGCCCGCCTCGAAGGCCGCGGGGGGCGCGCCCACGCCGTCGTCGTGAACGGCCAGGCGCAGCTGCCGCGCGCAGGCCTGCACATCCACCGACAGCGTGCGCGCATGCGCGTGGCGGCCCACGTTGGACAGCATCTCCTGGAAGATGCGGAACACGGCCATGGCCTGCGCGCCGCCGGGCTCGGGCGCGCCGGCCACCTGCATGCGCCAGTGCAGCCGCAGCTCGGCCGCGGCCACGAACTCCTGCGCCTGCCATTCCAGCGCGGCCCACAGGCCCTGATGGTCCAGGATGCTGGGGCGCAGGTCGGTGATGATGCGGCCCACGTTGTCCACGGCCGATTCGATGAGCCGGCTCATGTTGCTGCACTTGCTGCGCATGCGCGTGCGCATGGCCTCGGCCTCGTGCGCGCTGCGCGCCTGCTGCTCGGCCAGGCGCTTGTCCAGCCAGTTGACGTCCATCTTGAGCGCCACGAGCAGGCTGCCGAGTTCGTCGTGCACCTCGCGCGCGATGCGCGTACGCTCCTCCTCGCGCACGGTGTCCAGGTGGGCCGAGAGTTCGCGCTGGCGCTGCAGCGCGAGCGACAGCGCGTGCGTGCGCTCGGCCACGCGCTGCTCCAGTTCGTCGCGCGCGTGGCGCAGCGCATCGGCCGCGCGCCGGCGCTCGGTGATGTCGACGAAGGTGATGACGGCGCCGCGCACCTCGCCGCCGTCGACGATGGGGTAGCTGGAGTATTCGACCGGAAAGGCCGTGCCGTCGGCGCGCCAGAAGACCTCGCTGTCGATCCGGCAGGGCAGGCCGCGGCGGAAGGCGTTGAAGATCGGGCAGTCCTCGTCGGCGTAGTGCGCACCGTCGGCATGCGAATGGTGCGTCACCTCGTGCATGTTGCGGCCCAGCAGCGCCGCCGGCGCATGGCCGATCAGGCGCGCACCGGCCCGGTTGATGAACATGCAGCGGCCGTCGAGGTCGATGCCGAAGATGCCGTCACCCGTGGACTGCAGCAGCAGGCCGAGCTGCTGTTGCCACAGGGGGTGGACGGCGGTGTCGGCCGTCGTGGCCAGGTCCAGGGCATCTGCATGCATGGACCCGGGGGCATGCAACCGCTGTGCCAGCGGTTGCTGCCGGCTCAGGGACGCAGTGCCAGATTGAGCTGGTCCACCACCTCGGCCCACTCGGCGTCGCGCTGCCATTGCTCGCGCAGGAACTGGGCCTGCGCAGGCGTCCAGAACGGCGCGTCGGGCAAGGCGATGGTTTCGGGCACGGGGCGGTGGCGCGCGATGAAGTCCTGCACCGCAGCCTCGTCGCTGGGAAGGCCCAGCTGGGCGAAAAGGTCGTGCATGGTGGGGGTCGACAGGTCCATTGTTGTTCCTTCACGAAAGGTGCGGGCCCATGGTCGGCGCGGCGCGCGCCCAGAACTGTAGGAAGTTGGAGCGACCCGACGCCGGTCAGAGGCCGAGATCGGACAGGCCAGGATGGTCGTCCGGCCGCCGGCCCAGCGGCCAGTGGAACTTGCGCTCCGACGCCTGGATCGGCAGGTCGTTGATGCTGGCGAAGCGGCGCGCCATGAGGCCATCGGCGTCGAATTCCCAATTCTCGTTGCCGTAGCTGCGGAACCAGTGTCCACTGTCGTCGTGCCATTCGTAGGCGAAGCGCACGGCGATGCGGTCCGCGTGGAAGGCCCACAACTCCTTGACGAGCCGGTAGTCCAGCTCGCGCGCCCACTTGCGCTGCAGCAGCGCACGGGCCTGCTCACGCCCGACCGGGAACTCGGCGCGGTTGCGCCAGACGGTGTCGGGCGTGTAGGCCAGCACCACGCGGTCGGGGTCGCGCGAATTCCAGCCGTCTTCGGCCAGGCGCACCTTCTGCGCGGCGGATTCGGCGGTGAAGGGGGGCAACGGCGGGCGTTGTTCGTCGGCGTTCATGGGTTTTCCTTGAAGTAGACAGGTTCGTCTACTTCAATGCTAATGCAGATAGACAGACCTGTCTACAATGCCCGGCATGGAGACGACCACCCCTTCGGCGCGCGAGCGCATCCTTGCCACCGCGCACGACCTGTTCTACCGCGACGGCATCCGCGCCACCGGCGTGGACCGGCTGATCGCCGAAAGCGGCGTGGCCAAGCTGACCTTCTACCGCCACTTCGCCTCCAAGGACGACCTGGTGCGCGCTTTCCTGGACCACCGCCACGAACGCTGGATGGCCTGGTTCGTCGACGCGCTGGGCCGCCATGGCGCCGGCCAGGCGCCGGGCCTGCAGCCACTGCGGGGTGCGCTCGAGGAGTGGTTCCGCACACCGACATTCCGCGGCTGCGCCTTCATCAACAGCGTGGTGGAGGTGGGCGCCAGCGTGCAGGGCGCGGCCGACACCGCGCGGCGCCACAAGCAGGAGATGGAACAGGTGATCGCCGAGCTGCTGCCGCCCGGCCCGCAGCGTGCGGCCCGCGCGCAGGCGGTGGGTGTGGCATTGGACGGCGCCGTGGTGCGCGCGCAGATGGGCGATGTGGACGGCGCGCTGGCCGCGCTGCGCGGGCTGCTCTGAGCCCGCGCAGAGATGGCAGTCAGTCGATCTGCAGCGGCGCGAACGACTTCACGAGATCGTCGATGGCCTTGACCTGGGCCAGGAAGGGTTCGAGCTTGTCCAGTGGCAGCGCGCTGGGGCCGTCGCACTTGGCCTGGTCGGGGTTGGGATGGGCCTCGAGAAACAGACCGGCCAGGCCCACGGCCATGCCGGCGCGCGCGAGGTCCACCACCTGGGTGCGGCGTCCGCCCGAGGCCGCGCCCGTGGGGTCGCGCTGCTGCAGCGCATGGGTCACGTCGAAGATCAGCGGCAGTCCACCTGTGGTCTTCTTCATCACGCCGAAGCCCAGCATGTCCACCACCAGGTTGTCGTAGCCGAAGCAGGTGCCGCGGTCGCACAGGATGATGCGTTCGTTGCCGGCCTCCTTGAACTTCTCGACGATGTTGAGCATCTGCGGCGGGCTCAGGAACTGCGGCTTCTTGATGTTGACCACGCGGCCGGTCTTGGCCAGGGCCACCACCAGGTCGGTCTGGCGCGCCAGGAAGGCCGGCAGCTGCAGCACGTCGACCACCTCGGCCACGGGCTGGGCCTGCCAGGGCTCGTGCACGTCGGTGATGACGGGCACGCCGAACTGCGCCTTGACGGCTTCGAAGATCTTCATGCCCTCCTCCAGGCCCGGGCCGCGGTAGGAGTGGATGGAGGAGCGGTTGGCCTTGTCGAAGCTGGCCTTGAACACGTAGGGAATGCCCAGCTTGGTCGTGACGCGCACGTACTCCTCGCAGGTGCGCAGGGCCAGGTCGCGGGACTCGAGCACGTTGATGCCGCCGAACAGCACGAAGGGGCGGTCGTTGCCGGCGGAGATGGTGGGGGTGATGGCGATCATGCGGGTCATCGGAGAAATCGATGCCCGGATTGTGGCCGGGAAGCCCTTGGCTGCATGCGCGCCGCGGACATTCGCCGGCCACTCAACGCTTGCCGCGCACCTTCTCGATCTCGGCCAGCATCTCGGCCGCCAGTGCCTCACCGCCCTCCTTCACGTACTTGGCGTTCACGGCCGCCACCTTCTCGCGCATGCGCGCGGCCTCGGCCGGCGCCACCGTGTTGACCTGCAGGCCCTTGGCCTTGAGGCTGTCAGCGGCCTTGTCGTTGGCCTCGCGCGAGACCTTGCGCTCGTAGGCGCCGGCCTCGGCCGCGGCGTCCATGAGGATCTGGCGGTCGGCCGGCGCGAGCTTGTCCCACTTCATCTTGCTGAATACCACGACCAGCGGGTTGTAGGCGTGGTTGGTGGCCGAGGCGAACTTCTGCACCTCCTGCAGCTTGAGCGCTTCGACCGCGGCAAAGGGGTTCTCCTGGCCGTCCATGGCACGCGTCTCCAGCGCGCCGTAGAGCTCCGGGATGGGCATGGGCACCGCGTTGGCACCCAGCGCGCCGAAGGTGTCGAGGAAGATGGTGCTCTGCGGCACGCGCAGCTTGAGGCCGGCGAAGTCCTCGGCCTTGGCGATCGGGCGCCGGCTGTTGGTCACGATGCGAAAGCCGTGGTCCCAGTAAGCGAGGCCGATCAGGCCCTTGTCGGGCAGCAGGTCGAGCAGACGCTTGCCGACCGGGCCGTCGAGCACGGCATCGGCCTCGGCGTAGCTGTTGAACAGGAAGGGCAGGTCCAGCAGCACGTACTCCTTGACCATGCCGGTCAACAGGCTGGGGATCACCACCGTCATGTCGATGGTGCCGCCGCGCAGCGAGGACAGCACGGCCACGTCGCCGCCCAGCGTGGCGCTGCCGAAGGTCTTGACCTCGATCCGCTTGCCGCTCTTTTGCTGCACGAGTTCGGCGAAGCGGCGGATGCCCAGCCCGTGCGGATGGTCGGGCGCCTGCACGTAGGCCACGCGCAGCGAGACCGGCTCCTGCGCCAATGCGGGCGCCGCGGCCCAGCCGAGCAGCGCGCTGGCGGCCACAGCCAGGAAGGTTCTGCTTTTCATGGTGGATGTCTCCTCACTCTTTGGAATCGATGCAATCAGCGGGTCACGGACCATTGGTCGACCAAGTGCTCGCGGAACTGCCGCGGGTCGACCTCGATGCCCAGGCCCGGCCCGTCCGGGATGGCGATGCGGCCGTCGGGCCGCACGCCCACGGCGCCGCACATGTCGCGGAACGGGTTGTGCGAGGGGTCGAACTCGAACAGCGGGTAGCGCAGGCCCGGGCCGCGCAGCTCCGGCAGGCCCGCGATGAACTGCAGCGACGCGTGGAAGTTGATGGCCGTTCCCCAGACGTGCGGCACCACCGGCAGCCCGTGCGCGTCGGCCAGTGCCGCGATCTTCAGGCCTTCGGTGAAGCCACCGCACAGCGCCAGGTCGGGCTGCACCACGTCCAGAGCGCCTTGCGCGAGGAAGTCGCGGAAGGGCGTCACGCCGAGCAGCGCCTCGCCGCCCGCCAGTGCCATCGGCAGGGCCTTGGACAGTTGCACGTAGCCCGGCAGGTTGTCGTGGCGGATGGGTTCCTCCAGCCAGACCAGGTCGCTCGGCGCGAAGTGCTGCGCGAACGCCAGCGCAGAGCGCACCGTGGCGCCTTCGTTCAGGTCGGCCATGAGCGGGAAGGCGTCGCCCACGCGCCGGCGCAGGCCGGCCAGCAGGGCGCCCTCGGCGCGCGCGTCCAGGCCCAGGCGCAGCTTCATCGCCTGAAAGCCGTCGCGCAGGTAGCCGTCGATGTCGCGCTCGAAGTCGCGGTAGGGGTCGCCGCCCGGCTTGAGGAAGGGGCCGCTGACATAGGCCGGCACCTCGTGCCGCAGCGCGCCGCCCAGCAGCCGCGCGATCGGCATGCCGGCGCGGCGGGCCGCGAGGTCCCAGGCCGCGATGTCGATGGCGCTCATGGCCATGGTGGTCACGCCGCGCCGGTCGTAGGTCAGGGTCTGGGCCATCGCGTTCCACAGCACGCGCGGCGCGCCATCGGCCTGCGCCAGCACGGCCTGGGCCAGCCCGCCGCGGATGGCGGCGGCCGCCGCACCCGGCATGGACCAGGTCTCGCCCCAGCCGGCCTGGCCGTCGGTGTCCGTCAAGCGCACCAGCAGCGTGACGCGGCGGTCGAAGAAGCGCATCGCGTTGCCGATCGGCTCGGGCAGCGTGCAGGCGATTTCGAAGCCGTCGATGCGGGCGATGCGGGCGCCTTGTGGTGTCTCCATGGCGGCGGATTGTGGAAAGGCGCTGACCATCCTGTCCAATACCGATTCTTCGCTGGTCCATAGACGGACTGCATACCCGAGGGTTTACCCATGAGCCTCACGCTCAGACACATCGAAGTCATCCGCGCCGTGCTGCAGGAGGGCTCGGTCACCGGCGCCGCGCGCCTGCTCGCGGTGTCGCAGCCGGCGCTGAGCCGCACGCTGAAGAACGCCGAAGGCCGCATCGGCATGCTGTTGTTCGAGCGGCGCGGCGGCCGCATGTCGCCGACGCCCGAGGCCCTGACGCTGCAGCGCGACATCGAGCGCGTGTACCGCGAGATCGAGGCCGTCGAGCGCACCTCCGGCGACCTGCGCAACCTGCGCGGCGGCCGGCTGTCGGTGGCCTGCAACCCGTCCGTGGCCTCGACGCTGGTGGCCACGGTGCTGGGCCAGACCGCCGCGCTGGCGCCCGACGCGCGCGTGTCGATCCAGACCGCGCTGAACTACGAGGTGGTGGAGCTGGTGCGCACGCGCAGCGCCGACATCGGTTACGCCTGGGACGTGCCGCGCCAGAGCGAGGTGGTGGCCACCGAGATCGGCCGTTCGCGCCTGGTGTGCCTGCTGCCCCGCGACCATGCGCTGGCGGCGCGCAAGTCGGTGTCGGCCAAGGACCTGCATGGCGTTCCGCTGATCTCGTTCAGCTCCACGTTGCCGATCGGTTTCGAGACCGAGAGCGCGTTCGCCGAGGCCGGCGCCACGCGCCGGATCGGCATCGAGGTAGGCCAGACCTTCGTGGCGGCCTCACTGGTGCGCGCCGGTGCCGGCATTGCCGTCGTGGACCAGCTGTCGGTGCGCGCCGTGGCAGACGACCTGCCGGTGCGGCCCCTGCTGCCCCGGCGTGTCGTGCGGCTGTACGCGATCACGCGGCCCGAGCGACCGTCGCTGCTGGCCCGGCAGTTCGCGGAACGCATCGCGCAGCTGGCGCGGGACACGGTGCGCTGAGCACGCCGACGTGCAGCCGGCGCCGGGATCTTGGTCCACTCCGATCGCGCATTCTTGGGTCTGGTGGCCACGCCACCGCGTTCCTACAGTGCCTCCATCCCCAAGGAAGGAACATGGACACCGCAACAAGCACCCCCCTGCCACCCGGCACGGCACTGCGCCACGCCGAGGACACCGCCGCGCTGCGCGCCTGCTGGCCCGTGGCGCAGCAGCTGCGCCCGCAGCTGGCCGGCATCGACGACTACCTGGAGCGCGTGCAGCGCATGCGCCAGCACAGCTACCGCGTGCTGGCCGCCTGGCACGGCGAGCGTGTGCTGGCGCTGGCCGGCTACCGGCTGCAGGAGAACCTGGTCTACGGCCGCTTCCTGTACATCGATGACCTCGTCAGCAGCGAGGAGGTGCGCGGCCAGGGCTGGGGCGCGCGGCTGATCGCGGCCACACGCGTTCTGGCCGCGCAGGCCGGCTGCGCCCACGTCGTGCTGGACACCGCCATCGCCAACACGGCCGCGCAGCGCTTCTACGCGGCCCAGGGTCTGGCGAACAAGGCCACGCGCTTCAGCTGCGCCGTGCCGACGGAGGTGGCCGCATGAAGCTGCTGCACATCGCCTGCAGCCCGCGTGTTCAGGGCTCGCACAGCGCGCGGCTGGCGCAGGCCATCGTCGAGCGGCTCTGCGTGCTGCACCCGGTCACGCAGGTGCAGCTGCGCGACCTGGCCGCCGAGCCGCTGCCGCATGTGGACGGCGCCTACGCCGATGCGCTGGCCGGCAGGCAGCCGGCGGGTGCCGCGGCCGGTGCACTGGTGCGCTCGGACGCGCTGATCGCCGAACTCGAACAGGCCGACGCCATCGTGCTCGGCACGCCCATGCACAACTTCACCGTGCCCTCGGTGCTCAAGTCCTGGATCGACCATGTGCTGCGCATCCACCGCACCTTTGCGCCCACACCCGAGGGCCACAAGCGCGGGCTGCTGCGCAACCGGCCGGTCTACATCGCTGTCGCCTCGGGCGGGATGTTCCTGGGCGAGCGCGCGCGCCAGCCGGATTTCCTGACGCCGTATCTGCGCGCCGTGCTCAACACCATGGGCCTGCACGACCTGCACTTCTTCGTGCTGCAGGCCACGGTGCGCGGGCCCGACGCGCTGGCCGCGGCCTGGGACGACGCACTGCGCCAGGTCGCGCAGCTCGCGGCAGCGCAGCCCGCCCCCCTCGAACTCCAGAACTGAAGAACGATGACGCAACGACTCCTGCTCAACGACGCGGCACCGAACGCCGCCAAGGGCCTGTACGCCACCAGCGCCTACCTCGCGCAATGCAGCCTGCCCAAGCCGCTGGTGGACCTGGTCTATCTGCGCGTGTCGCAGATCAACGGCTGCGCCTACTGCATCGATATGCACTCGCGCGACCTGCTCGCGCTGGGCATGGCCGTGGACAAGCTGCTGCTGGTGCCGGTGTGGCGCGAGGCGCTGCCCTTGTTCGACGCGCGCGAGCGCGCCGCGCTGCAATGGGCCGAGAGCCTCACGGCGGTGGCGCAGACGCAGGCGCCCGACGCCGACTACGCGGCGCTCACCGCCGTGTTCGGCGAACGCGAGATCGGCGATCTCACGCTGGCCGTGAGCCTCATGAACGCATTCAACCGGATCGGCGTGGGGCTTCGCATGGTGCCGAAGGCGGCTCAGGCCGTCGGCGCAGTCTGCGCGTAGGCCGGCACGCGGGCCGCGAAGTCCTCCAGCCAGGCCACGAGTGCCGGGTGTTCGGTGCGCCAGGCGCCCGCGAAGCGCAGGTCGAGGTAGCCCAACGCGCAGGCCTGGGCGATCTCGCCGATGTGCGGCACGCCCGCGCCGGGCACGGCGTGGTGCCTGGCCAGGTGCGCCAGCGCGCGCTCCATCTTGCCGCGCTGGTGCGCGAGCCATTGCTCGCCGCGCAACTCGGGCGGACGGTAGCGACCTTCGTAGACCTGCAGGATGCAGGCGTCGAGCAGGCCGTCGGCCAGCGCCTGGTGGCGCAGCACGGCCAGGCGGCCCGGCCCGGGCGGCACCAGCACGGGCGTGGCCGCAGTCTCGTTGAGGTATTCAACGATCACGCGCGAGTCGTACAACGGCTCGCCATCGTCCAGCAGCAGCGTGGGGATCTTGCCGAGCGGGTTCTGCTGGCGCAGCAGGTCGCTGGCGTCGTTGGTATCGGCCGCTTCGATGCGGATGAGATCGCTCAGGCCGGCGACGGCGGCGGCGATGCGGACCTTGCGGCCGAAGGGCGAGGCGGGGGAAGTGCGCAGGATGGGCATGGGCCGATGTTAGAGGTCGGCGTCGATCAGCGACTGCAACCGGGCCCAGTGCGCCGCAGCCTCCTCCACGCGGAGATTGGTCACGCCGAGCAGCAGGCCATTGTGCTCGGGGGCGGGCCGCGCGTACCAGGGCGACAGCGGCGCGGGCGACAGGCCCAGGGCCCGGGCCGCGCGCACGAGCGCCACGTCGGCGCGCCCGGGCGGCAGCTGGAGCAGCACGGCCAGCCCGGCAGCGCGGTGGGTGATGCCGGCCGCGCGCAGGCAGGCCAGCAGCGCATCGCGCCGCTGCTGGTACAGGCGCTTCATGCGCCGCAGGTGGCGCAGGTGGTGGCCGCCTCGCAGCAGTTCGGCCACAGCCTGCTGCACGAGCGGCGCAGGCGCGCTGCCGTGCAGGGCGGTGGCGGCATCGAAACGGGCGACCTGGTCGGCCGGCACCACCAGGAAGCCCAGGCGCAGCGCCGGGCTGATGGTCTTGCTGAAGGTGCCCACGTGCAGCACGCGCGCCGCGCCGACATCGGCCCCGAGAGCGGGCGCGGCGCGGCCTTGCAGCTGCAGTTCGCCGAGGTAATCGTCTTCGAGGACCCAGGCCTGCTGGCGGACGGCCCAGTCGAGCAGCGCGCGGCGCCGCGCCAGTGCCAGCGCCACGCCCAGCGGCGCCTGCTGGCCCGGCGTGACCACGGCCAGCGCGGCCTGCGGCGCCAGCGCCTGGCCGGCCGCCACGTCCAGGCCCTGCGCGTCCACGGGCACGGCCACGGTGTCCAGGCCCAGCGTGGCCAGCAGCTTGCGCGTGAGCGGGTAGCCGGGCTCCTCGGTCCAGGCCTGGCCCGCCAGACCCAGGGCCCGCACGGCGAGCGCGACGGAGGCGGCGTGCCCGCCCGTCACGTAGACCTGGGCGGGGCTGCAGGCCAGGCCACGCGCCACGGCGAGCATGGCGGCGATCTGCGTGCGCAACGCGGGCTCGCCGCGCGGATCGGGGTAGTCCGGCGCGGCACCGGCGGCCGTGCGCGCAGCGCGCACGAACAGGCGCGACCAGAGCTTGGCCGGGATGCCGTCCTGCGCCGGCACGCCCATCTGGAACACGCCATTGCCGCGCACGAGCCCGGGCAGCGGGCTCGGCGCGGCCGTGGCCGGTAGGTCGTCCTGCGGCCGCACAGGCACGCGCCGCGCCACGTGCGTGCCGGCCGCGCCCAGGGCCTGGACCAGGCCGGCGTCGATCAGCGTCTCGTAGGCCGCACGCACCGTTCCGCGCGCCACGCCCAGTTGGGAGGCCAGGTCGCGCCACGACGGCAGCCGTGCGCCCGGAGCCAGCCGGCCCTGTTCGATCGCGCTGCGCAGGCCGGCTGCGATCTGCTCGGTCAGCGCGGTGGGCGCTGCGCGGTCGAGCGCGAGCGCGAGCGGCACCTTCGGGTCGGCCACTCAGTCGGACAGCCGCGGTGCGTCGACCAGCGTGGCGAGCGGCAGGCTGGACAGTTCGCCGAGCAGCGCCGCGAGCTGGCGGCCGGCGGCCTCCACGAGCGCCCGGCCCTTCTCGGCCGTGGCATTGGCGGCGTTGCCGGCGGCGCCTTCGGCGTTGTAGTCCTGCATCTGCCAGCCGAGCTTGGCGGTCTTGCCGTTGCCCAGGATGGGGTAGGCGGCGGCACGGTCCTGCGACGTGGAGCGGAAATGGCGTGCCTGCACCATGTCGACGCGGGCCGGATCGAGCGCCAGCATCATCGAGGTCTCGATGTCGCCGCCATGGATGCCGAAGCGGTGTTCCTCTGCGTTGAACAGGCCCTCCACATCCGCGCCCAGCGGCAGCGTGTACCAGCTGGCGTGGTAGCACAGCAGTTCGCAGCGCGTGCGCAGGTCGCGCGCCACGATGTCCATGATGGACACCTGGCCGCCATGGCTGTTGAAGATCAGCAGCTTGCGCAGGCCGGCGCGCGCGACCGACTCGCCGATCTCGGTCCACAGGCGGATCGTGGTCTCGGCCGACAGCGACAGCGTGCCCGGAAAGCGCTCGTGTTCGCTGCTGCGGCCGATGGCCTGGGTCGGCAGGAACAGCACGGGCAGGGCCTCGGGCAGGTGCGGTAAAGCGGCAGCGATGACACCGTCGACCAGCGCCGCGTCCACCCGCACGGGCAGGTGCGGGCCGTGCTGCTCGGTGGCAGCCACGGGCAGCACGGCCACGGTGGCGGCGGGGTCCAGCCGCGCAAAGTCGCGCGTGCCGAGATCAGACCAGAATCGCGAGGGTAGGCTCATGGCGGGGATCTTAGAACGTGTTCCATGCCCATGCCCCCTGGCCAGCGCCGGCGCGGGCCGGGCGCTAACATGCCGGCCGCCCCCTGCCCCATTCCCCTATGTCATCGATTCCATCCGACGCGCCGGCCCCGGTGGCGTACGGCCCCTGGGCCATCGCTGCCGCCGGTGCCGTGGGCCTGGCCGTGGCCATGGGCATCGGCCGCTTCGCGTTCACGCCGCTGATGCCCATGATGCTGCACGACGGCGTGATCGACCTGGCCGGTGCCAGCTGGCTGGCCAGCGCCAACTATCTCGGCTACCTGCTCGGCGCAGTGCTGTGCACGCTGCAGCCCTGGCTCTGGCGCCGGCTCGGCAACCCACCACCGCCCGACGCCGCACGCATGGTGCAGGCCGGCCTCGCCGCCACCATCGTGCTGACGCTGGCCATGGCCCTGCCCTGGCCAGCGCTGTGGCCGGCGCTGCGCTTCGCGGCCGGCGTGGCCAGCGCCCTCGTCTTCGTCTACATCTCGGGCTGGTGCCTGGCACAGCTGGCGCGGCGCGGCCGCGGTGCGCTGGGCGGCATGATCTACGCGGGGCCGGGCACGGGCATCGTGCTGAGCGGCCTGATCGCCGGTGCGGTGGTGGCCGGGGACGGCAGCGCGCGGCTGGGCTGGCTGGTGTTCGGCGCGTCAGCCGCTGCCATGGCGGCCGCGGTGCGTCCGGTGCTGCAACGCGGCGAGTTGCCGGCGCCGCCGGTGGCTGTGGCGGCCGGCCCGGCCGCCGCGCAACGCACGGCTTCGCGTGGCGAGGTGGCGCTGCTGGCTGCGGGCTACGGTTGCGCCGGCTTCGGCTACATCATCACCGCCACGTTCCTGCCCGTGATCGCCCGCGCTGCGTTGCCGGCCTCGGTCTGGCTCGACCTGTTCTGGCCCATCTTCGGCGTCGGCGTGATCCTGGGTGCCATGGCCACCACGCGTGTCGCCCTGAGCGGCGACATGCGCCGGATGCTGGCGCTGTGCCATGGCGTGCAGGCCGTGGGCGTGGCCATGAGCCTGGTCAGCCCCACCTTGCCGGGCTTCGTGCTGGGCAGCCTGCTGCTGGGGTTGCCATTCACGGCCATCACCTATTTCGCGATGCAGGAGGTGCGCCGCCTGCGGCCCGCCAGCGCGGCGAGCACCATGGGACTGCTGACGGCGCTGTACGGCATCGGCCAGGTGCTGGGGCCGCCGCTGGTGGCGCTGTTGATCGGCTGGTCGGGCTCGCCAGCGCGTGGTTTCACGCTGGCGCTGATGGTGGCGGCCGGCACGCTGCTGGTGGGCGCGGCGCTGTACCTGCTGGGCGCGCGGCGCTATCCCAAGGACAGCGCGCCATGAGATCGGGTGGCCGGATGCTTGTTGCCCCCCTGCTCGCGGGGCTGGCAATGGGCGCCGCGGCGATGTCGCTGGACGATGCGCTGAAGTCGCCCGCCTGCCTGGCCGCTCGCGAGCGGCTCGACGCCATCATGGCCGAGCAGAAACCCGACATCGTTCTGTTGCGTGCGGCACGCCAGCGCGCGGCACGCGCCTGCTTCCGTGCCGAAGCAGATGCCCCACCGCCCTCGCGCGCCGAGCGCCCGCTGGTCGTGCTGCCACCAGTGCCTGCGCCGGCACCCGCCGCGGCGCCCACAGCGCCCGCAGCACCGACCGCCGCGGCACCACCCCGGCCACAGCCCTCGCAGGCGGCGCGCTGCGACGCAGGCGGCTGCTGGGACAGCCAGGGCCAGCGGCTGAACCGCACCGGCAACCAACTGGTCGATCCGCAGGGGCAGCTGTGCACGCAGCAGGGCACGGTGCTGAGCTGCCCTTGAACGGCACGCCTGCAGCGCCGGCTCCGTATGCCGTGGCGGTGCGCGCGCTGTGCGAGTTCACCGCCAAGGCCGGGGACCTGGACCTGCGCTTCACACCCGCGCCCACCGCGCTGGAAGGCATCGCCGGCCATGCGCTGGTGACCGGGCGGCGCGCCGCGGACTACGAGGCCGAGGTGCGGGTGCAGGGCCGCCACGGCGCGCTGCAGGTGCGCGGCCGCGCCGACGGCTTCGACGCTGCCCGGCGACGGCTCGAAGAGATCAAGACCCACCGGGGCGATCTGACGCGCCAGCCGGCCCAGCAACGGGTCCTGCACTGGGCCCAGCTCAAGGTCTATGGCGCCCTGCTGTGCGCCGAGCGCGGCCTGCCCGCGCTGACGCTGGCGCTGGTGTACTTCGACATTGCGAGCCAGCGCGAGACGGTGTTCGAGGAACGGCACGAAGCGGCTGCGCTGCAGGCCTTCTTCGAGCAGCAATGCCAGCGTTTCCTGGCCTGGGCCACGCAGGAGCAAGCCCACCGTGCGGCGCGTGACACGGCCCTGGCAGCGCTGGCGTTTCCGCACGCGGCGTTCCGGCCCGGCCAGCGCGATCTGGCCGAAGCCGTGTACCGCGCGGCCGCGCGCGGCCGGCCTTTGCTGGCGCAGGCCCCCACGGGCATCGGCAAGACGGTGGGCACGCTGTTCCCGCTGCTCAAGGCCTGCCCGGGCAAGGGCATCGACAAGCTGTTCTACCTGGCGGCGAAGACACCGGGCCGCCAGCTGGCGCTGGATGCCCTGGCGCGCATCGCGCCCGCGGGCCGGCCGCTGCGCGTGCTGGAGCTGACGGCGCGCGAGAAGAGCTGCGAGCATCTCGACAAGGCCTGCCATGGCGAGTCCTGCCCGTTGGCACGCGGTTTCTACGACCGGTTGCCGGCGGCCCGCGGCGCGGCGGTGGCCGCAGGGCCGCTGGCACGCGCCCCACTGCGCGAGGTGGCGCTGGCGCACCAGGTGTGCCCCTACTACCTGGGCCAGGAACTGGCGCGCTGGGCCGACGTGGTGGTCGGCGACTACAACTACTGGTTCGATGGCAGCGCCATGCTGTACGCGCTGGCCTTGCAGAACGAATGGCGTGTGGGCGTGCTGGTGGACGAGGCGCACAACCTGGTCGACCGCGGTCGCGCGATGTACTCGGCGGGCATGCAGCGCGGCACGGTGCGCGCGCTGGCGCGCGAGGCGCCCGCCGCGCTGCGTCGCCCGCTCGAACGGCTGGACCGGCAATGGCGCGCCCTGCTGGCCGAGGACGAGCGCTCCTACAGCACGCGCGAGGCGCCACCGGCCGCCTGGGCCACGGCGCTGCAGAATGCCGCCGCCGCGCTGGGCGACTACTTCGCCGATGCCGCCCCGGGCGTGCCGCATCCGCTCGACGGCGCACTGCAGTCGTTCTGGTTCGAGGCCCTGCAACTGCTGCGGCTGGTGCAGAGCTTCGGCCAGCATTCCATGGTCGACGTGACGCGCCTGCCGGCCGGCAGGGGCACGGGGCGCAACGATGCCGAACTGCACATCCGCAACCTGATCCCGGCAGAATTCCTGGCACCGCGGCTGGCGGCGGCGTGGAGCAGCACGCTGTTCTCAGCCACGCTGGCGCCGCCCGAGTTCTACCGCAACACGCTGGGACTGCCGGCCGACACGCCCTTCGTCGACATCGCATCGCCCTATGCCGCCGAGCAACTGCGCGTGCGCGTGGCCGACAGCATTTCCACCCGCTTCACCGAACGGCAGGCGTCTGCCGCGCCCATTGCCGCACTGATGGCGCAGCAGTACCTGGCGCAGCCCGGCAACTACCTGGCGTTCTTCAGCAGCCATGACTACCTGGAGCTGGTGGCCAACGCGTTCGCACGGATGCATCCGGCCATCCCGCACTGGCGCCAGACCCGGCGCATGGACGAGGCCGAGCGGGAGGCCTTCCTCACCCGGTTTGCGCCCGGTGGGGCCGGCATCGGCTTTGCGGTGCTGGGCGGCAGCTTCGGCGAGGGCATCGACCTGCCGGGCGATCGGCTCATCGGCGCCTTCGTCGCCACGCTCGGCCTGCCCCAGGTCAATCCCGTCAACGAGGAGATGCGCCGGCGCATGCAGGACGCATTCGGCGCCGGCTACGACTATGCCTATCTGTACCCCGGCCTGCGCAAGGTGGTGCAGGCGGCAGGCCGCGTGATCCGCTCACGCGAGGACCGGGGCGTGGTCGTGCTCATCGACGAGCGATTTTCCCGCCGCGCGGTGCGGGCCTTGCTGCCGGCGTGGTGGCCGCTGACAACGCCAGCAGCCTGAGGACGCCGGATTGTCGACAAACGTTTGCCGTGATTGCATAGGCAACGAACTGAATAGGACCGTCGATGGACTGGCATCTGCCCATACCAACACGACAAGGAAGGCCACATGCACCCAGCCCACGCGACACAAGGCAGCGCTGCTTCCGCGCACCACCCTGCTGCGGCAGTGTGACGGACACCACGCCCATGTGACGTTCGAGGAGCTCTTCTTCGACTTGGTCTATGTGTTTGCCGTCACGCAGCTCAGCCACCAGTTGCTGCACCACCTCACGGCCGCCGGCGTCATCGAAGTGCAGATCCTGTGGTTCGCCGTCTGGCTGGGCTGGCAGTACACCTCCTGGGTGACGAACTGGTTCGATCCCGAAACGCCGCACATCCGCGGTCTCATCTTCGCCAACATGCTGCTGGGTCTGTTGATGGCCTCCAGCCTCCCCCAGGCCTTCGGGGAGCGCGGGATGGTCTTCGCGCTGTCCTATGTGGCCATCCAGGTCGGGCGCACGGCCTTCATCGCCTTGCAGCTGCCGTCCGGCCATGCGCTGGCCGCGAACTACCGGCGCATGCTGGTCCGGCTCATGGTCTCGGCGGTGTTCTGGATCGCCGGCGCACTGGCCGAGCACGAAACGCGCGCCTTGCTCTGGTTCATTGCGGTGGTGTGCGAGTACGGCGCACCGATGGTGGGCTTCGCCGTGCCGGGCATGGGCCGCTCCAACACCCGGGACTGGAGCATCGAAGGCGGCCACCTGGCGGAACGCTGCCAGATGTTCGTCATCGTCGCGTTGGGCGAAACCTTGCTGGCCACCGGTGCAAGCCTGTCCGCCGCAGGGCATTGGTCGTCCGAGGTGCTTCAGGCGCTGGTGGCCACCTTCCTCGGCACGCTGGCCATGTGGTGGCTGTACTTCGGCACGTCGAGCAAGGACGCGAGCGGCTGCAGGTGGGGACGCTGCTGCCGATCGGCCTGCCGCGCAACCACTTCGCGCTGCGCGAGGATGCGGCCCACAGCGTGCTGGTCGCCGGTGGCATCGGCATCACGCCGCTGCGCGCCATGCAGGCCCGGCTGGCGCAACTGGGCCGGCCGTGGGAGCTGCACTACGCCTGCCGCGCACGGGCACGCGCCGCCTTTGCGGACGAACTCCAGGCGCAGGCGCCGGGCCGGGTGCAGCTGTACTTCGGTGACACGGCCGACGGGCGCCTGGACCTCGCGCGCACCGTGCAGGCCGCACCGGCCGGCGCGCACTTCTACTGCTGCGGGCCGCAGGCCATGCTGCAGGCCTTCGAACAGGCCACCGCCGCGCTGCCGGCCGAGCGCGTGCACCTGGAGCGCTTCGCCGCACAGCAGGCGCCGGCCGTGCAGGGCGGCTTCGTGGTCGAACTGGCGCGCTCGGGCCGGCGGCTGCCGGTCGCGCCCGGCATGACCATCCTGGACACCTTGCTGGCCAACGGCATCGATGCGCCCTATTCCTGCATGCAGGGCATCTGCGGCGCCTGCGCGACGCGCGTGCTCGACGGCCTGCCCGCGCACCAGGACAGCGTGCTCGGCCCGGCCGAGCGTGCCGCCAACCAGACCATGATGGTCTGCTGCTCCGGCGCGCACAGTCCCGTGCTGCGGTTGGACATCTGACCCAAGCCGACGCACCGATCTGGAGCACAACGCACCAGTTCGCACACGGACAGCAGGCATGAAATCCATGTTGGTGCATCAATGCACGAGAATGGCGCCCCTCCAACGTTATTCCATCCCTGCATCAGCTCATGCCGTACACCGATTGCCACGCTTTCATGGCCCATGTCGCCCAGCGCAACCCCGGCCAGCCCGAATACATCCAGGCCGTGACCGAGGTCATGGAAAGCCTGTGGCCCTTCATCGCCGAGCACCCGCGCTATGCGGAGCAGAGCCTGCTGGAGCGGCTGGTCGAGCCCGAGCGCATCGTGGTGTTCCGCGTGTCCTGGCAGGACGACCACGGCCAGATCCAGGTCAACCGCGGCTACCGCATCCAGCACAGCCTGGCCATCGGCCCCTACAAGGGCGGCCTGCGCTTCCACCCCTCGGTGAATCTGTCGATCCTGAAGTTCCTGGCCTTCGAGCAGACGCTCAAGAACGCGCTGACCACGCTGCCCATGGGCGGCGGCAAGGGCGGCTCCGACTTCGACCCCAAGGGCAAGAGCCCGGCCGAGGTCATGCGCTTCTGCCAGGCTTTCGCGAGCGAGCTGTTCCGCCATGTGGGCGCCGACACCGACGTGCCGGCCGGTGACATCGGCGTGGGCGGGCGCGAGGTCGGCTTCATCGCCGGCATGGTCAAGAAGCTGACCAACCGCGCCGACTGCGTGTTCACGGGCAAGGGCCTGGCCTTCGGCGGCTCGCTGATCCGGCCCGAGGCCACCGGCTACGGCACCGTGTACTTCGCGCAGGAGATGCTGGCGCACCAGGGCAAGTCGCTGGACGGCCTGCGCGTGTCGGTCTCGGGCGCCGGCAACGTGGCGCAGTACGCCATCGAGAAGGCCATGGCGCTGGGCGCCAAGGTGGTCACGGTGTCGGACTCCAGCGGCACCGTGGTCGACGAGGACGGTTTCACGACCGAGAAGCTGGCCGAGCTCATGGAAGTCAAGAACCACCTCTATGGCCGCGTGGCCGACTACGCCAAGCGCGCCGGCGGCCGCTTCGAGAAGGGCGCGACGCCCTGGGGCGTGAAGGTCGACGTGGCCCTGCCCTGCGCCACGCAGAACGAGCTGACCGGCGAGGACGCGCGTCGCCTGGCCGACAACGGCGTGCTGTGCGTGGCCGAGGGCGCCAACATGCCCTCCACGCTGGAGGCCGTGAAGGTGTTCGAGGAACGCGGCGTGCTGTTCGCGCCGGGCAAGGCCAGCAACGCGGGCGGCGTCGCCACCTCGGGCCTGGAGATGAGCCAGAACGCCATGCGCATCAGCTGGCCGCGCGAGGAAGTGGACGCGCGCCTGCTGGAGATCATGCGCAGCATCCACGGCGCCTGCGTGAAGCACGGCACGCGCAAGGACGGCAGCGTGAGCTACGTGGACGGCGCCAACATCGCCGGCTTCGTGAAGGTGGCCGACGCGATGATCGCGCAGGGCGTGCTGTAAACGCTCAGGCCGGTGACTTCGCCGTCACCGGCCTGTACTTGAACGCAGCGCGGATGATGCCGTGGTCGTTCGTCCCGAGACCCTTGTGGTCCTCGAAGTTCAGATGGTCGTTGTTGATCACCAGGCCGTCGAACATCCACAGGCGCTTCTTGCTGTTGTCGTAGAACTCCTGGCTCACGAGGATGTGGTCCAGCGATTCGCGGATGTCCTGGTGCACATGGGTGTAGTAGACGTCGCGCGTGTCGCGGTACTCCTGCAGCGTCTGCGCCGTGTACAGCGCCAGGTCCCCGCCGCCCTCGGAGTCGCCGACCAGGTAGCGCGGCTGCTCGGTCAGGATGTTGGCGGTGTTGCTGTGCTGGCCATCGTTGATGTCGCCCAGCACGATGACGGGCGTGTCGTTGCCCTGCATCGATGCGCTGAGCAGAAAGCGCAGCGCCGCCGCCTCGGCCGTGCGGCGGATGGTGGACAGCGCCGACCCGAGGCCCTTGGCGTGGCGGCCGTAGGTGGCCTTGTCGTACCAGTCTTCCTTGAACACCTGCGTGGGCGCCTTCGACTTGAAGTGGCAGACGTAGACATGCACGGCCGGCTGCTTGTCGCGCGGCAGGACCGTGAAGTGCAGCACCGGGCGCGAGAAGCCCTGGATGTTCACGTCGATCTGCGGCGTCTGCGGATCGTCGCCCTTGGAGCGCAGCACGAAGCCCTCGGGAAACGCGGTGATCCAGTCGGGCGCCCCCACCAGCAGCCCCTTGCGCACCAGGGCCGCGCAGACGATGTGCGTGCCGTTCGCGTCCGGCGGCACCAGCATGTCGTACTGGTCGGCCAGGCCGGATGCGTCCAAGGCCGCGGCCAGCGCGTCGGCATGCCAGAGTTCCTGCACGCCCAGCACGTCGGGTGCCAGCAGCTTGAGCTGGTGGGCCGTCCAGGCGATCTTGCGCTCGTACTGTTCCTGGGTCCAGCCGGCGCCGGTGTAGATCCGCAGGCCGGGAAGGTTCAGGTTGTAGAGGTTGAAGGTGGCAATCGTCAGGCGGGACAGCTTCATGGCAGGGCTCCAGCAGGAAAGGCGCGGCGCCGTCGATCTGACGCGTTCAGCGGCGTGCCGGCAAGATGCCGCAAGTCACACCTGGCCGAGCTGGCGCGCCTCGGCCTGCAGCACCAGCCGGTCGATGCGCTCGTCGGGCAGGTTCACGAGCAGCTCGATGTGCCGGCGCAGCCCATGCACGGCGTGCACGAAGCGTTCAGGGTCCTGCGCGCCCTCGGCGCGCGGATCGGCATGCGACCAGTGCGCCGTGGCGGGGTGGCCGGGCCAGACCGGGCAGGTCTCGCCCGCGGCCTCGTCGCACAGCGTGACCACCAGGTCCATGTGCGGCGCATCCGGGCCGCTGAATTCATCCCAGCCCTTGCTGCGCAGGCCATCGGTGGGCAGGTCTGCCGCTGCCAGGGCCTGCAAGGTGCGCGGGTCGGGCTGGCCGTCCGGCGTCGGCGTGCTGCCGGCCGAGTAGGCGGCGAAGCGGCTGCTGTCGAGGTGCCGCAGCAGCGACTCGGCCATCAGGCTGCGCGCCGCGTTGCTGTTGCACAGGAAAAGCACACGGATCGGGAACGGGTGTTGCATGCCAGGGGATTGTTCGGGCCACCGTGACAGCGGCGTGACAAGCCCGCTCAGCACGGCAGCACGATCTCCACGCGCAACCCGCCGCCCGCGCGGTTGACCAGCCGGATCTCGCCCGCATGGCGCTGTGCCACGCGCTGCGCGATCGGCAGGCCCAGGCCGGCACCGGTGTGGCCGCTGGCGCGCGACAGGTCGGCCTGGAAGAAGGGAGCGAACACCTGGTCCAGGTGCTCGGGCGCGATGCCCGGGCCGCGGTCGCGCACCGACAGGGCGACCGCGCCGCCCTGCAGTTCCAGGCCCACGTCGACCTGCCCGCCGCGCGGCGTGAAGCGCAGCGCATTGCGCAACACGTTCTCCAGCATGCTGGACAGCTCGGCCGCAGCGCCGTGCAGCAGCACCGGCTGGCGCGGTGGCTGCCAGGCCACGGCCTTGCCGGCGGCTTCGGCCTCGTAGGCCACGTCGGCGACCGTGTCGCCGACCAGGGCCGCCAGGTCCAGCGGCGCACGGGCGGCAGCACGCGGCTCGCGCAGGCGTGCCAGCCGCAGCACCTGGCCGGTCAACAGGTCGAGCCGGGCGCATTCGCGCTCGATGCGGTCCAGCTGCGCCGGCATGCCGGGGCCGCCGCGGCGCGCGAGTTCCAGGGCCAGCCGCAGCCGCGTGAGCGGCGAGCGCAGCTCGTGCGAGACATCGCGCAGCAGCAGTTCCTGGGCCGAGACCAGTTCCTGCAGCCGCTGCGCGGTGGCGTCGAAGTCGGCCGCCAGCGCGCCCAGTTCGTCGCTGCGGCCGGCCAGGCCCGGGCCCATGCGCGCGCCGAGTTCGCCGCGCGCCAGGCTGCGCAGGCCCTGCTGCACGCCGAGCACGGGCCGCATGATGTGGCGCGCCACCACCCAGCAGGCCAGGCCGCTCACGCACACCGCGCACAGAAACAACAGCACCAGCACATGCGGCACGCCCAGCACCTCGTAGGCCGAGGAATCGAATGGCAGGAACAGCGCGAAATGCACGCCGCCGCCGGCGCTCTCGATGGCCGGCACGTTCCACCAGGAGTCGGGCACCGGCACATGGGCGCGGTGCACGGCCGGGCCGGCGCTGGCCGGCCCGCCCTCCCACAGCGCCACCGTCTGGGCCAGGTTCAGCTGGACCCAGTCCTGCAGCCGCACCGGCAGCGGCCGGCCCAGCAGTTCGCGCCCCGCACGGTCCACCAGGAACACGCGCAGGCTGGCGTACTGCGCCTCGGTGCGGCGCACCCATTGGCCCAGTGCCGCATCGCCCGCACGGGCCGCGTGGCGCGCGGCCTGCGTGAGCTCGGCGGAGCTGACGCCGTCCAGCGCATGCAGCCGCGCCGAGGTCACAGCCAGCGTCACGCCGCTGCCGACCAGCAGGATCAGCACCAGCGCCGCCCAGAACGACAGGAAGAGGCGGCGGAACAGGCGCGTGTTCAGGCCGGCACCTCCGCCGCAGCGTGTGCCGGCAACGCCGCGTGCAGCACATAGCCCACGCCGCGCGCGCTGCGCAGCACCGGCGCGCCGGCGCGCGCGCCGTCCAGGCCCAGCTTGCGGCGCAGGTTGCTCACATGCGTGTCCAGGCTGCGGTCGGCCGGCAGCAGGGCGCGCCCCAGGCCCCAGCGCGTGAGCTGGGCGCGCGAGACCGGCCGGTTGGGCGCGCGCATCAGCGCCTCCAGGATGCGCGCCTCGGCCGCGGTCAGCGCCACCGTCACCCCACCGATGGCCGCCACCGCCTTGCCCGGCAGCAGCCGCAAGGCATCCAGGGACAGGGCCGGCTCCGGCAGCGGCGCCCCGGGCGCAGGGCGCAGGCCGCGCCGCAGCATGGCGAACAGGCGGGCGCGCAGTTCGCGCGGGTTGAAGGGCTTGGGCAGGTAGTCGTCGGCACCGGCCTCCAGGCCCATGATGCGGTCGTCCTCGTGGCCGCGCGCGCTGAGCATCAGCACGGGCGTGACCAGGGCCTGGGCACGCAGCGCGCGCAGCACGGCGTAGCCATCCAGCGTGGGCAGCATCACGTCCAGCAGCACCACATCGAAGCGCTCGCGCGCCAGCCGCTCGGCGGCCTCGCCGCCGTCGTGCACGCAGTCCAGCTGCACCGGCTCGGCCTCCAGGAACTCCTGCAGCATGCGGCACAGCTCCAGGTCGTCGTCGACCAGCAGCACGCGCGCTGCGGTGACATCCAGGTGCCCTGGCGTGATGGCCCGCAACGGCCGCCAGCAGGTTTGCAAAGAATTCATAAGAAAGGTGAAGGAACGGTGACCGGTTTCTATTATCCGCATTGCGAATATTTCTCATTTGCCACGCTCCCGCGCCGGCAGGAAAACCATCCAACGAGGTCCCGTGAACGCACGCATCCGCACCCGCAGCCTGGCCTTTGCGCCCTGTCTCCTGAGCCTTGTGCTGGCCCAGGCCTACGCCCAGAACGCCGACCAGGCCCTGCAGACCGTCGTGGTCACCGCCTCCGGCCAGGCGGTGGACATCCAGGAGGCGCCGGCCAGCATCAGCGTGATCACGCGCGAGGACATCGAGAAGAAGCCCGTCACCAGCATCGGCGAGCTGCTGTCCACCATCCCCGGCGTGACCGGCGGCACGGCCGCCACCGGCCCGCAGTCGAAGATCAAGCTGCGCGGCCTGCCCGACAAGTACACGCTGATCCTGGTCGACGGCAAGCGCCAGGGCAGCTCGGCCGGCGTGAACTACCGCGACGACCTGGGCCAGCAGGACCTGGACTGGATCACGCCCGAGATGATCGAGCGCATCGAAGTCGTGCGCGGCCCCATGTCCTCGCTGTACGGCTCGGACGCCATGGGCGGCGTGATCAACATCATCACCCGCAAGATCGGCACGCGCTGGGGCGGCTCGGTCACGGCCAACTACTCCCGGCCCAGCGACTCGGAGCGCGGCGACCGCAAGCAGACCGGCTTCCACATCAGCGGGCCGCTGTCCGACCGGATCGGCCTGCGCATCGGCGGCAACTACACGGTGCGCGATGCGGATGAGTCCACGGGTGGCTTCACGGGCGGCTACCAGTCCACCGCCGGCGCGAAGAACCAGAGCCTCAACGCGCTGCTGAACTGGCAGCTCACGCCCGACCAGGTGCTGGGCTTCGAAGCCGGCCAGGGCACACAACGCGCCACCGACTCGAAGACCGTCGATGCCGACGGCGACCCCTTGGTCGGCGCCTGGGGCCTGGCCAAGCTGGTCCACACCCACTTCGGCCTGAGCCACGACGGCAGGTGGGGCGACGTGCGTTCCAAGCTCAACCTCACGCACCACAGGTACGAGGACCAGGGCGACACCATCGGCAACAACGCGCGCGACACCACGCTGGACGGCCGCGTGGACCTGCCGCTCAAGCTGCTGGGCCTGGACCACGTGCTGACCCTGGGCGGCCAGTGGCGCCGCGAGGAGCTCGAGAACCGCGACACCATCGGCCTGGCACCGATCGACTACACCGGCGCGCCGGTCACTGGCACAGGCCTCAGCAACAGCACCTGGGCGCTGTTCGGCGAGGACACCCTGTTCCTGCGCGAGAACCTCTCGCTGACGCTGGGCCTGCGCATGGACCGGCACAGGAAGTACGGCACCAACTGGAGCCCGCGCGCTTACGTGGTCTATCACCCGGCCGAGGCATGGACCGTGCGCGGCGGCGTCTCGCGCGGCTTCCGTGCGCCGGGACTCAAGGAGAACTCGCCGAGCGCGGCCACACAGTCCGGCGGCAACGGTTGCCGCAGCCTGGCCGGCATGGGCTGGACCAGCAGCTTCCGCGATCCCGAAGGCAGGCCGGGCTGCTTCATGGTCGGCAACCCCGACCTGCAACCCGAGACCAGCATCAACCACGAGCTGGGCCTGGGGTACGACGAGGCCGGCTGGTCGGCCGGGGCCACCTACTTCCACACCAACTTCCGCAACAAGATCGACTACCAGCCGCTGGGTTTCTTCAACGGCTACTGGTGGACGCGCATGGAGAACGCCCAGCGCGCCCGCACGCGCGGCCTGGAGGCCTACCTGAACGTGCCGCTGGCCAAGGGCCTGGCATGGAAGAACAGCTTCACGCGCATGTTCGAGTCCAGGAACCTGACCACGGGCGCCGCGCTGCTGGCCGTTCCCAAGCTCGTCGCCAGCTCGGCGCTGAGCTGGCAGATCCGGCCGGACTGGAGCGCCGACCTCAGCGCGCGCTACACCGGCAAGGAGGTGGTGGTGACGGGCACGGCCAGCACCTTCGCCAAGGCCTACACCACGGTGGACCTGGCGACCAACTACCGCCTGAACGAAGCGCTGACGCTGCGCGCCGGCGTCGTCAACCTGGCCGACAAGCAGACCCGCGAGACCGGTGCCAACTACGACAACGGCGGACGCATGTACTTCGTCGGCGCCACGGCGCGCTTCTAGCCCTGCGCCGCGGCCTGGGCGGCACGGGCCAGCAGCAGCGTGCGCTCGGCACCATTGCCGGCCAGCCCGGCGGCGCGCAGCCATTCGGCCTGGGCTTCGGCGTGGCGGCCCAGCTTGCCCAGCAGGTCGGCACGCACGCTGGGCAGCCACTGGTAGTTGCGCAAGGCCTTGTCGCCCTGCAGGCGGTCGACCAGCACCAGCGCCGCGGCCGGGCCCTCGGCCATGCCGACCGCCACGGCGCGGTTGAGTTCGACCACGGGCGAGGGCGCCACCTGTGCGAGCCGGCCGTACAGCGCGGCGATGCGGGCCCAGTCGGTGTCCGCCGCCGCGGGCGCGCGCGCATGGCAGGCGGCGATGCCGGCCTGCAGCGCATAGAAGCCATCGGCACCGCCCAGCGCGGCCGCGCGCTCCAGCGCCACCAGGCCGCGGCGGATCAGCAGCCGGTCCCAGCGGCCGCGGTCCTGGTCGGCCAGCAGCACGGGCCGGCCGGCCTCGTCCAGCCGCGCCGCGGCGCGGGAGGCCTGCAGTTCCATGAGCGCGATGAGACCCCAGGCCTCGGGCTCCTGGGGCGCCAGGCCGCTCAGCATGCGGCCCAGGCGCAGCGCCTCCTGCACGAGCTCGGGCCGCATCCAGTCGTCGCCGGCCGTGGCCGTGTAGCCCTCGTTGAAGACCAGGTAGACCACCTCGAGCACCGAGGCCAGGCGCTCGGCCAGCGCCGCGCCCTGCGGCAGCTCGAAGGCCACGCCGGCCTCGCCCAGCTGGCGCTTGGCGCGCACGATGCGCTGGGCGATGGTGGGCTCGGGCACCAGGAAGGCGCGCGCGATCTCCTGCGTGGACAGGCCGCCCAGCAGCTTGAGCGTGAGCGCCACGCGCGCCTCGGCCGAGAGCACCGGGTGGCAGGCCGTGAAAATCAGCCGCAGCAGGTCGTCGCCGATCTGGTCGGCGCGTGCGGCGTCCAGCGCATCGACGAAGTCCGGCACGATCAAGGCCTCCTGTGCTTCGAGGTCATGGCCGACCTGCTCCAGCTTGTCAGCCGCCAGCTTGTCGCGCCGCAAATGGTCCAGCGCGCGGCGCTTGGCCGTGGTCGTGAGCCAGGCACCCGGGTTGTCGGGCACGCCGTCCCGCGGCCAGTGCTCGAGCGCGGCGATCAGCGCGTCCTGCGCCAGTTCCTCGGCCACGCCGATGTCGCGCGTCATGCGCGCGACCACGGCCACGATCCTGGCGGACTCGATGCGCCAGACCGCGGCGATCGCTGCGTGGGTCGCGGCGTGCGTGGCTTCGTGCATCAGGCTTGCGGCGGCTCGCCCGACATGTGGACCAGTTCCCAGACATGCCCATCCAGGTCGGTGAAGCCGTGGGAGTACATGAAGCCGTAGTCCTGCGCCTCGTTGGGCACGGTGGCGCCGGCCGCGCGGGCCTTGCGCACGAGGTCGTCGACCTCCTCGCGGCCGCTGCACGACAGGCAGACCAGCACCTCGACGCTCTGGTGCGCATCGACGATGGTTTTCTTGGTGAAGCTCTGGAAGAAGGGCTCGACCAGCAGCATGGCGAACAGGTTCTCGCCCAGCACCAGCGCGGCGCCCTGCGCGTTGGTGAACTGCGGGTTGAACTCGTAGCCCAGGCTGCGGAAGAAGGCCTGGCTGCGCGCCATGTCCTTGATGGGCAGGTTGACGAAGATCTGTGCGTGTTGCGGCATGGTGGGTCTCCTTACAAGGTTCCGATGGTCTTGAAGCGCTCGGTGGTGTCGCCCGGCGGGAAGTCGTCGACCTCGTAGAGCTGGCGCACCTCGATCTCGGCCGGCTGGCCGGCACCGACCGGGTTCGGGAAACGGCGCGCCCATTCCAGCGCCTCCTCGCGCGAGCGCACCTGGATCAGCGTGTAGCCGGCCACGAGTTCCTTGGCTTCGGCGAACGGGCCGTCGATGACGGTGCGTTGGTCGCCGGCGCCGTAGCGGATGCGCCAGCCGGCGGACTGCGGCTTGAGCCCGGCCGCGTCCAGCAGCACGCCGGCGCGCGCCAGTTCCTCGTGGTAGGCGGCCATGGCCGCGTACATGGCGGCGTGCGCCGGATCGTCTGCGACCGGCTGGGTCTCGACATCGAAGGCCGGCACGGACCGGACCAGAATCATGAAACGCATGGTGTTCTCCTGGTGACCATGCCTGCACGACGAAGCGGCGCGCGCGGATTCGACAGCGCGGCGAAAAAATTTCAGGTTGGCCGGCCGTCGTCCCAGCACGGCGCCAGGCCGCGCACTTCCACCGTGCACCATTCGGCCGCCGGACACTGCGCGGCGATCGCGAGCGCCTCTTCACGCGTGGCGCAGTTGAGCAGGAAGAAGCCGCCCACCATCTCCTTGGCCTCGGCGAAGGGGCCGTCCAGCAGTTGCGTCTTGCCGCCCCGGCGCTGCACGCGCGTGGCGGCATGCTCGGACGCCAGCGACTCGGCGGCCACCAGCAGGCCGCGCGCCTTCAGGTCGGCGCCGAAGCGCAGCATCTGGTCGTAGGCCGCGCGGCCTTCGGCCTCGCTGCGCGTGGCGCGTTGGCCGACGGGTTCGTGGATCAGCAGCATGTAGGACATGGGTCTCCTCGGCTCAGCGCAGCCATGGTACAGGCCGTCCATGTCGCTCAGCGCAAACCCTCCCACCAGAGGCGGTTGGCGCGCGGCGCGCCCACTGTGAGCACCTCGCCGATCTCGGGCGTGGCCAGGTCGATGCCCTTGGCCTGGGCCAGCGCCGCCAGCTCGGCCAGCGGTGCCTGCCAACGGTGGAAGGCCAGGTCGAAGGTGCTGTTGTGCACGCTGTAGAGCGTCTTGCCGCGCAGGTCCTCGAACGCGCGCACGGTCTCCTCGGGCGTCATGTGCACCGAGGGCCACCAGGCGTCGTAGGCGCCGTTCTCCATGAGCGCGATGTCGAAACCGCCAAAGCGCGCGCCGATCTGCGCGAAACCGCCGAAGTAGCCCGAGTCGCCGCTGTAGTAGATGCGCTGGCCGCCGACCTGGAGCACCCAGGACGACCACAGCGTGCTGTCGCGGTCCCACAGGCCGCGGCCCGAGAAGTGCTGCGAGGGCGTGGCCGTGAGCTGCACGCCGGCGTGCGTGGCGGCCTGCCACCAGTCGAACTCGGTGATGCGCTCGGGCGCCACGCCCATTTCCACCAGCCGCCGGCCCACGCCCAGCGGCACGAAGTAGCGCTGCACGCGGTCTTTCAAGTACTCGATGGTGGGCACGTCCAGGTGGTCGTAGTGGTCGTGCGAGAGGATCAGGCCCTCGATCGGCGGCAGCTCCGTCAGCGCCAACGGCGGCGCGTGGAAGCGCTTGGGCCCCATGAAGCTGAACGGCGAGACGCGCTCGCCGAACACGGGGTCGATCAGCCAGTAGCGCCCCTGCAGCTTGAGCAGGTGCGAGGAATGGCCCAGGCGCACGATGTGGTTGGCGTCCGGCGGCAGCGCCGCGAGTTGCGCCTGCGCGAGGGGGTGCACGGGAATGGCGTCCACCGGCACCGTGCCCTCCTTCTTGCCGAAGAAGAAGCGGCTCCAGATGCGCCAGCCCTCCTGCGAGGGCTTGGCCTCGGGGTTGGCCGCGTTGCGGAAGCGGCAACCCTCGGCCTCGTACTGCGGCGAGGCCGAAAAGCCAGCCTCGCAGGCGCGGGTGCTGGCGCAGCCGCCCAGCAGCAGCAGGGCCGTAAGGCCGATGGCGCGGGCCAAGACGCGCCCGTGGAAAGCAGATGCAGGCATGGGAAACAAACGGTGGAGCGCGAAAAGGCGCGGGCGCGAGCTTACCTATGATCCGCGGATGACCTGGTCCCGTCGCCTGGCCGCATTGGCCACCGCCTTCTTCCTGCTGCTGGCCCTGGGCCTGCACCCCTCGCACGCCCAGGGGCCGCAGCCGGCCGTCCAGCCTGCAGCGCCCGCCCCGGCCGAGCCCGTGCCCGACGTGGCCACGCTGCGCAGCGACTTCGAGAAGCTGCCCGAGACCGCCGTCGGCGCCGACGCCGTGCGCGCGCTGCAGGGCCGCTACGGCACACTGATCGCCGGCGCCAACAAGGTCATCGCAGCCCGCACCGGCCAGCTCAACGACCTCAATGCGCGCCTGGGAGAACTGGGCCCCGCGCCGGCGGCCGGCGCCAGCGAAGACCCCGACATCACGCGCCAGCGCCAGACCCTCACGCGCGAGCGCAACGGCGTGGACGCCGACATCCGGCTCGCGCGCCTGGTGGTCGTCGATGCCCAGCAGCGCAGCGACGACCTGCGCAACCGCCAGCGCGACCTGTTCGAGGCCCAGCTGACGGGCCGTGCGCCCTCGCCGCTGGGCAGCGTGTTCTGGCAGCAACTGGCCGACGCGTGGCCGGAGGACCAGGCGCGCCTGGTCCCGCTGCTCGACGAACTGCAGGCCGCCGTGCAGCGCATGGGGCAACCCGAGCACATCGGCCCCGTGCTGCTGGCGCTGGCGCTGGCGGTGCTGGCCATCACGGTGGGCGACCTGCTGGCCGAGCACGGCCTGGCCCGGCTCGCGCAGCGCCTGTTGCCGGGCGGGCGGCTGCGCCGTTCGCTGCTGGTGATCGCCATCGTGACCGTGAACCTGCTGGTCGTGGCCCTGGCCATGCGGGGCCTGCTGTCCCAGCTGCGCGCGCACGCCGCGTTCGGGCCGCTCAGCAGCAAGCTGGTGGCGCTGGCCGACGATTCGATGCTCTTCATCGCCTTCGTCACCGGCCTGGGCCGCGCGCTGCTGGCCAACCGGCGGCCGTCCTGGCGGCTGCCGCGCATCCCGGACACGCTGGCGCTGCGGCTCAACCCCTATCCCTGGCTGTTCGCGCTGGTCGGCGTGCTGGTCTGGATCCCCACGCAGATCGTCGAGATCGTCGGCGCGAGCCTGGCCGCCGTGCACCTGGTGCAGACCGTGACGGCGTTGGCCCTGGCGCTGCTGATCCTGGGCGCGCTGCTGCGCCTGCACGGCCCGCAGGCGGCCGCGCCAGCGGCCGAGGGCGAGGCGGCGCCGCCCGAAGCCGACCGCCCGCTGTGGGTCGGTCTGGCGATGGGCGCGGTGGCGCTGGCCCTGGTCGGCGTGATCGTGCTCACCGCCGCCGGCTACATGACCATCGGCAGCCTGCTGGCCTCCCAGCTGGCCTGGACCGGCCTCGTGGGCGTGACCTTCTACGTGCTGTTCAAGTTCGCCGACGACCTGTGCATGGCCGTCGTGGCCTCCCGCAGCGATTTCGGCCAGCGGCTGCAGCGCGGCTTCGGTTTCGCGCCGGCCACGCTGGACCAGGCCGCCGTGGTGCTGTCGGCGCTGGCGCGGCTGGTGCTGTTCTTCTACATGGTCATCGCACTGCTGGCGCCGCTGGGCACGCGGCCCGACGAGGTGCTGGAGCAGACCGGCCGCATCGGCAGCGGGCTGAAGATCGGCGAGTTCCAGCTGGTGCCGGCCGCGCTGTTCAGCGCCATCGCCGTGCTGGTGGGCGGCTTCGTCGCGCTGCGCGTGTTCCAGCGCTGGCTGCGCGAGCGCTACCTGCCCACCACGACGATGGAGCCGGGCATGCAGAGCTCGCTGGCCACGCTGCTCAACTACGTGGGCGTGGTGCTGGTGGTGGCGGCCGGCATGTCGGCGCTGGGCATCGGCGTGAACCGCATCGCCTGGATCGCCAGCGCCCTGTCGGTGGGCATCGGCTTCGGCCTGCAGGCCATCGTGCAGAACTTCATCTCGGGCCTGATCCTGCTGGCCGAGCGGCCCGTGAAGGTCGGCGACTGGGTGGTGCTGGGCACGACCGAGGGCGACATCAAGCGCATCAACGTGCGCGCCACCGAGATCCAGCTCGGCGACCGCTCCACCGTGATCGTGCCGAACTCCGAATTCATCACCAAGACCGTGCGCAACATGACGCTCAGCAACGCCGAGGGCCGCGTGCTGATCCGCCTGCCCATGCCGCTGGCGACCGACGCGCCCAAGGTGCGCGAACTCATGCTGGCGGCCTGCGCCGCCCATCCCAAGGTGCTGCCCACGCCCGCGCCTTCGCTGTCGCTGGAAGGCGTGGAGAACGGCATGCTGGTGTTCCAGTCCATCTGCTACGTGGACGGGCCGCGCAACGCCGGCGGCGTGCGCAGCGACCTGCTGTTCGCGATGCTGGAGTCGTTCCGCGACGCCGGCCTGGCGATGGCCGCGCCGCCCACCGTGGTGGTGGCGCCGCCACCCGCCGCGCCGGCCTGAAGTCCGCAGAAACCCTGGGGGCGTCGCCCGCGCGGCGCAATGCTCCCTCCACAATGCGCCCGCCCAGCCGCGCTGCGCGGGGCACCGCGGACTGTTCCCCAAGAACCAAGGACCAAGGACCACAGTGATGACCATCGCCCAGGCCTCCCTGTCTCGCCGGCTCGCCGTGCTGTCGCTGGCCGGCCTCGCCGCCTCCGCCACGCTGGCCCAGAACAGTGGCTACGAGCCGCAGCGCGGCCAGGCCGGCAAGGACGTGATCTGGATCCCCACGCCGGACGAGACCGTCACGCGCATGCTGCAGATGGCGGAGGTCCAGCCCACGGACCGCGTGTTCGACCTGGGTTCGGGCGACGGCAAGATCGCCATCGCCGCGGCGCGTGAGTTCGGCGCGCGCGCCACCGGCCTCGAATACAACGCCGACATGGTGGGCTTGTCGAACCGGCGTGCGCAGGAAGCCGGCGTCGCCGACAAGGTGCAGTTCCGCCAGGCCGACATCTTCCAGGCCGACTTCTCCAGCGCCACCGTGGTCACCATGTACCTGCTGCCCGCGCTGAACCTGCGGCTGCGCCCGCTGCTGTTCAAGATGGCGCCGGGCACGCGCGTGGTCTCGCACTCGTTCACGATGGGCGACTGGACGCCCGACGAGACCGCCCGCGCCGGCTACGGCGACGTCTACCTGTGGCATGTACCGGCCAACGCCTCGGGCAACTGGAAGCTGACCGGCGCCGGCCTGCCCGAGGCCGCGCTGTCGCTCGCGCAGCGCTACCAGGTGGTCAGCGGCGATGCGGTGTTCGGCGAGCTGCGCGCCAGCCTCGTGCGTCCGCGCATCGCAGGTCCGCAAATTAGCTTCGGCCTGCGCGATCCCAAGGGCCAGCTCTGGCAGTTCGAGGGCCGGGTGGCGGGCGACCGCATCACGGGCATGGCGACGCGGCCGGGCCAGGCCGGCGTGCCCTTCGAGGCACGCCGCACCGGCGAGGCCTCGCCCATCGCGCCCACCACCGCGGCGGCGGAACAGGACGCCAGCGCGTTCGCTGCGAGCACCGCCCGATGACATCGCCGGCGGCCGCCGCGCCGCTGACCATGCGCCACGCCATCGCCATCACGGTGGGCGTGGTCATCGGCGCGGGCATCTTCAAGGCGCCCTCGCTGGTCGCCGGCAGCGTGCCCAGCGCGGGCTGGATGTTCGCGCTGTGGGTGGCGGGCGGCTTGGTCGCGTTGATCGGCGCGCTGTGCTATGCCGAGCTGGCCAGCACCTACCCGAGCGCAGGCGGCGAGTACCACTTCCTGTCGCGTGCCTTCGGCCGCGGCACGGCACTGCTGTACGCCTGGGCGCGCTTCGCGGTCATCACCACGGGCTCGATCGCGCTGCTGGGCTTCGTGTTCGGCGACTACATGACGCAACTGCTGCCGCTCGGGCCCTACAGCAGCGCGCTGTGGGCGGCCATCGCCACCGTGGTGCTGACAGCCATCAACCTGCGCGGCATCCGCAGCGGGGCCGAGACGCAGTCCTGGCTCACGGCCGTGGAGGTCGGCGGTCTGGTGCTGATCGTCGGAGCGGCGCTGTGGTTCGCCCTGGGCGGTGGCAATGCCCCACCGCCACCGGCCGCAGCGCCCGGCCCGGTCTCGCTGGCCGGCGTGGGCTTCGGCATGGTCTTCGTGCTGCTGACCTTCGGCGGCTGGAACGATGCCGCCTACATCAGCGCCGACCTGAAGGACCGGCGCACCATCGCCCGCGCGCTGCTGATCTCGGTGCTGTTCCTGACCGCGCTGTACCTGCTCGTGAACTGGGCCTACTGGTCGGTGCTGGGCCTGGCGGGCATGGCCAAGTCGCAGGCCGTGGCCACCGACGTGCTGACGGCCGCCTTCGGCCCCGGCGCCGGCCAGCTCATCGCGGCCATGGTCGCGGCGGCGGCGCTGACCTCCATCAACGCCACCATGATCGTCGGCGCGCGCACTGCCAGCGCGCTCGGCCAGGACTGGCCGGCGCTCAAGGTGCTCGCAGCCTGGGACGAGGCGCGGCGCGTGCCGCGCAACGCGCTGCCGATCCAGTGCGTGCTGGCGCTGGCGCTGATCGTGCTGGGCGTGGCCTTCAAGGGCGGCTTCCAGGCCATGGTGGAGTACACGGCGCCGGTGTTCTGGCTGTTCTTCCTGCTGGTGGGCATCGCGCTGTTCCGGCTGCGCGCCATCGACGGTGCGCGCGAGCGGCCCTTCCGCGTGCCGCTGTACCCTGTGCTGCCTGCGCTGTTCTGCGCCAGCAGCGCCTACATGCTGTGGTCCAGCCTGGGCTATGTGTACTCGCAGCAGCTGGGCGGCTTCAACGCGGCCTGGGTCGGCGTGGGCGTGCTGGCCAGCGGGCTGGTGGTGCTGGGGCTGATGCGCACGGCCAGGGGTTGATCAGGCCTGGTCGGCGACGGCCACACGGTCACGCCCCAGCCGCTTGGCCTCGTAGAGTGCGGCATCGGCGCGGGCCAGCACGGCCGCCACGCTGGCGTCGCCATGGCGCACGCAGGCCACGCCCACGCTGATGGTGCAGGCCGGCACCTTGGCCGTGGCCGGCAGGCGCGCCACGGCGTCGCGCATGCGCTCGGCCACCATGCGGGCCTCGCCCGCGCCGGTCTCGGGCAGCAGCACCAGGAATTCCTCGCCACCGTAACGGCCGAGCCGGTCGACGTTGCGCAGCGCAGGGCCCAGCGCGTCGACCACGCGCGACAGCACGCGGTCACCCACGGCATGGCCGTGGCCGTCGTTGATGGACTTGAAGTGGTCCACGTCCACCATCAGCAGCGCGAAGCCATGCTCGAAACGCTGCCAGCGGCCGAACTCGCGCGTGCAGTCCTCCAGCACCACGCGCCGGGCCAGCGCGCCGGTCAGGCTGTCGTGGTTGGCCAGGTGCTCGAACTCCGAGCGCAGGCGCTCGCTGGCCATCAGCAGCACGCCCACGCTGACCAGCAGCACCGAAAAGCTGAAGGTGGCGATGTAGACCGATTGCATGGCCGACGGCGCGAAGCGGTGGCTGGTGGGCGTGTCCAGCCAGAAGGTGGAAATCGCGCGTGCCAGCAGCACCAGGGTCTGCACCGTGAGCACGCCGGCCGTGAAGCGCGCCGCGAAGCCCTTGCCCGCGCGCTGCAGCAGCAACCGGATGTGCAGCACCAGCACCACCGACAGCGTGCTGGCGAACACGGCCAGGCGCAGCCGGTAGTCCGGATAACCGATGAAGAAGAACACCTGCCAGAGCAGCAGCAGCACGCCGACCACAGCCCAGGGCCGCCAGCCGCTGCGCAGGCCGTAGAAGCGCCGCGTGCCGAAGTAGAACAGCGCACAGCCGCTCATGAGCAGGCCGTTGCCGAAGACGACGACCACGAGCGGCGCGAACAGCTTCTCCAGCCCGTAAAACACGGTCGAGGAGGCCGCCACCACGGGCGCGAGGCCCCACAGCCACATGCCGCGGATCGAGCCCGGGTAGTGCCGCCGGAGCATGAGCAGCACGAAGCCCATGGCCACGCTGGTCATGAACGCCATCAGGGTCAGGGAACGCAGATCCAGGGCGAACATGGCGCGGGAGGCTCAGGAACCGGGGCGACCGGCCGAAAGAAAAGGCGCGAGGGTACCGTATCCGGTCCCCCGCGCCCTGGCCCGCCCGTGGGCGGGAATCAGCCGCCGCTGAGCTGGCCCAGCCGGATCAGCAGCGTCTCGCCGCTGTTGGCGCCGTCGTCCACGCCGTCGTTGTCGTTGACGATGAGCCACTCGCCGTTGGCCAGGCGCGCCAGGCCCTCGATCTTCTCGACCACGTTGCCGCCGGCGAGCTTCAGATCGGGCAGCAGGTCGCGCACCAGCGTCTTGGTGAGTACGGCGCCGTCGGCCTGGCCGCTGAGGTCGATGCGGTACAGGCGCTTGATGCGCGCGTCCGGCCCACCCTGGTTGTCGCGCTCCACGAGCATGAACTGGTTGTTGCCCATGGCCGTGATGTCCGACAGGCCGACCCAGCCGCCATTGGGCGAGGCCACGGCGTCCAGCGGATAGAACATGAACTGCCAGGTCCTGGCCGCCAGGTCGTAGACGCCGATGCGCGGCCGCGCCTCGCCGGCCCAGGCGCGCTGGAAGGCCACGACCAGCCTGCCGTTGGATTCGGCGATGCCCTCGAAGCCGAAACGCTGCTGCTTGGCGTTGACCTCGGCCGGCAGCTGGATGATCTCCTGGATGACGCCCGTGGCCGTGAGCTTGAACACCAGGTTGGCCGACAGCACCGGACGCGCGGCCTCGCCCACCGTGCCCGCGCCTTCCGAGGCGATCCAGAAGCCGCCGTCGCTCGCGACGGAGATGCCCTCGGGGTCCAGGTTGACCGTGCCATCGGCATTGACCATGGCCGCCAGGTCGGTCGCGTCGAAGGCATTGGCGTCCTTCGCGGCGGGGAGCAGCGCGGCCAGCGCGGCGATCCTGCGGTCCGGGTCGGTGACGCGGATCTCGCGCTGGAGCTGGGCCGGCTTGCGGGCGGTGTCGATCTCGAAGATGCGGTTGCCGCGGAAGAAGCTGTCGTCGACCGCGTAGACGGTGGAACCCGTGGGCGCCGCCGCGAGCCCCGACAACGCAGACCAGGGGATGGGCGTGCCGTCGGCGCGGTCGGCCGACTGGATGGTCGGGTAGGCCGGTGCGGCGGTCTGGTACTGGTAGATGTTGAGGCTGGAGCGCACCAGGCTGGCGCGGTCGTCGGCCTCGCTGGCCACGATCAGGAGCTTGCGCGAGGGGATGGCCAGCACGCCCTCGGGCGCCAGCGCGGTCGGCAGCACCTGCTTGAAGGCCGGCACATCGGGCCGGCTCATGTCGTAGACCGAGATCACGCTGGAGCGCTCGGAGGCCACGAACAGGTAGTCCGTGCCGTCGAAACGGCCGAAGGCGACGTTCTCGGGCTCGTTGCCCTTGGCGTCCGAGCGCTTGTCGTTGTAGTGGCCCACGCGCGCGACCAGGTGCTCCAGCGTGTTGCCGGCATCCCAGACCACGTTGCCCTCGCTGTTCCACACCGTGAAGCCGCGGCTGCCGCCGTTCAGGTCGCCCTCGTTGGCGGTGGCGAAGCGGGTCTTCGACAACCAGGTCACACCGTCGGGCTCGCGCAGGCGGCCCGCCTGCGATTGGGTGAAGCTGACCTGGTTGGGGCGCGGCGCGTCCGTCAGGTCGACCTGGGTCAGGTCGACCGTGCCGGCGCTGAAGTGCCGGATGAGCTTGCCGCTGGCCAGGTCGACCAGCGCGATGTGGTTGTTTTCCTGCAGCGTGACGACGGCGACGTTGTCGTCGTTGATGGCCACGTACTCGGGCTCGGGGTCGCTCGGGTACAGCGTGGCGATGCCGGCCAGATCCACCGTGCGCGTCTTCCAGGTGCCGGGCGCGCCGGCCACGTCCACGATCACCAGGCTGCCGCCCGGCAGCTGCGGCGGCGCGCCGTCGCCCAGGTCTTCGTCGCGTTCGTTCTCGATGGCCACGGCCAGGTACTTGCCGTCCTTGCTCCGGGCGATGGAATCGGGCTGGCCCGGCAGCGCGATCTCGGCGACCATCTTGCGCGCGGCGATGTCCACCACCACCAGCTTGCCGCTGGGTGCGACGAAGCTCGGCGAGGTGTTGACGGCGACGATGGCGTGCGCGCCCAGCACGGTGACCGAGGTCGGCTCGCCGCCCATGGCCAGCGCGCCCAGGGCCTTCGGGACCTTCACGTCGCTGATGTCGACGAAGCCGATCTCGCCCTTGGGGCTGTTGCTGTAGACCAGCGTCATGCCGTCTTCGCTCGCAGCGACGATCTCGGCCGCCGTCACCTCGTCGGCTTCGCAGGACGCGCCGATCTGGCTGCAGACCGTGAAGGTCGCGGTGCGGTTGAAGAATTTGTCGGCGCTGGGGACGGACGCCGCGGGCTCGTCCTTGTCGCCGCCGCAGGCCACCAGCGCGGCCGACAGGGCCATGGTCGACAGGCCGCTGATCGCCAGCGACATCCAGTTCTTTTGCAAAGCGCTCTCCTCGGGTTGTAGGCGAGCGGGTTTGTATGGCAGCGGCGTGACGCCGCGATGACACCGTGCGCGCCGGGGTCAGCGCACCTTGCCGTCGAGCCAGGGGTCGCGCGCCTCGCCCCCGTACTGCTCCACGAGGAACTCGATGAAGGCGCGCGTGCGGCGCGGCAGGTGGTTGCGGCTGGGCACGGCCGCGTAGACGCGGTAGCTGGCGGCCGCCCAGGCCGGCAGCACGCGCTGCAGCGTGCCGGCCTGCAGGTCGTCGGCCACGTTCAGCGACAACGCACCGGCGATGCCGAAATGCCCGCGCGCGGCCGCGATCAGCACGGACGCGTTGTGGGACGTGATCGCCGAGCGCTGTGGCTGCAGCGTGGCGGTTTCGGGCGTGCCGTCGCGGCCGTCGGAATGGAACAACCAGACCTTGCGCTCGAAGGCCGACTCGGGCACGAGGATGGTGTGCTGCAGCAGGTCCTCGGGCTTGGCGATGGGCGCATGCTGGCGCAGGTACTCGGGCGTGGCGCACAGCACGACCTCGGCATGGGCGAGCAGCCGCGCGACGAAGTTGCCGTCCAGCGGATCGGGGTTGTGGACCAGGACGGTCACGTCGGCCGCGTCGTCGGGCACCGCGGCCTCGGGGCTGGACAGCAGCAGCTGGATGTTGAGCCCGGGGTGCCGCTGCGCGAAGCGCGGCACCAGCCGTGCCAGGCTGGCCGTCAGGAACTCCTGCGGCGCGGCCACGCGCAGTTGGCCGCGCACCATGCCGGTGGCCTCGCTGGCCTGGTTGTTGGCATCGTCGATGTCCTCCAGGATGCTGCGCACGCGCTCCAGGTACTGCGTGCCGACATCGGTCAGCGAGAGCGCGCGCGTGGTGCGGTTCAGCAGCCGCGACTTGAGCGACTCCTCGAGCTCGGCCACGGCCCGGGTGACCACCGAGTTGGCCACGTTGAGCGCGCGCGCCGCGCCCGCAAAGCTGCCTTCGTCCACCACCTTGACGAAGGTGCGCATGGTCTTGAGTTCGTCCATGCGCGCATTGTCTACGCAGGTCCGTGCAGCCCCGGGCTGCTGCAGAATCGCGCCGATGAAAGACACCTCGGGTGATGTCGCGCGCTGGGTGCGGTCGCTGGAAGCGGCCGATCCGCCGCTGCTGGCCACGCAGTACCGCTGGACGGCCAGCTCGGGCGGCCATGGCCACCAGCACTCGCGCGGCCAGCTGGCGTTCTCCGGCGAGGGCGTGATCACGGTGTCGACGGCCGGCGGCCGCTGGGTCACCCCGCCAAACCGCGCCGTCTGGATCCCGCCCCGGGTGTTCCACGAGACCTCGGCCGCGGTCGACATCCATTTGCACAGCGTGTTCGTGCGCGAAGACCTGGCCCGGACGCTGCCGCAGGCCGTCACGGCGGTGGCGGTGTCGCCGCTGCTGCGCGAGCTGATCCTGCACGCGGCGCAGTTCGCCGGCGCCGCGACCGTGGGCCCGGCCGAGCAGCGCGTGCTCGACGTGATCCTCGACCAGCTGCGGCTTGTGCGCATGGCGCCGCTGGACCTGCCGATGCCACGCGACAAGCGGCTGCTGAAGATCTGCGAGGCGATCCTGCGCGACCCAGCCGCGCGCATCTCGCTGCAGGAATGGGAACGCACGGTGGGCGCCAGCCGGCGCACCATCACGCGGCTGTTCCCGGCCGAGACGCAACTCACCTTCGACGGCTGGCGCAAGCAGGCCCTGCTGCTGGAAGCCCTGCGGCGCCTGGCCGACGGCCAGCCCGTCAGCCAGGTGGCGCTGGAGCTCAACTACGACAGCTCCAGCGCCTTCATCGCGATGTTCAAGAAGTCGCTGGGCGCCACGCCAGGCAAGTACTTCAGCCAGCCCTGCTGAGGCCGTGCGCCGCCGCCGCGCCCCTGGCCGGCACGACTGACGCTTTGCAGGGACCTGCTGTCCGATTCCAGCAAGCCCTGCCCAGAGGCTCTGCCTAACCTGCGGAGGTCCCTTCCGACCAACCCACAGGAGTTCCAGATGGTGAGCCAAACAATGACGCCGGGCTTCGGCATCGACCTCGTCCCATCGCTATCGCAGCGGCGCAAGGCCGCCGCGGCCAGCATGATCGGCACGACGATCGAGGTCTACGATTTCTTCATCTTCGGCACCGCCGCCGCGCTGATCTTCAGCAAGCAGTTTTTCCCCAGCCTGGACCCGACGGCCGCGCTCATCGCGTCCTTCCTCTCCTACGCAGCCGGCTACTTCGCGCGGCCCGTGGGCGCCTTCCTGTTCGGCCATTTCGGCGACCGCATGGGCCGCAAGGACACCTTGCTGATCACGCTGCTCATGATGGCTGTCCCCACCATCCTCATCGGCCTCTTGCCCACCTACGCGCAGATCGGCCTGGCGGCGCCATTGCTGCTGTGCGCCCTGCGCATCCTGCAAGGCATCGCCTATGGCGGTGAATGGGGCGGCGCGGTGCTGCTGGCGGTGGAGTACGCACCCAAGGGCAAAAAAGCCTTCTGGGGCGCCCTGCCCGCGGCCGGTGCCTCGGGCGGCATCGTGCTGGCCAGCCTGGCCTGGGCGGCGGCCTCCTCGCTGCCGGAGGATGCCTTCCAGTCCTGGGGCTGGCGCCTGCCGTTCCTGGCCAGCGCAGTGCTGCTGGTCGTCGGCGTGTTCCTGCGCCGCAGCGTGCAGGAGACGCCGCAGTTCGAAGCCGCCAAGCGCAGCGGCAACGTGGCCAAGGCGCCGATCTCCGAACTGCTGGCCACCGCCAAGCTGCCGATGCTGCGCTGCATCGGTCTGCGCGTGTTCGAGAACAGCTGGTTCGCCATCCTGCTGGTGTTCGTGGTGTCCTATGCGGTGACGACGGCCAAGATCCCCAAGGCCGAGATGCTCAACGCCATCGCACTCGGTGCACTCGTCTCCATGCCGATGTTCCTGGTGGTCGGCTGGATCGGCGACCGCATCGGCCAGAAGATCGTCTACGCCGTCGGCGCCGTGCTGCTGGCCGCTTGGACCTGGGTGATGTTCGCGTCGATCGCCAACGGCAGCCCGCTGATGCCGGTGATCGTGGCGCTGGGCCTGATCTGGCCCGCCACCTTCAGCCCGCAGACCTCGCTGTTCGCCGCGCAGTTCGACACCCGCGTGCGCTACTCGGGCCTGTCGGTCGCCACGCAACTGGCCGGCATCCTGGGTGGCGGCATCGCGCCCTTCATCGCCGCGGTGCTGGCCGCCAAGGCCGGTGGCGAGCCGACCCTGATCGCCGCCTACCTCAGCGTGCTGGCGCTGATCGGCCTCGTCAGCGTCGCATCCATGCGCCCGACGACCGCGCTGGACAAGTAAGCCCTCTCCCCCACCCCCAACGAAAGCCCCCCAATGACCGCATCCACCGATGTGCAACGTCGCGGCGTGGAGTTCTACGCATCCTGGTCGCCCGCGATGCAGAACTTCCACGTGGCGGACGACGACCTGGACGCCCTGATGGCGGCCGCCGACCACATCATCCCCGGCGGCGACGGCTGGCCGGTCCCGTCCAGCACCGACGTGCGGGCCTACATCGCACGCGGCGCGCGCCGCAAGGCCGATGTCGACTTCCTGACGCTGGTGGCCGGCCGCGTGCGCCCCTGCACCGGCTCGCACGACGCGATGCAGGCAGAACTGACCGCGCTGCAGGCCGAACAGCCCGTGGCCTTCCGCGTGCTGCTGGAGTTCGTCTACTACGCCTACTACGCACAGCAGGACGTGGCCCGCGCCATCCGCCAGATCCTGGACTGCGACTACATCACGCCGCCGCAGCCGCGCGGCTACGCGATGCCGCCGGACCGCATCAACCCCTCGCTGGACCACAGCTACACGCCGACCCGGCTGGTGCGCCGCGTGGACCTCAGCACCGTCGATTTCACCGAGAAGTAAGAGGAAGCCCCATGCGCAGCAACCCCCACCGCAATACCAGGACCGAGGTCTTGATCATCGGCGCCGGCATGGCCGGCGGCGCCATCGCCAAACGCATCAGCGACCACGGCATCCAGGTCATCTGCCTGGAGCAGGGACCGGAGATCCAGCAGAGCCAGCTGCCCCACCTGTCCGAATCCTTCGAGCTGGACAAGACCCGCGACGCCAACGTGCACCCCAACGTGCGCGGCCTCAAGGAAGACTACCCCGTCACCTCCGACGACATCGGCTCCAGCATCCGCATGGTCAACGCCGTCGGCGGCAGCGCCAACAAGTATTCCGGCGTCTGGATGCGCCCACGCCCCAGCGATTTCCGCAAGGGCACGGAGCACGGCATGGCACCGGACTGGCCGATCTCGTACGAAGACCTCGCGCCCTACTTCGACATCTGCGACGCCGAGATGGGCATCTCCGGCCTGAACGGCGACCCTGGCTACCCGGCGCGCGCGCCGCGCAGCACGCCCATGATCCCGCTGGGCCGCGGCGGCCAGCGCCTGGCCAGCACGCTGGACAAGCTGGGCTGGCACTGGTGGCCGACCGACAACGCCATCCTGACCGAGGACATGGACGGCCGGCTGGCCTGCAACCACTGCGGCCAGTGCGTGATGGGCTGCCCGCGCGGATCGATGGGCACGAGCGCCACCGCGTTCTGGCCGCAGGCCATCCGCAACGGCGTGGACCTGCGCACCTTCGCGCGCGTGCACCGCATCGTCTACGACGGCCAACGCGCCACCGGCGCCGTCTACGAAGACCTGAACACCGGCACGCAGCACGAGGTCTCGGCCGACATCGTGATCGTCTGCGCCAACGGCATCGGCACCACGCGGCTGCTGCTGATGTCGGGCAGCGGCGCCACGGCCGACGGCCTGGCCAATTCCAGCGGGCTGCTGGGCAAGAACCTGATGCTGCACCCGCAGGGCTTCGTCGAAGGCATCTTCGACGACCCGATGGACAGCTACAAGGGCGCGCGCGGGTCCCCGCTGTACTGCGGCGAGTTCATGGAGACCGACCCCTCGCGCGGCTTCGTCAACGGCTACACCATCGTGATGGTGCGTGCGCCCGGCGCGGGCTACGCGTCCATGGGCTACTCCACCTTCAAGCCCGTGCACTGGGGCGCCGACCACCACCGCCACTTCGGCGAAATGTTCAACCGCCAGCTCTGGCTCATGAACCTGGCCGAAGACCTGCCGATGGAGCGCAACACGGTCACGCTGGACCCGCACAAGAAGGACAGCAGCGGCCTGCCCGCCCCCAAGGTGGCCTACCGCATGCACGACCAGGACCGGCGCGCCACGCAGCACGCCATCGACCGCTCGCAGGAACTGATGTGGGCGGCCGGCGCGCGCATCGTCAACAACTCCGGCGTGCTGGAGCAGCCTTGCGGCTTCCACCTGATGGGCACGGCGCGCATGGGCTTCGACCGCACGGATTCGGTGGTCAACAAATGGCACCGCAGCTGGGACATCCCCAACCTGTTCGTGTGCGACGGCAGCTCCATGGCCAGCAGCTTCGGCGTGACGCCGACCGCCACCATCGGCGCGATGGCCGTGCGGCTGGCGGACTACATCGCCCGCAACAAGGGCACGCTGCTGCAGCGCACCGCCACCGAAGAAGCCGCCATCGCGTGAAGGAAGACAAGATGAACAAACTCGAGATGCACATCGACGGCCAGGCCGCCGCACCCGCCACCGGTGAATGGTTCGAGAGCTTCGACCCGTTCCTGGGCGAGCCCTGGGCGCTGATCCCGCGCGGCGGACCGGCAGATGTGGACCGCGCCGTGCAGGCCGCGCACGCGCAGTTCGCCACCGGCGCCTGGTCGCAGCTGACGCCGACGCAGCGCGGTGCGCTGCTGCGCAAGGTCGGCGACCTGATCGCGCGCGACGCCGAGAAGCTGGCCGCGCTGGAGGTCAAGGACAACGGCAAGCTGATCGCCGAGATGCAGGGCCAGCTCAACTACATCCCGCAGTGGTACTACTACTTCGGCGGGCTGGCCGACAAGATCGAGGGCGCGGTGCTGCCGTCCGACAAGAAGGGCTACTTCAACTTCACGCGGCACGAGCCGCTGGGCGTGGTCGCCGCGATCACGCCGTGGAACTCGCCGCTGCTGATCCTGTCGTGGAAGCTGGCGCCGGCCTTGGCGGCGGGCTGCACGGTGGTGATCAAGCCCTCGGAGTTCGCCTCCGCCTCCACGCTCGAATTCGTCAAGCTGTTCGCCGAGGCCGGCTTTCCGCCCGGCGTGGTGAACGTGGTCACCGGCTTCGGCAAGGACGTGGGCGCCGCGCTGGTCGAGCACCCGCTGGTGCGCAAGATCAGCTTCACCGGATCGGACCACACCGGCCGGCTGATCAACCAGCAGGCCGCGCGCAGCTTCAAGTCGGCCAACCTGGAGCTGGGCGGCAAGTCGCCCAACATCGTGTTCGCCGACGCCGACATGGACGATGCCGTCAACGGCGCGATCTCGGCCATCCTGGCGGCGACCGGGCAGACCTGCATCGCCGGCTCGCGGCTGCTGCTGCAGCGCTCGGTGCACGACCGGTTCCTGGAGAAGCTGATCCCGATCGCCCGTTCTGCGCGCATGGGCGACCCGTCGCTGCCGACCACGCAGGTGGGCCCGGTCACGACGCGCCAGCAGCTCGACAAGATCGAGTCGTACATCGCCGTTGCCCAGCAGGACGGCGCCAAGCTCGCGCTGGGCGGCCAGCGCGCGTCGCGGCCCGAATGCGGCAAGGGCTGGTTCGTCGAGCCCACCATCTTCACCGGCGTGCACAACCGCATGCGCATCGCGCAGGAGGAGGTGTTCGGGCCGGTGCTCTCGGTGATCCCGTTCGACACCGAGGAAGAGGCGGTGGCGATCGCCAACGACACGCCGTTCGGCCTGGGCGCCGGTGTCTGGACGCAGGACTTCGGCCGCATGCTGCGCATGTCCGAGCGCATCCAGGCCGGCACGGTGTGGGTCAACAGCTACCGCGCGGCCAGCTTCATGTCGCCGTTCGGCGGCTACAAGGATTCGGGCACGGGGCGCGAGAACGGCCTGGGCGCGATCCACGAATACCTGCAGACCAAGTCGGTCTGGATCAATGTCGGCGTGAAGACCGGCAACGCCTTCGTGATGCGCTGATCCCGGCGTGCCGCGGCCGGCCGCCGCGGCACAGGATGGCGTGTTCGCGGCATCCTCTGTCCTTTTCGCGGGATGCGGACGACGCCGACGCTGCGACCATCGCCAGCCAGGCACCCGCCATCCGCACACCACCCGTCCATGCACCCGCTCCGCGCGCTACCGCTGTCGCTGCTACCTCTGCCCCGCCGTCGGGGTCCGAGCGCAGCTGCCTGCGCCGCGACCGGTCCTGATTCCCCCTGACCCCGACCCTGCACCAGCTTCCTTGAAGCAGGGGAATCAGGCGCTCCGCGTTCTGATGTCCTGTTCGAGGTTTCCATGCTGGCACAGCCCCAATCCAAGTACCGCCCCTTCCCTGCCGTCGACCTGCCCGACCGGCAATGGCCTTCCCGCACGCTGACGCGTGCGCCCATTTGGCTTTCCACCGACCTGCGCGACGGCAACCAGGCCCTGTTCGAGCCGATGAACCGCGAGCGCAAGCTGCGGTTGTTCCACGCGCTGGTGCAGATCGGCTTCAAGGAGATCGAGGTCGGCTTTCCCTCGGCCTCGAAGACCGACTTCGAGATCGTGCGCCACCTGATCGAGGCCGACCTGATCCCGCAGGACGTGACGCCCATGGTCATCACGCAGCTGCGCGAAGACCTGGTCGAGCAGACGGTGCGCAGCGTGCGCGGCGCACGCCGCGTGATCGTGCACTTCTACAACGCCATCGCGCCGGCCTGGCGCGAGATCGTGTTCGGCATGGACGTGGCGCAGATCATCGCCATGGTGCAGCGACACATCGCCCTGCTGCGCCGCCTGACCGACGACGCGCCCGAGACGCAGTGGGTGCTGCAGTATTCGCCCGAGACCTTCTGCATGGCCGAGCTGGACGTCTCGCTGGCCGTGTGCAACGCCGCCATCGAGGCCTGGGACGCGGGACCGCAGCGGCCCATGGTCGTCAACCTGCCGACCACGGTGGAGGTCTCCACGCCCAACGTGTTCGCCGACCAGATCGAGTGGATGCACCGGCGCCTGGCCCGGCGCGAACACATCGTGCTGTCGGTGCATCCGCACAACGACCGCGGCACGGGTGTGGCGTGCGCCGAACAGGCGCTGCTGGCCGGGGCCCAGCGCGTGGAGGGCTGCCTGTTCGGCAACGGCGAGCGCAGTGGCAACCTGGACGTGGTGACGCTGGCGCTCAACCTGTACACCCAGGGCATCGCGCCGGGGCTGGACTTCTCCGACATCGCGCAGGTGGCGCGCATCGCCGAGGAATGCACCGCGCTGCCGATCCACCCGCGCCACCCGTATGTGGGCGACCTGGTGTTCACCGCGTTCTCGGGTTCGCACCAGGACGCCATCGCCAAGGGCTTCGCCGCGCAGGCGCCCGATGCGCCGTGGCGCGTGCCCTACCTGCCCATCGATCCGGCGGACCTGGGCCGCACCTACGACAGCATCGTGCGCGTCAACAGCCAGTCGGGCAAGGGCGGCATCGCCTTCCTGCTGCAGCGCGACCACGGCGTGGTGATGCCGCGGCGCATGCAGGTCGAGTTCAGCGCCATCGTGCAGAAACTCGCCGACGCGAGCGAGACCGAACTCGGCAGCGCGGAGATCTGGTCGGTGTTCGCGCGCACCTACCTCGCGCCCGCCACGGACGGGGCCATGCCGGCCTACCGCGGCCACCGCCTGTTCGACGCGCCGCAGGGCCAGGGCATCGCGCTCGACGTGGTGCTGGGCGACGGCACGCAGCGCCAGCTGCAGGGCGTCGGCACGGGGCCGATCGATGCGACGGCGGCGGCCCTCGGCCTGCCGCTGCGCATCGACAGCTACGAGGAACGCAGCCTGGGCACGGGCGCCGATGCGCAGGCCATGGCCATCGTCGAGGCCGCCTGGCCGGGCGTTGCCGGGTCGCGCTTCGGCGCCGGCCGCGACGCGAACATCGTCACGGCCTCGGTGCGGGCGGTGTTCAGCGCGGCGGCCCGCTTCGGCGGGTTTGCGCAGGGCCAGGTCTAGCGCTGCGCGCGCAGCAGGCCGTGGTGGCCTGCTGCGGCGACACGCCATGCCGCAAAACGGTCAGGGCATCGCGCGATGCGGCCGAGGCGCTGCGTCGGCACCCACCGCCTTGGCATAATTTCTTCGTCTTGCCGCGACGAGACGCAGCACACCTGGAGCCGGTATTGATTGAGAAACCCACGGACAGCAGAGCCCCGATCGCCGAGGAGCTTGCGCTCGGTCCGCGTCTGAAGAACCTCCGGCTGCGCTCCGGCCTGACGCTGGAGCAGGTGGCGCAACGCGCCGGGCTCGAAAAGGGCTATCTCTCGCGCCTGGAGCGCAGCTTGAAGCGCCCCTCCATCTCCACCGTGCTCAAGCTCTGCGAGGCGCTGGGCGTCAAGCTGTCCTCCTTGCTCGAAGAGAACCCCGAGGATTCACTGATCCGGGTGATCCGCAAGAAGGACCGCGAAGACCACGTGGTGCAGGGCAATGCCGACGGCGATGTGAAGAGCTACCAGATCGTCTCGCCGGCCGACGACAAGCGCTTCCTGAGCCTCTTCCTGGTCAAGCCCAGCGCGACCAAGACCACGCGCGCCAGCTCCAGCCATTCGGGCGAGGAGATCGCCTATGTGCTGCGCGGCCGGCTGGAGCTGACCATCGGCGGCACCACCATCACGGCCGACGAAGGCGACTGCGTGCACTTCATGGCGCAGACCGAGCACACCATGCGTTCGATCGGGCGTGCGGCCTGCGAGGTGCTGGTCGTCACCTCGCCTGTCCACTGAACTAGAGATCGAGCACCAGCCGCGCCGAGCGCGCGCGCGAGACGCAGATGCGGATGCAGCCGTCCTGGCCCTGCGCACCGGCGTACAGCGTGTCCTTGTGGTCCGGCTCGCCCTCCAGCACCACCTGCGTGCAGCGTCCGCAGGAGCCGTGCCGGCAGTCGTAGTCCACCGGCACCTGGGCCGCCAGCAGCGCGTCGAGGATGGTCTGGCCCGGCACGACACCGACCGTCCGGCCGTTGCGTGCCAGCACCACGTCAAAGGGCTTGTCGTCCGGCGATGCCATCGCCTCGAACGACTCCGCATGCACGCGGGCCGGATCCCAGGCCAGGTGGCGCGCATGCGCCTGCACGTCGTGGATCATGCCGGCCGGGCCGCAGACATAGACCTGCGCATCGGGGGGCGCTTCGGCGAGGATGGCGCGCAGGTCCAGCCGTCCCATGGCGGGCACGGCCGTGGTCACCACGGTGCAACGGCCATGCCGCAGGGCGCGCAGTTCGGCCAGGAACGGCATGTCGGCCTCGGTCTTGCCCAAATAGAACAGCGTGAACGCCGTGCCGTCCTGCTCCAGCTGGCGCGCCAAGGCCAGCAGCGGCGTGATGCCGATGCCACCCGCGATCAGCAGCGGATGGCCGCCGTGCGGGGCCAGGCCGAAGCCGTGCACGGGTTCGGACACCGTGACCACCCGCCCCGGGCGCGCGGCCGCGTGCAGGAACGACGACACGCCCGTGACGCGCCGGCCCAGCGCCACCGAGATCTCGTAGCCGGCCGCATCGTCCGGCCGCGAGGTCAGCGTGTAGGCCCGGCTGCCCTGCGTGCCCGAGGCCACGTCCTTGAGCGTGAGCACCACGTGCGCACCCGGCGCGAACGGCGTCACCGGCTTGCGGTCGAAGCGCACCAGGCGGAAGGTCTTCACGCAGGCGCTGGCGTCCTCGACCGACGCCACCCGGAACATCGCTGCGGCCATGGGCTCAGCGTCCGTTGTAGGACGGGTCGCCCTGGTCGCGCAGCCAGATGCGCAGCAGGTGCCGGCGCTTGCCCTCCTCGTCGTTGTCGACGAACTCGGTGCGGCTGTGCACGATGACCTGGTTGTTGACGAACTGCAGTTGCCCGGGCGCCATGTAGAACTCCGCGACCAGCTGGTCCTGCGCGAACAGTTCGTCGAGCGCGGCCACGGCATCGGCGGTGGCGTCGTCCATGTCGGCCTCGCCCATCTCGAAGGCGCTCTTCATCTGGTAGGGGCCGACGCGGGCCTTCAGCACGCCCTTGTCGACGTGCAGGAACGGCGCGACCATGCAGGCGGGTTCGGCCGGGTCGTGCTCGCGCATGCGGAAATAGGCGAAGTCCTCGTACAGCCGCGGCAGCACCTCGGGGTGGTGCTCCAGCAGCCAGTTGTAGCCGCTGATCACGCTGAAGGCGCGGCTCAGGCCGCCGCTCTTGGGCTCCTGCAGCATCAGCAGGCCCACGTATTCGGGCGGCCGCGGCGTGTTGGCGCCGTCGTTGTGGAACTCCAGCAGCTCGCGCGAGGTGGAGCCGCGCGCCGCGGTGCCGGCCTTCATCGGGATGCCGGCGTCCTTCACGTCGGCCATCATGTTGCCGTTGTGCTTCTGCGCCACAGGCCGGCCCAGCAGCGACGAGAACACCCAGTAGACGGCGCGCGCCTCGTCCACCGTCATCTGTTCGGTCGGCAGGCGGTCCAGCACGCAGATGCCGATGCCGTGGTCCAGGACCAGGCGCACCGGGCCGCGCAGGAAGGCCCGGGTCTGCTGCAGCTCGAACTGCTCGGGCGCGTAGGCCTGGAAGGGAGCCGGTGCGCGGCGCATGGCCTGCAGCATGTCCAGGATCTCCTGCGTGACCGCTGGCGGCACGGGGATGCGCCAGGACGATGGCTCCAGGGAATCCATCGTCCAGGCCATCGGCCCTTCGATGCGGGTGGCGTGCATGGCGTCGTTGCGTGCGTTCATGGTGGTCCCAAAGGATGGAGTTGCGACCGGGGAACGATAGGGTCGGCGCCTGCCATCGCCGCGTCGCGGACAGGCCAATCGATAGCGCGGCAAGGCCACGCGCATCGCCGCACGCGCCCGCCGCGGCGCGCAGGCCGATGCCGGCATGCATTTGTCCGAATCGCGATAGCGCCAGCGGCCGGGGCTGCGGATCATGGACCGCAGGCACGCCCCGCCTTCGCCACGTCCGCGCCGGGCCGTGGCCCGCGCCGCCCCACCCTGGAGAACTGTCGATGAACACCCACCGCGCCCGCCTGGCCCATGGCATGGCCGCCGTCTCGCTGGCCCTGTGCGGGCCCGCCGCCGCGCAGGACAGCCGGCCGACGAAGATCGTCGTGATCACCGCGCCCGGCGGCGCCGGCGACTTCATGGCGCGCTATGTGGCAGAGCGCCTGGGCACGCGGACCGGCCAGCCGGTGCTGGTGGAAAACCGGCCCGGCGCCGGCGGCAACATCGCTTCCAGCCTGGTCGCGCGCGCACCGGCCGATGGCCGGACGCTGCTGCTGACCTCGAACAACCACACCATCAACCCGCAGATCTTCAGCAAGGCCGGCTACGACGCGTTCAAGGACTTCGTGCCGGTGACGCAGCTCACGCGCGGGCCGATCGTCCTCGCGGTCGGCCCGGCCAGCCCGGCGCGCACGCTGCGCGAGTTCGTCGACGGCACGCACGGCAACGGCACCGCCGGCAACTACGCCACCTACGGCATTGGCGGCGCCGCGCACCTGGTCGGCGAGATGCTGAGCACCGAATCCGGTGCGCGCATGCAGCACGTGGCCTACCGGGGCGCGGCCCCGGCCCTGACCGACACGGTCGCGGGCCAGGTGCCGGCGGTGCTGGTGTCGCTGGCCGCCGCCAGCGCCTTCATCAAGTCGGGCCAGCTGCGCCCGCTGGCGGTGTCGTCGGCCGAGCGCTGGCCGGGCATGCCGATCCCGACCATGGCCGAGAGCGGCTGGAAGAACGTGGTCTACGACATCTGGATCGGCATCCTGGCCCCGGCCGGCACGCCGGCCGATGTGGTGCAGCAGCTCAACCGCGACATGGCCGAGATCGTGCAGATGCCCGAAGCCCGCGAGGCCTTCGCGCGGCAGGGCATGGAGCCGGTGGGCAGCAGCGTGGCCGCGTTCGAGGCGCAGCTGCGCCAGGAGGCGGCGACGATGACGCAGCTCATCAAGGCCAGCGGCATCCGCGCCGAGTGAAGCCTGCGGCCCTGCACGCAGGGCCGCAGCCAAGGGCGCATCAGGCCACGGCCGCCAGGGCGCGCCGGCCCTGCAGGCAGTCGCCCGCGCCGCGCAGCACGGCGCGCGCGAAGTACTGGAAGCTCAGGCCGATGATTTCGGGCTTGAGCAGGAAGTCGCGCGATTCGCGTGCCAGCTCCGGGCGCACCGGGTGCAGCGGGCCCAGCGCGGTGGCGCGCAGCTGGGCCTCGGCGCACTGCTCCAGCCACAGGGCGAGCACCGCGGCCTCCTCGAGGCTGGCACCGGCCGTCAGCAGGCCGTGGTTGGCCAGCAGCAGCGCCTTGCGGGCGCCGAGCGCCTCGGAAATGATGGCGCCCTCGCTGTCGGCGATCGGCAACCCGGGCCACTCGCGCAGGTAGCCGCAGTTGTCGAAGAACGGGGTGGCGTCCATGTGCGCCACGACCAGCGGGCGCCCCGTCATCGACAGCGCGGTGATGGCCGGCGGATGGGTGTGGACGATGCTCTGCACATCGGGGCGCGTGCGGTAGACCCACAGGTGAAAGCGCATGGCGGGGTTGGGCAGGTCGGTGCCGTGCAAGGGACGCAGGTCGTCGTCGACCAGGATCAGGTCGTCGGGCGTGGCCTCGTCGGCACCGACACCGAACTTCAGTGTCCAGAACGTGCCGGGCTCGGTGCCGCGCGCGCTGATCTGGCCGGCCAGGCCGCCGTGCCAGTGGCCGCGTGCGCCCAGCATGCGGCAGGCCAGCACCAGCTTGTGCGCCAGCGGACGCTGGTCCGACGGCACGGTGCGCGCCAGTTCGCCATCGACGCGCATGCGGGTCGCGCTCTTGTCATCCATTGCGTTCCTCCTTGGGTGGGATGCAGTGCCGCGATGTGCAGGCAACTTGTTGTCCATTCAATCACTCAGCCACTGCAGCGTCAATTCTCGAAAGCGACAGCACGTGTGGGAAACGGACATGCCATATTTGCGCCAGACAAACAGTTGCCCAGTGGCATACCGCTTGCATCGCCCATCCCGCATGCTCCGCAACCGTGCGCCGTGTGCTTTCCCAAACCACGCAATGAGGATCTGCCATGAATGCCATCCAGGTTGGACTGGTGCAAACCAGTTTTCGCAAAGTGCTGCCGAGCGCCGGCGCGGTGGGCGCCCTGTTCTACCAGCAGCTGTTCGCGTCTGCGCCGCAGCTGCGGCCGTTGTTCAAGGGCGACCTGCAGGAGCAGCAGACCAAGCTGATGGCCATGCTGCGCTACGTGGTGGAGCGGCTCGATGCGCTGCCGACGATCCTGCGCGACATCCAGGACCTGGCGCAGCGCCACGTGCGCTACGGCGTGCTGCCGGAGCACTATGCGCTGGTCGGTGCCGCCCTGCTGGCGACGCTGGAGAAGGGCCTGGGGCCCGACTTCGATGCCGAGACCCGCGCGGCTTGGGAGGCCGCCTACGGCGTGCTCTCCGGCGCGATGGTCCAAAGCGCCGCATGGTGAGCGGCGGTTGTGCAAGCCCGGTGCACTGCGCCCCTGAATTGGTGCACCGGCAGGCCGTTCACGCTGGCGCGCTTGTTGCGACAGCCAGTTGAGCGAGACGAAATGCGGAAAGGGCCGTTCCGCGTTCCATTCGAATGGCCCTGCAGGCCATCGTTCAGAGCGCATTCCCCTTGAACCAGGAGTTGCCATGCATCCGCTCGCCGATCCCGACCAGAGCTTTCGCGTCAGCGCCGACCGGTATGGCGCCAACCAGTTCTTTCCACTGCACACCCACGTGACCTTGCAGGTGGTGTTCAGCATGGACAGCAGTCTCACGGCCTCGACGCCAGCCGACGAGTGGCAGGTGCCGCCACAGTCGATGGTCTGGATTCCGCCGCACCAGCAGCATGGCCTGAGCGTGGCGCGCAACTGCCGGGTCTTCAGCGTGCATTTCCCCTCGCACGGCCTGCCGACGCCGGACGACTGCAGCGTGTCGCAGGTCTCACCGCTGGTGGTGGAGCTGGTGGCCTATCTGGCACGCGCCGACCGCGCGGTCGATGCGGCCCGCCAGTCGTGCCTGGAGAACCTGATCCGCGAGGAGCTGCAGGGCGTGGGCGCGCGACCGCGCGGCATGCAGCTGCCGCTGGACCGGCGCGCCGCGCGCGTGGCACGGGCGATCCTGGCAGAGCCGGCGAACCCGCGCACGCTGCACGACTGGGCCTGCGAGGTCGGCGCCTGCGAACGCACGCTGTCGCGCGTGTTCGAACGCCAGACCGGCCTCACCTTCAAGAAATGGCAGCAGCGCAGCCGCTTGCTGCGCGCCGTGGAACTGCTGCGCCAGGGCATGCCGGTCACCGAGGTGGCCCTGACGGTGGGCTACGAGAGCGTCAGCGCCTTCATCGCCGTCTTCCGCAAGGAGTACGGCGTGACGCCGGGGGCCTACACCGCGGAGGCGCGGCCCTGCGCTGGCGGCCGGTGGACCGCGGTCAAGGCCGGCGCGCCACACTGACCGGCCGCAGGGCGGGCCAGGCGCCGACTTGGCGCCGCTGCCCATCCCCAGCTTGTCGATGATCACCTTCTCCGTCTTCATGGGGCCCACGGCGTACTCCAGTCTCCGCAGGCTGTGCCGCTGGCGGCCCCGGGCCGGCGACGTCCCGGGCTGGGGCGGCGGGCTTGCGGCAGGATGGCGTTGTCGCGGACCCGGCGGGCTCAGGGCGCCAGCGTCATGCCGCCGACGGCGCGGTAATCGATCGAGAACAGGTACCACAGGATCAGCGTCGGGATCACGACGGGCAGCGACAGCCCGAGAAACAGCAGCACCGTGAGCAGGAAGGTCTTCATGTCCTCGGCCCAGCGCTTGACCAGTTCGATCAAGTCGACTTCCCAGAAACGCTGTTGCTGCTTCATGGTGGGTATCGCAAGAAAATGGCCACGGATGTTTGTACACCTGCGGCTCGGGCTGTGTCCATGGCGGTCAAGTGCCACCTGCCGCGCTGCGGGTTCTCAGGTGCCTGGCGCGGCGCGAGCGAGCTGCCAGTGGCAAAGCCGCTGCACGAAGGCCCGCATGGCCTGTGCGCGGGGGACCTACTTGGCCAGGCCCAGCTTTTCGATGATGAGCTTCTCCGTCTTCATGGTTTCCACCGCATACCTCTTGTAGGTGGCGCTGTCCATGTAGTAGGGCTCCATGTCGAACTTGGCCAGCGACTCCTTGTAGTTGGGCATGTCCATGGCCTTCTTGAAGGCGTCGTGCAGCACCTGGGCGACCTTGGGGTCCGTCCCCTTGGGCACCACCAGGCCGAACGGCGAGGTCTGCACGAGGTTGATGCCCACTTCCTTGAGCGTGGGCGCATCGGGGAACTTGGCCGAGCGCTTGTCGCCCCAGGTCGACAGCAGGCGCAGCCGGCCCTGCTCGACGTACGGGCCCCAGCCCGGCGTGTCGGCCACCGACATCACGTGGTTGCCGATCACCGCCTGCAGCGATTCGGAGTTGCCCTTGTACGGAATGTGGTTCAGCGTGATGCCGGACTGCATGGCGATGTTCTCCATCGTCAGGTGCAGCGTGGTCAGCGCGCCCGGCGTGCCGTAGGTCAGCTGGCCGGGGTGCGCCTTCGCATACGCGATGTAGTCCTGCATGCTCTTGATCGGCGAATCTGCCGGCACCACCAGCCCGAACGAGTAGCCGGCCAGGCCGATCACGTACTGCAGGTCCGCGACCGGATCCCAGTTGATCTTCTGCGTGTAGGGCAGGCGGAACACCGGCAACGGCACCTGGGCCAGCGTGTAGCCGTCGGCCGGCATGCTTTGCATCATCTGCGCCGGCAGGATGCCGCCCGCGCCGGGCTTGTTCTCGATGATGACGGGCTGGCCGAGGATCTTGGAGGCGTTCTCGGCCAGCACGCGGAACGGCACGTCGGTGGAGCCGCCGGCCGTGAAGCCGATCAGGATCTTGATCGCCTTGCTGGGGAAACGGTCGCCCTGCGCCAGGGCGGGGCCGGCCGCCAGGCCGGCGGCCAGCAGCAGCAGGGACAGGGTGCGGCGCTTCAGGAAACGTGCGTTCATGGTCTCAACTTCCAGGGAAACATGGCCCGGCCGGCGCCGGGCCGTTGGGGGAAAGGTCAGCTGGCCGGACAGCTGTTGGGCGTGCGCGAGGACGAGGAGAACTTGCAGCCGTAGGCCGGGTTGGCCACGGTGGCGCGGTCCAGCACCTCGTCACCCTCGGGCTTGACGCCGTTCTGCTCCCAGTTCGTCATCGCGTCGAAGGCCGCGGTCTGCTCGTCCAGCGTGAAGTCGCAATGGCTCACGCCGCGGATGGCCCGCTGCACCAGCCATTTGTCGGTGCCCAGCGCCATGGCGCGGCGCTTGTAGATCTGCTCCATGCTGAACGGCACGTAGACGTCGCCCAGCGTGTGGATGGTCACCACCGGCACGCTGATGCGCGCATTGGTCTTGGGGAACCAGCGCAAGCCGTCGCGGCGCAGGCGGTTGGCCTCGGGGTCGGCGCGCAGGCGGTAGGCGGCCTGGTTGAAGGCCTGCTCGGCCGGTGTCAGCGCGGGGTCGTTGTCGAACTGGTAGCTGATGCCGGTGGTGTCGTAGCCGTCCTTGTTCAGGATGCCGTTGACGGTGCCGTCGCGGCCGAAGGTGCCCCAGACGGTGGCGTTCATGCCACCGGCGAAGCCTTCGTTGAACATCGGCCGCTCGCCGCCGGTCAGCTGCTTGACGATCTCCTTGTACTGGTCGCCCAGTGGCGTGGTCGCGCTCGGGAAGGTCGCGAACAGCGCCGAGCGCACCTGCGGCGCCAGCGTGGCCCAGTTGGCCACGGGCCAGGCCGTGGCCGGCACGCCCACCAGCTGCTGCGCCGCGATCTGCGAGGCGCCGAAATAGTTGTAGAGCTCGGTGTCGCCCAGCACGCCGCACATGGGCACGGCGCCGTTGTAGCGCAGCTTGTTGTTGGCGGTCTCGAAGGCCTCGGCATCGACAGCCGCGGCCGCGATGTGGCCGCCCATGGAGGTGCCGATGATGTAGGTCTTGGTCGGCGCGGCCAGCGTGCGGCCGTTCTGCGTGCCGATCTTCTGGAACGCCAGCGCCAGCGCATTGGTGTCCTCGATGCCGGCGCGCACGTCGTAGTAGTTCTTGGAGAAGCTGGAAGCGGCCCAGGCGTAGCCCTTGGCGATCAGGTGCGCGCGGATGGGGGCGTCGCTCACGCTGAGGGCGGCGCCGGTGCCGCCGTAGCCGTGGGCGTACATGACCAGCATGCCATTCCAGTTCTTGGGCACCTCCACCCGGTAGCCGGCGCCGTTCAGCACGCCCCACCAGCGGTCGGTCTCGGCCGCGCCGGCGACGGCGGCGAACGGCAGGCGGGTCTCGTCCACGGTGAACTGGCGGCTGTCCTGGGCCCGCGTCTCCTCCGGCACCGGCGGCCCGTCGTCGCCGCCTCCGCAGGCGGACAGCGCCAGGGCGCCGAGAACGGAAAGGGTTGCGACCAAACGGCCACGCAGGGCAAAGGCTGTCACGGGTTCATCTCCTTGGGGTGGTTATGGGCCGTGTTTCTCTAAGCGGAATTATTTGCCGCAGCTGAAAACAGGCGAATTTCAGTATCGATCCCACATGTAAAGCGATTACCTAGGGAAATCCATGACGCTGCATTCGGTCTAGCCATTCAAATAATTCCGCATAGCAGAATTAAAGAGAGCCAGCATGGGACGAACCAGCCAGATCGATTTCGACGAGGGGGCGGACAGCCGCCGTTTCGTCACCGCGCTGGCGCGTGGCCTGGACGTGCTGGCCGCGTTCCAGGTCGACGAGAAGTGGCTCAGCAACACCGAGATCGCCGCGCGCACCGGCCTGCCCAAGCCGACGGTGGTGCGGCTGGCCTACACGCTGTGCGTGCAGGGCTACCTGCGCCACTCGCGCGAGAGCGGCAAGTACGCGCTGGGCGACAGCACGGCGGCGCTGGGCATCACCATGGTGTCCAACCTCAAGCTGCGGCGCATCGCGCGGCCCTACATGCAGGACCTGGCCGAGCGCTACGACATCTCGGTCTCGCTCGGCATCCGCCACGGCCTGTCGGTGCTGTACCTGGAGAACTGCCGCTCGGGCGCGCCGCTGTCGCTGGGGCTGGACATCGGCTCGCGCATCCCGATCGCCGACACCGCCATGGGCCATGCGCTGCTGGCCGTGATGGAGCCGAAGGAACGCGAGCGCCTGCTGGCCGAGATCCGCCAGGCCGAAGGCGCGCGCTGGCCCACCGTGCGCGAGGCCATCGCGGCGGGCTGCGCCCACTGGCAGGCGCGCGGCTTCACGGTCGTGGTGCGCGACTGGCAGAGCGACATCGCCGGCGTGGCCGCGGCCATCCGCCAGCCCGACGGCCGCGTCGTCACCCTCAACGCCGGCGGGCAGGCCAGCAAGTTCCCGCGCGAACTGCTGGAGCAGGAGATCGGCCCGCAGCTCGCGCGCATGGTCCGAGGGTGTTTCCGAAATGAATAGGCCCACGCCGGGGTGCCCTGCGGCCATGGGCAAGGCGCGACACGCAGGCCGTGCTGGAGCCCGGACAAGTGGCGCAACGCAGCCCATGGCCGCAGGGCGCCCCGGCCCGAAGGGTGCGGCCCCAGGACACGCCCACTCGGCGTTGCAAGGCTTGTGCGGGCAGACAGCCCGCACAGCGCCTTGCGCCTTGATTGGCCGCGCCCTGGGGCCACACGTGGGCCTATTGATTTTGGAAACACCCTCTAAGCACCGCTCAGTGCTGCGGCGCGGCCGACAGGTCGACCCCGCGCAGCATGTGCGCGACCAGCCAGGCCGCAGCGGCCACGAGCGCGGCCCCGGTCAGCGCAATGGCCTGCAGGGCACTGGTGAAGCTGGCATGCGCCGTGTGCAGCAGCGCCGCCGCGGTGGCCGCAGGCAGGCCCTCGGCCAGGTGCACCGCACCACCCAATGAAGCCCCGGCGGCCGGCAGCAGCTCCAGCCCCAGGCCCGCCGGCCACTCGCTGCCCAGCCCCTGCCGGTAGACCACCATGCCGGCACTGCCCAGCAGCGCGATGCCCAGCGCGCCGCTGAACTCCGACGCCGTTTCCGACAGCGCCGAGGCCGCGCCCGCGCGCTCGGGCGGCGCCGTGGTGATGATGATCTCGTTGCCGATCGTGAACACCGGCGCCATGCCCAGCGCCATGACGACGGTCGCCGGCACCAGCGTCCACAGGCCCTGCCCTGTCGCGAGCAGGCCGAAACCCAGCGCCGCGGCCACCAGGCCCACGACGATCACGCGCGCCCGCGGCCAGCGCGCCGCCAGCTGCGGCGCGGCCAGCGACCCCACGACGAAGGACAGCGCCCAGGGCAGCGTGGCGATGCCGGCCTCGAGCGGCGTCAGGTCCAGCACCAGTTGCAGGTACTGCGTCATGAAGATGTAGACGCCGAACATCGCCAGGCAGGTCAGCGCATAGGCGGCCAGCGCGGCGCAGAACGGCGCATGGCGGAACAGCCGCAGGTCCAGCAGCGGATAGGCGATGCGGCCCTGGCGGCGCAGGAACAGCGCGCCCACGGCGAGGCCCAGCAGCGTCATGGCCAACGAGGAGGCAGCGGGGCCATGCTCGGCCAGCTGCTTGAGCCCGTAGATCGTCAGCAGCACGGCAGCCAGCGACAGCGCCACGCTGGCGAGATCGAGCCGGCCGGCATCCGGGTCGCGGTACTCGGGCAGCAGGCGCGGCCCCAGCGCGAGCGTCAGCGCCATCACCGGCACGTTGATCCAGAACACCGCGCCCCAGTGGAAGAACTCCAGCAGCACGCCGCCCACCAGCGGCCCGATGGCGCTGCCCAGCGAGAAGGCCGCGATCCAGACGCCGATGGCGAACTGGCGCTGGCCGGCGTCGTGGAACATGTTGCGGATCAGCGCCATGGTCGAAGGCGCGATGGTCGCGCCGGCCAGGCCCAGCAGCGCGCGTGCCGCGACCAGCAGCTCGGCCGTGTGCGCGAGCGCCGCGAGTGCCGACGCGCCCGCGAAGAAGGCCGCGCCGGCCAGCAGCAGCCGGCGCCGGCCGATGCGGTCGCCCAGCGTGCCCATGGTGATCAGGAAACCCGCGACGAAGAAGCCGTAGATGTCCAGGATCCAGAGCAGCTGCGCGCTGGAGGGTTGCAGTTCGCGGCTCAGCACGGGCAGCGCGAGGTTGAGCACGGTGAGGTCCATGGCGTAGACCAGGCAGGGCAAGGCCAGAACGGCCAGGCCGGTCCATTCGCGCGCCGTGGCGCGCGTGGCGGGGGTAGCAGGAGACATCGCTGGAATCTACAGGCTGCGGATGTCCCCGCGACGATGCAGGCGCGCCGGAATCGACACGCCGGGGCGGCTGCCCGGCCGCGCCCCGAGCTCAGTCCAGCGTCGCGCCCGTCAGTTTGACCAGGCCGGCATAGCGCTGCAGCTCGGCGTTCCAGAACGCCGCGAAGCTGGCCGCCGTGCCCGGCCGCAGTTCGGCGCCCACGTCGGTCAGGCGCTTGCCGAGGTCGCCGGCCTGGAAGGCGGCCTGCACCGCGCCGTTGAGCCGCTCGACGATGGCGGCCGGCGTGCCGGCCGGTGCCGCCAGCCCGTACCAGGCGTTCATCTGCATGCCCTTGATGCCGAGCTCCTCGAAGGTCGGCACGCCCGGCAGCAGCGGATGCCGCGCGGCCGAGGCCACCGCGACCGCGCGCACCTTGCCGCCCTTGAGCTGGCCGTAGGCGCCGGTGTCCAGCATGTAGTCGAGCTGGCCGCCCATGACATCGGTCAGCGCGGGCGAGCTGCCCTTGTAGGGCACGTGGATCACGTCGATGCCCGCGATGGACTTGAACAGCTCGCCGGCCAGGTGGGCCGAGTTGCCGACGCCGCCCGAGCCGTAGGACAGCTTGCCCGGCTGGGCCTTGGCCGCCTGCACGATGTCGGCCGGCGACTTGTAGGGTGCGCCGGCGGCCACGATCATGACGCTGGGGATCACGGCCAGCGAGGCCACCGGCGTGAAGTCCTTGACCGGATCGAAGCCGGTGCGCTTGTACAGGTAGGGATTGGCCGAGTTGGTCGAACTGGTGGCCAGCAGCAGCGTGTAGCCGTCGGCCGGCTGGCGCACGAACTGCTGCGTGCCGATGTTGCCGCCCGCGCCGGCGATGTTGTCGACGACCACGCTTTGGCCCAGCTGCACGCGCAGCGCCTCGGCCACCGCACGGCCGACGGCATCGGCGCCGCCGCCTGCGGGCCAGGGCACGACCAGGCGGATCGGCTTGCTCGGATAGCTCTGCGCCAGGGCGGCGGTGCCACCCAGGGCCAGGGCGGTGCCGAGCGCGCACAGGCGCAGAAAGTGTTGTCGGTTCATCGGTTTGTCTCCAGGAAATGAAAGTGGGCGTTGCGCGCAGGCGCACGGGCTCAGTGCAGGCCGAAGCGGCGCAGCGTCTCGCCCAAGCCCAACAGTTCGACTGTGGACACGCCCTGCGCGATGGCCTGGCGCTGTTGCGCTTCCTTGTCCTCGCGCGCCAGGCTGGCGGCGATGGTGGCGTCCACGCGCTCGTGCGGCACCACGGCCACGCCATCGCGGTCGCCGACGACGATGTCGCCGGGGCGGATGCTCACGTCGCCGATGCTCACCGGCACGTCGACGCGGCCCGGCTGGTTCTTGCCCGTGCCCTTGATCGATAGGCCGCGGCAGAACACCGGAAAGCCCAGCTCGATGATGAGGTTGGCGTCGCGCACGCAGCCGTTGATGAGCAGCCCGGCGATGCCGCGCTGCATCGCCTGCAGCGTCAGCACGTCGCCCCAGGGGCCGGCCTCCATGAAGCCCTTGGCATCGACCACCAGCACGTCGCCAGGCCGCGCCTTCTGCACGGCGTAGTGCAGCATCAGGTTGTCGGCAGGCCGGCAGTCCACGGTGTACGCCGGGCCGGCCAGGCGGCAGGCCGGGTCGATCGGCTTGATGCCGTGGTCCAGCGCGCCTTGCGCGCCCTGGGCTTCGTAGACGGTGGCGGCGCCCAGCTGGCGCAGCAGGGCGATTGAATCGGAGAGCGGTGCGTTCGGCATGGGCGCGCATCTTCGGGCAATGCGCCAGCCAGGCACAGCAGCGAATGCTGAACCTTACTTCAGCTTTTCTGAAGTTCTGCCGCGCCGGGCCGTGGCCGGGGCGCCGGACTGCAGCAGCGCCAGCATGCGTTCGACCAGGGGGTTGTCGCCGTCCACGCGCGTGACCGCCATCACCACCGTGCGCGTCTTCAAGGCCGGGATCGGCAGGAACACGAGATCGCTCTGGCCGCGTTCGGCCACCGACGCGCCCACGATGGCATAGCCCAGGCCGGAGGCCACCAGGGCCAGCGCGGTGTGGATCTCGATCGCCTCGTGGTCCACGCGCGGCTGCGCGCCGGCCTGCAGCAGCGCCGCGAGCACGCGCTGCGCGAAGCCGCTGTGCGGGTCCTTGGGGTAGCTGATCAGCGCCAGTCCGTCCAGGTCGGCCACCGCGAGCCGGCGCCGGCGCGCCAGCGGGTGCTGGGCCGACAGCGCGACGACGAAGGGGTCTTCGAACAAGGGCGTGTGGCGCAGGTCGGCCACCGGCTCGGGCGCCAGCGCAAAGCGCGACAGGCCCAGGTGGATGCGCCCGCTGCGCAGTTGGGCCGGCTGGTGTTCGGACAGCATCTCGACCAGTTCGAGCTTGACCTCAGGATGCGCCTGCCGGAACGCATGCAGGGCGCTGGGCAGCCGCGAGTTGAGCAGCGAGCGCACGAAGCCAATGCCGAGCCAGCCGCTGCTGCCCGTGGCCAGTTCGCGCGACTCCTGCTCCAGCCGCTGGCCATCGCGCAGCAGGGCCTGGGCGCGCGGCAGGAAGAAGCGGCCCAGCGGCGTGAGCACCATGGGCCGGGCACGGCGGTCGAACAGCGCACCGCCCAGGCTGGATTCCAGCTGCGCCATCTGCATGCTGAGTGCGGTGGGCGCCACATGCAGCCGCTCGGCCGCGCGCGCGAGCGTTCCGCAGGCGGCCACCTCGCAAAAGTAGCGCAGCTGGCGAAAGTTCATGGTGGATGGGCCGCCCCGCGGCCTGCGGGACGGGCGCGGATCGTAGCAGCCCGCCCGCGCGGCGCGGCCTCAGGCGGCGGCGCTGTCTCCCTCGTCCACGTACCAGCGGTCCTTGCCCAGCATCACCCGGTGGTGCCCTGCGCCGGCCGGCATCATCGGGAAGCAGTTCTCCTGCGCCGCCACCTGCACGTCGAGGAAGAAGGGGCCGTCCCAGGCCAGGCATTCGGCCAGCGCGGCATCCAGCTCGGCCGGATCGGACACGCGCCGCGCGCCCCAGCCGAAGGCCTTGGCCAGCGCCACGAAGTCGGGCAGCGCGGCGTTCCAGCTGTGCGACAGGCGGTTGCCGTGGATCAGCTCCTGCCACTGCCGCACCATGCCCATGTAGCCGTTGTTGGACAGCACGAGCTTGACGGGCGTGGCGTGCTGCACGGCCGTGGACAGCTCCTGGATGTTCATGAGCACCGAGGCGTCGCCGCTCACGCAGACGACCAGCGCGTCCGGGTGTGCCACCTGCGCGCCGATGGCGGCCGGCAGGCCGTAGCCCATGGTGCCGGCGCCGCCCGAGGTCAGCCAGCGGCGCGGGCGCTCGAAGCGCAGGTACTGCGCGGCCCACATCTGGTGCTGGCCCACGTCGGTGGAGACGATGGCGTCGCGCCCGGCGATCTGCGCCTGCAGACTGGCCATCAGGTGCTGCGGCAGGATGGCGTCAAGCGCGGGCACGAAGTCCAGGCAGTGGTGCGCACGCCAGCGGTCCACGCGCTGCCACCAGGGGGCGAGCCGCGCGGGATCGAGGCCGCGCAGCTCGGGCAGGGCCAGCAACGCGTCGAGCACGGCGCCGCAGTCGCCGACGATGGGCACGTCGACCTGCACGGTGCGGTGGATCGCGCTGGGGTCGATGTCGACGTGGATCTTGCGGGCGTGCGGGCAGAACTCGTCGAGCTTGCCGGTCACGCGGTCGTCGAAGCGGGCGCCCACGTTGACGACCAGGTCGGCCTCGTGCATGGCCAGGTTGGCCTCGAGCGTGCCGTGCATGCCCAGCATGCCCACGAATTGGGGATCGGACGCGGGGAACGCGCCCAGCCCCATCAGCGTGAGCGTGCAGGGCCCGCCGACCTGGCGCACGAGCTGGGCGAAGGCTGCGCAGGCCGCGGGGCCCGCGTTGACGAGGCCGCCGCCGCCGTAGAACACGGGCCGGCGCGCGGTGGAGATCAGGTCGGCCGCGCGCTGCAGGCTGCCACGCGGCAGATTGCCACCCGGCGCGGCGCGCAACGGCCGCGCCGCTACGGGCTGGCCCACGGGCGCGAGCTGCACGTCCTTGGGCACGTCGAGCAGCACCGGGCCGGGACGCCCGCCCGCGGCGATGGCCAGCGCACGGCGCACGGCGTCGCCGACCTGGGCCGCGCTGCGCGGCTGGAAGTTCCACTTGGTCACGGGCCGCGACATGCCCAGCGCATCGCTTTCCTGGAAGGCCTGGGTGCCGATCACGGCCGTGGCCACCTGGCCGCTGATGCACAGAACGGGCACGGAATCGCTCATCGCGTCGAGCAGGCCCGTGATGGTGTTGCCCACGCCGGGACCGGAGGTGACCAGCACCACGCCGACCTTGCCCGTGCTGCGCGCATAGCCCTCGGCCGCGTGTACGGCGGCCTGCTCGTGGCGCACGAGGATGTGGCGCAACCGCGGCTCGCCGTGCAGCGCGTCGTAGAGCGGCAGCGCCGCACCGCCGGGGTAGCCGAACAGCGTGTCGACGCCGCCCTCGATCAGGGCGTCCAGCAGCGCCTGGGCGCCGTTGCGCGGAGCGGCGGGCGCCACCGGCAGGGCGGCGGCGGACAAGGGGGCGAGGACGTCGGTGGTTTTCATGCCCTCTATTTTTTCGGTATTGGCGCAGAATAGGCTTCCGATTATTCGAAGTCCAGCGCTTGTTCTTCGAAATTCCTTCGGAGAAGAAAATGCTTGACGGAAAAATCTTCGACAAGACCGATCTCGCCATCCTGCGCATCCTGCTGCAGGACGCGCGCCGCACGCTGCAGGAGATCGGCGCCGAGGTGGGCCTGTCGCCGACCAGTTGCTGGAGCCGCATCAAGCGGCTGCAGGACGAGGGCGTGATCAAGCGCTACACGGTGGAGGTGGACCCGGCCAGCCTCGGCTACCAGGACACGGTGATCGTGCAGCTCACGCTGGAGAGCCACACCGAGGACACGCTCTACGCCTTCGGCCAGGTGCTGGCCACCATCCCCGAGATCCTGGAGGCCTACCTGGTTTCGGGCGACTACGACTACTACATCCGCATCGCCGTGCGCGACACGCGCGACTACGAGCGGCTGCTGCGCGAGAAGCTCTACAAGATCCCCGGCATCCGGCACAGCAAGTCGCATTTCGTGCTGCGCGTGCTCAAGGAATCCACCGTGCCGGTGTAGGCCGCAGCGCACCCGCCGATGGGGGGTTCTCCGACCTTTACACAGGCGCGGCACCATGCCATCGCCTTGGATTGCGCCTGATCATGAACAAATGCGCTGCAAATTGCGCGCACTCCATGAACAGAAAGGCAGACACCATGCGCAGCAGTCGGCGGCTTCCCACCCACGGCGTTCTTGCGGCGGCCGCGTTGGCCTGCGGCGCCGGCGGGGCACTGGCCCAGGGCCTCACGTTTGCGCAGGACCAACGCGTCTGGCTGCAGGTCTCGGCCTACCGGCCCAACATGGATTCGCGCGTGCGGCTCGACGAAACCGACAGCGTGCTGCAGGGCACGCCCCTGGACGGCGAGAACGACTTCGGCCTGGCGCGCCGCAAGACCGTGCCGGCCGTGCTGCTGGGCGGCCGGCTGTCCGAACGCTGGCGCGCCGAGTTCGAGTACTTCTCGCTGAACCGCAGCGCCAGCGCCACGACCGACGGCATCCGCTTCGGCGACGGCGAGTTCGTGGCCGACATCGACACGCAGATGCGCACGCGCACCTACCGGCTCAGCGCGGGCTACTCCTTCCTCAAGCAGCCCGACCGCGAGGCCGGTGTGCTGGTCGGCGCGCATGTGACGGACGCCCTCCTGCGCGTGCAGGGCGCGGCCATCGTCAACGGACAGGCCGTGGGCGCCTTCACCGAGCGGCGCTCGGAAACCGTTCCCGCCCCCACGGTCGGCCTGTACGGCAGCTGGCGTCCCGGCGCCGGGCGCTGGGAGTTGAATGGCCGCATCGACCTCTTCAAGCTGAACATCGGCGACTACGATGGCCGCCTCGTGAACCTGCAGGCCAATGCGCTGTACCGCGTCACGCCCAACGTCGGTGTCGGCCTGGGCTGGCGCTACCACGACCTGCGCGTGGACGCCGATGCGCGCAACTTCTCCGGCGAGATCAACTACCGCATGAGCGGGCCGCAGCTGTTCCTGCAGGCCGGGTTCTGACCCCCCGCCCGCCGCGCGGCAGCGCGGATGCGGGATCGGTTCAGGACGCCTTCCAGAAGATGTAGTCGGCCTGGTAGGGCACGGTGGCGCGCTGGCCCTTGCTGGCCGGGGTGCAGGCCATGGTGGTGGGCGCCACCCCGCCCTGCAGCGCCACGCGCTGGATGTAGGTCACGCCGCTCATGGCGCCGCTGCCCATGGCCGGGTTGGCCTTGACCAGCTGGTACGGCAGGCTGGTCGGGCCGGAGGGCGCCACGGCCAGTTGCGTGGCCGTGAGCTTGGAACCGTCGCTGGACTCCCAGGTGGCCGGCGGGCCGTAGTAACGGCCGACCTGTTTGCCGGCACGGTCCAGCAGCCTCGCCTCGGGGCCGACGAAGCTCCACTCCACCTGGCCCGGCATGCCCGCCTTGTCGCGGCACTCGTAGAGGATCTCGCCCTTGCCGACGGTCTCCAGCGCCACGCGGTTGCCGGCCGGCACCTGGATGCTGGCCGGCAGGCCGGCCTGCGAGAACGCCATGCCGCCGCCGGACATGGAACCGCAGGCGGCCAGCAGCGCGGTGGCGGACAGGGCCAGCCCGAGGCGGGCGAAACGGGAAGAGCTTGGGGTGCGCATGGAACAATCTCCTGTGGGTTGAACGTGCTGCTACTACGGCCCAGCCGCGCGCCTGGATGCAGCGGCACTTGAAACAAGTTGTCAGCACCGGCGTTGAACTTCGGCGCCGGCGCGGCATCGCACCCCGGCCATGCCCGCTCCGCCCTCCCGGTCCACCACCCCCTCGCGCCGCACGCTGCTGCACGCTGCCGCGGCCGGCCTGCTGCCCGTGCCGGCACTGGGCCAGGCGCCAGCCGCCTTGCTGACGCGCGCCGTGCCGTCCACACGCGAGGCCCTGCCCGTGGTCGGCCTGGGCAGCTGGATCACCTTCAACGTCGGCGACGACCCCGAGGGCCGCGCGGCCGCCACGGCCGTGGTCCAGGCCTTCTTCGCCGCCGGCGGCAGGCTGATCGATTCTTCGCCCATGTACGGCTCGGCCCAGCAGGTCATCGGCTACGCCCTGGCCACGCTGCGGCAGCCGCCGCTCTACGCGGCCGACAAGGTCTGGACGCGCGGCGCCGCACGCGGCGCCGAGCAGATCGCCACCTCGCAGCAGCGCTGGCGCCTGGCGCGGCCGTTCGACCTGCTGCAGGTGCACAACCTGCTGGACTGGGAGACCCAGCTGCCGCGCCTGTTCGCGATGAAGGCCGCGGGCCAGCTGCGCCATGTGGGCATCACCACCTCCGAGGGCCGGCGCCACCGCGAGATCGAAGCCCTGATGGTCCGGCACCCGCTGGACTTCGTGCAGTTCAGCTACAACCTGCTGGACCGCGAGGCCGAGCAGCGGCTGCTGCCGCTGGCCGCCGAGCGCGGCATCGCCGTGCTCGTGAACCGGCCATTCCGCCAGGGCGCGCTGCTGCAGCAGCTGCAGCGCCACCCGCTGCCCGGCTGGGCCGCCGAGATCGGCTGCCGCCACTGGGCCCAGGTGGCGCTCAAGTTCGTGCTCGCGCACCCGGCCGTGACCTGCGCCATCCCGGCCACCAGCCAGGTCGCGCACCTGCGCCAGAACATGGAGGCTGCGCGCGGCCCGCTGCCCGACGCGGCGCTGCGCCGGCGCATGGCCGCGGACGTGGCCGCGCTCTAGGCCGGTCGCCCATGTCGGAGTGGTGGACCTACCGGCTGGAGGACTTCCTCATGTTCGCGCCGGCGACCTACCAGCGCCTGTTCGCGCTCTACAACGCCCAGGTCTGGCCGGCGCAGCTGCTCGCGCTGCCGCTGGGGGCGCTGGTGCTGTGGCGGCTGGCGCGCCGGCCGGCCCGCTGGCGTCTGGCCTGCGCGCTCATCGCCGCCGGCTGGCTCTGGACCGCCTGGGCCTTCCACGGGCAACGCTACGCCGGCATCCACAGCGCCGCGCCCTGGTTCGCGGCGGGCTTCGCGCTGCAGGCCGGACTGCTGGCCTGGATCGCCCGGCCCGCCAGCCCCTGGCGCGTGCAGACGCGGGCCGGCTGGCCGCGCGCGCTGGGCCTCGCGCTGCTGGCCAGCGCCTGGCTGCTGCAGCCGCTGGCCGAGCTGCTGCCCGACCGCCCCTGGCAGCAGGCCGCGCTGTTCGGCCTCACGCCCGACGCTACGGCCGTGGGCACGCTGGGCCTGCTGGCGCTGCTGCAGCGCCCGGGCCCGGTGCGCTGGCAGGCCGGCGCCTGGCTGGTGCCGCTGCTGTGGTGCGCCATCAGCGCCGCCACGCTGTGGACCCTGGCCATGCCCGCCTGGGCCTGGCTGGCCGCTGCGCCGCTGCTGGCCTTGGCGGCTGTGGCCGGCAGGCCGGCCGCCGGTCTGCGGTAGAAAGCCCTTCCCGCGGCCTGCTGCCGCGCCCTTCCCCACCAAGGCCCCCATGCTCGGCTCCCAACTCGTCGTCCGCGCGCTCGCGCGCCAGGGCGTCACCACCGTCTTCAGCCTGTCCGGCAACCAGATCATGCCGGTCTACGACGCCTGCCTCGACGCCGGCATCCGCATCGTCCACGTGCGCCACGAGGCCGCGGCCGTGTCCATGGCCGACGCCTGGGCCCAGGTCACGGGCGGCGTCGGCGTGGCCCTGCTGACGGCCGGCCCCGGCCTGGCCAATGGCCTGGCGCCGCTGATGTCGGCGCTGCACGCCGAGAGCCCGGTGCTGCTGCTGTCCGGCGACACGCCGCTGGCCGAGGACCGCCTGGGCGCCTTCCAGGAGCTGGACCAGGCCGGCATGACACGCCCCGTGACCAAGGCCGCGCGCCGCGTGCGCGGGCTGGAAGAACTGGCCGGCGCCGTGGACCAGGCCGTCGCGCTGGCACTGGCGCCGCGCCGCGGCCCCGTGCACCTGGCCCTGCCCTTCGACCTGCTGACGGCCGACAGCGGCATGGCCGCGCTGCCGCCGCTGCCCGCGCCTGTGCCCGGGCCGGCCGCCGACGCCACCAGCCTGGGCGCGCTGGCCCGGCTGCTGGCCCAGGCCGAACGCCCGCTGGTGCTGGCCGGCCCGGGCGCGGCGCGCGCGGCGGTGCGCGCCGACTGGCAGGCGCGCGGCGCGCAATGGGCAGTGCCGGTGCTGGCCCTGGAAAGCCCGCGCGGCCTGCGCGATCCCTCGCTGGGCGCGGCCGCCGAATGCCTGGCCCGCGCCGACCTGGTGGTGTTGGCCGGCAAGCCGCTGGACTTCACGCTGGGCTTCGGCCGCGGCCAGGTGTTCGGCGCGCAGACCCGCGTGGTCGTGCTGGACCCGGACCCGGCGCTCGTCGCGCGCGCACGCGGCCTGCTCGGCGAACGGCTCGCGCTGGCCTGCGTCTGCGAGAGCGGCGCGGCGCTGGACCGGGCCGCCCTGCTCGCCCGGCCGGCCGGCGACCGCGCGGACTGGCGCCACAACGTGGCCAGCGCACTGGCCGCGCGCAGCCAGGCCCGGCCCGCCTCCGTGGCACCGGGCCGCATCGGCTCGCGCGCGTTGTGCGAGCAGGTGCAGCAGTTCCTGGCCACCGCGCACGAACCCATCGTGGTCTGCGATGGCGGCGAGTTCGGTCAGTGGGCCCAGGCCTTCTGCCAGGCCCCGGTGCGCATCGTCAACGGCGTGGCCGGCGCCATCGGTGGCGGGCTGCCCCAGGCCATCGCGGCCAAGATCGCGCGGCCTGAGGCCACCGTGGTCGTGCTGATGGGCGATGGCACGGCGGGCTTTCACCTGATGGAGCTGGACACGGCGGTGCGCGAGGCCGCGCCCGTGATCGCCGTCATCGGCAACGACCTGCGCTGGAACGCCGAGCACCAGATCCAGCTGCGCAACCACGGCCCCGCGCGCCTGGTCGGCTGCCAGCTGGCCGACAGCGCGCGCTACCACGCGGTGGCGCAGGCGCTGGGCGGGTTCGGCGCCGCGGTGCGCGAGGCGGCGGAGCTTTCCGTGGCCCTGGGCCAGGCCCAGGCCAGCGGGCTGCCGGCCTGCGTCGATGTGGCCATCGACAGCCAGCCGGCACCGGTCTTCAGCGCAGTGCAGACCACGGGACATTGAGCACCATGGACATCCGCCCCTACCTGGAAGCCGACGAGGCCGCCGTGGTCGCGCTCTGGCAGGCCTGCGGCCTGACCCGCCCCTGGAACGACCCGCACAAGGACATCGCGCGCAAGCTCACGGTGCAGCGCGAGCTGTTCCTGGTCGGCGAACTGGACGGCCGCATCGTGGCCAGCGTGATGGCCGGCTACGAGGGCCACCGCGGCTGGGTCAACTACCTGGCCGTGGCACCAGAGCTGCAGGGCCGCGGCCACGGCGCCGCGCTGATGCAGCGCGTCGAGCAGGAGTTCCGCGCGCGCGGCTGCCCCAAGGTCAGCCTGCTCGTGCGCGCCAGCAACAGCGCCGTGCTCGCCTTCTACCGCCGGCTCGGCTATGCGGTGGACGAGGCCGTGCCGCTGGGCAAGCGGCTGATCGCCGACGGCCCCGTCTGAGCGCGCGGCCGCGCCGGGCCCTTGGCGCGGCCGGCACCGCAGACTACGATGCGGGCGGCCCTGCTGCCGCCCCCACCGCCCATGTCCGCCGCCCTGCTCGTCGCCCTGTGCTGCACCGGCGCCCTGCTGCTGACCACGGCGTACTTCTTCCTGGGCGCGGTGCCGCTGCTGACGCTCCGGCACGACACGCCGATGGACGCGCGCTTCGTGCGCGGCTTCTTCAACACCTACTACCTGGCCGCCATCAGCACCGCGGGTGCCACGGCCCTGAGCTGCTCGGTCGCCGGGCGGCCGGCCTTCGCGCTGGAGGCCGCCGCCATCGCGCTGCTGGCGGTGCTGTTGCGCCGCACCGTGCTGTCGCGCATGGACGCGCTGCGGGCCCGTGTCGAAGCCGGCGCGACCGACGTGGCGGCCGCGTTCCGGCGGATCCACGGCGTGGCGCTGCTGGCCAACTTCGGGCAACTCGTCGCCATCGTCTGGACCCTGGTCGCCGCGTCCATGCCCTGAGGCCACGCGGCACAATCCGCGGCCCATGCCCGCGCCCGCCCTGCTGCCCCGCCCGACCGCCCTGCTGCTGCTCTCGCTGATCGCCTGCTGTTTTGCCGGCAACCACGTGGCTGCGCGCCTCGCGTTCGACGACGGTGCAGGCGTGCTCACGGCCGTGCTGTGCCGCGCCGGCACCGCGCTGCTGGTGCTGGGCGCGCTGGTGCGGTGGCGACGCGAGCGGCTGGCGCTGCCGACCGCCACGCGCGGCTGGCAGCTGCTGCTGGGCCTGTTGATCGCGGTCCAGAGCCTGTGCCTGTACTCGGCCGTGGCGCGCATCCCGGTGGCGCTGGCGCTGCTGCTGGGCAACACCTTCCCGGTGCTGCTGGCGCTGCTGAACTGGGCCAGCGGCGGCCAGCCGCCGACGCGACGCGCCTGCGCGGTCATGGCCGTGGTGCTGCTGGGCCTGCTGCTCGCGCTGAACGTGCCGGCGCGGCTGGAGGAGGCACGCACGGGCGCCAGCGGCATCGCCTGGGGCGCTGGCGTGGCCTTCGCGCTGACGGCGGCCTCGGTGTTTGCCTGCGCGCTGTGGGTCACCGACCGCAAGCTCGCGGCCTTGCCGGGCACGGTGCGCAGCTTCTACACCATGCTCACGGTCTGCAGCAGCCTGGCCGTCGCGGGTGCGGGCGGCGCCATCCCCGGCGGCATGGCCTGGCCGCAGCACGGCCAGGGCTGGGCCGGCCTGGCGGTGCTGATGCTGCTGTACACCACGGGCTTCACGCTGCTGTTCGTGACCGTGCCGCGGCTGGACATGGCGCGCAACGCGCCCATGATGAACGTGGAGCCCATCGCCACGCTGTTCATCGGCTGGGCCGTGCTGGGCCAGTGGCTGGCGCCGATCCAGATCGCCGGCACCCTGGTGGTGCTGGCCGGCATCGTGCTGCTCTCGCGCGATCGGCGTTGACCGACAGCGCGCAGCGGCCGAACCGGGCAAGATCGGCGCGTCCATGCACCCCGCACCGCCTTCTCCCAGCGGCGTCCACACCGAACCCGCGACGCGTCACGCCGCGGCCGAACGCCACCCGCCGCCGGACACACACACACCGGCCGACCGTTACGCAGAACTGTTCGAGGCGGTGCAGCGCGCGGGCGTGTTCGCCGACAGCAAGACCTTTCCCGATTGCGCGCCATTGGGCGCGCCGGAGCAGATCCTCTCGGCCTACCGCCAGGCCTGCACGGCGCCGGGCTTCGACCTCGCCGCCTTCGCGGCCGCGCATTTCGCGCCGCAGCGGCCGGCGCTGGCCAGCCACGCCGATGCGCCAGCGCAGGACCTGCGCGGCCACATCGACGCGCTCTGGGATGCGCTGACGCGCCACCCTGGTCAGCACCCGCACCGTGGCTCGCTGCTGGCGCTGCCGCACCCCTACGTGGTGCCGGGCGGGCGCTTCGTGGAGATGTACTACTGGGACTCGTACTTCACCATGCTCGGGCTGGCGGCGAGCGGGCGCACGCAGCTGCTGCATGCGATGACCGACAACTTCGCCTACCTGATCGAGCGCTTCGGCCATGTGCCCAACGGCACGCGCACCTACTACCTGAGCCGTTCGCAGCCGCCGCTGTTCGCCTGCATGGCCGAACTCTGCGAAGGCTGCGGCGGCCAGGGCGCGCTGCGCTACCTGCCGCAGCTGCAGCGCGAGCACGCGTTCTGGATGGACGGCGCCGACACGCTGGCGCCGGGCCACGTGCACCGGCGCGCGGTGCGCCTGGCCGACGGCGCGCTGCTCAACCGCTACTGGGACGACCGCGACCAGCCGCGCGAGGAAGCCTGGCGCGAGGACGTGGCCACCGCTGCTGCGGCGCCGCAGCGGCCGGCGGCCGAGGTGTTCCGCGACCTGCGCGCCGCCGCCGAGTCGGGCTGGGACTTCAGCAGCCGCTGGCTCGACGCGCCACCGGCCGGCAGCGACCGGCTGCAGGCCCTGGCCACCATCCGCACCACGCGCATCCTGCCGGTGGACCTCAACGCGCTGCTGCACAAGCTGGAAAGCCGCATCGCCCACCTGGCGGCGCAGGCCGGCGACGACACGACGGCGCGCCGGCACCAGGCCCTGGCCGACGCGCGCCGCACCGCCATGGACCGCTGGCTCTGGAACGAGGAGGCCGGCGCCTGGCTCGACCTGGACTGGCCCGAGCAGCGGCCGCGTCCGGCCCTCAACGCTGCCACCGCCACGCCGCTGTTCACGCGCACGGCCAGTGCGGCGCAGGCGCGCCGGCTGGCCGACACGCTGGCGCGCCGCCTGCTCATGCCCGGCGGCCTGGCCACGACCGAGCAGTGCAGCGCCGAGCAATGGGACCGGCCCAACGGCTGGGCGCCGCTGCAGTGGATCGCCGCCGAGGGCCTGGCCGCCTACGGGCTCAGCGCGCTGGCCGGCGAGATCCGCACGCGCTGGCTGCGCACGGTGCAGGCGGTGTACGGCCGCGAGCACCGGCTGGTGGAGAAGTACGAACTGCACGCCCATCCCGAGGCCGTGGGCGGCAGCGGCGGCGAGTACCCGCTGCAGGACGGCTTCGGCTGGACCAATGGCGTCACGCGCCAGTGGCTTTGAGGCCGCCGGCTACGATCGCGCCCCATGCCGCATCTCCATGAACTGCCCTGCGTCGCCCTGTACTGGGATTTCGAGAATCTGCACGCCGGCCTGGTCGAGGCCCGCGCAGGCGAAGGCCACTACGCCAAGCCCGACGTGCGCTTCAAGCTGCAGGAGCCGCTGGTGGACGTGGCCGCCGTCACCGCCGCCGCCATCGCCGAGGGCCCGCTGGCCATCCACCGCGCCTACTGCAACTGGCAGTTCTTCAGCCGCTACCGCGACGCACTGATGCAGGCCGGCATGGACCTCGTGCAGATGTTCCCGCCCGGTGGCGCGGCCAAGAACGGTGCCGACATCCGGCTGAGCCTGGACGTGCTGGAAGACCTCGCGCGCCTGCCGCACATCCGCACCGTGGTGGTGGTGGGCGGCGACAGCGACTTCCTGCCGCTCGCGCAGAAGGTGCATGCAGCCGGTCGCCGGCTGGTCGGCGTGGGCACGCGGCCCAACACCAACCGCCACTGGGCCGGCAGCTGCGACGCCTTCCTCTGGTACGAGGACCTGGCCGGCGGCGCGGCCGCCGAGCCGGCAGCAGGCGGCTGAACGGCCGCGAAAACCCCGCTCCTATACTGGCCTGGATGCAGCCGACCGACCCCGTTTCCATGACCGATGTGCGCATGCGCGGCTTCACGCAGCGCGCCGAAGTGCCCACCGCACTGGCCTGGATCGATGGCCACACGCCCCGCCTCGCCAGCGAGGCCGTGGCCACCGAAGACGCCACCGGCCGCGTGCTCGCGCAGGACCTCGTCGCGCCCATCGCCGTGCCCGAATTCGACCGCGCCGCCATGGACGGCTACGCACTGCGCGGCGGCGAAACCACCGGTGCGGGCGACTACAACCCGCTCGAATTCGCGGTCGTGGGCCAGGCCTTCCCCGGCCGGCCATTCGACGGCGCGGTGCCCGTGGGCACGGCCGTGCGCATCATGACCGGCGCGCCCGTGCCCGCCGGGCTGGACGCCGTGCTGCCCGCCGAGTACGCGCGCGAGGAGAACGGCCGCGTGGCCGTGGCCCAGCCCGTGGCGCCGGGCCAGCACGTGGGCCGCGTGGGCGAAGACATCGCGCGCGGCAGCCAGGCGCTGGCCGCAGGCCGGCGGTTGCGCCCGCAGGATGCGGGCCTCATCGCCTCGCTGGGCCTGGCCCAGGTGCAGGTGGTGCGCCAGCCGCGCGTGCGCCTGCTGGTCACCGGCAACGAGGTGCGCGCCCCCGGCCAGGCCAAGGGCCCGCACGAGATCTACGACGCGAACTCGGTCACGCTGCGCGGCCTGGTGGAGCGCGACGGCGGTGTGCTCGCCTCGCACCAGCGCCTGGGCGACGACCCGGAGCGGATCGCGCAGGCGCTGGCCGCGCCGGGCGCCGACGTGGTGCTGGTCTCGGGCGGATCCAGCGTGGGCGCCGAAGACCATGCGCCGCGCCTGCTGGCCCACCTCGGCGAGCTGGCCATCCACGGCGTCGCCATGCGTCCTTCGAGCCCGGCCGGCATGGGACGCATCGGCGCGGCCCTGGTGTTCCTGCTGCCGGGCAACCCGGTCTCCTGCCTGTGCGCCTACGACTTCTTCGCCGGCCGCGCGATCCGCCGCCTGGGCGGCCGGCCGGACGACTGGTCCTACCCGCGCGTGCAGGCCCCGCTGGCGCGCAAGATCGTCTCGCAGGTCGGCCGCCTCGACTACGTGCGCGTGAAGCTCGGCGCCGACGGCGTGGAGCCCCTCGCGCTGTCGGGCGCCTCGGTGCTGAGCTCCACGGTGCGGGCCGACGGCTTCGTCGTCGTGCCGGCCGAGAGCGAAGGCCAGGGCGCCGGCAGCGACGTGACCGTCCATCTCTACGCATGCCCGTGAAAGCCCAATCGCAGTTTCTCCATGTGCTCACGCGCGACGAGGCGGAGCGCCGCTTCCGCGCCCACCTGACACTGGCCCCGCTGGGCGCCGAGACCGTGGCGCTGCACGCCGCGCTGGGCCGCGTGCTGGCCGAGGATGTGGTGGCCACCGTCGACGTGCCTGGCTTCGACCGCTCCAACGTGGACGGCTTCGCCGTGCAGGCCGCCGACACCTGGGGCGCGATGGAGGAAGAACCGCGCCTGCTGGCCCTCACGGCCGAAACCCTGGCGCCCGGCACCGTCCCGCAGGCCGAGGTGGCCGCGGGCGGGGCCACGGCGATCGCCACCGGAGGCATGCTGCCGCGCGGCGCCGATGCGGTGGTGATGGTGGAACACACCGACATGGAGGACGGCCGGCTGGTGCTGCGCCGCGCCGCCACCGCCGGCGAGAACATCAGCTACGCCGGCACCGACATCGCACGCGGCGAAACCGTGCTGCGCGCCGGCCAGCCGCTCAGCTCGCGCGAGATCGGCGTTCTCGCTGCGCTGGGCCTGGACCGCGTGCCCGTGCACCGCAAACCGCGCGTGGCCATCTTCTCCACCGGCAACGAGATCGTGGCGCCCGGCGCGCCGCTGCCCGTGGGCGCGGTCTACGACTCCAACGCCGCCATCCTCGCGGCCGCGGTCGAGGAACTGGGCGGCGAGCCCGTGCGCCTGGGCGTGGTGCCGGACGACGAAGCCCGGCTGGCGGCCGCGCTGCGCCAGGGCCTGGCATGCGATGCGGTGGTGTTCTCTGGCGGCACGTCCAAGGGCGAGGGCGACCTGTCCTACCGCATCGTGGCCGCGCTGCAGGACCCCGGCGTGGTCGCGCACGGCGTGGCGCTCAAGCCCGGCAAGCCGGTCTGCCTGGCCGTGACCCAGGGCAAGCCGGTGGTGATCCTGCCGGGCTTTCCGACCTCGGCGGTGTTCACCTTCCACGAGTTCATGGCGCCCGTGATCCGCGCCTTCGCCGGGCTGCCGCCGGAGCAGCGCCAGTGGGTGGATGCCAGGCTGCCCATGCGGGTGAACTCCGAGCGCGGCCGCACCGAATACCTGCTGGTGGGGCTGGTGCCCAGCGAGCAAGGCCTGGCCGCCTACCCCATGGGCAAGGGCTCGGGCTCGGTCACCACCTTCAGCAGTGCCGACGGCTACATCACCATCGGCCAGCACACCGAGATCCTCGACGCCGGTGCGCCGGTGCAGGTACAGCTGCTGGGCCAGGGCCTGCAGGCGGCCGACCTGATCCTGGTCGGCAGCCACTGCGTGGGCCTGGACTGGCTGGCCGGCCAGCTGGTGCGCCAGGGCCTGCGCATCAAGAGCATGAGCGTGGGCAGCACCGGCGGCCTGATGGCGGCCAGGCGCGGCGAATGCGACCTGGGCGGCATCCACCTCATGGACCCGGCCACGGGCGGCTACAACACCCATCTGCTGACGCCCGCGCTGGAGCTGGTGCCGGGCTACGGCCGCATGCAGGGCATCGTCTACCGCCGCGGCGATGCACGCTTCGAGGACCGCGACGCGGCCACGGCCATCGCCGCGGCGCGCGGCGAGGCCGGCTGCGTGATGGTCAACCGCAACGCTGGCAGCGGCACACGCATCCTGGTCGACCGGCTGCTCGGCGGCGCGGAGCCGGCCGGCTACGGCGTGCAGACCAAGTCGCACAACGCCGTCGCCGTGGCCGTGGCGCAGGGCCGTGCCGACTGGGGCCTGGCCATCGACACGGTGGCGCGGCAGTACGGGCTGGGCTTCATCCCGGTGCAGGAGGAGCGCTACGACTTCGTGCTGCCCAGGGACCGGCTGGCGCGCGCCCCGGTACAGGCCTTCCTCGCACTGCTGCGCTCGGACGCGGCGCGCGCCGCACTGCGCGAACTGGGCTTTCGCGTCGATTAAGAGGGGCTGACATGGCGGCGCCTATGCAGCGCCGTTCATATCGCGCAGCGCGAGGCGGGCCACCAGAATCGGCCCTCCCCTTCCCTTCCAAGGCACCCGACCCGATGCTGCTGCGCCAACGCCTCCTGCTCCTCGCCCTGCCCGCCGCCCTGCTCGCCTGCGCCGCCCAGGCGCAGGAGAAGTTCATCGTGCTGGCCTCGACCACCTCGACCGAGCAGTCCGGCCTGTTCAAGCACCTGCTGCCGCAATTCACGCAGGCCAGCGGCACGGCCGTGCGCGTGGTGGCCGTGGGCACCGGCCAGGCGCTGGACATGGCGCGCCGCGGCGACGCGGACGCGCTGTTCGTGCACGACCAGCCGGCCGAGGAGAAGTTCGTGGCCGAGGGCTTCGGCCTGGAGCGCCACGCCGTCATGTACAACGACTTCGTGCTGATCGGCCCTCAGGCCGACCCGGCCGGCACGCGCGGCAACGCCATCGCCGCCGCGCTCAAGCGACTGGCCGACACGGGCGCGGGCTTCGTCTCGCGCGGCGACAAGAGCGGCACCCATGCGGCCGAGCTGCGCCAGTGGAAGCTGGCCGGCGTCGACCTGGCCGCCGCCAAGCCCGCCGGCTACAAGGAATGCGGCTGCGGCATGGGCCAGGCGCTCAACATCGCGGCCTCCACCGGCGCCTACGTGCTGGCCGACCGCGGCACCTGGCTCAGCTTCAAGAACCGGGCCGACCTGGCCATCCTGGTCGAAGGCGACCGGCAGCTGTTCAACCAGTACGGTGTGATCGTGGTCAACCCCGCCAGGCACCCGCATGTGAAGAAGGACCTGGCCCAGGGCTTTGCCGACTGGGTGGTCTCGCCGGCGGGGCAGGCCGCCATCGCCTCCTACACCATCGGCGGCGAGCAGCTGTTCTTCCCGAACGCGACGCAGTGAACGCGGGCGGCCGTGGGACACTGCTGCCCCTTCCGTCCGCTCCGCCCATGCCTTCCTCCCGCCGCGGCATCCACCTGCGCTACACCTTCGAGACCGCCGCGACGCCGGGCCAGCAGCGCGCCGAGATCGAGAACCCCTTGTTCGACCTGCTCTCGGCCGTGCAGGCCGAGGGCTCCATCAGCGCCGCCGCGCGCGCGCTGGACAACTCCTACCGGCACGCCTGGGGTGCGCTCAAGCATTGGGAGGAGGTGCTGGGCGCGCCATTGGTGCTGTGGGGCCAGGGCCGCCACGCGCGGCTAACGCCGTTCGCGCAGCGTCTGCTGTGGGCCGAGCGCCAGGCCCGCGTGCGCATGACGCCGCATGTGGAGGCGCTGCGTGCCGAATTGGCGCGCGTGTTCGCGCTGGCCGACGACGCCGCGCTGCAGGTGCTGGAAATCTTTGCCAGCCACGACCTGGGCCTGCCCCGGCTGCAGGCGCTGGCGGAGGAACACGACGGCCTGCACATCGGCCTGCGCTTCGCGGGCAGCCAGGAGGCGCTGCGCGCGCTGGGCGAGGGCCGCTGCCGCGTCGCCGGCTTCCATGTGGCGCAGGACGCAGCGCCCGACAGCGTGATGGCGCGCGCGCTGCGCCCGTTGCTGCAGCCCGGCGAACACCAGCTGATCGGCAGCCACTGGCGGCGCCAGGGCTGGATCTGGCGTCCCGGCGAGGAGCGGCCCGATGGCATTGCCGCGCTGGGCAGCGGCCGCTGGCGCTTCGTCGCGCGCCAGCCCGCCTCGGGCACGCGGCTGCTGACGGACCACCTGCTGGCCCAGCATGGCGTGACCCCGCAAGACGTGCCGGGCTACACCACCCACATGGAAGACACGCACGTGGCCGTGGCCGCGGCGATCGCCAGCGGCGCGGCCGACGTGGGCATCGGCATCGAGGCGGCGGCCGCCGAGGCGGGCCTCGCGTTCGCGCCACTGGTCGACGAGAACTACTACCTGCTGTGCCGCAAGCAGGATCTGGAGACGCCGCCGCTGCGCGCCCTGCGCGCGCGCCTGGCCTCGCCGGCCTGGGCCGAGGCGCTGGCACGGCTGCCGGGCTACGGCGTGCAGCAGCCGGGGGAAGTGCTGTCGCTCACCGGGGCGCTGCCCTGGTGGCGCGACGCGCGGCCGAAGAAGTGACCGTCAGCGCTGCAGCTGCTGCAGTTCCTGCGGCGTGTTGGCGTTGAAGAAGGCAGCTGCGTCGTCGAACACCACCTCGGTCTTGCGGTGCTGGCCGGCCCACAGGCCGAACTTGCGCTCGCCCGTGTGCAGGAAGGCCACCAGGCTCTCGACCAGCTCGGTGCGCAGCAGGCAGAACACGGGCTGCGCGCGCCTCTGGCCGTCTTCCAGCGTGGCCGCCATGGCGATCTCGGCGTCCTGCGCCGCGGCGGCCGCGGCCAGGCGTTCGACCAGGTCGATCGGGAAGTCGGGCGTGTCGCAGGGCACCGTGACCAGCCAGGGCGTCTCGGCATGCTCCAGCCCGGTCAGCAGGCCGGCCAGCGGGCCGGCGTAGCCCTCCACCGAATCGGGCCAGACCGGTGCGCCCATGGCTTCGTAGGCCGACAGGTTGCGGTTGGCGCTGAGCATGCTGGTGCCGACCTGCGGCTGCAGGCGCAGCAGCGCATGCAGGGCCAGCGGCATGCCGCGGTGGTTCTGCAGGCCCTTGTCGACGCCGCCCATGCGGCTGCCGCGGCCGCCGGCCAGCACCAGGCCGGTGATGTCTTCGCGTGCGATGGTGTTCATGTCTCGAGCAGGTCGAAGGCCTGCGTCTCCACTTCGACGAAGGCCAGGGTCATGGCCGCGATGGCGCGCCACAGCTGCGCGGCGGGTTGCGCCTCGACCGCCTGGCACAGCGGCTCGATCCAGGGCTGCACGTGGGCGCGGAAGAAGTCGCGCTGCTGCGCCAGGGTGTCGGCCGCCATGCCCTCGCCCGCGATCAGGTAGCGCATGACCTCCAGCACATAGGACACATGGTCCTCGGTCTCGAACTGCGCGGCATCGCGCGTGAGGCCCAGGGCCGCCAAGTCCTCGCGCAGGCGGGCCAGCGGCTTCTCGTTGACGAAGCCGGCCAGAAAGAACGAGGCATAGGGGAAGACCTCGGGCTTGCCCACGCCCTGGAACAGCGCGGCGAACTCGTCCTGGGCCGATGCGGGCGTGGCGGCGCGCATCTGCGTCACCAGCGCCTGCCACGGCGCTTCGAGGAAGCTGCCGGGCTCGGGCGCCTCGGTCACAGCCAGCCGGAACTGCGCCAGCAAGGCGGCGTCGGGTGGCGCCAGCCACAGGCGCGCCAGCAGGCCGTAGAGCTCGGCGCGCGCGATTTCTTCGCTGAAGGTCTCGGTGCTCACAGGTCGGTGATCCGCAGTTCTTGGGGGTTGGAGTACATGTCGACGACGCGGCAGTCGCTGCACATCTTGAGCCGCTCGGCCGCGGCGCCCTGGAAGGCGGCGTGGCCGGCCAGCTTGGCGACCATGGTCTCGATCGCGCGCAGCGTGCCGAAGGGCTTGGCGCAGCGCACGCAGTGAAAGGGCTGCGCCTCGTGCAGCACCCGGGCCTGGGCACGCGCACGGCCACCGTCGGCCAGCAGCAGGCGCGGTTCGAGCCGGATCGCGTCCTCCGGGCAGGTGATGGCGCACAGGCCGCACTGCACGCAGCTCTTCTCGGTGAAACGCAGCTGCGGCCGGTCGGGGTTGTCGGACAGGGCCTGCGAGGGGCAGGCCCCCACGCAGGCCAGGCACAGCGTGCACTTGGCCGCGTCGACCTGCAGGCTGCCGTAGAGCGCCCCGGGCGCGGGCAGCGCGATGGCCTCGGGCACGGCCTGCGGGCTCTGCGCCAGCAGATGGGCCAGCGCCAGCTCGAGCGTGTTGCGCTTGTCGGCCTGGACCACGAAGCTGGCGGCCTGGGCCACGCCCTGGGCCGGCGGCACGCGCAGGGCCGCGTCGAGCGCAGTGGTGTCGCCTGCCGGAATCAGCCGAAAATGCGTGCCGGCATAGCCGAGCCCGTGCACGATGGCCTGGGCCTGCGCCATCTGCGCGGCGAGCGCCTCGAGGTACTGCGGCGCCTCGCTGCTGCCGGTCAGCACCCAGACCTGGCTCGCGCCCTGCGCCAGCGCGGCCAGCCACACATCCAGCCCCACGCTGGCGCTGTGCCACACGGCCAGCGGCAGCACGCGGGCCGGCACGCCATGGGCCCGGCCCGTGCTGGCCGCGCGGCCCAGCGCCTCGATGGCCGCCGTGCCCTCCTCCTGGCTGTGCAGCAGCAGGGCGGCATCGCGGCCGCCGGCCGCGCCATACGCGCGCAGCAGCGTGCGCACGCGCTTGCCGAGGTCGGCCGGCGTGGGATAGGCGAAGCCCAGCGCACCGCTGGGGCAGACCGTGCCGCAGGCGCCGCAGCCCACGCACAGGTGCGGCTCCACCACGATGCCCGCCGTCGGGTGGCCCACGCTGCCCCGCCCGCGCGCCGCCGTCTTGCCCTTGAGCGAGGCGTCGGAGCGGATGGCCTGGGCCGAGCACACGTCGATGCAGGCCGAGCAGCCGATCTGCTGGTTGCGCGTGTGGGCGCACAGCCGCTGCTCGTAGCGGAAGAAGCGGGGCTTGTCGAACTCGCCGACCAGCCCGCGCAGCTGCAGCACGGCCTGCGTGAGCGGTGCGCCGGGTGGCACATGGACGTAGCCCTGCGGCGGCTGGTGCATGGTCAGCGCAGGCACCTCGCCGAGGTCCAGCACGAGGTCGAAGCGCGCCTCCTCGCTGCGCGCGCTGCGCTCGAAATCGATCGCGCCGGCGGCCTGGCAGGCGGCTACGCAGTCGCGGTGGGACGTGCAGCGCGCCAGGTCGACCTGGTAGCCGAAATCGATCGCGCCCTCGGGGCAGGCTGCGATGCAGGCATTGCAGCGCGTGCACAGGTCCAGGTCGATTGGGTTGGCGCTGTCCCAGCCGGCCTCGAAGGCGCCCAGCCAGCCCGACAGGCGCGTGAGCCGGCCCCGCAGCACGACCTGCTCGTGCCGCTGCGCCAGCGCGCCGCCCTCGACCAGCAGCGTGAGATCGAGCGCATCGCCGAGCAGCGCCGCGGCAGCCTCGGCACGCTCGGCCGGGCCGACGACCAGGCAGCGCCCGGCCGAGCGGTAACCCACGGTCGCCACCGGCTCGGGCGGCGGCAGCTGGGCCGCGGCGATCAGCGCGGCCAGCTTGGGCGTGGCCGCCGCGCCATCGCGCGACCAGCCGCCGGTCTCGCGCAGGTTGACGAAGCGGATCGGGCGTTCGGCCAGTGGCGGCGCGCCTTCGGTCTGTTCGGCCAGTTCCAGGAACAAACGGCTTTCCTGGGTGCAGCCGACCAGCAGTTCCTCGCCGGACTTGGCGGCGCGCTGGAACGCCGGCGCCTCGCGCCGGCACAGCACGGAATGGACGTCGGCCAGGCCCTCAGCACTGGCCCCCGGCGTTGCCGCCAGCGCCCGGCTCAGGGCTGGGCGGTCCAGGGTCATGGAGCGATTGCAGTCGCAGATCAGGGTCTTCATCGTGGGGCTCCATCGCGGCCGCAGGGGGGAGCTGCGTGCCGGCTGCCGGCGGACCCGTCCGTGCGGGTTCCGTCTCGGTCTCGGGCTCGGCCAGGCCGAGGTAGGCCGCCTGCGCCATCTGCCGCAGCATGGCTGCGGGCAGTGGGTCGGGGGTGTTGTAGTCGTCGATGTAGGTGTCCAGCCCGTCCATCACGTTGAAATGCGGATCGCTGAACAGCTTCTTGAGCGCGGCGTTGCGGACCTCGCCGCTGACCTCGGGCGCGACGAAGCGCGAGAAGTCGGACTCGCGCGTCAGCTGCGTCACGTCGTCCAGCGTGGGCAGCGGCGGCGCGGCAGGCGCAGGCGCATCGACCGGTGCCTCGGCGGCTGCGGGCGCGGCCAAGGGCGCCGGCGCCTCGGGCAGCTCCGCCCCCTGGCGCGCCTGCACCTTGCGCTGCGACCAGCGCGAGAGAAAGCCGCTGTCCTGCGCCATGGCTCAGCGCCGCTCCTGCGGCGCCACGAAGGACGCCGGGCGCTTGCGCCGCTTGGGCTCGGGCCGGTAGTGCGCGTCGACGAAGTCCTGCAGCGCGGCGCGCACGCCTTCGTCCAGCGGGCAGTTGTCCACGCGCTCCTGCGCGTCGAGCCAGCGGCCGGCCTCGTTGTAGGAAAGCGTCACGACCTCGGGCCAGGCCCGCGACGGGTCGGCATGGTCGGTGCGCCACATCACGAACCAGACCGGGGTGCCCGAACTCAGGTTGAGGTAGTAGCCCTCGGCCTCGTCGCGGTGCAGCGTGACTGGCAGGTCGGGAAAGAGCCACTGCGCGCAGCGGCCATCGTCGCGCAGCAGCCGCGGGGCGCTGCCGAAGCCGCCGTCATCGGGGACAACCTCGGCGATGCTGAAGCGCCAGTCCTCCCAGCGGCTGGGTTGCCGCAGGCGGTCGATGCGCACCGCAACGCGCATGCAAGGAGGAAGCTCGTTCGAGAACACCGTGGGAAAGACTCCGCGGCGCCGCAGCGCCGGTTGGCGGCCAGTGCCGTGCGGCCGATGCGCGGCAGTGTAGCCCTGGCCGTGCCGTCGCCGCGGATGGGGGCAATCCCCAGCATGCGGGAATAAGGGAGCGGCCTATGCTCCAAAGGTAATATGCGTCGCTGTCCCGGCCATCGCGCCGGAAAGAGGTTAGCCAGATGTCCAAGCCAAACCCTTCGCGCGAATTGCGCCAGCCTGCCCTGTCCCGTCGCACCGTGTTCGCGGGCGTCGGTGTCGCGGGCGTCGCCGCGGCGGCCGCCACCGTGCTGCCCGGCGCCGTGCGCAGTACGGCACCTGCCGCCCCAGCGGCACCGCAGCCTGCCGGCTCGGGCTACCAGCTCACGGACCACGTGAAGCGCTACTACCAGACCGCGCGGGTCTGAGCCGCAGGAGGAGCCCGCCATGTTGCTCACCCGCAAGTCTTCCACCACGCACCCGGTGCACCTGTCCTCGGGCCTGGTGGCCCAGCTCGCGCGCGGGCTGTCCCACGCGGTGCCCACCGTCGACCGCCGTGCCTTCCTGCGCCGCTCCGGCCTGGGCGTGGGCGCCGGCATCGCGGCCTCGCAGCTCACGCTGGTCAAGAAGGTCGAGGCGGCGGCCGACGCACCCGCCGTCGGCAAGGGCAAGGTCGAGGTCAAGCGCACGGTCTGCGGCCACTGCTCGGTGGGCTGCGCGGTGGACGCGGTGGTCGAGAACGGCGTGTGGGTGCGCCAGGAGCCCGTGTTCGACTCCCCAATCAACATGGGCGCGCACTGCGCCAAGGGCGCGGCACTGCGCGAGCACGGGCATGGCGAGTTCCGCCTGAAGTACCCGATGAAGCTCGTCAACGGCAAGTACGAGCGCATCGGCTGGGACCAGGCGCTGGGCGAGATCAGCGCCAAGATGCTGGAGCTCAAGAAGGCCAGCGGCCCCGATTCGATCTTCGTCGTCGGCTCCTCCAAGCACAACAACGAGCAGGCCTACCTGCTGCGCAAGTGGCTGTCGTTCTGGGGCAGCAACAACACCGACCACCAGGCGCGCATCTGCCACAGCACCACGGTGGCCGGCGTCGCGAACACCTGGGGGTATGGCGCGATGACCAACTCCTACAACGACATGCAGAACGCCAAGGCGGCGCTGTACATCGGCTCGAACGCCGCCGAGGCGCACCCGGTGTCCATGCTGCACCTGCTGCATGCCAAGGAGACGGGCTGCAAGGTGATCGTGGTAGACCCGCGCTTCACGCGCACGGCGGCCAAGGCCGACGAGTACGTGCGCATCCGCTCGGGCACCGACATCGCCTTCCTGTTCGGCGTGCTCTACCAGGTGTTCAAGAACGGCTGGGAGGACAAGAAGTACGTCGAGGACCGCGTCTACGGCCTGGACAAGGTGCGCGAAGAGGTCATGGCCAAATGGACGCCGGACAAGGTGCAGGAGGTCTGCGGCGTCGACGAGGCCACCACGCTCAAGGTCGCGCGGATCATGGCCGAGAACCGGCCCAGCACGCTGGTGTGGTGCATGGGCCAGACGCAGCACACCATCGGCAACGCCATGGTGCGTGCCTCGTGCATCCTGCAGCTGGCGCTGGGCAACATCGGCAAGTCCGGCGGCGGCGCCAACATCTTCCGCGGCCACGACAACGTGCAGGGCGCCACCGACGTCGGCCCCAACCCCGATTCGCTGCCCGGCTACTACGGCCTGGCCGAAGGCGCGTTCAAGCACTTCGCCGCCACCTGGGGCGTGGACTTCGAGTGGATCAAGCAGCAGTACGCGCCGGGCATGATGACCAAGCCCGGCATGACGGTGTCGCGCTGGATCGACGGCGTGCTCGAGAAGAACGAGCTGATCGACCAGGACAGCAATCTGCGCGGCCTGTTCTTCTGGGGCCACGCGCCGAACTCGCAGACACGCGGCCTGGAGATGAAGAAGGCGCTGGACAAGCTCGACCTGCTGGTCGTCGTCGACCCGTTCCCCAGTGCCACGGCCGCGATGGCGGCCATGCCCGGCCAGGCGGGCGACCTGAACCCGAACCGCGCCGTGTACCTGCTGCCGGCCACCACGCAGTTCGAGACCAGCGGCTCGTGCACGGCGTCCAACCGCTCGATCCAGTGGCGCGAGAAGGTCATCGAGCCGCTGTGGGAAAGCCGCAGCGACCACATGATCATGTACCAGCTGGCCGAGAAGCTGGGCTTTGCCAAGGAGCTGGTCAAGAACTACAAGATGCAGAAGGTCAAGGGCATGGACGAGCCCGTGCCCGAGGACATCCTGCGCGAGATCAACAAGTGCGTCTGGACCATCGGCTACACCGGGCAGAGCCCCGAGCGCCTGAAGGCCCACATGCGCAACATGAACGTCTTCGACGTGAAGACGCTGCGCGCCAAGGGCGGCATCGACAAGGAGACCGGCTACGCGCTGGACGGCGACTACTTCGGCCTGCCCTGGCCGTGCTGGGGCACGCCGGAAATGAAGCACCCCGGCACCGCCAACCTGTACGACACCAGCCTGCACGTGATGGACGGCGGCGGCAACTTCCGCGCGAACTTCGGCGTGGAACGCGAGGGCGTCTCGCTGCTCGCGGCCGACGGCTCCACCAGCAAGGGCGCAGACCTCACCACCGGCTACCCCGAGTTCGACCACCTGCTGCTCAAGAAGCTGGGCTGGTGGGGCGAGCTCAGCGAGGTCGAGCAGAAGGCGGCCGAGGGCAAGAACTGGAAGACTGATCCGACCGGCGCCATCATCCGCGTGGCCATGAAGAACCATGGCTGCCACCCCTTCGGCAACGCGAAGGCGCGCGCCGTGGTCTGGAACTTCCCCGACCCGATCCCGCAGCACCGCGAGCCGCTGTACAGCACGCGCGCCGACCTCGTCGCCAAGTACCCCACGCACGACGACAAGAAGGCCTTCTGGCGCCTGCCCACGCTGTACAAGACGGTGCAGGAGCAGAACAAGGACATCGGCAAGACCTTCCCGCTGGTCATGACCTCGGGCCGGCTCGTCGAGTACGAGGGCGGCGGCGAGGAAACCCGCTCCAACCCCTGGCTGGCCGAGCTGCAGCAGGAGATGTTCGTGGAGATCAACCCGCGCGCAGCCAACGACCGCGGCATCCGCAACGGGGACGAGGTCTGGGTCAAGACCCCGCCCATGGCGGCCCTGCCCGACTTCAAGGGCCTGAAGGTGCGGGCCCTGGTCACCGAGCGCGTGGACGCGGGCACCGTGTTCCTGCCCTTCCACTTCTCGGGCCGCTGGGGCGGCATGGACCTGGCCAAGTACTACCCCGAGGGCGCCATGCCCATCGTGCGCGGCGAGGCCATCAACACCGCCACCACCTATGGCTACGACAGCGTCACGATGATGCAGGAAACCAAGACCACCGTGTGCCAGATCGAGAAGGCCGCATAAGGAATCCACCATGGCACGCATGAAATTCATCTGCGACTCGGAGCGCTGCATCGAGTGCAACGGCTGCGTCACGGCCTGCAAGGCCGAGAACGATGTGCCCTGGGGCGTGAACCGGCGCCGCGTGGTCACCATGGGCGATGGCCAGCCCGGCGAGAAGAGCATCTCGGTGGCCTGCATGCATTGCAGCGACGCGCCCTGCATGGCGGTGTGCCCGGTGGACTGCTTCTACCGCACCGACGAGGGCGTGGTGCTGCACGACAAGGATGTGTGCATCGGCTGCGGCTACTGCAGCTACGCCTGCCCGTTCGGCGCGCCGCAGTTCCCGAGCAACGGCACCTTCGGCCTGCGCGGCAAGATGGACAAGTGCACCTTCTGCGCCGGTGGCCCGGAAGAGCACGGCAGCGCCGCCGAGCTCGAGAAGTACGGCCGCAACCGGCTGTCCGAAGGCAAGCTGCCGGCCTGCGCCGAGATGTGCTCGACCAAGGCCTTGCTGGGCGGCGACGGCGACGTGGTGGCCGACATCTTCCGCACCCGCGTGCTGCACCGCGGCAAGGGCAGCGAAGTCTGGGGCTGGGGCACGGCCTACGGAAAGCCGAGCAAGTGATGACGCGCACACCCCTGCTCTGTACCGCGCTGGCAGCCGCCGCGCTGCTGCTCGGCGGCTGCGGCGAGAAGCCCCAGCATGCCGGCACCAGCCATGGCAACAGCACGCCGGCATGGAATGGCCCGCAGACCGGCTTCAGCGCACCGGGCTGGAAGGTCGGCGACCAGGCCAGCTGGGACGAACAGATCAAGCAGCGCAACCGCGGCCAGAACGAGTATCTGCGGCTGCCCTGACCCCCATGCAAAGGCCCCGACCATGAACAAGGCGCTTTCCCGCTGGCTCGCGGTCACCCTGCTGGGCGCGGCGAGCGCCTGGGCCCAGGCCCCGGACCCGGCCACTCCACCCGCCGCCACGGCGTCGAACGGCCCGCCACCCGGCTTCGTGGCACCGGCCGAGCCCAAGGCCGACGACAGCAACGCTGCGCGCGCGAAATCCCAGCCCGGCAACAACGCGCCGTTCTGGCGTGGCGTGCGCAACTCGGGCGAGACCGCGGGCGTGACCCAGGTGCCCGGCCTGGAGACGGGCGTGCTGATCCAGCGCTTCGAACGCTACCCGGGCGTGGACTACGCCACGGCCGGTGAAGCCTGGCGGCAGGTGCGCAACCGCTTCATCATTCCCTACGGTGGCGCGCTGATGCTGATCGCACTGGTGGCCATCGCGCTGTTCTACTTCGGACGCGGCAGCATGGGGCATGCCAGCGCGGAAGGCGGCCGGCGCATCGAGCGCTTCACACCCTTCGAGCGCGCCGCGCACTGGCTCAACGCCATCGCCTTTGTGCTGCTGGGCGTCTCGGGCATCGTCATGGCCTTCGGCAAGTTCCTGCTGCTGCCTTGGATGGGGCACACGGTGTTCGGCCTCATCACCTACTGGCTCAAGACGCTGCACAACTTCGTCGGGCCGCTGTTCGCCGTCTCGCTGCTGGTGATCTTCTTCACCTTCGTGAAGGACAACCTGCCGCGCCGCGAGGACTGGACCTGGGTCAAGAAGGCGGGCGGCATGTTCTCGGGCCACGAGGTGCCTTCGCACCGCTTCAACGCCGGCGAGAAGGGCATCTTCTGGGGTGGCGTGTTCGTGCTGGGCCTGACCGTGGTGCTCTCCGGCCTGGTGCTGGACCACCTCGTGCCCAACCTGGCCTACACGCGCGGCACCATGCAGATCGCCCACATGTTCCACGCCACGGGCGCGGTGCTGATGCTGTGCGCCTTCTTCGGCCACATCTACCTGGGGACCCTGGGCATGCGCGGCGCCTATACGGCCATGCGCAAGGGTTACGTCAGCGAGGCCTGGGCCCAGGAACACCATGCGCTCTGGTACGAGGACATCCGGGCCGGCAAGATTCCCGCGCAGCGCTCGGGCGACCCGGCCGCCAGGGACACCCTGCCCCAGACCCGCCAGGCATGAGCTGCCCCCGGAGATTGCCATGAGACACACCGCCCTGCTGGTCCTCGCCCTCGCCGCCGGCGCTGCCTCGGCCAAACTGCCCCCGCTGTCGGACGAAGCCAAGGCCAAGGCGGCCGAGACCGCGGCACGCACGGCCTGGTCCGACAAGGTCGCGGCCTACCAGCTGTGCCAGGCCATGGACCGGGTGGCCGCCGGCTACCTCGCGCACGCGCGCGCCGAGGGCAAGGCCTTGCAGCCGACGCCCACGCCACCCTGCAGCGATCCGGGCGCCTTCAATTACGTGCCCCCCGAGCCCAAGCCGATCGAGGCCGCCGGTGCGCATTCGCCACCCCAGACGGCGGCCACGCCGCACAACACCACGCAACCCGCCGCCGCGGGGACCAAGCCCTGAACGCGCAGGACGGGGACGCGCCTGCCGCGCGCGGGTTCGAAGCCAGCGCCACGCACAGCCCGCTGCCCGGCGCCCCGCGCATGACGCAGGCGGGCGCGCCGCTGCTGCGCCGCATCGAGATCCTCGACCAGCACGGCGAGCGCCGCACCATCGAGATCCCGGCCGAACGGCCGCTGACGGTGTTCGTGGACAAGCGTGAACTCGTCACCCTGATGACGCTGGGCGCCCAGCCCGAGCTGCTGGTGCTGGGCTACCTGCTCAACCAGCGTCTCATCGCCGGGCTTGGCGACGTGCAGGCCATCAGCGTCGACTGGGAAGTCGATGCCGCGGCCGTGCGCACGCGCGCGGGGCTGGCCGACCTGGAGGCACGCACGGCGCACCGCATCGTCACCACGGGCTGCGGCCAGGGCACGGTGTTCGGCGAGGCCATGGGCGCCCTGGACGGTCTGCAACTGCCCGACGCACGGGCCGCGCGCATCACGCAGCGCCAGCTCTACGCACTGCTGGACAGCCTGAAGCAGCGCGACACCGTGCACCGCCGGGCCGGCTCGGTGCACGGCTGCGCGCTGTTCCAAGGGGGCCGCATGCTGGTCTTCGCCGAGGACGTGGGCCGCCACAACGCCATCGACACCATCGCCGGCTGGATGCTGGTGCACGGCGTGGGCGGGGCCGACAAGGTCTTCTTCACCACCGGCCGGCTGACCAGCGAGATGGTGATCAAGGCCGCGCAGATGGGCGTGCCCATCGTGGTCTCGCGCAACGGTGTGACGGCCATGGGCCACGACCTGGCCACGCGCCTGGGCATGTGCCTGTTCGGCCGCGCGGCCAACCGGCACTTCCTGTGCTACACGGGCCTTGCGCGCTTCGACGCCGAGCCGCAGGCGGCCGGCCCCGCCCCGGCCTGAGCGGCGGCGCGGCTGCGCCGACAATGCGGCCCCGCGATGCACACCCTCACCGACAGCTGGGCGCTGGCCTGGCAACTCGTCCTCAACGCCGACCCCGAACTGCTGGGCATCACGGCGCTCTCGCTGCGCATCAGCGGCATGGCCACGGCCGTGGGCGCGCTGGTCGGGTTGCTGCTGGGTGCCTGGCTCGCGGTGGCGCGGTTTCCCGGACAGGGGCTGCTGGTCTGGCTGCTCAACACGCTGCTGGCCTTGCCGGCGGTGGTGGTGGGCCTGCTGGTGTACCTGCTGCTCTCGCGCTCGGGGCCGCTGGGTGCGCTCGGCATCCTCTTCACGCCGACCGCCATGGTGGTGGCGCAGAGCGTGCTCGTCACGCCCTTGATCGCGGCCCTCACGCGCCGGCTCGTGCTGGCGGCGCTGGCCGAGGGTGGCGACCAACTGCGCGCAGGGGGCGCGCGGCCCTTCGCCGCGGCACTGCTGATGCTGGTGCACGACCGGCTGGGCGTGGCCACCGTGCTGCTGACGGCCTTCGCGCGCGCCATCGCCGAGGTCGGCGCCGTGATGATCGTGGGCGGCAACATCGCCGGCGTCACGCGCGTGATGACCACCACCATCGCGCTGGAGACGAGCAAGGGCGATCTGGGGCTGGCGCTGGCGCTGGGCTGCGTGCTGCTGGCCGTGGTGGGCGCCGTCAACGGCGCCATCGGCCTGCTGCACTGGCTGGGCAGCCGGGTGCCGCCGGACCCGGCGCAGCAGCCCGCGCCGCCCTTGGCCGCGCACCGGCGGGCGGCACCCGCAGCGCCGGCGGCGCCGATCATCGTGGCCGAGAAGCTCTCGGTCCGGTTCGGCACCGTCGTGGCACTGGATGAGATCTCGCTCACGCTGCAGCGCGGCGACCACCTTGTACTGGTCGGAGCCAACGGCTCGGGCAAGACCACCTTGCTGCAAGCCCTGCACGGCCTGCTGCCCTGCGAGGGCCGCTGCACGCGCCTGGCGCTGCAGCCCGAGGGGCGCCTGCCACGCGCCGCCATGGTGTTCCAGCGGCCGTTCCTGCTGCGCCTTTCGGTCTGGCGCAATGTCTGGGTCGGCCTGTGGCTGGCGGGTGTGCCCGCGGCCGAACGCCAGGCGCGCTGCCAGGCGGCACTCGCGCGCGTGGGCCTGCTCGCGCAGGCCCACCGGCCGGCACGGACGCTGTCGGGCGGCCAGCAGCAACGCCTGGGGCTCGCGCGGGCCTGGAGCCTGCAGCCCGACATCCTGTTCCTGGACGAGCCCACCGCCAGCCTGGACCCGGGCGCGCAGCGCGAGATCGAGGCCCTGGTGCAGGCCCTCGCCGCCGACGGCGTCACGCTCGTGATGAGCACCCACCACCTGGGCCAGGCCCGCCGCCTGGCCACGCGCGTGGCCTACCTGCAGGGCGGGCGGCTGGTCGTCGAGCGCGGCGTGGCGCAGTTCTTCGACGGCGAACCGCTGCCGCCGCCGGCGGCGCAGTTCCTGCTGGGCGAGCTGGGCTGGCGCTGAAGCGGCTCAGGCCGCGAGGGCTTCGGGCATGGACACCGGCGCCAGCGCCCGGCACAGCTTGGCCCAGTCCTGGTCGTCCAACAGCGCACGGGCCTGCGCCAGCACGGGCGGCCGGGCCTCGGGCGGCAGGCCGCCGACCAGCTGCGCGCGCTCTGCAGGACTGAACGCACGCAGCATCCAGTGCAGCCACTGGCCCATCTCCTGTGGCCCGATGCTGGCGAGGATCCGGCCCTCGATGGCGGCCAACTCGGCATCGCTGTAGGCGGCCCACAGGGCCTGGTTGTGGCGCGTCTCCTCCACGTCCATGTGCTCGAAGTTCTCGGCGACGAAGGCCGCCAGCTGGCGGTACAGGCGGTGGGCCGCCGCCGGCTCGGGCGCGGCGCGCAGGGCAGCGGCCTGGGCACGCAGCGCGGCGATCGCGTCCAGGTGCTCGCGGTGCTCGGCCGCGATGCGGCCGCTGGCGCCGCTGCTGCGGGCCTCGATGGCCGGGTGGATGAAGTCGGTCTCGTGCTGCAGGTGGGCGCTGGCGCCATCGAGCAGCGCGTCGAGCCGGGCCAGGCCAGCGGCCAGGTCCTGGGCGTCGTCCAGGTCCATCCGGCCCAGGCCTTGCAGCGTGTCGGTCATGAACAGGCGCAAGGCCTTGTGGATGGGAGCGTAGATGTTGTAGCGGGCGGGGGTGTGCATGGTGTGGCGAAGCCGTGGTGGAGGAGGCGCCAGTGTTGCGGCGGGCGGCGGCGCCGGCATCGCCCCGACGGGCCATCCCCCGGGCCATCGGCATGGCTCCTTGCGGGCCGTGGCCGTGGCCCGTTCGGCCGATGGCCGCGGCACGCGCGGCCGGCACAGTGGCACGCCCACCCACCGGAGTCCCGACGATGCAAGCCTTGTTCTTCCTGCTGCCCTTGTGCGCCGCGCTGACCGCGCAGGCGGCCGGCCCCGCACCCCGCGACCGCATCGAACGCGGGCGCTACCTCGTGAACACCAGCGGCTGTGCGGACTGCCACACGCCGCTGAAGGTGGGGCCGCGCGGCCCCGTGCCCGACACCGCGCGCAGCTTCGCCGGGCATCCCGAAGGACTGGCCCTGCCACCCGCACCGGCGCTGCCGCCAGGGCCCTGGCAGGTCGTGGCCTCTGCCACGAACACGGCCTGGTCCGGCCCCTGGGGCACCAGCTTCACGGCCAACCTGACGCCCGACCCCGACACCGGCCTGGGCCGCTGGACCGTGCAGGACTTCGTGCAGACCCTGCGCACGGGCCGCCACCTGGGCCGTGGCCGGCCCGTGCTGCCGCCCATGCCCGCCGCCTACGGCCAGATGCGCGATACCGACCTGCAGGCCATGTTGGCCTACCTGCAGTCGCTGCCCCCCGTGCGCAACCGCGTGCCCGTACCACTGCCGCCCCCGGCGCGCTGAGCGCGGGCCGCGCGCGGGGCCGGGCCTTCCTAGAATCGGCCGGCCCACCGCCCCGCGCATGGACCTCCGAACACCTACCGCCCCGGCCAGCAAGTACCGCATCCCGCGACCGCGGCGCGATGCCGTGCCGCGCCCGGCGCTGCTGGCGCGCGCGCTCGAGCGTGCCGCCGACGCCAGGCTGGTGCTGGTCCAGGCACCGGCCGGTTTCGGCAAGACCACGCTGCTCGTGCAACTGGCCGCCGCGCTGGCCGCCACGCCCGGCGCCGAGGTGGTCTGGGTCTCCCTCGATGCCGAGGACAACGACGCCAACCGCCTGTTCGCCGCGCTGTTCGGCGCGCTCGCGGCCCTGGACCTGCCCTGGCCCGTGCCACCGGCCACGGTGCTGGCCCAGTTGCAGGACGCCAGCCCGGCCGCGCGCACCGCGCTGGGCGCCCTGCTCGATGCGCTGGGCGGCCGGCCGCAGGCCCGCATCGCCCTCGTGCTGGACGACCTGCACCACGTCAGCGATGCGGCCGCGCTGCAGCTGCTGGACACCTTGATCGCCCGCGCACCGCCCGAGCTGTGCCTGTTCATCGGCAGCCGCATCGCGCCGCCCCTGTCGCTCGCGCGTTGGCGCGCCGGCGGCGAACTCGTGGAACTCGGCTTGGCGGACCTGCAGTTCGACCTGGATGCCGCCCAGGCGCTGTGCCGGCTGCGCGGCCTGCAAGCCCCTTCCGACGACGCGCTGCAGGCCGTGCTGGTGCGCACCCACGGCTGGGTCGCCGGCCCGCACCTGGTGCTGGGCAGCGCGCGCCAGGGTAGCGGCATGCCCGCGCTGGTGGGCCCAGCAGCCAACCGCCATCTGTTCGACTACTTCGCGCAGGAGGTGTTGGCCGCGCTGCCCCCGCCCTTGCAGCAGTTCCTGCTCCACGGCAGCGTGCTGCCCGAGCTGAGCCCGGCACTGTGCCAGGCCGTCACGGGCCGCGGCGATGCCCGCGCCGTGCTGGACGATCTGTTCGACCGCCAGCTGTTCCTGAGCGCGCTGGACGAGACCGTGCCGGTGCTGCGCCTGCACGACCTGTTCCGCGATTTCCTGCGCGGCGAGCTCGACCGCCGCGCCCCCGGCCTGGCCGCCGAACTGCACGCCCGCGCCGCTGCCGCAGAGACCCGGGCCGAACGGGCCGTGCCGCACTGGCTGGCCGCCGGCCGCTGGCCCGAGGCCCTGGCCGCGCTGCGCCAGATGGCCGAAGGGCTGCTGGCCGTGGGCGGCACCCACCGCCTCGAACGCTGGCTGGAGCAACTGCCGCCGGACTGGCGCGAGACGCAACCCGATGCCGCCTTGCTGCGCGGCCTGTGCGCCTGGTCGCGCTGGGACTGGGTGCTGGCGCGCGACGAGTTCCAGCGCAGCCACGACGACTTCGCGCGGCAGGGCCGGCCGCGCGAGCGCTGCGTGGCGCTGGGCATGCTGGGCGCCTGCCACAACGCGCTGGGCGACCTGGAGCGGGCGGGCCAGGTGCTGGCCACGGCGGCCGATGCGCCGCTGCCCGCGGCGCTGCAGGTGGCCTTCGACTCGCTGGCGGCCTGGCACGGCGTGGCGCGCGGCGACGGCGCAGCCGTGGTGGCCGGCCTGGCCGCGATGGCGGACAACGCGGCGCTGGCGCCGGCGGCGCGCTACCCCAACATCGTGGACATGAGCTATGGCCACTTCATCGGCCTGCCCGGTACGCGGCCGCTCATGGAGCGGCTGCGCCGGCTCTGCCACGACGAAGTCCAGGTGCCGGCGCTGGACGCCTGGCTGGCCTTCTGGCATGGCGACCCCGCCGCGGCCCGGGCAGCGCTCGAGGCCCTGCTGCAACTGCAGCGCCAGCTGCCCGGCGACGTGATGCTGGGCATCAGTGCGCTGCACCTGCACAGCCTGCAACTCGCCGCGCAAGGCCAGGCCGCGCAAGCCCTGGCCGTGATCGCGCCCGTGGGCGACCGCATGACCCCGGGTTTCAGCCAGGGCTGGCGGCGCACCTATGTCCACGTGCAGGCCCGCATCCATTGGCGCGCCGAGGATGCCGACGGCCTGGCCGCGCTGCTGCCGGTGCTGGCCCATCCGCGCTCGCCACGCGAATGGCCGGTGCTGGACACCGGCGCCGCACTGGTGCAGGGCCAGCATGCGCTGCTGCGCGGCGACCTGCCGGCGGCCAGCGCGCTGCTGGAGCAGGCCGTGGTCCTGCAGCGCGGCGGGCGGCTGCCGGCCTTCATGGGCGACGCGCGTTGCGCATTGGCCATGTGCCGCGCCGCCCAGGGCGCGCTGGATGCCGCCGCCGCGGCGCTGGACGCGGTGTTGGCCGAGGCCGCCGACGACGCAGGCCTGGGCCTGCTGCTGGAGCCGCCCGGCCGCCTGCAGGCGCTGTGGCAGGCCGTGGGCCCGCGCCTGCGCTGTCCGGCCGGCGCGCAGGCCGCACTGCGCCGCCGCCTCGCGGCCTGGCAGGCGCAGCATGCGCCCGGCGCCACGGTGCCGCCGGACGACCCCTTGTCGGCACGCGAGCGCGAGGTGCTGGCCCTGCTGGCCGAGGGCCAGAGCAACAAGCTCATCGCCCGCGCGCTGGACCTGAGCCAGCACACCGTCAAGCGCCACGTGGCCAACATCCTGACCAAGCTGGCGCTGGACAGCCGCACGCAGGCGGCGGCTTACTGGCACCGGCGATGAACTGCGGCAGGCGGCGGCCCCGCCGCCCACAGCCGTGTTCACCTGTTGTCTTCAGCGAACGCGCGTGCGCTTTGCACGAACGCACGAAACGCGGCGGGCGGGTTCTTCCGGCCGGGGTAGTAGAGCGACAGCGGCGCCAAAGGAGGCGTCCAGTCCTCCAGAACCCGCACCAGTCGGCCAGTCGCAAGATCCTCGCGCACATCCGCTTCCATGACATAGCCGAGCCCGACGCCGCTTTGCGCGGCGATCCGGACCAGGCTGGGCTCATCGAGCGTGAGGGCGCCTTGCACATCGACCTGGACCGCCTCTGCGTCCTTCTCGAACCTCCAGCGCAACAAGGCGTGGTTCGGCAGCCGCGCCCGGATGCAAGGGAAGCGGTGCAGGTCCGTCGGCACGATCGGCCTGCCGTGCATGCGCAGGAATTCGGGCGATGCGACGACGGCATTGCTGCGCGGCAGGCCGAGCGAGAGGGACACCATGTCGCTGGGCACGAGATCGGCCGGCCTCAAACCCATGTCGAACCCTGCCGCGACGATGTCCACCAGGCGCCCCTCCGTGACCAGGTCGACATGCACCTGGGGGTGGCGGCGCAGAAACGTGAGGATGAGGGGCGCCATCACCTCGCGCGCCGCCGAGGCGAACGCATTGATGCGCAAGGTGCCACTCGGCGTCTCCTGGAGCGACTGCGCCGCGAGCATGGCGTCGTGGATGTCGGTCATCGCCGGGCCGACCCGCTCGACGAAGGCCTTGCCCGCGTCGGTGAGCGAAACGCTGCGCGTGGTCCGGTTGAACAGGCGAATGCCCAGGCGCTGCTCGAGCTTGCCGATGGCGTTGCTCAAGGCCGTCGTCGACATGCCCAGCTCCAGCGCCGCGCCCCGGAAGGAGTTGCGCCGCGCAACCGCCAACACAGCATCCAGATCGGCCAGCACAGAGCGCGTCATTGTCCCGATTTTCGAAATAGCTCATCCTATTTTGTCCAGATTGTTGCGGCAATCCTTCGGTCCTAAATTCCTCCCGTCGGCTCTGCCAAGGGGCCTGCCAGCCGCCAAAGGCTGTTCTGTTCAACCCACTGGAGCACTGAATGACTGTCAACTTGCCGCACAGCATCGCCGCCTATTTCGACGCCGACCGCCACGGCGGCCCGGATGCGGTTGCCGCCGCCTTCACCCCCGACGGCGTGGCGAAAGACGAAGGGAAGACCCATCGGGGCCGGGACGCCATCCGCGCGTGGAAGGCAGGCACCACGCAGAAGTACACCTACACGATGGAGCCGTTCTCCGTCGCCACCGACGAGGAGCACACCCACGTCACCTGCCACGTCGTGGGCGACTTTCCTGGCAGCCCGGTCGACCTGCGGTTCTCTTTCCTCCTCGCGAACGACAAGATCGCCCAGATGGAGGTGACGGCATGACCCCGTTCGTCACACTGCAGGGACGCCGGGCGCTGATCACGGGAGGCACGCTGGGTGCCGGTGCCGCCACCGTGGCGCTCTTCCGCGAACTCGGGGCACGCGTGTTCACCACCGCGCGCCACCGGCCCGCGGACATGACCGAAGACGGCTTCGTCGAGGCGGACCTGACCACGCAAAGCGGCGTTCAAACCGTGGTCGACGCCGTGCACCAGAAGCTCGGCGGGCTCGACATCCTCGTGAACGTTCTGGGCGGCTCTTCCGCCCCGTCGGGCGGCTTCGCCGCGCTCGACGACGCAGAGTGGGACAAGGAGTTCGGCCTGAATCTGTTCCCGGCGGTCAGGCTGGACCGCGCCCTGATCCCGGGCATGGTCGCCCAGGGCCGCGGCGTCGTCATCCACGTGACCTCGATCCAGAACCGTCTGCCGCTTCCCGAGGCCACGACGGCCTACGCGGCGGCGAAGGCGGCGCTGAACACCTACAGCAAGAGCATCTCCAAGGAGGTCTCGCCCAAGGGCGTGCGCGTGGTGCGCGTGTCGCCGGGCTGGATCGCCAGTCCGAACGCCAACGGCCTGGCCATGCGCATCGCCGAGGAAGCCGGCATCGGCTACGACGACGCCGTGCAGGTGATCATGAAGTCGCTCGGCGGCATCCCGCTGGGGCGACCGGCCGACCCGAAGGAGGTGGCCGATCTGATCGCCTTCCTCGCCTCGGACCGGGCATCGTCCATCACCGGCACCGAGCACGTGATCGACGGTGGCACCGTGCCGACGGCGTGACGTCGCGCCGCGCCCCCCATTCCCGCCTTGTCCCTCAACGCCGGCCTCCGCCGGCGTCCGCCCCCAGGGAGTTCGTCATGAAATCGTTGTTCAAACTGTCCGTCCTCGTCGCCGCACTGGGCGTCACCACCCTTGGCGTGATGCCTGCGGCCCAGGCCGCGGCAGCTGCCGAGCCGCCGACCGTGGTCTTCGTTCACGGCGCCTTCGCCGATGGATCGGCCTGGGACGAGATCATCCCCTCGCTGCACGCGCGGGGCCTCGAGGTCGTGTCCGTGCAGAACCCGCTGAGCTCGCTTGCCGACGACGTCGCCGCCACGCGGCGCGCGCTGGACGCAGGGACCGGCCCCGTGGTGCTCGTGGGCCATTCGTGGGGCGGTGTGGTCATCACGGAAGTGGGCAACCATCCGCGCGTGCAGTCGCTGGTGTATGTGGCCTCGTTCGCGCCGTCCGTCGGCCAGTCGATCAATGACCTCGCCAAGGACTATCCCAAGCCGAGCGGATTCGACCATCTGATCGTCGACAGGGAAGGCTTCGTGACCATGTCGCTGGAGGGCATCTCCCAGCACTTCGCCCAGGACGTCCCCGCCGCAAAGCACCGACTGATGACCGCAACCCAGGGGCCGATCCGCGGCGCCGCTTTCGACGAGAAGGTCAGCGTGGCCGCGTGGGCGACCAAGCCATCCTGGTTCATCGTTGCAGAGCAGGACCGCATGGTCCAGCCGGCACTGCAACTGGACAACGCGAAGAGGATCTCTGCCACGACCATCCGCGTGCCTGCGGGCCATGTGCCGCAACTGTCCAAACCCAAGGAAGTGACCCAGGCGATCCTGGACGCGGCGCAGTTCGGCCAGAAGTGAGCCTTGCCTGTCGCCCAGCTGACCTTGCGCCCGGAAAACGCGCCTTCTGCTGATCGCTTCAACGCAGGCCAGGAGGACGGAGACCCATGGGGCGCAGCCGGCTGCCTGATCCGCCCCCACCCCGTTCCAGCTGGGATCAGCGGATGACCCGATGTCGTCAAAACCTCGGCCTGGAGCCGTGTCCTCCAAGCGGCTCGACCGCCAGTCCGGCGCTGCATCCCGACTGTCCTGCGTCGTCCAGAGGGGTCGCGCGGATGCTGGAACCTGCGGGCACCGTTGCGCCGGCTGCTGCGCTGTGTGCGTGTCGCCCTTCGCGGCCGGCCAGCGTGACGCGCACATCGACAGGGCCGCTGCGGACGAAGGCTTGCGCCAAGGCTTCGGGGCCCTGGTCGATGCGGCCAAGGCGGTGGAAGCGCCCGGTCAGCGGGCGGACCGGCGTCCGGTACAGCACACCGAGGTCGGGCCCGGTGGACCAGGCGAACAACGTGCCGGCTTCGCACATGCGCGATTGCAGTTCGGCGACCCCCAGCGTCTGGGGCAGCGCGCCGAATCTCTCGCGCCCGAACAGGTCGTACAAGGTGATGGACAAGGGCAGCATCGCGACCAGCGCGTGGGCAGCCTCCGTGTCGGCCAGGGTCGCGGTGAGGACGCGGCCATCGCACTCCAGATGGATCTTCATGCTGAACCTCCGAGAAGGACCAGGCCCTGTCGCGGGCCGAACGTCGCCGGTGCCGCCCAGCAAGGGCGTCACACAGGCGGTACCGAGAAAAGCGCGGCGCCCGCGCGCGGGACGTGGCGCCGAATCGGCCCTTAGCGGCCGGGGTCTGGCAGCATCCCGGGCTGCTCCACCTGCATTTCGCGCAGGCGCTTGATGTCGCGCAGGGGCGGCATGCCGAAGAAGCGGCTGTATTCGCGGTTGAACTGCGACTGGCTCTCGTAGCCGACGCGGTGTCCGGCGGTCGCTGCATCCAGCCGCTCCACCATCATGATGCGGCGCGATTCCTGCAACCTCAGCTGCTTCTGGAACTGCAGCGGGCTCATGGATGTGACGGCCTTGAAGTGGTGGTGCAAGGACGACACGCTCATGTGCACCGATGCCGCCAGGTCTTCCATGCGCAGCGGCTCGCGAAAGCGCTGCGTGAGCAGGCCGATGGCGTGGGTGACGCGCTGGCTGTAGCCGTCTTTCACAGCCATCTGGGTCAGCTTCCAGCCATCGGGCGACTTCAGCAAGCGGTACAGGATCTCGCGCGAGATCAGGGGCGCCAGTGCAGGCACGTCCTCGGGGGAGTCCAGCAGCTTCATCAGGCGCAACACCGGCTCCAGCAGCGTGGCCGACAGTGCGCCCGTGAAAATGCCGCGCTGCGGGGTGCCCCTGGGGCCGGCGTTGGCCAGGCCGAACTCGAGCGCCACATCGGCGATCTCCTTGACGCCGAAGCTCAGCCTGAGGCCCAGGTAAGGGGCTTCGGGCGACGCGTCGATCACCTGGCTGGACACCGGCAGGTTCTGCGACGCCACCAGGTACTGGTTGTTGTCGTAGATGTACGTCTCCGCGCCCAGCAACACCCGCTTGCTGCCTTGCGCCAGGATGCAGAAGGATGGCTCGCAGATCGAATGCGCGGGGTGATGGACCTGCGTGGTGCGTGCGAAGCTGAGGTGCCCATAGGCAGATGCGTGCGCGCCGTCTTTGCCGGTGTGGCGCTCGATCAGCGCGGCCAGTTCGGCGCGCATCACCGTCACCTGCATCTGGTCGATGGGGGCTTGCGTGCCTGGTGTCGGCTTGGCGAAAGTGAGCATGGCGCAAGCTTATGGGACGCCGCAGGCTTTGTCTTGGCTGGGCCGCGCGTTGCCCAGGATTGGGCAAAGATCGTCAAGGATCCAGCAAGCTTGCCAGCGGCGTCAGCGGCGGGACCTGGGCGAGCGTCACCTGAGGTGGACCGGGGTTGAACCTTGGCCGCTGAGCGATCGGCCGCCGCGAGCCGGCTTGCAGGCTCAGCGGTGTCGGAGTTCGGACGGTCTCGCGAGGCTCCAACCCACCAGGGAGCTGCTTGCCGGTGAAGACCGGCTTGCTGGTCTTGGGCTGGCGGGGGACTGAATCGACCCGGATTTCCTAGACACCTTCAAGCCGTTGGGAATGGCGTCGTTCGAACTCCACCGGCGAAGTGTCGCCGGCCGTGCCGTGGCGACGCTTNGGAGTTCGGACGGTCTCGCGAGGCTCCAACCCACCAGGGAGCTGCTTGCCGGTGAAGACCGGCTTGCTGGTCTTGGGCTGGCGGGGGGCTGAATCGACCCGGATTTCCTAGACACCTTCAAGCCGTTGGGAATGGCGTCGTTCGAACTCCACCGGCGAAGTGTCGCCGGCCGTGCCGTGGCGACGCTTGGGGTTATAGAACATCTCGATGTAGTTAAAGATGTCGGCACGTGCGTCGCTGCGCGTGGCATAGATCTGCCGGCGCACACGCTCGCGCTTGAGCAGTTGGAAGAAGCTCTCTGCCACGGCGTTGTCGTGGCAGTTGCCCCGCCGGCTCATGCTGCTGATCAGGTTGTGCTCGCGCAAGAACGTCTGCCACTCATGGCCGGTGAATTGGCAGCCCTGATCGGAGTGCACCGTGACGGTGTCTACAGGCCTGCGGCGCCAAAGCGCCATCATTAGCGCGTCCAGRACCAAGCTGGTGTCGATGCGGCTACCCATGGACCAGCCCACGACCTGACGTGAGAACAGATCGACCACGACCGCCAGGTACAGCCAGCCCTCGTGCGTGCGGATGTAGGTGATGTCGGTCACCCAGGATCGATTGGGCTGAGCTACCGTGAACTCACGTTGCAGGTGGTTGGGCGCAACCACCGCAGGCTTGCCTGCACGCACGCCAGGGCGACGGCGGTAACCTGTCTGCGAGCGCAGCCCTTGGAGCTTGAGCAGCCGCGCCACGCGGTGCTTGCCGCAGCGCTCGCCTAGGTCGCGCATGTCCAGCGTCAGTTTGCGGTACCCATACACGCCGCCGCTCTCCAGCCACGCTTGCTTGAGCAGGCCGGTCAGACGTTGGTCGTCCTTGGCCCTGGCACTTTGTGACTCGGCCTTCCAGGCGTAGTAGCCACTGGGGTGCACCTGCATGACCCGGCACATGCGCCGAACGCTGTGCTGTGTCTCGTGTGCCTTCACGAACGCGTACCTCACCCGGACTGCTTGGCAAAGTACGCGGCGGTGGATTCAATCGGTCGCTGCAACGGCCTGGCGGAGTCTACTGGCGGGCGTTTCGTATCCCAGCGTCTTACGCGGCCGAGTGTTCAGGCGAGTCGCNGCGGTGGATTCAATCGGTCGCTGCAACGGCCTGGCGGAGTCTACTGGCGGGCGTTTCGTATCCCAGCGTCTTACGCGGCCGAGTGTTCAGGCGAGTCGCGATCTGATCGAGATCGTCCTGGCTACAGGTTGACAGATCCATTCCCTTCGGTAGGTACTGCCGAATCAAGCCGTTGGTGTTCTCGTTGGTCCCTCGTTGCCACGGGCTGCGCGGATCGCAGAAGAACACATCGACATCGGTCGCCATGGAGAACACTTTATGCTGGGCCAGCTCCATGCCGCGATCCCAGGTCAGGGTCTTCATCAGGCCGTCAGGCAAGCGGTCGACTTCACGGGAGAGAGCTCGTACGACACTGCCCGAGTCCTTGCCGTCAACTTGGACCAGCAGGGCGAAGCGCGAGTGCCGCTCCACCAACGTTGCGATGTGGCTGTTCTTTGCTCCGCTAACCAGGTCTCCTTCCCAATGGCCCGAAACCGCGCGGTCTTCGATCTGCGCAGGGCGCTCTCGAATAGAAGCGGCATCTGTGATCTGGCCTCGAGGCGCCTCTTTGCCCAGTCCAGCGCGAGCGCGGCGCATGGACCGGCGGGTTCGCAAATGCGCCATCAGCTCCTTCTTCAGAACGCCGCGGGCCTGCACAAAAAGGCTTCGGTAGATCGTCTCGTGCGACACCTGCATAGCGGCAGTATGCGGGTGTTCTCGCCGCAGCCAACCAGCGATTTGCTGCGGCGACCACTGCTCGGCCAGCTTGCTGGCAACCAACTGCGCCAGTTCAGGGTTGAGCGCCAGTACGCAGGGTTTGGGGCGTCGCGCTTGGTCCCATGCGCGCTCGTCAGCCTTTGCCGCACGGTAGCAAGTGCCTCCACCATTGCGGGCAACTTCCCTGGACACGGTCGAGGGCGCTCGGCCGAGTTGCTTTGCGATCTGCCTGCCTGACAGCCCTGCCGCCAAGCCGCGCGAGATCGACTCGCGCTCGTCCGCTGTCAAAGCCGTCGAAGCTCGCTTGCGCTCTGCGCAATAGATGCCTCCGCTAAGCGCAAGCACGCCGTGAATCGAACCAGGGTTCTTGCACAGCGCACGACCTATGTCGCTGATCGACTCGCCAACTCTCCACCTCTCCCACAGCTCGCGCCTCTGCGCACTCGACAACCCGGGACGCCCCAACCTCGCCATAGATTCAAACCTCGCTGCAGCCTTGTACCAAAGGTGTTGCAGCGACCGGTTGAAGCCAGGGCGGCCTTTTTTAGGATGTCGCGCTCCTCTGTCACGCGCCGCAGCTCGGCCTTCAGACGTCGTAGTTCTTCCGTCTGCGAAAGCTGCGCCTGCCGTTCGGCCGCCGGCGCTGAGTACGCCTTGATCCACTTGTATAGGCTGTGTTGGCTCACGCCGATCCGGGCGGAAACATCGGCCACCCGATGGCGGCGCTCCGTGATCTGCTTGACCGCTTCGATCTTGAATTCTTCAGGGTAGGGTTGCTTGTTCGTCATGGCACCTCCTATTGGGCCTCAGGTTTGAGGCTCGAAGGTGTCTACTGAACCCGGGTCGATTCACCCGCTGTCGGTGGAATGGGAGCAAAGTTGGAGCCACATCGAGTAGTTGCGCTGGG
>NZ_LMMT01000011.1 GCF_001422365.1 Pseudorhodoferax sp. Leaf265 | reverse complement strand
ATGCGTTCGCCTCGGGAGTTCAGGCGGCAGCAGGCCACCGCAGCCGACCAGGCGCTTTATTGCGAATAGGGCGGGACCGGGAATACGGGGGCAACATCACACTGCCTTTGCACAGGGCAACACTGCAGGCACGCCTGCTCCGTCCACGCGCGCCAACGGGGAAAAGGGGACGGCACCTGCAGGCCCCAAGCCTGACATGGCAGGGACCAGCTCTCCTGGCATGGCCAGGGGCGGGGCATCCTCTGCCGGCGGCATGGCACCTGCGCCCACGACCGACTCGACGGGCGAAAAGGCCCGCATGCCGGCGGAGCGCAAGCCTGCGACCGGGTCGGCCGACACATCGGGGCGCGCGTCCACTGGAGACCGCAAGGCGGCCCCGACGCCGTCCACCGAGGCCAACGGCGAGAAGGCGAAGGGCAGCGCTCCCGCCAAGTAGGGCGACGCAAGCTGGTGCGCGCCTTCGAGGCGCCGCCAGCATTGGCTGGCCAAAAACTGCCCCGGCCACGTGCCGGCCGCTCTGCCCTCGCGCAATGCGCGGTGCAACCGTGCGGGCCGGGCGCCCACGCCATCCGATGCCGAATGGGCACCGGAGACGTCGTGACGCCCGCCGGGGGCTCCGCCGCTGCCGGCACAGGCCGGCAGCGCGGGGCGTCACGGGCAGGTCGTGCCTGCGGGAATCTGCCGCGAGATGGCCGAGATGTCGCGGATGTCGACGACACCGTTCTGGTCGACGTCGGCAGCGGGGAGGAAGCCGGTCTGCCCGGTGCGCTTGCCCATGGCGGCCTTCGCTGCCGAGAGGTCCGGGCACATGACCGCGCCGTTGCCGTCCACGTCGCCGTAGACATAGGGCTTCATGTCGTAGGCGTACAGCTTCATGGCCGTGCCGCTGTCCGGGCCTGCCGCGCGCAGGGCGACGAAGCCGCCGGTGGCCGCCTGCCGCTGGCTGATGGCGTTGCCGCTGTCGCGGTTGGGCGTGTCACCGCTGTCGACCTCCTTGAGTGCGTAGTGCTGGTCGCTGCCGTCGCGTCCCGTGTAGAGGAACATCTTCGTCAGACCGGTCTTCTGGTCGATGGGCGTGTGGAACCACACGGCCTGGTCCAGAGCCCGGTCGGCGACGGGCGTGCCTTCCGCGCCGTTCTGCTGCCGCGTGATCAGCGAATGGTGGTCGCCGACGACGGTGCCGGCCGCCCCGTTGCCGCGGAACATCACGTTGGGGTAGACGTTGGTGCCATGGATGAAGCTTTCCATGGTGTAGCCGTCCTGCCCGTCGTAACGGCCGGCCGCCGGGCTCTTCACCGCCTCCAGCATGAACTTGAGGTTGTCCTGCGCCAGCGCCGGCTCGTCCTGTGGTCCGTTCGGGTTGCGCAGGGGCACGAGCGTGTCGTCGCGCAGCACCACCGGCGTGCGCGACAGCGACTCGGGCGCCGCCGGCGCGTTCGACGCGGTGGTCGCAGGCTTGCTCCGGTTGGTCAGCACGTAGCCCTTGGTTTCCCCGTTGTCCTGGAAGGTCGAATCCGCGGACAGCAGCATGTAGGTCCTGCCCGGTTCGATCCGGTTGGCCACACGCCAGGCCTTGGTGGTCGTGGTGTCCTTGTTCAGCCGCAAGCCGGCCGGGTTGGCGATCAGCTCCTGCGGGTTGAGGACCAGCGTGGTGCGGCCGTGCTTGGGCACCGCCTTCGTCTCGCTGGCGCCGGTCGCCCTGAGCACGCCGTCGGCGCCATTGGCCGTCTTGTGCTGCTTGAGCTTGGTCGCACCGTCGCTGAAGCGGACCTCGGCAAACGCGTAGGGCGCCTGCAGAGAGGCCGTGTTCTCGAACCACGACACCGCCATGTTGCCGAAGGACAGCACATAGGTGGCGGTGTTCTCCACGCCCACGCTCTGGTAGGCCGGCGCCGGATCGGCGCCGCGGGCCTTGACCGTCACATGGCAGGGCCGCCCCGGGACCACCGCGCAATCCGACGGGCTGTAGCTGATGCTCTCGACCGCGTAGCCGGCGGGCAGGGTGATGTTGTCGGCCGTGAAGCTCACGTTCTTCGTGCCGGCCGGCACGTGGATGTCCAGCTTGGCATGGGTGTTCTTGCCACCCCAGGTCCTGGCGCTGAAGGTCTCGCCGCCATACTTGAATGTGGCCGCGACACCGTTGACGGGCAGGCCCGCGTCGGCGAGGTACTGGTCCGGATTGGCCACGGCCCAGTAGGCTTCCTTGGGCTGGCCGACCGCGGACCACAGGTAGCCGTTCGTGTGGTAACCCGGGTCCGTCAGGCCCCACCAGGACACCCGGTGCACGCCGCCCTGGTACTGGCGGTTCTTGCCGGCGGGGCCCACCGCGTACTCCTTGAGCATGTTCAGCATCTTCGCGTAGTAGACGCCCTGGGCCATGAAGATCTCGTTCATCTCGGGGCCGTTCTGGATGCGCTGGCCCTTGTCCAGGCCCAGCACGGGCGCGGCCTCGAGCTCGGTGATGTCCACGTCCACGCCGATGTCCAGGTAGGTCTTCACTGTCCGCTCGAAGGCGTCCAGGTTCAGCCGCATGTTCAGGTGGCCCTGCGTGCCGATGACCTCGACCAGCGGCCGGGGCTTGCCATTGGCGTCCCGCAGGATGCGGCCCTTGCCCGCCGCCGACTCGGCCGCATAGCGCTCGTTGAACTCCTTGACCATGGCCGCGATGGCATTGGCCTTGGACTCGCGCTCGTTGTCGTTGAAGTCGTTGTAGATCAGCCTGGCGGTGGTGTTCTGGCGCGCATGGAAGTACGCGTCGTACATGTAGTCCCAGCTCTTGCCGCCCTTGGAGTAGGCCTGGGCCCAGCGTGCCGGACGCTCCTCGGGGCTGTAGCCCGAGCGCAGCGCATTGCGCCAATCGGAGGGATTGTCGGGGTTGTCCTTGAAGGCTTCGTTGACCACGTCCCAGGCGTAGAGCTTGCGCGGTTCCTGCTCGAAGTGCGACGCCACCGTGCGCACGTAGTACTCCAGGTTGGCCTTGGCCGTCGCGTTGTCCCAGGGCGTTTCCCACCGGCCCTCGGGCGTCAGCACGTTGGCGGCCGGCCAGGTCGGGGACTGGTTGTGCCAGATCAGCACGTGCCCGGTGACCTTGACACCGGCGGCGTTGGCCGCGGCGATGTCGGTGTTGACGCCGGCGCCCGGGTTCAGAAAGCCCGGGTTCTCGTCGGTGCGGCCGCCGCCCCAGATGGACTGGGGCTTGAGGTTGTTCTCGGGTGTCACCGCGTTGAAGTGCTTGCGCCGCATGGCCGACGCCGAGTCCTCGCCGGGCACCACGTTGGGCGCATAGGTGGCGGCACTGGGCCCGGTGGTGCCGATCAGGAAGTGGTTCCTGTAGACCTCCTTCAGGGCCGGCCAGTCGGCCGGGTTGGTCGGCCGGTCGGCGGCCAGCGCCGCGCCAGCGGCGAACAGGGTAGGCAGGGCAACGCAGACCGCGTTGCGTGGGAATCTGGTGAACATCATGCGCGTTCCTTTTTGTGATCTCCGGGTGCCAATGGGTCTCAGCGCGCCCTGGGCTTGATCGCGCGGCCGCCGAGCAGGGCGAAGAGCCCGGTCGCGGCCAGGAAGAGGCTGCCGGGCTCGGGCACGGCGGTGACCTCGGCCGACAGCTCCCGCGCCTCGATGGCGATGTCCGCCAGGTTCGAGTCGAGGAAGCCCAGGTCGGAGAAGCTGAAGCTGGCCAGTCCGCTGTGCTGGACGTTGAACGAGAACGTGGCCAGATCGCCGGAGCCGTCGACGCCCGCGAGCGGTCCGATCAGCCCGCCGAACACGAACGAGATCGAGCCGGCGAGGTTGTCGATGCTGCCGGCGTCGAAGAAGGTGGTCGCGCCCGTGCTCTGCAGAAAGGCGCCCTCCGTGCCCGCGACGGCCCGCAGCAAGGCCGGATCGAAGTTCAGCGTGAACTGGTAGCCGTAGAGGTCCACGACATCCCGTGCGCTGACGGTGAGCTTGATGCCCGTGGCCGAGGCCACCGTCGACATTTCCAGGACCGGTGCGGCCTGCGCGGGAGACAGGAACGCCAGCGCGAGCGCGCATGCTCCGACGGCATGCGATGCAAGACGCAATGGATTCAACATGGTGATTTCCTTATGGATGGGTTGAAGGACCGGGTTGCACGTGTGGGGCAGGCATGGCGGAACCGACGCGGTCGCGCCTGCTGCTGGGGACAGTTCCGGAGCCACGCCGCCGTTGCCCGGCCTGTGGCTCCGACCCTGAATCAGGATGCGGCTTGGTCTCGCCGGGCGGCCATGCGCGGTGGCAGTGCCGCCGGAACGTCCGCGATCCGGTGTTTGGTCGTTGGGGCCGCCGCGTGCGCGTGGTGCGGACGGCATGCTGGCGCTGCGCGGGCGGAAGGCCGAACCCGTGCCGGAGCACCGGCCCGGGTCCTGCACGGCGCGCAGGCGCGCGTTGGCGCGGCAACGGCACGGGCGTGTCCGTGGCCGGTCGAACGGATGGTCGGGATGGGATGGCGCAGCGGTCGCGGCATGGGCGTCTTGTCTCCAGTTGGAACGCAGGCCCTCGATGGCGGGGCCCTCAGCGTCAGCGGCCTTCTTCTGTGCAGGCCGTCAGCGACGCGGCGCGAAGGTTAGGTTTCGCGCCTGCCCGGGTCCACTGAATGTTTTGCCACGACCCATTCCAAACGGTGATGGGTCCGTGGGCTGTCGCCGCGCCCGCGGCCGGCCGTTCAGACCATGGAAGGCGTGGGCGCCAGGTCCGCCATGTCGCGCAGGACGTCGATGAAGGCCTGCGCCGACGGCGTGGGCGGCTCGCCCAGCCGTGTGATCACGCCATAGCTCGGCATGCGGTCGGGCAGCTCGACCGGAATGCGCGAGAGCAGCCCGCGGTCCACGTACTTCTGAATCAACGCGGCGGACTGCATCGACAGCATGTGGGTGGTGTTCATGAGTTCCAGCGCGAACAGGAACGAGGGCGTCTCGACCACGCCGGCCGTGAGCGACAGGCCGGCACCGCCGAACAGATCGTCCGACACCTTGCGCACGGCCGTGGAGCCCGGGTACAGGATCCATGGCCAGTGCGCGAGCTCGTTCAGCGTGAGGTCCGTGGCGCCGCGCAGCGGATGGTGGGGGCCACCGGTCACGTGCAGGGGCTCGGCCGACAGGCGCTCATAGTGGAACTGGGCACGCTGGGCGTCGTCGGTGAAGCGGCCGATCATGAGGTCGATCTTGCGCTTGGACAACCAGGCGATCAGCTGGTCGCTGCTCTGCTCCAGGATCTTGATGACCAGCAGCGGCCGCTGGCGCTGGATCTCTTCCACCGCGGCCACGAGCAGATGCGCGGCCGAACCGGTGATCGCCCCGACCGTGAGGTGGCCGTGGCCGCCTTGCTTCAAGGCATTGAACTTTTCCACGAAGCGGCGCTGGCCATCGAGCGCGGCGCTGGCGTAGCGCAGCGTGAACTGCCCCAGTTCATTGGGCCGCATGCCGCGCGAGAGACGGTCGAACAGGCGCGCTTCCAGGATCTCTTCGATGTCCATCAGGATCTTGGTGGCGGCGGGCTGCGTGACGTGCATCTGCTCGGCCGTCAGGCGCAGGTTGCGGGTGCGCCCGAGGATGTCCAGGAACTGCAGATGCCGGAACCGCAGGCGTGCACAAGCCTGCGCCAAAGTCAAGGGTTTACCCGGATATTGGTCTGAAGTCATAAGCGTTGGGAATGGATTCTCGCAAAACATTCAGTGGACCCGGTGGGGTCCCGAAACCTAACCTTCGCCCCGCGCTGATCAAGGCCCCCCCAAAAAAGGCCGCACGCGCCGAGGTCCTCCCCTGCGGGGTCCCGCCATTCCAACGAAGACAAGACACCATGCAATTCAAGACCCTCGCCCTCGCCGCCACCCTGCTGGCCGCGCTCGCCGCCCCCGTCGCGGCCCAGATCAAGGAACACACCTTCAAGGTTGGCATCGGCCTCAGCGACGACCATCCGCAAGCCCAGGCCGTGCGCCACTTCGCCGAGCGCCTGCAGGCCAAGAGCGGCGGCAAGATGAACGCCAAGCTGTTCGCCAGCGGCACCCTGGGCAACGACGTCAGCATGACCTCGGCCCTGCGCGGCGGCACGCTGGAGATGACCATCCCCGACTCGTCCACGCTGATGTCGCTGATCAAGCCCTTCGGCGTGCTGAACCTGCCACTGACCTTCAACAACGAGCAGGAGGCCGACGCCGTGCTCGACGGCCCGTTCGGCCAGAAGCTGCTGGCCATGCTGCCGGAGAAGGGCCTGGTCGGCCTGGGCTTCTGGGAGAACGGCTTCCGCCACGTCACCAACTCGCGCCGCGCCATCAACAAGGCCGATGACCTGGCGGGCCTGAAGCTGCGCGTGATCCAGAGCCCCTTGTTCCTGGACACCTTCAACGCACTGGGCACCAATGCCATGCCCATGCCCTTCACCGAGCTGTACACGGCCATGGAGCAGTCGGCCGTGGACGGCCAGGAGAACCCGCCCGCCACCATCCTGGCCAGCAAGTTCTACGAGGTGCAGAAGCACCTGGTGCTGTCACGCCACATGTACAGCGCCTGGGTGCTGCTGATGTCCAAGAAGACCTGGGACAGCCTGTCGGCCGAGGAACGCAAGATCGTGCAGGAAGCGGCGCGCGAGGCCACGCTGTTCGAGCGCAAGACCATCCGCGCCTTCAGCGAGAACGCGCTGGGCGAGCTGAAGAAGGCCGGCATGCAGATCACCGAGCTGCCCGCCGCCGAGCAGGCCAAGCTGCGCACCAAGCTGCAGCCGGTGCTGGCCAAGTACGGCAAGGAATTCGGCGAAGAGACCACCAGCGAAATGATGGGCGAGCTGGCCAAGGCGCGCGGCGGCAAGTAAGCCGCCCGACGCTGTGGGCGCAGCGGCTCGCGCTGCGCCCGTTTCCGTTCTCCTGCCACGTCTGCACCCATGACAACAACAAAACGCGGCCCCTTCCGCTCCCGCGAATGGTTCGCCGCCCCCGAGCGTTCGGACATGACCGCGCTCTACCTGGAGCGCTTCATGAACTATGGGCTCACGCCCGAGGAACTGCGCTCGGGCCGGCCCATCATCGGCATCGCGCAGACGGGCAGCGACCTGTCGCCCTGCAACCGCATCCACCTGGATCTCGCGCGCCGCGTGCGCGACGGCATCCGCGATGCGGGCGGCATCCCGATGGAGTTCCCGGTCCATCCCATCTTCGAGAACTGCCGCCGGCCCACGGCCGCGCTGGACCGCAACCTGGCCTACCTGGGGCTGGTCGAGGTCCTGTACGGCTATCCCATCGACGCCGTGGTGCTGACCACCGGTTGCGACAAGACCACGCCGGCCGGCGTGATGGCCGCCGCCACGGTGGACATCCCGGCCATCGTGCTCTCTGGCGGCCCCATGCTGGATGGCTGGCACGAAGGCCAGCTCGTGGGCTCGGGCACGGTGATCTGGCGCAGCCGCCGCCAGCTCGCGGCCGGCGAGATCGACGAGGAAGAGTTCCTGCAGCGCGCCTGCAGCAGCGCGCCCTCGGCGGGCCACTGCAACACCATGGGCACGGCCTCGACCATGAATGCCGTGGCCGAGGCGCTGGGCCTGTCGCTGCCCGGCTGCGCCGCCATTCCGGCGCCCTACCGCGAGCGCGGGCAGATGGCCTATGAGACCGGCCGGCGCATCGTGGCGATGGCGCACGAGGACCTGCGGCCCTCGCGCATCCTCACGCGCGAGAGCTTCCTGAACGCGCTGTCGGTCGTCAGCGTGGCCGGTGGCAGCAGCAACGCGCAGGTGCACATCATGGCCATGGCGCGCCATGCCGGCGTGCAACTCGAGGCGCGCGACTGGACCGAACATGCCTACGACCTGCCGCTGCTGCTGAACATGCAGCCCGCAGGCCAGTTCCTGGGCGAGCGCTTCTTCCGTGCCGGCGGCGTGCCGGCGCTGATGTGGGAGCTGCAGCAGGCCGGCCGCCTGCACGCCGGTTGCGCCAGCGTCACGGGCAAGACCGTGGGCGAGAACCTGCAGGGCCGCGAGACGCGCGACCGCGCCGTGATCCGCCGCTTCGACGAGCCGCTCATGCACAAGGCCGGCTTCATGGTGCTCAGCGGCAACCTGTTCGACTTCGGCATCATGAAGACCTCGGTGATCTCCGAGGCCTTCCGCCAGCGCTACCTGAGCCGCCCGGGGCAGGAGGGCATCTTCGAGGCCCGTGCGGTGGTGTTCGAGGGCGCGGACGACTACCACGCGCGCATCAACGACCCGGCCCTGGACATCGACGAAGGCTGCATCCTGGTCATGCGCGGCGCCGGGCCCATCGGCTGGCCGGGCTCGGCCGAGGTGGTCAACATGCAGCCGCCCGATGCGCTGATCCGGCGTGGCATCAACACCTTGCCCACGCTGGGTGACGGCCGCCAGTCGGGCACGGCGGACAGCCCCTCCATCCTCAATGTGTCGCCCGAGAGCGCGGTGGGCGGCGGCCTTTCCTGGCTTGCGAGCGGCGACATGCTGCGCATCGACCTCAACACCGGCCGCTGCGACGCCCTGGTGGCGCCCGAGGAGATCGCACGCCGCCGGCGCGAGCTGCCCGCGCCGCCGGTGCCGGCCAGCCAATCGCCGTGGGAAGCGCTGTACCGCGAGAAGACCGGCCAGCTGGTCGATGGCGCGACGCTGGACTTCGCGCTGGACTTCGCGCGCATCGCCGAGCGCACGCCGCGCCACAACCACTGACACCCACGCGTGGATGGCCGCCATCCACACGGTTTTTTTCGAAGGACTTTCCATGAACGACATGACGGATGCGGCGTTCGCCGCACGGGCCAGCGCACCCCAAGCCAGCCTGCAGGTGCTGCCCGACGATGGCCTGCAGGGCACGCTGGTGGGCCGCGTCTGGGCGCCCCAGGGCCCGGTGGCCGGACCGGCCGTGGTGGCACTGCGGGCGGACGGTGTGTTCGATCTCAGCGCGCAGTACCCCACGATGAGCACGCTGCTGGACACCGCGGCCCCCGCCCAGGCTGTGGCCGCCACGCCCGGCCAATTCCTGTGCGGCGTGGACGAGCTGCTGGCCAACAGCCGGCCCGGCGCACGCGACACCACGCGAGCCTGGCTGCTGGCCCCCTGCGACCTGCAGGTGGTCAAGGCCGCGGGCGTGACCTTCGCGTCCAGCCTGATCGAGCGCGTGATCGAGGAGCAGGCGCGCGGCGACGCCACGCGCGCCCAGGGCCTGCGCGCCCAGGTGACCGGGCTCATCGGCGAGAACCTGGCCGCCATCCGCCCCGGCTCGCCCGAAGCCATGGCGCTGAAGGCGCTGCTGCAGGAGAAGGGCCTGTGGTCGCAGTACCTGGAGGTCGGCATCGGCCCCGACGCCGAGGTCTTCACCAAGGCGCCCGTGCTGGCCTCGGTGGGCTGCGGCGACGACATCGGCATCCGCGCCGATTCGGCCTGGAACAACCCCGAGCCCGAGGTGGTGCTGGCCGTCAACAGCCGCGGGCAGATCGTCGGCGCCACCCTGGGCAACGACGTGAACCTGCGCGACATCGAGGGCCGCAGCGCGCTGCTGCTGGGCAAGGCCAAGGACAACAACGCCTCCTGCGCGCTGGGCCCGTTCATCCGCCTGTTTGACGCGGGCTTCGGCCTGGAGCAGGTGCGCAATGAGACCGTGCACCTGCGTGTGGCGGGCAGCGACGGCTTCGAGCTGCGGGGCATCAACACCATGGCCAGCATCAGCCGCGACCCGGCCGACGTGGTGGCGCAGACGCTGGCGGCGCACCAGTACCCCGACGGCTTCATGCTGTTCCTCGGAACCCTCTTCGCGCCCATCGAGGACCGCGACGAGCCGGGCAGCGGCTTCACGCACAAGCTCGGCGACCTGGTCTCGATCCAGAGCGCCTGGCTGGGTGGCCTGCACAACCGTGTCACGCACAGCGAAGCCGCCGCGCCCTGGCGCTACGGCCTGCGCGCCTTCATGGGCAACCTCGCGCAGCGCGGACTGCTGCAGGGCACGGCGCTCTGAACCCAGCGATGACAGAACAAGAACGGAGACGAACCGTGTTGGATTCCCTGATCGACCGCAGCTGCCGGTGCATCAACCTGCTCATCGCGCTGGCGCTGGCCGTGATGGTGCTCATGGTCTTCGGCAACGTGGTTTTGCGCTACGCCTTCAATTCCGGCATCGCCATCAGCGAGGAGGTGTCGCGCTGGCTGTTCGTGTGGATCACCTTCCTGGGCGCCATCGTGGCGGTGCGCGAACGCGGACACCTGGGCACGGACTTCCTGCTGGCCCGGCTGCCGCCCATGGGCCAGCGCATCTGCCTGGCCATCAGCTACGGGCTGATGCTGTGGTGCACCTGGCTGCTGCTCAGCGGCGCGCTGGAGCAGACGCGCATCAACATGGATGTGACGGCGCCGGTCACGGGTGCCTCCACGGCGATCTTCTACGCCTCCGGCGTGGTCTTCGCGGTGGGCGCCGGCCTGCTGCTGGCGCTGGACGCCTTGCGCATCGTCACGGGCCGCATGCCGGACAGCGAGCTGGTGCGCATCTCCGAATCCGAGGAACTGGCGGCCGTGGCCACCAGCCTGCCGCACGGCGACGCCAGGCCGCGTGCCTGACCTGACGCGCGCTGCAACCTGGCCCTGATCTGGAATTTTTGCCCATGACCGTTTTCATCTTCCTCGGATCGCTGCTGGCCGCCATGGCCGTGGGCGTGCCGATCGCCTACGCGCTGCTGGTGTCCGGCGTCGCGCTGATGTGGCACCTGGACCTGTTCGACGCGCAGATCCTGGCGCAGAACGTCATCAACGGCGCCGACAGCTTCCCGCTGCTCGCCGTGCCCTTCTTCATGCTGGCCGGCGAGATCATGAACGTCGGCGGTCTGTCGCGCCGCATCGTCAACCTCGCGCTCACGCTGGTCGGGCACAAGCGTGGCGGGCTGGGCTTCGTGGCCATCCTCGCGGCCTGCATGCTGGCCGCGCTGTCGGGCTCGGCCGTGGCCGACACCGCCGCGCTGGCCGCGCTGCTGCTGCCGATGATGGTCAAGGCCGGGCATGACAAGGCCCGCGCCGGCGGGCTGATCGCCTCGGCCGGCATCATCGCGCCCGTGATCCCGCCGTCCATCGGCTTCGTGGTCTTCGGCGTGGCGGCCAACGTGTCCATCAGCAAGCTGTTCCTGGCCGGCATCGTGCCGGGCCTGCTGATGGGGCTGGCCATCGCCGTCACCTGGTACTTCGTGTCCCAGCGCGAGCATGTGAACCCGCCGCCCAAGGCCACCACGGCCGAGAAGCTCCAGGCGCTCAAGGAATCGACCTGGGCGCTGTTCCTGCCCGTCATCGTGATCGTGGGCTTGAAGATGGGCGTGTTCACGCCCACCGAGGCGGCCGCCGTGGCGGCGGTCTACGCCTTGCTCGTGGCCACGCTGGTCTACCGCGAACTGCACTGGCACCAGCTCACCGAGGTCTTCATCAGCGCGGCCAAGACCACGGCCGTGATCATGTTCCTGGTGGCCGCTGCCATGGTCAGCGCCTGGCTCATCACCGTGGCCGACATCCCGCGCGACCTCGTGGCCTTGCTCAGGCCGCTCATGGAGCACCCCACGCTGCTGCTGCTGGCCATCATGTTCCTCGTGATGGCGGTGGGCACCGCCATGGACATGACGCCCACCATCCTGATCCTGACTCCGGTGCTGATGCCGGTGGTCAAGGCGGCGGGCATCGACCCGGTCTACTTCGGCGTGCTGTTCATCATGAACAACGCCATCGGCCTGATCACGCCGCCCGTGGGCACGGTGCTCAACGTGGTGGCCGGCGTGGGCCGCATGCGCATGGACGAGGTCACGCGCGGCGTGGTGCCGTTCATGGCGGCCCAATTCGCGATGATGTTCCTGATGGTGCTGTTCCCGTCCATCGTGCTGGTGCCGATGCGCTGGTTCATCGGCTGAGACGCACGCCGCGAGGGCCGCCAGTGCCGGATCGCAACGCACCATGGACACGATGACCCTGCCGGGCGCATCGCCCGCCGACGCGCCTCCTGCCGACAGCGGCCGGCCGCGCATCGGTGCGCTGCTCGTGCAGGCAGGAAGGTTCACCGCGCGCGACCTAGAGCGTGCGCTGGCGGCCCAGCAGGAACTCGGCGGGCTGATCGGCCGCGTGCTGCTGCGGCTGGGCCTGGTGTCCGAGGCGGACCTGGTGCAGGCGCTGTCGGCGCAGCTCGGCCTGGCGGTGGTGCGGGCGAGCGACTTCCCTGTCTTCCTCCCGGAAGTCGAGGGCCTCAACCCGCAGTTCCTGGTCCACAACGCCGTCTGCCCGCTGCGCGTGGAGCAGGGCGAACTCCATGTGGCGATGGCCGTGCCGCAGGATGGCTTCCTGGTCCAGGCCCTGGGCCTGGCAAGCGGCCTGCGGGTGCGGCCCTACCTGGCCCTGGAGGCGGACATCGAGAAAGCCCTGGCCGAGCCGGCCCCGGGCGAGGCCGCTGCGGACGGACTGGAGGAGGGCCTGGACGGCGCCGAGTTCGTCGAGCACCTGAAGGACCTGGCAAGCGAGGCGCCGGTGATCCGGCTCGTCAACACCATCATCGGCCGCGTGACCGACCTGCGCGCGTCCGACATCCACCTGGAGCCCTTCGACGACGGCCTGCACGTGCGCTACCGCGTCGACGGCGTGATCCACGCGGGCGAACGGGTGCCGCCGCGGCTGGCGGCCGCCGTGGGTTCGCGCGTGAAGCTGCTGGCGCACCTGGACATCGCCGAGCGCCGGCTGCCGCAGGACGGCCGGATCCGCACGCGCGTGAAGGGCCGCGAGCTCGACCTGCGCGTGTCCACCGTGCCCACCGTGCACGGCGAGAGCGTGGTCATGCGCGTGCTCGACCGCGCCAGTGTCCGGCTCGACCTGCAGCGCATGGGCTTTGCGGCCGACACCCTGGCGCGCCTGCAGCAATTGCTGGAACGGCCGCACGGCATCCTGCTCGTGACCGGGCCGACCGGCTCGGGCAAGACCACCACGCTGTACGCGGCGCTGGCCCGGATCGATGCGAGCGCGCACAAGATCATCACGGTCGAGGACCCCGTCGAATACCAGCTCGAGGGCATCAACCAGATCCAGGTGCACCAGCAGATCAAGCTGTCCTTCGCCAGCGCGCTGCGCTCGATCCTGCGGCAGGACCCGGACATCATCATGATCGGCGAGATGCGCGATGGCGAGACGGCGCAGATCGCCGTGCAGTCGGCGCTGACGGGGCACCTGGTGCTGTCCACGCTGCACACCAACACGGCCGCTGGGGCGGTGATCCGGCTCAAGGACATGGGGGTCGAGGGCTTTCTCATCACCTCGGCCGTCAACGGCGTGCTGTCGCAGCGCCTGGTGCGCACCCTGTGCGAGTCCTGCAGGCAGGCCTACGAGCCAGGCGATGCCGTGCGCCACAGCACCGGCCTGGCCCAGCTCGGCGGCGTGCAGGGCCCCGTCTACCGCGCCGTGGGCTGCACGCAGTGCCGCGGCTCGGGCTACCGCGGGCGCACGGGGATCCACGAACTGCTGGTGCTGGACGAACCGGTGCGCACGGCCATCCTCGCTGGCGACGACGGCAATGCGCTGCACGCATTGGCGCGCCGCCACGGCATGCGCACGCTCTACGAGGACGGGCTGCGCAAGGTCGCGGCGGGCCTGACCTCGCTCGACGAACTCGCCCGCGTGGTGCAGGACCAGGGCGATGCCTGAGTTCGCCTGGCGGGCCGTCTCCGTGTCCGGCACCGTGGTCCAGGGCCGGGCCAGCGCCGCGACGCCGGCCGTGGTGTTGCGCCAGTTGCAGCAGCAGGGCCTGACGCCGCTGGCGATCGACGATGGCAGCGCTGCGCCCGCCGCCGCGCCGGGCACCGTCCAGCGCCGCGCGCGCGCGGCGAAAGGGCCGGCGCGGGCCGCGGACGTGCTGGCGCTGACCTCCGAGCTGTCCATCATGCTGCGGGCCGGCCTCGCACTGGACAAGGCCCTGCGCCTGTCGATCGACATGCACCCCAAGCCCAGTGTGCGTGCGCTGCTGCGACAGGTGAGCGAGGCCGTGAAGGGCGGGGCGCCGCTGAGCCGGGCGCTGGCGCAGCATCCGCGCCAGTTCGGCGACTTCTACGTGAGCATGGTCCGCTCGGGCGAGGCCAGCGGCCAGATGCCCGCCGTGCTCGAACGCCTGGTCGCGCACATGGAGCGGCAACGCGCGCTGCGCGACAGCGTGGTCTCCGCCACCATCTACCCGGCCATCCTGCTGGTGGTCGCCCTGCTGTCCGTGGTGGGCATGCTGGGCTTCGTCGTGCCCCAGTTCGAGCAGCTGTTCGCCGACATGGGCGATGCCCTGCCGCTACCGACCCGCGCCATCGTGCAGCTGGCGCACCTGTTCACCGAGCACGGCGTGCTGCTGGGCACCGCCGTGCTGGCGGCCGGGTGGACGGGACTGCGCTGGCTGCGCTCCGCCGCGGGCGCGGCCTGGTGGCGCAAGACGCTGCTGCGTCTGCCCCTGGTCGGCCCCCTGGCCTTGCGCTACGAGACCACTCTGTTCGCGCGCGCGCTCGGCACGCTGCTCGCCAATGGCGTGCCCTTGCTCGCCGCGCTGCAGGTGGCGACGCAGACCGTGGGCAACCCCGTGCTGCGCCAGGCCCTGGAGCGCCTGCCGGCGCTGGTCAAGCAAGGTGGCCGGCTGGCCGGCGCCGCCGAGAGCACGGGCGTCTTCGCGCCGCTGGCGCTCAACCTGATCCGCGTGGGCGAGGAGACCGGCCGCGTGGCCCCCATGCTGCTGGAACTGGCCGCGGTGCTGGACCGCGAAGTCGAGACCGGCATCAAGCGGCTGCTGACGCTGGTCGAGCCGGTGCTGATCCTCCTGCTGGGCGTGCTGATCGCCGCCATCATCGTTTCCATCCTCCTGGGGATTCTTTCCGTCAATGACCTCGCTCTCTGAACTCCGCCGTGTCCGTGCGTCTGCCCGTGCAGCTGGGCGCCACCGTGGCTTCACCTTGATCGAACTCATGGTCGTGCTGGCCATCCTCGTCCTGCTGGCCGGGCTGGTCGGCCCGCGCGTGCTGAACCAGCTGGGCGGCGCGAAGGCCAAGACGGCCGCGGTGCAGATCGCCGACCTGGACAAGTCGCTGGAGCTCTTCAAGCTCGACGTGGGCCGCTACCCGACCACCGAGGAAGGCCTGCAGGCCCTGGTGGCACGCCCGGGCGCGCTGGCGGGCTGGTCCGGTCCCTACCTCAAGGGTGCCGGCGTGCCCGCCGATCCCTGGGGCCACGCGTACCGCTACAGCGCCGCGAACGGCGCCGTCGAGATCCTGTCGCTGGGCGCCGACGGCGCGCCGGGGGGGGAGGGCGAGGCGGCGGACATCCGCAATCTGCCTTGAGATGTCCCGCCGCCGTCCGCCCCGTCTGCGCGTGCGCACCATGCGCGGCTTCACGCTGGTGGAGCTGCTCGTGGTGTTCGCCATCGTGGCGCTGCTGGCGGGTCTGATGCCGATCGCGTTCGACCGGTTGCGCGAGGGCGCGGAGTACCGCGACACGGTGCGCGCCATGGCCGGCGAACTGCGCTCGGCACGCCACCGGGCCATGGCCCAGGGACGGGCCCTGAGCTTCGTCGTCGACCTGGACCGGGCGGGCTTCGGACTCAGCGACGCCCGGGCGTTGCGGCCGCTGCCCCGGTCGCTGCGCGTGCGTGCGGTGGTGGCCGGCACCGAGGTCCAGGGATCGGGCCAGGCCGCCATCCGCTTCCTGCCGGGCGGCGGGGCCACGGGCGGCAGCATCGAGCTGGTCCGCGCCTCCGGTGCCGGGACGCGGCTGCGCGTGGACTGGCTGACCGGCCGGGTGAGCCACGAGGGGCTGGCGCCATGACGCGCCGGCACAGCGCCGGCTTCACGCTGCTGGAGCTGCTGGTGGCGCTTGCGGTCATGGGGATGTCCCTGGGGCTGCTGTACCGCGCCAGCGGCGGCGCCGTGCGCAACGTCGGTGCCATCGAGCAGCTGCAGCAGGCCATCCTCGTCGCCCAGTCGCTGCGCGCGCTGCACGATGACGTGCCGCGGCAAGGATGGAACGAGATGGGCCGCTCGGCGGGCCACGACTGGCAGGTCCGCAGCGCACCGTACGACGCCGGGACGCCGGACGCCGGCCAGGTGCCACTGCACGAAGTGCAGATCGTGGTGCGCTGGGACGATGCGGGCAAGGCCGGTGCCTTCGAACTCTGGACCCTGCTGCCGCAGCAGCGCGCCACCGCGCCGGGAGCCGCACCATGAAGGAGGCTGGTGGCGTGCGCGGCTTCACCTTGCTGGAACTGCTGGTGGTGATGGCGCTGCTGTCGCTGCTCATGCTGGGCATGGGCTCGGCCCTGCGCAGCACGGCGCGGGTCGAGCAGGGCGTGGATGCCCGGCTGGCGCGCGCCGATGCGATGCGCGTCACGTCGGACTTTCTGCGCACCGTGCTGTCGCGGGTGTCGGCGCGGCAGGGCGCGGCGTCCGACGCGCGGCCCGACGCGCATTACTTTTCCGGCAGCGCGCACGAAGTCTGGTGGCTGGGCGTGATTCCCGCGCGCCATGGTGCAGGCGGCATGCACCACTTCCGCCTGGGCATCGAGACGGCCGGCCTCGTGCTGCATTACCAGGCCTGGCGCGGCGAGGCCCTGCCGGACTGGGGCCGTGCGGAGTCGCTGCTGCTGGTGGCCGGTGCCACGCGCCTGGCGCTGCGCTTCGAGGACGACCGGCACACGCCCTCGCGCTGGGTGGACGATTGGACCGCGCCCGACGCGATGCCGCGCCGCGTGTCCCTGGCGGTCACCACGCCGTCGGATGCCTGGCCGGCCGTGGTGGTGCAGATGCGCCCTTTGCCGGGCACCGATCCCACGCTCGCGAGCGATCCGTCGTACGGGGGAGGACGCTGATGCGGCACGCCCGCCGCCCCCGCACGCAGGGCATGGTGCTCGTCGCCGTGCTGTGGATCGTGGCGGCCATCTCGCTGGTCGTGGTCGGCCTCGTGCACAGCGTGCGCCAGGAGGCCCGCGTGTTGTCGACCCAGCGTGCGCTGGCCGTGGCCGGCGGCGTCGGCGACGCGGCCGTGCAACTTGCGCTGCGGCAGCTGGCGGTGCTGGACGCGCCGCCGACGCGCATGCTGACCTGGCCGCTGACCTACCGGCAGACACCGGTGGCGGTGCGCGTGATGCCGCTCAATGGCCTGATCGACCTGAACGCTGCCGGTGCCCCCCTGCTCACCGCCTTGTACGAGGTGGCCGGCGGCCTGCCGCGCCCCGAAGCGCAGAGCCTGGCGGCGCGCACGTTGGCCTGGCGCGCAGGCTCCGCCAGTGCCCGCGCCGAGCGCTTCGAGGCGGTGGAAGACCTGCTGCGCGTGCCGGGCATCGGGCTGGACCTCCACGCGCGACTGGCGCCCCTGGTGGCGGCGGACAACGGCGGCAGCAGCGGCGGGGTGAACGCACTGGCAGCGCCGCTGGAGGTGCTGGAGGTGCTGGCGGGTGGCCGCCCGGGCATCGCCGCCCGGATCGCGGCCGCGCGCGACGCGGGCGATGCCGGCATCGACACCACGGACCTGCCTGCCGCCTTCCTGGAGAGCGGCGCGGTGCAGCGCTACCGGATCGACGCCAGGGTGCCGCTGCCCGACGGCGGCTGGCTGCATGTCGCGCACCACGTGCACCTGGGCACCGAGCCCCAGGCCCGCCTTCCCTGGCGCACCTTCCACACGGAGCAGTGGGTGGCGCCTGCGCAAGCCCCGGTGTCCTGAACCATGCCATCCGTCTCGCGCGATCTGCGTCTGTTCGGCCTGGACCTCGGGGCGCTGTGGGCCGCCCTGCGCCGGCCCTGGGAGTCCGCGTCCGGCTGGCCCATCGTCTCCTGGCTCGCGCCCGACCAGCCGGTGCGCGTGGTGCGTGCCGATGCACCGGACGCGTTCTGGCAGGGCGCGCGGGGGCGCCTGGCCCAGCCGCCCGCCGACGTGCCGTCCACAGTGGCCGTGGCGCTGCCGCAGGCCATGGTGCTGCAGCGCACCGTCGTGCTGCCGAGTGCGGCGGCGTCCGAAGCGGCGCACGCCCTGGGGTTGCAGGTGCAGGGCTGGAACCCGTTCCCCGCGCAGGACCTGGTCTGGGCCTGGCGGCGCCGGACCACGGCCAGTGGCGCCATCGAGGCCGACGTGGCCCTGGCGTCGCGCCGGCAGGTGGCCAGCCATCTGGAACGCCTGGGCACGCGGCTGGACGGCGCCGCCGTGCCGGAGGTCTGGGTCGGGCCCGACGACGGGCCGCCCATCGTGCTGCCGGGCTATGGCGAGGGCCGGCGCGCGGCGGCGGCGCGCCGGCACTGGCGGCTGTGCTGCGCATTGCTGGCACTGGCCGTGCTGCTGGCCGCGCTGCTGGCGCTGACCCCCAGCCTGCAGCTGTGGCTGCGCCAGGCACAGGCGACCCACGCGCACGCCGAACTCGCCGCGCAGGCGCGCCCGGTGCTGGCCCGGCGCGAGGCCCTGGTGCAAACGCAGGAGGCGCTGGCAGCGGCGGCGAAGTTGCTGGAACACCGGATCGACCCGCTGCGCGTGTTGGATGTGCTGACGCAGGCGCTGCCCGACGGGACGGCCGTGCAGAGCCTGCGGCTGCAGGGCGAGGTGGTGACGGTCTCCGGAACGACCGGCGACGCCGCCAGCCTCATGCAGGGGCTGGGCCGACAAACGGGCCTGCGCAATGTGCGCGCGCCCGCGGCCGCGACGCGGCAGCCCGGCGCCGCCTTCGAGAGCTTCACGGTCAGTTTCCAGCTCGATCCCGCTGCGTTCGCTGTGGTGTCGCGCGGTGGCCCGGCACCCGCAGCACCTGCCACCGTGGACGGAGGCAGCCGATGAAACCGCGCAATCGCTGGCAGCGCCAGGACCGCACGTGGCTGGCCATCGGCCTGCTCGCGATGGCGCTGCCGCTCGTCCTGGTGGCATGGCAGGTGACCGACTGGCACCAGCGCACCCAGGCCGGCCTGGAACAGTTGCAGGCCCGCCATGCGCGCCTGCTCGGCCTGGTCGCGCAGCGGGGCGAGATCGATGCCGCGCTGCAGGCCGCGCAGCTGGCGCGCAGCGCCCAGGTCTACCCTGCCAGCGACGACGCGGCCCAGACCGGCAACCTCGTGCAGCAGCGCATGCGCGAGCTCATGGCGCAGGCCGGCATGCAGGTGCGCAGCAGCCAGGTGCTGCCGCCGACCGAGGAACAGGCCTTCGACCGCGTCGGGGTGTTGCTGGGCCTGGAAGGCGACCTCGCGGCCCTGCAACGTGCGCTGGCCGCGCTGGCGCAGGAGTCGCCGGCGGTCATGGTCGACGACCTGGACATCCGCTTGCAGGGCGCGCTGGCCAGCCAGCGGCCGACCGAATCGCCGCGCCTGTCGGTGCGGCTGCGCCTGGGCGTGCTGCGGGGGCGTGCGTGAAGGCCTCCGCGCCGCGCGTGCTGGCCGCGTCGTGCGCGGCGCTCGGCCTGGTGCTCGTGGCCCTGTGGGTGACGCCGCAGGGTGCGCTGCGCGCGTCGGCGCACTGGCCAGCGCCCGCGCCGCGCATGGGCGACTACCGCGCGAGCGACGCCGCGTCGGCGCAGCGCGCGGCGCTCGACGCGCAGCGCCAGCCGATGCTGCTGGACCGGCCGCTGTTCGCCAAGACCCGGCGCCCGCCGGAGCCCGTCGCGGCCGCACCGGTCGACGCGGTGCCCGACCGGCTGGGCCAGGCGCGGCTGCGCGCCATCGTGGACGGCGGGCAGGCCGGCAGCGCCGTCATCCTCGAGGTCGATGGCAAGAGCCACCGGATCGCCCGGCAGGGCAGCTTCGAGGGGTGGACCCTGGCGTCGGTGAGTACCGAGGCCCACACCGCGACATGGACGCGCCGCGGCCAGACGCGTGTGCTGGCCCTGCAGCGCGGGCAGCTGTCCGCGGCCGCAGGGCGTGGCCGCGCAGCCGGCGCGCGCCGTCTGCCGTCGCGCCCTGGCAGCCCGGTGGTGCCGAATCCCATGCACGCGCAGCCGGGCGCCGGCACCGAAGGCACGGCTGCGGCCCTGCCCGCCGGCCCGGCGCAGCGCTGAGCCCGTCTCCCCCCACGCCTTGACTGAAACGACATCCATGACCGTCCCACGCATCGCCTGCGGCAGCCTTGCCTTCGTTGTCCTGTCCGCCTGGGCGCAGACCGGCACCGGGCTGGGCAGCGGCACGCAGGAGGCCGAACCGGCCGCTGCGCCGCGCATCCTGCGGGGCAACGACCGCGTCGTCGCCGCGCCGCGGTCCTTGCCCGCGCTGACCGGCGGCCCCGTTTCCCTGCACTTCGAGGAAGCGCCCGTGGCCGACGTCGTGCGCACCGTTCTCGGCGACATCCTCAAGGTGGACTACACCCTGCACCCGCCCATCGACGGCGCGGTGACCCTGTCCACGCGCAAGCCGGTCAGCCCCGACCAGGCCGTGTTCCTGCTCGAAAGTGCCTTGCAGGCCAATGGGCTGGCGCTGATGCGCGACGCGCGCGGCAGCTTCCAGGTGGGGCCGGCCGAGGTGCTGCGCGCGCTGGGCGTCTCGGTCAGCCAGGCGGGCGGCAAGGACCCGCTGCCTGCAGGCTACGGCGCCGTGATCGTGCCGCTGGAATTCATCGGCGCCAACGAGATGGCCGCGATCCTGCGGCCGTTGCTGCAGCCCGAATCGCTGGTGCGCGTCGATCCGCTGCGCAACCTGCTGGTGCTGGTGGGCAGCCGCAGCCAGGCCGAGGCCTGGATGGAGCTGGTGCGCAGTTTCGACGTCGACCTGCTGCAGGGCATGTCGGTCGGCCTGTTCTCGCTCAAGTACGCCACGGTGGCGGACGTGGCGCAGGGCCTGGAACTGCTGAACCCCGCGGCCGCTGCGGCATCGGCAGGTGGCGGCGCCGCGACCGCGGGCGGGGCCCGGCCCGCTGCGACCGGGCCGGGGCCTGGAGGCGCGGAGGCGGCGCCGGCCGCGTCGCGCGCCTTCCATGGCATGCACGTGATGCCGATCGAGCGGCTGAACGCGGTGCTGGTCGTGGCCCCGCGTGCGAGCCAGCTCGACCAGGCCCGGCGCTGGATCGAGCGGCTGGACCAGCCCAACGAAAGCAGCACGGAGCCGCGCCTGTTCATCTACCACGTGCAGAACGGCAATGCGCGCCACCTGGCGAGCCTGCTGGCGGGCCTGTTCGGCGAGGGCGGGCATGGCAGTGCGCCACCCGTGGGCCCCGCGAACAGCGGCGTGGCGCCGGGCCTGCCGACGGCCACCGTCGGCAGCCGGGGCACCGTGGGCGGCATGGCCGGCATGTCCGGTGGCGGCGCGGGCGGCCTGACCGGCGGCTGGTCCCCCGGCGGGTTGAACGGGACAACCGGCACGGCCGGGCCGATGGGGACCGCCATGCCGCAGGGCGGCGTGGGGCAGACCCAGACCTCGGCGGCCAGCAACGTCGGCAAGCTGCGCGTGATGGCCGACGACGTGAACAACGTGGTCCTGATCTGGGGGCCGCGGTCGGAGTACGCCAAGATCGAAGCGTCCTTGAAGCGCCTGGACGTGCCGCCCAACCAGGTCCTGATCGAGGCCAGCATCATCGAGGTCACGCTGGACGACAGCCTGCAGTACGGCCTGCAGTGGTTCTTCCGGGACGGCCGGCGCAACGGCCTGTATGGCAGCGGCGGCCTGTTCAACGCCGCCTCGGCCGAAGCCGGCCGGCTGACCGGCGCCACCAGCCAGGGCTTCACCTACACGCTGCGCGCGGGCGGCCTGGGCGGCGACATCCGCGTGGTGCTCAACGCGCTGGCCTCCAAGTCGCTGCTCAAGGTGATCTCCAGCCCCTCCCTGATGGTGCAGGACAACTTCACCGCGAACATCGCCGCGGGCACGCAGCAGCCCGTGAACGCGGGCACCACGATCTCGGGCTCGGCCAACCTCGTGACGACCAACATCCAGTACAAGGACACCGGGGTGAACCTGTCGGTCACGCCGTCGGTGAACGCGGGCAACATGGTCAACATGCTGATCAACCAGTCCGTGACGGACCTGGGCAGCCTGGACGACGCGACGCAGCAGTACAGCTTCCTGCAGCGCCAGATCTCCACCAAGGTGGCCGTGCGCTCGGGCGAGACGCTGGTGCTGGGCGGCCTGATCCGCGACAACAGTTCCAACGGCAGGTCCGGCCTGCCGGTGCTGCAGGACATCCCCGTGGTGGGCAAGCTGTTCGGCTCCACCACCAAGGTGGCCGCCCGCACCGAGCTGCTGCTGACCATCACGCCGCGTGTGGTGCGCTCCGACCAGGAGCTGCGCGATGTCAGCAACGACCTGCGCCTGAAGATGCAGGGTCTGTCGCTGGTGACGCCGGTCGCCGCGCCGGGCGCGCAGGGACCGGCCAGCCCGCCCGCGGTGGCGCCCGCCGAGGTCATCGTCGAACCGCTGCGCTAGCGTCGGCGGCGAACGCCCGGCACGCCCGCGGCGCCCCTTCAGTCCAGCACGGCGGCGCGCGGCTCCTGCACCAGCAATCCCCCCTGCGCGACCACCGCCTGCCAGCGCGCCAGATCCGTGCGCACCCGGTCGCCCAGCATCTGCGGCGGTCCGGCCTCCACGCGCGCGCCGTTGCGCTCGAACAGCGCGACCACGGCCGGATCGGCGAGCACCTGGTTGAGGGCGCGGTTCAGCGTCTCGACACGGTCCGCCGGCGTGCGCGCGGGCGCGAACAGGCCATACCACTGCGTCAGCTCCACGCCCGCGATGCCGGCCTCGGCCAGCGTCGGCACCTCGGGCAGCGACGGCAGCCGTTGGGCGCCGGCCACGGCCAGCGCGCGCAGCCGTCCGCTGTGCACGAAGGGCGAGGCCGTGAACAGGCTGGGGAACATGAGCTGCACGCGGCCGCTGGCCGTGTCGGCGATGGCCGGCGCGGCGCCCTCATAGCTGCTGCCCACCATCGTCGTGCCGGTGGCGAGCTGGAACAGGGCCGCCGCGAAGTGCGGCGGCGTGCCGTCGCCGGCCGAGGCATAGCCGTAGCGCCCCGGCGCAGCGCGCAGAGCCGCCACGAGCGACGGCACGTCGCGCGCCGGCACGCCTGGGTGCACCACCATCAGCGTGGGCGAGGAGCCGACCAGGCCGACCGGCGCGAAGTCGGCCACCGGGTCGTAGCCGAGCTTCTGCAGCGCCGGGTTCATGGCGTGGGTGGCGACATAGCCGAACATCAGGGTCTGGCCGTCGGGCTCGGCGGCCGCCACGTATTCGCTGGCCACGGCGCCGTTGGCGCCGGCGCGGTTGTCGACCAGCACCTCCTGGCCCAGCAGCGGCGCGAGCTTGGCGGCGATGATGCGGGCCATGGTGTCGTTGCCGCCGCCGGCGCTGGTCGGCACGATCAGCGTGAGCGGCTTGCGCGCGGCGGGCCGCGGCGCTTCTTCCGGCCGCGAGAACACGTAGTCGGGCAGGTGCAGCTCGCCCTGCATGATCTTGCGCGCGGTGCGCACCAGCGCGGCGCGCCGCACGCCGACCTCGCCGCCTTCTTCGCCCATTTCCACCTCGATGTCGATCTGCCCGGCCGGGTGCAGCACGGTCAGCTGGTGGCAGCCGGCCGCACGCGCGGCGCCGCTGGCCACGGTGCCGGGCAGCGCGAAGGCGCTGGCCACGCCGATGGCGCCCGTCACCGCATGCGAGGCATGGCAGCGCCGCGGCGTGAAGTAGCGCGAGGTGATGCTGTCCGGCGAATCGCCCGCGCTGACCAGCACCGGCTTGGGCACCACGCTGTTCGACACGTCGCCCAGGCCCATGCGCAGGCCGGCCTCCAGGCGCAGCGATTCGATGCGTTCGAGCAGCGCGGCGTCGGCGTCCAGCGCCACCGGCTTCTCGCGGCCCGTCACGCCCAGGTCGGCCGCGCGCACGATCATGAGCGGCATGGCGGCATCGATGCAGCTGACCTCCACGCCCTGGATGCGGTCGATGCGCTGGCCGGTCGGGAACACCTTGCCCGTCACCGCGCCCCAGGCGTCCAGGAAGTCCAGCAGGATGGGCGCGGCCGTGCCGGCCACGCCGTCGATGCGCGCGTCGCCCGCGTAGGTGACGCGCCCGCCCGGCGTGCGCACGGTCACGTCGATGCGCGCGCCGGTGTTGACGTTGTGCACGCGCACCTTGGTCGTGCCGTCCTGCGCCGGCACCAGGCCCTGCTCGATGGCGAAGGGCGCCACGCCCGAGAGCATGTTGCCGCAGTTGGGCCGCGTGTCCACCGAACGGTGGCCCACGCCGACCTGGGCGAACAGGTAGTCGAGGTCGCAGCCCGGGACGCTGGAGCGCGAGACGATGGCCACCTTGCTGTTCAGCGTGCTGCCGCCGCCCACGCCGTCCAGCTGCAGCGGGTCGGACGCACCGATCGCGCCGATCAGTGCCTGGTCACGCGCCTCGTCGCCCTCGGGCAGCCATTCGCGCAGGAAGAAGGGGCCGCGCGAGGTGCCTGCGCGCATCAGGACGCATGGGATGGTTTTGCTCATGCGCCATTGTTCAATCCCCGCCTGCTGCCGTGAATTGCATTGTTGTTGGCAATTGATCGGTCCTGTGCATCAATGTCGGCGCATCACTCCATCTTGATGCCGCGGGACTTGACGATGGTGCCCCACTGGTCCCATTCCTTCTTCATGAACGTGGCGAAACCGGCGCGCGTGGTCGGCTGCGGCGTCAGGCCGTGGTGCATCAGCGCCTCGCGCACGCCGGGGTCTTCCAGCACCTTCACGATCTCGTGGTTCCAGCGGTCCAGCAGCGGCACGGGTGTCTTGGCGGGCGCGACGAAGGCGTACCAGTTGAGCGCCTCGAAGCCCGGGTAGCCCGATTCGGCCACCGTGGGGATGTTGGGCATGTAGGCCGGCCGCACGAGGCCCGTGGTGGCCAGCGGAACCAGCCGCCCGGCCTCGACCTGTGGCAGCGCCGTGGGCGGCGCCGCGAAGTAGGAGGCGATGCGCCCGCCGAGCAGGTCCTGCAGCGCGGGGGCGCCGCCCTTGTAGGGCACGTGCACCATCTCGACGCCGGCGCGCTGGTTGAACAGCTCGCCGGCCAGATGCGAGGCCGAGCCGGCGCCGGTGGAGGCGTAGTCCACGCTCTTGGCCTTGGCCAGTTCGACGAACTGCTGCAGCGTCTTCACGTTCAGGCCCGGGTGCACGACCAGCACGTTCGGAAAGCTCACGCCGCCGGAGACCGGCGCGAGGTCCTTGAACGGGTCGTAGGGCAGTTTCATGAGGTGCGGGGCGATGGTCAGCGGCCCGACCGAGCCGAACAGCAGCACCGAGCCGTCTGCCGGCACCTTCGCGACGATCTGGTGCGCGATGTTGCCGCCCGCGCCGGCCTTGTTGTCGACCACGACGGTCTGGCCGATGTTCTCGGCCAGCTTCTTGGCGATCAGGCGGGCCGCGGCATCGGCGGCGCCGCCGGCGGCGAAGCCGACGACCAGCGTGACCGGTTTTTTGGGTGGAAAGTCGGGCGTCTGCGCGGCGGCCGGCATGCAGAGGGGGGCGAGCAGCGCAGCGGCGGCCGCGCCGGCCACGAGGTGGCGGCGTTGGGTGTTCATGAGGGGCTCCGTGGGGGAAAGGGAACTTCAGTCCGCGCCCAGCCCGACGGGGTTGGGGCGGCGCTTTTCCACCGCATGCCGCGCCAGCGCGGCGCTGCGGAAGATGCCGTGGGCGAACTTGCCGTAGGGCAGGGTGGCGAACAGCGCCATCACCGCGCCCAGGTGCAGGCACAGCACCGCGGGCATGGCGGCCGTGCCGCGCGCCCACCACAGCGCCAGGCCGCTGGCGGCGGTCAGGAACAGCAGCGCGATGAAGCCCAGGTCCATGGGTTGTTGCGCCGTATCGCCGTGCGCGGGATCGCGCCGCAGGTTCAGCCAGGCCAGGCCGGCCGTGCCGAGGGCGAGCGCCACGCCACCCACGCCGCCGAGCAGCTTGGGCAGGCTGGGCAGGTCGTAGGGCGCGGCCCAGCCGAAGGCGTAGTGGTAGAGCGTGGCGACCGAGGTGGCCGCGAAGCACAGCATGAAGCCGTAGAAGGTCAGGTGGTGGCAGCGCCTGCGCCACAGCGTGAACGCATCGTCGGCGTTGTTGCAGCCCTGGCCGTGGCCGCCGTCCAGGTATTTCAGCCGCAGCACGTCGTGCGTGGCCTCGGCGGCGGCCGGCGCGTCCAGTGCTGCGCCGCTGGTCACCGGCGTGATCTCGCGCCAGAAGCGCCGCACGCCCATGCCCAGCGCCAGCATGGCAAACCCGAACACCGGTGCGAACAGGCCGACCATCAAGTTGTGCGGGAACAGGTCGTAGAAACTGCCGCCGGCCGGCACCACCGCCCACAGGCCGCCGCGCAGCGCCACCGTCAGCGCGAGGAACAGCGCCAGCGCGGCGGCCAGCGCGAGGCACAGCACGAGGCCGTTGCGCTGGTACAGCCGGCCCAACGCCGGTGGCCAGGCGTAGTCCTGGTAGGTCTGGCCGCGCACGCGCGCCATGGCCTGCGGGATGTTCACCGCGAACTCGTGCGGCGGCGCGTACTGGCAGGCGTGCAGGCAGGCGCCGCAGTTGTGGCACAGGTTGGCCAGGAAGTGCACGTCGGCCGTGGGGAACTCCAGCCGGCGCGTCATCGCCGGGAACACGGCGCAAAAGCCCTCGCAATAACGGCAGGCGTTGCAGATGTGCAGCTGGCGCGCCACCTCGGCCTCGGCCGGGGTGGCCAGGCGCAGGCCGCCGGTGGGACCGGTGGCCAGGTCACTGGCCTCGCGGATCAGGTGCTCAAGCGTGGACATGGTGGTCTCCTCGTGCGGCGGCCTGGTCGGCCGCAAGCAGCGCGCCCAGCGTGCCAGGCGTGCGGCCGGTGGCGGCGCGGGCGGCGTTGGCACCGGCGATGCGGCCGAAGGCCGTGCCAATGCTCATGCCCACGCCGGCCGTGTAGCCCTTGCCGAGCACGTTGCCGGCCATCATTTCGCCGGCCACGAACAGGTTGGGGCTGGCTGTGCCGCCGAAGCGTGCGGCGGCCGTGTCGTCGGTCTTCAGGCCCAGGTAGGTGAAGGTCACGCCGGGCTTGAGCGCGTAGCCGTAGAAGGGCGGCCGCGCGATCGGCCGGGCCCAGTGCGTCTTGGCCGGTGCCACGCCTTCGGTGTGGCAGTCGTCCAGCACGGTGTGGTCGAAGCGACCCACGCGGCAAGCGGCGTTGTAGTCGTGCAGCGTTCGCACGAAGGGCTCCACCGGAAGGCCGAGCTGTTGCGCCAGCGCCGGCAGCGTGTCGGCCTGCACGCCCGGGAACACCGGCGGCATGAAGCGGCCGATGGCCTGGCTGTCGATGATGGAGTAGCCGATCTGACCGGGCTGCTGCGCCACGAGACGGCCCCAGATGGCATAGCGCTTGGGCCAGAAGTCCTCGCCCTCGTCGTAGAAGCGCTCGCCCTCGCGGTTGACCACCACGCCCAGCGAGACGCAGTCGATGCGCGTGCAGATGCCGCCGTCGTACAGCGGCGCGCGCGCGTCGATGGCCACCATGTGGGCCTGGGTGGGGTCACCCGTGCGCTCGGCGCCGTGCACGTCCAGCAGCTCGCGCAAGACCGCGCCCTGGTTGAAGCGCGTGCCGCGGATCAGGAAGTTCTCGGCCGGGCGTTCGCCGCGCGCGTTCACGCCCCAGGCCTCGCCCAGCCAGGCGCGGTTGGACTCGAAGCCGCCCGCCGCCACCACGCAGCTGCGCGCCGTGATGCGTTCGCCCCCGCAATGCGCCGCGACAAAGCGCCCGTGCGCCATCTCGATGCGTTCCACCGGCGCTTCGTAGCGCACGCGCACGCCCAGCGCTGCGGCGCTGCGGTAGTAGGCGTTGACGAGTGCCTTGCCGCCGCCCATGAAGAAGGCGTTGGTGCGCGCCACGTGCAGCGCGCCGGACAGCGGCGGCTGGAAGTGCACGCCATGGCGGCGCATCCAGGGCCTGCAGCTGCACGAATGGCGGATCACCAGACGGGCCAGCGACTCGTCGGTGAGGCCGCCCGTGACCTTCAGCAGGTCTTGCCAGAACTCCTCTTCGGGATAGGCCTCGACCAGCACGTCCTGCGGGGCATCGTGCATGCAGCGCAGGTTGCGCGTGTGGCTGGAGTTGCCGCCGCGCCAGGCGCGCGGCGCGGCCTCCAGCAGCAGCACGCTGGCGCCGGCCTCGCGTGCCATGAGGGCCGCGCACAGCGCCGCGTTGCCGCCGCCGATGACGAGCACATCGGGTTCCATCTGGTTCTTGCCTCCTGGGGTGGGGATGCCGGCGGGCAGGGCCGGCCGGTGCAGGAGACTGTAGGAAGACCCGGATCGCGCGTGCAGGCGGGACGAGGGATGGGGGTATCACGGAATGTGATGCCGCGGCTGCGCCGAGGCATGGATGCGTGAAGAAGTTCTCGCAAGCATGGCCATCGACACGGTCGTGTTGGTGCCGGTCTGGCACGAGGCAGCCTACCTGTTCTCGGAGCAGGAGCGCGCTGCGCTGGCGTGGACCGAGGAGGTGAGCCGGGTCAGCGAAACGCACGCGTCCGATGCGACCTGTGCGGCCGCGGCTGCGGTGTTCTCGGAAAATGACCTGGTCGATCTCACCCTGACCATCGCCGCCATGAACGCCATCAACCGCCTGGGTGTCAGCTTCCGCCTGAAGCCGCGCGCCAGGGCCGACGCTTGAGCCGTCGGGGTCGATTCATTCACCGTGGACGATGGCCACACCCTGCCAGCGTCCGCTGTCCGCCAGTTCGCGCACGCAGTCGCGCACCACGCCCCGCGCCGCCAGGCAGGCCGGCGGCAGCTCGTCGTCGGCGCGGCTGCACAGCAGGTTCACGCGGCGCGCGGCCGGGTCGTCCAGCCGTGCGGTGCGAAAGCGCTGCAGCGCGTCGGGGTAGCGGCCCAGCGCGGCCCAGGGCTGCACCGTGGAGCCCAGGCCGGCATCGACCGCCGCCATCACCATGGCCAGCGAATCGACCTCCAGCGCGATGGTGGGCGCGATGCCGGCACGCGCGAAGGCGGCGTCCAGCGTGCTGCGCAGGCCGTGCGGTCCGGTCGGCAGGATCAGCGGCTCGCCGCGCAGGGCCTGGATGGCCAGCGTGGCGGGCAGGGGGGCGGATGCGCTGCCGCGCACGAGGAACAGGTCTTCCTCCACCAGCGCCTGCACCTGCCAGCGGCGCCCCGCGCTCTCGGCGGGCTGGCGCAGTTCCAGCAGGTCCGGGCGGTGGCCGAACAGCACGGCCAGGTCCAGCTCCTGCGCGCGCAGCATGGCCGCCAGGTGGCCGGACATGCCCTCGACCATGTGCAGCCGCACGTCCGGGTAGCGGGTGCGCATGGCCTGCATGAGCGGCAGGCCGAGCATGGCCGAGGTGGTGGGCGCCAGGCCGATGCTCACGCTGCCCGCCAGCCGCGCCTGTTGCGCCGCGCGCGCGGCCTGCTCGGCATGGCGCAGCGTGAGCCGCGCCTCGCGCAGGAAGGCCAGGCCCGCCTCGGTGGGGGAGACGCCCTGCGGCGTGCGCTGCAGCAGCCGCGTGGCGAGCTCGCCCTCCAGCCGGCCGACCTGCTGGCTCAGCGCGGACTGGACCATGTCGAGTTCGAGCGCGGCGCGGCTCATCGAGCCCGACTCGACGATCTGCACGAAGTAACGCAGCTGGCGCAGTTCCATGCCCGGATTCTGGCAGGCGGCCCCGCCCTCAGAAGCTGTGGCGCACCCCCAGGCTCACGCCCGTGGCCTTGGACTTGTTGGCCGCGCCCTGGAAGCCGCCATGCCAGCGCGTGTGGTCGGCCTCGGCGTACACCATGCTGCGCCGCGAGAGCTTGTACTCCGCGAAGGCCACGGTGCGGCCGTAGCCGTCGTCGGCGCGCGCACTGCGTCCGCGATCCACGCGGTAGTGGGCCAGCGTCAGTTCCACCAGCGCGCCCACGGGCACCGTGGCGCCCAGGCCCAGCGTGCGCAGGGTGGTGCGCGCCGTGGCGGTCGTCTCGGCGTGGCTGCGCCCGAAGATGCCGGCCAGCCGCGTGCCACCCGCGAAGGTGTAGGCCGCGCCGAGCACGCTGCCGCGCAGGCCCAGCGTGTCGTCGTCGTTGCGAAAGCGCTGGTGCGCCGCCGACAGCTGCAGCTGGCCGAGCTTGTAGCCCAGGCCCACGCCTGTGGAGTCCGAGGCATGGCTGTCGCCGGCCACGTCGCCGAAGCTGTGCATCACGCGGACGTTGACGCCAGCGAAGTCGCCGGTGTACTTCACGCTGTTGTTGAGCCGGTACGCGGCCGTGGCCGAGCCGCTGGCGCCAAAGCCCACGCCGAGCTGGTGCTGGCTCAGCGCCGCGACGTTGACGCTGGGGTTGAAGCTCGCCAGGCGCATGCCGAGCGGGTCGATCGGCGAGATCGCGTCGGCCAGCAGGCTGGTCTGGCGGCCCATGCTGACCAGGCCCCAGCGGCTGCCCAGGCCCACCCAGGACTGGCGGTCGAAGTACATGGTGGAGCTGACGGGTGCGCCGGTCTTGGCGTTGATGCCCGATTCCAGCTGCGCTTGCGCGCTGAAGCCGTCGCCCAGGTCTTCCTGCACGCGCAGGCCCCAGCGGCTGGTGTTGTTGACGCCGCTGGACATGACGGTGGCCGATGTCGCGCTGGGCGTGAACTCGTTCAGGCCGCTGGCCCGGCGCATGGACAGGTCGACGATGCCGTAGAGCCGCACGCTGCTCTGGGCCTGCGCGCCGTCGGCCGCGATTGCACACAGGGCCGCCAATGCCGCGGGTGCCAGGCGCATGCTGCGCGGGGAGACGTCGGGGGCGTGGATGCACATGGCTCAGTCCGCTTTCAGACCGGCGGCCTGCACGACCTTCTTCCACTTCACCTGCTCGTTGGCCATGAAGCTGCGCATCTGCGGCACCGTCATGGTCTCCACCTCGGCGCCGTGTTCGACCAGCCGCTTGATCACGGTCTTGTCGGCCAGGATCTTGTTCAGCGTGGCGTTGAGCTGCTCGACGACGGGCGCGGGTGTCCTGGCCGGCGCGAAGAAGGCGTACCACTGCGAGACGTCCACCCCCTCGATGCCTTGCTCGGCCAGCGTCGGCACATTGGGCAGCAGTTCCGAACGCTTGGCGCCTGCAACGCCCAGGGCCTTGAGCTGGCCGTTCTTCACGAAGCTCATGGCCGTGAAGAGGCTGGGGAACATCACCTGCGTCTGGCCCGCCACGGTGTCGTTCACGGCCGGGGCGGAGCCCTTGTACGGCACATGCAGCATGTCCACGCCGGTGGACAGCTTGAACATCTCGGCGGCGAAGTGCGGTGCGGTACCGTTGCCGGCCGAGGCATAGTTTCCCGGTTCCTTGCCGGCCTTGAGCTGGGCGACCAGTTCCTTGGCGTTGTTGGCCTTGACCTTGGGGCCGGCCACCATCAGCGTGGCCGAGGATCCCACCATCGCCACCGGCTCGAAGTCGGCGACGGGGTCGTAGCGCAGCTTCTGCAGCGCAGGGTTCATCGCGTGCGTGGCGATGTAGCCCAGCATCAGCGTGTAGCCGTCGGGCGCGGCGCGCTTGACGTACTCGCTCGCGATGGCGCCATTGGCCCCGGCCTTGTTCTCCACGATCACACTCTGCTTGAGCGCCACGCCGAGCGCCTGGCCGATGGTGCGGGCCATGGCATCGTTGGCACCGCCGGCCGAGGTGGGCACGACGATGGTGATGGTCTTCTCGGGCCAGGCGGCCGCGGCGCTGCCGCAGGCCAGCAGCGCGGCGGCGGCGGTGAGGCTCCAGATCAGTCGGTTGGGCTGCAACTTCATTTGTCTACTCCGGTGGATGGGTGATGGATGTGCGTGAGAACGACCGCAATGGTCGGGCGGCGACGCCCTGTTGTGAATTGCATCTTTCCGAACGATTGATGCACACTACCTATCACTGAAACCAGCCCATCGCCCCCGACATGGCCATCAACTTCAACCTCAACGACCTGCAGGCCTTCCGCACGGTGGCAGAGTTGTCCAGCTTCCGCAAGGCGGCGGATGCACTGCACGTCTCGCAGCCTGCCTTCAGCCGGCGCATCGAGAAGCTGGAGGAGGCGCTGGGCGTCAAGCTGCTGGAGCGCACCACGCGCAAGGTCAGCCTCACGGCCGTGGGCCGCGACTTCGACCGCAAGGTCCAGCAGCTGCTGGACGACCTGGACAACACGCTGCTCGGCATCCGCGGCGTCGCGGGCACGCGCATGGGCGAGGTGACCATCGCCTGCGTGCCGTCCACGGTCTACTACTACCTGTCGCAGGTGGTGTCGCGCTACCGCGAGCGCTACCCCAAGATCCGCGTCAAGGTGTTCGATGCGGGTGCGAACGACGTGCTGGCCGCCGTGGCGCGCAGCGAGGCCGATTTCGGGCTGAACTTCATCGGCAGCCAGGAGCCCGACATCGAGTTCACGCCGTTGTTGGAAGAGCGCTTCGTGGCAGCCTGCCGCCGGGACCACGCGCTGGCCAAGAAGCGCAAGGTGGGCTGGGCCGAGCTGGCGCAGTTCGACTTCATCTCCGTCAGCAAGAGCTCGGGCAACCGCCTGCTGCTGGACCAGGCGCTGGCGGGCCTGCCGGGGCGGCCCGAGGCCATCTACGAGGCGCAGCACGTGACGACCATGCTGGGCCTGGTCGAGGCGGGGCTGGGGGTGGCGGCGGTGCCCTCGCTGGCCATGCCGGGCGCGGACCACCCGCTGCTGGTCAGCGTGCCGCTGGTGGACCCGGTGGTCACGCGCAAGGTGGGCCTGATCCGGCGCAAGGGCCGGCCCCTGTCGCCGGCGGCGCAGCAGATCTACGCGTTCTTCCTGGAGATGAAGGGCAAGCGCCAGCAGGTGGCCAGGCCCCGGGCGCCCGGCGCATGACGCGGGCCGGGGCCGCGCGGGTGGGTCAGCGGCGTGCGGCCAGCACGCGGTCCACCATCACGCCGGCCTGGCCCAGGTGATTGGCCGGCTCGCACATGGCTTCGAGCTGTGCGCGCGTGACGTGTTTGGTGATCTCGGGATGCACGGCCAGGATCTCGATCAGCGGGCGGTCCTTGGCGATGGCCTCGCGGCACAGGTCGTACACCAGGTCGTGCGCATACTCGCGGCCGATGTAGGGGCCCAGGCCCATCATCACGGCCTCGGACATCACGAGGCCGTTGGTGAGGGCGATGTTGGCGCGCATGCGGCCCGCGTCCACCTCCAGGCCCTTCAGGATGAACTTGGTCTGCTTGAGCGCGCCTGACATCAGGCAGAAGATATCGGGCAGCGACACCCATTCGATCTCCCACGGGCCGGTGGAGCGCTCGTGGTCGGCCACCATCGCGTCCATCAGCGCGGCCGCATGCTGGCGTGCCACCGAGATGTTGGCGTGGATGTACAGGCACGAGATCGGGTTGCGTTTCTGCGGCATGGTGGACGAGGAGCCGCGCCCGGGCGCGAAGGGCTCGAACACCTCGGCCACCTCGGTCTGCATCATGAGCTTCACATCCATCGCGATCTTGCCCAGCGAGCCGCCGACCAGGCCGAGGAAGGCGCCGACCTCGGCAATGGTGTCGCGCACCGTGTGCCAGGAGATCAGCGGCTGGGCCAGGCCCAGCTCCTGCATCAGGCCGGCCTGGGTCTCCATCGCGCCCTTCTCCAGCGAGGACAGCGTGCCCGAGGCGCCGCCGAACTCGCCCATCAGCACGCGCGGCTTCAGCTGCTGCAGCCGCTCGCGGTGGCGGTCGATGCCCGCGAGGATGCTGGCCATCTTGTAGCCGAAGGTGATGGGCGTGGCCTGCTGCAGGTTGGAACGGCCGATGACCGGCGTGTCGCGGTACTTCTTCGCCAGCGCGGCCAGCGCGTCACCGATCTCGTCCAGGTCCTGCTCGACCAGTGCCAGGCCCTCGCGCATCTGCAGCACCGCTGCGGTGTCGGTGATGTCTTGCGTGGTGGCGCCCCAGTGGCAGTACTCGCCGAGCTTGTCGCGGCAGTTGGCGTTGATCTGGTTGACCACCGCGATGATGGGGTAGCCGATCTGCTCGGTCTTGGCCTTGAGCTGGGCCCAGTCGATCTGCGAGAGCTCGCAGTTGCGCACGATCTCATCGGCGGCCTCCTGCGGGATGATGCCCAGGCGCCCCTGCACCTTGGCCAGGGCGCGCTCGATGTCCAGGTACTTGGCGGTGCGGTTCTCGTCGGACCAGACGGCGCGCATGCGCGCGTCGCTGAACATGTCGCCGAAGATCCGGGAATCGATGATGGTGGCTGCCATGGTGGCCTCTGGTGGGAATGGGGTTGACTAGATGGCTTGCGCGGCGCGCAGCGCGGCGATGTCGCCGCTGGCGTAGCCGAGTTCGGCCAGGATGGCGTCGGTGTGCTGGCCCAGGGCCGGCACCGGGTCCATGCGCGGGCCGGTGTTCCAGCTGCCGGGCGGCAGCATGGCGGGCAGCGGGCCCTGCGGCGAGCCGACCTCGGTCCAGCGGCCGCGGGCCTTCAGCTGCGGATGCGTCCAGACCTCGGCCATGGTGTTGACCTGGGCGTTGGCGATCTGCGCCTGCTCCAGCCGCTGGACCACCTGCGCGGCGGTGAGCGAGGCAAACGCGTCCACGATGATCCGGCGCAGCGCATCGCGCTCGGCCACGCGCTTGAAGTTGGCGGTGAAGCGCGGGTCGGTGGCCAATGCGGGTTGCTGCAGCACCTTCTCGCAGAAGCTCACCCACTCGCGCTCGTTCTGCAGCCCCAGCATCACGGTGCCGCCGTCGCCGGCCGGGAAGGGGCCGTACGGGTAGATGGTGGCGTGGCTGGCGCCTGTGCGCGGCGGTGGCGCGGCACCCTCGAAGGCGTAGTACAGCGGGTAGCTGGTCCACTCGGCCAGCGATTCGAGCATGGAGATGTCGATGCGCTGGCCCTGGCCGGTCTGGCTGCGCTGCATCAGCGCGGCCAGGATGTTGGTGTACGCATACATGCCGGCCGCGATGTCGGCGATGGACGGGCCCGCCTTGCAGGGCTCTTCGGGCGTGCCCGTCACGGAGACGAAGCCGGCCTCGCTCTGGATCAGCAGGTCGTAGGCCTTCTTGTCGCGGTAGGGGCCGGGGTGCACCGGGTCGTCGCCGTAGCCGGAGATGTCGCAGACGATCAGGCCGCTCTTGCGCTGCGACAAGGTGTCATAGCCCATGCCCAGCCGTGCGGCGGCGCCGGGTGCGAGGTTCTGCACCACCACGTCGGCCTTCTCCAGCACCAGGCGTTCGAGCACCTTCGCCGCCTCGGGATGCTTGACGTCCAGCGTCAGGCTTTCCTTGGAGCGGTTGGTCCAGACGAAGTGCGAGGCCAGGCCGCGCACGCGCTGGTCGTAGCCGCGCGCGAAGTCCCCGCTGCCAGGACGTTCGATCTTGATGACGCGCGCGCCCAGGTCGGCGAGCTGGCGGGTGGCGAACGGCGCCGCGATGGCGTGTTCGAGCGTGACGACGGTGATGCCCTTGAGGGGTTGCATGGTGGTCCTTGTCAGCGCAGCGTGGCCGTGGCATCCATGGTCAGCCAGCCTTCGTGGTCGCTGGCCCACAGGCGCACGGTCTTGCCGTCGGCCTGCAGCTGGCCGTTCACATGGAAGGGGTGCAGGTCGAAGGTCGGGCGCACGGCCTTGAAGCGGAAATCCGCCACATCGGCATCGGGCAGCTGGCGGCGCAGCAGGTCCATGAGCAGGGTGGCGATCAGCGGGCCGTGCACGATGAGGCCGGGGTAGCCTTCCACCTCGGTGACGTACTTGCGGTCGTAGTGGATGCGGTGGCCGTTGAAGGTCAGCGCGGAGTAGCGGAACAGCAGCACGTCGTCGGGCACGATCTCGCGGCGCCAGGCGCCCTTCTGCGCGGCCGCGGGCGGCGGCGCCACGTCGTCGGGCCGCTGGGCCTCGCGGTAGACGATGTCGTGGAACTCCACGAGCGCCGGCGCGGCGGCGCCGTTGCAGCGCACCTCATGGCGCACCTTCACGAACACGAGCTGGCCGGTGCGGCCGGACTTGCTGCGCACGTCGTCGATCGTGGAGGTGCGTGCGATGGTGTCACCGACGCGGATGGGCGCATGGAAGGTGAACTGGCTCCCCGCCCACATGCGGCGTGGCAGCGGCACCGGCGGCAGGAAGCCGCCGCGCCTGGCGTGCCCGTCGGCGCCGATCTCCGATTGGCGGTGCATGGGCAGGAAGTACAGCCAGTGCCACAGCGGCGGCAGCGCCGTGCCTGCGGCCACCAGGGCTGCCGGGTGGTCCAGTGTGGCGGTCAGGGCCACCAGGGGCACGGGGGTGACCGTGTCCTCCACGGTCTCGCTGCGTCCCACCCACGCTGCCCACGCTTCAACTTCGGTGCTCAATTGGATCTCCAAGCTGGACTGCACCTGCAGCCTTCAGTGAAGTCTCGGATGGCGCCGTTCCTGTGTGAATTGCAAGGTTTGGAAGAATTGATGCATGCAGTGCATCGGCGTGCCCTGCCGCTGGGCGGCTACTGCACCGCGTTGGTTGCGCCCCCTGCGACGGCGGCGCCCGAAGCCGGCTGCCAGCCGCCGCCCAGCGCCCTGAAAGCCGCGACGACTGCACGGGCCGTGTCGGCCTGCGCCTGCGCCCTCGCGTCCGCTGCCTGGAGCACGGATTCATCGGCCTGCAGCACCTCGATCAGGCTCGCGGTCCCGCGCTGGTAGGCGGCGGACGAGGAAGCCCTGGCCTGGGACAGGGCATCCACGGCCTGGGACAGGCGTTCGGCCTGTTCCGACCGGTTGGCGAGCGCGGAGAACGCGTTCTCGACGTCCTCGGTGGCACGCAGCACGGCCTGGCGGTAGCCGGCCAGGGCCTCGGCGTCCCGGCCCCTGGCCAGCTGGATCTGCGCGTCGATGCGCCCGAAGTCGAACAGCCGCCACCGCAGCCCGAAGACGCCGGCCGACTGGCTCGCGCCGGCCGTCAGCAGGTTGCCGCTGGCGATCGTCGTCGCGCTCCCGAGCATGCCGCTCAAGGACACCTTGGGGTAGTACTCGGCCATGGCCTCCCCGATCCGGGCGTTGCTGGCTGCCAGGCGGCGCTCTGCCGCGATCAGGTCCGGCCGCCTCGTGAGCAGGTCGGCAGGCGACCCCATGTCGCCGATGCGCGGGGCCGGGGGGATCGGCGCAGCCGCCTGGAGTGCCTTGCGGTGCGTGCCGGGGGCGGCGCCAAGCACCACGTCCAGCGCATTCATCGCCGCATCGAGACTGGCCTGCAGCGCCGGAACGGTGGCCTGCACGCGTGCCAGCGCGCCCTCGGTTTGCCGCACCTGGTATCGGGCCGCGATGCCGTTCTCGAACAGCCGGCGCACGCGCGCCAGCAACCCGGCTTGCGTCTGGACCTGTTGCGCCGCGATGTCCAGGCGCGACTGCAGGCTTCGGATGGCGATGTAGGTGTCGGCAGTCTGCGCGGCGATGGCCAGCCGTGCGGCCACGGCCCCGGCCTGAGAGGCCTGGTAGTCGGCCAGTGCGGCCTCCCGGCTGCGTCGGAGCCCCCCGAAAACGTCGAGTTCCCAGCTCGCGCCCACCCCGATCTCATAGGCATTGCCCCACCGGTCGAAGCCCGGTGTGCTGTCGAGCACTCTTCCCAGCGGTGTTTCCACGGACTGGTAGGCCCGCGCAACGGAGCCCTGGAACGCCCCGGATGGCAGCAGTGCTGCATCCGCCGCCCCGACCCCGGCGCGGGCCTGTTCCACACGCGCCTGCGCCAGCGAGAGTTCCAGGTTCTGCTCCAGCGCCATGGTGACGAAACGGGCCAGCAACGGGTCGTCGAAGCGCTGCCACCAGTTGGCGAGTTCGGCCGTGGCCTGTGGTCCCAAAGGCGCCGGCCCTGCCTGGCCGATATAGCGGCTCGCCTGCGGAGTTGCTGGCGGGATGTACTGCGGGCCAACGGCGCAGCCGGCGGCCATGCCTGCTGCGAGCACGACGCCGGAGAGGTTGCAAAGATGCATGGGGAGCCTTGTGGAACTGATTTTGTGACTATATTATCAAACGGTCACTTGTTGAGTCGCCTTGCTGCAGGCGTTAAGCTCTGGCCATGCGCAAGACGCTTTCCCCTGCCCCCCAAGTCCGCGGGCCCTCCGACCATGAGGTCCGCGACCAGATCGTCCAGGCCGCGACCGCGTATTTCGGTCTCTACGGGTACGAGAAGACCACGGTGTCCGACCTGGCCAAGGCCATCGGCTTTTCCAAGGCGTACATCTACAAGTTCTTCGATTCCAAGCAGGCCATCGGCGAGGTGATCTGCGCGAACCGGCTGAGCGCCATCACGGCCGCGGTCGATGCTGCGGTCGGCACCTCAGGCGCCGCCCCGGAGCGTCTGCGCCGCATGTTCAAGGCGCTGGTCGAGGCCGGAAGCGAACTGTTCTTCCGCGACCGCAAGCTCTGGGACATCGCGACGACCTCCGCGACCGAGATGTGGCCGTCCGCACGCGCCTATGACCACCACATGCGCCATCTCATCGCGCAGATCGTCCGCGAGGGCCGCGAGGCAGGCGACTTCGAACGCAAGACGCCCTTGGACGAGGCCGCCAACGCCATCTACCTGGTGATGCGGCCCTATGTGAACCCCTTGCTGCTCCAGCACAACCTGGACGGTGCGGCCGAGGCGACCGGCCAACTGTCCAGTTTGATTTTGCGCAGCCTGGCGCCTTGAGTGACTGTTGACTAAATTGGTCACAAGATAAACAATCCGGACCCTGTTCTTCAGGAAGGGTCCCCATGTCCAGGCGCCAGCTATCCTCCCTCTGCCTCTTGCCGCTCGCGCTGGGTGCGTGCAGCGACAGGCCGGTTCACGATGTCCGCACCGAGCCTGCGCTGGTCAGGGTGGCCGCGGTCCAACCCGGATCCGCGACGACGCGTGCCTTCACCGGGGTGGTCGCGGCCCGTGTCCAGAGCGACCTCGGGTTCCGTGTCGCCGGCAAGGTGCTGGAGCGCACGGTCGACGCAGGGCAGGCGGTGCGGCGTGGCCAGGCCCTCATGCGCATCGATTCCGTCGACCTCGCGCTGCAGGCCCGCGCGCAGCAAGAGGCGGTCGCAGCGGCGAAGGCGCGCGCCAGGCAGACAGCCGACGACGAGGCGCGCTACCGTGGCCTGGTCGGCGACGGTGCTGTCGCAGCCTCTGCCTACGACCAGATCAAGGCCGCAGCCGACGCTGCGAGCGCGCAGCTCAAGGCTGCGCAGGCGCAGGCCGACGTGGCGACCAACGCGTCGGCCTATGCCGTGCTGGTGGCCGACGCCGACGGCGTCGTCGTGGAAACGCTGGCCGAGCCCGGCCAGGTCGTCGCTGCGGGGCAGGTCGTCGTGCGGCTGGCCAGGGCGGGCCAGCGCGAGGCACTGGTGCATCTGCCGGAAACGCTGCGTCCCGCCGTGGGCTCGCTGGTGCAGGCCAGGCTCTACGGCAGCACCGAGGCCGCCGCGCCTGCGCGGTTGCGGCAGCTCTCGGACGCGGCGGATCGCACCACGCGCACCTTCGAAGCCCGTTACGTGCTGGAAGGCGCCCTGGCCCGCGCGCCGCTCGGCTCCACCGTCACGATCGATGTGCAGCCCGGCACCCAGGGCGGTCCATCGCTGCAGGTGCCGATCGGCGCATTGTTCGACCCCGGCCACGGGCCCGGCGTCTGGATCGCCGAGGGCAATCCCGCGACGCTCGCGTGGCGGTCGGTGCAGGTCCTCGGCCTGGCGGGCGAATCGGCGCAGGTGGCTGGAGACCTGAAGGTCGGCGAGCCCATCGTCGCGCTGGGTGCCCATCTGCTGCGTGCGGGTGAGCTGGTGCGCACCGTGGCCGAAGGCGGGCCTGGCCCCCGTGGGGGTCGTCCATGAGCGAGGGGCGCCTGAACCTGTCCGCACTCGCCGTCCGCGAGCGCGCGGTCACGCTGTTCCTGATCCTGCTGGTCTCTGCTGCGGGCATCCTCGCGTTCTTCAAGCTCGGCCGGGCGGAGGACCCGCCGTTCACCATCAAGCAGATGACGGTCGTGACCGTCTGGCCGGGCGCGACGGCCCGGGAAATGCAGGATCAGGTCGCCGAGCCGCTGGAAAAGCGCCTGCAGGAGTTGCGCTGGTACGACCGCAGCGAGACCTACACGCGGCCCGGCGTGGCGTTCACCATGCTGTCGCTGCGGGACAGCGCCCCGCCTGCGGAGATCCAGGAGGAGTTCTACCAGGCACGCAAGAAGCTCGCCGACGAGGCGCGTCGGCTGCCTGCCGGCGTGGTCGGCCCCATCGTCAACGACGAGTATGCGGACGTGACCTTCGCGCTGTTCGCACTCAAGGCCAGGGGCGAGCCGCAGCGCCTGCTGGTGCGCGATGCGGAAGCGCTGCGCCAGCAGCTGCTGCATGTGCCCGGCGTGAAGAAGGTCAACATCATCGGGGAGCAGCCCGAACGCATCTTCGTGTCGTTCTCGCACGAGCGCCTGGCCAGCCTGGGCGTGAGCCCGCAGGACATCTTCGCCGCGCTGGCAGGGCAGAACCTGCTGACGCCCGCCGGCGCGATCGAGACCCAGGGCGCGCAGGTGGTGGTGCGTGTCGATGGCGCGTTCGACAAGCTGGAGAAGATCCGGCAGACCCCCATCGTCGCCCAGGGGCGCGCGCTCAAGCTCGCCGACATGGCCAGCGTGGAGCGCGGCTACGAAGATCCTTCCACCTTCATGGTGCGCAACGGCGGCGAGCCCGCGCTGCTGCTGGGCGTCGTGATGCGCGACGAATGGAATGGGCTGGACCTGGGCAAGGCGCTGGCGGCAGAGGTCGCCAGGATCAACGCCGGCCTGCCCACGGGCATGCGCCTGGACAAGGTGACCGACCAGTCCGTCAACATCAGCGCGGCGGTGGACGAGTTCATGGTCAAGTTCTTCGTCGCGTTGCTGGTTGTCATGGTGGTCTGCTTTGCCAGCATGGGCTGGCGCGTCGGCATCGTGGTGGCCGCGGCCGTGCCGCTGACGCTGGCGGCGGTGTTCGTCGTCATGGGGGCGAGCGGGAAGAACTTCGACCGCATCACGCTGGGCTCCTTGATCCTGGCCTTGGGCCTGCTGGTGGACGACGCCATCATCGCCATCGAGATGATGGTGGTGAAGATGGAGGAGGGCTACAGCCGGGTGGCGGCTTCCGCCTACGCCTGGAGCCACACGGCCGCACCCATGCTGTCCGGCACGCTGGTGACCGCCATCGGCTTCATGCCGAACGGATTCGCGCGCTCCACCGCCGGCGAGTACACCAGCAACATGTTCTGGATCGTCGGCATCGCGCTGATCGCGTCGTGGGTGGTGGCGGTGGCCTTCACGCCCTACCTGGGCGTGAAGATGCTGCCGGACATCCAGAAGGTCGAGGGCGGGCATGCGGCCATCTACGACACGCGCCACTACAACCGCTTTCGCAGGCTGCTGGGGCGCGTCATCGCCCGCAAGTGGCTCGTCGCAGGCGCCGTGGTCGGCGCGTTCGTGCTCGCCGTGGCAGGCATGGGCATCGTGAAGCAGCAGTTCTTCCCCACCTCGGACCGGCCCGAAGTGCTGGTCGAAGTGCAGATGCCCTATGGCACCTCGATCGCGCAGACCAGTGCAGCGGTGGCCAAGGTCGAGGCCTGGCTCGCCAAACAGCAGGAGGCCAAGGTCGTCACCGCCTACATCGGACAGGGCGCGCCACGCTTCTTTCTGGCGATGGCGCCGGAGCTGCCAGACCCCTCGTTCGCGAAGATCGTGGTGCTCACCGGCAGCCAGGACGAGCGCGAAGCCCTCAAGTTGCGCCTGCGCGAGGCTGCTGCCAACGGCCTCGCGCCCGAGGCACGGGTGCGCGTGACGCAGATCGTGTTCGGTCCGCCGTCGCCGTACCCGGTTGCGTTCCGCGTGATGGGCCCCGATCCCGTGCAGTTGCGCGCGATCGCCGCGCAGGTGGAAACGGCGATGCACAACCATCCGATGATGCGCACCGTCAATGCGGACTGGGGCCCGCGGGTGCCCACGCTGCACTTCAGTCTGGACCAGGACCGTCTGCAGGCCGTCGGCCTCAGCTCCAGTTCAGTGGCCTTGCAACTGCAGTTCCTGTTGAGTGGTGTGCCACTGACGGAAGTGCGCGAGGACATCCGCTCCGTCCAGGTCGTCGGCCGCGCGGCGGGGGAGATCCGCCACGATCCCGCCAGGATGGCCGACTTCACGCTGGTGGGCGCGGCAGGGCAACGCATTCCGCTGTCGCAAGTGGGCGCGGTCGATGTGCGCATGGAAGACCCGGTCCTGCGCCGGCGCGACCGCACGCCGACCATCACGGTCCGGGGGGACATCGCCGAGCATCTGCAACCTCCTGACGTTTCCACTGCCGTCTTCAAGCAGCTGCAGCCCATCATCGAACAGCTTCCTGCCGGATACCGGATCGAGCAGGCCGGCTCCATCGAGGAATCCGCCAAGGCGACCGCGGCGCTGCTGCCGCTGTTCCCGATCATGGTCGCGCTGACGCTGCTCATCATCATCCTGCAGGTGCGCTCGATCGCGGCGATGGTGATGGTATTCGCCACGAGCCCGCTCGGCCTGATCGGCGTGGTGCCGACGTTGCTCGTCTTCCAGCAACCCTTCGGCATCAATGCCCTGGTCGGGCTGATCGCGCTGTCGGGGATCCTGATGCGCAACACGCTGATCCTGATCGGGCAGATCCACCAGAATGCGCAGGAGGGCATGGGGCCCTTCGATGCGGTCGTCGAAGCCACCGTCCAACGCGCCCGCCCCGTGGTGCTGACGGCGCTCGCGGCCATCTTTGCCTTCATCCCGCTGACGCACTCGGTGTTCTGGGGCACGCTGGCGTACACGCTGATCGGCGGCACCCTGGCCGGGACGGTGCTCACGCTCGTGTTCCTGCCGGCCATGTACGCGATCTGGTTCAAGATCCGGCCGAACGGCACGGCGCATCCGGCGCCGGCCACCTCGATCGCGCCGGCATGAGGCCCGTGGCTGGAGCGCGCCGTGGATGCAGGACACCGGACGCAGCTGAGCGGGTACGGCCGGCGCTGGCTACACCAGTTGCAGCACAACCTTGCCCTTGGCGCGTCCGCTGTCGACGTATGCCAACGCCTTGTCCGTGTCCCGCAACGGGAACACCTTGTCGACGACAGGGCGGATGGCGCCCGCTTCGACGAGCGATGTGATCTCGCGCAGCTGCGCTCCGTCGGCGCGCATGAAGACGAAGGTGTAGGCCACCCCGTTCTTCCTGGCCTTGCTCCTGATGCCGAAACTCAGCAGGCGCAGCAGCTGCTGGAGCGGCCAGGCCAGGCCCCGCGCGGCGGCGAACGCCGGGGTGGGTGGCCCTGAAATGGAGATGAGGTGCCCGCCCGGTCGGAGCACTTGGAGCGCCTTGTGCAAAGCGTCCTTGCCCAGGCTGTTCAGCGTCACGTCATAGCCGCGCAGCACGGTGCTGACGTCCTGCTTCTTGTAGTCGATGACGATGTCCGCACCCAGCTCCTGCACCCAGCCGACGTTGGCCGTGCTGGTGGTCGTGGCCACGAACGCACCGAGATGCTTGGCCAGCTGGATGGCGATAGTGCCTACACCACCGGAGCCGGCCGCGATCATCACCCTGTGTCCCTCTTTCAGTTGGGCGGTCTCCACCAGCGTCTGCCAGGCCGTCAGCGCCACCAGTGGAAGCGAGGCCGCCTCGACCATGCCGAGGTTTCTGGGCTTGGGTGCCAGCGACGATTCCCGGATGGCGATGCGCTCGGCGAAGCTGCCGATGCGGTCGTCGTCGGCGCGCGCATAGACTTCGTCGCCTGGCTTGAAGCTGCGAACGCGGGAGCCGACCCGGACGACCGTGCCGGCCAGGTCGTTGCCCAGGATGAGCGGGAGCCGGTAGGGAAGAATCGGCTTGAACGCGCCGCTCCTGATCTTCGAGTCCAGGGCATTGACGCTCGCGGCGTGGACCTGGACCAGCACGTCGTCCTCACGCAGCTCGGGCTCGGGCATGTCGCCGATGCGGCCTTGGTTCTTGCCGTAGCGGTCGATGATGAACGCTTTCATGAGGGGGTACTGCTCCAGGCTGTCTCGGTCGAACGCTTGCGGCGGACCGCGCGTTTCAGGCCGCGGCCCGGTAGCGCTGCGCCACCTGGGCCTGGCGCAGATCCCCCACCAGTGCCCGCCGTGCGGCATCCAGCGCATCCCAGTGCGCCGCGTCGTGCAGCGGCGGAATGGTCACGCTCTCGCGGCGGTCGAAGCCGACCAGTGCGGCATCCACCAGCGCACCCACGTCCATCAGGTCGGGCATGGCGCTGGCATCGATGCCAGCGCGCTCCCAGATTTCGGTGCGCGTGCCGGCGGGCAGCACCGCCTGCACATAGACGCCCTTGGGCGCGAGCTCCAGGCTCAGCCCCTGCGACAGGAACTGCACGAAGGCCTTGGTCGCGCCGTAGACCGACATGCCGAACTCAGGCGCCAGGCCGACCACCGAGCCGATGTTGACGATCGCGCCGGTGCCGGCCTGCGCCAGGCGCGGGGCGATGGCGCTGGCCAGCCGGACGGGTGCGGTGGTGTTGAGAGCGACCAGCCGGGCCACGGCCTCGGTCGCCTGGTCGATGAACGGGCCGGACAGTGCAGCCCCGGCGTTGTTGATGAGGGTGTCGATGCGTGCGTCGTCGCGCAGGCGCGCCTCGACTGCGGCCAGGTCGCCGGGCTGGGTCAGGTCGGCTGCCAGGATGTCGACGCCAGCGCCGGTGTCTGCGCGCAGCCGCGCTGCGAGCGCTTGCAGGCGCGCCTTGTCGCGGGCGACCAGCACCAGGTCGTGGCCGCGGCGGGCGAAGCGGTCGGCGTAGGTGGCGCCGATGCCGGTCGAGGCGCCGGTGATGAGAACGGTGGAACGGGTGGTCATGTGCTGCTTTCGTGCGTTGGAAAAAGTCACTGGGCGCTCGATTCCGCGAGCGACGGGTAGTCGGTGTAGCCCGCGGCGCCTCCGCCGTAGAGCGTGGCCGGGTTGAACGCAGCGAGGGGCGCGCCGGTCTTTAGCCGTTCCACCAGGTCGGGGTTGCCGATGAAGGGGCGACCGAAGGCGAACAGGTCGGCCTGGCCCGCGGCCAGACGGGCCTGGGCCAGCGGCAGGTCGTAGCCGTTGTTGGCCAGGTAGGTGTTCTTGAAGCGGGTGCGCAGGGCGTCGAAGTCGAACGGCGCGGCATCGCGCGCGCCGCCCGTGGCGCCTTCGACCACATGCAGGTAGACGATGTCCAGCGCGCTGAGCTGCTCGGCGATGTGGTCGTACTGCGGCTGCGGATCGCTGCAGGAGATGGCGCCGGCCGACGACACCGGCGAGAGGCGCACGCCGGTGCGGTCGGCACCGATTTCCTTGGCCACGGCGGCCGTGACTTCGAGCAGCAGGCGGGCGCGGTTCTCGATGGAGCCGCCGTAGGCGTCGGTCCGGGTGTTGGCGCCGTCCTTGATGAACTGCTCCAAAAGGTAGCCGTTGGCGCCGTGAACCTCGACGCCGTCGAAGCCTGCTGCAAGCGCATTGGCTGCCGCCTGGCGGAAGTCCTCGACGATGCCTGCGATCTCGTCCAGGCGCAGGGCGCGCGGCTCGGAGACGTCGTGGAAGCCGTTGTGCACGAAGGTCTTGGCCGCCGCGCGGATGGCGGACGGGGCGACCGGCGCAGTGCCGCCAGGGCGCAGGTCGACATGCGAGATGCGGCCCACGTGCCACAGCTGCACGAAGATCTTCCCGCCCCTGGCGTGCACGGCCTCGGTCACCTGGCGCCAGCCCTCGATCTGCGCGGGTGTGTACAAGCCCGGCGTGTCCTGGTAGCCCTGGGCGTCGGCCGAGATCTGGGTGGCTTCGGTGATGAGCAGGCCCGCCGAGGCGCGCTGGCCGTAGTAGGTGGCGGCGTGCGCGCTGGGCACCAGGCCGGCGCCCGCACGGTTGCGCGTGAGCGGCGCCATCACGATGCGGTTGGCCAGTTGGAGCGGGCCCAGGGTGTAGGGCTGGAAAAGCGTGGTGTCGGTCATGGGGTGGTGGATCGCGTGGCGAAGGAGAATTGCCGCAATGATGTCGATCATCATCTTTGTCGTCAAGAGTTTTAATGACGATTGACATCAATGTATAGTCACGGCTCCACCGACGGCCCATCCCACGGAGATCGCCGACATGAAAGTCACCAAAGCGCAGGCGCAGGCGAACCGGGCGCACATCGTGCAGACGGCCGCGGCGCTGTTCCGCGAGCGCGGCTACGACGGGGTGGGGATCGCGGACCTGATGGCGGTCGCCGGCTTCACCCATGGCGGGTTCTACAAGCACTTCCCGTCCAAGGCCGACCTGCTGGCCGAGGCGGCGACCTGCGGTTTCGCGCAGGCAGCGGCCAAGGCCGAGGGTGTCGATGCGGCTGCGTTCGTCACGCACTACCTGTCGCGCGAGCACCGCGACGCGCGCGGCGAGGGCTGCACGATGGCCGCGCTGTGCGGGGACGCGGCGCGTCAGCCGGAGCCGATCAAGGCGGCGTTTGCGGCCGGCATCGAAAGCCTGCTGGCAACGCTGGCCAGCCAGTCCGCTGCGCCACAGGACGCCAAGCGCGCAGGCGAGCTGCGCGCCAGGCGCATCGAGGTGATTGCGCAGGTGATCGGCGCGCTGGTGCTGTCGCGGGCCTGCCCTGATGACTCCGCACTCGCCGACGAGATCCTGGATGTCTGCCGTGCTGCGGTGCTGTCGAGGCGGCCGCCCGCCCGGGACGCGTAGCCGACGCACGCCGCGGTCGCGGCATGCCGTTCGCGCACTTGGTGGACCTCCGCCGGCCCGATGGCCCGCCCATGCAGCAGGCCGGACACGCGGCTGCGAAGCCCGGGCGCGGCTCCTTCGGCTGCAGGACCGGCGTTAGGCCCACCGGCCGCCTGTTGCGCTGGATCTGCCTCCTCAGCGGCGACTGCGCGGGGGCATCCGCGCCGCGGTCACAGGTCCATGGAAGAAGGCCATGCCCTGTGCGGACGGGTGCGCGTCAAGTGGCTGTTCTGCAACGAAGGACCGAAGCCAGGTGCTCCGGCAGGGCCGCATCGGGCTGGTGTCCAGCGCCGGGCGCCATGTCGAGCGTGACGGTGGTGCCGAGCTGGCGCAGGTGCGCAGACGCGGCCTGGGCCAGCGCAGCAGGCATCACGGGGTCGGCGTCCCCGTGCAGGACATGGACCGTGGTGTCCGCTCGGCGGTCCTGCAGAGCCCGCGCTGGCAAACCGCCGCCGGCCTGGCCGTGGCAGCCGTCGTTGGCGCCTCGCATGCCGGCGGCGCGACCGGTTGACCGGCGCTGGCGCCTCTCGGACGTCAGCCGCGCGCAGTCGGCCTGGAGAACGCGCGCAGCAGCAAGGCCTTGAGCGGGCCCTTGAGTCGCTCGGTCCGCGCGCCGAGCAGCCACACCACCAGCAGCGGCCCCAGCACGACGGGCAGCATGCGGTGCTGCCACCACCCGAGCCAATGCGCCAGCGCGCCGAAGAACTGCAGCAGCGGGTTGTGGAACAGGTACAGCGCGAACGTGAAGCCGGCCAGGGTGCGGATGCGGCGCTCCAGCCGCTGCGGCACTGGTGCGCCCTCGTGCAGAAGGCGCCGCGCGCCCACGAAATGCAGCGCGACGAGCGCACCCACCACGTAGTTTGCGAGGAAATTCGCCGACCAGCCCAGGTGCAGGCTGGTCGCCTCGCCCAGCCACCGCACTGTGAACGTGGCCAGTGCCTCGGGCATGGCCGAGTAGCGGTACACCAGGTAGCCCGCCAGCGTGCCTGCGCACAGGCAGCCGGCGGCGGCCGGTGCCAGGCGCTGCGCGAGGGGCGTGCGGTAGGCCCACACCCCGGCCAGCCACACCGGCAACAGCAGCATGATCTTGGGACCCATCACAAGCGCGACGAGGCCGCATGCCAGCCAACGCCGGCGCCCCGGCGTGAACAGCCACGCGCCGAACAGCACGTAGTACCAGAACTCGTAGCCGACCGACCAGTACGGCGTGTTGGAGAACGGCTGCAGCGACCAGAACCACAGCTCGTTGGCGAACAGCAGGCTGGCCAGGGTGCGGGCGACCGGATGGTCGTATGCGTACAGCGTGAAGTCGTACAGGCCGGGGGCGAGCTGGATGCCGATGCCGTCGAGCAGCACGGTCAGCCCCAGCGCTGGAACACAGACCGACCACAGCCGCGCCAGCCGCGCCGCCGCGTAGCTGCGTGGGCTGTCGGCCTCGCGCACGGCCACGTGCGCGATCACGAAACCCGACAGCACGAAGAACAGCATCACGGCGTCGTTGCCGAAGATGGCAAAGCGCCAGAAGAACGGCAGCCCACCCGAAAAGCGTTCGAAGCTCGCGTGCAGCATGAACACCGCGAGCGCCGCCACGAAGCGCAGCAGATCCAGATACACCGACAGGCCGCGGCTCACACGTGTTGTCTCCCATTCATGCTGGTGTACCTGGGCGCGCATTGTGACCGAGCCGTGGGCGCCATGGCCTGATCGCCTGGGCGACGAAGCGCGCTTGACCTACATCAGGCGTCGACCCGTGGAGCTAGCATATGGGCCACATCCTTCAGGTCTCCTGGCTTTGCCCATGCCGCTTCGCATCTTCCTTGTGGAAGACAACTTCTTGATTCGCCAGACCATGCAGGAGATGCTGGAAGAAGTGCTGGGCGCACAGGTGGTGGCCTGGGCCGATGGCGAGAACGCCGCCATCGACGCCCTGCGCCATACCGCCTGGGATGTGGCGCTGATCGACCTGTTCCTGAAGCAGGGCTCGGGCCTGGGGGTGGCCAGGGCCCTGGAACGGCGCGATGCCGGGCAGCGCATCTATGTGCTGAGCAACTACGCGACGCCGAGCATCCGCGAGCGTTGCAGTGCCATCGCCATCGACGGCATCTACGACAAATCCACCGAGCTGGACCTGCTGCTGGAGGTCCTCGCGCAGCTGCCGCGCCCGTGAGGGGCGCGGCTCAGGCGGCGGCGCGGCGTGCCTTGAGGCTGGCCACGTAGCTCTCGCGCGTGCCGGCCACGTGCACGCGCATGAGCGCGTCGAAGGCTGCGAAATCGCCGTCGCTGAAATAGGCCAGCAACTGCTGGTGCTGCTCGTAGCCAGCCGGCCGCAGCACGTCGGCCGGGGCCGACAGGTGCGTGCGCAGCGCCGCGATCTTGGCGCCGGCCGTGGCGTAGGCGGCCTGCAGGTAGCTGTTGCCGCAGTGCAGGACGAAGGCCTCGTGCAGCCGTGTGTCGGCGCGGCTGTAGCGCACGCCGTCCTTGCTCTTGCGCGCGGCGGTCATCTCGGCGATGGCGGCCCGGATCTCGGCGATGGTGTCCTCGCGCGCATGGCGGAAGGCCAGCTCGGCGGCGCGCGGCTCGATCAGCATGCGGAATTCGCACAGCGCCTGCACGTCGGCCTCGCTGGCCTCGAACACATAGCTGCCACGCTGCGGCCTGACGGCCACCAGCCCCAACTGCTGCAGCTGGTTGAGCGCCTCGCGCACCGGCGTGCGGCTGACGCCGAACGAGGTGGCGAGCTGCTCCTCCGGAATCATCTCGCCCAGCGCGAACTGGCCGTCGACGATGGCTTCGCGCAGCCGCTGCGCGACCTGGGTCGCCAGCGAACGGGGGGCTTCGATCTTGAAACTGGGTGCGCTCACGGCGCGGTCTCCTGTGGATGCGCCCGTCACGAGAGGGCATCTGAGTCTCGCAGAACAAGCCGGGTTCTCGCCAGGGCCGGGCCATTCTGCCATCAGTGTTTGCACTAGTGCTTTAGTACCTTACATACAAGGATACTTGCCGCCCATGAACACGACCACCACGGCGGGCGCAGACGCGGCCCGCGCCATCGAAGTGCTCACCAGGCTGCGCGACCAGTTGGGCGCGGCCACGGTGCTGATCGGCGCCGACGTGCCCGAGCGCAACAGGAACGACTGGAGCACGCAGCCGCCGACCCATCCGCTGGCGGTGGTCCGCCCGGTGGACGCGGCCGGCGTCTCGGCCGCGCTGCGTGCCTGCCGCGAGGCCTCGCTGCCCGTGGTGCCCCAGGGCGGCCTGACCGGCCTGTGCGGTGGTGCGCGGCCCGAGGACGGCTGGGTCGCGCTGTCGCTCGAGCGCCTGGTGGGCGTGGAGGAGATCGACCCCGACAGCGCCACGATGACCGTGCGCGCCGGCACGCCGCTGGAGGCCGTGCAGCGCGCCGCCAGCGACGCCGGCCTGTACTTCGCGCTGGACCTGGGCTCGCGCGGCTCCTGCGCCATCGGCGGCAACCTGTCGACCAATGCCGGGGGCAACCGTGTGATCCGCTACGGCATGGCGCGCGAGCTGGTGCTGGGCCTGGAGTGGGTGCTGCCCGACGGCACCATCGTCACCAGCTTGAACAAGATGATGAAGAACAACGCGGGCTACGACTTGAAGCAGTTGTTCATCGGCAGCGAAGGCACGTTGGGCATCATCACACGCATCGTGCTCAGGTTGCACCCGCAGCCGGGTTGCACCATGTCGGCGCTGTGCGCGCTGCCGGACTACGCCTCCGTCGTGCGCCTGCTGAACGCCTCGCGCCGTGGCCTGGGCCCGCTGCTGTCGGCCTTCGAGGTCATGTGGCCCGATTACTGGGAAGTCGTGACGAAGCGGGTTGGCGTGCGCCCGCCGGTCGCCGGCGACCATGGTTTCTACGTGCTCGTGGAAGCCCAGGGCACGGACGAAGCCGTCGATGGCCCGCGCTTCGCGGCCTGGCTGGAGCAGTTCGCCGACGGCGGCGGCCTGGCCGACGCGGCGCTGGCCCAGTCCGTGGCCGACACGCAGTCGTTCTGGGCGCTGCGCGACGCCTGCTCGGAGTTCTTCCAGGCCCTCGGCCCCCACGTCTCCTACGACGTGGCGCTCGCGGTGCGCGACATGGACGCCTTCGCCGCCCAATGCAAGGCCGCGCTGCTGGCCCAGATCCCGGGCTGCCAGAGCGTCTACTACGGCCACATCGGCGACGGCAATGTGCACCTGGTGGCCTGGGTGGAGGGCCTGTCCATCGAGGACCAACCCAAGAAGCGCATGGACGAGGTGATCTACAGCACCGTGCGCGACTTCCAGGGCAGCATCTCTGCCGAGCACGGCATCGGCACGGCCAAGAAGCCTTACCTGTCGTACGCGCGCAGCCCCGAGGAGATCGCGCTCATGCGCACGCTGAAGGCCGCGCTGGACCCGCAAGGCCTGCTGAACCCAGGCAAGGTGATCTGATGGACCGCGTGTTCAAGGTGATCGAGGCCGTGCTCGCAGCGCTGCTGCTGGGCATGGTGCTCATGGTGTTCGGCAACGTGCTGCTGCGCTACGCCTTCAACTCCGGCATCCAGGTGTCCGAGGAGCTGTCGCGCTTCTTCTTCATCTGGTTGACCTTCATCGGCGCCATCGTCGCGATGCGCGAGGGCGCGCACCTGGGCATGGACAACTTCGTCAACAAGCTGTCGCGCCGCGGCAAGCTCATCTGCCTCACGCTGTGCCAGGGCCTGACACTGCTGTGCTGCGTGATGATGTTCCGTGGCACCTGGGTGCAGCACGAGATCAACGCCACCACGGCGGCGCCGGTCACAGGCCTGTCCATGATCTGGGTGTTCGGCGTGGCCTACCTGACCGCCATCGCCATCGGCGCGATGGCGCTGCGCACGCTGTGGCGCATCGCGCGCAACGAAATCGCCGACGACGAGCTGGTCGCCATCAGCGAGAGCGAAGAGAACCTGCACCCGACGACCCCGGTGGAGGTCCGGCCATGACCATCGCCGTCTTCACCTTCTCGCTGCTCGGCGCCATGATGCTGGGCCTGCCGATCGCGTTCGCGCTGCTGGTCTGCGGCGCCGCGCTGATGGTGGCGCAGGGGCAGATCGACACCACCATCTTGTCGCAGAAGCTCGTGGAGGGGGCCGACAGCTTCCCGCTGCTGGCGATCCCGTTCTTCATGCTGGCCGGCGAACTCATGAACGCAGGCGGCATCTCCAAGCGCATCGTGCACTTCGCGCTGGCCTGGGTCGGCCACATCCGCGGCGGCCTGGGCGTGGTGGCGATCTTCGCTTCGGTGCTGATGGCCGCCATCTCGGGCAGCGCCGCGGCCGACGCGGCCGCCATCGGCGCGTTGCTGATCCCCATGATGCGCAAGGCCGGCTACAACGTGCCGCGCTCGGCCGGGCTGATCGCCGCCGGCGGCGTGATCGCACCCGTGATCCCGCCGTCCATCGGCCTGATCGTGTTCGGCGTGATCGCCAACGTCTCCATCGGCAAGCTGTTCCTGGCCGGCATCTTCCCGGGCCTCATGATGGGCCTGGCCCTGCTGCTGACCTGGCAATGGGTGGCGCGGCGCGACCAGGTCTCCGTGCTGCCGCGCCAGAGCATGGCGGCGCGTGGCCGGGCCGCGTTCGGCGGCATCTGGGCGCTGCTGATGCCGCTGGGCATCATCGGCGGCCTGAAGTTCGGCGTGTTCACGCCGACCGAGGCCGGCGTGGTGGCCTGCGTCTACGCCTTCGTGCTGGGTGCCTTCGTCTACCGCGAACTGCCGCTGCGCCAGCTCTACCCGCTGCTGGTCTCGGCCGCCAAGAGCACGGCCGTGGTGGTGTTCCTGATCGCCGCGGCGCTGGTCTCGGCCTGGCTGATCACGACCTCGGAGGTGCCGCAGCAGGTCTCGGCGCTGCTGCAGCCCTTCATGTTCAACAAGATCGTGCTGATGTTCGTGATCATGGTGATCGTGGTCATCGTCGGCACGGCGCTGGACTTCGCGCCCACGCTGATGATCCTGACGCCGGTGCTGATGCCGGTGATCAAGGAGGCCGGCATCGACCCGGTCTACTTCGGCGTGCTGTTCATCATGAACAACGCCATCGGCCTGATCACGCCGCCCGTGGGCATCGTGCTGAACGTGATCTGCGGCGTGGCCAAGATCTCGATGAAGGACCTGATGCAGGGGCTGTGGCCCTTCCTGTGGGCCGAACTGGCCGTGCTGTTCCTGCTCGTGCTGTTCCCCGACCTCGTGCTCGTGCCGCTCAAGTGGCTGAGCTGACCCTTTTTCCCACCCTGGAGACATGACCATGACGAACATTTCCCGGCTTGCCCTGACCGCCGTGGCCGGCGCCACCTTGCTGCTGGCCGCCGGCAGCGCCAGCGCCCAGTTCAAGGACCGCAACTTCCGCGTCTCCAATGGCGTGAGCAAGGAGCACCCCATGGGCAACGGCCTGGCGGCCATGGGCGCCTGCACGCTGGAGAAGTCCGGCGGCAAGATGAAGATCCAGGCCTTCTGGGACGGATCGCTGGGCAGCGACCTGACCAGCACGCAGAGCGTGCGCACCGGCTCCATCGACATGGTGCTGACCTCCACCGCGCCGGTGGTCTCCATCGTGCCGGCACTCGGCGTGTTCGACCTGCCTTTCCTGTTCAACACCGCGGCCGAGGCCGACCAGCTGCTGGACGGCAAGGTGGGCGACTGGTTCTCGGCCAAGATGCCGGCCGTGGGCCTCATCAACCTGGCCTGGTGGGAGAACGGCTTTCGCCACACCACCAACTCCAAGCGCCCGATCACCAAGGTCGAGGACTTCGACGGCGTGAAGATGCGCGTGATGCAGAACAACGTGTACCTGGACACCTTCAAGACCCTGGGCAGCAACGCCGTGCCCATGGCCTTCACCGAAGTCTATTCGGCGCTGGAGACCAAGACCGTCGACGGCCAGGAGAACCCGTTCACCAACATCGAGAACATGAAGTTCTACGAGGTGCAGAAGTACCTCACGCTGTCCAAGCACGCCTACAGCCCGACGCTGGTGCTGTTCTCCAAGAAGGTCTGGGACGGCCTGTCGGAGCAGGAACACACCGTGCTCAAGGACTGCGCCGTGGTCGGCCGTGCCGAGCAACGCAAGGCCAACCGCGCCATGGAAGCCAAGAGCGTGGACAACCTGCGCAGCAAGGGCATGGCCGTGAACGAGATCAGCCCGGCCGAGACCGCACGCATCCGCGAGAAGACCAAGGTCATCTACGAGCGCCACGCCAAGGCGATCGGCGAAGAGCCGATCGCGCTGGTCACCGAAGAACTCAAGCGGATCCGTGGGCAATGAGCGGCCTTTTGGAGAGACAGGTCGCCTGGGTCACGGGCGGCGGCAGCGGCATCGGCCTGGCCGGTGCGGTGGACCTGGCCAAGGCCGGTGCGCGCGTCGTGATCTCGGGCCGCGACGCGGCCAAGCTGGACGCGGCCATCGTGGAGGCCGAATCGCGCGGTGCACCGGCGGGCAGCATCACGGCCAAACCCTTGAACGTGGCCGACGCCAAGGCGGTGAACGCCGTGGCGGACGCGATCCAGGCCGAGTTCGGCCGGGTCGACATCCTCGTCAACAGCGCGGGGCTCAACTACCCCAAGCGCTACTGGTGCGACACGGATGCGGAGACCTTCGCCGACGTGGTGGGCATCAACCTGAACGGCGCGACCTACTGCACGCTGGCGGTGCTCAAGGGCATGCGCGCGCGGGGACAGGGCACGGTCATCAACGTGGCCTCGTTCGCGGGCTTCCACTACGAGTACATGACGGGCCCGGCGTACACGTCGAGCAAGGCCGCGATGATGGCGCTCACACACTCCTTCAACATCGAGGAATGCGTGAACGGCCTGCGCGCCACGGCGCTGTGCCCGGGCGAGGTTGCCACGCCCATCCTCAAGAAGCGGCCCGTGCAGCCGACCGAGGCGGACAAGGCGCGCATGCTGCAGGAGGCCGACCTGGGCCGCACCATCCGCTTCATCGCCGAGGCGCCTGCGCATGTGTGCGTCAACGAGCTCGTGATCTCGCCGGTGTGGAACCGCACCTATGTGCAGGACCAGCCACTCACACGCAAGAAGCCCGCATGACCGCACCCTTGGTTGTCGCCGTGACCGGCTCGGGCCAGGGCATCGGCCTGGCCGTGGCGCGCAAGTTCGCCGAGCGCGGCGCGCGCGTGGTCATCTCCGACATCGATGCAGCGCGCTGCGAGCGCGCGGCCGACGAGATCGGCGCGCTGGGCGTGCCGGCCGACGTGACCGATGCGGCGCAATGCCGCCAGCTCGTCGAGCGCATCGTCGCCCAACATGGCCGGCTCGACGTGATGGTCTGCAACGCCGGCATCATGCAGCTCAAGCCCTTCCTCGAACTCGAAGGCGCCGACTGGGACCGCATGCTGGGCGTCAACGTCAAGGGCTGCTTCCTGAGCTTGCAGGCCGCTGTCCGGCAGATGCTGCAGCAAGAGCCACTGGCTGCGGGTCGACCGCGCGGCAAGATCATCACCATGGCGTCCATCGCCGGGCGCCCGGGCGCCGGCCCCATCGCCGCTGTGATCCCGCACTACCGCGCGAGCAAGGCCGCGGTGCTGAGCCTCACGCAGTCGGCCGCCATCGCGTTCGCGCCGCAGCTCACGGTCAACGCGATCTGCCCGGGCCTGGTCGAGAGCGAGATGTGGCGCGGCATGGACCGCGATTGGGGCGCGCTGCAAGGCCTGGGCGAAGGCCAGGTCTGGCGGCAGCGCATCGCCGGCATCCCCATGGGTCGCCCGCAGCGCCCTGAGGACGTGGCCGACGTCGCGACCTTCCTGGCAGCGCCAGAATCCGACTACATGACGGGCCAGGCCATCAATGTCGATGGCGGTCTCATGATGAGTTGAACCCATGCACCACCCCGCAGCCACACTCAAGAACCTGCTTGCCAGCGGCACCATCGTCCAGGCACCTGGCGCCTACGACGGCCTGAGCGCCCGCCTGGTCGAGCGCGCCGGCTTCCCCGCCATCTACATGACCGGCTTCGGCGCCACGGCCACGCGGCTGGGCCAGCCCGACATCGGCCTGCTCACGCAGACCGAGATGACCACGCATGCGCGCGACATGGTGCGCGCGGTGGGCATCCCCGTGATCGCCGATGCCGACACCGGCTACGGTGGCCCGTCCAACATCGAGCGCACGGTGCGCGAGTACGTGCAGGCCGGCGTCGCGGCCATCCACCTGGAGGACCAGGTGGCCCCCAAGCGCTGCGGCCAGATGGCCGGCATCCGCCTGATCGACGCGGCCGAGAACGCGCGCCGCCTGCGTTGCGCCGTGCAGGCACGCGGCAATGACGGCCTGCTCATCATCGGCCGCACCGACGCGCTGCCGGCCGCCGGCATCGACGAAGCCGTGGCGCGTGCCCAGCGCTACCAGGACGCGGGCGTGGACCTCGTGTTCGTGGACGGCATCAAGACCGTGGCCGAAGTCGAGGCCGTCGGGCGCCGCGTGGCCGGACCCAAGGTCGTCTCCATCGTCGACGGCACGCCGGCCGTGGCGCTCACGGCGGCCGAGCTGCAGGCCATGGGCTTCTCCATCGTGTTCTACGCCGTCACGGCCCTGTTCAGCGCCGCGCGCGCCGTGCAGGAGTCGCTGGCCGCCCTGCACGCCGGCGGCACGCCGGGCGCGCTGGCGCAGCCCGGCCTGTCCTATGCCGCCTTCGCCGACACCGTCGGCCTGTCACACCACCAGCAGCTGGACGAACAGTTCGGCGGCGCCGCCTGATTCCACCGACCCGAAAGTCACCCATGAGCACCTCTGTTTCCCATGCCGGCATCTGGCCCGCACTGCTGACGCCCCTGAACGCCGACCTCAGCATCGACATCCCCAAGTTCGCCAAACACGCGAAGGCCTTGATCGACGGCGGCTGCGCCGGCGTGACGCCCTTCGGCACCACGGGCGAGGGCCCCTCGTTCACGGTGGCCGAGCGCCGCGCCGCGCTGGAGGGCCTGATCGCCGGTGGTGTGCCGGCCGAGCGCATCCTGGTTTCGACCAGCTGCGCCGCGCTGCCCGACACGCTGGAGCTGACGCGCCACGCCTTGTCGGTGGGCGCCACGCGCTGCCTGATCCTGCCGCCGTTCTTCCTGAAGGGCGTGCCCGACCAGGGCATCATCGATTCCTACCGCTACGTGATCGACGGCGTGGCCGACGCCCGCCTGCGCGTGGTGCTGTACCACATCCCCCAGGTCTCGGGCGTGCGCCTGTCGCACCAGGTCATCTCCACGCTGCGCCTGCTGTACCCGGACACCATCGTCGGTTTGAAGGACAGCGGCTGCACGCGCGCCGACTCCATCGCCTATGCCGAAGCCTTCATGCCCGGCATGCAGGTCTGGGTCGGCAACGAGCCCGACCTGCCCACCATGGGCGCGCGCGGCAGCCTGGGCGCGGTGAGCGGCATCGCCAACGTGATGCCGCACCTGGTCGGCCGCCTGGCGCTGGCGCAGGGCGACGAGGCCGCGCAGCGCGATTTGCAGCGCGTGCGCGCCTTCCTGGACATCCTGGGCGGCTACGGCATGACGGCCGCGTTCAAGGCCATCATGGCCATCCTGGACAACGACGCCGGCTGGCGCCGTGTGCGTCCGCCGCTGGTGGTGCTGGACGAGGCCGAGCTGGCGCGCATCGAAGCGCAGATGGCCGCCTTCGCGCTCGACAGCAGCAAGGACTGATCCCCATGGTGGATGTCGTCTGCATCGCCAGCTGGAATGCCGACCTGGTGTCGCGCGTGGCGCGGCCCATGGCGCGCGGCGAGACCGTGCTGGCGCGTTCCTTCGACATCAGCCCGGGCGGCAAGGGTTCGAACGCGGCCGTGGCCTGCGCACGCCAGGGCGCACGCACGGCTGTGGTCGCGCGCATCGGCCGCGACGACTTCGGCCGCATGGGCCTGGACCTCTGGGCGCGTGAAGGCATCCTGACCACGCACGTGGAACAGGTGGACGGCGAACGCAGCGGCGTGGCGCAGATCCTCGTGTTCGACGACGGCGACAACAGCATCGCGGTGGCGCCGGGCGCGGGCGTCGGCCTGGGCGCAGCCCAGGTGCAGGCCGCGCAGGCCACGATCGCAGGGGCCCGCGTCGTGATCGCCTCCAACGAGGTGCCGCAGGCCGCCACGCTGGCGGCCTTCCGCATCGCGCGCGCGGCCGGCGTGACCACACTGCTGAATCCCGCACCGGCGGCCGCGCTGCCGGACGAACTGCTGGGCCTGACCGACCTGCTGACGCCCAACGAAACCGAGCTGCGCAGCCTGGCAGACCTGCCGCCCGACGCGCCGCTGGAGCAGGGCGCGCAGCGCCTGCTGGCCTGCGGCGTCGGCGCCGTGCTGGCCACGCTGGGTGCAGACGGCTGCCGGCTCTGGCGCCCGGGTGCCGCAGCGCTGTCCATCCCGGGCTGGCGCATGGACGCCGTGGCCGACACCATCGGCGCTGGCGACACCTTCAATGGCGCACTGGCCGCGGCGCTCGCACGCGGCCTGCCGCTGGAGCACGCCATGCAGCGGGCCAATGCGGCGGCGGCGCTGTCGGTGGCGGGGCAGGGCGCCATCGGCGGGATGCCGACGGCAGCTGCCGTGGACGCACTGCTCGCACGCTGATCCCGGCCAGGCCGGCGCGCCTGGCACGCTCCCTGCACTTGCCCCTCCATTCGCCGGCAGCCCTGCCCGCGCAGGCACCGTCCCGGTGACTGCGCACCAGTCCGGCCCGGGAGCGCGCCCCAGATTGGGGATACTCACGGGTTAATCTGTATATACAGGTCTGCTCAAGCGAATGAGACTGCGCCGCGCGTGCCCTTCCCCGGGTGCCACCGGCAAAACGGAAGCATTCCGAAGCGTTCAACCCCAACCAGGAGGGCCGCATGGCCAAAACAGTTTTCTCCAAGATCGCCACCGTGCTGGCCGCAGGCGCGCTGGCCGCTGTGGCCCAGGGCGCGGCGGCCCAGACCAAGGTCGTGATCGGCATGTCCGGCTGGACCGGCTTCGCGCCGCTGACGCTGGCCGACAAGGCCGGCATCTTCAAGAAGAACGGGCTGGACGTGGAGATCAAGATGATTCCGCAGAAGGACCGCCACCTGGCCCTGGCCTCCAAGTCCATCCAGTGCGCCGCCACCACCGTGGAGACCCACGTGGCCTGGAACACCAACGGCGTGCCCATCGTGCAGATCGTGCAGTTGGACAAGTCCTACGGCGCCGACGGCATCGCCGTGCGCAACGACATCAAGACCTTCGCCGACCTCAAGGGCAAGACCGTGGCGGTGGACGCACCCGGCACCGCGCCGTACTTCACGCTGGCCTGGCTGCTCAGCAAGAACGGCATGAGCATCAAGGACGTCAAGACCGTCACGCTGGCGCCGCAGCCGGCCGCCCAGTCCTTCGTGACCGGCCAGAACGATGCCGCCGTGACCTACGAGCCCTACCTCTCGACCGTGCGCGACAACGCCGCCGCCGGCAAGATCCTGGCGACCACGCTGGACTTCCCGCACATCCAGGACACGCTGGGCTGCGCGCCCGATTTCCTGAAGGCCAACCCCGCCGCCGCCAAGGCGCTGGTGGATTCGTACTTCCAGGCCCTGGACATGATCAAGAGCGATACGGCCAAGGCCAACGAGATCATGGGTGGCGCGGTCAAGCAGACCGGCGAGGCCTTCGCCAAGTCCGCAAGCTTCCTGCGCTGGCAGGACAAGGCGGCCAACCAGAAGTTCTTCGCCGGTGAGCTGGAGACCTTCATGAAGGAGGCCGCGGTGATCCTGCAGGAGGCCGGCGTGATCCGCAAGCAGCCCGACAACTGGGCCGCCATGTACGACGCCAGTTTCATCAAGTAAGCCATGGCCGGCGACACCACCCGCGTTCTTCCCTCGGCGGTGCCAGCGGCCCAGGCGGCGCCTGCGCGCCGGCGCCGCGGCATGGTGCCGCTGGAGCCTGTCAGCGCGCAGGCCCGCTGGCTGCTGGGCCTGGCGTTCTTCGTGCTGTTCGTGGCCGTCTGGGCGTTCTTCACGCTCGGTGGCTTCGTCTCGCCGACCTTCCTGGCCAGCCCCATCACCATGGTGCAGGAGGCCTGGCTGCTGTTCACCGAGTACGGCTTCATCCACGACATCGGCATGACGGTGTGGCGCGTGCTGGGCGGCTTCATCCTGGCGGCCGTCGTCGCCGTGCCGCTGGGCATCGCGATGGGCGCCTACAAGCCAGTCGAAGCCTTCCTCGAACCCTTCGTCTCGTTCTGCCGCTACCTGCCGGCCTCGGCCTTCATCCCGCTGCTGATCCTGTGGGCCGGCATCGGCGAGACGCAGAAGCTGCTCGTGATCTTCATCGGCTCGGTGTTCCAGATCATCCTGATGGTGGCCGTCACCGTGGGCGGTGCGCGCAAGGACTTGGTAGAAGCCGCCTACACGCTGGGCGCCGACAGCCGCGGCATCGTGCGCCGCGTGCTGATCCCGGGCGCCGCGCCCGGCATCGCCGAGACGCTGCGCCTGGTGTTGGGCTGGGCCTGGACCTATGTGATCGTGGCCGAGCTGATCGGCTCGTCCTCGGGCATCGGCCACATGATCACCGACAGCCAGGCGCTGCTGAACACCGGCCAGATCATCTTCGGCATCATCGTGATCGGCCTGATCGGGCTGGTCTCCGACTTCATCTTCAAGGCGGTCAACCGCAAGCTGTTCGCCTGGGCGTCGCTATGAATATGAACCCCCACGCTCGGCACTCCGTGTCCTCGCTGCCCCCCGAGGGGGCGTTCGCGCCTAAGGGCGGCCTGTCGGCGCTCAACCAACTCTCGATCCGCGGCGTCTCGCGCACCTTCACGAGCCCCGGCGGCAAGTCGACCCAGGCCTTGCAGCCGGTCGATTTCGAGGTGCGCAAGAACGACTTCGTGACCATCCTCGGCCCTTCGGGCTGCGGCAAGTCCACGCTGCTGCGCATCGTCGCGGGGCTGGACTACCCGACCTCCGGCCAGGTGCTGCTGGACGGCCAGAACGTGGAAGGCCCCGGCGCCGACCGCGGCATGGTGTTCCAGAGCTACACGCTGTTCCCCTGGCTCAACATCGAGCAGAACATCCGCTTCGGCCTGCGCGAGCGCAACCTGCCCGAGGCCCAGCAGAAGGAGCGCGCCGACTACTTCATCGCCAAGGTCGGCCTGCGCGGCTTCGAGCAGCACTTTCCCAAGCAGCTGTCGGGCGGCATGCAGCAGCGCACGGCGATCGCGCGGGCGCTGGCCAACGACCCCAAGATCCTGCTCATGGACGAGCCCTTCGGCGCGCTCGACAACCAGACCCGCGTGCTCATGCAGGAGCTGCTGCTGGGCATCTGGGAGGCCGAGCAGAAGACGGTGCTGTTCGTCACGCACGACATCGACGAGGCCATCTTCATGGCCAGCCGCGTGGCCGTGTTCAGCGCGCGGCCCGGCCGCATCAAGACCGAGATCGCGGTGGACCTGCCGCACCCGCGGCACTACACGGTCAAGACCACGCCCGCGTTCATGGAGCTGAAGGCCCGGCTGACCGAAGAGATCCGCGCCGAGTCCATGGCCGCGGCGGAACATTGAGCATGAAGCCCGGCCCTGCGACCGCCAGACAGGCCTCCGCGCGCTCGGAGGCCGCGCCCGCGCTGGCGCTGTACGAGCAGGTCAAGGAGCACATCACGCGCCGCATCCAGAGCGGCGAGTGGCCGGCCGGCCACCGGCTGCCGTCCGAGCACGAGCTGGTGGCCCAGTTCGGCATCTCGCGCATGACGGCCAACCGCGCGCTGCGCGAACTCATGGACCAGGGCAGGGTGGTGCGCGTGGCCGGCGTGGGCAGTTTCGTGGCCGAGGCCAAGCCGCAGTCCACGCTCTTGCAGATCGCCAACATCGCCAGCGAGATCCGCAGCCGCGGGCACGACTATGGCTTCCAGCTGATCGCTGCCGAGCGCGTGGCGGCCTCGCCCGACGTGGCGGTCTGGATGGACGTGCGCATGGGCGAGTCGCTCGTGCACTGCGTCTGCCTGCACCTGGAGGACGGCGTGCCCGTGCAGCTGGAAGACCGCTATGTGAACCCACGCATCGTGCCGGCCTTTTTCGAGCAGGACTTCTCGGCCGTGACGCCCAGCGAGTACCTGGTGCGCAACGTGCCGTTCGACCAGATCGAGCACCTGGTCGACGCGGTGCTGCCCACGGCCGAGCAGGCCGAGCGCCTGACCATGGACCAGGCCGAGCCCTGTTTGCTGCTGACGCGCCGCACCTGGGCACGCGGCCAGACCATCACGCTGGTGCGCTGCCTGCACCCGGCCTCGCGCTACCGGTTGGGCAGCCGCTTGCGCAACGACGGCAACCAGGGTCTGGCCTGAATTTTTTGCGCCTCCACTTGTATAGACAGGAAAAGCGATGACCCCTGAAACGAACACCTTGACGCTCTCGCCGGGCGCTGTCGGCCTGGCCGCGTTGCGCCGCATCCACAGCGGTGGGGTACGGCTGGCGCTGGACGACAGCGCACGCCCCGGCCTGCTGGCCGCGCAGGCCACCGTGCAGTCCATCCTCGATGCCGGCGCCGTGGTCTACGGCATCAACACCGGCTTCGGCAAGCTCGCGCAGACGGTGATCCCGCCCGAGCGGCTGGCCGAGTTGCAGCGCAACCTGGTGCTCTCGCACAGCGTGGGCACGGGCGCGCCCCTGGCGGCCGGCGTGGTGCGGCTGGTGCTGGCGACCAAGGCTGTGAGCCTGGCGCGCGGCCACTCGGGCATCCGGCCGGAGATCGTCGATGCGCTGCTGGCGCTGTTCAATGCCGGCGTGGTGCCACGCATTCCGGCCAAGGGCTCGGTCGGCGCCTCGGGCGACCTGGCGCCGCTGGCGCACCTGGCCTGCGTGCTGATCGGGGAGGGCGAGGCGGAACTCGCGGACGGCCGCGTGGTGCCGGGCTTTGATGCGATGCGCGCCATCGGCCTGGAACCCTTCGTGCTGGGCCCCAAGGAGGGCCTGGCGCTGCTCAATGGCACGCAGGTCTCCACCGCGCTGGCGCTGGCCGGCCTGTTCGGCGCCGAGCACGTGTTCGCCGCGGGCCTGATGGCCGGCGCGCTCTCGCTCGAAGCCATCCAGGGCTCGATCAAGCCCTTCGATGCGCGCATCCACGCCGCACGCGGCCAGCCCGGTCAGATCGCCGTGGCCGGCGCCGTGCGCGCACTGCTGGAAGGCAGCGAGATCATCCCCGGCCATGCCAACTGCGGCCGCGTGCAGGACCCGTACTCGATCCGCTGCATCCCGCAGGTCATGGGCGCCTGCCTGGACAACCTGACCCATGCAGCGCGCGTGCTGGTGACCGAGGCCAATGCGGCGTCCGACAACCCGCTGGTCTTCACCGACACGGGCGAGGTGATCTCGGGCGGCAACTTCCACGCCGAGCCCGTGGCCTTCGCGGCCGACATCATCGCGCTGGCCATCGCCGAGATCGGCGCCATCTCCGAACGCCGCATGGCGCTGCTGCTGGACTCGGGCCTGTCGATGCTGCCACCCTTCTTGGTGCGCGACGGCGGCGTCAACTCCGGTTTCATGATCGCCCAGGTCACCGCCGCGGCGCTCGCGTCCGAGAACAAGTCGCTGGCCCACCCGGCCAGCGTGGACAGCCTGCCCACCTCGGCCAACCAGGAGGACCATGTGTCCATGGCCACCTTCGCCGCGCGCCGCCTGGCCGACATGGTGGAGAACACGGCCGTGGTCGTCGGCATCGAGGCCATGGCCGCCTGCCAGGGCATCGAACTGAAACACGAGCTCAAGTCCAGCCCGCTCATGGAAGCCGAGTTCGATGCCATCCGCGCGCACGTGGGCTTCATCGAGCAGGACCGCTACCTTGCGCCCGACGTGGAGTCCATGCGGCAATGGGCCCTGGGTGCCCAGGGCCGTGCCTGGCCGAGCGCCGTCACCGCCATCCTTCCGAGCCACGCCTGAACACCCCCAAGGAGACCGCCATGAACGCACCCGCGCCTTTCGTCGCCGCCATCGGCACCCGCCACGACCCCAGCCGCCGCATCGCCGCGCCAACGGGCACTGCGCTCACGTGCAAGAGCTGGCTGACCGAGGCACCGTTCCGCATGCTGCAGAACAACCTGCACCCCGACGTGGCCGAGCGGCCCGAGGACCTGGTTGTCTACGGCGGCATCGGCCGCGCGGCGCGCAACTGGGAATGCTTCGACCAGATCCTGGCCTCGCTCAAGGACCTGGACGAGGACGAGACGCTGCTGGTGCAGTCGGGCAAGCCCGTCGGCGTGTTCAAGACCCATGCCGACGCGCCGCGCGTGCTGCTGGCCAACTCCAACCTCGTGCCCAAGTGGGGCAATTGGGAACACTTCAACGAACTGGACCGCAAGGGCCTCTTCATGTACGGCCAGATGACCGCTGGCAGCTGGATCTACATCGGCAGCCAGGGCATCGTGCAGGGCACATTCGAGACCTTCGTCGAGGCCGGCCGCCAGCACTACCACAACGACCTCGCCGGCAGGTGGATCCTGACCGCCGGCCTGGGCGGCATGGGCGGCGCGCAGCCGCTGGCCGCGACCCTGGCCGGCGCCGTCTCGCTGAACATCGAGTGCCAGCAGAGCTCGATCGACTTCCGGCTGCGCACGCGCTATGTGGACAAGCAGGCCCGTGACATCGACCACGCCATCGAACTGATCCGCCAGCACACGGCGGCCAAGGAGGCGGTCTCCATCGCGCTGCTGGGCAATGCGGCCGAGGTGCTGCCCGAACTCGTGAAGCGCGCGAAGGCCGGTGGCCTCAAGCCCGACCTCGTGACCGACCAGACCTCCGCCCACGACCTGGTGCACGGCTACCTGCCGGCCGGCTGGACCGTGCCGCAGTGGAAGGCCGCCATGGCAGACCCGGCCCAGCATGCCGCGCTCACGAAGGCCGCCGCGCAGAGCTGCGCCGTGCACGTGCAGGCCATGCTGGACTTCCAGGCCATGGGCGTGCCCACCGTGGACTACGGCAACAACATCCGCCAGGTGGCCAAGGACGAAGGTGTGGCGAACGCGTTCGACTTCCCCGGCTTCGTGCCGGCCTACATCCGGCCGCTGTTCTGCGAGGGCAAGGGCCCGTTCCGCTGGGTTGCGCTCTCGGGCGACCCCGAGGACATCTACAAGACCGACGCCAAGATCAAGGAGCTGTTTCCCGAGAACAAGCACACGCACCGCTGGCTGGACATGGCGCGCGAGCGCATCGCCTTCCAGGGCCTGCCGGCGCGCATCTGCTGGCTGGGCCTGGGCGAGCGGCACCTCGCGGGCCTGGCCTTCAACGAGATGGTGCGCACGGGTGAGCTCAAGGCCCCCATCGTGATCGGCCGCGACCACCTGGACACGGGCTCGGTCGCCAGCCCCAACCGCGAGACCGAAGGCATGCGCGACGGGACCGACGCGGTCAGTGACTGGCCGCTGCTCAACGCACTGCTCAACACCGCGGGCGGTGCCACCTGGGTCAGCCTGCACCACGGCGGCGGCGTGGGCATGGGCTACTCGCAGCATGCGGGCATGGTCATCGTGTGCGATGGCACCGAGGCAGCGGACAAGCGGCTGGCCCGCGTGCTCATCAACGACTGCGGCTCGGGTGTGATGCGCCATGCCGATGCAGGCTACGAACTCGCGGTGGCGACCGCCAAGAAGTTTGGCCTCAAGCTGCCGATGGTGAAGTGAGCATGCAGACGCTGCCCGACACCGAAGCGCTGCGCCAGCGCGTGGCCGAGCGCGTGGACGATGCGACGGTCGAACAGTTCCAGCGCGACGGCGCCTGCGTCATCCGCCAGTTGCTGACGCAGGGCGAACGCGCGCTGCTGGCAGACGGCATCGAGGCCAACCTGGCCGCACCCAGCCCGCGCGGCAAGGTCGCGAGCCGGCCCGACGACCCGGGCCGCTTCTTCGAGGACTTCTGCAACTGGCAGCACATCCCGGCCTACCGGCGCTTCGTGTTCGAGACGCCGCTGGCCCTGCTGGCCCAGCGCCTCATGGGCTCGCGCGAAGTGCGGCTCTACCACGACCACCTGCTCGTCAAGGAGCCCGGCACGCGGCAGAAGACGCCCTGGCACCAGGACCAGCCCTACTACAACATCGACGGCCTGCAGAACGTGAGCATGTGGATCCCGGTCGACCCGGTGCCGCGCGCGTCCACGCTGGAGTTCGTGGCCGGCTCGCACCGCGGCCCCTGGCTCATGCCGCGCACCTTCATGGACCACCAGGCCAAGTGGTTCCCCGAAGGCAGCCTGGCGGACCTGCCCGACATCGAGGCGGCGCGCGAGCGCTTCCCCATCCTGGGCTGGGACGTTGCACCGGGCGACTTCGTCTGCTTCCACATGCTGACCCTGCACGCGGCCGCCGGAGTCGGCAACCAGCAGCGCCGCCGCGTGTTCTCGCTGCGCTTCCTGGGCGACGACATCCGCCATGCGCCGCGGCGCTGGACCACCTCGCCCGACTTCCCGGGCCTGGCCGATGAACTGCCGGCCGGCGCGCCCATGGACCATGCGCTATTCCCGCGCCTGGTCGGTTGAGCCCCGGCCCCGATCCTGCTAGATCCCACGCCTGCATCACTTCCCTACCGGAGATTCCCCATGCCTCTTCGCCGCCACCTGCTGGCCCTGGCCCTGCTGTCGTCCACCGCCTTCGGCGCCCATGCCCAGGCCGTGCTCAAGGTCGCCACCGACGCCACCTTCCCGCCCATGGAGTTCTTCGAGAACAACCAGCGCACGGGCTTCGACACCGAGCTCGTGGAGGCCGTCGGCAAGCAGATGGGCCGCAAGATCGAGTGGGTGGACATCGACTTCAAGGGCCTGATCCCGGCCCTGGTCTCCAAGCGCGTGGACATGGCGGTGTCGGCCATCTACATCACCGACGAGCGCAAGAAGGTCGTGGACTTCACGGCGCCCTACTACGCGGGCGGCCTGGTGGCCATGGTCAAGGCCGACAACGCCACCATCAAGTCGCCGGCGGACCTGGCCGGCAAGAAGGTCAGCGTGCAGGTGGGCACCAAGTCGGTGAGCTACCTCAAGGAAGCCCATCCCAAGGTGCAGCTGGTCGAGGTCGAGAAGAACCAGGAGATGTTCAACCTCGTGGACGTGGGCCGCAGCGACGCCGCCGTCACGGGCAAGCCCGCCGCCTACCAGTACGTGCGCACGCGGCCCGGCCTCAAGGTGCTGCCCGAGCAGCTCACGACCGAGGAGTACGGCATGGCGATCCGCAAGGACACGCCGGAGCTGACGAAAGCCGTGAACGAGGCGCTGGCCATGCTCAAGGCGAACGGCAGCTACGCCGCCATCGTCAAGAAGTGGTTTCCGGCGACGCCTTGATGTGGCCGCGGTCGATTGAAATGAAACCCTCGGCGCGCCTAGGCCGAGCGCAGCGACGGCCCGAGCGCCAGGCCGAGCGCAGCGATGGCCCGAATGTGACTTCCCCCTGTGCCCCTGCCGAGGAGCGCAGTGCCATGGGCTGCGCGGGGAACCTCGCGCTTCGTGAACTGACTCATTGCGCTTGTTCGAATGCAGTGAACGAAGTGAACAGCATGAGTTGCGCAATGCAGCCCATGGCGCGAGCACCGCAGGTTGCCCGGNCTGACTCATTGCGCTTGTTCGAATGCAGTGAACGAAGTGAACAGCATGAGTTGCGCAATGCAGCCCATGGCGCGAGCACCGCAGGTTGCCCGGAGCGCTAGCGGAGGGACAGGGGCACCGGGGTCGCCTTCTTTTGCTTACTTTTCTTGGCGAGACAAGAAAAGTAAGTCCGGGTGTGGGGTGGATAGCCCCACCTCCGAACGCCGATCAGGCGTGGTCGTCGATAGAACACACTGCGTTCGCGCAAGCCTCAGAGGCCGGGATGTGCGCCCGGCAGCGCAGTCACTTTCTCTTGTCCCGCCAAGAGAAAGTAACCAAAGAGAAGGCGGCCCCGGTGCCCCCGTCCCTCCGCTAGCGCTCCGGGCAACCTGCGGTGCTCGCGGCCTGGGCGCATTGCACAACTCGCACCACTCACTGCGTTCGTTCANCCCCGGTGCCCCCGTCCCTCCGCTAGCGCTCCGGGCAACCTGCGGTGCTCGCGGCCTGGGCGCATTGCACAACTCGCACCACTCACTGCGTTCGTTCAGCTCGAACAAGTGCAATGAGTCAGTCAACAAAGCGCGAGGTTCCCCGCGCCGCCCAGGCCACTGCGCTCCTCGGCGTGGGCACAGGGGCCCCGGGAGCGGGGACAGACACGGGCCATCGCTGCGCTCGGCCGCGGCTTTTTTCGGCATGGACTTCTGACATGGATCTGGACTTCTCCCCCGTCTGGGGCGGCTGGGACGCGCTCGCGCGCGGCACGCTGGTCACCATCGAGATCACGGTTTGCGCGCTGCTGCTGGGCTGCATGCTGGGCCTGCTGGTCGGCATCGGCCGCCTGAACCCGCAGCGGCGCTGGCTCTACGGCGCCTGCACCGCCTACGTCACCGTGGTGCGCGGCACGCCCTTGCTGGTGCAGCTGTTCATCCTGTTCTTCGGCCTGCCGCACTTCGGCCTGCTGCTGCCGGCCTTCCTGTGCGGCGTGCTGGGCCTGGGCGTGTACTCGGGCGCCTATGTGTCGGAGATCGTGCGCGGCGCCATCCAGTCCATCGACCAGGGCCAGACCCTGGCCGCGCAGTCGCTGGGCATGACGGCGCCCACGGCCATGCGCCACATCATCCTGCCGCAGGCCGTGGTGCGCATGATCCCGCCGCTGGGCAACGAGTTCATCGCGCTGATCAAGAACTCGGCGCTGGTCTCGCTGCTGACCATCCACGACGTGATGCACGAAGGGCAGAAGATCATCAGCACGTCCTACCGCTCGCTGGAGGTCTACCTGGCGATCGCGGCCGTGTACTTTGCGCTGACCGGCACCGTGATGCTGGTGCTGCGGCATTTCGAACGGCGCTTGAGCCAGGGAGGGTTGGTGCGGTGAGTTCCACAGTGCAGCGTTTCGATGTGGCGGACTTGCCCGCCATGCCCTGGAAGAACGGCGGCGGCAGCACGCGCGAGATCGCGAGCTGGCCACCGGGCGCGGGCTTCGAGGGCTTTGACTGGCGCGTCTCGATCGCCAGCATCGCGGCCAGCGGCCCGTTCTCGCAGTTCGTGGGGGTCGACCGCATCATCACGCTGCTGGAGGGCGACGGCGTGCGCCTGCACGGCGATGGCCTGGAGCACCGCCTGGCCACGCCGCTGGCGCCCTTCGCGTTCAGCGGCGACGCGCGCATCGACTGCACACTGCTGGGCGGCCCCTCCAGCGATTTCAACGTGATGACGCGGCGCGGCCGGCTGCGCGCTGCATTCCATGTCCTGCACCGCGCGGCCGAGCTTCCCGCGGCCCCGCATGGCCTGCTGCTGGCATGGCGCAGCAACTGGCTTGCGGGCGACACGCCGCTCGCCCCGGGCCAAGGCCTGTGGTGGGCGGATGCGGCCACCTGCTGGCGCCTGCACACCGTGGACGCCGACGCTGCGCTGCTGGCCGTGCAATGGCATCCAGCCCGATAGGAAACCCCATGCCTTCTTTCGACACCCTGGCTTCGGCCGATGGCCTGTGGACCGGCCTCACGGGCCTGGACGGCCAGCCCTGCGCCATCGCCGTGCAGGACGGCCGGATCGCCTGGACCGGCGCGCCCGATGCCGTGCCCGCGGCCTGTGCGGCCCTTCCACGCCACGCAGGGCAGGGCGCGCTCGTCACGCCCGGCCTCGTGGACTGCCACACCCACCTGGTCTACGGCGGCCAGCGCGCCAATGAATTCGCGATGCGCCTGGCCGGTGCGAGCTACGAAGAGGTGGCCAAGGCGGGCGGCGGCATCGTCTCCAGCGTGCGCGCCACGCGCGCGGCCAGCGAGGACGAACTCTTCGCCAGGGCCTCGGCCCGTTTGCAAAGCCTGCTGGCCGAGGGCGTGTGCGCCATCGAGATCAAGTCGGGTTACGGCCTTGCGCTCGAACACGAGCGCAAGCAGCTGCGCGTGGCGCGGCGCCTGGCCGCTGCCCACGGCGTGACCGTTCGCACCACCTTCCTGGGCGCGCATGCGCTGCCGCCCGAGTACGCGGGGCGCAGCCAGGAATACACCGACCTCGTTTGCCGTGAGATGCTGCCGGCCCTGCACGCCGAGGGCCTGGTCGACGCGGTCGACGTGTTCTGCGAGCGCATCGCGTTCTCGCTGGCCGAGACCGAGCAAGTGTTCCAGGCCGCGCAGGCCCTGGGCCTTCCGGTGAAGCTGCATGCCGAGCAGTTGTCGGACATGGGCGGCGCAGCGCTGGCGGCACGCTACGGCGCGCTGTCCTGCGACCACATCGAGCACCTGTCGCAGGAGGGCATCGCCGCCATGGCGGCGGCCGGCACCGTGGCCGTGCTGCTGCCAGGCGCCTACTACACGCTGCGCGACACGCACCTTCCACCCATCGCGGCGCTGCGCGCGGCCGGCGTGCCCATGGCCGTCTCCACCGACCACAACCCCGGCACCTCGCCGGCGCTGTCCTTGCTGCTGATGGCCAACATGGCCTGTACGCTGTTCCGGCTCACGGTGCCCGAGGCGATCGACGGCATCACCACGCACGCGGCGCGCGCGCTGGGCTTGCAGGAGACGCACGGTGCCATTGCGGCTGGCCGGCCGGCGAATTTCGTGCTGTGGGACCTGCAGGACGCGGCCGAACTGGCCTACTGGTTCGGCCAGCGGCCGGTTCGCGCGGTCGTGCGCCAGGGCCGCATCGCCGAGGGCGCGGTATGAGCGGGCTGTTCGCCGCCGACGCACTGCTGCCCACGGGATGGGCGCGCAACGTGCTCTTGCGCTGGGACGCCAACGGCACGCTCGTGCACGTGCAGCCCGACGCCACACGGCCCGACGGCGTCGCCCAGTCCGAAGGCCCGGTGCTGCCCGGCCTGCCCAACCTGCATTCGCACGCCTTCCAGCGCGGCATGGCCGGCCTGACCGAGTACCGCGGCGCGGCCGAGGACAGCTTCTGGAGCTGGCGCACGCTGATGTACCGCTTCGCGAACAAGCTCGATCCGGTCCTGCTCGAGGCCATCGCCTTCGGCCTGTACGTGGAGATGCTGGAGGCTGGCTACACCAGCGTCTGCGAGTTCCACTACGTGCACCATGACCGCGGCGGCGCGCCCTATGCCGACGACGCCGAACTCGCGCTGGCCCTGCTGCGCGCCGCAAAGCAGGCCGGCATCGGCCTCACGCTGCTGCCCGTGCTCTACCAGACCAGCGGCTTCGGCGGCAAGCCACCGGGGGAGGGCCAGCGCCGCTTTATCCGCACCACCGACAACATGCTGCGCCTGCTGGAGCGCTTGCGCCCGCTCTGCGCCGCCCAGGGCGCGCGCCTGGGCCTGGCCCCGCACTCGCTGCGCGCCGTGCCGCCCGACGCCCTGCGCGCAGCCGTGGCCGGCCTGCACGCGCAGGACGCCACGGCGCCCGTGCACATCCACATCGCCGAGCAGACCCAGGAGGTGGCCGACTGCATCGCCTGGAGCGGCCAGCGCCCCGTGGCCTGGCTGCTGGACCATGCGCCCGTGGACGCGCGCTGGTGCCTGGTGCACGCCACGCACATGGACGCCGATGAATACAACCGTGCCGCCACCAGCGGCGCCGTGGCCGGCCTGTGCCCCAGCACCGAGGCCAACCTGGGCGACGGCCTGTTCGACTGGCCAGCCTGGCAGGCCGCGGGTGGCGCCTGGGGCGTGGGCTCGGACAGCCATGCCTGCGTCAACGCGGCCGAGGAACTCATGCTGCTCGAATATGGCCAGCGCCTGGCCATGCGCCGGCGCAATGTGATGGCGCTGCCCGGGCAGCCGCAGGTCGCGACGGCCATGACGCTTGCGGCCGTGGCCGGTGGCGCGCAGGCGTCCGGCCGCTCGGTCGCCGGTCTGGCCACCGGCCAGCAGGCCGACCTCGTCACACTGGACGCACAGCACCCGGCCCTGGCCGGCCTGCCGGCGCCCGAGATGCTGTCGGCCCATGTCTTCGCAAGCCACCGCACGAGCGCGGTGAGCACCGTCCATGTGGCGGGCCAGGCCCGCGTGCGCGCGGCGCGCCACGCCGCACACCACGACGCAACGCAGGGCCTGGTCGCGGCCCGTACCCAACTTCTCAAGGACAGCCCATGAGCTTTTCCACCACCGAGCCCCCGTTCCGTTTCCGCCAGGGCACGCGCCCGCTGTTGGTCTCCATGCCCCACGTCGGCACCCATGTGCCGCCCGCGCTGGCCGCGCGCTTCACGGCCGAGGCGCGTGAGGTGCACGACACCGACTGGCACCTGGAGCGCCTGTACGACTTCGCCGATGCGCTGGGCGCCTCGGTGCTCGTGGCCACGCACTCGCGCTACGTGATCGACCTGAACCGCGCGCCGGATGGCGCCAGCCTCTACCCAGGCCAGAACGTGACCGGCCTGTGCCCGGTCGACACCTTCGACGAGACGCCGCTGTACCTGGATGCCGCCGACCAGCCCGGCGAGGCCGAGATCGCTGAGCGCCGCGAAGCCATCTGGCACCCGTACCACGCCAAGCTGGCCGAGGAACTCGCGCGCATCAAGGCGCAGCACGGCATCGCCATGCTGTGGGACGCGCATTCGATCCGTTCCGTGTTGCCGCGCTTCTTCGAAGGCAAGCTGCCGGACCTGAACCTGGGCACCGGCAAGGGTACGAGCTGCGACCCGGCCCTGGCCGAGCGTCTGCTCGCCATCGCCAAGGACGCCCCGGGCTACACCAGCGTGCTGAACGGCCGCTTCACGGGCGGCTACATCACGCGCCACCACGGCCGGCCGCAGGATGGACAGCACGCCGTGCAGCTCGAGATGACGCAGAGCAGCTACATGCAGGAGGCCATGCCCTTCGACTACCTGGCAGGTAGGGCAGCGGGCGTGCAGCCGCACCTGCAGCGCATGTTGCAGGCCGTGCTCGATTTCGCCGAAGCGCCCCGATGAGCGAGCTGCTGCAGGCCCTGCGTGCAGCGCTGGGCGATGACGCGGTCACCACGGGCGAGGCCATCCCGGCGCGCCAGCTGACCGACTGGAGCGGCGTGCCGCCCGTGCGCCCGCTCGCGCTGCTGCGCCCGCGCAGCACGGCGCAGGTGAGTGCCGCGTTGAAGCTGTGCAGCCAGCACCGCGTGCCTGTCGTGCCGCAGGGCGGCATGACCGGCCTGGCCGGCGCAGCCCAGCCGCTGGCACACGGCGTGGCCTTGTCGCTGGACCGCATGCAGGCCATCGAGCAGGTGGACGCCGCCACGCGCACCTTGACCGTGCAGGCCGGCGCCACCGTGCAGTCCATCCAGGAGGCGGCCAGTGCCCGGGGCCTGCTGTTCGGCGTGGACTTCGGCGCGCGCGGCTCGGCCCAGGTCGGCGGCGCGCTGGCCACCAACGCGGGCGGCAACGGCGTGCTGCGCTTCGGCATGATGCGCGAGCAGACGCTGGGCCTGGAGGTGGTGCTGGCCGACGGTTCCGTGCTGCCCATGCTGCGCCCCATGCAGAAGAACAACACGGGCTACGACTTGAAGCAGTTCTTCATCGGCGCCGAGGGCACGCTGGGCGTGATCACGCGCGCGCTGCTGCGGCTGCACCCGGCACCTAGCACGCGCGTGACCATGCTGGCCGCCGTGCCCGACTACGACGCGGCGCTGGCCCTGCTGTCGCGCCTGCAGGTGCGTGCCGGCGCTGGCCTGGCCGCCTTCGAACTCATGTGGCGCGACTTCGTGGTCGCCTCGCTGGCCTGGCAGAAGCTGCGCGAGCCCTTCGATGCGCCGCACCCGCTGCTGGCCCTGGTCGACCTCGACGGCCCCGATGCGGCGCAACTGCAGGCCGCACTCGAAGACGTGCTGGCCCCCGCCTTGCAGGACGGCCTGGTGCTGGACGCCGCCATTGCGCAATCCGAATCCCAGGCGCGCGCGTTCTGGAAGATCCGCGAGGCCACGGCCGAGCTGCCCACGAACATGCACCCGCCCGTCAACTTCGACGTGAGCCTGCCCATGGCCGAGATCGGCCGCTTCGCCGTCGCCTGCCGCGCCGCGCTCGACGCGCGCTGGCCAGGCCACGCCAGCGTGTTCTTCGGCCACATCGGCGACAGCAACCTGCATGTCTCCACCGACGCCTCGACCATCGGCGGCGACGTAGAGGGCTTGGAGCACCTGGTCTACGACCTGGTCGGCGACTTCGCCGGCAGCGTCTCGGCCGAGCACGGCATCGGCCTGCACAAGAAGCCCTACCTGGGCCGCAGCCGCACGCAGTCCGAGCTGGCGGCCATGCGCGCGATCAAGGCAGCTCTCGACCCCCTGAACCTCATGAATCCCGGAAAGATCTTCGACTGACATGCACATGCACCCACGCTCATCGCTTCGCGTATCGCTGTCCCCCGAGGGGGCGCGTCAGTGGTTGCTGGCGGCCGGGCACCACTGACATGGCCACCGACATCCTCGCCCTGGCCCGCCCCGAGGTGCCGCCGCTGCCCGTCTACAACGCCGGCCTCTCGTCCGAGGCCGTGCGCGCGCGCTACGGCGTGGACCGCATCGCGCGTCTGGGCAGCAACGAGAACCCCTACGGCCCCAGCCCGCGCGTGGCCGAGGCGCTGGCCGGGCTGGCGCAGCAGGTGCTCTGGTACTCGGACGCCGACAGCCAGGCGCTGCGCGAGGCGCTGGCGCGCCGCTGTGGCGCCACGCCCGCGCAGATCGTCGTGGGCAACGGCTCCGAATCCATCCTGCACATGCTGTGCCTGGCGCTGCTCTCGCCCGGCGAGCGCGTGCTGACGCAGCGCCCGGCCTTCGGACTGCACGAGATCTACCCGCGCATGATGGGCGCCGAGGTCGAGCTGCTGGACCTCACGCCCGCGCTCGGCTTCGACGTGGACGCCTGGTGCGCGGCGCTCGCGCGCGGCCCCAAGATCGCGATGCTGGCCAACCCCTCCAACCCGGTCGGTTGCATGTTCGGCACGGCCGACTTCGCGCGGCTGCTGGCCGCCACGCCGCGCGGCACGCTGTTGGTCGTCGACGAGGCCTATGTGGAGTACGCGCGCCTCACGCCTGGCTTCCCCGACGCACTGCCCATGCTGCGCGACTGGGGCGGCGCCTGGACCGTGCTGCGCACCTTCTCCAAGGCCTGGGGCCTGGCCGGGCTGCGCGTGGGCTACGGCATCGCGTCGGACGCCGCGCTCGTGCAGTTGCTGGACCGCGTGCGCACGCCCTTCGGCGTGAACCTCGCCGCGCAACTGGCCGCGCGCGCGGCGCTCGAGGACGAGGCCCACATGCGCCAGGCCGTGGCGCGCACCGTGGTGCAGCGCGATGGGATGCTGCACGCGCTCGAGGCCATGGGCCTGCGTGTCGCGCCTTCGGCCACCAACTTCCTGTTCGTCGACCTGGGCCGGCCCAACGGCCCTGTCAACGAGGCGTTGCTGGCCGCTGGCGTGATCGTCAAGCCCTGGAAGGAGGCCGGTTTCACGCAGTTCCTGCGCATCACCGTGGGCAGCGACGAAGACAACGCGCAGTGCCTGCAGGCGCTGCGCGACGCGCTCGCGCGCTAGGCCCCTGCCGACGCCGGCCTGCCGCCGGTGCCGAACCGATCCATCCTGCATCCGCAGGATGCGCACCCCCATGCTGCGCCGCACAATCCATCGCGCGGCCGGCTGGCCGTCCCAAGGATGCAAACATGTCGAACTTCTACGCGTCGCTGGCGCCCGCGCAGCTGCAGCAGGACATCAACCCCTGGACCTGGGTGAACCCCTTCGCCCACAGCCAGATCGGTTGGGTCAACATCAACCTGGGCAAGTCCTCCGACCCCGCACTGGAGCGCCGCATCCTGGACGACGTGGGCAGCTACGGCCGCCAGATCGGCCAGCTGGGCGACGCGCTGGAAGCGGTGCTGAACCACCTGCCGGTTGCCGAATGGAAGCCCGAGGCGCAAGAGGCTGTAGCGGCCTTCCGTTACCAGCTGCGCGAGGTCCGGCGCCTGAAGAAGGCGCACCGGGGCGGCGCCGCCGCATGACGCCAGCGCACGTGCGCCAGCGCCCCATGGCCGCGCAGGACCTGCCCCTGCTGCACTGGCTGAACCGGCTGCATACCGTGCGCCGGTAGGGCGGCGAGCCGCGCTGCTGAACAGCGTTGCCGGTCCAATTCGCGGGGGTACTGCGTGCACTTGTGCAGCCGTTTGCGCAGAAGCCGTCGTGCACTGGCGACAAGCGGTGTGACAAGTTGCAACGCGATGCTAAGGTGCCGCGCCTCTCCTGTCCGCGCCCAGCCCCACCATGAACGCCATTGCCCGGCTCGCCCTGTCTCTTGCCTGCACCGTCGCCGCAAGCTCCGTGGCCGAGGCCGGCGAGGACTTCCAGGTGCGCTACAACCTGGCCGGCAGCCTGGGCGGCGAGATCTTCGCGCCGCCCGACCTGCAGGGTCTGACCGGTGGCATCGCGCTGACGCGCGTGGACATCCACAAGATCACCGGCAACGACGGCGAGCGGCTCACGCAGACCCTGCCGGGCGGCACCCTGCCGTTGCCGGCACCCACGCCCGCGACCCTGTACCCGGGCTATGGCACCGCCACCGGCGTCATCGATGCACGCGGCTCGCTCGTGCAGTGGAACCTCGGCCTGGCCTGGCTCAGCGCCGCACGCTACGGCGGTGGGCGGCTGGCGCTGGCCATGAACCTGCCCTACGGCATCAAGAAGCAGGGCTTCGGCGCGCAGGCCACCACGCCCACGCTGCACTGGAATCCGGCTGTGCCAGCGGCCACGCAGGCGGCCGTGCAGGCCGGTTTCGACCGACAGTTCCAGAGCACCGTCGCGGCCATGGCGGCGGCCGAGGGCGGCAGCGTCTCGGGCATCGGCGACATGGAGTTGCACGCGGGCTGGCGCCACGCCACCGACGAGCTGCGTGTGCTGGCCGGCGCCTCGCTGGTGCTGCCCACCGGGCGCTACAACCAGGCCTCGGGCCCCGACATCGGCTTCGGCAACTTCTACACGCTGCGACCCGCGGCCCAGCTGGTCTACCTGCCGCGGCCCGACATCGCGCTGGCGGGCCGCGTCACCGTGGGCCTGAACACGCGCAACCGCGACAACGACCTGCGCAGCGGCAACTGGGCCAGTCTGGAGGGCGCGGCCGGCTATCTGACGCGCCTGGGGCCCGTGGGCGTGCACGTGGTCCATGCGCAGCAGTACCAGGACGACAGCAACAACCGCTGGGGCCCGAGCCGCTACCGCTCCACCAACGCCGGCCTGTTCTGGACCACCCGCGTCCCGGTGCTGGACGTGGTGCTCACGCTGCAGCACATGGCCACCGTGCAGTCGCGCAACGCCAAGAACGGCACCTACTCGCAGGTGCGGGTCAGCAAGAGCTTCTGAGCGGTCGCGCTGCTAGCGCAGCGTGTACTCCAGCGCCCAGAAGAAGCGCCACTGGTGGTAACTGGCCTGGGCCGCAAAGGGTTCGGCGGCGGCCAGCAAAGCCTCGGCGGACGGGAAGTTCTTGAGCACGCGGTGCACCGAGCCGTCGTCCAGCGTGCGCAGCTGGAAGCTGTCGCCATCCGCATCGCGCTCGGCGACCGGGGTGCTGCTGCCCGGCACGAAGCGGTTGTCCATGAACACGACCCTGGCGCCGGGTTGCAGCGCGGCATGCAGACCGTGCAGGAAACCCGCGATGCGCCGCTGCGGGATGTGCGACCACCAGAAGCCGGCGAAGGCCGCGTCGAACGTGGCATCCAGGCGGGGCAGGCGGTAGGCATCGCCCTGCAGCAGCTGGACGCTGGGCGGCAGGCGCGCACGGGCGATGTCCAGCGTCTGCTGCGCGCTGTCGATGCCCAGCACGCCCTGCGCGGCGGCGGCATAGAACTGCGTCCAGTACCCCGTGCCGCATGCCAGCTCCAGCACGCGGCGCCCGGCCAGCACGCCGGGCAGCCAGGACTCGATGCGGCGCAGGTCGTCCTGGCGCTCCGGCTTGGCATAGATGCGGTCGTATTCCCGCGCGCGGGCGGCGTAGTAGTCCTGCATGGCGGTGTCCTCCACTCGGGTGCGCATCGCGACCGCGCCTCAGCCCGGCTGCTGCACCACCGACACTCCGTGCCGGCCCAGGCCCAGCGCGGTTTCGGCTCCAGGCGCGAGCACGTGCTCCAGGTCCGAGGACACCACGAACACCGGCCCCAGCGGCGTCTCGAAGCCGTACTCGTAGAAGCCGCCCAGGTAGGCCGCCTTGCGCAGCGTGGCAGGCAGCCCACCCGCCGTGCCGATCTGCCAGGCCTCGGGCCGCACGGCCACCTTGACGGGGCCTGCCGCGACCGGGTGCCTGGGCGTGAGCCGCAGCGGCCCCAGCGCGACCTGGCCATCGGCCTGGGCCTGGCCCGGGAACACCATGGCCTCGCCCATGAAACCGGCCACGAATTCGCTCTGCGGCCGGCTGTACAGCGCCTCGGGCGTGCCGCGCTGGGCGATCACGCCGTGGTCCATCACGATGATCTGGTCCGACACCGCGAGCGCCTCGCTCTGGTCGTGCGTGACATAGGCCACCGTGAGCTGCAGGCGCTGCTGGATCGCGCGGATCTCCTCGCGCATCTCGCGGCGCAGCCGCGCGTCCAGGTTCGAGAGCGGCTCGTCGAACAGCAGCACGGCAGGCTCCAGCACCAGCGCGCGCGCCAGTGCCACGCGCTGCTGCTGGCCGCCCGACAGTTCGCTGGGCAGGCGCTCGTTGAAGCCGACCAGGCCCACGCCCTTGAGCGCGTCGCTGGCGCGCGCCGCAGCCTCGGCCTTGGCCACGCCGCTCATGCGCAAGCCATAGGCCACGTTCTCCACCACGTTCATGTGCGGGAACAGTGCGTAGCTCTGGAACATCATGGAGACGTTGCGCTCGCCCGGGCCCAGCGTGGTCACGTCGCGCCCACCCATGAGGATCTGGCCGCCGGTGGGCGATTCCAGCCCCGCGATCATGCGCAGCGTGGTGGTCTTGCCGCAGCCCGAGGGGCCCAGGATGGTGGTCAGCGTGCCCTGCGGCACCTCGAAGCTGATGCCCTTGACGGCCAGCGGTGCGCTGGCGTCGGTGCCGTAGCGCTTGGTGACGTTGCGAAACTCGATTCCGTTCATACAGCTTCCATCTTGTGGTGCCCCTGGTGCGCCGGCGTCTTGCGCCGGCCCAGCTTGCGTTCGCCAACCAGCAACTGGATCAGCGCGATGGCCAGCGACATCAGCACGATCAGCACCGTGCAGTAGGCCAGCGCCACGCCGTAGTCGCCGTTGCCCACGCGGCCGATGATGTAGGTGGTGGCCAGCTCGTTCTCGGCCGTGACCAGGAAGATCACCGCGCTCACGGTGGTCATGGCCCGCACGAAGCTGTAGACCAGGGCCGCCACCAGCGCCGGCTTGAGCAAGGGCAGCACCACGCGGAACAGCGTCTGCGCGGTGGAGGCGCGCAGCATCAGCGAGGCCTCGTCGAGCGAGCGGTCCAGCTGCTTGAAGGCGGCCGTGCCGGCCCGCACGCCCACCGGCAGGTTGCGGAACATGAAGCACAGGATGATCACGAGCCCGGTTCCCGTGAGTTCCAGCGGCGGCACGTTGAAGGCCAGGATGTAGCTCACCCCCAGCACCGTGCCCGGAATCGCGAAGGCCAGCAGCGCCGCGAACTCGAAGGCGCCCTGGCCCTTGAACTCGTTGCGCGCCAGCAGCCAGGCGATGAGCAGGCCCAGCGCCGCGGTGATCGGCGCCGAGATGCCCGCCAGCTTCACGGTGGTGATCAGCGAGTTCCAGGCCGTGCCGGCCCAGACCAAGCCGAACTGCCCCCATTCGAGCGCGAAGGCCGTGTGGAAGTGCTTGAGCGTGGGCGTGTAGTCGCGCCCCCAGGTCTGCACGAAGCCGCCCGCGAACGCGAACAGGTAGACCACCACGGTGAACGCGATCCAGGGCAGGGCCACGCCCTGGCAGGCGCGGCGCACGCCGTCCGGCAGGGGCATGGCGATGCCGGCATCGCCCTTGCCGCTGACCGTGGTGTAGTTCTGCTTGCCCAGCACGCCACGCTGCAGCGCGAACACCGCCAGCGCGAAGAGCGTCAGCACCCAGGCCAGCGAGGCCGCGCGGCCCGCGTCGTACTGCGCGCCGACAATGGCGAAGAAGATGTCGGTGGACAGCACGCTGTACTGCCCGCCCACGACGACCGGGTTGCCGAAGTCCGCGATGCTCTCGATGAAGCCGACCAGGAAGGCGTTGGCCAGCCCGGGCTTGAGCAGCGGCAGCGTAACCGTGAAGAAGGCGCGGCGCCGGTCGGCGCGCAGCATCTGCGCGGCCTCCTCCAGGCTGGGCGCGATGCCCTGCACCACGCCGCGCATGATCATGAAGGCGATGGGCGTGAACGCGAACAGCTGCGCCGTCAGGATGCCGGGCAGGCCGTAGAACCAGCGCGTGGGGGCGATGCCGAACCAGCTTTCGAGCAACTGGTTGACCACACCGGCGCGGCCGAACAGCAGGATCAGGCCCAGGCCCACGACGAAGGGCGGCGTGATGATGGGCAGCAGCGCGATCACACGCAGCGGCCCCTGCAGGCGGCTGCTGCCGCGCTCGGCCATCAGCGCGATCATGGTGCCCAGCACGGTCGTGCCCGTGGCCGTCAGCAGCGCCAGCAGCAAGGTGTTCCAGGCCACGCCGCAAGAGGTGGCGCCGGCCAGGCAACCCAGGCCCCAGATGCGCTCGGTGAACACGCGCTCGAAGAAGGCCATCAGCGACCAGCCGCCGTCCTCGGTCAGGAAGGCGCCGGCCAGCGCCTTGCCGACCGGGTAGGCGATGAACAGCGCCAGCAGCACGCCGCAGCCGACCACGGCGCCCGAGACGAACAGGTCGCCGCGGAAGAAGCCCAGCCGCGCCAGGCCGAACGCGGCCAGCAGCACCAGCATGGTCAGCGCCACGAAGCCGCCTGCGCCGATGCCGAACTGGTTGGTTGCGAGTTCGCCGAAGGCGGTGTTCAGTGCCGCGACGCTCCAGCCGCGCGCGCCGATCGTGAAGCCGCTGACGGCCAGACCCAGCGCGCCGAGCAGGCCGCCGGCCAGCAAGCAGCGGCCCTGGCCGCGGCCCGGTGCCTGCAGCGCGCCCACGGCGCACAGTGCGAGGCCGGCCAGGCCGAGCAGCAGCCAGGGCCGGTGTTGCGCCAGCGCCTGCAACAGGCCGTTGGCGGCATCGCCTTCGGAGAAGATGCCCGGCAGGGCCTGGTACCAGCTGGTGTCCTGGATGGCGTACCAGGGCAGTAGCAGGTACGCGAGCAAGCCGGCTGCGGTGCATGCCCACACCGCGCCATTGGGACGCTTGACCACGTGCCTACCGTGGGAGCGAGTTGACTTCCTTCTCCCAGCGCGCGATGAGCCGCCGCCGCTCCGCGCTCGCGCCGTACTTCTTGTAGTCGTAGTCGATCATCTTGATCTTCTTGAAGTCGGGCACGTTCGGGTCGACCACCGTGGCCTTGTTCGAGGGCAGCTGGTACTGCTTGGCGGCTGCGCCGAAGGCCTGGGCACCGGGCGTCAAGGCCCATTCGTAGAACTTCTTGGCCTGCTCGATGTTGCGCGCGCCCTTGATGATGCTCATGGAGCCGATCTCGGCGCCCGTGCCTTCGCTGGGCGTGGCCGTCTCGACCGGGAACCCTTGCATGCGCTCCTGCGGCGCGTCGTGCACGAAGCTGATGGACACGGCCGTCTCGCCGCGCGCCACGGCCTTGATCGGGCCCGTGCCCGAGCGCGTGTACTGGCCCACGTTCCTGTGCAGGGCCTTGAGGTAGTCGAAGGCCTTGTCCTCGCCCATCAGCTGCACCAGCGTGGCGATCATGGTGTAGGCCGTGCCGCTCGATGCCGGGTTGGCGACCTGGATGTCGCCCTTGTACTCGGGCTTGAGCAGGTCGGCCCAGCTCTTCGGCGCGGCCAGCTTCTTCTTGGCCAGCAACTCGGTGTTGTAGCCGAAGCCCAGCGGGCCGGAGTAGATGCCCACGGTCTTGAAGCCCGACTGCTGGGCCTGCTGCTGCGCCCAGGGGTAGAGCTGCGCCAGCGAGGGCGACTTGTACTCCAGCGTCAGGCCTTGCTCGGCGGCCTGCAGGTGCGGGTCGCCGGTGCCGCCGAACCACACGTCGGTCTTGGGGTTGTCCTTCTCGGCGATGAGCTGGGCCAGGGCCTCACCCGAGCCCTTGAGCGCCAGGTTGATCTTCACGCCCGTGGTCTTGGCATAGACCGTGGCGATCATGTTGCACCAGTCGGCCTGCACCGAGCAGATGACGTTGACCTGTTGGGCCGAAGCGCCCGCGGATGCGGCCAGCAAGGCGCCGGCGACGAGGATGTTGTGGATGGTTTTCATGGCGCTGCGCCTGGTACGGAACAAGTGAAACGGCCCTCGGAACCGGGTCCGAGGGCCGCTGCAGAGCCTAGCAATGTGTCAGCGGTGTGACATTGGTGGCAACCCGGGCGGCTCAGCGGCCCGATGGGTCATGGTCTTCGTCGCGACTGAGGGGCTGCACGCCGCTGTTGCGCAGCCAGGCCCGGTACTCGCGCCGGCGCTTGCGGCGCTCCTCGTGCCGGGCGCGCCGCTTCATGCGCAGACGCCGGACGAACAGCGCCAACGTGATCGCCGCCAGCCCGGCCAGGATCAGCAGAAAGGACCAGTCGACAACGAACACCTGGCCGATTTCTTCGTTCATGTTGGCGGCTGAGGCAAAGGGGATCGGAGCCCCGGTTGTACCACTGCCGCGCGACAGATCGGGGTCTCGGCCTACACGTGCTGCGGCCGCTGTCCGCTCGCCGCGGCCTCCCGTGTCCCGGACAGTGCGTCAGATGCAGCACACCCCAGCCATGCCTTCCGTCAACGCCGCGTTGGCGGACCAGGATCTGCACTACTTCCGCGAGGGCACCCACACCGCGCTGGCCGGCCGGCTTGGCGCCGCGCTGCGGCCAGGCGGGCAGGGCGCGCACTTCGCGGTCTGGGCGCCCAATGCCAACGCCGTCAGCGTGATCGGCGAGTGGAACGGCTGGCTGGCCGATGCCGAGCCGCTGGCGCGGCGCGCAGACGGCAGCGGCGTCTGGGAGGGCGAAGCCCCGGCCGCGCGGCACGGCCAGAGCTACAAGTACCGCATCGTGACCGCCGATGGCCAGGCGCTGGACAAGGCCGACCCCTATGCGCTGGCCACCGAGCCGCCGCCGGCCACGGCGTCGCGCCTGTGGTCGCTGGCGTTCGACTGGAGCGACGCGGGCTGGCTGGGTTCCCGCGCCGCGCGCCAGGCCGGCGACGCGCCCATGTCGGTCTACGAGGTGCACCCCGGCTCCTGGCGTCGCCACGACGGCCAGTTCCTGGGCTGGCGCGCGCTGGCCCTGGCGCTCGGCGAGCATGTGCAGGCCATGGGCTTCACGCATGTGGAGCTCATGCCCGTGACCGAGCACCCGTTCTACGGTTCCTGGGGCTACCAGACGACCGGCTACTTCGCGCCCACGGCGCGCTACGGTTCGCCGCAGGATCTCAAGTTCTTCATCGACCACTTGCACGGCCTGGGCATCGCCGTGATCCTGGACTGGGTGCCCTCGCACTTCCCGACCGACGCGCACGGCCTGCAGGCATTCGACGGCACGCATCTGTACGAGCATGCCGACCCGCGCCAGGGCTTCCACCCCGAATGGAATTCCAGCATCTTCAACTATGGCCGCAACGAGGTACGCAGCTTCCTGCTGTCCTCGGCGCTGTTCTGGCTGCGCGAATACCACTTCGATGCGCTGCGCGTGGACGCGGTGGCCTCCATGCTCTACCTGGACTATGCGCGCAAGCCCGGCGAGTGGATCCCGAACCAGTTCGGCGGCCGCGAGAACCTGGAGGCCGTGCACTTCCTGCGCACGCTCAACGCGGCCGTGGCGCGCGAGCAGCCCGGCGCGCTCGTGATCGCCGAGGAGTCCACGGCCTGGCCGGGTGTGTCGCACCCGCAAGAGGAAGGCGGGCTGGGCTTCTCGATGAAGTGGAACATGGGCTGGATGCACGACACGCTCCAGTACTTCGGCCTGGACCCGGTCTACCGCCGGCACCACCAGGGCCAGCTCAGCTTCTCGCTGGTCTATGCCTTCCACGAGCGCTTCGTGCTGCCGCTCTCGCACGACGAGGTGGTCTACGGCAAGGGCTCTCTGCTGGGCCGCATGCCCGGCGATGCCTGGCAGAAATTCGCCAACCTGCGTGCGCTGTTCGGCTTCATGTGGGGCCACCCGGGCAAGAAGCTGCTGTTCATGGGCGGCGAGTTCGGCCAGGGCCGCGAGTGGGCGCACGAGGGTGAACTGGATTGGGCGCAGTCGCGCGAGCCGCTGCATGCAGGCGTCGCGCGGCTGGTCGGCGACCTGAACCGGCTGTACCGCAGCGAGCCGGCGCTGCACCAGCAGGATTTCGCCCCCGAAGGTTTCGCCTGGGTCGCGCACGACGACAGCCAAGCCAGCGTCTTTGCCTTCCTGCGCCAGGGCGCTGAGGGCGTGCCGCCCGTGTTCGTCGTCAGCAACCTCACACCCGTGCCGCGCCACGGTTACCGGCTCGGCGTGCCGCTGCCCGGCCTGTGGCGCGAACTGCTCAACACCGACGCGCGCGACTACGGCGGCGCCGGCCTCGGGAACCATGGCGGCGTGCGGACCTCGGACGAAGGCGCGCACGGCCATGCCCACTCGCTGGTGCTGACCCTGCCGCCCCTGTCCACCCTGATGTTCCGCCTGGAACCGGATGCCCATGCCGACTGAACCCCAAGCCGACAAGAAGCCCAAGCGCACGCGCGCCAAACTCGCCGTGGTGCCCGCACCCGAGCCCGTGCTGCCGGAGCACGGCCAGGCCCGCGCCGTCATCGATGCCGTGCTGCCCCAGGTCGATGCCGGCCGCTTCGCGGTCAAGCGCGTGGTCGGCGAGCCGCTGGCCGTCACGGCCCATGTGTTCACCGACGGCCACGACAAGGTGCGCGCGCGCCTGTGCTGGCGCAAGGAGGGCACGGACAGCTGGCACGAAACGGAGATGCAGGCCGAAGGCAACGATGTCTGGTCCGCCAGCTGCACGCCCGACGCGCAAGGCCGCTGGCGCTACACGGTCTGCGCCTGGGTCGACCACTTCCAGTCCTGGCGTGCCGAACTGCTGCGCCGCGTGGACCTGGCCGACATCCTGATCGCCGCGCGCGTGGGTGCCGAACTCGTGCGCCAGGCCTCCGAGCGTGCCGAGGGCGAGGACCGCACGAAGCTGGCCAGCCTGGCCGAGAACCTGCGCAGCCGCGCCGAGACTGCCGGCCGCGCCACCATCGCCGAGATGGACTCGGTCTCGCTGGAGGTGGCGTCCATCAAAGACGCCGCGCTCAGCGACGACCTCGCCGCCCTGGCCGACCGCTGGCCCGACCGCAGCCACGCCGTCTGGTGGAGCGCAGAGGGCCTGCCGCTGGTGGTGGACCGCGAGCGCGCCGCCTTCAGCAGCTGGTACGAAATGTTCCCGCGCTCGGCCGCGCTCGAGCAGGGCCGCCATGGCACGTTCAAGGACGTGCAGGCACGCCTGCCCTACGTGGCCGAGATGGGCTTCGATGTGCTGTACCTGCCGCCCATCCACCCGATCGGCCGGGCGCGCCGCAAGGGCCGCAACAACACGCTGGTGGCGCTCGAAGGCGATGTCGGCAGCCCCTGGGCCATCGGCGCCGACGAGGGCGGCCACAAGGACGTGCTGCCCGCGCTCGGCACGCCGGAGGACTTCCGTGAACTCGTGCGCGCGGCGAATGCGCTGGGCATCGAACTCGCGCTGGACATCGCCTTCCAGTGCGCGCCCGACCACCCGTATGTGAAGGCCCATCCGGACTGGTTCCGCAAGCGGCCGGACGGCAGCGTGCAGTACGCCGAGAACCCGCCCAAGAAGTACCAGGACATCTACCCGTTCGACTTCGAGACGCCCGATTGGCGCGCGATGTGGCTGGAACTCAAGAGCGTGTTCGACCATTGGATCGCGCAAGGCGTGCGCATCTTCCGCGTCGACAACCCGCACACCAAGGCCTTCGCGTTCTGGGAATGGGTGATCGGTGCGGTGAAGGCAGAGCACCCCGACGTGCTGTTCCTGGCGGAGGCCTTCACGCGGCCCAAGGTCATGCACTGCCTGGCCAAGCTGGGCTTCTCGCAGAGCTACACCTACTTCACCTGGCGCAACAACCGCCACGAACTCATGGAGTACTTCGAGGAGCTGGCGCACGGCCCGGGCGCCGACTACTACCGCCCCAACGCCTGGCCCAACACGCCCGACATCCTCAACGAGCACCTGCACCACGGCCCGCGCTCCGTCTTCATGGCGCGGCTGGTGCTGGCGGCCACGCTGTCGGCCAGCTACGGCATCTACGGTCCGCCGTATGAGCTGCTGCAGGGCGAGCCGGTCAAGCCGGGCAGCGAGGAATACATGAACTCCGAGAAGTACCAGATCCGCCATTGGGGCGAGCTCACGCTGGACCGACCGGACAGTATTGCCGGCTTCATCGCCACCGTGAACCGCATCCGCAAGGAGCATGTGGCGCTGCACTCCAACGCCTCGCTGCGCTTCTTCGACACCAGCAACCCCTACCTCATTGCCTACGCCAAGCGCGATCCGCAGGGGAAGAACGCCGTGCTCACGGTGGTCAACATCGACGCCACCTTCACCCAGAGCGGCTGGGTGCATGTGGACGCGGCCTGGCTGGGTGTGTCGGGCGGCAGTTTCGTCGCACATGACCTGCTCACGGATCGGTCATTCGACTGGCAGGACGGCGGCAACTTCGTGATACTGGTCCCATCCGAGATGCCCGCCCATGTGATCGAGATCAGAGGGAACGCATGAAGAATCCAGAACAGGCGGCAGCAGCCGACAGCATCCCGCACCTGCCCGAGGCCGTGCAGGGCCCGGTCACCCCGGTCACCGACGAAGCCCTGTGGTACCAGGACGCGGTGATCTACCAGCTCAACGTCAAGGCCTTCGTCGATTCGAACGCCGACGGCGTGGGCGACTTCAAGGGCGTGACGAGCAAGCTCGACTACGTCAAGGACCTGGGCGTCAACACCATCTGGCTGATGCCGTTCTACCCTTCGCCGCTGCGCGACGACGGTTACGACATCTCCAGCTACATGGACGTGCACCCGCAGTACGGCACGCTGGACGACTTCAAGGAGATGCTGGCCGAGGCGCACAAGCGCGACCTCAAGGTCATCACCGAGCTCGTCATCAACCACACCTCGGACCAGCACCCCTGGTTCCAGCGCGCGCGCCAGGCGCCGCCTGGCTCGCCCGAGCGCGACTTCTACGTCTGGAGCGACAGCGACCAGAAGTACCAGGGCACGCGCATCATCTTCACCGACACGGAAACGTCCAACTGGACCTGGGATCCCGTTGCCAAGGCCTATTTCTGGCACCGCTTCTTCAGCCACCAGCCCGACCTCAACTTCGACAACCCGGCCGTGCTGGAAGCCGTGTTCGAGGTCATGCGCTTCTGGCTGGACCTGGGCGTGGACGGCTTCCGGCTCGACGCGATTCCCTACCTGATCGAGCGCGAGGGCACGAACAACGAGAACCTGCCCGAGACGCACGCCATCCTCAAGCAGCTGCGCGCGGCCATCGACGCCAAGTACACCAACCGCTTCGTGCTGGCCGAGGCCAACCAGTGGCCCGAGGACGTGCGCGAGTACTTCGGCGATGGCGACGAGTGCCACATGGCCTACCACTTCCCGCTGATGCCGCGCATGTACATGGCCATCGCGCAGGAGGACCGTTTCCCGCTCATCGAGATCATGCAGCAGACGCCGGACATCCCGCAGAGCTGCCAGTGGGCCATCTTCCTGCGCAACCACGACGAGCTCACGCTGGAGATGGTCACCAGCAGGGAGCGCGACTACATGTACAGCACGTACGCGGCCGACCCGCGTGCGCGCATCAACGTGGGCATCCGCCGGCGCCTGGCGCCGCTCATGGACAACGACAGCGACCGCATCAAGCTCATGAACAGCATGCTGTTGTCCATGCGCGGCTCGCCCATCGTCTACTACGGCGACGAGATCGGCATGGGCGACAACGTGTTCGTGGGCGACCGCAACGGCGTGCGCACGCCCATGCAGTGGAGCCCCGACCGCAACGCCGGCTTCTCGCGCGCCGACCCGCAGCGCCTGTACCTGCCGCCCATCATGGACGCCATCTACGGCTACGAGGCGCTCAATGTCGAGCAGCAGCAGCGCGAGCCGGCCTCACTGCTGAACTGGATGCGCCGCATGCTGGCCGTGCGCGGCACCAGCAAGGCGTTCGGCCGCGGCGACATGGTGTTTCTGAAGCCCGGCAACCGCAAGATCCTGGCCTACCTGCGCGCCTACGGCGACGAGGTCATCCTGTGCGTGGTCAACCTGTCGCGTTCGGCCCAGCCGGCCGAGCTCGACCTCTCGCTGTTCAAGGGCCGCGTGCCGGTGGAGATGCTGGGCCGCACGGCCTTCCCGCCGATCGGCGATCTGCCCTACCTCATGACCATTGCCGCGCACGGTTTCTATTGGCTGCGCCTGGCGACCGACGTGGCCGTGCCGAGTTGGCACCAGGAGCTGCTGCCGGCCGAGGACCGGCCCGTGCTGGTGCTGTTCGACGGCTGGAACAGCCTGTTCCGCGACCAGGTCGTGCCCTGGCGCATCGGCATGGCCGTCAAGACGCGCCAACAGTTCGAGAACGAAATCCTGCCGCGCCACATCGAAACCCAGCGCTGGTACGCCAGCAAGGGCACACCCGTGCAGCGCGCGCGCATGGTGCAGCACGCCCTGTGGGAGCAGGGCGACGACGGTTGGTTGCTGCCGCTCGTGGAGCTCGACGGCCCGGCCGATTCCGTCTACTTCGCGCCGCTCGCGCTGGCCTGGGAAGAGCGCGAGGAAGAGCGTTACCGCGCCTTCGGCCCCGCGGCCGTGGCCCGCGTGCGCCAGCAGGCCGAGGTCGGCTACATGGCCGATGCCTTTGCCGATGAACGCTTCTGCCGCGCCGTGATCGCCGCCATCGGCGCAGGCCGGGCACTCGCCACCAACACCGGCAGCATCCGCTTCGTGGCCACCCGCGCCTTCGCCGAGCTGGCCGGTGCCGACGTCGCGCAGCTGCCGGTGGCGCGGCCGCAGGCGCAGAGCAGCAACACCATCGTGATGGTGGACGAGCGCCTGTTCCTCAAGGGCTACCGGCGCATCCGCAAGGGCGTGAACCCGGAGTTCGAGGTCGGCCGCTTCCTGACCGAGGTCGCCAAGTTCGCCCAGTGCGCGCCGGTGGCCGGGGCCGTGGAATTCGTCGCGGCCGACGGCAGCGTCAGCACGCTGGCGCTGCTGCAGGCTCACATCGAGAACCAGGGCGACGGCTGGGCCTACCTGGTGGGCTACCTGGAACGCCACCTGGAAGAGCTGCGCACCCCTGTCGCTGCCGCCATGCCGGACGACGTGCACGGCGCTCACCTCGCGCTCATGCAGACGCTGGGCCGGCGCACGGCCGAACTGCACCTGGCGCTGGGCACGCACAGCGGCGACGCCGCCTTCGACCCCGAACCCTTGGCCACGGCCGATGTGGTCGCCTGGCGCGAACAGACCCAGGCCGACCTGCAGCAAAGCCTCACGCTGCTGCAATCCGCGCTGGGACGCTTGCCCGCAGGCGTGCAGGACGATGGACGCGCCGTGCTGGCCTCCAGCACGGCGCTCGCGCAGCGCATCGCCGCGGGCGGGGTGCTGGAGAACGAGGGCCGCAAGATCCGCATCCATGGCGACTACCACCTGGGCCAGGTGTTGCTCACGCGCAACGACTTCGTGATCGTGGACTTCGAGGGCGAGCCCGGCCGCGAATTCTCCGAGCGCCGCGCCAAGCAGTCGCCGCTGCGCGACGTGGCCGGCATGCTGCGTTCCTTCGACTACGCACGTGCCGTGGCGCTGCGCCAGGCCGCCCACACGCCCGAGGAGGCCGGGCCCATGGCCGAGCCCGCGCGCGCCTGGGAAGCCGCCTCGCGCGCCGCTTTCCTGCAGAGCTACCGCGACACGCTGGCCGGCACCCCGTTGGCCGTCTCCGACCAGGCGCTGAGCCTGCTCGCGCTGTTCGAACTCCAAAAGGCTTTGTACGAACTGCGCTACGAACTCGAGAACCGACCGGACTGGGTCGGCATCCCGCTTGCGGGCATCCTGGCCCTGGCGCAAACGCCCGCGGCCTGACGCGAAAGGAAGCACATGGAACAAATCAACGTGATGCTGGAGCCCGTGCGGGCCTTTCTGATCCAGACCGGCGCTTTCCTGCCTCGCCTGGCGATCGCACTGCTCGTGCTGGTGGCCGGTTTCCTCGTCGCCAAGGCCGTGCGCTTCGCGGTGGAGAAAGGCCTGCGCGCCGTCAACTTCCACATCGTGACCAAGCGCGCGGGCCTGGACGGTTTCCTGCAGCAGGGCGGCACGCACATCGACACCATCGGCGTGCTGGGCGTGCTGGCCTACTGGGTGGTGATCCTCGCGGCGCTGATCGTGGCCTTCAACGGCCTGGGCCTCACGCACGTGACGGAGCTGCTGAGCCGTGTGATGCTGTTCGTGCCGCAGTTGATCGTGGCGCTGCTGGTGCTGGCCTTCGGCGCGTACTTCGCGCGCTTCCTGTCCAACGCCGTCGCCACCTACTGCAAGGGCGTGGGCATGCGCGACGGCCAGGCCCTGGGCCGCATCGCCTACTACGCCATCCTGGCCTTCGTGGTCATGATCGCGCTGGACCAGATGGGCGTGGGCGGCAGCATCGTGCGCGATGCGTTCCTGCTGATCCTGGGCGGCGTGGTGCTCGCGCTCGCACTGGCCTTCGGGCTGGGCGGCAAGGACTGGGCCGCGGCCCAGCTGGAGCGCTGGTGGCCGTCCAAGGACGAGCCGCGCGACCCACCCAGCCGTCTGCGCTGAAATGGAACCGCCCCGTTTGGCTGGCTCACTTCGTGTAGCCATCCCATCCCCCTCGAGGGGCGCCGCCAGCGGCCTGGCAGAGCCAGTTCCGCGCCGGCCGCTGGCATGGCCTGCTCCGCGGCCTTCCGAACCGCTGCATGCGAGCCGGTGTCGTGCCGTGCGGGTGGCGCGCGTGGCTGTGGAGAGCTGAGATGGACTTCGGTGCACAGGTCCTGGCCGCGGGCGGGGTGCGATTCCGGGTCTGGGCGCCCGGTGCGCGCCAGGCCGAGGTGCTGCTGGAGCCCGGTGGCGCGCATGCCATGCAGGCGCTGGCCGATGGCTGGCACGAAGCCGTGGTCGGACAGGCTGGTGTGGGCACGCGCTACCGCTACCGCTTCGATGGCGGCACCCCGGTGCCGGATGCGGCCTCGCGCTGCAACCCCGACGACGTGCATGGCGCGAGCGCCGTGGTCGACCCGGGCACCTACGCCTGGCGCGACGCCGCCTGGCGCGGCCGGCCCTGGCACGAGGCGGTCGTCTACGAGCTGCATGTCGGCGCCTTCACGCCGGCGGGCACGTTCGCCGCCGCCGCCGAGCGCCTGGCCGAACTCGCGGCGCTGGGCATCACGGCCATTGAACTCATGCCGCTGGCGGACACGCCGGGCGGGCGCAACTGGGGCTACGACGGCGTGCTGCTGTTCGCGCCCGAGAGCAGCTACGGCACGCCCGACGAACTGCGCGCACTGGTCGACCGCGCCCACGCACTGGGCCTCATGGTGCTCGTCGACGTGGTCTACAACCACTTCGGCCCCGACGGCAACTACCTGCACGGCTACTGCCCGCAGTTCTTCAACGCCGCGCACCAGACACCCTGGGGCGCGGCCATCAACTACGACGGCGAACACAACGCGGCCGTGCGCGCCTTCTTCGTCGCCAACGCGCTGTACTGGGTCGAGGAATTTCATTGCGACGGTCTGCGGCTGGACGCCGTGCACCAGATCCGCGACGACTCCACGCTGCCCATCGTCGAGGAGATCGCCCAGGCGCTCGCCCGGGGGCCGGGGCGGCAGCGCCAGGTGCACCTGGTGCTGGAGAACGAGCGCAACCAGGCGCAGCGGCTGCGACCTGCGGGCGCCGCCACGGCGCAGTGGAACGACGACCTGCACAACGCCGCCCACGTGCTGCTGACCGGCGAGACCGATGGCTACTATGCCGACTACGCGCAGGCCCCGGCCGCGCTGTTCGGGCGCGCGCTGGCCGAAGGCTATGTCTACCAGGGCCAGGTCTCGCCGCACCTGGGCGTGCCGCGCGGCGAGTCCAGCGGCGCGCTGCCGCCCACGGCCTTCATCTCCTTCCTGCAGAACCACGACCAGGTCGGCAACCGCGCACTGGGCGAGCGGCTGGACCGGCTCGCCGATGCCCGCAAGCTGGAGGCGCTTTACGCCTGCCTGCTGCTCGCGCCGCACATCCCCATGCTGTTCATGGGCGAGGAGTTCGCGGCATCCACGCCCTTCCTGTTCTTCTGCGACTTCCAGGGCGAACTGGCCGAGGCCGTGCGCCAGGGCCGGCGTGCCGAGTTCCAGCGCTTCGCGGCCTTCGCCGACGAGGCCGCGCGGGCGCGCATCCCCGACCCCAATGCCGCGGCCACCTTCGCCGCGTCCAAGCTGCGCTGGGCCGAGCGCGAGACCTCGCCGCACCGCGAGCGCCTGGCGCTGGTGGGCCGCCTGCTCGCGCTGCGCCACGCGCACCTGGTGCCGCGGCTGGCCGGTGCGCCGCACGGCGGCCGTTCTCTGGGCACGGGCGGCTTCGTGCACGTGGTCTGGCCACTGGCCGGCGGCGCCCGTTGGGAACTGCAGGCCAACCTGCAGGACCAGTCCCTCGCAGTGCCGGTGCCCGCAGGCCAGCCCATCTACAGCACCCATGCCGAGGCGGACCTGCCGCCCTGGTCCGTCCGCGTCACCCTCCATCCCGCATGACCGCCTCCATTCCCCGCGCCACCTACCGGCTGCAGCTGCACAAGGACTTCGACTTCGCGGCCGCCCAGGCCGTCCTGCCCTACCTGCAGGCGCTCGGCGTGAGCCATGTCTACTGCTCGCCGATCACGCGCGCGCGGCCGGGCAGCATGCACGGCTACGACGTGGCCGACCCGCGCGAGATCAACCCCGAGCTCGGCGGCCGCGAAGGCTTCGAGCGCTTCGCGCTGGCCGCGCGCGCGCTGGGCCTGCAGCTGCTGTTGGACATCGTGCCCAACCACATGGGCGTGATCGGCAGCGACAACCCCTGGTGGTCCGACGTGCTCACGCACGGCCAGGCCTCGGCCTATGCCGGCTTCTTCGACATCGACTGGCGCCCGATGGATGCGGCCATGGCCGGCAAGGTGCTGTTGCCCGTGCTGGGCGCGCCCTACGGCGAGGTGCTGGACCAGGGCCAGCTGCAGCTGGCCTGGGAAGCGAAGGAGGAGGGCGAGGCCGGGCGCTTCGTGCTGCGCTACTTCGAGCACGGATTCCCCACCGACCCGGCCAGCTGGGGCGCGGTGCTGCGCCTGGCCGCCGACCAGGCCGAGGACGCCGACACGGCCGAGGGCCTCACGGCGCTGGCCGAGCGTGCCGACGCCATGCCGCCGCGCGAGGACCGCGGCGCCGCCGGTGCACGCGAGCGTGCCGCGGCCGCGGGCCGGGTGCGGCAGGGCCTGCAGGAGCTGCTGGCACAGCGCCGTGCCGCCGGCCCGGCCGTCGCCGCCGCGCTGGAGCGCCTGAACCAGGAGCCCGGCCACGACGTGCTGCACGCACTGCTGGAAGCCCAGCCCTGGCGCCTGGGCTTCTGGCGCGTGGCGGCCGACGAGATCAACTACCGGCGCTTCTTCGACATCAACGAATTGGCCGCGCTGCGCGTGGAGGCCGAGGATGTGTTCGAGGCCACGCACGCGCTGGCGCTGGACCTCACGGCCGCCGGCATCGTCGACGGTCTGCGCATCGACCACCCCGACGGCCTGCGCGACCCGGCCCAGTACTTCGCGCGCCTGCAGGACGGCCATGCGCGCAGGATGGCCCAGCTGCGGCCCGACGAATCCGCGCCCGCGGACGCGCTGCCGCTCTACGTGGTGGCCGAGAAGATCACGGCCGCCCATGCCGACCTGCCTGCGGACTGGCGCCTGCACGGCACCACCGGCTACCGTTTCGGTGCACTGCTCAACAGCCTGTTCAGCGACCGCAGCCAGGCCGCGCGCATGGAGCGTGTCTGGCGCGGCTTCACGGGCGCCGAGGGCAGCCTGGAGGACATGGTCTTCGACGCCAAGCTGGCCGTGGCCTACGGTGCGCTCGGCGCCGAGCTCAACCTGCTGGCCACGCAGCTCAAGCGCGTGGCGGGCGCCAACCGGCGCACGCGCGATTACGGCTTTACCACGCTGCGCACGGCGGTGGCCGAGGCCGCTGCGGGCATGCCGGTCTACCGGACCTATGTGGTCGATGCCGCGGGCGAGGAGGACCGGCGCTTCATCGACTGGGCCATCGCCCAGGCGCGCCGGCGCACGGCCATTGCCGACGCCAGCGTGTTCGACTTCCTGCGCGCCTGCCTGCTGGGCGAGCCGACCGAGGGCAGCGGTGCCGACGCGCTGTTACCGGTGCGGCGCTTCGCGTGGCGCTTCCAGCAGTTCTGCGCGCCGCTGGCGGCCAAGGGCGTGGAGGACTGCGTGTTCTACCGCTACCTGCAACTGGTCTCGCTCAACGAGGTCGGCGGCGATCCGACCGCTCAGGGCCTCACGCTGGCGGCCTTCCATGGCGCCAGCAGCGACCGCGCGGCGCGCTGGCCGCACACCATGCTGGCCACCTCCACGCACGACAACAAGCGTTCGGAGGACGTGCGCAACCGCATCGCCGTGCTGTCCGAGCGGCCCGCGCTGTGGCGGCTGGGCCTGATGCGCTGGCACCAGCTCACGCGCTCGCTGCGCCGCGAGCTGCCCAGCGGCACCGCGCCCTCGCGCGACGACGAGCTGCTGCTCTACCAGGTGCTGCTGGGCGTGCTGCCGGACGGGGAGATCGACGCCGAGACCCTTGCCGCGCTGCGCGCGCGCATGGGCCAGTACATGGCCAAGGCCGCGCGCGAGGCCAAGCTGCGCACGAGCTGGGTGCGGCCCGACGCGGACTACGAGCAGGCCCTGCAGGCCTTCATCGACGGTTTGCTGGGCCGGCTGGCGCCCAATCCCGCGCTGTCGGACCTGCGTGCACTGGCGAAACAGCTGGCCTGGTTCGGCGCACTCAACAGCCTGTCGATGGTGGTGCTGAAGTTCACCTCGCCCGGCGTGCCCGACATCTACCAGGGCAACGAGATGCAGGACCTGAGCCTGGTCGACCCCGACAACCGCCGGCCCGTGGACTACGCGCAGCGCCAGGGCACGCTGGCCGCGCACGAGGCGCTGCTGCTGGCCGCCGAGCCCGACCGGCTCGCGGGCCTGGCGCGCATGTCGGCCACGCCTGCCGATGGCCGGCTCAAGCTCTGGGCGACCTGGCGGCTGCTGGCGCTGCGCCGCGACGACCCGGCCCTGTTGCGCGAAGGCAGCTACATCGCGTTGCGCGGCACCGGGCGCGCGCGCGAGCATGTGGTGGCCTACGCGCGGCGCACGCCGACGGGCCTGCTCGTGGTGTTGGCCGCGCGCCTGTTTGCGCGTCTGCTCAAGAGCTTTGATGCTGCGCCCGTGGGCGAGGCCTGCTGGGGCGATGCGAGCGTGGACCTGACGCCGGCCTTCAAGGACTGGAACGGCAGCGCCGGCGACGTGACGGCGTTGGAACTCATGGGCCATGTGCAGCGCCGGCTTCCGCGCGGGCCGCTGCGGCTGGCCGATGCGCTGCAGGCGCTGCCGGTGGCGGTCTACTGGGTCGATGCGCGCAAGCCGGCCGTCACGGCATGAGCGGCTGCATGCCGGTCGGGCGCTTCAGCGCGTCGTCCCCGGTGGCGGTTTCGTAGCGCGCGCGGCCCTGCTGCTTGGCGCGGTACAGCGCCGCATCGGCCGCCATCACGAGCTGCTCGTGCACGTGCTCGGGCTGGGGCACCATGCTGGCCACGCCGATGCTGACGCTGATCCAGGGCGACAGCGGTGAGTCCGGGTGCGGCAAGCGTGCCTGGGCGATCGCATCCAGGCAGCGCTGCGCGACGCGGGAACCGGCGTGCGCATCGGCGTCGATCAGCAGCACCGCGAATTCCTCGCCGCCGTAGCGCATGAGCTTTTCCACCGGCGTGCGCAGGCAGGCCGACAGGATCTGGGCCACGGCGCGCAGCGCGGCATCGCCTTCGGGGTGGCCCAGGTGGTCGTTGTAGCGCTTGAAGTGGTCCACATCGAGCATCAGCAGCGCCAGCGGCTGGTGGTTGCGCAGGCCGCGCGCCCATTCCAGCGCCAGCGTCTGGTCGAACTGGCGGCGGTTGGCCACGCCCGTGAGCCCGTCGGTCAGCGACAGCGCGGCCAGCTGGGCGTTCATGCGCTCGAGCTCCAGCTGCGAGCGCTTGCGCTCGGAGATGTCCAGGTGCGTGCCGACCACGCGCAGCGGCTTGCCGCGGGCGTTGCGCTGCATCACCATGGCATGGGTCAGCACCCAGAGCCAGTGGCCGTCGCGGTGGCGGTAGCGGTGCTCCAGCCGGTAGCTCGGGGTTTCGTTGCGCAGGTGCGCGGCGATGGCCTGTTCGGCTTCGGCCTGGTCGTCGCGGTGCATCAGGCCACGCCAGAATTCCGCGCGCAGCGGCTCGTCGGTGGGGGGGTAGCCCAGCATCTCCATCTCGCGCGCGTTGACGGTGATGGTGTCGTCGGCCAGGTTCCATTCCCACAGCCCCAGGTCGGCACCGCGCAGGCCGAACTCCAGCCGGCGCGCGCTCTCGCGTTCGGCCTGGGCGGCGTTGCGTTCGGTGCGTTCCTGCAGATAGCGCCGGCCCTGGTGCCAGCGCAGCCACACGGCGCTGACGGCCATGGTCAGCGCCAGCAGCAGCAGCTCGGTGCGCAGCGCGGCCCACCAGGGGGCCAGCACGGCGTCGGTGCGCCGGCTCATGTACACCACGAGCGGGCGGTCCAGCAGCAGCGCCGCCGGCTCCACGGCGCGCAAGGCCATCATGCGCAGTTCGGACGTGCCGACGACCTCGCCCTGCAGCAGGTTGTGCATGCGCCCACTTTGCATGTGGACGCGGAACAGCGAGCCCGGCTGGTTCAGGTCGAAGCCGATGCGCGCGCCCTCCAGGGGCGAACTCACGATGATCGGCCCGTCGCCGTGCGCGATGGTGGCGCGTGCATCGGGGGCGTAGAGCAAGGCACGCAGCACGATCTCGAAGTAGTCGACATCGAACGAGGCGCTGATCACGCCGGAGAAACTGCCGTCCGTGCCGTGCAGCGTGCGCGACAGCACGGTGGTGAAGTTGCCGAGCACCGAGCGAAATGGGGGCGACACATACAGGGTGTCGGGATGGCCGCTGTCGCGCACGGTCATGAAGTAGGGCCGTGCGCTGACGTCGCGGTCCGTCAGTTCGGGCTGGCTGGCCGCCACCACGCGGCCTTCGCGGTCGGTGATCTGCAGGCCGCGAACGCCCGGCATCGCGTCGACCAGCAGCTTCAACGGGAACGGCACCGAAGGCGCGGCGGCCAGGTCCTGCGGCAGCAGCTGGCCAGCGCCGGCCAGCGCTGCGCTGATGGCCTTCAGGTGGCGGGTGAGGTGGATCTCGACGGCCTGGGCCTGTCCCTGCAGGCGCTGCATGTCCTGCGCGACGATGTGTTCGCGGGCGCGCCAGCTGACATGCCAGGCCAGGGCCAGCAAGAGCAGCCAGGCCAGGGCCCACAGCGCCCACTCGCGGTGGCTGCGCCGCCGCAACAGCGTCACCGGCCCGCGCCGCCGCTGGGCAGCTTCCAGGGGGGCGGAGCCGGTTTCCGGGGATTGCATTGGCCGGCGATTGTGGAAGGCCTGGCGCGCGCGTCAAGCGGGGGCGCACCATGCCGTCCGCAGCTTGGCGGAAAAACGCGGCCCTACAGGCGCAGCCAGTCGGGCCCGGTCTGCTCTGCGTCGGCCGTGGCCAGCTCCTCGAGGAAGGCCTGGCACCACCAGTGCACGTCGAAGCGGCGGATCGTGGCCATCAGGTTCTGGTGCCGGCGCCGGCGTTCGACCAGCGGCAACTGCAGCGCGAACTGGATGGCATCGGCCGTGGCCGTGCTGTCGTAGGGGTTGACCAGCACCGCGCCTTCGCGCATCTGCTCGACCGCGCCGGCGAAGCGCGAGAGCACCAGCACGCCGGGGTCTTCGGGGTCCTGCGCGGCGACGAACTCCTTGGCCACGAGGTTCATGCCGTCACGCAGCGGGGTGACCAGGGCCACGCGCGCGGCGCGGTAGAGCCCGGGCAGGCGCTTGCGGGCCATGGTGCGGTGCATGTAGCGCACGGGGACCCAGTCGAGTTCGCCGAAGTCGCCGTTCATGGAGCCGGCCAGGCTTTCCAGTTCGCGCAGGATGTCGCCGTAGGCGTCCACGTCCTCGCGGCTGGGTGCGGCGATCTGGATCAGCGTGGCGCGGCGGATGTTGTCCGGGTGCCGGCGCAGCAGCTCGCGGAAGGCGCGCAGCCGCTGCGGCAGGCCCTTGGAGTAGTCGAGCCGGTCCACGCCCACGAGCAGCTGGCGGCGCGAGTATTCCTCGCGCATGCGGCGGTACATCTCGGTGGCGTCGTGCGCATGGGTGAGCATGTCGAACTCTTCCACGTCGATGCCGATCGGGAACGCTGCCGTGCGCAGCGTGCGGCCGAAGGCACGCCAGCGGCGGCCATCGCCGTCGCGGTCTTCGGCGCGCGCTTCGGTGGCGGCGTAGCGGTTGAAGTGCTCCAGGTCGGCCTCGCTCTGGAAGCCCACCAGGTCGTAGGCGAACAGGGCCTGCGCCAGCCAGTCGTGCGCGGGAATGGCCGTGAAGATCTGCGGCGGCGGCAGCGGGATGTGCAGGAAGAAGCCGATCCTGTTGCGGCAGCCCAGCGCGCGCAGCTCGCTGGCCAGCGGGATCAGGTGGTAGTCGTGGACCCAGACGATATCGTCTTCTTTCAACAGCGGCATGAGCTTGGCCGCGAACAGCTGGTTCACGCGGCGGTAGCCGTCGATGTAGCCGGCGTCGAAGTCCGCCAGGTCCAGGCGGTAGTGGAACACCGGCCACAGCACGGCGTTGGAGTAGCCCAGGTAGTAGGCGTCGTGGTCCCATTGCGAGAGGTCCAGCGTGGCCAGCGTGACATTGCCGGCCTGCTGCTGGTGCACGGGCGTGTCGGGCGGCGTGGCACCGTCCTCCGGCAGGATCTTGCCGCTCCAGCCGAACCACATGCCGCCGTTGGCCTGCAAGGCGCCCGACAGGGCCACGGCGAGGCCGCCGGCCTCGGTCTTGCGGGGGTCGGCGACACGGTTGGAGATGCACACGAGACGGGCCACGCGTTGTTCCTTTTCTTGGCTGGCGTTGGAAGGGAGGAGCGGATCAGCGGGCGAGCCAGGCGGCGAGCCCGGCGCGCACGGCGGCGGGGCCGGCGATGCGGTGCTGCGCCAGCGTTTCGCCCGGGCCGACCTTGATGCCCACGCCGCCCAGCTGCTGGGCGACCTGGAAGCCGGGCTCGTCGGTGGTGTCGTCGCCCAGGAACACCGGCTTGCGGCCGGCGAAGGGCGCCTCCTCGAGGAAGGCGCCGAGCGCCTTGCCCTTGTTGGCCAGCGAAGACTTGGCCTCGAACACCATCTTGCCGTGCAGCAGCGTGACGCCCGGCGAGGCCGCGACGGCCGCCTCCATGGTGCGCCGGCACAGGTCCTGGAGCTGGGGCGCCTGGCGGTAGTGCAGCGCCACGGCGCCGCGCTTGGGCTCCACGGCCAGGGCCGGGTGGTCGTGCAGCAGCTGCGCCGCGGCCTGCTCCACGGTGTCCAGCGAGGGCGTGGGCAGCAGCACGAGGTTGCCGTCGGCGGCGCGGCGCTCGCTGCCGTGCACGCCGGCGGCCGGCAGGTCCAGCGGGTGCAGGAAGGTGTCGATGGCGCCGACCGAGCGGCCGGAGACCACCGCCAGTGCGCCGCCCAGCCTCTCGCGGAGCGCGGCCAGCAGCGGCACCAGGTCGGGCGGGATCACGATGGCGTCGGGCTCGGGCGCCAGCTCGACCAGCGTGCCGTCGAAGTCCAGGAACAGGGCGGACGCGTCGGCGTCCAGCAGCGGGGCGAAGGAGAAGTCGGTGGCCTGGGTCATGCGTTGCGGGCGGGGGCCTTGTGGCGAATCTCGAGGAACAGGAAGCAGAGCACGGCCAGCGCCAGCGGCGCCAGGTAGTACAGCGCGCGGTAGGCCAGCAGCGTGCCGATCAGCTGGGCGGGCGCAATTTGCGTGCCGAGCAGGGCGACGAACACCGCCTCCAGCACGCCCAGCCCGGCCGGCACGTGGGTGACGACGCCGGCCACGGCGGCCAGCAGCAGCACGGTGAGCACGGTCACATAGTCCACCTGGCCCTGCAGCAGCACGAAGATGGTGCCGGCGATCAGCGACCAGTTCAGGCAGGACATGGCCAGCTGCAGCAGCGCCGTGCGGCCCGAAGGCAGCGTGAAGGTCTGGCCGCGCAGCGCGAGGCTGCGCTTGCGCGAGAAGGCGCAGGCCGCCACATAGCCCAGGGCCACGGCGGCCAACAGGCCGCCTGCGATCTGCAGCACGGCGTCGCTGATGTCCCATTCGGCCGGCAGGGTGAGCGGGAACAGCGCGAACGCCAGGCCGCCCAGCAGCAGGTAGCCCAGCCAGTTGGTGACCATGCTGACGGCCATGACGCGCGTGACCTGCATCTCGTCCAGGCCCAGCCGCCCGTACAGCCGGTAGCGCGAGGCCACGCCGCCGACCAGGGCACCCATGTTGAGATTGAAGGCGTAGCTGATGAAGGTGACCAGCATGACCTGGGGCGCGGGCAGGCGGTGGCCCACGGCGCGCCGGCCCAGCAGGTCGAAGGTGGAATAGAGCAGGTGGCTCGCGAAGGCGAGGCCGCCGGCCGCCAGCAGGACGGGCAGGGGCAGCGCGCGCAGCGTCTGGGCGACCTCGTCCCAGGCAATGCTGCGCGCCTGGCTGACCAGCAGGTAGCCCAGCAGCGCGAAGAAGGCCAGCCAGAAGGCCTTGCGCAGCCATGGCCACCAGGGGCGCGTCCGCAGGGCAGGGCGCCGCGCCACGGTGCCGGCCGCCACGGCGCTCATCGTGCCGCCTCGCGCGCTGCCGTGGGGCAGGCTTCCACCAGGCCATCGCTCTCCAGCGCGGGCACCAGCTTGGGGACGTGGCGCGGCAGGCCGCCGAGCCAGCCGGGGTAGCGGCGCAGCACATGGAACACCACATAGCTGCGCAACAGCTGCCAGCCGCTGGGTTCGCCGATGGTGTCGCGGTCGATCTGCTGGCAGGCGTTGTCCACGAGGTGGTCCAGCCGTTCGCGCAGGGTCTGGTTGAACGCGCGGTCGTGGATCAGCACATTGGCTTCCAGGTTCAGCGCCAGGCTCAGCGGATCCAGGTTGCTCGAGCCCACGGTGGCCCAGCGGTCGTCCACCAGCGCCACTTTGCCGTGCAGCGGGCGTTCGCAGTATTCATAGACCTCCACGCCAGCGCGCACCAGGTGGTGGTAGAGCATGCGCGCCGCCACCTTGACGATGGGCATGTCGGGCTCGCCCTGCAAAATCAGGCGCACCTGCACGCCGCGCCGGGCGGCGCGGCGCAGTTCGCGGATCAGCCGGTAGCCGGGGAAGAAATAGGCGTTGGCAATCGTCACGTGCTCGCGTGCGCCGCGGATGGCGAGCCGGTAGTAGCGCTCGATGTCGTTGGTGTGGCGCGTGTTGTCGCGCGTGACCAGCATGGCCTGGGCGTCGCCGGCCGGCGGCAGCGCGCGGGCGCGCTGGCGCATCATCGGCCGGTGGCGGAACCAGCGGCGCACACCCTGCTGGTGGCGCAGGCCCTCGGCCAGCATGGCGTGCACGAAGCGGTGGATGTCGCCGACCAGGGGGCCGCGGATGCGCACCGAATAGTCCTGCTTGGCCTGGGGCCCGAAGTCCATCAGGTGGTCAGCCGAGTAGTTGATGCCGCCGATGAAGGCCACTTCCGCATCGACCACCACGATCTTGCGGTGCATGCGGCGCAGCATGTTGGTGCGCCATTTCCAGATGCGCAGGCCCGGATCGAACACATGCACGCGCACCCCGGCCTCGCACAGGCTGCCGACGAAGCGGTCCGACAGGTCGGGCGAACCGAAGCCGTCGATCGTCACGTCGATCTGCACGCCGCGTTTCGCGGCGGTCAGCAGTGCCTCGTGCAAGGCCAGGCCGACCTTGTCCTCGAACAGGATGAAGGTCTCCAGCACCACCTCCTGGCGGGCGTTCGCGATGGCGTCGAACACGCGCGGGAAGAACTGCTCGCCGTTCTCCAGGAGTTCCAACTCGTTGCCGCTGGTCCAGCGCGTCGCGTTCATGGGTGGTGGTGTGACAAGGGACAGGGTTCAGGTGTACCCCGCAGCCGTCCGCGCTCTTGTAGGACAAGGGCGGCTGGGGCTGTGCCGCGACGCCTTGACATGGGTCAATGGCGTGAAAATGCTAGTTAAAATATGCTTTTTAAAGAAAATGCATATTTCACCGAGCAATTTTGGTGTTTGAAGATACAATGGCTACGCTTTTTATTTGAAAAGATCATTTCTATGAGTATCGTTGCCCAGTTGGCCGAAGCCCGCAAACGCATGGGCATGACCCAGGCCGCCCTGGCCGAAGCGGCTGGCCTGTCGCGCATGACTGTCCAGCGCATCGAGAGCGGAGACATCGATCCGCGTCTGTCCTCGCTGCTGGAGATGGGGCGGGTGCTGGGCCTGGAAGCCTTGGCCGTGCCGTCCGTGCTGCGGCCCGAGCTGGAGGCCTTTGTCCGTGCAGGAGGGCGCCTGCTGGGCCAGCCCGCGGGGGCCGGGGCGCCGCCGTCGGTGGTCGACGCCATCGGCCGCCAGCACGACGGGACGCCTGGGTGAGCACCGCGATCCGCTACCTGCGCATGCACCTGCACCTGCCGGACCGCAGCCGCAGGGCGATCGGCTACCTCTCGCAGTACGGCGACATCCTGCGCGCTTCGTTCGACGCCGACTACATCGCCGATCCGGCGCGCCCCACGCTGTCGCTGGCCCTGCGCGGCGCGCGCGAGGAGGACACGCGCGCCATCCTCGCCGCGCCGCACGACGCGCGCCTGGTGCAGTTGGGCGGGCGCTGGCCGCCGTGGTTCGCCAACCTGCTGCCCGAGGGCCACAACCGCGAGCGGCTGGCGCGCGAGCGCCGCTGCAGCCCCGACGATGAGTTCGAGCTGCTGGCCGCCGCCGGCCACGACCTCATGGGCGCCATCGAGGTCGAGCCCGTGCCTGCGCGCGAGGGCATCCCCGACGTGGTGCGCCACTGGCACACGGCGCTGGGCCTGGACGTGCTGGAGCCCGGCTTCGTCGAGGAACCGGTGGAGGACGCGGCGGCCTTGCCCGGCGTGGTGACCAAGTTCTCGGCCGTGCAGGACGGCCGGCGCTACGTCGTGCGCCGGCATGGCCAGGCCGGTTCCTTCATCCTCAAGTTGCCGACCGCGCGGCACCCCGAATTGGTGGCCAACGAGATGGCGGGCTACCGGCTGTGCGAGGCGCTGGGCCTGTCCTGCGCCCAGGCCCGCGTCATCTCGCGTGCCGACGCCGAACTGCCCGAGCAACTGCCGTTCGCGCAGATCCTGGCCGTGCCGCGCTTCGACCGCGGGCCCGACGGGCAGCGCATCCACATGGAGGAGTTCGCCCAGGCGCTGCAGTACCCGCCGCAGCACAAGTACGGCCGGGAGATGGTGCGCGACTACGCCACCATGCTGCAGGTGCTGGACCGCTACTCGGCCCGGCCGGTGGCCGACGTGCGCGAGTTCCTGGGGCGCTTCGTCGCCTTCATCCTGATGGGCAACACCGACGCCCACCTCAAGAACTGGGCGCTGCTGTACCCCGACGCGCGCCAGCCCGTGCTGGCGCCGCTGTACGACCCGGTCTGCGTGAGCGCGCTGTTCGCCGAGGTCGGCCCCAACGACTACGCCGTCAACCGCGCCATCGACACGCGGCTGCGCGCCTTCGGCTGGGACCAGCTGGAGGCCATGCTCAAGGCCGCGCGGCTGCTGCGCGTGCCGAATCTGCTGCGCATCGCGCGCCAGCTGGTGCGCCAGGCCCAGGCCGATTGGCCGGCGCTGCTGCAGGAGGTGCCGCCGGCAGTGCGCGCGGCGGTCAGCGAGCGGCTGGCGGGCGGCGTCGCGCTGGCGGCTTGACGGTGCGGGCCTGGCCGGCCGCGGCGGGCGCCACGCTGGCGCAGTGCTGCACCACCATGCCTGCGATGAAGCGCAGCTGCCGGGCTTCGGCCTGCGCGTCGGCGCCGAAGGTGCGGCCCACGCCCAGGCCACGCAGGCAGGACAGCAGCGTGTCCACCAGGGTCTGGCAGCCTTCGCCCCCGCCGGCTTCCGGAAACATCTCGGCGAAGCGCGTGTGCAGCCGAGCCGTCATCGCGTCGCGCCGCTGGCCCACGTGTTGCAGCACCGCCGGTTCACCGGCGCAGCCGAAGTAGACCGACCAGGCGACCAGGAAGCGCGCCGGCTCGTACGAGCGCAGCCACAGGGCCTGCACGAAGGCCTCGGCGCGTTCGGCCAGCGGCACGGTGGGGGCAGGCCAGATGCCGCCGCTTTCGATGGGCAGCGTGCCCAGGTGGTCGATCAGGCTCAGGATCAGGTCGGCCTTGCTCGGGAAATGGTGCTGCACGGCGCCCGTGGTGACGCCGGCGCGCTTGGCGATCTCGAACACCGTGGCGGCCTGGAAGCTGCGCTCACTGATCAGCGCGACCGCCGTGTCCATCACGCGCTGGCGCGTTTCGGTGGAGCGGCTGGCCTGGGTGCGGCGGGTTCTCGGGAGCTGGTCGGGCATCGGGGCATTGTCGGGTGTGGTCACGGCGTTCCAGCCCGGTGGCCCGACACTTGCATGTTGCATGTGACCTGTAATGTAAGCTTTAAATCATGACACTTTTCCGACTCCCGGTCCTGCTCTGTGCCCTGTCTGCCGCCTGCGGCCTTGCCCATGCGCGCGTCGTCGATTTCAAGACGGTGTCGGTCAAGCCGGCCTTCGAGGGCCGCGTCTTCGGCACCGCCGGCGCCTACGAGCGCATCGACGCGGTGGCCTCCTTCGCCGTCGATCCGAAGTCGCCGCAGCTGGCGCACATCGTGGACATCGGCCGCGCGCCCGTGAACGCGGCCGGCTTGGTGGAGTTCTCGACCCAGGTGACGGTGCTGCGCGCCGCCGATCCGGCCAAGCGCTCGGCCACGCTGCTGTACGAGGTGCCCAACCGCGGGCGCAGCCATGCCATGGTCATGCTCAACCTTGGTGCGGTCAGCAACATTCCGAGCAAGGCGGCCGAGGCCGGCGATGGCTTTCTGATGCAGCGCGGCACCACAGTCGTCTGGAGCGGCTGGCAGAGCGACATCGGCGGGGCCTTGATCCACATGCAGCTGCCGGTGATCGACAGCGTGCGCGGCACCACCCGCGAGCAGTTCATCTTCGACAAGCCGGGCGCCACCGGTGTGGGCGAGCTGACCTATCCCGCCAGCGACCTGGACCCGGCGCGCGCCGTGCTGACCGTGCGCGCTCGCGATGCGGACACCCCGCGCGTGCTGCAGGGTGCCTTGCGCTACACGGCGCCCAACCGCATCGAGATCACGCGGCCGGCCGACATGGATGCCGGCGCCATCTACGAATTCGTCTACCCCGCGCAGGGCGCCGTGCCGGCCGGCCTGGCCTTCGCGGCCACGCGCGACCTGGTGTCTTTCCTGCGCGGCAACCCAGGCCATGCGCTGGCCAGCCCGCTGTCGGCCATCCAGCACACGCTGGGCCTGGGCATCTCGCAGTCGGGCCGCTTCGTGCGCGACTTCATCTATGAAGGCTTCAATGCCGACGAGGGCGGGCGCCGCGTGTTCGACGGCGCCATGCCGCACATCGCGGGCTCGCGCAAGACGTACGTGAACTACCGCTTCGCGCAGCCCAGCCGCTACTCGCGCCAGCACGAGGACCACGACTTCCCGGGCGACCAGTTCCCGTTCACCTACGCGCAGACGCGAGACCCCGTGAGCGGCAACAGCGGCAGCCTGCTGTCGGCCTGCCGCGCCACGGCCACCTGCCCGCGCATCGTGCATGTGGACTCGTCCACCGAGTTCTACCAGGCGCGCGCCTACCTGCTCAGCACCACGCCGGACGGCAAGCCCGTGGCGATGCCGCCCGACGTGCGCCTGTACTTCGTGGCAGGCGCGCCGCACTTCAACCGCTGGGACGCAGCGCCCGAGGCCGTGCCGGTCTGCGCGCGGCCGAGCAACCCCTTGAATCCTTCGCCGGTGCTGCGCGCGCTGTATGTGGCGCTGGAGGACTGGGTCGCCACCGGCAAGGCGCCGCCGGCCAGCCGCTTCCCTTCGCTGGCCGACAAGACCCTGGTGAAGCTGGAGCAGCTGCAGCCGCCGCGCATCGCGGGCAGCGTGACGCAGCCGGCCTACAACCAGCTGCAGGTGATGGACACCACGGTCCAGCCTCCCGTGCGCGGCAAAACCTATCCGGCCTATGTGCCCGCCACCGATGCCGATGGCAACGACCTGGGCGGCGTGCGCCTGCCCTTCGTGCAGGCGCCGCTGGCCACCTTCACGGGCTGGAACCCGCGCGCGCAGGGCTATGGCGCGGGCGACCTGTGCAACGTCTACGGAGGCTACGCCGCGCTGCCGCGCCAGGCCACGCCGGGCGACAGCCGCACGCCGCTGGTTGTGCGTTATCCCGAGGGGGACAAGAGCTACGTGGAGCAGGTGGACGCCGCCGTCAGCCGCCTGGTCCGCCAGGGCTTCATGCTCGAAGGCGACCGCGCGCTGGTGGTCGAACGTGCGCGTGTGGAAGCGGCCGCGGCCTTCGCCGCGCCGTGATCAGCCCGGGCCGCCCACGGCCTGACGGATCTCCTGCGCGATCTCCTGCGTGACGCGCAGAAAGCGGTCCACGTCCGCCGTTCCATGGCAGTGCAGCGGCGACACGCGCACGGCGCCCGCCAGTCCGAACGACTCCAACATGCGCCTGGAGTACAGGCTGGTCGCCACGCGCTCGTAGACCACCACGCCGCGCTGCTCGTATTCGCGCACGGCCTGGGCGTACTCCAGGCCGTCGATGCCGATGGCCAGGATCAGGTCGCGCTTGCTGAGGTCCTCGTAGTCCAGGAACACCTGCACGCCGCGCTGGTGGCGCAGGCCGGGCGCCGCAGCGCTGCCGTCCAACAGCCGCGCCAGCAGCGCGCGCTCGTGCAGTTCGATCTTCTCGATGCCACGCGCGAACAGCGCGCGCCGATCGCCGGCCGCGCCAGACTGCCCGCCCAGCCAGGCGACGTAGTCGACGATCTCGCTCATCACCGCGAACTGCCAGGGCGCGGCGCTGCCCAGGTCCCAGAAGTCGGGCTTCTTGGCCGCGAGCTTGTGGTGCGGCAGCAGGGCCGCGCGGTCCGACAGCCAGGCCAGGCCCGAGCCGCGGCAGCCGAAGAACTTGTAGGGCGCGATGTTGATGCCGTCCACGGGCGTCATCGAAAGGTCGATGAGCCCGTGCGGCGCGTGCTGCACGGCGTCGACCACGATGTACAGGTCCGGCTTGATCGCGCGCGCGCGCCGCACGATCTCGGCAATGTCGAGCTTGGCGCCCGAGATGTTGGAGGCGTAGATCACGCTGAGCAGCGCGGTGTCGGCATCGACCAGGGCGCAGATGGCGTCCACGTCGACACCGCCCGTGACCGGGTTGGACGGTGCCACGCGCAGTTCGCGGCCCGTGCGCTGGGCGTACAGCTGCATGGCGTCGAACGAGGAGGGGTGCTCCAGCACGGTGGTCACCATGTTGCTGCCCGCTACGTTCTCGGCGATGGCGCGCACCATGTCGAACATGGCGCCCGAGGCCGTCAGCGCCGCGTAGACGCTGCCGCCCTCGGCGTTGAGCACGGTGCGCAGATCCTGCGTGCCTTTGGCCTGCACCTGCTGCAGGAACACCGCGGTCTCGTGGATGCGCTCGGGGTTGTCGGGCACGGCGTCGATGCGCGCGAATTGGTCGACCGCGGCCTTCAGGCGGAACGAGCCACCCGCGTTGTCGAAGAACAGCCGTTCGCGGCCCGTGATGTCGTGGTCCACGTGCAGGAAGCGGGCCTTGATTTGCGCCTGCAGCGCGTCGGAGAAGAGTTCGCCTTGGGGTGCTGTCATGGGGAGGTTCCTGGAGCGATCGCCGGATTCTGCGGGTTGAACCGCTTCTCCAAAAGCGATATTTTTGGATAGGATTTCAAGAGGAAAAGTGTTTGATCGAAGCCGCACCATGATGACCTTCAAGCAACTCGAGGCGCTGTACTGGATCGGCGAACTCGGCAGCTTCGCGCTCGCCGCACAGAAGCTGCACACCTCGCAATCGGCGGTGTCCAAGCGCGTGCACGAGCTCGAGCAGGCCTTCGACACCGCGCTGTTCGACCGCAGCCAGCGCTCGGCCCGGCTCACCGACAAGGGCGAGGAGATGTTCCTGCTGGCCAAGGGCCTGCTGGACCAGCGCAACGCGGCCATCGAGCAGTTCGGCCGCGCCGAGGTCGTCGCGCGCCGGGTGCGCATGGGCGTGACCGAACTCACCGCCATGACCTGGCTGCCGCGCTGGGTCGAGCTGATCCAGGTGCACTACCCGCAGGTCACGCTGGAGCCCGACGTGGACAGCAGCGTCAACCTGCGCGAGAAGGTGCTGGCCGACGAGCTCGACCTGGTGGTCGTGCCCGATGCCTTCGCCGACACGCGCATCCCGAGCAAGCGGGTCGGCGCGGTCGAGAGCGCCTGGATGTGCAAGCCCGGCCTGGTCGAGGCCGGCCGTCGCATCCGGCTGCACGAGCTGGCGCAGCACCAGTTGCTGCTGCAGGGCGCGCGCTCGGGCACGGGCCTGCTCTACGACAGCTGGATGAAGAACCTGGGCGTGCAGCCGGCCAAGCCCATCGTCATCCACAACCTGGTGGCGCTGATCGGCCTGACGGTCTCGGGCCTGGGCGTGAGCTACCTGCCGCGCGAGGCCGTGGCGCCCATGGTGCAGAGCGGCCTGCTGGCGGTGCTCGACGTCACGCCGGCCCTGCCGTCCGTGCCCTACGTGGCCATGTACAAGGGCGAGCACCGCAGTTCGCTGCTGGCTTCGGTCGTCATGCTGGCCCAGGAAAGCTGCGACTTCTCGCGCATGTTCCAGGGCGACTGATCAGACGCCGTTGCTGTTGGGGTTCTTGTAGATCTCCTTGACCGCGTCGGTCATCGGGAAGTTCAGGTTGGCATTGGTCGGCGGGATCGGCCGCAGGAACCACTTGGCGTAGATCTCGTTGATCGCGCCCGAGGCCATGATCTCGGTCACGGTCTTGTCGACCAGCGCCTTGAAGGCCGGGTCGTCCTTGCGGACCATGATGCCGTAGGGCTCCTGGCGCAGCGATTCCTGCGTGAGGATCTTGAACTCCTCGGGGTTGGGCGCGGTGGCGATCAGGCCGGCCAGTTGCACGTCGTCCAGGATGTAGGCTGCCGTGCGGCCCGAGGCCATCATCAGGAAGCCATCTGCCGTGTCCTTGGCGGCGAGGTCCTGCACCTCGATGTTGCCCGAGCGCTTGTAGCTGCGCAGCAGTTGCACGCCGGTGCTGCCGGCCACGGTGGAGACGGTCTTGCCGTTCAGGTCGGCGAAGCTGTTGATGCCCGAATTCTTCTTGACGGCCGCGGTGATGCTGGTCACGAAGTGGCTGGGCGCAAAGGCGACCTGCTGCTGGCGCTGCACGGTGTTGGTGGTGGTGGCGCAGTCCAGGTCGACCGAGCCATTGGTCAGGAGCGGGATGCGGTTGGTCGAGGTCAGGATCATGTAGCGCACCTCGAGCTTGGGCAGCGCGAGCTGGGCCTTGACCGCGTCGACGATCTTCAGGCAGATGTCGTTGGTGAAGCCGGTCGGGTCGCCACTGCCGGTGGGCTTGTACGAGAACGGGATCTGGCTGTCGCGTGCGCCGATGGTGATGGTGCCGCTGGACTTGATCTTGGCCAGCGTGTCGGACTGCGCTGCCGCGTGGCCGCAGGCGAGGGCGGCGGCCATGGCGATCGTCAGGGAGAGAAGGTGCTGCATGTCGGGGCCTCGCGAGGGGTTGGGGTGGGCAAGGCCGCGATTCTGGAAGCAAGCCGGCTGATCCAAAAGCGATTTAACTTCATCGATTTCCGGTCGGAAAAGCGATGAATCGACGCTTCAGCGGCCCTGGAAGCTGCTTGGCGGCTGGCCCATGGCCGCCTTGAACATGGCGGAAAACGCGCTGTCGCTGGCATAGCCCGTGGCGGCCGCCACCTGCGCGACCGAAGCGCCCTGGGCCAGCAGCGGCAGCGCATGGGCCAGCGCCGCCTGCTGGCGCCACTGCTGGTAACTGGTGCCGAGTTCCCCCTGGAACAGCCGCGCGATGGTGCGCTCGCTGGCGCCCACGTCGGCGGCCCATTCGGCCAAGGTGGTGCGCGCCGCGGGGGCCCGCACCACAGCCTCGCACAGGGCGCGCAGGCGCTTGTCGCCAAGCTGCGCATGCGGCATGGGCACGGCCAGGGCCTGCGGGTCGGCATGCGTGATCTCGTCGTGCACGAGCTGCATCAGCAGGGCCTCGCGCGCCGGCCGCAGCGGCTGCGCGTCCAGCCCCTGCACGCATTCGCGCAGCAACGGCGAGGCCACGATCATGCGGCTGCCGCTCCAGCCGGCGGGTGTGAGGCCGGCGTGCAGGTACAGCGTGCGGAATTCGGCCGCCTCCAGCACGTCGATGCAGTGCAGCTGACCCGGCGCGATCCAGACCGCGCGCGAGGGCGGCACGATGTAGGTCAGCTAATCGCGGCGCTCACCCTCGGGCAACGCGCGCACGCGCAGCGTGCCGGTGGCGCAGAAGGCCAACTGGGCCCAGGGATGGCGGTGCGGCTCGAAATGGGTGTCGGCCGGCATGCTGCGCGCACGCACGCGCACCGGGCGCGCCGCATCGGGCGTGAAGGGGTGGGTGTCGCCCACCGGTTCGAGGCGGGGGTGTCGCTGGGCCATGGGGCAGATTGTCCGGTATTCGATGAATCCTGTCCTTTCGTCGCGATTCTGCAGGCGTAGCATCCGACGCCATGACGACGACAACAGCGGCCTCCCTGCCGGCGGGCACGGCGAGCCTGAGACAAGACGCCCACGTGATCGGCCTGGTCGGCATCGCCCACCTGGTCAGCCATTTCAGCCAGCTGCTGCTGGCGCCGCTGTTCCCCTGGCTCAAGGACGACTTCGGCGTGGGCTATGCCGAACTCGGCTTCCTGATGACGCTGTTCTTCGTCACCTCCTGCGCGGTGCAGGCGGCCTCGGGCTTCGTGGTCGACCGCTTCGGCCCGCGGCCCGTGCTGTTCGGCGGGCTGGCGCTGCTGGGTCTGGCAGCGTTCGGCTACGCCGCCAGCACGCACTACTGGATGCTGGCGCTGTTCTCGGTCGTGGCCGGCATCGGCAACGGCGTGTTCCACCCGGTCGACTACACGCTCTTGAACCGCAAGGTCAGCGCGGCGCGGTTGGGCCATGGCTACAGCGTGCACGGCATCACGGGCAGCCTGGGCTGGGCCGTGGCGCCGGCCATGCTGGTGCCGATCACGATCGCCACCTCGTGGCGCACGGCCCTGGTCTGCGCCGGCGTGTTCGCGTTCGCGGTGCTGGCGCTGCTGCTGCTGAACCGCGAGAAGCTGGCGCTGCCCGCAGCGGCGCCAGCCAGGCCTGGTGCCGCCACGGCCGACAGCAGCTTCGGCTTCCTGCGCATCCCGGCGGTCTGGATGTGCTTCGGCTTCTTCTTTTTCTACGCGGTGGCGCTGGGCATCGTGCAGGTGTTCGCGCCCGGTGCGGCGCGCGAGTTGCACGCCGTGCCCGTGGCCCAGGCGGCGCTGTGCCTGACGGTCTACATGGTCTGCAGCGCGCTGGCCATGGTGGCAGGGGGCTTCCTGGTGGCAGATCCCACGCGCTGCGAGAAGCTGGTGGCGCTGGGCTTCGGCTTCGCGGCCTGCGTGGCGCTGGCGCTGGGGCTCATGCACCCGCCCGCCTGGATGGTGCCCGTGATGTTCGGCCTGATGGGCCTGGGGGCGGGCATTGCCGGGCCCTCGCGCGACATGATCGTCAAGCGCGCCACGCCGGCCAACGCGAGCGGACGCGTCTACGGTGTCGTCTACTCGGGCCTGGACATCGGCCAGGCGCTGGCACCGCTGGTGTTCGGCCCGCTGATGGACAAGGGCCAGTATGCGGCCGTGTTCTTCGGCCTGGCCATCGTGCAAGCCGTGTTGATCGCCAGCGCGTTCAACGTGGGCCGCGTGCGGCGCACGGCCCTGGCGCCCGCCTGAGTGTCGCTGGCGCTCATCGTCTGGGTTGCTGTCGGCGCGGCCCTGGCCGGTTTCGTGCAGGGCCTGTCGGGCTTTGCGTTCAGCATGGTCTCGCTGTCGGTCTGGGCCTGGACGCTGGACCCGCTGCTGGGCGCTTCGCTGGCGATCTTCGGCGGCTGGACGGGGCAGGTGATCGCCGCCTTCACGCAGCGCCGCATGCCCGACAAGGCCTTGCTCTGGCCGTTCCTGGTCGGTGGACTGTGCGGCGTGCCGCTGGGCCTGTGGCTGCTGCCGCGGTTGGACGTGGTGGTGTTCAAGGCCGCGCTGGGTCTGTTGCTGGTGGTCTGGTGCCCGTCCATGCTGCTGTCGGCACGGCTGCCGCGCATCCGCGGCGGCCGCCTCGGTGACGGCGTGGCCGGCCTCATCGGCGGTGTGATGGGCGGCATCGGCGGGCTGTCGGGCACCGTGCCCACGCTGTGGTGCACGCTGCGCGGCTACCCGCGCGACGCGCAGCGCGCCGTCATCCAGAACTTCAACCTGGCCATGCTCAGCGTGGCGCTGGCCCTGCATGTGCTGGGCGGCCACCTGACGGCCGCCATGCTGCCACTGCTGGCCATCGTGGCCGCAGCCGTGCTGGTGCCCGTGCTGCTGGGCGCGCGGTTGTACCAGGGGCTGTCCGAGGCGGCGTTCCGCCGCCTCGTGCTGGGGCTGCTGACGGCTTCGGGCGTGGCGATCCTGGCGTCGGCGTTGCCCGAGCTGCTGCGCCGTTAGGCGGCCAGCAGCGCGTCCAGGCGTTGAAGCCCGGCGATGGTCTGCACGCAGGCCTGCGCCGCCTCCGTGCCTTTCACGGCGAAGTGCTGGTGGAAGTACTTGCGATGCTCGACGTGCTCATGGAAGTGGTGCGGCGTCAGCACGGCCGAGATCATGGGCACCATGGTCTCCAGCTGCAGGTCCATCAGGCGGCTGACCACGGTGTTGGCGACGAACTCATGGCGGTAGATGCCGCCGTCGACGACGAGCGCGCAGCAGACCACGGCGGCGTAGCGGCCCGACTGGGCCAGGCGCTTGGCATGCAAGGGGATCTCGAATGCGCCGGGCACGTCGAGCACGTCGATGCGCTCGCGCGGTACGCCCTGGCGTTCCATCTCGGCGAGGAAGGCGTTGCGTGCCTGGTGCACGATGTCGGCATGCCACTGCGCCTCGACGAAGGCGAAGCGGCGCTGGTCGCTGCCGCTGTGGGAGGAGAGAGGAAGGTCGTTGAGCTGACTCATGGTGTTTCCTTGGAGCAAGGTTGGCCTGAATCAGGGCGCACGAGCGCATGGCCTGCGCGCATCCATGGCGGACGCGCGCGGGATACCGCGATCGCGCTCTCTTTCATCCGGACTGTGACCGTCGGCTCCGGATTGGCACCGGATCTGCTGACCCTCGCACGGTGACGTGCAAGGCGCTCGCGGGCTTGTGCGGGTTGCCCCGCCATCACCGCCGGTGGGGAATTGCACCCCGCCCTGAGAACGCTTTGCGCCGACCCGTGAAGGCCGGCACGGGTGGATTCTAGGCCGCGTGCGGCGACCCTTTGGCGGCTAAGGACGCCTGTGCGACAGCAGGAAGCGCAGCATCTCGGCGCTGGCATCCACGCCGCCCGGCGCGGTGTAGCTGCCTTGGGCGCTACCGCCCGACCAGGCGTGGCCCATGCCGTGCAGCACCCAGTGTTCCACCATGCTGCGGCCGTCTGGCGCGCGGTGGACGGTGTGGCTGAACGACTGGCCGTTGGGCGCGCGGCCCTTGGTGGTCTCGGGCCGGGCACCGTGGCGCTGCTGGCGCGCCCCCTCGGCGATGGCCGCGCCATTGGCCGGGTGCACGGTGGTGTCGGCATCCCCGTGGAAGACGATGACAGGGCCGCTGCCGGCGTTGGCTGTGGCCGTGCCCGATGGCCCGTTGCGCATGGCCGCCAGCGCAGCGGGCAGGTCGGCTGCAACGCCCTGTGGCAAGCCCGAATGCACCCCAACGGCTGCGAACAGATCCGGGTGGCTGCGCCCCAGGATGTCGGCCATGGCGCCGCCGGCCGACAGGCCGGCCACATAGATGCGGGCTGCGTCCACTGCGTGTTCTGTCGCGATCTGGCGCGTCAGTGCGGCCAGCAGCTCAGGTTCACCCTGGTCGCGCCGCTGGTGCTGGGCCTTGAACCAGTTCCAGCACCGCTGCGCGTTGGCGTTTTGGGTCTGCTCGGGGTAGAGCACCAGCACACCGGCGGTGCGCGCCAACTCGTTCATGCGCGTGCCGGTGGCAAAGTCCTGCGCATCCTGCGTGCAGCCGTGCAGCATGAGCAGCAGCGGGCGCGGTGTGGGCGCCGCACCGGCGGGTGTAGGCGGCACGTAAAGCCTGTAGGCCAGGGTGCGGCCACGGTGCGCGAAGCTGCCGCTCAGCCATTGGTCGTCGGTGGACGAGGGCGCCTTGCGGGCGGCGGCGGGCGGCAGTGTGTCCTCGGAGACGACGCGGCTTTCGGCATCGATGACCGTGCTGTCGTCCTGCCGCGCTTGCTGGGGGAGTGCGCCGGCAAGTCCGGCGTCGCGCAGGGTCCGCTGGATCAATTCGGTGGCCGCTTGCAGCTGGCCCCCCTGGGTCAGCCGCGTGGCGTCGCCGAACAGGTCGGTGAAGGGGTTCTTCATGGTGTGGGGTTCTCAGGTGATGCGTCCGGCCAGGGCGGCGCGAACAGCGGGGCTCGCATGCAGCGCGCCCAGGACGGTGATGGATTCGATGGTCTCCGCCGCAAGTTCTGCTGGCACATCGGGCGCGATGCTGGCCAAACCCAGCACCCTGATCTGCAGTTTCTCGCCGGCTGCGCGGACCCGCGTGAGGTCGGCCACCGAGAACTGCTGTAGTCCAAGCACCAGCATCTTGCGCGCCACCACCTGGCGCAGCGCGTCGCCGTGCGTCGCCAGGTGGTTGCGGATGGCGGTGCGGATGAAATCGCTGCGGTTGGCGTAGAAGCCTTCGGCCACCAGCAGGTCGATCTGGCCCAGATCGACGTAGCCGAGGTTGATGGTCAGCTTCTCTGACTCGCTGATGCGCGCAATGGACTGGGTATTGGTCATGAAAACATCCTCATGCCATCCATATGGATGGTGGATGGATGTTTTCAAGAGGCAGTGCGCTAATCCGTCTGCGCTTCGAGCGCCAAACGCTGCGCCCGTGCCGTGCGGCCGCGCTGGTCGTGCACCACGTACAGGCCCGAGCCCACCAGCAGCGCGATGCCGCACCAGGCCCAGGCATTGGGCACATCGCCCCAGACCAGGTAGCCCAGCACCACGGCGAACAGCAAGGCCGCGTAGCGGAACGGCGCTGTCAGGGACACCTCGCCCTGGCGCATGCACTGGATGATCAGGAAGTAGCCGGCCACGAGGAACAACGATGCGGCCGCCAGCCAGGCCAGCTGCACCGGCGTGAAGGGCTGCCAGCCCTGGGCCAGCGACATGGCGCCCGACAGCAGCGTGACCGCCACCGCCGTGGACAGCGTGACGACGATGGAGGGAATGGCCGGGTCGATGCGGCGTGTGAGCAGGTCGCGCGTGGCGTGGAACAGCGTGCCGGCCAGGCACAGCAGGGTCCAGGCATTGAAGCCATCGCTGCTGGGCTGCACCACGCACAGCACGCCGGCGAAACCCACGGCCACGGCCAGCCAGCGCGCGGCGCCGGGGCGCTCCTTCAGGAACCAGACCGCGAACACCACCAGGAACAGCGGCGCCGCGAGGTTGATGGCGGTCGCATTGCCGAGCGGCAGATGGAACAGCGAGAGCAGGTACATCACCGTGGCGCACGCGTCCACCGCCGCACGCGCCGCCACGCGCGGGTGCAACGCGTGCTGCAGTTGCCTGCGGGCTCCCAGCGCCAAGGCCATGCCCAGCACCAGCAACGAGGCCAGCACGCCGCGCAAAAAGATCAGCTGTGCCGAGGGCATGGCCTCGCCCACATGCTTGACGATGGCGTCGTTGACGACGAAGCCCGCCATGGCCCCCACCATCATCCAGATGCCGCGTCGGTTGGCGGCTGCGTTGGTGGGGGGCGAATGCACGGCCGGGTTTATACCGCGGTCTTGTGGCGTTCGATGCAGGTGTCCAGCACCTCGGCACCGGGGCGCTGCCACCAGTCCAGTTCCGAGAAGATCTCGATCTCGGCGAAGCCGGCGAAGCCGGCCTGCTCGACCCAGCCGCGGATCTTCTTGAGCTCGACCACGCCGTCGCCCATCATGCCGCGGTCGTTGAGCAGGTCGCGCGTGGGCGTGAGCCAGTCGCAGACGTGGTAGGCCAACAGGCGCGTGTGCTTGGCATCGCCGGCGCGTGCGATCTGCTGCTGCAGCTTCGGGTCCCACCAGCAGTGGTAGACGTCCATGGCCACGCCCAGCATGCCGGTCTGGCCGGGGTCGAGCGCATCGCACAGGTCCAGCGCGTGTTCCAGCGTGTTGATGCAGGCGCGCTCGGCCGCCTGCATGGGGTGCAGCGGCTCGATGGCCAGCGGCATGCCGACTTCGCGGGCGTATTCCAGCGAGGCGGCGATGCCGTCGCGCACCTCGTTGCGCGCGCGGCCGATGTCGGTGTAGGCCGGCTTGCCGGTCAGCGCACCTGGCAGCGCACCGACCACGAGCACGAGGCAGGCCGCGTCCAGCGTCTTGGCCTCGTCGATGGCGCGGCGGTTGTCGTCGAGCGCGGCGGCCAGGCCGGCGGCGTCGGCGGCCGGATAGAAGCCGCCCCGGCAGTAGCCCGACAGTTGCATGCCGTGCTCCTTCAACTGCCTGCGCGTGGCCTCCAGGCCGGCCGCGGCCACCTGGTCGCGCCAGGGGCTGATCGCGCGGATGCCGCGGCGTGCGCACTCGTCGATGATCTGCGGCAGCTGCCACTGCTTGCGCACGGTGGCGGTGTTCATGGACAGCCATTCGTGGCTGGAAGAGAAATCGCGCATGGTGTTGACCTCAATCGTTCTAGTACAGCGCGCCGGCAGAATGGGCACGCAACACGGTTGCAAGACGCGGCTCTAGAGGCCGCGGAGCAGGCCATGCCAGCAGACGCCGCGGAACGGGCTTCGCCCGGCCGCTGGCGGCGCCCCTGGAGGGGGATGGGTTGGCTACACGCAGTGAGCCAGCCAAACGGGGTGGGTTCATTTCGTGCGCTCGCGGCGCAGCTGGCGCACGATGGCGGCGTTGTCGAGGTCGCCGTCGCCGGCCGCGATGGCCGCGCGCATGAGCGCCGCGTGGGTCTGGGACAGGGGCAGGGCCTGGCCCTGGTCGGCCGCGGCGGCCAGCATGAGGTTCACGTCCTTGAGATGCTGGCGGATGCGGGATTGGGGTTCGAAGCGCTCCTCGACCATCATGCGGCCCTTGGCTTCGGCGGCACCGGAGCGCGCGGGCGTGGCCAGCACCAGTTCGAGGAAGGCGGCGGGTGCGATGCCCAGGCGCTCAGCGAAGACCATGCCTTCGGCCAGCACGGCGCGGTTCAGGCCCAGCACGAGGTTGGTGGCCAGCTTGGCGCGCGCGCCCATGCCGGCACCGCCCACGTGCACGCGCGTGGCGGCGATGCGGTCCAGCAGCGGCGCGGCGCGGGACAGGGTGGCGGCGTCGGTGCCCACGAGCATCGTGGCCTGCCCTGCGGCGATCTGTTCGCTGGAGCCGGACAGCGGGGCCTCGACGAAGCCCAGGCCGCGTGCGGCGAGCCGGGCCGAAAGGGCTTGCAGCTGGTCGGGGTCGCCCGTGGAGCAGTCGATGAGCAGCTGCGTGCGCGGCGCTGTGGCCGACAGCAGGCCTTGCGCGCCTTCCACGCTGTCGACCACGCCGCCGGTGTCGAACACGGCCAGCACCACGGTGTTGCAGCGCTCGCCGAGCAAGCGCACGCTGTCGGCCGCTTCACCGTCGAAGGCTGCACGCGCCTCGGCGCGGATGTCGTAGCCCAGCGTGGCGATGCCGGCTTCACGCAGGCGCTGCGCGATGGCCTGGCCCACGAGGCCCAGGCCGATCAGTCCGACGGGTGAGACGGGGGCGGTCATAGCGAGGCGCCGCCGCAGACGCGGATGTCCTGGCCCGTGATGGGCGCCGCCGCCGGCGACAGCAGGAAGCCCACCAGTGCGGCAATCTCCTCGGGCTCGATGAGCCGGCCCATGGGCGGCAACCTGGGTTTCTCGGTCTGGCGTGCCGGGTCGGCCAGCATGCCGGTGCGCGTGGCGGCCGGCGAGACCACGTTGACCGTGACGCCCTGTGCCACGACCTCGGCCGCCCAGCTGCGCGCCAGCGCAATCATCGCGGCCTTGGTGGCGGCGTACTGGCTGCGGCCGGCCACGCCGCTGGCGACGCGGCTGCCGACCAGCACCACGCGGCCGCGGCCTGCGCGCGCCATCGCGGGCAGCAGGATGTTGGCGATGCGGCTCAGCGCGTCCACATGCAGTTGCCACATGAGGGCCCCGTCCTCGGGCTGCAGGCGGCCCAGCGGTGCCACGCGCAGCACGCCGGCCGCGTGCACGAAGGCCTCAGCGCCCTCGGCGGCGTGGGCCGCGGTTTCGGTGGCGGCGCCGTCTGCCAGGTCCACCTGCACGTGTTGGTAGCCCGCGTGGGCGATGGACGCTGGTGCGCGGTCCATGCCCGTCACGGCCCAACCCTGCGCGAGCAGGGTGTGGGCGATCGCAGCGCCGATGCCGGCACTGCTGCCGGTCACGACGGCACGGGACTCACTCGGGGCGGATGTTGGCATCGGCGATCGTCTTGAACGCGCGCGCCGTGTCGTCCTTCTGGAAGCGCGCGAACTCGTCGGGGCTGCCGCCGCCGAGCAGGATGCCCTGGCTGGTCAGCCGTTCCTTCATCTCGCCGGCCAGCGCCTTGTTGACCTCGGCATTGAGCTTGGCCGTGACCTCGGCCGGCAGCTTGGCCGGGCCCCACAGGCCGTACCAGCTGTAGAACTCGTAGCCGGGGATGGTCTCGCCGACGGTGGGCACCTCGGGCAGCGTGGGCAGCCGCGTCTTGGACGTCACGGCGATGATCTTGAGCATGCCGCTCTTGTAGAACGAGGTCGCGCCCAGCACCGGGTCGACGAAGCCGGCGATCTGCCCACCCACGAGGTCCTGGTAGGCGGGGGCCGAGCCCTTGTAGGGCACGATCTGCAGGTTCAGGCCGGCGCTGCTCTTGATGAGTTCGGTCGAGAAATGCCCGGCCGAAGCGATGGAGCCGACCGCGAAGCTGAGCTTGCCGGGGTTGGCCTTGGCATGCGCGATCAGCGACTTCACGTCGGTGATGGGCAGGTCCTTGTTGACCGAGACCGACAGCGGCGCCTTGGCCACCAGCGCGATCGGCGTGAAGTCGGTGGCCGGATCGTAGGGCGGTGACTTCAGGAAGTGCGTGGAGGTGGTGAAGGTCGAGGCGTTGAACAGCAACGTGTAGCCGTCGGCCGGCGACTTGGCGACCGCGCCCGCGCCGATGGTGGCGTTGCCGCCCGGCCGGTTGTCGACGATGAAGTTCTGGCCGGTCTGCTCGCTGAGCTTTTGCGCGAGCAGGCGGCCCACGGTGTCCAGCGTGCCGCCCGGCGGGAACGGGATGATCACCCGCACGGGCTTGTTGGGATAGTCATTGGCCAGCGCAGCCGTGAACGGCAGCGCGAGGGCGAGGGCCGCCACGGCCCGGCGAGAAACGACGTGCATGCTTGTCTCCTGATGGTGGCGGGGCCCGCAGAGGCCCCGGGGTGCTCAATCGATGCCGTGGACGGCCAGCAGCGCGCGCATGCGCTGCACAGCCAGTTCGGGCTTCTCGAGCACGTTGGCCGCGTCGGCCAGGCGGAACAGCTCGGCCAGGTGCTGCAGCGAGCGCGTGCTCTGCTGCCCGCCGACCATCGTGAAGTGCTTCTGGTGGCCGTTGAGCCAGGCCATGAACACCACGCCCGTCTTGTAGAAGCGCGTGGGCGCCGCGAAGATGTGGCGCGACAGCGGAACGGTCGGGCCCAGGATGGCGTGGAAGTCTTCGAGCTTGCCTTCGGCCAGCTTGCCCAGCGCGGCGCTGGCGGCCGGCGCGATGGCGTCGAAGATGCCCAGTAGCGCATCGCTCTGGCCGTGCAGGGGATGCTCGCCCCAGCCGTCGCCTGCGATGAGTTCGGCATAGTTGAAGTCATCGCCCGTGTACATGCGCACGCCGGCGGGCAGGCGCCGGCGCATCGCGATTTCCTTGTCCTTGTCGAGCAGCGAGATCTTGATGCCGTCGACCTTGGTCGGGCTGGCGGCGATCACGGCCAGGGCCGTGTCCATGGCGGCATCGGCGTTGTCGTTGCCCCAGTAGCCGGCCAGCGCCGGGTCGAACATCGGGCCCAGCCAGTGCAGCACCACCGGCTGCTTCGCCTGCGACAGGATGCGGCCGTACACGCGCTCGTAGTCGGCCGGGCTCTTGGCCACGCGGGCCAGCGCGCGGCTGGCCATGACGATGAGCTTGCCGCCGAGCTTCTCGATCGCGGCCATCTGCTCCTCGTAGCCGCGGATCACGTCGTCCACGGTCTTGACGCTGTCGATGTCCAGGTGGTCGGTACCGCAGCCCGAGGCCACGAAGGCGCCCGGGTGGTCCTTGGCGGCGTCCAGCGAACGGCGGATCAGCTCCAGCGAGGTGGGCCAGTCCAGGCCCATGCCGCGCTGGGCCGTGTCCATGGCCTCGGCCACGCCCAGGCCCAGCGTCCACAGGTGCTGGCGGTAGGCGATGGTGGCGTCCCAGTCCACGGCGGCCGTGAGCCAGGGGTCGACCGCGGCCAGCGGGTCGGCGACCACGTGGGCGGCCGAGTAGGCGATGCGGTTGAACTTCAGGCCGGCCGGCGGGCGGGCCAGCGGCTGGCCGCGCAGGGTGTAGTCGGCCAGGCCTTGCGGCGTGGGGAGCTTGATGGACAGGGCCATGGCGTCAGACCTTCAGCTCGGGCACGTCGACCCAGCGGCGTTCCTTGTGCGACTGCAGCGCGGCCTCGACCAGCTGCACGCCCTTGGCGCCTTCGGGCAGGGTCCAGGCGTAGGGCGCGTCTTCGACCACGTGGCGGATGAAGTGCTCCCACTGGATCTTGAAGCCGTTGTCGTAGACCATGGAATCGGGCACTTCCTGCCATTGGTCGAAGAAGTTCATGGTCTGCTTGACGTCCGGGTTCCAGACCGGGCGCGGGGTGTTCACGCGGCTCTGGGCGCGGCAGTCCGACAGGCCGGCCACGGCCGATCCGTGCGTGCCGTCGACGTGGAAGGTCACGAGGTCGTCGCGGCGCACGCGCGTGGCCCAGCTCATGTTGAGCTGTGCGATCACGCTCTCGCCACCGTGGCCCTGCAGTTCGCAGGTGGCATAGGCCGCGTCGTCGGCGGTCGCCGTGTATTCCTTGCCGGCTTCGTCCCAGCGCTTTGGGATGTGCGTGGCGGCCAGGCAGGAGACCGACTGCACTTTGCCGAACAGGTTGTCCAGCACATAGCGCCAGTGGCACATCATGTCCAGGATCATGCCGCCGCCGTCCTCGGAGCGGTAGTTCCAGCTCGGGCGCTGGATGGGTTGCAGGTCGCCCTCGAACACCCAATAGCCGAACTCCAGGCGCACCGACAGCATCTTGCCGAAGAAGCCCGCGCGGCGCAGCATGTCCAGCTTGCGGAGGCCGGGCAGGAACAGCTTGTCCTGCACGGCGCCGTGCTTGAGGCCCGACTTGCTGGCGGTCTTGGAGATCTCCATGGCCTCGGCCAGCGTGGTGGCGATGGGCTTTTCGCAGTAGACGTGCTTGCCGGCGCGCAGCGCCTGGGCCAGCAGCGTCGGGCGCATCTGCGTGGTGCCGGCGTCGAAGAACACCGTGTCGTCCTTGTTGGCGAGGGCCGCTTCCAGGTTGGTGCCCCAGCGCGCGATGCCGTGGGCCTTGGCCAGCGCCTCGATCTTCTCGGCGTTGCGGCCGATCAGGATCGGGTCGGGCATCACCTTGTCGCCGTTGGAGAGCGTCACGCCGCCCTGGTGGCGGATGGCGACGATGGAGCGGATCAAGTGCTGGTTCATGCCCATGCGGCCGGTGACACCGTGCATGATCAGACCAAGGCGTTGGGTAGGCATAGCGAACTTCCTGCGAACGTGGAGAGGGGAACGGAAACGGGAGGGGCGGTCAGTTGGACGGCGACAGGCCGGCCGCCTTGACCAGCTTGGCGTTGGCCTGGATCTCGGTCTTGATGTAGGCGTCGAACTCTTCGGGCTTGGTGGTCCAGGCGTCGGCGCCGAGCTTGGCGAAGCGCTCCTTGACCTCGGGGCTGGCCAGCGCCTTGAGCACTTCGTCGTGCAGGCGGTTGATGATCTCGCGTGGCGTCTTGGCCGGGACCATCATGCCGATCCAGAAGTTGAACTCCGAACCGGGCACGCCGCCTTCGGCCGTGGTCGGCACGTCGGGCAGGGCGCTGGCGCGCTTGGGCGAGCCCACCGCCAGGGCCAGCAACTGGCCGTCCTTGATCTGGCCGATCACGGGTGCGATCGGCGAGAAGTAGTAGTCCACGCGGCCGGCCAGCACTTCGGTCACGGCCTCGGCCGAGCCCTTGAACGGGATGTTGGTGGCGTCGATGTGCGCCGCCATCTTGAACTTCTCGGCATTCAGGTGGGTGGCGCTGCCCTGGCCGGCGGAGGCGAAGTTCATCTTGCCGGGTTCGGCCTTGGCCTTGGCCACGAGGTCCTGCACGGTCTTGATGCCCTTGGCCGGCGAAATCACGAGCACGTTGGGCGTGGTGGTGATCGGTGTGACGCCGGCGAAGTCGGCGACGGTGTCGAACGGCAGCTTGGCGAAGGTGGACGGGCTGACCGTGTGCGAGGACGAATGGATCATGATGGTGTAGCCGTCCGGCGCGGCCGTGGCCACGGCCTGCTGGCCGATCGTGCCGCTGGCGCCGCCGCGGTTGTCCACCACCAGCGTCTGTCCCATGCTCTGGCCCATCTTGTCGGTGATGGCGCGCGCGATGATGTCCGTGGTGCTGCCGGCGCCGAAGGGCACGACCACGCGGATCGGCTTGTTCGGGTAGTTGCCCTGGGCGGCGGCGAATGCGGGCAGCAGGGCGGCGGCGAGCAGGGCGGCCAGGCGGGTCGAGGTCATGTTGGGTCTCCGGGTGTTAGCTTGTTTTCACCAATCGGTGAATTGTGCCATTCTAGGAATCCGGAGTTGCCGGCGTCAACGCGCGCCCCTCGTCAGCTTCTAAGTACATACCCTAGGACGACTTCGCACATGTGGGACAGGCGTTCGTGCTGGGCCTTGGGCGTCATGAGGTCGCGGCCGAACACGGCGCGCAGCGTGTGCTGGTTGGACAGGTAGAAGTACGCCATGCCGGCGATGGAGACGTACAGCTGCAGCGGGTCGATGCCGCCGCGGAACAGGCCTTCGGCGCGGCCGCGCTCCAGGATTTCGGCCAATGTGTCGATCAGCGGCGAGTTCATTTCGCGCACCCGGGCCGACTGCGCCAGGTGCGTGCCGCGGTGCAGGTTTTCGCTGTTGAGCAGGGTCAGGAATTCGGGGTGGGCGAGGTAGTAGTCCCAGGTGAATTCGGTGAGCCGGCGGATCGCCTGAGCCGGCGGCAACTCGTCCAGGTGCAACTGCTTCTCGGCCTCGCGGATGTCCAGATAGGTTTGCTCCAGCACGGCCAGAAACAGGCCGTCCTTGCTCTCGAAGTAGTAGTAGATCAGGCGCTTGTTGATGCCGGCGCGCTCGGCGATGCGGTCCACGCGGGCGCCGGCGAGGCCGTGGCGCGCGAACTCCTCCCGGGCGGCGTCCAGGATGATCAGCTGCGAGCGGTCGGCATCGCGGGTGCGCGGCTCGAGGGGTGTGGGGGTGGCGCTCATGTCCGGATAATTAACTGATTGGTGAATTAAAGCAAGCCCGTGCAGGCCCCGGCCCATAATGGCCGCCGTCTTTCGCAACGCAGCTTCCCACAGGAATTCCATGAGCAAACAGATCGCGGGTCATTTGTTGGTGCAGTGTCTGGTCGAGCAGGGCGTGAGCCACGTGTTCGGCGTACCCGGCGAGAGCTATCTCGCGGCGCTGGACGGCTTCCATGCCTACGGCGACCGCATCCAGTTCGTCATCAACCGGCAGGAGGGCGGCGCCGCTTTCATGGCCGAGGCCCATGGCAAGCTGACCGGCCGGCCCGGCGTGTGCTTCGTGACGCGCGGGCCGGGTGCCACCAATGCCTCCATCGGCGTGCACACGGCTTTTCAGGACTCCACGCCCATGGTGCTGTTCGTCGGCGACGTGGCCAGCGACTCGCGCGACCGCGAGGTGTTCCAGGAGGTCGACTACCAGAGCTTCTTCGGCCCCAGCACCAAGGGTTTCGCCAAGCGCGTGGAGCGCATCGACGACGCACGGCGCATTCCCGAGTACGTGGCGCGCGCGTTCGCCACGGCCATGAACGGCCGCCCCGGCCCCGTGGTGCTGGCTCTGCCCGAGGACATGCTGGTGCAGGAGGTCGACGTGGCGCCGTTGCCGCGCGTGGAGGCGGTGCAGGCCTGGAGCGACCCCGGCGCGCTGCGCACGCTGCGCGAGATGCTGCTGGCCGCACGCAAGCCGCTCGTGATCGCGGGCGGCAGCGGCTGGACGCCGCAGGCCGCACAGGCACTGCAGCGCTTTGCCGAGAACTGGAGGCTGCCCGTGGGCAACGCCTTTCGTTTCCAGGACACCTTCGACAACTGGCATCCGCAGTACGCCGGCGACATCGGCATCGGCCTCAACCCCAAGCTCGCGCAGCGCGTGCGGGACAGTGACCTGATCCTGGCCATCGGCCCACGGCTGGGCGAGATGACGACCGGCGGCTACACGCTGATCGAGGCGCCGCGCAGCAAGCAGAAGCTGGTCCACATCCACGCCAGCGCCGAGGAGCTCAACCGCGTCTACCAGGCCGATCTGGCGATCAACGCGACCATGAACGCGGCGGCGCGCTCGCTCGAGGTGCTGACGGCGCCGACCAGCCTGCCGTGGGAGGACTGGACCCAGGGAGCCCATGCCGATTACCTGGAGAACCTGCAGCCCCAGGCGCTGCCGGGCGACATCGACATGCCGGCCATCGTGGGCCTGCTGCAGAAGCACCTGCCGGCCGACGCGGTGGTCACCAACGGCGCGGGCAACTTCGCCAGCTGGATGCACCGTTTCTTCCGCCACCATGGCCTGGCCAAGGGCCACAAGACGCAGCTGGCGCCGACCAATGGCGCGATGGGCTATGGCGTGCCGGCGGCGATCGCGGCGGCCATCACGACCGGCCGGGTGTCTTTCACGATCGCGGGCGACGGCGACTTCCTCATGAACGGGCAGGAACTGGCCACGGCCGCGCAATGCGGCGCCAAGAGCATCGTGCTGCTGCTCAACAACGGCATGTTCGGCACCATCCGCATGCACCAGGAGCGCGAGTACCCGAAGAACGTGAGCGGCACGGCCCTGGCCAACCCTGACTTCGTGAAGCTGGCCGAGGCCTATGGCTATGCCGGTGTGCGCATTACACGGACCGAGGAGTTCGAGGCCCAACTGCTGGCTGCGCTGGAGCGGCCGAACGGCACGCTGATCGAGGTGCTGCTGGACCCAGAGGTCATCACCACGCGCGGCACCCTGAGCGCCATCACGCAGGCTGCGCTGAAGAAGACCGGCAAGGCCTGAGCGCCCATGAAAAAGGCCGGCAGAGCCGGCCTTTGATGAAGACGGGGGCCGTCTTACTTGAGGTGCTTGCCGATCAGGCCAGCCATTTCGAACATGGACACCTGGGCCTTGCCGAAGACTTCCTTCAGCTTGGCGTCGGCGTTGATCATGCGCTTGTTGACGCTGTCCTGCAGCTTGTTCTTCTTGATGTAGACCCACAGCTTGCTGACCACTTCGGTGCGCGGCATCGGTGCTGCACCGACCACACCGGCCAGGGCGGCGCTGGGCGTCAGGGCCTTCATGAAGGCGGCGTTGACGGCGCGCTTCTTGGCGGGTGCTGCAGCCTTCTTGGCCGGGGCTGCCTTCTTGGCAGGAGCGGCGGCCTTCTTTGCCGGAGCCGCAGCCTTCTTGGCGGGCGCAGCGGCCTTCTTCGCCGGTGCTGCAGCCTTCTTCGCCGCGGCCGGAGCTGCCTTCTTTGCCGGAGCCGCTTTCGCGGGCGCTTTCTTTGCAGTTGCCATGATTGAGATTCCTTTTTGGTGTTGCGTTGTCACCAGCGAAAAAAACCTTCCTCACTGGCAGAGCGGATGCTAATGGAGAAGAAACACCTTTCCAAGAGAGAGAAAGCCCTTTTTCGCTCTGCGTGGCGAGGATTTTTCGCGTGCGAACACGCGGCGTGCGCAGGCGCCGACAAGCGCATGGCGCGGCATGCGCGGTGAGGCGCGCGGCGGGCGTGCGTCGGGGTGGCGCGCGACACTGCTGCGCCCGTAGCAGGGATCTCTCTGGGGCGATGTTGGTTGACAAAAGAAGATCATCGAAATTTTGAATTTCTGATAAGTAAAATATTGATCAACTTCAATTTTCAAAAGTTCTTCAGATGATTGCTGAAGCCCATGCGCTCGACACCTATGACGACAAGATCCTCGCGGAGTTGCAGCGCGATGCCCGCATGACCATGGCCGAGCTCGGCCGCAGGGTGCACCTGAGCCAGCCGGCGGTCACCGAGCGCGTGCGCAAGCTCGAGATCGCGGGGGTCATCAAGGCCTACCGCGCGGAGCTCGATCTGTCGCGTCTTGGCTACGGTATCCGTGCGCTCGTGCGGGTGGGGCGCGCCGAGTACGCGCGTGTGGTCAAGTTGATCGAGCAGACGCCCGAGGTCATCAATGCCTTCAACGTGACCGGCGAGGACAGCTGGGTGCTCGAGATCGCGGTGATCGATGTGCCGCACCTGGACGCGGTGGTCAGCAAGTTCTGCGTGCTGGCGGACACGTCGACATCCATCGTGCTGAACGCGCCGCGCGAGCATGCGCCGGTGCTGCCCGCGCGGCAGGAGAACGTGCGCCCGGCGGCGCACCGTCTCAAAGATCGCTGACCGCGCGGGCCGGCAGCGTGGCGAGGGCTACACCGACGAGGGCGATCACCAGCGCCAGCAACTCGAGGGCGCCCATGCGCTCGCCGAGCACGAGCACGCCCGTCAGCGCCGCGCTGACGGGCAGCAGCACGGTGAACACTCCGGCCTGCGCCGCGGGGATGGTGCGCAGGCCGGTCATCCAGAGCCACACGGTCCAGATGCTGGCCGCCAGTGCATAGAACACGAGCAGGATCCACAGCCCCGCACTGACGGCGCCGAAGTCGAACTGCGCGGCAAAGTACAGCCCAAACGGCGTGGCGAGCACCAGGCCCCAAAGATTGATCAGCGCGCTGATGCGCTTTGGCCCCAGGCTGCCCGTGAGCTTCTTGCCGATGACCGCGTACGCGGCCTCGCATAGCACCGCTGCGAACAGCAGCAGGTGGCCCAGCGCCGCGTTGCCTTGGCTGCCGCCGCTTGGCGCACCGTGGCCTGGCTTGGCGACACCCAGCAGGCCGATGCCGACCACGGCGCAGGCGACGGCTGCCCAGGTGCGGCTCGTGACGCGCTCGCGCAGCAGCAGCCAGCTGGCGACCGCCACGGCGGCCGGAATGGCCGCCATGACCACTCCTGCCGACACGGCGCTGGTCATGCTGACGCCGTAGATCATGCAGATCGAAAACAGGAAGTTGCCGAGGAAGGATTCCAGGAAGACGAGGCGGCGTGTGCTGCGCGGCATGGGGGGCTCATTGGCTGGCTTGCGCAGCCAGGGCAGCATGGCGATGGCGGCGATGCCGAAGCGCAGCCATGCCAGCAGCAGCACGGGGAAGGCGGCCGCCAGGGGCTTGGACAGCGCGACATAGCTGCCGACCAGCGTCATGCTGGCGGCAAGGCAGGCGCTGGCGGCGAGGCGATGGGTGGATGGGATCACGGGGCTCATGTTGTCGATGCGGCGAACAGCCGCGCATCATGGCCCATGTGCCGTGGGAGGCGCGCGCACAACGCCGGGTTGCGCTTGGCGATCCGGGGAAGACTCCGCTTGGATGTGTGGAGAAATGGGAAGGATTGCTGCGCTGCATCAGCAAAAACACAGTTTTGCAATGCGGAATGGGACGTGGATTCCTGCAGGATCCGCTTTTTGGGATGAAGTTTTTCTTTTCATATTTCGAAAAATCGAATCTAAGTAGTTGTCGAAAAACAAGAATTTTTTTGTCTTGTATAAGACATATGAGAAAAATGAAGTCTTATATAAGACATAGAATTCACCCATCCCATCAACGTCCTGGAGAACTTCCATGCCCCAATCCGTGACCGAACAACTCAGCCGTGAACAGCAGATCGCCGCCCTCGAGAAGGACTGGGCTACCAACCCGCGCTGGAAGGGTGTCAAGCGCGGCTACAGCGCTGCCGACGTGGTGCGGCTGCGCGGCTCGCTGCCGATCGAATACACCCTGGCCAAGCGCGGTGCCGAGAAGCTGTGGGAGAAGATCAACGGTGGCGCGAAGAAAGGCTACGTGAACGCCTTTGGCGCGATCTCCGCCGGCCAAGCCATGCAGCAGGCCAAGGCTGGTCTGGAGGCAGTGTATTTGTCGGGCTGGCAGGTGGCCGCTGACGGCAACACCTCCGAAACCATGTATCCCGACCAGTCGCTGTACGCCTACGACTCGGTGCCAACCATGGTTCGCCGCATCAACAACACCTTCAAGCGTGCCGACGAAATCCAGTGGGGCCGTGGCATCGAGCCGGGTAACAAGGAGTTCATCGACTACTTCCTGCCCATCGTGGCCGATGCGGAAGCCGGCTTCGGCGGCGTGCTGAACGCGTTTGAGCTTATGAAGAACATGATCGCGGCCGGTGCTGCGGGCGTGCACTTCGAAGACCAGCTGGCCGCCGTCAAGAAGTGCGGTCACATGGGCGGCAAGGTGCTGGTGCCCACGCACGAAGCCTGCGAGAAGCTGATCGCCGCGCGCTTCGCCGCCGACGTGATGGGTGTCTCCACCATCGTGCTGGCGCGTACCGATGCGGAAGCCGCCAATCTGATCACCTCCGACCACGATGCCAACGACAAGTCGTTCTTGACCGGCGAGCGCACGCAGGAGGGCTTCTACCGCGTCAAGAACGGTCTGGAGCAAGCCATCAGCCGCGGCGTCGCCTACGCACCCTACGCTGACCTGGTGTGGTGCGAAACCGGCACGCCGGACCTGGGCTTCGCCCGTGAGTTCGCGCAGGCCGTGCATGCCAAGAGCCCGGGCAAGCTGCTGTCGTACAACTGCTCGCCGTCGTTCAACTGGAGGAAGAACCTGGACGACAAGACGATCGCCAAGTTCCAGGACGAGCTGTCTGCGCTGGGCTACAAGTACCAGTTCATCACGCTGGCGGGCATCCACGTCAACTGGTACAACACCTTCAAGTTCGCGCACGCCTATGCCCGCGGCGAAGGCATGAAGCACTACGTGGAGATGGTGCAGGAGCCGGAATTCGCAGCGCGCGAACAGGGCTACACCTTCGTGTCGCACCAGCAGGAAGTCGGCGCTGGCTACTTCGACGATGTGACCACGGTGATCCAGGGCGGTTCGTCCAGCGTCAAGGCGCTGACGGGTTCGACCGAAGAAGAACAATTCCACTGATCCAGTAGAGCGAGGAGACAGGGCTCCGGCAGGTAGCTGCCGGGGCCGTTTTTCGTTCGGGCCGCTAGAATGCGCGCTTTGCTTCCACGAACAAGGGCGAGAAAGGCATGCTGGTTATGACACCGCGAACTACGACGGAAACCTCTACTGGCCCGTCCACTGGACGTTAGGGCCGATCGTTCGCGCCTGCCTGCCTGCATCCCCACCAGAAAAGCGCGGACCTGTTCCGCGCTTTTTTGTTGGCGCAACTTCGCCATCCCTGAAGAGCATTGAACCCATGATCCACATCACGCTTCCCGACGGCTCGCAGCGCGAGTTCCCCGGCCCGGTCACGGTGGCCGAAGTTGCGGCTTCGATCGGTTCCGGCCTGGCCAAGGCGGCCCTGGCCGGCAAGATCAACGGCAAGGTCGTCGACACGAGCCACCAGATCACGGCCGACAGCCCGCTTTCCATCGTGACGGCCAAGGACGCTGACGGCCTGGAAGTGATCCGCCACTCGACGGCCCACTTGCTGGCGCATGCCGTGAAGGAGTTGTTTCCCGAGGCGCAGGTCACGATTGGCCCGGTGATCGAGAATGGCTTCTACTACGACTTCTCGTACAAGCGCCCGTTCACGCCCGAGGACCTGGTCGCCATCGAGAAGAAGATGGGCGAACTCGCCGCCAAGGACGAGCCTGTGGTGCGCCGTGTGCTGCCGCGCGACCAAGCCGTCGCCTACTTCGAGAGCCTGGGCGAGCACTACAAGGCCGAGATCATCGCGAGCATCCCGTCCAACGAGGATGTGTCGCTGTACCGCGAAGGCAAGTTCGAGGACCTGTGCCGGGGTCCGCACGTGCCCAGCACGGGCAAGCTGCGCTTCTTCAAGCTCATGAAGGTGGCCGGCGCCTACTGGCGTGGCGACCACCGCAACGAGATGCTGCAGCGTGTGTACGGCACGGCCTGGGCGACGAAGGATGAGCTGCAGCAGTACCTGACGATGCTGGAGGAGGCCGAGAAGCGCGACCACCGCAAGCTGGGGCGCGAACTCGACCTGTTCCACATCGACGACCACGCGCCGGGCATGGTGTTCTGGCATCCCAAGGGCTGGACGCTATGGCAGGAGGTCGAGCAGTACATGCGCCGCGTGTACCGCGACAACGGCTACCAGGAAGTCAAGGGCCCGCAGATCCTGGACAAGGGTTTGTGGGAGAAGACGGGCCACTGGGACAAGTACCGCGAGAACATGTTCGTCACGGAGTCCGAAAAGCGCGACTACGCGCTCAAGCCGATGAACTGCCCCGGCCACATCCTGATCTTCAAGCAGGGCATCAAGAGCTACCGCGACCTGCCGCTGCGATATGGCGAGTTCGGCAACTGCCATCGCAACGAGCCCACGGGTGGCCTGCACGGCATCATGCGCGTCCGCGGCTTCACGCAGGACGATGGCCACATCTTCTGCACGGAAGACATGATCCAGGGCGAGGTCACAGCCTTCACGACGCTGCTCCAGAAGGTCTACAAGGACTTCGGCTTCACGGAGATTCTCTACAAGCTGTCCACGCGTCCCGAGAAACGCATCGGCAGCGAAGAGAGTTGGGACAAGGCCGAGGCGGCACTGGCCGACGGCCTGCGTGCCTCCGGTTGCGAATTCGAGTACCTGCCGGGCGAGGGCGCCTTTTACGGCCCTAAGATCGAGTATGTGCTCAAGGATGCGCTGGGGCGCCAGTGGCAATGCGGCACGATCCAGGTCGATCCCAACATGCCCGAGCGGCTGGACGCCGATTTCGTGGGCGAGGATGGCGCGCGCCATAGGCCCATCATGCTGCACCGGGCCATCGTCGGTAGCCTGGAGCGTTTCATCGGCATCCTGATCGAACAGCACGCCGGTGCACTGCCCGCGTGGCTTGCGCCCAAGCAGGTTTCCGTCCTCAACATCACGGACGGACAGGCCGATTACGCGCGGACTGTTGCCAAAACGCTGCTGGATCAAGGGTTTAGGGTAGAGCTGGATCTGCGCAACGAGAAGATTACCCGTAAAATACGGGAGCATTCGATGCAAAAGCTTCCTTACATCCTTGTCGTGGGTGACAAAGAACGGGAAGCAGGTGCCGTCGCAGTGCGTGCCCGAGGCAATCTGGACCTCGGTGTGATGCCGCTACAGGACTTCCAGGCGAAGCTGGCCGGCGACATCGCTTCCAAGGCGTGAATCTAGGGTCAGGCAAGGCCCTTGTTTCTGTCTTGGCCGCATGCATATGACGGCTGTTGCTATTTTAAATATAGCGTTTGATGTTGAAGGATTGAGCCATCGCTACTGAATTTCGTGACCGTCGTCACCGCGAAGAACGCAAGCACCGCCTGAACCGGGAAATCATGGCCCCGGAAGTGCGTCTCACCGGCCCCGAGAACGAGCCCCTGGGCGTCGTCAGCTTGGCGGAGGCTTTGCGCATGGCGGGTGAGCTGGACGTAGACCTCGTCGAGGTCGTCGCCGCGGCGAACCCGCCTGTCTGCCGGTTGATGGACTACGGCAAGTTCAAATACCAAGAGCAGAAGAAGGCGGCCGACGCGAAAGCCAAGCAGACGGTCATCGAGATCAAGGAAGTCAAGTTCCGCCCTGGCACGGACGACGGCGACTACAACATCAAGATGCGCAACATTCGGCGCTTTCTGGCCGATGGTGACAAGTGCAAGATCACGCTGCGCTTTCGTGGCCGCGAGATCACGCACCAGGAGTTGGGCATGGCGCTGCTGCAGCGCATCCGCAACGACTTGCAGGACCTCATCATCGTCGAGCAGTTTCCCAAGTTGGAAGGCCGCCAGATGATCATGATGATTGCACCGGCCCGCAAGAAGCCGGTTGCAGCGAAGCCCGCTACCGAAGCTGCGCCAAGCGCAGCCTCCTGAAAGAAGCAGGGATCGCAAGAATTCAACGCCGGCGGGTTGGTCGCCTGCCGGTGGTGAACGCGAGGGCCGTAAGGCTTTCGCACCAAAAGTGGCTCGGGGCCAACAAGTCCGGAATCGGTTTCCGGCGCCTCACGAGCACAACCAAGAAGGAGCATGCACATGCCCAAAATGAAGACCAAGAGCGCGGCGAAGAAACGCTTCCGCGTTCGTCCCGGTGGCACCGTCAAGCGCGGTCAAGCCTTCAAGCGTCACATCTTGACGAAGAAGACCACCAAGAACAAGCGCCAACTGCGTGGTGCGGTGACTGTGCACGAGACCAATATGGCCTCGATGGCGCAGATGCTGCCCGGCCGCGGCATCTGATCTAACGGACGAACAAGGAGTAATTTATGCCTCGCGTCAAACGTGGTGTTACCGCCCGCGCACGTCACAAGAAAGTTCTGAAGCTCGCCAAGGGTTTCCGCGGTCGCCGCGGTAACGTCTTCCGCATCGCCAAGCAGGCGGTGATGAAGGCGGGCCAGTACGCCTACCGTGACCGTCGTACCAAGAAGCGCGTGTTCCGTCAGTTGTGGATCGCCCGTATCAATGCCGCTGCACGTGAACTGGGCCTGACCTACAGCCAGTTCGCCAACGGCCTGAAAAAGGCTTCCATCGAGATCGACCGCAAGATGCTGGCCGACATCGCCGTGCACGACAAGGCCGCTTTTGCCGGCATCGTCGAGCAGGTCAAGGCCAAGCTGGCGGCCTGAGTGCCACGCGGGTGAACCGGCCTTCGGGCTCGGCGTTCACCTACCACCGCTCAGGACCTCAGGGGCCGGGATTTCCTGCAGGAGTCTCGGCCCCTTTTTCATTTGCCAAGAATTCCCATGAACGATTTGGATGCCATCGTCGCGCAGGCGCGCGAGGACTTCACCGCCGCCACCACGCCGGCCGACCTGGAGAACGCCAAGGCGCGCTACCTGGGCAAGTCCGGTCGCCTGACCGAGCTCATGAAGGGCATGGGCACGCTCAGCGTGGACGAGAAGAAGACGCGCGGCGCGGCGATCAACCAGGCCAAACAGGCGATCGAAGTGGCGTTGAACGCCGCGCGCCAGGGCCTGGCCGATGCCGAACTGGCGCTGCAGCTCAAGGCTGAAGCGCTGGACGTGACGCTGCCGGGGCGCCAGCGCGGCGCCGGTGGCCTGCATCCGGTCTCGCGCACCCTGGAGCGCATCGAGGCCATCTTCGCAAGCATGGGGTTCGACGTGGCCGACGGCCCGGAGATTGAGAGCGACTGGCACAGCTTCACCTCGCTGAACAACCCGCCCAACCATCCGGCACGTTCGATGCAGGACACGTTCTACGTGGACATCCAGGGCGAAGACGGCATTCCCTACAACCTGCGCCCGCACACCAGTCCGATGCAGGTCCGCTATGCCCACCAGCACATCCGCAAGCACGCGGCCGCCTTCGAGGCCGCAGCTGCCGATGCCAGCGGGCAGACCAAGGCGCCCGAGATCCGCGTGATCGCACCGGGCCGCACCTACCGCGTGGACAGCGATGCCACGCACTCGCCGATGTTCCACCAGTGCGAAGGCCTGTGGCTGGGCGAGAACGTGAGCTTCAAGGATCTGAAGGTCGTGTTCACCGATTTCTGCCGCACCTTCTTCGAGAGCGACGACCTGGTGCTGCGCTTCCGTCCGAGCTTCTTCCCGTTCACCGAACCCAGCGCCGAGATCGACATCCAGTTCCAGAGCGGACCGCTGGCCGGCCGCTGGCTCGAGGTTGCGGGCTCCGGCCAGGTGCACCCGAACGTGGTGCGCAACATGGGGCTGGATCCCGAGCGCTACATCGGCTTTGCCTTCGGCATGGGCCCGGATCGGCTGACCATGCTGCGCTATGGCGTGAACGACCTGCGGCTGTTCTTCGACGGCGACCTGCGCTTCCTGTCGCAGTTCCAGTGATCCCGCTGCTTTCCGAATAGACGAGAACAACGATGCAATTCCCAGAGTCCTGGCTGCGCGCCTTCTGCAATCCGCCCGTCGGCAGCGCTGAGCTGGCTGAAACCTTGACCATGGGCGGTCTGGAGGTGGAGGAGCGCCGCCCCGTCGCGCCGCCGTTCAGCAAGATCGTCGTCGGCGAGATCAAGGAAGCCGTCCAGCATCCGAATGCGGACCGCCTGCGCGTGTGCCAGGTGGACGTCGGCCAGCCGCAACTGCTCAACATCGTGTGCGGTGCGCCGAACGCGCGTGTCGGCATCAAGGTGCCTTGCGCGTTGGTCGGCGCCGAGCTGCCGCCCGGAGAGGACGGCCAGCCGTTTCGCATCAAGCTCGGCAAGCTGCGCGGTGTCGAGAGCCAGGGCATGCTGTGCTCGGCGCGCGAACTCCAACTCAGCGAGGACCACGGCGGCCTGCTCGAACTCGCGGCCGATGCGCCGCTGGGCCACGACATCCGCGCGCACCTGGGCCTGGACGACATGCTGCTCACGCTCAAGCTCACGCCCAACCTGGCGCACGGCTTGTCGGTGTATGGCGTGGCACGCGAACTGTCGGCTCTGACCGGCAGCCCGCTCATCGCGACCGAGCCCGTGCCCATCGCACCGCGCATCGACGACCGCCTGCCCGTGCAGGTCGAGGCGCCCGAACTGTGCGGCCGCTTCTCGGGCCGCATCGTGCGCGGGGTGAACACGCGCGCCACCACGCCGGCCTGGATGGTCGAGCGTCTGGCGCGTTGCGGCCAGCGCAGCGTCTCGCCGCTCGTGGACATCTCCAACTACGTGATGTTCGAGGCCGGCCAGCCCTCGCACATCTTCGACCTGGACAAGATCCACGGCGGCCTCGTGGTGCGCTGGGGCCGCGAGGGTGAGCAGCTCAAGCTGCTCAATGGCAACACCGTGACGCTGGACGCCAAGGTCGGGGTGATCGCCGATGCGCAGACCGTCGAGTCGCTGGCCGGCATCATGGGTGGCGATGCCACGGCCGTGTCAGACGACACGCGCAACATTTACATCGAGGCCGCGTTCTGGTGGCCCGAAGCGATCCAGGGCCGTTCGCGCCGCTTCAACTTCTCCACCGATGCGGGCCACCGCTTCGAGCGCGGCGTGGATCCGAGCCGCACTGTGCAGACCATCGAGCGCATCACGCAGCTGGTGCTGGAGATCTGCGGCGGCGAAGCCGGCCCCATCGACGACCAGACGCTGCAACTGCCCGTGCAAGAGCCTGTGCAGTTGCGCGTGGCGCGGGCTGCGCGCGTGATCGGCATGCCGCTCACGCAGGCCGACTGTGCCGATGCGCTGCGCCGCCTGGCTTTCCCGTTGGAGGAGGGCGAGGGCGTGCTGACCGTGACGCCGCCGCCGCACCGCTTCGACCTGCTGATCGAGGAAGACTTGATCGAGGAGGTCGCGCGCCTGATCGGCTACGAACGCCTGCCAACCACGCCGCCGCTGGCGCCCATCACGGCCCGTGTCCTGCCAGAGTCGCGCAGCAGCCGTTTCGCCGTGCGCCGCCGCGTGGCCGCTCTGGGCTACCAGGAAACCATCAACTTCAGCTTCGTGCAGAGTACGTGGGAGCGCGACGTGCATGGCAACGCCCATCCGATCACCTTGCTCAACCCGATCGCCAGCCCCATGAGCGTGATGCGCTCGTCGCTGATCGGCTCGCTGCTGCAGGTGCTCAAGTTCAATCTGGACCGCCGCGCCAGCCGCGTGCGGGTGTTCGAGCTCGGTCGCGTGTTCCTGCGCGATGCGGCGGTGGCCACCACCGATGCCACCGTGCAAGGCATCCACCAGCCCATGCGCGTTGCGGGTCTGGCCTTTGGCGATGCCGAGAGCATGGACTGGTCGCGCAAAGGCCAACGGGTCGACTTCTACGACGTCAAGGGTGATGTGGAGGCCTTGCTCGCGCCGCGGCGTGTGGTGTTCGAGGCGGCCGAACACCCGGCGTTGCATCCTGGCCGTGCCGCGCGCGTGCTGCTCGATGGCCGCGTCATCGGCGTAGTCGGCGAATTGCACCCACGCTGGCGTCAGTCCTGGGAGCTGCCACACGCGCCCGTGCTCTTCGAACTGGAGCTGGATGCGGTGCAAGCGCAGGCCGTGCCTGCCGCGCAGCCCGTGCCGCGTTTCCAGGATGTGGAGCGTGACATTGCCGTGGTCGTCAAGGAGTCGGTGACGCACACTGCGCTGATGGCCGCGATCCAATCGGCGGCCACCGCCGGCGTGCTGCGGCACGCCGAACTGTTCGACGTCTACCGGGCCAAGCCCGGGGTGGCTGTGCCTGCAGGCCTGGCGACCGACGAGAAAAGCTTGGCCGTGCGGCTGGTGTTGAACGGCGGAGATGCGACACTCGCCGAGGAACAGATCGAGTCGTGCGTGCAGCGCGTTCTGGCCAGTTTGGGCGAGCGCGTCGGCGCGCGACTCCGCACTTGAGGAGGTTCGCATGCAGGCGCAGGTTGATTTCGACGACATGGACGACGAGCGGAGAGATGCGGTGAAGATTTCCGTAGAAAGCCTGGAGACGCCTGCGTTGACGAAGGCGCAACTGGCCGAACTGCTGTTCGAGCAGATCGGCCTGAACAAGCGCGAGTCCAAGGACATGATCGATGCCTTCTTCGATCTGGTCACCACCAGTCTCGTGAACGGCACCGACGTGAAGATCTCCAGCTTCGGCAACTTCCAGATCCGTGTGAAGGCGCCGCGGCCAGGTCGCAACCCGCGTACCGGCGAGGCCATTCCGATCAAGGCGCGCCGCGTTGTGACGTTCCACGCCAGCCACAAGCTCAAGGACCAGATCCAGGGTTGAGACCTTGGCGTGCCCGGCCTGGCCCACAGTCCTGGCGCGTTCTGGTTGCTTGGCGCATGCCGGCCGTTGGGGTAACCTTTGCGGCCCTCGCGCAGCCGTCCCCTTCTCATGGGCAACACCCTCCCTTCGATTCCCGCCAAACGCTACTTCACCATCGGTGAGGTTGGCGACCTGTGCGGCGTCAAGCCGCATGTGCTGCGCTATTGGGAGCAGGAGTTCACCCAGCTGCGGCCCATGAAGCGGCGCGGAAACCGCCGTTACTACCAGCACCATGAGGTGCTGATGATCCGGCGCATCCGCGACCTTCTCTATGACCAGGGGTTCACGATCAGCGGTGCGCGCAACAAGCTGCAGGAGCATGGGCGGCCTCCGCACGATGGGCTCGCAGGCGTCGATCTCGATGTTGCTGACGCGCAGGATGTGGACACGTTTGCAGCTGAGGAGGCCGACCTCAAGGCATTCGATCATCTGCTGATCGGCGATGACGATGTCGGTGCGGCAGTGCGCCTGGCGCAGGTGCGGCGCGAACTTTTTGAAATTCGCTCACTGCTCGCCGATATCCCCTGAATACTCCGCTATACTCGTGGGCTTCGGTGTGTGGCGCAGCCTGGTAGCGCACTTGCATGGGGTGCAAGGGGTCGAAGGTTCGAATCCTTTCACACCGACCAAAAATAAGAAGCAGATCAACGGGTTAGGACTGAAAAGTGAACCACAAAGCGGTGTTCCACCGGCTTTTACGTTCATTTCAAGTTGAGCGGTGTTGTCGTTCATCCGAAAGCGGAAGACAGCGCAATCGCCCGTTGGGCAGGGGTCGCAGCTGCGGCGACCCCTGAAATAAAAAAAGAGGCATGAGGCCTCTTTTTTTTGGTCAGGCGCTCTGTGGCGCCGGGGCCTCCTCCTCGTTTCGGCGCGTGTTATGCCGCCATCGAGGCGGTCCGCCCAGAATGTGCCGGATCGTAAGTTCCTGCCCGTCGGTTCGAAGCGCGTCGTGCTGGACCAAATGCCGTATTCTTGCGAAGAGTCTCGCCGGAAAACCCCAGTACGTTGCTACTCCCTTGTGCGCGGGGCTGGCCAGCGCCAGCAGTAGTTTGGAATGCTGATTGCTGGGTTGCCAAGTCTCAGAGTCGAGAACGCTAGCGTTCCTCAGGTTGGGCTTGAGCCCCATTTCACGAAGTCTTCGCAGCATCGCAGCTGCCCGCCTAAGTGCTGAGTTCCAGTCTTCTTCTCGTGTGACATCCAGCCGCTCTAGATTTCGTTGGACGATCAGGGCGTAGGCGTCGGGATTTGCGAGTCTCAGCAGCTTGCGATCCACATCGAGCGACTTGGAAAGCTTTGCGATCGTCAAGGAGTCGTCACTCAGCGCGTGAGAAAGCGCGGCGCGCAGCTCGGCGTGGTCGATTTTTCGCTTGGGACACTTCTCGCGATCGACGTGCAACGAAGGCGCGGTGGATGCCTGTGCGAAGTTGCCGCGCACGAGGTCCACGGCGCCGATGTTCAAAACTTTCGCCACGTTGACAAGAGACGACAGCTGCAGTCGGGCCTGCGGTTCGTTCAAAAACCGGGACAACAGCGACTTGTTGATCGCCGCGCCCGTGGCGATCGCGGCGCACCCGCCTACGAAGTTGCGCGAGAACTCCTTCAGCGAACGTTTCGCGGTGGCAGCGTAATCCGGTGGCAGATCGGCCGCCACGGCGAGGAGGTCCCGACAAAACGCTGACGTGTCGACATCTTCCGCCGAAGCGGATTCCGCCGGGGGGCGGCACTCGTACCCTACGGACGCGCAGCGTTGGCAGACGCCGTAGATCTGGACGGGCTTGCCCGGCGCCGGTTCGGCCACCGGGCACGTCGAGACTTCGACGAGTTGCTCGCGATGCACTGGGCAGCACGACACGCAGTGCAGCCGCCAGAGCAACCGACCGAACGTCTTGCGGTTGGCACAGACATCCTCGCGGATGCAGGATAGACAAACCCGATCAACCCTGGAGAGCAGTTGTTGGCTGGCCGCGATGCTACGGAGCGGGAGAAGGGTCCCGCCATGCAAGTCCTTCACCCCGGTTGCCTCCGAAAGGCTCTGGCACGTTGCCATGGCGAAGTCAGAGCCGCCGAGCAAAGCCGCCCCGTCCCGGCACATGAACAGCTCGCCCCTGAGATTATTTTGGGGGGCAATCAGCCCAGTCCGTGCGAGCGCGAGCGGAATCACACGGTGCTCGAAGGCGAGCCGTAGCACGTAGCTGTAGATGGATTCCGGATCGCCGGCTTCGGTGCGCCGAAGCGCCAGGCCGTACAGCGGCGTGATTTTTCGACTTTCAAGCGACAGCATCTTAGGCCCCCTTCTGGTTCATCATCTGGTGCAGGAACGCGAGCTTCTCTGCATCGAATCCGCAGTCTCCGTAGCAACGCCCAACCAACTCGTTTTCGCCCTCGGCCGCTTCACGCTCCAGCTGTTGCAACGCCTTCGGCGTCTTGAAGATCTTTTTGAGCATCCCGACGTTCAACTGCTCGCCCTTAGCGTGAAGCTGGAGCGCCGCGAGACGCAGCAGCGAAAGCTTGAGCAATCCGACGGAACCCAGGCATTGATGCATCCACTCGTGCCACAACGCTTGGAGATTCGGCACGTTGTGGCTAGGCCAAACGGCTTCGAACGCAGCGAGAACGTCTTGAAACTGCCGCTGGTCGACTGTGCCCTCTTTCCCCTCGTCGGGTTTGGGGGCGACGGCGTACCTGCGGTAGTGCACGACCTCGCCGCGGCGTGTGACTTGGCCGTAGTCCGACACAAGTTCCACGATGTCGTAGCTTCCGATCAGCAAAATTTTGATGTTGCCGATGTCCGAGAGGCTCTTGAGCGTGTCCATGGTGGCTGCGTAGTCCTGGAATCGGGCGAGATGTGCCGCTTCATCCAGGATCAGCACACGGACCTTTCGATTTTCGAACAGAGGCTCGAGCACTTCCCTCAGGTTGGTGAGTGAGGCACGTTTGTTGGTCGTGTAGCGAAGCTGCTTCTCGGTTTCTTTGTCGAGAACGATGCGCTTGTTGCCCAGAATCTCACGTGCCCCCGTGAACATGCGCTGGTAAAGCGCCTTCCATGAAGTGGCCCGATCGCCGTTGGCCGGTACCTTGACGTAGATGACCGGAATCTCGTTGTCCGGCACGTCGCCGTAGCGCTCGATCAGCCGAGGAACGATCTGCTGGGCAAGCGTGGTTTTGCCAATGCCGGTCATGCCAACCAAACTAAGGATGGTGACGTCGTTGGTGGGCTCCAGCAGCTCGCTCAAGTCTCGATAGACCTGAAGCAACTTCGCATGCTTGATCTGCCGCAAGTAGAACCAGCGCAAACGCATCGCCACTGGCAACTGCAGCGCCGCTTCCCGAGTAAGCCCGACGATCTGAGCATCGATGTCGAGCGCCGTTTCCGAAACCGCTTCGTTGAAGACGGTGTGCTGGATGTTGTCCAAATCTGCTTTTTTCATACGAGGAGGTCCTTTGCTTAGTGGAAACCAGGGATGTCAAGCGCGGCGAACTCGTCGTCCTTGCCAAACGTTGGAGACGCCGCGGAATCAAGTACGGGCGTTGCCGGACGCACGGTTGCCGTGGCGGCTGGCAGCGCAAGCGCCACGGGCGGCGCTTGCGGTTGCGGTTCTGCAGGCTCGACCGTTGTCGCTGTGCCACTGGACGTGGGAACCTCAGCAGTCACGACGTCGATCGTGTCGGGTGCCGCTTGAGGCATCGCGACGGTCATGCCCATCGCGCCGAACAGGTGCTGCATCTCGAGTTGCTGAATGCGCAAGCGCGGATCGAAGTTCGAAGGCTCGATTACTTCCACCAACGCCTTCGCACGGCGCAACGTCAGCGAGTCGGCGTTCGCGGTGGTCCCCGCCTTTTTGCGCTCCTCGCGCAACGCGATTTCGACTTCACGCCGGGTCTTGTTGCCAAGCCAGCGGGCGTTGCAAGCCGTGGCTCCAACCCATCGACCGTTGATGTGGACGTAGATCAGACGATGAAGCCAGGGCTCGACGCGAACTTCTGCTTTCGATTTGCGCTTCAGCTTTTTGAACTCCGGGTGCTGGTACCAAAGGCCGTTGCACCAGACACCGCGACGCGGGCACACGACGTGCATCCGACGCGACGCGTGCGGGCTGGTCAACAGCATCACGTTCTCGTCGAACTTCACGAACATGTGCACGCGTTCGCCGGTCCGCTTGAGCATCTCCTCTTCGTACTGAAGAGGGGCCATGCCGAGAGCAGGGGCAACCTGGTTCGGCTTCACGACGAACAGGAAGTGCTCGGTGGCGCGGTGGAACGCAGGCAGGGTCCAGACAGGGTTGTTGAACGGGTTGACTTCCTTCGTCACGAGGCGCGGGTCTCGCATCTGCCGCGTGTTGCCCTCAAGCTGAGCGATCAGCTCGGTTTCGATCGCGCCGAACGCGCGCTCGACGAGCGAACCGCCGCGCGGCTGACCGGGGGAGCGGTATCGGATTTCGATGCCGAAGAGCTTGCAAAAGAAGGTCAGCTCGAAGGAGTGAAACTCTTTGCCGTTGTCCAAGACCAAGACGCGCATGACCCGGCCATAGCGACGGATGATGTCCCGCAGGATCAGCAACACGGTCTTCGCCGACGGTGGGTCGTACGACGAAATCACGCCGCGAACCTGCGTCGTGCACGCGTCGATCGCGATGGTCAACGTGGGCTTGCCGAGCGACACCCCGTTCGGGCTGACCGTCGCAAGGGTGGCGATCGTGTGATCGATGTGGACGACCTCGAACGGTCGGACGCCGTGAACCGGCGCACTGTTGTCGAGCGACCCCACGATCCGGCTGGCCTGGTACCCGGCCTTTTTGCCCTCTCGGGCTACGACGTCCTCGCGCTCGGTGCAGACTTCGCAAAACCTCTTGTACGAGATCGTCGTGAAAGCGGGCTCGCCCGCGTTCATCGCGTCGTCGCACTTGGCGAGGTAAACAAGAAACGCTGCCTTTTTGGTCGGTTTCGTTTTGTCGTTGTAGAAGTCGTCGATCGCTTCGTGCATCAGCTCAACCGAACGCTCGGAGTGCCGCGGCGTGAAATTGCCCCGCTGCGAGCACTTGTCGATCAGTGCGATCAGGGCGTCCAACTGGTTGTCGGCATGGGCGATCAACGTCCGAAAGTGCGCGAGCTGCCTTGGCGAGTAAGCGGAGTTCTCTGGATCGTCGAGCGCTTTCAGGCGGTCCAGTGCGCGGTCGATCTCGTCCTGGGAATAGTCGGCCAGTTGCTTGACGTCGGACTTTGCGGTCAACGCGTCGGTCTGAACCTTCCCGGCTTCGAAAAGCAACTTGAGCGCCTCGAGTGGCATCGTCGTCGTTTCGGCTTGTCCGTTTTGCCGCATCACGACGTCGCGTTCGCCGACGAGCACGACGGTGTAGTCCACGCCGTCGAAGGTGAGTTGCCCTCCAGCTCTGATCCATGCTCGACCAGGAACTGGAAGAGGCTTTTCAAGATCGGCGACCTCGATGCGGCGGTGCGCCTCGTAGGTCGGCCGATCCGAAAAGACCACGAGATCGCGGGTCTGGTCGACGAGCTGGGTCGTCAAATCGACGTAGACGTACTTACCAACGATCGCTTTGAAGACGTCGTCCGAAGAAAAGCCCGCCGCGAGCAGCTTGTCGAACTCGATGGTCCGATGTTGGAGGACCAGCGCGGCGATGTTTTCTCCCACTTCGGGATCCAGCTCCGGGCAGTCCTCGCTGGTGAAGTTCTCGAGAAACTGCAAGTTTCGGACGACCGCCGCCGGGATCTGGTTGCTCGCGACGATGACGTGTTCGATCCCCATAGCGGCGAACGCTTCTTCGGCTGCGCGGTAATGCCACCGCCCGTCTTCGAGGTAAAACTGAAAACTGTTTTTTGCGCTTGCCTCCGCGAGAGCGACCAGGTCACGCGCCTCGTAGACGATCACGCGCTTTTTCTTGATGGCCAGCAGATCAGGCGTGTAGTTCTGCGTGGACTTCACGCGGCCCGAGCTGTCGCGAATCGAAAGCCGCAACGTTTGAGGCTGCGCGAAGTACGCCAACACGTCGGGATCCGCTTCGCTAAGTACCGCCAGCGGAAGTTCGTTGTGACGGCTTTCGAGCATCAGCTGCGTCGACATCTTCTTGCTCGTATAGCGAGTCAAGACGTTCCCGCGATTCGATTGCACCTTTCTGCCGGGTCCAGAGTCGAAAGACGGCTTCACGTACGCGCGACCTTCTCCGGACAAGCGCATTTCTGAAAAGGCGGCTTGGCACTCGTCCACGCATTTGCGTTCGGGGTGCCAAGGTTTGGTAACGAGCGCCCACTCGTGTTTTTCGGATTTCTTCAAAGGTTGCTTCCTTTCTGGCGAGGGATTAAAGGGGGGACGACAACGACTCAATGGCGCCAGTCTCTTCATGAATACGCAAACCGAAGTAAGGGTGCGGAAACCGGGTCCGCACCTTGACGAACCGGCGTGCTCGAATCACGCGTTTCGCTCGTTCCGCCGAGTCCGGGTTTTTCGGTCCAAAAGACTTATTGGATATTGCTTTCAATTTGATAACTCCCTTTAAAAAGATAATCACTGGACAATCAGACTAATTTCTTTGGTGCACTCTTCTCGCGGCCACGCGCCGTTCTCGAAGGCAACGCTGGCCGGATCGGTGAACCTACGAGTCGGCACCGAGGAGAAGAAGCGCAGCTTGCCGTTTTGGTCGCGTGGTGCGGAGCGCGCGCCGCGGTTTTGGTTCAAGGTCGATCGTTTTTGCAAAGCACTACCCCCTGCGCATGACGCAAACAAAAATTTGAAAAATAGAACCCCTGGCAGCGAGCTGCCTTGTTACTCAAAACGAGGGGAAGAACGCTTCCGGACGGAAGCGTTTCGGGCACTAACGCAAGTTAGCGCGAGGCGCGATCACCGCTGCGTGGCGGCACGGCACCACGGTAGTCACTCGCAGGAAACCACTTGGGAATCTGTGGCACCGGTGGCGTCAACTCGGACGCGCGTTCGCTGTCATGCAACGGCGTGTCGTCGTCGCTTTCGGCAGCAGGCGATTGCATGACAAGGAACACGTGTTCGAGTGGACGCTGCCAGCCGATCGGCGCGGATAGGCCGGACGCGGCTGGCGGCTCCTCATGCGCATCGGTTCCAACTCGTCGCGGGTATACCCTAGAACGCGCTTCCGATGCCGTCATGTCCTGGCTGCTTGACTTAATCCCAAAAAAAGCCAGAAGGTCTTCGTCAAAGTTGTATTCAGACGATTTCATGATAATACGTTTCTCCTTGTGAAAATATCGATGAGGAATATCCAGGCAAGCCGAATCTCATTGACTTCTCACAGGCAAACGCATATACTTGCATCACGCCGTGAGTGTCAAGCGCCGTCCAAATCACTTGATTTGTTTTTATTAAAAACACCGTGCAAACGGCATCAAGTGACCTATAGCGAGATTCAGCTGCAGACATTAGAGTGTTGGTAGCTCATTGCGGGTCCTTTCTATCGATTGCTGTTTGGTTGATGGACTATCTTGATGGGTGGGCTTTCCTACGGCCCACCCTTTTTTCTCGACCGCTCAGAATGCATTTCTGCAGTCCGATGATCGAGAGGTGCGAAGTTTTGCATAAATGATGCGGCGATCGCAACACCTTTTTAATGGGTTTTTCACCAGTCTTTTTAACCCTTGACAGATTTGCGCACATGTACTTGTGTGGTTTCGTTGTGATTTATGTCGGTACGACATTAAGCCCCCGATCGAATTGACGCTCGAATGAAACTCGCGAGCAAGGGACTGCTTCGTTTGGTCGGTCCAAAAAAAGTTCCATCCAGTTTTCAGACCCCTCGATTTGGCGCAGGCGGTTATTGTCGTTTCGGAAACAATCGGGTCCGATGGAATTTAATTTCTTGAGTCGGTCGGCTTTGATTCCCAGCGTCGCGATGCACGCCAACCGTTTCTGTTTTCAGAATTCTGGGATGCGACGGCCGTCGACTTGCCGACGATTGGTCGATCGTTGCGTGTTTGGCGTTTGTACGGCGTGGTAGTACCGCTGCGCAAACGAGGGGTAATCGCCCTGCACGTGACTTGTTGTGGCCCGCCATCGACGTCATTTCGTCCCAGGCTGCGCACTCGCAATTTTTTTGAAATCGGTTTCTGGGTGCAGTGCGCATGTGGAATGACGGTGGATTGTTGCCAAAATAAGAACAATAAAAATTCGAGCTTTTGGCTAAACTTTGATAATTGGAGGCGCGGAACTCACGGTGAGGGTTTCGCTTTTTTCGCTTTTGATGAGAAATCGTTTTCCCGCGATCACCGAACGAGCAAGAGGCAGATTCCCGTGGGTACCCATTTCCCAATGAATTACTGGGAGCGGTGATTCAAAAATTGTCCGGTCGACCTTATCGATCGCCTTTCATGTCGTCGCCTGTGTTGTTTTTTTGATTCCCAAATTCCTCGCCTAGACTGCCGCATTGGCGCGGCCGCTTGGGTAGGGTCGCTGATTCGGGCGAGTGGGGGCTGCTGCCGGCTATTGCGGTCCAATTGCCTCGAAATCCGTACGACCCATCCCCACCGCATGGCTGGTCACACGCCGTCGCAGATATTGCGACTTGTTTCCGGACTGCGTCTGATCAGACGTTGGTTTTGCTGTCGTCTGGGTTTCCTTCTCCGGCGCGCCTGCCTCCTGGAGATTGCCCCCGGTGTTGCTGGGCGCTGCCCGAACCGCCCGTGGGGGCACTCTTGGCTCGCCGGAACCGAGAAAATACGCAGCACGTATGCCTCCCAACCTGCCCATCGCCGACCGCAACCGCCTGGTCAGTACCGCCTCTTATCAGTTGTTGCTCGCGAAATCTCCCGCCAACTGGCACCTGACGGCGCTGGCTGAAGCTGATTTCGGTTTCGACTACCACGTGCAAGTCGATGGGGGAGATGGGATCGAGCTTTCGTTTTTCGTTCAATTGAAGGGGACGGAGGCGCCGCGCTACGTGAACAGCGGCTCTGACTTGGCGTTCGCCTTGAAACGCACCACGCTCAACTACTACGTGCAATCGGGTCACGAGGTGATGCTGATCGTGGGCGTGGTGTCGCTTGACGGTCGCGGCAAGCTCATCGAGGCCCAAAGCACGATCCACTGGCAATGGATGTCCGCCGAGATCGAGCGACTGCGTGGCTCACGGCATGCGGTCGATTTGAGCGACGCCCATACAAGCACGGTCCACCTTCCAACCTCCCAAGTCCTGGACACGGAGCTTGATGTTCTGGGCTACTTGCGCCAACTGCGCGATCTTCAACGGGCGACGGCGAGCTTGCAGCAGATGGTCGAGCGCAACGCGCGGCTTGGCTTTGGCGGGGGAGCCATCGGCATCCAGCGGCTGGCGGAGGCCATCGAAGCCCGCGAAGACCAGTTCATCGCCTTCCTCGAAAACAAGGAGCCGCAGGCTCCGAAGTCGCCCCAGGTGCAGGAGATCCTGTCCTTGCTGCGGGTTGGCAGCACCGAAGAAGCCCATGAGCTGATCGAAGCGCTTCACGCGAGCCAGACGATCTCCGACCCGGCGGCCGAGGCCACCGTTCTCAACCTGCGCGCGCGCGTGGCCCTGCAGTTGGGACAGCGGGATCAAGCGCTGGGATTCCTGGCCCAGGCACATGCTCTAGAGGGAACCGAGGAGCGCCTTGTCAGTCTCGCGGAAGTGCGCTTCTTGGCTGCGGTGAACGCAAGCGACAGGGACGACGTTCAGTCGGTGCTGCAGTCGTTGCATGGTGTTGGCTCACCGGACGGGTTCACGCTGCTGGTCAGAGTGCATGTTTGGCTTGGACAGCTCGACCAGGCGCGGTCCTCTTTGGAACGTTTGGGCGCCGAAGATCGGATCGTGCCCGAACTGGTCCTGCTGTCCGGCCAAGGGAACTACGTCGCGGTCTCGGTGAAAGCCGCCGCCGCTTTGGACAAAGTCGGCTTGCCGCTTACCAAGCGCTGCGCCGTCGAGCTGTTGGCCGCGCGCGCCGCGTGGTTTCTGGCGACCGAGGCAGTCTCAAGCGCTTCGAACGACGACGACGAACTGCCCCTGTACGGAGCGGTTGGTACCAACTTGGTATGGGCGAACGAGACGTGGCGGCTGGCCCTTGCGTGCATCGGCTCGCTGAGAGCGCTTGGCTGGCCCAGCAACGTCGAGCTGATCGCGTCCGTCTTGTGCGCCTGTGCCGGCGTTCTTGGCCGGCAGCGCGAGGCCATGTCGCTTCTCAAGCCAGCCGCCGATCGCAGGTCCGGCTTTCTCGAGCTGCAGCACAGCATTGAATTGATCGCCGTCGGCTGTGACGACTACGGCACGGCGTTGGTGGCCAACCAAAGGCAGCAATCCTCCGACGCCTTGCTCACGCGACGCGTCCTCTTGCTGTATTCCCTTGGACGGTTGTCCGATTGCGTGAGCGTGGCTCTGACGGTCTCGGTTGCGCAGCCGCAGCTTAACCGGCATCTGCCCATGGCACTGGCACTTGGTAGTTCGGCCGCGCGACGCCTCGCGAAGGCCGACGCGGCCAACGTGCTGCGCGCGCGCCTCGAAGGCTTGCCGGGGGGCGACGAATATAAGCACTTGGCGGAATTCGCGGAGCTGGGAAGCCTCGGCACTTCGGACGGCCGTCCGCTGCAGGCGCTGCGCGATGGCCTCGCTCGGCATCCCAGGTCTTCTGCACTGGCCGCGAATCTGTTTTCCAACCTTGACGTTCGGCAGGAAGATCAAGCCAGGGAGGCTGTCGCGGTCTCCCGATCCTTACGCCCCGGAGCTTTGCTTTCGCGTCGCGAGGCGATCCACCTCCTGCAGGCGCTGATGACCCTCCAACGATGGGGTGACGCCGCCGAACTTGCCTCGCGAACGCTGGAGCGGATCGGCCCCAGCGACAGGTTGCTCGCCATGGCCGCCGTCGCGCACGAGATGAGCGGCAGCACCGGAAAGGCACTCGGGCTGTTGGAGCAAGCCATGCAGTCGGGGACGGACCGGGTGTCCGTCGTGCACAACTACCTGGCGATCTCTCTGCGACTTGGCCGCACCCAAGCGGTCCGATCGGCCATCGACCGACTCTTGGAACTCAAACAGGATCGGATCGAACGCCTTGAATTGCTGCGGCTGAGTAGCCTTATCCACCTTCAGGAAGAGCGTTGGACCGACGCGCATGCCGCAGCCCAGCAACATGGCTCGCTGGTCGATCCTTCGATCGAGCACGAGGAGGGCGTGTACCTCACCCTCTATTGGGTGCTGTCTCACCGGGGCCCGAAGCCGCCGTCTGCCGAGTGGCAGCAGTTCACGCAAAGGGCTGCTCGGTTCGAAACGGCGTTTCCGCGATCGCGTGTCTTTTGGTCCGTCGAGGTACCGGCGAGCGGCGGCGCGGGGCTCGATGCGTTGGCGAACCAGTTCGATCCAAACCGCGCGCGAAGATTTGCCGAGGCGCGGCAGCTTGAGCGGCAGGCTCAGGATGGCAAGCTCCCGTTTCCGTTTGTCCTGCGACCAACGCATGTTCTCTGGTACGTCGGCGACGCGTTCGAACTGTGGGACTTGGCAAAACGGTCCGCCCATGAACAGTTGCAGTATCACCTCACCGCCGTGCGCCACAAGGCGGAGCCGGCAAGCCCCAACGCCCGCCGCGACGTGCCCATGCTGGATCTGAGCACGCTGCTGGTACTGGATTCGTTGGATCTTTTCGATCAGTTGTTTTCGATTTTTTCGGCGTATCGCCATCCCACGCACGACGGTCGGCTTCGTGAGCCAACACGCCAGCGGATTTCTCGCTTGCGGACCGGGGAGGGCCATCGCTCGGTCCATTCTGAAACGCATCGATCATTGGGTGCAACGCATCGATCAACCAGTCTCCGAGACGACGTCGCGCCATCCCGTGATCTCGCCCCAAGACATGGTGCTCGACTACGTGGAGCTTGCCGGGAAGCGCTCGTGGCTTGTCTACTGCGACGACGCCGTTCTCCGATCCGCCATCGTGCAAACCCACCCCCGGGTCACAACGTGCTTGACCACCGAAGTGCTTGAGATGCTGGATGGCGACGGGCGGATGACGCCCGGAGAGGTGTCGATGGCATTTGCCCAACTGGCGAAATGGAAGGTCACCATCAGCGTTCCGCATCGATACGCCGTCGCATCCTTGACCGATGCTCTGGCAAACCGCGCACGCACGAGCGTGTCCGAGCGCATCGATGCGTTCCGCGACCACCCGCCCTTCGCCACGCTGTCTCAGGCGCTGTGGAGTCCTCACCGCAGCCTGCGAAGTTTGACCCTTCAGATGAGCAAGTTGCTGCAGGCGATGCTCCACCCTCAGAGCGACGACGACAGCATCGCCGCCGTGCTTGGAACATGGTACGGACGGGTCCGCCTGCTTCATCCCTTTCCGGATGCGCCGCTCAAACCCGTTTGCTTCGCGGTTCTGCATGCCCTGTCGCAAGAACCGCCCGCGAAAAGCTCACGCTTGGTCGGCATCCTTCGACGAGCGGTCATCGCCATGGCGGGCGAGGCCAGGGCCATGGACGTGGAGCGCCAACTGGCCACGGAGATTGGCACATTGACGGCCGAGATTGGCCATCACGTGCCTGCGGTCGCGGCCTCCTTGTTCGGCCGCCTTTGCATTGCCATGCCGCAGGGAACGGTGGACGGCGACTTGTTCTTGAACGGTTATGCAGTTCGGGCCGGCCAGCTCCAGAATCCTCAATCGAGCGCCGCCGGCTAGTGTGGCTGCGCTATGCGTCGCATACCTGCGGTGCCCCGACAATCGCTCCGCTCAACGTCGCATCGGTCAGCGAGCCTGCGGCCCCGGGTTGGCCCATTGGGCGAGTTCGGCCACAAAATCCGGACGTTGCCTGCCGCCAATTTTAAAAAAGCCGTCCGCATGCATGATCCCCGCGTCGCGAGGCATCGTGTTCTTGAGGTCGGGCATTCTGGAACTCGCGTCCCCTTCAGACATCGCGCCAGTTGCAGGCGCGGCACCACGGGCTTACCTCGTTTGGTCCGGCCGGCACGAGGTGGCCTTGGTCAAATCTTCGGGCTTGAGGCGTTGGCTCGAGCGCGCATGCAGTGCCAGGCTGGCCGTACGAGCCAAGAACGCTTCTCCGCGGGCAACGAGCGCCTCCGTCATGCGTGTGCGCAGGTCAAGGACCGCTTGGGCGCGCGTGCGCAGCAGATGAAGTTGCCAAGCCAACACCAGAAGAGCGGTAGCCAGCGCTGCGATCAGCCACAGCTGCGCGGTGCGGGCCTCGTCGATCGCGGCGAGGCCCTCGTCATCGCTGAGAAGGCCGCACAGCACTTCGACGTCACTTTTGACGTAACCCGTTCTTGAGGCGACAGCATCTACGTCCGAGCAGTGCCTCTTGCTAAACCCACGATTGCCACCCGTCAAGAAGGCCGATAGCTGCTGCGCGCGGTTTGGTTCGACGACATAGTGGCGATCCGACGCGATCACTCGGACCACCGCCGGCGTCAATGCTCCGAGAAACAGCACGAAGGCGGCGATCGCCGCGATGAGTACGGACGCCGCTTCGATCGCGGCCACGGCTTTTGGTCCCGGCGACTTGGCGGTGAGCCCAGGACCGTTGAAATCGAGGAACCCTTGGGCACGACTGACCAGGTCGATGTCCAAATCGTTTCGCCGCGACCACTGTGCCATTCGTTCTGCCGCCGCAATCGTTGGAGCGCTCTTGAGGCCTGTCAGGAAGCGAAACTCCATCAGCTTGTCGCGCTCGTCCAGAAAATCGTCCAGCCGGCCCGGCTGCGTCGACCGCGACTTGAAAAAGCGCCGCAAGATCGTTCTGCCGAACACGTGCGACGACCCCGTGCGCTGCCGTACCCAAACCGCGGCGCCGAAGAGAGCAAACACGGGCAACAAAAACTTCCAGTCGGCCGCCAGCCATGTCGTCGAGGCAGTGGCAAGAGAGGATAGATCGGTCAAGGGCATGGTGAAGGTTCGAAAGGGAAACCATGCTCGATTCGGCACGGTGTCGAGGTCACATAAAAGCGCGCGCGCCGTACCGCCATTCACGGTCAACTCGCGGCCTCTTAAAGGACGACGAGTCTATGCGCGTCGGATCTTCTGACTCGTGTCTTCGCAGGTCAACCGAGCAACCCGCGAACAGTTTGCGGCCATCGCCGCATGCATCGGAATCACGCGGCGTGCATCCGCCGAGAACCGACCTTGCTAAGATGGTCGATCACTCCACTGCACAAGCTACCAATGCCCAGAAAAGCCCAGGTGAGACAGCGCACGTACGCTGAGCTGCAGCACGAGATCGAAGCGTTGCAAAAGCAGGCCGAGGACGTACGCGAGAAGGAAATAGCTCTTGTGATCGGTCGAATCAAAGAAGCTGTTTCGTTCTATGGGCTCGTGCCCGCCGATCTCTTTTCCGCCCCGTCTGGTGCATCGGCCACGAGCAAGCGGGCGAAGGGTGCGTCGTCGGCCTCAGAGCCCTCGCCGATTTCTCAGAAAGCGAACCGCACGGCCCGCGCGAAGGCAAAGCCAAAAGCGCCGCCGAAGTTCAAGGACCCATCGAGCGAGAAAACTTGGAATGGAGTGGGCAAACGGCCGAATTGGTACGTCTCGGCGATCGAGGCGGGAACCGATGTCGCGGAACTGATCATTTCGCCGGCCGAGTCGATGGCGTAACTCCTGAACTCCTCGTCGACTCCGCGTTTGCCGTGGGCGCAACCATCGACCATTTCATCGTTATCTATGTCTGAATACAAAGAACTTCTTCGCCAGCGCGAAGCGCTGGAGCAACAAATCGCGGAAATGCGACAGAGCGAACGCGCAACGGCGATCGCGCAAGTCCGTGCGATCGTGGAAGATTTCGGGCTCACCATGGCCGATGCGTTCGGCAAAGCCCGGCGTGCGGATGCAGGCAAGACGGTCCCTCCAAAGTACCGGCATCCAGAAACGGGCGCCACGTGGACCGGTCGCGGCCGTGCGCCGGATTGGATCGCCAGCGGCGATCGCGACTCCTTTCTCATCTCCTGATAAGGGTTGAGCACGGAGCCTTGGAGGTCGTCCAAGTGATCTTTTGCATTTGGAAAACGCCTGGCCGCAAGTGAATGCGCTCAGCCTCTTGGCGACGTCGCGAGGGTCGCCATGCTTGGCGAGGGCCGTCACCCGACGAGGCTGAGGCCCGGTGATCGTGAGCTGGAAGAAGCGAGTCTTCGGCTCAGGACCGTGGGACCCGTTGCGCCGACGCTGGTCGTCCGCCATCCTGGATGGCGCGGCGGCACGGCCGTGGTCGACACGCGCGCAGCACTGGCGTGAACTGACTTGCGCGCGGCAAAATGAATTTTGATGGATCTTGGAGCGCTCTCGGATACGGAGTTGGTTGAGCGGGCGGCATTGATGCGCGCCCGAGCGCTTCGGGGCGTGCGCGAGGCGAGGGGCGAAGCACACCTGCTGGAAACCGAGCTGCGCCGACGCGCAGGGAAGGGCGCCGACCGGTCGCTGCCCGACTCGCTTGACCTGCGTCCGCTCTCGGATTGGTCTCCTGATCGCAAGTGGAAGCTTTGGCGATCTCAAGGCTGATTCGGGCCCATCGACAGGTCCTTCCCTTGCCTTGAAGACGGCGCCGACGGCCCGTCTCCTCGTGGTGGTCTGAAAGACCATGAGCACGAAGCGGCCGCGCCGCCCGCGTCGTCAAGCTCAACGTCCAATCACGTCCTGCGGCGCAGCGCCCCCGCCGCGCGTAGCGTCCGGTTCGATCGTCTCGGCGCCTGAATGTCGCTTATGTAGCCTGTGTCTTCGTCCCGTAGGTACTTGTCGGTGAGCGAGGTTCCGGAATGGGAAACGGGCGCGGCTGGAGACAGCACCGCAGTTGCTGATGTGTTCATCGTGTCTCGGTGTCGAATGCTGGGCGTTCTTTGGAAGCACGCTTGGCGCAACAACATGGCCAACGGCGTATGCCCCTTACCTTTGCCGCAACAAAGGCATGGGAGGCCTCAGACGCCGAAGAACTGGGCGTCCTCCCGCAGCTGCGGAGAGATGGTGCGTTCCGACCAGTCCAGCCAGGCGCGCGTGCGTGCATCCATGAAGTGGCGCGAGGGCATCAGCGCAAATACACCGATGTCGGGCGACCTCCATGCCGGCAGCACCCTTCGCAGGCGTCCATCGCGTACTGCGTCGATGACGGAGAACAGCGGCAACAGGGTCACGCCCTTGCCACGCACGGCCATGTCCAGCAGCAGGTCTGGGTTGTCTGCCACCAATGGGCCCGGCGGCACCAGCGTCTGCATGGTCGCGTCCGATGTCGTGAGCCGCCATTCGGGTTGGATGGAGGGGTTGATGAGGCGAAGGCAGTAGTGCCCAGCAAGTTCGGACGGATGCCTCTGCTCCCCGTGCCGCTCCAGATAGGCAGGCGCGGCGCAGACCACCGCGAACGAGGTGCCAAGTCGGCGAGCGGCCAGGCCCGAATCGGCGAGGGCCTCGGACAACTACAGGCTCACGTCAACACCTCGGGCCAGCAGGTCCGGGAAGTATTGCGAGGTGCTGTAGTTGACGGTCATCTCAGGGTGGTGCGCGCAGAAGTCGGCCAGCATCGGCGCGACGTAGTGCTGACCGAAGCTCGCCATGCACTGCACGCGCAGCCGGCCCTGGGGCTTGGAGGCGGTACCAGACGCCCCGTGCCGACGTCTTTGCCGCCGCGCGACGGTCCATTCTTGCGCAGCCGCATGCGTCAGCATCTGCTCGGCGCGGACGCGCACGTCTGACCTTCCGTCGCTGGACCTGGCTGCCGAGGCGGATGCGCGTCGACAGCCCGGTCATAGGCTCGGACTGCTCGGTCGATTTCGGCTGGGGGAGCACCGAACTGCTTAAGCCGCGAGTGGGCGCAGCAAGCGCCTCTCCGTGCCTCCTTCGAGCACAATTCGCGGTCGATCTTCCACTCTTTGGTTTCTGGCATGCCTGATTTTCGGCAACACGCATCGGCGTTCGACAGCCTCGTGCGAAGCGCGGGATGGATGAATCCGCTTCAAGCGGTCGAGGTTCCGTTCGATCCGTATTCGCCATGTTGGTGCGGTTCCCGTAGGAAGTGGAAGTTCTGCCACAAGGAGCGGGGTACTCAGCCCCGAGTTTCGTACGGTGAAGCGCAATCCGTCGCGGACGGGTTCTACGCTCAAGGCGTTTGCCAGCACCCGGACGCCTCCCCAAGCAGCTGTTCGACGATCGAGCCGATCCAGTCCCACACGGTGCAGAAGCGCGGTGGTCTGGCCGCGATCGCGGAGGGCGGTCACGTGTATTCGCTCAAGAGAGGCTTGCGGGACATCGCAAAGAACAACGGCCAAGTGGACATGGCCAAGATGGGTGTTTCTCGGGCCTCGACATTCCCTGGTTACTGCAATCATCACGACACAACGCTCTTTCGACCCGTCGAACGTACGGGTTCCATCCTAGACGTGAGCAACTGCTTCCTTTTGTCGCTCCGGGCCGTGACGTACGAGCTTGCGACGAAAGCTGCCTCGCTCGCGGCTCATCAGGGCAATCGCGACACGGTGGATCGAGGTATGCCGTTTGCGAAGCAAGTCCAGTTGCAGAGCATTCTTCATCTTCACGGCGTCGGCATGCGCAAGGGGCTGGACGACGTGATGGCGAACAAGGCTTTGTACGATCAAACATACAGAAGTCAGGATTTTCAGAAGTTCAACGTCTGCGGGGTCACGTTCGACGTTGAACTGCCGTTTGTAGCTGCTGGCGCCTTCATGCCGCAGTTCGATTTTGGTGGCAAGCAGATCCAGGTCCTTACCGATCCCGAGATCACGAGCCAGATCGCGGTCAACGTCACCCGGCTCGATGGGAAAAGTTGCGTGGTGCTCGGCTGGTTCGGAGATGCCGGATGTCCCGCGGCAAGGCTTGTTGACTCGTTCGAGACGCTGGCGGACGATGAGAAGGGCGACGCCGTGCTCGCTCTTGCGCTCGAGTATCTTGAGAACGTCTACTTCAGGCCCAGCTGGTGGGAGGCGCTTCCGGCGGACATCAGTGAACGTTTGCACAAGAGGATCGCACACGGCATGCCGGGCCGTCCGCACGAGGCGATGGATCTTATGGAGCGCGGTGCTCGAGTGATCCACTGCAGCGTCGCGGGGTCGGTGCGCCAACGCGCCGTCTGACCGAGTATCGAGTGGGGTTGGTGCTCCGAAGGGTCATCGGCAACACATGCCGATCTCGATCGGACTGCCTCGGCTGCGCGGACGGCATGTGCTCGCCCCGATTGGCGACGTTGGCAGCAGGTTGCGATAGTCGCAGGTGTGCGACCCTGAGTGCACAGCTGGAGCGATGTACCAGCAGCACGCCCGGCCGGGTCACAGGGGCAGGGTGGTAGCGTCGTTCAAGGGCCCTTCATCCAGACTACTTGTACTTGCTGGCTTGGATGGCCGGCCGTTGCGGCGCCATGGATGCGAGGGACGGCAATGCGAGGGCAACGCCCATGCCATGGCAGGGTCTCGCAACGATCCGATAGGTTCCTAGAAGCTGCATGGTCGCCGCTAGCTAGCGCCGTCATCGCGACCCCCGCCTATCGTCCAGTGCGCCCTTTCGCACCACCTCGACACGGACGCGCTTGCAGTCCAGAGAGACTGAGACCGCTGTGATGCCACGAAGCCCAACCCCAAATTGAAGCGAAACCTTGCAAACCCCAGAACGCGCTTGAGTCCAGGCGGTCGTGACGGTGTCCGTGCACGAGTGCGCGGACTCCCATCGACTGCGCGAGCGTGTCCAGGAGATCAAAGCCGTATGGGTGGTAGCCAGGAGCCTCGTGCGTGACCAAGACGTTAGCCTGCAGCTCGGACAAGCGATCCACCTCGTCCGAGTAGATCGTGCCCCAATGCATCCGTTCATGGCCCCCTCGCCAGCGCCTATGCGGCGGCGTCGACGCGGCGTGCTCGTCGCGCGATCGGAACGCCGGTTTGCCGCCACGAGCCGCACCTTCCGAGGGATGCCAGACAGATTCTCGAAAGATGCCGCCGAGCCCGGCCAGCTGCGTTCCATCCGGCAGAGTCACGACTCGGCCGTGCACATTCCTGTCGGCAAGGCCGCTGCCCGAAACCCGCATGCAGAGGTCGTCGGAATCGGCGTCGTGGTTGCCGGGAATCCACCACACCCGTTCACGAATTGGATCGAGGTCTTCATGCAAGGCGCGCTTCGGTTCCAGGTCCCCGAGCAGAACGACAGCCGACGCGTTCGTGCGGAGCGCGGCTTCGATGATGTGATCGAACCTGCCATGAGGGTCGCCGCAGTACAGAACGGGGCCCATCGTTCACGAAACCAATGGCCGTTCGGCGCCAATGTGGCCGTGCTGCATGACTTACACGATCCGAACGCCCAATGCTCGAGCGAGTTCGATGCCACGTTCGCGAGCGATCTCTCGGAGCTGCCTCACCTCGTCGCTGGTCAACGAGCCCGTCATCTGCCTTGTCTCCCGACGTTCACCTGGCGGCTGCAGTTCGACTGGAGCGTTTTGCTCTTCCAGCCACCGCACCGGTGCCGATCCACCGTGAGTTCGCCCGTTCTCCGCATGCTTCAACGCGGTGGTCGTGCCATCGCGAACGTAGGGATCGGAACCGTCTGCTCGCAGGCACCCATGGCCACGACCGAATGGCCGAGGAGGGGAACTGGACGTTGGCATATGAGAGGGCGCGGCAGTTCAGCGAATCGTACGACGCTACGCGGGTTCGCGCCACGTGTGAAGGTTTTGGGTGCGACGGCATGCCAGTCAACTTTTAGGAGAACGGATTGCGACGAGCCCGCGCTCTTCCGACCATGCCAACGCCAGCTCAAGCACGCGATCGACCATTCCGCGTCGAAGAGCCTGGCTCAAGTTCTGCCCTCGAACGCCTCCATGCGTGCGGTACCAGAAAATCAACTTCCCAGCGTCGTCGTCGCCACGAAGCTCCAAGTTGATTCGGTGCACCTCGTCCTTCGACAGGCTGGCAAACACCGCAGGGTAGAAGTCGCGTCCTCCTACCCGAAGCAGAAAAAGTTCTTTGCGCTTGCAAGCTTGCGCGAGCGCCTCGACGCTTTCTCCCCAGCTCCGTGCCAGCCGTTCGGGCTCGATGAGCAACCCCTCGCGCACCATCGTTGCGCGCGTGAGTTCCACTTCGGAGTCGGAAGTGAAGCCCGGATTGCGAGAAGACGGGACCTGCTTGTGCTGAGCGGCTGAACCGCCCGCGAGCGACCCTGCAGGGCCGGGGATGGGGATCGGCGCGATCTCCCGCGGATTGGGTTGGCCTTGCGACCACTCGTGTTGCTGGCAGAGAGGAGGCGCTACTTCGGCGCCATGGCGCTGGGGCGTTGCGCCAAGACCGCAGACGATGCAGCGGGAGCTGCATTCCAGCTCGGCGGCCTCGACTCGGTGGCCGATGTGCTCTTTCAGGTGTGCCAGATTCTGACGAGCAACGTCCGTGCCAGGCTCCGTCGGCCGCAGGCCGAGAGAGAAGTAGATGCGGCAGGCGCCGAACTTCTCCTTGATCTGCAGGAAGTGAAAGGTCCAGGCGCCGGCTTCCAGCTGCGCGTGGATCTCTTCGCACAGCGCTTGAATCGGGTCGATCCACCCGGCGTACACAGCAAGTTCCTCCACCTCAAACATGTACGGATAGCGAGCGACCAGATCGTGGACCTTCGAGTGGTCAGACATGCCATGCTCTCCTGAGGGATGCAAGCCGGCGCTGGCGGGGTCTACCTGCCGCTCCGGCCAGGGCGGAATCGGCCGTTCCTGATCACACCTACCGTTTGCGTTCCGGCCTCGTCCTCGCGGATCAGGAGGGCCGGGTCGTCCGGATGCACGGAGTAGGCGTACACGCCCGGGTCGCCCGTGAAGACCGAACTGCGGGGCAAGCCAGGCTTGCGGAGTGCGCGCCCAAGCCGCCGGAGCAAGTCGTTGGAGGGATTGGTAGGCTGGCCGGACGTCATGTTGTGCCTGCGAGCGAGGCCGACGGGGGCGCGTGTGCTGCGTTCCGTGCGCGATTGCACCTGGGCATGGAGGCGGCGCGGGCCATATGTTGAGGCCGTCAGACCGTGATCGCGTTAGGAAGAGATCTGAGGTACGCGCGGCCTTTGCGCACGCGGGAGAGCGCGCGGAACTGCAGCCCGCCCATGAAGATCATGGCGATGCCGATGCCCCAGAGCAAGATAAGGGGAAAGCCGGCCAACGTCATGAAGAACGCGAAGGCGTACTGCACCACCAAATTTCCGCTGATGTCGGTGGCGTAGATCTTTCCCTCGTGCGTCTTCAGCGCGAGCATCAACAGGTACTTCTTCCTCATTCTGAAGACGTGCAGTTCGACAGGTTGACGGTCCTTGAACGCGTTGTCCAGCTTTCCGTCAAGCCCTGCCATCACCGTCACCTGGCGAAGCATCTGACCGTCTTCGAACTCGATGTACGTGTAGGTGACGTCGGCGTACGGGCCGCTGTCGTCGGTGTCCACGACCGCCGGTCCCAGCTCTTTGATAACGCCTTTTAGGACTTGAACTGCCATTGAGATCCCTCTGGTTGCCACTTGGTTGCCGTTGCTCGCGGGATGCGGCACTCATCGGGACGGTGCGCCGGGACCGTGATCATGCAGGCGTCGGGCAGGTAGGGCCACGACCAACCGCGAGCTTGGTTTGCAAGCCCGAATGTAGCGCAAATGCGTCTGATCAAACGTCGTTTTTTCAGACGTCTATCGGCAACCTTGCGGATGTGGCCCATCAGCTCCCTCCTGGACGAAGAACCGGTTCGACGACGTTCGACCCGGTGATCGCAAACGCCTTCGGGGATGCGGTTCTGGTCAAGCGCACGGCGGTCGGCCTCTCGCAGCTCGCCTTGGCCATGGAGTCAGGTGTGGAGCGCGCTCACATCGGCCGGCTCGAGCGCGGCGAGCGGGTCCCGAATTTCGTGGTCGTGGTGAAGATCGCGAAGGGGCTTGGCTGCAGCACGGCCGACCTGGTCAAGGAGTTCGACACGCAGCTGAAGGCCGGGGCCGACGCGAAACGCGACTAGCCGCCTCACACGTTCTACGGCCCGTCCTTGCGGTCGCCGGCCAAGCGCCGCGGGTGTGCTGAGTTCGCGCCGAGCAGCGGTGGGCGGTTGTCAGGTGCCCGACTGGGTATCGGGTCTCGAAGGCCGCCAGAGGTTGATGATCTTCGTCGGTGCCGGTCTTGCAAGGCGTTCTCGCTCCGGCGAGGAGGGGAGATGCTTGAAGCGCAAGGCGGGGCGGTCGTCAAGCAGCGCGTGCAGGGCTGGCAGATCGCTCGTGTCGGGAGTGAGCCACGCCTGGACGTTTTCCTGCCTGATCGTGATGGGGCACCATTGCTGGCCGATGGCGACGAGTTCGCTCGGAGCCCGATCGATGATCATCGCGAACGACCAGAGGTCTGGCTGCTCAGGCCGCTGCCAATGCGCCCACAAGCACGGCACGTACAACGTCTGCGGCGGGGTTGGCAGGAATTCCAGCTCGAGAGCTTCGAGGCTTTCGCCCGGTGCAACTTGACGAGCCCGAAGGCGATGCAGCGACGCCGCATCGAAGAACGACTCCACGGCAACGATCCCGTGAGCGTGCTCAAACTCCCGGCGCCAACGTCCTGACAGCCCGTCCCTGCGCGCGTGATGCGGCGCGTCCAGCAGGTTTTCCATGCGGCGCTCGACGTGCGACGGACGGCATTGGTACCGCATGGGTCGCACGGTCAGCCGGCCCTCGTGCACCAAGAGCACCGGCACGTAGGTGCCTGGAAACACGCGGCCGACCTGGGTTTGCTCGGCCCCTTGGACCAACAACGTCCTTCGACGTTGAGCTGAAGCCACCTTTTGCGCCGACATCCTCAGGCTGTGTCCCGCCCCCTTGCTTGGCGCGGCTGCCAACCGTTGCGTGGCGTCGGCCATGCGCGCGGACTGCGAGGCGATCTCCTCATCCGCCGCGCGTAGCTGAGCTAAGCGGTGCGCGATCACGAGGTCCCGGGCCGCCTCCAACTCCGGCTCTTGAGTTTCAAGGAACGCCTGATCGAGCTCCGGTGGCAAGACCACTTTTCCACCAGCCGCGCGACGCGCGAAGCTCTCCACGAAGGCTTGGTGATGGAGGGTCGCGCCGAAGTGGGAGGCATACAGTTTCGGATCGGTCCAGACGTGGGCTGAGTACATGGAGGCGGTGAAGCATATAGGGGCGCCTGCTGCGGTGTCTCGACCGCTTTCGGCCGCCCGACCCTTGGTTCCGGTGCCGACTGCCTCCTTGAACACGGCGTCCTGGAGAGATGCCGCCCATGGCGAGCAGACCAAGCTGCGGATCCCGCTGGCAATGACGTAAGCCCGGCGACATGGGTGTGCCGTTCGGCCCGCTTGAGCGGTTCTGATCCCGGTGCAAATTTGACTCCTCACGCGGCTGACTACCAGGAACAGTGACTCACCGATCTGGCAGGGAGATGATTCGTACTAGGGCATCGAGCGCCGTCAAAGTATGGCAAAAGGCTTTAAGCATTCCTTGAACGGCGACAGCGGCGCGCCAAACGCGGCGCTCGCCATCGCTCCGGCCACCAGGCCGTTGCGCCGTTGATTCGGTCCCCTGCTCAACCCACGACCTCGAATGGACGACTATGTCCGTTTGATCCTACGAGCACCACGGTGCGGCAAGCCGTACTTTCCCGTACACAGCACTGAGGATGAACAGTGCATTTTGGTGAGGCACCATTGACCTCGACTGACGAGCTACCGGGAACCTCTCACCTCAGCTCCCGAGGGCGACCTGCTGAAACGCTAAGCGCGCACGACGCGGCCCGGCCTACGCACTAGAGGAAACCGAAAGGAGGCATCCCTGATGTTCGCTCCCACCTACCTCGAGAACGATTCCAGTCGCCGATGACCAAAATGGCTGCCGATCCACCAGATCAGGACACGCTGCGCAAGACGCATGATGACATTGCTGTCCAAGCCAGGCCCTTGCCCTATTTGGCGGTCATGTCATCCGCGCATCCCCTTCTCGTACCTGAACGGCCTTTCACCGAGTATCAAGGTCTGCAGGCCGTGCAACGGGTGCGCCATTCAAACTTTGGAGACGCGCTGATCACGTATTGGGCAAGCCAAGACCATTTTGAGATGAACCGCGCGGCGCTGTCGGACAGGATCGGCGCAACGCTAGCCCTCGCCGGTGGACTGGGTCCTTTGGCAACACCGTCTAAACCGTGGTGGAAGCGATTCACGCCGCTGCAGATCCTTCTAACGCTATCTGGCATTGCCGGTGCGATTCAGGTGCTGGTGGGCGTTTACGAAAAGCTCGCTACGCCGCCTGAGTTGTCAGTAGCATTGGAGAAACCGGATGGTCAACACGAGATTGAAGGCGAGTCGTTCAGTGCGAAGGTGAAGCTTGAGAATTTTCTTTCCTCAGTGAACCACGGGCGCATCGAAGTTGAAGCGGTACTGCGGTCAGCACGCGGAGTTGCAATCCCCCTTAAGGTTGCTGACAGCCCCCTCGCGGGGCTTGGTGCGGGAAAAAGCCACACGCTCACTGTCGTGGGCCAAACGCCCAAGCGCGGGACCTACACGCTGGAGGTCACAGCGAGCGCAAAAGCGGGCATGTTAAGTAATAAGGCACCCTTCAAGGCGACCATACCGTTCCGGTCGTGGGCGGAAGAGCCCGAGCCGTTTGCGCTGCGCGTGGACGCTCGGCCGACCTTTCCCATCATGCTGTCACAGATCGAGGTAGGCCGTGATGCCCCGGGCGGCATTGAGTGTTCTACAACCTTGATGCCGCCCAAGGGTGGGAAGTTGGTGATGGACTGGTTTCTAGCCAAGCCGCAAGCTGCTGACTCTTCGGCCTTTGGCACGGAGGTCGTCGTGGTTCGATGGACCTGGCCTAAGCTCTCTGCCCGCACTACACCGGTTGCGGAATGGAGTTTCAAAGGCGTTTCACTCGAAGAGATGAAGAAGCTAGCCAATGCGGCACAGACGCATTGCATTCAGAAGTAGGAGGCGAAATGAAAATTCTTCACATCGTTGTCGCAACCATCGCCTTGTTTAGCCTCCATGTCGAGGCCCAGACTCCAGGCAAGATCGTCTCGATCGAGTGGCGAATCATGGGCAGGGTCCTTGACGCAGGCACTGGCGCACCACTGGCCGGTGTTGTCGTTCGTGGGCCTGGTGCCTTATCCCAACCACCTGAACCAAGCACAACGACCAACGCCGAGGGAAAATACAGTCTGACGGTCAAATCACCGATGTTCGTGCCACCGAAAGTGGTGTTCTCGAAGACGGGTTGGGGTCCGAATCCAAGAGAGTTGATCGTTAGTTTGTCCGGCATTCAACAGGCTGACATCTTGCTTGCAGACCTGAAGGGAAGCAGCGGCTACTACAGTGCATTGGCGCAAGCGATGGTGGATAGCGCTGCCAAATCGGCAGGGAAACCACCGCAGCTTGAAGCCGCATTGTCGCTGCCCCCTGAGCGGAAGGCGGAGACGTTCCGTGTCCTCCAATCAGCGGATCCGCAGCTCTACTCCGGCGTGGTTATTGCGAACCAGAACTACGGTACGGTCAAGCAGCTGCGCGAAAAGTTCGCTAGCTCGTCCGCACCTGTGACGGCAGATTTTGATTGGAGCAATCCGGGCCGGGTGGTGCTGACGGGTTCGGTTCGATCTCAGGCGGACAAGGCAAAAATTCTCGAGGAAGTTCAACTACCGATCGGCAACGCAGTCTTCACCGACAATCTGAAGATCGACAAATCCGCTCCTGCATTTAGTGATTTCATGGCGCATCAGCCGAAATGAAATTCATTCGGAACGTGAGGAGCTAAGAAACTGGTTGAACTGCAGCGATCAACGAGACACACCATTGTGCAGGCGTTGAAATTCGGTTCCCTCGCACACGGGCGGGAGTCAACACGGTGTGGCGTCGAGTCGCCCCTTGGGTTTGAATTGCCGCAGCTAAAATTATTTGCGTCAGTTCGGGGCCGAAGGTAGATGACTACTGGGCAGGTTTACATTGACCGGGACCTTGGGAGTTACGGCGGAGGGCTGCTTCAATGCGGACTGGTCGCTGGCCTTGAGATATTGGAGCCGCACTGAGCGCGGTGCCGCCTGAACGATAATGCACGAAAGGTCGCCTTGCTCTCGATGCTGACAGCGTCCATGACTTCTTAGCTTCTCTTGGAAAATCGCGGATGGGCCTGCGTTGTGCCGGGGACCACATTGGCAACGAGCATCGCTGATAATCGCGTCTTGTTCGAGGTTTGGCATAGCCAGCAAGCCGTGGCCAGCACCGATCTCGATGACTCGTCGACCCGATCAAATCGCGCAAACGCGCGCAAGTCTCTACGTCGGAAAGCTGTAACCCGCCACGGTCGAGGCTTACTACGAAAGCGTGGGGCAACCGAACGGGGGCGGCGATACTGCAAGCGGTCGACATCATTTCCTTGTCGTGCTGGCGGCCAGCCCGCAGCCGATGGCTGTCGCATATGCCCTCTCGTAGAACTTCCTATCGATGCCCTTGGAATCCACGCTCGCCTCTAAGCTGAGATTGCCTGCCGGCGAGCAGCCGCAGTCCGACCCGTTGTCGATCCCGCGCGGACGGGAGTACTGCCTGGCCTTGCGCTTCAACAGCCGGCGGCCAGGGATCGCCGCCTTCGATTGGATCGCCGTGTGGCGAACCAGCAGAGGTCAGGATGCAAGAGCATTTCCTCTGGACGCCCATGGTTTCGACGAAGCGTTGCGAGGGGCCGCCGCCACGATCTTGCTGGAGACTGGTTTGCCGGTGCCGCAGGACGAACTGGAAATCGCCAGCTACAAGGTGCGGCGGGTCAACGAATACTTGCGCTTTCTTGCTTTGCAGGCGTGAAGTCCGGCAACCCCCGTTTGCGGCTGCCGTCGAACGTGCGCCTGGCGGCCGGCAAGCGGTGCGACGGACTGAAAGAATCTTTGGCCAACACGGATGTACTTCGCGTTGCCGTCCTTATCGACGCGGACCACGCGCCGGCTGAGATGGTGAAGGAACTCCTGCAGCAGGTCGCAAAATGATACAGCGACGTCAAGGGGGGGCTATGGAGGCCAGAGCACGGCCCTCTGAGGGCGCCTTGCACGAGGCCGGGGAACGCTTAGCCACGCGCCGAGGCCATCGCCTCGATCTCTTCCAGTGACGGGTCGTTCGCGTAGATCGAGCGCGCGTCCGCTAGGAGGCTTGAGGCATCGGCGTCGGTGGGGACACGTCGCTCGAACGTTTGCAGATCCACCTCCTGCACAACGGACCAACGCGGCCCAAAGCGATAGACGGCGTAGTACATCAGCTTGGCCTTCGCGCGACCGACCCCGCTGCAACGCATGGCTTCGTAGAACATGCGGTGCGTGGCTTGCCACGCTCGGGAACGTAGGTCGCAATAGCGGTCGTGAACGATCGATGCGTCACGGTAACGACCTTCGAATGGGCCGCCAATCAAGCTCCAGAATACTCGTGGAATAGAGGCCCCGTTCACCACAACGTCAACGTCCACTGGCCATCGCTCACCCGATGCCGCGACGTACGTCAACGCAGCCATCAGCTTGACGGTGCGGCCATCGTCCAGCAGCTGGACTTGCGGCGGTGCGCCTACGTACGAACCGAACTGGGCTTCGGCTTGTTCGAGCGCCGCCAAGGTGGGCGCCGCGGCATCTAGCGTCGCGATCGCATGAATGGCCTCGGCCAGTCGTTCAGGCTCGTTCCCCGCAGCCGCGCCGACTCGGTCCGCCTCGCGAGCGCGTCGTCCCAACCCCTTCGCAAAATCGATCAGCGGTGCCCACTCTGGATGGTCAATCAAAGGGTTGCGGTTGCCCTGTTTCTCATGGATCGCAGCGTTGCGGTGCCGCTCGTACTCGTCCACGGGGTAACGGTGGTGCCAGTCAAGCAGCGTGGCGAGATCGATCTCGGTGTATTCCTTGGCGCTGTCGTCGATCTCGCCTGGATAGCGCAGCAAGAAGTAAAGGGTCGCCCGCGCCACCGCGCCTTTGCCGGCGAATGGCTCGAAGCCCTCCGATTCGGACTTGCCGCATTCGCTCCTGACCGCTTCTTCGAAGTCCGGGAAATCAAAGTACGGCGTGTTGCTGCGAAAACTGTTGCACCGGGGCTCGCAGGTGAAAAGGTGGTGCAAGTCACCACGCATCGGCTCGCGCTTGGCGAACCACGACTGCGGCACCACGTGTTCGCAGTTGTAGGGCAGGCTGGCTTCAAGCAGGTCCAACGCGCCGTCCAGGGCGCCGGATCGCACGGCCGTGAACGACTCCCGCAGCCGCTCCCGCTCGACGTCCATCCGGTAGTCTTCCTTGATCAGCTCCCGAGGGTCAAACCCTTTGTCGGAGTAGATGCTGCGAACGGACGGCGCCGTGCCAGGCCGCAGGTCGACCCAGGGGTAGACGTGAAGGGCCGGTTTGTAGCGCAGCTCGGTCGTGTGGCTTCGCTTCACCAGCTGGTGCAGCCGCTGGAACAGCACCTGCGGTTCGGCCTCGGAGTCGAATGCGTCGTAGTACCGGTCACGCGCGCGAGCGTCCGATTTGGCATCGTAGTATGGCCGGGTCTTTGCGCTTTCCAGTTCGGACAGCGCGCGTGCCAGCTCCGGGTTGTGGCTGATGACGCTGGGCGGTTTGATGACCGGATCGGGCTCTGCTAGTGGAACGCTTACGGCAAGGGCGGGCGAATCCAGCGGCGCACCGAGTTCGACGGTCACGCGCAGCGGGATCGTGACCGTGATCGCGCCCGATCGCTGTGGTGAGACGGAGGCGTTCTTGGGGCTGCCCGTCGCGATTGCGTCACGGCCTCCGGAATCGTTACCGCAATCCGGGACGGTCTGGTTGGCTTCGAACGGACTTGGCGGCTCGAAGGTCAGCAACTCATACCGCAGTCGGCCCCGCTCGCGGTCGAGTTGCTGCGCTTCGATGTGCCGGACGATGCGGCTGACGCGAACCCCCTCGTTGGCCACCCAATCTATGTCGTCGGCGTCGCGGCCGTTCCAGGGGTTGCCGTTCTTGTCGATGTACTGACCATCGCGCATTCGCGGAACGCCTGAATGATGCAAGGCCACGACCTCCCACTGATCGTTGTAGAGCGGTGAACCCGACGACCCGGGCTCGGTGTCCGTGACGTAGTGCAGATGGTTCTCCAGCATGTCGACCAGTTCGTTGGACCGAGACACGAACTGCTTGTATTGCCCTTTGGGGTGCTGGACGATGTTGACGTGCTCGCCGATCAGGATCTTGCCTTCTTCCGCGATGAGGCGCGACCATCCGTAGCGCTTCAGTTCGATTGGCGTTGCCTGACGAGACCGTTCGGCGACGGCGACGAGGGTGAAGTCCAACCCCACGTCCGTCATGAAGAACGTGCCAGGCTCAAGCGCGTAGGGCACCAAAGGGAGTGGTCGACCGGTGCGATCGTTCTGATAGTCGAATTCCACCTCGCTGAAGCGAGCCGACTCGGGGGAGGGCAGGACGTGGTTGTTGGTCATCAACAGGCGCGGTGAAACCATGAATCCCGTGCCAAACCCTGCGCCGCGGTTGGGCGCCGAACGAATGTTGATGCGCCCGACGAAGCGAGACACCGCCAACGCCAACTCCAAGAAGGCGATTCCTTGGAAGTCGCTTTTTCCAATGGTGCGCTCCAGACCCATTTCGCGCAGGACGTGCGCTTCGGGCAAGCTCAGGCGGACTTCGTCCGTAGAAGCAGGGATCATCGACGGTCCGTCCGTCAAGCGCTTCAAACGGGCCTCGATTCGCTCAGGCGTTTCCACGCTGGTGACTGGCATGCCTTCGCGCCGCCCCCGCTCTGGCATGCGTTCCTGCCAGCGGCGCGCCGCCGCTGCGGCGATGTCAAGGTTTCCGTCGAAGATCATGGGGCCTCCAATCTGGGAGCCGCATGCTCTTCGAGTGATGCGATCCGCGCATCCTCAGCTTGAAGGACGCGGCCCAAATCGCGTCGGATGGTGCGCTCACGTCGACGCGGCCTCGGCGGATTGGCGGCTCCGACCGCCGGCGATCGATTGCGGCACCGCACAAGGCTGCGGATCGGACGCCTGAGTGGGGCGTCGTGCTGCGCACCTGGCCCATGTCTTTGTCGATCGCCGAAGCGCTCGGCATGCGCGCGACGGTCGTTGCCTGCACTTCGGTGATCGATGGATGCCCATCGAACGCTGCAGGATGCGCTGCAGGTGTGGCGAAGAGGCGCGCGTAAGTGACAGCGCGTCTTGGCGGCACCGTATGCTTGGGCTTGACGGCGGGTCCAGTAGGTGGCGCTCTGGGGCGGTGCCGGTCGGCCTGTCCCCGATCCACCTGCCTGCGCATCTTCGCGGGGCCAGCAGACCATCCTCTCGGAGACGTGATGAAGACAGTTTTGGCGTTGAGCGGCTCGAGCAACCGCGGCAAGAGCACGACGTTGAATCTCGTGATCGATTTGCTTAAGGCCGCGTACCCGCATGCGCAGGTGGAGGAGCGGCGCTACAAGGTCGATCGGACGTTCGTCCTCGTGATTGATGGACGCAAAGTGGGCGTCGAGACACAGGGCGACCCCGCCAGCCGACTGCCAACAAGTTTGAAGCGGTTCGTCGACGCGGGCTGCGAGGTCATCGTTTGCGCCTGCCGCTCGTATGGAGCCACGACGCAGTCGGTGGAGGATCTGGCCACGCGGGACTACGCCATCCAATGGTTTGCAAAGGATCGCAGCGACCACGTCGCGGACCAGGCCCGTGACAACGCAGACGTCGCGAAACGGATTTTCGAGGCCGTCCACCGCGCGCTGGACGAGTGATGCGCGCAAGTGCGGGCGGGGCTGCCGGGTGCGGCGATGCGCCACGCGACCTCGCGTCCGCACGTTGTTGGATGACGGTGCGGAGGACGCCGCCGACTCTCGGATAAAGTAGAAAGTCTTTGCCCCAGCGATCGGGGCGACCCGACTTGCTCCTTCACGTGGTGTTGGAGCTGGTCAGCTCGATAAAAGCGTCAACAAGCCCGTCAGTGCAGGAGCCGTAACCGCCAGCCCCTGCATGATGTGACCGTGTAGCCCGGTGCCATCCAATCCATACTGCTCGTGAAAGGTCTTCATGCTGAAGCGGCCGCCTTGCAGCGCGTGCGCGTTCCGTGCGAGGCGGAGGATTCGATCGTCCAGCGCTGCGTTGCACGCATTGAAGAGCACGAACAGTACGCCGGTGAACGAAAGGCCGCACACCAGCGCCATGTAGGCCGGACTGGACGACCTCTTCGACTTCTCATTGGGCGACGACGCTGCAGTCAAGGTACATGTCTGCCCAGCATCGTCTGGCTGCTTTGGCGCGCACAGTAGCGCGAACGAGGATGCCTGCGGCAATACAGTGCCGCTTGCCGCAGCTTCCTGGATTTGAGCGGCCACCCCAAAGAAAAGGTACAGGGTCAGCGTGCTCGTCACCATGAGCGCCGAAGCCATGATCAGGTAGCGGTGCAGCCTGTGGATCAGGCTTCGCAGATGGAGCGCGGTGCGGCCGACGGGATCGCGGCCACCGCGTACGGTGTGTGTCGCCGCGAGCACGATGGCGTTGCACAGCGTGCCGATGTAGACCAGCGTGCTCAAGGCGAGAGCGTTTCCCAGCGCCGTGACGACCGCGAACGGAAGCGCGAACCGCTGCACCAACGGCGCCGTCAGCCAGTTAACCGTGCGGAACATGTAGTTGCTCAAGCTGCGAACGGCGTTGGCGCCTGGCTCGCCCGCGAGACCAGACAGCGACAGCACCACGGTCGTCAAGGCGAACGTCCAGAGCGCCCATCGGCGTGCCAAGCGAAAATGCTCCGGGAAGATTTGGGAAGGGTCCGCCTCGACACGAGCGGCCATCAGAATCCAGACGCACGTGGTCACGAACACGGAAGCGGCGGCGAGGTAAGGGTAGAGCAACGAAGGCACGTCCCGACCGGGACCGGTGCCTGCGGTCACCCAACCGAAGACAACCACGGACAGAACGCCCATCAGGAGTGCGGTCCAGGCCGCGAACTCGACGCCTCGCCATCGGTTGGACAGCGAGACCATGCGGGACCACCACATCATGCCCGGCCGCTCCGCTGTGAGGGCGTCAGGCTTTGGGTGCGGATCTAGATGCGTCATCTTCGCTCCTCGTTCACAGGTCCGTTCAAACCCTGCGGGCGCTGCAAGAAGCCCGTGGCGTGCACGATCGCCTCGGAGCGGCACGAAGCGCTGAACATCGCTTCCGACCACCCTCTCGCAAGGGAGGCGAGAGAGACCGTTGTTCCGTGAGCGCTGACGCCGAAACGCTAGGCTTTGCTGGACATCGTGTCGTGGTGATCCACCTCGATGCCGACCAAGTTCAAGAACTTCACCCAGCGAAGCTGCTCTAGCTGGGAGAGGTGCGCGATGGATTGGTGCTTCGTGGCGAACGCTTGCAGAGCATCGCGCGCCCCTGAGCTGATCTTCTGATCGCCGAAATGGGTCGCGCAAATCAACCAAACGAAATCGGAGACTTCATCAGGATACCGATGTTTGGCGTGCCTACTGGCCGGATCAGGTGCGAGCCCCAGGTCAGCAAGCTTTGCAAGCAGGTCGCGAATCCGCCCAAGCTCCTGGGGAAACCGCTGTCCGCATAACGCGGCAACCAGGCTTGCTAGCAAGGCGTTGGTGACTGCCTGACGAATGATCCAGTAGCGAATGCAGTTCACCGTCTCGCCCGAAGCTTCGACGGAGGATACGATGTTCTCGGCTCGTGTCAGGTAGCGCCGCACTTCCACCGGTTCTTTGCGGTCGGCTGTGAAGAAGCCGAGTTGCAGTTCGGTCACGTCCTGGGCCAGTTCCTCTGCGGTGAAGCGCTCGTCCACGCCGGCTCCGGGGTCCCTGCGCTCCCGCGCAAGCGTGAGCGCTTCGCGTGCATGATCTAGTTTTGCCACGCGGCCAGCCAAACGGCGCTCGGCAACGGCCATCAAGTAGGCGGCCTCGCGACCTAGGCGTCCGTTCTTTTGGTTCTCGTGAATGCCTTCGACGACGGCCAACGCGATGCGGCACAACACGCGAGCCTGCAGCCATTTCCCCGAGCTTGCAAACACGAAGGCATGAAGGACGTGCGCGTGATAGTTGCTGTCGTCCTCATGCTGCAACTCGGCGTACATGTGCTCGAGATCGAAGGCCTTCCTCTTCTCCCTGTCGAACATCAACTCGCTAAGAGCCTGCGCTTGCGCCTGGGCCCGGGGATACAACGGGTCGAAGCGGAGCGCAGGCAAACCTCTCACGTCGTGATCCCCATCCAGCAACTGCTCCACGCCGATCACACCCATACGCAAGTAAAGGTCGGCGAAGGACGCTTGGACGCTGCGGATCAGGTCTTCCAGAAATAGCTCCACGTTGACCTTGTCGCCAATGTTTCCAGGAAGCGCTGTCTCGCCGTGTTGTTGACGGCGATTCATCACCACTTGGGCGAGCGTCCCGGTCACCACCTGTCTCCAGCGTGCCAGGTCGTCGTCCGGAAAATTGGAGGTCCGCTCCGTAGCTCCGCCGGCAGCCGTCAGCAGGTTGAGTTTCTTATCCATGTCCCAACCGCTCAGAAATCTGCGGATCGCACTCGCGTTCACATCGACGGTTGCGGCCTTAGGGAAGCGGGTGGTCGCGGAATAGATGGAATTGGGGAACAGAACGGACAAAAACTCCTGGATGCGAAACTCAGTTTTTTCGGTGGGTGTCGGCGCAAAACAGTGCTTGGCGCCGAGAAGTGATCGAGCATCTCGGACGTAGGCTTCTCCGAAGTGAGCAAAGCCAGCGTGGTGGGTTTTGAACGATACTGCCGCATTGACGACCAATTGGTTGGTCGTGACGAGCACAACGCGCTGTCTTAGTTCTCGTTCTACGGCATCCCGATTGATCCAGTCAAGGTACGCCAGGGCCCAAGCGTCGTCGTTGAGTTTGTTCGCCTGGTCCGGCGTCATTTCGCGCAAGTTCCGGGTCATGCGTTTGAACCATGCATCCGCGACGTCGGCGAGTTCGACATGACGGCCATTCGCGAGCCGACCGGTCGGGTAACGAAGGCGATCCCGGGCTTCTCCGAACGCGGGATGCAACTTGGGTGGCACCAATCGGCCTTTTGGAAGAAGCCTCAACAGCTCCGTAGGAGACGTGCCGCCGAGCCAGGCAGCCAGTGCCGGAGCGTCCTCGGCCAAGACACTGAGGAAACGCTGGCTCGCCTCGGCTTCCGACGCGCCCGCGATCGCTTCGGTGATTCTGGCAACCAGTGTCGGTAGGCGCCGCTTCACGTCCGCCAGGAACTCTTCCGCGTCCCGTGCGATGGCCAGCACCACCCTTTTGTTCTCCTCGTCATGCGGGGGAAGGGCGATCAGCGGAGCTAATTTCCCTCCCGGGGGAAAGGCATCCGCCGTGGCCGCATTGAGCCGGCGCATGACAAGGTCGCCGACCAAGGCAAGCTCGGACTCGTGTATGTCCGGCGCTTGGGAAAACACCGCAGGATGTCGCTCCGGTTTTCTCGAGGGCTGCGCATACATCACGACGAGACCGGTGTCGACCGCATAGTGAATCAGTTCCCTTGGTTCACCTTCAAGCCGATCTTCGTCCATCCAGTGCAGGGCGCAGAGTTCGGAGAGCGTGGCCGCATCTTTCAGCATCCGAAGCGCGGCTTCCGATTCCGGTTCGTTCGAATCTGGATGTGTTGTCATTCAGCAGCCTCCAGGAATGCACACAAACCGAACTCAGCCTCTTCAATCGTAGGCGACGGTATCAACTCCTGAAGCCTTGGCTCCGCTTGAAGCAACGCCCAAACGAATGCCGCCGTCACGTCCGTGCGACGTTGCAACGGTTTGCGATGCAATGATTCATGGTCGCGCAAACGCAATCGGTCAAATCCGTCTTTGAGCGCGTCGATTGACAAGTTTTTGACGTACCAATCGGCCGCATGCCGCAGACGCTGTTTGACGCGTGCGTGGTCGGCCGCATAGTCGAGTTCAAGTGCCGATCGCCACTGGATAAATCGTTCGTCCCAAAAATCTCCGTCTCCGGCAACCAAGATCTCAAGGCCATCGATGACCAGATCGTTTGGAAATCCCCTCATCCCCATCAAGTCCTTGGTGGCCTCGAAAACCGATTTTTGGGCGCCGAACCCTTTCAAAACCATGATGGCAATGACGAACAAGTCGCGGGGAGCATGGGTTCGAGCCGCACGCGCTTTGATCCTGCTCATCAGTGGAGAGACAAGTCGCAGCTTTCGCAAGTTACCGACCGCCATGGCAAGCTGCTGAACGACGTCTGTCGAAAATGCATGGTTGCGGGCACCGATGACGTTGAGGAGCGCTTCCTCGAAATTCCGCTTTGCCGCTTCGCTCAAACTTGCATGCAACGAGTGAATGGCGCGCGACGGTTGAGAAAATGCGAACGGATCTTGCCCGTCAAAATAAAACATGAACGAAGAATGAACGCCCGCCTTCGGCTTGTACTGGTCCAATTTTTCAATTAGAAGATCGGTGAAAGCAGCGGCGCTTAGCGAGTTGTAGTCGGTCATCAGGTCGCTCTTCGGTTTCTGGTGCGATACAGTGATTCTATTCGCGAACGAATCTGCTTTTTTATTTCGGATGGCGTTCGGCGCTTATGCAGGAGGTCGTCAAACTTCAAGTGAGGATCGCTAAATTCCTTGTCATCTTCGGAAGGAAGAATGCAATCGATGCCTTTGACATTCCTGTCACTCAGTTCAATCGAAGGTAAGACTTGCTCGGGTCGACCGTCGGTGATCGCGCGGTCGTCCCAAACGGCGTGCAGATCGACCGTGGCGCCCCAGCCATGCCTGTTGTAGTGCTTGCCGCGTGAGCCGGACACTTTCGTTCGAAACCATCGGTTCGGCAGATCCGTGGGCGTCGGCCTGCGCCCGTCGACGCGCTTTGCACCGCGTACGGCCGCAGCATCGATCCGGTACCGAATGCGCGCTTCATCCGGCGTGTGATCCAAGCCAAGAGCCCATCCCACCTCGCGGCTGGTGCCGTGCGTGTGCGAGCGAGGCGCATCCACCGCCGTGTCCATTTCGCTGGTGCTGACCCAGCAGGTAGCCCCCTGCGCCGCCGGCCTTCCAAGCCAAGCCCCGGCGGTCTCGCTTGCCGGAACAAACCAGTCTTCCCGTTCGACGAACTGCCTGAAATCGGATAGAGCCGAGGCATCGTGATTCAGAGGGAAGCTTGGCCATGGGCTTGCACTGGGCTTGGACGTATCGACATGATGGGTCAGCCACGCATCCCCCGTGATGAGGTACGACCATTCCCCCGCTGAGTGGCCATCGATGGGGACGGAGGGCCCAACGAGGGTGAACCGTGCACGCGCCGCGCCGGGTCGCTGGCGTTGTCCGGTGCACACGTTCACCATGGCCTCGGGCCATTTTTGGGGCTTCATGTCGCGCCATTCCGCTTCTATTTCAAGGAGCAGGGTTTTGAGCGTTTCGCGTTCGATCAACTTGTGATCTAGGGCGTCGATCGCATTTCGTAACCATCGACGGCCGTCGCGGTCTTCCAACATGACGGACAGCAGATCCTTAGGACAGCTCATAAGCGACGTGGCTTGAATGATTGGGCGTACCCGGGTGCACGGATGTTGCGTCTCAATCGTGATGGGTGTCCGTTCAGGCTATGCGCGCTGCACATATATTTCCACCAATGTGCTGACGTTCATGATCGCACTGGCCACTTGGTACGTGGGGGCGGTGGCCTTCCCACCTGTAGTTTTTGGGCGTTGTCTGCGACGTGCCGAATCGGTTCAATGCCTGCCGGCTCATTTGGACCGGAAAGGGGCGTCGTTCGCGACGTGCCCAACTGGCGCCGTCGCAACCGCTGCTCACTCCACCATCCGATTTCCATGCAGTTCACCCAGAAGAAGCGGTCCAGCATCCACACGTTCGACTTCCAGACCGACACGCTGACGTTCGAATACAAGGATCGCGGCGGTTCCGGAGAGATCGAGGCGTCGTACAGCGACGTTGCCGGCAAGCCTTCCATCCGCATCGACGAGAACACATGGTGGCGCAATCTCGGTGGCTTGTGGATCGTGATAGGTTTGCTTCAAGTCGGCTTCGCGATTGCGAATGCCGAACCGCTCGCGGGCAGAGGCTTTTGGCTGCTTGCAGGCTGCATCTGTTTGGTCGTGTTCCGCTTCACCCGGATCTCTTACAGCGTGTTCCCCACGAGCAGCGGCACGCTGTTCGTGATCCAGGGTGAGAAACACCACGACACCATCGTCAAAGAATTGATGGAACGCCGCAGGTCCCAGTTGAAGCAGTGGTACGGCGCGATCAACGTCAACGGAGAGCCGGACAAGGAGATTGCCCGGTTTCGTTGGCTCGTGGCCCAGAAGGCGTTGACGCAGCAGGAGGCCGACATGCTGATCGCCACCTTTCAGGCCAGCCTCGAGCAGCAGGATCGTGGAGTGCGAGCGCTCTCGCATCTTCACTAGCGATGGGGCGCGCTACGCGTCCGTAGGTCGGCCGCTAATTTTTGGTACGCAAGCTCGGGCGGATCCTTACTGTTCACCCCCATTGGGCCTCCGTCAGTTCGTGCCTGAGGCGAAGGCGCAGTCGGCCGGCCAAGTTAGCCCGGTGCTTGCGCATGGCTGCTTTCAACGATACCCGGGTGCCAATTGCACGTTGGTACCACTATCGGTCGATGCCGAGGGGCGTTTGCGCACCGCAAAGTAAGGTGCTTGCGCCACTGCGGTGCGGCTTTCGCGCCTGCATCCCGCATCCCGGTCACCGTGGACGTACCGACCTGTCTTTTTTGGTAGTTCCGAACGTGGCGCCGCTTCTGTCCAATGCACTGGCGCTGCATTCCATCTGATCCGAAGGCTGATGACGTGGCGATAGAGACCTGTTCAGCTTTTAGATCGTGTGCCACGTGGACCCTCTGCCGACGTTTTCGACCAAGCCTCGCCGCGCAGCCAAAGGCTTCACCCTCCTAGAGCTGCTGGTGGTCATGGTCATCATCGGTCTGCTCGCTGCGTACGTCGGGCCGCAGTACTTCGGCGTCGTCAGCAAGTCGGAGGTCAAGGCCGCGCGCGCTCAGATCGACGCCTTCGACAAAGCCCTCGTGGCGTATCGGCTCGACGTAGGCGCCTTTCCCCCGACGCAGGCCGGCCTGGCGGCACTTATCGAAGCGCCGGCGGGCGCCCGCAACTGGTCCGGCCCGTACCTGTCCAAGGGACTGCCCAAGGACCCTTGGGGTCAGCCCTACCAGTACGCGTTCCCTGGCAAGCACGGCGCCTACGACATCTGGTCCCACGGCCGCGATGGCCGGCCAGGCGGGCAGGGCGACGACGTCGACATCGGCAACTGGTAGCCGCGACCCAGGACGAACGGCTCCATGCGTTTCGAACTGATGGTGTTTCGGCCGGCCACCGGCTTGAGGCCGCTGGTGCTTGACGCGGTCAACGAGGCCGCGGCGAGGGAAGGCGCTCTCCGCGACGGCTATTCGGTGCTGTCGGTCACCCGACTGCGCAACCGGGAGACCGCGTGGCGGCGCGACCGTTTCGACCTGCCGCTTTTCTGCCAGGAGCTGCTGGCCCTTATTGAAGCTGGGATGACCCTCGTGGAGGCGTTTGGTTTGCTGGCCAACCGCGCGCGCACCGCGAGCGGCCGCGCCGTGTTGCAGCAGGTGCTGGCCGGCATCCAGCGCGGCGAATCCGTCTCGCGCGCGCTGGATGCGGCCCCGGACGCGTTCTCGCCGTTGTTCGTGGCCTCGATTCGCGCGAGCGAACGATCGGGCGCGTTGACCAACGGCGTCCGCAGCTTTCTGGCCTACCAGCGCAGCCTGGACGCCGTGCGCAACAAGGTCGTGTCGGCATCGGTCTACCCCTGCATTCTGCTCGTGGCCGGCGTGCTCGTGGTGGTGTTCCTGCTGAGCTACGTCGTGCCACGGTTCAGCGTGGTCTACGCCGGACTGGATCAAACCCAGTTGCCCCTGATGTCGCAGCTGCTCATGCAGTGGGGCCAGGCATTCTCCGCACACTCCGGCGCGATCTTCGCTGCCTTCTTGGGCTGCTTGCTGGTGTTCGCGATGCTGGCCCGTCTCCCGGCCGTGCGCGCCGCCGTGCAGCGGTGGCTCTGGCAGCTTCCTCGGCTGGGCGAGCAGATCAGGACCTACCAGCTCGCCCGATTTACCCGCACGCTCGCGCTGCTGCTCAAAGGCGGCGAAACGCTGCCTTCCGCCCTTGGCTTGAGCGGATCGTTGCTTCGCCAGGCTGCCCTGCAGGAAGGTGTGATTGCAGCCAAGAAGGATGTGGACGAGGGGCAAGGCCTCGCCGACGCGTTCCATCGCCACGGGTTGGCCACCGAAGTCGGCGTTCGGCTGCTGTCCGTCGGTGAGCGCAGCGGAGCCTTGGACCAGACCATGGAGCGCATCGCCGCGTTCTACGACGACGAGAACGCCCGACAGATCGACCTGTTCCTGCGCACCTTCGAGCCGCTGCTGATGGTGTTCATGGGCCTGGTCATTGGCGGCATCGTGATCCTGATGTACCTGCCGATCTTCCAGCTGGCGAACAGCATCCAATGAACGCGCTCTCCACCCCCGTCGCGGTCAACCTGACCGTCCTGGAAAGCGTGCGGCGCCAGGTCGTGCACGGGGCCGACCTGTGGTCGGCGTTGCAGAGTGAACTTGGGCTGGAGTTGGCTGCGTGCCGTGACTGGCTGGCCAGCGCGTTGTCGATGGATGCGCTGGACATGAACGCGCTGCACGCCGTCACAGCGGACTTCTCGAGCTGGACGTACGCCGACGCCGTCTGCGGGAAGGTCGTCGTGGGCGTGCCTGAAGACCCGGATGCGGACACACCCTGCGTCACCGCTCAACCTTTTGACCTGGTCATGCGCAGCGCCGTCGAAGCGCGACTTCTTGGCATGCCGCGATGGGTGCTGGCCTTGCATGACGACATCGCCGCCTACCTGAGCCGCGCCGAGGACCAGTTCAAGGCCATGGATGGCGCGCTGCTTGATCTGCGGCCGGAGGCGCTGGAGCGCGACGCCCACGATCTGTCGCTGTCCTCGATCGCCAAGGACTCCAGCCCCATCGTTCGCCTCGTGCACTCGACGCTGTTCGATGCTCTCAAGGCCGGGGCCAGCGACATCCACCTGGAGTCGGGGCCGGAGGGCGTCAGCGTCAAGTACCGTATCGATGGCGTGCTGAGCCTGGTGGCAAGCCTGCCTGCCGGCGAAGCCGGCCAGCAGGTGATCTCCCGCATCAAGGTGATGGCCGACCTCGACATTTCCGAGCAGCGGGTGCCGCAGGACGGACGCTTCAAGCTGTCGCTGCGCGCGCGGGAGATCGATTTCCGCGTGTCCATCGTGCCCGGCCTGTTCGGCGAAGACGCCGTCATCCGGATCCTGGACCGCAGCGCCGTCTCCGGACAGGCGATGTCGCTGCGCCTCGATCACCTCGGCTTCGACGGCGACCTGCTGCAGCGCATCCGCAACCTTGCGCGCGAGCCGTACGGCATGCTGCTCGTGACCGGCCCAACCGGCAGCGGCAAGACGACGACGCTGTACGCGGCGCTGGCCGAGATCCATACCGGGCAGGACAAGATCATCACGATCGAGGACCCGGTCGAATACCAGCTCCCCGGCATCCTGCAGATACCGGTCAACGAGAAGAAGGGCCTGACGTTTGCGCGCGGGCTGCGGTCGATCCTGCGCCACGACCCGGACAAGATCCTCGTGGGCGAGATCCGTGACGGCGACACCGCCCAGATCGCGATCCAGTCCGCGTTGACGGGCCACCTGGTGTTCACGAGCGTGCACGCCAACAACGTCTTCGACGTGCTGGGGCGGTTCACCCACATGGGCGTGGACACCCACAGCTTCGTGTCCGCGCTCAACGGCGTGCTGGCCCAGCGCCTGGTCCGCATGGTCTGCCATGCGTGCGCGGCGCCGGTGACGCCTTCCGCGGACGTCCTTGCATCCTTCGGGTTCACCGAGGCCCAGTTGGCCGTTGCCCGGTTCGTGGAGGGCCGGGGGTGCGGCCATTGCCGCGGCGCGGGCTACAAGGGGCGCAAGGCCATCGGCGAGCTGTTGCGGATGAACGACGAGCTGCGCGAACTCATCATCGCAAAGGCGCCGATCCGCAGCATCAAGCAGGCGGCGCAGGCGCAGGGCACCCGGCTGATGCGTGAGGCGGCGTTGCAAGCGGCGGCGGCCGGCCAGACGACGCTTGAGGAGGTGGCCCGTGTCACTTTTTCGGAATGAATCCGTGACGTTCGCGCTGTGCGCCGGGGACGTGGGCGTGGCACTGGCGGGCGGGACGCGCGTGCTCGACGCCAAGTCCTTGCCGGTCACCGCAAGGGAGGGCGCTGCGCCTTGGGAGGGGGCGCTGGATGCTGTCGATACATGGCTCGGTGACGGCAAGCGCAAAAGGCGTCGGGCTCGCGCCACGGTGTCGGCGGCTTTCACCCGGCTGTGCTGCGTGCCATGGACCGACCGCCGTCTCAGCCCGGAGCAGGACGGTGCCTGGGTCCGCTTGCAACTCGAGCAAGCGTTCGGCGACATGGACGGCTGGACGGTCCAGGCGGAACTAGGGCGCTACGGCCAGCCGCGGCTCGCGTGCGCGCTACCCGCCGATCTCGTGAGCCGCTGGCACGCCATCTGCCGAGCGCGGCGCCTGTCCTGCGCAAGCCTGGTGCCTTACGCTGTGGTCGCGTGGAACCGCTGGCGTCGTCTCGCTCGACCCGGTCAGCTCTGGGCCATCGCCGAGACCGATCGCGTGGTCTGGTCGTTGCGGGGACCGACTGGCTGGGACAGCGTGGGCATGGCGAGCCAACGCGTCAGCGCCGACGTGCTGCCTCGGCTTGCCGAGCGGGAGCAGCGGCTGCGGGGTGCCGGGGCGGCCGGGCCGATCGTGTTTCATGCGCCGGGGTTGATGGCGTCCTCGTCCACGGAGGGCGTCCAGTGGCTCTGCGCTTCGCTGGACCTGGAGCCGATGAGCGTGGCCATGGCCAGGACGGCGGTGGGCGCGTGAACCGAATTCCGATCGATTTCGGGCCTTCGGCCGGCCGGCCCAGCCGCCGGATCGCGTGGATCGTGGTCGCAGGTGCCGTCGCTGGGATGGCCGGCTTGGCGCCGAGGTGGATGCAGGCATGGTCGCAACTCAACGCCGCGACCGACGAGCATGCGATCGCGCTCTCCAACCGCGACGGACGAGCACTTGGGGCCGAGCCGCAGGAGCTCCCCCTGCACGTCGCAGCAGAGCAGGCGGTCGCGCGCTTGCGGATGCCGTGGGCCAGAATGCTTGTCGCCGTGGAGTCCGCGGGCGGCAAGGACGTCACGCTGCTGAGCCTGGAACCCAACGCCACGACCGGTGAGGTACGGATCCAGGCGCAGGCCAAGGACATGCCCGCATTGATCCGCTACGTGCGCACGGTCGGTGCCGCACCGGACTTCTCGGCCGTCCAGCTGGAATCGCACCAGGTGCAGCTGCAGCATGCCCAGCAGCCGATCGACGGTTCCATCGTCGCACGCTGGACCCCGCAACCTTCGCCGCCCGGCCCGGCTGCGTCCGCAGCCGGTTCGCCATGACGCCATGGGGACGCGTTCTGGCATGGACTCGGTGGCACGCGGGGTGGTTGGTCGCGCGGACGGGGCTGCCTGGCTTTGTGGCGGCGGCGTTGACCATCGCCATCGTTGCGGTGCAGGGTTGGTGCTTGCCGGAGATGCAGCGCCGGGCGGAGGCCCTTCGACAGGCGACCGCTCGCATGGCGCAGCCGCCAGCGCACGACGCGGAGGAGCCCGCGCATGCGTCGCTGGCCGAGCAGGCACGCCAAAGCTTCGACGCGCTTGCGTTGTCGTCGACCACGGCGCACATGGACGCTCTGGCCAAGCTTCACGAGACCGCGCAGGCGCTGCAGCTGCGCCTGGAAGTCGGAAGCTACCGGATCGAGCGGCGCGAGGACGAGCCGATCGTGCGCATGGAGATCGTCGTGCAGGGGCGGGGAACCTACGGCCAGTTGCGCAGCTTCGCGATGCGGTCGCTGCAGGACCGCGCGCTGGCGTTGAACGCCGTTCGTTGGGATCGTTCGAGCACCGCGGAGGCGTCGGTCGGCGGCGAGTTCCAGTTCACCTTGTTCATGCGCTCGCCATGACGTCGCGCACGCGTCCGCGCCATGTCGTTTTGGGAGCGCTGCTCGTGGCCACCCTGGGGCTGACCGCCTGGACCCACCACCGCAAGAACTCGCCCGACGTCGGCGACGTGAGCGAGCCCGTGGCTCGGCGTGGTCAGGCAGGCTTGGCAGGCGAGGGCATTGCGAACGCCGAGCCCCCTGAACCGATGCCGCAGGCGGATGATCCCACTGGGCTTGAGCCGGCGAACGACCCTTTCTTCGTGACCCAGTGGAAGCCGCCGCCTCCACCGCCTCCGCCACCACCGCCGCCGGCTCCTCCCCCACCGCCCGTCGTTCCGGTCGCCCCGCCGTTGCCGTTCCAGTACGTCGGCCGCCACGAGCTGGCCGATGGGCCGGTCGAGGAGACGCAGTTCTTCTTGTCGCAAGGCGACGCCGCCGTCACGGTGCGCAAGGGGGAAGCCATCGGCAGCGAATACCGCTTCGACGGCTTCGATGGTCAGGGCAACCTGCAGTTCGTCTACCTGCCGCTTGGCACCAAGCAGCTACTTTCCATCGGAGCCCAGCCGTGAAGCTGTCGAAACTACTGATCGTGGCCACCGCGGTCGCCGGCCTGTCTGGCTGTGCCGTGGACAAGCTGCACCGTGAAGGGTTGGAGCTGGCCCAACAAGGGCAGCCGGAAGCGGGCATCGGCAAGTTTCGGGAGGCCCTGCAACTCGACCCCAGCCGCATCGACATCCTCAAGGATCTGCGCCTGCAACGCGCGCTTGTGATCGACCGCCGGATCGTGCAGGCGCGCCAGCTTCAGGAGGGCGGGCAGCCGGGCGCCGCGGCCCAGATCTACCGCGAGCTGCTGGGGGAAGACCCCAACCAGCAAGCCGCGTTGGAAGGCCTGCGCGACATCGAGCGTGCACAGCGTCATCAATCGCTGCTTGCCCAGGCAGAGGAGTCGATCCTCGCCGGTGACAAGTCCAAGGCACGCGCGTTGCTGCTGCAGGTGCTCCTGGAGGCGCCGGAGTCCGTGCCGGCGCGCGAGTTGTCTGACCGCATCGAGCACGCAGCCCTTAAGAAGACGTTCCAAGACCCGGTGCTTCGACCGCCCGGTGCGAAGCGGGTGCACCTGGACTTTCGGGACGCGAGCGTGCGCATGGTCTTCGAGGTGTTGTCGCGCAGCTCGGGTCTGAACTTCATCGTCGACAAAGACATCGCGCCCGACCTGAAAACGACCGTCTTCCTGCGCAACGCCTACGTGGACGAGGCGATCGATCTGATCCTGCGCACAAGCCAGCTGCGCCGCAAGCTCCTCGGCAACGGCGCCGTGCTGATCTACCCCGACACGCCGGAGAAGCAGCGCATGTACGAGGACCTCGTCGTGCGGGCCTTCTACCTGCGCGACGCGACCGCCGCCCAGATGCAGACGACGCTCAAGACGCTGCTCAAGGCCGAGGATCTCGTCGTCGACGAGAAGCTCAACCTGTTGGTGATGCGTGGCACGCCGGATGCGATCCGCGTCGCGGAGAAGCTCGTCGCGTTGCACGACCTGGCCGAACCCGAGGTCATGCTGGAGATGGAGGTGCTGGAGGTCCAAAAGGACGCGCTCATGAACCTGGGCATCTCCTGGCCGCAGCAGCTCGGGCTCACGCCGTTGACGACGGGCAACGCGGCATTGACGCTGCAGAACCTGCGCAACTTGAACTCCTCGCGCATCGGCGCCTCGATCGGCCCGACGACGATCAACTTGCGCGAGGACAGCGGGCTGTCGAACCTGCTGGCCAACCCGCGCGTTCGCGTGCGCAACCGCGAGCAGGCCACGATCATGATCGGCGACAAGGTGCCCGTGTTCACGACCACCTCCACGGCGACGGGATTCGTGTCCGAAAGCGTGCAGTACCTGGACGTGGGTTTGAAGCTCAGCGTGGAGCCGACCGTCCACCCGCCGCGCGACGTCGGCATCAAGGTCAACCTCGAGGTCAGCTCGATCGCCAAGCAAATCTCCACCGCCGGCGGTAGCGTGGCGTACCAGATCGGCACGCGCAACGCGACGACGGTGCTGCGGCTGCAGGACGGTCAGACGCAGATCCTGGCCGGCCTCATCAACGACCAGGACCGCACCTCGTCGAGCGGCGTCCCCGGCCTGAGCCGGCTGCCGATGGTCGGGCGCTTGTTCACGTCGCCGTTGGAAAGCCGCACCAAGAACGAGATCGTCTTGTCGATCACGCCACGCCTCGTGCGCGGTGCCGCCCGGCCGGACGCGCACCGAATCGAGTTCTGGTCGGGCACCGCCAGCGTGCTGCGCACGCAGCCGTTGCGGTTCGCAGGCGAGGAGCCGGCTGCGTCACCCGAACCACCGAAGACCGTTCCATGAGAGTTCGCTGGCACCGGAGAGTGAGGGCAGGGGGCTTCACGCTCATCGAGTTGCTGGTGACGCTGGCGTTGGTGGGCATCCTGGCTTCGATCGCGATCCCCATGGCCGACGTCGCCAGTCGGCGCGGCAAAGAGCAGGAATTGCGGGAATCTCTGCGGACGATCCGCAAGGCCATCGACGCCTACAAATTGGCCGTCGACGAGGGGCGCATCCAAAGGACCGTCGACGCGTCCGGCTACCCGCCGACGTTGCGTGTCCTCGTCGACGGCGCCGTGGATCAGCGCGACCCGGCCGGCCGGCGGATCAAGTTCCTGCGCAGCATTCCGCGCGATCCGTTCAATGCGGACGCGGAGCTGTCGGCCGATGCGACCTGGGCCAAGCGCGCGTACGTGTCACCGCACCATGCGCCGAAAGAGGGGCGCGACGTCTTCGACGTGCATTCGCGCGACACGCGGGCCGGCCTGAACGGCGTGCCGTACCGGCAGTGGTGATGGCGAGCATGCGATCGCGACCGCGCGGGTTCACGCTCATCGAGCTGCTGGTGGTCCTGGCCGTCGTGGCGACGCTGCTCGCGCTTGTGGCGCCGCAGTACTTCGGCAGCGTCGATCGCGCCAAGGAAGTGGTCCTGAAGGAGAACCTGGCCACCTTGCGCACGACCATCGACAAGTTCTACGCGGACAGCGGTCGGTATCCGGAGACGCTGCAGGAGCTTGTCGATCGTCGCTACCTCCGGCACGTGCCTGAGGATCCTGTGTCCCAGACTTCGGACGCCTGGGTGATCGTTCCTCCACCCCAAGGTGAGAAGGGCTCGGTGTTCGACATCCGCAGTGCGTCCGCAGGCGTGGGCCGCAATGGCAAAGCGTTCGCGGAGTGGTAGCGGCAGCCGGGCCGGGCAGGGCGGTCTCGGCTACCTGGTGCTTCTGTTCTGGCTGGCCCTGGGTAGCGTCGCGCTGACGGGCGAAGCCATCCTGTGGTCGATGGAGCGGCGGCGCGAGCGCGAAGAGGAACTGCTCTTCGCTGGGGATCAGGTCCGCCGCGCCATCGGCAGCTACTACGAAGCAGCATCGGAGCCAAAGCAGTATCCCCCGTCGCTGGAGAGCCTCCTAGAGGACTCCCGCTCGTACCCGCCGAGACGGCACCTTCGGCAGCCCTACCCGGACCCTATAGGGCAGGGTACTCCGTTCAAGCTCATCCGCGGATCGCACGGCGGGATCATCGGTGTCCACTCAGCATCCGTGCGCGCACCCATCAAGCGCACGGGTTTCTCCGTGCTCGACGCGGAGTTCGAAGGCAAAGACGACTACTCGCAGTGGACGTTCATCCACCATGCTGCGATCACTCGGATCGAGCCAGCGAGGATCGGAACCATGTCGCCTACAAAGCCGTTCTGAGAGTACGTGGGGGGTTCTACCTGCAGGTTTTGGTAGTTCTGCAATGCAGCGTTGTTCGATGTAATTCGATGTGAGAAGCCGGGGTGCGTTGCTGCGTGCTCGGGCACCACGTTCGATCGCAGATTGAACCCAACAGGGGGGATTCCATGAAGACTCATCGCATCGGGTGGGCCTCGCGCGCAGCGGCCGGCTGTGCGTTGGCATTGCTCGCATTGACCACGGTGTTACCTGCGCACGCAGGCTCCGCGACACACACCTACGACAGCCTCGGTCGGCTGACCAAAGTCACCTACAGCAACGGCACCGTGATCACCTACACGTACGACGCGGCGGGCAACCGCAGCACCGTCGTGACGACGGGCGCGCCGAGCTGACGGGCTCTCGGCCCCGGTAGGCCGAACCCACCACCATTCTTTCAACGCTTCACGGCAGCCCAGCGGCGCCGTGCGGAGGGGTGTTCTCATGTTCAAACTCAAACGCTCATCGGTCGTCGCGGCCGTTGCGGTCCTGTTGGGGGCGATCGCCGCCCAGCAGGCATCGGCACAGGTCCTCTTCGATCCGAAGACCATGGAGACCGCGCGGGCCGCTTCGGCCGAAAGCATCCCCGGCATCAACCGGGTCGAACTTCCGGTGATCACCCCCGAGGAATCGGCCGCGGCGATGCGCGACATGCGCTTGCCCGCCGACCTGAACGCGGGCATCGTGCCTCCTTCTCGTGCGCAGGCGATGCGTGTGACGGGCGACAACGCCGCGTTGAGTCCTGCATCGATCTCGGTGCTGGCGCGTTCGCTGCGCAACAACGTGGACCTGATCTACGAGCACGTGCGCAACAACGTCGGATACGTGCCGATGTGGGGCATCAAGAAGGGCGCCTTCGGGACCATCCTGGACAACCAGGGCACGGCCTTCGATCAAGCGGACCTGATGGTCAAGCTGCTTCGCGCGTCCGGGTACACGGCGAGCTACGTGAAGGGCCAGATCAACCTGACCGCTGCGCAGTACAGCGACTGGACCGGCATCGATACCGCCAACGCGTGCGGCGTCTCGAACTTCCTTGGCGCTGGCCGGATCCCGACCAGCGCGATCTACGTTTCTGCAAGCGGAACTTGCCCGGCCCTGCACAGCGTCGTGATCGAGCACGTGTGGGTGAAGGTCAACATCGGTGGCACGAACTACTTCTTCGATCCAAGCTACAAGCCGCACACCCGCAAGGCCGGCATCAACCTCGCTACGGCCACCGGTTACAACGCGTCGTCGTACTTGACTTCTGCACTGAGCGGCGCCACCAGCACCGCCGACTACGTTCAGAACCTGAACCGGACCAACATCCGGAACAACTTGACGACCTACGCCAACAACTTGGCGACGCACCTGCGGACCAACCAGCCTGCAGGCACTCTGGACGACGTGCTCGGTGGGACCACCATCGTTCCGCATTCGGCCGGAAATCTGCGCCAGACTGCTCTGCCGTATCAAGTCACGACGGTTCCGCTGACCGAGTGGGCGGGCGAACTACCTGACTCGTTCCGCACCACGCTGAACATCAAGTACGCAGGTATCGACAGGACCTACACGTCCGATGCGATCTACGGCCGACGCTTGACGGTGACGTACAACGCGTCGAATTTCGCGGAGCTGCGCCTGGACGGGACGCTGGTCGCGACCGGTACCGTCGCTGTGGCGCCGGGCGCCGGCAGCACGATCAACTTCCAGGTCAACCACGGAGCCTACGCGACCACCAGCCCGCTCAGCGCGCCGATCGAGCAGCGCCTGACGGGGGGCGGTACCTACCTCATCGGAAACGCTTGGGGGCCTGTGGGCCGCGGCGCGATCGAGCACCATCGCAAGCGATTGGAAGCCGCTCGCGCCAACGGCGTCGCGGAGGGCGCCGAAGAGACGCTGGGCTCCACGCTCGCCATCCTCTCGTCCAACTGGATTGCCCAAACCGACCAAATCCACCACATCGGTGATCGATTGGCCCGCACGACGACGTTCATGCATCACCGCGTGGGCATCGCCGGACACCGCAACGCACAGTTCGTTGACCTGCCCGGGAACGCGGTGAGCGTGGTCAGCCAGGACAACGACACCAACAAGGAGCGTGCCAGCTTTTTCACCTCAGGCATGCGCTTGAGCGTTCTGGAATCGGTCGCAGTTCAGCAGTCCACAGGCGTCAGCGCCGTCTCGACCGTCAAGTTGGTCGACATTGCAGCGCAAGGCGGCCAGCGCATCTACTCCGCAACCTCTGGCAACTACAACGCAGCCGTCAAGCCGAACCTCCTCAGCTGCGCGTCCTGGATTCCCACTTTCGACGCTGCCATCGCAGCCGGTCGGCGATTGATCTTGCCGACTCGCTGCGACGTGGGCGAGGGCACGTGGACCGGGGCCGGCTACTACGGCATCGTGAACAGCGGTGGCTCGATGGGTTTGCTGTCGGGAATCGGCGGCGGCATGGCCGGCGGCGACGCCGTGTTCCCCAACCCGGCAGGCAACGCCGCTGCCGCCGCAGTGAAGAACGCAGTCAGCAACGACGCGATGAAGACTGGCGTGCGCGGCCTGATCGCCGACCCCATCGACCTCGTGACCGGCAACTTCCTCTATCCGAACGAGGACATCAAGTCCGGCGTGGGCGAGTTCCCGATGAGCCTGAGCTTCAACAAGCTCTACAACTCAGGCACCCGGCATCAATCCGGCCCTCTCGGCAAGGGATGGACTCACAACTGGGACAGCACGGCCAGCGTCAACAGCGACGGCCTGCAGGCGATGGGCGAAGACTCCGCGCTCGATGCCGTCGGCGTGATCGCCGAAAGCTTGGTGGCGCTGGACCTGATGTCCGACGCAACCATGCCGGTGAACAAGTTCGTGGTGGCGACGCTTGGCGCACGTTGGGCTGGTGATCAGCTCTTGGACAACACCGTGGTTGTGCGCAACGGGCTGAGTGGCGAAGTGTTCGTCAAGCTTCCCGACGGCACCTACAACGCGCCTCCCGGTAGCTCGGCCAAGCTGATCCGCAACGCCGATCTGACGTTCACGCACGAGTCGGCCAACAAGGCTCGCCTGAACTTCAATGCTGCAGGTAAGGCAAGCACGTACCAGCACTCGAGCGGCTTGCAGGTCAAGTTCACCTACACCGGCAACGACCTCACGCAGGTGAGCAACAGCCTCGGCCGGCTTTTGAACTTCAGCTACACCAGCGGTCGCATCTCCGGCGTGTCCGACGGAAGCCGCAGCGTCAGCTACACGCACGACACGGGCGGCAACCTGGTGAAGTTCACCGATGCCACCACCAAGGACACGACCTACCAGTACGACCTGCCCGGTCGCATGACGAGGTTCTTCCTGCCTGCCAACCCGACGGTGGCGCAGGTCATCAACGTCTACGACGAGCTGGAGCGCGTGCAGACGCAGACCAACGCGTTGGGCAAGGTGTCGAACTTCTACTTCGCTGGTTCGCGCACGGAAGAGGTGGCGCCGCTCGCGCGCAGCACCGTCTCCTACCTCGACGCCGCCGGGAAGACCTGGAAGTCGATCAACCCGACGGGCAAGGTCACGACCAACACTTACGACGGCCACAGCCGTCTGGTGAAGACGGTGCTTCCGGAAGGCAACAGCGTCGAGTACGACTACGACGACGCGCCTTGCGCCGCTCAGCTGCGCTGCACCCACAACGTGAAGACGATCAGGCAGATCGCCAAACCGGCCTCCGGTCTGGCGACGCTGACCCAGTCGTTCACCTACGAAAGCGGCTTCAACAAGGTGCTGTCCGCCACGGATGCCCGTGCGAAGGTGACCAACTACGCGTACACCGCTCAGGGCTTGCCGCTGACGGTGACCAGCCCCGCTGATGCGGCTGGCGTCCAACCGGTCACCACGTTCGGCTACACCTCCTACACCGCCTCCGGTTTCCCCGCGTTCTACCTTCAGACCTCGGTCACGCAAAAGACGAACGCCAGCAACACCGTTCAGAGCACGACGAGCTACAACGCGGCCAACAAGTACGTGCCGCAAACGATCGTCGCGGACGCCGGCACGGGCAAGCTGAACATCACCACCACGCTCACGTTCGACGGCGTGGGCAACCAGACGGTGGTCAACGGCCCGCGCACGGACGTCACCGACACCGTCACCACCGTTTACGACGCCGAGCGTCGCCCGACGCAGATCACCGACGCGCTGGGCAAAGTCACCCACCTGGCCTACGACAACGAGGGCAAGCTGATCCGCAGTTCCTCGCAGATCGGTACGCAGTGGATGGTGAGTTGCCGGACCTACACGGCCAGCGGCAAGTTGCTGAAGTCCTGGGGCCCTGCGCAGACCGCGGCCAGCACGACGTGCCCGGCTCAGGCCGCACCGGTCCCCGTCACCGACTACGTGTACGACGACCTCGATCGCGTGATGCGCGTCACGGAGAACCTGACGGCGGCTGAGGGCGGCAACCGTATAAGCGAGACCGTCTACAACCTGGACGACACCGTGCAGATCGCCAAGCGCGGCGTCGGCACCGCGGTCGTGCAAAACTACGCCACCTACACCTACACGAACAACGGCTTGCTGGCTAGCGAGAAGGACTCCAAGAACAACCTGACCGCTCACACCTACGACGGCCACGACCGCAAGGTCAAGACGCAGTTCCCGAACCCCACCACGGTGAACACGGCTTCGACGACCGATTACGAGGAGTACGGCTACGACGCCAACGCGAACGTGACGAGCCTGCGCAAGCGTAGCGCACAGAGCATCGCCATCGCCTACGACGACCTGAACCGCGTCACCAGCCGGACCTATCCGACGGCCACCGACAACGTCAGCTACACGTACGACCTGCTGGGCCGCCGTCTCACGGCGACCATGTCGACCACGGCGTCCAACGTCAGCTACGCCTGGGACAACGCCGGCCGCCTGACCAGCACCACCGCTGGCGGTCGCGTGCTGGCGCACCAGTACGACCTAGCGAGCAACCGAACCCGCACCACGTGGCCCGACACGGCGTTCTACGTCACCACGACCTACGACGCGTTGAACCGCCCGGTCGCGATGACCGAGAAGGGCACCGTGGCCTTGGCGTCGTACGCGTACGACGACCTGAGCCGTCGGACCACGGTCACGCTGGGCAACGGGACGACCACCGCTTACGGCTACAACACGCTCGGCGATATGAACAGCCTGGCGCACGACTTCGCCGGTACCACGCACGACCAGACGTACACGTACACCCGCAACCAAGCGCGCGAGATCGTTTCGCACAGCTGGAGCAACGACCTGTACCAGTGGCCGGTCGCCGGCAACGTGGCCAACGGCACGAAGAGCTACACCGCCAACGGTCGCAACCAGTACACGGCTGCCGCTGGCGGCGCGATCACGTACGACGCGAATGGCAATCTCACGGGCGACGGCACCTGGACGTACACCTACGACCTGAACAACCGCCTGAAGAGTGCCAACCGTGCCTCGCCGGCCACGGCCATCACCATGGCCTACGACGCCGAAGGTCGGATGCGCAGCACCAGCACGAGCGCAACCTCTGTTACCCAGCGCATGTACGACGGCCACGACCTGGTCGCCGAGTACAACATCTCCGGCGTCCTGCAGGCCCGCTACGTGCACGGCCCCGGCGTGGACGAGCCGCTGGTCACCTACACCAGCACCAACGCTGCAACGCGCAGCTGGCTCTACGCCGACCACGTCGGCTCCATCGTGGCGCAGGCTAACGCTGCTGGTGCGAACAACGACATCAACAAGTACGGCCCGTTCGGCGAGCCGCACACCGCCAGCGGCGGCACCAAGTTCCGCTACACGGGCCAGCAGATGCTGGGCCACACGGCGCTGTCGTACTACAAGGAACGCTTCTACTCGCCCGCGCTGGGCCGCTTCCTGCAGACCGATCCCATCGGCACTGCCGATGATATGAATCTGTATGCGTATGTAGCAAACAACCCAATCAACCGAGTCGATCCAACGGGGCGCAACCTCGAGCAAGCTCGGATCATGCATGGGCAGATGCTTCGACAGCAGCAAGAGGTGGGGCGTTTCGAGTACGCGTGGATACAACCTATGGACATGATTGGGAACAAGCAAGCTTCTCTTGAGGGAGGGGCCGGTGTCCGCGGCGTGGGCGGTGGCGCAGTGACAGGAGGCGCACCGCCGAGCACGCCAGTGCGGGCGGGACGGTATGAGTTCCCAGACAAGGCGGCAGGCAACACTCCCTACGTTGGCCAGTCAAGCAATGTCCCGCGTAGATTGCAACAGCATCAGGAGGCTGGGCGGCTTGAGCCCGGTACTGCTGTAATAACGCCAGTGCCCGGTGGAAAAACTGCTCGAGAAATCTCCGAGCATCGAAGAATTCAGGAATTGACAGGTGGGGTGCCTGCTCGACTGAGTGATGCAGTGAGTAACAAGGTTGATCCGATCGGACCAAATCGACGATACTTGCTTAGAGAGGATCAGTGATGAGTGAAATTGAACAACTCGCGGTTCCGACAGCCGCTCTGAATGCGACTGAGGCAGCGGAGTTAGCGCGGATATGGATTTCGGACGGAAACCAAGTTGTTACGTTGTCTCCCAGAATGTGGAATGATCCCAGTGCTTGGGGCTTGATGCTTGTTGATTTGGCTAAGCATGTGGCTGCCGCCTATGAAAGTAACTCAGGGTTGAATCCGGAAGAAACATTGGCCAAGATCAAAACAGCATTCGATGCTGAGTGGAGTCATCCAACATAGAGTGGGGTTCGAACAGAAGTGTTAACTCATTTAAAGGGGCCGCATTGCGGCCCTTTTCCGTTGCTGGACTGTTATGGAATGAATGAGTGCACCGCGCCGACTGGATGATGGCTCCACCTGCCGTCGGTCTGCGGCTTGTGTGGCTCCGTGAAGCGGCGCTTGAGGCCTGCACTCACGCTACGAACATAGTCCGGGCGTGGGCGAGCCGCTGGCCAGTTACACCGGCACAAACGTCGCCACGCGAAGTTGGCCCTGCGGTCACCCCAGCAATCTTCGCTCGACCATCCTGAGAATCTGGCGGTTCAATGACCGCTGCTGACCAGGACGAACTGGCGCTGTGCGCCCATTGGAGCCAGTCCGACTACGGGCTCCGGTGGCCGCTTCGCAACTCCTTCCCGTCGTTCACGCCTGTCAAGTTCGGCGCAGCCATGTAGACAATGGCAGGGTCTGATTCGTTCTTCTCGCGCAGCTCAAGCCCCTCAGGCGACTGAGATGGCGGCGCCAGCGCCAAAGGGCCTGCTTCCGATGCGCCCTCAAGCGCTCGCGCAGCTTGTACGCCAATGGCTTTTCACGTCAACGCTCGTTCGCTGCAATGACCACGACCAAGGCCGTGACGAGTGAGGGCACGTCTCCGACCCAAAGCGCCAACCATCGGGCCGGCCCATTCGGGTGGGTGGCCAGAGTCCTCAATGGCGTGGTGAGGCCACGCATACGGGGCAGATGTAAGCGCCGATGCAAAAGTGGTCAAGATCTTTATCGGCGCCGACACCGCTGCCTTCCCGCTGGACAGAGTATCTCGAACTCGCATTGGCTGCAGTGCGTCCGTTGTCTGAGGGCCTTGGCCGGTCACGGCGCTGAAGCGGCTGCGTCTGACCCGTCCTGGTCAGCGGCCGAATGGGAACTCAACGAGGGCGGCGAATGGCTGGGGCAACTCAGCGCAAAAGAAGGCACACGCGTCCTCGGCCTGGGGGTATGCGCACGCCGCCCCAAGAGGTGGATTGAAACTCATGTCACTATCTGAAACAAAGGGGAAAGTTACGGCGACGCTTGCCGGCTTAAAACAGGGCAATCGGGCTAAGTCCCTCCGCGCTGCTCAGAGGAGCGACCGACAGTTATGCAGACTCGGCTGGCTGCGGGCCTAGGTGGCGTAGTTCCCATGTTCGCCATCCTCGTCACCATCTCGAAAGGTGTAAACGTGTCGTCGACAAGGGTGTCGTAGGACACTTGTGCGATGCGGAATGTTTTGGACCGACCTATGCCTGCGGGGACGAACTCTTTACGGGTGCTCGCTGGCTGACACGCAGTGCCAGTCGGCTCCGTCGGCAATGATATGGAACGGCAGGTTGAATCGACCCGGATTTCCTAGACACCTTCAAGCCGTTGGGAATGGCGTCGTTCGAACTCCACCGGCGAAGTGTCGCCGGCCGTGCCGTGGCGACGCTT
>NZ_LMMT01000010.1 GCF_001422365.1 Pseudorhodoferax sp. Leaf265 | reverse complement strand
AAGCAGGAGGGCCTGGGCGCCGTGGTGGCGAGCGACAAGCGCATCGAGCCGGCCGAGCACAAGAAGTTCGTGCAGGCCGAGGTGGCGCGCTTCGGCCCCGTCATCAAGGCGGCTGGCGTCTACGCCGACTGAGCGGGCGCATTCCCTCGCGCGAACAAGCCACCGTGCGCAGGCCCGGTGGCTTTTTTCATAGGCGTAGCCGCCGTGTGGCAAGCCCGCCGGCCAGCAGCGCCAGCGCACCGGCGGCGCCCAGTGCCAGCAGCGACGCCGCCGTGCCCTGCGTGCTGACCGGGCTGGCCTGGAATTGCGGCATGCGCGCGATGGCGTCGACCGTGAACGACCGGTCGTCGAACAGGTAGGGATAGAAGAAGCCGCGCAGCTGCGCATGGAAGTCCGCCACCGCATCCTGGTAGGCCAGCTGCGCAGCGAGGTCGGTGGCGGCCTGCCGGTGCAGCGCGGTCTGCACGCCTACGCCGGGCAGCATCCAGCCCAGCCGCTCGGTCCAGCGTTGGCGCGCCTGCAGCGCCGCGCGCCAGGCCTGCACGTCCTGCGCCACGCCCTCGTCGCCGAGTTGCTGGAAGGCGAAGTACCACTTCCAGTGGAAGCCTGCGGGCAGTGGCGCCGTGTCGCGCCACTGCGGATGGCTGGCGAAGAAGCGTTCCATGGTCTGCTCGCGTGGCTGGTCCCAAGCCCCGTGCACCAGCTCGCGCTGCGCCAGGGCCAGTTCCACGCCCTGGGCGGCGGGCAGCGCGCGTTGCAGCGCCGTGTGGGCCAGCGTGGGCAGCACCAGCGTCAGCAGCGCCCAGCAGCCCATGAGGGCCGTGGCGTGGGCAGCCGGGCTGCGGCCGCGGCTGCCCACGGCCAGCGCCAGGCCGCTCCAGAACGCGAGGTAGGCCAGCGTGGCCAGCACGGCTGTCGCCAGCGCCGCAACCGGCGTGCCCAGCAGCACAGAAGCCACCAGCACCGGCAGCAGCAGCGCCAGGGCGACCAGCGCCGCGCGCAGGGCCGCCCGGCGCAGCCACAGCCGCGGGCCGGCGCCAGGCAGGGCCAGCAGCGTAGCGAGCCGCCCGGCACGGCGTTCGCCCGAGACCAGGTCGTACAGCAGCGCGATCAGGAACAGTGGCGCGAGGTAGACCAGCACGAAGGCCCAGTCGAAGCGGCCGGCCAGCGCGAGTTCGGGGTTGACGCGCTCGCCTTCGTGCAGCTGCGATTGCAGCGCGAGCGCGCGCACGCGCAGCACCAGCGGGGCGCTGTCGCGCAGGCCCAGCGCGAGGAAGGCCGTGGGCGCAGGCGGGTTGGCCGTGGCGTGCTGGCCGTAATAGGCGGCAGAACCAGCGTCGCCCTGCGTGAGCGGCTTGCGCAGCTGGGCGGCCAGGTCGTGCTGCTGCAGCGGCGCCAGGCGGGCCAAGGTCGCCTGCTGGCGCGCGATCTCACGTGCGCCCGACCAGACCGACAGGCTGGACAAAAGCAGCAGCAGCGCGAGGGCTGCCAGCGCCAGCGGCGCGCGCGCGAGCAATCGCCATTCGTGGACGATCAGGCTCATGCGGCCACCCGTCCGATCCTGCGCGTGGCCCCTGCCAGCGCAGCGCCCAGGCCGGCCAGCCACAGCAGCAGCATGGCGCCCGCCGGGGCCGCCACGCGCAAAGCCTGCGCCGGTGGCGTGGGCTCGAAATGGAACATCGCGAGGTCGTGCCAGTGCTCGGCGCCGATGCGGTTGTCGCGGCTGGAGCGGTCGCCGGCCAGCGTGAGCTTCTCGGCCTGCAGGCGGTTCAGCGCCTGTACCAGCGCATAGCGGTGGCGCTCGCCTTGTTCGAGGAAGCTGCGGTAGGCCGCGAGGTCGGTGCCGGCCGCGGCCATGGACAGGCGCCGCAGCGCCAGCACCGGGCTCAATGCCGCCAGGCGGTCGACGCGGTCCAGCTGCGCCTGCTGCAGCGCGAAGCCGGCATCGGCATGGCGCACGAAGAGTTCGGACGTCAGGCGCTCGCCTTCCATCGCCACCAGACCTTTGTAGTTCTGCGGCAGGTCCTGCACGCGGGACACGCCATGCTGCGCGAGCAGGCGCGCGCGGAAGGCGGCGAAGTGCGGGTCGTCGGCATCGTGGCTGTCGCCCAGCGCGGCGAGTTCGCGCGCGATGGCGATGTCGGTCTCCATGCGCGTGGGCAGCGGCAGCTGGGCTGCGGCGAGCTCGGCCGCCAGGCGCGGCAGCAGCACCACGCCGACCGCCCAGACCGCCAGCAAGGCCACGAGCGCGCTGCGCGCCTGCCGCAGCCAGGCCGAGATGCAGACCGTGGCCAGCACCCACAGCGCGAGCCACAGCGCGTAGCCGGCCGCCAGCGTGGCGGCCAGCACGGCCGACGCCGGCGTGGCCAGGGCCATCCAGCCCAGCGCGAACAGGGCCGGCAGCAGGCCGAGGGCCGCCAGGCCCGCAAGCGCGAGCAGCTTGCCGGCGACGATCTGGCCCGGCCGCACGCCCTGGGCCAGCAGCTGGCGCAGCGTGCCGGCCTCGCGCTCGCGTGCCAGCGTGGCATGACCGGCGAAGACCAGCAGCAGCGGCGCCAGCACCTGCAGCACGAAGGCCGGCGTGAGCTGGCCGAAGCGCAGCAGCAGCGAGGACTGGCGCGCTTCGCTGAAGTTGGCGCTGTTCTGCCGGTGCCCTTCGAGGAACAGCGTGTGGCCGGTCTGCGCCTCCACGCCCGGGTCGAAGGCGGCCAGCGGGCTCAACGGCCGGAACACGAAGTGGCCGTAGTGCACCATGCGGTGCGGATGCCGGTCGGGCGAGGCCTCGAAGGCCTGGTCGACCTGGCTCTGTCGGCGTGCGCGCTCGGTGGTGAGTGCGTCGCGCTGCTCGGCCGCATGGAAGATGGCCGCGACCGTCAGCAGCAACAGCAGCGCCAGGCCCAGCACGGCCACACGGTCACGGCGCAGCCAGCGCCACTCTTCGCGCGCGATGCGCAGTGCCGGGCTCATGCCATGGCTCCCGCGCGCGCATAGTGCCGGTGCAGCGCGCGCACGTCGAAGCGTTCGGCGCCGCTGGCCGGCACCTCTTCGCGCAGCCGCCCCTGGTCCAGGAAACCGATGCGGTCGGCCACGTTCGCCGCGCCCAGCAGGTCGTGCGTGACCATCAGGATGGCCACGCCTTCGCCGCGCAGCCAGCCCAGCAGGCGGCTGAACTCGGCCTGGGCCTGCGGGTCCAGGCCAGAGGTCGGCTCGTCCAACAGCAGCACCGGCACGCGGCGCGCGAGCGCCAGACCGATGGCGACCTTCTGCCGCATGCCCTTGGAGAAGCCGGCCACGCGCCGGTCATGGGCGGCGGCGTCCAGGCCAGCGCGTGCGAGCGCGGCGGCGATGGCGTCCTGGCCCAGGCGTTGACCCGCGAGGTCCAGGAAGTAGGCCAGGTTCTCGTGCGCACTCAGGTGCTCGTACAGGGCCACGTTCTCGGGGATGTAGGCCAGTTGGCGCCGCGCCGCCGCGGCATCGCGCACGGGGTCGGCGCCCAGCACGCGCAACTGGCCGCGCGTGGGCTGCACGAAGCCCAGGAACAGGCTCAGCGTGGTGGTCTTGCCGGCGCCGTTGGCGCCGAGCAGGGCGTAGGTCTCACCGGGGGCGACGGCGAGGTCCAGGCCGCGCAGGATGCTGCGGCCGGCGTAGCCGGCCTCGACGGCTTGGGCGTGCAATGCAGGTTGGGGCATGTCAGAACTTGGCTTGCAGGCCGACGGTGATCGCGCGCTCCATGCCGGGTGCGACCCACAGGCGACTGAATGAACTGGTGTAGTAGGTGGCGTTGAACAGGTTGTCCACGTCCAGCGTGAGCCGCAGGGTGGGCGTCATGCGCCAGTAGGCGACCAGCTTGGCTGTGGTGTAGCTCGGCAGCTCGAACGCGGCCGTGCCGGCATTGGCTTCGTCCTGTGTGCGGGCCTGGCCCAGGCGCTTGCCCATGTGTGTGACGCCGCCGCCGATGCCGTAGCGCTGGCCGTTGGCCAGCGCGTCCTCGTACACGGCCAGCAGACTGCCGTTGACGCGCGGCACGTTGAGCAGGCGGCCGCCGACTTCGAGCTGGTTGTCGCGCGTGATCTCCACGTTGTTCCACACCAGGCTGGCGTTGACGCGCCAGTGGCTGCTGAGCTGGCCGGCCAGGTCGAACTCGATGCCGCGCGAGCGGATTTCGCCAGCGGCGACGGATTGACTGGAGTCGCTGGGGTCGGTGGTCTTGACGTTGCGCTTGCGGATGTCGAACAGCGCGGCCGTGGCGCCGATGCGTTTGTCGCGGCTTTCCCACTTGGTGCCGAGCTCCAGCGCACGGCCGCTCTCGGGCGCGAAGCTGTTGCCGGCCGCGTCGCTGGTGTTGGGGCGGAACGAACGGCCCGCGTTGGCGTAGACCGTCCACTGCGGCGTGGGCAGCCAGCTGAGGCCCACACGCGGCGAGGTGGACGAGGGCTGCTGCTGCGTCTGCGTGCTTCTGAGGCGGTTCAGCAGCGTTTGGTCGTAGCGGTCCACGCGCACGCCGGCCAGCAGCCGCCAGGCGGGGGCCAGCGTGATGGCGTCCTGCAGGTAGAAGGCCGTGTTGCGCTGGCGCTCGAAGGTGTCGGTGTTGGCCGCGGGCGTGGGCTGGGCTTGGCCGTAGACCGGGTTGTAGATGTCGATGGCGTAGGGCTGGCCATTCACGCGCAGCATGCGCGTGTCCATCTCGAAGCGGAAGCGCTCGACACCGAACAGCAGCTCGTGCGACAGATTGCCCGTCTCCACGCGGCCCTGCAACTCGGCCTGCAGCGCGAGGTCGTCTGAGTCGTAGTCGCGCAGGCGGCGCTGGCGCGTGAGCAGGCCGTTGGCCTGCAGCGCGGTGGCCTCGGTGGAGTAGCCGTGGATGCCCGTGGAGCGCTGCGACAGGCCGAGCCGCCCGGTCCAGCCGCTGGCCCAGAGGTGCGAGAGGATGAGCTGGTGCGTGCGGTTGTCCACGCGCACATCGCCATCGGCCGGCTCGCCCAGGAAGCGCGTGCGCGGGATCGCGCCGAGCCGGCCGTTCGCGAGGGCCACCACGCCGCGGTCCAGCGGCGTCTCGTGGCGCAGGATTTCGCCCGTGTACTCGAGCACCGTGTCGTTCGTGAGTTTCCAGGTGAAGGCCGGTGCCAGCACCTGGCGCTGCGATCCCACGTGCTCGCGCCAGCCGTTGCGGTCTTCGACCGCCACGTTGAGCCGGTAGGCGAAGTTCTCGCCGATAGGGCCGGTGCTGTCGAGCGCGCCGCGCTTCAGGCCATGGCTGCCACCATAGGCCTCGACGGCATGCGCGGCCTTCCAGAGCGGGCGCTTGGACACCACGTTGAGCGTGCCGCCCGGCTCGCTGCTGCCGTACAGCGCGGCGGCCGGGCCCTTGAGGAACTCGATGCGCTCCACACCGGCCAGGTCGCGCGGGGCGTTGAAGCCGCGGCCGGACGAGAAGCCGTTGAACAGCGTGGCCATGCCCACGTTCTGGTCGCCGGGCATACCGCGGATGGCGATGTTGTCCCATAACCCGCCGAAGTTGTTCTGGCGCGAGACGCCGCCCACGTAGTCGAGCACGTCGTCGAGCTTGGTGGCACCCAGGTCGTCGATGGCCTGGCGCGTGACGATGCGCACCGACTGCGGCAGCTCGCGCAGCGGCAGCTCGGTCTTGGCGCCGGCCGCTTCTTCGGCGTGATAGGCGCCGGAGGCGGTGCGGCCGACCACCTCGACGGTGGAGAGCTGGGCATCCTGGGCGAGGACGGGCAGGGATGTGCAGAGCGCGAGCGGCAGCAGCCGCCGCGTGAACGGAGGAAGGGACATGGGCGAAAGACAGCAAGACGCCTTCCGGCCGGATGGCGGGCAGGCGGAGACGGTGGCCGGTCAGGGCCGAACGGAGGGGGGCCGCGCGGGCGGCAGGGTCTCAGGCTTGCGGTGGATCGCGCGAGCGGAACGGCCAGCGCTCCGCGTTCAGCGCTGCGTCGGCACTGCGCCAGGGAATGGCGTGGCCAGCAATGGTGGCCGATGGGCAAGGCAGCAGCGGCGCCGCATCCAGCCCATGTTCCAGCTGCGCATGGCTGTGGCACCAGGCGCAGGCCGTGTGCGCCTCGGCGCGCTTGGCTGGCGCATCGTCATCGAGCAGGCTGGCCTGAGCCTCGCGCAGATGCTCGATGGCGTGCGCCGGCACGCCGATGGCCGTGTTGAAGAACACGGCCACCAGCAGCAGACGCAGCAGCAGGAGGCGGAGAGGAGCGCGCAAGAAAACGGGCCGCAGAAGATGCGGCCCGCGATTCTACTGAGAATGCAATCTCAGTTTCATGAAGGCCGGCTTACTTGGGCCGTACCGCATCCACCGTGCCCTGGATGAAGGCCTTGATCGCCTCCACATCGTCCATCGAGAGCTTGCCCGTGAAGTCGGGCATGCCGCGCGCCATGGCCGGGCCCTTGAACACGAACTTGTCCAAGTTCTCGATGAAGGCCGCGTCCATGGTGCCCAGGTTGGGGATGTTGCCGCCGCGGTCCACGCCCGGCACGCCGTGGCACAGCACGCAGTTGCTGACGTACAGCCCGGTGCCGGCCTCGACCTTGGCCGCGTCGTACTTCACGCCCTGCAGCAGCTTGCCCGCGCGGTACTCCACGAAGTCGGGCATCTTGGCGGTGCCGCCGACCGCGAAGGTGTAGACCGTGCCCGGGCCCTGGCGCTCGGTGGCGCGCGTGGCCTGGCCGTAGACGCCGCCCCAGCCGACCGCGATCGACACGTACTGCTTGCCGTCCACGAGGTAGGTGGACGGCGCGGCCACCACGCCGGTGCCCGTGGGCGTCTCCCAGAGCTTGGCGCCGGTCTTGGCGTCGTAGGCCACCATGCGGCCGTCGGCTGTGCCCTGGAACACCAGGTTGCCGGCCGTCGTCAGCGTGCCGCCGTTCCAGGGCGAGACATGCTCCACGCCCCAGGCCTCCTTCTGCGCCACCGGGTCCCAGGCCACGAGCCGGCCCATGGGCTTGCTCGTGGGCGGCGCGGCGTTCAGGAACATGGCGGTGTTCCAGCCCTGGTTGGAATGCGGACGCAGGGCCACGTTTTCGTTGAACTTCCAGTCCTTGTCGTCCATGAGGTTGATCGGCACATGCTGGGCCGGCAGGTAGACCAGGCCCGTCTGCGGGTTGAACGACATCGGGTGCCAGTTGTGCGCGCCGTAGGGGCCGGGCATGCTCTCGCCGGGCTTGTCGTTCTGGCGCGCGGCGGCGATTTCGATCGGCCGGCCCTTGGTGTCGTAGCCCGAGGCCCAGTTCACCTCGACGAAGTTCTTGGCCGAGATGAACTTGCCGTTGGTGCGGTCGATCACGAAGAAGAAGCCGTTCTTGGGCGCATGCAGGATCACCTTGCGCGGCTTGCCGGCGACCTTGATGTCGGCCAGGATCATCGGCTGCGTGGACGTGTAGTCCCAGTTGTCGCCCGGCGTCTCCTGGTAGTGCCACTTGTAGGCGCCGGTGTCCGGGTCCAGCGCGACGATGGAGGCCAGGTACAGGTTGTCGCCGCCCTTGGGGCTGCGCTTGCTGCGGGCCCAGGGCGAGCCGTTGCCGGTGCCGATGTACATGAGGTTGAGTTCCGGGTCGAAGGCCATGGTGTCCCACACCGTGCCGCCGCCGCCGGCTTCCCAGTACTTGCCGGACGGGTCCCAGGTCTTGGCCGCGCGCGCCATCGATGCATCTTCATAGGGCTTGGCCGGATCGCCCGGCACCGTGAACCAGCGCCACTTCTGGTCGCCGGTGTTGGCGTCGTAGGCCGTGATGTAGCCGCGCACGCCGTACTCGGCGCCGCCGTTGCCGATCAGGACCTTGCCCTTGAACACGCGCGGCGCACCCGTGATGGTGTAGCTGCGTGCATGGTCGATCAGCGTGTCCTTCTCCCACAGCACACGGCCGCTGGCCGCGTCCAAGGCGATCAGCCTGCCGTCGTAGGCGCCCACATAGACCTTGCCCTCCCACAGCGCGACGCCGCGGTTGACCACGTCGCAGCAGCCGCGAAAGCCCTTGGACTTGTCGACCTGCGGGTCGTAGCTCCAGATGCGCTGGCCGCTGCGCACGTCGATGGCGTGCACCACGCTCCACGAGGCCGTCACGTACATCACGCCGTCGACGACCAGGGGCGTGGCTTCCACGCCGCGCGTGCTCTCCAGGTTGTAGGACCAGACCAGCCCGAGCTGCTTCACGTTGCCGGCGTTGATCTGGTCGAGCCGGCTGTAGCGTGTCTCGGCGTAGTCGAGCCCGACGCTGGGCCAGTCCGGTGTCTTGGCCGCGTTGGCGCGGATGAAGCTGCCGTTGACCTTTTTCGTGGCGCTCGCCGCGCGCTCGGCCGGCGTCTGTGCCGCAACCGAAAGCGCCAGCGCGGACAGGGCCAGCGCAGCAAGGGAACGTACGACCATCGTGGTGTCTCCTCTTGTTGTTGGGGTGCTGCCGAGCATCTGCGCGCTGGGCAGTCGGGTGCTCCGTACTTTCCCTAGCCGCTGTCGCACGGGTTACCACTGGCGCAGTGCGGCATGGCGCTCGCCTAGCATGGCGGCCATTGCTGAACAGAGAAAGCCGCGATGCCATCCATCCTGTCGATCCGCCGCCTGCTGCTGGGCGCCGCCGCACTGGCCGCCTGTGCCCATGCCCTGCCCGTGCTGGCCCAGTCGGGCTGGCCCACCAAGCCCATCCGCATGGTCGTGCCGTTTGCGCCGGGCGGCACCACCGACATCCTGGCCCGCGCGGTGGCGGTGGAGCTCACCAAGTCGCTGGGCCAGCCCGTGGTGGTGGACAACAAGGCCGGCGCCGGCGGCAACATCGGCGCCGACATCGTGGCCAAGGCCGCGCCGGACGGCTACACCATCCTGATGGGCACGGTGGGCACGCACGCCATCAACAAGTGGCTCTACGACAAGATGCCCTACGACCCGGTGAAGGACTTCGCGCCGATCAGCCTGGTGGCCGGCGTGCCCAACGTGATGGTGGTCAATGCCGACAAGGCACGCGCCCTGAAGATCCACAACGTGCAGGACTTCATCGCCTATGCCAAGGCCAACCCGGGCAAGCTCAACATGGCCTCCAGCGGCAACGGCACGTCCATCCACATGGCCGGCGAGCTGTTCAAGACCATGACGGGCGCCTACATGGTGCACTTCCCGTACCGGGGCTCGGGCCCTGCACTCATGGACATGGTGGGCGGCAACATGGACGTGATGTTCGACAACCTGCCCTCGGCCATGCAGCAGATCAAGGCCGGCAAGCTGACCGCGCTGGCGGTCACGAGTGCCCAGCGCTCTGCCGCGCTGCCCGACGTGCCCACCGTGGAGCAGGCCGGCGGCCCCGCGCTCAAGGGCTTCGAGGCCAGCTCCTGGTTCGGCCTGCTGGCACCTGCTGGCACGCCGCCTGAGATCGTCAACCGCATCCAGCAGGACGTGGCCAAGGCGATCAAGACCCAGGATGTCAACGAGCGGCTGCTGGCGCAGGGCGCGATCCCGAGCGGCAACACGCCGCAGCAGTTCGCCGCGCTGATCGCCGCGGAACTGAAGAAGTGGCAGCCCGTGGTCAAGGCCTCGGGCGCGAAGGTGGACTGAAGGGGGGGCGGGGGGGCTACACGCCCCAGACCACGTCCTGGCCCGCGGCCTGGGCGCGTCGCAGCATCTCGATGAAAGGCACGGCGCGCTGGCGCAGCGACACCACTTCGGGCTTGGTCCTGGGCTGCTCGCCCTTGGCGCGGGCCTCGTCCTCGGCGGCCTTCTGAGCCGCTTCTTCCTCGGCGATGGCCTTCTCCAGCGCGGCCACGGCTTGCGTCATCTGCGCGGGCTGGATGATGCCGCTGGGTCCTGGCTCCTTGCCGATCAACTGCAGCACGCGGCGCCCGTTGGGCTCCAGCATGATGAGGTCGCCGGTGGCCTTGGACTTGAACTTGAACAGCATGGGGGTCAGCGGTACATGTAACCGCGGTTGAACGGATAGGGAGATTGTGCGCCCGTCATCGGGCCCACCCGGGTGCTGCCGCTGGGCCGGCTGGCCAGCATCTGGTGCAGCGAGATCCAGTCGTGCTCGAAGCTCATGGCGCTGCCCGCCAGGTACAGCCGGTAAGCGCGCAGCACGCGCTCGGCGTGACCCGCCTCCTTGGCGGTGGCCGCCAGCACCTTCCGGGCTTCGTCCAGCCGGGCCTCCAGCGCATCCGACCAGGCCCACAGCGTGCGTGCGTAGTGCGGCCGCAGGTTCTCCGTGTCCACCATTTCCAGGCCGGCGCCCGCCATCTCGCGCAGCACGTGGGAGACGTGCAGCAGCTCGCCGCCCGGGAAGATGTACTTCTCGATGAAGTCGCCCATGCCGGCGCCGAGCTGGTCGTGGTGCACCGACGAGCCCGTGATGCCGTGGTTCAGCACCAGACCGCCCGGCTTAAGCAGATCGTGGATGCGCGCGAAGTAGGTCGGCATGTTGGCCCGGCCCACATGCTCGAACATGCCGACCGAAGCGATCTTGTCGAACGGCTCGGCGTCCAGGTCACGGTAGTCGCACAACAGCATGCGCACCCGGCCCGACAGGCCGCGCCGCTCGATCTCGCGGTTCACGTGTGCGTGCTGGTTGTGCGAGAGCGTGATGCCCGTGGCGTCCACGCCGTAGTGCTCGGCGGCCCACAGCAGCAGGCCGCCCCAGCCTGCGCCCACGTCCAGGAAGCGCTCGCCGCCGCGCAGCATGAGCTTCCTGCAGATGTGGTCGAGCTTGGCCTCCTGCGCCTGGCCGAGCGTCATGTCGGCCTCGCGGAAGTAGGCGCAGGAGTAGACGCGTTTGTCGTCCAGCCACAGCGCGTAGAAGTCGTCCGAGACGTCGTAGTGGAACTGGATCTGCTCGGCGTCCTTGGCGTGCGAATGTGCGGCCAGCGACCTCGCGCGGCGCAGCATGTTGCCCCACCAGCCGGACGCCCCCTGTTCGCCCGGATGCCCGGGCAGCAGGCGGGCCGCCACTTCCATGAGGTCGCGCATCCGGCCCTGCAGCTGTACGCGGCTTTCGACGAAGTCCTCGGCCAGCCGGCCGATCTGCCCGGCAGCCATGGTGGCCAGACTGGACCAGTCCTGGAACGACAGCGTGACCTTGGCGCCGTTGGCGCCCACGCGTTCACCGGCCGGCAGCTGCAGCGCGACGGGAACCGGCAGTCCCTGCAGCTGGGCCTCGATCTTGGGGATGAGGGGGTTGCGCATGCAACAAATTCTTGCCAATTGCGAAAGCCCTGGTCAAGGCATGGTTCTGTAGGACGGGGCCGCGTACCTTCCTCTGTTCAACCCGATTGACATGCAATAGTTCATGTCTAAACTATTCTTGCATGAACATCCTGTGCATCGGCGGAGGGCCTGCCGGCCTGTACTTCGCGCTGCTGATGCAGCGGCAGAACCCCGCGCACCGCGTCACGGTGCTGGAGCGTAACCGCGCTGGCGATACCTTCGGCTGGGGTGTAGTGCTGTCCGACCAGACGCTGGGGAACCTGCAGGCGGCGGATGCGGCGTCGGCCGCGTGCATCGGCGAGCAGTTCCACCACTGGGACGACATCGAAGTTTTTTTCAAGGGCCGCAGCCTGCGTTCAGGCGGCCACGGGTTCTGCGGCATCGGCCGCAAGCAGCTGCTGGACATCCTGCGGACGCGCTGCAGCGCGCTCGGCGTGCAGTTGGTCTTCGAGACCGAGGTGCGCGATGACCAGGATGCAGCGCGGCAGTACGCGGCCGACCTCGTCATCGCCTGCGACGGCCTGAACAGCCGCGTGCGCCAGCGCTATGCAGAGACCTTCCGCCCGGACGTGGACCTGCGCGCCTGCCGCTTCGTCTGGCTGGGCACGCGCAAGCGCTTCGATGCCTTCACCTTCGCCTTCGAGCGGACCGCGCACGGCTGGTTCCAGGCGCATGCCTACCAGTTCGACGGCGAGACCTCGACCTTCATCGTCGAGACGCCCGAGGCCGTCTGGCAGGCCCATGGCCTGGACCGCATGGCCCAGGAGGATGGCATCGCGTTCTGCGAGCGGCTGTTCGCACACTACCTGGATGGCGAGAAGCTCATGAGCAATGCCGCGCACCTGCGCGGCTCTGCCATCTGGATCCGCTTTCCGCGCGTGGTCTGCGCGCGCTGGGTACACCGGCTCGCGCTCGACGGCCGTAGCGTGCCCATGGTGCTGATGGGCGACGCCGCGCACACCGCACACTTCTCGATCGGCAGCGGCACCAAGCTCGCACTGGAGGATGCGATCGACCTGGCCGGCGCTATCGCCACCGAGCCCACGCTGGACGCGGCGCTGGCTGCCTTCGAGGCGCGCCGCAGCGTGGAGGTGCTCAAGATCCAGAACGCGGCGCGCAACTCCACCGAGTGGTTCGAGAACGTGGCGCGCTACAGCGGCCTGCCGATGGAACAGTTCATGTATTCGCTGCTCACGCGCTCGCAGCGCATCGGCCACGAGAACCTGCGCCTGCGCGACGCGCGCTGGCTCGGCGACCACGAGCGCTGGCTGGCCGGCGGCACCCAAGCGCGGCTGCCCATGCTGCTGCCGCTCACGGTGCGCGGGCTCACGCTCAAGAACCGCATCCTGGTCTCGCCCATGGCCACCTACAGCGCCGTCGACGGCGTGCCGCAGGACTTCCACCTCGTGCACCTGGGCGCGCGTGCGCTCGGTGGGGCGGCCATGGTGGTCGTGGAGATGACCAGTCCCACGCCCGAGGGCCGCATCACGCCGGGCTGCCCGGGTCTGTGGAACGCGGCGCAGCAGCAGGCCTTTGCGCGCATCGTCGACTTCGTGCATGCCAGCAGCAGCGCCGCCATCGGTCTGCAGCTGGGCCACAGCGGCCCCAAGGGCTCGACCCAGCGCGGCTGGGATGCGGTGGACGCGCCGCTGCCCGCGGGCAACTGGCCCCTGCTGGCGGCCAGCGCCGTGGCCTACGGCCCCGACAACCAGGTGCCGCAGGCCATGACGCGTGCCGACATGGACGCGCTGCGCGACGCCTTCGTGGCCGCCACCGGGCGCGCCGCCGCCGCCGGCTTCGACTGGCTGGAGCTGCATTGCGCGCACGGCTACCTGTTGTCGAGCTTCATCACGCCGCTGACCAACCTGCGCAGCGACGCGTACGGCGGCCCGCTGGAGAACCGGCTGCGCTATCCGCTCGAGGTCTTCACGGCGATGCGCGCGGTCTGGCCCGCCGAGCGGCCCATGAGCGTGCGCATCTCGGCGCACGACTGGGTGCCCGGCGGCCACACCGGCGACGATGCCGTGGCAGTTGCGCGCGCCTTCCAGGCGGCAGGCTGCGACGTGATCGACGTGTCCTCAGGCCAGACCACGCGCGCGGCCAAACCGGTCTACGGCCGCATGTACCAGACCCCGTTCGCCGACCGCATCCGCCAGGAGGTGGGCATCCGCACCATCGCGGTCGGCGCCATCACCGACGGCGACCAGGCCAACGGCATCATCGCCGCGGGCCGCGCCGACCTGTGCGCCGTGGCGCGCCCGCACCTGGCCGATCCGGCCTGGACCCTGCACGAAGCCGCGCGCCTGCAGGCCGCACCGCAGCCCGATTGGCCGCTGCCCTACCTGGCCGGGCGCGACCAGCTGCTGCGCGAGCTGGCGCGCCAGCGTGCTGCCACCGACGAACCCGAAAAACTCTGACATGGACCTCGAAGCCCGCGCCCACAGCGAACATCCGCAGGAGCTGCGCCTGTGGCTGCGCATGCTGACCTGCACCCAGCAGGTCGAACGCCAGATCCGCGCGCGCCTGCGCACCCAGTTCGGCACCACCTTGCCGCGTTTCGACCTGATGGCCCAGCTCGAGCGCGTGCCCGCGGGGCTCAAGATGCGCGAACTCTCGGCGCGCCTGATGGTGACGGGTGGCAATGTCACGGGCATCACCGACCAACTGGTCGCCGAAGGACTGGTGGAGCGCGTGGACGTGGAGGGCGACCGGCGTGCCTACCGGGTGCGGCTGACCGCGCGCGGCCGCGCCCAGTTCCATGCCATGGCGCAGCAGCACGAGCAGTGGATCGTCGAGGCCTTCGCCGGCCTGGGCGCGCGCGACATCGCCACGCTGCACAAGCTGCTGGGCAAGGTCAAGCAGCACACGCAACACAACTTCCTGGAGACCGAATGACCTATCCCATCGGCGCGGACAACCCCATGCGCGCCCAGTTCTCCGAGCGCGCCGGCTACCAGGGGCGGCATGTCGACTGGCAGGTCGAAGCCGGTGTGGGCACCATCACCCTGCGCCGGCCCGAGCGCAAGAACCCGCTGAGCTTCGAATCCTACGCTGAGCTGCGCGACCTCTTCCATGGCCTGCGCTTCGCCACCGACGTCAAGGCGGTGGTGTTGGCCGGGGCCGGCGGCAATTTCTGCTCGGGCGGCGACGTGCACGAGATCATCGGCCCGCTGACCCGCATGCCCATGCCCGAGCTGCTGGCCTTCACGCGCATGACGGGAGAACTGGTCAAGTGCATGCGTGCCTGCCCGCAACCCATCGTGGGCGCCATCGACGGGGTCTGCGCCGGTGCCGGCGCGATGCTGGCGCTGGCCTGCGACCTGCGCTATGGCACCGAGTCGGCACGCACGGCCTTCCTGTTCACGCGCGTGGGCCTGGCCGGTGCCGACATGGGCGCCTGCGCGCTGCTGCCGCGCTTGATCGGCCAGGGCCGCGCGTCCGAGCTGCTGTACACGGGCCGCGCCATGACGGCCGCCGAAGGCCTGGCCTGGGGCTTCTTCAATGCCCTGCACGCGCCCGACGCGCTGTTGGCCGGGGCCCAGGCCATGGCGCGCGAGCTGGCCGCCGGCCCCAGCTTCGCCCATGGCATGACCAAGACCATGCTGGCGCAGGAGTGGGCCATGGGCATCGACCAGGCCATCGAGGCCGAGGCCCAGGCCCAGGCCATCTGCATGCAGACGGAAGACTTTCGCAGGGCGTACGAAGCCTTCGCCGCCAAGCGCAAGCCCGTCTTCCAGGGAGACTGAGCATGGTCCGCGGCACCAGCGCGCAGCTTGATCGCTTCGTGCACGAGCGCCTGCCGCCGCCGGCGCAATGCGCACAGCTGCGCTACGACCTGCCGGAGCTGCAGCTGCCCGACCAGCTCAACCTGGTCGAGGAACTGCTGGACAAGGCGGCCGGGCAGCCCTGGGCCGATGGCCCGCTGCTGCGCTCGGACACGCGCACGCTGAGCTACCGCGAGGCGCGCACCGAGGTCGACCGCATCGTCCAGGTGCTGACCGAGGACCTGGGCCTGGTGCCGGGCAACCGCGTGCTGCTGCGCGGCGGCAACTCCATCATGCTGGCGCTGGCCTGGCTGGCCGTGGTCAAGGCCGGGCTGATCGCGGTGGCCACGATGCCCTTGCTGCGCGCGCGCGAACTCGGCCAGATCATCGCCAAGGCGCAGCCGGCAGCGGCGCTGTGCGAGGTGCGGCTGGTCGACGAGCTGCGCCAGGCGCCCGGCGCAGACCAGTTGCCGGCCGGCACAGTGGTCTTCCACGCGCCCGACGACGCCACCAGCCTGGAGGCACGCGCAGCACGCAAGCCCGGCCGCGCCGCCGCCTGCCCGACCGCTGCCGACGACATCGCGCTGATCGCCTTCACCTCGGGCACCACGGGCCGGCCCAAGGCGCCCGTCATCAGCCACCGCGACGTGCTGGCCATGTGCAACTGCTGGCCACGCCATGTGCTGCGCGCGCGCAGCGAGGACGTCGTGGTCGGTTCGCCGCCGCTGGCCTTCACCTTCGGCCTGGGTGGACTGCTGCTGTTCCCGATGTGGGCGGGCGCCTCGGTCTTTTTCCCGGAGGCGCCCTACACGCCCGAGAGCCTGGTGCGCCAGGCGCGCGCGGTCGGCGCCACCATCTGCTACACGGCGCCGACCTTCTACCGCCAGATGGCGCCGCACGCCAAGGCGTTGGGCGGGCTGCCGCAGCTGCGGCTTTGCGTCAGCGCCGGCGAGGCGCTGCCGGACGCCACGCGCCAGCTCTGGAAGGAGGCCACGGGCATCGAGATGCTGGACGGCATCGGCGGCACCGAGGTGTTCCACATCTACATCTCTTCGCCGCCCGAGCGCGTGCGGCGCGGCGCTGTGGGCCAGGTGGTGCCGGGTTTCATGGCCCGGGTCGTCGACGAGGAGGGCCGCGAACTGCCGCACGGCAGCGTCGGCCGCCTTGCGCTGATCGGCCCGGTGGGCTGCCGCTATCTGGACGACGCGCGCCAAACGCAGTATGTGCAGGGCGGCTGGAACTACCCGGGCGATGCCTTCGTCGAGGACGCCGACGGTTACTTCTTCTACCAGGCCCGGGCCGACGACATGATTGTCACGGCGGGCTACAACGTGGGCGGCCCCGAGGTCGAGGACGTGCTGCTGCAGCACCCGGCCGTGGCCGAGTGCGCCGTGGTCGGCAAGCCCGATGCCGAGCGCGGCATGCTGGTCAAGGCCTTCTGCGTGCTGCGGCCGGGCCACAGTGGCGATGCGGCACTGGTACGCGCGCTGCAGGCCCATGTGAAGGCCAGCCTGGCGCCCTACAAATACCCGCGCGAGGTGGTCTTCCTGCCGGCACTGCCGCGCACGGAGACCGGCAAGCTGCAGCGCTACAAGTTGAGAGAGCCATGAAGTTCCTGCAACCCCCCGGCTGGGCCCATGCCAAGGGCTATGCGAACGGCGTGGCCGCCCGCGGCACGCTGGTGTGCGTGGGCGGCCAGATCGGCTGGAATGCCGCGCAGCAGTTCGAGAGCGATGACTTCGTCGACCAGACCGCCCAGGCCCTGGCCAATGTGGTGGCGGTGCTGCGCGAGGCCGGTGCCGGGCCCGAGCACATCGTGCGCATGACCTGGTACGTGACCGACCGCGCGGAGTACCTGCGCCGCCAGCGCGAACTGGGCCAGGCCTACCGCGCCCACATGGGCCGGCACTTCCCGGCCATGAGTTGCGTGGAGGTCAGCGCGCTGATGGAGGCGCGGGCCAAGGTGGAGATCGAGGCCACGGCCGTGCTGCCCGATTGACAAAAAATGGCCGCTGCCGCGGCCATGCCCCCTACCAGGCCACGGCATGCGCCTGCCGGCGCAGGTCGGCGACGGCTTCCAGGCCGCCATGCGCATGGGCGCGCACCGCCTTGACGGAGCCGAAGTACAGCGGCTGGCCCGCGTCCTCCTGCACGGTGAGTCCGTGCGCGCGCAGGGCTGGCGCCACGGCCGCGTCCATGCCGGCTTCCAGCAGCACCTCGCCCGCATCGTTGAAGCTCCAGCGCGGCCGGCCCGCGAGCTCGCCCAGCGTGGCCTCGCTTTCCAGCGCGCCGCTGGCCAGCTGCAAACCGCCGGTGGTCTGGCCGATGCCACCCGGCGAGATGGCGGCCAGCTCGACCCGGTTGCCGTGCACCACGATCCAGGGCGACAGCGTGTGCGCCGGACGGGCGCGCGGCTGCACGCTGTTGGGCAGGCCGGGTTCGGCGCGGAACTCGGCCATGCGGTTGTTCAGCAGAACGCCGGTGCCGGGGTCCACGGCGCCGCTGCCCAGCGGCTGGAACACGCTTTGCAGCAGGGCGACGGCGTTGCCGTCCACGTCCATGGCGACGAAGCCGGTGGCATCGGCGGGCGTGAGCCGCGTGGCGGTGGCGTCCAGTGGGCCGTTGCCGATGTGGCGCTCGCCGAGCTCGAAGTCGGCCGGCATGAGGCGTCGGCGCGCGGGGTCGCCCAGCCGGGCGCGGTAGCGCTGCAGCACGGCCACGGCGCGCAGCACGTCGTGCGCAGGGTCGTTCTGCGACGCGCCGGCGGCGGCCCGCAGGTTGAGCTGGCGCAGCATCAGCACGCCGGCCGAGTTGGGCGGCGCCACATGCACCTGGCGGCCGGCGTAGTGCGTGCTCCAGCTTTCCCACCAGTCGGCCTGGGCCTGCGCCAGGTCGTCCTGGCCCAGCCAGCCGCCGTGCTCGGCGCAGAAGGCGGCCAGGCTGCGCGCGACCCAGCCGGTGTAGAAGCCCCCCTCGCCCTGCCGCGCGATGGCCTGCAACACTTCGGCCAGCTGCGGCTGGCGCATGGGCTGACCCGCGGCGAGCGGCTGGCCGTTGCGGTGGAATGCGTCGGTGAAGCCTGGTTGTGTCGCGATGCTGGGATCGGCCTGCAGCAGGTTGCGCGCAAGCTCCTCGGAGGTGCCGATGCCGGCCGAGGCCGCTGCGATGGCGGGCGCCAGCAACTGCGCCCAGGGCAGCCGGCCGAAGCGCTCGTGGGCGCGGGCCCACAGCCGCGCCAGCGTGGGCGTGACTGCGGCGCGCACCCCGTGCCGTGGCAGGCCGGTGCTGGCCAGCCCCTCCACCGGCGTGGCGGCCGGCGCCCGGCCGGTGCCGTTGAGTACCTGCACCTGGTGCGACACCGCGTCGTAGACCAGCAGCACGCCGCAGCCGCCCAGCGATCCGGCGTGCGGCAAGGTCACTGTCAACATTGCCGACGCGGCCACCATCGCGTCCACCAGCGAGCCGCCTTGCTCGACCACGCGCTGGGCCGTCAAGGTGGCGAGATGGTGGCCGCTGGCAAGCGCGGTGAGTCGACCGTATTGGCTCTTGGGACGGGGAGGCTTTGGCATGTCAGCAGTTCGACGCTGGCGGGGCGTCTTGGTTCACGGCCGTTGCACGGAACACGGAGGGCGTGCCGGACCGCCAGCAACCTGCGTGCCAGGGTGCGGATGGTCTGCCCGTAAACTGCCCGATGTGTGGAATCGTGCATTGTTCAAGCGCGTCGGCGCCGCGCTGGCGCTGTCGGCCCTGGCGGGGTGCGCCGACATGTCCTACTACCTGCAGTCGGCCCGCGGCCACCTGGCGCTGATGCAGGCGGCCCGGCCGATCCAGGATTGGCTGGACGACCCCGCGACGCCGCCCGAGCTGCGCCAGCGGCTGGAGCTGGCGCAGCGCATGCGCCGGTTTGCGGTGGAGCGTCTGCATCTGCCCGACAACGCGAGTTACCACCGTTACGCTGACCTGCACCGCCAAGCGGCTGTGTGGAATGCCGTAGCGGCGCCACCGTACGCGCTGACCCTGAAAACCTGGTGCTTCCCGTTCACGGGCTGCATCGGGTACCGCGGCTACTTCGACGAGGCCGAGGCGCGCGCGCTGGCGGACCGGCTGCGTGCCGAGGGCCTGGAGACGAACGTCTATGGCGTGCCCGCCTATTCCACGCTGGGCTGGATGAACTGGCTGGGCGGCGACCCGCTGCTCAACACCTTCATCCGCTCCAACGAAGGCGAGCTGGCCCGCCTGCTGTTCCACGAGCTTGCGCACCAGGTCGTCTACGTGAAGGACGACACCACCTTCAACGAGTCCTACGCCACGGCGGTCGAGCGGATGGGGGGGGCGGAATGGCTGGCCAGCGAAGCCGGCGATGTTGCGCGCGAGGCCTACCTGCGCTTCGACGGGCGCCGCCGCGAACTGCGCGCGCTGATGCTGCAGACGCGCCAGGCACTGGCCGCGGTATACGCGGACGACGCCAATCCGGAGCCCATGGAGCAGCGCAAGGCCCGCGCGATGGCGGACTTCCACGCATCCTATGCGCGGCTCAAGCGCGAGCACTGGGCGGGCTTTGCGGGCTACGACGCTTACATCGCGCGCGCCAACAATGCCGTGTTCGGCGTGCAGGCCGCCTACGACGGGCAGGTTCCAGCCTTCGAGGCCTTGTTCGCGCGCGAAGGCCGCGACTGGGCGCGCTTCCATGCCGCCGTGGCGGCGCTGGCGGCGCAACCCAGGGCCGAGCGTGACGCCGCCCTGGCAGCGCTGGCAGCGCGCTGAAACCTCAGTCGTCGAGCGCGGCGATGGCGTCGATGTATTGCTGCATCGCGTCTTCGGCCGAAATGCCTTGCAGCTTGTTCCAGGCGTCCCACTTGGCGCGGCCGACCATGTCGGAGAAGCCGGGCTTGGGAACCTTGTTGTCGCCGGTGCTGGCCTGCTTGTACAGGCCATACAGGCGCAGCAGTGTGGCGTTGTCGGGGCGCTGGCTGCGCTGCTGGGAGGCGACGACGGCGGCCTGGAAGGCGGTCTGCAGTTCGGACATGGCGGGCTCCTCTTCTTGGACTTCAGCGGGCACACGGCGCTTGGGCCCCGACGGCATCAGGCCTGCACACGCTGTGTGGTGAATTCTGCCTCGTACTCTTTCGCCAGCGCCGTCTTCTGCGCGGCACTGAGCACTTTGCCGGCCAGCTGGAAGAACTTCTGCTCCTCCTCGTCCAGGTGGTGGTGCAGCTTGTGGTGCAGCGCACGCGCCTTGACGAGCCAGGCCGGCGAGGACATGTCCAGATCCATCAGCTCCTCGACCATCTCGTCCATCTCGTGGTGCTCCGCGATGCCGTGGCGCGAGGTGTCGACGGCGGCGTCGTGCTCCATGAGTGGGGCGTAGAAGCAGCGTTCCTCCGCGGTCTCGTGCGCCGCCAGCTCGCGGCGCAGATCACGGAACAGCCGCTGGCGCTCGGGGCTGTCGCCGCTGGTGGCGACCAATTGGTCGGCCAGCGCGCGTTGCAGCGTATGGCTGATGCGCAGGGCTTCGAAGATGTTCAGCATGGCAAGGGCTCCGGGATGGGTGCCTGTGCATGCTCGCTGCGCCACGCAGCCGACGCCAGCGCCTCGGGCCGGGTCGCGCTGTAGGACAGGTGCGCGTGCTGTCAGTCGGCCAGGGCGGCCTGCGCGACGTCCACGTCCAGCCGCTCGGTGGCGTCCTGCGGCTCGGCAGCCGCGGCACGCTCGTAGAGACGGTTGGCCTCGTCCATGCGGCTGTCGCCTTCGAGCATCAGCAGCGCGTGGGCGTATTCCACCATGCCGATGACCGAGGCCGGATGCAGTTCCAGGCCCTGACGGAACATGCGCAGGCCGACCTCCTTCTTGGCGCCGTAGGTCATCGAGCCGATCAGCGCGCCGACCTTGTCGATGACTTCGGCATGGAAGGTGCCCAGTGCGAGGTGGGCATCGGCATGCCGCGGCGACAGCGCGATGACCTTTTCCAGCGATTCCTTGACCTTGGTGCCAAGGCCCTGGGCCAGGGCCTTGGCGATGCTGATGCCCTGGCTGTAGCGGCCTAGCGCGTAGGCGTGCCAGTACCAGGCGTTCGGGTCGTCCGGCGTGGCCTGGGCCTGCTGCTCGGCCCGTGTGGCGACCAGCCGGAACAGGTCCAGCCGCTCCTTCTCGCTGGGCTCCAGGTAGTTGGCGTAGATGGCGGTGGCCTTGTTGGCCACGGTCATCCCTTTGCCGCCGGCCGCCAGGCCCGCCGCGCAGGCCTGTGCGAAGTCGCCGTTGTGGAACAGTACCCAGGCCTGCAGCACGGCGGGGTCTGAGGGTGGCGGCTCGGCATCGCCAACGTGCAGCCTGGTCCAACATTGGAGCACGCCGGCTGCATCGAAATGGAATGCGCCCGCATGCGGGAATGCGCTCCAGTCGCCCATCGTGGTCTCCTCTTTGTGGCGGGTGTCGCGCCAAGTCTAGGTGGTTTGCATGACAGGCGCTTCGCGGGTGTAGGCCGCGACCAGCGCGAGCAAGTGTTCACGTTGCGCCAGCACCAGATAAGGCGCCAGCAACATCAGCACATGGTGGGCGCCGCGCAGCAGCGCGGCCTGCGCCGCGGCCGGTTCCAGCGCGTCGCGCGGCGCGCGGGCGTATTCGTAGCTGAGCCACCAGCTCAGCACCACCACCATGCTGGTGGCGGTGGGCTCGGCCGTGCGCGGGTCGATCTGCAGCGCGCCGCTGGCCGAGAGGCTGGCCAGCATGTCGCGCACCGCCCGCGTCTTGGCCTGCAGCACCTGCTGGACCTGCTGTTCGAGCCGGCGGTGGTTGCTGAGCAGGTCGTTGAGGTCGCGGTAAAGGAAGCGGTATTCCCAGATGCGCTCGAACAGGCTGTGCAGGAAGAACCAGGCGTCTTCCACGTCGCGGACCTCGGCACCGGCGTCCAGTAGCTCGTGCATGTGCTGGGTGTAGCGATCAAACAGCGCACCCAGCAACTCGTCCTTGGCGGGATAGTGGTAGTAAAGATTGCCGGGGCTGATGCCCAGTTCGGCGGCGATCAGCGTGGTGGAGACATTGGGCGCGCCGAAGCGGTTGAACAGCGCCAGTGTCACTTCCAGGATGCGTTCGGCCGTGCGGCGCGGGGCTTTCTTCGGCATCGGTCCTCCCTGGGAGGCAGCATGCCGCAGCCAGCGCCCGCCGGCCGCTAGGTATTTCCCGGTGCCGGGGCAGTCAGGTCCACCAGGGCCGGCACGACACGGCGGATGCGTTCTTCCTCGAAGTAGCCTCCGTGCTCGGCATAGCGCAGGAACACCGTGGCGCAGGTCCGGCAGCGCCAGACGCCGCAGCGGTTGTAAGGGAACCACGCCGGCGCGATGGGCGCATCGGCCGACCAGTAGCGCGTGTGCTGAGGGTGGTATTCCTCCAGCGTGGCTTCGAGCGGGTTGCCGGCCTGCGGGTCGTAGAGCGTGCCCAGGGGCTCCAGGCGCTGGCGGTCCAGCGAGACGGGGACGGTCTCCCAGCCGGTGGTGGGCAGCGTGGCGCAGGAAGGGCAGGGCGTGGTGTGGGCCTGCGCGGCGACATCGCGCAGGGCCTCGGCACCCCAGATCTTGTCTTCGGGCATTGCCATTCAGTCCTTGCGTGGCGCCGCGCGCTTGCGGGGGGCGCGCTTGGTCGGTGCAGACGGCGGTGGCGTGGCTGCGGCGTGGCGGGGCCGGGCGGCGGCCTTGCGCGCCGGTGCCGGGCGTTTCGCCGCGCGCTCCAGCGCATCGACACGGGCGGCCAGCTGTTCCAGCTCGTCGATCCGCGGCACACCGAGCTTGCGCAGCGCCTTGGCCACGCGTTCCTCGAAGATGCCTTCCAGCTTGTCCCACTGACCGGCAGCGCGCGCACCCAACTCGCTGGCCATGCTGCCAAAGCGGGTGCCAGCTTCGTGCAGTCCTTCCCGGGCGGCCGCCTGGGTCTTGTCCTGCATGTCGGCGCCCTCCTTGACCAGCCCTTCGAAGACCTTGCTGCCCTCGGCCTGGGCCTTGGCGAACGCGCCCAGGCCTGCCAGCCAGATCTGCTGCGCCGAGGCGCGGACCGACTCGGCGAACTGGGCGGCCGAGGCGTCGTCGCCGAACGGATTGAAGGGGTTGGGCTTTTTGGCCATGGTGGGATCCTCGAACGGGTGGATGCCTCCAACTGTAAGCGCCGACTGGCCCGATTCCTGCCTGCGATAATCGCCGGTTCGTTTTGCGGATACTTCCCATGATTCTTGTCACCGGCGGCGCCGGCTTCATCGGCACCAACTTCGTTCTGGACTGGATTGCCAGCGTTGGCGAACCCGTCCTGAACCTGGACAAGCTCACCTACGCGGGCAACCTGGAGAACCTGGCCAGTCTGGCCGGCGACGCACGACACCGGTTCGTGCAGGGTGATATCGGAGACACGGCGCTGGTTGGCCGCCTGCTGGCCGAGAACGAGGTCCGCGCTGTCGTGAACTTCGCGGCCGAATCGCACGTGGACCGTTCCATCCATGGCCCGGCCGCCTTCGTCGAGACCAACGTAGTGGGCACCTTCGGCCTGCTGGAGGCCGTGCGCGCCTATTGGGGGGCACTGCCGGCCGAGCGCAAGTCGGCCTTCCGTTTTCTGCATGTGTCCACCGATGAGGTCTACGGCTCCCTGGATGCACATGCGCCAGCCTTCACCGAGCAGCACCGGTACGAGCCGAACAGCCCGTATTCGGCCAGCAAGGCTGCCAGCGATCACTTGGTACGTGCCTACCACCACACCTATGGTCTCCCGGTGGTCACCACCAACTGCAGCAACAATTACGGTCCGTTTCATTTCCCCGAGAAGCTGATCCCGTTGATGATCGTCAATGCACTCGCTGGCAAACCGCTGCCGGTGTATGGGGACGGGCAGCAGGTGCGGGACTGGCTCTACGTCGGTGACCACTGCAGCGCCATCCGCCGCGTGCTGGAGGCCGGCCAGCTCGGCGAGACCTACAACGTGGGCGGTTGGAACGAGAAGCCCAATCTGGAGATCGTGCGCACGGTCTGTGCACTGCTGGACGAGAAGCGGCCGCGTGTTGACGGCAAGTCGTATGCCGAGCAAATTGCCTATGTGACCGACCGGCCCGGGCACGACCGGCGCTATGCAATCGACGCCCGCAAGATCGAGCGCGAACTCGGCTGGAAGCCGGCCGAGACCTTCGACACTGGCATCCGCAAAACCGTGGACTGGTACCTGGACCACGCCGAGTGGGTGGCGCGTGTGCAGAGCGGTGCCTACCGCGAATGGGTGTCCACCAATTACGGCGAACGAGAGAGCGCATGAAGATCCTGTTGCTGGGCAAGGGTGGCCAGGTTGGCTGGGAGTTGCAGCGCAGCCTTGCGCCGCTGGGCGAACTGGTGGCGGTGGATTTCGACAGCACCGATCTGTGCGGCGACCTCAGCAAACCCGAAGAGTTGGCTGCAATGGTGCGCCGTGTCGCGCCGACCGTCATCGTCAACGCCGCCGCCCACACGGCAGTGGACAAGGCCGAGAGCGAGCCTGAGTTCGCCCGCACGTTGAACGCGACGGCGGTGGGCGTGCTGGCGCGCGAGGCGCAGGCACTCGGTGCCTGGATGGTCCATTACTCGACCGACTACGTCTTCAACGGCAGCGGCAGCGCACCCTGGAGCGAAGACAGCCCGACCGGCCCTCTGTCGGTCTACGGCCGTACCAAGCTGGAAGGCGAACAACTGCTGCAGCAGCATTGCGCCCGGCATCTGATCTTTCGCACCAGCTGGGTCTACGCCGCGCGCGGCCAGAACTTCGCCAAGACTATGCTGCGGTTGGCCGGCGAGCGCGAGCGGCTGACCGTGGTGGATGACCAGTTCGGCGCCCCCACAGGCGCAGAATTGCTGGCCGATGTGACGGCCCTGGCACTGCGCAGAGTGCAGGCAACCGATGGCGACGCGTTGGCCGGCCTTTACCACGTGGCGGCCGCAGGCGAAACCTCCTGGCATGGCTACGCGCGCTTCGTGATCGACTTCGTCCGGCAGCGCGGGATCGCGCTCAAGGCGTTTGGCGAGGCGGTGCAAGCCGTTCCGTCGAGCGCATTCAAAGTCGCGGCGCCGCGCCCCGGCAATAGCCGGCTCGATACAAGCAAGTCACGCGACACGTTCGACCTGGTGCTGCCCCATTGGCAAACCGGCGTTGCGCGCATGCTCACTGAAACCCTGGAACGCTCCGCATGACAGCAAATCGCAAGGGCATTATCCTGGCCGGCGGCTCGGGCACCCGGTTGCACCCGGCGACGCTGGCCATCAGCAAGCAGCTGCTGCCGGTGTACGACAAGCCGATGATTTATTACCCGCTTAGCACGCTGATGCTGGCCGGGATACGCGAGATTCTCGTGATCAGCACGCCGCAGGACACGCCGCGGTTCCAGCAGCTGCTGGGGAACGGCAGCCAGTGGGGAATCAATTTGCAGTACGCCGTGCAGCCCAGTCCAGACGGACTGGCGCAGGCGTTCCTGATCGGGGAGGCGTTTCTCGCGGGGGCACCAAGCGCCTTGGTTCTCGGCGACAACATCTTCTATGGCCACGACTTGGCCCACTTGCTGGGTGCAGCCAGTGCCGAGGAGCATGGCTCCACCGTGTTCGCTTACCACGTCAACGATCCTGAGCGCTACGGAGTGGTGGCCTTCGACAAGGCGGGCCGGGCCAGCAGCATCGAGGAAAAGCCGGTACAGCCCAAGAGCAGCTATGCCGTGACGGGCCTGTACTTCTACGACGAACAGGTTGTGGACATTGCCAAGGCTGTGAAGCCCAGCGCACGTGGCGAGCTGGAGATCACTGCGGTGAACCAGATTTACTTGGAGCGAGGCCAACTCAATGTGCAGGTGATGCAACGCGGCTATGCCTGGTTGGATACAGGCACGCACGAAAGCCTGCTGGAGGCGGGGCAGTTCATCGCTACCTTGGAAAATCGGCAGGGGCTGAAAATTGCTTGTCCTGAAGAGATCGCTTGGCGGGCAGGGTGGATCGACGATGCCCAGGTCTCTCGACTTGCCGACACAGTGCGCAAGAACGGCTATGGCCAGTACCTGCTGCGATTGGTCAAAGAAGGACGTGCTCGATGAAGATCGTGCCGACGGACATCCCCGACGTTGTCATCATCGAACCTCAGGTGTTCGGCGATTCGCGTGGGTTTTTCTTGGAAAGCTTCAACAGCCAGCAGTTCGAGTCCACGCTTGGCCGGCGTGTCGACTTTGTGCAGGACAACCATTCCCGGTCTGCCAAGGGCGTGCTGCGCGGGCTGCACTATCAGATCCAGCGTCCGCAGGGCAAGCTGGTGCGCGTGGTTCGCGGCGCGGTGTTCGATGTGGCTGTCGATGTGCGCAGGTCGTCGCCCACCTTTGGGCGTTGGGTAGGCGTGGAGCTGACAGAAGACAACCAGCGCCAGTTGTGGATTCCCGAAGGCTTTGCGCACGGATTCCTGGTGCTGAGCGACGTGGCCGACTTCCTGTACAAGACCTCTGAGTACTACGCGCCGGAACACGAGCGCTGTATTGCATGGAACGATCCGGCCATCGGGATCGATTGGCCGCTTGAGGGTCTACCCAACTTGTCTGCCAAGGATCAGCGGGGTCTGCCTCTGACGGATGCGGACCAATTCCCATGACAGCATCGTCCGTCGTGACGGATCCCCACGCGGCGCCATCCACCTCTCCTTCGGCACTGGTATGCAGCATCCACAGGAATCGCCATCTGGTCCTCCAGTTGGCCAAACGCGAGGTCGTTGGGCGCTACAAAGGCTCTTTCCTTGGAATGACCTGGTCGTTCTTCAATCCCGTGCTGATGCTGGCGGTCTACACGTTCGTCTTCTCAGTCGCGTTCAAGGCGCGCTGGGGCGCGGGTACCGAAGAAGGGAAGGCGCAGTTCGCGATCGTGCTGTTTGTGGGCCTTATGGTGCATGGCTTGCTGTCCGAAGTGCTCAACCGGGCGCCGGCCCTCGTGCTTGCCAATGCCAACCTGGTTAAGAAGGTGGTTTTTCCTTTGGAGATCCTGCCGCTTGTAAGCGTTCTGGCGGCGCTGTTCCACTGCATGGTGAGCCTGGGTGTCCTACTGGCCGCGATCCTGTTCTTCACCGGATACCTGCACTGGTCCGTGATTTTGGCCCCTCTGGTTTTCTTGCCACTGCTGGTGTTGACGACGGGGTTGGCTTGGATCCTGGCCTCGCTGGGCGTCTACCTCCGTGACGTCAGCCAGACCGTGGGCATCGTCACGTCGGCCATGATGTTTCTGGCGCCGGTGTTCTACCCGGTGACCGCATTGCCGCAAAGCATGCAGTCTTGGCTCTTCCTCAATCCACTCACCTTCATCATCGAGCAGGCCCGTCTTGTTTTGATCTGGGGAAGCGCGCCGGATTGGCTGGGGCTCGGTGTCTACATGCTTGTCGCTGTCTTAGTTGCCTGGGCTGGATATGCATGGTTCCAGAAGACGCGCAAAGGTTTCGCGGATGTCCTCTGAGTTTTCGGTACAGGTCGACGGCCTTGGGAAGTGTTATCAGATCTACGAACTTCCGCGCGATCGCCTGAAGCAGTTCATCGTGCCGCGGCTGCGGCGCATGCTCGGCCGCCCCTCCGCGGTGCCCTACTACCGCGAGTTCTGGGCATTGAAGAACGTTTCGTTTGCAGTCGAGAAGGGCGAGACAGTCGGCATCATCGGGCGAAACGGATCGGGCAAATCAACCTTGCTTCAGATGATCTGCGGCACTCTGACACCGTCAAGCGGCTCAGTCCGCACGTCTGGTCGTATCGCCGCGTTGCTTGAATTGGGGTCTGGGTTCAATCCAGAGTTCACAGGCCGTGAGAACGTGTATCTCAACGGCGCAGTGCTTGGCCTGCGGAAGGACGAAGTCGATGCCCGTTTCGACGATATCGTGGCATTCGCCGACATTGGCGAGTTCATCTCTCAGCCCGTCAAGAACTATTCGAGCGGCATGGTTGTCCGCCTGGCCTTTGCTGTGCAGGCGCAGTCGAACCCTGACATCCTGATCGTGGACGAGGCCCTTGCCGTCGGTGACGCCAAGTTTCAGGCCAAGTGCTTTGCCCACCTCAAGAAGCTGAAGGCGCAAGGCACGTCCATCCTGCTCGTGTCGCATTCGACCGAGCAGATCGCCACCCATTGCGATAGGGCCGTTTTCCTGAAATCAGGCGACGTGGTGACCATCGGCAAGCCGCGCGAGGTTATCAATCTGTATCTGGACGACATGTTCGGCGTGGAACGAGTGGGGGAGGTCGAGGCCGCCACCTTGCCAGCCGAAGACGTCGTGGAACAGAGCTATGGGTTGTCGGTCAGCGACGACCGCTTCCACCAGCATCCCACGTACAACGCCCATGAATACCGATGGGGCGATGGTGCCGCCCTGCTGTTGGACCATTGCCTGCAAGAGGGTGGCCGAGCCGATGTCGGCGCCGTGCGCTCGGGGGCGGCGGTCCAGCTGAAGCTGTCCATTCGGTTTGTCTCGCACATCGTGCGGCCCATCGTGGGGTTCACCATCAAGACCAAAGAGGGCGTGACCCTGTACAACACCAATTCGGAGCTGCAGCGTTGCGGCGGTATCGGCGGTTCCGGCGACGCGGGCCATGCTTTGGGGGTCGAAATCTCCTTCTTGGCATCCTTCGCGCCAGGCGACTACTTCATCTCAGTCGGCGTGGCATCGCGCCAGCCCAATGGCGATGTGGTGCCGCATGACCGCCGCTATGACGCCATTCTGTTCACCGTGCTCGCCGAAGAGCACCAGGCTTTCAGCGGCATCTTCGACGTCGGCGCGCAGATGCAATCGTATTTCCACCGCGCTACCGGTTCCGGCGGTCGCGCAACAGGAGTTGTCGATGCAACTGCCTGAAGCCTATTCGTTTGACGCGCGGACGGGCGTCTGGCGCCGCCCCGACCTCCACGCGTTCGCTTATAGCGACGGGGATGCTGTGGAGCAGCGGATCCTGGGCATCGTCCGTGGTTGCGCCGACCTAAGTATCTTCTCCGAAGAGCTTGCCGCTGCAATCAATGACTGGCCAAGCCTCTACCACCTCGGGCGCGGACGCATCAATCTATTGCGGCCGTTTCGCAGCATGCTGGCGGGCTCCGTGCTTGAGATCGGGTGCGGCTGCGGTGCCATCACGCGGGCGCTGGGTGAATTTGGCGCGGATGTGGTGGCACTGGAGGGCAGCATCGTGCGTGCCGAGATTGCCGCCGCGCGTTGCCGTGGTCTCGACAACATCTCAGTGATCTGCGACAGCTTCGACAGTTTCGAGTCGAAAGAACGCTTCGACGTTGTCACTTTGATTGGTGTTCTTGAGTACGCGCGCAAGTACTTCGCTGCTGGGCCGGGACAGGATCCTGTTGCAGCGACCCTCGCGCGAGCCCGGAGCATGCTGAAACCGGGCGGGGTGCTGCTGCTGGCCATCGAGAACCAGCTCGGTCTCAAGTACTTCGCAGGCCGACCGGAAGACCACAACGGTGTGCCCATGTACGGCATCGAGGACCTCTACGGCAGCTCCGACGCCGTGACGTTCGGTGAGCATGAACTGCGTGGCCTTCTGAGCGCTGCGGGCTGGGATCACCAGCGCTGGTGGTATCCGTTTCCCGACTACAAATTTCCGATCAGCATCCTGTCAGAGTCCGGCGTGCATGCCTCGGCCGATCTGGCGCCGCTGTTGCAGAACTCGGTGCTTGCCGATCCCCAACGCGGTGCCACCAGCTTCTCGCTCGAAAGCGCATGGGCGCCGGTGTTCCGCAACGGCTTGGCTGGCGCATTGGCGAACTCGTTCGCGGTCGTGGCTTCCGATCGACCGCTGCCAGAGCCGCAGGCGCTTGCCTTCCACTACGCCAGTGCGCGTCGCCAGTCGTTCGCGAAAGAGGTGGCCTTCACACAGGGCGCTGCGGACAACATCCTGGTGCAGCACCGACCACTTGTCGGGTTTGAAGGGTCACGGGAACAGGCAGCGGACGGCTTGGCTGTCGAATTCGAGCAGGTCGAGTTCGTTTCCGGCCAGCATTGGCAGAAGGAACTGGTGCGCATCCTGAATCGTCCGGGCTGGTCCATGGACCAACTGCTGCCCTGGGCGGCAACCTGGTTCAGCGCATTCGTCCGGCATGCGGGCCTGGCTGTGGGCGCCGAACTGGACAAGCACACGCCCATCGACGGCAGCCACTTCGATGCCGTGCCGCGTAATTTGATCGTGCGTTCGCCCGACGATGCCGTGTTCTTCGACCAGGAATGGCATTTGAGCGAGCCCTGTACGCTCGGCTTCATCGTGTTTCGCAGTCTGGGTTTGAGTTTCTTCGGTGTGACATCGGTGGCCCAGGCCGCGCCGGAATGCAGCGTTGCGTTGCAGGACATTCTGCTCAGCTTGGCAAGCGGCATCGGCATCCCTTTGGCTAAGGATGATCTGCCGGCCTATGTGGCCCAGGAAAACTCCATACAGGGCCGGGTCGGTATACAGCCGACCGCCGCGCTCACGACCGAACTCGTCGCACAGTGGCGTTTGAATGTGCGCGTCTCCAGCTGGAACCCGGAGAACCTCTACCGCCTGGAAGCGGAGGTGGCTCGCAAGGACGGAGAGCTGGCGCAACTCGGTGCGGAGATCCACCGCCTCGAGGCGGTCGTCCTCTCCAAGGACCAGCGGCTCGAGGAGGTTGGTCTGGAGTTGCAGGCGCTTCGCCAAATGCAAGGTGCCGCACCGTCCGATGTGGCTGGTCTGATCACGGTCATTGCGGCGAAGGACCTGCGGCTCTCCGACATTGGACAGGAGCTTGCGAATACCCATGAGGTATTGGCGCGCAAGGACCGGGATCTCGGTCTGCAGGCCGCGGAGATCGCGCGACTGGAAGCCGAGATCCATGACAAGCACGACCGCCTGCAAGCGCTTGGTGTGGAGTTGAGCGGTCTGCACGTTGTTCTGGGAACCACGGTGGAAGCCAAGGACCAACGGCTGCAGGAGATCGGTCAGCAACTGGAGGGCGCCCATGAAGTGTTGTCGCGCAAGGAGCGGGAGCTGGCCCACCAGGCCTCAGAGATCGCGCGGCTCGAGGCCGCAGTGCACGAGAAGCAGGAGCGGCTCCACGCACTGGGTCTGGAGTTGAGCAGCATGCAGGCCGACCATGCGCTGCAACTGAACACATTCCAGCAGAACGCCCTGCAGGAAGCCGAGTCGCTGCGTGAGAGCTTGGCAGCACTGCCCGTGCGGATCGAAAGACTCGAGCACGAGATCGCAGTCCACGCGCAGCGCACTGACGAGGAGCGCCATTACTTCTATGCAGAAGTGGCCAAGCGCGACCAATTGCTGGCGGACGGACAAGCACGCCAGGACCAACTGAAGGCGGAACTGCAGAACGCTGCCACGACGCTGCAGGCTCTGAAGCTGACGCGCTGGTTTCGGCTGCGCGACATTCTGCTCACGCATCCTTTCGGGTTCCGCAAGCTGTTGCTGCTTGCCGCCACCATTGGCGGCGGCTTGCTGCCCCGCCGTTGGCGTTCCAGCATCGTGCCGCGCATGCAGCGCCTGCTTGGACTCGCGCCCGTGGCGCCCACTGCCAAGAGCAGTGATTCAAGCGCTTACCAAGTGAAGGTGCCGCCAGCCGCCCCCGCTGCCGCGCCCAAGATCATCCATGCGATCGCCAACTTCATGACGGGGGGCTCGTCGCGCCTGGTGATCGACCTGGTCGAATATTTGGGCAGCCAGTACCGGCAGACCGTGCTGACGAGTTTTAACCCGGATCCGCCTGCATACGTGGGAGTGGACATCGAGGAGTGCCGCTTCCCGCAGGACATCGGACCGCTCGTCGCGTACTTCCAGCGCATGCAGCCAGACGTGGTGCACGTGCACTATTGGGGAGACTGCGACGAGCCGTGGTATGCCAAGGTCATCGAAGCAGCCAACCACCTTGGCTTGCCGGTGGTCGAAAACATCAACACGCCGATTGCGCCGCACCGCTCCGCCGCCGTGGTGCGCTACGTCTATGTGAGCGACTACGTCCGCAATGTCTTTGGGTCGCCCGGCGCCGAGCATGTGACGGTGTATCCGGGTTCAGACTTCGGGCTGTTCACACGTGGCCCCGCTGAACACGCACCGGCCGATTGCGTTGGCATGGTCTACCGGCTCGAGCGCGACAAGTTGAACGAAGACGCCATCCTGCCTTTCATCCGCATCGCGCAGTTGCGACCGCAGACGCGCATCCTGATCGTGGGCGGCGGCAGCCTGTGCGAGCCCTACCGCGAGGCGGTACAGGCCGCAGGCGTGGCGGACAATTTCGAGTTCACGGGCTATGTCAGCTACGACAAGTTGCCGGCGCTATACCGGCGCATGAGCCTGTTCGTCGCGCCAGTGTGGAAAGAGAGCTTCGGCCAGGTCAGCCCGTTCGCGATGAGCATGAAGGTGCCAGTGATCGGCTACGACATCGGCGCAATCGGCGAGATCGTCGGCGACCCCGCACTGTTGGCCCCCCCAGCGGATGCGGAGCGTCTCGCCCAGATCGCGGTTGATCTGCTCGAGACCCCCGACAACATCCACCGCCTGGGTGATGCGCAGCAGCGCCGTGCCCAGGAAAACTTCTCCATACAGGCCATGATTGCCAGCTACGCGCAGATCTACGCTGAAGTCAGCGGACAGGCGCGCAAGGATCTCCCGTGAAAGTTGCATTCTTCGTCCACTGCTTTTTCCCGGAGCATTTCTACGGTACCGAGACGTACACACTGGATCTGGCCAAGCACTACCGCGCGGCTGGTCATGAGGTCGTCGTCGTTTCAGCCGTGTTCCAGGGCGAGCCGGCGCGCGATGGGCTTGTGAGTCGCTATGAGTACCAGGGGATCCCGGTCGTCTGCATCGACAAGAACGCGGTGCCCCACACGCGCGTCAAGGAAACCTACTACCAGCCCGATATGCGGCCGGTTCTTGAGGCCGTACTGCGCGAGCTCAAGCCGGACATCGTGCACGTGACGCACCTGATCAACCACACGGCTGCGCTGCTCGAGGTCACCCAGCAACTCGGCATCGCCACCTACGCCACGTTCACCGATTTCTTCGGGTTCTGCCTGAACAACAAGCTGGAGGCTGCCAACGGCGACCTGTGCGCGGGGCCCTCACCCTCTCGCACGAACTGCATGGCCTGCTATCTGAAGGATGCCGCGCGCAGCCCTTATGCAGATCGGTGGGTCCGGCAAGCCACGTCCCCGCGATCCGCCCAGTGGATCGCCAGCCTGTCCAACGTAGGCAGGCGGCTGCCCGGCCTGCGAAACGGGCCTGTGGATGGCTTGCTGGAAGACATTGCCCGACGGCCGGACACCCTGCTAGGCCTGTACAACGGGGCATACCGCGGCGCCGTTGCGCCCACGCGCTTCCTGAAGACAGCCTACGAGAGCAACAGCATCACAACCCCCATGCGTGACATCTGGTTCGGGGTCGACATCGACCGTAGCCCGAAAACGCCCCGGGTTGCCAGCCAGCGGCCTGTCATCGGCTTCATCGGTCAGATCGCACCGCACAAGGGCACGGACCTGCTCATCGAGGCGTTCGCGCGGCTGCCGCGTGGTGCAGCGGAACTGCACATCTATGGCCCAGCAGATCAGGACCCCGTGTATATGGCCAAGCTTGAGGGGCTCGCTGCAGGTCACGACGTGGCCTTCAAAGGCACGTTCCCTTCCGCCCGCATGGCACAGGTGCTGGCCCCGATGGACCTGCTCGTGATCCCTTCGCGCTGGTATGAAAATAGTCCGCTGGTGCTGTTGAACGCGTTGGCAACCCACACTCCAGTGCTGGTGTCCGATGTCGCCGGAATGACCGAGTTCCTGGAGCCTGGGCGCAACGGATACGCGTTTGCGCGAGGCAGCGTTGATGATCTTGCGAAGAAGCTGGCAGATCTGGTGCGCGATCCAGCAGCCCTGCATGCGCTGGCGAGAAGCACCTCCTACGACCGGACGCCGGAGCGTATGGCCTGGGACACGCTCGCGATCTACCACGAAGCTGCGTAGCAAGTACGGTTGTATGGCTGCGTCGGCACGTTGCGTTCTGTGAGGGGAAGCGGATGAAGGTACTGGTTCTGGGCGGTGGCGGTTTCATTGGGTCGACCATCGCAGACCGACTGCTGGCAGACGGCCACATGCTGCGCATCTTCGAACGTCCGCGCGTCGAGCCTTACCGTGTGTTCGCAGCGCACGAATCGGTCGAGTGGATCGGCGGCGACATGTCCAGCACGCACGACGTTGGTCGCGCCGTGGATGGCGTCGATGCGGTGATGCACCTGGTCTCCACCACGCTGCCCAAAGGTTCGAACGACGATCCCATCTACGACGTTCAATCCAACGTCGTTGCCACCCTGCAACTGCTCGACGCGATGGCTCAAAAGCGCGTGTCGCGCATTGTGTTCATTTCTTCGGGCGGCACGGTCTACGGCACACCGCAGTACCTGCCGGTGGACGAGGTGCACCCGACCGAGCCGCAGGTGTCTTACGGCATCACCAAGCTGATGATCGAAAAGTACCTGGGCCTGTACAGGCAACTGCATGGCATCCAGCCCGTGATCCTGCGCGTAGCCAATCCTTACGGCGAACGTCAGCGCATCGAAACCGCTCAGGGCGCCGTGGGCGTTTTCGTCCATCGGGCGTTGAGCGGCCAACCGATCGAGATATGGGGGGATGGCGGCGTCACGCGCGACTACATCCACGTGCAGGACGTGGCCGAGGCCTTCGCGCGGGCGCTGACGTACGAGGGCAAGCAGACCTGCTTCAACATCAGTGCCGGCGTTGGCACCAGCCTCAACGAACTGGTCGCGATGCTGGGCGAATTGCTGGGTCAGCCGCTAGACGTGCGATACAAGCCCGGCCGTCCGTTCGACGTGAAGGTCAATGTCCTGTCCAACGCGCTCGCGCGCCGGGAACTCAACTGGACTCCGCGGATCGGCATGCGTGAGGGCATAGAGCGCACGTTGGCATGGACGCGCCAACGCCTGGCGACTGGCCTGGGGGTGAACGAGGCGTCATGAACATCCTGCTGGTGGTGCACCAGTTCTTCCCCGAGTTCTCTGCGGGGACGGAAGTGCTGACGCTGGGCGTCGCGCGCCAGCTGCGCGCGCGCGGCCACACGGTGCGCATTCTGAGCGGACATCCCGGAGCTGCCGATTGCGGGCACGCCGGCCGGCGCGAGCGCTACTGGTATGACGATTTCGAGGTCTACCGCTTTCACCATGCCTATGTGCCCATGGGTGGACAGACCTCGATGCTCGAGGTCGGCTCGGACAACCGTCTGGCTGCGCTCTATCTGCGCGACATCCTTGCGGAGTTCCGTGCCGACCGTGTCCATTACTTCCACTTGAACCGTCTTGGCACCGGGCTGATCCTGGAGGCCGAGCGGGTGGGTGTGCCGCAGTCATTGACCCCCACCGATTTCTGGGTCGTGTGCCCTACGGCGCAGCTGCGCCTGCCTGACGGAAGGACCTGCGATGGGCCGTCCCGCCATGCCGGCAATTGCGCGTTGCATTTCGCGCAGAACATGGTACGCCCACGTCTGCAGGGCCTTGTGCGCCGCGTGCCGACCGCACTGGCCGACTGTGCGGTGCGCGCGGCCGTGGCTGTCCATGCACGCGCGCCGACGCAACTGCGCGAGCTGCGCGCCATGGGGGAACGCCTTCCCAAGTCCATCGAGCGGCTCAACCGGCTGGACCGCATCATGGCGCCCACTGACTTCATGCGCGACAAGCTGATGGCCTACGGTGTCGAGCCGTTGCGTATCGTGCAGATCCCATACGGCGTCGATTTGCCATTGAATGGTGCCGTCCCATTGGCGCCGGGCCCCGGTACCGTCCTGCGCATCGGTTTCATCGGCACGCTGGCAGCGCACAAGGGCGCGCATGTGCTGCTCGATGCGTTCGGTCAGCTCGTGCCCGGCCTAGCCACGCTGCGCATCCATGGCGGCATGCACGAGTTCCCGGACTATGCCGCGCGACTTCGTGCGGCGGCGGCTGCAACCCCTGGCGTGGAGCTGGCAGGCACCTTCGCTTCGTCCGAGATATTCGGTGTGCTCGCCGAGTTGGATGTGCTCGTCGTGCCCTCCCTGTGGTACGAGAACACGCCCTTGGTGGTCTATTCCGCCCAGGCTGCAGGCCTGCCGGTAGTCGCCTCGGATTTCCCCGGCCTAGCCTCGGCCGTGCGTGACGGCATCGATGGCCTGCTGTTTCCCCCTGGCGATGCGCTGGCTCTCGCACGCCAGTTGTCGCGGCTGGCTGAGTCGCCGCGGTTGTATGCCCAACTGCGTGCCCAGGTGCGGCCGCCCAAGTCGACCGCGACCTACGTCACCGAGTTGCTGCGAGCATGGCAGGCATGAGGCAGACGGTCACCATCGTCATCGTCAACTGGAACAGTGGTGCACTGCTGCGCGAATGCCTGGCGCATTGCCTGCGTCAGACCGTGCCGGCCGACGCCATCTTGGTCGTGGACAACGCCAGCCAGGACAACTCGCTGGATGGTGTGGACGCGTTGCCGGGCGTCACGGTCATGCCCATGGAGCGCAATCTGGGCTTCGCCGCGGCCAACAACCGGGCCATTGCACAGTGCACGACCGATTGGGTGCTGCTGCTCAATCCGGATGCGTTCGCCGAACCGGGTTGGATGGCGGCTTTGTTGGCTGCAGCAGCAGAGCGGCCAAACGTCGTCGCGTTCGGGTCGCGCCAGATGCAACATGGCAAGCCTGGAATACTCGACGGCATAGGCGACAGCTACTACATCAGCGGCCAGATCCTGCGCGACCGCTACCAGCAGCCCTGCCGGCCCGAGGACTTGGTCGCGCGCGAAATCTTCTCCCCGTGCGCGGCCGCCGCCATGTACCGGCTCGACGCGGTACGGCAATGCGGTGGCTTTGACGAAGACTTTTTCTGCTACGCCGAGGATGTGGATCTCGGCTTCCGCCTACGCCTGGCCGGGCACAGTTCGTGGTATGTACCGGATGCGGTGGTCTGGCACATGGGGTCGGCTACCGTGGGAGGGCAGCACAGCGACTTTGCCACGTACTACGGCCACAGGAATCTGGTGTGGGTGTTTGTCAAAAATATGCCCGGACCTCTCTTTTGGCCGCTACTTCCCATCCATGTTTGCATGAATGTCGCGAGCTTTTTCCGGTTGTCGCGCCGTGGCCAGGCAAGCGTGGGGTGGCGTGCGAAACGAGATGCGCTGCGCGGCTTGCCCGCAATGTGGCGTCACAGGACATTGATTCAGCGGGCTGCCCGTGTCAATGCGCGCCATGTCTGGAATTTCTTGAGTAAACGAATTTTTTCTGGTTGACCAATCCAATTGGGTCGTGTGACGTTTTCGCATTGGTTCATTTCAATGCCTGGGTCGATCTGCGATGCAGATTTTCAATGAAGATGATGAAGTCAAAAGTTCTCTGGTTGCTTCTTGGATTGCTGTCATTGGCAAAGATGTTTCTCATTGCGAACAATGAGATCATTGCACTGCCTTATGATTCGGAGCAGTATGTCCGGCAAGCATCTGAGGGGGTTTGGCGCGTCGCGGTCCCGCCGGGCTATCCATTCTGGTTGGCTGCAACATCTTGGACAGGGCTGCCACAGCGATTGGTGATCGAGATTTTCTTCATCGCAACCAGTCTCTGCCTTGCTTTGACCATTTTCCGAAATATCGGCAAGTTGCCCGCGGTGGTCGTTTATTTGATGCTGCTATTCTCGCCGGCAACATTTTTTATGTTCGACTACGCTTTGAGCGATGGTTTCTTTGCGTGTCTCAATATTCTTGCGCTTGCCTGTTCGTTTGAGTTGGTTTTTTCACAATCCTGGCGCAGGTCGTTTGTTTCCGCTAGTGGCGTCGGTCTGACGCTTGGCTTGATGGCCGTGACGCGTAGCGAAGACCCACTAATTTATCTTTGGGGTGTGTTCATCGTCTTGGCCGTCTGGCTGTCCAATCGACGGATGGCGCTTTTGCCTGGAGCCGCTGCACCTTGGTGGACCGCCACGAAATTGGGTGGAATTGCATTTGTCTGCGCGTTGGTCGTCGTGCAAGTGGTCAATGTGGGGCATTTCGTGTCGAGCGGGGTGTGGACTCGTAGTTTGGCCGGTATGCCGTCGCACATGGAGTTTTTGCGCAATATGGCAAAAATCGATACTGGGCAGCCTGCCGTGCGATTTGTTCCAATCTCGCTGGCGGCCCGACGGTTGGCCTACGAGGCCAGTCCGACCTTGAGAAAGATCAGTGCCGGGGTCGAGGATGACCGCAATCTCTATCAGGTCGTGAGTCGTGCCAACGGAATTCCCGCCGGGGAAATTGGAGCGGGGTGGATCTGGCACGTATTCAATGGCGAATTATTCCGGTCGTTGAAGACGGACTCTGCTCTTCGGTTGGATCAGGAATTTTTGCAGATCAATCAGGAGCTGACAGCGGCCTTCTCGTCCGGGACATTGCCTCGCCGCGCGATCCTGCATCCGTTTGTCACAGCCCCGCTTGGCGAAATCTTCACCCGACTGCCCGAGTCGATTGGGTCCGTCATCCAAAAAACCTTCCAGGCGTACAGCTATCGCGAAGATTCGGCCCATGAGAAGAAGATCTTCGATGCAGTGACTTTGCGGCGTTCGGCGCTGGTCGTGAGCGGGATAAATGTGTCAGCGCAAGGTTGGGTGTTTGTGGATAGTCCGGGGCGGCGTGTAGTGTCGGTTTCGGTCCGCGCCGCCGATGGCGAAAGTTCTGCAAGTCTGGCGTCGATGGAACGCCCCGATGTCGTGGACGGATATGCCAAAGAGAAGGGATGGGCCCCCTCCGTCTCGGGGTTCCGCGTGGCGGAGAATTTTGTCAGCCGACATAAGCTATCGATCGTGTACCGGCTGGATGATGGTACGGAAGTTCTTAGCACTGATGGGTTGACGGCGGGGCGGGTGACCGAATTGGATTCGGGTGGGGCCGTTAGTCTGTTTCAAGGGATTGACTACATGACGGTGCAGGTGAATGAGCGCGTTGGGTGGCGGCACCGCGTTCAGGCATTGGCTGTCGAGATTTCCAACACGCCGGTCGTGTCATCAGCCCTGGCCGTATTGTTCACATTGGCAGTTGCCGTCGTATTGTTTTTTGGCCGTTCGCTGGAAGGCGGCCGCAGGGTGCAAGCCATGCTGGCGTTTGTTGTAGCACTTTTTGCATCGAGAATTTTGTTCTACGGTTTGATGGAATCGGAGGCATGGGTTGTCGAGGCGCGCTACATGTTGAGCGCCAATTTCATGTGTTCCATTGTTCTTGGCTTGATTTTGGCCGAGTCGATTCGCTTGCGCAGGCGGGCTAGGGCTGGCGCGTCGCGGCCTCTTTAGTGTGAGCGCATCCGTCACCTATGTTTTTTCGGGCGTCTATTAGCTGACAACCGTTTCATTCAGCCCGACAACTCGGATTAATATTTAGTAGTTTTATGATTCAAAAGAAATACATGATTCTGGGCGCAGGCCCCAGCGGCCTGACATTGGCGCATTCGCTGATCGAGGCCGGCATTGCCCGCGAAGAGATCGTGGTGTTGGAGAAAGAGGCTATTTCGGGCGGTCTGTGCCGTTCTGAAGAAGTTGATGGCGCGCCGCTGGATATTGGCGGTGGCCACTTCCTAGACCTGCGCCGCAAGGAGGTGCTGGACTTCATCTTCCGCTTCATGCCGCGCGACGAATGGGCGCTGTTCGACCGCGTCTCCAAGATCCGGCTGCGCGGCATGGAGGTGGACCACCCGCTGGAGGCCAACCTATGGCAGTTCCCGGTGGAGGTGCAGGCCGACTACCTGGAGTCGATCGCCCAGGCCGGCTGCGTGCGCGGCGAGCCCATGCCCGAGTCCTTTGCGGCCTGGATCGAGTGGAAGCTGGGCCAGCGCATCGCGCAGGAATACATGCTGCCCTACAACCGCAAGATCTGGTCGATGCACCCGGATGCCCTGGGCACCTACTGGCTCTACAAACTACCCGACGTGTCGTTCCGCGAGACGCTGTTGAGCTGCCTGGAGGGCAAGCCCATGGGCGCGCTGCCGGCGCACGGCACCTTCCTGTATCCCAAGGAGTTCGGCTATGGCGAGGTCTGGCGCCGCATGGGCGTGGCCCTGGGTGACTCGCTGGTGACGGGTTGCGCGCTGCAGAGCGTGGACCTGGAGAACCGCGTCGTCAACGGCCGCTGGAAAGCCGAGACCATCGTGTCCTCCGTGCCCTGGACCTGCTGGCTCGAAGCGGCCAAGCTGCCGCAGGCGGTGGTCGATGACGTGCGCACGCTGCGCAACGCGCCAATCGACGTGGACTACGTGCCCGACACGCTGGACAGCCCGTCGCACTGGACCTACGAGCCCGACGAGTCGGTGCCGTACCACCGCGCGCTGCTGCGTTCCAACTTTGCGAAGAATGCCAAGGGCTACTGGACCGAGACCAACGCTACGCGGTCCAAGCCTACCGACGGCGTGCGCTTCCACAACGAGTACGCCTACCCCATCAACACGTTGGGCAAGCCCGAGGCAGTGGCGCGCATCCTGCAATGGGCCAAGACCTGCGGTATCGTGGGCATAGGGCGCTGGGGCCGGTGGGAGCACATGAACTCCGACGTGGCTGTGGCCGAGGCGCTGCAAGTGGCGCGTGATCTGACCGGCCAGGGAGCGCGCGCGTGAAGGTTTCCCTGTGTCTGATCGTCTGGAATGAATTGCAGGGCTGCCAGGCCGACGTGCCCAAGCTGCCGCTGGACCAGTTCGACGAGGTCTTCGCCGTGGACGGTGGCAGCACCGATGGAACGGCGGAGTACCTGGAGTCCATGGGCATTCCGGTGCATCGCCAGCCCAAGCGCGGCCTCAATGCCGCCTATGTGCACGCCAATAATGTGGCGACAGGCGACGCGGTGGTGGTGTTCTTCGCCAAGGGCACGCTGCCGGTCGAGGATGTGCTGAAGTTCAGGCCCCTGTTCGATGCTGGCAAGCAACTCGTGGTGGCCAGCCGGCAGATGCCGGGTTCCGTCAATGAGGAGGACGTCCATCTGCTGCGACCCCGCAAGTGGGCTGTGCTGGGCCTGGCCGGGCTGGCGGCGCTGGTCTGGCGGCGCGAGGGGCCGATGGTGCGCGACGTGCTGCATGGCTTCAAGGGCTGGAACCGCCAGGCCTTCGCCGCGATGAAGGTGCTCGACCACGGCCTGTCCATCGACATCGAGATGGTGGCGCGTTCGTACAAGCTGCGACTGGCGCGTTGCGAGTTCCCCACGCAGGAACTGGCGCGCGGCTACGGCGAGACGCATTTCAAGATCTGGCCGACGGGCAAGCGCCTGCTGGCCTATTTGTGGTTCGAACTGCGTCGCAAGGAGTAAGCCATGGCTGCCGCTAGGGGGCTGAGCCGGGTGGTGGGGTCGGTCTGGTTCAAGCTCTTGATCGCTGCCGTGGTCATGGGCCTGCTGTTCGCGTTCAATCGGGTCAACACCGGCGCGCTGCTGCATCTGGAGGAAACCTGGCCGTGGCTGCTGGCTGCCTTCCTGCTGATGCTGCCACCATTTGCGGTGGTGTCCTACCGTTTCCAGATCCTGCTGCGCAGTCAGGGCGTGGAGGTGAGCTTCCGCGAGGCGCTGCGATGGACCATGATCGGTTCGTTCTTCGACCTGGCTATGCCCAGTTCGAACGGGGGCGACATCATCAAGGCCGGTTACGTGATCAAGCATGTCGGCGCTGGCATGCGCACGCGGGCGGTCATGTCGGTGCTGTTCGACCGGGTGTTGGGGCTGCTGGGTTTGTTTCTGCTGGCCAGCATCGTCGTGTTGTTGGGATGGTCCGTGGTGCGCGACATGCCGGCACGCAACCTGCTGGTGTTCTGCCTGTTCGGCGCCAGTTTCGGGGTGCTGCTGGGCTTTCGCGTCGTGGGCGCGCGCCGCTTTTACAACCTGCCGTTGATGCAGCGTTTGTTCGAGCGTGGAGCCTGGGGCGCGCGTGTGCGCTCGCTAATCGGTGCGTTCAACGATTTGCGCGAACGGCCGGCCAGCATGGCGGCTGCGCTGGGCCTGTCGCTGTTTAACCACGTATTCTGGTGCGTGTCGCTGCTGTGCATCGCGCGCGCCGTGGGCAACCATGTGGACTGGGTCCACGGCTTCGTGGTGTTTCCGCTGGCGATTTTCAGCAACATCTTCGGCGTGGCCGGCGGCTTTGGCGTCGGCACGGCAGCGTTCGACTTGTTTCTGTCGCAGTTGCTGGGCATTGCAAACGGCGCGCTGATCGGGTTGCTGTTCCAGGGCTTGGGCGCGCTGTCGCGGCTGGCTGGCTTGCCGTTCTATCTGAGAGCGGCGCGCTCGGGGCAACTGCAAGCTTTGCAGGAGACGTGACCAGAATGAGGGTCACTTGGTCGCATGGCGGTCCGAAGATGTATTGCGTGCGTGATGACCAACTAGTCGGAGGGAATGTTTGATGCCTGCGATCGAACGGGGCGGAGCGTTGACGCTGTCATTGGTCGTGCCCGTCTTCAACGAGGCCCAGAATCTCGCGCCATTCCTGCACCGCGTTACGCAGGTGCTCGGGGAAGATGCGCGGATCGACGCCGAGATCATTTTTGTCAACGATGGCAGCGACGATGACACCGTTGCGCGACTGCTCATGCTGCGCACCCACGATGCGCGGATCAAGGTCGTCGACCTGAGCCGGAACTTCGGGAAGGAAGCGGCCTTGAGCGCGGGGTTGAACCTGGCGGTGGGGCGGGTGGTGGTTCCGATCGACGTCGATCTGCAGGACCCACCGGAGCTGATTCCGAGGATGGTCGAGCTATGGCGCGCAGGGCATGACGTGGTCGTGGCGCGCCGCATTGATCGCAATTCCGATCCGCTGTGGAAGCGCAAGACCGCCCAGTGGTTCTACGCTGTCCACAACCGCCTGTCGCATCCCAAAATTCCGGAGAATGTGGGTGACTTCCGGTTGATGGACCGATCAGTAGTCGAGGTTGTCAACCAGCTTCCGGAGACCCATCGGTTTATGAAAGGGATCTTCGCCTGGGTTGGCTTCGATGCGGCGCATGTCGATTACGAAAGACCTCGGCGCGCCGCCGGTCACACGAAGTTCAACATCTGGCAGCTGTGGAGTCTGGCCCTGGAGGCGCTGACCAGTTTTGGCAACGCGCCTTTGCGCGCCTGGACATACATCGGCGTGGCTGTGTCGATGGCCTCACTGGCGTTCGCCACCTTCATCGTCGCTCGAGTGCTGGTGACGGGGGTGGATGTTCCAGGATATGCATCGCTGATAGTCGCCACGACGTTTCTAGGTGGGGTCCAGATGCTTGGGATCGGTCTGATCGGCGAGTACGTCAGCCGTTCCTACATCGAGACTAAGAAGAGGCCGGTCTACGTCGTCAAAAGAATCTTTGGAATCGGAGCGCAAGGTGGACCTTAAAGAGCTGGAGATTCTCGGGGAGGGAATCAACCGCCATTGGTACTACAAGGAGAAGGCGAACGCCGTGCGGCAACTGTTGCGAGGAATTCCGTTCCATGGGGTTCTTGATGTTGGCGCTGGGTCTGGCTTCTTTTCGAAGTGCCTGCTGCAAGAAGAGTCGGTGCGTGCGATCTGGTGTGTTGACACCAGCTACGATCGAGATTGGGAAGAATCTGTGGACGGCCGCACGGTGCACTACCGCCAGGTGGGTGCGAGAGTTCCGGCGAACCTTGCGCTGTTCATGGATGTCCTTGAACACGTCGATGACGACGTCGGCTTGCTGAGGCACTACATCCCGTTGGTGGATGGTGCGTCGAATTTCCTGATCTCCGTGCCGGCTTTTCAGAGCCTGTGGAGCGGCCATGACGTGTTCCTCGGCCACCGCCGGCGATACCGTCTGGAGCAGATCGAGGATGTCGTGCACCGAGCAGGCCTGCAGTTGGTGCGCTCGGGTTATTTCTTCGCGACGGTCTTCCCGATTGCGGCGGGCTTGCGGTGGTCGCAGCGCCTTGTCGGCCGAGACGATGTAAGCGCGCGTTCGCAACTCAAACGCCACCATCCTGCCGTGAATTGGCTATTGGGCAGCTTGAGCCATGCCGAATTGCCGCTGATCGGCCGCAATCGCCTGTTTGGACTTACCGCGTTCTGTGTGGCACGCCATGCTTAGGGCGCTGCGCCCGTCCTTGGCGCTGGAGGCGTTGATCGCTGCGTTCGTCATGTGCTGCGCCTCGTTTGTTCTGCAAGGCGATGTCGGTTTCGGGTGGGCCGACGAGGGCCTCCTCTGGTATGCGTCCCAGCGAACGCATGCGGGCGAGCTCGCGATCCGGGACTTCTTCGCCTACGACCCGGGCCGGTATGACTGGAATAGCTGGATTTTTTCTCTACTCGGCGATGGCGGGCTGCGCAGCCTCTTGATCGCGGCGGCCGCATTCGGTGCGCTGGGTTTGGCCACATCGTGGTACGCCATGGGCGTAGCACGCGTCGCGTTCGGGTGGCGCCTTGTGTTCGGGGTGTTGCTTGCGATCGGGCTGGGTTATCCACGCCACAAGGTCTACGAGCAGACGATTTCGCTGCTTCTCGTCTGCGTTGCTTTTTTGGTCCTGACATCACCGCGTGCCGGCGGTCGGTGGTTCGTGTTTGGCGTATCAGCAGGTCTGGCGGCCGCGTTTGGCCGCAACCATGGCGTCTTCTTTCTCGCGACGGCGCTGCTGTTGGCCATTTATCTCACCGTTGTGGTCCGGGCCAGGCCCTCGGCTTCCTCGATGGTGCTGTTCCCTCTTGGCGTGGTGGTTGGCTACCTGCCCGTGATCGTCCGCTTGGCGGTGGATACGGCGTTCAGGAACAGTTTCCTGGCTTCTGTGCAAGCGGTGGCGCAGTGGCAACTTCCTGTTCCGATTCCGTTCGTCTGGAGAATCGACTACACGCAGGGTTCGCCCTATGACCTTGCGCAGGCCACGGCGATCGGTGTGCTGTGCGTATTGATTCCCACGGCTTATTTACTCGTCGCCGCCTGGATGTGGCGCGGCCGCACACGGTGGGATGGGCTGCCACCCGCCGCGTTGCTCGCCTTTGCCGCGGCATGCGCTGGGTTGCCTTATCTGCAACAAGCGTTTGATCGAGCCGATTTCGGCCATATCGCCCAGGCGACCCTGCCCGTATTCGTGCTCCTGGCCGCAGTCAATGCTTGCCGGTTCGAGCACCGTTTGGGTGGCTTCGCCGTTCGCGCTGGCGTCGCGGGGGCGGTCGTGGTCATCCTGCTGGCTTGGCTACCGAGCCAGCCTGGGATACGGTTCATGCGGATGGAGGCATTGCAACCGGGATCGACGCAGCCCATTTCCATCTCGGGGTCGGTCTTTCGCGTCAACAGCCCTCAGGCGGAGTTCTTAAGCACGCTCGATAAGCTCAAGCGCCAGTGCGGTCTTGTCGATCGGCAGTTGCTTGCCATGCCGCACTTTCCGGGCGTTTACGCGTACTTGGGTTTGACGGCCCCGTTCTGGGAGATGTACTACCTCTACGCACGGGATTCGGCCTTCCAGAAAAAGCACATCGAGGCTATTGCCGACGTGAAGGTCGTCGTCATGGCGCCCGAGGCGACGTTCGACAATCTGGAGCGGCTTAAGTTGCGCCACACCTACGGGGATTTGCTGGACTACGTCCATTCGCAGTACCGCAAGAGCGCCGTCTTGCCGTATGGCGCCGAACTACATGTGCGTGCTTGCGGCGATGGCGATTCCGGCACGGCGGCACAGGGCTGCTGCGCAATCCCGCCATCGGTCGCCGCGCGTTGACGCGGCCGACGGCGCCGCAGCGCGTGCCCGGCGCTTTCAGTGCCGGGTCTTCGCCAGGAAGTCTTCGTACGACCGCGCGATGCCTTCTTCCAGGCCCACGCGCGGCTGCCACCCCATGGCGTTGAGCCGGCCGGAGTCCATCAACTTGCGCGGCGTGCCGTCAGGCTTGCTGCGGTCGTAGACGATGCGGCCGCCGAACCCCACCACGCGCATCACAGTTTCGGCCAGCGTGGCGATGCTGACATCGGTGCCCGCGCCCACGTTGATCAGCGGCCCGTCAAAGCCACGTTCCATCAGAAACACGCAGGCGTCGGCTAGGTCGTCTACGTACAGGAACTCGCGCAGCGGTGTGCCCGTGCCCCATACCATGTACTCGACATCGCCGCGCAGCTTGGCTTCGTGCGCTTTGCGGATCAGCGCGGGTAGGACGTGGCTGTTCGCGAGGTCGTAGTTGTCGTTGGGGCCGTACAAGTTGGTCGGCATGGCGCTTGTGTACTGGCGCCCGTACTGGGCGTTGTACGCCTCGCACATTTTGATGCCGGCGATCTTGGCGATGGCGTAGGGCTCGTTGGTGGGCTCCAGCAAACCGGTTAACAGGTGATCTTCCTTGATTGGCTGCGGCGCCAGCTTTGGGTAGATGCAACTGGAGCCCAGGAACATCAACCGCTGCACGCCGGCCAGGTGGGCGCCGTGAATCAGGTTGTTCTGGATGCTGAGGTTCTGGTAGAGGAACTCGGCACGGTAGATGTTGTTCGCCTGGATACCGCCGACCTTGGCAGCCGCGATGAACACATAGTCGGGCCGTCGATCTGCGAGGTAGGCGTGCACGGCTGCCTGATCTTGCAGGTCCAGTTCGGCACGTACGGGAGCCAGAACGTGCGTGTAGCCGCCGGCTTGCAGGCGTCGCACGATGGCCGAGCCCACCATACCGCGTGCTCCCGCAACCAAGATGGTCGCGTCGTGGGGAATCATCGAAGTGTCCATGCTCACTCGTGGAAGTCGTAGGCAGTGAAGCCTGCCATGCGCACCAGTGCGTCGCGCTTGGCGGCGGTGAAATCGGCTTGCACCATCTCCGCCACAAGCTCCTTCAGCGTGGTCTTGGGCGTCCAGCCCAGCTTTTCCTTGGCCTTGGTCGGATCGCCGAGCAGGGTTTCGACTTCGGTGGGACGGAAGTAGCGTGGATCTACCTTGACGATGACGTCACCAACCTTGCACTTGGCCTCCTTGCCTTCAACCGCAGTCACGATGCCGCGCTCTTCGACGCCGGTGCCCTCCCAGCGCAAGCTGATGCCGAGTTCGCTCGCTGCAAATTCCACGAACTGGCGCACGCTGTACTGCACGCCCGTGGCAATGACGAAGTCCTCCGGCTGGTCTTGCTGCAGCATCAACCACTGCATCTCGACGTAGTCGCGCGCGTGGCCCCAGTCACGCAGCGAATCCAGGTTGCCCAGGTAAAGGCAATCCTGCAGGCCCAACGCGATGCGTGCGGCAGCGCGCGTTATCTTGCGCGTGACGAAGGTCTCGCCGCGCAGCGGGCTCTCGTGGTTGAACAGGATGCCGTTGCAGGCGTAGATGCCGTATGCCTCTCGGTAGTTCACTGTGATCCAGAAGCCGTACATCTTGGCCACGGCATAGGGGCTGCGCGGATAAAAAGGCGTAGTTTCCTTCTGCGGCGTCTCCTGCACCAAGCCGTAGAGCTCACTGGTGGAGGCCTGGTAGAAGCGGGTCTTCCTTTCCAGGCCGAGGATGCGGATCGCTTCCAGGATGCGCAGCGTGCCAATGCCGTCGGCGTTCGCCGTGTACTCGGGCGTCTCAAAGCTAACGGCCACGTGGCTCATGGCCGCTAGGTTGTAGATTTCGTCAGGCTGCACCTGTTGGACAATGCGGATCAGGTTGGTGCTGTCCGTGAGGTCACCATAGTGCAACACCATGTTGCGGTGCTCCACATGCGGGTCCTGGTACAGGTGGTCGATCCGGTCGGTGTTGAACAGCGAGGCGCGGCGCTTGATGCCGTGCACTTCGTAGCCCTTGTGCAGCAGGAATTCAGCGAGGTAAGCACCATCTTGGCCAGTGATGCCGGTGATTAGGGCGACTTTTTTCATAGCTTCGAAACGATTCAAGACCTAGGCGATCGGAGTGGGAATTTGTTGAAGTATCGCAGCCTATGCGTGCCGATCAGGCTATGTATCGCGCAGTAGTGCTGCTCGATAGCGCCAGAAGGCCCTTGACATCCACACCCTTAACAAGCTCGTGACGTGCCACTGCAAGTGGCGCAAGTTGCGTTGACTCGCGCGCTGGGCAGCATGGCGCACACGGACAGTCTCCACCGCATGTACCTTCCATCCGTCCAACTGCAGGCGGGCGCAAATATCGAAGTCCTCGCCGTACATGAAGAACCGCAGGTCAAAACCGCCGATCCCTCGAAAGGTCTTCGAACGGAACAACATGAACATGCCCGGAATCCATGCCGGCTGTGCAGGGGGGGTGTAGCCAGGACGGCGGCGCAAGATGATCTCGCAAGGCGTCAGTAGACCTCTATAGGGTTCAGGTTGATGCTGTCCTGGTTCCAGAATGCGCGGTGTGAGCACCCCATCATCTCCGCGCGCGAGTCGCTGCATCGCTGCTAGCACATCTCCATCGATGCGGATATCTGGATTGAGCACGAGAAACCACTCGGTACTGCAGTCCTCGAATGCCGCATTGTGATTCGCGCCAAATCCCCGTGGCCGAGGATTGACGATACGCACGATCGGAAACTTGTAGCCAGTGGTATCTACAAAATCTTGCTCCGGGATATTGACCGTCAACACCAGCTTCTCAATGGACCTGGCGCAGTGGCGATCCAACTGATCCAGGAGAGGGAGTATCAATGCCTGCTGCCCATGGCTGACGATGGAAACGGTGATCGGTCGGATAGGCGTGGCTGGCATGGTCTAATTTCGCGCAGGGAATTCTAGGTTCCCTTCTCCCATGGTCTTCCTCGTCGTCTTCAGCTTCTTCATCTCCGCCATCGCGGCATTCGTGGTCATCCGGCTCGCGCGCCGCCACGCCCGCCAGTACGCGCACGACCTGCCGCAGCGCTTCCACCTCGGCCACATCCCCCGCATCGGCGGCCTTGGCATCTTCTTCGGCCTTGTCATCGCCTGGGCCTACGCCGGCACCCCCCAGGCCGGCTCCCTCAACGTCGACTGGCGCGCCAACTCCACATTCCTTTGGCTCATGGCCATGTGCATGGCCCCCGCCGTGTTCGCCGGCATCGCCGAAGACATGACCCAGCGTCTGCGTGCCCGCCTGCGCCTGGGCCTGACCGCACTATCCGCCATCCTGCTGTGCTGGCTGCTGAACCTGGGCGTGCGCCGCATCGGCTTCGCCCCGCTCGACGACTGGCTCCAGGCTGCCCCGCTTGCTGCCGCCATCTTCGCCATGGTCGCCATCGCCGGCCTGCCGCACGCCTTCAACCTCATCGACGGTTACAACGGCCTCGCCGGCATGGTCGCGATCCTCATCAGCCTGGCGCTGATCCACGTGGCCCTGCAGGTCGGCGACCGGCAGCTCGCTGCCATGCTGGCCTGCCTGGTGGGCGCCACGGGCGGCTTCCTGCTCTGGAACTACCCCTACGGCAAGATCTTTGCGGGCGATGGCGGGGCCTATGTCTGGGGACTGGTGATCGCCGTGGCCTGTGTGCTGCTGGTGCAGCGCCACCCCACCGTGTCGCCCTGGTTCCCTATGCTGTTGCTGATGTATCCGGTCGGCGAGACGCTGTTCTCCATCTACCGCAAGCTTGCGCGCGGCCAGTCGCCCAGCACGGCCGATGCCCTCCACCTGCACCAGCTGATCTTCCGCCGCATCGTGCGCGTGGTGTTCGAGGACGACGAGGCCAGCGACCTGCTGGCCCGCAACAACCGCACCTCGCCCTACCTCTGGATCTTCTCGCTGCTGACCGTGGTGCCGGCCGTCATGTTCTGGAGCAACACCCCCGTGCTGGCCGCGTTCTGCGTGCTGTTCGTGGTCACTTATGTCGGCGCCTACCTCATGATCATCCGCTTCAAGGTCCCACGCTGGCTGGGCAAGTGATGCTGGGGAAGTGACACACAGCGGCCCCTACAATCCGCCGCAGTTTTCTGCAGCCTCCGGAGTGCCCGCCATGACCAGCCCCACCGAGCCCGACCTGTCCGCCATCGCCCCGCGCGACAAGGCCGAGATCCTGGCCCAGGCCCTGCCGTACATCCGCAAGTTCCACGGCAAGACCATCGTCATCAAGTACGGTGGCAACGCCATGACCGATCCGGCCCTGCAGGCCGATTTCGCCGAAGACGTGGTGCTGCTCAAGCTGGTCGGCATGAATCCGGTGGTGGTGCACGGCGGCGGTCCGCAGATCGAGACCGCGCTCAAGCGCCTGGGCAAGACCGGCCACTTCATCCAGGGCATGCGCGTCACCGACGCCGAGACCATGGAAGTCGTGGAATGGGTGCTGGCCGGCGAGGTGCAGCAGGACATCGTGGGCCTCATCAACCAGGCCGGCGGCAAGGCCGTGGGCCTGACCGGCCGCGACGGTGGCCTGATCCGTGCGCAGAAGCTGCAGATGCCCGACCAGGCCGACCCGAGCAAGTTCCACGACGTGGGCCAGGTCGGCGACATCGTGGGCATCGACCCCAGCGTGGTCAAGGCGCTGCAGGACGACCAGTTCATCCCCGTCATCAGCCCCATCGGCTTCGGCGAGAACAACGAGAGCTACAACATCAACGCCGACGTGGTGGCCAGCAAGCTGGCCACGGTGCTGCAGGCCGAGAAGCTCATGATGCTGACCAACATCCCGGGCGTGCTCAACAAGGCCGGCGCGCTGCTGACCGAGCTCACGTCGCGCGAGATCGATGAGCTGATCGCCGACGGCACCATCTCCGGCGGCATGCTGCCCAAGCTGGCCGGCGCGATCGACGCGGCCAAGAGCGGCGTCAACGCCGTGCACATCGTCGACGGCCGCGTGCCCCACGCGATGCTGCTCGAGATCCTGACCGACCAGGCCTACGGCACCATGATCCGCGCGCGCTGAGCGCAGGACGACACCACCGCATGCCCGAAGACGCCGCCCTGCCGACCGCAACGTCCGAAGGCGGCGAGGACGCCTCGGCAGCCGCTGCCCCACCACGCAAGCGACCCAAGCCCGGCGAGCGTCGGCTGCAGATCCTGCAGACCCTGGCCGCCATGCTGGAGCAGCCCGGCGCCGAGCGCGTGACCACCGCGGCGCTGGCCGGCCGGCTGCAGGTCAGCGAGGCCGCGCTGTACCGCCACTTCGCCAGCAAGGCCCAGATGTTCGAGGGCCTGATCGAATTCATCGAGCAGAGCGTGTTCCAGCTGGTCGGTGCCATCACGGCCGAAGAGGGTGTCGGTGGCACGCAGCAGGCACGCAGCATCCTGACCGTGCTGCTGCAGTTCGGCGAGAAGAACCCCGGCATGGTGCGCGTGATGGTCGGCGATGCGCTGGTGCTCGAACACGAGCGGCTGCAGGGCCGCATGAACCAGTTCTTCGACCGCATCGAGTCCAGCCTGCGCCAGTGCCTGCGGCCGGCGCTGGCCGATGACGGCGCGGCCACGCCCACCGTGGACGCCAACGTGCAGGCCTCGGTGCTGACAGCCTTCGCCATCGGCCGCCTGCAGCGCTTCGCGCGCTCGGGCTTTCGTCGGCTGCCGACCGAGCAGCTGGAGGCCAGCCTGCAGCGCCTGCTGTAGCTTGCCCAGGGTTTTCCCTGGGCCCCACTTCTTTGTCACTTTGCGCCAATGGCCCCAGCCATTCGGCCATTGATGGCGTGCAGGGCGCTCCAGATACTGCGCCCACCATGCCACATCCCCTCTTCCAACACCTGCGCCTGCCCGTCATCGCCTCGCCGCTGTTCATCATCAGCGTGCCGCAGCTCGTGATCGCGCAGTGCAAGGCCGGCATTGTCGGCTCCATGCCCGCCCTCAACGCGCGTCCCGCCGAGCTGCTGGACGACTGGCTGGCCGAGATCACCGAGACGCTGGCCGCGCACGACCGCGCCCACCCCGAGGCCCCGGCCGCACCGTTCGCGATCAATCAGATCGTGCACAAGAGCAACGACCGGCTCGACCACGACATGGCCATCTGCGCCAAGTACAAGGTGCCGCTGACCATCACCTCGCTGGGCGCACGCACCGAAATCAACGACGCCGTGCACGCCTGGGGCGGCATCGTCATGCACGACGTGATCAACGACCGCTTCGCGCACAAGGCCGTGGAGAAGGGCGCCGATGGCCTGGTCGCCGTGGCCAGCGGCGCCGGCGGCCATGCCGGCACCACGAGCGCCTTCGCGCTGATCGCCGAGATCCGCCGCTGGTTCACGGGCCCGCTGGCGCTGTCTGGCTCCATCGCCACGGGCGACGCCATCCTCGCCGCGCAGGCCCTGGGCGCCGACTTCGCCTACATCGGCTCGGCCTTCATCGCGACCGAGGAGGCCCGCGCCGCCGAGGCCTACAAGCAGATGATCGTCGACAGCAGCAGCGAGGACATCGTCTACTCCAACCTGTTCACGGGCGTGCACGGCAACTACCTGAAGCCCTCGATCCGCAACGCCGGCCTGGACCCCGACCGGCTGGAGACCAGCGCCCCCTCGGCCATGAACTTCGGTACGAACCGCGTCAAGCCCTGGAAGGACGTCTGGGGCTGCGGCCAGGGCATTGGCGCGGTCTCGGCCGTGCAGCCGGCCGGCCAGGTCGTGGCCCGCATGGCGCGCGAGTACGCGGCCGCGCGTGCGCGCATCGCCGTGCCGCTGCGCCAGCCTGAAGCCGTCGCAGCGTGAGCGCTCTGGCCACCGCTGTCTGCGATGTACCGCAGGGCGCCACCAGCCGCAGCCAGGCCATCGCGCTGCTCGACGCCGCGCTGATCCAAGCCGCACTGGCCCGCAACCCTGCTGCGCAGTCGGTCGACGTGATCGACCTGCACCTGGGCTTCGTGCAGCCCGGCGGCACCGGCCTGCAGGCCGAAGGCCAGGTGACGGGCGGCGGCCGCTCGGTCTGCTTCTGCGAGGCCGAACTGCGCGACGCCGCGGGCCAGCTGGTGGCGCGCGCCATGGCCACGCTGCGCTACCGCCCCTCGACTTCTCCCGGAGCCTGAAGATGTACCTGACCCAAGGCCTGCACCGATCGCTGCAACGCCACCCCGACAAGACCGCGCTGCGCCACCTCGCGCCCGACGCCGAGCGTGCCTACACCTTCACCCAGCTCATCGACCAGGTCGCGCGCCGTGCCGCCGTGCTGCGCGCGCGCGGCATCGCCCCCGGCGAGCGCGTGGCCTTGCTCGCGCCCAACGACGACGCCATGGTCCTGGGCCTTTTGGCCTGCTGGTGGCTGGGCGCCGTGGCCTGCCCGCTCAACACGCGCTGGAGCGTGCCCGAGCTGCGCTACGCGCTGGCCGACTGCGGCGCGCCGCTGCTGGTGGCCGATGCCAGCTTCGCCGGCCCCTCCGCCGAACTTGCCGACCTGGCCCAGGTGCTGCCCATGGCCGACCTCGCCACCCAGGCGGCCGCTACAGCCCCTGTGGACGACGCGCGTGTCGGCGGCGATGCCCTGGCCGCCATCCTCTACACGGGCGGCACCACGGGCCGCTCCAAGGGCGTGATGCTCACGCACCTGAACTTCTGGTCGGCCTCGATGACGCGCGGCGCCGAACTCAACAACGCGCCCGACAGCGTTTCGCTGCTGGTCGCGCCGCTGTTCCATGTGGCGGGCCTGGGCAGGCTCATCGGCCAGAGCATCGTGGGCGGCAGCTGGGTCACCATGCCGCAGTTCCGCGCCGAGGTCGTGCTCGATGCGATCTTCACGCACGGCATCACCGACACCATCGTCGTGCCCACCATGCTGCAGGCATTGCTGGAGGCACCCAACTTCGACGCGGCCAAGGTGCAGAGCCTGAACCGCATCGCCTTCGGTGCCGCGCCCATGCCGCCCGACCTGCTGGACCGTGCGCTGGCCACCTGGCCGAACGCCGAGTTCTTCCAGGCCTACGGCCTGACCGAGACCGCGGGTGCGGCCTGCATCAACCTGCCGGCCAACCACCGCCCCGGCGCGCCGGCCGAGCGGCTGCGCTCGGTCGGCCGCGCCGGCCTGGGGGCCGAGATCCGCATCGTCGATCCGGAGGGCAACGACTGCCCGCGCGGCGAAGTTGGCGAGATCATCATCCGCGGCCCCATGGTCACGAGCGGCTACTGGAAGCTTCCCGAGGTTTCGGCCCAGGCCCTGCGCAACGGTTGGCTGCACACGGGCGACGGCGGCCGCATGGACGAGAACGGCTTCATCTTCATCGCCGACCGCTTGAAGGACATGATCATCAGCGGCGGCGAGAACGTGTACTCCGGCGAGGTCGAGGCCGCGCTGCGCAGCCACGGCGACGTCATCGACGCGGCCGTCATCGGCGTGCCCGATGCGCGCTGGGGCGAGGCCGTGCACGCGGTCGTGGTGCTGCGCCCGGGTGTGGCCGAGAGCGCCGAACTCGCAATCGCGATCCAGGCCCAGTGCCGCACGCGGCTCGCGGGCTACAAGTGCCCGCGCAGCCTGGCCTTCGCGGCCGCGCTGCCGCTGTCGGCGGCCGGCAAGGTGCTCAAGACCCAGCTGCGTGCGGAACACGCCAAGGCACGCTGATGGACGCCGCCGAGAGCCTGCGCCTGTACAACACCGTCCCGTTCTCGCAGCTGCTGGGCATCCGGCGCGAGTTCTCCGAGGGCGGCCGCGCGCGCCTGGTGGTCGAGGCGCGGCGCGAACTCGAGAACCCGATCCGCGCCATGCATGGCGGTGTGGTCGCCACGCTGCTGGACGTGGTCATGGCCAGCGCGGCCGTGTCCAAGATCGGCTTTGCGCGCACGGCCGTCACGCTGGATCTCAACATCAGCTACCTGCAGCCCGGCCGGGGCCGGCTCACGGCCGATGGCGAGGCGCTGGCCATCGCCGACGATGGCGACACCGTGCAGTGCCGCGCCGAGGTGCGCGACGACGAGGGCCGCTGCGTGGCCCGCAGCATGGGCTCGTTCCGCTACCTGCCCTTGCCCAGCGCTTGAGCGTTTGATCGATGCGGCCATCGTCGCTTGACGAAACGGCCATATCCCGGCGGGCCGGCCGCCCCTAGTCTTGCCGGCGAGTTCTTTTCAACAGCACCCGGCCCCGTTCGAGGCCGCAAGGAGACAGCCATGCCTATCGCACCAGCGTTTGCATCCCAAGCCCCCACCACGTCCATCGCACGCCGCGCGGTGCTGCGCGCCGGTCTTGCCGCCGCAGCTGCGAGCGTGCTCGGCGCGCCAGCCCTGGCCGGCAGCAACTTCCCGAACAAGCCCATCCAGCTGCAGCTGCCGTTCCCGGCCGGCGGCATGTTCGATGCCGTGCTGCGCGCGCTGGCCGAGGCCGCGGCCAAGGACCTGGGCCAGCCCATCGTGCTCATGCACCGCGCTGGCGCGGGCGGCGTGACGGGCGTCTCCAGCCTGACCAGCATGGGCGATGCGGATGGCTACCTGCTCGGCGTGATGCACAACTCGGTGATCCGCTGGCCGCACATGAACAAGGTGGCCTGGGACCCGCGCACCGACTTCACCTACCTCATGGGCCTGAACAACCTGACCACGGGCGTCGCGGTGGCAGCCGATGCACCCTGGAAGACCTTGGCCGAGCTGCTGGCCGACGCCAAGGCCAGGCCCGGCCAGCTGAGCTGGGGCAACGTGGGGGCCATCAGCGCCAACCGCATCTACGGCGAGCGGCTCGCGCGCGCCACGGGCACCAAGTTCAACTTCATCCCGTTCAAGGGCGGCAACGAGCAGCTGACGGCCGTGGTCGGCCGCCACCTGGACGTCTACGGCGACCCCGGCTTCGGCGCCATGGCGCGCAGCGGCAAGCTGCGCGTGCTGGCCACCTTCACCGAGCAGCGCCTGGCGCAGTGGCCCAACGTGCCCACGTTGCGCGAGCTGGGCCACGACCTCGTCGTGCAATCGCCGTTCGGCCTGGTCGCGCCCAAGAACATGGACCCGGCCGTGCGCGCGCGGCTGGAGTCGGCCTTCCAGAAGGCCGTGCACGACCCGGCCTACCGCCGCATCGTCGACGACTTCGACCTGGCGCCCTGGAACATCAACGGCGAGGCCTACCGCCAGTACGCCGTCGCGCAGTACGAGCGCGAGAAGCAGATGCTCGACGAGATCGGCTTCAAGCCGGAGTAGCCGACCTGCGCCGGCCGTCCCGGGCCACGGATGCGACAGGCGGGCAGGCGCTGCGCTCCTACAATTTGCCGCGATCCCATGCCTCCTTCCTCCAGCGGCACCACCCGGCAGACCATCCCCATCGGCCAGGTCCGGCAGATCGTGCTGGGTGCACGGCGCTCCGGCCTGGACTGCGAAGCCCTGCTCCAGCGCGCCGGCATCCCGCCCGAACTGCTGGGCTCGCCGCTCTCGCGCGTGAGCCAGGCGCAGTACGCCGCGTTGATCTTCCAGTTGCGCCACCGCCTGCGCGACGAGCTCTGGGGCCTGTGCAGCCGGCCTCTGCCGCTGGGCAGTTTCGAGGCCGTGTGCCGCCTTGCCGTGGGCTGCCGCACGCTGGAGGAGGCCCTGCGGGCGGGCCTGCGCCACTACCGCTTGCTGCTGTCCGACTTCACGCCGCGGCTGCAGGTGCGCGAGGGGGTGGCCAGCATGTCGCTGGCGCCGCGTGCGCCGGTCGACGAACCGCTGGGATACGCCATGCGCTGCTTCGGCTTCCTGGGCTACGGCCTGGTGTGCTGGCTGGTGGCGCGGCGGTTGCCGCTGCTGGCGGTGGACCTGCGGTGCAAGGAGGCAGACCAGCCGGGCGACGCGCCACAGCTGTTCCAGGCGCCGCCGCATTACGGCCTGCGCACCGGCTGGCGCTTCGAGGCCCGCTGGCTCAGCCTGCCCATCGTGCAGACGCCCGAAAGCCTGGCCGGCTTCCTGGCGCAGGCGCCGGCCAGCCTGCTGCTCAAGTACCGCGACGACAGCAGCCTGGCCGAACGCATCCGCCGTCTGCTGCGCCGCCACCTGGGCGGTCCCATGCCGTCGCTCGAGGACGTGGGCGCGCAGCTCGCGATGACGCCGCAGACGCTGCGCCGGCGCCTGCGCGAGGAGGGCGCGGGCTTTCGCGCGATCCGCGACGACCTGCTGCGCGACGCGGCCATCGACTACCTCACACACCCGGGTCTCACGCTGCCCGAAATCGCGGGCCAGCTCGGTTTCTCCGAGGCCAGCACCTTCCACCGCGCATTCAAGAGCTGGACCGGATTGGCGCCCGGCGCCTACCGGCAGGAACGCCTGTCCTGAGGCTTCGGGTTAACCCCCGGTCCCTGCACTTTTGAGCGTTCGGGCCAATGCGGTCCATCGCTTCGGCCATGGGCGGTGCCGATCCCCGTCCCTAGACTTCCCCGCAGTTCCGGTCGCACGCCTGCCGCGCGCCATCGGTCCGCTCCAACCAGAGGAAGACAACATGAAACGCAATGTCTACGTTGCCGGCGTCGGGATGATCCCCTTCACCAAGCCCGGCAAGAGCGAGGCCTACACGGTGATGGGCGCACGCGCGGCCGAACTCGCGCTCCAGGACGCCGGCGTGCCCTACGACGCCGTGCAGCAGGCCTACGTGAGCTACGTCTACGGCGACTCCACCGCCGGCCAGGCCGCCATCTACGGTGTGGGCCTCACGGGCATTCCCGTGTTCAACCTCAACAACAACTGCTCCAGCGGTTCGTCTGCGTTGTACCTGGCGCGCCAGGCCGTGGAGAGCGGTGTGGCCGAATGCGCGATCGCGCTGGGTTTCGAGCAGATGGTGCCGGGCGCGCTCAAGGGCGCGTACGAAGACCGTCCCTCGCCCATGGCGCGCTTCGCCGAGACCATGGACCAGCTGCAGGGCACGCTGCCCACTGCGCCGCGCGCGGCCCAGTTCTTCGGCGGCGCCGGCCGCGACTACATCAAGCAGTACGGCATCCGCCCCGACACCTTCGGCCGCATCTCGGTGAAGGCCCGCCAGCACGCCGCACGCAACCCGCTCGCGGTGTTCCGCGACACCGTCACGCTGGAAGAGGTGATGGCTTCGCCGGCCGTGTTCGACCCGCTCACGCGCCTGCAGTGCTGCCCGCCGACCTGCGGCGCTGCCGCCACCATCGTGTGCTCGGAAGAGTTCGCCAGGAAGCACGGCATCGCGCTCAAGGTGCGCATCGCGGCCCAGTCCATGACGACGGACACGCCCAGCACCTTCGACAGCGGCGACATGCGCCGCGTGGTCGGCTACGACATGACGGCCGCCGCCGCCAAGCAGGTCTACGAGGCCGCTGGCGTGGGCCCCGAGGATCTGGACGTGGTCGAGCTGCACGACTGCTTCACGGCCAACGAACTCATCACCTACGAAGGCCTGGGCCTGACGCCCGAGGGCACGGCCGAGAAGTTCATCCTGGACGGCGACAACACCTACGGAGGCAAGGTCGTGACCAACCCCTCGGGCGGCCTCTTGTCCAAGGGCCACCCGCTGGGCGCCACCGGCCTGGCGCAGTGCTACGAGCTCACGCACCAGCTGCGCGGCACCGCCGACCAACGCCAGGTGGAAGGCGCGCGCCTCGCGCTGCAGCACAACCTGGGCCTGGGCGGCGCCTGCGTCGTGACCCTCTACGAGCGCGTCTGAACATGATCGACAAGAAGTACATCGGCCACACCCAGCCGGCCTTCACGGTCGCCGTGGAAGCCTCGCGCCTGCGCTTCTTCGCCAAGGCCACGGGCCAGCAGGACCCGGTCTACAGCATTGACTCGGCCGCGCGCGATGCCGGCCACCCCACGCTGCCCGTGCCGCCCACCTTCCTGTTCTGCCTGGAGATGGAATCGCCCGACCCGGCCGCGCTGCGCAACCTGCTGGGCCTGGACTACCGACGGCTGCTGCACGGCGAGCAGCGCTTCGTCTACCACCGCATGGCCTATGCCGGCGACCAATTGACGTTCGAGCAGCGCATCGAGGACATCTACGACAAGAAGGGCGGGGCGCTGGAATTCGTCGTGCGCGCGACGCGCGTGACCAACCAGCGCGGCGAGCACGTGGCCGACCTCAAGGGCGTGACGGTGATGAGAAACGCGTGAGGAGCACGAGATGACGATTTCCTACGACCAGATCCGCGTCGGCGACGCACTGCCCGCCTTCGAGACCGAGCCCATCTCGCGCCTCACGCTGGCGCTGTATTGCGGCGCCTCGGGTGACCACAACCCCATCCACGTGGACACCGACTTCGCCAAGGCCGCCGGCGTCGGCGACGTCTTCGCGCACGGCATGCTGTCCATGGCCTACCTGGGCCGCCTGCTGACCAACTGGGTGCCGCAGAGCGCGTTGCGCGAATACGGCGTGCGCTTCGTCGCCATCACCCAGGTCGGTGCCAAGGTCCGCTGCGAAGGCCGCGTGACCGAGAAGTTCGAGCAGGACGGCGAGCGCCGCGTGCGTGTCGAACTCTCCACCACGGACCAGAACGGTCAGACCAAACTCTCGGGCGACGCCGTCGTCGCCCTGTCCTGAATCCAAGAGAACGACATGACGCTCAAGCTCCAAGACAAGGTCGCCCTGGTGTCCGGCTCCGGCCGCGGCATCGGCAACGCCATCGCCCTCAAGCTGGCTTCCGAAGGCGCGCGCCTGGTCATCAACGACCTGGACGAAGGCCCGGCCAACGAGACGGTCGCCGCCATCCGCGCCGCGGGCGGCCAGGCCGTGGCCTGCGTGGGCAGCGTGACCGATGCCGACTTCGGCACGCGCTTCGTCGGCACCGCGCTCAAGGAATTCGGCGGCGTGGACATCATCGTCAACAACGCCGGCTACACCTGGGACAACGTGATCCAGAAGATGAGCGACCAGCAGTGGGAAGACATCCTGGCCGTGCACCTGACCGCGCCCTTCCGCATCCTGCGCGCCGCTGCCGACTTCATCCGCGAGGCCGCCAAGAAGGAGGCCGACGCACCGGTGTTCCGCAAGGTCGTCAACATCTCGTCCACCTCGGGCGTGTACGGCAACGCGGGCCAGGCCAACTACGCCGCCGCCAAGGCCGGCATCAACGGCCTGACCAAGGCCATGGCCAAGGAATGGGGCCGCTACAAGGTCAACGTCAACAGCGTGGCCTTCGGCCTGATCCAGACGCGGCTGACGCAGCCGCTCACGGCCGGCGAAGCCAGCGTGGACATCGGCGGCCGCACCATCGCGGTGGGCGTGCAGCCGGACCGCCTGAAGGCCGCCGAGGCCACGATCCCGCTGGGCCGTGGCGGCACGGCGGAAGAGGCGGCAGGTGCGGTGTACATGTTCTGCATTCCGGAGTCGAACTACGTGAGCGGGCAGGTGCTGGTGTGCGGCGGAGGCCGGCCATGAGCTTCGGTGCCGCCACGCGCCCCTGGATGACCGACGAGCTCGAGATGGTGCGCGACACCGCGCGCCGCTTCTTCGAGACCGAGTGCGTGCCCCACCAGAAGAAGTGGCAGGAGCAGGGCCACGTGGACCGCGCCATCTGGCGCCGGGCCGGCGAGCTGGGCCTGCTGTGCGCCGGCGTGCCCGAGCAATACGGCGGCGGAGGCGGCAGCTTCCTGCACGAGGCCGTGATCTGCGAGGAGCAGATGCGCGCGATGGTCAACAGTTTCTCGATCAACGTGCACAGCGGCATCGTGGCGCACTACCTGCTGGCCTACGGCACCGAGGCGCAGAAGCGGCGCTGGCTGCCCAGCATGGCGAAGGGCGAGACCATTGCCGCCATCGCGATGACCGAGCCCGGCGCCGGCACCGACCTGCAACGCATCACGACCAGCGCCGTGAAGGACGGCGAAGACTACGTGATCCATGGCGCCAAGACCTTCATCACCAATGGCCTGCTGGCGGACATCATCGTCGTGGCCTGCAAGACCGACCCCACAGCCAAGGCCAAGGGTGTCTCCCTGGTCGTGATCGAGACCAAGGACCTGGAAGGCTTCCGCCGCGGCCGCCTGCTGGAAAAGGTAGGCCAGCAGGGCCAGGACACGGTGGAGTTGTTCTTCAACGACATGCGCGTGCCGCAGGCCAACCTGCTCGGCGGCGAGGAGGGCAAGGGCTTCGCACAGCTCATGCTGCAACTGCCGCGCGAGCGCCTGGTGCTGGCCATCGGCTGCGCGGCCACCATGCAGCGCGCCGTGGACGAAACGCTGGCCTACACGCGCGACCGCAAGATCTTCGGCGACTCGCTTCTGCATCTGCAGAACACGCGTTTCAAGCTGGCCGAGTGCCAGACCAAGGCGACGATCGCGCGCAGCTTCCTCGACGACTGCGTGGCCCGCCTCGCGCGCAACGAACTGGACATTCCCACGGCCGCGATGGCCAAGTGGTGGGTCAGCCAGGCCACCTGCGAGGTGGTGGACGAGTGCCTGCAGCTGCACGGCGGCTATGGCTACATGCAGGAATATCCGATCGCCCGCATGTACGCCGATGTGCGCGTCTCGCGCATCTACGGCGGCGCCAACGAGGTGATGAAGGAAATCATCGCCCGCGCGATGGAAAACGGCTGAGCCCGATGCAACACACCACGCCCTGGGTGAAGCACTGGCCGCGCGGCTTCCCGCACGCGCTGGCCGTGCCGCAGACCACGCTGTTCGACAACCTGGCGACCAGCGCCGCGCGCTACCCCGCGCGGCCCGCCATCGTCTACTACGACAGCGTGCTGACCTACGCCGAATACCTGCGGCAGGTCGAAGCGCTGGCCGGCCACCTGCAGCGCGCCGGTGTCGCCAAGGGCGACCGCGTGCTGCTGATGAGCCAGAACTGCCCGCAGTTCGCGATCGGCTTCTTCGCCGTGCAGCGCTGCGGCGCGGTCGTCGTGCCCGTCAACGCCATGTGCACGGCCGGCGAGGTCGACCACTACCTGGAGGACAGCGGCGCACGCCACGCCATCGCGGCGCAGGAGCTGCTCCCGGCCATGCAGCCCGCGCTCGCGCGTGGCGCGCTGCGCGAGGTGGTGGTGATCTGCTACGCCGACGCGCTGACGGCGCCGACCGAACTCGCCGTGCCCGATGCCGTGCGCGCGCCGCGCCAGCCACTGGCGCAGGCCGGCTGCGTGGCCTGGACCGAGGCGCTCGCGGGGGCGCCCGCCACGCCCGTGCCGAGCCAGTCCGGCGACCTGGCGGCGCTGCCCTACACCTCGGGCACGACCGGCCGGCCCAAGGGCTGCATGCACACGCACGAGAGCCTGATCGCATCCAGCGCGGGCGCCTGTCTGTGGCGTTCGCTGCACGCCGAATCGGTGGTGCTGGGCGTGGCGCCCATGTTCCACCTGCTGGGCATGCAGAACGCGATGCTGATGCCGGTCTGGCAGGGCGCTACCGTGGTCATGCTCGCGCGCTGGGACGCCGGCGCCGCAGCCGCGCTGATCGAGCGCTACCGCGTCTCGGTCTGGGCCTCGCCGCCGGCCATGCTGATCGACTTCTTTGCGCATCCGGAGGCGCAGCGGCGCGACCTGTCCAGCCTGGCCATGCTCAACGGCGGCGGCGCGGCCATGCCAGAGGCCGTCTCCGCCATGCTCAAGGAGCGCTTCGGCATCACCTACATCGAGGGCTACGGCCTGACCGAGACGGCCTCGTTCCTGCACTGCAACCCGCTGCAGGCCAGCAAGCGCCAGTGCCTGGGCATCCCGACCTTCGGCGTGGATTCGCGCATCGTCGACCCCGAGACGCTGGCCGAGCTGCCGCCCGGCGAGACTGGCGAGCTGGTCAGCCGCGGCGCGCAGATCATGCAGGGCTACTGGCGCGACGAGGCGGCCAACCGCGCGGCCTTCCTGGAGATCGCCGGCCAGCGCTACTTCCGCACAGGCGACCTGGCCAGCATGGACGCCGACGGCTACTTCTTCATGCGCGACCGCTTGAAGCGCATGATCAACGTGAGCGGCTACAAGGTCTGGCCGGCCGAGGTGGAGAGCATGCTGTACGAGCACCCGGCCATCCACGAGGCCTGCATCGTGTCCCGGCCCGACGCCAAGCAGGGCGAGTCGGTCTGCGCGGTGGTGGTGCTGCGCCCCGGCCAACTGCTGGACGAAGCAGGGTTGATCGCCTGGTGCCGCGAGCGCATGGCGGTGTACAAGGCCCCGCGCGCGGTGGAGTTCCGCGCGGCCCTGCCCAAATCCAACACCGGCAAGGTGGCCTGGCGCGAGATCCAGGAAGCCTTCGCACGTTCCTAGAACATTCCAAAGGAGACAACCCGATGCAGCAAGACGTCACGCGCCGCCAGGCCCTGGCCTTCACCACGTTCGCCCTCGCCGGCCTGCCCGCACTGGCGCAGCAGGACTTCCCGAACAAGCCGCTGCGCATGGTCGTGCCCTACGCACCGGGCGGCGGCACCGACACCATCGGCCGGCTGATGGCCACCAAGCTCGGCGAGAACTGGAAGGCCACGGTCGTCGTGGAAAACAAGCCCGGTGCGGGCGGCGTGATCGGCAACGACATGGTGGCCAAGGCACCGGCCGACGGCTACACCATCCTGATGGCCATCACCGTCATGGTGCAGCACCCGGCATTGATGCCCAAGCTGCCCTACGACCTGCTGAAGGACTTCCAGCCGCTGGCCGTGGCGGCGCGTTCGGCCGACCTGCTGCTGGTGCACCGCGATGTGCCGGCCAACACGGTCGAGGAGTTCGTGAAGCTGGCCAAGGCCGACCCGCGCACCTACGCGCTGGGTTCCTACGGCAACGGCACCTCGGGCCACATCCACGCGGCCATGCTCAACCAGCAGGCCGGCCTGGACCTGTCGATCGCGCACTACAAGGGCGCCGGCCCGCTGATGGCCGACCTGCTGGGCGGCCAGGTCAAGGCGGGCTTCCTCGATGCCACGACGGCGGCCGCGCAGATGGCCGGCGGGCGCGTGAAGGTGCTGGGCGTGACGGGCGCGCGCCGCTCACCGCTGGCGCCCAACGCGCCGACCTTCACCGAGCTGGGCTACAAGTCCTTCGAGCCCTACGGCTGGTTCGCGCTGTTCACGCAAGCCGGCACGCCGCCGGCCATCGCCAAGAAGCTGTCCGACGAACTCATCGCCATCCTGGCCCAACCCGAGGTGCGCAAGCGCCTGGAGGAGCTGGGCCTGTTGCCGGGCGGCGAGCCGGTCGCCGAGTTCGCGAAGGAGATGCGCCGCGACCTGGACATCTGGGGCAGGGTCATCCGCGAAGCCAACATCAGGATCGACCAATGAACACCCCGTTCTTCGACTTCAAGGGCCACCACGTCTTCGTGGCGGGTGGCTCCTCCGGCATCAACCTGGCGATTGCCGATGCGTTTGCGCAGGCGGGTGCCAAGCTGTCCATCGCCAGCCGCTCGGCCGAGCGCATCGCGGGCGCCGTGGCGCAGCTGCGCGCCCACGGTGGCGAGGCCGAAGGCTACAGCGCCGACGTGCGTGAGGCTTCTGCCATCGAGGCCGCGCTGCAGGCCGCGCACGGACGCTTCGGCCCCATCGACGTGCTGGTCTCGGGTGCGGCCGGCAACTTCGTCGCGCCGGCGCTGGGCATGTCGTCCAAGGGCTTCAAGACCGTGGTCGACATCGACCTGATTGGCGGCTTCAACGTGGTGCGCGCCGCCCATGCCTTCCTGCGCAAGCCGGGCGCTTCGGTGCTCAACATCTCGGCGCCGCAGGCCGCCAATCCGACCAGGCTGCAGGCCCATGTCTGCGCGGCCAAGGCCGGGTTGGACATGATGGTGCGCGTGCTGGCCATGGAGTGGGGGCCGGACGGCATCCGCGTGAACTCGCTGGTGCCCGGCCCGATCGCCGGCACCGAGGGCATGAAACGCCTCGCGCCCGACGCCGCGGCCGAGAAGCGGGTCACCGATTCCGTGCCGCTGGGCCGCATGGGCAGCACGCAGGAGATCGCCAACATGGCCCTGGTGCTGGCCTCGCCGCTGGCCAGCTACGTGACCGGTGCCATCGTGAACGTGGACGGTGGCAGCTCGTTGCCGGGCGGGCGCGACCTGGGCGCGAGCCCGCAATGACGCAGGAGCATCGATGAGCAAGATCCGTTTCGAACAGCAGGGCGCCACCGCCATCCTGACGCTGGACGACCAGCCCGTGCGCAACGCGCTCTCGCCCGAGATGCGCGTGGAAGTGGCCGAGGTGGTCGAGCGCGTGCGCACCGACGCCGGCATCCGCGCGCTCGTGATCACCGGCGCCAACGGGCATTTCTGCTCGGGTGGCGACCTGCGCAACATCGCCCATGCCGGCCTGGACAACGCCGGCTGGCGCGACCGCCTGCACCTGCTGCACGGCTGGCTGGCCAAGCTGCTTGCCCTGGACAAGCCCGTGGTCTGCGCGGTCGACGGCGCGGCCTACGGCGCGGGCTTCGGCCTGGCGCTGGCCGGCGACTTCATCGTCGCCACGCCGCGTGCGCGCATGAGCGTGTCCTTTCTGAAGGTCGGCCTGGTGCCGGACTGCGGCATCTTCTACACGCTGCCGCGCGTCGTCGGTCCGCAGCGTGCGCGCGAACTCATGCTGTCGGCGCGCGAGGTCAGGGCCGACGAAGCCCTGCGCCTCGGCATCGCGATGGAAGTGGTCGAGGCCGACCAGCTGCTGCCGCGCGCGCTGGCGCTGGCCCAGAGCTTCGAGGGCGCCTCGCCCATGGCCGTGAGCCTCATCAAGCGCGCCTGCGCGTCCACGGGCGACCTGGTCGGCCAGCTCAACCTGGAGGCCGACGCCCAGGCCCTGGCCATGGGCTCGCCCGAGCACAAGAGCGCGATCCAGGATTTCCTGCACAAGCGTCCGCCCAAGTTCTCCTGGCCGGAGTAGGCGCACCGCGCCATTCGGCGTACAGACTGTTGCACGGGCGCTGCGACAATGCGCCGCTTTGCCGTGGGGCGGTGCGCAATGGGGCGCCCGTTGTCGTGCGGGCGTCCGGGTGCCGATCGATGTGCAGGGCTCTGGGGTGGCTGTGGGGAGTCTGTCTGTGGCTCTGTGCCGGCGCGGTGTCGGCCCAGGCCGTGCAGGTCGTGCCCGGGCAGGGCCAGGTGGTGCTGCACGAGGCCGTGGAGGTGCTCGAAGACCCCACGGGCCAGCTGACGTTGGACGCGGTGCGCGGCCAGCGCTTCGCGCCACCCACGGGCGGCTTGTCCAGCTTCGGCTTCACCTCGTCCGCCTACTGGTTCCGTTTCACGCTGGACAACCCCGGCACCACCACGCTGGCACGGGTGCTGGTGCTGCGCACCAATTGGCTGGACACCGTGGACCTGTACGCGCCCGGGGTGGACGGCCAGACCACCCACCGCCGTTTCGGTGACACGCTGCCGTTCGGCGAACGCGAGGTCGACGCGCCGCAGTTCGTGCTCAGCCTGCCGGTCGCACCCGGCCCGCACACCTACTACCTGCGCATCACCAGCGCGCAGGCCTTCATGACGCCCATGGAGCTCTGGGAGCTCAAGGCCTTCCACGAGAGCGACCGGCTCTGGTCGGCCTACTACGGCATGTTCTACGGCATCCTGGCCGTGATGGTGCTCTACAACGCCTTCATCTGGACGTCCACGCGCGACCGCAACTACCTGGCCTACTGCGCCTATCTGCTGTCGTTCTTCCTCATGAACGCCTCCTACAACGGCTTCGCCTACCAGTACTTCTGGCCCGAGTCGCCGCGCTGGAGCAACTGGGCCCACACGCCCTTCATCTTCGGCTTCCAGGCCATGGCGCTGTGGTTCTCGATGCAGTTCCTGGAGTCGCGCCAGCGCACGCCGCGCGTGCACCGCGTGATGCAGGCCTACCTCGCGCTGACGCTGGTGGCCTGGGTGGTGGTGTCGCTGTCGGGCGACCTGGTGGCCTACAACGCGGCACCCGTGTACTTCATCTTCCTGGGCACGCCGCTGATCCTGACCGCCGGCCTGCGCGCCTGGCTGCGCGGCTACCGCGCGGCGCGCTTCTTCGTGCTCGCCACCATGGCCAGCCTCACGGGCAGCTTCGTCACCGCGCTGACGGTCAGCGGCTTCCTGCCCTACACCTTCGTGCATTTCCACGCGGCCGAGTTCGGCATCCTCGTCGACGTGGTGCTGCTCTCGCTGGCACTGGCCGACCGCATCAACCTGCTGCACCAGCAGCGCCGCGCGGCGCAGGCGCAGGCCACGCGCCAGCGCCTGCAGGCGTCGTTCCAGCTGGAGAAGGCCAACATCCGGCTGGAGCAGCAGGTGCAGGAGCGCACGGCCGAACTGGCGCGCGCACGCGACGAGGCCGAGCAGCTGGCGCGGCTGGACGCGCTGACCGGCGTGGCCAACCGCCGCTCGTTCCAGGAAGTGGCCGAGCGCGAATTCCTGCGCGCGCGGCGCTACGGGCACCCGCTGGCGGTGCTGGTGTTCGACATCGACCTGTTCAAGCAGGTCAACGACACCCATGGCCATGCCGCGGGCGACATGGTGATCCGCGCCGTGGCCGGCATCGTGCGCGGTGCGGTGCGCGAGGTGGACTTCCTGGCGCGCATCGGCGGCGAGGAGTTCGCGGTGCTGCTGCCCGAGGTGCAGCTGCTGGACGCCCAGCGCACGGCCGAACGCCTGCGCGAGCTCATTGCCGACTGGCGCGGCGCGTTCGAAGGCCAGGCGCTGCGATGCACCGCCAGTTTCGGCGTCAGCACCATCGAGGCGGACGACCCCGGCTTCGACACCGTGCTGCAGCGTGCCGACCACGCCATGTACGCGGCCAAGCAGGCGGGCCGCGACCAGGTGAGCGTCTACAGCTCCTTGTTCTGATCTGCGCTCAGCCCGGGATCGTTCCCGGCAGCAGGATGCGCTTGTCCACGTTCTGGATGTCGGTGTGGCCGCAGAAGGCCATGGTCACGTCCAGCTCCTTGTGCAGGATCTGCAAGGCCTTGGTGACACCCGCTTCGCCCATGGCACCCAGGCCGTAGGCCATGGCGCGGCCGATCATGGTGCCGCGCGCGCCCAGGGCCCAGGCCTTGAGCACGTCCTGGCCGCCGCGGATACCGCCGTCCATCCACACCTCGGTCTTGCTGCCCACGGCATCGACGATGGGCGGCAGCGCCTCGATGGAGCTGGGCGCGCCGTCGAGTTGGCGGCCGCCGTGGTTGCTGACCACGATGGCGTCGGCACCGGCGTCCACGGCCAGCTGCGCGTCCTCGGGCACCATGATGCCCTTCAGGATCAGCTTGCCGCCCCATTGCTTCTTGACCCATTCGATGTCGGCCCAGGACAGGCGCGGATCGAACTGCTCGTTGGTCCAGGCCGACAGCGAGCGCATGTCGCTCACGCCCTTCACATGGCCCACCAGGTTGCGGAAGGTGCGGCGCTGGGTGCCCAGCATGCCGAGGCACCAGCGCGGCTTGGTCGCCAGGTTGACGATGTTGCGCAGCGTGGGCCGCGGCGGCGCCGTGAGGCCGTTCTTGAGGTCCTTGTGGCGCTGGCCGATCACCTGCAGGTCCAGCGTGAGCACCAGCGCGCTGCACTTGGCGGCCTTGGTGCGCTCGATCATGCGGGCCATGGCGTCGCGGTCGCGCATCATGTAGAGCTGGAACCAGAACGGCGCGGTGGTGTTCTCGGCGATGTCTTCGATGGAGCAGATGCTCATGGTCGACAGCGTGAACGGGATGCCGAACTTCTCGGCCGCGCGCGCCGCGTGGATCTCGCCGTCGGCATGCTGCATGCCCGTCAGGCCCACGGGCGCGATGGCCACGGGCATCTTGGCGGCCTGGCCCACCATGGTGGTGGCCGTGCTGCGGTTCTCCATGTTCACGGCCACGCGCTGGCGCAGCTTGATCTTGTGGAAGTCGGCCTCGTTGGCGCGGTAGGTGCCTTCGGTCCACGAGCCGGAATCGGCGTAGTCGTAGAACATGCGCGGCACGCGCTTCTCGGCCAGGACCCGCAAGTCCTCGATGGTGGTGATGACGGTCATGGCCTGATTTTCTCTGTTGCGTGTCCAGCGTGCGGAATGGTTGGTTGCCGGCATGCGGAGGCGCTGGCAGGACGCGGGGCGAAGGGCCGCGGAGCAGGCCATGCCAGCAGACGCCGCGGAACGGGCTTTGCCCGGCCGCTGGCGGCGCCCCCTCGAGGGGGGATGAAACTTCTACACGCAGTGAGAAGTTCAAACGGGGGTGGGTTCACCTCACCACCATCAGGGTGAACGGCCAGACGTAGGCCTGCATCGTGACGTACAGCCCGACCAGGCAGGCCAGCGCGATCGAGTGGAAGAACACGTAGCGCAGGATCTCGCCTTCCTTGTTGAACCAACGCGTGGCCGTGGAGGCCACGACGATGGACTGCGCGTCGATCATCTTGCCCATCACGCCGCCCGAGCTGTTGGCCGCGCCCATGAGGTTGGGCGACAGGCCCAGCTGCTCGGCCGCGACCTTTTGCATGCCGCCGAACAGCACGTTCGAGGCCGTGTCCGAGCCCGTCAGCGCCACGCCGATCCAGCCCATCAGCGTGCCGAAGAAGGGGTACAGCACGCCGGTGTTGGCGAAGGCCAGGCCCAGCGTGGTGTCGGTGCCCGAGAAGCGCGTCAGCGTGCCCAGGGCCAGCATCAGCACGATGGTCAGCAGCGAGTACTTGACCAGCCAGAAGGTCTTGAAGAAGGTGCGCACGATGGCGACCGGGTTGTACTTCATGACCAGCGCCGAGACGATGGCCGCCAGCAGGATGCCGGTGCCGGTGGCCGACAGCAGGTTCAGCGTGTAGACGGCGGCCTCGGGGTGCGGCGTGGGCACGACCGGCGGCACCTTCATGATCAGGTTGTGCAGGCCCTCGATCGGGAACTTGGGCGCGAACAGGCCGTTGAGCCAGGCCTTGACGGGCGGCAGGCCCCAGACGAACACGAAGATCGAGAGGATGGCCCAGGGCGTCCAGGCGGCGACCAGCGCCTCCTTGGAATGGCGCACCACGGGCTGCGGCGGCTTGGCTTCGGCGGCGCTCGGGTCCTTGCCGCGCATGGCCGGCGAGGTCCAGACCTTCCTGGGCTGCCAGACGCGCAGGAAGGCGACCAGGCTGAGCATGGAGACGATGGCGGCGATGATGTCCACGAGCTCCGGGCCCATGAAGTTGGACACCAGGTACTGCGGGATCGCGAAGGACAGGCCGGTGACGAGGATCGCGGGCCAGATCTCCAGCATGCCCTTGCGGCCGGCAAAGGCCCAGATCAGCCAGAACGGCACCAGCAGCGAGAAGAAGGGCAGCTGGCGGCCGATCATGGCCGTGACTTCCATGAGGTCGTAGCCATGCACCTGGGCCAGCGTGATGACCGGCGTGCCCAGCGCGCCGAAGGCCACGGGCGCGGTGTTCGCGATCAGCGACAGGCCCGAGGCGGCCAGCGGCGAGAAGCCCAGGCCGATCAGGATCGCGGCCGTCACGGCCACGGGCGTGCCGAAGCCGGCCGCGCCCTCGAAGAAGGCACCGAAGCAGAACGCGATCAGCAGCAGCTGGATGCGGCGGTCCTCGGTGATGCCCGAGAGCGAGTCCTGCAGCACCTTGAAGCTGCCGTTCTGCTCGGTCAGCTGGTGCAGGAAGATGATGTTCAGCACGATCCAGCCGATCGGCAGCAGGCCCGTGAAGCCGCCCAGCATGGCGGCGCGGCCGGCCATGTCGGCCGGCATGCCGTAGGCGAACACGGCCACGACCAGCGCGGCGACCAGGCCCATGCCGGCGGCGATGTGGGCCTTGATGTGGAAGAAGCCGAGGGCTCCGAGCATCACGATCACCGGAATCGCCGCGAGCGCGGTCGATAGGAACATGTTGCCGAAGGGGTCGTAAATCTGCTGCCAGGTCATGGCGGGTCTCCTGCCGGTATTGAAAAAGTGGTGGTGCAGCGGGCACGGAGCGGCGGGCGCCCGGGTGCGCGGTGCACGGCGCGTCGGACTGTAGGGCGCGCGGTCGCTGCAGGGTTTGAAATGCCGGCGGCGGGCTTGTGAAGGTTTTTCACGCGGATGGACGCCGTGGTTGTCAGCGCCGTGTCAGTCGGCTGGTGCCGTCGCGCTGCGCGATGCGTGGCCGAAAAAAATGCACGCAGCCAGCCACGCGGGCCGGGATCATGGACCGGCACGGGGGCGGGAGCAACCCCCCGGCCACGACAACAAGGAGACGACATGGACCGCAGACAACTGCTGGCCAGCGCCCTCGCGCTGGCCGCTGCCGCGCCAGCGCGCGGGCAGGCCTTCCCGAACAAGCCGATCCGCATGATCGTGCCGTTCCCGCCCGGTGGCGGCACCGACTTCATGGCGCGCACCGTGTCCATGCGGCTGGCCGAGTCCACGGGCTGGACCGTGGTGCCCGACAACAAGGCCGGTGCCGGCGGCACCATCGGCGTGGCCGAGGCGGCCAAGGCCGAAGCCAGCGGCCACACGCTGCTGCTGGGCCAGCTCGACAACCTGGGCGTGGCGCCCCTCTTGTACAAGGGCCTGGCCTACCAGCCGCAGCGCGACCTGCAGCCCGTCACCAACGTGGCGGACTTCCCCATCATCCTGCTGACCTCGTCCGCCTCGCCTTACAGGACGCTGGCCGACGTGGTGGCGGCCGCGCGCGAGCCTGGACGCATCACCTTCGCCTCGGCCGGCAACGGCACGGTCTCGCACCTGGTGGGCGAGCTGTTCCAGCTGCGTGCGGGCGCGAAGATGCAGCACATCCCGTACAAGGGGTCGGCGCCCGCGCTCGTGGACGTGGTCAGCGGCCAGGTCACGGTGCTGTCGTCCTCGATCCCCTCGGCGCTGGCCCAGGTGCAAGCCGGCAAGCTGCGGCCGCTGGCCGTGAGTTCGGCGCGGCGCAGCGCCATCCTGCCGGACGTGCCGACGATTGCCGAGAGCGGCGTGCAGGACTTCGACGTGAACGTCTGGTACGCCGTGTTCGCGCCGGCCGGCGTGCCCGCGCCCGTGGTGGCGCAGCTCAACGCCGCGCTGGGCAAGGTGCTGCAACTGCCCGAGCTGCTGAGCGCCGTCCACGCCCAGGGCGGCGAGGTGCGGCCCGGCACGCCGCAGGCGCTGGGCGAGCGCCTGGCCGCCGACATCGCGCAGTGGCGCGAGGTCATCGCGACCGCGAAGATCCAGCTCGAATAGTCAGCCGACGGCGGCAGCCTGGGCTTCCGCGGCATAGCGCCGCAGCCGCGGGCCGGCGCGCATGACCTGCCCCGGCAGCGGCCGGCCCAGCACGCGCTCGAGTTCGCGTGCGGCCTCGCACAGCGCGTCCAGGTCGATGCCGGTGGCAATGCCCAACTGCTCCATGAGGTGCACGGTGTCCTCGGTGCAGACATTGCCCGTGGCACCGGGCGCGAACGGGCAGCCGCCCGTGCCGGCCAGCGCGGCCTCGTAGCGTGTGACGCCCAGCGCCAGGCCTTCCATGACATTGGCCAGGCCCAGGCCGCGCGTGTTGTGGAAATGCAGTGCCACCGGCAGCTGCGGCACGCGCGCGGCCAGGCGCTGCACGGTGGCGCGCACGAGTGGCGGCGTGGCCATTCCCGTGGTGTCGCCCAGCGTGAGGCCAGAAAAGCCGAGTTCGGCGAACTGCCGCGCGATGGCCTCGACCTGGTCCAGCGCCACGTCGCCTTCGAACGGACAGCCGAAGGCGCAGGCGATGGCGCCGTGCAGGCGCATCGGCGCGCCGCGCGCGATGGCGGCGATCTCGCGCATGTCCTGCAGCGAGTCGGCGATGCTGCGGTTCAGGTTCTTGCGGTTGTGCGTCTCCGAGGCCGAGAGGAAGACCACCGCCTCGTCGGCATCGGCGGCCAGCGCGCGCTCCACGCCCTTGCGGTTGGGGGCCAGCACCGAGAGCTGCACGCCCGGGCGGCGCCGCACCGTGGCCAGCAGTTCGGCCGCGTCGCGCAGCTGCGGCACGGCGCGCGGCGAGACGAAGGACGTGGCCTCGAAGTGGCGCACGCCGGCGTCCATGAGCCGCTCCAGCAGCGCGACCTTGGTGGCGGTGGGCACGAACGCGGCCTCGGACTGCAGGCCGTCGCGCAGGCCGACCTCGGTGATGCGGACCTGGGCGGGGTAGGTGGGGGACGTGGGCATGCGGGATCTCCTGCGGCCAGCATAGCGGCGCGGGCCGGTGCTGGCTTGGCCGATGGGCAGGGCGGCATCGCCAAATGCGATGCGTGGGCGCTGCGCATGCCGCAAGATCGCGCCTGCTTCAGACACAGGAGATTTCTTCATGCAGTTGAGCGGCATCCGCGTCATCGATCTGACGCGCATCCTCTCCGGCCCGTTCTGCACCATGCTGCTCGCCGACATGGGGGCCGACGTCGTCAAGATCGAGGCGCCCGAGGGCGACCCGGTGCGCGGGCAGGGCGAGATCGTCGACGGCATGAGCTGGTACTTCGCCGCGTTCAACCGCAACAAGCGCTCGGTGCGGCTGGACCTCAAGTCCGAGGCCGGCATGGCCGCGCTGCGCCGGCTCATCGCAGGCGCCGACGTGGTGGTCGACAACTTCCGCCCGGGCGTGATGGAGCGCATGGGCCTGGGCTGGGAGCCGCTGCGCGCGCTGGCCCCCGGCATCGTGCACACCAGCGTGACCGGCTTCGGCCCTTCCGGCCCCTATGTGGACCGGCCGGCCTTCGACTTCATCGCCCAGGCCATGAGCGGCTTCATGAGCATGAACGGCACGCCCGAGACCGGCCCCATGCGCAGCACGCTGCCGGTCAGCGACCTGATCGCGGGCTGCTACGCCGCGCTCGGCACGGCCGCCGCGCTGGTGCGGCGCGCGCGCACGGGGCAGGGCGAGCGCGTGGGCGCCTCTCTGGTGGACGGGCTGATCAGCTTCGGTGCTTTCGCGAGCGCGGACTTCCTGGCCACTGGCAGGCTGCCCGTGCCGACCGGCAACGACCACCTGCTCGTCGCGCCCTACGGCCTGTTCACGGCCAGCGACGGCGAGATCGCGGTCGCGCCGTCCAACGATGCGGTCTACCACAAGCTTCTGCAGGCCTTGGACCTCACGCACCTGCGCGAGGACCCGCGCTTTGCCACCAACGCACTGCGCGTGCAGCACCGTGCCGCGATCAATGCGCATGTGAACGTGGCCGTCTCGCGCCACGACAAGGCGCACTGGATCGCCACGCTCAACGCGGCCGGCGTACCCTGCGGCACCGTCATGAACCTGGCCGAGGTCTACAGCGACCCGCAGGTGCTGTCGCAGCAGATGCTGCTGGAGGTGGAGCACCCGGGCCACGGGCCGGTGCGCATGAGCGGCTTTCCGGTCAAGTTCTCCGAGGCGCCGTGCGCCGTGCGCCTGCCGGCGCCGGACCCGGGCGCGCACACGGCCGAGGTGTTGCGCGAGGCCGGGCTCAGCGAGGCCGAGATCGCGGTGCTGTCAGCCTAGGGCCGCCGCCTGCAGGTGGGCCAGCAGCAGCCGGCTCGCGTTGGGCAGGCCCTCGCCTGCGCGCACGCAGATCTTGAGTTCGCGTTGCGCCCAGCCGTCCGTCAGCGCGATGGTGGCCAGGCCGTCGCCCGCGTACAGCGCCAGCGCCTCGCCCGGCATCACGCCCACGCCGAAGCCGGCCTTGACCATGGCGACCATGGCGTCGTAGGAGGTCACCTGAAAGCGCATGCGCAGCGGCAGGTTGGCGGCTGTGGCCGCGCGCATCAGCATTTCGTTGCCGGCGCTGCCGCGGTGCATGCCGACCTGGTCGTACGCCAGCGTGTCGGCATAGGCCAACGCGCGGTGGCCGGCCAGCGGGTGCGCCGCCGGCACCACCAGCACCATGCGGTCGCGCCGGTACGGGAACACCGTGAGGCCCTGCAGGTCCAGCGCGCTCGTGAAGATGCCGATGTCGGCCGCGTTGTCCAGCACCAGCCGCGTGACGACCGAGCTCACGCGCTCCTCCAGGTCGATTTGCACGCGCGGGTGCTGGCGCGCGAAGCGGGCCAGGTCGTTCGGCAGGAACTGCGTGATCGACGAGAGGTTGGCCGCCAGCCGCACGTGGCCGGCTGCGCCGCTGGCCTGGTCACGGATGGTGTCGGCCAGGCCCTCGGCGTTGTGCAGCAGCTGGCGTGCGCCGCGTGCCAGGTTGCGGCCGGCCTCGGTCGGCTCGACGCCGCGCGCGCGGCGGATCAAGAGCGGCGTGCCGACCTGGCGCTCGAGCTCGGAGATGCGCTTGCTGAGCGCCGAGGTCGCGATGTGCTCGCGCTCGGCCGCCGCGGCGATCGTGCCTTCCTCGACCACGGCGACGAAGAGTTGCAGCGAATAGAGGTTCAGGCGCACCGGCAAGGTCTGCGGGGGGGGGGAGGGCGAATGATAGAAGCGTGGCGACGGCACAATGCGGAGCCGTTCCCGCCGCCCCACGCCCTTTGTCCGAAGCCTCCCCACCGTCTCAGCCGATCACCGCCGAACTGGTGGCCGTGCTCGTCGCCGTGACGGCCGGGCAGGCGCGCATCCTGACCACGCACAAGGGGCTGGCGCTGCCCAGCGGGCCGTTCGAGCAGACGCACCGCTCGCTGCAGGCCGGCATGCGCGCCTGGATCGAGCGGCAGACGCACCACCCGATCGGCTACATCGAGCAGCTCTACACCTTCGCCGACCGCGACCGTGCGCGCGACCAGGGCCGCCGCGTGATCTCGGTCAGCTACCTGGGCCTCACGCGCGAGGCCGCGGCCATCGACGAAGCCAGCGGCTGGCGCGACTGGTACCGCTACTTCCCCTGGGAAGACCGGCGCTCGGATGCGGCCGAGGCCTTGCTGGCCGGCCAGATCCTGCCGGCCCTGGCAGCCTGGCGCGATGCCGCGCCCGACGCCGCCAGCGCGCAGCAGCGCCGCCTGCGCGTGGACACGGCCTTCGGCCTCGGCGGCTCGGCCTGGAACGAGGACTTCGTGCTGCAGCGCTACGAGCTGCTGTTCGAAGCCCGCCTGGTGCCCGAGGCCCTGGGCCGCAGCCGCGCCGGCGCGCCCGTGCTGCCCACGGGCCAGCCCATGCGCGAGGACTTCCGCCGCATCCTGGCCACCGGCATCGCGCGGCTGCGCGCCAAGATCAAGTACCGGCCCGTGGTGTTCGAACTCATGCCCGATGCCTTCACGCTGCTGCAATTGCAGCAGACCGTGGAGGCGCTGGCCGGCCATGCGCTGCACAAGCAGAACTTCCGCCGCCAGGTCGAGCAGCAGGCCCTGGTCGAGGAGACCGGCGCGCTGGCGCAGGGCGGCTCGGGCCGGCCGGCCATGCTGTTCCGCTTCCGTGACGACGTGCTGCTCGAGCGCGCGATCTCGGGCAGCAAGCTGCCGTTCAAATGAAGTGGGCGGCGGTGCGCTCAGGCCGGCAGGGCCAGCAGCGCATCGACCAGCCGGGCCAGCATGTCCTGGACATCGGTCACCTGCACCGCGCCGGGCAGCGCCACGTCGCCATGCAGCACGAACACCGGCGTGCCCCACTTCAGGCCCAGCGCCATCTCCGACAGCGTGCCCATGTTGCCGCCGATAGCGGCCAGGCACAGCGCGCTGCGGGCCACCAGCGCGTTGCGCATCTCGCCCATGCCGGTGGCGATGGCCACGCTGAGCCACGGATTGGCGTTGCGCGTGTCTTCCTCGGGCAGGATGCCGATGGCGATGCCGCCGCCTTCGCGCGCGCCGCGCGAGGCGGCCGCCATCACGCCGCCGCGGCCGCCGCAGACGATGGCCATGCCGGCCTGGGCCAGGGCGTGGGCGACTTCCTGGGCGGCCGCGCAGACCTGGGCGTCGCCGTCGCCTGGCCCGATGATGCCGACCGGCCGCATGTGGCGCTGCGCACCCTGCTGGCGCTGGGCCAGGCGCTGCAGCGCCTCGGTCAGCGCGGCCGGATAGTCCATGTCAGTGCCCGGCTGCGCCACCGCGTTCTCTTCTGCGTGCAATCACATCTCCCAAGCCCATCACCACGACGCACAGCGCCATCAACAGCAGCGACAAGGCCGCCGCCACACCGAAGTCGGACCCGCCGTCACCCACCTGCGCATAGAGCATCAGCGGCAGGATGTTGAGCTGTGTGCCGACCAGCGCCAGCGCCGTGCCGTAGGTGCCCATGGCGATGGCCGCGACCAGGCAGGCGTTGGACAGCACCGAGGGTGCGACCTCGGCCAGCACCGTGTCGCGGAACGCGCGCCAGCGCGTGGCGCCCAGCGTGCGTGCGGCCTGCATCGGCCGCAGGTCCAGGTTCACGAACACGGGGTACAGCGACAGCGCCACGCGCGGCACCAGGTAATAGGCATAGGCCATGCCCAGGCCCACGGCGCCGTAGATCCAGCTGCCCACCTCGGCCGGATCGGCGCCCAGGCCGGCCAGCAACTGCGTGACGAAGCCGGCGCGGCCGAAGGCCAGGATGAAGCCGTAGGCGATCACCAGGCCCGAGAAGGCCAGCGGCAGGCTCAGCAGCGTCATCATCCAGTGCCTGCGGGCCGGCGGCTGGCGTGCCAGCTCCACGGCCACCGCGGTGCCGACCAGGGCCGACACCGCACCCGCCGTGAGCCCCAGCGCCAGCGTGTTGCGCAGTGCGCCGGGCAGGAGCGGGTTGGCGAACAGTCGCGCGAACGCGCCACCGCCGTCGCCCAAGGCCTCGGGCAGCAGGGCGCCCAGCGGCAGGGCAAAGAACACCGCCATGAAGGCCCAGGCGGGCCAAGCGCCGAAGCGGCGGATCATTTCAAGGTCGCTTGCGTCCAGAGCTGGTCGACCTCGGCCTTCTTGGCCGAGGCTTTCACCACATCCAGCGGGCGGATCTGCGGGGCCGCGGGCATCTTGGCCGCCACGTCGGCCGGCAGCGCGGTGCCCGGCACGGCAGGCCGCACGTAGCCCTGCGCGAACAGCTGCTGGCCGGCGCTGCTCATGATGAAGTTCAGCCACAGCTTGCCGGCGTTGGGATTGGGGCCGTTCTTGACCAGGCTGATCGCGTAGGGCGCGGCCACGCTGGCCTCCTTGGGGATCACCACCTCGCAGGCGTCGCCCATGCCGTCCACATGCTTGGCCTTCAAGCCGTCGTTCTCGTAGCTGATCCAGATCGGGATCTCGCCCTTGAGGAACTTGGCGTAGGGCGTGGTGCCCTCCACGCGCTGCACGTTGCCGGCCGCGTGCAGCTTGCCCAGGAAGTCGGTGCCGGGTTTGACGTCGTCCACGCTGCCGCCGTTCGCATAGGCCGCGGCGAACACCAGCACCTGGCCCACGCCGGTGCTGCGCGGATCCAGGTAGCTCACCGCGCCCTTGTACTCGGGCTTGAGCAGGTCGGCCCAGCCGGTGGGCACGTTCTTTACGAGCTTCTTGTTGACCAGGAAGGCGATGTTGAGCGTGTGGATCGTGAACCAGCGGCCTTCTTCCTCGCGGAACACGGGCGGCAGCTTGTCGAAGCCGATCGGCTTGAAGGGCGCGACCACGTCCTTCTTGGCTGCGTCCACGGCCGAGGCCGCGAAGTAGTAGGCCGTGTCGGCCTGCGGACGGCGGCGCATCTTCTCCAGCGCCACCACGGTGGCGGCCGAGCCCAGGTCGTTGTAGGTCAGCTCGATCTCGGGGTAGCGCTTCTTGAAATCGCGGAACAGCGACTTCCAGTTGGCCCATTCCGGCCCGGTGTCGAACGACACGCACATGCCTTCCTTCTTCGCTTCTTCGTACAGCGCCTTCTCGCCGGCGTACAGCTCGGCGCCGTCGAAGGCGTGGCTGCGGGTGGCCAGGGCGGCCAGCGGCAGTGCGCCGGCGGCCTGGATCAGTTGTCTGCGTTGCATGCGGGTTCTCCTTGTCGAGGTGGGCGCTCAGTCGTCGAGCAGGCGGATGGATTCGGGGGCGATGGCGATGGCCGTGGTGGCACTCCTGCGTCCTTCGGCCAGGAAGGGCCGCGGCGCGCCGGCCACCTCGAAGTCGTAGCGCGTCATTGCCCCCAGGTAGCGGGCCGCACCGGGCCGGCCTTCCAGCCGGTTGGGGGCGCCGGGGGCGGGGTCGGCCTGTACATGCTCGGGTCGGACCAGCACATGCACGGCCTGGCCGACGGGGCGGCTGCCGGTGGGCGTGGCCAGCTGGGCAAAGCCCACGTCGACGCGGCCCGGCGCCGCCACCTTGCCGGTCAACAGCGTGGACAGGCCGACGAACTCGGCCACCGCGCGCTGGGCCGGACGTTCGTACAGCTCACGCGGCGTGGCCATCTGCAGCAGCCGTCCTTCCTTCAGCACGGCGACGCGGTCGGCCATGGTCAGCGCCTCTTCCTGGTCGTGGGTCACCAGCAGCGTGGTGGCGCCGAAGCGCTGCTGCAGCGCACGGATCTGGTCGCGCAGGTGGCCGCGCACGCTGGCGTCCAGGGCCGACAGCGGCTCGTCCAGCAGCAGCGCGCGCGGGTCGATCGCCAGCGCGCGTGCCAGCGCCACGCGCTGCTGCTGCCCGCCCGAGAGCTGGGTCACGGCGCGCTCGGCGTGGTCGATCAGGCCGACCACCTCCAGCAGTTCGCGCGCACGGGTGCGCCGCTGCGCCACAGGCTGCTTGCGCAGCGCCAGGCCGTAGGCCACGTTGTCCTGCACCGACAGATGGGGGAACAGCGCGTAGCTCTGGAACACCATGCCGATGCCGCGCTGGTGCACCGGCGTGCCGGCCATGTCCTGCCCGGCCAGCGCGATGCGGCCGCTGTAGCCCGTCTCCAGCCCGGCGACCAGCTTGAGCAGCGTGGACTTGCCGGAGCCGCTGGGGCCGATGACGGCGACCAGCTCGCCGGAACCGACCTCGAACGAGATGCCGTGCAGGCCCTGTGTGCTGCCGGGATAGCGGTAACTGACGTGGTCGAAAACGAGGCTCATGGTTTCTTGCGCAGGGCGGAGGACGACAGCAGCGCGGCGATGCAGGCCAGCATCAGCAGCACGACCGTGGCGGCGCAGGCGAAGCCCGTGGCGCCGTAGAAGGCCTGCAGCAGCACCACCGGATAGGTGCGGTTCTGGAAGCCCGCCAGCAGGTTGGACAGGTTGAATTCGCCGATCGACAGCGCCGCCACCATGACCAGCCCCGACAGCAGGCTCTGCTGCAGGCTGGGCAGCACGATGCCGGTGAAGCGCTGCCACTCGGTGGCGCCCAGCGTGGCGGCGGCCTGCTCGAGCCGCTCCAGCCCCAGGTGGCGCAGGTCGGTCAGCAGCGTGTTGGTCAGGTAGGGCAGGGTGGCGATGGCATGCGCCCCGATCAGCAACGGCGTGCTGCCCAGCCAGGGCATGGCGTCGGTGTTGAACACGATCATGTAGCCGAAGCCCAGCGTGATGGCCGGCACCGCCACCGGCATGGCGCTGACGATGCGCGAGGCCAGCGCATGGCCACGGCGTGCGCCGTGGTACAGCGCATAGGCCAGCGGCAGGGCCAGCACGGCGTCGATGGCGCATGCCGCCAGCGCCACCGTCAGGCTGCTGCCGAAGGCTTTGCGGAACGACGGATCGGTCCACAGGTCGCCGTACCACTGGCCGGTGAAGCCGGAGGGCAGCAGGCTGTTGGTCCAGCTCTGGCCGAAGCTGCCGACCACCAGCAGCGCCATCGGCAGCAGCAGGTACAGGCCATACACCAGGGAAATGCTGCGGACCATGTCTCCGAATCCTGTGAGGTGCCGCAACACTTTCCGGTTGCGACGGTTCAATCGTTCAATGTGGGTGAATTCTAGGGAGAGGTTCACCGTCTCGGGGTGACATTCAGATGACTTCTGTTGAGTGGATGGAAAATGTCGCCACTGTTCTGCTCAAGCATCCAGCCCCCATGAAACGCAACTGCCCCACCATGCAGGAACTGCTGGCCTTCGATGCCGTGGCCCGCTACTCCACGCTGACCCAGGCGGCTGGTGCGCTGTGCATCACCATCGGTGCGGTCAGCAAGCAGGTCGCCGGGCTGGAGTCCTTCCTGGGTGTGACGCTGCTGGCCAAGCAGGGGCGCGGCGTGCAGCTCACGCCGGCGGGCCGGGCCTATTGGCAGAAGATTGCGCCGGGCCTGCGCGCCATCGAAACCGCGACCTACGAGGCCCGCTCCGGGGGCGCCGGCGTGGGCCTGCTGACGCTGGCCAGCGTGCCGACCTTCCTGACGCGCTGGCTGATCCCGCGCCTGCCTGCCTTCCGGCGCCTGCATCCGCAGATCACGCTGAGCTTCAGCCGGCATCTGGACCCGTCCGACGGCATTCCGCCGCAGGTGGATGCGGCGATACGCTACAGCCCGGGAGAGTGGCCCGGTGTCGTGGCCGAGTACATCGCGGGCCGCGAGTTCGTGCTGATCGCCTCCGACGCCCTGGCCGGCGGCCAGCACCGCATCCTGCGGCCGGAGGATCTGCTCGGCCACACCTTGCTGCATCACGAAGAGGCGCCCAGCGCCTGGCCATTGTGGGCAGCGCAGCACGGCGTGCCCGAGGCGCAGGTCGCGGCGGGGCCACGCTTTGCGCAGTATTCGGCGCTGATCCAGGCGGCACGCAGCGGGCTGGGCGTGGGCATCGCGCCGCGCGTGCTGGTCGAGGACGAACTGGCCGACGGCGCCTTGCACAGCCCCTGCGGTACACCGGTCTCGGTGGACCAGGGGCACTACCTGTGCTTTCGGCCCGACCGCATGCACCTGCCTGCGTTCGCGGCGTTCCGCAGCTGGCTGCTGGAGCAGGCGACCGGGCCCGAATGACCGGGGGCGGCATGGCGACGGCGGCGGGACTGGACTTATGCTCGAATTAAGTATAAAAACGCGGCCTGGGTTTTTTTGACCACTTAATACTCAAGTTGAGCAATATGGACATCCGACCGACCTGTGTGCCGCCGCTGCCCCAAGCCATGCTGGAACCGCTGGTGCGCGCCGCGCTGCTGGAAGACCTGGGCCGTGCCGGCGACATCACGAGCAACGCCGTGGTGCCGCCCGACGCACGCAGCCGCTTGACGCTGGTCGCGCGCCAGCCTGGCGTGCTGGCCGGACTGGACCTGGCGCGGCTGGCCTTCACGCTTTGCGACCCGGCCACCGCCTGGCAGTCGCTGCTGGCCGATGGCGCGCGGCTGGTGCCGGGCAGCGCGATCGCGCAGATCGAAGGCCCGGCGCGCGCCATCCTGATGGCTGAGCGCACGGCGCTGAACTTCCTGGGCCACCTGTCGGGCGTGGCCAGCGCCACGGCGCGCATTGCCGATGCCATTGCACACACGCCCGCGCGCGTGACCTGCACGCGCAAGACGCTGCCGGGCCTGCGCGCCGTGCAGAAGTATGCGGTGCGCGTGGGCGGTGGCAGCAACCACCGCTTCGGCCTGGACGATGCCATGCTGATCAAGGACAACCACATCGCCATCGCGGGCAGCCTGCGCACGGCCGTGGAGCGCGCGCGCGCAGCCATCGGCCACATGGTGCAGATCGAGCTGGAGGTCGACACGCTGGCGCAGCTGCGCGAGGCGCTGGAGCTCAAGGTGCCCATCGTGCTGCTCGACAACATGGACCTGCCCACGCTGCGCGAGGCCGTGCGCCTGACGGCCGGCCGCGCCGTGCTCGAGGCCTCGGGCCGTGTGACCGTGGAGAGCGCGCCCGGCATCGCCGAGACCGGCGTGGACCAGATCGCGGTGGGCTGGATCACGCACAGCGCGGCCGTGCTCGACATCGGTCTGGACGCCTGACCATGCTGCGCAGACTGTTCCTGCACGCGGCACTGGCGGTGGTCGGCGTCGGCGTGGCCCACGCCGGCCCGGCCGACTACCCGAGCCGCCCCGTCACCATCGTCGTGACCTTCGCGCCCGGCGGCGGCACCGACCTGCTCGCGCGCAAGCTCGCGCCCGTGCTGCAGCAGGCCCTGGGCCAGCCCGTGGTGGTGGAGAACCGGCCCGGTGCCAGCGGCAACATCGGCGCCAGCCACGTGGCCAAGGCCGCACCGGACGGCCACACGCTGCTGATGGTCAACAGCTCCTTCGCGATCAACCCGGGCGTCTACGGCCCGCTGGAGTTCTCGCCCGCGCGCGACTTCGCGGCCGTGTTCAACGTGGGCTTCGTGCCCTCGGTGCTGGTGGTGCCGCCGGCCTCACCGCTGCGCAGCCTGGCCGACCTGCTGCAGGCCGCCAGGCCGCCGGCGGCGCCCGCGCTGTTCGCCTCCTGCGGCGCCGGCACGCCGCAGCACCTGGCCGGCGAGATGCTGCAGCTGGCCGCGCCCGTGCGCATGGCCCAGGTGCCCTACAAGGGCTGCGGCCCGGCGCTGACGGACGTGCTGTCGGGCCAGGTCGGCCTGGGCATCGTGACCGCCAGCAGCGCCGCGCCGCTGCTCGCGGCCGGCAAGCTGCGCGCGCTGGCCGTGACCTCGCCGCAGCGCACGGCGCAGCTGCCGGACGTGCCCACGGTGGCCGAGCAGGGCCTGGCCGGCTACGAACTCGACCAGTGGCATGGTTTGCTGGCACCGGCCGGCACGCCGGCAGCCGTGGTGCAGCGGCTCAACGAGGTGCTGGTGCAGGGCCTGGCCGACCCCGCCCTGCAGGCCCAGCTGCGCGGCCTGGGCTACACGCTCACGCAGGGCGAGCAGGGCACGCCGCAGGCCTTCGGCGCGCTCGTGGCGCGCGACCTGCGGCGCTTCGGCACGGTCACGGCGCAGCTGGGGCTGCGGCTGGATTGAGGAGGGCCGGTGCCAGCCGGCGACAATCCGCGCCCCGCCACCGCCGTCCGACGCCCGCGCGAAGATGACCCTCACCGAACTCCGCCAGCGCCTGCGCGCGCTGGGCGCGCTGCCGCTGCACGAGGGCCGCGTTCTGCGCCAATGGGCCCAGGGCCGCCCGCTGATCGACGGGGCACGGCGCTGGCACGACGACTTCTTCCCGCAGCGTGTGCGCGCAGACCTGCCGCAGCTGACGCGCGACCTGGCCGCGCTGGCCACGCTGCAGTCGCAGCACCCCGCTGAGGACGGTTCGGCCCGCTTGCTGGTCGGCTTGCAGGACGGCCAGTCCATCGAAAGCGTGCTGCTGCCGCGCGACGGCCTGTGCGTGTCCTCGCAGGTCGGCTGCGCGGTGGGCTGCCAGTTCTGCATGACGGGCCGCGAGGGCCTGGTGCGCCAGGTCAGCAGCGCCGAGATCGTGGCCCAGGTCGCGCTGGCACGCTCACTGCGGCCGGTGAAGAAGGTCGTCTTCATGGGCATGGGCGAGCCGGCGCACAACCTCGACCAGGTGATGGAGGCCATCGAGGTGCTGGGCCTGCACGGCAACATCGGGCACAAGAACCTGGTGTTCTCCACCGTGGGCGACCCGCGGGTGTTCGAGCGGCTGCCGCAAGGCCCGGTGAAGCCGGCGCTGGCCCTGTCGCTGCACACCAGCAAGCGCGCGCTGCGCGAGCAGCTGCTGCCGCGCGCGCCCAAGCTCACACCGGAGGAACTCGTCGCCGCGGGCGAACGCTATGCGCGGGCCACCGGTTACCCGATCCAGTACCAGTGGACGCTGCTGGACGGCGTGAACGACGGCGAGGACGAGATCGACGGCATCGTGCGCCTGCTCCAGGGCAAGTACGCGCTGCTGAACATGATCCCGTACAACACCATTCCGGGCCTCGCGTTCCGGCGGCCGGACTGGGACAAGGCCAAGGCCATCGCCCGCACGCTGCACCAGCGCGGCGTGCTGACCAAGCTGCGCGACTCGGCCGGCCAGGACATCGATGGCGGCTGCGGCCAGTTGCGGGCCCGGGCGGAAAAGCCGGTGCGCCTCATGCCCCGGGCCGCGGCCGGCTGACGGGGCCCTCAGCCCGTCACCGCGCACCCCACCTTGCGGCCGGCTTCGACGATCTCGGCCCAGGTCTGGTCGTCCACGGTGATGCCCGCGGCCGCGCGTGCCGTGCGTGCGGCACGCTCAGGTTCGCCGGCGATCTGCACCTTGTCGTGCCCCTGGCCCACCGGGCCCAGGCGCAGCCAGTCGACGAAGGCCAGCGCCTCCTGCTCGAACGTGGCCTGCGTGCCCAGCCTGGCCGGGTCGATCAGCACCGTCAGCATGCCGTTGAGCACGGTGCGGGCGGTGTCGGCCGGCCGGTGCCAGGTGCCGCCACCCGACAGCGCGCCACCGAGCAGCTCGCAGGCCACGGCCATGCCGTAGCCCTTGTGCTCGCCGAAGGTCATGAGCGCGCCGAACAGGCCATTGCTCTGCGGCACCACGACCACGCCGGGGTCGGTGGTCGGGCGGCCCAGCTCGTCGATCAGTGTGCCCTCGGGCACGCGCTCGCCCTTGTTGTGGGCCACGCGCATCTTGCCCTGGGCCTGGCGGCTGGTGGCGAAGTCGAGCACGAAGGGCTCCTGGCCTTGCAGCGGGACGCCGATGCAGCAGGGGTTGGTGCCGAAGCGCCCGTCGCCGCCGCCGAAGGGGGCGACCACAGGCCGCGACAGCACGTTGACGAAGTGCAGCGAGACCAGGCCCGCCGCGATCGCCATCTCGGCGAAATGGCCGATGCGGCCCAGGTGGTGGCTGTTGCCCACGGTCATGATGCAGCTGCCGTGCTGCCGGGCGCGTTCAATGCCCATCTGCATGGCCTGCTCGCCCACGACCTGACCGTAGCCGCGCTGACCGTCCAGCGCGAGCATGGTGCCGATGTCCACGGTGGCCTTGGCAGAAGTGTTGGGCTTGAGGCCGCCTTCGAGCACGGCGTCCACGTAGCGCGGCACCATGCCCACGCCGTGCGAGTCGTGGCCCGAGAGGTTGGCCAGGACCAGGTTGGCGGCGACCTTTTGGGCCTCGGCGGCATTGCTGCCGGCCGCCTGGATGACTTGCGCGACCTGCGCGGTCAGCTGTTCGGAAGAAATGGTTTTGCTCATAAGGGTTCCGAGGATATGCGGCCGCCCCAAGGCGGCCGCGCCTCCACCTCGGGGGGTGGAGTTACACGACCGAAGGGAGTGAAAAGCCGGGAGCTCACAGTTCACATGACGGCGCCGACCTGCCAGGGCACGAACTCGTTCTGCCCATAGCCATGTTTCTCGCTCTTGCTCTGCTGCCCCGAGGCCGTGGCCAGTACGAGTTCGAAGATGCGCTGGCCCATCTCCTGGATGCTGGCCTGGCCGTCGACGATCTCGCCGCAGTTGATGTCCATGTCCTCTTCCTGGCGCTGCCACAGCACGCTGTTGGTGGCAAGCTTGAGCGAGGGCGAAGGCGCGCAGCCGTAGGCCGAGCCGCGGCCCGTGGTGAAGCAGATCATGTTGGCGCCGCCGGCCACCTGGCCGGTCGCGCTGACGGGGTCGTAGCCCGGCGTGTCCATGTAGACGAAGCCATGGGCCGTGACGGGCTCGGCGTACTCGTAGACGGCCTCCAGGTTGCTCGTGCCGCCTTTGGCCACCGCCCCCAGCGATTTTTCGAGGATGGTGGTCAGCCCGCCAGCCTTGTTGCCGGGCGAGGGGTTGTTGTTCATCTCGCCTTCGTTGATGGCGGTGTAGCGCTCCCACCAGTGGATGCGCTCGACCAGCTTCTCGCCGACCTCGCGGCGCACGGCGCGGCGCGTGAGCAGATGTTCGGCCCCGTAGACCTCGGGCGTCTCCGACAGGATGGCCGTGCCGCCGTGGGCGACCAGGATGTCCACCGCCGCGCCGAGTGCCGGGTTGGCGCTGATGCCCGAGTAGCCGTCCGAGCCGCCACATTGCAGGCCGATGGTGATGTGGGCCGCGCTGCAGGGCGTGCGCTGCACGGCGTTGGCGCGCGGCAGCATCTCGTTGATGAGGGCGATGCCCTTCTCCACGGTCTTGCGCGTGCCGCCCGTGTCCTGGATGTTGAAGGTGCGAAAGTTCTCGCCCTCGGCCAGGTGGCCGGTGGCGAGCCAGGCGTTGATCTGGTTGGCCTCGCAGCCCAGTCCCACCACCAGCACGCCCGCGAAGTTGGCATGCGTGGCGTAGCCGGTCAGCGTGCGCGACAGGATCTGCATGCCAAGCCCGTCGCCGTCCATGCCGCAGCCCGTGCCGTGCGTGAGGGCCACCACGCCGTCCACGTTCGGGAAGGCCGCCAGCGCGGCCGGGTTGGTCTGGCGCGAGAAGTGGTCGGCGATGGCGCGCGCGGCCGTGGCCGAGCAGTTCACGCTGGTCAGCACGCCGATGTAGTTGCGCGTGGCCACGCGGCCGTCGGCACGCTGGATGCCCATGAAGGTGGCCTCGCGCTTCGCCGGCGCCGGCTTCACGTCGGCGCCGAAGGCGTAGTCGCGCGCGAAGTCGCCCTTGTCCGGCCCCATGTCCAGGTTCTGCGTGTGCACGTGCTCGCCCTGGGCGATGGGGCGGCTCGCGAAGCCGATGATCTGGTTGTAGCGGCGCACGGGCGCGCCCTGGGCGATGTCGTGCGCCGCCACCTTGTGGCCGGCGGGAACCAGGCCGCGCACCGTGAAGTTCTCAACGGTGGCGCCGCCGACCAGTTGGCTGCGTGCGATCACCACGTCGTCGGACGGGTGCAGGCGAATGAAGGGGGTCATCGTGGGGCCTCTTTCGGGCTGGAAGTCAGAAGAACATTTTCGGCAGCCACAGCACCAGCTGCGGCACGTAGGTGATCACCGCCAGGCTCAGCAGCAGCGGCACCAGCCAGGGCAGGATGGCCATGGTGGTGCGCTCGAAGGAGAGGCCCGCCACCCGCGCCAGCACGAACAGCACCAGGCCCATGGGCGGGTGCAGCAGGCCGATCATGAGGTTCAGCACCATCACCAGGCCGAAGTGCACGGGGTCGATGCCCAGTTGCAGCGCGATCGGCAGCAGGATGGGCACGAGGATGGTGATGGCCGCCGTGGGCTCCAGGAAGCAGCCCACGAACAGCATCAGCAGGTTGGCCAGCAGCAGGAACACCCAGGCTTCCTTGGTGAAGCCCAGCACCCAGGAGGCGATGTCGGTGGTCACGCCCGTGGCCGTCAGCATCCAGCCGAAGATCGACGCGGCAGCGACGATGAACAGCACGGTGGAGGTGGTCTCGATGGTTTCCAGGCAGACCTTGAGGAACATCTTCCATTGGAGCGTGCGGTACCAGGCGAAGCCCAGGATCATGGCCCACAGGCAGGCTGCGATGGCGCCCTCCGTGGGGGTGAACAGCCCGGTGCTCATGCCGCCGATCAGCAGCACGGGCGTCATGATGGGCAGCAGCGCCTCGAACTTGAACAGCTTGTCCAGGATGAACAGCGAGGCCAGGCCCGCGAACACCGTGGGCTGGGCCGGCAGGTCGAACTTGTCGACCAGCAGCCACAGGCCCAGCGGCCAGCCGACCACCACCGCCAGCTCCGACAGGGCCTTGATCAGGCGCGGCGCCGAGAACTTCATGTCGCGGCCCCAGCCGTTCTTGTGCGCGTAGTAGGTGACCGTGAGCATCATGAGGATGGTCATCAACAGGCCCGGCATCAGGCCCGCGAGGAACAGCGCGCCGATGGACACGTTGCCCATCATCCCGTAGATCACGAACGGCAGGCTGGGCGGAATGATGGGCCCCAGCGTGGCCGAGGCGGCCGTCACGCCGACCGCGAACTCGGTGCTGTAGCCGTGCTCCTTCATGGCCTTGATCTCGATGGTGCCGAGACCCGCGGCATCGGCGATGGCCGTACCGCTCATGCCGGCGAACACCACCGAGCCGACGATGTTCACGTGTCCCAGGCCGCCCTTGAGCCAGCCCACCAGAGACAGCGCGAAGTTGTAGATGCGCGTGGTGATGCCGGCGTTGTTCATCAGGTTGCCGGCCAGGATGAAGAAGGGCACGGCCAGCAGCGGAAAACTGTCGATGCCGCTGACCATGCGGTGCACCACCACGAAGGGCGGCAGGTTCCCCGACACCAGGATGTAGACCAGCGAGGCACCGGCCATGGCGATGGCCACGGGGATGCCGCCGGCCATGAACAACAGGAAGAAGATCTTGAGCATGGGCGCAGGTGCTGGGTTATCGGTCGTCGATGGTGGATTCGGGGCGTTCGAGCACGCTGTAGCCGCGCGCCCAGTGGATGCGCGCGACCTGCAGCGCGCGCCAGGCCATGGCGATGAAGCCGACCAGGCAGACGCCGTAGACGATGTTCATCGGCGCATCGACCACCGTCATGCGCGTGTTGCCGCCGATCTTGAGCATCATCTGTACCGTCATCACCGCCGCCGCGACGAAGAAGGCGATGCGCACCACGTCGACCACGCGCGACAGCCAGCGGCCCATCGCGGCCGGCATGTGGCGATAGAAGAAGTCGACCTGGATGTGGTTGTTTTTGTGCACGCCGATGGCGGCACCGATGAACACCACGCCGATCAGCATGTAGCGCGCGACCTCTTCGGTCCAGGCCGCGGAATCGTTGAGCACGTAGCGCGTGACGAACTGGTAGAGCACGGTGGCGCCCAGCAGCCAGAACAGGGCCAGTGCGGCCCAGCCCTCTGCGATGGTGCCGGACAGGTCCACCTCCTCGTCCTGCGCGTGGAAGTGCCCATCGTCGTCGATGATTTTTTGGTCTGCCATGTGTTCTCCGGGTGGCGGCGGGCTTGGGCCGGTGCGCGCAGCGATGCCCGCTCCAGTGCACCCACGGCACTGGCGCTGCCAGGCCGCTGGGTGCGCCCCTGTGGGGGTATCGGCCGGCTTGCCGGCCGAAAGGGAGGCGTTACTTGATCGCGATGATCTTGTCGTAATCGGCCTGGCGGTAGCCGTGGTCGGTCGGCTTGGTGTTCTTCAGCACGGCCTCGCGGAACGCGCCCTTGTCCACCGTGATCACGTTGTTGCCCTTCTTCTTGAACTCTTCGACCAGGCGCGCCTCGGAGGCGATGATCTCGCGGCCGGTCTTGTCGGCGGCTTCCACCATCACGTCGCTGAAGATCTTCTTCTCGTCCGCGCTGAGCTTGGCCCAGGTGCTGCCCGAGACCACCGTCAGCAGCGAATCGACGATGTGGCCGGTCAGCGAGATGTTCTTCTGCACCTCGTAGAACTTCTTGGCCTCGATGGTGGGCAGCGGGTTCTCCTGCGCATCGACAGTGTTGTTCTGCAGCGCCAGGTACACCTCGGCGAAGGCGATGGGCGTGGCATTGGCGCCCAGCGCCTTCGGGAACGCCATGTAGGCCGGCGCATCGGGCACGCGGATCTTCAGGCCCTTCATGTCCTCGGGCTTGCTGACCGGCTTGGCCGCGCTGCTGGTCACGTGGCGCGCGCCGTAGTAGCTGAGCGCCGTGATGTGGTTGCCGGTCTTGTCGTCGTAGCCCTTGGCGAGCTCCTTGAACACGTCGCTGGTGGCGTACTTGAGCTGGTGCTCGGCGTCGCGGAAGATGAACGGGAAGTAGCTGATCGACAGCGGCGTGTAGCTGCGGCCCGCGAAGCTCGCGCCGGTCAGCACGATGTCCACCGTGCCCAGCGTCAGGCCCTGGTTGATGTCGGCCTCCTTGCCCAGCGTGGAGGCCGGGAACACCGTGATCTCGTACTTGCCGTTGGTGCGCTTCTTGATCTCCTCGCCGGCCCACACGGAATATTTGTGGAAGGGCTCGGAGGTCTCGTAGACATGGGCCCACTTGAGCTTGGTCTGGGCGCTGGCCAGGCTTGTTGCGGCCAGCAGGCCGGCCAGGGCCAGGGTCTTCAGGGCGATTCGCTTGGGGTGGTGCATCGCTTGTCTCCTAGGGGTGGGTGGGGTCAGGTTGAGGAAAGCTCTTTGGCGCGGCGCCAGCTGGCGGAGAAGCGCTGGTGCGATTTGTCCATGTGGGTGTGCATGGCGGCGCGTGCGGCGGCCTCGTCGCGCGCGGCGATGGCTGCGCGGATGGCCTCGTGTTCGGCGATCGCCATGCGCCAGGACGGCACGGTCTCGAAGTAGCCGCCCAGCCGCGTGAAGATGGGGCCGCGGCGCGAATCCCAGAAGCCCTGCACGGTCTCGCTGAGCACCTGGTTGTCGCAGGCCTCGACGATGGCCAGGTGGAAGGCGCGGTCGCCTTCGAGTGGCATGACCTTGCGGTCCGCCAGTTCGCGCATGGTGTCGATGGCGCGGGCCATCGCGTCCAGGTGCGTGCGCTTGCGCTGCTGGGCCGCGATGGCGGCGGTCTCGCCCTCGACCACGCGGCGCGCGCGGATCAGTTCCAGCGGGCCCCATTCGGTCTCCGCTACCGGCGTGGCGGCGCGGCGTTCGCGCTCCAGCACGTAGACGCCCGAGCCCGTGCGCACCTCGACCCAGCCCTCGACCTCCAGCGCGATCAGCGCCTCACGCACCGAGGGCCGGCTCACGCCCAGCTGCACCGCCAGCTCGCGCTCGGCCGGCAGGCGCGCGCCCACGGCGAACTCGCCCTGCGCGATCAGCGCGCGCAGCTGGTCGGCGATCTGGCGGTACAGGCGTTGCGGGGCGATGGACTGCAGCGGCACGGTGGTTCTTAGGGCTTGTACTGAATTGGCCAAGTGGTCTGACCAATTGATAATTCCACAGCTTCCGGATGGCACCCATCCGGCGAAACCCTGAACACGAGGAGACGCGATGCGATTGCAGGGCAAGAGAGTGTTGGTGACGGCGGCCGGCCAGGGCATCGGCCGCGCGGCCGTGGAGTCGCTGGCACGCGAGGGCGCGGAAGTCTGGGCCACCGACGTGAACGAGGGCCTGCTGGAGCAGGCTTACGCGCGCCAGCCCATGGTGCACACGCACCGGCTGGATGTGCTGGACAAGGCCGCCATCGCGGCGCTGGTGGACGGCATGCCGGGCATCGACGTGCTGTTCAACTGCGCCGGCGTGGTGCACAACGGCACCATCCTCGACGCCACCGATGCGGACCTGGAATTCGCGCTGAACCTCAATGTGCGCGCGCAGTTCTGGGCCATCCAGGCGGTGCTGCCGCGCATGCTGGCCAATGACAACGGCCAGGGCGGCCAGGGGCGGGGCAGCATCATCAACATGGCGAGCGTCTGCGGCAGCTTGAAGGGCCTGCCGAGCCGCTGCGTCTACGGCGTCAGCAAGGCCGCGGTCGTGGGCCTGACCAAGAGCGTGGCAGCCGACTACGTGGCGCGCGGCATCCGCTGCAATGCCATCGCCCCGGGCACGGTGGACACACCGTCTCTGGGCGAGCGCATCAACGCCTACGCCGACCCGGTGGAGGCGCGCAAGGCCTTCGTCGCACGCCAGCCCATGGGACGGCTGGCGCAGGCGGCCGAGATCGTGCCCATCGTGACCTACCTTGCCAGCGATGAATCGGTGTTCGCCACGGGCCAGGTGTTCTCGGTCGATGGCGGCATGACGATATGAACCAGCTCGATCTGAAAGGCCGCCACGCGGTCATCACGGGCGGCGCCGTGGGGCTGGGCTATGGCATCGCCCAACGCATGCTGGCCTCCGGTGCCACCGTCACGCTGTGGGACCGCAACGCCGAAGCGCTGGCCAAGGCCAAGGCCGCGCTGGGCGCCGGGGTGGACGCAGTGCAGGTCGACGTCGCCGCGCACGCCAGCGTGGCCGAGGCTGCGCGCCAGGCCGGCGCAGCACATGCGGCCGTCGACATCCTCGTCAACAGCGCCGGCATCACCGGCCCCAATGTCAAGCTGTGGGACTACCCGCCCGAGGCCTGGGAGCAGGTGCAGCAGGTCAACCTCAACGGCCTGTTCTTTTGCTGCCGCGAGATCGTGCCGCTCATGCGCTCGCGCAACTACGGCCGCATCGTCAACATCGCCTCCGTGGCCGGCAAGGACGGCAACCCCAATGCGAGCGCCTACAGCGCGAGCAAGGCCGCCGTGATCGGCCTGACCAAGTCACTGGGCAAGGAACTGGCCGACACCGGCATCCGCGTGAACTGCATCACCCCGGCCGCAGTGAAGACGCCGATCTTCGACCAGATGACGCCCGAGCACATCGCCTTCATGCTGTCCAAGATCCCCATGGGCCGCTTCGGTACAGTCGAGGAGGTCGCGGCCATGGTCGCCTGGCTGTGCACGGAGGATTGCTCCTTCACCACCGGTGCGGTGTTCGACCTGTCGGGCGGCCGTAGTACCTACTGAATCCAACAAGAGGAAACAACACATGAAACTCGTCCGCTACGGCAACCCCGGCAAGGAAAAGCCCGGCCTGATCGACGCCAACGGCCAGCTGCGCGACCTCTCGTCCGTGGTGCCCGACATCGGCGCGGCCCAGCTCGGCGATGCGGCCCTGGCCAAGATCCGCAAGATCAAGACCGACAAGCTGCCGCTGGTGCGCGGCAAGCCGCGCTACGGTTGCCCGGTGGCCAACGTCGGCAAGTTCATCGCGATCGGCCTGAACTACGCCGACCACGCGGCCGAGTCCAACATGCCGATCCCGGCCGAGCCCGTGGTCTTCACCAAGGCCAACAGCTGCATCCAGGGCCCGAACGATCCCGTCATGCTGCCCAAGGGCTCGGTCAAGACCGACTGGGAGGTGGAGCTGGGCGTGGTCATCGGCGCGCGCGCGCGCTATGTCTCGCAGAAGGACGCGCTGAATTACGTGGCAGGCTTTTGCGTGATCAACGACGTCAGCGAGCGCGCCTGGCAGCTCGAGCACGGCCTGACCTGGGACAAGGGCAAGGGCTTCGACACCTTCGGCCCGATCGGCCCCTGGCTGGTCACGCGCGACGAGATCGCCAACGTGCAGAAGCTCGGCATGTGGCTGGACGTGAACGGCCAGCGCATGCAGACCGGCAACACCAAGACCATGATCTTCAATGTGGCCAAGCTGGTCGCCTACGTGAGCCAGCTCAACACCTTGATGCCGGGCGACGTGATCACCACGGGCACGCCGCCTGGCGTGGGCATGGGCATGAAGCCGCCGGTGTTCCTCAAGAAGGGTGACGTGATCACGCTGGGCATCGACGGCCTGGGCGAGCAGCGCCAGGAAGTGCTGCCGTTCAAGCTCTGAGCGCGCGCAGGCAACCGGGTGGAAGGGGCGCATGGCGCCCCTTCGTTGTTTGTGCGCGGCCTGCAGCATCGGCCCGCAGTGGGGTGCGGTGCCGTCCTACAGGTACAACTGCCAGGGTTCCCCAGAATGCGGCGTTTTCCGAAACGTCTCCTGAGGAAGGTTCCCGATGCAAGCCCAGGCCCAGTGCACCGAACGACTGACGATTCCCGCCTTCGAAGAGCTCGGCGGCCTGGACTGCATGTCGGTGCTGCACAGCGGGCCGGATCGCCTGACCGTGCAGATCGATGCCGAGAAGCCCGCGATCCGCCAGGCCGCCGCGCGCATGATGGCCGGCCAGCTCTACGCCACCTTCGGCGAAACCCCGATCAAGCTCCTGCGCTACACCGTCATGAACCAGGGTGTGCCGGGCCGGCTGGTGTTCGACGCGACCTACCGCGTGCGCCAGCTGCACAGCTGACGGTCAGGGCGCTGCGCGGTAGGGCTCGTCGAAGTCCACGAAGCGGTGCTCGGCCAGCGCGGCCTCGGTCCAGCGCTGCATGGCCGGGAGCGCGCGCACACGTTCGATGTAGGCCGTGATGGCCGGCGGCACCGGCAGCGCGAAGTTGGCCAGCCGCACGCAGACCGGTGCGTAGTAGGCGTCGGCGATGCTGAAGTCGCCGAACAGCAGGGGCCCGCCATGGGTATCAAGCAGTTCCTGCCACATGACCACGATGCGCGCCACGTTGGCGCGCACGGCCGCCTGGTCGCGCCAGATCACGCGGCCCATCTCGGGCATGCTGGCTTCCAGGTTCATGGGGCAGTGGTTGCGCAGCGCGCTGAAGCCCGCGTGCATCTCGGCGCAGACGCTGCGCGCCCGGGCCCGGGCACGGGTGTCGGCGGGCCACAGCTTCTTCTCGGGAAATTTCTCGGCCAGGTACTCGGCGATCGCCAGCGTGTCCCAAACCACCAGGTCGCCATCGACAAGCAATGGCACCTGGCCCGTGGGCGCGAGCGGCTGCAGCGTCTGCTTGAAGGGCGAGGTGGGCGCCAGGTCGTCGAAGGGCACCATGACCTCTTCGAACGCGATGCCGGCCTGGGCCATGAGCAGCCAGGGCCGCAGCGACCAGGACGAGTAGTTCTTGTTGGCGATGTAGAGCTTGAGCATGGCGGACTCCGCGGGTTCAGAAGCCGGCCATGCTAGCGCGGCGCAGGCGCACCGTGGATGCCGAAAACGCGCGCGATCGATGCGCGCCGCGAATCAATAGCGGTCGGGAACGTACATGCTGGCCGGTACCGGGTTGCGCGTGTACTCGGGGTTGCGCGTGCGCTCGGGCAGCACGATGGACGGGTGCTCGATCTCCTCGTAGGGCAGCTGCGTGAGCAGGTGGTTGATGCAATTGAGCCGGGCCTTCTTCTTGTCCACGGCCTGCACCAGCCACCAGGGCGCTTCGGGAATGTGGGTGCGCTCCAGCATGACTTCCTTGGCCTTGGTGTAGGCCTCCCAGCGGCGGCGGCTCTCGAAGTCCATGGGCGAGAGCTTCCACTGCTTGAGCGGGTCGTGGATCCGGCCCAGAAAGCGCAGGTGCTGCTCGTCGTCGGTGATGGAGAACCAGTACTTGACCAGCGTGATGCCCGAGCGGATCAGCATCTTCTCGAACTCGGGCACGGAGCGGAAGAACTCCTCGTACTCGGCGTCGTTGCAAAAGCCCATGACGCGCTCGACGCCGGCGCGGTTGTACCAGCTGCGGTCGAACAGCACGATCTCGCCGCCCGCCGGCAGGTGCGAGACATAGCGCTGGAAGTACCACTGCGTCTTCTCGCGGTCGTTGGGCGCCGGCAGCGCGGCCACGCGGCACACGCGCGGGTTCAGGCGCTGGGTGATGCGCTTGATCACGCCGCCCTTGCCGGCCGCGTCGCGGCCCTCGAACAGGATCACGACCTTCTTCTTGTGGAACTGCACCCAGTCCTGCAGCTTGACGAGCTCGCCCTGCAGGCGCAGCAACTCGCGGAAGTAGGCCTGGCGGCCCAGGCCGTCCTCGGCACCGGCTTCCCCGGCCGCATCCAGGCGGCCATCGTCGATCTCCATCTCCAGCTCCTCGTCGTAGCTGTCGAGCAGGTCGCGTTCGATACGCTGCATCACGCTCTCGTGGTGATCGGGAAGAAGCTTGTCGTTCATGGTGCGGGTCCTTTGGGAACGGGAATGCTAGGAATGGCGTATGACAGCGGCGTGTCAATGCTGTCACGCCGTTGTCACCGTTCTGTCGGAACAATGCGCGAGCGCTTGTCTGCTGTATGCCGGAGAGGAACCAGGTGTTGCGATGCTGATCAACTGCGCGGCCTACGCGGCCGGCGCCAAGCTGGCCGACATCCCGGTGGCCGACATCAGCGACTACCTGGACCGGCCCGGCTGCTTCGTCTGGGTGGCGCTGGCCGATGCCACGCCCGAAGAGCTCGACGAGATGGGCCAGGAGTTCGGCCTGCACCCGCTCGCGCTCGAGGACGCGCGCTGCGGCCACCAGCGGCCCAAGATCGAGGAGTACGGCGACTCGCTGTTCGCCGTGATGCACCTGGTCGAACCCTCGGTGGGCCCGCGGCCGGCACTGCACGTGGGCGAGGTCGACGTGTTCGTGGGCCGCAACTACGTGCTGTCGGTGCGCAACCGCAGCCGCCTGGGCTTCCTGGGCGTGCGCGAGCGCTGCGAGCGCGAGCCCGAGCTGCTGCGCCATGGCGCGGGCTTCGTGCTCTACGCACTGCTGGACGCCGTGGTCGACCGCTACTTCCCGGTCATCGACGCGCTGGAGGTCGAGCTCGAGGGCATCGAGCAGCGCATCTTCACCAAGGGCGCGGCGCGCGCCAGCATCGAGCAGCTGTACGCGCTCAAGCAGCGCGCCATCACGCTCAAGCGCGCCGTGGCGCCGCTGCTCGAAGGCGTGGGCCGGCTGCACGGCGGCCGCGTGCCACCGGTCTGCGCGGGCGCGCAGGACTACTTCCGCGACGTGGTGGACCACCTGGCGCGCATCAACGCCTCCATCGACGCGGTGCGCGACACCATCGCCACGGCGATCCAGGTGAACCTGTCCATGGTCGCGATCGAGGACAGCGAGGTCACCAAGCGGCTGGCGGCCTGGGCCGCGATCTTCGCGGTCTGCACGGCCTTCGCGGCCATCTGGGGCATGAACTTCGAGCACATGCCCGAGCTCAAGTGGCGCTGGGGCTATCCGGCGGGCCTGGCGCTCATGGCGGGCTGCTGCGGCGTGCTGTACTGGCGCTTTCGGCGCGCGGGCTGGTTGTAGCGCTGCACGGCAGGCCGCATGACGGCCGCGCGTCGGCCCTGTGACGCTCTGTTTTGCATACAGTGAAGTTGCTGTGACGGGCTCGCGTTGTCATGTAGACGACATGAACGGTCCGTAATCTTGCCCGGTCCTCTTCGTTCCGACCGGCGGGGGGCTGGAGATCGCCGGACGGCTCAGTCCCTCAGCCAACACCTACACCTCATATGCAAGTCGATATCTTTCGAGAGATCCTCGTGCCCGTCTTCGGCGGGCTCGGGATCTTCATGCTGGGCCTGGAATTCATGTCCGACGGCATCCACAACCTCGCGGTGCACCGCATGCGCGCGCTGCTGGCCAAGATCGCCGGCACGCCCATCAAGGGCCTGGCGGCCGGCACGCTGATCACCGGCGTGCTGCAGTCCAGCACCGCGATGACGGTGATGGTCGTGGGCCTGGTCAACGCCGGCGTGGTGGGCCTGCGCCCGGCCATCAGCGTGATCATGGGCGCCAACATCGGCACCACGCTGGGCAACGGGCTGATCGCGCTGCCGCTGGGGCCGCTGGGCCTCATCACGGCGGGCATCTTCGGCCTGGTCTACGTGTTCGCCAAGAGTCCCAAGACCACCAACATCGCGCTGACCATCGTCGGCTTCTCGCTGATCTTCTACGGCCTGAACCTGCTCACTGGTGGCTTGAAGCCGCTGCGCGCCATGCCCGAAGTCATGAGCGCGATCTCCAGCCTGAACGCCACCAGCTACTCGGGCCTGGCGATCTGCGTGCTGACCGCCGCCGGCATCACGGCCATGATCCACTCGTCCTCGGCCACCATCGGCATCGTGATGGGCCTGGGCGCTGCCGGCATCCTGGACTGGCAGACGGCCGTGGCCTTCTCGCTGGGCGCCGACCTGGGCACCACCATCACCTCGTGGATGGCCTCGCTGAACCTGACCAAGAACGCCAAGCGCGCGGCCTATGCGCACATCTCGTTCAACTTCCTCGGCGTGGCGGTGATGTTCCCGCTGTTCTTCCTGTCCATGGACCTGCTGCAGTGGGGCATGGGCCTGTTCGGCATGAACCCGGCGCAGATGGCGCTGGCCGATGGCAAGGAGACTTACCCCATGGTGCCGGTGGCCGTGGGCATCTACTCGATCGGCTTCAACATCTTCAACACGGCGCTGCTGTTCCCGTTCATCGGCGTGTTCGAGCGCGTGCTCTCGCGCGTCGGTGCGACCAAGGAAGACGAGCTGGAGGACTACTCCATGCCGCGCCACCTGGACCGCAAGGCCCAGGGCGACTTCAATGCCGGCGTGGTCTCGGTGCAGAAGGAACTGGCCCGCTACGTGGAAGGCGCGGGCCTCATGATGGCCGTGTCGCGCGGCGTGGCGACGGTGCCCTCGGACATCGACGCGCACTACAAGGCGCTGGACACGCTGAACCGCGAGATCCGCAGCTACACCGCCGCCATGCTGACGCCCGACCAGACTCCGGCCAAGGCCGACCTGCTGGCCAGCCTGATCGAGGAAGAGGACTTCAGCGCGAGCCTGGGCGAGGCGCTGTACCAGATCAGCCGCCGCGTGGAACGGCAGGTGTTCTCGGCGCAGGCCAGGCCGCTGGTCGACGAACTGCTGGGCCTGGTCGATGCGGCCGTCGCCAAGCGCGTCACGCGCGGCGAACTCGGCGGCAACGTGCAGGAAGACAACGCACCGCAGCTGCTGGCGCTGCGCAAGCGTGCGCTGGACCTGGGCCAGGGCCTGTCGTGGGACGAGCGCGGCGCCATCCTGGCGCTGCTGGGCAGCGCCGAGCGCGCCTTTTTCCTGGTCGAGCGCATCTTCAGCGAGCGCCTGTCGGTCTCGCGCGACCTCGGCCGCTTCGAGAGCCGCCCGGGTGCTGCCGGCCTGCGCACGCAGTCCGTGCCGGTGGCAGGGTGAGCGCCATGCGCACGCTGCCTTCGCGCCGCATCGCGCTGGCCGCCCTCCTGGGCGCGGCGCTGGCGCCGGCCATGGCCCAGACGCAAGATGAGTTCGGCCGCGCCGGCCTGCAGGGCGCCGGCTCCACCTTCGTCCATCCGCTGGCCGCGCGCTGGGTGCGCGAGTACCGCCACCACCTGGCCGGCGGCATCGCCCACGCCACGCCCAACGCCGGGCTGGACGACGACATGAACGGTGCCGCGCTGGACTACGAGCCGGTCGGCTCGCTGGCCGGCATGGCGCGGCTGCGTGCCGGCGCGGTGGACTTCGCGCTCAGCGAGGTGCCGCTGTCGTCGGCCGAACTCAGGCGCCAGCGCCTGGTGCAGTTCCCCATCGTGCTGGGCAGCATCGCCGTGGCGGCCAACCTGCCGGGCCTGCGCGGCGAGTTGCGCCTGTCCGGCCCGGTGCTGGCCGACATCTACCTGGGCCGCATCCAGCGTTGGAACGACGCCGCCATCCGCGCGCTGAACCCGCAGCTGGCGCTGCCCGACGCGGCGATTGCCGTGGTCGGCCGCAGCGACGGTTCCGGTACCACCTACACGCTGACGCACTACCTGGCCGGCCAGAGCGCCGACTGGCGTGCCAAGGCCGGTGCCGACGCGCAGGTGCGCTGGCCCGTGGGCCGCGGCGTGCGTGGCAGCTCCGGCATGGCCGAGGCGCTGCGCCGCACGCCCAATGCCCTGGGCTACCTGGACGCCGTGCAGGCGCGCCAGGCCGGACTCACGGTGGTGGCGCTGCGCAACGCAGCCGGCGCCTTCGTGGCGCCCTCGGCCGCGGCGGCTGCCGAGGCCGCGCAGTCCGCACGCTGGGACGCCGCGCGCGACTTCGACCAGGTGCTGGTCGACAGCCCCGGTGTCGCCAGCTACCCCGTCGTGGCCACGGTGTTCGGCCTCATGCGCGACAACCTGCGCAGTGGCCGCCAGCAGCGCACGCTGGCCTTCTTCGACTGGGCGCTGGTCGAGGGCCGGCTCGCGGCCGAACAACTGGGCTACGTGCCGCTGCCGGTGGCCGTGATCGGCACTGTGCGCGAGACGCTGGCCGCACGCGCTGCCCCGCTGTAGGCGGCCGCGCTCCGCGTGCAACGGCGCCGGTTTCCGGCGCCGTTTTTCTTCGGCGCGGCACCGACACGCCGCTGTCAAGTGCGCTTCCTATGCTGGTTCGGCGCAAGGCCGGTCCCCTGCCGGCCTTTCCTCAACGCTTGCCTCCAGGACGCACACCATGCCTTTGCCGACATCGCCGGTTCCGTTCTCCAACCCCTGGCTCGCCCACGGCGCGCACTGGCAGCAACAGGCCGACAACGCACGCGCCGCCTGGGACGGCCAGCGGGCCTTCGGCGCGCAGATCGGCCGCCTGGCCGAACGCCAGGCGCAGCAGGCCCAGGCCGGGCTGGGCGCGCTGGCGCAGGGCATGCAGCAGCTGTTCGCTTCGCTGTGGCAGCCGCCGGCCGATGGCGCCGCGCTGGCCGCGCAATGGCAGGACTACTGGCGCGATGCCACCCAGCGCCAGCTGCTGTTGCTGGACACGCTGCGCCGCCGCGGCAACACCTTCCTCGAACACGAGGCCGCCGGCATGCCGCCGGTGCTGGACTTCGACCACGAACTCGTGCTGGACGGCGCCACGCTGCCGCGCCCCGTGAACTACCAGCTGCTGCGCGTGGTGCCGCCCGCCGGCGTGGTGGTGGACGAAGACAAGCGCCCGTTCATGATCGTGGACCCGCGCGCGGGCCACGGCGCCGGCATCGGCGGCTTCAAGGCCGACAGCCAGGTTGGCGCGGCCTTCAAGAACGGCCACCCGGTCTACTTCGTCGCATTCCGCCCCGTGCCCGAGCCGGGCCAGACCCTGGCCGACGTGCGCGATGCCGAGCTGCTGTTCCTGTCCGAGATCGCCGCGCGCCACCCCGGGGCGTACCGGCCGGCCGTGGTCGGCAACTGCCAGGGCGGCTGGGCCACCATGCTGTTGGCCGCCTCCCGGCCCGAGCTGGTCGGCCCGGTCGTCATCAACGGTGCGCCCATGTCCTACTGGGCCGGAAAGACCGGGCAGAACCCGATGCGCTACGTCGGCGGCCTGCGCGGCGGTGCGCTGCCGGCGCTGCTGCTGTCGGACCTGGGCGACGGCATCTTCGACGGCTCGGCCCTGGTCGCCAACTTCGAGGGCCTGAACCCGGCCAACAGCCTGTTCAAGAAGGTCTACCACCTCTACGCCAACGTGGACACGGAAGCAGAACGCTTCCTCGAGTTCGAGCGCTGGTGGGGCGGCTTCTTCCTGATGACCGAGGCCGAGATCCGCTGGATCGTGGAGAACCTGTTCGTGGGCAACAAGCTCGCGCGCGGCGAGGCCGAGCTCGGTGGTGAGCGCATCGACCTGCGCAGGATCCGCTCGCCCATCGTGGTGTTCGCCTCCGAGGGCGACAACATCACACCGCCGCCGCAGGCGCTGAACTGGATCGCCGACCTGTATGCCGACGCCGACGAGATCCGCGCCCATGGCCAGCGCATCGTCTACATGGTGCATGCCGACATCGGACACCTGGGGATCTTCGTCTCGGCCAAGGTCGCCGGCCGCGAGCACGACGCCATCACCGACGTGATGGCCGCGCTCGAGGCGCTGCCGCCCGGCCTGTACGAGATGCGGCTGGACGACGAGGAGCGCGTGCGCATCCGCTTCGAGCCGCGCGAGATCGAGGACATCCTGGCGTTCGACGACGGCCGCGACGAAGAAGCGCAGTTCGCCTCTGTGGCGCGGCTGTCCGAGCTCGGCACCCAGGTGTACGAGACGACGCTGCGCCCGCTCGTGCGTGCGGCGGTCACGCCGCGGGCGGCCCAGGCCTTTCGCGCCGTGCAGCCGCTGCGCGCGCGCCGCGTGGCCTGCTCCGACCGCAACCCGCTGATGGGACCCGTGGCCCGGCTGGCCGAGCAGGCCCGCGCGCAGCGCGCGCCGGTCGACCCCTCCAACCCCTTCCTGGCCTGGGAGCGCATGGGCGCGAAGCTGCTGGAGCAGCAGCTGAACCTGTACCGCGACCTGCGCGATGGCCGCAACGAGCTGCTGTTCCACCTGCTCTACGGCGCGCCCGCGGTGCAGCGCCTGGCGGCACCCGCGCTGACGCAGCGCGACGCGCAGCGCCGCGAGGACCTGCGTGCGCTGCCCGATGTGCGCGCGGCGCTGGACGGCATGGCCGTCGGCGGCGCGGTCGAAGGCACGGTGCGCATGCTGCTGCTGATGGCCAAGGCCCGCGGCTACCTGCGCCGCTCGCGCCTGGAGCGGCTGCAGACCTACCGCGCCACGGCCGAGTTCGCGCGCATGGACGAGGAGGCCTGGGGCCGCGTGGTCTACCAGCAGTCCATCGCCATCGAGTTCGAACCCGAGCAGGCGCTGGCCACGCTGCCGCTGCTGCTGGACACGGAGGCCGAGCGCCGCGATGCGCTGGCTGCCGTGCACGCCGTCATGGGCGAGGGTCCCAGCCAGCACGCGGCCGCGCATGCTGCAGCCCAGGACCTGCTGCAGCGCTTCGAGGCGCTGCTGCGCCTGCCGCTGGCCGCGCCCATCGTCCACGACGAAGGCGATGAGTCCGACGAGGACAGCCCCGCACCGCCGCCCACCCGGCGCCGGACCGCCCGCGCGAAGGCCACGGCATGAACGCGCCGGCCGACCTGCCGCTGCCTGCCGGCAGCCGCGCCAACCGCACCTGGGACGAACTGCGCGTGGGCGAGTCCGCCAGCATCCAGCGCAGCGTGACCGAGCGCGACCTGTACCTGTTCGCCCACGCCTCGGGCAACCTGAACCCCATGACCACGCCGGGCCAGGCGATGGACCTGGACGGTGACGGCGTGGACGACTGCTTCGTGCCATCGATGTGGATCGCCTCGCTGGTCTCCAGCGTGCTGGGCAACGTGCTGCCTGGCACCGGCACGCGCTACCGCGACGCGCAGATGGCCTTCGGTGAACCGGCACGCCTGGGCGATGCGCTGCAGGTTTCTGTGCGCGTGGTCGAGAAGCTGGCCGCACCGGCCGTGCTGTTCGACACCGAGGTGCGCCATGCCGATGGCCGCCTGATCGCCAGCGGCCCGGTGCGCGTGGATGCGCCCACGCAGCGCGTGGTGACCGGCGCGCGCGAGCTGCCGGCCGTGTTGCTGGACGCGCACGACCACTTCACGCGGCTGATCGACGCCGCCGCCGCGCTGACGCCCATGCCCACCGCCGTGGTCTGCCCCGACGATGCCAACGCGCTCGGTGGCGCGCTGCTGGCCTGGCGGCGTGGGCTGATCGCGCCGCTGCTGATCGGCGACCGGGCCCGCATCCTGGCGGCTGCGCAGTCGCTCGGCGCAACGCTGGACGGGCTGCCGGTGTTCGACGTGCCCGGCGCGGGCCAGGCCGCCCGCTACGCCGTGGAGATGGTGCACACGCAGCGTGTGCGCGCCATCATGAAGGGCAACCTGCATTCCGACGAGTTGCTGGCCCAGGTGGTCAAGAAGGACGGTGGGCTGCGCACCGGCCGCCGGATCTCGCACGTGTTCGCGCTCGACGTGGCCACGCTGGCCTACCCGCTGTTCATCACCGATGCAGCCATCAACGTGGCGCCTGACCTGCCGACCAAGGTCGACATCACGCAGAACGCGATCGACCTGGCGCGCGCCTGTGGCGTGGCCTGCCCGCGCGTGGCGCTGCTGTCGGCCGTGGAGACGGTGAACCTGGCGATCCCTTCGTCCATGGACGCGGCCATCATCGCCAAGATGGCCGAACGCGGCCAGATCACGGGTGGCATCGTCGACGGACCGCTGGCCATGGACAACGCCATCGACGCGGGCGCCGCGCGCGTGAAGAAGCTGGCCTCGCCCGTGGCCGGTGCGGCCCAGGTGCTGGTGGTGCCCAACATCGAGGCCGGCAACATGCTGGCCAAGCAGCTGACCTTCGTCTCCATGGCGCATTCGGCCGGTCTGGTGGTCGGCGCCAAGGTGCCCGTGATGCTGACCAGCCGCGCCGACGACGAGCGCGCACGCCTGGCCTCCTGCGCGCTGGCGCAGCTGTCCGAGCACTTCATGCGCACGGGGCAGAGTGCCGTGCCGGTGCAGGAGATGCAAGCATGAGCGAGGCTGCACTGTTCCGTGCGGTCCCGGTGGGGCCGGCCGCGGGCGCTGGCACCGAGGTGCTGCTGACGCTCAACGCGGGCTCCTCGTCCATCAAGTTCGCGCTGTTCGAACTGCCGGGCCTGGCGTTGCGCCTGTCCGGCGAGATCGACGGCCTGGGCGCGCAGGCCGGCTTCCAGGTGCGCGATGCCGATGGCGGCGTGCTCGCGCGCCACCGCTGGCACAGCGGCGTCGAGCAGCCAGCCGACCACCGGGACGCACTGACCTGGACCATCGCCTGGCTGGCCGAGCACCAGCGCGGCCTGCGCGTGGCGGCCGTGGGCCACCGCGTCGTGCACGGCGGCCCCGATTTCGGCGAGCCGGTGCTGATCGACGAAGCCGTCCTCGCGCAGCTGCAGGCGCTGGTGCCGCTGGCGCGCCTGCACCAGCCGCACAACCTGGCTGGCATCGCGGCCGCGCGCGCGAGCTTCGGCGACGTGCCGCAGGTGGCCTGCTTCGACACGGGCTTCCACCGCGGCCTGGGCTTCAACGAGGACGCCTTCGCGCTGCCGCGCAACTTTCACGCCGAGGGCGTGCGGCGCTACGGCTTCCATGGGCTGTCGTACGAGTTCATCGCCGGCCGGTTGCGCGCGCTCGACCCGGGCGAGGCGCTGGGCCGTGTGGTCGTCGCCCACCTGGGCAATGGCGCCTCGCTGTGCGGCCTGCGCCAGGGCCGCTCGGTGGCCGCCACCATGGGCTTCTCGGTGCTGGATGGCCTGCCCATGGGCACGCGCTGCGGCCGCATCGACCCGGGCGTGCTGCTGTACCTCATGGAGCAGCGGAAGATGCCGGTGGCGGACCTGTCGCAGCTGCTGTACCAGCAGTCCGGCCTCAAGGCCTTGTCGGGCGGGCTGTCGAACGACATGCGCACGCTGGAGGCGGCGGGCACGCCCGTGGCCGAGCAGGCGATCGGCTACTTCGTGGCCGCGGTCCGGCGCGAGATCGGCATGCTGGCCGCCACGCTGCAGGGCCTGGACGCGCTGGTGTTCACGGGCGGCATCGGCGAGAACTCGCAACGCGTTCGGCGCGAGGTCATGCAGGGCCTGGGCTGGCTGGGCGTGGCGATGGACGAGGGGCGCAACACCGCGCAGGACCAGCTGCTCAGCGCCGCCGGTTCGCGCGTGCTGTGCCTGCGCATCGCCACCGACGAGGAAAGCATGATCGCGCGCCACACGGTGCGCGTGGCGGCGTTGCAGGCCTGATCAGTCCGCGGCGCGCAGTGAGGTCACGGTGAAGGTCCCGCCGACCTTGTCCGCCGTGAACCGCACCTTGTCGCCTGGCTTGACGGCGTCCAGCATCTTCGGATCGGCCACCCGGAACACCATGGACATCGGTGGCATGTCCAGGTTCGGGATGGGACCGTGGCGCAGCGTGAGCTTGCCTTGTTCCAGGTCCACCTTGCGGACCTCGCCATCGACCAGCGGCGCGGCGCCGGGTGGTTGCTGGGCGTCGGGGCCGACGGCCGGAGCGGGCTGTGCCTGCGCGGCCATGGCGGTGCAGGCGATGGCCGCCGCGGCCAGGAGGTGTGTGAATGTCATGGGAGTCTTTCAGGTGCGGGGATGGTGCGCGAAGACCGATGCGCGGCCGGTCTTGTCGATGAGCAGGACGTCGAAGGCGTCACTGTGGCTTCCGGTCTCCATGCCCGGCGAGCCCACAGGCATGCCCGGCACGGCCAGGCCCAGGGCCCTGGGCCTGGCCGCGAGCAGACGCTTGACCGCAGCCGCCGGCACATGGCCTTCGAGCACATAGCCGTCGACCAGGGCTGTGTGGCAGCTGCCGAATGCGGCCGGCATGCCGAGGTGCCGGCGCGTGGCCGAGGTGTCGTCCACCTCGATGACCTTCACCGCAAAGCCCGCGGCTTCCAGGTGGTCGACCCAGTCGCCACAGCAGCCGCAGGTCGAGCTCTTGTAGGCCTGCACCCTGGGCCGCGGCCCCTGGGCCCGGGCTGGCAGGGACAGGGCCGCGGCGCCCGCCGCTGCGGCGGACAGAACGAGGCGGCGCTTCATCGGACCGTGACCTTGCCAACCATCCCGGCCTCGAAATGCCCGGGGAGCAGGCAGGCGAACGCGAACTCGCCGGCCTGGGTGAACTGCCACACGATCTCGCCGCGCCTGCCTGGCTTGACGTGGGCCATGTAGGCCTCGTCGTGTTCCATGCCGGGAAACTTCTTCATCATCTCGGCGTGCTTGCGGAGTTCCCCGGGCGTCCCGATGACGATCTCGTGCAGCACCTGGCCCTTGTTGGCGGCCACGATCCTCACCGTCTCGCCCCGCCGGACGGTGATGTCCGCGGGCGTGAAGCGCATGCTGTCGGCCATGGCGACCTGGATGGTCCGCACCACCTTGGCGGGATCGCCGGCGCGGCCGAAGGCGGTGTCCTCCACCGTGGAGGCGTCGAACGTCCTGGCCTTGGCCGGGTGGTCCTCGGCGCCGTGCGCGAGGGCGCCGGCGTGGGCCAACAGCGCGGCAAGGCCGAGCAGCGTGATTCTGGTGTTCATGTCGGGGTCCTCGGTGTCAGTGGTGGGCGTGGCCGCCGCCGGAGGGCTTGCGCACGGTCATGGTGTTGCGGTCCGCCTGGGGGGCCGGCGCGCGGGCGGGTTGCTCGACCTGGCCCTTGAACTCGTAGGCGACAGTGCCTGGCGGGTGCTGGTAGGGCGCAGGCTCCTTGTAGTCGCCCGGCCGCACCTCGTCGCGCACCTTGACGACGCTGAACATGCCGCCCATCTCGAGGGGGCCGAAGGGCCCGGTGCCGGTCATCATGGGCAGCGTGTTGTCCGGCAGCGGCATCTCCATCGCGCCCATGTCCGCCATGCCCTTGTCGCCCATGACCATGTAGTCGGGCACGAGTTTGGTGATGCGCTCGGCCACGCCGCGGTGGTCCACGCCGATCATGTTGGGCACGTCGTGGCCCATGGCATTCATCGTGTGGTGCGACTTGTGGCAATGGATCGCCCAGTCGCCGGCGACCGCGTCGAACTCGAAGGCCCGCATCTGTCCCACGGCGATGTCGGTCGTCACCTCCGGCCAGCGCGCCGCGGGCGGCACCCAGCCACCGTCCGTTCCCGTGACCACGAAGTGCGGCCCGTGCATGTGGATCGGGTGGTTGGTCATGGTGAGGTTGCCCACGCGCACGCGCACCCGGTCGCCCGTGCGGCACACCAGCGGGTCGATGCCGGGGAACACGCGGCTGTTCCAGGTCCACATGTTGAAGTCGGTCATCTCGGCCGTCTTCGGCGTGGCCGCGCCGGGCTCGATGTCGTAGGCAGCCAGCAGGAACACGAAGTCGCGGTCCACCCGCATCTGCCGCGGGTCCTTGGGGTGGATGACGAACATGCCCATCATGCCCATGGCCATCTGCGTCATCTCGTCGGCGTGCGGGTGGTACATGTGGGTGCCGGCGCGCAGCAGGGTGAACTCGTAGACGAAGGTCTTGCCCACCGGGATGTGCGGCTGCGTGAGGCCGCCCACACCGTCCATGCCCGATGGCAGCAGGATGCCGTGCCAGTGCACCGTGGTGTGTTCGGGCAGCTTGTTGGTGACGAAGATGCGCACCCGGTCGCCCTCGACGGCCTCGATGGTCGGCCCGGGGCTGCTGCCGTTGTAGCCCCACAGGTTGGCCTTCATGCCGGGCGCGAACTCGCGCACCACGGGCTCGGCGACCAGGTGGAATTCCTTGACGCCGTTGTGCATGCGCCAGGGCAGGCTCCAGCCGTTGAGCGTGGCGACCGGGTTGAACGGCCGGCCCGTGTCGGGCGGGCGCGGCGGCTGCATGGCCGGCGAGCTCTGGTAGACGGCCTCGGGCAGGGATGCGGCGCCCACGCGGCTGACCGTCGTGGCACCCAGGGCGACGGCGCCTGCCGTCCTGAAGAAGTTTCTGCGGTTGGACATGTGGGCTCTTTCAGTGGCCGGCGGACGGTGCGCCTGCCGCTGTTGCGGGGGAGGCCGCGGGGGTGGGGGCGCCGCCGGGGGAGCGGCCGGTCAGTGCGGTCTGCAGGTCGGTTTGGGCGATCCAGAAATCGCGCAAGGCCTGCACGTAGTCCGTGACGCCCCGGACCTGCTCGCGCGCGTCGGCCAGCAGCTCGAACACGCCGATCAGCATGCCGTTGTAGCGCAGCAGGTTTTCCTCGGAGATGCGCTTGCGCAGCGGGACCACCTCGTCGCGGTAGTGCCGCGCGAGGTCATGGGCCGTGCGGTAGGCGGCGTAGGACTCCCGCACTTCGGAGCGCGCGTTCACGGCCACGGCGGCCAGGCGGTGCACGGACTGCATGTAGGTCGCCTCGGCGCGCGCGGAGCGCGCGGTGCCGAAGTCGAACAAGGGGATGGGCAGTTCGATCTCGTAGCCGTTCTGCCGGCGCGCGCCGGTCTCGCTCTTGTTTTGGTATCCGACCTCCAGGCCGTCGATGAAGCGCGTGGCGTGCGTGAGCCCGAGCGCGCTGGCGGTCGCCTCCGTGGCCCGCCTGGCCATCAGGATGTCCAGGCGCGTCGCGATGGCCGTCTGCTCGGCGTTGTGCGGTGTGGTCGGCTGTGGGGGCAGGGCCGGCAGGCGTTCCGGCAGGGTGTAGTCCAGTTGGTCGCCCGACAGCCCCAGCAGGCGGGTCAGGCGCTCGCGCTCGGCCACGGCCTGCTGCTGGGCCCGGGCGAGCCCGGCCGTGGCGTCGGCATAGAAGGCCTGCTCGCGCATCTGGGCCAGCTTGTTGAAGTTGCCCGCCTGCAGCATGCGCCGGGCCAGCTCGTTGGAGACATCGGCCGCCTCCTTGACCTGGCGCAGGTAGTTGACCGTCTCCTGTGCGGCGACGGCACCGAAGTAGGCACGCCGCGTGTCGGCGGCCAGGCCCACGGCCTGCGCCGCGGCCAGGACCTGCGCCTCTTCGAAGTGGCGCTGCTGCACCTTGGTCGCGGCCGGCATGGTCAGCAGGCCCAGCAGGTCGAACATGACCGAGCGTTCGATCTCGGCGGCGCCGCCGCCCAGCGCCATGCGGCCGAAGCCGAACACCGGATTGCGCAGCCGGCCGGCCTGGACGAGGTCCGCTTCGGCGATGCCCAACTGGCTGAAGCTGGCCTGCAATCCGCGGTTGTTCAGCAGGGCCAGTTCGACCGCCGCGTCTGGCGTGAGGGGCTGCGCGAGGAGTTCTGCCACGCGGGCACGGGCCTGGCCGGCGTCCTGCGCAGACCGCTGCGGCGCGATGCCCTGTCCGGTACGCTCCTTGGTGAGCGCGGACACCCGGTCCATGCCACCGTCGGGCGAGAACGCGGCACAACCGGCCAGCACCGATGCGGCCAGGGCCGCGACCGTGGCGCGCATCATGGTCGGCCCCCGTGCATGGGGTGGCCCGCCGCCGCGGGGGGCGGGTGGCTGGCTGCACCCTGGGGCGACGCGGGCATGGCGTGGGCGCCGTGCCCGCCGGCCCGGCCTGCGGCGGGGGCGACGAGCTGGTCGTTGAGCTGGCGCCAGTTGCCGGGCCGGATCTCCTGCCAGGGTTTGTAGTCGGAGAAGGCCGATGCATGGCGCAGGGCCGGCGCGGCGGCGGCGGGGTCATCGGGGCGCGCGCCCTCGGACAGGGCGAATGCGCCCAGCGGCAGGCACAGCACCAGCACCGGTGCGGCCCGCAGGGAAAGTCTGTTCATCGTTCGGAACCATGTGAGAGAACTGGCGGCATGCCAGAGACGCCCATGCGTTCGCGCAGCGGACGCACGAGCCCCATCGGGCCTCCCGCGGAGGCCTCGTGGGTCAGATGGTTCGTGGAGGGCGCTCCTGGCCGTCCGACAGGAAGGTCGGGGCCGGGGCCGGGAGATCGGGGAAGGGGGCCGAGGCCAGGTCGAGGGGGGCGGCGAGGCCCCCTGCTGCGCTCGGCACCGGCGGTGTGGCGCACGACGCCGAGCACATGTTGCACTTGTCGGCGGGGCCTGCCGCATGCGCAGGGTCGGCTGCCGCGTGGTCACCACCGTGGGAATGCCCGGCCTCGTCGTGCCCATGGCTGCCGTGCCCATGGTCCCCGGCCGGTGCGCCGAGCTGCTGCGCCGCGGCGCTTGCAGGCGGCGGGCAGGCCATGGCCGCCGCCATCGCGCCCCGGACGGGGAGCAACACGGCGAGCAGCACGAGCAGCCAGATACGCAGCAGTTTCACAGGCTTGGGGCGACGGGCGGGAATTCCGTCCGTCGATTCACGAATGTCCGCCATGCTAAACCTTGCCATGGGGAGAAGGTCAATGGGGCCCGTGGCGCGCCTTGACATTGCGGCGATGTCAGGGGCCAGACTGGCGCATCCGGAGCCCGTCATGCAGACCTCAAACCCATCCCACAGCGGCCACCCAGGCCACGGCCACCATGGCCTTGCAGGTCACCACCACGAGGCGGCCGCGGCCGGGCCGGCGAAACCTGGGGGCCCGTACACCTGTCCCATGCATCCGCAGGTACGGCAAGCGGGGCCGGGCAACTGCCCCATCTGCGGCATGGCGCTGGAGCCGCTGATCGCGGCCGAGGGAGAGGGGGACAGCCCCGAGCTGCGGGACATGCAGCGGCGCCTGGGCATTGGCGCGGTGTTGACCGCTCCGGTGTTCGCGCTCGAGATGGGGAGCCATGTCTTCGACATCCACCACCTCATCGCACAGCAGGCCTCGAACTGGGTGCAGCTCGCGCTCGCGACGCCCGTGGTGCTCTGGGCCGGATGGCCGTTCTTCGCGCGGGGGGCGGCTTCGGTCAGGAACCGCAGCCTCAACATGTTCACGCTCATCGCGCTGGGCACGGGCGCGGCCTGGCTGTACAGCCTCGTCGCGACGCTGCTGCCCGGGCTGTTCCCCCCCGCTCTGCGGCGTGAGGACGGTGCCGTGGCCGTGTACTTCGAAGCGGCCGCCGTCATCACGGTGCTGGTGCTGCTCGGCCAAGTCCTGGAGCTGCGGGCGCGCGAGAAGACCTCGGGTGCGATCAAGGCGCTGCTCGGGCTTGCGCCCAGGACGGCGGTCAGGCTGAATGCCGCCGGCGCGGACGAAACGGTGCAGGTCGATGCGATCCAGGTCGGCGACCTGCTGCGCGTGCGGCCGGGCGAGAAGGTGCCCGTGGACGGCGAGCTGACCGAAGGCAAGGGCAACGTCGACGAGTCGATGGTGACGGGCGAGCCCCTTCCCGTCGCGAAGTCGGTCGGATCGAAGCTCACGGCGGGCACGATGAACCAGACCGGCGGCTTCGTGCTGCGTGCCGAGCGGGTCGGCGCCGACACCCTGCTGGCGCAGATCGTGCACATGGTGGCCGCGGCCCAGCGCAGCAGGGCGCCGATCCAGCGCATGGCCGACCAGGTCGCGGGCTGGTTCGTGCCGGTGGTGATCCTGCTGGCGCTGCTGACCTTCGCTGCATGGCTGGTGTGGGGGCCGGCACCGGCCTTCAGCTACGCGCTCGTGACCTCGGTGGCCGTGCTCATCATCGCGTGCCCCTGCGCGCTGGGGCTCGCAACGCCGATGTCCATCATGGTCGGGGTCGGCAAGGGGGCCCAGCACGGCATCCTGGTCCGCGATGCGCAGGCGCTGGAGAAGATGGAGAAGGTCGATACGCTGGTGGTGGACAAGACCGGCACATTGACCGAGGGGCGGCCGAAGGTGGTCCACATCGAGGCGACGGCGGGCTTTTCCTCCGGGGACGTGCTCCACAAGCTCGCCAGCGTGGAGCGGGCCAGCGAACACCCGCTCGCCTTGGCCATCGTGGCGGCCGCGCAGGAGCGCAAGCTCGCCTTGTCCCCGGTGTCCGGGTTCGACTCCCCCGTGGGCAAGGGCGTGGTGGGTACGGTGGAAGGGGTGGATGTGGTTTGCGGCAGCGCACGGTTCCTGGCCGAACAGGGCATCGACACCGCGGCGCTCGACGCCGCGGCCGAGCAGCAACGGCGCGCCGCGGCCACGGTGATCTTCGTCGGCCTCGGCGGCCGGCTGGCGGGCTTCGTCGCCATCGCCGACCCCGTCAAGAAGACCACGCCGCAGGCGCTGCAGGAACTGAAGGCCATCGGCATGCGCATCGTCATGCTGACGGGCGACGGCAAGACCACTGCCGACGCCGTGGGCCGGCAGCTGGGCATCGACGAAGTCGTGGCCGACGTGCTGCCGCAGGACAAGGCCGCCGTCGTCCAGCGGCTGCAGGCCGAGGGGCGGACCGTGGCCATGGCCGGCGACGGCGTCAACGATGCGCCAGCCCTCGCCCAGGCGACGGTCGGCATCGCGATGGGCACGGGCACCGATGTGGCGATGGAAAGCGCGGGCATCACCCTGCTCCATGGCGACCTGCTGGGCATCGTCCGGGCGCGGGCGCTGTCGCGCGCGACGATGCGCAACATCCGGCAGAACCTGGTGCTTTCCTTCGCCTACAACGTCGCGGGCATTCCATTGGCAGCCGGTGTGCTCTACCCGTTCCTCGGGCTGCTGCTGTCGCCGGTGGTGGCGGCGGCGGCGATGGCGCTTTCGTCCGTGAGCGTGATCGCGAATGCCCTGCGCCTGCGCACACTGCGGCTCGACGACGGGGGCCACCCGTCGGGAAGGACAGAGGTCAGCGGTCCGGCGGCGTGACGATGCGCCGCGGCGCATCGGCCTTGCGCTCGAACAGCCGTGCGAACAGCGGCAGCGAGGCCATGATGGCCAGCGTCAGCAGCGTGGCGAGGATGGCGGTGCTCTCCTTGCCCAAGCCGGCGGCCACGCCGATGGCGGCCGTCATCCAGATGCCGGCCGCCGTGGTCAGGCCCTTGACCCGGCTCTCGGCATCGCCCTTGAGGATGGTGCCGGCACCCAGGAAGCCGACCCCGGCGATCACCCCCTGCAGCACACGGCTCATGTCGGCCGCGCCGATATCGAACTGTTGCGAGGCCAGTACGAACATGGCCGCACCCATGGACACCAGCATGTGGGTGCGCACGCCGGCCGCCTTGCCCTTGGCCTCGCGCTCGATGCCGAGCAGGCCGCCGAGCAGGGCGGCCAGGGCCAGGCGCAGCACGATGCGCGTCGCGTCCTCGACGCTGCGCAGGTCGGAAAACTCCTGCGCGATGGTGTCGCCGATGCGAGCCAGGGCGTCATCCATCGCGTGCGCTGCCTTCAGGGCAGTTCCTTGCTCGGGTCGGGTGCGCCGGCGGCCAGCGGGCCCACGCTGCCCATGCGCGCCTTCAGCGATTGCGGCTGGCCAGTCAGGATGGCAGCGTAGTTGGTGGCGTTGGAGACCACCTTCTTGACGTAGTCGCGCGTCTCGTTGAACGGGATGTTCTCGGCCCAGATGGCGGCCTCCAGCGTCGGGCTGCCGGCCTGGCCACGCCACACGCGCGGCCGACCGGGGCCGGCGTTGTAGGCGGCCGCAGCCAGCGGCATGGAGCCGGCGAAGTCGTCCAGCACGAGCTTCAGGTAGCCGGTGCCGATCGCGATGTTGGTCTCGCGCTCGTTGATCTGGCCGGGCGTGAAGTCCGTGAGGCCGATCTTGCGCGCGGTCCAGCGCGCTGTGGCCGGCATCACCTGCATGAGGCCGGAGGCGCCCACGTGCGAGCGCGCGTCCATGATGAAGCGCGACTCCTGGCGGATCAGGCCGTAGACGAAGGCCGGGTCGAGATTGATCGCGCGGCTGCGCGGCACCACCGAGTCCTGCAGCGGCATCGGGAAGCGCTGGCTGAAGTCGATGGCCTGGCGCGTGCGTTCGCTGGTGTTGATGCAGCGGTCCCAGACCTCGCGCTCGCAGGCGAGATCGGCAGCGGCCAGCAGGTCGCGCTCGGCCATGCCGCCCGGGCTGTGCAGGTTGGTGGCGTAGTTCCACTCGCGCACGCCTTCGCTGCGCAAGCCCATGCCGATGGCGTAGAGCGCGCGCTGCAGGCTGGGGTTGCTGCGGGCCAGGGCCTTCTCGTCGGGCGTGGGCGGTGGCGGCGCGGGCGGCACCTCGATCTTGCGGCCGAGTTCCTCCAGCGCCAGCTGCTCGTAGAAGCCGCGCACGCCAGCGATGCTTTCGTACAGCTGCAGCGCCTCGGCGCGGTCGGCTTCGTTGCCGATCTTCTGCAACGCGCGGGCGCGCCAGTAGATCCAGGCCGGGTCCAGGCGGCTCTCGTCGCCCATGGCCTGGATGGTGGTGGTCAGCGCCTTCCACTGGCCTTCGCGCAGCGCGGTGCGGGCCTTCCAGACCAGCATTTCGTCGTGCAGGTCGGTGTCGCGCTGCACCTTGCTGAAGTACTCCCAGGTCATGGGCGAGCGGCGGATCGCGGCCTGCTTGCCGATCACGCCCCAGAGCCAGTTGCGCTCCTCGGCCGAGAGCTGCACGCTCCACTTGCTGTCCAGCGCCGCGGCGGCCTGCTCGGGGTCGGAGGCGGCCAGCTTGACCAGGGCCAGCGTGATGAGTTCTCGGCGCAGCTTGGAGGCGGCCACGCTGCGGCCGGCCAGGTAGCGCACCGGACTGTCGAGCAGCTGGCCGACCTGGTCCAGCACCTCGGGCGCGACGATCTGCACGGCGTCGCGCGTGGCGCGGCTGCGGTTGGCCTCGGCCGACAGGCGGGCCTTGCGCCAGACGTCCTCGGCCGGCAGGCGACGGGTGGCGTAGAGGCGGTCGGCCGCCTGGGTGCAGCCGTCGTCGGCGTCGCGCTGGGCCAGCCACAGACGGCGCACGTCGTCGGCCGCCACCTGCGAGGCGGGCTGGTTGCTGCGCAGCTGGTCGACCAGCAGGGCGTAGCAGCGCACCTGGCGGTCGTCGCCCATGCGGAACTGTGGGTGCTCGGCGGCGAAAGTGCTCCAGTCGCGGCGCTGGCCCAGCAAGAGCAGCCAGTCGTTGCGCAACCGGTCTTCCTGGTAGCTGCCGGCGTAGCGGGCGCTGAAGGCCTGCATGTCGCCGCTCGTGAAGTCCTCCAGCCGGCTGCGGGCTTCCCAGTAGGCGGCCCAGGGCTCCAGCACATGGCCGCGCACCTGCGGCAACAGGCTGGCCAGGCGTGCCTTGTCGCCGCGCCGCGCGGCCTGCTGCATGTCCAGGATCAGCTGGTCGGCAGGGGTCTGGGCCGGGCTGGGCAGGGCCGCACCCAGCCCGGCCATGAGAACGATCGATGTCAGAATGGCCCGTACTTGCATGGGGGAGGATTATGGAGAAATCGGCCGAGGACAAGGCGCGCGAACGCAAAGCCTTGCGCGCCGCACTGTTGGAAGCGCGCCTGGCCTTGCCCGACCGCATGGAGCGTGCGCGTGCCCTGCAGCAGGTCATGCGCATCTGGCTGGTCGGCCGGGCCGACACGGTGATCGGCGCCTACTGGCCGATCAAGGGCGAGTTCGATCCGCTGCCGGCGCTGCACCGCTGGAAGGAAGACGGCGAACTGCAGGGCGAGGCGACGCGCAAGCGCATCGGCCTGCCCGTGGTGGACAAGGTGCACAAGACCCTGACCTTCCACGCCTGGTACCCCGGCTGCCCGATGGAAGAGGACGCCTACGGCATTCCCAAGCCCAAGGGCACCGAGGTGGTGGTGCCCACGCTGCTGTTCGTGCCCTGCGTGGGCTATGCGGCGGGCGGCTACCGGCTGGGCTACGGCGGCGGCTTCTACGACCGCACGCTGGCCACGCTGCAGCCCAAGCCGCTGACGGTGGGGCTGGGCTTCGGCACGGGCTTCCTGGACGACTTCGAGCCCGAGCCGCACGACGTGCCGCTGGACGCCATCCTGAACGACCACGGCGTGGTCTGGCCGATCAAGTAGCCGGCCGCAGCCAGCTCAATCGATGTCGTCCACCGTGTCGGGGTCGGGCGCGTCGCCGACGGCCGCACGCGTGAGCGCCGCCTGGTCCATGAGCCAGTCGCAGAAGGCCCGGACCTCGGGCCGGGCCTCGCTGCGGGGCGCCAGCTTGAGCCAGTAGGTCATCGGCGAGTCCATGCGCCGATTGGGCAGCACCTCGACCAGGTCGCCATTGGCCATGCTTTCGGCCACCAGGGGCAAGCGCGCCAGCACCAGGCCCTGGCCGGCCAGCGCGGCCTGCACCATCTGGTAGGCATAGTTGAAGTAGAGCCAGCGCTGCGGCTGGAACTTGCGGGCGCTGGCGGCCGGCAACTGCAACTCGATCCAGCGCTGCCAGGTCAGCCACTGCAGGTGCGTGTAGTGCGCATCGCCGGCCTCGATCAGCGTGAACTGGGCCAGGTCTTCAGGTTGGTGCAGGCGCACGCCGCTCTTGAGCAGCCAGGGGCTGGCCACCGGCGTCAGCTGTTCGCCGAACAGGCGGCGGCCGTCGGCCGGCATGTTGGCGAAGTGGCCGTAGCGCAGCGACATGTCCACATCGGAGACGTCCAGGTCGACCACGGCGTCGGTGGCGTCGATGCGGATGTCGATGTCCGGGTGGTCGCGCTGGAAGGCTTCGAGGCGCGGGATCAGCCACATCGAGGCGAACGAGGCGAAGGTCGTCAGCGAGACGCTGCGCCGCCCCGCGCTCTGGCGGATCTGGCGCACGGCGCCGTCCAGCCGCTCCAGTGCCGGTGCGGCGGCGGCCAGCAGCTGCGCGCCGGCGCCCGTGAGCTCCACGGCGCGCGTGTGGCGCAGGAACAGAGGCACGCCGACCTCTTCCTCCAGGGCCTGGATCTGCCGGCTCACGGCGGATTGGGTGAGGGCCAGTTCCTCCGCCGCGACGCGGAAGTTCAGGTGGCGGGCCACGGCCAGGAAGGCACGCAGGTAGCCGGCCGCGATGGGCCGGGTGCGCAGATGGGTCTGGGAATGCTGCATGGGGTGATTGATGCGCGCGATGAATCAATAGCCTAGCCCGATTTCATTGGACCGCCAAGGGGCTGGCGACGATCATTCACTCCCAAGCACCGAACTCAGGAGCCCGCCATGTTCACCCAAGCCACGCAAAGTACGCATCAATCCTCGTCCGCCGCCGCCCTCCCGGGCTGCTGGAAGCTCGACGCCGGCCAGGCCCTCAGCCTGACCCCGTCCAGCGCGGGTGTGCTGCGCATTGCGCACGGGCGTGTCTGGGTCACCATGGACATGCTGCGCACCGACACCCAGGCCTCAGGTGACCTGTTCCTGGTCCCGGGGCGGGGGATGGTGGTGCAGGCGGGGCAGCGCGTGGTGCTCGAATCCTCGGGTGCCGAGCGCGGGGCCGCGGCCTACTTCGCCTGGGATCCGCTGCCGCAGACCCAGGCACGCGCAGTCGGCCGCGCCCTGCAGGCCGGCCGCTGGCAGCAGGCCGTGGCCCAGCCCGTGCGCGACCTCGGGCTCGCCCTGGGCCAGGCCGGCGCCGCGCTGGCACGGCTGGCGCTGGGCTTGGTCGGCCTGGTGCTGCCGCCGGCACGCGGCAGCATGCAACAGCAGTCCTGAGCGCCAGGACTACCAGCGCGCCGGCAGCTTCGCCAGCAAGGCGATGCGCCGGTCGCGCACGCCGACATAGCCGCCGGCCTCCAGGTCTTTCATGATGCGGCTGACCATCTCCCGGCTGCAGCCGACGCGGCTGGCGATGTCCTGCTGCGTCATGCGTTCGCGCATCAGCGCGGTGCCATCGGGCTGGGGTTCGGCCAACTCCGTCAGCAGCTGCGTGATGCGGCCGTAGACATCGGTGAAGGCCAGGTTGCGCACGGCGTTGGTGGCCGAGCGCGCGCGCCGGATCACCTTGCCCAGCAGATCCAGCGCAAAGCCAGGCTCCTGGCCGATGAAGGCCAGCAGGGTGGCGCGCGACACCAGCGAGCACACGGCCGGCTCCAGCGTGATCACGCTGGCCGAGCGCGGCCCGCCATCCAGCGCCATCTCGCCAAAGTAGTCGCCTGCGACGATCACGCCCAGCGTGATCTCGCGGCCGTTGGAATCGGTGCTGAAGACCTTGACGCGGCCTTCCATGACGACAAAGAGCGTGTCGCCATGGTCCGACTCATGGATCAGGATGGTGCCCTTGCGGTAGTGCCGCACGTCGCCCAGGGCGGCAAGGCGGCGCAAGGGGCTGGATGGGGCGGCGTTGGAACTGAACGCGTCGGTCTGTGCACTCAACTCGGACATCATGGCTCGACGTGCCGCGTGGCGGCGGCGCTGGTGTGGCGTGTTCGCGCCAGTCTAAGCCATGCATCCCGGCGCCGCGCGCGCGGGCGCGACGGGGGCCCGCAGGGTCAGACCAGGTGGCGTGCCATAGGCGGCAGCAGCGAGACGGTCTGCACGAGTTCGCGGATGGAGCCGCTGCGCGTCTTCTGGCGGATCGACAGCAGTTGGCTGCGCACGGTGGACACTTGCACGCCATGCTGGCGGGCCACCTCGTGCGGCCGCTTGCCTTCGCAGACGGCGGCCAGCACGTTGCTCTCGGCGGCTGTGAGGTCGCAGGAGCGGGCGAACAGCGCCAGCGTGGTGGCGTCGCACAGGCGCGGCTTGGAGAAGATCAGCAGGGCCTGGCCGTCTTCCTCGGGGCCGGCCAGCGGCACCACGGCCACCGTGGTGCGGCCAGGGCCCTTGTTGGCCGTCAGCAGGTCGCGCACGCCGGTGCGGGCCAGCGTGAGGCTGCGTTCGAGGGCGCGCTCGCCAACCGGTGTCAGCGCGCAGAGCTCGCCGGCCACCACCGACAGGCCGCTGCTGTGGTTGCTGTCGGCGCTCATCGCCAGCAAGGCGGCCGAGTTGGCGAGGTGCAGGCGGCGCGAACCGATCGAGATCAATGCAAGCCCGTAGTCCACATGCTCGATGATGCAGCGCAGCATCGTGGTCGCGTCGGAAAGAAATCGCCGCGGTGTGGCAGCGATGACGCTGCCGATGTCCCAGGCAGCCTCGGCGTGGACAGACGTTGAACCTTCCAACATGGCAGCTTCCTTGTTCCCCGCGGCATGGGCGAGGCCGGTGCGAAGCTTAGGTGGCGGGCCGGATGTGACGCCGTGTGAAACCCACAGGGGGTTTGTGACGTATGCACACAATTTGGCGCGAATTCTTGCAAAGAGCCGTGCGGTTTCGGCACTACCAGCGCGACGGCAGGGGCGTGCGCAGCACCAGCCGGCCGTCCAGGCGCTCCAGGTAGCCGGCCCCTTGCAGGTCCCTGAGGATGCGGTTGAGCATCTCTCGGGTGCACCCGACGCGCTGGGCGATCTCCTGCAGGCTCAGGTCCTCGGGCAGCACGGCGCGGCCGTCGCCCTCGGACCGGGCGACGCCACCGAGCAGCTTGGCCAGGCGGCTGTAGACGTCGATGAAGGCCAGGTTGCGCGCGCTGTTGGTGGCCATGCGCGCACGCCGTGTCACCTTGGCCAGCAGTTCCAGCGCGAAGCTGGGTTGGCGTCCGATGTAGGCCAGCAGCGCGTCGCGCGTGACCAGCGCGCAGACGGTGGGCTCCAGCGCCTCCACGGTGGCCGAGCGGGGGCCGCCGTCCAGCGCCATCTCGCCGAAATAGTCGCCCGCGCCGACATAGCCGAAGGTGATCTCGCGTTCCTGCGGGTCGTGGCCGTAGGCGCGCACCTGGCCCTGCATGACGACGAACAGCGTGTCGCCGCGGTCGGTTTCGTGCAGCAGCTTGGCGCCGCTGCCGTAGCGGCGCGGCGTGCCCAATGCGGCCAGCGCCCGCACGCTCTGCGGGTAGGCAGGATCGGCGCAGAACGCTTGCGCCACGGCATCCAGGCTGGAACCCATCGCTGCACCTCCATCGTCCCGGGTGCCGGGACGGTGCGAGTGTAGGAGCATGCGCGGTGCCCCTACACTCGCGCCCCGTGACGCCGTCCGACGCCCCTCCCATGCCGCAGCGCTGTGCGCACTGCGGTCTGCGCGCCAGCGGCGCTTTCCACCAACTCGCGGCGAGCGAACTCGGCTTCATCGAAGACCTGCGCAGCGCCACCGAGCGCGTACCGGCGGGCCATGCGCTGATTCGGGAGCAGGCCGATGGCGGCCGGCTCTACACGCTCTACGCCGGCTGGGCGTTCCGCTACAAGACGCTCAGCGATGGCCGGCGCCAGATCCTGAACTTCCTGCTGCCAGGGGACTTCTTCGGCCTGCAACAGCGCTTCTCGGAAGGCGCCACCTACGGCGTGGAGGCCTTGACCGAGGCCTCGGTCTGCGTGTTCCAGGGCAAGCGGCTGTGGGAACTCTACCGCGCCCAGCCGCGCCTGGGTTACGACCTGACCTGGCTCTGCGCGCGCGAGGAACAGATGCTGGACGAGAACCTGCTGACCACCGGCCGGCGCAGTGCGATGGAGCGGGTGGCGGTGCTGCTGATCCATCTGTTCAAGCGCCTGCAGCGGCTGGGGCTGGTCGCCGAAGACAACAGCTGCGCCTTCCCGCTGACGCAGCAGCACATGGCCGACGCGCTGGGCCTTTCGCTGGTGCACACGCACCGCACGCTGCGCCGCCTGCAGGCCCTGGGGCTGCACAGCCTGGAGGACGGACGGCTGCTGCTGCGCAACCCGCGCGCGCTGACGCAGCTGGCCGACTACGCGGCCCAGCCTCTGGAGAAATTGCCGCTGCTGTAGGACGGCGCCGACGCCTGTAACAAGCCGTGGACGACGGAGGAGCCGCAGCCCGCGCCCTAAGCTGGTGCATATTCTTGCCGACATGCTCCGTTCCGGGCACGCGGCGCTCCAGGATTTGACCGCCATGCACCAGGATTTCCGCGATTCCGTGTCCGCCGGGCTTCAGCACCGCCACATGCCGCCCGACAACCGCCAGCAGCAACAGGACAACGGCACAGGCGAGTTCCAACCGCGGGCGCAACAGGGCGATGCCTGGGGCGTGCCCGACGTACCGCCCAGCCTGCAGGCCTACCTGGAGCGCAGCCGGCAGCGCGGGGAGCTGCCGCAGCCGCGGCCGGCCCTGCGCCTGGCCAAGCGCTGACGCGTCAGCGCTGCGCGGCCAGCGAGCGGAAATCCTTCTCGTAGGCCTGCAGCCGCTTGACGGCGTTCTCGCGCTGCGCGGCCGTGGTGGTGTCGTGCAACAGCGCCAGGCCTTCGCACCCCTCCTCGATCTGCCGCTGCGCATAGGCCCGGTAGTCGGCCTGCGGTGACTGGCGGTAGCGCGCGAACAGGCCGCGCAGCGCACGCTCTACCTGCTCGGGCGGGGCTTGCTCGCCGGCCACGCTGCGCAGCGTCTGCAAGGTGTCTTGCTGGCGCCGCACGCGCTCGGCCTGCAGCTTGCGCGGGTCGTAGCTGGAGGCATCGACCTGCCGACGAAGCAGCGCCCGCTGCTCGGCGCTGAGCCGGCCATAGAAGTGTTCGGCGCGGTCCAGCGCCTTGTCGTAGCGCTTCTCGTGGAGTTTGTCTGGGCTCAAGTCCAGCCACTCCTTGCTGAAGTCTTCGTTGGTCTTGTTGTACTTGGCGTCCAGATGCTGCAGCTGCGCTGGCGTGAGGGTGCGCACCAGTTGCGCCGCGCCGGGCTCCGAGTGGGCGCTGATGTCGGCCAGCTGGCGCTGCACGTCGTCCACCAGCGCACAGGCCTGCGAGGCCGGCAGGTGTTCCTGCCCAGCCAGTGCCTGGGCACGTTGCAGCAGGCCGGCCATCTCGGGCAACTGCGTGCGGTGCCACTGCTGCAGGCTGGCCAGGTCTTCGCGCAGCCGGGTCGACTGCGAATCGTCGAAGTCCAGGTAGCTGTTGAGCCACCAGGTGCCAAAGGTGGGCACGTTGTTGTAGGCCAGCCGCACCGAGCTGCAGCCCACCATCAGGCAGGTCAGGGCGAGCACGATAATCCGCGCGGCATTGGAACCAGTGAAAGCGAGGTAGTGCATGGCATCCGTCGATGTGGTGGTCATGGCCGCGGGCAAGGGCACGCGGATGAAGAGCAGCATCCCCAAAGTGTTGCACCGTCTGGCCGGTCGCGCCCTGCTCGGGCATGTTCTGGACACCGCGGCCCAACTCGCGCCGCGACGCACCGTCGTCATCACCGGCCATGGCGCTGCGACGGTAGAGAGTTTCGTCCAACAGGCCGGGGCCGCCCAGGCCGCCCTGGCGCTGCATTGCGTCAGACAGGAGCCGCAGTTGGGGACGGGCCACGCCGTACAGCAGGCCGTGCCCGCGCTGCCCGATGACGGGGTCACGCTGATCCTCAACGGCGATGTGCCGCTGATCGCCGCCGACACGCTGCGCGCGCTGCTGGCCAGCTGCGCTGGCGAGCGGCTGGCGCTGCTGACGGTGGACATGCCCGATCCCACTGGCTATGGCCGCATCGTGCGCGATGGCGACGCCGTGCAGCGCATCGTCGAGCACAAGGACGCCACCGACGCGCAGCGCGCCATCCGCGAGATCTACACCGGCGTGATGGCCGTGCCCACGGCGCAGCTCAAGCGCTGGCTGGTGCGGCTGACCAACGACAACGTGCAGGGCGAGTACTACCTGACCGACATCGTGCAGATGGCCGTCGCCGACGGTGTTCCTGTGGTGGCGAGCAAGACGGCCGACCGCATCCAGGTCGACGGCGTCAACAGCCCGGTGCAGCTGGCCGAACTCGAGCGCGCCTACCAGCTGCGCCATGCCCAGCGCCTCATGGAGCAGGGCGTGCGCCTGGCCGATCCGGCGCGCCTGGACGTGCGCGGCCGGCTGGAGTGCGGCGGCGACGTGGAGATCGATGTCGGCTGTGTGTTCGAAGGCGAGGTGCGCCTGGGCGAGGGCGTGCGCATCGGCCCGCACTGCGTGATCGCCAACGCGCAGATCGCTGCCGGCACCGTGATCCAGGCCTTCTGCCACATCGAAGGCGGCACCGACACGGGCAGCCAGGTGCAGGTGGGCGCGGGCGCCATCGTCGGCCCCTACGCGCGGCTGCGCCCCGGTGCGAAGCTCGGCGAAGAGGTGCACATCGGCAACTTCGTCGAAGTCAAGAACTCCACGCTGGCCAAGGGGGCCAAGGCCAACCACCTGGCCTACCTGGGCGATGCCACCGTGGGCGAGCGCGTGAACTACGGCGCCGGCAGCATCACCGCCAACTACGACGGCGCCAACAAGCACCGCACGGTGATCGAGGCCGACGTGCACGTAGGCAGCAATTGCGTGCTGGTCGCGCCCGTCACCATCGGCGCCGGGGGCACCGTGGGCGGCGGCTCCACCATCACCAAGGACGCCCCGGCCGGTGCGTTGAGCGTGGCGCGCGGCCGCCAGGTCAGCATCCCGAACTGGACGCGCCCCGCGAAGAAGGCGAAGTGAGCGCGGACGGCCCCAGCGAACTGCAGGCGCTGCGCGCGCAGCTTGGCGCGGCCCAGGCCGATGCCGAGGACATGGCGCGCATGGTCTCGCACGACCTGCGCGCACCGGTGCGCCATGTGCTGGCCTATGGCGAAGTGCTGCGCGAGATGGCGGCGTCCGGCGAGGATCTCGCCCCCGCGCTGGCCCAGCTGGACCGCTCCTCTCGCCAGCTGGGCGACATGCTCGACGCCGTGCTGGCGCTGGTGCGGCTGTCGGGCGCGCCGCTGCAGCAAAGCGTGACCGATGGCGCCCTGCTCGTGGCCGAAGCCCGCCGCGCGGCCGAGGCCACCTTGCCCGAGGCCGACCGTGCGCGCGCCATCCGTTGGGACATCGCGCCCGGCCTGCCGCCCGTGCCGGGCGACGTGGCGCAACTGCGCCAGGCGTTGGCCGCACTGCTGGCCAATGCGCTCAAGTTCACGCGGCCGGCGGTCGAGCCCTGCATTCAGATCGACGGCGCGGTGCTGCCCGACGGTGGTGTGCAACTGCGCGTGCGCGACAACGGTGCCGGTTTCCCGCCGGCCCAGGCCACGCGCCTGTTCCAGCCCTTTGCACGCCTGCACGGCGCGCGCTTCGAAGGCCTGGGCATGGGCCTGGCCCTGGTGCAGCAGGTCGTGCGCCGCCATGGCGGCAGCGTGCGCGCCGAGGCCGCACCCGGCCAGGGCTGCACGGTCTGGCTCACCTTGCCGCGGGCAGCGGCAACCGGGTCTGGAACTTCGCCCGCTTGAGGCTGAAGAAGGCCTTCACGTTGCGCACGTTGGCGTCGGCCGTGAACAGCCGCTCGGCCAGCGCCAGGTAGTCCGGCATGTCGCGCGCGTGCACCACCAGGCAGAAGTCCGGCCCGGGCGAGACGCGGTAGCACTGCTGTACGGCGTCGTCGGCCACCACGCGCTGCTCGAAGGCGGCCAGCCGCTCGGCGTCCTGCCGGTCCAGCGTGATCTCCACCAGGGCCGTCAGCCCGTGACCCAGCACCGGCGCCAGTCGGTCCGGCGACAGGATGGCCACCTGGCGCTCCACCAGTCCTGCATCGACCAGCCGCTTGACGCGGCGCAGACAGGTGGGTGCAGACACATGCACGAGCTCGGCCAACGCCAGGTTGCTCAGCGAGGCGTCGCGCTGGAGTTGATCCAACAGCCGCAAATCGGTGGCATCAATTTCCAAAGATTCCATGAATTGATCATGAATGAAATTTTCTGTCCTTGTCGGCGGTGTGGGAAACAATATTCCGAATGGCGTGAAAAATCGAACAAAAAGAACAGTCTCCATCGCCTAGCATCCGCCCGCTCATTCACGGGAGAACCTCTATGTGCGGCATCGTCGGCGCAGTGTCCAAGCGCAACATCGTTCCCATCCTGGTCCAGGGTCTGCAGCGGCTGGAGTACCGGGGCTATGACAGCTGCGGCGTCGCCATCCATGCCGCCAGCCTGGGGCCGGCCGAAGGCGGCGGGCTGCAGCGGGCCCGCAGCACGGCGCGCGTGGCCGAACTCGTGGCCCAGGTGCAGGCCGAGCACATCGAGGGCGGCACCGGCATCGCCCACACGCGCTGGGCCACGCACGGCGCGCCGGCCGTGCACAACGCCCATCCGCACTTCAGCCATGGCCCGGGCGCCGAAGCGGCCGCGCGGCCGGGCCGCATCGCGTTGGTGCACAACGGCATCATCGAGAACCACGACGAGCTGCGCGCGGCGCTGAAGGCCAAGGGCTATGTGTTCCATAGCCAGACCGACACCGAGGTCATCGCCCACCTGGTCGACAGCCTGTACGACGGCGACGTGTTCGAGGCCGTCAAGGCTGCCGTGCGGCAGTTGCGCGGCGCCTACGCGATCGCCGTGTTCGCCAAGGACGAGCCGCACCGCGTGGTCGGCGCACGTGCCGGCTCCCCGCTGATCCTGGGCGTGGGCAAGGACGGTGGCGAGCACTTCCTGGCCAGCGACGCCATGGCCCTGGCCGGCGTGACCGACCAGATCGTCTACCTGTCCGAAGGCGACGTGGTCGACCTGCAACTGGGCAAGTACTGGATCATCGACAAGGCGCACAAGAGCGTGACGCGCCCCGTCAAGACCGTGCAGGCGCACAGCGGCGCGGCCGAGCTGGGCCCCTACCGCCACTACATGCAGAAGGAGATCTTCGAGCAGCCGCGCGCCATTGCCGACACGCTCGAAGGCCTGGTGGGCGTCGCGCCCGAGCTGTTCGACGGCCAGCCCGACGAGCAGGGCGTGAGCGCCAGTGCGCACCGCGTGTTCCAGGAGATCGACCGCGTGCTGATCCTGGCCTGCGGCACCAGCTACTACAGCGGTTGCACCGCCAAGTACTGGCTGGAGGGCATTGCCAAGATCCCGACCCAGGTCGAGATCGCCAGCGAATACCGCTACCGCGAGTCCGTGCCCGACCCGCGCACGCTGGTCGTCACCATCAGCCAGAGCGGCGAGACTGCCGACACACTGGCCGCGCTGCGCCATGCGCAGAGCCTGGGCATGGAACACACGCTGACGGTGTGCAACGTGGCCACCAGCGCCATGGTGCGCGAGTGCAAGCTGGCCTACATCACGCGCGCCGGTGTCGAGGTCGGCGTGGCATCGACCAAGGCGTTCACCACGCAGCTGGCCGGCCTGTTCCTGCTGACGCTGGCGCTGGCCCAGGCCAAGGGCAGGCTGACCGAGGAGGCCGAGCAGCGCCACCTCAAGGCCATGCGCCACCTGCCCGTGGCGCTGCAGTCCGTGCTGGCGCTGGAGCCGCAGATCATCACCTGGTCGGAAGACTTCGCGAAGATGGAGAACGCGCTGTTCCTCGGCCGCGGCCTGCACTACCCGGTGGCCCTCGAAGGTGCGCTCAAGCTCAAGGAGATCACCTACATCCACGCCGAAGCCTATGCCGCCGGCGAGCTCAAGCACGGCCCGCTGGCGCTGGTCACCAGCACCATGCCGGTGGTCACCGTGGCGCCCAACGACCAGTTGTTGGAGAAGCTCAAGAGCAACATGCAGGAGGTGCGTGCGCGCGGCGGCGTGCTGTATGTGCTGGCCGACGGCGACACCCGCATCGAGAGCGAGGAAGGCATCCACGTGATCCGCATGCCCGAGCACTACGGCGAACTCTCACCGCTGCTGCACGTGGTGCCGCTGCAGCTGCTGGCCTACCACACGGCGTGCGCGCGCGGGACGGATGTCGACAAGCCGCGGAATCTGGCGAAGTCGGTGACGGTGGAGTAGGGCGGCATGATGGAATGACTGGAGCAAATAAAGTTCGTCGGAGAAAAATAAAGTTGGTCTGACGGATCTTGCAATGCCGTGCGGCGATAGAGGTGGTCCGAACTTGACGACGATGCTGATCAAGGGCCTGAATCTATGGGGGCTATCGGTTTTCGGACCGGCCGGCTGTACCCGCCCAGTTGCTGTCGTTGCGCCTGCGGCGGCGAACATCGGATTAAGACTGGGTGGGGTCATTCGTTCCGCGACGGTCGAGTGTCGGCAGCCATCGTCACCGGCCGCTCGACAGTGCAACCAATTCACATGACAGCGCCTGACGGGCCCCCGTGGCGGACGCCGAGCTGAATAGCTCCTGTCCCCGGTGAGCTTAACGATCGTTGGCTGACATTGAGATTGCCGTAGGATGGCGTCCTTTGGAATCTAATGCCGCCACCACCCGTGAGTTCCGATCCTGGTGCAGAACCGATGACTGATGAAATCCTGACTGTCAAGGAGGTCGCGGTGCTGCTGAAGCTCGCCGAGAAGACCGTGTACGCCATGGCCGCGGCCGGGCAGATCCCCGCGTTCAAGATCCGCGGGCAATGGCGCATCAAGCGTACCGAACTCGACCGGTGGATGGATGCGCAGCCGCGTGGCGGTGAGGCCGGGGGAGGCAGCGACGATGGCCGCTGATCACAACACCTTCGCCAACCTCATCTGGCAGATCGCCGACCTCCTGCGCGGCCCCTACCGCCCGCCACAGTACGAGCGCGTGATGCTGCCGATGACGGTGCTGCGTCGCTTCGACTGCGTCCTCGCCGAGACGAAGGCGAAGGTCGTCGCCGCGCACGAGAAGCACAAGGGCGGCAGGCTCTCCGGCGATGCGCTCGACACCACGCTGAACAAGGTCGCGGGCCAGCGCTTCCACAACCATTCGCCGCTCAACTTCGGCAAGCTCAAGGGCGACCCGGACAACATTAATAAGCACTTGGTCAGCTATATCAAGGGCTTCTCGAGGAACGTCCAGCGCATCTTCGAGTACTTCGAGTTCGAAGCCGAGATCGAGAAGATGCACGAGGCGAACATCCTCTACCTCGTGGTCTCGAAGTTCGCCGACGTTGACCTCCACCCGTCGAACGTGCCGAACGAGCGGATGGGCCAGATTTTCGAGAACCTCATCCGCCGCTTCAACGAGCTCGCGAACGAGACGGCCGGCGATCACTTCACGCCCCGCGAAGTGATCCGCCTCATGGTCAACCTGCTCTTCATCCACGACGACAAGCTGCTCGCCACGGCGGGCACGGTGCGCAAGCTCCTCGACCCGGCGTGCGGCACGGGCGGCATGCTGGCCGAAGCGCAGCGCTACCTGCGGGAGCACAACACCGAGGCGAAGCTTTACTCCTACGGGCAGGACTACAACAAGCGCGCCTTCGCCACGGCGGCTTCCGACATGCTCATGAAGGAGGTGAGCCACAACGGCGGCGGCGACAACGTTCGCTTCGGTGACATCTTTACCGAGGACCAGTTCCCGTCCGAGACCTTCGACTACTTCCTGAGCAACCCGCCCTTCGGCGTCGATTGGAAGAAGCAGCAGAAGGAGGTCCAGAGGGAGCACGAGCAGCGCGGCTTCGACGGCCGGTTCGGCGCCGGCCTGCCGCGTGTGAACGACGGCGCGCTTCTGTTCCTGCAGCACATGTGGAGCAAGCGCGAGCACGTCAAGCCGAAGGAGCACAAGGAGGGCTCTCGGTTCGCAATCGTCTTCTCTGGCTCGCCCCTGTTCACGGGGGGCGCAGGCTCGGGCGAGAGCGAGATCCGCAGGTGGCTACTCGAGAACGACTGGCTCGAGGCCATCGTCGCGTTGCCGGAGTCAATGTTCTACAACACCGGCATCGGTACCTACGTCTGGGTCGTCACCAACCGCAAGGAGGGTCGGCGCAAGGGCAAGGTGCAGCTCCTCGACGCGCGCGACGTGTGGACGCCAGGCGGCAGCGAAGACAGCAAGCGCAGCCTCGGCGACAAGCGGAGGCACATGACCAGCGCGCAGATCGACGATGTCGTACGCCTCTACGGCCAGTTCGAAGAGGGTCCGCACTCCAAGACTTTCGACAACGCCGACTTCGGCTACACGCGGATCACCATCGAGCGGCCGCTGCGCCTGCGCTACCAGATGACGACGGACGACAAGGCGCGTTTCCTCGACGCCTGCCCGCACCTGCTCGACGACGTGCAGGCCATCGACCAGTTGCTCGGCCGCGAGACGCGCGTGGACTGGCCCGCAACGTGGGACGAGATCGAGGCGCTACTGAAGAAGCGCGGCAGCCGCTGGAAGGCGACCGAGCAGAAGCTCTTTCGCTCGGTGTTCACGCAGCGCGACGCGAAGGCCGAGCCGGTGTCGGCGGGCGGTCGTGGCTCCGGCTTCGAAGCCGACGCCGAACTGCGCGACTTCGAGAACGTGCCGCTCACGGAGGACGTGGAAGCGTACTTCGAGCGCGAGGTGAAGCCGCACGTCCCGGACGCTTGGATGGATCGTAGCAAGGACAAGGTCGGCTACGAGATCAACTTCAACCGCCACTTCTACGTGTTCACGCTGCCGAGAGCGCTCGCCGAAATCGACGCGGACTTGAAGGCTGCGGAGGACGAAGTCGTCCGACTGCTCCGCGCGGTGACGACATGAGTCACCCCGAGATTCGCCTCAAGTATGTTGATTTCCACGTATTCCTGACCCGCCATTTCCATCGAACCTTGACCCACCCTGGATAGAGCCCAGCGGGACTCATGGTGTGGATAACTTCTTCGGTTGGATAACTTCTTCGGT
>NZ_LMMT01000009.1 GCF_001422365.1 Pseudorhodoferax sp. Leaf265 | reverse complement strand
TCCTGCCACTAAAAGCAGCAGGTTAGGGTTCTTACGTGGGTCAGATTTGGACGGAAATTACCCGTGGCGGTGGGTCAGTTCTGCGTGGAAATCAACACATGGGATCGCTGCGGTCGCGTTGGCCCAGCACCATGAGGTCAGCGTAGAGGGTGTATCGCGAGAAGCTCCACGGATCGGCGTTGTCAGATTCGGCCCATCGTAGACGTGGCGAGCCACGGCTTTCTGCGCTAAACAGGCGGTACAGGCGGTCACGGCTGGCCTCCTGTGCCTGGCGCATGAGCTCCACCGCCTGTGCTCCTGCGCCGATCGTGAACGGGTAAAGCATGAGCTCCGACATGGAACATGGCCGGCAAACGACATTGGCGTCTAGTGCTTCAGCCAGCGAGTGCGCAAAGCGGAGTCGCTCCACAGAACGCGTTGTCTCGTCCAGATGAAGCAGGATGGTGCGGGGAGGGTGCATTGCAGGGCCCTTCGGTTGTCCGTTTTCCGCCACCTTAGAGCGCACCGCGGATGCCGCCTTGCGTTACGTCAAGTTTCGGGACGTTGTCTCACGCGGCGTTGCCAACAAAATTTCTCGGCCGGAGCGAGGGCTTGGCTTGATCCAGCGCAGACGAGTTCGAAGACGGGTGGCGCAGGATGCATTGGTCGAACTGATGGAGGCGCCCATGTCGCTCTTCTCCCGTAACCTCGGTGCCATTGATCGCAGCCTGCGCGTGCTCGGTGGCGTTGTTTTGCTCGCGCTTGTGGGCATGGACGCGATTGGACCGTGGGGCTATGTGGGCTTGGTGCCGCTGCTGACCGGCATCATCGGTACATGCCCGCTATATGCCGTCTTCGGTCTGCGCTCTTGCGCACGTCGCTGAAGCATGTGGCGCGTCACCTTGCGACGCATGCTGTCGTTCGTGCTGAGCCTCGGTGTCCTCGCTGGCGTTCTCTGGCTCTTGCTCCAGATGTACGTCACGCTGGTCACTCTGGACTGATCAAATCGTCCTTGCCTGTTGGCGCGCCCGCCGGGTCCGCTGCAGGCTTCATGGTGGTGACGATCTGTCTAGAGGGGCCTTTGGGGGACGCTACACGGCCACGCGTGGCGTGAAAAGCATCGATCGAACGCGCTCCGCGTTGGGTCTGCGGTTCGGTTTCTGTGGTGCTTCGGTAACTTGTTGATTTGAAACAAGAAAACGAATGGTGCCCGGGGCCGGAATCGAACCGGCACACCTTTCGGTGGGGGATTTTGAGTCCCCTGCGTCTACCAATTTCACCACCCGGGCATAGCCGCCATGGGCAGCCTGAAATTATGGCACAGTGCGGCCATGCAATACCCGACGATTGAAGATGCCATCGGCCGCACCCCGCTCGTGGCATTGCAGCGCATCGGCGCTGCGGACAACAAGGCCCGCGGCAATGTGGTGCTGGGCAAGCTCGAGGGCAACAACCCGGCCGGATCGGTCAAGGACCGGCCCGCCGTGTCCATGATCCGGCGTGCCGAGGAGCGCGGCGACATCCAACCGGGCGACACGCTGATCGAGGCCACCTCGGGCAACACCGGCATCGCGCTGGCCATGGCGGCCGCCATCAAGGGCTACCGCATGGTGCTGATCATGCCGGAGGACCTGTCGATCGAGCGGGCGCAGACCATGAAGGCCTTCGGCGCCGAACTGCTGCTGACGCCCAAGAGCGGCGGCATGGAGTACGCGCGCGACCTGGCCGAGCAGATGCAGCGTGACGGCAAGGGCCGCGTGCTGGACCAGTTCGCCAACGCCGACAACCCGCGCATCCACTACGAGACCACGGGCCCCGAACTGTGGGAGGCCACGCAGGGCCGCATCACGCACTTCGTGAGCGCCATGGGCACGACGGGCACGATCACGGGTGTGTCGCGCTTCCTCAAGGAGAAGAACCCCGCGATCCAGGTCATCGGTGCCCAGCCCAGCGAAGGCTCGCGCATCCCGGGCATCCGCAAGTGGCCGCAGGAGTACCTGCCCAAGATCTACGACCCCTCGCGCGTCGACGAAACGGTCAACGTGGGCCAGGACGACGCCGAGGAGATGTGCCGCCGGCTGGCGCGCGAGGAGGGCATCTTCGCGGGCATTTCGGCCGCAGGTGCTTGCTGGGTCGCGCAGCAGATCGCGCAGCGCGAGCAGAACGCGACCATCGTGTTCGTGGTCTGCGACCGTGGCGACCGCTACCTGTCCACCGGCGTCTTTCCGGCCTGACCGCCCGGCCGCCCGAAGGCGGTCAGCGCCGTCGCGCCAGGCGCAAAGAATTCAAGGATCACCATGCAGCCATTCAAGTTCTGCCCGCAGTGTGCGACACCGCTGGAGTGGATCACCTCGCTCGAGGACGGCGGCGCCAAGGAGCGCCTGCGCTGCGTCTCCTGCGGCTACACGCACTGGAACAACCCGACCCCCGTGCTGGCCGCCATCATCGAGTACGAGGGCAAGGTGCTGCTGGCGCGCAACGCCGCCTGGCCCGGCAAGATGTACGCACTGATCACGGGCTTCATGGAGGCCGGTGAATCGCCCGAGGAGGGCATCCGGCGCGAGATCCAGGAAGAGACCGCGCTGGAAGTCAGCGCGCTGGACCTGGTCGGCGTCTACGACTTCCAGCGCATGAACCAGGTCATCATCGCCTACCACGCGCAGGCGCACGGCGAGGTGCGCCTGTCGCCCGAGCTCGTGGACTACCGGCTCTATGCGCTGGAGGACGTGAAGTGCTGGCGCGCCGGCACCGGCCAGGCCTTGGCCAAGTGGCTGCTCTCGCGCGGCATCACGCCGCAGTACCTGGAGCGCTGACTAGAATCCGCCGCATTGCGAGGAGCCCCATGGACACCGACATCAGCATCGACAAGGAAATCGACACCCGCGGCCTGAACTGCCCGCTGCCCATTCTCAAGGCCAAGAAGGCCCTGAGCGACATGGACAGCGGCAAGCTCCTGCGCGTGGTGGCGACCGATCCGGGCTCGATGCGCGACTTCCAGGCCTTCGCCAAGCAGACCGGCAACGAACTGGTGCAGCAAAGCACCGTCGGCACCGAATTCATCCACGTGCTACGGCGGCGCTGAAGCCTGGCGCCCGGATTGGGCGCCGGCATGCAGGGTTCAGATCGCGAGGGTCTTCAGGTATTCGCGGAAGCCCTTGCTGACTTCCGGGTGCTGCAGTGCCAGTTCCACCGTGGCTTCCAGGAAGCCGTGCTTGCTGCCGCAGTCGAAGCGCTTGCCCTCGTACTCGAAGGCATGGACGATCTCGGTGTTCAGCAGGCCGGCGATGCCGTCGGTCAACTGGATCTCGCCACCGGCGCCGCGCTCCTGGTTGCGGATGTGGCCGAACACGGCCGGCGTCAGGATGTAGCGGCCGGCCACGCCCATGCGCGAGGGTGCGGCTTCAGGCGCCGGCTTCTCCACCATATGGCTCACGCGCGTGAGGCGGCCGCCTTCGATGTTGGTGATCTTCTCGCCGGCCACGATGCCGTAGCGGCGCACCTGCTCCAGCGGCACTTCCTGCACGGCCAGCAGCGAGGTTCCGAGGCGGCTGAAGGCATCCGTCATCTGCGCCAGCACGGGCTTGCCTCCCGAGGGGCCGATCATCAAGTCGTCGGCCAGCAGCACGCCGAAGGGCTCGTTGCCGACCAGGTGCTCGGCGCACAGCACGGCATGGCCCAGGCCCAGCGAACGCGGCTGGCGCACGAAGGAGCAGTTCATGTCGTCCGGCGCGACCGAGCGCACCAGGGCCAGCAGTTCCTTCTTGCCGGCGGTTTCCAGTTCGCTCTCGAGTTCGTAGGCGGTGTCGAAGTGGTCTTCGATCGCGCGCTTGTTACGTCCGGTCACGAAAATCATCTGACGAATGCCAGCCGCATAGGCCTCTTCGACCGCGTACTGGATCAGTGGCTTGTCCACCACCGGCAGCATTTCCTTGGGTTGGGCCTTGGTGGCAGGCAGGAAACGCGTGCCGAGACCGGCAACGGGGAACACGGCTTTGGTGACGGTCTTCTGGTAGCTGGACATGGTGATGCAGTTCTCTTTCTATCGAGGATTGGGAAGCACAAAAAACGCGGCAGCATACCGTTCGGCTAGCAATGCATATGCCATCCGAAACGGTGCGCTGCTGTCAGCCCAATCGTACAAGTTGTGTTTGAAGCCTCTGTAACGTGGCGCCGAAGTCGGCCACGCGCTTCTTTTCCTGCTCGATGACGGCCGGCGGTGCCTTGGCCACGAAGGCCTCGTTGGAGAGCTTGCCGTTGGCCTTGGCGATTTCGCCCTCGATGCGCGCGACCTCCTTGCCCAGGCGCGCCTTCTCGGCTGCCACGTCCACTTCCACGTACAGCGCCAGACGCGCCTCGCCGACCACGGCCACGGGGGCCGATTGCGCAGCGGCCTGCCAGGCGGCCTCGTCGTCGAACACCTTGACCTCGGCCAGCTTGGACAGGGCCTGCAGCACGGGTGCGGCGCCACGCATGAACTCGGCGTCGCCCACCACGTACAGCGGCAGCCTCGTCGCGGGCGAAACGTTCATCTCGCCGCGCAGGTTGCGGCAGGCATCGACCACGGAGCGCAGCTTGGCCATGTGGGCGATGGCGGCCTCGTCGATCTTGGCCGGCTGGGCCTGCGGATACCTGGCCACGGCGACCGAGGGGCCGGGCAGGCCGGCCACGGGCGCGACCTTCTGCCACAGCGCCTCGGTGATGAACGGGATGATGGGGTGCGCGAGCCGCAGGATCGCCTCCAGCGTGCGGATCAGCGTGCGCCGCGTGGCGCGCTGCTCGGCCTCGCTGCCGACCTGGATTTGCACCTTGGCGATCTCCAGGTACCAGTCGCAGAACTGGTTCCAGACGAAGTCGTAGAGCGCGTTGGCCACGTTGTCCAGCCGGTACTCGGCGAAGCCCTTGGCGATGTCGGCCTCGACCTGCTGCAGCACCGAGCTGATCCAGCGGTCGGCCTGGCTGAAGTGCATGTAGCCGTGGAACTCGCCGCCGGGCTGGCACTGCTCCTTGGTGTGCTCGGCCAGGCCGCAGTCGCGGCCCTCGCAGTGCATCAGGACGAAACGCGTGGCGTTCCACAGCTTGTTGCAGAAGTTGCGGTAGCCCTCGCAGCGCTTGCTGTCGAAGTTGATGCTGCGGCCCAGCGAGGCCAGCGCCGCGAAGGTGAAGCGCAACGCGTCCGCGCCGTAGGCCGGGATGCCCTCGGGGAACTCCTTCTCGGTGTTCTTGCGCACCTGGGGTGCGGTCTCGGGCTTGCGCAGGCCGGTGGTGCGCTTGTCCAGCAGCGGCGCCAGCGCGATGCCGTCGATCAGGTCCACCGGGTCCAGCACGTTGCCCTCGGACTTGCTCATCTTCTTGCCCTGCGCGTCGCGCACCAGGCCGTGGATGTAGACGTGCCTGAACGGCACGCGGCCCGTGAAGTGGGTCGTCATCATGATCATCCGGGCGACCCAGAAGAAGATGATGTCGTAGCCGGTCACGAGCACGGTGGAGGGCAGGTACAGGTTGTAGTCGTCGGTGGGCGCGTCGGTCTGTTCCGGCCAGCCCATGGTGCTGAACGGCACCAGGGCCGAGGAATACCAGGTGTCCAGCACGTCCTCGTCGCGGCGCAGGGTCTTGCCCGGCGCCTGGGCCTGTGCTTCGGCCTCGTTGCGCGCCACGTAGACGGTGCCGTCCTCGTCGTACCAGGCCGGGATCTGGTGGCCCCACCAGAGCTGGCGGCTGATGCACCAGTCCTGGATGTTGCCCATCCACTGGTCGTAGGTGTTGACCCAGTTCTCGGGCACGAAGCGCACCTCGCCGCTCTTCACCGCATCGATGGCCTTCTGCGCGATGCTCTTGCCCGTGGGATCCTGCTCCGACACCTTGGTCATGGCCACGAACCACTGGTCGGTCAGCATGGGCTCGACCACCTCGCCGGTGCGCGTGCAGATGGGCACCGTGAGCTTGTGCTTCTTGGTCTCGACCAGCGCGCCCAGGGCTTCGAGGTCCGCCACGATGGCCTTGCGCGCCACGAAGCGGTTCAGGCCGCGGTACTTCTCGGGCGCCTGGTCGTTGATGGTGGCCTGCAGCGTCAGCACGCAGATCATCGGCAGCTTGTGGCGCTGGCCCACGGCGTAGTCGTTCACGTCGTGCGCGGGCGTGACCTTCACCACGCCCGTGCCGAATTCCTTGTCGACATAGTCGTCGGCGATGACCGGGATCTCGCGGCCCACCAGCGGCAGGATCACCGTCTTGCCGATCAGGTGCTGGTAGCGCGCGTCTTCGGGGTGCACCATCACGGCCACGTCGCCCAGCATGGTCTCGGGCCGCGTCGTCGCCACGGTGAGGCTGCCGGAACCATCGGCCAGCGGGTAGGCGATGTGCCACAGCGAGCCGTCCTTCTCCTCGCTCTCGACCTCCAGGTCGGACACGGCAGACTGCAGCTTGGGATCCCAGTTCACGAGGCGCTTGCCGCGGTAGATCAAGCCCTGCTGGTAGAGCTTCACGAAGGTGTCGGTCACCACCTTGGACAGCTTGTCGTCCATCGTGAAGTACTCGCGGCTCCAGTCCACGCTGTCGCCCATGCGGCGCATCTGCGTGGTGATGGTGTTGCCGGACTGCTGCTTCCATTCCCAGACCTTGGCCGTGAACTGGGCCCGGCCCAGGTCGTGGCGGCTGATGCCCTGCTCCTGCAGCTGGCGCTCCACCACGATCTGCGTGGCGATGCCGGCATGGTCGGTGCCGGGCACCCAGGCCGTGTTGAAACCGGCCATGCGGTGGTAGCGCGTCAGCGCATCCATGATGGTCTGGTTGAAGGCATGGCCCATGTGCAGCGTGCCCGTGACGTTGGGCGGCGGCAGCTGGATCGCGAAGGAGGGCGCGTTCGCATCGGGCACGCCGGTGCCGCGCACGCCCGCGGCGCCGAGGCCACGGCGCTCCCACTCGGGGCCCCAGTGGGCCTCGATGGCGGCGGGTTCGAAGGACTTGGACAGTTCGGCCAGGCCGGGTTGTTCGGGGGTGTCGCTCATGGGGAATCCAGACGGGAGGCAGTGCCGGCAAGGGCGCTGCGGGGCGGGAACGCGAAGGCGGGGATTTTAGGGGCTGCGCGCCGGGGCGTCGGAGCGCTGCAGGCCGTGCTGTGTACCATGCCGCCAGCCAAGCGGCGGCCCGGCGCTGTCGGTCAGCCATCCTTCTTTCAACGGACGAGCAGGGAGATTCGATGAAACATACGCTGGTTGCAGCTGCCGCGCTGCTGGCCGCTTCGGTGGCCTGGGCCGCCGAGATCACGGTGCCGCTCGGCATCGCCGAGAAGCAGGGCGCGGGCGCCGACGTGGGCACGGTCCGCATCGTCGAGACGGCCTACGGCCTGGCCTTCTATCCCATGCTCAAGGGCTTGCCGCCCGGCCTGCATGGCTTCCATGTGCACGAGAACCCCTCGTGCGCCCCCAGCGAGAGCGCCGGCAATGTCGTGCCGGCCGGCGGCGCGGGCGGCCACCTCGACCCCGCGGGCAGCAAGAAGCATGGCGAGCCCTGGGGCGACGGCCACCTGGGCGATCTGCCGCCTTTGTTCGTCGCGGCCGACGGCAGTGCCACCGCGCCCGTGCTGGGCCCGCGCCTGAAGCTGGCCGATGTGCGCAAGCGCGCGCTGATGGTGCATGCGGGCGGCGACAACCACGCCGACCACCCGGCCCCGCTGGGCGGTGGCGGAGCGCGCATCGCCTGCGGCGTGATCGGCGACTGAGGCCCGGCGCTCAGCGCTCCGCGCGCAGGTAGAACTTCTGCAGCAGCCGCTGCACGGTCGCGCGTTCGCGCTCTGTCAGGCGGCCGGCGAGCTCGTTCTCCAGTTCCACGACGACCTTCTCGGTCTCCTGCGCGAGCGCATGGCCGGCCTCGGTCAGGTGCAGGCCGACGGCGCGTCCGTCGCGCGGGTGCGGCCGGCGCTCGATCAGGCCGCGCCGGTCCAGCGCGGCGATCAGGTTCACGAAGTTGGGCGGCAGGATGTCCAGCGTGGCGCAGAGCTGGCGCGAGGTGGCGCCGGGGTTGTGCGCGAGCAGCGCCAGCACCGAGAAATCGGCCTGCGTGAGTCCGTAGGGCGCCATGCGCTCGAAGAACACGCCGCCGATGGCGATGGCGGCGCGGCGCGCGTTGTAGCCGATCAGGCCTTCGAGCACGCTGGTGTCCAGCGGCTCGGCGTTCGTGGGGGCAGGGGGCGTGGAGGTCTTGCGTGCGCGGGGCATGCGGGCGATTGTGGCGCTCAAGCCGCGGCCGCCTGGGCCACGGCCTGTGCCGCCTGCTTGACCATGCCCAGCCGCATGTCGAATTCGGGCAACACCCAGCGCCGGAACGCGGCGGCGGGCTGGGCCCAGCGTGCGTCACCCGCTGCGCTGGCCTCGATGCGCGCCCAGGCCCAGGCCAGCAGCGCGAGCGCGGTCACGCGCAGGAAGTCGTCGGCCACCTCGTAGGCCAGGCGCGGCCGGGCCTGGGCGGCCAGTGCCACGCTGGTGGCCAGGTAGCGCAGCTGGGCCAGGCGGCGCTGGGCGTCGGCGTCGGCCTCGCGCGCGGCGTCGAGTTCGTCGCGCAGTTCCAGCAGCATCGCGCTGAAATCCGCGCCCGCGTCCGGCAGCACCTTGCGCACCAGCAGGTCGATGGCCTGGATCTCGTTCGTGCCTTCGTAGAGCATGGCCACGCGCACGTCGCGCACATGCTGCTCGACGCCCCATTCGCGCACGTAGCCGTGGCCGCCGAAGACCTGCAGGCAGGCGCTCGCCCCCTCGAAGCCCTGCTGCGTGCAGGCCGCCTTGAGCACCGGCGTGGCCAGCGCGCACCAGCGTTGCGCCGCGGCGCGGGCCTTGGGGTCTTCGCCATGGCGGGCCAGGTCCAGCCGCAGGCCGGTGCGGTAGGCCAGCAGGCGCGCACCGTCGATCCAGGCGCGCTGGGTGTCCAGGATGCGGGCGATGGCGGGGTGTTCGGCAATCGGGCTGGGGTCGGGGCCAGGCGCACCGGGCGCGCGCATCTGCCGGCGCTCTGCGGCATAGGCGCTCGCCTTCTGCCAGGCCGCGTCCAGCATGCCGATGCCCTGCAGCGCCACATGCAGCCGGGCCGCGTTCATCATCACGAACATGGCGGCCAGGCCACGGCCGGGTTCGCCGATCAGCCAGCCCGCCGCTTGCTCGAAGCGCATCGCGCAGGTGGGGCTGCCGTGCAGGCCCATCTTCTCCTCGATGCGCTCGCAGAACACCGCGTTGCGGCCGCCGTCCGGCAGCAGCTTGGGCACCAGCGCCAGCGACAGGCCCTTGGGGCCGGGCGGCGCATCAGGCAGGCGGCACAGCACCAGGTGCACGATGTTGCTGGAGAGGTCGTGCTCGCCGCCCGAGATGAAGATCTTGCTGCCGTCCACGCGCAGGCTGCCATCGGCCTGCGGCACGGCACGCGTGCGCACCAGCCCCAGGTCGCTGCCGGCATGGGCCTCGGTCAGGCACATGGTCGCCAGCCATTCGCCGGTGGCGAGCTTGGCCAGGTAGCGTTGCTGGAGCTCCGCGCTGCCGTGGTGCTTCAGGCACTCGTAGGCGCCGTGCAGCAGGCCCGGCGCCATCGTGAAGCCGTGGTTGGCGGCGGACAGCCACTCGTACAGCACGGCCTCGAGCACGGCTGGCAGGCCCTGGCCGCCATGGGCCGCATCGGCCGACAGGGCCGGCCAGCCGGCTTGCCAGAAGGCCTGGTAGGCGTCGCGGAAACCGGGCGGGGCCGTGACCGCGCCGGCCTCGAAGCGGCAGCCGAATTCGTCGCCACTGCGGTTCAGCGGCGCGATGGCCGCGGCCACGAACTTGCCGGCCTCTTCCAGCACCTGGTCCGCCAGCGCATCGTCGACCTCGGCGAAGGCGGGCAAGGCGCGCCACTGCAGCCCCGCGCCCAGCACCTGGTGCAGCAGAAAACGGGTGTCGTCGGGGCGGGGCAGGTAGTCCATGGCGATTCGGTGCGGGAAAGGCTTTACTTGCAGCTGAAGCTGCTCGCGAGTTCCAGGCTGCCGCTGCCGTTGTAGCGGGCGACCTGGGGGTAGGGGCACAGCGGGCGGCTGCGGTCGGCGGCCCAGTCCGCCGGCACATCGGCATTCACGCCGCCGGCATTGCCGGCGCCGCGTGCGCTGGCGATCACGCGGTCGGGGGCCACGCCCTTCTCGACCCAGTTCACCAGCGACTCGAGCATGTCGAACTGCTCGGTGGCCGGGCCGCCGGCGCAGTGGTTCATGCCGGGCACGAGGAACAGGCGGGCGAAGTCGGAGGCATCGCCGCCGTTGTCCTGGCGCAAGGTCTGGTACCAGTCCACCGTGTCGTCGCTGGAGAAGATCGGGTCGGCCGTGCCGTGGTAGACCATCAGCTTGGCGCCGCGGTCCTTCAGTGCGGGCAGCTTGCCGTAGTTGGTGGGCAGCATGAACGACAGCGCGCTCTCGGTGTAGGTGGCGTTGGTGGCTTGCACCTTGGCGAGCATGCTGTCCAGGTTGCCCGTGAGCGCGAAGCTGGTGCCGTTGAAGCTGCTGCGGTCCTCCGGCGGAACTTGCCAGACAAAGCCCACGGCGCCCGTGTCCAGGGTCAGCGAGTTGTTGAACTTCCAGCCGGCCCAGCCCGTGGTCTGCAGGCCGTTGTCGTACGGGAAGCTGGCGTAGATCTTGGTGCCGCTCTCGGTCGTGGCGCCCTTGAACAGGGCCGAGATGCCGGCCTTCTGGTCCGCGCTCAGACAGGTGCCGTCGCGTGCGCCGCCGCAGGTGGGCACATCACGGGCCAGGTCGAATGCGGCCTGGCAGGCCGCGGTGTCCTGCACCAGGCCGTCGCTGGCGCCGTCGAGCGCATCGCACTTGGCCAGCACGGCCTGGCCCACCAGCACGCGCTCGGCCTGTGTGAAGCCGGTGCCCAGGTTGCCCGCCGTCGTTGCGAGGGCGGCATAGGTCTTGGCGCCCGCGATGTTGGCGATCGCCGCGCGCGGCAGCCGCGTGCCCGGGTTGCCGGCGAGGATGCCGTCGTACTGCTCGGCATAGCGCGAGGCGGCCACCATGGCGTGGCGTCCGCCGTTGGAACATCCACCGAGGTAAGAGCGGTCGGGCGCCTTGCCGTAGGCGGCCAGGATGGCGCTGCGGGCCATGGGCGTGAGCTTGCCCACGGCCTGGTAGCCGTAGTCGAGCCGGGCCTGTGGGTCCAGGCCGAAGAAGGGGCCGAGCGAGCCGGCGTGGCCGGCGTCCGAGCTCAGCACGGCGAAGCCCTTGTTCAACGCGTTGTCCAGCGGACCGCCGCCGCCGATGCCGCCGGCGGCCGTGCCCACGCTGCCGTCCAGGCCGCCGTTGGCCTGGTAGAAGAAGCGGCCGTTCCAGCTCTTGGGCATGCGCATCTCGAAGCCGATGGCGTAGCTCTGGCCGTCCACGGCGCTCACGCGGTCGAACATGCGGCCCGTCACGCGGCAATGCTCGGGCACGTCCTTGCCGGCGATCTTGAGCGTGCCGGCCGCGATGGATTCCGCCGCCGTGATGGTGGTGTTGGCGAACGCGATCTTGCCCGCGAGATCGGTGCAGGACAGCAGCGTGGCCGGCGTGGCCGCCGCAAGTTGCGGCAGGTCGTCGTCGCCCGAGCCGCAGGCGGCCAGCAGCAGGGCCGGCGCGAGCGCGGCGGCGAGGGTGAAATTGCTCTTCGGCATCGTGTGTCTCCTCCGGTGGTGGTGGGTGGGGTCAGGACTCGGCCGTGAAGCCGATCTGCTTGACGAGCGGACCCCAGCGCTCGAACTCTGCCTTCTGGTCGGCCGCCATCTCCTGCGGCGTGCTGCCGTGCGCGACCAGGCCGACGATGGCCAGCGCGTCGACGACGGTCTTGTCCTTGAGGGCCGTGGTGATGGCCGCGTTGGCGGCGGCGATGGTGGCGGCCGGCGTCTTGGCCGGCGCGTAGAAGCCGAACCACTCTTCAGAAGTCACGTCGGGGTAGCCCAGCTCGGTGAAGGTCGGCACCTCGGGCAGGAAGGGCGAGCGCTGCTTGCCCGAGGTGGCCAGCACGCGCACGCGGCCGGTCTTCATGTACTGCAGGTAGTCGCCGCTGGGGTTCATGGCGGCGGCGATCTGGCCGCCCACGAGGTCGGTGATGCTGGGCACGGTGCCGCGGTAGGGCACATGCTTCAGATCCACACCCGCGCGGATGCCCAGCAGCGCCCCCAGCAGGTGCGGCATGGAGCCCGCGCCCGGCGAGCCGTAGCTGGCCTTGTCGGGGTTGGCCTTGGCCCAGGCCAGGAAGTCCTTGAGCGTCTTGACCTCGGCCGGCACGGCCGGGCCCACGGCCAGGCCGTGGAACATGATGGCGCCGATGGAGACCTGCGTGACCTCCTCGGGCTTGTAGCTGAGCTTGGGGTAGATGTAGGGATAGACCGCCAGGGCCGACACGGGCGCCAGCGTCAGCACCGAGCCGTCGGCCGGCGCGGCTTTGAGCGACTCCACCGCGATGCGGCCACCCGCGCCAGGCTTGTTCTCCACATAGCCCGGGTTCTTGCTGTAGGGCGTGCCACCCAGCTTCTCGGCCACGCGGCGGGCCACGCTGTCGCCGGCGCTGCCGGCCGGAAAGCCGTACATGATCTTGACCTGGTCCAGCACCTGGGCGAGCGCGGACAGCGGCGAGAGCGCGGACAGTGCGGCGGCGCTGCCCAGCGCTTGCAGGAAATGGCGACGGTGTTGCATGGGGTTGTCTCCTCGGGGTGGATCAGCGGGGGGCCATGCGCAGCGCGCCATCCAGCCGGATGACCTCGCCGTTCAGGTGGCCGTTGGTGACGATGTGGCAGGCCAGCTCGGCGAACTCCGAAGGCTTGCCCAGGCGCGGCGGGAACGGGATGGCGGCCGCCAGCGAGGCCTGCACGGGCTCGGGCAGCTCCAGCAGCAGCGGCGTGGCGAAGATGCCGGGCGCCACCGTGCAGACGCGGATGCCGTGCTGTGCCAGGTCGCGCGCCATCGGCAGCGTCATGCCGACCAGGCCGCCCTTGGACGCGCTGTAGGCCTGCTGGCCGACCTGGCCGTCGAAGGCCGCGACCGAGGCGGTGAACACCATCACGCCGCGCTCGCCGCCATCGAGCGGATCGAGCCTGGCGCAGCGCGCCGCGAACAGCCGGCTGATGTTGTAGGTGCCGATCAGGTTGACGCCGATCACCTTGGCGAAGTCTTCGAGCGGCGCGGCCTGGCCGTCCTTGCCCACGATGCGCTTGGCCGAGCCGATGCCGGCCACGTTCATGAGGATGCGGGCCGGACCGTGCGCGGCGGCTGCCGCGTCCAGCGCGGCCTCCACGCTCGCGGTGTCGGCGATGTCGCAAGCATGGGCGCTGCCGCCGATCTCGGCGGCCACCTGCTGTGCGCGTGCGAGGTTGCGGTCCAGCACCGCCACCTTGGCGCCCAGGCGCGCCAGCTCGCGGGCCGTGGCCTCGCCCAGGCCCGATGCGCCGCCCGTGACGAGGGCGGCCTGTGCTTCGATCTTCATGCGATTCTCCTCAACGCGGGGTGATGGTGTAGGGCAGGGTGCCGCCGTGCAGGGCCTGCACCGTGGCGTCGCGGTGCTTGAGCACGGCGCGCTGGTTGATCGAGCCCTTGTCCGTCACCTCGCCCTTGTCGATGGACGGCGGCTCGGCCACCAGCACGGCGCGCGCGATGCGGTTGGCGCTGCCCGTGGCATCGGCCGCGAGCTTGTCGATGACGTGCTGGAAGTGCGCCTGCACGCCGTGGTGCGCGAGCACCTCGGCCATGGGGGCGTCGGCCGGCAGCCGGGCCAGTTCGCGCACGGCCTGGGTCGGGAAGATCAGCGCGCCGACCTCCTTGAGGTTGATGCCGGTCAGCACCGCGTCCTGCACATAGGGCGCGCCGTAGGCCGTGATCTTGGCGCGCATGGGGCCCACGCTCACGAAGGTGCCGGTGGCGAGCTTGAAGTCCTCGGCGATGCGGCCGTCGAAGCGCAGGCCCAGGTGCGGGTTCTGCGCGTCGATCCACGCCACGGCGTCGCCCGTGCAGAAGAAGCCTTCCTCGTCGAAGGACTCGTGCGTGGCGTCGGGCATGCGCCAATAGCCCGGCGTCACGTTGGGGCCGCGGTAGCGGATCTCGGTCTTGCCGTCGGTGGGCACGAGCTTGAGTTCCATGCCCGCGGCCGGCAGGCCCAGGTCGCCCGTGGCCACCTGGGGCCGCGTGATGTACAGCGCGAAGGGCCCGGACTCGGTCATGCCCAGGCCCGTGCCCATCACGAGGCGCTCCCCGATCTCGGCCTCCTGGATGCGGTTGAGCTTGTCCCACAGGGCCTGCGGCAGCGCGGCACCGGCGTAGAAGAACATGCGCGCGCGCGACAGCAGGGTCTTGCGCAGCTGGGCGTCGGTCTCCATCGCATCGGCGATCGCCTCGAAGCCGGTGGGCACGTTGAAGTAGACCGTGGGTGCGATCTCGCGCAGGTTGCGCAGCGTCTCGGCGATGCCGGCCGGCGTGGGCTTGCCCTCGTCGATGTAGAGCGTGCCGCCGTTGTCCAGCGCGATACCGATGTTGTGGTTGCCGCCGAAGGTGTGGTTCCAGGGCAGCCAGTCCACCAGCACGGGCGGCTCTTCGCCGAGCGCCGGGATGGACTGGCGCATCTGCTGCTGGTTGGCGCACCACATGCGGTGCGTGTTGATGACGGCCTTGGGGTTCTTGGTCGAGCCCGAGGTGAACAGGAACTTGGTGATGGTGCCGGGGTGGATGTGGGCCATGGCCGCGTCCACGGCGGGCGTGGGCACCGTTGCCAGCAGTTCGGCCAGCGGCGTGCTGGCACGCCCCTCCAGTTCGCCTTCCCCCATGACCACTTCCACATCGGCCGGCACCGTGGCCGCGATGGCGGCGGCATAGCGCGCGTCGCTCGCGAACACGAGGCCCGGCGTCAGCGTGCCCATCACATGGCGCAGCTTCTCGTAGTCCTTGCTGACCAGCGCGTAGGGCGGCGACACGGGGCAGTGCGGGATGCCCACGAGCAGGCAGCCGAAGGCGACGAGCGCGTGGTCCAGGCCGTTCTCCGCGAGGATGGCCACGGGCCGCTCGGCCGACAGGCCGCGCGCGAGCAGGGCCTGGCCGATGGCGCGGGCCTTGGCCAGCATGTCGCGGTAGCTGAGGTGGACCCAGTCACCGCGCGCACCGCCCGGCAGCCTGGCGCGCTGGGCCAGGAAGGTGCGTTCGGGCGCGGCTTCGGCCCAGTGCAGCAGCCGGTCCGTCATGCGGTGGGCGTAGGGCGCGAGCGGCGCCTCGGCTTGCACATAGCGCACGCCACCGGCGGCCTCGCGGATGCTGGCGCGCGTCACGCCGAAGGCCAGTGCGCGGTATTTGGGCAAGGCTCCGCCCAGGCTGCCCGCGGCAGCCGCGTTGGTTTGCGTCATGTCGTCCTCCGAAAACGGGCGGGGTCAGTCTTTCGAGACCTTGGCGGCGCGGCCTTCCAGGAAGGCGCGCACGCGTTCCTTGGCGGGCGGAGCGTCCTGCACGATGCCGGCCATCAATGCCTCGGTGAACAGGCCATGGTCGGCCGGTTGCTCGGCGATGCGGGGCAAGGCGTGCATGAGCGCGTAGTTGGTCAGCGGCGCATTGGTCGCGATGCGCCTGGCCAGCTCGGTGGCCTTGGCCAAGGCCTGGCCTTGCGGCACGAGGTACTGCGCGAAGCCGGCGCGTTCGCCTTCCTCGGCCTTGTAGACACGGCCCGTCATCATCATGTCGGTCATGCGCGCCACGCCGATCAGCTTGGGAATGCGCACCGAACCGCCACCGCCCACGAAGATGCCGCGCGTGCCTTCGGGCAGCGCGTAGAAGGTGCTCTCGTCGGCCACGCGGATGTGGCAGGCACTGGCCAGTTCCAGGCCGCCGCCCACCACGGCGCCATGCAGGGCCGCGATCACGGGCACGGTGCCGAACTGCACGCCGTCCAGCGCCTGGTGCCACATGCGCGAGTGCAGCACGCCCTGGCCGGCGTCGCGCTCTTTCAGCTCCGAGAGGTCCAGACCGGCGCAGAAGTGCTCGCCGGCACCATCGACCACCACCGCGCGGACGCCATCGGGCAGGTTCTGGAAGGTATCGCGCAGCGCCAGGATCAGGCCGTCGTTGAGCGCGTTGCGCTTGGCGGCACGGTTCAGCCGCACGATGGCGATGTCGTCCTGGCGTTCGAGGGAGAGGTCGGGGTGGGTCATGATTGCATCCGGAAGATGGATCGATTATGGTTATGAAAAATAACCAAATCAAGGCGGCCAAGCCTGCCAATTCCCTGGTACTTACCCCTAGAAGCGGAGACCCCCGTGGACTGCACCAACCTCATCGCCATCGACACGCACACGCACGCCGAGATCAGCTGCTGGAACCCTTTCGACAACTACGGCGAGGAGTACGACCGCGCGGCCGACAAGTACTTCCGCTCGAGCCGCCGGCCCACCATCCAGGAGAGCATCGACTATTACCGCGAGCGCAAGATCGGCTTCGTGATGTTCGGTGTGGACAGCGAGTCCAACCTGGGCCGCCGGCGCATCCCGAACGAGGAGATCGCCGAGGCTGCGCAGAAGAACTCGGACATCATGATCGCCTTCGCCAGCATCGACCCGCACAAGGGCAGGATGGGCGCGCGCGAGGCGCGCCGGCTCATCGAGGAGCATGGCGTGAAGGGCTTCAAGTTCCACCCCACGGTGCAAGGCTTCCACCCCTACGACAAGATGGCCTGGCCGATCTACGAGGTCATCGCCGAGCACAAGCTGCCCGCCATCTTCCACACCGGCCACAGCGGCATCGGCTCGGGCATGCGCTGCGGCGGCGGCCTGCGGCTGGAGTACAGCAACCCCATGCACCTGGACGACGTGGCGATCGATTTCCCGGACATGCAGATCGTCATGGCGCACCCGAGCTTTCCGTGGCAGGACGAGGCGCTGTCGGTGGCCACGCACAAGCCCAACGTCTGGATCGACCTGTCGGGCTGGAGCCCCAAGTACTTTCCCAAGCAGCTGATCCAGTACGCCAACACCCTGCTCAAGGACCGCGTGCTGTTCGCGAGCGACTGGCCGCTGATCTCGCCGGAGCGCTGGTTGAAGGATTCCGAGGAGGCGGGGTTCAAGCCCGAGGTGATGCCAGGGATCCTGAAGGGCAATGCGATGCGGCTGCTGGGCTTGGCCGCCTGAGCGCCAGGACGAGGGGCCCCGCTTGCGGGGATCGGCCCAGCGCAGGCGGCCCAGGCGTCGACAATGCGGCATCTGCACCCGTACAACCGCACGGAGACGCCGGCATGACGCCTCAAGCCCTTCTTTCGCATTGCGACAGCGCCGCGCCCTGGCCGGCCGAACACGGCATCGCGCCGGACCTGGCCGCCGGCTATGAGAGCGCGCTGGCCGTGCGCGGCCTGCGCAGCGCACGCGGCGAGCAGCCGCGTGGCTACAAGGTCGGCTTCACCAACCGCACGATCTGGCCGCGCTACGGCATCCACGCGCCGATCTGGGGCACGGTCTGGGACACGACGTTGCAGTTCTGCGAAGGCGAGGGCCAGGTCGACCTGGCCGGTACCTGCAACCCGCGCATCGAACCCGAGATCGCCTTCGGACTGGCCGCCACACCGCCGGCCGGCGCCACGCTGGAGCAGTTGTTTGCCTGTGTGCAATGGCTGGCGCCGAGCTTCGAGGTCGTGCAGTCGCACTGCGCCTGGAAGTTCGCGAGCGCCGCCGAGCCCGTGGCCGACGGTGGCCTGCATGCGCGGCTGCTGGTCGGGCGCCGCACGCCCGTGCGCCGGTTGGCCAGCAGCGGCGCGGCACTCGATGCGCAGCTCGGCGCGGCGCGCCTGCAGCTGTTCGAGGGCGAACGCCTGGTCGACGAAGGCCTGGGCGCCAACGTGCTCGACGGCCCGCTGCACGCGCTGCTGCACTTCGTGCTGGAGTTGCAGGCCTGCCCCGGCGCGCCGGCCCTGGCGGCCGGCGACGTGGTCACCACGGGCACCTGGACCGACGCCTGGCCCATCGCCGCCGGCCAGCGCTGGTCCACGCGCATCACGGCCCCGTTCGACACACTGGCAGTGGCCTTGCGCTGAGGGTTTTGGTCGTGCCGGATAATTTCCGGCTGCACTTTTTCCCGCCAAGCATGCTGTTCCTGCTGTCCCCCGCCAAGTCGCTCGACTACGAGAGCCCGGCCACGCCGGTCTCGCACACCCAGCCGCTGTTTGCCGAGCAGACGGCCGAGCTCATCGCCGTGCTGCGCGAGAAGTCGCCGCAGCAGATCGCCGAGCTCATGGATCTGTCCGACCAGCTGGCCTCGCTCAACGTCGCGCGCTACCAGGCGCACAGCCCGCGCTCCACGGCGCGCAACTCGCGCCCGGCCGTGCTGGCGTTCGACGGCGATGTCTACGGCGGCCTGGACGCGCGCGCCATGCCGGCCGAGGACCTGCGCTGGGCGCAGAAGCATTTGCGCATCCTGTCCGGCCTGTACGGCGTGCTGCGCCCGCTGGACCGCATGCAGCCCTACCGCCTGGAGATGGGCACGGCCCTGGCCACCGAGCGCGGCAGCAACCTCTACCAGTTCTGGGGACCCCGCCTGGCCGAGTACCTGGATGCCGAACTCTCGGGCAGCAAGCACCCCGTGGTCGTGAACCTGGCCTCGCAGGAGTACTTCAAGGCCGTGGACCGCAAGACGCTGCAGGCCCGTGTGGTCGAATGCGTGTTCGAGGAGTACAAGGCCGGCAACTACAAGGTCGTCAGCTTCTTCGCCAAGCGTGCGCGCGGCCTCATGGCGCGCTACGCCATCACCCACCGCATCGCCACCCCAGCCAAGCTGCGCCAGTTCGACCTGGAAGGCTATGCCTACGACGCCGACGTGTCCGAGCCGAACCGGCTGGTGTTCCGGCGCCGCGCCGGCTGAACCGCAGAGAAAAGGAGCCCCATGTCCGCCAACGCACCGACCCAGGCCATCACGCCGCAGCTGCGCCAATGGATCGTGGAGCAGGCCCAGGCCGGCCACGCGGCCGAGGTGGTGCTCCAGGCCATGCGCGACGCGGGCTGGGAAGAAGACGTGGCCATCGAGGCCCTGGAGAACACGCTGCGCGAGCACCTGGAGCAGAACGCCGTGGCGGCAGGGCTGCCGCCCGCGACCACCGTGCCCGAGCCCGCGCTCGACGATTCGCCGCTGTACCTGCAGGCCGAAGACCGCCGCGTGCATGTGCTGAGTGCCCAGCTGCAGCCGCGCATCGTGGTGTTCGGCGGCCTGCTGTCCGATGCAGAGTGCGAGGCGTTGATCGACCTGGCGAGCCCGCGCATGGCGCGCTCGCGCACCGTGGCCACCAAGACCGGCGGCGAGGAGATCAATGTCGACCGCACCAGCGACGGCATGTTCTTCCAGCGCGGCGAGACCGAACTCATCGAACGCATCGAGGCGCGCATCGCCGCGCTGCTGCGCTGGCCGCTGGAGAACGGCGAGGGCCTGCAGATCCTGCGCTACGGCCCCGGCGCCGAGTACAAGCCGCACTACGACTATTTCGACCCGGCCGAACCCGGCACGCCCAGCATCCTGAAGCGCGGTGGCCAGCGCGTGGGCACGCTGGTGATGTACCTGGGCGAGCCCGAGCGCGGCGGCGGCACGGTGTTTCCCGATGTGCACCTGGAGGTCGCGCCCAAGCGCGGCAACGCCGTCTTCTTCAGTTACGACCGTCCGCACCCGAGCACGCGCACCCTGCACGGTGGCTCGCCCGTGCTGGCCGGAGAAAAATGGATTGCCACCAAGTGGCTCAGAGAACGTGAATTCGCCTGAACATTCCCCGCTCGGCAAGGCCTCGCCCTACGCCGACCAGTACGACGCATCGCTGCTGTTCCCGATCGCCCGCGCCGAAAAGCGCGCCGAGATCGGTGCGGATGGCAAGACACCCTTTTTCGGCGCCGACCTCTGGACGGCCTATGAGCTGAGCTGGCTCAACCCGCGCGGCAAGCCGCAGGTGGCGCTGGTGCAGTTCACCATCCCCTGCGAGACGCCCAACATCGTCGAGAGCAAGTCCTTCAAGCTTTACCTGGGCAGCTTCACGAACACGCGCTTCGACAGCGTGGACGACGTGCGCGCGCGCCTGCGCACCGACATCTCCGAGGCCGTCTGGCGCGGCAGCGCCACGCCCGCCACGGTGGGCGTGCGCGTGCTGCTGCCCGAGCAGTTCGACCAGCAGCCCATCCACGAGCTCGACGGCCTGAGCCTGGACCGGCTCGACCTCGAATGCACGCAGTACCAGCCCGACCCCACGCTGCTGACGGCGGCCTTCGACGAATCGCCCGTCACCGAGGTGCTGACCTCCGACCTGCTCAAGAGCAACTGCCTGGTCACGGGCCAGCCCGACTGGGGCAGCGTGCAGATCGCCTACTCGGGCCCGCAGATCGACCAGGCCGGCCTGCTGCAGTACATCGTGAGCTTTCGCAACCACAACGAGTTCCATGAGCAGTGCGTGGAGCGCATCTTCATGGACATCTGGCGCCGTTGCCGGCCGGTCAAGCTGACCGTCTATGCGCGCTACACGCGGCGTGGCGGCCTGGACATCAACCCCTGGCGCACCAGCCATCCGGGCGCGGTGCCGGCCAACGTGCGCACGGCGCGGCAGTAGCCGACAAGGCTCCGCACCGCATATGCAGAACGTATGCGGAGCAGCGGTTTCAGGTATTTGATCTGGCTTGGGGGCCGCCCTAGCATCGGCGCCCCAACGACACGGAGACAGATCCATGAACCGCACCACCGCGCGCGCCACGCTGCGCGCCCTGGCATTGCCGGCCCTGCTGGCCTGCGCGGCCGCCCAGGCCGAACCCATCAGCGTGCTGTTCGTCGGCAACAGCTACACCTTCGGCCGCGTCGACCCGGTGATGAGCTACAACACCGCCAACGTGCGCGACCTCACGGCGCCCATGGCCGCCGCCAACAGCACCGGCAGCAATGCCTTCGAGCCGCACCCCTGGGGCGGCGTGGCCGGCATTTTCAAGCAGCTCACCGTGCAGGCCGGGCTCGACTACCAGGTGGCGCTGTCCACGCGCAACGCGGCCTCGCTGCGCGGCCACTTCCTCAACAGCAACCCGGCCGGCTGGGACCTGCGCGGCAATGTCGCCAGCCAGGCCTGGAGCAAGGTCGTGCTGCAGGAGCAGAGCGACGAGCCACTGCCCAAGCAGGCCGGGCTCGCCTCCAACCCGGCCTACTTCAACACCTACGTGAACCTGCTGGAGAACTACATCCACCAGGGCCAGGCGCTGGCCTACCGCGAGCGCGAGCTGATCGGCGGCAGCAATGCCGCCTGCGCCGCGATCACGGGCGCCTCCACCGGCACCTGCGGCAACCTGCGCGAGATCCCGGCCAATCCCAACGCCAGTGCCGACACCGAGGTCTACCTGTACCAGACCTGGGCCCGGCCCAACCTCGTCAATGCGCCCTTCACCACGGTGACCGATCCCGTGACCGGCGCCGTCAGCTTCACGGACACGCCGGCCACCCCGTTCTACGCCTCGCTGCAGGACATGACGGTCGATCTGCGCGACGCCTACGCGCAGGCCGCGCAGGACGCCGGTGCCGACGGCAGCGGCGGCATCACCGCCGTGGCGCCCGTGGGCGAGGCCTTCATGCTCGCGCTGGCCATGGGCGTGGCCACGGCCAACCACTACGCGCCCGATGCCGGCACGGATGGGCTGCCCGACCTGTGGTGGGACGACGGCACCCACGCCAGCCTGTACGGCTCCTACCTGAGCGCGCTGACGCTGTACGGCACGCTGACCGGCCTGGACCCTGCGGGCTTCGGTGCCGGCGAGATCGCCGCGCGCGACCTGGGCATCGCCGGGCGCGATGCGGAGCTGCTGCAGCGCGTGGCCAGCCTGCAACTGGGCTTCGCACCTGGCAACGAGGTGCCCGAGCCTCCGCTGGCGGCGTTGCTGGGCCTGGCGGCGGCCGGATGGGCGCTTGCGCGGCGGCGCCGGCCCATCAAATGATGTAGGGCGCCGCAGGGCGCGGCATTACCATTGGCCCCCGTCACTCATCCATCTCGCCCGGGGGCGATTTCTTCCTTGTCAAACGACGCCATGCGGGCGGCTGCACCGGGTGATCCCCTGCAGGCGCTGCGCAGTGCCACGCAGGCGCTGCATGCTCGACTGGACAGCCAGCTGCCGCTGGCCCAGCCAGCCGATGCCACCCAATCTCTGCACCACTACCACCAGCACCTGCGCGTGCTGCACGGCTGGCTGTCGGACCTGACGCCGCTGCTGCACCGCACCGGCTGGGGCCAGGGCCTGCTGGAGCCGCTGTGCGCCGACCTCGGCGATGCCAGCCTTGCCGTCGCTCCCGCGGGGGCCACCCGGCCGCCGCTGGACGGTGATGCCGCCGCCTGGGGCGTGGCCTATGTGGTCGAGGGCTCGCAATTGGGCGGCCGCGTGCTGCACCAGCGCCTGCGGCGCGCGGGCGTCGATGCGCCGTTGCGTTACCTGGAAGGCCGCGGCACGGGCACCGGTTCGCACTGGAACGGCTTCCTGCAGGCGCTGCGTGCCGCGCTCGTGCAGCCGGCCGACGTGGCCGCCGCCTGTGCCGCCGCCCGTTGGGCGTTCGAAGACCTGCTGGCGCGCTTTCGGCAGGGGGGCTTGATGCCGTGAACACGCAAGCCGCTCCGCTGGGGCTGTCCAACTGCGACCAGGAGCCCATCCACATCCCTGGCCGCATCCAGTCGCACGGCGTGCTGCTGGCCTTCGGCGCCGATGGCCGCCTGTCGCACCGCAGCGCCAATGCCGACGACCTGCTGGGCGCCGCGGCGCCGGTGCTGGGCCAGCCGCTCGGCGAGACCTGCTTCGCCGCCGACGCAGCCATGCACGGCCTGGTGCAGGATTGCCTGTCGGCCGAGGCCGACGAATCGCAGCCCGTGGCCATCCAGGTCACGCTGGCTGACCGGCATTTCGAGCTGATCGGCCACCGCCGGGGCCGCCAGCTGCTGCTGGAGCTCGAACTACTGGGCGAGGAGGCCGCGCTGCTGGCCGACGACGCCTTCAAGGGCCACAAGGCCTTGGTGCGGCTCAAGCGCCAGCGCAGCGTGGACGATCTCCTGGCCGTGGCCGCGCAGGAGGTGCGCGCGCTGACCGGCTTCGACCGCGTGATGGCCTACCGCTTCCGCCACGACGACAGCGGCGACGTGGTGACCGAGGCGCGCGACGCCGCGCTGGAGCCCTTCGCCGGCCGCCGCTACCCGGCCAGCGACATTCCGGCCCAGGCGCGCCGGCTGTACCTGCTCAACACGCTGCGCACCATCGTCGCGGTGGGCAGCCAGGCGGTGCCCATCGAAGCCGAGGACGAAGGTGCCGTGCCGCTGGACCTTTCACACAGCGTGTTGCGCGCGGTCTCACCCGTGCACATCGAGTACCTCACCAACATGGGCGTGGCCGCGTCCATGAGCATCTCCATCGTGGTGCAGGGCCGGCTGTGGGGCATGCTGGCCTGCCACCACAGGCGGCCGCGCCACGTGCCCTACCGCGTGCGCAGTGCCTGCGACGTGCTGGCCCATGTGCTGGCGGCCGACGTGCAGACCGCGCTGGCGCGGGCCAGTGCCGAGCGCCTGGCCGCCGCGGCCGGCGTGCGTGCGCGCGCGATCGAGACCCTGCTGCACGCCGAGGACGGCGTGCAGGCGCTGGCGCGCGAGGCCGAGGCGCTGACCAGCATGTTCGAGGCCCATGGCCTGGTGCTGGCCGAGCGCGGCCACGTGCTGGCCGCCACCGGTGTGGCGCCGGAGGCTGCACGCGAGTTGCTGCCCTTCCTCACCGCGCAGACACCGCTGCACAGCGGCCTGTGGCTGGGCGACAGCCAAGACGGCATGCCGCCCGCGCTGCGCGAGGCCCTGGGACCTTGGTGCGGCGTGCTGGCGCTGCGCTTTTCCGACGCCACCGACGGCTGGCTCGTGCTGCTGCGCAAGGAGCAGGTCGAGACCATCGCCTGGGGGGGCCAGCCCGACAAGGCGTACAGCCATGGCCCGCTGGGGCCGCGGCTCACGCCACGCGGCAGCTTCGACGTGTGGAAGGACACGGTGCGCGGCCGCTGTGTGCCCTGGAGCGAGACCGACCTGGAGATCGCGCGGCCCCTGCTCAGCGAGCTGGCGCGGGCCGCCGCGGCGCGCAGCGTCGACCTGGACCGTGCACGCAGCCATCTGTTGGCACTGCTGAGCGCGGGCGTCGACGGTGGCGTGCCCGGCCCGCTCGACCCGCGCCCGGCCGGCAGCCGCATGCAGCGCCTGGTGGCCCAGGTGCTGGACGCAGCGCGTGTGCGCGGCGGCGCCGGCCTGGACTTGCCGCTGGCGCCGGTGGACCTCGCGCAGCTGGTGCACGCCGTCGTCGACGAGGTGCAGGCGGTCCAGCCGGCGCAGCGCTTCATCCGCGAGCTGCCGCGCAGCCTGGTGCTCGACGGCCACGCCGCGCGGCTGCGCCAGGTGTTGGCCTGCCTGGTCGGCAATGCCGCGCGCCATGGCACGGTGGACGAAGCGGTGGTGGTGCAGCTGCGCCGCGAGGGCGAGGCCGTGGTGCTGGACGTCAGCAACGTGGCGCCCGAGATCGCGGCCCCTGTGCTGGCCGCGTTGTTCGACCCCTTCCAGCCGGGGGCTGCCGGCCTGGGTGCCGGCGGCGATGGCCTGCGGCTGGGTCTGTACATCGCCCGCCAGATCGCGCGGGCGCACGGCGGCGAACTGGAGTACGCCTACGCCGAGCCCTACGTGGTGTTCACGCTGCGGCTGCCGGCGTAGGCCGGCGCGGCCTCAGTTGGGTCCGACGAAGCTCTTGGTGCTGTACAGCGCGTGCGGCAGGCGGCCCAGCAGCGGCAGGCCGGTCGCCGTGTCCTTGGGCAGCCCTTCGATGTAGCTGAAGAACACGTCGGCGTCGAGCACGCCGATGTCCAGCCGGCGCGCGGCCGGCACGTTCTTCAGCGTGGTGTAGCCGTCGCCGCCCGTGGCGTTGAAGCTCAGCACGAACAGCCTGTAGGTCCTGGCCAGGTCCAGCGCCACCCAGTTGCCGGTGGCCTTGTCGCGCACCTCGATGCCGCTCACGCGGCTGCCGTTGGTGGCGCTGGCGTTGACGTCGAAGCGCATGCCGCCCGTGTAGGGGTAGGGACCGGTCGAGCCACCCGCGCCGTAGACCGCCTGCAGGCCGTCCTCGAGCATGCCCTTGACCTCCTGGCCCGTCACGTCCAGGCGGAACAGCATGTTGCCGAAGGGCAGGACCGAGATGACCTGCGCCGCCGTCGTCACGCCTTGCAGCGGGACCCGCACGCCGCCGCCGCTTTGCAGCGTGATGTCGGCGCCGCCGTACCTGGCGTTCGCCACTTCGAGGTAGGCCTGGGCCACGAGTTGCTGGATGTCGCCGCCGCGCACGCTCACGCTGCCCTCGGCGCTGCAGGCCGCGCTGGAGCGGCCGTAGTCGGCCGAGCCGACGCCGCCCGGCACGCGGCGCGAGCACAGTTCCAGCGGCGCCACCGCCACCTGGGTCTGGTTGAACACCGCCACCTTGTCCTTGAACGGCTGCAGCACGGCGGTGGCCGCGGCCTGCGGTGCCGTCACGCGCAGAAATCCGGTGGCCGCCACGCTGGCCGCGATCGCAGTGCGCTGGGCATCGGTGGCCGCGGGCGCGGTCAGGGCCGTGCCCATGCGGTAGTCGTTGCCGATCAGCACGTGCGGTGTGCCGTTGCAGCTGGTGACCTCGCCCTTGGCGTCGAAGCTGACCTTGAGCTCGCCCACCACCTGGGCGTACTCCCAGGCCTGGACCAGGCAGACGTTCTTGCCGTCCTTGTCGGCCAGGCGCGTGGGGTAGGCGCCGCCCGGCGTGCCCACGCCGGTCGTGGTCAACGCGGCCGGGCCCAGCAGCGTGTGCGAGTCGCCGCCCACGACCACGTCCACGCCCGACAGCTTGGCGATGACTTCCTGGTCGTAGGCATAGCCAATGTGGCTCATGAGGATGATCTTGTCGATGCCCTGCGCGCGCAGCTTGTCGATCTCGCGTTGCGCGGCCACGGCTTCGTCCTCGAAGCGGGTGTCGGCATCGGGGCTGGAGGAGGCCTTGGTCTTGCCGGCGATCGTGAGGCCCACGATGCCGATCTTCTGGCCGCCGCGCTCGACCACGGTGGACGGGCGCACGAGACCGGGCGCGCGGCTCGCGTTCAGGGCCGAGCCGGCACCGAACTGCACGTTGGCGCTCAGCACCGGCGTCTGGCAGCTGCCGGCATGCAGGCGGTCGATGAAGGCCTTGAGGCCGCTGTCGCCTTTGTCGAATTCATGGTTGCCCAGCGTGAACGCGTCGAAGCAGACGGTGTTCATCATGGCCGCATCGGCCTCGCCGTCGGCGCCGGCGCGGTTGAAGTACAGCGTGCCCGTCTGCGCATCACCGGCGTGCAGCTTGAGTACGTTGGGCGATTGCGCGGCCAGTTCGGCCATGGCGGCCGTCACGCGCGGGAACCCGCCAGCGTCCACCGTGACGTCCTGCGCCGCGGCGCCACCGGCCGACAGCTTGAGCGTCTTGGCCTGGCTGTCCAGCGTGGAATGGTGGTCGTTGATGTGCAGGATGGTGAGGTCCAGCGGCTTGCTGTTGTCATCGTCGGAACCGCCACAGGCCGCCACCAGTGCTGCCGCCGCCACGGCCACCAGGCCCTTGCGCCACATCGTCATCGAGACTCCAGATCATTCAGATAAAGGGAGCCGTCATGTTCGTAAGCGTCGGTGACATGGGCATGAAAGGCCCGGCGGTATAAACCGGCGATGTCCGTTCTTCCCGATCCGATTCCGCGGCTTGAGGCCGCGGCCCAAGCCCTGCAGACGCCCTGCGGCGACGGCCACATCCAATGGCACCGCTGGGGCCCGGCCGATGCCGGCCCGTCCGGCCCCGTGGTGCTGCTGCACGGCGGCAGCGGCAGCTGGACCCACTGGGTGCGCAACATCGATGCCCTGGTCGCCGGCGGCCGCCAGGTGCTGGTGCCCGACCTGCCGGGCTTCGGCGACTCTGCGCGCCCGCCAGGGGGCGGCGACGCCGACGACGTGGCGCCCGCGGTGGAGCAGGGCCTGGCCGAACTGCTGGGCACGCAGCGCTGCGACCTCGTCGGCTTCTCGTTCGGCGGCCTCACGGCCGGCCTGCTGGCGGCTGCGCACCCGAAGCGCGCGGCGCGGCTGGTGGTGGTCGGCGCGCCGGCCATGGGCGTGTCCGACGCCGGCCGCATCGTGCTGCGCGGTTGGCGCCACCTCGAAGACGCCACCGCACGCGAAGCCGTGCACCGCCACAACCTCGGCGTGCTGATGCTGCACCGTGCCGAGGCCATCGACGAACTCGCGCTGGCCCTGCACAGCGCCAACGTGGTGCGCGACCGCATGCAGCGGCGCCGGCTGGCGCGCACCGAGGCGCTCAAGGACGCGCTGCAGCAGGTGCGCTGCCCGGTCTGGGCGATCTACGGGCGCGAGGACGTGCTCTACACGGGCCGCATGGACCTGCTGGCCGAGGCCTTCGCGCGCGGAGCGCAGTTCCAGGGGCTGACGCTGATCGACGGTGCCGGCCACTGGGTGCAGTACGAGCGGGCCGCGGCCTTCGATGCCGCGTTGGCGCAGGTGTTGTCGCCTTTGGTGTAGAACCGCGCTCCATGACCTCCCGCCCACGATCCCTGCCGCTGTTCCTGGCCGTCCTGCTGCTGGCCTGCGCCGGTGCCGCGCAAGCCCAATCCCTGCGCTGCGGCCGCGATTTCGCGCAGATCGGCGAGACCAAGTTCGTGATCGAGTCCAAGTGCGGCGCACCTGCGGCCAAGGACAGCTTCTGCAAGCCCATCGGCATCGCGCCCAGCACGGTGGGCCGGCCACCGCATGTGGCCTGCGACATGGTCGAGGAGTGGACCTACAAGCCCGGCATCGGGCAGTTCATCACCATCCTGCAGTTCCGCGAAGGAGAGCTGCGCGAGATGAAGTACGGGCCGCGGCAATAGCCTTTCAGCCGGGCGCTGCGCTCTGGATGTAGGTGATGTAGCCGGTGCGGTAGGGCGCACAGGCGGCCTGCAGCTTGCCGTCCACCTCGGCGCCGACACGCTCGCCGGTCCACAGGTGCGGCGCCACCGAACCGCTGCTTGCAATCTGCAGCATGCCGATGTTGGTGTGCGTCATCTGGCCGTCCTCGCCGACGATGCCCTGTTGCAGGCACACCCCGATGGGCACGCCGGGCTTGCTGCTGGGCGGCACGATGGCCACGGCCGAGAGCTGGCCGGCGATGGGCCGTTCGGGGACGACGAGGGTGCGGATGCCCTCGCGCGGCTGCGCCAGGCTCTTCGCCAGCGCGGCGACCAGCTGCCTGGCGCGTTCCTGCGCGGTGGTGCCGCCGGCGATGCGCTGCATCTCCCTGCTCAACTCCTCGGGGTAGCGCTGGGCGGCGGGCGGCGTCAGCAGCGGGTGGAGGCTCTGGGCCTGGGCCTGCAGCGCGAAGGCCGCGGTGCAGGCCAGCAGGGCGGTGCGGTGGCGTGCGCGCATCTTCATGCCGCTGCGAGCAGTTGTGCGGTGGTCAGCACCTGGCCGCAGGTGGCCGCCACCCATTGCAGCGCCATGTCGTGCTTCTCACGCGAGAAATCGGCCAGCGCATCGGCCACGAAGAAGGGCTCGATGTCGCGCTGGAAGGCTTCCGCAGCCGTGCACAGGCAGCCGATGTGGGCGTAGACGCCCGTGATGACGAGCTGGTCGCGGCCGCGCACGCGCATCAGCGTCTCCAGGTTGCTGCGCTGGAAGGCGCTGTAGCGGTGCTTGGTCAGCACCTGGTCGCCGGGCTGCGGCGCCAGCGCCGCCACGATCTGCTCGTGTTCGGGTGTGGCGCGCATGCCCGGGCCCCAGAGCTCGGCCTGCAGGCCGCGGTCGCGCCGGTCCTGGTTGCCGTGCTGGGCCGTGTAGAACACCGGCACGCTCATCGAGCGGGCCCAGGCCAGCAGCTGCGCGAGATGGGCCACGGCGCTCTGCAGGGGCTCGGCCGCGGGCGGGAAGGCCGCGAGGAAGTAGTCCTGCATGTCGTGCACGAGCAGTGCGGCACGCGCGGTGTCCAGGCGCCAGGGCGCGCGCGCGGTTGGCAGTTCGTCGGCGCACGGCAGCGCGTAGGCGGGAATGCTGGGCAGGCGGCGTGGGGTGTCGGTCATCGGTCTGGGGGGAACAGCGCGGGCGGGATGCCCAGCGCATGGAGCATGGCATTGAATTTTGCGCGCGTTTCGGTGGCCTCCAGCTCGGGCGCCGAGTCGGCCACGATGCCCGCACCGGCGAACAGCCGGGCCTCGCGGCCCTGCACATGGGCGCAGCGCAACGCCACGTGCCAGGCGCCGTCGCCGGCCGCATCGCACCAGCCGACCGCGCCGGCGTAGAAGCCGCGCGGCACGGGTTCCAGCTGGGCGATGGCTTCGGCGGCCGCGGCGCGCGGCGTGCCGCAGACGGCCGGCGTGGGGTGCAGCAGGGCGGCCAGCGCGGCGCTGGAGGTCAGCGGCAGTCCGTCGGGCGACGCGTCCTTGAGCGCGCCCTCGATGCGCGTGCCCAGGTGCCACATGCTGGCCGTGGCGTGCAGCGCCGGCGTGGCCGGCACGCGCAGCTGGCGGCACAGCGGCGCGAGCAGGTCGGCAATGGCCTGCACCACGTAGCGGTGCTCGCCCAGGTCCTTGGCCGAGTCGCGCAGGGCCGCGGCACGGGCTTCGCTGGCTGCCAGGTCGGGGCCGCGGGCAGCCGAGCCGGCCAGCGGTTCGCTGGCGATGGCTGCGCCGCGGCGCGAGAGCAGCAGCTCGGGCGTGGCGCCGACCAGCCAGGCCGGTGCGGCGTCGGCTGGGGCCGGCAGGGGCAGCACGTAGCGCAGCACGCCGGGGTCGCCGGCCAGGCGGCGGGCCAGCCACCAGGGGTTGATGGGCGTGGCGCTGTGCGCGCGCAGCGTGCGGGCCAGCACGACCTTGTGCAGGCCAGTGCCGTCTTGCAGGCGCTGCACGGCCTGGGCGACGGCGGCCGCGTAGCCGGCGCGCGTGGGTTCGGCCTGCAGCGCCCAGCCGTGCGGTGCCTGGGCCTGCCGAGCCATGCCATGCAGCCAGGCGCTGGCCGTGTCGGCATCGTGCACGCGCTGCGGTGCGAGCAGGTGCGCTGGCGCGTGGCGGTCGAAGGGCAGGGCGCCGACCAGCCTGGCATCGGGTGCGGCGCCAGCGAAGTGCCGCGCCACTGCGCTGCCCAGCTGCGCGGCCGGCACGGCCAGCTGCGCCTGCACGCCCTCGCTGAGCAGACCGTCCCCGTGCGACAGCAGCAGCATGCGCGTGCGGCCGTCGCTGGCCTCTTGCGCAAGCCTGGAAAGATCCTCGCGCATCATGCCGTGATCTCCGTCAGCGCCATCCTGGCCGCCAGCAGCGGCGCGATCAGCGCCGTGGCCTCGGCGCCCGTCATCTGCGCGTGCATGAGCGGTACCTCCAGCATGTCGACGCGTTCGGCGTGGTCCAGCCACCGCGCGGCCTGCAGCTGCGGCTTGCCGGCATGGTCGCGCGCGGCACGCACATGGGTCAGCGTGCCGGCCATGCGGCTGTGGCGGTGCTGGCGGATCAGCCGGTTGGTGTCCGTCACCACGCGCACCACGCCTTCGAGCGCGGCAGGCGGCAGCTTGCCGAGCGCGGTGTCGCCCGCGCGCAGGAAGTCCACCACCTTGTCGCGCGTGTCCAGTTCGGGGTGGCCTTCGGGGTCGTGGCCGGCGATGGCCAGCAGCGCGCGCAGCGCCTGCAGCGGTGTCGGCTCGGGCTCGTCGCGCCAGCAGTCGGCCGGGTAGGCGTCCAGCAGCGCGACCAGGCCGACGCTGCGGCCCATCTGCTGCAGGGCCACGGCCATGGCCTGGGCGATGGTGCCGCCGACCGACCAGCCGGCCAGGTGGATGGGGCCGGTGGGCTGCAGGGCCGCCACGCGCGCGGCGTAGTCCTGCGCCAGCGCGGCGATGCCGTCGGGCAGCGGATGCTCGGGCGCGAGCGCGGGCGACTGCAGGCCCCAGACGCTGCGCGTGGGTGCCATCTGGCTGATCGTGCGCGCCAGCAGCCGGTAGCCCCAGGCGATGCCGCCGGCCGGGTGGATGACGAACAGCGGCGCCTGCGCGGCATCGCCCGCGGCCAGCCGGATCAGCGGCCTGAGCCCGCTGTCGAAGCGCACGGCCTCGCCGTCGATGGCGGCGGCCAGCGCTGCCACCGTGGGGGTCTCGAACAGCGCACCCAGGCCCGGGTTGCGGTGCCAGCGCTCCTCGATCTGCAGCAGCAGTTGCACGGCCGACAGCGAGTCGCCGCCCAAGCCGAAGAAATCCGCCTCGGCGCCCACGGTCGTGCCGGCGGGCAGGTGCAGAAGTTCTGCGAACAGCGCGGCGATGGCTTCCTCGGTGGCGGTCTGCGGCGCGCGGCCGGCGGCCGCGCCATCGGCGAAGCGCGGCGCGGGCAGGGCCTGGCGGTCCAGCTTGCCGTTGGTGGTGACGGGCCAGTCCGACAGCGGCACGGTGGCCGCGGGCAGCATGTAGTCGGGCACGCGGGCGGCCAGGCGCTGGCGCAGTTCGTCGGCCGAGGCGGCGGCGCCGTCGGCGCTGAGTTGCACGTAGGCCACCAGGCGCTTGTCGCCCAAGTGGTCCTCGCGCAGCAGGACCTCGGCACGCGTCACCAGACCGGTGGCGTGCAGCGCGGCCTCGATCTCGCCGAGCTCGATGCGCAGGCCGCGCAGCTTGACCTGGTGGTCGCTGCGGCCCAGGAAGACCACGGCGCCGTCCTCGTCCCGCCAGCGCGCGAGATCGCCGGTCTTGTAGATGCGTTCGCCGGGGCGGTACGGGTCGGGCAGGAAGCGCTCGGCCGTGAGGTCGTCGCGCCCCAGGTAGCCGCGCGCGAGCTGCACGCCGCCCAGGTAGAGGTCGCCGGCCACGCCGGGCGGCAGCGCGCGCATGCGCGCGTCCAGCACGTACAGCCGCGTGTTCCAGACGGGCAGGCCGATCGGCACGGGGCGGCTGTGGTCGTCGGCCGAGGCCGACCAGTGACTCACGTCCACCGCAGCCTCGGTCGGGCCGTAGAGGTTGTGCAGCGCGCTCGTGAGCGTGGCGTGCAGCCGGTCGCGCAGCGGTGCGGGCAGCTCCTCGCCGCTGCAGAAGATGCGCTGCATGCTGAGGCCGCGCGCGGCCGGGTGCGCAAGAAAAGCGGCCAGCATGGACGGCACGAAGTGGCAGGTCGTGATGCCTTGGTCGCGGATGATCTGCGCGAGCGCGGCCGGGTCGCGGTGCGCCTCGGGCGGCGCGATGACCAGCGTGCAGCCCGTGATGAGTGGCAGGAAGAACTCCCAGACCGAGACGTCGAAGGTCGCGGGGGTCTTCTGCAGGATGCGCTCCTCGGGCGTGAAACCGTAGTGCTGGCGCATCCACGCAAGCCGGTTGACGATGGCCCGGTGTTCGACGAGCACGCCCTTGGGCTCGCCCGTGGAGCCCGAGGTGTAGATCACATAGGCGGCATCGCCGGGGGCTGGCGAGTGGTCGAGCGCAGCGTCTGCCTGCTGCGGCCAGTCGGCTGTGCGCAGGCGTGCGAGTGTGGGCGGCAGTCGGGCTGCGTCCTCGGCGCGCACGAGCGCGCAGACCGGCTGCGATAGCGCGACCACGCGCGCGATCCGCTCGGGCGGGTGGGCCAGGTCCAGCGGCAGGTAGGCGCCGCCCGCGCGCAGCACGGCCACGAGTCCCACCAGCAGTTCCAGCGAGCGCGGCAGCGCCACGGCCACCAGGCGGTCGCGGCCCACGCCGCGTGCGCGCAGCGTGCGTGCCAGCGCGCGCGAGCGCTGCTCCAGCTGCGCATAGGTCAGCGCCCGGCCTTCGAACTCCAGCGCAGTGGCCTCGGGCCGCGCCGCCATCTGCGCTTCGATCAGCGCGGCCAGCGTGGTCGCGGGCACGGGGTGGTCGGTGGCGTTGAGCGTGAACAGGTGGCGCTGGCTTTCCGCGGGGCTGGCCAGCGGCATGTCGTCCACGGCCTGTGCCGTCAGCGCGCTGCGCAGGAACGCGGGCAGCCGCGCCAGGTGGCCCGCCACGCTGGTCGCGCTGTAGAGCGTGGGGTTGGCCTCGATCTCGAGTTCCAGCTGCTGCACGCCGTCGCCGCGCAAGCCGATGGTCAGGTCGTCGATCGGGCCGGTGCCCAGGATGTCGAGCCGCGTCGCCAGGCCAGCCAGCACCAGCGGCTTGTAGAAGGGCTGGACGTTGACCAGCGCGGCATGCAGCCGGCGCTGGCCGCCCAGCAGATTCAGGTCGCGGCGCAGCTGCTCGCTGCGGTAGCGGCCATGCCGGCGCGCACGCGTCTGCGCGCGCACCAGCTGTTCGGTGAAATCAGCAAGCGGCTGGCCCGGCGTGGCACGCACCGCCAGCGGCAACACGTTCATCGTGGTGGCGCTGGCGCGCGAGGCCGCGCTGCCGAGCCGGCCCATGAAGGGGATGCCCAGCACGGTCGCGTCGGCCGTGGCCATGCGCAGGCAGTACAGCGCGGTCCAGGCCGTCAGCAGGTCGGGCCAACTGGTGTCGAGACGCTGGGCCCGGGCCAGCAGGGCCGTGCGCAGGTCCGTGTCCAGCGGCACGCTTGCGCGATGGCAGCGGTGGGCGGCGTGGGCCCGGCCCGTGGCAAGGCCGGCAACCTCGGGCATGGGCGTGAAGGCATCGCGCCAGTAGGCGGCGTCCTGGGCGCGCTTGGGTGAGGCGCGGTAGGCCGCATCCTCGGCGACCAGCTGCGCGAACGGCGCCAGCGGCGTGCGCGCGGGGCTCTGGCCCAGGCGTTCGGTGTAGAGCTCGGCCAGGCGCTGGCTCCACAGCGCCATGCCGTAGCCGTCGCTGGCCAGGTGGTGGGCGCGCTGGTACCAGCAGTGGCGGTCGGCCCCGAGGCGGTACAGGCGCTGCACGGCCAGCGCGTCGCGCGTGGGGTCCAGCGGCGTCTGCATGTCGGCGCCCATGGCGGCCAGTGCGCGCTCGGCCGCGTCGTCATGGCCCGAGAGGTCGATCTGCTGCAGGGCCGGGCGGCGCGCCGGGTCCAGCCACTGCCGTGGGCCCTCGGGCGTGTCGCGCAGCGCGAGCGCGAGCGACTCGCACTCGGCCGCGGCCTGCTCGGCTGCGGCGGCGAACGCGGCCACATCGAGCGGGCCGTCGATCCACAGCGCATGGCCGCAGTTAAAGGCGGGGTTGGCCGGATCGAGTTGCTGGGCATACCACAGGCCGCTCTGTGCCTCGGTCAGCGGCCAGTGCGCGGCGCCGTCTTCCGTCATGCCTGGCGCTGCTGGACCAGTTTCCACCAGCCGTTGAGCGTGGTCTGTGCCCCGATCTCCGACAGGTCCAGCTGCAGGCCCGCCTCGTTCCAGGCCAGCACCAGGTTGAGCAGGCGCATGGAGTCCAGGCCCCAGTCCATGAGGTTGTCGTCCAGGCCGATGTCGGCGGGGTCTTCGCGCAGCATGCGGGCCACGTCGGCGCGCATGCGTTCCAAGGTCAGAGCTTCAGGCATGGGTCACTTGGTTTCGTTGGCCAGGAAGTCGGCGCGCAAACGGGCGCGCAGTTCCTTGCGGCTGGTCTTGCCGACGGCGGTCTGGTCGAAGGCCGGCACGAACACGATCTGGTCCGGGATCTTGAAGGCCGCCACACCGCGGCCGCGCATCCAGGCCTTGACCTCGGGCGGGCGTGGCTTCTCGCCCTGCGGGATCACGAAGGCGCAGATGCGCTCGCCCAGGTAGTCGTCGGGGATGGAGACCACGGCCACGTCGAAGATCTGTGGATGCGCGAGCAGATGGTCTTCCACCTCCTCGGCCGAGATCTTCTCGCCAGCGCGGTTGATGTGGTCGTGCGCGCGGCCCTGCACCACGAGGTGGCCGCCAGGCCGGCGCAGCACCATGTCGCCGGTGCGGTAGAAGCCGTCGGCGGTGAAGCTGCGCGCATTGGCGGCCGCGTCGTTGTGGTAGCCGCGGATGGTGTAGGGGCCGCGCGTGAGCAGGTAGCCGACGGTGCCCTCGGGCACGGGGTGGCCGGCGTCGTCCACGATGAGCACCTCGTCGTCGGGACTGATCGGGCGGCCCTGGGTCGTGAGGATGGTGTCTTCGTCGTCGTCCAGCCGCGTGTAGTTGACCAGGCCTTCGGCCATGCCGAACACCTGCTGCAGCGTCACGGGCAGGCCGGCCACGACGCGGCGCGCCGCCTCGGGCGTGAGCTTGGCGCCGCCGACCTGCAGCACGCGCAGGCTCGTGAGGTCGTGCGGGGTGGTCGCCGCGGCCTGGGCCCACAGCAGCGCGAGCGGCGGCACCAGGCCAGTGTCGGTCACGCGCTCGCGTGCGATCAGCGCGAAGGCGGTCTCGGGCGCGGGCGAGGGCGACAGCACCACGGTGCCGCCGGCATGGAGCACGCCCAGCGCGCCCGGCGAGCTCATCGGGAAGTTGTGCGCGGCCGGCAGCGCGACCAGGTAGACCGAATCCTGCGTGATGCCGCAGATGGCGTTGGAGGCGCGGAAGCTGTAGATGTAGTCGTCGTGCGTGCGCGGGATCAGCTTCGAGAGACCCGTGGAGCCGCCCGAGATCTGCAGGAAGGCGACGGACTGCGGGTCCGGGTCGTGCTCGGGCAGCAGGGTCGGGTCACCGGCCAGGCTGTCCAGGGCCGTGAATTCGGCAGCATCGCCGACCACCACGACCTCGCGCAGGCCCAGATCCAACGCGAGGATCTCGCGTGCCAGCGTGCGGTAGTCGAAGCCGTCGTACCGGTCGGCCACCACATAGGCGCTGGCCTGGGCCTTCTTCACGAAGTGGGCGATCTCGGTGCTGCGGTGCGCGGGCAGCGCATAGACCGGCACCAGGCCGGCGCGGAACAGGCCGAACACCACGGCATAGAAGGCCGCGATGTTGCCCAGCTGCACGACCACGCGCTCGCCCGGTTGCAGGCCGCGCGCCAGCAGGCCGGTGGCGATGGCCTCGGCGCGGCGCTGCAGTTCGGCATAGGTCCAGCGTTCGTCGCCGCCGACGATGGCGGTGCGCTCGGCAAAGCGCTGCGCGCGTTCGCGCAGCATGGCGGGGAAGGTCTCGCCGCGCCAATGGCCGGCCGCGCGGTAGCGCGCGACCAGATCGGCGGGCCAGGTCTGGCGCAGAGGGATCAGGGAGTCGGTCATGCGGTGGTCGCGCGCTGCAGGCGCACGAAGGAGAACAGGGCCAGTGCCCACAAGCCGGCACCGACGAGCAGGTAGGGCAGGGCGGGCGAGACGCGGTACAGCAAGGTGCCGGCGATGGGCCCCAGCACCATGCCCAGGCCTTGGGCGGCCGACAGCGTGCCGGCGGCCGCACCCTGTTCGTGCGGCTGCACGGCATTGGCCGCCATGGCCTGGAAGTTGGGGAAGATCAGGCCCATGCCGAACGCGGCCACGCCGTAGCTGGCCAGCAGCATGCCCTGCGACCGGACGGCCGCCACGCTGGCGAAGCCGCTGCCGGCGACCAGGGCGCCCAGCACGATCCAGCGCGCGAGCGGCACGGTCGGCAAGCGCATCACGCACTGCTGCGAGACGATCAGTGCGCAGCCCACGCAGGTCAGCGCGAGGCCGGCCACGCGCGCGCCCTGGTCCACGGGCAGGGCCAGCCGGTCGATCGCGAAGAAGCCGACCAGCACCTGGGCGATGGCCACCGAACCCATGGCCGCGAAGCCGGTCAGCGCGGCCACGCGCAGCCGCGCGTCGAACAAGCCCATGGGCCTGCCGCCGCGCGGGCGCTGCGCTGCAGGCGTGCCGCCCGGCAGCGCCAGCCAGACGACCGCCAGCGCGATCACGGGCAGCGCCGCTGCGGCGTACAGCGCGAGCGCGAGGTCGCGCCCGGCCAGCCAGCCGGCCGCGGCCGGCCCCAGCACCAGGCCCATGGCATTGGCCGAACCCAGCTTGGCCATGGCGGCGGGGCGCTCGCCCGGCTGCGTGTGGTCGGCCACCAGGGCGGCGGCGGTCGGCGGCACGGCGGCGTAGAAGGCGCCGATGGCGGCGCGCGTGCCGACCAGCAGGGCCAGCGCGGCCAGGCCGCCGATCTTCTGGTGCAGCGCGAGGTCGATGCCCGCGGCCAGCACCCAGTAGGCGAGGGCGAAGGCCGCGAAGCCGACCAGCAGCACGGGCTTGCGGCCGCGCCGGTCGCCCACGCCCCCCCACCAGCGCGCCAGCAGCATCCAGAGCAAGCCGCCGGCCGTGACCGACAGGCCGGCCACCCACTCGGGCAGCGCGAGCCGGCGCACGATGGGCCCGACCACGGCGACGAAGGCCATCATGGCCATGGTGCCCGTCAGCGCGGCGAACACCAGCGGGCCCATGGGCGGCGGCGTGGCGGGCATGGCGGTGGAGGGGGCGTTCATGTTCAGGCGGCGGCCAAGGCCAGCGTGGGTGGGATGGAGGCCGAGCGCATCGGCCCGTGGCCAACCCCCGGGAAGGGCTGGTAGGTGGTGGCCAGGCCGGCGCGCCGGGCCTGGCGCTCGGCCAGCTTGGGCGTGGCGTCGCTGAGCATGGCGCGGCGGTTGCGGGCCTGTTCGTCCACGCCGGGTCGCTGCGAGCGCGTGGCCATGCCGGCGCCGCCGGCCATCAGCAGCAGCTGCATGGGCCGGCCCATGGGCAGCGGGCGGGCCCGTTGCTCGACCGACAGCAGGTAGCCGTCGTGCCACCAGAGCGAGGGATCGGCCGCGGCATAGCGCGTGAACAGCTGCGGCCGCGTGAACAGCGCGTACAGCGCGAGCAGGCCGCCGTAGGAATGGCCCCAGAGCGTCGTGCGGTCGGGGTCGCAAGGCGCACGGCGATGGATGTCGGGCAGCACCTGCTGCTCCACGAGGTCCAGGAACAGGTCGGCGCCACCGCCCGGGCGTCGGCGCTGGGCGTCGTCCCAGGTCGGCCTTTCGCCGGGCACGGGCGGGGTGTAGTCGAAGGCGCGGGCCGCGACGTCCAGGTCCTGGGCGGTCTCGTAGCCCAGCGTGGCGATGGCCAGCGGGCCGTTCTGCGCCTGGTGGGCCAGCAGTCCGTCGTCGAGCGCGTTGAAGGCGGCATTGCCGTCCAGCATGACGAGCAGCGGATAGCCGCTGGCCGGCGGCCTGGCGGTGGGCAGCAGCAGTTGCACGCGGTAGCGGCGCTGGCCGTCGGCCGAAGCCAGGCCGAAGCGTTCGCTGTGGTAGGGCGTGCCGGCCGCCGGGGCCGCCGTGCAGGCCTGCAGGCCGATGCCGGCCAGCGTCAGCAGCAGGCTGCGGCGGGGTGCGAGGAACGAGGGCGAAGGGCGGGAAAGGACCACGGATCGAAGAACAGCCAGGGCGCCTGCCGTCCACTGAGGCCGACCGCAGGATCGACCCGGTTTCTAGATGAGAATGATTTGTACTGACTGATTCTAGGCGCCGTCGATGCCCATCGGATGGATCAGGCCTTTGCTTCGCAATACTTTGCATTGGCGTGGGGCTGGTGCCGGCGGTGGGCGTGGCCCCTGTGGCAACATCCGCGATTTGCCTTGTAGATAGGAATCGTTCTTGAAAACTAGCCTGTACCGCACCGTCGTGGCCTGCGGCCTGGTGCTGGCGGCCCTGGTCACGTCCGTCGGTGTCGCCGCAGCGGCCGAACTCACCGACCTGAACGGCCGCAAGGTGCGCGTGCCCGACCAGGTGCGCAAGATTTCCATCGACGATGGCCGCTTCCTGGTCGCGCTGTCCTTGATCCAGCCCGACCCCGTGCAATGGCTGGCTGCCTGGCCGCGCGACGTGCACCGCATCGGCGAGGCGACTTACGCGCAGTACATCGCCAAGTTCCCGGCCCTGCGCAGCGTGCCGCAGGTGGCGTCCTCGGCCGGCAGCTTCAACCTGGAGGCCGTGCTGGCCGCCGCGCCCGACGTGGCCGTGGTCTCGGTCGGCTCCGGCCCCTCCGAGGCGCAGGCCGCGCAGCTCCAGGCCGCGGGCATCCCGGTGGTGTTCATCGACTTCTTCGACAACCCGTTCAGGAACCAGGAGCCCAGCCTGCGCATCCTGGGCCAGCTGACGGGCGGGCAGGCCAAGGCCGAGGCCTTCATCGCGCTGCGCCGCGCGCACATCGAGAAGATCGCCCAGCGCGTGGCCAGGCTCGCGCCCACGGCCCGGCCCACGGTGTTCCTGGAGGCCCATGCGGGCATGACGGGCGACTGCTGCAACTCGCCCGGCAAGGGCAACATGGGCGAGTACATCGACTTCGTGGGCGGCCACAACATCGGCGCCGACGTGCTCAAGGCGCCGACCGGCAAGCTCAACATCGAGTACGTGGTGTCGCGCGATCCCAAGGTCTACATCGCCACGGGCGGCGCGCACCTGGAAAAGGCGGGTGGGCTGGTGCTGGGTGCAGGCTATGACGCTGCGCGCGCACGCGCTTCGCTGGCGGCCGTGACGCAGCGCCAGGGCATCGCCCAGCTGTCGGCCGTCAAGAGCGGGCGGAGCTTTGGCCTGGCGCACCAGCTCATCAACTCGCCGATCGACATCGTGGCGATCGAGGCCTTCGCGACCTGGATCCATCCCGAGCTGTTCAAGGACGTGGACCCGGGCAAGACGCTGGCCGAGATCAACAGCAAGTTCCTCGCCGTGCCTTACCAGGGCGCGGGCTGGACGAGCTTGAAATGAGCGCCACGCTGCCCGTGCGCGCGAGCGACGTGCTCGCGGCCTACCGGCGCCTGGTCGTGCGCCGCATGCTGACCGTGGCCGGCCTGGCGGTGCTGTGCGTGGCGGCCTTCGCGCTGGACCTCGTGACCGGCCCCTCGTCGCTGACGGCCGCCCAGGTGCTGGGTGGCATCGTCTCGCCCGAGACCCTGAGCCTGCCGCAGCAGGCCATCGTCTGGCAGGTGCGCCTGCCCTACGCGCTGATGGCCGTGCTGGTCGGCGCTGCGCTGTCGCTGGCCGGCGCGGAGATGCAGACCATCCTGAACAACCCGCTGGCCAGTCCGTTCACGCTGGGCGTGTCGTCGGCGGCTTCGTTCGGCGCGGCGCTGGCCATCGTGCTGGGCATCAGCCTGCCCTTCGTGCCACTGCAGTGGATGGTGCCGCTCAATGCCTTTTTGTTCGCGTTCGGCTCGGTGCTGCTGCTGCAACTCATGGCGCGGCGCCGCAGCGCGGGCGTGGAGACCGTGGTGCTGCTGGGCATCGCGCTGGTGTTCGCCTTCAACGCGCTGGTGGCGCTGGTGCAGTTCCTGTCCTCGCAGGAGGCGCTGCAGCAACTGGTGTTCTGGAGCATGGGCTCGCTGTCGCGTGCGACATGGAGCCATGTCGGCGTGCTGGCCGCGGTGCTGGCGCTGGTCGTGCCGTTCTCGCTGCTGGCGGCGGGACGGCTGACCTCGCTGCGACTGGGCGAAGACCGTGCGCGCAGCTTTGGCGTGGACGTGGGCCGGCTGCGCTTCCTGGCGCTGCTGCGCGTGAGCCTGCTGGCCGCGACCTCGGTGGCTTTCGCGGGCACCATCGGCTTCATCGGCCTGGTGGGTCCGCACATGGCGCGGCTGCTGCTCGGCGAGGACCACCGCTTTCTGCTGCCGGCCAGCGTGCTGTGCGGCGCGCTGGTCATGTCGCTGGCCTCGGTGGCCAGCAAGACGCTGGTGCCGGGTGCGATCATGCCGGTGGGCATCGTGACGGCCATCGTCGGCGTGCCGGTGTTCCTGTTCCTGATCTTCCGCGGGAAAGACCGCGCATGACGCAGAACCACGCATTGCAGGTGCGCGGCCTGGCCACGGGCTACCGCGAGCGCCAGATCATCCAGGGCCTGGATCTGCCGGATTTGCGCGCCGGCGAGGTGCATTCGCTGGTCGGCCCCAACGCGGCCGGCAAGAGCACGCTGATGCGCGCGCTGGCCGGCCTGCAGCCGGCACGGGGCTCGGTCCGGCTGGGCGGCGAAGAACTGGTCGGCCTGCCGCTGGCCGAGCATGCGCGCCGCGTCACCTACATGCCGCAGACACTGCCGCAGGGCGTGGCGCTGTCGGTGCTCGAAAGCGTGCTGGGCGCCTTGCAGGCCTCGGCCACCGGCCACCCCGGCGGCGACAGCCACGAGGCCGCGCAGCGGCGCGCCGTGGCCATCCTCGAGCGCGTGGGCATCCTGCGGCTGGCGATGGAGGGGCTGGACCACCTGTCCGGCGGCCAGCGCCAGCTGGTCTCGCTGGCCCAGGCGCTGGTGCGCGAGCCGCGCGTGCTGCTGCTCGACGAGCCCATCAGCGCGCTCGACCTGCAGCACCAGCTGCGCGTGATGCGGCTGGTGCAGGAACTGGCGCGAGAGCGCGGCATGATCGCCATCATGGTCCTGCACGACCTGCAGATCGCCGCGCGCTGGTCCGACGGCATCGTGATGCTGGCGCAGGGCGCGGTGGTGGCCACGGGCACGCCGGCGCAGGCCATCACGCCGGCATCTCTTGCCCAGGTCTACGGTGTGCAGGCGCGCGTGGAGCATTGCTCGCGCGGCGGGCTGCAGATCATGGTGGACGACGTGCTGTGAGCGCCGCCCGACCGCCCGAAGGCGCTCGGCGCCGCAGCACGGAGCGCGGAGCTTCTTCGGAGTTCGCCGACTGGTCGGCTGTCGAAGTGGCCGGTGCGCGGACGCGCCGCTGGCCGGCGCAGACCAATGGCCAGACCTACCGCATCAGTGTCTGGGTGCCGCCCGGCACGCCGCCGCCCGGCGGCTTCCCTGCGGTCTATGTGCTCGACGCCAATGCGCTGTTCGGCACCTTCGTGGAACTCGTGCGCCGCTCCAGCCGCCGGCCCGACGCGACCGGCATCGTGCCGGCCGCCGTGGTCGGCATCGCGCACGATGGCGACGAGCTGTTCGCCGAGGCCCAGCGCCGGCGCGACTTCACTGCGGGGCCGTCCGCCGATGGATCGGTGGTGAGCGGGGTCGGTGGCGCATCCAGTTTCCAGTCCTTCATCGCCGACGAACTCATGCCTGCGCTGCGCGCCGAACTGCCGCTGGACGCCGCACGCCAGACCCTGTTCGGCCATTCGCTCGCCGGCCACTTCGTGCTGCAGGCCCTGGCCGCGCGGCCGCAGGTCTTCCGCACCTGGGCCGCCGTCAGCCCGTCGGTCTGGTGGGACGAAGCCGGCCTGCGTGCGGCGCTCGCCGCGGCCTTGCCGTGCCAGCCAGGCCTGCGCGTGTTCATGGCCGTCGGTGCCTGGGAGGACGAGGTGCCGCCCTGGCAGCGCCAGCATCCCGGCTACGAGCAGCTGGTCGCGCGCCGCGCACAGCGCCGCATGGTCGGCAGCGCCCAGGCGCTGGCGGAACAGATGACGGGTTGGCTGGGGGCGGAGCGGCTCGCGTTCCGCGTCTTCCCCGACGAAGACCATGCCTCGGTGGTCATGGTCGCGGCGCAGCGCGTGCTGCGCTTGTGTTCCACCTGAAAACGAGAACGCCCCGGAGACCGGGGCGTTCTTTCCTGGGCGGGTGCCGCTCAGCGCACCGTGATGCGGCCGATGCGGTCGCCTTCGCCGTCTTCCGAGCCACGCGCCTTGTTCACGGTGAAGGCCGTGCCCTTGCCGTCCAGCGCGATGTGGTTGGGGAAGCTGCCCACGTCCAGGTTGCCGAGGATCTTGCCGTCCACGTCCAGGATGGTCACGGTGTCGCTGGCGCGGTTGGCCGCGTAGACCAGGCGCTTGGTCGGGTCGAAGCTCACGTTCAGCGTGCCGGCGCCGACCTTCACGTCCTTCAGCGTCTTGCCGGTCTTGGCGTCGACGATGACCACGTTGTCCGAACCCTGCGCGGCCACGAAGATGCGGTCGGTCTGGGCGTCGTAGGCAATGCCCGAGGCCGACACGGCGGTCTCGACCGCGAACACCTTCTCCACCTTGTCGGCCCGGGTGTCGATGACGGCGACCTCGCCGCCGCCGCTGACGACGAACAGGCGGCTGCTGGCGGTGTCCAGCGCCAGGCTCATGGGCGAGAACGGCTTGGCATTGAAGCCGCGCTGCGTGGTCTGGATCGGGATGTTCTTCAGGAAGGCGGGGGCCTTGGTGCTGAACACGGCGACCTGCGGCTCGCCGACCGGCGTGGCATAGGCCTTGCCCTGCACGCCGTCGACCAGCACGTCGCGCGCATGCGGCACCACGCCGGGCTCGAACTGCTTGACGATGGCCAGGTCCGACTGGCGGTACACGGCCACGGTGTCCTGGCGCGTGTTGGTGACCCAGACGTTGCCGTTGGCATCGTCCACGCCCACGCCGTAGACCGCGTACAGGCCGGGCAGGGCGTTGGCGGCGGGGGCCGGCGCGCCGGGGCGGGCCGGTGCTGCGGGGGCCACGGGGGCCGTCACACGCTGCTCGATGGCCAGCGTCTGGGCGTTGACCTTGACGAGTTCGCTGCGCGTGACCGGCGGGCGGCCGACGGCCGAGGTCACGAACACGCGGTCGGTCTTGGCCGAGTAGCCGGCCTGGTACAGGCCTGGCACCAGCGTCTGCGACTGCACGCTGAAGCGCTCCTGGCCCGACAGCGGCACGTTGGGCGAGATCTTGAGTGGCACCAGCAGCGAGGCCGGCGGGTTGGTCGCGCTGGCCACCAGCGCATAGCGGCCCGGCTCGGCGCCTGCGGGCAGCACGAACTGCGTGCGGAACTTGCCATCCTTGTCGGCCGTGGCCGTCTGGCCGAGTTCGGCGCCGCCGTAGCTGACGGTGACCTTCTGGCCCGGCTTGAAGTCGCTGCCCGCCAGCGTGACGGGTTGGCCGGCCAGCACCACGGGCGTGTCCGCCAGGCTGACACGCCCTTTGAACGCGGCAGCGTCCTGCGCATCGAACCGCGGGCCCGAGGCGCAGGCCGCCAGGCCCAGCGCCATCGACACGGCCAGCAGGGTCTGCACAGGGCGCGCCCAGCGGGCGACAGGACGTCGGTTGTTCATGCAATGTTCCTTGTGGTTGAGAAAGGGATGGGCCGCGCGTGCGCGGCACTGCAGGCGGGCTAGACCTGTCGAGCGAAAAGAGATGAGAATGATTTGTATTGACTGAGAATTCTAAATGTGACCTCGACCGTCACCGGGGCGAATGCCCCTACTTCGCAATTCTTTGCAGAGCGTCAGGGCTCAGAACAGCTGGCCGGTGGTGTCCACCATCTCCACGCGCTCGGCGAGTTCGCCGGGCCTGGCCAGCGCCCCCACGCGCACGCCGAGCAGCCGCAGCCGGCGCTCCAGCGGCACGCGCTTGAGGCACTGGCCCGCCGTCTGGCGGATCTGCCGTGCATCGGCCGTGTGCTGGGCGATGGTCTGGTCGCGCGTGACGATCTTGAAGTCGTCGAAGCGCAGCTTGACGCCGATGGTCTTGCCCACGTAGCCCTTGCGCTGCAGATCCTCGGCCAGCTTCTCGCACAGCTGCGTGAAGATGGCCGAGAGCTCGGCGCGGTCGCGCACGGCGTGCAGGTCGCGGTCGAAGGTGGTCTCGCGGCTCATGGACACGGGCTCGCTCTCGGTCACCACGGGCCGGTTGTCGCGGCCCCAGGCCGCCTCGTGCATCCAGGCGCCGTAGGCGCGGCCGAAGCGCTCGACCAGCCAGGCGCGGTCCTTGGCCGCGAGTTCGCCGATGGTGGTGATGCCCAGCGCCTGCAGCCTGGCGTCGGCCTTGGGGCCGATGCCGTTGATCTTGCGCGCGGGCAGCGGCCAGATGCGGCTCTGCAGGTCCGCCTCGTGCACGACGGAGATGCCGTTGGGCTTGTCGAACTCGCTGGCCATCTTGGCGATGAGCTTGTTCGGCGCCACGCCGATGGAGCAGGTCAGGCCCGTGCGTTCGAAGATGGTGCGCTGGATCAAGCGGGCCAGCACGCGGCCGCCCTCGCGCTGGCCGCCTGGCACCTCGGTGAAGTCCGCGTAGACCTCGTCGACCCCCCGGTCTTCCATGCGCGGGGCGATCTCCAGGATGGTGCTCTTGAAGATGCGCGAGAAGCGCCGGTATTCGTCGAAGTCCACCGGCAGCAGGATGGCCTGCGGGCACAGCTTGGCGGCCTTCATCATGCCCATGGCCGAACCCACGCCGAAGGCGCGCGCGGCGTAGGTGGCGGTGGTGATCACGCCGCGGCCCACGTAGTCGCCCAGCAGCGGGAACGCCTCCACCGGCAGGTTCTCGCGCTGCGCCAGCACGCTGTCGGCCCGGCGCCGGCCGCCGCCGATCACCACGGGCAGGCCCTTCAACTGCGGGTAGCGCAGCAGTTCGACGGAGGCGTAGAACGCATCCATGTCGAGGTGGGCAATGCGGCGGGGCAGGGGCGCAGGCGGGGTCAAGCCCGCGAGCATACGTGCTGGCGCCGGGGCCATCCTGGCGGTATACAGTTGCGGGTTTTGGGCCGATTGGCACAGGGGGCGTCGGCCCTGTCGCTATCATCGCCCCCGACCCCACCCCTCGGAGCCCTTTTCCATGACGTCCGACCCGGACCTCGTCGACGCTGCCCGCCGCCTGTGCGATGGCCTGCAGGCCCTGTTCGACACCGCCGTGCAGGCCGTGGCGCAGCGCTGCGGCAACGCCGGCCGGCTCGATCCGGCCGCGCTGGACGCGGCCCAGGGCGTGTCGTACGAGCTGGCCTGGGCCAGCGCCGAGTTGCTGGCCGCGCAGACCGTGCTGCAGGCCCCCGCCGCCGCCGGCCTGGACCGCGCGCTGGCGCTGCTGTTCGCGACCGAGGCCATGCGGACGGTGCAGGGACGTCTCGAATCCGTGGCCATCGATGCCGACCTGGACGGTGCCCCGCTGCGCGCCTGGGCCGCCGATCCGCAATGGCCGGCGCTGCGCCGCGCCGCGGCCGGCCCCGCCGCCCTGACGGCCGCCGCGCGCGCGCTGGCCGCGGCCGAGTCCGAGATCGGCCCCGTCACGGTCAGTGAGGAGGTGGCCATGGCGCGCGATGCGTTCCGCCGCTTCGGCGCCGAGGTGGTCGCGCCGCTGGCCGCCGAGATCCATGCGCAGGACCTGACGATTCCCGAGACCATCCTCGGCCCGCTGCGCGAAATGGGCGTGTTCGGCCTGTCGATCCCGCAGGAATACGGCGGCAGCGCGCCCGGCCAGCACGACGACACGGCCATGATGATCGCCGTGACCGAGGCGCTGTCCGAAGCCTCGTTGGGCGCGGCCGGCAGCCTGATCACGCGGCCCGAGATCCTGTCGCGTGCGCTGCTCGCGGGCGGCACCGCGGCACAGAAACAGGCCTTCCTGCCCAGGATCGCGGCCGGCGAACCGCTCTGCGCGATCGCGATGACAGAACCCGACCACGGCTCGGACGTGGCCAGCCTGGCGCTCAAGGCCACGCGCGTGGCGGGCGGCTGGCGGCTGGACGGTGCCAAGACCTGGTGCACCTTCGCCGGCAAGGCCGGGTTGCTCATGGTGGTGGCGCGCACCGATCCCGACAAGGCGGCCGGCTACAAGGGCCTGTCCATCCTGCTGGTCGAGAAGCCCTCGACCGAGGACCACGCCTTCGACTTCCAGCCCGAAGGTGGAGGCCGCCTGCGCGGCAAGGCCATCCCGACCATCGGCTACCGCGGCATGCATTCCTACGAACTCGCGTTCGAGGATTTCTTCGTGCCCGACAGCCATGTGCTGGGCGGCGAGGCCGGCCTGGGCCGGGGCTTCTACTTCAACATGGCCGGCATGGTCGGCGGGCGCATGCAGACCTCGGCGCGCGCCACCGGCGTCATGCGCGCCGCGTTGCGCGAGGCACTGCGCTACACGCAGGACCGCAAGGTCTTCGGCCAGCCGCTCATCACGTTCCCGCTCACCCAGTCCAAGCTGGCCCACATGGCCGCGCGCCTGGCGGCCTGCCGCCAGACCGCGTATGCCGTCGGCAACCGGCTGGAGGCTGCCGACGGTCGCATCGAGGCGGCGCAGATCAAGCTGCTGGCCTGCCGCTCGGCCGAGCTGCTCACGCGCGAGGCCCTGCAGTTGCACGGCGGCATGGGCTACGCCGAGGAGACGCCCGTGAGCCGCTACTTCGTGGACGCCCGCGTGCTGTCCATCTTCGAGGGCGCCGAGGAAACTCTGGCGCTCAAGGTCATCGCCCGCGGCCTCTTCGAGAAGGCCCTGGCCTGACCGCCCCCCTTTTTTTCCACAGTTTCACCACCGCCTAGGAATCGTCATGGCAGAGACCAAACCCAAGATCATCTACACCCTCACCGACGAGGCGCCGCTGCTGGCGACGCATTCCTTCCTGCCCATCGTGCAGGCCTTCGCCGCGCCGGCCGGCATCGACGTGGAAACCAGCGACATCTCGGTCGCCGGCCGCATCCTGGGCCAGTTCCCGGAAGCGCTGACACCGGAGCAGCGCGTGGCCGACAACCTGGCCGAACTGGGCAAGCTCACGCTCAAGCCCTCGGCCAACATCATCAAGCTGCCCAACATCAGCGCCTCGGTAGCCCAGCTCAAGGCCGCCATCAAGGAACTGCAGGACAAGGGCTACAAGATCCCCGACTACCCGGAAGTCGCCAAGACCGACGAAGAGAAGGACATCCGCGCGCGCTACAACAAGTGCACGGGCTCGGCCGTGAACCCCGTGCTGCGCGAAGGCAACTCCGACCGCCGCGCGCCCAAGGCCGTCAAGGAATACGCGCGCAAGAACCCGCACAGCATGGCCGAGTGGAGCCAGGCCTCGCGCTCGCATGTCTCGCACATGCATGCCGGCGACTTCTACCACGGCGAAAAGTCGATGACGCTGGACAAGGCGCGCGACGTGAAGATGGAGCTCATCACCAAGAGCGGCAAGGCCATCGTGCTCAAGCCCAAGGTCTCGCTGCTGGACCGCGAGATCATCGACTCCATGTTCATGAGCAAGAAGGCGCTCGTGGCCTTCTACGAGAAGGAGATCGAGGACGCACACAAGACCGGCGTGATGTTCTCGCTGCACGTGAAGGCCACCATGATGAAGGTCTCGCACCCCATCGTGTTCGGCCACTGCGTGAAGATCTTCTACAAGGACGCGTTCGAGAAGCACGCCAAGCTGTTCGAGGAACTGGGCGTCAACGTCAACAATGGCATGGTCGATCTGTACACCAAGATCGCCGCGCTGCCGCAGAGCAAGCAGGACGAGATCAAGCGCGACCTGCACGCCTGCCACGAAGGCCGCCCCGAGCTGGCCATGGTCGACTCTGCCAAGGGCATCACCAACTTCCACTCGCCCAACGACATCATCGTCGACGCTTCGATGCCGGCCATGATCCGCAACGGCGGCAAGATGTGGGGCGCCGATGGCCGCCTGAAAGACGTGAAGGCCGTGATGCCCGAGTCGACCTTCGCCCGCATCTACCAGGAGATCATCAACTTCTGCAAGTGGCACGGCGCCTTCGACCCCAAGACCATGGGCACGGTGCCCAACGTCGGCCTGATGGCCCAGCAGGCCGAGGAATACGGCTCGCACGACAAGACCTTCGAGGTGCCCGAAGACGGCGTGGCCAACATCACCGACCTGAACACCGGCGAAGTGCTGCTCTCGCAGAACGTGGAGCAGGGCGACATCTGGCGCATGTGCCAGGTCAAGGACGCCGCCATCCGCGACTGGGTCAAGCTGGCCGTCACGCGCGCGCGCAATTCGGGCATGCCGGTGGTGTTCTGGCTCGACCAGTACCGTCCGCACGAGGCGCAGATGATCACCAAGGTCAAGATGTACCTGCACGAGCACAACACGGCCGGACTGGACATCCAGATCATGAGCCAGGTGCGCGCGATGCGTTACACGCTGGAGCGCGTGATCCGCGGCCTGGACACCATCAGTGCCACGGGCAACATCCTGCGCGACTACCTGACCGACCTGTTCCCCATCATGGAACTGGGCACTTCGGCCAAGATGCTGTCCATCGTGCCGCTGATGGCCGGTGGCGGCATGTACGAGACGGGGGCCGGTGGTTCGGCGCCCAAGCACGTGCAGCAGCTGGTCGAAGAAAACCACCTGCGCTGGGATTCGCTGGGTGAGTTCCTGGCGCTGGCCGTGAGCCTGGAAGAGCTGGGCATCAAGAACAACAATGCCAAGGCCAAGATCGTGGCCAAGGCGCTGGATGCGGCCACCGGCAAGCTGCTGGACAACAACAAGGGCCCGAGCCCCAAGACCGGCCAGATCGACAACCGCGGCAGCCACTTCTACATCGCGCTGTACTGGGCGCAGGAACTGGCCGCGCAGACCGAGGACAAGGACCTGGCGGCCAAGTTCGCGCCGCTGGCCAAGACGCTGACCGAGCAGGAGGCCACCATCGCCAAGGAACTGCTCGAAGTGCAGGGCAAGCCCGTGGACATCGGCGGCTACTACAAGCTCGACGACGCCAAGGTGGCGGCCGTGATGCGCCCGAGCAAGACGCTGAACGACGCGCTGGCGGCGCTGACGGCCTGATCCTCAGGACGTTGGGCACGAAGGGCTGGGAGGGATGCTCCCGGCCCTTTTTTTCATAGGGATCAGAACACGATGAATACCCCGACCACCATCGCCACGCACAACGGCTCCTTTCACGCGGACGACGTGTTCGGCGTGGCCGTGCTGCGCTTGCTGTATCCCGGCGCCACCCTGCTGCGCACGCGCGATGCAGCCCTGATTGCCGGCGCCGACTTCGCTGTCGACGTGGGCGGCGAATGGGACGCCGCGCGTGGCCGCTTCGACCACCACCAGCGCGGCTTCGAAGGCGCGCGCGCCAGCGGCGTGGTCTATGCCAGCGCCGGCCTGGTCTGGGCCGCACATGGCCCGGCCCTGGTTGCGCAGCAGTGTGGCGTGGCCGATGCCGCGCAGGCCCAGGCGATCGCCGACAGCCTGGACCGCGAACTGGTCCAGCACCTGGACCGGGCCGACACCGGCACCGCCAACGCCGCGCCGGGCCTGTTCGGCCTGTCGGCACTGCTGGCGCAGTTCAACCTGCCCTGGGACGGGCGCGGCAGCGCCGCCCAAGACGATGCCGCGTCGCTGGCGCGCTTCGAGCAGGCGATGGGCGTGGTCACGCAGCTTCTGCTGGCCGCGCTGGACCAGCAGCGGGCCCGCCACCAGGGGGCGCAGCAGGTGCGCGAGGCGCAAACGCTGCTGGACGGCCGCGTGCTGCTGTTGCCGCGCGGCGGCCTGCCATGGCGCGACGTGGCCAGCGCCGAGATGCCGGACCTGTGGTTCGTGGTCTACCCCGATGCCAGCGACCAGCAGCACCAGGTGCATGTGGTGACGGTGGAGCCGCAGTCGTTCACGGCACGCAAGGATCTGCCGCGCGCCTGGGCCGGTCTGCGCGATGCCGAACTGGCGGCAGCCAGCGGCGTGGCCGATGCCGTGTTCTGCCACAACGGCCGCTTCATCGCCGGTGCGCGCTCGCTGGACGGCGCGCTGCGCCTGGCCGAACTGGCCGTGGCGGCCCCCTTCGATCCGAAGTGAGGCCGCGGCGCGGTGGCGTCAGCCGGCCGCGTTGATCTTCTCGACCACCTCGCGCAGCGTGGCGTCGGCCTGCGCGTTGTCCACCTGGCAGGTGCCGGCGGCCTGGTGGCCGCCGCCGCCGTATTGCAGCATGAGCTCGCCGACGTTGGCCTTGCTGCTGCGGTCCAGGATGGACTTGCCGGTGGCCAGCACGGTGTTCTGCTTCTGCACGCCCCACATCACGTGGATCGACACCGTGGCCCGCGGGAACAGCGCGTAGACCATGAAGCGGTTGACGGCCCAGATGGTTTCCTCGTTGCGCAGGTCCAGCACCACGACACGGCCGTGCAGCTTGCCGCAACGCAGGATCTGCTCGCGCGCCTTGCCGGCATGCTCGTCGTACAGGTCCACGCGCTCCTTCACGTCGGGCAGCTCGAGGATCTGGTCGATGGTGAGATCGCGGCAGTGCTTGATGAGGTCCATCATCAGCGCGTAGTTGCTGATGCGGAACTCGCGGAAGCGGCCCAGGCCGGTGCGCGCGTCCATCAGGTAGTTCAGGAGCACCCAGCCGGTGGGCGCAAGGATCTCGTCGCGTTCGTACTGGGCCGAGTCGGCCTTGTCCACGGCCTCCATCATCTCGTCGGAGATCCTCGGGAAGCGCTGCTTGCCGCCGTAGTGGTCGTACACCACGCGCGCGGCCGAGGGCGCATTGGCGTCGATGATGTGGTTGCTGCCCGCGTCCTGGTTGCGGATGGTCTCCGACAGGTGGTGGTCGAAGGCCAGATGGGCGCCCGGCACATAGGGAAGGTTGGTCGTGATGTCGCGCTGGGTGATGGCGATCTTGCCGTCCTGCATGTCCTTGGGATGGACGAACAGGATGTCGTCGATCATGTCCAGCTCGTTCAGCAGCACAGCGCAGACCAGGCCGTCGAAATCGCTGCGGGTGACGAGGCGGTACTTGGGCGTGGGCATGCGCGCTCTCTTTCCGGAAAGTAAACGCGCAATTGTGGTGGCGCTGCGCGCGAGCGGCCACGGCGCGCAGGGCTTGCGCTGACGGAAGGCGCGGCGGTGCTGCCGAGCGGCGTCAGCCCTCGGGCGTGGCGGTGTCGTCCACGCCGGCATGGTGGGCGATGACGCGCTGCACCATGTCCATGAAGACCCCGCGTTCGGCCGCCGTCAACGGATCGAGCATGCGCTGCTGCGCCTGCAGCATGGTGGGCAGCAGTTCCCGGCGCAGCGCCTCGCCTGCGTCGGTCAGGTGCAGCAGCCGCACGCGCCGGTCCTGCGGTGACAGGCTGCGCAGGAGCAGGGCGCGCGCTTCCAGCCGGTCGACCACGCCGCCGATGGTCGAGGTGTCCAGGCTCACCGCGCGCGCCAGCGTGCGCTGGTCGATGCCGGGCTGGTCCGCCAGCGTCTGCAGCACCGCGTACTGCACCGGCGTGGTGCCCGCGCTGGCCGCTTCCTGCATGAACACGGCGAATGCGATCTGCTGCAGGCGCCGGATGCTGTGGCCTGGCTGCGAGCGCAGGTCGATCTCGGCTGTCGGCGGGCTGGCACTGGTCTTCTTCATGGCTGCATTCTCCCATTGCACAAATAATATGTATGCTGATAATATTGATGCATACGGAAATTGGCCTCAACAGGAGACACGTCATGCAATTCCATCTGGACGGCTTTCAGCCCGGCGATCCCCGCGTCCGGCCCGCTTCGGCCGCTTCGCAACAGCCTCAGGACCGGCCGCCGGCCGAGGTGGACGTGCTGATCGTGGGCTGCGGCCCGGCCGGCCTCACGCTGGCGGCACAGCTGGCCGCCTTCCCCGACATCCGTAGCTGCATCGTGGAAGCCAAGGGCGGCCCGCTGCAGCTGGGCCAGGCCGACGGCATCGCCTGCCGCACGATGGAGATGTTCGAGGCCTTCGGCTTCAGCGAGCGCGTGCTGCAGGAGGCCTGCTGGATCAACGAGGTGACCTTCTGGAAGCCCGGCGCCCAGGGCGGCGGCATCGTGCGCCACGGCCGCGTGCAGGACACGCCGGACGGGCTTTCCGAATTCCCGCACGTCGTGCTGAACCAGGCGCGCGTGCACGACTCCTACCTGGAGCAGATGCGCAACGCGCCCGGCCGCATGGCGCCTTACTACGGCCGCAGCGTGGTCGATGTGGCGGTGGATGCGCAGGCCGCCGACCATCCCGTGACGGTGCGGCTCGCGCGTGACGGGTCGGACCAGACCGAGACCGTGCGCGCCCGCTACGTGGTTGGCTGCGACGGCGCGCGCAGCGCCGTGCGCAAGGCCATCGGTCGGCAACTCGTGGGCGACTCGGCCAACCAGGCCTGGGGCGTGATGGACCTGCTCGCCGTGACCGACTTTCCCGACATCCGCAGCAAGGTGGCCGTGCAGTCCGAACACGGCAACCTGCTCGTGATCCCGCGCGAGGGCGGCTACCTCGTGCGCCTGTACGTGGAGATGGACAAGCTGGGCGAGGACGAGCGCGCCGCCCAGCGTGGCATCACGCTGGAGCAACTGATCGCCGCGGCGCAGCGCATCCTGCATCCTTACAGCCTGGAGGTGAAGGACGTGCCCTGGTGGTCGGTCTACGAGATCGGCCAGCGCATCTGCGACCGCTACGACGACGTGCCGGCCGAGCGGGCGGCCCAGCAACTGCCGCGCGTGTTCATCGCCGGCGACGCCTGCCACACCCACAGCCCCAAAGCCGGGCAGGGCATGAACGTCTCCATGCAGGACAGCTTCAACCTGGGCTGGAAGCTGGCGGCCGTGCTGCGCGGCCAGTGCACCCCGGCACTGCTGAGCAGCTACACCGAAGAGCGCCAGGCCGTGGCCCAGCAGCTCATCGACTTCGACCGCGACTGGGCGCGCATGTTCAGCGACCGGCCCGCCGAGGGCGGCGCCGGTGGCGTGGACCCCAAGGCCTTCCAGCGCTACTTCGAGCAGCATGGCCGCTTCACGGCCGGCGTGGGTACGCAGTACCGGCCCTCGCTGGTCTGCGGCGACGCCGCGCACCAGGCGCTGGCCAGCGGCTTTGAGGTCGGCACGCGCTTTCACTCCGCGCCCGTGGTGCGCGTGGCCGATGCCAGGCCGCTGCAACTGGGCCACGTGGCGCGCGCCGACGGCCGCTGGCGGCTGTACGCCTTCGCCGCGGCTGGCGACCACCGGAATGCCACCACCGGCCTGCGTGCCCTGTGCCGCTTCCTGGCCGAGGCGCCGGACTCGCCGGTGCGCCGCTACACGCCGGCTGGCCAGGACCCGGACGCCGTGTTCGACCTGCGCGCCGTGTTCCCGCAGCGGTACGACGAAGTGGCTCTGGAAACCATGCCGCCGCTGCTGCTGCCGCGCAAGGGCCGGCATGGCCTCATCGACTACGAGAAGGTCTTCGCGGCCGACGACAGGCCGGGGCAGGACATCTACGCGTTGCGCGGCATCGCCCGCGCAAGCGGGGCGCTGGTGGTGGTACGGCCGGACCAGTACGTGGCGCAGGTTCTGCCGCTGGATGCGCACCAGGCGCTGGCCAGCTTCTTCGCTGGCTTCATGCAGGCGGCTTAACGCCGCGCCGGCAGCGCTTCCAGCAGCTCGGCCGCACGGTCCAGGTCGAACCGGGCCAGCGCCTGTTCCACCTGGGCCGCGTGCTGCGCGAGCCCCTGGCCGCGCAGGCGTTGCAGCAGGACGGGCAGGTCTGCCTCGCCCTGCTCGCCGTTGCGCAGGGCCGCCGCCGTGGCACGCAGCGAGTCGTGCCAGGGCTGCGCGTCGGGATCGGGCGCATCGAACAGCGCCTGCAGGCCGGCGGGCAAGGGTGCCTCGTGCAGGGGGGCGGAAGGCGCGCCGTCGCCGGCCTGCGTGGTCCGCGGCACGGTGCCGTCCTGCAGCGGCACCAGCACGCGGAACACGCTGCCCTGGCCGGGCGTGCTCTGCAGCGTCAGCGTGCCGCCCATGCGTTCGACCAGTTGCCGCGCCAGCGTGACGCCCAGGCCCGTGCCGCCGAAGCGCCGGCTGGCTGAACCATCGGCCTGGGAAAAGGCTTCGAAGATGCGGGCCTGGTCCTGCGCTGCGATGCCGATGCCGGTGTCGTGCACGGCCAGCAGCACCTGGCCCTGCTGGCGCGCCAGCTGCAGCCGCACGGTGCCCTGTTCGGTGAACTTGACGGCGTTGTCCAGCAGCTTGTCCAGCACCTGGCGCAGCCGCGCGCCATCGCCCCGGAAGGCGTCGGCCATGCCGGGCTCGGTGTCCAGCCGCAGCGCCAGGCCCTTGCGCTCGGCCGCCGCGTGCTGGAGGGCCAGGGCCTCCTGCGCGAGGGCGCGCAACGAGAAGTCGGCCGTTTCGCACTGCAGCTGGCTGCGTTCGAGCTTGGCCATGTCCAGGATGTCGTTCATGAGCCGCAGCAGCGCGGTGGCGGCCTGGCGCACCTTGAAGACGTACTGGCGCTGCAGCGTGTCGAGCTCGTTGCGCAGCACGATCTCGGAGAAGCCGATGATGGCGTTCAGCGGCGTGCGCACCTCGTGGCCCATGTTGGCGAGGAAGGTGGTCTTGGCCGCCACGGCCTGCTCGGCGCGGTCCTTGGCGTCGCGCAGCGCCTGCTCCATGGCCTTGCGCTCGCTGATGTCCACCACCACCCCGTCCAGCCAGAGCACGCGGCCCGTGGCATCGCGCACGGCCTTGCCGCGCTCCCAGGCCCAGAAGCTGTGGCCGGCGCGGTGCACGGCGCGGTACTCGAGCGTGTAGCTGCGGTCGGCATCGAGGGCGGCCTGCACTTCCGCGGTCACGCGCGCATGGTCGTCCGGGTGCACCAGCTCGCGCAGCAGCTCGGGGGCGGCCAGGTAGTCGGCCGGCGACCAGCCCGACAGCGACTGCACGGCCTCGCTGATGAACAGCACGGTCCAGTTCTCATCGGCGGTGCAGCGGTAGGCCGCGCCTGGCATGCTGTTGATCAGCGAGGCATACAGGGTCTCGCGCTGCCGGGCCTGGAGTGCAGCGGTCCGCAAGCTCTCCACGGTGCTTGCGGTGGCGTCATCGGCGGCCTGCCGTTGCCGCAGCACCTCGGCCGCCTCGCCCGGCTGCGGCGACACGTGGCGAGCAGCGCGCAGCGCACGCCACTGCCGCCATGCGACCACCACCGCCAGGGTCAGCAGAAACACCAGTGCCAGGCACACGAGCTCGAGCGTGACCATGCCGAACGGCGGGCTGGGTGGCGGCGAAAGCGGAGAGGTCGGCATCCCCTGGGGCCTGGCTGGATGGAGGGGCTGCGCTGGCGCAGCGGCTGCGCCACTATAGGAAGCAACTCGCTCTTATTTCACACATATGCGGTGGTCAATCCGCCTGATCTGATGACTTTTGCACAGTTCGCCAGACTTTCTGGACTGCATACAGGTGTCGCCGGTTGCGTGAACCGGACGCCGCTGGGCCGGGTTCAGCCGCGACTCAGTAGCCGGAGCGGTCGCCTGGCGTGCCGTTCCGTCCGAGACCGAAGTCGGTCGCCAGCTGGCGCGTGGCCTGGGCCAGCAGGCTCACATCCACACCGACCGCCACGAAGCGCGCGCCCAGCGCCAGATAGCGGCGTGCAAGCGCCGCATCGCCCGTCAGGATGCCGGCGGCCTTGCCGCTGGCGACGATGGTGGCGATGCCGTTCTCGATGGCGGCCTGCACCTCGGGGTGGCCTGGGTTGCCGCGGTGGCCCATGGAGGCGGCCAGGTCCGCCGGGCCGATGAAGACACCATCGACGCCATCGACGGCGCAGATCGCCTCCAGGTTGCGCAGCGCCGTGGCGGTCTCGGCCTGCACCAGCAGGCAGACCTCGGCGTTGGCTTCGTCCAGGTAGCGGGCGCGCGTGTTCCAGCGCGAGGCGCGCGCGATGGCCGAGCCCACGCCGCGCACGCCCTCGGGCGGGTAGCGCGTGGCGGCCACCATGGCACGTGCCTGCTCGGCCGTGTCGACCATGGGCACGAGCAGGTTGCACGCGCCGATGTCCAGCAGTTGCTTGACCAGCGCCGTGCTGCCTTCCACCGCGCGCACCACGGGCTGGGCGCGGTAGGGCGCCACGGCTTGCAGCTGCGCGAGGATGCCGCGCAGGTCGTTGGGCGCGTGCTCGCCATCGACCAGCAGCCAGTCGAACCCGGCCGTGGCGCAGATCTCGGCCGTGTAGGCCTCGGCCAGCGAGAGCCACAGGCCGATCTGGGGTTGGCCAGCGGCCAGTGCGGCCTTGAAGGGATTGCCCATGCTTCTGTTCATCCGAAATGGCACGACACCGTGCCGAAGTCACCATAGTCCGCGACGATGGTATCGCCCTTGGCAACCTCGATCGGGCGGATGAACGAACCCGCCAGCACCACCTCGCCGGCCTGCAGCGTCACGCCGTGGCGGTGCAGCCGGTTGGCCAGCCAGGCGACGCCGTAGCCGGGGTGGTTCAGCACGCCGGCCGCCAGGCCCGTCTCCTCGACCTCGCCGTTCTTGCTGACGATGGCACCGATGCGGCGCATGTCGGCATTGACGAGCTGCGGCTTGAACGGCCGCCCGCCCAGCACCAGCGCGCAATTGGCGGCGTTGTCGGAGATGGTGTCGAGCACGGTCCGCAGCTTTTTCGTGACCGGGTCCACGCGGTGCATGCGCGCGTCCAGGATCTCGAGCGCCGGCGTGACATAGGCCGTGGCATCGAGCACGTCGAACAGCGTGCAGTCCGGGCCCGAGAGCGGCTTGTCGAGTACGAAGGCCAGCTCGGCCTCGATGCGCAGCGCGAGGTAGCGGTCCGTGGGGATCACCGCGCCATCGCGGAAGAACATGTCGTCCAGCAGGACGCCGAAGTCGGGCTCACCGATGCCCACCGCGCGCTGCATGGCCTTGGAGGTGAGACCGATCTTGTGTCCTTTCACGCGGCGGCCCGCGCGCTGCTTGAGCGCCATCCAGGCGGCCTGGACTGCGTAGGCGTCCTCGATCTGCATGCCCGGGTGCTGCAGCGAGACGATGGGGCAGGGCTGGCGGGTCTCCTCGGCCTGCTGCAGCTGGGCGGCGATGGCCTCGATGGTGGCGGTGTCCAGGCTCATCGCGTCACCTCCTCGTCGCGCACGGGGTTGGAGAGCGTGCCGATGCCGTCCACCGTGACTTCCACGCGGTCGCCGGCCTGGAGGAAACGCGGCGGATCGAAGCGCACGCCGGCGCCGATCGGCGTGCCGGTGGCGATCAGGTCGCCGGGCTTGAGCGTGATGAAGGTCGACAGGTAGGTGACCAGGTGCGCGAAGTCGAACATCAGGTTGGCCGTGGTGTCGTCCTGGCGCAGCTCGCCGTTCACGTGGGTCGTGAGGTGCAGGCTGTCGTAGCCGGCGGTGAGTTCGTCGGCCGTGACGATCCAGGGGCCGATGGCGCCCGAGCCCTGCCAGTTCTTGCCCTGCGTGACGTTGAACTTGGCGTGGTGCACCCAGTCGCGGATGGTGCCCTCGTTCATGATGGTCAGCCCGCCGATGGCGGCCAGCGCCTCCTCGCGCGAGGCGGCGCGGCGCACGCTGCGGCCGATGGCGATGACGATCTCGCCCTCGTAGTCCAGCTGCTGCGACTCGGGCGGCGCCAGCAGCGGCTCGCCATGGCCGACGAAGGAGTCCGGGAAGCGCACGAAGATGCTGGGGTGCTGGGGCAGCGCACTGCCGTCCTTGTACTCGGCATTGCGGTGCGCGTAGTTCACGCCGATGCACAGGATCTTCTCGGGCTGCTGCACGGGCACGAGCAGTTGCACGTCGGACAGTTGCACATCCGGCTGCGTGCCGGCCAGCGCGGCACGCGCCTGCTGCAGCGCGGCCTCGCCGCCTTCGAGCAGGGCCTTGACCGAGGCGATGCCGGGCAGGCGGCGCGACAGGTCGACGATGCCGCCGTCGATGGCGGCGCCCCAGCGCACGGCGCCCTGGGAACGGTAGGTGAGGAGTTTCATGGGGTGTCGAAGCCGAAGAAGGTGGCGGGGTTGCTGACCAGCAGCTTGTGCAGCGTGGCGGCGTCGGGCGCGAAGCGGTAGACCAGCTCCACCAGGTCGCCCTCGTTGGGCGGCTGCTTGATCGAGACGGGGTGCGGCCAGTCGCTGCCCCAGACGCAGCGCTCGGGCGCGGCGCGGATCAGCCGGCGCGCAAGCGGTACCACGTCGTCCCACGGGAAGCCGGCCTTGGATGTCTTCTCCGAGAGCGACAGCATGACCCAGAAGTTGCCGCGGCCCAGCAGTTCGACGAGCTTGGCCAGGCCCGGATCGGCCTCGCCCCGGGCCAGGTCGGGCCGGCCCATGTGGTCGATCAGCACCGGGATTTCCAGGTGCTCGAAGGCCGCGATCTGCTCGGCAATCCCGCTGGCCTCGGGCTGCACCTTCACGTACCAGCCCATCTCGCGGCAGCGGTCGAATGCGCGCTGCTGCTCGGCAGGCGTGAGGCTGATGCCCAGGCCGGCGCGCGTGAAGCGTGCGCCGCGCACGCCGGCATCGTGCAGCTTGTGCAGGTAGGCGTCGTCGCGCTCGCTGAGCACCGCGGCGTTGGCGCAGGCCACGTAATGGCGAGGACCATCGCCGTTCAGTCCGGCCAGCGCGTCCAGCACCACGGTGTGGTCGGCGCCGTAGGTCGTGGCCTGCACGATCACGCCGCGCTGGATGCCCAGGGTGCGGTGCAGGGCCTGTGCGACCTGCCAGGTCGCGGTCGGCATGGTGTAGGCCGCGCCGGGGCGCACGGGGTACTGCGCGGGCGGGCCGAACACATGGAACTGGCTGTCGCAGGCCAGGGCCGGTGGCAGCGGACTGGGCGCGCGCGGGTGGGGGTCGAAGGGCAGGTAATCAGGCATGACTTTCTCTGTGCGCGCAAGGCGCCACGGTCGCAAGACTCGGCAACGGCGCGCGTGGCGCGGTGCGAATGGCCGCGGAGCAGGCCACGCCAGTGCACCCGCGGAACTGGCTTTGCCAGGACGCCGGGTGCGCCCCCCTCGCGCAGCGGAGGGGAGTTGGCGGAGCGCGCAGCGCGGAGACTGGGGGGTTCAAAGGATGTAAGCGGTGAAGTCGCACTCGATGAGCTTGCCCATGTCGAGATCCGATTGCATGGTGTGGCGGGCCGGGCGGGTTCCCGGGTTGGGGAACATCTCCAGCCAGGGCGCGTTGAGCGCGGGCCGCTGCGTGCGGTCCTTCATCCAGACCGTGAGCTTGACGATGTCGTCCGTGCTGCCACCGGCGGCCTCGACGATGCGGCGCACGTTGTCCAGCATGAACCGGCATTGCGCCTCGATCGTGGCGGCGGGCTTGCCCGTGGCCGGGTCGTTGCCCTGGATGCTGCCGCTCATGAGCAGTGGGCCGATGCGGCAGCCCGCGGGGATGGGATTCTTGTGGCTGAAACCCTCGACGTAGATGCTGGTGCGGCCCGCAGGGGCGGCACGCGTGAGGCGGGTGTTGTCCATGTTCATTCCGCGGAGATGTTGGAATCCTTGATGACCTTGGTCCATTGCGCGTCCTCCTTGGCGAGGAACTGGCCGAACTGCTCGGGCGTCATGGCGCGCGCTTCGGCGCCCAGGTTCACGAACTTCTCCTGCACCGTCTTGTCCGCCAGGATCTTCTGCAGCGCGGCCGAGAACTTCACGACGATGTCCGTGGGCGTGGCGGCCGGTGCCATCACGCCCGTGAAGGTCTCGGCGCTGAAGCCCGGAAAGCCGGACTCGGCCAGCGTGGGCACGTCGGGCAGGCTGGGCAATCGCCTGGCCGAGGTCACCACCAGCGCGCGTGTGCGGCCCTGCGCGATGAAGGGCTGGGCCACGGACAGCTGGTCGAAGTTGAAGTCCACCTGGCCGCCCAGCAGGTCGGTGGTTGCCGGCGCATTGCCCTTGTAGTGGGCGGTGGTCCACTTGGCGCCCGTGGCCCTCTGCAGGTATTCGCTGACGAGGTGGTTCGTCGTGCCCGCACCGGGCGAGGCCATGGTGATGCGCCCCGGCGTGCTCTTGGCCGCGGCCATGAACTCGGCGAAGGTCTTGTGCGGAACCTTGGGGTTGACCTGCAGCAGCAGCGGCGTGAACGAGACCGAGCCGACGGGCGTGAAGTCCTTCTTCCAGTCGTAGGCCGCGCGGCGGAAGATGATCGGCGAGAACAGGATGGGGCCATTGGCGCCCATGAAGAAGGTGTAGCCGTCGGGTGCCGACCTGGCCACGTGCTCGCCTGCGATCAGGCCGCCCGCGCCGGGCTTGTTGTCGACGATGAAGGGCTGCTTGAAGACCTGCTGCAACTGCTCGCTGATCACGCGCGCGGCGCTGTCGACGTTGCCGCCGGGCGGGTAGGGCAGCACCAGGCGCACGGGTTTGTCGGGCCAGCTCTGTCCCAGGGCCGGGGTGGCGAACTGGCCGAAGGCGATGGCCGTGGCGGCCAGCAGGGTCAGGGCTTTCATCCGATGTCTCTCCTCGTATAGGTGCGAAGCGGTGACGGCGCCGGAGGTGGCGCCGCATGGCCTGGACTCTACGGAGCGGGTCGGAGTTGCTGCAACGCAATAACTCGAGTTTGTTCCACACTATGGACGTTTGGGCGATGTGGGCTCGCCTGCGGCCCGGCACCGTCCGGACAATGCGGCCATCCAACCCCCGAGACAAGCACGCATGCAGATCACCGCCGACGCCCTGACGCCCGAAGCAACCTACCGGCTCCTGTCCGGTGTGGTCGTGCCGCGGCCCATCGCCTGGATCACCACGCTGGCCGAGGATGGCGTGGTCAACCTCGCGCCGTTCTCGTGCTTCACCTTCGTCTCGAACAAGCCGCCCATGCTGGGCGTGAACATCGGTCGCAAGCGCGGCGTGCGCAAGGACACGGGTGCCAACATCCACGCCATGCGCGAGTTCGTCGTCAACATCGGCCACAGCGGCCAGCTGCACGCCATCCACGAGAGCAGCGTGGAGCATGCGCCCGATGTCAGCGAGGCAGAACTGCTGGGCCTGGCCACGGCCCCTTGCGTGACGGTGCGCACGCCGCGGCTGCGGGACGCGCCCGTGGCCATGGAATGCCGGCTCGACCGCGTGATCGAATTCGGCACCACTGGCGCCGAATTCATCGTTGGCGAGATCACCATGTTCCACATCCGCGACGGCCTGTACCGCGACGGCAAGGTGCAGACCAAGGAGCTCGATCCGGTGTGCCGCATCGGCGGGCCGAACTACGCGACGCTGGGCGAGATCGTCACCTTGCGCACCGTGCCGCAGACGGCCAAGGCCGAGATGCCGTGAGCGCAGAGGCCCCCGCCCGCAGCACCGACGGCGCGCAAAGCATCCGCCGCGCGCTGGCCGTGCTGCGCATCGTGGCGGCGGGCCAGGAATTGGGCGTGCGTCTGGTCGACGTGGTGCGCGCCTGCGGTTTGAACCGGCCGACCGCGCACCGCATCCTGCGCGTGCTGGTCGAGGAGGGTGCCTGCGAGCAGGACCTGGCCACGCGGCGCTACCTGATCGGCGGCGAGGTCGCGCTGCTGGGCCTGGCGCGGCGTGCGCGCTTCCCGCTGCGCGGCCTGGCCGAGCCGCACCTGCGTGCGCTCGGCGAATCGCTGGGCGACACCACCTTCCTGACCATCCGCAACGGTGACGACTCGGTCTGCTTGGCGCGCTGCGTGGGCAGCTACCCGGTCAAGGTGTTGTCGATCGAGGTCGGTGCGCGCCGGCCGCTGGGCGTGGGCGTCAGCGGTCTGGTGCTGCTGGCCTCGCTGCCCGAGGACGAGATGCGCGAGGTGGTCCAGCGCAACCGCCAGCGCCTGCTGTCCATGCAGGTCGACCCCGACGAGCTGCTGCGCCGCGCCGCCCGCGTGCGCCGGCAGGACCATGCCTTCGCGGCCGTGGGCGTGGTGCCGGGCTCGCGCGCCGTGGCCGTGCCGGTGCGCGACCCGGAGGGCCGCACCATCGCCGGCATCGCCGTGGCCACGGTTACGGCGCGCATGCCGGCCAGCCGCGTGCCCGACGTGGTGCAGGCCATGGCGGCCGAGGCGGCGGCGATCACGGCGAAGCTGGCCGGGCAGGCGCGGCCGCGGCGGCCCGGCTGAGCATGGGTGCAGGCCATGCAGGCAGCAGGCGTCCTTCCTGCTCCGGCACGGCGCCTGCGAGCACCCACTGACGGCGGTGCGCGACCTGCAGCGCTTCGTGCGGCTGTGCGCCGGACGCGTCGGCCAGCTCGTCAACCTCACCGCGCTGGGCAACGATGTCGGGGTCTCGCACGCCACGGCCCGGGCATGGCGCAATCTGCTGCAGACCAGCCACATCGTGCACGTGCTGCCGCCCTGGTTCACCAACACGTCCAAGCGCTTGGTCAAGAGCCCCAAGCTGTACTTCCACGGTCTGTCTTCGTCTATTGCTCTTGGCCTGGAAGCGCGGGCCGCTTTCCACGCGGCTTGACCGCCGCACCACGCACCTCGATGCGCACTTCGTCGAGCACGGCACCGGCGCCGTCGACCAGCTGCAGCTGGTGCCGGCCCGGCCAGGGCAGCCAGGCCAGTTCGCGGCCGCGGCCCAGCGGCTTGCCGTCCATGCGCCAGCGCGCATCCACGCCCTGGGCGCGCAGCCACAGGCGCTGGTGGGCGGGCGGAATGTCGGGGTCCAGCGCGACGATGCTGCCGTCCACGGGCGCGAGGATGCGCGGCGAGGCGGCGCGGTCGTCGGGCGTTCTGGCCAGCGCGAACTCGGGCTGCGCCGTGCCGGGCAGGAACCATTCCCGGCGCGGCGCTTCCAGCGCATCGCCGAAGCGCACAGCGGTCTGCTCGACGCCGGCCGGCGCGCGCGGCGCGCGGCTGGGCGCCTGCCGGTGCAACTGCTGCATGAGCGCGGCCCAGATCGGCGCCGCGCCGCTGGTGCCGCTGACATCCCACATCGCGGCGCCGCCGGCATTGCCGACCCAGACGCCCACGGTGTAGCGCTCGGACCAGCCGATGGCCCAGTTGTCGCGCATGTCCTTGCTGGTGCCGGTCTTCACGGCCGCCCAACCGCGCGTGGCCAGCACGCTGTCGGTGCCGAAGGTCATGGCGCGCGCCAGCGGGTCGGCCAGGATGTCGCCGACGATGAAGGCCGCGCGCGCATCGAGCACGGGCGGGCCGGGCGCAGGCCGCGGCCCGGGCTGCAGGCGCACGGGGCCGGCGTGGCCGCCGTTGGCCAGCGCGCGGTAGCCGTTGGTCAGCGCCAGCAGCGAGACCTCGGCGCTGCCCAGCGCCAGGCTGGTGCCGTAGTGGTCGCCGCCGTGCGCGAGCGCCAGGCCCAGGGCCTGCAGCTGCCGTGCAAAGGCATCGGGCGAGACCATGACCAGCGTGCGCACGGCCGGCACGTTGAGCGAGGAGGCCAGGGCGGTGCGCACCGAGACCCATCCCTTGAAGCGGCGGTCGTAGTTCTGCGGGATGTACAGGCCGGCCGGCGTGGCGATGTGGGTGGGCGCGTCCTCCAGCAGCGAGGCGGCCGTGAGCCGGCGCTCGGCGATGGCCTGGGCGTACAGAAAGGGCTTGAGCGTGGAGCCGGGCTGGCGGTGCGCGAGCACGCCGTCGACCTCGGCCGCGCGGGAGAGCGCGCCCGAGGAGCCGACCCAGGCCAGCACCTCGCCGCTGGCGTTGTCCAGCACCACGAGGGCGCCGTCCTCCACGTTGCGCCCGCGCAGCTCGCGCAAGTGCTGGGCCAGCTGTTGCTGGGCGAAGCGCTGCAGGCCGGCGTCCAGGCTGCTGCGCAGGCTGGGCGCGCCCGTGCTGTCCTCGTGCAGCAGCCGGCGCGCGAAGTGCGGCGCGATGCCTTCGCTCGCGGCCCAGCCGCGGCGCTGCAGCGCGCCCAGCGTGAGCAGCTCCAGGCCGGCGCAATCGGCTGCGCCCGTGCTGTCCTTGAGCACGCTGCAGGCGCGGCGCGCCACCACCACCGGCGCCGCATTCGGGCCGCGCACCAGGGCCGCGGCGATGGCGGCTTCGCGCGCGTCCAGTCCGTGCGGTGCCTTGCCGAACAGGCTGCGCGCGAGCGCGTCGATGCCGACGATCTCGCCGCGCAGCGGCACCAGGTTGAGGTACGCCTCGAGGATCTGGTCCTTGCGCCAGCTGCGCTCCAGCCGCTGCGCGGCCACGGCCTGGCCCAGCTTCTGGCCGATGCTGCGCCCGCCCGGGCCGGCGCGCCAGTCCTCGTCCAAGAGGCCGGCCAGCTGCATGGTCAGCGTGGAGGCGCCGCGCGTGCGCGTGTTCCAGAGGTTGGCCCAGGCCGCCGCAGAGACGGCGCGCCAGTCCACGCCGCTGTGCTGCCAGAAGAACTGGTCTTCGCTCAGGACCAGGGCTGTGCGCAGTGCGGGAGAGACCTCGGCCAGTGTGGTCCAGGGACCACGCCGCACGCTGGCGTCGGTACGCACGCGCTGCAGCAGTTGGCCGTCGCGCGCGAGCACCAGGGTCTCCGACGGCCGGTGCGCGCTGCGCACTTCGTCGTACGAAGGCAGGGCGCAGGCCAGCGTGCTTGCGCACGCCAGCACCACACCCAGCCAGGCCTTCTTCACGGCGCCACCTCCTGGCGGTCACGCGAGATCGCACGCCGGTCCCTTCGCTGTCCGGCGCCGCTCGCGCTGGCGTCGATCCCCGCTGCGCGGGGGCCCTCGCCGCGTCCGCTCACGGCGCCTCCACCTTCACCCGCGCATTCGGCAGCTCGCCGAACATCTCGGGCGCGTACATGGCCTCCACGCGCGTGGGTGGCAGCGCGAACTCGCCCACGTTGTTGAGCCGCACCGTGTAGCTGGTCTTGACCTCGCCCTTGGGCAGGAAGCCGTAGTAGCTGCGGAAGGCCTCGAAGCCGCGTTCCTCGAACGCCGGCCAGGCGTTGCCGCCGCGGCGCTCGCCCTGGGTGGCGATGGCCGAGTCACGGCCCAGGCCGCTGCCCAGGATGGTGGCGCCCCCCGGCACGGGGTCGGACAGCACGACCCAGCTCATGTCCTGCGCGGCCGTCACCGTGAGGTTGATGCGCAGGATGTCGCCGCGCGTGAAGCGACCGGGCCTCGCCTGCTCGACGGGCACGATCTCGCGTGCGATGCGGTAGCCGCCGTCGAACGGCGCCTTGAGTTCCACCGCGGCCAGCGACTGCAGCGTGAGCCAGGGCTTGCCGCTGCCTTCGTGCGTGGCCTGCAGCGTGGCAGCCGACGTGCCGGGCCAGGGCAGGAACTGGGCCGGCGGTGCGCCCTTGCCTGGCCAGTCGGCGCGCACGCTCTCGCTGCCGAGTTGGGCGCGCGTGCTGCCGCTCACGGGATCGGCCTCGTATTTGGCCGAGAACCTGCGCAGTGCCAGGCTGCCCCAGAGGTTGGCCGTGGTGGTCTGCCAGGCGCCGCGCTGCTGGCGCGCGATGAGGCCGCTGGCCAGCCGGCCCATGTCGGTCTGCCAGCCGGCCTCGCTTTGCACCGCCAGCAGCAGGCGCGCGGCGTTGGCGTCGGTGTTGGCCATCAGCCACCACCAGGCATCACCGGTCTCGGTGGAGAAGCCCACGCGCGTGCCGGCGTAGGCGAGCCGCGTGCGCAGCAGCTGCTGCGCCTGCTCCAACCGCTGGGCGCGCTGCGGCACATCCTGCACGCGCTGCAGGATCTGCACCCAGTCCAGCAGCGCATGCGTGGGCCATTGCTCGGGCGCGAGCGTGAGGCTGGACAGCATGCGGCCTTGCGCGCGGCCCGTGCGTGACAAGGCTTCCAGCGCGGCAAGCTTGCGCACGTCCAGGTCGGCGCGCGGGCTCCAGAAGCTGCGCTGCAGGCGGCCTTCGACGAAGGCTAGCAGGCCGTCCTCCATCTGGCGGCGTTGCGGCTCGGGCAGTGCGAAGCGCGGGTCGAGCGCAGCGGCTTCGTGGCTCACGGCCAGCAGGTAGGCCGTCAGCGTGTCGCTGCCGCGCGCGGCTTCACCGTCGCGCGGCGGGAAGTAGTTCGCCAGGCCATCGCTGTCCAGGTAGGTGGGCAACTGCGCCACCACGCCCTTCCACAGGGCTTCGTCCTCCAGCCCCAGCGCGCGGCTGGCGCTTTGCTCCAGGCAGCTGTAGGGGTAGCGCTGGAACCAGTCGCGCACACCCGGGAGTCCGTCGGCCAGGCGTGGCTGCAGCGCGAGCGAGAGGCCGCCGCGTGGCTTGCCGTTCAAGGCCAGGGCCTGGGCGGGCGGCTGCACCTGTTGGGTGAACGGCCCGTCCAGCTGCACCAGCGTGGCCTGCTGCACGGCGATCGGCACGGCCGGCACGATGCGCTGGCTGGCCTTGAGCGCGTCGCGCGCGTTGCCCGACAGGTCGCGCGCCTCGACCTCCCACAGGATAGCCTCTGTGCGCGTGTGCGCGAGCTGGGTCGGCGCCACCACGTCCCAGGTCGCTTCGCGCGCCTCGTTCGGCGGGATCTCGATGGTCTGGGGTGTGAGCTCCAGCAGCGTGGCCCGCGGTTTGAACTCCACACGCATGGCCTTGGCCGTGGTGTTGCGCAGCGTGAACTGGGCGCGGAAGCGGTCGTCCTCGCGCACCAGCGGCGGCAGGCCGCTGATGATCTGCAGGTCCTGCGTGGTGCGCACGCTGGCCTGGCCGGTGCCGAACAAGGCCTGGCCGCTGTCGGCCACGGCGACGATGCGGAAGGTCGTCAAGGCGTCGTTGAGCGGCACCTCCACCGTGGCCTGGCCCTGCGCGTCCAGCACCACGCGCGGGTTCCAGAGCAGCAGCGTGTCCAGCAGCTCGCGCGTGGGGTTGCGGCCGCCCCCGCCGCCGGCCGGCACGGCCTTGCGGCCGTAGTGGCGCCGGCCGATGATTTCCATCTGCGCGGTGGCGGTCTGCACGCCCCAGGCGCGGCGCTGGAACATGGCGTCCAGCAGATCCCAGCTGTCGTTGGGCGCCAGTTCCAGCAAGGCCTGGTCGACGGCGGCCAGCGCCACCTCGGCGTTGGCCGCCGGCTTGCCATCGGGCAGCCTGGCCGTGATGCGCACCTGCACGCGCTCGCGCACCTGGTAGCTCGTGCGGTCGGGCTGCACCTGCACGTCGATGCGGTGTGCGCGCGTGCCGACCTTGAGTTCGGCCACGCCGAGCCGGAAGGCCGGCTTGGACAGGTCCACCATCGCGCTCGGCGCCACCACCTCGTTGCGGCCGTTCCAGAACGCGCTCCACCAGCTGCGCGGGGCCTTGTAGCCCCAGGTGAAGAACGAGTACCAGGGCACCTCGCGCAGCCGGCCGCGCAGCACCAGCGCGCTGACGTAGACGTTCGGGCCCCAGCCTTCCTGCACCTTCAGGCGCAGCGTCGGATCCTGCCCGCTGAGCTCCACGACCTCGTGCCAGAGCACGCCTTCGCGCTCCACCGTGACCAGGGCCGTGGCCTGGCGGAACGGCATGCGCACCTGCAGCGCCACGGTGTCGCCGGGCTGCACCTCGCGCTGCTCGGGCAGCAGGTCGATGCGGTCGTGGTTCTCGCCGCCGAACCACAGCTCGCCCTGGCGCGTGACCCAGACCGAGCTGGCGGCCTGCACGCTGCGGCCGGCCTCGTCCTTGGCCGTCACGACCAGTTCGACCTCGCCGGCCTGGCCCAGCTGGGCCTCGCACAGCAGCAGGCCGCGCGCGTCGCTCTTGCCGCTGCAGACGCTGCCCAGATCCTTGGTCTCGCGCTGGGTGTCGTAGGTGTAGAAGCCGCCCACCATGCGCTTGCGGCTGGTGGTGGCCACATGGGCCTGGGCGCGCACGTCCAGCGCCACGCCGGCCTTGGGCTTGCCGGCCAGGTCCAGCGCCAGCGCCTGCAGCTGCACCTTGCCGCGCGCCGAGACCCAGCCCTCGGTCTTGAGGCCGGCGACCACGCCGGCTGGCCAGACCGTGTGCGTGCCGCGCAGGGTCTGGATCTCGCCGTTCGGGTCGGCGTAGCGGGCCTCGAGCAGCAGCTCCTGCGCGCGCGGGGCGGCCGGGATCTCGGGCAGCGCCACGCGCCCTGCGCCCTGGGCGTCCAGCGTCACCGGCAGCTTGTTGGCAATCACGCGCGGGCCGTTGGCGGCCTCGGACTCTTCCTCGCCCTCGTCGGAGTTGCCCTGGCGCCGATCGCGCGGCGGCGCGAAGCTGAAGGCGTCATAGCCGTCGAACTGCAGCCAGCGCTCGCGCAGCAGCGCCGAGACCTCCACGGGCAGCCTGGCCGCGCCGCCGCCGGCCACGTAGTTGACCTGCACGTTGGCGGCCAGCGCGCCGGGCTGCACCAGCGGTCCGCTGGTGGCGGGCGTGACGCGGCCCTCCATGACGGGCAAGCGGAACTCCTCCACGCGGAACCGACCCGACACCATGCTGCGCTCGGCCTCCTGCGCGATGCCCACCAGTTCGATCTGGTACTCGCCGAGCTTGGCCGCAGGCGGCAGCTTGAAGCTGCTCTCGGCGCTGCGCCCGCCCGTGGCCGTGTCGCGCCAGGCCAGCGGCTGCGCGAACTGCTGGCCGCTGCCCACGTGGGTGATGCGCAAGGTGCCCGGGCGCCAGGCGGCCGGTGCCAGGCCGGCGCTGGTCTCGGTGCGCAGCAGGTGCTTCATGCCCACGGTCTCTCCGGCGCGCAGCAGCGTGCGGTCCAGGATGGTGTGGGCGCGCAGGTCGGGCGCCACTTCCTGGCTGGTCGGCAGGTCGAAGCGCCAGGGCTCGATGCCGCGGTTCCAGTCGCTGAAGGTGAAGGCCAGGTCCTCCACGCCGTCGGCGCCGCGCGCACGGGCCGTGACGAACCAGGCGGCGGCGCCTTCGTCCTGCGCGCAGGACGGTGGCTCGGGCGACAGGCCCTGGAGCTGTACCACGCCCTGGGCGTCGGTCTGGCCGCTGGCGACGGCGCGTCCGCGGCAGTCGCTGACGGCCACGCGCGCGCCGGCCACGGGCTTGCCGCTGTCCAGCGCCGTGACCCAGGCCAGCGCGTTCTCGCGGCCGAGCTTGAAGTGCACACCCAGGTTGGTGACCAGCGCGGCCGTGCGCACCACCATGGTCCGCTCGGGGCCGTAGCGCTCGTCGAGCAGGGCCGCGCCGAGCTGGCGCGAGGCGATCTCGACCACGTGGAAGCCCGGCGCCATCGGGATGCCGACCACCTCGAAGGGCCGTTGGTCGTTGTTGTCCGCGGCCGGCAGCTTGAGCTGCTGCACGCCGTTCTGGCCGGCCAGCAGCGACAGCATGCGCGACTGCACCCAGCCCTTCTGGTCGGGGTCGACCACGCGCGGCAGCGGCTGCTTGAGATCGCTTGCTGCCTGCTTGCGTTCGATCTGGAAGCGGTCATAGCGCTGCACCTTGCGCCACCAGGCCAGGATCTCGGCGTCGCTCTGTGGACGCAGCGTGGCGACCTCGCCGTCGGCGATGCGCAGCGCGCCCACGCCGGGCGCGGCTTCGATGCGGCGCACGGTCACAGGCAGCAGCGGCGGGCCGCCAGGCTCTGCGAGGCGCTCGACGATGCCGAAGGGGCTCGATGCGAACTTGGCCAGCGGCGGCATGGCGCCCGTGCGCACGGCCAGCGGGAAACTGTCGGCGTTGTCCAGCGGCCGGTCGGAGGCGTCACGCAGCTTGGCCGGCAAAGTGAGGGTGTAGGCCGTGCTTTCCGTGAACGGCGGGTCAAAGCGCAGGCCGTCGACCAGCGCGTCGGTGTTGTCGTCGATCTGCGGCGCGATGCTGCGTCCACCGCCCTGCAGCCGGATCGCGGCCGCCTGCTCGCGCGGCAGCGGCGCCGTGAACTGCAGGCGCAGCGGGCGGATGGGCAGGCAGTCGGCCTCGGCGTTCTCGCGCTCGCAGCTGAAGCCGGCCGTGAAGGGCGCGCGCACCGTGAAGTCGAAGCGCTTTTCCACGCGGTTGGCCACGCCGCTGGGCGTGGCCACGCCGGGCCCGTAGACGATCTGCAGGTCGGCCGAGGGCGGCAGGCGCCGGTTGCAGGCCAACGTCTGCACGGCCAGCGGCGACTTGGCAGCCTCCTGCTCCAGCCGGCGCGCCTTGAGCAGCGCGGCACGCTCGGCGCCCTCGACCAGTTGCACGGGAACGCGCTCGCCGATGCCCTCGACCGCGCACCAGACGTTGGCGCGCACGCTGTCCAGCGTGGCCGGGCCATTGAGCCGCAGCACGAAGAACTGCTGCTCGTCGACCTGGCCGCCGTAGGGCCAGGTGCTGCGCACCACGGGCCCGCCGGTCTGGAAGGTGAAGCGCGTGCGGCCCGTGAGTTCCAGGCTGGATGCGGCCGCCACCTCGCAGCGCTGGCCGGGTGGCAGGTCGTTCTCGAACTGCCAGACCCATTCGCGCGCGTTGTTCCAGCGGCCGGTGCCGCGTCCCACGGCCTCGTCGGCACAGCGCACAGTGGCCGGCGCGGCGGCACGCGCGTCGCCAAAGCGCGTGGCGTCCTGGTCGAAGCGCACCACGACCTGGCGCGCCTGGGCCACTTCGCCCTGCGGCGTGACGGCGGTGATCTGCAGGGCCTGGGCGGCAGGCGCGGCCAGGGCGGCGAAGAGGAGGGTGGAGAGCAGGGGGGTGAGCGTCACGCTGGCGGTCCTTCTTTTTGGCCGCCGAGGTTAGCTCAGCCGCGTGATCGCTTGCGCGCGCGTGCGCGCAGCGTGCGCTGCCACTCGGCCAAGCGTGGATCGGCGCTGGCGTGGCTGGCGATCAGCTGGTCGAGCAGGATGTCCTGGTCGGTGCTGGATTTCTCGGGGAACACGGGCTCGATCTCCACCAGCTGCGGGCCGCGCGGTCCGCGGTGCCGCAGCGGAAACCCCATGCCGGGCAACTCGTAGCGCTGGCGGTCGCGCTGCAAAGCCAGCGTCTGCACACCGTCCAGCGTGGGCACGGTCACAGCGCGGTTGGCCATCCAGGCGAAGCCGTCGACCGGCAGCTTGCAATGCACGCTGCCGTCGTCCTGCAGCGTGAACAGCGGGTGCGGTGCCACGCCCACCTGCACCTCCAGGTCGGCCGGGGCGCGGCGCGCCGCCACATGCAGCAGGTCGCCCTCGCGCACACCGGGCGGGATGCGCACCTGGACCTCGTAGTCCTGTTCGGCCAGCGTGCCGCGGCCTTCGCACGGCTTGCAGTGCTCGCGCGCGATGCCCGTGGCGGCGCAGTCCTCGCACGCCTCGGGCTGGCCGGGCCAGCCGAACCAGGCAGACGGGCGCACGAAGGTGCCGCTGCCGCGGCAGCGCCTGCAGCGGCTGCCCAGCACGCGGTGGCCCAGGCCCTCGCAGTGACTGCAGGTGGGCGTGAACTTGCCGCGCAGCGCCTTGATGCAGCCGGCCGCAGCCTCTTCCAGCGTGAGCTTGAGCTTGCGGTGGATCGGAGGATGGGCCGGCCGCGCCGGCTCGGCCGGCGGCGGAGGCTCAGGCGCGGCAGCAGGTTCCGCGGCACCGTCGCCGCCCTGGCGCGCGCGTTGGATCGCTTCGAAGGCCTGGTTGATGCGCTGCATGCGGGCCACGGCCTGGGCACTGGCATTGCGGTCAGGATGCCAGCGCGACGCCAGCCGGCGCCAGGCGGCCTTGATCTCTGATTCGCTGGCGTCGTTGGGCAGGCCCAACTCGGCAAAGGCTTGGTCGTTGCCCACGGCTTGTTCTCTCCAGCAGCGATGGTAGCCGAATTTGTTGCGCTGCAGCATTTTTCGAGACGGGCGGCTTTTCCCCGGTTTATCGGCGCTTCGGTAGGGGGCGGGGCAGGCTCAAATCCAAGGCTCGTGTCACAACAAGTTACAGGGAGTTCCGATGCGATCCACCGCCGCGCCGTTGTCCGCCACGCCACCTGCGATCTCGCGGGGCCAGCTGATCCGCGAGCTGTCCGTCTTTGCCACGCCGCGCAACAAGAGCGGCGCGCTGCTGCTGCTGCGCGACGGCGCGCTGTACTGGGGCCTGTGGGCCGCCGTGCTGTTCGCGCCCGCCATCGGCTGGAAGATCCTGGCCAGCGTGCTGCTGGGCATCCGCCTGACCTCCATGTACACGCTGGCACACGACGCCTCGCACCGCACCTTGTTCGCCAGCCGCCGCTGGAACTGGATCGCGGCCCTGGCGCTGGGCGTGCCCTCGGTGCAGAACTACCGCATGTGGACGCACGACCACAACCATGTGCACCACCCGCGCACGAACGGCGACCACTTCGACTTCTACCGGCCGTTCTCCAAGGCCGAGTACGACGCGCTGAGCCCGCTGCAGCAACTGGCCGAGCGCCTGTGCCGCGCGCCCAATGTGTTCGGCCTGTTCGTCTACTGGCTGGTGCGCTGGATCCCCACGCGCGTGTGGCCCAACGTGCGCACGCCGCAGGAGCAACGCGGCGTGTCCATGGCCTATGCCGTGCCGCTGCTGCTGTTCCACGGCGGCATGGTGGCCTTTCTGGCGCTGGTGGCGCCGCGCATCGCCCCCATCGACGCCGGCACTGCCGTGCTGCTGGGCTGGCTCGGCCCGCTGATGCTGCACTTCTGGATCAGCAGCGCGACGCTCTACCTGATGCACACGCACCCCAACATTCCCTGGTTCAAGGGCGACATCGCGCGCTCCGGCGATTACGCGCCCGAGCTGTGCTCCACCGTGCTGACCACGCCCGACTGGTTCAGCAAGATGGTCAACAACGTCTATTGCCATGCCGCCCACCATGCGCACCACGGCATTCCGAGCTACCTGCTGCTGCCGGCGCAAAAGCGCATGAACGCGCTGCTGGGCAACCGGCTGGTGGTGGAGCCGCTGTCGCTGTTCTCGATGCTGCGCACGCTGCGCACCTGCAAGCTCTACGACTTCGAGCGCCACCAGTGGACCGATTTCGACGGCCTGCCGACGGCCGCGCCGATCAACCTGTCGGCGCGCAACGCGGTGGCGGAAAAGGCGGTGGCGCCGCAGCGCCAGCCGCAGCAGCAGCCCGCAACGGCCTGAAGCTTCAGCCCGCCACGCGCGTGGCGGTCCAGGCAGCGCCGTCCACGGTGCCGCGCATGCTGTTGCCGGCCACCTGGCCGGTGTAGTTCCGTCCTCCGGCCGTGAAGCGGATGTTCACCCCGTCCAGCCGCGCCGCGGCCAGCGGCGAATTCGCGCCCAGGCGGCCTTCCAGCTTCTGGAAGCTCTGCGTGAGCTGCAGCCGCTCGCCGCCCAGCTGCCAGTTGCCGCCGACCTTGGCCGGCACCACCCACTTGAGCGCATTGCAGTAGCCCGAACAGCCCTCGACCACATTGAACGCGTCGTCGGGCTCCCAGTCCTCCATCGTGAAGGAGTTGGACAGCACGCGCGTGCCGGGCGCCATGTCCAGCAGCGTGGGCCGCAGCCGCATGTTCAGGTTGGGCAGCAGGAACAGCGTGACCACCGTCGCCTCGGAGAAGTTGGACGCGAAGATGTCCGCCTGCTCGAACGTGGCGCGCGCCGCCACGCCCTCGGCCTCGGCGGCACGCCTGGACAGCGCCACCATGTCGGGGTTGTATTCGATGCCGCGCGCCCGCGCTCCGCGCTTGGCCGCCGTGATCACGAGCCGGCCATCGCCCGAGCCCAGGTCGACCAGCCGGTCCTGCGGCGTGAGGCCAGCCATGTCCAGCATGCGGTCGACCAGGGTCTGCGAGGTCGGCACCCACACCACGTCCTTGCCGCCCTGGCCGACCTGCGGCTGGTAGGGGGCGCTGGCGGGCTGCGCCCAGACGTGCGGGCCGAGGTTGGCTGCGCCGAGTGCGGCACCGAGGAAGGATCTGCGTGCAATGGTCATCGAGGCTCTCCTGCGCAAAGTGGCGGATGAAGGGGGGCGGACGCACCCGCACACGGCCGATGCGGCGCGGGCGGGACTGGCGATGGAGTCCGGCCGTGCCAGGATGTTCCCGCTCAGCCTGCCCCGGCCACGCCGGGTGCGCGCAGGCACAGCACCAGGCCCTGGATGGGCAGGCGCTGGTCCTCGCGCAACACGAGGGTCTGCTCCCGCACGATGTCCAGGCCGTGCTGTGCGGCCAGCGTGCGCAGATGGGCCACGCCGTGGGCATAGCGCAGGCTGGGCCGCAGCTGCAGCGCTTCGCCGTCTGACAACTCCACGGAGAACGCGACCACACCGCCGGGCTGCAGCACGCGCCGCAGGCCCGCGAACACCGCCTCGAGCGCGCCGACATAGATGAACACGTCGGCGGCGGCCACGAGGCCGTAGCGTTCGGGTGTCTCCTGCAGGTGGGCGGCGAGGTCGGCCTGCACCAGCTGGTCGTAGCAGCCGCGCGCGCGGGCCTGCGCCAGCATGGTGGGCGAGAGGTCCAGGCCGTGCAGGCGGCGCGCCAGCGGGCGCAGCAGGGGGCCGCACAGGCCGGTGCCGCAGCCCAGGTCGAGTGCGGTGTCCACCGGTGTGCCGGCCAGGACGGCGGCCGCCGCCTGCGCCACGGCCTCGTGGGCGCGGTAGCGCAGCACATCCAGCAGGTGCGGCTCGAAGTCGTCGGCGTAGCTGTCGAACAGGCCGCGCACATAGGCCTGCGGGGCGCTGGTGGGCGTTGCGCCAGCGCCCAGGCCGGCCAGGAAGTAGCGGCACAGCGCGGCATCGGCACCGCTGGCCAGGGCCTGCTCGAAGGCGGCGCGCGCGGCGGCCGGGCGTTGCATGTCACGCAGCAGCTGGCCCAGCAGCAGGCCGGCTTCGGCGAGGCCGGGGTCGAGTGCGAGCGCACGCTCGTAGGCGGGCAGGGCGTCGGCATGGCGCTCCAGCGCCTGCAGCGTCTGCCCGCGCAGCTGGTGGGCGGCGGCGGTGGCTGGGTGGTCGGCCAGCAGCGCGTCCAGCAGTGCCAGCGCTTCGGCGTGGCGGCCGAGCTGGTTCAAGGCCAGGGCGCGCTGGAAGCGGCCGGCCGGGTTGGCGGGGTCCAGTGCGGCCAGGGCATCGAGCGCGCGCAGCGCGTCGCCGGGGCGGCCCAGGCGCAGCCGCACCACGCCCAGGTTCAGCAGGGTGGAGGGGCGGTCCGGCACCAGGGCCGCTGCGGCTTCGAGGCGCGTTTCGGCCTCGGCGTGCCGGCCCGCCTCGGTCAGGCCCACGGCATCGAGGAACAGGGTCTTGGCTTGCGCGAAGGCGTGGTCGGTCGGTGCGTTCATGCGGCCGCAGCATAGCGGCTGGGCGCGGGCTGGCGGTGCGCATGCACGCAGCTCAGCACGGAGGCCGCCACGCAGGCCATGGCCAGCCATTCCGCCGTGCGCGGCGTGCGCCATTCCCACAGGAAGCCGTAGAGCAATGCGAACAGGGTTTCGAACAGGATCATCTGGCCCACCATGGTCAGCGGCAGCAGCCGGCTCATGCGGTTCCACAGCGCGTTGCCGACCATGGACGCGGCCAGCGCCACGCCCACCACCACGCCCGCCAGGCGCAGCCAGTCGGCGCTGGCATGCGTGCGCGCATCCAGCAGCAGCGCGACCGGCAGCAGCAGCAAGGCCTGCGCGCCGGTGACCACGCCCGTGGCCAGGTTCCAGTCCTGCACCGAGACCTGCGGCCGCTGCGCCAGCGCGCGCGCGTTGCCGACCGCATAGGCGGTCCACGAGGCCAACGCGCCCACCGCGCAGAGCAAGCCCACCGGTGAGGCCGCGGCGCCACCGCCCAGCGATTGCCAGCCGATGCACACGATGCCGGCCAGCCCGCACAGCAGCGAGGGGATGAGCCGGCGCAGCGGCACAGCGCCCTGCGCGCGGCTGCCGATCACGGTGACCGCCACGGGCAGGAAGCCGATCACGAGCGAGGTCATGGCGATGCCGCCCTGCTGCACGGCGCTGGCCAGCAGCACGTAGTACAGCGTGTTGCCTAGCAGCGCCAGGCGTGCCAGCAGGCCCCAATCGGCCCGGCCCAGCTGCGCGGCCAGCCGGCGCCGGCGCGGCAGCAGCAGCACGCCGGCGAAGAGGCCATAGGCCAGGAAGCGGCCGGCCGTCAGCTGCAGCGGCGTGAAGCCGTGCGCCAGCTCCGGCGCGAGGAACACCAGGCCCCAGAGGGCGCCTGCGGCCATGCCGCACAGGATGCCGGTCCAGATGCCCTGGGCCGCAGTGGACGAATGGGAAGAAACCATGCCCGCACTGTGGCGCGCCAGGCCGCGGCGGTCTCGGCCGTGGCTGCTGTCTTTTAGGCCGCGTCTCGCGCCGCGCGCCGGATCGCGGCCGGCGTGCTGCCGGTGGCGCGCCGCATGGCGCGCGTCAGCGCGTTCTGGTCGGCGTAGCCGGCCGCCAGTGCCAGTTCGGCGATGGGCCGGTCGGTGCCGACCAGCCATGCGCGCACCCGCTCCAGCCGCTGCTGCTGCAGCCAGGCCGCGGGCGTGCTGCCGAGCTCGCTGCGGAACAGCGCGTGCAGCCGGCTCGCGCTCAGGTGGACTTCCTGCGCCATGCGCTCGGCCGTCCACGGCGCACCGGGCTCGGCCTGCACCCTGGCCAGCAGCGCGCCCAGCCGCGACACCGCGCGCGGCGCCCGCTGGCCGAGCTGGTCCAGCAGCAGCGGCACCCAGTGCTGCAGCTGGCCCGTGGTGGCTGGCCCGCCCTGCAGCACCAGGCCCATGTAGTCGATGAGCCGCCAGGCCGCCGGCGCGACGGACTGGTAGGGCTGGGCGGCCAGCCGCTCCAGCAATGGCGGCGGCACTTGATCTGCGTCAAGGTCCAGGATCAGCGCCTGGTTACGCTCGCGGGACACCTGGGTGTGCCGCATGCCGGTCTCGACGAAAGCGGCCTGGCCCTGGCCGAGCAGGCGTTCGCGGCCGCCGATGTCCAGCAGCAGGCGGCCGGCCAGCGGCAGCACCAGCTGGGCGTGCTTGTGGCGGTGTTCGTCCGCGGCCAGGCCGTAGCTGCGCAGATTCAGCGTGAACGGTGGTTTCGGCGGCATGGATGGCACGTATAGCACAGGCCGGCGCGGGCTGCGCACCTATGCTTGCCGCGCCCCATCGCAGGCCAGCCATCCCCTCACAGTTCATTGCTTCCAAAGGAGTTCTTGCGTGCTTTCGCCCATCCAGCTCATGCGCCGCTTTTCCATCCGCCTGCGCATGCGTGCCGCCATCGTCGTGGTGCTCGGCCTGTTCGCGCTGATCGCCGCCGCCGCCCTGGTCGGCCAGCGGCAGCTGCAGACGCAGAGCCTGCGCTTCATGACCGAGGGCGCGCAGGAACTCGCAGCGCTGGGCGACCTGCGCGCTGCCATGCACCTGGCGCGCCGGCAGGAGAAGGATGTGCTGGCCGCTTTCGCCGACGCCGCGCGCGCGGCCCGGCAGCGCGACCAATGGCTCGAGGCGCTGCGCCAGGCCCGCACCGCGCTGGACGTGCTGGCCGCCAGCGCGGCCGGCAGCGTGCAGCAGGCGGCACGCGGCGCACGCGAGGGCCTGGATGCCTACACAGCCGCGGCCGGGCCTGTGCTGGATGCGGTGCAGGCCGGCGCGCACGACGGCTTGGCCACGCCCGACCGGCTGCTCGAACCGGCCAAGCAGCGCATGGAGGCCGCGATGGCCCAGGTCGATGCGATGGAGCAGGCGATCGAGCGCGGCACCGAGCAGACGCGCGCGGCCTTCGAAGCCACGGCGCAGCGCGTGCAGTGGCTCTTCGGCGCCGTGCTGGCCGTGGTCGTGGTGGCCGTGGTGCCGGCCACGCTGGCCAACTCGCATTCGATCACCGCGCCCATCGTGCAGGCGCGCGACCTGGCCCAGGCGATCGCGGCCGGTGATCTCACGCAGCGCATCGCCGGCCAGGACGGCACCGACGAGCTGGCCGAACTGCTGGGCGCGCTGGAGCAGATGCGCCAGTCGCTGGCGGCCATCGTCGGCGAAGTGCGCCAGACTTCGGACGCCATCGGCGTGAGTTCGGGCGAGGTGGCGGCGGGCAATGCCGACCTGTCGGGCCGCACCGAGCAGACCGCGTCCAACCTGCAGCAGACCGCCAGCTCCATGGACCAGCTGACCGCCACGGTGCGGCAGAGCGCCGACGCCGCGGTGCAGGCCAACCAACTCGCGACGACCGCCGCGGACGCGGCGCGGCGTGGCGGCGCGGTGGTGGCCGAGGTGGTGGCGACCATGGGCGAGATCAATGCCAGCAGCCACCGCATCGTGGACATCATCGGCACCATCGACGGCATCGCGTTCCAGACCAACATCCTCGCCCTCAATGCGGCGGTGGAGGCCGCACGTGCCGGTGAGCAGGGGCGCGGCTTCGCGGTGGTGGCGGGCGAGGTGCGTCACCTCGCGCAGCGCAGCGCGGCGGCCGCGCGCGAGATCAAGGACCTGATCGGCGCGAGCGTGGAGCGCGTCGATGCCGGCACGCGCCAGGTGCAGGCCGCCGGCGGGTCGATGCAGGAGATCGTGGCCGGCGTGCAGCGCGTGTCCGACACCATGGCGCAGATCTCCGCCGCCGCGCGCGAGCAGAGCCAGGGCATCGCGCAGGTCAACGGCGCGGTCGGCGAGCTGGACCAGATGACGCAGCAGAACGCGGCGCTGGTGGAAGAGTCCACGGCCGCCGCGCAAAGCCTGCGCCAGCAGGCCGGCCGGCTCATCGAGATGGTGGCGGCGTTCCGGATTGCCGAGGCCGACGCGGCACGCGCGCCGCGCCTTTTGGCCTGAGCCGGTTCACTTTCCGCGGACGAGGGCCATGACCTTGGCGGCGTCCAGCGTGCGCGCCTGCTCGCGCATCTGCGGCAGGTACTGCTGGTGCAGGCCCTGGGCCTGCTGGGTTAGGCTGGCGTAGCTGTCCTTGAGCAACTGGTTGGACAGCACGCGGCCGCCCGCGTAGTAGCGCTTGGCCACATGGCCCAGCGCGTAGGTGGTGGCGAAGCTCATGCCCGAGCTGACGGCTTGTTTGCCGACGCCGCCCAGCAGCCCGCCGCCCAGCTTGCCGAGCAGGCCGCCCAGCAGCTTGCGGCCGGCCTGCTCGAGGTACTGCGAGGTCAGGCCCACGCCCACGGTGGCGAGGAAGTCCTTGATGTGGCCGCTGTCCAGCTGGTAGCCATGCGACTTGCCGATGTTGAACACCAGGCGCATCTGCAGCGGGATGATGGCCATGGTCGACAGGCTCTCGGGCAGCAATTCCAACGCGCCGTTGAGGATGGCGGCGTTCAGGATGCTCTTGTCGAGCGCGGCTTCGTCCACCGTGGGCCGCGCAGGCGCGGGGGTTGCATCGGCGGTCACCAGCGGCGCGGCCGCCACGGCATCGGCCTGCTGCAGGAAGCCATCGGCCGCGCCGGGCGCGAGCGCGAGGGCGGCCTTGGCCTCTTCGAGGAAGCGCAACTCGGCCGGCGAGTGCAGGCCATCGGCATCGCAGACGCAGACGGCCATCTCGTAGGCCAGCTGGCGCACGTCGGCGCCGGGCAGGGCAGCGGCGATGCTGGCCAGCTGCACGCGCTTCATGAGCACGTCCTGCACCAGCGAGGGCAGGTGCACGCCGTCGGCCTGGGTCAGGTTGTCGGCGATGCGGCGGATCTCGGCGCGTTCACGCGCGTGCTTGTCGCCATCGACAAAGGCGGCCATCAGGGCCAGCGACAAGATGGCCCGGGTTTCTTCAGCGGTCATGGAAAGTTCTCGGCAGCTTCGACATGCCCCGGCAGCAGGGCGGCCCGGAGCTTAAGCTGGGCTGTCGGCCAGGGCCCGCAAGGCCTTGGCCACCGGATGGTGATCGACGGGGCGCACCAGCCGCTCGACCTCGCGGCCGTCCTGCAGGAACACCAGCGTGGGCCAGAGCTTCACGCCGAACGAGCGGCCCAGCGGGCGGCCCCGGCCATCGGCGATCTTGATGTGGCGCACACCGGGCCTGTCTTCGAGCGCGCGCGCGATGGCGGGCTGGGCGGCGCGGCAGAAGCCGCAGAAGTTGTCGCCGAATTCCAGCAGCACGGAGCCGCGCATGGCATCGACCTCGGCGCGACCGGGTTCGTCGGAGGTGTAGGGTGTGGACATGGCGCGATGGTAGAGGCGACAGACTCAGCGGCCCTGCACGGGCGAAGGCGGTGGCTGCTTGTGCACCCGGGCACGCTCTTTTTCGGCGCGCTCCCTGGCCTCGGCTTCGGCTTCGCGTGCGGCTTCGGCATCGGCCCTGACCTGGGCGCGCGCGCGTGCCTGGCGGGTCGCTTCGTCGGTATCGCCGGCCGATTCGCGCACCGGGTCGGTGATGGCCTTGCCCAGCGATTCGAGCGCGCTGTCGGTGTGCGCAGGGCGGGACGGCGTGGGCTCGGCGGGGCGGTCGGGCAAGGTCATGGCGCTCTCCTGTTGTGCTGTGCCTGCATGCTCGGTCCAAGGCGCTGGGGATGCTGCCGGCCGGTGCCCCGCACGCGCGCGGCGGCGGGGCGCTGGTGGACGTAGTCGCCCGCCTACAGCATGGGTCAGGCGTCAACCCAGACGTACAGGCACGAAGATCTTGTCCTCGCCGCGCTGGATCAGCAGCGCCACCGACTTGTCGGCCTTGGCCACGGCGGCGCGGGCCTGCTCGGTGCTGCTGACCGGTGTGCCGTTGATGGCCAGCAGCACGTCGCCCGCCTCGACGCCCGCCCGGGCTGCCGCGCCGCCGACCTGCTCGACCACCAGGCCGCCATCGGCCAGGCCGGCGGCCTGGCGCTCCTGCGGCTGCAGCGCGCGCAGTGCCAGGCCCAGCCGGCCCTGCGCCGCGGCATCGGGCGTGGCCGCGGCCACGGCCTGGTCCTTGGCGCCGCCGAGCCTGGCGCGGATCTCCTGCGCGCCGCCCTTGCGCCAGACGTCCAGCCTGACCGTCTCGCCCGGGGCGGACAGGCCGATCGCGGCCGGCAGGTCGCCCGAGGCCACGATGGTCTTGCCATCGATCGCGCGGATCACGTCGCCGGGCTGCAGGCCGGCCTTCTCGGCCGGGCCGCCCTTCTCGACGCTGGCTACCAGCGCGCCCTCGGGCTTGTCCAGCTTGAACGAGTCGGCCAGCGTCTGGTTCACCTCCTGGATGGCCACGCCCAGGCGCGCGTGCTCGACCTTGCCGTGCTGCACGATCTGCTGCTGGATGCGGCCGGCCAGGTCGATCGGGATCGCGAACGACACGCCCTGGTAGCCGCCCGTGCGGCTGTAGATCTGCGAGTTGATGCCCACCACCTCGCCGCGCGTGTTGAACAGCGGGCCACCGGAGTTGCCGGGGTTCACGGCCACGTCGGTCTGGATGAAGGACACCGCGCTGTCGCTGGGCAGCGAGCGGCCCTTGGCGCTGACCACGCCGGCCGTCACGGTGTTCTCGAAGCCGAACGGCGAGCCGATGGCCAGCACCCATTCGCCGCTTTGCAGGTCGGCCGGCGAACCGATCTTCACCACGGGCAGGTTCTTCGCGTCGATCTTGAGGACGGCGATGTCGGTGCGCGGGTCGGCACCCAGCACCTTGGCCTGGTACTCGCGCCGGTCCGTCAGCTTGACCGTGACCTCCTTGGCGCCCTTCACCACATGGGCGTTGGTCAGGATGGTGCCGTCGGCACTGACGATGAAGCCCGAGCCCTGGCCGCGCACGAGCGGGGCCTCCTCGCGCGGCGCACGTCCCTGGCGCGGGCCCTGGCCGGGCTGCTGGAAGCGGCGGAAGAACTCGAAGAACGGGTCGTTGCCGAACGGGTCGTCGCGCTGCGCGGCGCGCTCGTCGGCATCGGCCGGGTCGGCGGTGCCGGTCACGCTGATGTTGACGACGGCGGGGCCGTACTGGCGCGTAATTTGTGCGAAGTCCGGCAGCGCAACAGATACAGGTGTTGCAGTTGTAACTATTGGTGTTGCGGCTGCATGCGCCGTTTCGGTGCGCACCAGACCCACACCGGCGCCACCGATGGCTCCGGCGGCCAACAGGGCCAGCACAAGGCGGGAATTTTTCACGGAAAACTGGCTGAATCTCGGGTCCATGGTGTCCATCCTTCAGGTGGGTTGCGGATGTCCGAAATGATGAGGAGGCAGCCTTAGACCAGACTTAAACGTCTTGTATACCGTTTCAAATCCTTACTGTCAGAAGTAGCAGCTGACGTGTGCTGAGGAGTCTTGATGCAATCGTGCACTTTGTTGCAAAGCAGTACGCCTGTGTACCCCGCGCAAGGCCTGACATGAACGATCAAGAACTACTGGAATTCGTGGAGGACGGTGCCCCGTCCGCGCCGGAGACACCACAGGACGCCACACCCTGGCGCATCCTCGTCGTCGACGACGATGCCGATGTGCACGAGAGTACGGCCTTCGGCCTGCGTGGCATGGAGATCGAGGGCCGGCCGCTGCAACTGCTGCATGCCTACTCCGGGGCGGAGTCGGTTGCACTGCTCGCGCGTGAGCACGACATCGCGGTGATCCTGCTCGACGTGGTCATGGAAAGCGAGGAGGCGGGCCTGGCGACAGTGGGCCGCATCCGGGGTGAGCTCGGCCTGGCCCATGTGCGCATCGTGTTGCGCACCGGCCAGCCCGGCCATGCGCCCGAGATCGACACCATCCGGCGCTACGACATCAACGACTACAAGACCAAAAGCGAACTCACGCGCGTCAAGCTCTACACGGCGCTGACGGCAGCGATCCGCTCCTACGACCAGTTGCAGCGGCTGGACGCCAGCCGCCGCGGGCTGGAGAAGATCATCGAGGCCAGCAACCAGTTCCTGGCCGAGCAGGGCCTGCGCACCTTCGCCGAGGGCGTGATCACGCAGATCGCGAGCCTGATCGGCGTGCAGCCCGAGGGCCTGGTCTGTGCTTCGCGCCGCACGGCCGAAGGCGACGCGGCAACGCGCCACACCGTGATCGCGGCCGCCGGTGCCTTCGCCGAACTGATGGACCGGGACATCGCCGACATCGGCGACCGCGTGGTCGCCGAGAGCCTGGCCCGTGCGCTGGCCGAGCGCAGCAACGTGCTGGAGCCGCACCACCTGACGCTGTTCTTCGCGGGCCGCGACGGCAACGACTTCGCTGCCTTCGTGCGCGCCGGCACGCCGCTGCGCGACGTGGATGCGCGGCTGCTCCAGGTGTTCTGCGCCAACATCGCGCTGTCGGCTTCGAACATCGATCTGTTGGCGCGCCTGCGCGAGTACGCCTTCAAGGACCGGCTGCTGGACATGCCCAACCGGCTGGCGCTGCTGCAGCACATCGACCGGGAGATCCGCGCGGGCCACGGCCCCGGCCAGGTGCTGGCCTTGCTGGACATCGACCGCTTCGCCGAGACCAACGACATGTTCGGCTACGCCTACGGCGATCTGCTGCTGCAGGCCATCGCGCGGCGGCTCGCGCAGGGCCTGCCGCAGCAATGCCTGCTGGCGCGCGTGGCCGGCGACACGTTCGGCATCTGGGGCGCGCGCGCGGCACTGGAGCCGGCCCGGCTGGCTGCGCTGCTGGAGCCGGCGTACGTGATCGAAGGCGTGGCGCGGCCAGTGTCCTTCTCCATCGGCCTGGCGCCGAGCGATGCCGACACCGGCAGCGGCCAGGACATGTTCAAGAACGCCCTGATCGCGCTCAAGCAGTCCAAGAGCGCCGGCCAGGGCCACATCCACACCTACACCGCCGAGGTCGGCGTGGCCACGCGCGAGCGCACGCGGCTGCTGCACGGTCTGCAGCAGGCCTTCGACCGCGAGAACCTGTTCGTCGTCTACCAGCCGCAGCTGGCGCTGGCCAGCGGCCGCGTGATCGGTGCCGAGGCGCTGATGCGCTGGCGCACCGAGGAGGGGCGCTTCATCTCGCCGGCCGAGTTCATTCCGGTGGCCGAGCAGTCCGGCCTGATCGTGCCGATCGGCCACTGGGTGCTGCGCACGGCGCTGCGCGCGCTGGCGCGCCTGCGCCAGGACCAGGCCGATCTGCGCATGGCGGTCAATGTCTCGCCGCTGCAGTTCGCGCAGCCACAGTTTCTGGCCGGGGTCGACGCCGCGCTGCGCGAGGCTGCGCTGCCCGCCGACAGCCTGGAGTTGGAGATCACCGAATCGGTCGCCGTGATGGGCATCGAGCGTGTCTCGGCCCTGCTGGAGCAGATCAAGGCGCGCGGCATCGCGGTGGCGATCGACGACTTCGGCACGGGCTTCTCGTCGCTGTCTTATCTGGACCGGCTGCCGGCCGACCGGCTCAAGATCGATCGGGCCTTCATCACCGCGCTGGATTCGGGCGACGCCACCGCCCGCATCGCCGAGATGATCGTGCCGCTGGGCCACCGCCTGGGCATGCAGGTGCTGGCCGAGGGCGTGGAGACCGCATCGCAGGCCCAGGCCCTGCTCCAGCTCGGCTGCGACGAGGTGCAGGGCTACCTGTACGGCAAGCCCATGCCGCTGGACGCCTTCACCGCCTGGCTGGGCGAACGCCAAGGCGGAGCGTGAGGCGCCGCACCCTGCTCGCCGGCATGGGCGCGCTGGCCACGCTGGGCGGCTGCAGCCGCCCGGTGCCGATCAAGCTCGGCTTCCTGGCCGGCCTGTCGGGGCGCGCCGCGGTCACCAGCGAGGACGGGCGCAACGGCACCATGCTGGCCGTGGAGCAGGCCAACCTGGCCGGTGGCATCGACGGCCAGCCGCTGGAACTGCTGGTGCAGGACAACGGCGACGATGCGCAAACCGCCCGCAGTGCCCTGCAGGCGCTGGTGGCGGCCGGGGTGCAGGCCACCATCGGGCCGTTCTCCAGCCAGGTCGTGCAGGAACTGCTGCCGCTGGCCGAGAAGGCCGGCGTGCTGATGCTCAGTCCTACCGCCACCGCCGCGGTGCTGACGCGCCAGGACGATGCCTTCGTGATGCTCAGCCCATCCACGCGCGAACTCACGCGCGCTTACGCCGAACTGCTGTGGCAGCGCGGCCAGCGCCGGCTGGCCATCGCCACCGCCACGGATACACGCAACGGGCTGTACGCCATGGCCTGGCGCGACGGCTTCAGCGCCGCCTTCCTGGCCCTGGGCGGCGTGCTGACGGCGCAACAGGGTTTCGCCTCCGACGCGTCGACCGCCTACGGCGACGTCGTGCGTGCGCTGCTGAACAGCCAACCCGACGGCATGGTCTTCGCCTGCGGCAGCGTCGACGCCGTGCGCCTGGCCGTGCAGGCGCGCAAGCAGGACGCTGAACTGCCGGTCGCCGTGGCCGAAGGGGCTGGAGGCGAGGCCCTCATCGCGTTGGGCGGCCAGGCGGTGGAGGGCATCGTGGTCGGCCAGCTGCACGACCGCAGCAGCCGTGCGCCGCGCTACCTCGGCTTCGTCGATGCCTACCAGGCCCGCTTCGGCCGCCTGCCGGGCTACCACGCCGTGCTCTCGCACGATGCCGTCACCGTGCTGGTGCAGGCGCAGGCGCGCCGCAGCAGGGGCGAGCCGCTCAAGCAGGCCGTGCTGCACCACGGGCCTTACGACGGGTTGCAGCAGCCCATCGTGCTCGACCGGTTCGGCGACATGGTGCGCCGTCCGTACTTCGTCGTCGTGCGCGGCGGCCGTTTCGAGCCGCTGTGATGCGTTCCGGGCGGGTCTGGAGCCTGCGCTACCACCTGTTCGCGCTGCTGCTGACGACCATGGTGCTGACCTTCGCCGTGGTCAGCGCCGTGATGGTGTTCTGGCGCGTGCCGCAGATCGAGCGCGCCAGCCTGCAGGCCCTGACCAACGAGGTGCACGACGTGGCCGAAAGGCTGGAGCTGCTGCTGGGGGCGCGCCAGGCCAGGCTGGAATTGATGGCCAGCCGGCTGCGGGGCCGCACGCCGGAGCAGGCGGGCAGCCTGCTGGCGGCCAACCTGCGCGGCGACCGGCTGTTCCGCGCCGTCTACCTGGTGTCGCCGCGGGGACGGGTCGAGGCCGTCGGCCTGGCGCCGCAGGCCGGTGGCCGCGCGCAGGACTTCCTGGGCAGCGACCTGTCGTCCAACGCCTTGTTCAAGGCCGTCGGCGCGGGGCAGCCCACGGCCTGGAGCGGGCGCCTGCTGTCGGCGCTGTCCGGCGCCTTGGTCGTCGGGGTGGCGCACCGCGACGCGAACGGCCGCGTGCTGATCGGCGAGGTGCCCACGGCGGTGCTGCTGGACGACCTGCGTTCGGTCGCCGGCGAGGACGCTGCGATGGTCTGGGTGGTCGATGGCAGCGGCGAGGTGCTCGCCGACACCGAGGGCCGCTACATGGGCCGGCTCAACCTGCACAACTGGCCGCTGCTGCAGGCCGCGTTGCAGGGCCGGCCAGTGCCTGCCGACTTCGAGTTCGAGCAGCGCCCCATGCAGGCGGCGCTGGCACCGGCACCGACGCTGGGCTGGTACGTGATCGCCAGCATGCAGCGCGGCTGGGGCCATCCCGAGGTGCGCAGCACGGCGCTGTATGCCGGCGCCGGCTTCCTGGGCTGCCTGCTGGTCGGCCTGTCGGTCGCGCCGTTCTGGGCCGGTCGGCTGGTGCGGCCCTTGCGCGCCATCGTGACGCGGGCCGCGCTGAACACGGCCGGCCGCGCGGGCGGCAGCCCCTGGCCGCGCGGGCCGGTGGCCGAGTTCAACCGGCTGTCCGGCGACCTGGAAGCCATGTGCCATGCCGTGCAGGAGCGCGAACGCAAGTTGCAGGCCCTGTTCAACGTGGCGCCGGTGCCGATGGTGCTGACGGACATGGACGACGCCCACAGCTTCCTGGACGTCAACAACGTGTGGTGCGAGGAGATGGGTTACAGCCGCGCCGAGGCGGTCGGGCTCAACTCGACGGAGCTGGGCATGTGGAGTTCGACGCAGCGGCACGAGGCGCTGCTGCGCACGCTGGAGGACGGCAGCTTCGTCGGCGAGGCCGAGGTCATCTGCAAGAACGGCGAGGTCAAGCTCTACCAGTCCTTCGGGCGCGTGGTGCGCTTCAAGGACCAGAACCTGGTCGTGTGGGGCAGCATCAACATCGGGCCGTTGCGCGCGGTCGAACAGGAGTTGCGCGCGCTCAACCACGACCTGGAGGCGCGTGTGGCCCAGCGTGCCGATGCGCTGGCCACGGCCAACGAGGAACTGTCCGACACGCTGGCGCAGCTGCGCTCGGCCCAGACCGAACTGGTGCAGACCGAGAAGATGGCTGCGCTGGGGGGGCTGGTGGCCGGTGTGGCGCACGAGCTGAACACCCCGCTGGGCAACGGCGTCATGGCGGTCAGCGCGGTGGCCGACGAGACGCGCCGCTTCCGCGCAGCGATGCAGGCCGGCCTGCGCCGGGTCCAGCTGCAGGACTGGATCGACGGCCTGGAGCAGGGCTGCGACATCGCCGGGCGCAACCTGCGCCGCGCGGCCGACCTGGTGCACAACTTCAAGCAGGTGGCGGTGGACCAGACCAGTTCGCAGCGGCGCAGCTTCGAGCTCGGCGAGGTCGTGCACGAGCTGGTGGTGAGCCTGCGGCCGACCTTCTCGCGCACCCCCTACCGCATCGTCGTGGACGTGCCCGAGCACGGCCTGCGGCTGGACAGCTACCCCGGCCCCCTGGGCCAGGCCCTTGCCAACCTGATCCAGAACGCCGTGCGCCACGGCTTCGACGGCCGCGACCACGGCACGGTGCACATCAGCGCCGAGCGTGGCGAGGGCCAGACGATCCGGCTGCGCGTGGCCGACGACGGCGTCGGCATCCCGCCCGAGCTCATCGGCCGCATCTTCGATCCCTTCATGACCACCAAGAAGGGCCGGGGCGGCACCGGGCTCGGCCTGCACATCAGCTACAACGCCGTCGTCCAACTGCTCGGCGGCACGCTGACGGTGGACAGCGCACCGGGGCAAGGCACCGTGTTCGAGATGCGGCTGGCATCGGTGGCGCCGCGCACCGCGACGACCACCGAATCCGAGGCTGCCCTGTGACGACCGCCTCGCTCCCGCGCACCTGGCGCATGCGCACCCAGCTGTCGGCGCTGCTGGTCGCCACCATGCTGCTGACGGTGGCCGTTGTCGGCTCGGCGATCCTGGTCACGCGGCTGCCCGTCATCGAGCGCGACAGCCAGGCCGACCTGCAGGCCGAGGTGGAGCAGCTCGCCGCGCGCCTGGAGCTGCTGCTGGGCACCGCGCAAAGCCGGCTCGAGCTGCTGGACGCGCTGGTGCACGGCGTCGAGACCGGCCCCGCCAATGCACTGCTGGACGAAGGCTTGCGCGCGGGCCTGCGCTTCGAGGCAATCTACCAACTCTCGCCCGCCGGGGTGGTGCAGGCCGCCGGCCTGTTGGACGAATGGCAGTCCCGCCGGTCCGACCTGGTCGGCAGCGACCTGTCGTCCAACAGCCTGTTCCAGGAGGTTTCGCAACGCTCCGGTACGGTCTGGAGCGGGCGCTACCGCTCGGTGCTGACCGGCCGGCGCGCCTTGGGGCTGGCGGTGCGCGGCGAAGGAGACGAGGTGCTGATCGCCGAAGTGTCCCCGCAGGCGCTGCTGCGTGCAGTGCAGGTCGCGGCCGGACGCAGGGCCTCCTCGACCTGGATCGTCGACCGCCACGGCGATGTGCTGGTCGACACCGACGGTGGACGCGAACAGGGCCGGCTGAACATCCGCGACTGGCCGCTCATGCAGGCGCAGCCGACGGGCGGCGCGGGGACGGTCGCATTCACGCACCGCGGCCACACGCACCATGCGGCCATCGCCCACTCCGGCGCGCTGGACTGGTACTTCGTCGGCCACGCGCCGCAGGGCTGGGCCAATCCGCGGGTGCAGCAGCTGGTTTCCTACCTCGGCCTGTCCTTCGCCGGCTGCATGTTGGTGGGCCTGCTGGTCGCGCCATTCTGGTCCGAGCGGCTGACACGGCCCTTGCGGCGCATCCTGCAGCGCACCGCGCAGGCGACCCGCGGCGAGGCTGGCGAGGCCGCCTGGCCGCGTGGCCAGGTGGCGGAGTTCAACCAGCTGTCCGGCGATCTGGAATTGATGGCCAATGCCTTGATGGAGCGCGAGCACAAGTTCCTGGCGATCTTCAACGCGGCGCCGGTGCCGATGAGCGTGACCGACGCACGCCGCGGCTACATCCTGCTGGATGTGAACGAGGCCTGGTGTCGCGAGTTCCGCTACCAGCGCGAGCAGGTGCTGGGCCGCACGGGCATGGACATCGGCATGGTGTCGACGGCGCAGAGCGACGCCCTGCAGGTGCGCCTGCAGCGGCCGCGCCTGCAGGACGAGACGGTGCTGCGGCGCGGCGATGGCACACCGATCCAGGTGAAGGTGTTCGCACAGCGCCTGGTGCTGGCGACGCAGGAGCTGATGCTCTGGGCCACGGTCGACACCGGGCCGCTGCGCCAGGTCGAGCAGCAGCTGCGCGAACTCAACCAGCAGCTCGGCGCGCGCGTGGCGCAGCGCACCGAGGCGCTGGCCGCGTCCAACTCCGAACTGGCGGCCACCGTGGCGCAGCTGCGCGCGGCGCAGGAAGAGCTGGTGCGCACCGAGAAGATGGCCGCGCTGGGCGGCCTGGTGGCCGGCGTGGCCCACGAGCTCAACACCCCGCTGGGCAACGGCGTCATGGCGGTCAGCGCCGTGGCCGATGCGGTGCACCGCTTTCAGGCCGGCATGGCCGACGGCATCCGGCGCAGCGAGCTGCTGCAGCTGCTGGACAGCGTGGAGCAGGGCACCGACATCGCCCAGCGCAACCTGCACCGGGCCGCCGACCTGGTGCACAGCTTCAAGCAGGTCGCGGTGGACCGCACCAGCGCGCAGCGGCGCAGCTTCGAACTCGGCGAGGTGGTGCACGAGATGGTGGTGAGCCTGAAACCCAGCTTCTCGCGCAAACCCTGGCGCATCGAGGTGGACGTGCCGGCCGAAGGCCTGCGGCTGGACAGCTACCCCGGCGCGCTGGGCCAGGTGCTGGGCAACCTGATCCAGAACGCGGTGGTGCATGGCTTCGAGGGCCGCGACGCCGGCACGGTGCGCATCACGGCCGGGTGTGGCGAGGACCAGTCGGTCTGGCTGCGCGTGGCGGACGATGGCAAGGGCATCGCGCCCGAGCACATCGCGCGCGTGTTCGACCCCTTCATGACCACCCGCATGGGCCGCGGCGGCACCGGCCTGGGCCTGCACATCAGCCACAACGCCGTGACGACGCTGCTCGGCGGCACGCTGACCGTGCAGAGCGTGCCGGGCGAGGGTGCCTGCTTCGAGCTGCGCCTGCCGGCGCGGGCACCGCGCGTGCAGGAGGAGCAACCGTGGGCGGCATGACCAAGTGGTGGGCGCGATGAAGACTTTCGATCCATTCGGCGTCTGGCGGCTGGCACGGGGAGGCCACTGATGGGCGGCGGCACGATCTGCCACCGGCTCGCAGCGCTGCTGACCGCGCTGTGTGTGGCCGGCTGCGGGCCCAAGCCGGCCATCCGTGTCGGCTTCCTGGGCGGGCTGACAAGCCGTCCCGTCAGCTTCAGCGAGGAGGGGCGCAACGGTGCCATGCTGGCCATCGAACAGCGCAACCAGGCCGGCGGCGTCGGCGGTCGCCCGCTCGAGCTCGTCGTGCAGGACCATGGCAGCAGCGCCGAGCAGGCCACGCAGGCCTTCCAGGCGCTCGTGGGCACGCGGGTGGACGCCGTGATCGGCCCCTATTCGAGCGAGGCCGCTGTGGCGCTGCTGCCGGCCATCGATGCCGCGCACGTGCTGGTGCTGAGCCCGGTCGCCACCTCGGTCGCGCTGGCCGGGCGCGACGACGACCTCGTGCGCCTGAGCCGCACCACGCGCGAGAACGCGCAGGCGCTCGCGACCATGCTCCACCTGCGCGGCCACCGGCGCCTGGCGCTGGCCACCGACACCGGCAGCCGCTCCTACTACGTGGCCTGGCGCGACGACTTCCGCACCGCATTCACGGCGCTGGGTGGCCGCGTCGTGGCCGATGCCGAGTTCAGCCCGGCATCCCATGCCTCGCTCGACGACGTGGTGCGCACGGCGCTCGCGGCGGCACCCGACGGCCTGCTGGCCGTCTCCAGCAGCGTGGACGCCGCGCTCATCGCACAGCAGGTGGCCAAGCAGCCACGGCCCGTGCCCATGGCGGCCATTGCTGCCAGCGAGGCGCTGCTCGAACTCGGTGGCGGCGCCGTCGAGGGCATGCTGGTGGCGCAGGCCTACGACCGGGCCGACAGCTCGCCGCGTTTTCGCAGCTTCGTCGACGCCTACCAGGCGCGCTTCGGCCGCCAGCCCAGCTACAGCGCCATCGTCTCCTACGACGCGGTGCTGGTGCTGACGCAGGCCATGGCCCAGGTCGGACGCGGCGAATCGCTGCGCGACGCCGTGCTGCGCCACCAGCCCTACCAGGGCGTGCAGGGCGCGATCCGCTTCGACGGCTTCGGCGACGGCACGCGGCCTGCCTTCTTCAGCGTTGTGCGCAACGGCCGCTTCGAGCCCCTGTGATGCTGGTCCGCGGCCGTTGGGGAGTCTGGTCCTTGCGCAGCCATCTGTCGGTGCTGCTGATGCTGAGCATGCTGCTGACGCTGGTCCTGGCCGGCAGCGCCGTGCTGCTCTGGCGCATCCCGCGCATCGACAGCGCCGGTCGGCAGGCGCTGCAGCACGAGGTGGGCGAGATGGCGGCACGCATGGAGGTGCTGCTGGGCAACCGGCAGGCCAGGCTGCAGGCGCTGGCCGCGCTGCTGGAAGGGGGCATGACGCTGCCTCCCGATGCGCTGCTGGACCAGGGTGTGGGCGCGGGCGATGTGTTGAGCGTGGCCTACCGGTTGTCGCAGGAGGGGCGGGTGGTGGCGGCTGGCCTGCCGCCCGCGCTGCGGCCGCGGCGCGCCGACCTGCTGGGCAGCGATCTGTCGTCCAGCAGCCTGTACCGCGCGCTCGCCCACCGCGCCGGCGTGGCCTGGAGCGGCCGCCACCTCTCGGTGCTGAGCGGCCAGCTCACGGCCGGCCTCGCATTGCGCACGGAGGGCGGTGAGCTGCTGGTCGCCGAGGTGCCCTTGCGCATGCTGCTGGACACCGTGGAGACCGCCGCGGGCGCGGGTGCGTCGGCGATCTGGATCGTCGACCAGACGGGCGAGGTGATCGCCGCCACAGGCGGTGGCCGGGAGGTCGGCAAGGTCAACATCCGCAACAGCCCGCTCATGCAGGCGGTGGTCCAGGGCCAGGCCGGCGGGCGCAACTTCGCGTTCCCGGACGGCCAGATGCGCGTCGCGTTCGCGCATTCGCCGTCGCTGGGCTGGTACTTCGTCGGCCATGCACCCACCGGGCTGGCGGACCCGCAGATCCACGGCTTGGTGCTGGCGGTGGGCGCGGCCTTCCTGGCCGCCCTGGGCATCGGGCTGCTGATGACCCCGTTCTGGGCCGGCTACCTGGGCCGGCCGCTGCGGGACATCGTCGCGCGCGCTGCCGGCGCGCTGCGCGGCGAGTCCGCCCACACGGTCTGGCCGCAGGGATCGGTGGCCGAGATCAACCGTCTTTCGCACCACCTGGTCCGCATGGCCGCCGCCATGCGCGAGCGCGAGCTGGAGTTCCTGGCGATCTTCAACGCCTCGCCCGTGCCGATGGTGGTGACCGACGCCGACCGGGGCTACCGCGTGCTGCACGTCAACGACGCCTGGTGCCAGGCCCTGCAGTTCCGCCGCGAGGATGCCATCGGTCGCTCTGGCGTCGAGTTGCGGCTGTTCACCGCTGCGGAGCGTGACGCGCTGGGCCGGCAAAGCCAGGGCAGCCGCACGGTCAGCGAAGGCACGGTGCGGCGTGCCAACGGCGAGCGCATGCAGACCCAGTTCTTCGGCCAGCGCTTCGAAGTGGCGGGCGAGCGCTGGCTGATCTGGGCCTTGATCGACACCGGGCCGATCCGGCGTGTGGCGCAGCAGTTGCGCGCACTGAACCAGCAGCTCGAAGAACGCGTGCAACGCCGCACCACGGCGCTGGCGCGCGCCAACGCCGAGCTGTCGCAGACCGTGGAGCAGCTGCGCTCGGCCCGCAGCGAGCTGGTGCGGGCGGAGAAGATGGCTGCGCTCGGCAGCCTGGTGGCGGGTGTGGCGCACGAGCTCAACACGCCGCTGGGCAATGGCGTGATGGCCGTCAGCGCCATGGGCGATGCCACGCGGAGCTTCCAGGCCGCGATCCAGTCCGGGGTGCGCCGCGACGACCTGCGCCAGTTGGTCGACAGCATCGCGCAGGGCACCGACATCGCCAGGCGCAACCTGCGCCGTGCCGCAGAACTCGTGCACAGCTTCAGGCAGGCTGCGGCGGACCAGGCCGGCGCGCAGCGGCGCAGCTTCGAACTCGCCGAGGTGGTGCACGAGATGGTGGTGAGCCTGCAGCCCACGTTCGCTCGCCAGCCCTGGCGCATCGAGGTCGACGTGCCCGCCACCGGCCTGCGCATGGACAGCTATCCCGGTGCGCTGGGCCAGGCTCTGGGCAACCTGATCCAGAACGCGGTGCTGCACGGTTTCGACGGCCGCAGCCACGGCACGGTGCGGATCACGGCCGGGGCCCTGTCCGACCGGCGCATCTGGCTGCACGTGGTCGACAACGGGCGCGGCATCGCGGCCGAGCACCTGAACCGCATCTTCGACCCCTTCATGACGACCAGGATGGGGCGCGGTGGCACGGGCCTGGGCCTGCACATCAGCTACAACGCGATCGTCAACCTGCTGGGCGGCACCCTCACGGTGGACAGCGTGCTGGGCCAGGGGGCCTGCTTCGCGATGCGGCTGCCTGTCCAGGCGCCGCGCCCGACAGGATCCGATGCGGTGGAACTCCCATGAGCCAGCGCAGGCCCACCGCCCCCCCGGCTGGCACAAGCCGCCGTGCCTGGCTCGCCGCGGCCGCGACCGCGCCGTGGTTGCTGGCCGGCTGCGGCCCCCGGCGCGCGGTGCGCGTCGGCGTGCTGCTCGACCTGAGCGGGCGCTTCGGCAGGTTGAACGAGGACGGCGCCAACGGCGTGCTGCTGGGCGTCGAGCAGGTCAACCAGGCCGGTGGCGTGCAGGGGCGCCGGCTGGACATGCTGGTGCGCGACACCCGTGGCGTCGCCGCGCAGGCCGACGCGGCTGCCGCTGCCCTGCTGGCCGAGGGCGTGGACCTGGTGATTGGGCCCTTCTCCAGCATCGTGGCGGGCCGCATCGTGCCGCTGTTCGATGCGGCACGGGTGGTGCTGTTGTGCCCCATTTCCACCGACATGGCGCTCACCGGGCGCGACGACCACCTGCTGCGGCTGAACCGCAGCACGCGGGACAGCGCGGTCGACTATGCCCAGTGGCTGCATGGGCGCGGCCTGCGCCGCCTGGCCCTGGCCACCGACACGCGCAGCCGGGCCGGCGACGCCTGGCGCGGGCTGCTGCGCGGCGCGTTTGCCCGGCTCGGCGGGAAGGTGGTGGCCGATGCCGAGTTCGGCGCGTCCGCGCAGCCGACGGCGCATGCGCTGGTGCGCCAACTGCTGGCGGCGCAGCCGGACGGGCTGGTGTTCGCCTGCAGTGGTGTGGACGCCGCGCGCCTGGCCCAGCAGGCGCTCAAGCTCGGCGCGGGCCTGCCGATGGCGGCACCCGACTGGGCCGACACCCCGGCCCTGTTCGAGGTCGGCGGGCGCGCGGTGGAAGGCATGCTGGTCGCCTCGGCCTCCGATGTGGGCGACACCTCGGAGCGCTACCTCGCCTTCCACCGAGCCTATGGCAAGCGCTTCGGCACGCTGCCGAGTTACCGCAGCATCGCTGCGCACGACGCGGTGTCGGTGCTGGTGCAGGCGCTGCAGCGCGCCGCGCCCGACGAACCCCTGCGCGACGCGATGCTGCGCTGTGGCCCCTACCAGGGGGTGCAGCAGAGCATCGTCTTCGACCGCTACGGCGATGCCAACCGCCAGGCCTTCCACCGCATCGTGCGCAACGGGCGCTTCGAGACGACACCATGACAAGCCGCATGCCCGGACCGTGGCGCCGCCCCATCCTGCGCCTGCGCAGCCACCTGGCTGCGATGCTGGTGACCGCCACGCTGCTGAGCTTCGCTCTCGTCGCGGTGGCATTGCTGGCTTACCGCATACCGGGCATCGAGGCCGAAACCCGGCTTGCCCAGGCCCACGCGGTCGAAGCCATGCGCAAGCGCCTGGAATCGCTGCTGCAGCGCCACCGCGGCAGGCTGACGCTGCTGGAACAGGTGATCGACGCAGCGCCGCAGGCGGATGCCAACGCCGTGCTGGACGGCAGCATCGGCTCCAGTGGCGACAGCGGCGTGCTGCGCGCGCTCTACCGCGTCTCGGCCCAGGGCCGCATCACGGCCGTGGGCTTGCCGCCGCCGCTGCGGCCACAGCGCGAGGACCTGCTGGGCAACGACATGTCCGGCAACCCGTTGCTGCAGGCATTGAACGGGCCGGTGGACGCGTCCTGGAGCGTGCTCTACCCCTCCTTGCTCAATGGCGAACCCTCGGCGGCGGTGGCCCAGCGCGATGCGCACGGCGACGTGCTGGTCGCCGAGTTGCCGCTGGCCGCGCTGCTCGATGCCATCCGGGTCGTGGCCGAGGCGCGTTCGTCCACGATCTGGGTGGTGGACCGCGCCGGTGTGCTGGTCGCCGACAGCCGCGGCGGCGCGGACATCGGCAGGCTGAACATCTACGACCTGCCGCTGATGCAGGCCCTGCTGCAGGGGCAGGCGCCAGCCGAGCGCATGCGCCTGGAGGGCACCTGGTTCCATGCCACGGTGTCGTACTCGCCGGCACTCGGCTGGTTTTTCATCGGCCGGGTGCCTTCGGGCTGGGCCAACCCCGAGGTGCGCGACACCGTGCTGTCGGCCTCCGTGGGCGCGGCCGGTGCGCTGGCCGTGGCGCTGCTGGTCGCGCCTCTGTGGGCGCGCCGCATTGCGCGGCCATTGGACCGCATCATCGCGCGGGCCGACCGCAGCGCCAGCGGCGACGACGCCGCGCTGCCCTGGCCGCGCAGCTCCGTGGCCGAGTTCAACCGGCTGGCCGATGAACTGGGTTCGCTGACCGCCGCCGTGCACGCCCGCGAGCGCAAGTCGCAGGCGATCTTCCATGCCTCGCCGGTGCCGATGGGGGTGACCGATGTGGCCGACGACTTCCGCATCCTCGATGTCAACCAGGCCTGGTGCGAGGAGTTCGGTTTCCGGCGGGAGGACGTGCTCGGACGCACCGGCGCGGAGCTCGGTCTGTTGGTCGACCACAAGGACGAGGCTGCGCTGCGCCGCAGTGCGGAGCGGGGCGAGAGCATCGGCGAAGCCTGGCTGCGGCGCAGCGACGGCACGACCACGCAGGTGCATCTGCATGCGAAGCTGGCGCAGCTGCCCAGTGGCCTGCGCAGCATCTGGGCTTCGGTGGACGTGGGGCCGCTGCGGCGCGCCGAGCAGGAGCTGCGCGAGCTCAACCAGCAGCTCGAAGAACGCGTGCAGCGCCGCACGGCGGACCTGGCGCAGGCCAACGCCGAGCTGTCGCAGACGGTGCAGCAGTTGCGCATGGCCCAGGGCGAACTCGTGCGCGCCGACAAGATGGCCGCGCTCGGCGGCCTGGTGGCCGGCGTGGCGTCCGAACTCAACGCACCGCTGGGCCACGGCCTGGCGGCGGTCGACGCCATGGCCGATGCCGTGCGCAGCTTCCAGGCCGCGACGCAGTCCGGCGTGCGCCGCGGCGACCTGCAGCAACTGGTGGACGGCCTGGCGCAGGGCACGGACCTGGCCGAACGCAACCTGCGCCGCGCGGCCGAACTCGTGCACAGCTTCAAGCAGGTGGCGGTCGACCAGACCAGCGCGCAACGGCGCAGCTTCGAGCTCGGCGAGGTGGTGCACGAGATGGTGGTGACCCTCAAGCCCAGTTTCGCGGGCCAGGCCTGGCAGATCGAGACCGACGTTGCGGCCAGCGGGCTGCGGCTGGACAGCTATCCCGGCGCGCTGGGCCAGGTGCTGGGCAACCTGATCCACAACGCCGTCCTGCACGGCTTCGAAGGCCGCGCGCACGGCACGGTGCGCATCACGGCGGGACGCGGCCAGGACGGGCGGATCTGGCTGCGCGTGGCCGACGACGGGCGCGGCATCGCGGCCGAGCACATCGGCCGCATCTTCGAGCCCTTCATGACCACCCGCATGGGACGCGGTGGCACCGGCCTGGGCCTGCACATCAGCCAGAACGCCGTGGTCGAGCTGCTGGGCGGCACGCTCACGGTGCGGAGCACCGAGGGCCTCGGCGCCTGTTTCGAGCTGCGCCTGCCCGAGGTGGCGCCGCGCGCAGACATGCCGGAACCGCGGCCGGGCGGCGGCCATGCGGGTGCTGCCGCATGAGGACGCCGGGCCAGGGGACGGCGCTGCGCAGCGAGGCGCTCGCCCCGTCGAACAGGGCGCTGCGCCTGGCGCCTGCCGGACGGCGCTTGCGACGACACTCCCACGCCATGGCAACCGGCATGAACCCATTGCGCCGGGCGGGCGCCGCCCTGGCGCTGGCCTGTGCGGCCCTGGCGGGCTGCGGCCCCCAGCCACCGGTCCGCATCGGCTTTCTCGGCGGCGTGGCGGCCCAGGGCTTCAACGTCAGCGAGGACGGGCGCAATGGCGCGCAGCTGGCCGTCGAGGCCATCAACCGCGCCGGCGGCCTGCGCGGGCGCATGCTGGAGCTCGTAGTGCGCGAGCTTCCGTACGAGAAGGCGCAGTCGCAGGCCATGGCCGAGGCGCTGCGCGCGGTCCGGGCCGAGGCCATGGTCGGCCCGTTCACGAGCACCCAGGCGCTGGCCGTGCTGGCGCAGGCCGACGCGGCCGGCACACTGCTGGTGAGTCCCACGGCCAACGCGCCCGAACTCGGTGGGCGCGACGACCACTTCGTCCGGCTCAACAGCGCGCTGTCCGATTCGGCCGCCGCCTATGCCGAGGTGCTGGTCGGCCGTGGCCAGCGGCGCGTGGCCGTGGCCTTCGACGAGACCAACCTGGCCTACTCCAGCCCCTGGCTGGGTGCCTTGCGGACCAGCCTGCAAGCCCGCGGCGGCCAGGTGGTGGGCGAGACCGGCTTCGTTTCCGGCCCGGAGCTCTCGTACGCCGCCGTGGTCGGCAGCCTGCTGCGGCGCCCCGCCGATGCGCTGCTGTTCATCGGCCGCGGCGCGGACGCCGCGCGGCTGGCGCAGCAAGTGCGCCTGCAGGGCTCCAGCCTGCCGATGGCCGCGGCCGAGTGGGCTGCCACCGAGTCGCTGACCGAGCTGGGCGGCCAGGCGGTCGAGGGCCTGCTGACGGCCCAGCCCTACGATCCGTCCGACCGCTCGGCGCGCTACCAGGCGTTCCACCGCGACTACCAGGCGCGCCACGGCCGCGCGCCCGGTTTCGGTGCGCTCGGCGCCTACGACGCCGTGACCGTGCTGGCCGAGGCCATGGCACGCGCCGAGAAGGGCGAATCGCCCAAGGACGCCGTGCTGCGCCACGGCCCTTACCAGGGCCTGCAGCACGCCATCGCCATCGACCGCTTCGGCGACAGCAAGCGGCCGCTGCACTTCGTCGTGGTGCGCCAGGGCGCGTTCGTCAACCTGCCGTGATGCGGCGCGCGCGCAGGTCCGCGATCTCGGCTGCGCCGTAGCCCAATTCGCGCAGCAGCGCCTCGCCGTGCTCGCCGGTGGCCGGCGGCTGCAGCCGGATGCCGGGCCGCTGCCCGTCCAGCGTGAGCGGCAGCAGCGGCACCTTGGCCATCTGGCCGTCGTTCATGCGCAGTTCGCCGAAGCCACCGCTGGCGTTGAGGTGCGGATCGTCGAACAGCTCCTGCGGCTTCACGATCGGTGCGAACGGCAACTCGTGGGCCTCGAACACGGCCGCCAGTTCGGCGGCGCTGTACCCGGCCAGGTGCGTGCGCAGGATGGGCATCAGCCAGTCGCGCGCCAGCACGCGGTCGTTGTTGCTCGCCAGGCGCGGATCGGCCAGCAGCTCGGACAGGCCGAAGGCCTGGCAGAACACCGCCCACTGCTTGTCGCTGACCGCGGCCAGGAAGATCTGCGCGCCGTCCTTGACCGTGAACACGTCGTACACGGCCCAGGCCGAGATGCGGCTGGGCATGGGGTCGGCCGCGCGGCCGGTGGCAGCGAACTGCATCATGTGCTGCATGACCAGGAACACGTTGTTCTCGAACAGCGCGGACTGCACCTCGCAGCCCTGGCCGGTCTGCTCACGCTGGCGCAGCGCGGCCATGGCGCCGATGGCGCCGAACATGCCGCCCATGATGTCGTTGACGCTGCTGCCCGCGCGCAGCGGGTCGCCGCTGCGGCCGGTCATGTAGGCCAGGCCACCCATCATCTGCACCACCTCGTCCAGCGCCGTGCGCTTCTCGTAGGGGCCGGGCAGGAAGCCCTTGTGGCTCACGTAGACCACGCCGGGGTTCAGCTTCTTCACGCTGGCGTAGTCCAGTCCGAGCTTGGCCATGGTGCCGGGCTTGAAGTTCTCGCTCACGATGTCGGCCGTGGCCACCAGGCGCAGCGCAGCTGCGCGGCCCTCGGGCTGCTTCAAGTCCAGCGCGATGCTCTTCTTGTTGCGGTTGAAGGCCGGAAAGAAGCCCGCGCCCGCGCCGAGCAGCCGGCGCGTGTTGTCGCCCTCCAGCGGCTCGACCTTGATGACCTCGGCGCCCAGGTCGCCCAGCAGCATGCCGCAGGTCGGCCCCATGACCATGTGGGTGAACTCGACGATGCGGATGTTGGCGTAGGGCAGGGGCGCGGCAGCGGTATCGGTATCGGTCATGCGGGGGTGGGGTCGGGCGCGAAGCGCAGCGTGGCGGCCAGGCCGCCCAGGCGCGGGGAGGAGTCCAACTGCAGTGTCGCACCGTGGCGCTCGGCGATGGCCTGGGCGATGGTCAGGCCCAGGCCGCTGCCGCCGGCCGCCGCATCGGGGCTGCGGTAGAAGCGCTCGAACACGCGGGCGCGCTCGGCCGGCGCGATGCCCGGGCCGCTGTCGTGCACGGCCACGCTGCGCGGGCCCAGCACCAGGTCGATGCGGCCGCCTTCGGGGGTGTACTTGATGGCGTTGTCCAGCAGGTTGCGCAGCAGGATGGCCAGCGCGTCGGCGTCGCCGCGCACGGCGGGCAGTGCCGTCTCTTCGCCCTCGGTCTCCAGGCCCAGGTCGATGCCGCGCGCCTGGGCCTGCGGCAGGGCCTCGGCCACGGCCTGGCGCGCCAGCGGCGCCAGGGCCAGCGGCGGCAGCAGGGCGCCGTCCTGCACGGCGGCTTCCTGGCGCGCCAGCAGCAACAACTGCTGCATGAGCCGGATCGCGCGGTCGATGCCCTGCTGCAGCCGCGCCAGCGCGGTGGCGCGGGCACTGTCGTCGGCGGCGCGTTCCACGGCCTGGGCCTGCAGCTTGAGCGCGGCCAGCGGCGAGCGCAGCTCGTGCGCGGCATTGGCCACGAAGGCGCGCTGCGCCGCGAAGGCCTGGTCGAGCCGGCTGAACAGCGCGTTGATCTCGTCCACCAGCGGCAACACCTCGTCGGGCAGGCCGGCGCCCTGCAGTGGCGAAAGGTCGTCGGCCGCGCGCACCGCGACCTCGGCGCGCGTGCGCGCCAGTGGCGCCAGCGAACGGCGGATGCCCCACCAGGCCAGCAGCATGAGCAGCGGCGCGATCAGCGCCATGGGCAGCGTGGCGCGCAGGGCCAGCGCACGCGCGCGGGCCTGGCGCGCGTCCAGGTTCTGCGCGATCTGGACGGTCTGGTAGGGGCTCTGCACGCTGTAGACGCGGTAGTGCACGCCATCGAGCCGCGCGTCCGAGAATCCCAGCACGGCGCGTGGCGGCAGCGGCGTGGGCACGGAGCGGAACAGCTGCACGCCGTCCGGACCCCAGATCTGCACCAGGTATTCGTCGCTGCCGTCCACGTCCTGCGCGGGCGGCGCGAGCGGCAGGCCGCCGCGCAGCGCGTGCGCCATCTGCTGCAGGTGGTAGTCGAACATCTCGTCGGCCTGGCGCAGCGCGCTGCGCCAGGCCGTGCCGGCCAGCACGGCGGCGGCCAGCACGATGATGGTCATGACCGTGGCCAGCAGCCGGCGTTGGAGCGAATGGCGTGCAGTGCTCATTCCTTGGGCATCAGGTAGCCCAGCCCGCGCACGTTCTGGATCAGGCCGGGCCCGAGTTTCTTGCGCAGGCCGTGGACGTAGACCTCCACCGCGTTGGAGCTGATGTCGTCCTTCCAGCCGTAGAGCTTTTCCTCCAGCTGGGCGCGCGAGAAGACGACGCCGGGCCGGGCCATCAGCGTCTCCAGCACGGCCCATTCGCGTGCCGACAGCACGATGGGCTCGCCGGCCTTGCTGGCTTCGCGCGTGACCGGGTTGAGTGCCACGTCCTGGTAGCGCACCACGGGGTCGGCGCGGCCATGGGCGCGGCGGATCAGCGCGTGGATGCGGGCCAGCAGTTCGTCCAGGTCGTAGGGCTTGAGCACGTAGTCGTCCGCACCGGCGTTCAGGCCGGCCACGCGCTCGGCCACGGCGTCGCGCGCCGTCACGATCAGCACCGGCACCGTCTCCTGGCGCGCGCGCAGCGCACGCAGCACCTCCAGGCCGTCGCGCTTGGGCAGGCCCAGGTCCAGCAGCACGAGGTCGTAGCGTTCGGCCTTGAGCGCGGTGTCGGCCATCTCGCCGTCGCGCACCCAGTCCACGGCGAAGTGCTCGGCCCGCAGCAGGTCGAGCACGGTCTCGCCGATCATGGTGTCGTCCTCGACCAGAAGCAGTCGCATGGGTGTGTCCTCGTTGCGGGGGATTATCCAGAGGCCGGCGGCGCGAAGCTGAAGCGGGGCTGAAAGCCGGCCGCGGCCCCGGCCATGGCCTAATACCGGGTTTCTTCAAGGAGAGGCGACATGGGCGCACAGTGGAAATCGAAGGGCAAGGAGCTCGTGGCCAATGCCAAGGGCAGGCTGTTCAGCAAACTCGCCAAGGACATCATGCTGGCCGCGCGCGCCGGCGCCGACCCGGCCAGCAATGCCAAGCTGCGCCTGGTGGTGGAGCAGGCGCGCAAGGCCTCCATGCCCAAGGACACGCTGGACCGCGCCATCAAGAAGGGCGCGGGCCTGACCGGCGAGGCCGTGCACTTCGACCATGTGATCTACGAGGGCTTCGCGCCGCACCGCGTGCCGGTGATGGTCGAGTGCCTGACCGACAACGTGAACCGCACCGCGCCCGAGATGCGCGTGCTGTTCCGCAAGGGCCAGCTCGGCACCTCGGGCTCGGTGTCCTGGGACTTCGACCATGTGGGCATGGTCGAGGCCGAACCGGCCACCCCCGGCGCCGACCCCGAGCTGGCCGCCATCGAGGCCGGCGCGCAGGATTTCGAGCCGGGCCACGAGGAAGGCAGCACGCTGTTCCTGACCGACCCGGGCGACCTGGACCTGGTCAGCCGCGCGTTGCCGGCCCAGGGCTTCACGGTGCTGTCAGCCAAGCTCGGCTACAAGGCCAAGAACCCGGTCGATCCGGCCAGCCTGTCGGCCGCCGAGCTCGAGGAGGTCGAGGCCTTCCTGGCCGCCATCGACGCCAACGACGACGTGCAGAACCTGTTCGTGGGCCTTGGCGGCTAGCGCCTCAGTCCAGCGGCCGGGTCAGGTACACGGCCTCGCGCCCCACGATGGGCTCGCGCGTGGGCATGAAGACCGTGCAGTCGGTGCAGGGCGCGACGATGGCGTGCGGCCCATCGGTGGCGATGAGTTCGCCTTGCGCGAAGCTCTCCAGCCCGATCAGCGGCCGCGTGAAGTGGAAGTCCGTGGTGCGCACCAGATGCGTCTCCAGCAGCTCGAAGCGCAGCTGCGGGCGGGCCGGTGCCTTGGCAACCGCATCGACAAGGCCGAAATGCGCGAGGAAGTCCAGCGTCACCGCGGTCGCGAGCTCGGACGAGGCCTGCTGGAAATGCTGGCCGCACTCGGCCACCAGCGCCACACCGGGTCCCGGGCCGTCGCTGCCGTGCGGCCCGTACTGGATCAGCGGCGTGCCCGAGCCCAGGCCGCGTGGCATGACCAGGTGCAGCGCCGGCCGGCCGATGGCCAGCGCCACATCCGCATTGCGCGCGAAGGATGGATAGACCCAGAACGGCGGCACCGCCTGGCTCGTGGAGTGGATGTCCAGGATGTGGTCGGCCGCCTCGACCACGCCGCGCAGCGCGCGGGCCCGCTGCAGCTCGGGGCTGTCTTCGGCGCCGTCCAGCCAATCGGTGGACCAGATGCGGTTCATGTTGTGCACGAGCTGGCGGCTGTCGAAGGGGCGCTCGATGTCGAAGCTCTCGTAGGCTGCCACGTTGGCAAAGCTCACCGTCAGCGTGCCGATCTTCGGCCGCACGCCGGTGTCCAGCAGGTGCGTGGCGGCCACCATGCCGCAGATCTCGTTGCCGTGCGTGAGCGCGTTGATGAGCACGTGCGGGCCGGGCTTGCCCGAGTCGAAGCGGTGCACGTAGTCGACGCCGGTGTTGCCCTGGCGGTAGGCTGAGAGGTCGCGCGGCAGGACCTCGAGAGGGGTGGTGCTCATCGGAAGATCTTACGGGGGACCCGTCGAGCTCGCCCGCCGTGCGAAATTGAATTCAAAATAGCATCCGATTTTCAAACCGGGCGCCCCAGGCGCCCACATTCCGAGGAGACCCATGCCGATGCCCGCCATTTCCCCCCGCCGCCACACGATCGCCGACCTGCTGCGGCGCACGCGCCGGCGCTATCCCGAGCGCACCGCCATCCGCTGCGGCACGGTGGCGTGGACCTATGCGCAGTTCGACGACGTCTGCAGCCGCCTGGCCGCCGGCCTGGCCGGCCTGGGCGTGGCCACGGGCGACCGCATCGCGGTGGTCTCGCGCAACTCGCACGCCTTCGCCGCGCTGCGCTACGCGGTGGCGCGGCTGGGCGCGGTGCTGGTGCCCGTCAACTTCATGCTGAACGCCGAGGAGGTGCGCTACATCCTCGACCATGCCGGCGCCAGCGTGCTGTGCGTGGACACGGCCTCGGCCGCGGTCGCGCTGCAGGCCGCCGAAGGCACGGCCGTGCGCCACCGGGTCTGGCTGCCGGCAGAGGACGCGTCCGACGCCGTGCCGGGCCTGCTGCCGTTCGATGCGCTGCTGGCCGACGCCGCGGCCCTGGTGGAGCCGGCGCTGGAGCCCGATGCGCTGGCCCAGATCATCTACACCAGCGGCACCGAGTCGCGGCCCAAGGGCGCGATGCTCACGCACGCGGCCGTGATCGCCGAATACGTGAGCTGCCTGGTGGACGCCGAGATCGCCCAGGGCGACCGCGTGCTGCATGCGCTGCCGCTGTACCACTGCGCCCAGCTCGACGTGTTCCTGGGCCCCTGCATCTACGTGGGCGCGACCAACGTGATCACGGGCAAGCCCACGCCCGACAACCTGCTCGCGCTGATGGCGCGCGAGCGCATCACCTCGTTCTTCGCGCCGCCCACGGTCTGGATCGGCCTGCTGCGCGCGCCGCAGTTCGATGCCACCGACCTGTCGGCGCTGGCCAAGGGCTACTACGGCGCCTCCATCATGCCGGTGGAGGTGCTCAAGGAAATCCTGCGCCGCCTGCCCGGCACGCGGCTGTGGAACCTGTACGGCCAGACCGAGATCGCGCCCGTGGCCACGGTGCTGCCGCCCGAGGACCAGCTGCGCAAGGCCGGCTCGGCCGGCCGCGCCACGCTGAACGTGGAGACGCGCGTGGTCGACGACGCCATGCAGGACGTGGCGGTCGGCCAGGTCGGCGAGATCGTGCACCGCTCGCCGCAGCTGCTCAGCGGCTACTACCGCGACCCCGAGCGCACGGCCGCCGCCTTCGAGGGCGGCTGGTTCCACAGCGGCGACCTCGGCGTGCTCGACGAAGAGGGCTACCTCACCGTGGTGGACCGCAAGAAGGACATGATCAAGACCGGCGGCGAGAACGTGGCCAGCCGCGAGGTGGAGGAGGTGCTCTACACCATCGAAGGCGTGTCCGAGGTCGCCGTGATCGGCCTGCCCGACCCGAAGTGGATCGAGGCCGTGACGGCCGTGGTCGTGCGCCGCCCGGGCAGCGCCCTGGACGAAGCGGGCCTGATCGCGGCGGCCTCCGCGCGGCTGGCGCACTTCAAGGTGCCCAAGCGCGTGCACTTCGTCGACGCGCTGCCCAAGAACCCCAGCGGCAAGCTGCTCAAGCGCGAACTGCGCCGGTTTTACGAGGCTGGCTGAACCCGCGCGCGGGACGGCAGGTCCGGCCCGGCACCGGGCAGCTCGATCGGCACGCCGGCCTCGGCGCTGTAGCGGTGCTTCTCCATCTCGGCGACGGCGCGTGCGCGGTCGCGCGCGGCCAGCGCGTCGAGCAGCCGGGCGTGCTCGTCCAGCGTGCGCGCGCGGTCGTCGGCGCGTTCGTACTTGTTCCACATCAGCGGCTCGGCCATGGCCCACAGCCGCCGCACCTCTTCCAGGATCAGGTTGTTCGGCGACAGGCTGAACATGCGGAAGTGGAACTGCCGGTTCAGCTCGATCAGGCTGCGCACGTCGCCGGCCGCAGCGCTCCTGCGCATGCCCTCGTTGAGCTGGCGCAGCATGGCCAGCTGGTCCTCGTCGGGCCAGCGGATCGTGCTCATGAGCTCGTTTTCCAGCAGGTGCAGCATGCGGCGGATCTGCGCGTGCTCGCCCGGCGCGCGCTTGGTCACGAAGTAGCCCTGGTTGCGCCGGTGCACCAGCAGGCCCTGGTCGGCCAGCACGTTCATGGCCTCGCGCAGCGGCACGCGGCTCACCTCCAGCTGCTCGGCCATTTCCTCCTGGCGGATCTGCTCGCCCGGGCTCAGTTCGCCGTTGACGATCATGGCCTTGAGCTGCTGCAGCGTGCGCGCCATGGCTCCGCGGGCCTTCTCGGGGGTGGTCTTCGGGGTCGTCGCGGTGTCGTTCATGGCGGGGTGGCAAGGCGTCCCTGTGCCGGATGGCCGGGTGGTCAGGGCCGATGCTAGCGCCCCTGGACACTAGGGGGAACCCCAATCCCATTCAAAATTGAATTCAATATGATCTAACGCAATTGAATGCGATTGCGGGTGGCCGCTGGCGTTCGAATCCATCCCACGACAGACCTCGCAGAGGCGGAAGGAGACAAGGATGCGTAGACCATGGACCCGCGTGGCGGGCCTGCTGCTGGCCGGGGCGCTGGCCGCCACGGCCCAGGCGCAGGAGACGCTCAGGATCGGCGTGCTGATGAGCTATTCGGGCGTCAGCGCCCTGGCCGGCCAGTCCACCGACAACATCATCAAGCTCTACCAGGCCCGGCACGGCAGCGAGGCCGGCGGGCGCAAGCTGGAGTTCGTGCGGCGCGACAGCACCGGCCCCAACCCCGAGGTCGCGCGCCGGCTGGCGCAGGAACTCATCGTGCGCGAGAAGGTGCAGATCCTGATCGGCCCGGACTTCACGCCCAACGTGCTGGCCGTGGCGCCGCTGGTGACCGAGGCCAGGGTGCCGGCCCTCATCACGGGCGCGGCCACGCAGGGCATCGTCGGCGAGAAGTCGCCGTACTACCTGCGCACCTTCTTCTCCGTGCCGCAGGTGGTGCGGCCCATGGCGCAGTGGGCCGCGAAGAACGGCATCAAGAAGGTGGCCGTCATGGTCGCCGACTACGGCCCCGGCCAGGATGCCGAGGCAACGTTCTCCAAGGCCTTCACGGACGCCGGCGGCAGCATCGCCGCCACCATCAAGGTGCCGGTGCGCAACCCCGAGTTCTCGGGCTACATGCAGCGCCTGAAGGACGCCAACGCCGATGCGGTCTTCGTCTTCATGCCCATCGGCGAGCTCTCGCTGCAGTTCCTCAAGGCCTATGCCGACGCCGGCCTCAAGGACGGCAGGATGAAGCTGCTGGGCACCTCGGACGTGACCGACGAGACCACGCTCGACGCCGCTGGCGACGCTGCGCTGGGCGCCATCACGGCCGGCAACTACTCGCCGCTGCACGATTCGGCGTTGAACCGCCAGTTTGCCGCCGCCTACGACAAGGCCGTGGGCAAGACGCCGCGGCTCTCGCTCTACCACCCGGTGATGTGGGACGCCATGCACATCCTGTACAGCGCGCTGGAAGCGCAGCGCGGCGCGAAGTTCGACCCCGACAAGTTCATGGCCCACGCGCGCGGCATGGCCTTCGAGAGCCCGCGCGGCCCGGTCTCCATCGACAAGGCGACCGGCGACATCGTGCAGAACACCTACATCCGTCGCGTCGAGCGCGTCAACGGGGTGTTGCAGAACGTCGAGTTCGACGTGGTCCCCAACGTGCCGGCCAGGTAAGCCGGTTCCAAGCCACCAATCCCCCGCCGCGCCCGCGCGCGGCAGCCTCCGATGATTCTTCTCACCACCCTGTTCAACGGGCTGGCGTACGGCATCTTGCTGTTCGTCATGGCCGTGGGCCTGTCCGTCACCATGGGCATGATGCGCTTCGTCAATCTGGCGCATGTGAGCCTGTGCATGCTGGGCGGCTACGTGGCCGCCAGTGCGATGGAGGCGCTGCACTGGCCCTTCCTGGCCACGCTGCCGCTGGCCTTCGCGGCCACCGCGCTGTTCTCGGTCGTGCTCGAACGGCTGGTGCTGCGCCACTTCTACGGCAGCGACGACCTCACGCAGGTGCTGCTGACCATCGGACTGGTCTTCATGTCGGTCTCGGCCGCGGCCTATGTCTGGGGCCCGGCCTTCAAGCCGGTCGAGGTGCCGGCCTGGCTCGGCGGCCGCGCCGCAGTGCTGGGCCTGGAACTCGAGCGCTACCGGCTGTTCCTCCTGGCCGTGGGTGCGCTGCTGACGCTGGCGATCTTCCTGGGCCTGGAGCGCACGCGCTTTGGCGCCATGGTGCGTGCCTGCGTGGACAACCGGCGCGCCGCTTCGGCCTGCGGGCTGGACACGCAGCGCGTCTTCGCACTGACCTTCGCCATCGGCGGCGGCCTCGCCGGCCTGGGCGGCGCGCTGTCGGCCAGCCTGCTCGGGCTGGACCCGAACTTCCCGTTCCGCTACCTCGTGTACATGCTGATCGTGGTCTCGGTCGGCGGCATGGGCACCGTGCTGGGGTCGCTCGCGGCCGCGCTGGGTCTGGGCGTGGCCGACGTGGCCAGCAAGTACTACCTGCCGGCTGCGGGCGGCTCGGTCATCTACCTCGTGACGGTGGCCGTCATGCTCTGGCGGCCCGAGGGCCTGCTGGGCCGCAAGGTGCGCCATGCGTGAGGCCGCGCCGCACTTCTTTCGCGCCCGCGCGCGCTGGAGCGGCTGGGAAACCGCCTTCTGGCTCTGCTGGGCCGTCGCCTTCTTCGTGCCGGGCGCCAACCTCGCGCTGCTGACCCAGGTGCTCATCTGGGGCCTGTTCGCGCTGTCGCTGGACTTGCTGCTGGGCTACCGCGGCATTCCCTCGCTGGGCCATGCCGCCTTCTTCGGCATCGGTGCCTACACCGCGGGCTACCTCGGCAAGTTCGGCTGGACCGAACCGATCTCGGGCCTGCTGCTGGCCGCCCTCATGGCCGGCCTCGTGGGCCTGGCCACGGGCCGCATCGTGCGCGGGCTGCACGGCGTGGGCCTGCTCATGGTCACGCTGGGGCTGAACCTGCTGCTGTACGACTTCGTGCACCGGTCCACCGAACTCACGGGCGGCGACGACGGCTTGCAGGGCATCGCCATCGCACCGGTGCTGGGCCTGTTCCGTTTCGACATGTTCGGCCGCACCGGCTATGTCTATGTGCTGGCCGTGGTGTTCGTGCTGTTCCTGCTGGTGCGCGCGCTGCTGCAGTCGGCCTGGGGCCTGGCCCTGCTGGGCGCACGCGACAACGCGCGCCGCATGGCCATGCTGGGCGCGCCCGTGGCCGGCGACCTGACCTGGGCATTCGGCATCTCGGCCGCGCTGGCCGGCGTGGCTGGCGCGCTGCTCACGCAGACCACGCAGTTCGTCGCGCCCGAGGTGCTGTCGTTCCAGCGCTCGGCCGACCTGCTCGTCGTGCTCGTGATCGGCGGCGCGGCCATGCTCTACGGCGGCTTTGCGGGCGCCCTGGTGTTCCTGGTGCTGCGCGACCTGCTCGCGGCGCTGAACCCGGTCTACTGGTACTTCTGGATCGGCCTCGTGCTCGTGCTGATCGTGGCCTTCTTCCGCAAGGGCATCCTGCCCAGCCTGCGCGCGGCCTGGCGGCGGCATGGCAAGGGCAGGGCGCTGCCAGCGCCGGAGGTGGTGCGATGAACGACGTGGTGCTGGCCACGCGCGGCCTGGGCATGGCCTTCGGCGGGCTGCGCGTGTTCTCGGGGCTGGACTTCGCGCTCGCGCGCGGCGAGCGCCATGCCGTGATCGGCCCCAACGGCGCCGGCAAGAGCACCTTCGTGGCCGTGCTCACCGGGCTGCTGCGGCCGACCCAGGGACAAGTGCTGCTGGACGGCCGCGACGTGACGCGGTCCAGCGCCGGTGAGCGCGTGGCCGCCGGCATCGTGCGCACCTTCCAGATCAACCAGCTGTTCCCCTCGCTGACGCCGCTGGAGTCCGTGGTGCTGGCGCTGTGCCAGCGCGACCGGCGGGCGCGGCCCTCGCTGCGCGCGCTGCGGCATTGCGCAGCGCAGATCGACGAGGCTGCGGCGCTGCTGGAGCGCTTCGGCCTGGCCGACGACGCGCTGCTGCCCACCCAGGAGTTGGCCTACGGCCAGCAGCGCCTGCTCGAGGTGCTGCTGGCCTATGCGCTGCGGCCGCGCGTGCTGCTGCTCGACGAGCCGGCGGCCGGCCTGTCGACCACGCAGGGCCATGCGCTGTTCGAGCGCCTGGCCAGCCTGACCGAAGGCACGACGCTGCTGTTCATCGAGCACGACATGAACATCGTCTTCCGCTACGCGCAGCGCGTGAGCGTGCTGGCTGGCGGCAGCCTGCTGGCCCAGGGCACGCCCGACCAGATCCGCGCCGATGCCGGCGTGCGCAAAGCCTATCTTGGAGGGTAGCCACGGTGTTGCTCGAACTGCGCCAACTGCAGGCAGGCTACGGCCCCTCGCGCGTACTGCACGGCCTGGACCTGCGCCTGCGCGCCGGCGAAACGCTGGTCGTCGTCGGCCGCAACGGCGTGGGCAAGACCACGCTCGTGGAAACCATCATGGGCCTGACCGACCACCACGGCGGCGAAATCCTGCTGGACGGCGCGCCCGTGCACGGCCTCGCGCCGCACCGGCGCAACCGCGCCGGCATCGCCTGGGTGCCGCAGCAGCGCGAGGTGTTTCCATCGCTCACGGTCGAGGACAACCTGCGCGTGGTCGCACGGCCCGGCGAATGGACGCTGGCGCGCGTCTACGGACTCTTTCCGCGCCTGGCCGAGCGCCACCGGCACCACGGCGACCAGCTCTCGGGCGGCGAGCAGCAGATGCTGGCGCTGGGCCGCGCGCTCATGACCAACCCGCGCGTGCTGCTGCTGGACGAGCCGGTCGAAGGCCTGGCGCCCATCGTGGTCGAGGAGATGCTGGCCGCCATCGACCGCATGCGTGCCACGGGCGGCATGGGCATCGTGCTCGTCGAGCAGAAGTACGAACTCGCGCTCGCGCATTCCGAGCGCTGCATCGTGATCGACCACGGCGCCGTGGTCCACACCGGCCCCAGCGCCGCGCTGCTGGCCGACCCCGCGCTGATCGAACGCCACCTGGGCCTGGCCCATTGACCCTCAAGGAGAACCCATGACCCATCCCACCCTCCGCCGCCCACGCTCGATCGAGGTCGAAGGCGTGACCCACGGCGCCGCCCCCATCCCCATGGCGGCGCGCGTCGGCAACATCCTCATGACTTCCGGTGTGCTGGGCAAGGACCCGGCCACCGACCAGCTGCCGGCCGACGGCCCCTCCCAGGCCCGCTTCCTGTTCCAGAACCTGCGCACCGTGCTGGCCAACGGCGGCGCCACGCTGGACGACGTGGTGCGGATCACCGTGTTCGTGAAGGACAACAGCCAGCGCGAGGCCATCAACGCCGAATGGCTCCAGTGTTTCCCCGATCCGCACGACCGGCCCGCGCGCCACACCCAGGTTGTCGACCTGCCCGGCACCATGCTCGTGCAGCTCGAAGCCATGGCCGTCGTCCAGGAACGTTGACATGGCAGACGACTTCGTCAAACGCCTCGCCCGCCTGGACTGCTGCGCCGTCTCCGACGCCATGGACAAGCTTGGCCTCGTCGGCGGTGTCAGCGGACTGGATCAGCGCGCCAGCACGCGCCGCATCGCCGGGCGCGTCGTGACCTACAAGCTCGTGCCCAAGGACCAGGCGCCGACCGTGTCCGGCCCGCCGCGCCACCTCGGCACCACGGCCATCGAGGCCGCGCAGGCCGGCGACATCGTCGTCGTGGAGCAACGCACCGGCTTGGACGCCGGCTCCTGGGGCGGCATCCTGTCGCTCGCTGCCAAGGTGCGCGGCGTGGCGGGTGTGATCGCCGACGGCCCGGTGCGCGACATCGACGAGGCGCGCAGCTACGACTTCCCCGTCTATTGCCGCAGCCTCACGGCCCGCACCGCCCGCGGGCGCGTGGCCGAGGCCTTCACCAACGGGCCCGTCACGGTAGGCGAGATCGCCGTCCACCCCGGCGACTACGCCATCGCCGACGCGAGCGGCGTGGTCTTCGTGCGTGCGCAGGACATCGCCCGCGTGCTGGACGCCGCCGAAGCCATCGCCGGCCGCGAAGCCGCCATGGCCCGCGCGCTGATGGCCGGCCTGCCCGTGAGCCAGGTCATGGGCGCCGACTACGAACACATGCTGCGCTGAACGCGCTCTACCCGAGGAACACCATGACAGACCCGAATGTCGCGCGTGCCGCGCGACTGGACACCGCCACCCTCAGCGATGCGCTGGACAAGCACGGACTGAACGGCCAGTGCTACCGCATCCAGCCGCGCAGCACCGATTCGCGCATGACCGGCCGTGCTTGGACGCTGCTGTACGGCCCGGCCGGTGTGCCGGCCGGCACCGTGGGCGACTACATCGACGACGTGGCGCCCGGCAGCGTCATCGTGCTGGACAACGGCGGGCGCGACAACGCCACCGTTTGGGGCGACATCCTGACCGAGGTGGCGCACGCCAAGGGCATCGCCGGCACGGTGATCGACGGCATCAACCGCGACGTGGCGCTGAGCCTGCAGCTCGGCTACCCGATCTACAGCCGTGGCCACTGGATGCGCACGGGCAAGGACCGTGTGCAGGTCGAAGCCACCGGCGTGCCGGTGAACATCGGCGACGTGCGCGTGTGTCCGGGCGATCTGGTGCGCGGCGACGCCGATGGCGTGGTCGTCATCCCGAAGGCCCACGAAGACCAGGTGCTCGCGACGGCAGAGGCGATCCAGCATGCCGAAGACGCGATCCGCGCATCCGTGCGCGCCGGCATGGGCCTGCGCGAGGCACGCGTACAGCACGGCTACCACCAACTGCAGACGCGGGAGGCGAAGTGAGCGCCGCGCTGCCGCGCCCGAGCGGCCCGACCATCCGCGACAGCATCGAACGCGTGGACGCCGCCACCGTGGCCGCCGCGCGCGCGCTGCCGGCCGCCACGTTGCACGAGGCCGGCGGCCGCATCGGCGTGCTGCCTTCTTCCATCAAGCCGGTGGCGCCCGCCTTCCGCGTCTGCGGGCCGGCCGTCACCGTGCAATCGCCGGGCGGCGACAACCTCTGGCTGCACCGCGCGCTGTACGTGGCCGGGCGCGGCGACGTGCTGGTCGTGCATGTCAGCGGCGCGCACGACTTCGGCTACTGGGGCGAGATCATGTCGGCCGCGGCCCAGGTGCGCCAGCTCGGCGGGCTCGTCATCGACGGCTGCGTGCGCGACGGCGCAGTGCTGGCCGACTTCGGCTTCCCCGTGTTCGCGCGCGGCCTCAGCATCCGCGGCACAGGCAAGGACTTCGGCGCGCGGGGCTGGATCAACCATCCCGTGCTGTTCGATGACCTCGTGGTGCAACCGGGCGACCTCGTCGTCGGCGACACCGACGGCGTGGTCGCGCTGCCGCGCGCGCGTGCGGCCGAGGTGGTGCAGGCGGCGCAGGCGCGCGAGGCCAAGGAAGCCGGCATCGTGCAACGCATCCGGGCCGGCGAGCGCACGCTCGAGGTCTACAAGTTCTGATGGCCGCCGAACCCCTCCCTCTGTCGGTGCGCGTGCAGGCCGTGCGCGCCGAGGCGCTGGACGTGCTGTCCTTCGAGTTGTGCGCCGAAGGCGGCGGCCTGCTGCCGGCCTTCACGGCCGGAAGCCACATCGACGTGGCGATTGCCACGGCCGCCGGGCCGCTGCTGCGCCAGTACTCGCTCTGCAACGACCCCGAGGAGCGGCAGCGCTACGTCATCGGCGTGGGCCGCGACGTGGCCAGCCGCGGCGGGTCGGTGGCGCTGCACGACGGGGTGCGTGCCGGTGCCTTGCTGCGCATCGGCATGCCGCGCAACAACTTCGCACTCGACGAGGCCGCGCCGCTGAGCGTGCTGGTGGCCGGCGGCATCGGCATCACGCCCATGCTGGCCATGGCGCGCCGGCTCGCGCGGCTGGGCCGGCCGTGGACGCTTTACCACTGCGTGCGCTCGCCGTGCCGCGCCGCCTTCGCCGAGGAACTCCAGGCGCTCGCGCCGCCCGGCGGCCAGGGCCGCGTGGTGACGGTCGTGGACGGCCTGCCCGGCGCGGCCCGGCTGGATCTCGCGGCGCTCGTGCGCGAGGCGCCGCAGGGCGCCCACTTCTACTGCTGCGGCCCCGTGCCCATGCTGGAGGCCTTCGGCCGCGCCACGCAGGGCTTGCCGGACGCGCGCGTGCACGTCGAGTGGTTCAGCGCCCCCGCACCGGCCGCCGCAGCCGAGGCGCCGGCCGGCAGCTTCAGCGTGCAGCTGAAACGCAGGAACCGCCGCTTCGACATCCCGGCCGACAAGACCATCCTCGAGGTGCTGCTGGACGGCGGCATCGATGTGGACCACTCCTGCCGCGAAGGCCTGTGCGGCACCTGCGAGACGCGCGTGCTGGCCGGCATCCCGGACCACCGCGACCCCGTGCTCGCAGGCCGCACGAACCCGCCGCAGGACCGCATGCTCGTCTGTGTATCCCGCTGCACCGGCCCCGCGCTGGTGCTCGACCTCTGACCCCCATCCACCCAAGGAGACCCTCCGCATGATCATCGACTCCCACGCCCACGTGGTCGTTCCGCCCGAGAGCTACAAGTACATGGCCGAGCTCGTGGCCAGCCGGGCCAACCCGGCGGCCGCGCCCAAGCTGACCGACGAGGCCGTGCGCACGGCCGGCCAGAGCATCGTGGACATCATGGACAAGGTCGGCACGGACATCCAGTTCCTGTCGCCGCGCCCCTACATGCAGATGCACTCGGTCAAGCCGGCCAAGGTCACCGCGCTGTGGACCCAGCACATGAACGACCTGGTCCACCGCACGGTGCAGATGTTTCCCACGCGCTTTCGCGGCGTGGCCGGCCTGCCGCAGTACCGCGACGAGAGCCCGGAGAACTGCCTCGCCGAGCTGGAGTTCCGCGTCAAGGAACAGGGCTTCATCGGCTGCCTGCTGAACCCCGACCCGACCGAGGGCGACGGCGCACCGCCGCCCGGCCTGGGCGATCCGTTCTGGTACCCGCTGTACGAGAAGCTCTGCGCGCTCGACATCCCGGCTCTCATCCACTCGGCCGGCAGCTGCCAGCCGCGCGAGAGCTACACGCTCAAGTTCATCAACGAGGAGAGCATCGCCATCGTCTCGCTCATGCAGTCGACGGTGTTCGAGAAGTTCCCCACGCTCAAGCTCATCGTGCCGCACGGCGGCGGTGCGATCCCTTACCACATGGGGCGCTTCCGCGCCTGGAGCGTGCGCAAGGGCGGCGCCTTCTTCGACGACCAGTTGAAGCGCCTGCACTTCGACACCACCACCTACGACCAGGATGCGCTGGAGCTGCTGTTCAAGGTGGTCGGCGCCGACCGCGTGCTGTTCGCCACCGAGAACCCGGGCACCGGCAGCGCGATCGACCCCCGGACCGGCCGCGCCTACGACGACCTCAAGCCCGTGATCGAGGCGATCCCCTTCCTGACGGAGCAGGACCGGCGCAACGTCTTCGAGTGCAACTGCACCAAGCTGTACAGCCGCTTCCGCCAGGACGCCTGAAGCATGGCGCAGATCGTCCTGGGCCTCGGGGCCTCGCACACACCGCTGCTGACGCTCACGGCCGAGCAATGGCAGCACCGCGCGGCGGTGGATTACGCCAACACCCAGCTCAACATGAGCGACGGCCGGCTGCTGCGCTACGAGCAGGTGCTGTCTGAACTCGGCGCGCGTTGCGCGGACCTGATCGCGCCCGAGATGCTGGCCGCCAAGGAGCGCGCCTGCCACGCCGCGCTGGACCGGCTGGCCGCTGCGCTGGCCGAGGCCAGCCCGGACGTGGTGGTCATCGTCGGCGATGACCAGCGCGAGCTGTTCGGCCCGGCGAACCAGCCGGCGATCGCGATCTTCCACGGCGCGGAGATCGTCACGAGCGACAAGTTCGGCGACGAGGAGGGGGCCGACTGGGTCAAGGCCATGGGGCGCGGTTACCTGATGGACGACACGCATGTGGTGCCCGGTGCCAGCGCGTTTGCGCTGGAGCTGATCCGCGGGCTGATCGATGCGGAATTCGACGTGGCCGCCTGCGCGCGCGTGGACGATCCCAAGACAGCAGGCTTCGGCCATGCCTACGGCTTCATCGTCAAGCGCTTGTTCCAGGGCCGCGTGATCCCGGTCGTGCCGGTGCTGCTGAACACCTACTACGGCCCCAACGTGCCCAGCCCGGCGCGCTGCTGGAAGCTGGGCCGGGCCCTGCGCCAGGTCATCGAGACGAGCGCGGCGGACCTGCGTGTGGCCGTGGTGGCCTCGGGCGGCCTCAGCCACTTCGTCGTCGACGAGGCGCTGGACCGCGGCGTGCTCGACGCCATGGCGCGCGGCGACGCGGCCGCGCTGTCCGCCATCCCGCGCGGCGCGCTGAACTCCGGATCGTCCGAGATCCTGAACTGGATCGTCACGGCCGGTGCGGCCGGCGGCCTGCCGCTGCGCTGGCACGACTACCAGCCCCTGTACCGCACGCCCGCCGGCACCGGCGTGGGCGCGGCCTTCGCGGTCTGGGGCGCTTGAACGAGGAAAGGAGACCACGATGTTGAGCGAAGAGAAGAACCGCCTGCTGACCCGGGTCGGCCCGGGCACCCCGATGGGCGACCTGCTGCGCCGCTACTGGATGCCGATCGCCGGCGTCTCGGAGTTCGAGCAGCGCAGCACCAAGGCCGTGCGCCTGCTCGGCGAAGACCTGGTGCTCTACAAGGACCTCAGCGGCGCCTATGGCCTGGTGGACCGGCGCTGTGCGCACCGCCGCGCCGACCTGGCCTACGGCATGGTCGAGCAGCATGGCCTGCGCTGCAACTACCACGGCTGGTGCTTCAACCAGACCGGGCAATGCGTGAGCCAGCCCTTCGAGGACACCTGCTTCCCCGAGCGCAACGCCAAGGAGCGCGTGCGCATCAAGGCCTATCCGGTCGAAGCCAAGGGCGGCATGCTGTGGGCCTACCTGGGCCCGCAGCCTGCGCCGCTGCTGCCCGACTGGGAGGCCTTCTCCTGGCCGAACGGTTTCGCCCAGGTGGTGATCTCCGAGGTGCCGTGCAACTGGTTCCAGTGCCAGGAGAACTCGATCGACCCCGTGCACTTCGAGTGGATGCACGAGAACTGGGGCAAGCGCCTGCGCACGGGCGACACCGCGCTGGGACCGACGCACCTCAAGCTCGATTTCGACGAGTTCGAGCACGGCTTCGTCTACCGCCGCGTCAAGGAAGACACCGACGAGAACGACGACGCCTGGACCATCGGCCGCGTCTGCCTGTGGCCCAACGGCTTCTTCCTGGGCGAGCACTTCGAGTGGCGCGTGCCCATCGACGACGAGAACACGCTGTCGGTGACCTGGAAGTACACGCGCGTGCCGCGCGGCCGCGAACCCTATGTGCAGGACAGCATCCCGACCTGGTACGGCCCCGTGAAGGATGCCGACGGCAGGTGGATCGACACGCACGTCATGAACCAGGATTTCCTGGCCTGGGTCGGGCAGGGCGTGATCGCCGACCGCACCCAGGAGCACCTGGGCGCCAGCGACCGCGGCATCGTGGCGATCCGCCGCCGCTTCTTCGAGGAGATGGAGGCCGTGGCCGCGGGCGCGGAGCCCAAGGGCACGATCCGCGACCCCGCGCGCAACGTGCGCGTGCCACTGCCCATGATGGACCGCGCGCAGACGCTGGACGGCTACACCGCAGAGCAGATCCTGGCCAGCCCGCGCATGAAGCTGTTCTACACCACCTACATCTTCCAGGCCGGCCAGCCCGAGCACGTGCAGCGCGCGTTCTCGCAGGCCATGGGCATCGAGGTGGGCGACTTCGACGGCGTGATCGGCTCGCGCGGTTCCAGCGCCGGCGTCTGAGCCGACCGCCCACAACGAGAGGAGACAAACATGCACACCACCCCACGTTCCCACCTCACGCGCCGCCGGCTGCTGGCGGCCGGCGCCGGCCTGGCCGCGCTGCACGGCAGCGGCGCGCTGGCCCAGGCCAGCGACTTTCCCAACCGGCCCGTGCGCATCGTGCTGCCGTTCCCGCCCGGCACGGTCAACGATGCCGTGCTGCGCCTGGTCGGCGACGAGCTGGGCAAGCGCTGGAAGCAACCCATCGTGGTCGACAACCGGCCCGGCGCCAGTTCCATCATCGGCAGCGACCATGTGGCCAAGGCCGCGCCGGACGGCTACACGCTGCTGGCCAACATCACACTGGTGGTGCAGAACCCCGCGCTGCGCAAGAAGCTGCCCTACGCCTTCAGCGACCTGCGCGCCGTGACCCAGTTCAACCGCCAGCAGCTGCCGGTTTTCGTGCGCGCCGACCTGCCTGTCCAGGACGTCACGCAGCTGCTCGCACTGGCGCGCGCCCAACCCAACAAGATCAACTTCGCGACCTGGGGCCTGGGCTCCACGGCCCACCTGCTGCTCGAGAAGATGCGCGTGGACAACGACGCGCCCATGCTGCACGTGCCCTACAAGGGTGGCTCGGACATCATCAAGGCGCTGTTGTCAGGGGAAGCCGATGTGGCGGTGGCCGACCTGCTGAGCCCTGACGCGCACTTCAAGTCCGGCAAGCTGCGCGTGATCGGCGTGACGGGCCCGGTGCGCCTGCCCAACATGCCCCAGGTGCAGACGCTGCAGGAGGCGGGCGTGACCGGTTTTGACGGCTACAACTGGCTGGGGCTGTTCGCCCCGGCGCGCACGCCCGACGCTGTCGTGCGCAGGCTCTCCGAGGACATCAACGCCGTGCAGGCCGACCCGGCGTTGGCACGCCGCTTCGTCGAGGAGATGTACGTGAACCCGTCCGCCACCACACCCGAGCAGTTCGCGCAGATCGTGGACCGCGACCTGCAGACCTGGACCGCGGTGATCCGGCGCGTCGGTGTCACGTTGGACTGACTGTTGTTGCCATCAAACTGCGCGTGGTTTGCACGTATGTTTTCTGTGATTCGATCACTTATGATGCAGATTGCTCGGTAGCCAGACCCACCCGTTGCGTGGAAAGGGGCTCGGGCGCACGCAGCATGACCACACCCAGCCCATCCGTGCCCGACCGCCGGACCGCGCCGCAGGCCGCGGTGGCCGGCACTGCCTTGTGGTGGCGTCCCGCGCTGGCGGCAGGGCTGACCAGCGCGGTGCTGGCGCTCGTTCCCTGGCTGTACCTGCAGGACCGCCAAAGCGATGCGGAACTGGCACTGCGCGCGCTGGTGTCCCACGAGGCCGACAGCGCCGTGGCCAATGTGCAAACCCAGCTGCGTGCGTTTGAGCTCGTGCTGCGCGGCGTCAAGGGCTTCTTCGAGGGCTCGGACGGGGTCGATGCCGCCGAGTTCCAGGCCTTCGTGGCCTCGTTGGCGCTGCAGCGCACGGCGCCGGGCCTGCAGGGCGTGGGCTTCGTCGCCCACCTGAGCGGTGCCGCGGCACCGCGCAACGCCGCGGCAGCCTCCTTCGATGCATCCGGCCTGGTGCTGCGCCCGCCCGGGCAGCGCGAAGCCTATGCACCCATCCTGTTCATGGAGCCGCCCACGCCCGGCAACCGCGGCGCGCTGGGCCTGGACGTGCTGACCGTGCCCACGGCCCGTGCCGCGATCGAGCAGTCCGTGGCCTCCGGCGAACTGGCACTGACGGGCAAGCTGCAGCTCGCACAGGACGCAGGCGGCCCGCCCGAGCCCGGTTTCGTGATGTACCTGCCGGTCTACCTGCCGCAGGCCCAAGCGCCGGCCCAGGACCCGCGGCGCATGGCACCCGTGGGCTGGGCCGATGGGCCCTTCCGGCTGCGCGAACTGCTGGCGCCGGTCGCCACGGAGCTCATGCCCGGCCTGCACCTGCAGGTGTTCGATGGCGAGCAGCCCTCGCAAGCCAGCCACCTCTTCGGCCTGCTCGACGGCCGGCCGGCCCCGTTCGAGGGCACCGCCGGCACGGCGTATGCGGTGCGCCGGGTGGCCAGCTTCGGCGGGCGCAACTGGACCTACGTGCTCACGCCGACGGCAGACTTCGTTGCGCAGCACCGCGCCGGCGAGTACCGCGGGCTGGCGCTCACCGGCCTGCTGCTGAGCCTGTCGGCGGGCGCCATCGTGTTCCTGCTGCTGCACGCGCGCAACCGTGCGCAGCGGCTCGCGCTGCAGATGAGCGAGGAGGCGCGGGCACTGTCGGCCGAGATCGCCGGCACGCTCAATGCCATTCCGGACCTGCTGGTCGAGATGGACGGCGAGGGCCGCTATCTGGCCTTGCGCGCGCGCCGCCTGGATGGGCTGATCGCGCCGCCCGCGCAGATCATCGGGCGCACCGCGCAGGAGTTGCTGCCGCCCGCCGCGGCCGCCACCGTGCTGCAGGCGCTGGCGCTGGCGCGCGCGCATGGGCGCAGCGCCGGCCTGCGCCTGGAAGTGCAGATCAAGGGCGAGCCGCGCTGGTTCGAACTCTCGGTGGCCTGCAAGACCGAGCATGCCGATCCGGCACAGGCGCGCTTCATCGTGCTCTCGCGCGACATCACCTCGCGCATGCGCACGCTGCAGGCGCTGCAGGAGAGCGAGCGCGTGCTGCTGGAGGCGCAGCGCGTCGCGGCCCTGGGCCACTTCCGGGTCGAGCGCGCGGCCCGCATCTGCCATCTGTCGCTGGCCTGCGCGCGGCTGCTGGGCCTGCCGCCGACCGAGCGGCTGGACTTCGACCGCTTCCTGGCCTGCGTCGATGCGCGCCAGCGCCAGCGTGTCGAGGCGCTGTGCCTGGGCGAGGCCGCACCGCAGGCGCTGGAGTACGAGTTCCGCCTGGCCGGGGCCGACGACGCCGCGCCGCGCTGGCTGCTGCTGAGCACGCCCGGCGCGGGCGAGCACGAGGCCGAGCGCTTCTTCACGCTGCAGGACATCAGCTCGCGGCGCACCTCGCAGGAGCAGCTGCACCGGCTGGCCTACTACGACCAGCTGACCGGCCTGCCGAACCGCAGCCTGTTCGTGAAGGAGGCCACGCAGCTGCTGGCGGCGGCCCAGGCCCGCGGCATGGTCGGCGCCGCCATCCTGCTGGACCTGGACCGCTTCAAGGCCATCAACGACAACTGGGGCCACCGCAGCGGCGATGCCGTGCTGCGCGAGGTGGCGCAGCGCCTGCGCGACTGCATGTCCGCCGAGCACCTGGTGGCGCGCCTGCACGCCGACGAATTCATCGTGCTGCTGGACGCGCTGGGCCAGGACGAGGAGGAGGCCCAGCGGCTGGCGCAGGACCGCTGCCGCAGCGTGCTGCGCATGCTGGCCGTGCCATCCCATGTCGGCGGGCGCGAGCTGTACTGCTCGGCCAGCATGGGCATCGCGGTGTTCGGCCGCGAGACGCTGACGCTGGAGGAATTGCTGGCGCGCGCCGATTCGGCCATGGAGCTGGCCAAGCACGACGGGCGCAGCACCTTCCGCCTGTTCGACGAAGGCCTGCGCAGCCGCGTGGCCGAGCGCGCCCTGCTGGAGGCCGCGCTGCGCCAGGCCGTGCCACGCAACGAGCTGAGCCTGCTGTACCAGCCGCAGATCGATGCCGGCGGCGCGCTGGTCGGCGCCGAGGCGCTGTGCCGCTGGACCCACCCCGAGCGCGGGCCGGTGTCGCCGGCGGTCTTCATCGCGCTGGCCGAGGACAGCGGCAGCATCTATGCGCTGGGCGAGTGGGTGCTGCGCACGGCCTGCCGCGAACTGGCGCGCTGGCGGCCCGGCACGCCGCTCGGCGAGGCGGTGATGGCAGTCAACGTCAGCGCGCGCCAGTTCCACCACCCGGACTTCGTCGGCCAGGTGCTGGACGCCCTGCACAGCAGCGATGCCGATCCGGCCCGGCTCAAGCTGGAGCTCACCGAGAGCGTGGTCGCGCGCGACCTGGACGCCATCGTGAACAAGATGGGCGCCCTCAAGGCGCTGGGCGTGCGCTTCTCGCTGGACGACTTCGGCACCGGCTACTCCTCGCTCTCCTACCTCAAGCGGCTGCCGCTGGACCAGCTCAAGATCGACCAGTCGTTCGTGCGCGACCTGCTGGCCGACCCGAACGATGCGGCCATCGTGCGCACCGTGATCGCGCTGGGCGCGAGCCTGGGCCTGGCCGTCGTGGCCGAAGGCGTGGAGACCGCCGAGCAGCGCGCCGTGCTGCTGGCGGCCGGCTGCCGCATGTACCAGGGCTACCTGTTCGCCCCGCCGCTGCAGGCCGAGGCGCTGTGGTCCCTGGCCGCCGGGCCCACGGCCGGGCCGGTCTGATCGTTCAGCGGCCTTCGAAACGCGGCAGCCGCCGCTCCGCCATCGCGCGCACGCCTTCGCGGAAGTCGGCCGTGGCGTGGTGGATCTGCTGCATGGCGCGTTCGTGCCGGTTGAGCTCTTCGACGGCGTCCGCCAGGCCGCGGCGCAGCGTGGCGCGCGTGCTGGTCACCGCGAGCGGCGCCGATGCGGCGATCTCGGCCGCCAGCGCCAGCGCGCCGGCGCGCACCCGGTCCTCGGCCACGAGCTCGTCGATGAGGCCGATGCGCAGCGCCTCCTCGCCGCCGATGCGCCGGCCGGTGTACAGCAGCAGGGCCGCCTGCTGCGGGCCGACCAGGCGCGGCAGCGTGGCGCTGAGGCCGAAGCCCGGGTGGAAGCCCAGCCGGTTGAAGTTGGCCGAGAAACGTGCGTGCGCGCAGCCCACGCGGAAGTCCGCCGCCAGGGCCAGGCCCAGGCCCGCGCCGATGGCCGCGCCCTGCACCGCGGCCACCATGGGCTTGGCGGTGCGGAACAGGCGCATGGCCTGCACGTAGAAGGCGCCCGGGTCCTGCGCGCCGCCGCTGAAGTCGGCGCCGGCGCAGAACACGCGGCCCTCGGCCGCCAGCACCGTGCAGCGCACCGCGGGATCGGCGTCGAGCTGCGCGAGATGGTCGGCCAGTTCGCGCAGCATCTCCACGCTGGCGTGGTTGTGCGGCGGGCGGCGGATCTCGAGCAGGGCCACGTGGTCGTGGCCGGATTCCAGACGGGCGATGTCCGTCATTGCACTTCGATCTTCGCGATGTCCACGTACTGCTTCCACTTGGCGCGCTCCTCGCGCCCGAAGGCCGCGAGCTGCTCCAGGCTCACGGTGGCCGGTGTGAACGCGAAGCCCTCCAGCCGCGACTTGATGGGGTCGGTCGTCACGGCCTCGTTGATCCAGCCGTTGAGCTGCTGCTGCACGGGCAGCGGTGTGGCGGCCGGCACCGCGATGCCCAGGAAGCCGCCGCGGATCGTGAAGTTGGGGATGCTCTCGGCGATGCGCGGCAGTTCCGGGTAGCGCTTGAGCCGCGCATCGCTGTGCACGGCCAGCGCGCGCAACTGGCCCGAGGCGACGAAGGAGTCGCCCTGCACGGTGTCGGTGAACACCACCTGGATCTGGCCCGCCATGAGCTCGGACATGGCCTGGCCGACCTGCTTGTACGGAATGGCCGTGAGCGCGATGCCGGCCTCGTGCGCGAACAGCGCCGCCGTGACCTTGGAGGTGGCATTGAAGTGGCCGTAGTTGAGTTGGCCGGGCGCGGCCTTGGCCGCGCGCACGAAGTCCTGCAAGCTCTTGTACGGGGCGTCCGGCCGCACCAGCAGGTAGGTCGAGCCCGGCCCGAAGGAGCCGACCAGCCGGAAGTCCTTGCCCGGGTCGTAGGGCAGCTTGTGGAACAGCGCGGGGTTGGCCAGGTGCGTGGAGGTGGTGGCCAGCAGCAGCACCGAGCCGTCGGCCGGCGCGATGCGGGCGGCCTCCACGCCGATGATGCCGTTGCCGCCGGGCTTGTTGTCCACCACCACGGCGCGGCCGGTCTTCCTGGTGAGGAACTCCGACAGCATGCGCGCGGAGATGTCGCCCGAGCCGCCGGGGCCGAACGGCACGATGATCTGGATCGGCTTGTCCTGCGCCCGTGCGGGTAGCGCGGCGGCCAGCGGCCATGCCGCCAGGCTCTGCAGTAGCCACTGTCTTCTGTCCATGCTTGTCTCCTTCTCGTGGGTGGGTTCAGCCCCGGATGTCCTGGGTGTGCTCGCCGAGTTCGGGCGCACGGCCGCGCACGGGCGGGCGTTCGCCGTCGAAGGACAGCGGCAGGCCGACCACGCGCAGGTCGACGTCGGGGATGTTCTGGAAGATGCCGATGGCCTCGGTCTGCCGCTCGGCCATGACCTGGGCGAAGTCCTGGATCGGCCCGCAGGGGATGCCGGCGTCTTCCAGCGCGGCGATCCAGTCGCCGGTGCTGCGCTCGCGGAACAGCGCCTGCAGCTGCGGCAGCAGCTCGGCCTTGTGCTGCACGCGCAGGGCGTTGCTGGCATAGCGCGGGTCGGCCGCCCATTGCGGATGGCCGACCAGGCGCGCGAGTTTTGCGAACAGGCGGTCGTTGGCGGCCGCCACCACCACTTCGCCGTCGGCCGTGGGCAGGGCCTGGAACACCACCACGTTGGGGTTGCCGCTGCGGTGGCGCGCCGGTTGCTGTCCGGTGGCCTGGAAACCCGCCATGGACACCTGCAGCCAGCCCAGCGCGGTCTCGAACAGCGAGGTGTCGACCACGCAGCCCCGGCCCGTGGCCGTGCGCTGGAACAGGGCCGCGATGCAGCCCAGCGCGGCCCAGATGCCGCTGCCCAGGTCCAGCACCTGCATGCCCACGCGCGCCGGCGGACCGTCCTCGGTGCCGTTGACGCTGAACAGGCCCGCATACGCCTGCACCATGGGCTCGTAGCCGGGCGCCAGCTGCTTGGGGCCCTTGTGGCCGAAAGCCGTGAGGGAGCAATACACCAGCCGCGGGTGGGCCGCGCACAGCACCTCGGGGCCCAGCTGCAGCTCGGCCAGCGCGCCGGGCCGCATGTTCTGCACGAACACGTCGGCTTCCCCGACGAAGCCGTGCAGCCATTGCAGGTCGGCCGGGTCCTTGAGGTCCAGCGTGATGCTCTTCTTGCCATGGTTCATGGCCTGGAACGTGGTGGCGGTGCCACGCCAGAACGGCGGACCCCAGCCGCGCGCGTCGTCGCCCGTGCCGGGCCGTTCCACCTTGACCACATCGGCGCCCAGCGCCGACAGGATCTCGCCGGCGTAGGGGCCGGCGATGTTCTGCGCGACCTCGACCACGCGGATGCCCTTCAAGGGCTGTGCGGCGAACCGGTCCATGCTCATCTCCCCGTGAAGCGGGGCGCGCGCTTCTCGATGAAGTGCTGCACGCCCTCGCGGAAGTCCTCGGTGCCGCGGCAGGCGGCGATCTCGCGGTCGGCCAGGTCGGTGGCCTCCAGCAGCGTCTGCGTGTGCGCCTCGCGCAGCTGGCGTTTCATGGTGCGCACCGAGCGCGGCGAGGTGGCGTTGGCCAGGTCCCGGGCGCGCTCCAGCACGGCATCCAGAAAGCCCTCGGCCGGCAGCATGCGGGCCAGGCCCGCCACAGCAAGCCCATGGCGGCGGCGAAGGCGTACAGGCTGGCACTGGAGAGCGGCACCAGCAGGAACAGCGCCATGGCCGCGCTGCGCGCGAGGTAGACGCCGGCCAGCAGGCGCTTCCTGCTCCAGCGCGCGCCCAGCAGCCCGGCGGCGTAGGTGCCCGCCACGTTGGTCAGCGCGATGATGGCCAGGGCGGCCACGCCGTCGGTCGCGCGCAGGCCACGGTCCAGCAGGTAGGCCGGCAGGTGGCTGGCAATGAAGGCCAGCTGGAAGCCGCAGGCGAGAAAGCCCAGGTTGAGCAGCCAGAAGCCGGGCTGGGCGAAGGCCTCGCGCACGGCGCGGCCCAGCGGCAAGACGTCGGCCTGCGGGCCTGTCGGTGCGCTGCGGTCGTTCAGTGGCCAGGCCAGCGGCAGCAGCAGCGCGGCGGTGACCGACAGGATGCCCAGCGCCGCGGCCCAGCCCCAGCCCGCGATCAGGCCCTGCGCGCCCGGCACCAGCGCGAACTGCCCGAGACCGCCGACCGCGCCGGCCAGCCCCAGGGCCCAGCCGCGCCGCTCGGGCGGGACGAGCCGGCTCAGCGCCGCGTAGACCACGCCGAAGGCCGTGCCGGACAGCGCGATGCCGATGCACACGCCGCAGGCCAGCACCAGCGCCAAGGCGCTGGGTGCCCAGGCCATGCCGGCCAGGCCCAGCGCGTAGAGCAGCAGCCCCACGGCCACCACGCGGCTGGCGCCGAAGCGGTCGGCCAGCATGCCCGTGAAGGGCTGGGCCAGGCCCCAGACCAGGTTCTGCACGGCCAGGGCCAGCGCGAAGGTCTCGCGCGTCCAGCCGCGGTCCTGCGTCATGGGTAGCATGAACAGGCCCTGCACATGGCGCACGCCCAGGGCCAGGCCCATGACCAGGCCGCCGGCCAGGACCAGCACCCAGGCCCGGGTCCACCAGGCGCGGGAAGTGGGGAATGGAGGGGAGATGGATTGCATGGCGACGATTGGACGCGCCGGGCGGCACCCGCACAATTGATGATTTGGTGCGCCAGCCATGCGCTGCGCGCATGGGTATCGGGGACGCGCGGCCACACAATGGGCCATGTCCATGCCTCTCGTACGCCTGTCTTCCCTGGATCTGCTCAAGGGCTTCGTCGCGGTCGGCCGGCGCCTGAGCATCACGCAGGCCGCCGACGACCTGTGCCTCACGCAATCTGCCGTGAGCCGGCAGGTGAACCAACTGGAGGAACAGCTGGGCTGCAGGCTGTTCCTGCGCCAGCACCGCGGCGTGGCCTTCACCGCCGAAGGCGAGCGCCTGTTCCGCAGCGCCGACGGTGCCCTGCAGCAGTTGCAGGACGTGATGGGTGAGCTGCGCCGCAGCGAGGAGCGCCGGCCCGTCACCGTCACGGCCAGCGTGGGCGTGGTCGGCCTGTGGCTGCTGCCGCGGCTGGCGGCGCTGCAGCAGCTGCACCCGCAGCTGGACGTGCGGCTATCGGCCAGCAACCAGCTCAGCGACCTGCGCGCCGATGGCATCGACCTGGCGCTGCGCTATTGCAGCGCGGCCGACGCGCCGGCCGACGCCGTGCGGCTGTTCGGCGAGACGCTGGCGCCGGTGGCGCACCCGCGTCTGGTGGAGGAGGCCGCGCGCGATCCCGGGGCGCTGGCGCGCATGGCCTTGCTGGAGCTGGACGATCCGCGGCCCTGGCTGCAGTGGCGCGGCTGGCCGTTGGCCAAGGGCGCGGCGCGCGGCCGTGCCCGCCCGGCCATGCTGCGGCTGAACCAGTACGACCAGGTGATCCATGCGGCGCTGGCCGGGCAGGGCGTGGCCCTGGGCCGGCTGGAACTGCTGCAGCCGCTGCTGGCGGGCGGCCAGCTGGCGCTGCTGGCCGGGCAGGGCCCGCGGCCCAGCCCCTACGCGTTCTGGCTGCTGCAGGCCGAGCCGGCGCCGCGCGCCGACGTGCAGCGCGTGGCCGCGTGGATCCGCGCCGAGGCCGCCGGCATGGCCGCCCTCAGCGCCAGCTGAAGACCCTGCGCAGCGTGGCGCGTGGCGCGGGCAGCTCCACGCTGCAGCGCGCGGCCGGGCCGCTCGTGCGCAGGTGCGTGAGGAAGTGCATGCCGGCCGACGCGACCCGGTGCCGCTGCCCCGGCACCAGCATGATGTCGGGGCTGGCGCCGGCCTGCCCGTGCGTCTCGCGCGTGAGCCAGAGCCGGCCCGCGTGGCAGTGCAGCACCGCCCCGGCCGGCAGGTGCAGGCTGCGGCAGGTATGGTCCAGATGCAGTTCACGGTGCGGTTCATGGTGCATGGTGTTCTCCCGTTGGCCGTTGGAGTGTGGGCTGCCGGTGTCCGCCGTGGCATGCGAAGACAGGCGCGCGGCCATGAGGCTTGCGCATGCCTGGGTGCGGCCCCAGCGGTTAGAGTCGCGGCCGGAGACCGACCACCGCATGCCGCCCCCATCTCCGCCTCAGACCGCGCCTCAGACCCCGGCCGCGCCAGCACCGGCGGCGGCCATCGGCGCGCGGCTGGTCTGCTGCCTGGGCCTGTCGCAGCTGCTGGCCTGGGGCGCCATGCACTACCTGATCGCAGTGTTCGCTCAGCCGATCACGGCCGAGCTGGGCTGGAGCCCGGCCTGGGTGCAGGCCGGCTTCTCGCTGGCGCTGCTCGTGATGGCTGCCAGCTCCAGCGCGGTGGGCCGCTGGATCGACAGCCATGGCGGGCGCCGCGCCATGATGGCCGGCTGCTGGGCCGGTGCACTCGGCTGCGCCGTGCTGGCCTCGGCCCAGCACCTGGCCACCTACTACCTGGGCTGGGTGCTGCTGGGCCTGGGCATGCGGCTGGCGCTGTACGACGCGGCCTTCGCGGCGCTGGCCTTCCTGGGCGGGCCGGCGACCAAGCGCGCGATGTCGCAGATCACCCTGTTCGGCGGTTTCGCGTCCACGCTGTTCTGGCCGCTGGGCCAGGCGCTGGCGGACGCGCTGGGCTGGCGCGGTGCGCTGTGGGGCTATGCACTGTTGTTGCTGCTGGGCTCGGCGCTGCACCTGGCGATCCCGCGGGCCGCGCCGCGCATCCTGGGGCAAGCGGCGGCACCCGCCGCACCGGGCCCCGCGCCGCGGCGCACGGCGGTGGCCGACACCTGGCTCTACGGCCTGGTTGCGGTGCTGGTGCTGGCCATGCAGACCGGCGTGGCCGCACACTTCCTGGCGCTGCTGCGCGGCCTGGGCTGGGATGCGCGGACGGCCGTCACGCTGTCCATGCTGCTGGGCGTGGGGCAGTTCTGCGGCCGCGCCTGGGTCGTGGCCTGGGCCCACCGCTTCGATGCGATCCGCCTCAACCTGCTGCCCTGCAGCTTCCTGGCCGGCGCCTATGCGGTGGCGCTGCTGGCGGGCGCCTCGCTGGCAGGAGCCGCGGCCTTCACCTTCCTGTACGGCGCGGGCAACGGCATTGCCACCATCACGCGCGGCGCCATGCCGCTGCTGCTGTTCGACACCGCGCACTACGGCCGCATCGTCGGCAGCATCCTGCGGCCGGCCTTCGTGCTGGCCGCGGCGGCGCCCGTGGCCGTGGCGCTGGCGTTGGAGCGGCTGGGTCAGGCGGGCACGCTGGCCCTGGGGCTGGCGGCCTGCACCGTGCTGCTGGCCGCATCCATCGCGCTGGTGTTGCGCCACCCCTCCACCACTGCAAGGAGAACCATGCCATGAACGACACGGGCACCGTGCTCATCACGGGCGGCAGCCGCGGCATCGGCGCGGCGACGGCCAGGCTGGCCGCGGCGGCGGGCCATGCCGTCTGCATCACCTACGCCACGCAGCCTGCGCCGGCCCAGGCACTGGTCGCGCAGATCCGCGCCGCGTCCAAGGCCGCGGTCGAGGCCTTCACCGTCGGCCCGGCCAAGGAACTGGCCGAAGAGGGCATCCGCGTCAACGCGGTGCCGGCAAGCTGCTGCGCGAATCGGCCGCGTTCCGCAAGCTGCAGCAGCAGATCCGCGAGGTGAACGCGGCCGCCACGGGGCAGGCCGCGGCGAAGCCGCAGCCATGATGCGGCTCAGTCCGGTGTGAAACGCGCCTCGAAGCGCGCGGCATCGGCCTGCAACTCGAAGGTCACGAGCTGGCCGTTCTTGCCGTCGGCCAGCCGGTGCGCAGCGAACAGGCTCCAGCGGCCCTGCGGGTCGTAGCTGGGCGGGTCCACCAGCGCGTAAGGGTGGGGCACGAAGACCTCGTGCGCAAACAGCTGCTTGTCGCGGTTGCGCGGCGAGGGGTAGAGCTTGTAGACCGGAGTGGTGATGGCGAGTTCGGGCATGGTGTTCAGATGCCGCGGCCTTGCATGGCCACGGCGTGGGCCTGCTGTCGGGCCTGGTGTTGGAGATAGGCGGGCACCTGCGCCGCTGGCAGCGGCTTGCTGAACAGGTAGCCCTGGAACAGGTCGCAGTCGCGCGCGGCCAGGGCCTGGCGCTGCGCCTCGGTCTCCACGCCCTCGGCCACCACGCGCAGGCCCAGCTTGTGGGCCAGTGCGATCACGCCGGCGCACAGGTCGGCATCGCGCACATCGGTGGCAATCTCGTTGACGAAGACGCGGTCGAGCTTGAGCGTGTCCACGGGCAGGCGCTTCAGGTAGGCCATGGACGAGTAGCCGGTGCCGAAGTCGTCGATCGACAGCTGCACGCCGTGCTGGTGCAGGCCGCGCAGGATGGCGATGGCCTGCTCGGGCTCGTCCATCATCATGGATTCGGTGACTTCCAGTTCGAGCTCGCCGGTCGCGATGCCGTGGCGCGCCACACTGGCGCAGACGCTGTCCAGCAGGCTGTCGCTCTTGAGCTGGCTGGGCGAGAGGTTCACGGCCACCGACACATGGCCCAGGCCCTGGGCGCGCCAGTGCGCCATCTGCGTGCAGGCCTGTTCCACCACCCATTGGCCGATCTGCACCAGCAGGCCCATCTGCTCGGCCAGCGGAATGAACTCCAGCGGCGACACGCGTTCCTGGGCCGAGCGGTTCCAGCGCAGCAAGGCCTCGAAGCCGGCGACGGCGCTGTCGATGCTGCGGATCTTGGGCTGGTAGTGCAGTTCGAACTGGCCGGCCGCCAGTGCGCCGCGCAGGTCGTGTTCCAGCGCCACGCGGCGCGAGGCGGCGGCGCCCAGGTCGGCGCTGTAGCGGCGCAACTGGTCGCGGCCGCGCTCCTTGGCCAGGTACATCGCGGCTTCGGCATGGACCAGCAGGGGCCCGGCACTGTCGGCATCCTGCGGGTAGGTGGCCAGGCCCGCACTGGCCGTGGCGCGCCAGAGCTTGCCCAGCAGCATGTAGGGCTCGGCCAAGACTGCGCGCAGGTGTTCCACCTGGCGCAGCAATGCGGCCGGATCGCTGCAGGGCAGAACGACGGCGAACTCGTCGCCGCCGGGGCGGGCCAGGCAGCAGCTGGCCGGCAGCGCCTGGCGCAGGCGCTGGGCGGCCTCGCGCAGCAACTGGTCGCCGGCCTCCTGGCCGAAATGGGTGTTGATGTGCTTGAACTGGTCGATGTCCAGCATCACGAGTGCCACCGCGCTGCCGTCGCGTTGGGCCAGGCGCAGTTCCAGCGCCAGTTCCTGCTCCAGCTGCAGGCGGTTGGGCAGGCCGGTCAGCGCGTCGGTGATGCGCTGGCGTTCCAGCGTCTGGCGCAGGCGCAGCAGCTCCGTGATCTCGGTGGAGAAGCCGATGATGCCGGTCGGCTGGCCCGGCAGCTCCAGCGGCAGCTTGATCGACCAGTAGTGGCGCTCCTTGCCGTCGGCGCCGACCACCACCTCCTCGCCAGCGTGGCGGGCCGAGGCATGGATCACCTCGCGGTCGGTGGCGGCCAGCCGCTGCGCCACTTCGGCGGGCAGCAGGTCGGCGTCGCTGCGGCCGATGACCTCGGCCGCGGTGCGGCCGTACAGCAGCAGCGTCTTCTCGTTGGCGTAGAGGTAGTTGCCGCGGTGGTCCTTGACATAGATGTGCGCGTCGATGTTGGACAGCACGGTGCCCAGCAGGTGGTTGCGCTCGACCAGGTGGCCCGAGGCCCAGTTGCGCTGCGTGATGTCGGTGGACAGGCCGCACACCGCCACCACCTGGCCCGCGGCGTCCAGGATCGGCAGCTTGGTGGTGCGAAAGCCGCGCCGCACGCCGCTGTGCAGGCAGAGCTCTTCCTCGTCGTGGATGGCCGCGCCCTGCTTGAGCACGGCGCGGTCGTTCATGAGCACGCGCGCAGAGCGGACGGTGTCCATGAACTGCGCATCCTGCGCGCCGGCGATCTGCTGCCTGGTGGCGCCGTACAGCGCGCGCACCTGGGCATTGGCGAACAGGTAGCGGCCGCCCTGGTCCTTGATGTAGAGGTAGCCGTCGATGCGGTCGAGCAGCTCGGCCAGCAGGTGGTCGGCAGGGGTGTCGGAAGGGAGGAGGTCGGATGCCATGGGCGGGTCAGGCCAGCGCGTCGCCGAACCGGCTCTCGAACGCAGCGCAGAACGCCGCCGATCCGGCCAGCGACAGGCTGAACACCTTGCGCGGCGCGCCGCTGCCGTCGGCTTCCTCGCCCTGCTGCAGTTCGGCATGCCAGTCGCCGCCGTCTTCCACGGGCGTCGGCGCGCCGAACTGCGCACCCGCCCAGTCCAGCACGGTGGCGATCTCGGCCTCCACGGCGGCCGCCTGCGCGGGCCGCACCGCGGCCATGGCCTCGAACAGGCCGGTGCCGTCACCGCCCTCGCTCTGGTCGAACAGCAGGAACTGCAGGTTCACTGGTGCACCTTCGGCCTGCGGCCTGTTGTCCGCCCCAGCGGGCGCGAGCTTGCTCGGGGCGGCCCGGCGCTGCGCTCATGGCTTGCTCGCTGCAGCCGCTGCCGCTGCCGCTGCCGCTGCCGCGCGCAGCTTGTCCTTCTTGCTAGGCCGGCGGCCCTTGATGCCGCCCTGCGGGTCGGACACCACGGGCTGCGCCGCTTCCCTGGCCTCGAAGCCCGGCACCTTCTCGCGCGGCACGGCCAGGCCCTGGCGTTTCTCGATGAGCCGGAAATGCGCTTCGGACGCGGCCGGCACGAAGCTCAGCGCCACGCCGCTGGCGCCGGCGCGGCCGGTGCGGCCGATGCGGTGCACGTGCTCGGTGGGCGAGCGCGCGAGGTCGAAGTTGACGACGGCCGGCAACTGCACGATGTCGATGCCGCGTGCTGCCAGGTCGGTCGCCACCATCACCTGCACGCGGGCGGCCTTGAAGTCGGCCAGCACCTGGCTGCGTTTGCCCTGGCTCAGCTGGCCATGCAGCGGCTCGGCCGACAGGCCCGCCTTGCGCAGCTTGTTGGCCACGGTTTCGCAGGCCAGCTTGGTGGCCACGAAGACCAGCACCTGCGGCCAGCCGTGCTCGGCGATCAGGTGGCGCAGCAGCTGCGTGCGCAGGCCGGTGTCGACCACGATGGCGCGCTGGGCGATGTCGGGCAGGGCGGCCAGCTGCGCGGGCGCTTCCACCTGGGCCGGTTCGCGCAGCAGCCCGTCGGCCAGCGCCTGCACGGCCGGCGGAAACGTGGCGGAGAACAGCAGCGTCTGGCGTGCGGCGGGCAGCCGGCGCAGCAGTTGCTGCAGCTCGTCGGCGAAGCCCAGGTCGAGCAGGCGGTCGGCCTCGTCCAGCACCAGGGCCTGCAGGCCGTCCAGGCGCAAGGCGTTGCGCGCGGCCAGGTCCAGTGCGCGGCCGGGCGTGGCGACCACGATGTCGGCGCCGCCGCGCAGGGCCAGCATCTGCGGGTTGATGGAGACGCCGCCGATGGCGCGCACCAGGCGCGGCGCATCGGGCAAGTCGGCGGCCAGGGCCTGCACCTGCTCGGCCACCTGGGTGGCCAGTTCGCGCGTGGGCACCAGCACCAGCGTGTGCAGGCGGCGCGGCTGCTGGCGCGGCGTGGCGCTCCAGCGCTGCAGCAGTGGCAGCACGAAAGCGGCGGTCTTGCCCGAGCCCGTGGGCGCGCTGGCGCGCAGGTCGCGGCCCTGCAGGACCGATGGGATGGCGGCGGCTTGCACGGGCGTGGGCTGCGCGTAGCCTTGGGCGGCCGCGGCGTGCGCCAGCACGGGCGCGAGGCCCAGGGCGGAAAACGGCAGGGCCGGATCGGATTCGTTCATGCGGGGAGTGGGCGGGGCAGAGGCCGGCACGGCAGTGTACGTGGAGGGCCCCGCGCTGACTGTGGCCTTGGAACCGGCCCGTGGCGGCGGGTATGCTGCGCGCGCAGTTCCATGACGCGACAGGATTCCCCATGACCACGCCCATTCCCGCCACCCTGATCCCCGGAGACGGCATCGGCCCCGAGATCGTCGACGCCACGCTGGCCGCGCTCGATGCGCTGGGTGCCCCTTTCGCCTGGGACCGCCAGATCGCCGGCCTGGGCGGCGTGCAGGCGGCCGGCGACCCCCTGCCCCAGGCCACGCTGGACAGCATCCGCCGCACCCGGCTGGCGCTCAAGGGGCCGCTGGAGACGCCCTCGGGTGGTGGCTACCGCTCGTCCAACGTGCGGCTGCGCGAGGAGTTCCAGCTCTACGCCAACCTGCGCCCGGCGCGCACGCTGATCCCGGGCGGGCGCTTCGACAAGATCGACCTGCTGGTGGTGCGCGAGAACCTGGAAGGCCTGTACATCGGCCACGAGCACTATGTGCAGATCGACGACGACCCGCACGCCGTGGCCATGGCCACCGGCATCAACACGCGGGCCGGCAGCCGGCGCATCCTCGAATACGCGTTCGACACGGCGATCGCCACCGGCCGCAAGAAGGTCACGCTGGTGCACAAGGCCAACATCATGAAGGCGCTGACCGGCATCTTCCTGGAGACCGGCGAGCGGCTGTATGCCGAGCGTTACCAGGGCAAGTTCCAGCTGGAGACCGTGATCGTCGACGCCTGCGCCATGAAGCTGGTGCTCAACCCCTGGCAGTTCGACATGCTGGTCACGACCAACCTGTTCGGCGACATCCTGTCCGACCTGGTGGCCGGCCTGGTCGGCGGCTTGGGCATGGCGCCGGGCGCCAACATCGGCAAGGACGCGGCGATCTTCGAGGCCGTGCACGGCTCGGCGCCCGACATTGCGGGCAAGGGCATCGCCAACCCGGTGGCCATCATGCTGGCGGCAGCGCTGATGCTGGAGCATGTGCAACTGCCCGACCTGGCGCGCCGGCTGCGCGAGGCCATCGACGCCACGCTCAACATCGACCAGGTGCGCACCGGTGACCTGGGCGGCAAGGCCGGCACGGCACAGTTCACGCAGGCGCTCGTCGCCAGGATCAAGGCCACCGCATGAGCGTTCCCATCCTCTCGCTGGCCGAGGCGCGTGTGCTGGGCGTGCTGATCGAGAAGCAGCGCACCGTGCCCGACACCTACCCTCTGACGCTGAACAGCCTGGTCGCCGGCTGCAACCAGAAGACCAGCCGGCATCCGGTGATGGAGCTCAGCGACGCCCAGGTGCAGGACGCGCTGGCCACGCTGCGCGGCATGGCCTTCGTCAACGAGACCAGCGGTGGCCGCGCGATGCGCTATGCCCACAACGCCGACGGCGTGCTGCGCATCCCCTCGCAGTCGCAGGCGCTGCTCGCGGTGCTGCTGCTGCGCGGGCCGCAGACGGCGGGCGAGCTGCGCATCGCCAGCGACCGCATGCACAACTTCGCCGACATCTCCTCGGTCGAGGCCTTCCTGGACGAGCTGGCCGAGCGGCCGGCCGGTGCGCTGGTGGCGCGGCTGGCCCGGCTGCCGGGTGCGCGCGAGAACCGCTGGATGCACCTGCTGTCGGGCGAGGCACCCGAGGCCGCGGCGGCGCTGGACCAGAGCGCGTCGGCCGCAGATCCTGTGGGCGAAGTGCCCGCATTGCGCGCCCAGGTGCAGCGGCTCGACGGCGAGGTGGCGGCGCTCAAGGCCACGGTGGCGCGGCTGTGCGCGGAACTGGGGATCGACCCCGACGCCTGACCCGCCGCGCAGATGTAACTCCTGTTGAACGCGCTGCGGCACACGCCGAAAGCGCAGCAGAATCACGGTCCCGCACCGTATGCAATACAACAGGAGACTCTCGATGCGTTGGACCCTTTCCCTCACCGTCTGTGCCGCCGGCTGTGCGGCGGTCTGGACCAGCGCTGCGCTGGCCGCCTCGCCGGCGCCGGTCGCGGCCGAGAACGGCATGGTCGTCTCGGCGCAGCACCTGGCCACACGCGTGGGCGTGGACGTGCTCAAGGACGGCGGCAACGCCATCGACGCCGCGGTGGCCGTGGGCTATGCGCTGGCCGTGGTCTATCCGGCCGCCGGCAACCTGGGCGGCGGCGGCTTCATGACCATCCGCCTGGCCGACGGCCGCAGCACCTTCCTCGATTTCCGCGAGAAGGCGCCGCTGGCCGCGACGGCCAACATGTACCTGGACAAGGACGGCAACGTCATCAAGGGCGCGAGCACGCTGGGCCACCTGGCCGTGGGCGTGCCGGGCTCGGTCTCGGGCCTGGAGTACGCGCGCGAGAAGTACGGCACGCAGCAGCGCGCCACGCTGATCGCGCCGTCCATCAAGCTGGCACGCGAGGGCTTCGTGCTGGAGCAGGGCGACATCGACCTGCTGGCCACGGCCACGGCCGACTTCCGCCGCGACGCGCCGACGGCCGAGATCTTCCTGAACCGCGGCGAGCCGTTCCAGAGTGGCCAGAAACTGGTGCAGCGCGACCTGGCGGCCACGCTGCAGGCCATCAGCGAGCGCGGCGTGGACGGCTTCTACAAGGGCGCCGTGGGCGCGGCCATCGTGGCCTCCAGCCAGGCGGGCAAGGGCATCATCACGCAGGCCGACCTCGACCAGTACAGGACGCGCGAACTCAAGCCCGTGGAATGCAGCTACCGCGGCTACGGCATCGTCTCGGCGCCGCCGCCGAGCTCGGGCGGGGTGGTGATCTGCGAGGTGCTGAACATCCTGGAGGGCTACCCGCTCAAGGACCTGGGCTGGGGCGCGGCGCAGGGCGTGCACTACCAGATCGAGGCCATGCGCCACGCCTACGTGGACCGCAACAGCTACCTGGGCGACCCGGACTTCGTCAAGAACCCGATGGAGCGGCTGCTGTCCAAGGACTACGCGGCGCGCATCCGCGCCACCATCGCGCCCAACCAGGCGGCCGACAGCCGCGCGCTCAAGCCCGGCGTGGCGCCGCACGAGGGCAGCAACACCACGCACTACTCGATCACCGACAAGTGGGGCAACGCGGTCTCGGTCACCTACACGCTGAACGACTGGTTCGGCGCCAAGGTCACGGCCGCTGGCACCGGCGTGCTGCTCAACAACGAGATGGACGACTTCACGGTCAAGGTCGGCGTGCCCAATCTGTACGGCCTGGTGCAGGGCGAGGCCAATGCCATCGCGCCCGGCAAGCGGCCGCTGTCGTCCATGAGCCCGACCATCGTGACGGGCAAGGACGGCCAGCCGCTCATGGTGGTCGGCACGCCGGGCGGCAGCCGCATCATCACGGCCGTGCTGCACACCATCCTCAACGTGCTGGACTACGGCATGACGGTGCAGGAGGCGGTGGACGCGCCGCGCTTCCACCAGCAGTGGCTGCCGGCGCCGACCAATGTGGAGGCGCGCATGCTCTCGCCCGACACGCGCCGCATCCTGGAAGGCTGGGGGCACCAGTTCGCCGCGCCGCAGCCGGCCAACCACCTGGCCGTGATCCTGGTCGGCGCGCCGGCGCTGGACGGCAAGCCCGTGCCGGGCAAGCGCTACTTCGGCGCCAACGATCCGCGGCGCAACACCGGGTTGGCCGCCGGCTACTGAGTCAGGTCCAGCCCAGGAAGCTGCACACCTGGGCGGCCTGGGCCAGCGTGTCGGCGCGGCCCAGCGCCATCAGCTCGCCCGTGAAGCCGGCATCGAACAGCAAGTAGCTCGCGAACGCGGAGGACTGCGTGGCCGCATGCGCCGCCGGGCCGCCTGCCGCGAACAGCCGGCGCACCACGCCCGGCAGCGCCTGCGCATGGCGCGCGGCGATGGCGTCCAGCCGCTGCGAGGGCGCGATCAGCAGCAGTTCCACCGGCCGCAGCGCCGTGCCGTTGCGCGCGGCGGGCGGCACCAGGGCCAGCGTCTGGTTGATGCGGTGCAGGCGCTCCACATCCACGCCCAGCGCGTCCAGGAAGATGCTGGACAGCGCGTGCCCGGCGATCTGCGCGGCGCTGGGCCGGCCGGTGTGCAGCGTGGGACTGCTGCCGCGCGGCTCCTGCAGCCGGCCCGCGCCGACGGCCAGGATGCGCGCTGCGCCCAGGTGGATGGCCGGCGAGAGCGGCGCAGCCTGGCGCATCGAGCCATCGCCGAAGTACTCGGCGTCATCCAGGGGGCCGATGGGCGTGGCCGGGAACACGAAGGGAATGGCCGAGGAGGCCAGCAGGTGGGCATGCGAGATCGGCCCCGGCACGGCGCGCCGCTGCGAGCGCAGCCAGGGCTCCATGGGCACGGCCGACTGGTAGAAGGTGCAGTGGTCGCCAGCGCTGTAGCTCGATGCGGTGATGGCCAGCGCCTGCAGGTGGCCGGCCCGCAGCAGTGCGGGCAGCCGGTCCAACGGCACCAGGCGCTGCAGCAGGTCGGCCAGCGGCCGGTTGTCCAGCAGGCTGTGCGGCTGGGCCTGGCGCCAGCGCGCCAGCAGCCGGGCCAAGCCCCAGAGCATGCGGGCGCGGCCCGGGGTGTCCAGCAGGTCCAGCGCATCGGCGTGGTAGACCTGTTCGGGCCGGAAGTGGGCCCAGACCTCGGCGATGGCGGCCACGGCCGCGTCGAAGTCGTCGGTACCGCAGGCCAGTGCCGCGGCGTTGATGGCCCCGGCCGAGGTGCCGACGACGATGGGGAAGGGGTTGCCGGCGTGGGCGGCCGGGCTGCGCTGGCGCAGCTGCGCCAGCGCCTGCAGCACGCCGACCTGGTAGGCGGCCCGGGCGCCGCCGCCGGTCAGCACCAGGGCTGTCGGGGCGGTGGACAGGGGATGGGCCATGGGCGGCGAGTGTAGGAGCCAGCGGCCATGTCCCGGGGCCGACAGGTTCTAGGGGCCTTCCCGATGCGGCTGGCCGCGCTTGTGGCCTACCCTCGGCGGCTTCGTACACTCCTGGCCCGCGCCCATGTCCCTGACTGCCGACCGTCCCCACCACAAGTTCTGGCCCTCGCGCTTGCCGCGCACACTGACGGTGCCGGCCACCTCGCTGTGGCACAACCTGGCGACCAGTGCGGCGCGCTATCCGGACAAGTCGGCCCTGGTGTTCTTCGACCGCGCGACCCCCTACGCGGCGCTGGCGGCGCAGGTCGAGGCCCTGGCGGGCGCACTGGCCGCGCTGGGCGTGCAGCGCGGCGACCGCGTGGCGCTGTTCATGCAGAACTGCCCGCAGCTGGTCGTCGCGCATTTCGCGATCCTGCGCGCCAACGCCGTGGTGGTGCCGGTCAACCCCATGAACAAGGCACAGGAGCTGGAGCACTACCTGGTCGACGCCGACGCGAAGCTGGCGATCACCACGGGCGACCTGGCCGGCGAGCTGGCCAAGGCCAGCGATGCCCTGCCACCTGCGCAGCGGCTGGCGCATCTGGTGGTCACGCAGTTCACCGACGCCTTCGACGCCGCGGCGGCCGATGGCCCGGCCATGGCGCCGGCCTGGCGCAACTGGTTGCTGGCACGCCACCCGCTGCCGGCCCTGGCCGGTGGCGCCGTGCATGCCTGGGATGTGCTGCTGGCGCAGGGCCTGGCCGCGCCGCCGCACACGGTCGGCGCGAACGACATGGCGCTGCTGCCCTACACCAGCGGCACCACCGGCCTGCCCAAGGGCTGCGTGCACCACCACAGCAACCTGATGCACAACGTGGTGTCCAGCATGCTGTGGTCTTGCTCGAACTCCGAGGCGGTGGTGCTGGCCGTGGTGCCCATGTTCCACATCACCGGCATCGTCAGCATGATGCACACGGCCATCGCTTCCGGCGCCACGCTGGTGCTCATGCCGCGCTGGGACCGCGACGTGGCCGGCCACCTGATCTCGCGCTGGAAGGTGACGGCCTGGACCAACATCCCCACCATGGTGGTGGACCTGCTGGCCAGCCCGAACCTGCCGGCCTACGACCTCACGAGCCTGCAGCAGATCGGCGGCGGCGGTGCCGCCATGCCGCAGGCCATCGCGCAGCGGTTGGTGGAGCAATACGGCCTGCGCTACCAGGAGGGCTACGGCCTGACCGAGACCGCCGCGCCCACGCACACCAACCCCTTCGAACGGCCCAAGCAGCAGTGCCTGGGCATTCCCATCCTGTCCACCGACGCCCGCGTGGTCGACCCCGACAGCCTGCAGGAACTGCCGGCGGGCGAGTCCGGCGAGATCATCGTGCACGGCCCGCAGGTGTTCCACGGCTACTGGAAGCAGCCCGAGGCGACGGCCGCAGCCTTCATCACGTTCGAGGGCAAGCGCTTCTTCCGCACCGGCGACATGGGCCGCATGGACGAGGACGGCTACTTCTTCATGACCGACCGTCTGAAGCGCATGATCAACGCCAGCGGCTTCAAGGTCTGGCCGGCCGAGGTCGAACTGCTGATGTACCGGCATCCGGCGGTGCAGGAGGCCTGCATCATCGCCACGCAGGATGCCTACCGCGGCGAATCGGTCAAGGCCGTGGTGGTGCTGCGACCCACCCACAAGGACACCACGGCCGAGGACATCATCACCTGGTGCCGCGCCAACATGGCGGCCTACAAGGTGCCGCGCCAGGTGGCGTTCGCCGATGCCCTGCCCAAGAGCGGCAGCGGCAAGGTGATGTGGCGGCTGCTGCAGGAGGCGGAAGGGCGTTGAGTTGTAAAGAAAGAAACGCCTGCATTGTTGCGGCGCTTCTGGCCGGGGGGACGCCGTACGGAAATCGTACGGAATTGACTACCTCCCGGCGATCAACCCGCGCACCGTCAAGTCCTCGCGGTTCTCGTCGGCTAGGTAGCCCAGTGGACGCATCAGAACGCCCGTTGGAATGCCGGTCAGCACCTGCACCGCGGCCAGCCCTTCACGTCCAGCGCCGTGCGTGGTAGCTGGCTCTCCGACATCGCCCCCCGTCGCGCCGGTAAGGCGATGGTGAACTTCCACCAGATGGCCTAGGCCGCGAGCTTCCGTGTAACTTCGCTGCGTCGATGGCATCGGTCAGATGCCATACTGCGCAAGATTGCTTTTCACGCTTCGAACACCCCGTTAGCCATGTCGCATCTCAAGGTGCGCCTCCGCTTCAATCCAGGTCGTGAGGGGACTCCTCTCGACAAACTGGGCGACTTCGCCACTCAGGCGGAGAAGTTCCTGCGCGCATTTGCTGCGGACCTTGGCGTTTCAGTCCGCAAAGGTGAATGGCTTGCGAAGGAGTTCCGCAATGAGTCGACATCTTGGGACACTTTGTACGTTCATCCTGTTGAGGACGAGATTACACGGGCAGGTGTCAAAGCGCTGGATGCGCTGACTGGCCCCGACCCGTACGGCGCCTGCGGTGCGGGGACGTTTAGCTACACGACGCTGCTGGAGTTTTCCAAGATCGGTAAGGGCATGGACCCCGACGAGGTCTACTACATCGGCATGTACGAGGACGACAGCGCAGAGCAACCGCTATGGCGCGAGGTGTCGTACCGCAAAGTTGCAGAAATACGGAAGTTCCTTGAGACGCCGCACGTAATCTACGGTGCCGTGCAGGGGCTGCTGCACGCTTGGTTTCCCGGAGCAAGCCCACCATTCATGCAATTGCGGCCGCTCGATGGTGGCGACTTGATCAGATGCATCTGCACGGCTCAGCAGTACCAGAAGGTGCACGAGGCAACCAAAGTCGCCAACACCGTTCTGATGGTCTACGGCGACGTAGCCTGGGATCGAGGAACCCAAACAATTCAACAGGTAGAAGTCATGGACATTGAGGCGACGCACCCGCTCGCGCTCGAGCAGTTCGACCAGTTGTTTGGGAGCATGCCGAATGCAACCGGCGACCTGAGCAGTGGCCAGTACATCGATCAGCTGCGTGGGCTTGAGGATGGTGAGTAAGCCGCGGATCTACCTTGACTCCTGCTGCTTCATCGACGTGGTGAAGGAGCGCGTAGGTGTTCTGCCCGATGGGCGAACCAAGGACGTGTGGTTCATTAAGAAGATCTTGGAAGCGCATAGGGCAGGGCACCTAGTGGCGCACACGTCTATGGTTGCCGTAGGGGAGTGCTTGTCGGTTCAAGAAGGCGGGGCAGCATCGGACGATGTGAAAGACGCGTTCCGCTCCCTGCTCACGTCTGGTCAGTACGTTCGGCTCCTCAATCCGACTCCGAAGACAGCGCGCCTCATGCAAGACTTTCGGTGGACGCACAACATCTCGCTGAAGTCCGTTGATGCCATGCACCTTGCAGCGGCACTTGAAATGGGATGTATGGAGTTCGTCACGATGGACGAGCGCCTGAAGAAGCCAAAGTTCATTGCTGCAAGTCCTGTGATGGGGTTGCTCGGACTGCGTCTAATTGCGGCGCCATTTACAGCGTTGCTGCCGAGCACATATACCCAAGCGAGCATTCAAGATTCTCCGTAGCGAGACGAGCTGCTACGAGGGCTTGGCCAGGCGTTCTGCAGTGGTCGAAGCTCCAGACCGTGGGCCCGAAAGAATTCCACAAGATTCCCCGGGCCGTCGAGATGCCCCGCACCAACGACAACAAGGATGTTCTCGCGAGCACTCGCCCCGGCGGCCATGATCTGCGGCACCCGCAGGCGGTTCCGCGAGGCAAACATGGTGGCGTGCAGGATTGGGTCGGACGTGAAGGGCCCCTGCAGGAGCAGATCCCAGAGCGCTGCGGAGTCGTTGCGCGCCCAGGCGTGGTGCATGAGGATGAAGTTGTCCTTTGCCGCCGCTGTTGAGGCGCATAGTGGTCAATCGCTGCGGACAACGTGGCCATCGGTATTGAGTCCATGCCCAAGCTAAAACCTGCCGCTGTCTCCAGGCAATGGACAGGCTTTTGGTCTGCCACGGCCTTGGCAATCAATGTCGGCTCCACGCCAGGCACGCCGTTTGAAGACGATGCCGCAGCGATGATGAATGCAGCCCAGGGCTTGTGCGCGGTGAGCGTCCAGCCATCCCACCTTCCAACCTGATGCGCCAGCCGTAAACATGGCGTCCACCTCAAGTTTTTCAAAGCGCGAGCGAATGCAGTGGACACCCTGCCATGAAGCGCTGCCCATGGCTTGCTTGCCAACTGCTTGCTGTCCTAACTTCGCCGAGTTCGGCTTCTTAGTCTGTAGGTGTTCCTGGCAGCACCACTCGGTGCAGCGGATCATCCTTGAAGGCCATGCAATAAAGAAGCTTCTTTTGGCAACCAGCCTCGTGATCGCACAAGCTGCGAGCATCACTTGAGATAGCCCCCTGATTCCCCGGCCCCGTCCTGTCGCTTATCTTTGGAGATAGGAACAGGACAGTGCATATGACTAGGCATACGGAGTCAGTAGAGGTAGTCGT
>NZ_LMMT01000008.1 GCF_001422365.1 Pseudorhodoferax sp. Leaf265 | reverse complement strand
CTGCCGCAAAAAGCAGCAGGTTAGGGTTCTTACGTGGGTCAGATTTGGACGGAAATTACCTGTGGCAGTGGGTCAGTTCTGCGTGGAAATCAACACTTCAGCGGCTCCGACCAGCATCGACCCATGTCTGTGACCGCTGATCACCGTGGGCGAGAAGATGCCGTGTGCGCTCAGATTGCTGTCCAGCATCGTCATCTCTTTCCGAGTCTCCACCGAAACTTGGGCACAGTTACCGCTGCCGGACGCCACGCGGAGCCGCCGGGTCGATAGTTCGAACGCCTGCTTTCAGGCGCTGAAGACGGGCTCTGCTAATTCGGCGTTGGTCGCAGAGCGCAATCCGTCCCCGCCAAGAGCAGTCGCTCGTCAGGGTTGAGCCGGTGGTCGGTTTTGACCGACCGGTGTCGGTAGTACAGCGGACCGACGCGCCAGTCGATCGTGAGTGGCGGGTCTCGCACGCGGCGGTCACCCAGCGATGAAATTTCAAGGTCAGCAACCAGTCTGGTGCGGCCATCCGCGGATCCGCGTTGACCGACAGCAGATGGCCGAGAGCGTCGCCGCGGCCATGCCCCACATAGCCGTCGTCGAGCGGCAGCCGCCTCGGCTTGATGCAAAGGCAGCCGCTGCGGCTACTCAGATCTCTGTCTGCTCGGAAAGCTCGAGGGCGTCATCGACCTCAATGCCGAGGTATCGCACGGTCAATTCCAGCTTGGAGTGCCCGAGCAACAGTTGCACAGCACGCAGGTTCTTCGTGCGTCGATAGATCAGGGTCGCCTTGGTCCTTCGCATCGAGTGCGTCCCATAGTCCGCGCGGTCGAGGCCCAGCTCTGTGACCCAGTGGCCAAGAATCCGGGCGTACTGCCGCGTTCCCAGATGTGGCGACTCATGAAGCCGGCTGGGGAATAGGAAGTCGTCCGACCTCAGTCCAGCCTGCTTGATCCACGCCGCCAGAACCTCTCGGGTAGCGGCTGTGATCTCGAACTGGACCGGGCGCTGCGTCTTGTGCTGCAGGACGATGGCGCGTGCGGCAACTTGTTCACCATGGCACACGTCGCGAACCTTCAGGGCAACGAGGTCGCAACCGCGCAGTTTGCTGTCAATCCCGAGATTGAAGAGAGCCAGCTCGCGGAGCCGGCCTTCCATCTGGAGGCGAACGCGCAGCGCCCAAATGTCCTTCAACTTGAACGGTGCCTTCTGCCCCACGATCTTGCCCTTGTTCCACGGCTCGTGGTGAGTCGCGTTGCTTCCGGTTTCCATGATGGTCTCCCATCGAGTTCAGGGCCTCATAGGATGCTCCTGGGTGTCAGCGACCGCCCGGGTTGCCCCCTCTGACCAGCAGATCAGAAAGGCCGCATTCAAGCGTTCCGGCGCGTAGGCGCTATCGGCCAGGAGCAGCCGCTCAACTGCTCGCCGCGACCCTGATTCCACTGGGAGTATGCAGAGCGCGGAAACAACGACCCAGTTCTCCATGAACTACACAAACGCTCATCTACTTACAGTAAATCAAGTGACCGCTTGGCGTAGGACCAGTCGTTGGAGCGAGACATCACCTGCGATCCGCGACGAATTGATCAACAACTTCCATCGTTGGTAGGCCGGCTTCAAAGCGTTGACCGACGTGCAGAAGTCGGAAATGCCATCGCCGCCGACACGTAGCGATCAAGGCCGGGTGCAGCGATGTCATGGTTGATGGTTCGGCCAGACCGCTGGAGCAGCTACGCGCACCAGTGGTGCGGACTTTTGAACTCAGATCTTCCTGCCCAGCCCTTCCCAGAACGGCTCGCGCAAACGCCTCTTGAAGATCTTCCCGCTGTCCTCGCGAGGCAGCTGCGCGTGGAACTGGAACAGCCTTGGAATCTTGTAGCGCGCCAGCCGCGGCTCCAGATGTGCACGTAGCTCATTAGGTGTCACCTGCGCACCCGGCAACAACTGGACCGCTGCTGCAAGGGACTCGCCGAACTCTTCGTCCGGGATTCCGAACACCGCGCAGTCCTGCACGCCGGGGCAGTCGGCCAGCACCATTTCCACTTCCGCCGGGTACACGTTGGCGCCGCCGGAGATGACGAGGTCAGAGCGCCGGTCGCATAGGTACAGATGCTCGTCCCGCAGGTAGCCGATGTCGCCGATCGAGATGAGGCCATCCCGCTCCACCTCGGCGCGTTTGTCGTCGTGGTTCAAGTAGGTGAAGTCGGCATAGGCCGGCACCCGCATGTAGACATCACCCGCTTGCCCGTCTGGCACCGGGCGCCCATCGTCACCATAAACAGCGATCTGGGCACCCTTGGTCGCAACGCCGACCGAGCCCGGATAGGCCAGCCAATCGCTCGGTGTCGAGAGCGTCGCGGCACCGACCTCGGTGCCGCCATAAGTCTCGTACACGATGGGGCCCCACCACTGCATCAATGCCTCCTTGATGTCGCGCGGACAGGGAGAGCCGGAATGTGTCACCCATTTCAAAGAGCTCACGTCGTAGCGGTCGCGCACCTCCTTCGGCAGCTTGAGCAGCCGGATGAACATGGTCGGCACCATGACGGCGTTGCAGATGCGGTGCTTCTCGATCAGTGCGAGCGTCTGCTCCGGGTCGAATTTGGACTGCATCACCAATACCTCTGCGCAGGCCAATGCGTGTCTTGCATAGACGTTCGGCGAGGCGTGGTACATCGGGCCGCAGATCAGCGCCCGAATACCGGGCCGAAATCCATAGACCTCGGCCATCAGCTGCTCAAGACTGCTGGTCTGCGCAGGCGTCGCCGGTTGGCGCAGCACGCCCTTGGGCCTGCCGGTCGTCCCGGACGTGTAGAACATGGTCGAGCGGCTCGCGCGCGGCGCGGCGTTCCAAGGCAGGTGGCGCATGCACCAGTCGGCCCAGGCGATGTCACCAGGCTGCAGTAGCCCAGCTACCGGTGTAAGCCCATAGCGTATCTGCACAGACGCCGGCGTGGGCACGACCAACACGCGGATCCAGCCGGGCAGCCGCGCGCGCAACGGCGCGAGCAGGTCTGCATGCGCTATCAGCACCTTGGGCCTGGCGTCCTCCAGCACGTAAAGGATCTCATCGACCGTGGTGTGCCAGTTCAGCGGAATGGCGTAGGCACCGATGGCGCTCGCTGCGCGCATCGCCTCCAGAAAAGCGAAGTCGTTGCGCAGCAGCAGGGCAACGGCGTCGCCTTCGCCGAAGCCCATTTCACCGAAGCCCGATGCAGCGCGGCTGGCATGCGCCAGCACGGCATCGCGCGTCGTTTGCAGGTCGTCCAGGAAGATCGTCGGCTCTGTCATGACCGCGGTGCTCCAAAGACGGAGCCGGCCTCGTTGTCGATGGCGATTGGGCATTCGAACCATTGCAGCTCGAACCTGCCGAAGCGCGACGTGGCACGGGCGACCATCTCGGCGTTGAAACAATCTTGCGCGCTCTGCCGACTGTCAAAGCTGTATATGCCTCCACCCTCCTGGCGATCGGCGTCGTAGATGTAGAGCTTGCGCAACAGCCCCGGCACAGAACGGTAGTGTGGAACCGTCTCGGCCATGGCCGTGGTGAAGGCATCCCACGTCGTGTCGGAGGGCAAGGGGAAAGAAGACTGCACCACGATCACGCTAGCCCACCTTCAGGTTGAGTTGCCGGATCAGCTTGCTCAGCTTGACCGATTCGTTGGTCATGCGCTTCACAAAGGCCTCGGTGGTGGTCGGCGCAGGCGTGGCGCCCGCGGCGTGGAGCCGCTGGACCAACGCGTCTTCGGCCAGGATCCTGCCGACCTCTTGGTGGATGCGCGCAAGGATCGGTGCTTGCAGTCCGGCCGGCCCCCCCAAGCCTGCCCACACCGCGAGATCGAAGTCCCGCAGCAGCGGGTCACTCTCTACAAGGATGGGCACGCTCGGGAACATGGTGCTGCGGGTCGGCATCGCCACCGCCAGCAGCTTCAACGCGCCGCTCTTGATGTGGGGCCCGAAAGTCGCCACCGTGTCGAAGGACAGCTGAATCTGCCCTGCCAGCAAGTCCTGCACGGTGCCAGCGCTGCCCTTGTACGGGATGTGCACGATGCTCGTCCCGGTCAGCGCCTTGAAGACCTCCATCTGCAAGTGCGTCAACGAACCGTTGCCGCTTGAGCCGTAGTTCAGGCGGCCGGGATTGGCTTTCAGGTACTTAATGAGCTCCGAGACATTGTCGACGGGTAGCTCCGGCCGAACGACTAGCAGGATCTCCAGGTTGAACAGCTGCGCGATAGGCGTGAAGTTGCGTAGCGGATCGAGCGGAAGAATGCCGAGCGCCGCATTGGCGATCATCGACGAGCCCAGCATGCCGATTGTGTGCCCGTCCGGCGCCGCGCGCGACACGTACTCGTAGGCGATGGCTCCACCCGCACCCGGCTTGTTTTCCACGATCATGGGCTGGCCAAGCGCCTTGCCAAGCCGGTCGGCCACCGCGCGCGCAATGGCGTCTGTGGGACCTCCCGGAGCAAAGGGGACGACCAGCGAGATTGGCCGCGTCGGCGCCCAGGCGTCCTGGGACAGGACCGCGGATGCCGCGGTAGAGGCGGCGGCGAACGCAACGAATGTGCGCCGGCGGATGGGTTGATGCATTGCATGTCTCCAGTATGTGGGGTGAGGCGCGTTCTCAGGCGCCTTCGAAGGTGATGACGGTTCGCATCGCTTCGCCGGTCTCGAAAGCCGCGAAGGCTTCCTCCACGCGGTCCAGTGGCAGGCGGTTGCTGACCATGGCGTCCAGGTCCAGCCGCCCCTGGCGGTACAGGTCCAGGTAATAGGGCATGTCTACCTGGAAGCGGTTCGAACCCATGAACGAGCCTGTCACCTTGCGTTCGCGCAGCAGGCCGCGCGCGTCGATGGAAAGCTTCTGCCCTGCCGGAATGGCGCCCACGAGCACGGCCATGCCACGCTGGGCCAGGCTCTCGTAGCACTGCGACAGCAGCCGGGTGCTGCCCACGGCGTCGAACGCATAGTCAACGCCGTCGCCGGTGAGCTCCATGATGGCCTCGACCGGATTCGCAGTGGAGGCATGCACGGTGTCGGTCGCACCGAAGCGGCGTGCGCTCTCGAGCTTGGACTGCACGATGTCGACCGCGATGATCTGGCGCGCCCCCGCAATGCGGGCGCCCTGCACGATGGAACTGCCCACGCCACCGCAGCCGAACACTGCCACGCGCGAACCAGGGGCAACCTTGGCCGTATTCAGTGCAGCGCCGACACCTGTCAGCACTGCGCAGCCGATCAATGCGGCCCGGTCCAGCGGAATGTCCTTGTCGATGGGAACGAGCGCGCCACGAGGCAGCAGCATGTACTGGGACAGAGCGCCCAGATCTGAGAAGGCGAGCAGCTTGCTGCCGTCCTGGCTCAGGCGCGGCGGAGCACCGCGCGGGCGGCGTGCCGGCGCACGGTTCATGCAAAGGTGGGGCGCACCCGACAGACATTGCTTGCAGGTCCCGCACGCGATTGCGTTGCACGCGATGACATGGTCCCCGGGCTTGAGGTCGGTTATGCCACTGCCAACCTTTTCCACGACGCCGGCCGCCTCGTGTCCCAGCACGGCGGGCACCGGAAAGTGCGGCATAGACCCTTGTTTGAAATGCAGGTCGCTGTGGCACACACCGCATGCCACTGTGCGCACCAGCACCTCGTTGTCCATGGGATCGTCGACGACAATCTCCTCCACCGAAACGTTGGCGCCGTAGCTGCGCAGGATGGCGCTCATAGATCGCACGCCCATCACCGCACCTCGTCAGGTTGGTGGAAGCCCACCGTGGTGCCCAACGCCTGAGCAGGCGAAATGAACAGCGTGCGCCCGGCATGACGTTCAGTCGCCAGGCCCGCTCCGCGCAGGAACGCCTCTGCCCGCTCGATGTCCTTGACCTGGAAGGTCATGCCGAAGACGCCCTCGCCGAAATCGCCGTAGCGCGCGTCGGTGGAATCGACCAGGTCCACGATGGTGTCGCTGCCAACCTGCAAGGCGGTGCCGCCCTGTCCCGGCAGTGGCGGCACCTCTCGCGCCCCCAGCACCTCCTGGTAAAAGCGCGACGCAGCGACGCGGCTGCGTGTCGTCATCGTGATGCGCAGCGCGCCGCCAATTCCCAGCGGGTGCCGCTCGAGCCAGTAGGTGGCCGACCAATGCCGCTGCACGCGCGGGTCGGTGGTGGTCTCCAGATTCAGCCGCGCGAACTCCAGCGGGCCAAAGCTGTCCTTAGGGTGCGTCCATACGTACTTCGCCTCGGCAGCCTGCTCCCTGGATTCGATCGGACGGCCCGTCACATCTACGAGGCGCACGCCATGCGCGCGCAATACCTCTACGGCGTGGTCGAGGTCATCGACGTACCAGGCGATCGAGTGCAGCCGCGAACCGAAGCGCGCCCGGAAGCGCCCTAGTGGCGACTCGGCCGCGCCAGGCTCCTGCGACAACTGCACCGGCTCGACAACGGTGGCGTCGCCGATGGCCAGCAACGACGCGTGCCGCATCGCCTCCTTCATGTAGCCACGATAGAAGCGACAGGGCGCGAAATGGTGGTTGTACCAGCGGTCTGCCTCGTCCAGATCGTCCACGATCTGTGTGAGATGAAACAGCTTCTGAACTGCAAACAAGGGGATCCTCTCGGGTGAGTGTCTGTTCCAAAAATCTTACGTCGCAGCAATATTTGGAGTCAATGATGATCTCAAATATTCGATTGGTGGAAACCCTCATTTGCTGCTCAGACCGGACAAGAGTCTGGAACACATCCCGTTAAACTTGGAGTCGATGCTGACTCCTTTTCACAAGCCTGTGAGTGTCTGGATCAAGGCCCAGGACACAATGGCGCGGATGCAGCCGGCGGTCAGAACAGGCGCAGCCGGCAACCCTCAAGGAGTCACCATGCCATCCGCCGCAGCCATGCCCGCCGAAGCCGCACCCAACACTGAGCGGCCAGCCGGCGGCCGGTACAGCCGCGGCACCCACGCCGCGCGCCGCGAAATCACGCGCAGCAAAGTGTTCGAAGCGGCCATTGCGTGCCTGCACGAGAGCGGCTACGCCGGGGCCAGCACGCTTGCCGTGGCCAAGCGGGCCGGCATCAGCCGCGGTGCCCTGCTGAAGCAGTTCGCCACCAAGGCCGACCTCTATGCACGACTGCTGGAGTGGCTGCTCGACGGCCTGCGCGAGGAGACCCTGGGCTATGTGCACGGCTTCCCGGCCGGGCTGCCGCGCGTCATGGCCTGGCTCGACTTCACCTGGGAGCTGTACAAGCAACCCCGCGCCTTCGCGGTGCTAGAGGTGATGCTGGGCTCGCGCGCGGACCCGGATCTAGCTGACCAACTCGACAAGGTAGGGCGCTCGCGCCAGCAGATCGAGAAGCAACTGCTGACGCTGGAGTTCGACGCGATGAAGGTAGTGGACACGCACACCGCAGGCGTGGCCTTCCTCCAGATGTTCGCCACGGTGCGCGGCCTCGCCGTGGAGCGCCTGATCAACAAGCGCAGTTCTTCGCTGGACGCGGCCTTCCAGATGCAGCGCCGCCAGACAGAGACCTTTTTGCGCTCCCTTGCACTGCCTGCCTCCAGCTGACCGCCGCCAACCGTTCGGCCGAGGTTGGGAATTCAGGAATCTCAATTGATTCCTTTTTCTGGAAATTCAGCATTTCCCCTATGCAGACGAAGCATTGAATCTCGCAAACTTTGGAGTCAAGTGTGATTCCAAAGTGTGCCGATTTGACACCTTATCCGCGGCACTCTCGGTCCATGTACTTTGTGGAGAGTGCCGCGATGGCTTGCTACTTGGGCGACCACGCCCGTCTCGTTACCGACAAAGCGGCGGTGGTCTGCGCTGAAACCGGTGCAACGCTGAGCTATCGGGAGCTCGACGACCGATCCAACCGACTTGCCCAGTACCTGCACGGGCTGGGCTTGCGCCGAGGCGAGCGTATTGCCGTCATCCTGGAAAACAACATCCGGTTCTTCGAGATCGCCTGGGCGACGCTGCGCTCCGGGCTTCTGCTGACCACCGTCAACCGGCACCTGACCGCAGACGGAGCCGCCTTCATCGTGAACGACTGCGACGCACGCCTGGTGATCTCGTCCTCAGCGGTGGGCGAACTCGCGCATGGCATCGCCGGGCAACTCACGCGATGTCCACACCGCCTGTCGATGGATGGTGACCTCGACGGATGGGGCAGCTACGAGCAGGCTTTGGCGACCAGCACGGCCGAACCCCTGGCCGAAGAGTGGCTGGGCGGCGCCATGCTGTACAGCTCGGGAACTACGGGCAGGCCTAAGGGGGTGGTGCGCGAGCTGCCCATGCGCAAGGTCTGGGAAGGGCTGGAGCCGATCCGGGCCGCGATGATTTCGCGCTTCGGGTGGCGAGCGACGCCGTCTACCTGTCTGTAGCCCCGCTGTACCACGCTGCGGCGCTGGGCTACGCGACCAATCCGCACTTCGTGGGCGGAACGACGGTCTTCATGCGGAAGTTCGACGCCGAAGCCGCACTGCATTGCATCGAGCGCGATGGCATCACCCACAGCCAGTGGGTGCCGACCATGTTCGTGCGGATGCTCAAGCTGCCCGACGACGTACGCGAGCGCCATGACCTGTCCAGCCACCGTGTGGCCATTCATGCCGCAGCGCCCTGCCCCGTGGAGGTCAAACAGCGCATGATCGACTGGTGGGGCCCGATCCTGACGGAGTATTACTCTGGGACGGAAGCCAATGGCCTCACGGTCATCGACAGCGCCCAGGCAATGCGCAAGCCGGGTTCGGTCGGCCAAGCAGTCGTCGGGACGCTGCACATCAGTGGCGACGACGGCGCCGAGCTGCCTGCCGGCGAAGACGGCCAGGTCTATTTCGCGCGCGAGTTACAGCCGTTTCGGTACCACAAGGACGAGGCCAAGACGCGCGCTGCGCAGCACCCACGCCACCCCAACTGGACCACGCTGGGCGACATGGGCCATGTGGACGCGGACGGCTACTTGTTCCTGGTCGACCGCAAGGACTTCATGATCATTTCGGGCGGAGTCAACATCTACCCGCAAGCCGTGTAGAACGCACTCGCACTGCACCCCAAGGTGGCGGACGTGGCAGTGTTCGGCATCCCCGACGCCGAGATGGGCCAGAGCGTGAATGTTGTGGTCGAGCCGCGCCGGGCATCACGCCTTCGGCCGATCTCGGTGCGGAACTGCTGGCGTTCATGCGCACGCGGATCGCAGGCTTCATGGTTCCACGCGTGCTGGAGTTCACCACCCGCATCCCCCGCACCGCCACCGGCAAGCTGAACAAGCGGGCACTGCGCGCCGACGCAACACATCCGAGGCCTTGCAGGTGACCGGGTTCAGCTTGAAGTCCACGCTGTGCCTGATCTCGTCGCGCACTAAGGCGAAACAGGCGGCGGCGATCTCCCGATCCGTGGACCTGCCCTGGGCCAGGTCCTTCGCCAGGGCCCGGACAGCGGCATGGTCGTGGTCGATGTACTGGCTGGCTGCGAGGTAATTCTGCATGGCGAGGGGGTGGTCTGGCGGTGAGCGCGCCGCCAGCATACCCATGACCGGTCAATCGTCCGCCAGCCGCTGCCAGACCTTTGTGCACCGAGACGGCTCCGTCTGGCCCTGTGGGCCACACCGTGCTTTACGCGGAGCGCGCCAGGGAGGGGCGTTCCTGCGCGCAAATGGTGCGCCAGGCAGAAGTTTGGCTGGCACGCGGCTTGCTGATCGCATGGTGTCGCGTCATGCCCTTTCGAGGTCGCATGTCTAGGAGCCATCGGCTCATTTTTTTAACCCATTTCTTGCGAACGGCCGTTCGTTCGCACCCCCCCTGATGATGTACCGCACCTGCACCGTAGCAATCATTGGAAGTGGCCCCGCGGGCTGCTTCACCGCGCAGTTCCTGGCCAAGGCCCTGCCTGCTGCGGAGATCACCGTGTTCGAGGCGCTGCCCGTTCCGTACGGCTTGGTGCGCTTCGGCATCGCGGCCGACCACCAGGGCAACAAGGGCGTCATCAACCAGTTCGAACGCATGTTCTCGCAGGGGCGGGTGCGCTTCCTGGGCAACACGCGCATCGGCGATGCCGTGCTGCTGCAGGACATCCGGCGGAACTTCGACGTCGTGGTCAAGGCCACCGGGCTGAGCGAGGACAAGCCCTTCGCGCTGCTGTCCGGGAGCCGCCACGTGGTCGGCGCCGGCCGGCTGCTCCGGGCCTTGAACAGCTACCCGTTTTCGCGCGGCGAGCGCGCATCGCTGGGCCCGTTTGGCAAGCACATCGCCGTGATCGGCAACGGCAACGTCGCCATGGATGCCGCCCGCCTGCTGGCCAAGACCGCTGCCGAACTCGTGGGCTCGGACATCCACGACCCGACCTTCCATTCGGTCGGCGCCTCGCGGATCGGCGCCATCGACGTGATCGGGCGCTCGGAGATCGGGCGTGCCAAGTTCGACCTGTCGATGCTCAAGGAGCTCATCGCGCTGGAGCGTGTCAGCGTCGGCATGCACGGCGTGGCCGACGACGACCCGTGCGAGGCCGCGCAGATCCTGCGCGCCGCGGCGGCCCGGTCTTCAACGAACGGGCTGCAGCTGGACTTCCACTTCAACACCGAGCCGCTGCTCGTCGACGAGCGCGCCGATGGCGCAAGCCTGCGCCTGATCGACAAGGCCCGCCAGACCTCGTGCGAGCGCAGCTACACCAAGGTGGTCACCGCGATCGGCTTCGAGGAAGACCGCACCACCGCCTGCGGCGATGCAGACGGCGTCTACAAGGTCGGCTGGGCGCGCCGCGGCCCGACCGGCACGGTGGCCGAGAACCGCAAGGATGCGCGATTGGTCGCCGACCAGATCATTGCCGACCTGCAGGCCGGCGCCATCCAGCCCGGAAAACCCGGCCATGCGGTCATGGAGCCCCTGCTGGCCGGCCGCGCGGTCAGCTTCGCGCAGTGGCAGGCCATCGACCGGCACGAACGCGAGGCGGGTACCGGGGAGCGCTGCCGCGTGAAGATCGACAACATCCAGCACATGCTCGACGTGGCCGCGGCGGTCGGCGCGCAGCCCGTCCCCCAGGTGGCCCTTGCCTGAAGCCAGCATGTCCTCGGACCAGGCCATCGGCAGCGGCACCCGCCGCGTGATCGAATTGGCGCTGGCGCTGGGTTGCTTCGCCATCGCCACGTCGGAATTCGCGCTGGTCGGCCTCATGTCCAACCTGGCCCAGGAGCTGGGGTTCACGTTCCAGCAGGTCGGCCAGCTCGTCAGCAGCTACGCCGTGGGCGTGGTGGTCGGCGCGCCGGCCATGGTCCTGCTGGGCGCGGCTTGGCCGCGCAGGAAGGCCATGCTGGTCCTGCTGCTGCTCTGCATCGCCGGCAACGGCGCCTTCGCGCTGTGCAGCGGCTACTGGGAACTGATGGCCGCACGCTTCGTGGCCGGCCTGCCCCATGGGGCGTTCTTCGGCATGGCCTCCGTGGTCGCCGCGTCGTTCGCCGCGCCGAACGAGCGTGCGCGGGCCATCAGCCGGGTCATGGCCGGGGTGACGCTGGCCATCCTGATCGGCACTCCGTTCGCGGCATGGTTCGGCGAGGTCGCGCACTGGCGTGCCGTCTACTGGAGCATCACCGCGCTGGGCGTCGCCGCCTGTGTGGCGCTGGCTCTGGTGCTGCCGGCGCAGTCGGGCCGCGCCGGACCGTCGGCACGGCAGGAGTTCCGCGCCTTCAACATCCCGGCGGTCTGGCTGGCGCTGGCGGTGGCGGCCATCGGCTTCATCGGCACCTTTGCGGTGTTCAGCTTCCTGGCCCCGGTGCTGCAGCATGTGGCCAGGGGGCCTTCCGCGGCCATGCCCTTGCTGCTGGCCCTGTTCGGCCTGGGCGCTTTTCTGGGCAACCTGGTGGGGGGCTGGGGCTACGACCGGCTCAACAAGACTGCCATCGTGCTCTCGCTGTCGTTCAACCTGGTGGCGCTGCTGGCCTTCCCGTTCCTGGCGCAGACCGTGCCGCTGCTCGGCCTGGGCATGTTTCTCGTGGGGGCGACGGTCGCGCTCTCGCCGATCCTGCAGGCCCATTTGATCGAGGCCGCGCCGGCCGCGGCCAACCTGGCCGCGTCCTCCAACCATGCGGCCTTCAACATCGCCAATGCACTCGGCCCCTGGCTGGGCGGGCTGGCGATTGGCCAGGGCCTGGGATTGGTGGCGCCGGCCTACGTCGGCGTGGCCGCCGCGGCATGCGCACTGGCCCTGTGTGTGCAGGGCATCGGCTTCGGCCAGGCCGGCAACAGATTTCGCAGCCGGAAAGTTTCTTGAGGAGAAGATGAACATGCACCATATCGGATTGATGAAAGCGGGCCTCAAGAAATACCTCGGTGCCTTCGACCAGGTGGGGCTGACCGGCGGCAAGCAGAAAATCATCGCGGCCTTTCTGCAGCTGTCGGCCCAGGAGGGTTACTCCTCCGTCACCATGCGCCGCCTGGCGACTATGGCGGGACTCAAGGCGTCGACGATCTATTCGCATTTCTCCGGCGGCCGGGACCAGATTCTCGCGGACAGCCTGCGCAGCAACTACAACCTGTTCGCCCTGGCGGTCCACGATGGCATTGCCAACGCCAAAACACCGGGCGAGGCCTTGCGCCAACTCGTCGAGGTCCATTTGCGCCAGCAACTCACGCGCCCCGAAAACGACATGTGGGACATGCTGGTCGCGACGGACCGCTTCGGCCACTTTCTGCAGGATGCCTTGCGCGCCGAGGTGGACGAGTGGTTGAAATTCTGCGATTTCATGTACGAGGCGATCTTGCTCGACCTCGGTTGCGAAAATCCCCGGACGCACGCCGGATTCATCCGGGTGGCGCTCGATTCCTGCCATGGCTGGTGGAATTTCTCAGGCTCGGAAGAAAGCATCCTGGCCTGCATCGATTTCTCGATGGACATGATCCGGCGGCAGACCTCCATTTCCGCCTGAGCATACTCATATCCGCCCGGCACAGCCTTGGTGCAGCGGCTTCGAGCCGCACCAAGTTCTGCCTTCACAATCATCCTTCGGAACGACGCCAGAAAATCTCAAAAATTTAGAGTGGACCCTGTCAGCAATTGGCTGAATTCATGGGGTAGCACGGTGAGAAAATTCTGGATCACGGCAATGTCGACACTCGCGATCGGTTATTCGGGGCAGGGCTTCGGCATGGATCTGTACGGTTATTTCCGTACCGGGACGGGCAGCACGAGCCATGGGGGAACCCAGCAGTGTTTCCAATTGCCGGGTGCCGATTCCAAATACCGCCTGGGCAACGAGTGCGAGCAGTACGGCGAGTTCGGCCTGCGGCAGGAGTTCGCCAAATTCGAGGACGGCTCGTCGCTGGAGTTCAGCGTCATGCCCGGGCTCCAGGCGCGCTACGGGCGGGATTTCGTCTTCCACGGCGAGACCGGCTACGCCCGCCTGATGGAGGGATACGTCCAGTACAAGAACGTCGGCGCCCTCGCCGGCGGCAGTGTCTGGGCAGGAAAGCGCTACTACAAGCGCAACCAGATCGACATCACCGACTACTACTACTGGAATCCGAGCGGCACGGGATTCGGCGTGGAGGATGTGAATTACGCCGGCCTGAAGTGGAGCTATGCCTTTTTCCGCAGGGATACCCCGTTCCAGCATACGTCCGTGACGCGGCACGATGTCAACGTGAGCGGCATTCCGACCAATGCCGATGGCGCGGTGGACATCGGTTTCAGCTACGTGCCGCGGACCGATGCCGTGAAGGATGGCGGTTGGTCCGTCTTTGCGCAGCACAAGCAACAGTCCTTCCTGGGCGGTGTGAATACCGTGGTCGCGGAATATGGCGAGGGTGCCGGTACCGGATTGGGCGCCGTGGCCACGGCTTCGACCAGCCGCGCCGACAGGATCTGGCTCGCGCTGGACAACCTGAATTGGGAATTCTCGCAGTCCTGGTCCGGCTCCGTGTCGGCTCTTTACAAGAAAACCAAGAGAGCGGACGGAACAGCATCCGACTGGACGTCTTTTGGCGTGCGGCCCGTTTATTCGTTCTCGGAGCACTTCAAATTCATCGTCGAACTGGGTGTGGACCGGGTCAAAACATCCGACAAGGATGCCAGGCTGACCAAATTGACGGTGGCGCCGACGTGGTCTCCCAATGGGCGGGCATTGAATGCGCGGCCGGAACTGCGCCTGTATTACACCTACGCGCGGTGGAACAAGGACGCTCAAAGCCTGGCCGACCAGATCAACCCGCAGACCGCCTTGTCGTCGACGGGGAGCTTCGGTGAAAACACCCATGGCAGTAATGTCGGCGTGCAGCTGGAGTACTGGTGGCCATGATGCAGAAATTCGTTCCGGGGCGGTGCAGCCGTCCCCGGTCTGGTGCATGGACCGGAATGGAGCTGGGGATATTTCATTCTTTAGGCGGATTTCCAGGACAAGGTGGACGCATAGCATTGGATGCGCGCCGAAGTAATGACTTTGAAGACTTCTGCGTGATTAATTCATTGGCCCTTGGCCATCATGGGACGCAACATGACTGCATCTGATCTGAAATCCGACCCGGGGGCGGCTGCGAAGCTGACGGGACACATGGGCGCCGTGGGTCTGGCACTGAGCGTGCTCGCGTTCTCCGCGCCGCTGACCACGGTGGCCGGCTACATCCCGGTCGCGCTGATGTTCGGCGGGACCATCAGTCCGCTCATCTTCATCGGCGTCATGGTGCTGATGATGCTGTTTTCGCTGGGTTACCTCACCTTGAACAACGAGGTGAAGCGCCCGGGCGACTTCTACTCCTTCATCAGCTATGGGCTGGGCAAGAAGTTCGGGCTCGGCTCCGGCCTGCTGGCCATCGTGACGTACTTTGTGATCCTGACCGGCGTGCCCTCGTACTTCGGCGTCGCATCGGCGGAGCTGCTGGCCGCGACGACCGGCATCGCAGTGCCCTGGTACTGCTTCACCTTCGCCTGCCTGGCCGCCATCGCGGTCCTCGGCTACCTGCACGTCGAGCTGTCGGCCAAGGTGCTGACCATCGTCATGGTGGCGGAAGTGGTCATCTGCCTGGCCTTCGGCATCACCGTGCTGCAGGGCGAGGCCGCACCCACGTACAGCACGGCCTCGATGGTCGACCTGGGCCGCCTGTTCACGAAGGACGCACCGTTCGCCATGCTGTTCGCGGTGTCGTTCTTCATGGGCTTCGAGGCGACGGCGCTGTTCCGCAACGAGGTGCGCGATCCGGCACGGACCATTCCGCGCGCGACCATCGGTGCGGTCCTCAGCATCGGCGCGCTCTACACCTTCGCGGCGGTCTCGCTGGTCTGGGCCTACGGTGGCAACGTGCAGTCGGTGGCCACGAACGCCCCGGCCTCGATGTTCATGGATGCGTTCGAGAAGCACACCGGCCCGGGCTTTCGCACCGCCATCGGCCTCTTGGTGCTGACCTCGGCCTTCGCGTCCAGCCTGGCCATCCACAACGTGCTGTCGCGCTACCTGTTCAACCTCGGCGGCGACGGCGCACTGCCGCGCTTCCTCAACCGTGTGCATGTGCGCCACGCCTCGCCCGCCGCGGCATCCGTCACCGTCTCCGTCGCCGTGGTCGCGGTGCTGTCGGTCGTGCTGCTGTTCGGCGCCAAGCCCGAGATCCTGTACGGACAGTTCTCCGGCGTCGGCACCGCGGGCGGCGTGATGCTGATGCTGGTGGTCAACATCTCCTGCCTGGTCTGGTATGTCCGCGAAGGCCGGCACCGCGGCGTGAGCTTCTGGAAGGCATGCGCTGCGCCGGTGGTGTCCAGCATCGGCTTCTTCGGGCTCATCACGCTGATCGCCACCAACTTCCACCTGCTGGTCGGCGGCGAGCCTGGCGAACGCACCTGGATGATCTACATCATCGTCGGCGTGCTGGCTGCCGGTGTGCTGCTGGCCAGCTTCTACGAGCGCGAGAAGCCCGAGGTGTACGGACGCCTGGGCAGCTGGCTGCCCGCCGACACCTGAAGCCCCGGAGCAGCGGCGCTGCTCCTTCCTCCAACCCTTCGTCTGCCCCCGTGCCGGTCTGCCGGCACGCAGGGCTTCCCTCCGATCCCCTCCCACAGGTCTCCCAATGAAAGAAGTACCGCACATCACGATTCTCTACGGCACGGAAAGCGGCAACGCCGAGATGGCCGCCGACGACTTCGCCGCAGCCGCCCAGGCCGATGGACTGCAGGCCGAGGTCGTCTCCATGGCGGACTTCGAGGTGTCGCAGTTGGCGGCGCTCGAGGTGCTGGTGCTGATCACATCCACCTACGGCGATGGCGAGATGCCCGAGACCACCTTGCCCTTCTACGAGAAGCTGCGGCAGCTGGCGCCGGCGCTGGCGGGCCTGCGCTTCGTCGCGTTCGGGCTGGGCGATTCCACCTACGAGAACTACAACCGCGCGATCGACGAGCTGGCGCTGAAGCTGTGCGCCTTCGGCGCCCAGCAGCTGGGCGAGACGGGCCGCCACGACGCCGCGCGCGGCCAGTCCGTGTCCGATGCCATCGGCGCCTGGTCCGCCACGGTGCTGCCGCTGCTGGCCTCGCGGGAGGTCTGCCATGCTTGATACCCGCGGCAACGTCCTGCTGGACCCCTACCTGCCCTGGGCCGACCTGGCCTTCCGCAAGAACCCCTACCCCTGGTACGCCCGCCTGCAGCAGGAGCAGCCGCTCTACCAGATCTCCGAGCGCGAATACATCGTCTCCACCTATGCCGACTACGTCGAGTTCGTGCGCCTGCCGTGCATGAGCATGAAGGAGCCGGACTGGGTCAAGCCGCACACCTGGCAAGTCTTCCTGGACAGCGTGCTGTACTACGACCCGCCGCGGCAGACGCAGCTGCGGCGCCACTTCAACCGGTGGTTCACGCCGAAGATGATCGGCGAGTGGGTCAAGCACACCCGCTCGGTGCTGGAAGAAGCCCTGGCCAAGGTCCCGGCCGACGGCCGCGTGGAGGCGCACCACCACCTGCTGGCCGTGCCCACGCACATCACCATGTGCCGGGTGTTCCAGGTGCCCGAGGACGACATCGATGGCGTGATCGAGAACGCACTGCGCATCGTGTCCGCGCAGTCGCCGGCCTGCACCGAGGAGGACATCGCCCAGTCCGTGGTCGGCTTCGACTACCTGTTCCGCCGCTGCCGGGAGATCATCGCGCAGAAGAAGCTCCAGCCCGGCACCGGTCTGACGGACGCCCTGATCGAGGCGCAGGCGCGCGGCGAGCTGACCGAGGCCGAGGTCGAGCAGACCCTGGTGAACTTCTTCTTCTCCGGGGCGCCCAATCCGAGCTATGTGCTGGCCTGCGCGCTGCACCATTTCACGCGCGATCCTGCGCTCTACCAGCTCTACAAGACCACGCCCTCGGTGCGCACCGCCATGGTCAACGAGTTCCTGCGGCTCTACCCGCCGGAGATGTCCTTCGCGCGCTACAACACCGAGGAGGTCGAGATCCAGGGGGAGCGGATTCCCGCGGGCAGCAAGCTGACCTTCATGACGGCGGCCGTGAACCGCGATGCCAAGGTGTTCGCGGATCCCGACCGCTTCGACCACACCCGCTCGATGCGCGAGAGCCAGCACCTGTCCTTCGGCATCGGCGCGCACAACTGTGCCGGCCAGCTGATCAGCCGTGCCGAGATCGAGACGGTGCTGACCTGCATCACGGAACGCTACTCGGCGATCGAGCTGACGGCCGAGCCGGCGATCCGCTACGACGACCGCATCATGAACTACCTGGACCTGCCGTTGCGGCTCGTGCCGTAGCGCACTGGCACATCAATTGCACATGGAAAAGGCGCGTGCCGGTGCATGCGCCTTCTTCTCCAAGCGGCACCATGCAACTCCACGAAAAACCAGATTGCCTCGAATTCGCCACGCGCACGGCCGAGTTCGCCAAGACGATGCTGGAATGCCCGGCCTGTGTGTTCACATGGATCGACGACAGCCAGCCCATCCCGCCCTGCGTCGACGCCGGACTCGGCCGGGACATGATCCGCAGCTACTATGACGTGTTCCGCGATGTCGACCCGATCGCGCCAGAGTTCCTGCTCAGCCAGCGGATCGAGGTGACCACCTTGCGAAGCGTGGCCGACCAGCGCTTCGGCACGCGTTTCGTGCCGTATGCGCAGTTCATGGCACGCTTCAATTTCGTCGACGATGCGGCGTTCGTGTTCCGCGCCGCGGGCCGGCCCATCGCGTTCCTGAACGTGCTGCGGCGCCACGACTCGCAGGACCTGTTCTCCGAGCACACGCTGCGCCAGCTGCATGGCTACATCGAGACCAGCCTGCTCAACCTGCGATCGCTGCGCACCTTCCAGATGCAGGAGCGCTGGGCCACCGAGTTCCGCCTGACGGCCCGCGAGATGGATGTCGCGGCCCTCGTGGCCACGGGGCTGTCCAACAAGGAGATCGCGGCCCACTCGCACATCGAGATCGTCACGGTCAAGACGCATGTCGCCAACGTCCTGGCCAAGCTCGGGCTGGAGAGCCGCACCCAGATCGCGTCCTTCGCGTAGCCGCCGGGCCGCCGGGGCCTACTCCAGGCGCGCGCCGCTGTCGTCGAGATCTTCTTCCAGCGCGGCTGCTCGGTGCGCATGAACTGCGCGAACCGCACACAGCGCGCGTCGTCGACGGTGTACGAGGGCGGGCCGGAGCCAGCGCGCCAATAAGCGGGGCCCCCGTCCGCGTTCCCTGCTGGAAGAGATCCTAGACGTGGCATCGAGCGCTCCCAGCCACCAATACCCTGCAATGGCAGGTGCTGGCCGTCGCCGGTGCGCACTTGGCAGCGTTGGGCGCCGCGTTGAGGCGCGCCTGCCGAGAGAACACGCTTCCCCCATCCCGCACCCCCCGTCCCCTGCCCTAAGAATACGTCGGGCAGCAGCGGGATTTCGGCGCGATCTACTATGACATGCTCGGCGTGGATGGCTGGGCATGTCGTAGACATCGTCGCCCGATCGCTTTTAACGAACACCTTGCGAAAATGGGGCATGGAAGGTTTTCGCCTCGACCCGACCCGCGTCCGCGACATTTCTGGGGATCTTTTGGACGCACACGGCCGGCTGCAGGTCGTACCAGCAGCCGCTCTGGCCGACACCTCCGCGGAGGAACGGATGTTGTTCGGCGTCCGAAACGGTGTGTATGGCCTACCGACGGCCGAACTATGCGACTTCCTGCGGGGCCGGATCGGTGGTCGCACCGCCATCGAGATTGGAGCGGGAACAGGTGCTCTCGCGCGTGCGCTCGGTATCGTGGCCACCGACAACCGCCAGCAAGAAGGTGCTGCCGTGCGGGCGCACTACCAAAGGCTCGGCCAGCCGACCGTACCTTATGGACCGAACGTTGAAAAGCTGGACGCGCATCGCGCGGTCGAACGGCATCGCCCACAAGTCGTGATCGCCTGCTGGGTGACCCACCGCTTCGACCCCAAGGCTCCCGATGCCGGAGGCAGCGAAACGGGTGTGGACGAAGCGGCCATCATAGCCTCCTGTGAGGAATACATCTTCATCGGCAACGAACACGTGCACCACTACAAGCCCATCTGGAAGCTACCGCATGAGAAGCTGACACCGTCGTGGCTTTATTCCAGGGCGATCAATGGCACTCGAGACTTCATCGGCATCTGGCGCGGCGGCCAGCGTTCGCCGAACACTGGCACCGCTGCATAAACCTGCCAGACCACCCATCGTGTGGCTGCGTCGATTTAGCGGTTTAAAAGTCAGAATCCGCGCTCGGCCAGCTCCCGCGGTTCGACCAGAGTCGGTGACCGGCAGCTCACACGAAGACCAGTCGCTCGGGCAAGCGAATAGGCCAGCTCATGGGACGCCTCTGCGTACCCCGCGTCGGCAATCAGCGGATCGGTAGCGACTTCGACGTTCGTCTTGCCGCAATCCAATATACGGAGCAGTAGCATTCGCAATCGTCGAGAGCTGCCGGCAGGCCGCTTCGCACATTCGAAGGATCTCTGTTCAGAAAAGACGGGGCTGCGCAGTGATTTCTCTCGATAGGGCGTGGCACCGGGCACCCGTCATGCTTTTTAAGGGGTGAGGCTGGTCGTTGGCCCGACATGGATACTGGTCCCAGTACTAGGTTTCACGACGATCCCGCTCCCTCGGTTGGTGATGCTGTGACCCGTCAAGGACGCGCTGGCAGCTCTGGCGAAATGGCGAAGGAGGGTGTCACGCCTGCGGACTCTGGCATACGATGCGCTCGCCGCAAACGTGGGCTGTTTGCGGTGGCCTCGGTCGCTATGGCGGATACCGAGACTGATCCAGTCGAGCATTGCGCGTTTGCTGCAGTCACACGCGCTGTGACGCATGTCCTGTTCGAGCCACCCCGGTTGCATGAGATTGATGGCGACAGCCTCGGTCGTCTGCGCTCTCAACGCTCGGGATAACTGGCACTTCAATAGAAGCCGTGCGGGGCGATCAGTGCCCATGACACTGCCAACGGGGTCGTCCATTAGACTGGGTGCTTCTTTTGCTACCGCATTGACGCCTATGAAGAACCGCCGCACTTCTGCCAAGCCTTCGATGGCCGAACCGACCGAAACGCTCAAAGAGATCGATCAGGAGATCGCAAGACTCAAAGAGCGCGCCGCTTCGATCATCGCCAGCGAAAAGGCTGGGGTGATCGAAAGGATCAAGGAGGCGATCGCCTATTACAGCCTCACGGCCGCCGAACTCAATCTCGGTGCGCAAGGGCGCGCAGGAAAACGTGGCAAGTCGCCAAAGGCGCGATCCGCAAAGGGCAACTCTGAAAAGGCTTTCGTTGATCCGGTAATAGGTTCCTCAACCGCCGCGCCAGTCAAGAAGACGCGTGCTGGTGCCGGAGGTGTGAAGTACAAGGATGGTGCCGGCAACAGCTGGTCGGGCTTCGGTCCGAAGCCACGCTGGCTCACTGAGGCACTGGCCGGGGGGAAGACGCTCGACGAGCTGAAGGCCTGAGCGCACTGTCATGAGGATGTAGGAGTCACGCTCCTAGAGGAAGCCCTCGAGCAGCGACGCCGCAGCCAGGACGTCTCATATCCATCGAGGCGGAGGGCCGAGGCCATTCCAAAGGTCACCGGTCCCCGGATTGCGGTTCTGGTGGTATGCCAACAGCGGACGAGCTGATCGCGCACTGTCTGGGAGCATGCCAAGCATGGGCCAAACGCGACCTTGGGCAGCGATCGGCGCACTGCTTGGATCCCGCGTTTTGGGTATAGGCGCTCGCAACAGATCTGCGCAGAATGTCAGCAAGCTGCGGCATGCATCTCCTAAGAAACGGGCATGTCATGGTCAGACGGCCGGGTGTGTGCTTTCACCCGGCCGTCGCTTTTTGGCTTTGTCGCGACGCCACCTCAGTCAGCTGCAACCACCATGCGCCGCTTGCGAGCCGACTGCGCTCTTTCCTTCGTGTTTGAGCTTTGGATCGAAAAGCAAGTCTTTCATCCGCGGAAGGGTTTGACGTCATCAGAGCGCTGGATGCGAACCAGTCGTTCTTCAATCCCGCGTATGCAGAGGACACGTTGACCGACGACGAGCGGGAAGCATCTCTTCAGGAAGCGATCGACGGCTAGGCGCCAATGACAAGCAATACGACTGCCTGCGTGACCAGCAATGGCGGCCGAACCGGCCTTTCGATGGCCGCGCTCCGTGATGCTGCTTGCCCACCTGCGAGATCTATTTTCCTGAGGTGACGCGTTAGGCTTGCCTTGTTGCAATAGCCGCGACATGAGAGGATCACTTGAAACCAGCAGTCGACCTTCCGGTCCAGCTCAAGGCCACCGATCCCCGACCGAACAACCACCAGCCCGCGGGATGATTGGCAGAAGGTGCTGGTAGGATCCTCGATCAGGGATGCGGAATGGCGGACCGAAGCCCCGCTCTTCCGACCAGCCCATAGCCAGTTCGACCACGCGGTCCAGCATGTTCTCTTTGAGCGCCTGGCTCACGGCACGCCCCGCCCAGACCACCATGCTTGCGGTGCCAAAAGATGGACTTGCCAACCGCATCGTCGCCTTGAAGCGCCAGATTGATGCGCTCCACGGACTCCGCAGGAAGGTGCGCAAAGACGGCGGGGTATAGGTGGTCCTTACCGATCTCCAGACGGAACAGAGCGTTGCGCGCGCATGACTGGTTGAACGCCCGAAGACTCGTTCCCCAGGCGTGGCTCAACTCGCCGGAGTTGACGAGCAGGCCCTGGCGTAACCACTCGACCCGAACGGAATCTGCGCCTGCATGGAGGGCAACATCGTGGTGTCGCGACGGTGGCATCGGCTTTCCTGTTTCTCAAGCAATCGTTCAATGAGCCTGAGCCGTTGCCAGCGCCAAGATGCGGTCACCTGGAAGTCCTTGCTCCAGTGCCGTGCGTGGAGTCGTGCCCTCTAGGGCCATGGAAGGCGTTTCCATGAAAGAGAGCAACTGCCAGCCGTCATTCGTCCCCAGACACTTGGCCAATCGCTGTAGCAGCTGCCAGATGCCGGGCTCGAACTGCCAGCGTGGCAACTTGAAGCCACTGCGAAGGTTCGAAACGCCAATGCAGCGCCCCGCGTTGATCCAAGCGTGCATCGTCACGCCGCTTGTTCCTGCAAGCACGGCTGCCGCGTCGATGGTGATCATGTCTGCGGCTTCCAGCCGATCGCGGCGGTGCTGCATGCCGGACCGCAGCAGCGCAGTCGATTGGGCAGCGGACACGTACAGGTCCGAGCGGCGCTTAGATGGACGAACTTCCGTGGGCATACATCGAGGTGATGGACAGAGATTCGTGCGTGGTGCAACAAGCCTACCCCGTCGAAGACGCATTGGGAAGACCTGGCTTGGCCGCATCCCAGCCGTTGACCTCGGTGTGCAAGCGCCGCTTGAGATCGCCCGAACTCATTGCACTATCATCCGAAAGTCGAGTCCATGTGGGGCCGAAGTATGCGTAGTCGAAGCGTCGATGGCCGTAGGCCGGGTGTGTCGGAACGGGCCCCTGGTGAAGATGAATCTAGGGTGCACGCCCACCGGCGGCGCGCCGTCGAATGCTGGCCAACTGCAGAACTTCTTTCCATCGGCGCGCCCACAGGAGCGGTCGCGAGCCGGACTGGCGTAGTGGGAAACGAGTGCAGCGTCTGAGGTCTTCGGTTCGCGGAGGATCACGTCGCTGACCCGTGCCCTTGCGAGCGCGCGCTGGCCGATGGTCAGTTGCGGCGCTCTGATGATCCGCACGCGCATCTGAACGGCATTGCCTTGGCCTAGTCGGTGACACCAGCCGATCCATTCGAACGCGGCCGTATTGGCGTTGCTGGGTGCCTCATGCGGCTGCGCTGCCGAGCGGGCGCACTGGAGCGCGACCCAGGCTACGAGCCCGCGAACCTCAGGGGCTGGCAGCCATGCGCTCCGTCAATTCACTGAGCCGCTCAACCATGGCGGCGTGCCGGCGGGCCGGCGTCCGCTCCCTGCGCGGACATGAATGCGTGCTCGCCAGCGAGGATCGGCACGAGCCTCTTGTGGTCCACGGGATGACGCCTGGCCAGATAAAGGCCGGCGTCCACAGCTTGTTGAAACGTCAACGCCGCGATTTCTGTTCCCATGTCCATGCCCTCACGGTCGCCGGTAATGGATGCTCAGCATAGGCGCCAGGGAGGTGCACGCACGTACGCCCTACGCCCGAGCCACCGGCACTTCGCGCCAGTCGGTGGTGTAGTTCGGCGTCCTGCGCTCCTGTCGCATGCCCCACTCGCGGCGGTGGTCGTTGACACCAGTGCTGGCTGCGTGCACGGTGCCCTTGCCATATCGCCCGTTCAATGCGTCCATGGCCGACATCAGCCGCGCGCGCGTCGGGTCGGTGGCATCGTCCTCCAGGTCCAGCTCGTGTTGGATGCGGCTGGCCGGCGTCAGGTCCAGCAACATCACGCCGGCCTTGATCAGCTCGTAGCCCGACTCGAAGATCTGGTGCAGCCCGGCCACCGCGGCGCGCACCAGGGCGGGCGTGTCCGCGGTCGGCCGGCGCAGCGGCACAACACGCTGCGATGGAACCGCGGCCCGGGCCGATGGGGCGAGGTGTGCGCGAACACCAGCACCTGCCCCGCATGCCCGTCCTGCTTGCGCAGCTTCTCTGCCGCACGCCCGGCAAACTCGCTCACGGCCTCGATGAGCGGTTCGATGTCCGTCATCGGCCGGCCGAAAGATCGCGTACAGGCGATCTCTTTCTTCGGGGCCGGTGCGTCGTCCAGGCCCACACACGGCATGCCCCGCAGCTCGCGCACCGTGCGCTCCAGCATCACGCCCCAGCGGCGCCGGATCGTGGCCGGGTCGCTGCGCACCAGGTCCAGCACCGTGCGCACGCCGGCCTCCTGCAACGCCGCGCCGATCTTGCGGCCCACACCCCAGACCTCGCCGACCTCGGTGGCATCCAGCACTGCGTGCAAGCCCGCCACAGGCAGCGCCGCCAGGTTGCAGACCTGGGCCAGATCGGGCGGGTACGAGCAGGGCTTGCGCTCTGCGGTCTTGGCAATGTGGTTCGCGAGCTTGGCCAGCGTCTTGGTGCTGCCGATGCCGACGCCGCACGGCACGCCGGTCCAGGCCAGGATGCGCGCGCGCACGCGGCGGCCGCGCTCGACCAGGTCGCCGCGCACGCCGGCCATGCCGATGAAGCTTTCGTCGATGCTGTAAATCTCCTGCGTCGGCCCGAGCCCGGCGGCCAGGCTCATCATGCGGTCGCTCATGTCGCCGTACAGCGTGAAGTTGGCCGACAGTGCCACCAGTCCCTCGGCGTCCTCCAGGTGGCGGATCTGGAACCAGGGCGCGCCCATCTTGATGCCCAGGGCCTTGGCCTCGTTCGACCGGGCGATGGCGCAACCGTCGTTGTTGGACAGCACCACCACGGGCCGGCCCTGCAGGCTGGGCCGGAACACCCGCTCGCAGCTCACATAGAAGTTGTTCCCGTCCACCAGCGCATACATGGCGGCCTCACGTGAAGCGCTTGATGCTGGCCGTGACCACGCCCCAGACCTCCATGGTCTGTCCCTCGCGCGGCGTGATCTCGGGGAAGGTAGGATTCGCCGGCCGAAGCTTGATGCGGCCGGCACGCTGGTACAGGAACTTGACCGTAAATTCGCCGTCCACGACCGCGACCACCACATGCCCATGCCGGGGCTTGACGGCCTTGTCCACCACCAGCATGTCGCCATTGAAAATCCCGGCGTCCCGCATGCTCTCGCCCGACACGCGCAGCAGGAAGGTCGCCTGCGGATGGGTGATCAGCTCGCGCGTGAGGTCGATCCGCTGCACCAGAAAGTCGTCGGCCGGCGACGGGAACCCGGCCTGCACGCCGCACCCGGCCAGCGGCAGCAGCACCGGGGTGCCGACCAACAGGATGGGATAGCAGGGCAGATCAACACTGTTTACACATCCAGTGTAGGCGGGCGCCGTACGATCTCGCCACGTGTTCTCACTACGAAGGCGTCTCCGATCCGAAGCGGCTGGCCGAACATTTCGGCGTCATCATGCCGGCCGGCGTCAAGTTCGACGTGTGGCCGGGCTACGAGTCGATCGTTATCCGCCGGCCCAAGGAATGGGGGAGCGGCGACGACGCGTTGCCGGCACGCGAGGCAGCTGGCGGTGCGTTTGGGCTGGTCCCGCACTGGACCAAGGCGCTCGACGCCAAGGCGGCGTTGGTGGCCGCACGGCGCACGTACAACGCCAGGTCAGAGACCGTGCGCGAGAAGCCGAGTTTTCGCGATGCCTGGCGCCGCGGGCAGCACTGCCTCATCCCGGCCGAGGCGATCTACGAGCCAGACTGGCGCAGCGGCAAGGCGGTGCCCACGCGCATCAGCCGTGCCGACGGCAAGCCCATGGGCATCGCGGGACTGTGGACGGGTTGGCGAGCGCCGGACGGCCCCGTCTTGCGCAGCTTCACCATGCTGACAGTCAATGCCGACAACCACGCGCTGATGAAGAACTTCCACAAGCCGGACGACGAGAAGCGGATGGTCGTGATCCTGCACGAGCACCAGTACGACGCCTGGCTGGACGCGCCGCCCGAGCGCTCCACGGACTTCATGCAGCAGTACCCAGCGGAACTGCTGGTGGCAGTGGCTGCGCCTATCCCGCCCGCCGCCAAGCGCGCTCGGCCGCCAGCGTGAAGGCCTGCCGACAGATCCTGGCGGCGGCTGTCATGGCATGCCCCGGGGCCCAGGCGTTCGCGCAGGCCCGGGTGTGCCTCGTGGTGGGGTGAGCGATGGCGACACCTTGGCGGCCCGCTGCGACGCGCCTGGGGCGTATCTGTAAGTCAGGTTCGACTGTCGGGCATCGATGCCCGACAGCCAATACCACGCAAGATCTGTATCCTTTCGCAAAGTGTGCAACCTGTCGCTTCTTTCACAATAAGTTGTCCAAACGGCCCGAAATCTGATTGAGCCCTTCCGCAGAAGCGTCGCATTCACGGATCGCGGCTCAGCCATTGAGGCCAGCCGCGCACGTGGACGGCGCACGTTAGGCCTTCATTTTCATGTCACCGCGCTTTGCGGTTAACTGAGAACTCGGGACTTCCCATCGGGTTCAGCCGTCATTCAACCACGGCCCGCGTTCTCTCGACCCCTGGCGACGAGCGTGACCAACGCCTGCGGCGATGGTCCTGCTCCGCTCTATGCGTCATACCGTTCAAGCTAGAAAGTTCAGTCGAACGAAACAAGCTTGAACTCACGCCTTACACATTCCATCTGCAGCGGGAAGCTCGCACGCGCCCAATTGAGTGTTCTCCACTTACTTCGGGCCTGCCCCAATTTCAGCCGCCCATACTGGTCACCGCATCATCATCTGCTGGGTCGGATCAATGAGCATCCGACATCGAGCCAGCGCGGTCACATGCAAAAAGGGGAGTGAGCGCAAATTAGCTGTATCTGACATTGACCAACCGCATCATCAATTTCCTAACAGCTAGCCAAAACGACTTTCCGGCGCAAAGCAATGGGAACGACGTCGCGCGGCGGACATCACCCGTTGTCCAGTTACAACATTGACCGACAGCGCGGGTAAAGGCCGGCAATCGAGCGCGAGCAGCAAGACGCTCGGCCCCTCGTTATAGATAACGTTTTGGCATTACCAAATTTTTTCAAGCATTCCGTCGATTATACGAACGGACTCTTAACCCACGAGAATCAATCACTTACGAATTAACCCCGTCCTCTCGATATTTAAGCACTTTCTGAGTGGCTAGCCCAAATGAATAACCTTACGCCCGCTTGAACCTGCGCTCCCCCAGCGAAAAGCTCATCAGAAGCTTTGAACGCGTGGGAAGTCTTAACGACAAAAACTGAGGGCAAAACTCCGCCGAAAAGCCGAATCGGCCACACAGTCCCCAGAATTCACAGTACATTGAGCCCAAGCCAGAACCTTGGTAGCGGCGATTCATCGTCTTTTGCTTCGCTCTGGCCCAAAAAAAAGGCCGGCCCAAACCGGACCGGCCGCTTTCACCCATCAACATCAACACGACTCAACATAGAAAGGAATTGAAATGAGCTAGCCTCGTTCGAGCCGCCGGACCGAACGCCGAGGCAAATCGATCACGCTTCTTTAACCAGAGACACCCAGTTCATTGAAAGCGCCTTCATTATGCGCGGATTTTCCCCGGGTGTCAATGGGATTGGTTTGCCTAACGGCTTTTCGGTCCAGTTTTTTTGATCACCTGGAGAATATTGCATGTTCGTCACGCTCCCTAATAAACGGCATCATCGCCAAGCCGCCAAGCTTTTCGCCACACCGGCCAAAAAACCTTCGTCATTGACCCTTGATAAGCCGGTCGTCCTTCCTTTTCTCAACCAAACTGGCGTTCGCACTGCTCGACGCAAGTGCGATCCGATTCAGGCCTCGACAGATCCGCACTTGATGTCCATGGCGTGCGAAAACGCCGAGGCGGTCAGCTCGCGCGTTCAGGCGCCCTAGCAAAAACCCAGGTTAAGCAAAGCGTCGCTCGCAGGCTCGTCCTGCGAGTGGAGCCGCCGCATGACCAACCAACTCAACAAGGAGTATTCCAATGAACCTTCCTCTCCGCGGCTATAGCCCCGCACTGCCTAGGCCAGCCTTTCCACTGATCTGTCCTAGCCGCACCGCTGAGGCTGCAGAAACTCCGGTCCTTTATGTCGCTTCGCGGTTGCGCCATTCAACGCCGCCAAGGCCGAAAACTACGCAACCGAGACTTTCCAAAGCCTCCGCGACAAGACCGAAAGCGAAAGCCCCACGTATCCCGTCGACGGATTTCGATATTTCCATCTCGGAAGAATCCGGCGCGATCGAATACCGATTCTCATCGAGCACCCGCCCTCGTTTTTTTCATTGAAAGGGAAGCTATGCGTATCTTCAAGCGACCCGACGTGAGACTTAACTCGCACCCGCCAATTTCTCCGCCTGTGAAAGACGTCAATTCGATGCCGCACCGTTCGCCCCGTAAGGCCGCGGAAGTTCTCGAGGAGTTTGACACTGCTTTGATTGAGCTTACTTATTCCCGTAGTCTCTCTGAACTCATCCCACCGACCCCACCGAGGCCCTCTCAAATCGAGACGCGCCCTAACTACCGCGCATCTTGAGCGCATCCGATCTAGAAAGAAATCATGTCAAACAACAACTGGTCCAACAACAGCAATCCCGCAGCCGTCGATCATATCGTCGCCGAACGCGTCAATTCCGCATTGTTTTCTATGCGCGCAAGCCAAGCGTGTCGCGAACACGTGCAGCAGGCAATGCAGGGCCCTGCTCGGCTGGTGCAGGGAAAGCGAGGAAACATCCGTACGAGATTCAAAAGCACCAAGCTCAATCATCAGATCTTTTTGGAGTCGCGCAGCGGCGAGTGGCCGCTCGCCGTGTTGGCAGATGCCGACCCAAAGGTCATTGCCTTTTTTGCCCAGCCCCCCACGGTCTCGCTGGAAATCAAAGATGCAGCTGGGCGCGTGCAGTCTAGGACTCGTTACACCAACGACCTCCTTGTTGTGACCGAGACGGAAGTCATATCGCAACAAGTTCGTGATCTCGTCGCTTTGTCGGATGCGTCTCTGAAAAATCCATTTCAGTTTTATTTGGATGAACACGACATGTCTTGGCACTATCGCGCGGCTGACGAAGCATTTGCAGCACTGGGAATTCGCCATGCAATCATCGACAACAGCAGCATTCCGTCAGTGCTGGTGCGAAACCTACGCTTTCTGGAGGACTATGCGAAAGAGGAGGCTAAGCCGCTCGAACGACATAAGGCTGAAGACATCGCAAATTTTGTCAGAGCCGAGCGCTTCGTCGAAATGCGGCAGTTGCTTGGAGCTGGCTTCGAAAGCGATGACGTCTACAAATCGTTGATCAGCAAAGATGTCTACGTCGACTTGACGACGCAACTGATCGACGCAACGAGCGAACTCTTCTTGTACTCCGACAGGGCTACGTTCGAAGCTCATCAATTTGTCCAAAACACTTCGCTTCAAAACGTGGTACCCGTCCCTGGACGCGCCTGGATTCGAGTGGGCGGACTGCTCAAATACCAAGGCGTCAAATACCACGTTGTGTTGGTGGGCGAACGCGACGTGCTCGTTCGCAACGACTCGGGAGTGGAGTCGACTCTTCCGCTGGCAGCCTTGCAGAACTTGCACCAAGCTGGGCAGCTGGCGACCGACGCATTGAGTTCGAAGTCCGATGAACGCCAACTTTCTGACTACTCGGACCGCGAACTCGCACGCGCAATGAAGCGATTGAAGGCCCTCGAGAACCCGGCCGAGTCCGGGTACTCGGAACGCCAACTCAGGTTGTATCGCGCGAAAACGCAGTTTGCGAAGAACCCGCTGGAAGCGCTGATTGCCCTTACGGATCGGCAGGCCGAGCGCGGCAACTTCAGTCCGCGCCTTTCCGAAACCACCATCGAATTGATGCACAAAGCGATCGACAAGCGGTTCAATACACCGGCAATGCCCAAGATTAAGGCAGCTTACAAGCCATACATCATCAGCTGCGAAAAGCACGTTGCTGAAGATGGGCGTCCCGATCCGCAGATTCCTGCTTCCTACACGAAATTCTGCCGAGAAAGCAAGAAGCGCGCGGACATCGGAAAGCGGCAAGGAAATCGCATGCGATACCAGAAATCCCGGATCGTCACCTCTTTGGACAATGCCTATCCGGTACATGGGGTGCGGCCTCACGAGGTTTTGCATATCGATCACACCATCGCCACGCTTGCCACGATCTCACCAAACGGAACACCCCTTGGTAAGCCGACACTCACGATCGGAATCGATGCATGTACCACATCATGTCGCGCCGTGATTTCGTCTTACGACCCGCCAACGGCGCGACTCGTACTGCTCCTCATGCGAGATTACGTGCGACGGTGGGGGCGTCTGCCGAAGACGATCGTGGTCGACAACGGGAAGGAGTTTCACTCCGCCGAGTTCACGTTCTTCTGCAGCCTGTTCAACATCGAAATCCGCTATCGGTCCCCTGGCATGCCCAGATCGGGCTCGCCCGTCGAACGCGCCTTTCTTGCCATCGAGACAGGTTTTATCGCTCAGTTGGAGGGCAACACGCGGCAACTGCGTGACCCTCGCCTGGTCACGGCGCCTGTTAACGGCTTCAACTTGGCCTCCTGGACGTTGACCGCATTTCACCGCGCCGCTGAACAGTTCCTGTTTGAAATTCGTCCCAACGAGGTATCACCTGCGCTCGGCATGACACCGCGTGACTACGAAGCGATGCGCATGCAAGAGACCGGCACACGCGAGCACATGCTCGTGCGTTACGACGAGAACTTGATGTTGATGACGTCTCCGCATCCGCATAGGCGTCTTCACCGACTCGATCCGCAAAGGGGAGTTTGGGTCGGGGGCTTGTGGTTCAACCATTCGGACTTCAGGGGCCTCCCTGAAAAATCAAAGCTCGAAGTTCGGGTCGAGCCGTGGCTTCACCGGGTCGTGTACGTCTGCATCGGAAAACGCTGGGTCACAGCGACCGCATCTAACGCGCGCTGGCTGGGCAATCGCACGCGCCGCGAGGTGGAGATTGCGTTGCGCGCCGAGAAGCGCAAAGCAAACAAGGACGCCAACAAGAACGCACTGTCGCTCGAAAGCGCAGAAGCCCACGAGCAAATCCGTGAGCCGTTGGAATTTGACGAGCGCCTCAGTTGCCAGCAAGCCGAGATGCTTCATCTCTACACCCAATACGGGCTCACCTTGGCGCTGCCGGATGCCGTACCGCACACGATCGACGCAGCAGCGACATCCACCGTCGTGACTCCCGAGAGTTCCAACACGATCGTCATTCCGGGGCCGACGCCGCCGCCGTTCGCGGGTTCGTACGAGCCACCCCCTTCGCTTGATTCCGACGGTCTTGACGCCGACGGGTGGCACTGACCCGTTGCTTTTCTAACTGGAGAACCTCATGGCAAATCCCTCTTTGCATCCCGCAACGTCCAATTCCACGACCAACATGAACCAGCATCCGCCCACCTCCACACTCAAGATCGCACAGCCGCTTCCCTCGGTTTACGCGCCTCCGTCCGCACCAGCTACGCGCCACCTCTACCCGTCTGCGGCGCCGATCGAATTCAAACAGCCGGTCGGAGCATCCACAACGCACTCACCCAGTGCGAATGCTTTGAAGGCAACAGCCATCGACAACGCTGTGCAATCTGCCTGTCAGTCGGAACAGCTGCAGTTTGATGCCGACCTTCGTAAGCTTGGCCGCGACCAGGCGCTGCATCTGCCCACGCCACTCCGACTTCGCTGGTTCTATCTGAAGCAGGTGAAGCACGCCAACGCGCTGCGTGTGAACGCAGACTTGAAGGAACTTTTGGAGCCAACCAACGAAGTCAACATCATCTCGCTCGTTGGCATGACCGGCATCGGAAAAACCACGATCGCTCAACAAATCGTGCCGCTGCTCGCGAAGATGTACCACGATGCGCCTGCTCATGAGGTGCCGGTGGTCTACGTGAAAGTGCCAGCAAACGGCGAGCATTCGGTCAGCTGGAAAGCACTCTACCGACGCATCAACGAAGCTTTGCACGAAGTGCTGCTTGAAAAGAAAATCTATGTTAGCAAGGCCGACACGGTGGAACTGCGCTACACGTCTAGGAAGGACAACACCGTCTGGGGCCTTCGGGAGCGGCTCGAGCCCGTGTTGGAGAACCGAAACGTACGAGTACTCATCCTGGACGAAGTGTTCCATCTGCTGCGATTCCGAGGCCACGCTGCCATCATGGACAGCATCAAAAGCCTTTCAGATGTCGGCAACGTCAAGCTTCTCTTGATCGGCACGTACGACATCGCCGAACTTGTTTCCAACTACGGGCAAGTCACCCGAAGGGGAGAAATCGTTCACTATCGTCGTTATGTGGTTGGCGAGCGGCCCGGCGAGGGCGAAAAGCTGACCGAAGATCAAGTTGCGTTCAAGGCTGCGCTCGCTTCGTTCGAACAGTTGTGGCCGGCCGAGCAGGTTCCGAACCTTCAAGCGGTATGGTACGACTGGATGCGCCAATCGCTCGGATCTGTGGGATTGCTGAAGCTTGCATTGCTGCGTCTTGCCGCCTTGCAACTTCACTCGTCGAGCAAGACACTGACGGTTGCGATGTTGAAGAAAACGTTCAAAGCGAAGAAAGCGCTGCGCAAGCTTGAAGAAGAAACCGCGAAGGGCGAGAGCCTCCTCAATGGCTTGAGTTATGGGGACAGCGAGTACTGCGGCGAGCAACTGGACATGATGTTCGCTGCGCTGGTGACGAAGGGATGAGCCATGGAAAATCTGTTTAAAGCTTTCCGAAAGCCAACGGCGCTGTATGGCCTGCAGCTACTTCGCACCGACGCCGGGGACCCAGAGTCCCTGTTCAGCTACCTGCTGAGACTCGCGTTTGCACACCGAGTGACTCCAAAGAAGCTTGAGGAGGGTTGCCTAAATCCTTCATTCTTGGCCATGTTTGGACGAGTTCCAAACGCCACACAGCTTGGACATTCGGGAGCGATGATTCTCGGAAACTCGCGAACGGCGTTGGACTTTTCGGGTCTGCTTTCGTCGTTGACAGGGGCGCGTGATCTGCACCGCGGCACCGGTCTGGCGCTGAGGCACCTCGTCGGAACACAAGGCCTGATCACGGAACGCGATCGCGTGTGCCTGTCCTGCATCCGAGAAGATCTGAGTGCGGGCCGCACGGCATTCGGGCGGCTAATTTGGCGACTTTCAAGCGTCACTTGCTGCCCCGTTCATCGCGAGGCGCTGACGGATGTTGGCACCTGTCCAAAACGCGCATGCCATCCCGGCTCCCCGTATCGGCCCGTCAAGCTCTACGGTGTCTGCGGAATGTGCGCGTCGGTGGGCTATCACTGCCACAACGCAGACAATACAGCGAGCGGCGAGCAAATCGATCTGGCCCTTTTGTGCAGGGATTTCTTCGCCGCGCATCCGATTGATGAGCAATCATCGGCCTCTGCGACGAAGAGATCTCTGAGGGAGGCGTCCGCTCGAATCAATGGCGGCTACGCCGCGATCGCACGTAGCGCGAACATTTCGAAGTCGATTTTGGGTCGATGGCTCAATCACGACGACGCAAGACTCGCCCTGGGAACGGTTCTCGCACTATGCGTTGTGCTTGGTGTTTCAGCCCAGGAATTCGCTCGCGGCGACTTCGCGCGCGTGGACGGCCAGCCCGGCAGAACGATCAACTTGCCGCGCAAAAGCAAGCGAAAGCTAGTGACCGCCGACCTCGCAGCGGCGGTTCGAGACGCCCTCAACTCCGAACGAAAGATCGTGGCGGAGGTAGCGCGAGAGCTACAAGTGGACCGCAACATGCTGCGTCGCGCGGACCCTGAGGCATACAGCATGTTGTCTCGAAGAGGAGTCGCGCTTCGTATCAGGAGCCGGGACGCCAGGTGGGACGCTGCCATTGGCCACGCACACGTGATGATCACGAGACTACGAAACTCAGAGAAAACGCTGTCGCTCAAGAACGCATCCGCAGAGGACGAAGGAGTCTGGACACCTTCACAAAGGAGGTCCCAGATCTTCTTGGCGCTTGCGCGATCGGACCCCGATCGGCTTTCCCAGCACTACGGATTTCCACTAGACGTCACAGAGAGGGTCCGAGCGATGTTGAGCCACATTCAAGCCACCCTGCCTCCGCCATCCGATGACGTCAGGCGATAGCACCCCGGTACTCTCAAGACGCTTTTTCAAGCGTCTTTTTTTTGTGCACTTCAGTGAACCACATCTGCGCCGAAGTTGAAATAACCCACTTAAGGAAATTGCGGCGGCGTTGTGGCTAACTTCACAGCTGGGCCGACCTCGTCAAGCCTCAGTACAAGGGCGAGATCGAGATCTCGCACCCGGCCTCCAGCGGCACGGCCTACACCGTGATCGCGGGCCTGGTGCAGCAGATGGGCGAGGACGCGGCCTTCGACTACCTGAAGAAGCTGCACCGCAACGTGACCCAGTACACGCGCAGCGGCCAGGCCCAGGCGCCCAACGTGGCCAAGGGCGAGGTGGCGATCGGCGTGACCTTCGCCTTCAACTTCGAGAAGTGGAAGCTCGACAAGTACCCCGTGAAGACGGCCGCGCCCTGCGAAGGCACGAGCTACGAGATCGGCGGCATCGCGCTCGTGAAGGGTGCGCGCAACAAGGCCAACGCGCAGAAGTACTACGACTGGCTCATGGGCCCGGCCGGCCAGGCCATCGGCGCCACGGTGGGCAGCTACCAGACGCCGGCCAACCGAACCTTCAAGCCCGACCCGCGCATCCCGGCGGTCGACAGCGTCAAGCTCATCAAGTACGACTTCGAGAAGTACGGCAAGTCGGCCGAGCGCAAGCGGCTGATCGACCGCTGGACCAAAGAGGTGGAGGCGCTGCCGAAGTAGTTCAGATGTGCGCGGGATACGGCAAGGCGATGCCCACGCCGGACTGCTGGCCGTCGAACGCGTGCAGGAACACGCGGCCGTGCAGGCGCCGCGCGATCTGCGCCACGATGGCCAGGCCCAGGCCGCAGTGGCCGATGCCCACGCGCCCGGGCTGCAGCCGAACGAAGGGTTGCTGTGCCTCCTCGAAGCGCTCGGCGCCGATGCCGGCGCCGCCGTCGAGCACCAGCAGCTGGCACTCGCGCGCCACGCTGCGGATGCGCAGCACGATGGGCGCCTCGCCATGGGCGGCGGCGTTGTCGATCAGGTTGCTCAGCACGCGGTGCAGCGCGATGTCGGGCACCAGCAGTTCGCCGGCCGCCGGGTCCTCGATCTCGACCTGCACCTTGCCTTCGCCATGGCTGCGCGCGACACGCTGGGCCAGCACGCCCAGCGGCTCAGGCGAGCCGGGCGCCACGTCGGCCTCGCCCTGGGCATAGGCCAGGAACTGGTCGACGATGTGGGCCAGCGCCTGGAAGTCGTGCTCCATGCTTTCCAGCTGGTCGTCCGGGCACATGCACTCCATGCGCAGGCGCAGCCGCGCCAGCGGCGTGCGCAGGTCGTGCGACAGGCCGGCCAGCAACTGCTGGCGCGTGGCGTCGGCCGCGGTCACCGCGCCCACCAGGCCGTTGAAGGCCTCCACCAGCGGCCGCAGTTCGGCCGCCACCGGCCTGGCCTGGTCGATCGGCCGCAGCTCGCGCTGGCGCGCCGCCACCTCGTCGGCCAGGCGCGCCATCGGCCGCGTGATCCAGCGCACACCGGCCACCGTGGCCGCCGCCGCCGTCACCCCCACCCCCACCATGAGCAGCAGGGCCAGCAGCAACGGCGCCATGGGCGGGCGCCCGCCGCCGGCCAGGTCGACCACCCAGGGGTCCTGGTCGACGGTGAAGCCCACGCGCAGCAGCGCCGGCCCCGCCTGTGCTGGATGCAGCCAGGTCATGGTGATGTGGAAATCGAGCTTGCTGCGCAGCTGCTCGGCCCAATCCAGGCGCGCGGGCGGCGGCCCCTCGCGCAGGGGCCCGGGCCAGGGCCGGCCTTCGCGCGGTGGCGACGCGCCGTCCGGCCACATGCCCGGCCGCGGTGGCGGCGGACCGAACATCGGCGGCATGCCGCGCGACGGCGGCTGGCCGAACCAGGGCAAGGGGTCGAACGGCGGCTGCCCCTGTGCGTAGGGCGGCGCGGCCGAGGCCCGGTGCACCAGCAGGCCGCCGAAGCGCAAGGCCTTGGCCAGGGCGTCGCGCTGGCTGGCCGGTGCCTGCTGCAGCGCCGTGCGCACGAGCAGGATGCTGCGCGCCAGCGTGCTGGCCAGTTGCCCGGCCATGGGCTGGGTCGTGCGCAGCACCAGGTAGGCGTTCAGGCACAGCATCACCAGGCTGACCGCCACCACCAGGATGGTCAGGCGCCGGACGATGGAGAACGGGCGGCGGCGCATGGCGAAGAGCATGGCGGGCGAACGCGCAGCCTTCAGGCCAGCAATGCGTCCATGGGCACGAACATGTAGCCGTGGCTGCGCACGGTCTGGATGAAGCGCGGCGAGGCCGGCTCGGGCTCGATCAGCTTGCGCAGCCGCATGATGGCGGCGTCCACGGCGCGCAGCATGACCTCGTCGCCGCGGCTGTGCGAGACGGCCAACAGGCGTTCGCGCGAGACCGGCACCGAGGGGTTGGCCGTGAGCTCGGCCAGCAGCGCGTATTCCACGGTGTTGAGCACGCGCACCTCCTCGCCGCGGTGCAGGCTGCGCGAATCCAGCGCGAACAGGAAGGGGCCCACGCGCACGGTGCGGCGCGCCTCGATCGGCGCGCCCGGGATGAACGAGGCGCGCCGCATCACGGCGTTGATGCGCGCGAGCAGCTCGCGCGCCGAGAAGGGCTTGCCCAGGTAGTCGTCGGCGCCCATCTCCAGGCCGATGATGCGGTCGACCTCCTCGCTGAAGGCCGTCAGCAGGATGATGGGCACGCGGTCGCCCTCGGCGCGCATGCGCTGGCAGGCCTGCAGGCCCGACATGCCGGGCAGGCCCACGTCCAGCACGATCAGGTCGGGTCGCTGGCGGTGCATGCGCTGCAGCAGCTCTTCGGCGCTGCGCATGCTGGTCACCTCCAGGCCGTGGCGGCCCAGGTAGGCGCACAGCATGTCGCGCAACGCGTCGTCGTCCTCGACGATGTAGGCATGGAAGGGCTTGGCGGACTCCACGGATGGCATGGCTTGGATCTGGGTTGTGGTTGTTCGAGCGGACATGCGGCTGGGCCCGCGACAGCGGATTTTCGCGGGGGCACGCCAGCGCCGCCCGCATCTTCGCCGCCCCGCTTGTCCACTCGGTGAAGCGGCTTCGCTGTTGTGTGACGCCGCATGCCATCGGCACCGCGGCATCACACGGCATCACCAATCTCATCCGGACATCGGATGCAGCACATTCCAGCGCATTCGAAACAGCACCGAACGGCATCGTCTTCGCGCTCAATGCGGACTCGAATAATCTCCAAAACAATCCATCACGCAAAATCACAAAACATTTGTGTAAATCATTTGAAATCAACATTCTTCAAAATAATCTAAATCAACAGAATATGACGAAACATCACGTCAAACGATAATCCCCTATTGACGATGATTCACACCCCTTATTCAGGAAAGAAAATCAGCCACGCCCTCTAGGATTCATCCACTTCAAACCACTCGACCAAGGAGTACCGGATGAATCCCATCACATCGGCCACGGCGACAGGCCTGGCGACCGCGGCCCAGGCGGTGCAGCGCGTCGGCAGCCAGCTCGCCAGCGCCAAGCCGGCCGCAGCCGCCGCCAGCACGGTCGTGTCGCTGAGCGCGCAGGGGCTCGAACGCCTGGGCAAGGAAGTCCAGAACGCGGGCACCGCCGCCTCCAGCGCCGTGCGCGGTGTGGCCAGCACGGCCGCCAGCGTGGTCGACGGCGGCACCTCCGTGGTCCAGGCGGTGCAGGACGGACTCGAATCCGTCTGGGACGCAGGCGAGGACGCCATCGAAGCGGTTGCCGACGCGGGCGTGGCCGCCTATGACACGGTCGCATCGTTCGTCAGCGGTGTGGGTACGGCACTCGGTGATGCCGTCGAGGCCGTGGGCGACGCCGCATCCGACGCGGCCGACGCCGTCGGCGACGCGGCCTCCAGCGTGGTCGGCGGCATCAGCTCCACCGCCGGCCAGATCGGCCTGTACGCGGCCATGGCCGCCAACGTCGTGAGCCGGGGCATCGATGAAATCATCTGAAAAACGGCTGCGACGCACGGTGCTGGCGCTCGGCGCCGTGGCGGCGGCCTTGTCGGGCGGCTGCAGCATCATCAGCCCCTGGCCGGCGTGGGAGGTCGTCAAGGGCGCGGGCGCCGTGGCCAGCCTGGCGCTGGAGCGCGCCGACAGCGAGGCCAGCCACACCGTCTACCACCCGCATGCGCCGGTGCGCGAGCTGTGCATCGCCTTCAACCCGCAGGCCGAGGTCGCCGACATGGTGCCCGCGCTGCAGCAGTCGCTGCGCAGCCACCGCGTGGACAGCCGCGTCTTCGAGGACCTGCAGCAGGTGCCCGGCTGCAAGGTCTGGCTGCACTACGCGGCCTGGATCGAATGGGACACGCAGCCGCTGACGCCGCTGCCGCGCCCCTACATCACCGCCGCCGCGCTCACGCTGCGCACCAGCGAGGGCCAGGTGCTCTCGTCCAGCCACTACGTGATGGCCGACGGCCTGCGCACCGACAAATGGGCCACGACGCGCCAGAAGATCGCGCCCGTCGTGACGGCCCTGGTCACCGGCGCGGAGAACGTCGGCTTCTACAAATGCCTGAACGTCGCGCAGCGCGCGAAAGAGGAGTTCCCGAATGCCCCGAACAACTGCTGAGCCGGCGTGCCGCCCGGCTTGGGCCGCCTTGCTCGCCACCGCGCTGGCCCTGCCCGGCTGTGCGCTGTTCCAGACCCCGCCCGCGGTGCCGGTGCAGCCCAGCTACGCGCCGCCCCTGCCCAAGCCACCGAACGTGGAGCGCGTCAACAACGGCGCGATCTACCAGTTGGGCCAGCCCATGGTGTTCTCGTACGCGGGCCGCGCCAAGCCGCGCCGCATCGGCGACACGCTCAAGGTCGACATTGCCGAGAACCTGGCCAGCAGCAACAAGATCGCCAACAGCACCAGCCGCGAGAACGCCGTGGCGAGCAAGGGCCCCGGCACCGGCGAGGACACCTGGAGCATCCTGAAGGGCATCCTGAACCTGGACGTCACGGCCTCGGGCAGCGATTCGTACAAGGGCAGCGGCAGCGCCGAGAACACCAGCAGCTTCTCGGGCCAGCTGGCGGCCTCGGTCATCAACGTGCTGCCCAACGGCAACCTGCTGGTGGCCGGCGAGCGCAGCGTGCTGGTGCGTGGCGACTACACCATGCTGCGCTTCTCCGGCATCGTCGACCCCAAGGACCTGCGCGACGGCAACGTCGTGGCCTCGGTCGACGTGGCGCAGGCGCGCGTGGAGGTGGGCGGCAAGGGCGACATCTCCGAGGCGGCCTCGCGCAGCTGGCTGCAGCGCGTGCTGACCAGCACGCTGTCGGTCTGGTAGGTCGTTCGCAGACATTTCCCGAGGAGCACAGCATGACCAAGCGACTCATCCGCAGATTCCTGGCCACCGCCTGCGCCACAGCCGGCGCCATTGCCTGCCTGCCGGCGCTGCCGGCGGTCGACCTGGGCGAGGTGGCACTGGAGGAATCGACCCAGGTCGGCGGCCAGAACCTCAAACTCAATGGCGCGGGCATCGCCAAGCGGCTGGTGTTCAAGGTCTATGCCATGGGCCTGTACCTGCCCGACCGCACGCAGCACACCGATGCGGTGCTGGCCACCGACGGGCCGCGCCGCATGACCATCCTGCCGCTGCGCGACATCAGCGGCGACGACTTCTCCGAGGCCGTCATGAGCGACCTGTCGCCCGAGCGCTTCACGAGTCCCGAGGTGCTCCAGCAACTGGTCGCGCTGGCCGACGCGATCGGCCGGCAGCCGGGCGGCCTGCGCCGCGGCGACGTGCTCACACTGGACTGGCTGCCCGGCATCGGCGCCGTGGTGGCGCTCAACCGCAAGCCGCTTACGGCACCGATGCGCAACCGGGCCGTCTACAACGCGCTGTTGATGGTCTGGCTGGGCGAGAAGCCGACCGACCCCGCGCTCAAGGCGAAGCTGCTGGGCGGGGGTTCGGCGGACGTGCGCGAGGCGCGGCTGTAGGTCAGCCCGCGCCCACCAGCAGCTGCACGAACATCTGGATCTTGGCGTTGGTCTCCACGCCGATGTGCGTGAACTCCAGACCGGCCAGCAGCCGGCCTTCCTCGCGCTTGACCTTGGTCACGCGGGCGCGCACGTCGTTCACCTGGTAGTCCACCAGCGTCAGGTCGAAGGCCAGCGCCACCTCGTCCTGCACGGCCACCGGGCGCTCCAGCTCGAGCAGCAGGCCGTGGTAGCCCACATCGCGGATCAACGCGCGCTGCGGCTCGCCCACGGGCTGCTCGTTGTCGAGCCGGCGCATGCTGCAGGGCACGCGCACTTCCACGCGGTGGCTGCGGCGGAACTCCTGGCGCGGCACCTTCAGGCGCCGCGACGCGATGGCAATCAGCTCGCGCACCTTGACGGGCAGGCTCTTGCCGGCCACGAAGACTTCCTTGGGCTCGGTGGCCGAGGCCACGCCGTTGCAGCGCGCGTAGGTGTTCTCGCTGATCAGCACCTGCCCGCGCAGGCTGAAGGATTCGATGCGCGAGGCCAGGCTGACCTGGTTGCCGATCACGGCGTATTCCGAATAGGCCTGGCTGCCGAAGCGCCCGGCCATCACCATGCCCGTGTTCACGCCGATGCCCAGGTGCAGCTCGGGCATCTGGCGGCGCAGGTAGTGGTTGTTCAAGTCGCGCATGGCCAGCTGCATCTCCACCGCGCAGCACAGCGCGCGCAGCACGTCGTCCTCGCGCGCGGTGGGCGCGCCGAACAGCACCGTCAGCGAATCGCCGTTGAACTTGTCGATCACGCCCTCGTAGCGGAACACCACCTCGGACAGCCGGGACAGGCACAGGTTCAGCATGGTCACGATGGTGCCGGCCGGCTGCGTGGCCGTCAGCGCCGTGAAGCCGCGCAGGTCGGCCACGAGGATGGTGACCTCGCGCTGGTCGACCGCCAGTTCGGCCGGCACATCGCGGCGCGCCGCCAGGATGGTGGCGAGCTCCGCCTGTACCGCAGGCGCCACCGGCGCCTGGGTTTCACGCGCCAGCACGGCCAGCACGGCGGCCAGCGCGGGGTGTTGTTCTGCTGAGGTCATGGCGGGTGGTCCTTGCAATGGGCAATGGGGCGGCGGCGCAGTATAGAGGGCGCATTGCAGGGCCATTCGGCAGGCCGGGAGCCCTGCCCCGCTGCTTTCCGACAAGCGCATAGGACTGCTCCTACAGGAAGGCGGCGTGTCGGTTTCTAGAATCCCGCTCCTCATGCCCATGTTCCACGCCCCCGCCCCGCCACGCCACGCCATGCGCGCCCCCTGCGGCCGCACCCGGCAGCGGCCGTGAACACGCCCCCCGCCCCTTCCACGGCCCGCAAGCGCTCGCGCTGGCCCCTGCCGCTGGCCAGCCTGGTCGGCTTCGGCGTCGCAATCGCCGCCGTCGCCGCCATTGCCTGGTTCTCCTTCCAGGCCATGGAGAACCGGGCCACAACGGCAGACCGCGTGACCCAGGCCACGCGCGTGATCGAGCAGATCAACGCGCTGCTCTCGCACATGAAGGACGCCGAGACCGGCCAGCGCGGCTTCCTGATCACCGGGCAGGAGCCCTATCTGCGTCCCTACACGGACGCGCGCGTCAACCTGACAGCCACCTTCCAGCAGCTGCGCCAGCTGCTGGCCGACAACCCGTCGCAGCTCGAGCGCATGCAGCGGCTGCAGCGCTATGCCGACCTCAAGCTGGAGGAACTCGCCCAGACCATTGCGCTGCGCCGCGCGGGCGACGGTCCGGGGGCACTGGCCATCGTGGTCAGCGACCGCGGCAAGGACGCCATGGATGGCCTGCGCACGCTGGCCGACGAAGCCCTGCGCGAGGAAGTGGCTCGGCGCACCGAACGCCAGGCCGCCTGGCAGCAGGCGGTGGACTATTCCTCGCGCGTGCAAGGCGGCGGCGCGGCCACGCTGCTGGTGCTGATCCTGGTGTCGGCCGGCATCGCGGTGCGCGAGCACCGCCTGCGCGAAGACCTGGTCTGGCTGCGGGCCGGCCAGGCCGGGCTGGCCGAGCGCGTGCAGGGCGAACACCGTCTGGAGACGCTGGGCGAGAACGTGCTCAGCTACCTGGCCAGCTACCTGGATGCGCAGGTCGGCGCGCTGTACCTGGCCGAGCGCGACGGCAGCTTCCGCCGGCTCGCCGCGTTCGCCGCGCCGGCCGGCAGTGCCCAGGTGCGGCCCGGCGACGGCCTGCTGGGCCAGGCCGCCAAGGAGCGGCGCACGCTGCGCGTGACCGACGTTCCGGCCGGCTACCTGCCGGTCAACTCCACGCTGGGCAGCGCCGATCCGCGCGAGTTGCTGGTGGCACCGGCCCAGGTGGACGGCCGCGTGCGCGCCGTGCTCGAGCTGGGGTTCACGCGCAAGCTGGAGCCGGTGGACGGGCAGTTGCTCGAGCACATGTCCGAGACGCTGGCGATCGCCGTGCGCACCTCGCACGACCGCACCCGGCTGGAGGAGCTGCTGGAGGAAACCCAGCGCCAGGCCGAGGAACTGCAAGCCCAGCAGGAAGAACTGCGCGTGTCCAACGAGGAGCTGGAAGAACAGGGCCGCGCGCTGCGCGAGTCGCAGGCCCAGCTGGAGGTGCAGCAGAGCGAACTGGAGCAGAGCAACGCCCAGCTGGAAGAACAGGCCCAGCAGCTGCAGGCGCAGAAGGACGAGCTGCAGCAGTCGCAGGACGTGCTGAGCACCAAGGCGGCCGAGCTGGAGCGCTCCAACCAGTACAAGAGCGAGTTCCTGGCCAACATGAGCCACGAGCTGCGCACGCCGCTGAACTCCACGCTGATCCTGGCCAAGCTGCTGGCCGACAACAAGAGCGGCAACCTCACGGACGAGCAGATCAAGTACGCGCAGACCATCTCCTCGGCCGGCAACGACCTGCTGACCTTGATCAACGACATCCTGGACCTGTCCAAGATCGAGGCCGGCAAGGTCGAGGTGCATGCCGAGACCGTGCGCCTGGCCGGCCTGCTCGAGGGCCTGGCCAAGAGCCTGCAGCCCGCCGCCGGGCAAAAGGGCCTGCGCCTGTCGGTCGACATCGCCCCCGATGCGCCGCGCCAGATCGTGACCGATGCGCAGCGGCTGGGCCAGATCCTCAAGAACCTGCTGTCCAACGCCATCAAGTTCACGCCCAGCGGCACGGTCGAGCTGCTGCTGGCCGCCGGCCCGGACGGCGGCGTGCAGCTGGCGGTGCGCGACACCGGCATCGGCATCGCGCCGGAGCAGCAGGGGCTCATCTTCGAGGCCTTCCGCCAGGCCGACGGCAGCACGCACCGGCGCTACGGCGGCACCGGCCTGGGCCTGTCGATCTCGCGCGACCTCGCCCATCTGCTGGGCGGCACGCTGACGGTGCAGAGCCAGGCCGGCGCGGGCAGCACCTTCACGCTGGCGCTGCCGGCGCGCTACGTGCCGCGCCAGGCCGACGAGTCCGCCGGCTTGCCCGCCCCCGTGCCGGCCGTGGCACCGCAACGCGTGCAGCGCAGCATCGCACCGTCGCCCGCGTCGGTGCCCCCACCGGCCGCCGTCACCGCGCCCCAGGTGCTGGAGGACGACCGCGACGCGCTGCGTCCCGGTGCGCGGCTGATCCTCGTGATCGAGGACGACCAGCGCTTCGCCGCCATCCTGCGCGACCTGGCGCACGAGATGCACTTCCAGTGCGTGCTCACGCACAGTGCCGCCGACGGCCTGGCCGCCGCGCTGCAGTACCGCCCCAGCGCCGTGCTGCTGGACATGAACCTGCCCGACCATTCGGGCCTCGGGGTGCTGGACCAGCTCAAGCACGACGCGCGCACGCGCCACATCCCGGTGCACGTGGTCTCGGTGGCCGACTACACGCAGGAGGCGCTGGAGCGCGGCGCCATCGGCTACGACCTGAAGCCCGTCAAGCGCAGCCAGCTGGTGGAGGCGCTGCAGCGGCTGGAGGCCAAGATCTCGCAAGGCATCCGCCGCGTGCTGGTGGTCGAGGACGATGCGCGCCAGCGCGAGAGCATCGGCCAGCTGCTGGCCGGACCCGACGTGGAGATCCGCGCGGCGGCCGACGCCGCCGCCGCGCTGCGCGCGCTGGCCGAGCAGACCTTCGACTGCATGATCATGGACCTGAACCTGCCCGACCTGTCCGGCTACGAGCTGCTGGAGCAGATGGCCGCGCAGGAGGGCACGGCCTTCCCGCCCGTGATCGTCTACACCGGCCGCTCGCTCACGCATGCCGAGGAGCAGCAGCTGCGCCGCTTCTCCAAGTCCATCATCATCAAGGACGCGCGCTCGCCCGAGCGGCTGCTCGACGAGGTCACGCTGTTCCTGCACCAGGTGGAAGCGCAGCTGCCGGCCGAGGCCCAGCGCCTGCTGCGACTGGCGCGCGACCGCGATGCCACGCTGGAGGGCCGCCGCATCCTCGTGGTGGAAGACGATGTGCGCAACATCTTCGCGCTGACCAGCGTGCTGGAGCCCAAGGGTGCGCAGATCACGCTGGCGCGCAACGGCCTGGAAGCCTTGGCCGCGCTGGAACGCACGCGCGCCGACAAGGCCGACGCCGAGGCCCAAATCGACCTGGTGCTGATGGACATCATGATGCCGGAAATGGACGGGCTGACCGCCATGCGCGAGATCCGCAAGCAGCCCGCATGGAAGAAGCTGCCCATCATCGCGCTCACCGCCAAGGCCATGCGCGACGACCAGGAGAAATGCCTGGCCGCCGGTGCCAACGACTACATCGCCAAGCCGCTGGACGTGGAGCGCCTGCTCTCGCTCCTGCGCGTCTGGATGCCGAAGTGAGCCATGTCCGACCGCACCTTCGACATCGAGATGGGCCTGCTCGTGGACGCCATCTACCTGCGCTGGCACTTCGACTTCCGCGGCTACGCGCAGGCTTCGCTGCGGCGTCGGCTCAAGACCGCGATGGGGCGCTTTTCCTGCACCTCGCTGTCGCAGCTGCAGGACAAGGTGCTGCACCAGAGCGACTTCTTCCCCGCGCTGCTGGACTACCTCACGGTGCAGGTCAGCGAGATGTTCCGCGACCCGGACTACTTCCTCGCGCTCAGGCGCGAGGTGGTGCCGCTGCTGCGCACCTACCCCTCGCTCAAGGTCTGGGTGGCCGGCTGCAGCACCGGCGAGGAGGTCTATTCGCTGGCCATCCTGCTGCGCGAGGAAGGCCTCCTGGAGCGCACGCTGATCTACGCCACCGACATCAACCCGCAGGCGCTGCAGCAGGCCGAGGCCGGCGTCTACGAACTCGACCGCATCGCCGGCTTCACGCTCAACCACCAGCGCGCCGGCGGCAAAAGCTCGCTGTCGGACTACTACACGGCCGCCTACGGCCGCGCGGTGTTCGACAAGAGCCTGCGCCGCAACGTGGTCTTCTCCGACCACAGCTTGGCCACCGATTCGGTGTTCGCCGAGATGCAGCTGGTCTCCTGCCGCAATGTGCTGATCTACTTCGACCGACCGCTGCAAGACCGTGCGCTCGGCCTGTTCCGCGACGCGCTGTGCCGCAAGGGCTTCCTCGGACTGGGCAGCAAGGAATCGCTGCGCTTCTCGGCAGCGGCCAACGCGTTCACGGAATTCGTGCGCGAAGAGCGCATCTACCAGAAGAGCAATTGACGATGGACTCTCTGGCCCAACGTGTGGACGCCGTCGTGATCGGTGCCTCGGCCGGCGGTGTCGAGGCGCTGTCGATCCTGCTGCCCGCCCTGCCCGCCGGCCTGCGCGCGCCGGTGTTCGTGGTGCAGCACCTGCCGCGCGACCGCGACAGCCTGCTGGTGGAGATCTTCGCGCCGCGCTGCGCCGTGCCCTTGCAGGAGGCGCAGGACAAACATCCCATTGAACCTGGCAACGTCTACTTCGCACCGCCCGACTACCACCTGCTGCTGGACGCCGGTCCCCGGCTGGCGCTGTCGGTGGATGCGCCCGTGCACTACTCGCGCCCGGCCATCGACGTGCTGTTCCAGTCCGCCGCCGAGCTCTATGGCCCGCGCCTGCTGGGCATGGTGCTGACCGGTGGCAACCAGGACGGTGCAGAGGGCCTGGCCAGCATCCGTGCGGCCGGCGGCCTCACGGCCGTGCAGGACCCGGCCGATGCCCAGATGCCGCTGATGCCCGAATGCGCGCTGGCCACCGGCCCGGCCGATTTCGTGCTGCCGCTGCGCGCGCTGGCCACGCTCCTGGGCACGCTGGATGCGGTGTCCAAGACACGGAGCGCCGCATGAACCCGCCCCGCCCCTTCGCCGCGCGCGACGCGCAGCCGGCCGAGCGCCCGGAGCCCATCAAGTGCCTGATCGTCGACGACCTCGACGAGAACCTGCTCGCGCTCGCCGCGCTGCTGCAGAGCGAGGAGGTGGAGGTGCTGCAGGCCCGCTCGGGCACCGAGGCGCTGGAACTCCTGCTGCGCCATGAGGTGGCGCTGGCGCTCGTGGACGTGCAGATGCCCGAGATGGACGGCTTCGAGCTGGCCGAGATGATGCGCGGCATGGAGCGCACGCGCCATGTGCCCATCATCTTCGTGACCGCCGGCACGCGCGATGCACAGCGCATGTTCCGCGGCTACGAGGCCGGCGCGGTGGACTTCCTCTACAAGCCGGTCGAACCGCATGTGCTGTGCGGCAAGGCCGGCGTGTTCTTCCAGCTCTACCGGCAAAAGCAGCAGCTGGCGCGCAACCTGCAGGAACGCACCGAGACGCTGCGCCTGCACGAACTCTTCACGGCGGTGCTGGGCCATGACCTGCGGGGCCCGCTGTCGGCCATCACCACGGCCGCCGAACTGTTGCTGCGCCGGCCCGACGAGACCACGCGCACCGTGGCCCAGCGCCTGCTGCGCAGCGGCCAGTGGATGGGCCGCATGATCGAGGACATGCTGGACCTCGCGCGCACGCGCCAGGGCGGCGGCATGCCCATGGCCAGCGAGCGCTTCGACCTCGGCGTGCTGGCCGAGCGCGTGGTGCAGGAACGCCAGAGCACGCGGCCCGACAAGCAGGTGCTGCTGGACCGGCAGGGCAACCTGCAGGGCGACTGGGACGAAGACCGGCTCACGCAGGTGCTGTCCAACCTGGTCGGCAACGCGCTGCGCCACGGCGACGAGGCACCCGTCCAGGTGGAACTGGACGGCAGACATGCCGCCGAAGTGCGCCTGTCGGTGCACAACGGTGGCGAGATCCCGGCCGACGTGCTGCCGCACATCTTCGACCCCTTCCGCAGCGGCCGCGCGCACGCCGAGGAGGCGCCTTCGCGGCGCACTGCCAGCCGCAACGAAGGCCTGGGCCTGGGCCTGTACATCGTGCGCGAGATCGTGCGCGCGCATGGCGGGCAGCTGCAGGTGGAGTCAGCGGCAGGGCGCACGCGCTTCGGCGTCACATTGCCGCGCGCGCCGCAGGCCGCGGCGGCGGCGCCCGGCCTGGGCACGCTGCCGTAGGCCGCCGCTGCCGGCCCCGTGCCGGCAGCACGCGGCGCGGATGTCCTACATCGCGCGGCCCCGGTCGGCCCGAGCATGGTGTGACACCACACTGCTGGAGACTTTCCATGCCTCGATGCCCTCGGCCCGGCGCGCTGCGCGCTGCCGGCGCCATCGCCCTGCTCACGCTGCTCGTGGCCTGCCAACGCAACGAAGCGCCAACGCCCGGCGTGGCCGGCAGCAGCGCCCATCCGCCCGCGGCCGGCGCCAGCACGCCCACCACGGTGCCCAGCGTGCCCGAGAGCACGGGCGGCACCGGCAAGAGCCCTGGCACGGACACGCCGGCAGGCAGCAGCGGCACCGGCAGCACCATGCCGGCGCCCACGCCGGATCCGGCCGGCAACCCGGCGTCTGCCCCACCGGCCATTCCACCGGCCAGCGCGCCAGGCACCTCGGTACCGGCGCCGGCCGCATCGACGCCTGGAGGCTGACAGCGGTCGGAAGCGTCCTACCGGAGCTTGGCGCCGATCCCCGCCCCGAGGGCCCGGCCGGCGTCGCAATCTACAGGCACAGCACGGCAGGCACTGCCGATTCCCGCAACCATCCACAGGAGCGAAGCAGCGATGGCACACCGCAACCAAGGCTACGACCAGCAGGACACGTGGCAACAGAACGACCGCCACCAGATGGGGCAATACGCCGACCAGCAACGCCAGCACGGCGGCGAACACGATGGGGACAGCCGGCACGATGCGCGCAACTGGGGCGCACGCCGCGAAGGCAGCGACCTGCGCCGCCACGATCCGGCCCAGGCCAGCTACGGCCGCGCCAGCGCGCCCGATGTGCATGGCGGCCCCAGCGGCGGCTACCAGCGCGACTGGCAGGCCGACCCCGGCTACAACCGGCCCGGCTACATGCGCAATCCGGGCCCCCAGGGCTACGGTAGCCGCGACGAGCGCCACAGCAGCGGCTACGGCGGTTACGGCGGCGCAGACCAGGGCTACCGCAACCAGAGCTACCGCCAGGGCGACCACGGCTACGACGAGGGCCGGGACTGGCGCCGGCACGACGGCGCCAACGGCAGCGACGAAGACCGCTATGGCCACGGACGCTTCCAGGGCGGCGGAGGCGGCTACCGTTCCAATGCCGGCCCCTACGCCGGCAGCCAGACCTACGGTGGCTACGGCGACCAGCTGGGCTACGGCTCCTACCAGGGCGGCCGCCAGCAGCAGCACCACGACCCCGACTACCAGCAATGGCGTGAACAGCAGCTGCGCAATCTGGACGACGACTACCAGTCCTGGCGCGGCGAGCGCTACAAGAAGTTCTCCGACGAGTTCGACAGCTGGCGCAAGAACCGCCAGGAGGCCGGGCAGAAAAACGACCTGCCGGGCAGCGCGGGCGATCCCGGGAAGACCAGCGGCACCAAGTGATGCGGCGCTGGCCGCAGGCAAATGGGGGCGCCAGGCGGCGCCCCTTTCGTTTTACAGCGGCAAGGTGGCAGAAAGGCCCACGAGCCAGTTGCGGCCCGGGGCCGGTTCGAAGAATCGGCTGTTGCCTTCATTGACGATGACCGAGCCCGCGTAACGCTTGTCCAGCAGGTTGTCCGCGCGCACGAAGCCTTCCAGCTGCCAGCTGCCCAGCCGCGCGGCATAGCCCGTGTACAGGCCCAGCACGCCGTAGCCGGCCGCCGCGTCGCTGTTGGCGTCGTTCACCATCACGCGGCTCAGCGCGCGCCAGTCGGCACCGGCGCGCCAGCCCTGTGGCGGCACCCAGCCGGCGCTGGCGTACAGGCTGCTCTTGGCCAGGCCCGGCAGGCGCGCGCCGGCGTTGGCGCCGTCGCGGTAGCGCGCATCGAGGAAGGTGGCCGCGACCTGGGTGCGCAGGTGTTGCAGATGGCGCTGCTCCCAGGCCAGCTCCAGGCCGTTGCGACGCGTCTTGCCGGCGTTCTGCGCGGTCGAGCGGCCGTTGACGGTGCTGGTCACGATCTCGTCTTCGGTGCAGGTGCGGAACACCGCGGCCGTCCATTCGCCCAACGCCGCGCTGCGGTGCTTCAGGCCCGCCTCCACGCTCTTGCTGCGCGCCGGCTGCAGGCCGAAGTTCAGGCCGGGCTGCTGGTCCGGACGGTAGGACAGCTCGTTGAGCGTCGGCGTCTCGAAGCCCTTGCCCACCGAGGCGTACACGCGCAGGCTTTCGGTGATGGCAAAGCTGGCACCGACCACGGGCAGCGTGGCGCCGTAGCGCGCCTGGCCGCTGTCGTCCGGGTTGACGCCCACGACGTAGCGGTCCTGTGAATCGAAGCGCACGCGGCTGTGGCGCAGGCCGGCGTTCACGGTCCAGTGCTGGGTCACGCGCCAATCGGCCTGCAGGTACTTGTCGAAGTTGTTGACGCGGTTGCGCTCGTTGCGGCGCAGTGCGCCCTGCACACCCAGCGTGCTGCCGACGAAGTTGGCGTAGCCGCGCCGGTCCTCGCGCAAGCCATCGTAGGCCAGGCCCGCCACCACGCTCAAAGGCGCGTCGGCCAGCTCGGTGCGCCAGGTCCAGCGCAGGTCGGCACCTGCGTAGTCGCGGTCCAGATCGATCACCCCGCCGGGGTGGCGCGGGTTGTCCTGAACCGCGACCGGGATCGACTGGAACTGCGTGGTGCCGCGCTGCCCGCCGTACAGCGTGGCCTGCAACGCATGGGCTTCACTCAGGTAGTGTTCGTAGACCAAGCCGGCCTGGGTCTGGTCCATGTTCTTGCGCGTATCGAAGCGCAAGGCCGCCGGATCGACGCCGCGCGGATTGGCCTGCCACTGCGCGCGCGACAGGCCCAGCGGATCGTCGGCCTTGGGCAACACCACCCGGTTCGCCACCAGCGTCAGCTTGCCGTCCTCGTGCGGCCGCAGCGTGAGCTTGGCATTGGCGAGCAGGCGCCGCGCCTCGCTGTGCTCGCGGTAGCCGTCCGTGCTGAAGCGGCTGGCCGAGACCACATAGCCCACGCCGCTGTCGTTCGGCCCGGTGTTGCCGCTCACCTTGGCACCGAAACGCAGCAGCCCGTCGCTGCCGGCGGCCGTGTCCAGCCGCAGCCGTGGCGCGCCGCGGCCTTCCTCTGTGAACACCTGCAGCACCCCACCCGAGGAGTTGCCGTACAGGGCCGAGAACGGCCCGCGCAGCACCTCGATGCGCTCGGCCGAGGCCAGGTCCACGTGCGAAAGCTGGCCCTGCCCGTCGGGCTGGGTGGCCGGGATGCCGTCCACGTACAGGCGCAGCCCACGGATGCCGAAGGTGGCGCGCGTGCCGAAGCCGCGCATGGAGATCTGCACGTCCTGGGCGTAGTTCTGGCGCTCGCGCGCCTGCAGCCCGGGCACGGTACCCAGGGCTTCGGAGATGTTGACCTGGGCACGGCCCAGGCGCAGCGCGTCGCCGTCGATGCGCTCGACCGAGGCGGGCACGGCCAGCGGGTCGGCCTCGGTGCGCGTGGCGGTGACCACGGTGGCGGCCAGCGCCGGGGCCGGGGCCTGGGTCTGGGCGTGGCCCGACAACGGCAGTGCGGTGGTCGAGCAGACCAGCAGAGGCATCCAACGCAAGGAGTGGTTCATGCGGCAGGTCAAGACACGGTGGGGGCGCCATTCTCGCCATTCTTCGATCTGGCCTGTAGGACAGTGCCTCAACCCTTGCTCCGCCTCCCGGCCGACCGTTGCGCGGACCCCGAAACCACTTGCGAGGACGGGTATAACCGCCGCCAAGGTCGATAGACCACCCAGACCAACCAACGCACGGAGCGACACGTGTCCGACCTGCCTCCTTCTTCTGCCGACGATCCCATCGAACCCATGGCGCAGATCGGTGTGCCGGGCCTGGACGACGTGCTGGGCGGCGGCCTCACGGCCAACCGCTTGTACCTGCTGGAAGGCGCGCCCGGCGCGGGCAAGACCACGATCGCGATGCAGTTCCTGATCGAGGGTGCGCGGCGCGGCGAATCGGTGCTGTACGTCACGCTGTCGGAGACCGCGAAGGAACTGGCCGGCGTGGCGCGTTCGCACGGCTGGGACCTGCGCAGCGTGCACGTGCGCGAGATGCTGCCCAACAACGATGCGCTCGAGCCCGAGGAGCAATACACCATGTTCCACCCCTCCGAGGTGGAACTCAGCGAGACCACGCTCAAGATCCTGGCCGACGTGGAGCAGCTGCGCCCCCAGCGCGTGGTGTTCGATTCGCTGTCGGAGCTGCGCCTGCTGGCCGGCAGCTCGCTGCGCTACCGGCGCCAGATCCTGGCGCTCAAGCAGTTCTTCGCGGGGCGCAACTGCACCGTGCTGCTGCTGGACGACATGACGGCGATGGAGCACGACCTGCAGGTGCAGAGCATCTCGCACGCGGTGATCCGGCTCGACCAGAACAACTCGGATTTCGGCTCCACGCGGCGGCGCCTGCTCGTCACCAAGTACCGTGGCAGGCACTTTCGCACCGGCTACCACGACTACACGATCGGCCGCGGCGGCCTGCAGGTGTACCCGCGCCTGGTCGCGGCCGAACACCACAAGCCACTGGAACAGGTGCGCATGCCCAGCGGCCTGCCGGCGCTGGATGCGCTGCTGGGCGGCGGCATCGAGCGCGGCACCAGCAGCCTGTTCGTCGGTGCGCCCGGCACCGGCAAATCCACGCTGGGCGTGCAGTTCGCGCTGGCGGCGGCGCGCCGCGGCGAGCGCTCGGCGCTGTTCATCTTCGACGAAAGCATCAACACGCTGCGCACGCGCTGCGCCGGCATGGGCATGGAGCTTGGCCCATTCATCGACCAGGGCCTGATCCGCCTGCGCCAGATCGACCCGGCGGAACTGTCGCCGGGCGAGTTCGTGCATCTGGTGCGCGAGGCCGTCACCGAGCACCAGGCCAAGGTGCTGCTGATCGACAGCCTGAACGGCTACCTGAACGCCATGCCGGACGAGCGCTTCCTGATCGTGCAGCTGCACGAGCTGCTGACCTACCTCGGCCAGCATGGCGTGGCCACGCTGATGGTCGGCGCACACCACGGCCTGATCGGCGGCAACATGACGTCGGCCGTGGATGCCAGCTACCTGGCCGATGCGGTGGTGCTGCTGCGCTACTTCGAACTGGCTGGCGAGGTGCGCCAGGCGATCTCGGTCGTCAAGAAGCGCGGTGGCCAGCACGAGCGGACCATCCGCGATTTCTCGCTGACCGAGACCGGCATCCACATCGGCGAGCCCTTGCGCAACTTCCGCGGCATCCTGACCGGCGTGCCCATCCCTGTCGAAACGCCGGCCAGCAGCCCCCCATGAGCGAAGCCGCCGAAGCGCTCGAACGCCGGGTCCTGATGCGTGCCGCAACAGCCAGGGACGCGCTGATGACACGGGCGGTGCTCGAGCGCGCTGGCGTACCGGTGCTGAACTGCACCACGCTGGCCGCACTGGCGGACGAGCTGGCACGCGGCGCCGGTGCCTTGGTGCTGGCCGAAGAGGCCCTCGCCGATCCGGCCGCCACGGGGCTGACCCAGGCCCTGCAGCGACAGCCGCCCTGGTCCGACCTGCCGGTGCTGGTGCTGGCGCGCCAGGGCGCCGATTCGCGCGTCGTGGCCGAGGCCATGGACAGCGTGGCCAACGTCACCGTGATCGAGCGGCCGATGCGGGTGGCGGCGTTCGTGAGTTCGGTGCGGTCGGCCCTGCGGGCGCGCAACCGGCAGTACGACCTGCGCGCCACGCTGGAGGGCCTGCGGCTGGCCGACCAGCGCAAGACCGAATTTCTGGCCACGCTGGCGCACGAGCTGCGCAATCCGCTGGCGCCGCTGCAAACCGCGCTGACGCTGCTCAAGCGCAAGCGGCCGGGACCCGACGAGGCGGTGCGCCACTACGACATGATGCGGCGCCAGATCGACCACATGGTGCGGCTGGTCAACGACCTCATGGAGATCTCGCGCATCACGCGCGGCAAGATCGAGCCGGACATGGACGCCATCGACCTGCGCCAGGTGCTGCACGACGCGTTGGAGCTGAGCCGCCCACTGCTCGATGCCGCGCAGCACCAGCTCGTGCTGCGTCTGCCCGACAGCCCGCTGCCGCTGGAAGGTGACAGCGTGCGGCTCACGCAGGTGTTCTCCAACCTGCTCAACAACGCAGCCAAGTACACGCCCGCCGGCGGGCACGTCGCGCTGACTGCGCAGGCGATGGACGGCCAGGCCATCGTCAGCGTGCAGGACGATGGCATCGGCATCGCGCCAGAGATGCTGGACACCGTGTTCGACATGTTCGTGCAGGCCAGCGGCGCGTCCAAGGCCGCGCAGGGCGGGCTGGGCATCGGGTTGACGCTGGCGCGCAGCCTGGTCGAACTGCACGGGGGCCACATCGTGGCGCACAGCGCGGGGCTGGGCCAGGGCAGCACGTTCACGGTGCGGCTGCCGCTGCAGGCGGCACAGGCGATGGAGACGCCGGTCGACGCACTGGCGGCGCCCTCCGTGGCACTGACCGCGCTCGTGGTCGACGACAACCGCGATGCCGCCGACAGCCTGGCCGAGTTCCTGCAGGCCATCGGCATGGCCACGGCCGTGGCCTACAGCGGCGACCAGGCGCTGGACCTGCTGCCCGGGCTGCGGCCCGACCTGGCGATCCTGGACATCGGCATGCCGGGCATGGACGGCTACGAGCTGGCGCGCCGCCTGCGCCGGCATCCGGCGGGCCGGGACGCCCTGCTGGTGGCGCTGACGGGATGGGGCCAGGAACGCGACCGCGAGGCGACGGCGCAGGCGGGCTTCGACCACCACCTGGTCAAGCCGCTGGACCCCGAGCAACTGATCGCACTGGTAGAAGGCTTCAGTCGCTGAGCAGTTCTCCGACCGGCTGCAGGTCTTCCACGTGGTCGCAGATGGCCTTGATGACCATCATGATCGGGATGCCCAACAGCAGGCCCGGCACGCCCCAGAGCCAGCCCCAGAAGATCACGCCCACGAACACCGCCACCGGGTTCATGCGGCTGGTGCGGCTGGTGAGCCAGGGCACGAGCAACTGGCCCACCAGTGTGTGGATGGCCAGCGAGCTGCCGGCGATCACGAGCGCCATCTCGTAGCTGTCGAACTGCAGCAGCGCCAGCAGGCCGGCGCCCACCATGACCAGCAGCGAGCCCAGGTAGGGAATCAGGTTGGTGACACCGGCCACGATGCCCCACACCGCCGCGTTCTCCAGGCCGAAGGCCCAGAACACCAGGCCGGTGGCCAGGCCGACGATGGCGCTGGTGAGGATCTGCACGAGCAGGTAGCGCTCCACATGGCCGACGATGTCGTCCAGCACCTGCACCGTGATCTTCTTGCGGCTGAAGCTGGCCCCGCTGATGCGCACGAGCTTGCGCCGGAACATGGTGCCCGAGGCCAGCGCGAAGTAGGTCATGAAGGTCACGAGCGTGAGCTGCAGCGCCATGCTGACCAAACCCATGGTGCCCGTCCACAGGTAGTCGCGCACGTTGAAGCGCGGCCGCTCGATGGTCACGCGCTGGACGCCGCGGCGCGGCGGTTCGGCCGCGCCCTCGGCCGCCTGCTCCAGGTGGGCCGCGGCCTTCTGCACCGTGCTCAGCGCGCTCGCGTCGCCGGGTCGTTGGCCGGCCTGGACGTGCAGGCGCAGCTTCTGCGCGGCCACGGGCAGCGCGTCGAGCAGCGCGCCGGCGCTGCCCGCCAGCCGGTAGCCCGTGAAGCCGATGGCGCCCAGCAGCGCCAGCAGCACCAGCGCCGCACCGATCCAGCGCGACACGTGCCAGCGCGCGAGCCGCTCCACCGCCGGAGACAGCGCGTAGGTGAGCAGCAGGCTCATCATCAGCGGGATGAACACCTGCGCCGCCCAGCGCAGCGCGAACACGCAGGCCAGCACGGCGATCACGGCCAGCGCGGCGTTGCGCATGTCCACCGCGGCGTCTGGCAGCGCGTGCCCGCCCTCTGGGGCGGGCGACGCGGCGACCGGCGCCGGGGCCTCCTCCTTCTGTGCATCCATGGACGCTTCCTTCTTGTGTCGTTGCGCTCGGTGCTGCGCGTGGCCTCGCGGAGCGCCCCGATGCTGGACACAGCCCGCGGCCGGCACTGAGGGTGGGCGCGCCCCGTGCTTGCAGGACAACGCCGCGACTTGTGTGTCGCGGTGTCGAAACGCCGGCTGCGGCTCCTAGAATTTCTGTGACAAAAGCACAGGCATGCGACCGCCATCGTGGCGGCCGGCCCAAAAAGACCCGCCCGAGGACACCCATGGCTTCCCATGCCCAGACCCTGATCGCGCTGTTGCAGGACGAGCGCGCCACCCTGCTCCAGGCGTGGACCACCGCCACACACGGTGCCCATGCCAGCACCGCCAGCCGCGAGGAAGCGCAAGACCTCTTCGATGCGCTGTTGCAGGCCCTGCAGAGCGACGCGCCCGACGACCTGCGGGCCGAGGGCTGGTCCAACGCGCGGCGGCTGCTCGACACGCTGTCGGCATCGCGCGCGGCCCAGGGCCAGAGCGCGGGCGACACCAGCGCCTTCGTGCTGGCGCTCAAGCAGCCGATCTTCGCCGCGCTGCAGCAGCGCCTGGGTCAGGACAGCCAGACATTGCTGCAGGCCGTGGTCAGCGTGACCACCAAGCTCGACGCGATGGCGCAATGGACGGCCACGGCGTTCCAGCGCACGCGCGAGGAACTCATCGCACGCCAGCAGCAGGAGCTGCTGGAGCTGTCCACGCCCGTCATCAAGCTCTGGGAGGGCGTGCTGGCCGTGCCCATGATCGGCACGCTCGACTCCAGCCGCACGCAGATGGTCATGGAGGCCTTGCTGCAGAAGATCGTCGACACCGAATCGGGCCTGGCCATCATCGACATCACGGGCGTGCCGACCGTGGACACGCTGGTTGCACAGCACCTGCTCAAGACCGTCACCGCCATCCGCCTGATGGGCGCGGACTGCATCATCAGCGGCGTGCGGCCGCAGATCGCCCAGACCATCGTGCACCTGGGCGTGGACCTGCAGGGCGTGACCACCAAGGCCAGCCTGGCGGCGGCGCTGGCATTGGCGCTCAAGCGCGGCGGCTGGACCGTCTCGCGCACCGCCTGAGCCACCCCGCCATGTACCGCATCCCGATCCTGCAGATGGGCAGCGCGCTGCTCGTCACCATCCAGGTCGACATGGAGGACCAGACGGCCGTGCAGCTGCAGGACGACCTCGCGACCCGCATCGAGACCACCGGTGCCAACGGCGTGCTGATCGACATCTCGGCCCTGGAGATCGTCGATTCCTTCGTCGGCCGCATGCTGGCCTCGATCTCGGGCATCGCGCGCGTGCTGGACGCCACCACCGTGGTCGTCGGCATGCAGCCGGCCGTGGCCATCACGCTGGTCGAGCTGGGCCTGTCGCTGGAAGGCGTGAAGACGGCGCTCAACGTCAAGCGCGGCATGCTGCTGCTGGAGCAGGGCCAGCGCGGAGAATCCCTTGAGCGCGACTGAGCCCAGCGGCCAGCTGCCACTGCGCGGCGAGCCCGACATCGTGGCCAGCCGCCAGCTGGTGCGCAAGCTGACGCAGCAGTTGGGCTTCTCGCTGGTCGACCAGACCAAGATGATCACGGCCGCCAGCGAACTCTCGCGCAACACCGTGACCTACGGCGGCGGCGGCGAGATGTGCTGGGACGTCGTCGAGCAAGGCGTGCGGCGCGGCCTGCGCCTGCGCTTTCGCGACCAGGGCCCCGGCATCCCCGACATCGCCCAGGCGCTGACCGACGGCTGGACCTCGGGCAAGGGCATGGGCCTGGGCTTGTCGGGCAGCCGGCGGCTGGTGCACGAGTTCGACATCCAGTCCACCGTCGGCGAGGGCACCTGCGTGAGCGTGACGCGATGGAAGTGATCCAGCCCGGCACGCCGCACGTGCTGTTCCCCATGGGCGACGCCAGCCGGGTCGGCGAGGCGCGCCGGCATGCGGCGGCGCTCGCGGAGCGGCTCGCGCTCGATGCCACCACGGCGGGCCGGCTCGCGCTGGTCGTCACCGAGCTGGGCAACAACCTCGTGCGCCATGCCCACGGCGGCCGGCTGCTGATCGCCCAGCGCCAGCACGGCCAGCCCGAGGTCGAGGTGCTGGCGCTGGACGACGGCCCCGGCATTGCCGACCCGGCGCGTGCGCTGGTCGATGGCTTTTCCACCGGCGGCACGCCGGGCACAGGCCTGGGCGCCGTGCGCCGGCTGGCCAGCGACTTCGACCTGCATTCCGAACCGGGCGTGGGCACGGTGGTGCTGGCGCGCGTGCGGCCCGAGGGGCACAGGCGCCCGCCCGCGGCCTTCCGCTGGGGTGCGGTGATGCTGTGCGCGCCGGGCGAACAGGCCTGTGGCGACGCCTGGGCGCTGGCGCTGGACGGCACCCGTGCGGCCGTGCTGGTGGCCGACGGCCTGGGGCATGGCCCGCAGGCGGCCGAGGCTTCGCAGGCCGCGGTGGCGCAGTTCGCGCGGGCGCCGTTCGCGCCGCTGGCCGAACAGCTGGACCGCATGCATGCGGCGCTGCGCATCACACGCGGTGCCGCCGGCTCGCTGGCCCTGCTGGAGCCGGCCCGCCTGTGGCTGGCCGGGGCCGGCAACATCGCCACGCGGCTGGTCTCGGGCACGCACAGCAAGAGCCTGGCCCCGCAGCACGGCACGCTGGGTGTGCAGGTGCGCCGCTTCGAGCCGGTGCAGACCGAGTGGCCGCCGCATGCGGTGGCCGTGCTGCACAGCGACGGGCTGCAAAGCCGCTGGCAGACCGAGCCGCTGGCCCCCCTGGTGGCGCGCGACCCGGCTCTGCTGGCCGCCTGGCTGGTGCGCGGCAACCTGCGCGGCCGCGACGATGCCACCGTGTTCGTGCTGCAAAGGAACGTCCATGGATGAGTCCGCACTGGCCGAGCAACTCGCCGCCGCGCAGGCGCAGGTGGCGCAACTGTCCGAGGAACTCGAAGAGACCAACCACGGGGTGCTGGCGCTGTACGCCGAGCTGGACACCCAGGCCGCCGAGCTGCGCCACGCCAACGAGCTCAAGAGCCGCTTCCTGGCCTACATGAGCCACGAGTTCCGCACGCCGCTGGGCGCCATCCAGAGCATGACGCGGCTGTTGCTGGACCGGCTGGACGGCCCGCTGACGGCCGAGCAGGAACGCCAGGTGCAGTTCATCCACCAGAACGCGCTGGAATTCTCCGACATCGTCAACGACCTGCTGGACCTGGCCAAGGTGGAGGCCGGCCGCATCGACGTGTCGCCGGGCTGGTTCGACATGGTGGACCTGTTCGCGGCGCTGCGCGGCATGTTCAAGCCGGTGCTGACCAACCCGCAGGTCTCGTTGATCTTCGAGGACCCGATCGACGTGCCCCAGGTCTTCAGCGACGACCGCAAGCTCGCGCAGATCCTGCGCAACTACATCAGCAACGCGCTCAAGTTCACGCTGCGCGGCGAGGTGCGCGTGTCGGCGCGGCGCGTGTCCGAGGACGGGCAGGACTGGGTGCGCTTCGCCGTGGCCGACACCGGCATCGGCATTGCGCGCGAGTACCACGGCGCGATCTTCCAGGACTTCTCGCAGATCGACTCGCCGATCCAGAAGAGCCTGCGCGGCACCGGCCTCGGCTTGTCGCTGTCCAAGCGGCTGGCCGAGCTGCTGGGCGGCAGCGTGGGCATGGACAGCGTGCCGGACCAGGGCTCCACCTTCCATGTGCGCATCCCGCTGCGCGGTGCGCCCGCGGGTGACGACACCTCTTCCTGAAGGACCCGCGGCATGCACAAGGTCAGCACCACCATCGACCGCTCGCAGCACACCGTGCTGGTGGTGGACGACAGCCCAGCCACCCGCTATTCCACCTGCCGCATCCTGCATGCGGCGGGCTTCCAGACGCTCGAGGCCGTGACCGGTGCCGAAGGGCTGGACCGCGCCCGCGCCGGCGGCATCTCGGCCGTGGTGCTGGACGTGCATTTGCCCGACATGGACGGCTTCACGGTCTGCCGCATGCTGCGCGAACTGCCCGAGACCGTGGTGTTGCCCGTGCTGCACCTGTCGGCCACCTACATCGAGAGTTCGGACAAGGTGGCCGGCCTGAACTCCGGCGCCGACGCCTACCTGGAGCACCCGGTCGAGCCCCCCATCCTGGTGGCCACGCTGCAGGCGCTGATCCGCGCGCGCATCGCCGAGGAGCAGCTGCGCGTGAGCGAGCAGCGCTACAAGCAGCTGCTGCTGGAACGCGAGCAGGCCGCGCGCGCCAACGCCGAGCGCCACAGCCGCACCAAGGACGATTTCGTCGCCGTGCTCTCGCACGAGCTGCGCAACCCGCTCAACGCCATCCTCATGAACGTGCACGTGCTGCTGCGCAAGCCGCAGACGCAGGACATCGCCAAGGGCCTGGACGCCATCCGCCGCAACGCGCAGACCCAGGCACGTATCATCTCGGACATCCTGGACGTGTCGCGCATCAACTCCGGCAAGCTCACGCTGCAGCGCGAAACGGCCGATCCGGTCGCGCTGGTGCGGTCCTCCATCGATGCGATGCACCAGCAGCTGGGCAGCCGCGAACTGCACCTGGAGCTGGACCTGCAGCCGACCGGCCCGATGCTGCTGGACCCGGCACGCTTCCAGCAGATCTTCTGGAACATCTTCAACAACGCGATCAAGTTCTCCCACCCGGGCGGCACCGTGCGCGTGGGGCTGACACACAACGCCGGATTGCTGGAGCTCACGGTGACGGACCGCGGCAAAGGCATCGCCCCGGCCTTCCTCGACCGCGTGTTCGAGAAGTTCACGCAGAGCGAGGCACCCGGCAAGCGCGCCAGCGGCGGCCTGGGGCTGGGCCTGTCCATCGTCAAACACCTGGCCGAGCTGCACGGCGGCGGCGTGGAGCTGAGCAGCCCGGGCCTGGGCGCCGGCACCACGGCGCGTGTGTGGCTGCCGTTGCAGCCCACCGAGGCCGACGGCACTCCCACGCCCGACAGCCAGCCCGGCGCGTTGGACGATGCCGCACTGGCCGGCCTGAGCGGCCGCCAGGTGCTGGTCGTGGAGGACGACCGCGACGCCGCCGAGATGCTGGGCCACATCCTGGAGGACCGCGGCGCCCAGGTGCGCATCGCAGGCGACCACGACATGGGCCTGGCGGCGCTGCAGGCCCAGCGGCCCGACCTGCTGCTCAGCGACATCGGCCTGCCCGGCAAGGACGGCTACGCGCTGATCCGCCATTGGCGCGCCCAGGAGCAGGACGATGGGCTGACGCGGCTGCCGGCCATCGCGCTGACCGCCTTCGGCCGGCCCGACGACCGCGCCATGGCGCTGGACGCCGGCTTCGACGCGCACGTGGCCAAGCCGTTCGAGCCGCAGCTGCTGCTCAACACCATCCGCCGCCTGCTGGGCTGAGCCACCAGCCGCGCGGCGGACTACACCGCGCGGGCCTGCACACCGGCAGCCGCGGCGGGCCAGTAGCGCCAAGCTGGCGGCAATGCCCCTTCCCGACAGGAGTTTCCCCATGCCCGCGCCGCATCTGCGCCCTCGCCTTCCCGCCTTCTGTGCGATCACCGCCCTGGCCCTGCTCGCCGGTTGTGGCGAGACCTCGCGGCTGCCCGAGACCGGCGTGGCCGGCTCCGCGCCGCAGCTGCCCGCGCCCAGCACCAGCCTGATCCCCACCGTGAAGGTCGCGCCCGTGCAAGGCTGGCCCGCCGACGCCATGCCCAAGCCGGCGCCCGGCACGGCCGTCACGCCCTTCGCGCGCGGACTGGACCACCCGCGCTGGCTCGCCGTGCTGCCCAACGGCGACGTGCTGGTGGCCGAGGGCAACAAGCCGGCCAACGCGGGCGAAGGCAAGAAGCCGTCGCTGCGTGGCTGGGTGCAGGGCCTGTTCATGAAGCGTGCCGGCGCCGGCGTGCCGAGCGCGGACCGCATCACGCTGCTGCGCGATGCCGACGGCGACGGCGTGGCCGAGGTGCGCAGCGTGCTGCTGCAGGGCCTGACCTCACCGTTCGGCATGGCGCTGGTGGGCCAGACGCTGTTCATCGCCAATGCCGATGCCGTGGTGAGCGTTCCCTACCAGAGCGGCCAGACGCAGATCACGGCGCAGCCGACCAAGCTCGTGGATCTGCCGTCGAAGATCAACCACCACTGGACCAAGAACCTGATCGCCAGTGCCGACGGCAGCAAGCTGTACGTGACGGTGGGCTCGAACAGCAACATCGGCGAGAACGGCCTGGAGAACGAACAAGGCCGCGCTGCCATCTGGGAGGTGGATGCGAAGACCGGCCAGCACCGCGTCTATGCCTCGGGCCTGCGCAACCCGAACGGCCTGGCCTGGAACGGCGGCAGGCTGTGGACCGTGGTCAACGAGCGCGACGAACTCGGCAACGACCTCGTGCCCGACTACCTGACGGCGGTCGAGGACGGCGCCTTCTACGGCTGGCCCTGGAGCTACTTCGGCCAGCATGTGGACGAACGCGTGCAGCCGCAGCGGCCCGACATGGTGGCCAAGGCCCGCGTGCCCGACTACGCGCTGGGCGCACACGTGGCACCGCTGGGGCTGGCGATCGGCGACAGCCAGGCGCTGGGCGGCAAGTTCGGCACCGGCGCCTTCATCGGCAACCACGGCTCTTGGAACCGCAAGCCACCCAGTGGCTACAAGGTGGTGTTCGTGTCCTTCGTCGACGGCAAGCCGCAGGGGCTGCCCCGCGACGTGCTGACGGGCTTTTTGAGCGAGGACGGCAAGGCGCTGGGGCGGCCGGTGGGGGTGGCGCTGGATCAGCGCGGGGGGCTGCTGGTGGCGGATGACGTGGGGAATGCGGTGTGGCGGGTGGCTGCACCGGGCGGGTAGACCGCCCGGACCCGGTCGCTTAGAAGTCGACCGAAGCCGACAGCATCAGCGTGCGCGGCGCGCCAACGGTCACATAGGTGCTGGTGATCCAGTACTCCCGGTTGAACACGTTCTCCAGGTTGGCGCGCAGCGTGACGGGCTTGCCCGAGATCTTGGTGGTGTAGCGCGCGCCGATGTCCATGCGCGTCCAGCTCGGCATGTTCAGCGTGTTGGTGACGTTGTAGTAGACGCTGGAGGTGTGGATCACACGGCCGTTCAGGCTCAGGCCGGGCACCCAGGGCGTGTCCCAGTCCAGGCCCACGTTGAAGGTGCGGTCGGGCACGCCAGCCAGGTTGTTGCCCACATTGGCGCCACCGGCCGCGCGCGTCAGCTTCGCGTCGTTGAAGGCGGCACTGGCCATGGCGCGCAGGCCCTTGGCCACCTCGCCGTAAGCTGTGAGTTCCAGCCCGCGGTTGCGTTGCTCGCCGCCAAAGCTGTAAAGCAGCTGATCACCCACTGGAACGTTCACTTGGGCCGGCCGCCTGATCTCGTAGACCGCCACCTGCGTCATCAGACGGCCCCAATCCGCCTTCACCCCAACCTCGTACTGTTTGGATTTTTGGGGCGGGAACATTTCGCCGGGATTGACATAGTCGTCGTTGTTCGGCGCCGTGCCGCCACGGATCAGGCCAGCCGTATAGTTGGCATAGACCGAAATGTTCTTGATCGGTTTGAACACCAGGCCTGCCATGGGCGAGACCGCGCTCTTCTTGTACGTCGAATTGCCTTGTGCATTCTTCTGCTCGATGGTCTGGTCGCGCAGACCCACCGTCAGCAGCAATTGGTCGTTGAACAAGGCCATCGTATCGACCAGCGCCACGCTGTGTTGCTCCAATTCGCCCGACTTCGCCGGCTGCAGGCGCGGCGCATTCACACCCGGCAAGGGCACGGGGTTGTAGATGCTCGACTCCACGGCGTCGGCGGCCCGACCTTGGGTGTAGTAGAAGCCGGTCTCCTGACTTAGCAGGTTCACGCCCAGCGCCAGCGTGTGCTTGACGCTGCCAGTGTTGAAACGCGTGCGAATCCCGGCATCTGCCGCCGTCGTCTTGCCGTAGTAGTCGTAGTAGTTGTTGCTGAGGCTGAAGCTGCCGTCCTGCCGCACCGTGCCGCGCGGGAAGGTCTGCATGTAGTCCACGTCGGAGTAACCGACGCTGCCCCACACCGTGGTGCGGTCGTTCACGTCCACTTCAAGACGCGTCGACACCATGTCGGCGTTGTCCTTCAGATCGGTGCCAGGGTACAGGTTGCCGCGCGACGACGGCGGCTTCAACGGCTGGGTGACGGTCGAGGCAAAGCTGATCTGCGGACGGAAATTGACCGTGTGGCCACGGCTGGACAGCGCGTCGAGAGACCAGCGCACGCCCTCGCCTGCGTAGTCCAGGCCCAGCGAAGCCAGGCCCAGGCGCTGGCGGCCATGGTCGACATTGCCTTCGCCGTTTCGCCAGACGCCATTGAGGCGCACGCCCCACTGGTTGTCCGTGCCGAAGCGGCGGCCCACATCCAGGTGCGTGCCGAACTGGGCTTCGCCCATGTAGGTGCCGGTCAGGCGCGTCAGCGGAATATCACCAGCGCGCTTGGCTACCGCGTTGATGCTGCCACCGATGCTGGCAGTGGGTGACATGCCGTTGGCGAAGGAAGCCGGCCCCTTCAGCACCTCGACACGTTCGACCATCTCCAGCGGCACGCGCGTGGTCGGCATCAGGCCGAAGAGACCATTGAAGCCACTGTCGGCATTGGGCACGGTGAAGCCGCGGATCTGGAAGTCATCGCCGAAACCGCCGCGCGCCGTCAGCGGTCGAACGGACGCGTCGTTCATCACCACGTCGGCCAGCGTCAGCGCCTGCTGGTTCTGGATCAGCTCCGAGGTGTAGTTGGTGGTGCTGAACGGCACGTTCATGAGGTCGGTCGTGCCCAGGATGCCCAGGCTGCCGCCGCGCGCGAGCTGGCCGCCCGAATAGGTCTTCTGCAGGTTGCCGATCGCCTCGGCCTGCTCGGACACCGTCACTTCCTTGAGCTGCGTATTGCCGGTGGCGGTCTGCGCCATCGCGCCCACGGCGGCAAAGGCAAGGCTTGCCCCGATGCAGCGTGCGAGCGGCGTGGGCGCGAAGCGTTTCGGAACGCGTGGGGAACGGTCAGATGAAGACATGAAGACGGTGGCTGTGAAGAGGACAGAGGGAAGCTGGGCTGTGGGCGCAGTTCCAGGACGCATGACGCACGGGCCGGGAAACCCACTTGCCATGCCATGTGGCATAAAAATGCGAACTATTCACATTTGCAAAAAATTCTAACGAAAGCCAGGTGCGATTCGCTATTTGCCCGTAGCGAACGGTTCAGCTGTTGCACATGCGAGACATGCGCAACATCCAGAACGGGACGCCCGGCCGAGGCGGGGACCGGCTTCGCCGCCGCCTGAGCCGCCCTGCGGCAGATCCCGCTGGTGCGCACGCCCGGTCCGGCCGGACCATGGAGACATCCTGTCCAAGGCGCCCACCATGTCCCTCCGCCCCACCGCCCTCGCGATGTGCACCGCCCTGCTGCTCGGTTCGGCCCATGCCGCCACGCCCGAACAGCTCTACCAGCTCGCGCTCGAAGCCCAATCCGAGCGCGCCTACCCGCAGATGCTGGAGCTGCTGCGCCGCTCCGCGCGCGCCGGCCATGTCGAGGCCCAGGAGATGCTGGGGCTGGCCCTGCTGGTCGGGCCCGCCGTCTACGGTCCGGCCGTCACGGCGGACCGCTGCGAAGCCCTGCACTGGGCGCGCCAGGCCTTTGCCCAAGGCAGCCCAGTGGCCTGGCAGCAGCTGGTGTTCCTGAACCGCACGCGTGGCGCGCCGGCCGGCCGCCCCGCCTGCTCAGGCTGAACGCCGCGGCGGCCAGCGCCACCACGCCGCCGCCACGGCCAGGCCGAACAGCGTGTAGGCCAGCGTGAAGACCCAGGCCGGCGCGTCCCAGTAGAGGAGCCGGTGCAGCCAGTGCTGCAGAAAGCCGCCTGCATAGGCCTGCTGCCCGGCCGCCAGGCGCAGCGCCATCTCCCAGGTCGTCAGCGGGCAGGTGACGCCCAGCCAGGCCTCGGCCACCACGAAGCCGATGGCCGCGAGGTGCAGCAGCCGCAGCCACCAGTGGTTGACCCAGCGCCAGCCCGCCAGGTTGCCGCCGACCACGAGCAGCAGCCCGCCCACCACGAACAGCACGATGGCCACGTGCAGCACCAGCACGGCGTCGGCCAACCAACCAAGGTTCATGCAGCCCCCACGCTCCGCGCGACGCGACGTTCGCTGCCCCCCGAGGGGACGCGAGCTTGCTTGGGGCGGCCCGGTGCGGCGCTCATGGATGCATCTCGTCCACCGCCGCCGGCGCGCGGTGCGCCGAGATGCACGACAGCACGGCGCTGGTCACCAGCGCCATCGCAAGCCATTCCAGGGCCGTGGGCCAGCGCGCCTCCCACAGGAAGCCGTAGAGCAGCGCGAACAGCGTCTCGAACACCACCATCTGCCCGACCAGCGTGAGCGGCAGCAGCCGGCTGGCCTGGTTCCACAGCGCATTGCCCAGCACCGAGGCCAGCAGCGCCACGCCGGCCGAGACGCCGACGAAGCGCCACCAGGCACTGCCCGGCTGCAGTGCGAGGTCGGCCAGCACGAAGGCCGGCACTGCCAGCGCCAGCGCCTGCGCGCCCGTGACCACGCCCGTGAGCAGGCTCCAGTCGTGCGCCGATACGCCCTGCAGCCGCGCCAGCTGCCGGCTGTTGCCCACCGCGTAGCTGGACCACGAGACCAGCGCGCCGACCGCGCAGGCGAAACCCAGCCAGCGCTGCGCCGGCGGCTGCGCCGAGGCACCGGCGAGCGACTCCCAGGCGATGCAGGCCACGCCGGCCAGGCCCAGCACCAGGGACGGCGCGAGCCTGCGCAGCGGCACCGCATCGGCACCGCGGCTGCCGACCCAGGTCACGGCCACGGGCAGGAAGCCGATCACGAGCGAGGTCATGGCCATCCCGCCGATCTGCACGGCGCTGGCCAGCAGCACGTAGTACAGGCTGTTGCCGAGCAGGCTGAGCCAGAACAGCGCGCGCCAGGCGCGTGCGCCCACCTGCGGGCGCAGCGCCGGCCAGCGCGGCAGCAGCAGCGCCGCGGCGATCAGGCCGTAGGCCAGGTAGCGCGCGGCCGACAGCTGCAGCGGGTTGAATTCGGGCGCCAGCTCGGGCGCGAGGAACACGAGGCCCCAGGCTGCGCCGGCGGCCATGCCGCAGGCCACGCCGAGCCAGGTGCCCTTGGGGACGGACATGCAGGGTCTCCATGGGTGCCAAAAGGCCGGCAAGCTTAGCCGCATGTAGTCGCCGTCCGACAGCCGGTCCCGCCCAGCGCTGCCGCGCAGACGCTGCCCGGGCCGCCGCCGCGGCAACCGGCACCGGCATAGGCTGCACACCATGCGCGCTTTCTCTCCCGGTCGCGGCACGAAGATCCTGTTGGCCCTGCTTGGCGCACTCATCGTGTTCCTGCTGCTGTTCGACTGGGACTGGCTGCGCGGCCCGCTCAACCGCACCATCAGCGAGAAGACCCAGCGCCGCTTCGACAGTTCACACCTGGCCGTCCGGTTGGGCTGGAACCCCGTGATCCGGCTCAAGGACGTCTACTTCGCCAACGCCGACTGGGCCGACAGCACGGGCGACAAGCCCATGGCGCGCATCGGCACGCTGGAGTTCTCGGTCTCGCTGCGCGACCTGTGGAACGGCAAGGTTTTCGTGCCGCGCGTGGCGATGGACCAGGCCGAGCTCAACTTCGAGAAGGCGAAGGACGAGCGCCGCAACTGGGTGCTGGACGAGCCGTCGGAAACCAAGGAGCCAAGCAAGCTGCTCATCTCCAGCCTGTCGGTCCGCCAGGGCCGGCTGCGCTATGTGGACCGGACCACGCCCTTGGACATCGGCATCGACGTCGAGACCTTCGACCCGGCGGCCGCAGCCAAGGCCGACGACGCCAAGGCCCGCCCCGACAACGCGCGCTACACCACACGCTACCGCTTCGCCGGCACCTACCACGACGCCAAGTTCAGCGGGCAGGCGCAGACCGGCGATGTGCTGAGCTTCCAGGGCTCCGACGTGCCCTTCCCGATCCAGGGCAGGCTCGTGGCCGGCACCACACGGCTCGACGTGGAGGGCACCGTGGCCGATGCCGCCAACATCAGCGGCATCGACGTGCGGCTGAACATCGCCGGCAGCACGCTGGCCAACCTCTATCCCTTCCTGCTGCTGCCGCTGCCGGCCTCGCCGCCCTACCGCCTGTCCGGCCATCTGAAGCTGGACGGCAACCGCTATTCCATGCAGGACATCCAGGGCCGCATCGGCAAGACCGACGTGACCGGCGAAGCCGCCTACGTGCAGCGCGAGCCACGCCCGCTGCTCACGACCAGGCTGCACAGCAAGCTGCTGAACCTGCCAGACCTGGGGCCGTTGGTCGGCCTCACGACCAAGGACACCGCCGACGCACGTCCGCTCACACAGGCCGAGACGCAGACGCGTGAACGGGCCCAGGCCCGCGAGAAGCAGACCAGCGGCGGCCGCGCTCTGCCCACCGGCACCGTGCGGGGCGAGCGCCTGCTGCCCACGGGCAAGTTCGAAGGCGGGCGTTTCAAGGCCATCGACGCCGAAGCCGACCTGCGCGTGGACCGGATCGACGCGCCGGACTTCATCGCGCTGCAGAACCTGCGCGTGAAGCTGGACCTCAAGGATGCCGTGCTGCGCCTGGACCCGTTCGACGTGGACCTGGCCGACGGCGAGATCCGCTCCGTGGTGCGCCTCGACGCGCAGCAGCCCACCCTGCGCGCCGACCTGGACCTCACGGCGCGCCGCCTCAAGCTCGCGCGGCTGGTGCCGCCCTCGCCCCGGCTCGCACCCTCCAGCGGCGCCATGGGCGCGCGCGCCAGGCTCAGCGCCAGCGGCAACTCGATCGCCGACCTCGCCGCCAAGGCCGACGGCCAGGTGCAGGCCGCGCTGTCGCAGGGCCAGGTGTCCAACCTGCTCGATGCCGTCTCGGGCCTGAACGGCGGCAAGATCATCTCGCTGCTGATGGGCGGCGACCAGGCGATCCCGATCAACTGCGGCGCGGTCTCGTTCGATGTGAAGGACGGCCAGGGCCGCTCCGAGGTGTTCGTCGTCGACACCATGGACACGCGCATCGAGGGCGACGGCACGTTCGACCTGGACCGTGAACGCTTCGACCTGACCATCGCCCCCAAGCCCAAGAAGGCCGGCATCCTGTCGCTGCGCACGCCGGTGCGCGTGCACGGCAGCTTCCGCTCGCCCGGTTTCGAACTCGACAAGGCCGGCCTGGCCCTGCGCGGCGGCGGCGCCCTGGCCTTGGCGCTGGTCAACCCGCTGGCCGCCCTGATACCCTTGATCGAGACCGGTCCCGGGGAAGACACCGACTGCCGACAGTTGCTGGCTGCCGCCGGCCCCGCCGCCAAGGCGGCCGCCCCGACCACCCGATCCAAGCCTTGAACCACCCATGCGCACCGTGCCAGACACCTCCCCTGCCCCGCACCGCCAGGTGCCCGACCGCCCCGTCCTGCCCACCTTCAAGCAATGGCTGTCGCTGTGCAAGCAGGCCGTGCAATCCTGGTCCGACGACTACGCGCCCAGCATGGGCGCAGCCCTGTCGTACTACAGCGTGTTCTCGATGGCGCCGCTGTTGCTGATCGTGATCTCGGTGGCCGGCCTGGTGTTCGGCGAGGAGGCCGCGCGCGGCGAGCTGTTCGGCCAGCTGGCCGGCCTGATGGGCGCGGACGCGGCGAAGACGCTGGAGACGCTGCTGGCCAGCGTCAACAAGCCGGCCCAGGGCATCGTCTCCACGCTGATCGGCCTGGGGGTGCTGCTGGTCGGCGCCACCACGGTGTTCGGCGAACTGCAGAACGCGCTGGACCGCATCTGGCGCGCGCCCGCGCGCAACACCTCGGGCGGGCTGTGGAACCTGGTGCACACGCGTCTGCTGTCCTTCGGCATGGTGCTGGGCATCGCCTTCCTGCTGATGGTCTCGCTGGTGCTGGGCGCCGTGGTCTCGGCCCTGGGCAAGTGGTGGGGCGACGCCTTCGTCGGCTGGGAGATCGCGGCCCAGCTCATCAACATCGTGCTGGGCTTCGCGCTGACCACGGGCGTGTTCGCGATGATCTACAAGATCATGCCGCGCGTGCAGGTGCGCTGGTACGACGTGTGGATCGGCGCGGCCGCCACCGCGCTGCTGTTCACGCTGGGCCGCTTCCTGATCGGGCTGTACATCGGCAAGAGCGGCGTGGCTTCCAGCTTCGGCGCGGCCGGCTCGCTGATCGTGATCTTCGTCTGGGTCTACTACTCGGCCCAGGTGTTCCTGATGGGGGCGGAGTTCACCTGGCTGTACGCCAAGCAGTACGGCTCCATGCGCCACCTGCCGGGCTCGGCCACGGAGCCTGCCCCGACCTCGGTCAAGGACTAGGCTGCCGGCGCCACGGCCGCGCCCTGGATGCCGTGGCGCGCGAGCGCCTGGGCCACGAAAGCGCTGGCCTTCATGTCCTCCACGAAGGCGGCCAGCGCAGCCTGGGCGGCGGCGCCGCGGCCGGCCGGCAGACCCATGGCCTGCTGGATCACCATGAAGCAGCCGGGCAGCAGGCGCAGGCCGCCGAGCCGCGCGGCATCGGCCTGGAGCTGCTGCTTGACGCCCGCGGCCACGTCGGCGTTCTCGTCCAGGAAGCTTTGCACCACGGCCGGCGAACTCGGCGCGCGCAGGATGGTCGCGGCCTTCAGTTCGCGCGTGAGGAACAGGTCGTAGGCGCTGCCCTTGCCGACCATGACGGTGCGGCCTGCCGCATCGACCTCGGCATTGGCCTGCAGCGGCGAGCCCGCGCGCACCAGGTAGCAGCCCTCGATCAGCACATAGGGCGCCGTGAAGCGGATGCCTTCGCCGCGCAACGGGTCGATGGCGAAGAAGCCGATGTCGGCCTGCTCGGCCTTGACCGCCTCGACCGATTGGCCCGCGGTGTCGAAGACGACCAGATCGAGCGCCACGCCCAGCCGCTCGGCGAACGCGCGCGCGAGGTCAACCGACACACCCTTGGCCTGGCCATCGGCACCGCGGCCGGCCAGGATGGGGTTGCCCAGGTTGATGGAGGCACGCAGGCGCCCACTGGGGGTGAAGGCCTGGACGAGATCGGACGCGGAGGTGGTCATGCGAAGGCGCTTTCTGCAACGGAAGTCGCAACGCTAGCACGGCGGCCGGACCGCCTGTGCCGGCATCCCCAGGACACGACAATGGCGCCATGTCCGGCACCACCCCTTTCCCCAGCGTCCTCTTCATCTGCACCGGCAACATCTGCCGCTCCCCCACGGCCCATGCACTGCTCGTGCACAAGGCCCGCGCGGCCGGACTGCAGGTCGCGGTCGACAGCGCCGCCATCTCCGACGAGGAGCGCGGCAACCCGTTCGACCGGCGTGCCGCTGCCGAACTCCAGCGCCGCGGCGTGCCAGCCCATGACCATTGCGCGCGCCAGGTGCGGCGCGAGGACTTCGCGCGCTTCGACTGGATCGTCGGCATGACGCAGGCGCACTGCGCAGCGCTGCGCCGGCAGGCGCCCGCAGATGCCCAAGCGCGCATCGCGCTGATGCTGGACTTCGCGCCCGGCCATGCCGGCGAGGACGTGCCCGACCCCTGGTATGGCAGCGCGCAGGACTTCGTCCACGCCTTCGACCTGATCGACCGCGGCGTGGAGGGGCTGCTGGCCAGGCTCAGCCCACCGAGCCGGTGACGGGCAGCACGATGCCGCTGATGTAGCTGGAGCAGCAGGGCGCGGCCAGGAACACGAAGGCGGGCGAGATCTCCTCGGGCCGGGCCGGGCGGCCCATGTCGGTGGCGGCACCGAACTGTTCGATCTCGTCGGCCGGCTTGTCGGCCGGGTTCAGCGGCGTCCAGACCGGGCCCGGCGCCACGGCGTTCACGCGGATGCCCTTGTCCATGAGGTTGGCCGCCAGCGACATCGTGAAGGCGTGGATCGCGCCCTTGGTGGCCGAATGGTCCAGCAGGTGCTTGCTGCCCTTGAGCCCGGTGACCGAGCCGCAGTTGACGATGCTGGCGCCGCGCTGCAGGTGCGGCACCGCCGCCTTGGCCATGTGGAAGTAGCCGTAGACGTTGGTGCGCAGCGTTTCGTCGAAGCGCTCCTCGCTGAGGTCCTCGATGGCCTGGGCGTGCTCCTGGAAGGCCGCGTTGTTGACCAGCACGTCGAGCTTGCCGAAGGCGTGCACGGTCTTGGCCACCGCCTCGCGGCAGAACGCCGGGTCCTTCACGTCGCCCGGGATCAGCAGGCAGCGCCCGCCTTCGGCCTCGACCAGCTGGCGCGTGCGCACGGCGTCCTCGTGCTCGTTGAGGTAGACGATGGCCACGTCGGCACCCTCGCGCGCATAGAGCACGGCCACGGCGCGGCCGATGCCCGAGTCGCCGCCCGTGACCAGCGTGGCGAAGCCCGCGAGCTTGCCGCTGCCCTGGTAGTGCGGCGCGGCGAACTGCGGTTTCTGTGCCATCTCGGCCTCCAGGCCGGGCTTGGCCAGGTGCTGGCGCGACATGGGCGGCGCCGGCTCCTCGCGCTGCGGTCCGGGCGCGGCCTTCTTGCTGCTCTTCTTGCCGCCGGCATCCGGCTGGCCCTTGGCCTGGGCGCGGGCCTCGGCGTCGCGGTGGTCCTGTTCGCGCTGGATGCGCTGCTGCTTGCGGACGGTGTCCTCGGCCTGGGGTGCCTGGCTGTTGCGGGACATGGGATCTCCTTGGCGAATCGCTGTTGTCGCCATGCTCGAGCGCGGGCGGCGTCCGCGGTTTCGGACGACGGCGCGCGCCAGTGTCAGCCGCTGCGCCGCACCCAGATGCCGCGCCTTTCCTACTCCAGCCGACGTGGTGGCCTACAGCGCCGCGGCGGCACGCGCACTAGGCTGGTTTCAGAACCCAACCCAAGGAGAACAGACACATGGCACGCAGCAGCATCATGGGCGGCGAGACACCCGCCACCCGCCCGAGCGGCAACGACATGGACCTGCTGGGCCCCAGCGACACGTCCGACAGCGGCAGCGACGTGCAGGGCGAGCGCCGCATGGCGACGGCGCCCGACAACGCCGCCGAATGGGGCGCAGTGGTGGCCGACCACGATTCCGACAGCGACGCCTCGGGCACGGGCGAACGCGGCGCGGCCGTGGGCGACGATGGCCGCGCCAATGCCGACATCCTGCCCGACCGCATCGTCACGCCCGGCGTGGGCGCTGGCCGGGACGCGCTGGACGAGGTGCCGGGCCTGGCTGGCGAGGACGGAGAGAGCGAGGACGATCCGATCGAAGGCACGGGCGACGACGACAGCATCTGATCATCCCGACGAGGTCTCGCGCAGCGCGCGCTTGAGCACCTTGCCATAGTTGTTCTTGGGCAGCGCCTCGACGAACACATAGCGCTTGGGCCGCTTGAAGCGCGCGATCTGCGCGAGGCAATGGGCGTCGAGCGCGGCCGCATCGAGCACCGCCCCCGGGGCGGCGACGATGTGGGCGACGACCACCTCACCCCACTCGGCATCCGGTGCGCCGACCACGCAGGCCTCGGCCACGCCCGGGTGCGTGAGCAGCACCTCCTCCACCTCGCGCGGGTAGATGTTGGAGCCGCCGCTGATGACCACGTCCTTGGAGCGGTCGCGCAGCGTGAGGCAGCCACCCCCGTCCAGCACGCCGATGTCGCCGGTCCAGAGCCAGCCCCCGCGCAGCGCCTGGGCCGAGGCCTCGGCGTTGCGCCAGTAGCCGGCCATCACGGTGGCGCCGCGCACCGCGATCTCGCCCGCCTCGCCGGCTGGCACCGGATGGCCCTGCGCGTCGAGCACCGCGACCTCGGTGCCGCTGCGCGGCCAGCCGACCGAGGCGAGCTGGCGGGCGTCGCCGCCCACATGGTCCGCGCGCGTGAGGCCGGTGATGGTCATGGGTGTCTCGCCCTGGCCATAGATCTGGGCGAACACCGGGCCGAACGCATCCATGGACCTGCGCAGCTCCTCCAGGTACATCGGCCCGCCGCCGTAGACGATGCAGCGCAGCTGGCGCGGGCGCTGGCCGCCGCGCGCGGCCAACGCCTCGCGCAGGCGCTGCACCATGGTGGGCGCGAGGAAGGCGCCGCAGCCCGGATGCGCATCGCACAGCGCGAGGAATTCGGCGGGCTCGAAGCCGTGGGAGGCCGGCACCACCTGGCGCGCACCGCGCGCCAGCGAAGGCAGCAGGTACAGGCCTGAGCCGTGCGACAGGGGCGCGCCATGCAGCTGGCTGCATGGCGGGCCGAGCTCGGGCTCGATGTCCGCGAGGTGGGCCACGGCCATGGCCATGAGGTTGCCGTGCGTGAGCATGGCGCCCTTGGAGCGCCCGGTGGTGCCACTGGTGTAGAACAGCCAGGCCAGCGCATCGGCGGCCACGGGCGCGATCTGCAGCGCGGCCGGCGCCAGCAGGGCGGCGTAGTCCGGGCTGTCCAGCGCGATGCAGGGGCAAGGCAGGCCCTGCAGCGTCGGCGCCAGGCCCGGCGAGGCGAACAGCAGGGTCGCCTGCGCGTCCTCGACGATCTGGCCCACCTCGCGCGCATGCAGCTTGTAGTTGACGGGCACGGCCACCAGGCCCGCGGCCCAGATGGCGAACAGCAGCTCCACGTACTCGGGCCGGTTCTCCGAGACCAGCGCGATGCGCGTGCCGGGCGCACAGCGCGCGCGCAGCGCCGCCGCGATGGCCGCGGCACGTTCGCGCAACTGCGCGAAGCTCCAGAGCGTCTGGTGCCCCAGGCAGACGGCCGGCAGGCCGGCGTGGCGGGTGGCGGATTGGTCGAGCAGGACGGCAAGGTTCATGGGCGAAGGTCTCCGCCCGCGAGCATAGGGTCAAGCGCGGTCCGGTAGCCTGGAGGCAGTCACACAGCTGACACGAACGCGGCGCAGCATGTCCGGTTGCCCGACGCCATGGACAGCGACCTCCTGATCGAACCCACCCGCTATGGCGCGGATGCGCATGGCCTGGTCTGTGGCTACCGCTTCGAGGCCGCCACGGCGGCCTGCTCCATCGGCTCGGACGAAGCCGCGCAATGGCTGGCCGATGCCACCGACGCCACCGATGCCGCCGACGGCAGCGGCTTCATCTGGCTGCATTTCAACCTCTCGCACGCCGGCGCCGAGCGCTGGCTGCAACGCCATGCGCAGCTGCCCGAGTCCTTCTTCGAGACGCTGCACGACGACCACCGCTCCACGCGGCTGGAGCGGGACGAGGCCGCGCTGATCGCGGTCATCAACGACGTGCAGTTCGATTTCGCGTTCGAATCCTCCGACATCGCCACGCTGTGGATCGGCGTGGACCGGCGGCTGGTGGTCACGGCGCGGCAGTCGCCGCTGCGTTCGGTGGACCGCCTGCGCACGGCGATCCGGCGCGGCGAGCCGCTGCGCTCGACCACCGAACTGCTGGAATGGCTGCTGCGCGCGCAGGCCGAGGTGCTGGTCGACGTGGTGCGCGGCGTCACGCGACGCATCGACGAGGTCGAGGACGCCCTGCTGGCCGGCCGCCTGCAGCACAAGCGCACGCGCCTGGGCGTGTTGCGCCGGCTGCTGGTGCGGCTGCAGCGCCTGCTCGCGCCCGAGCCGGCCGCGCTGTTCCGGTTGCTGCAGCACCCGCCGGCCTGGATGGTGGAGCGCGACGTGGACGAGCTGCGCCAGGCCACCGAGGAGTTCTCGGTGGCGCTGCGCGACATGGCGGCGCTGCAGGAGCGCATCAAGCTGCTGCAGGAAGAGATCGCCGCGGCCGTCAATGAGCGCACCAGCCGCAGCCTGTTCGTGCTGACCGTGGTCACCGTGCTGGCCCTGCCCATCAACATCCTGGCCGGCCTGTTCGGCATGAACGTGGGCGGCGTGCCGCTGGCCGAGAACCCGCACGGCTTCTGGATCCTGGTGGCCGTGGTGATCGCCTTCACGGCCGTGGCCGGCTGGCTGGCCTTTCGCGGCAACAACGACCGCTAGGATCGACCCATGTCCTCCTCCATGACCGAAATCGAATTCAAGTTCGACATCCCCCGCGCCAGCCTGCCAGCCCTGGAGGCCGCGCTGCGCGGCCCCGGCAGCCGCCGCACGCACCTGCAGGCGCGCTACTTCGACACCCCGCAGGGCGACCTGGCCGCGCACGGCGTGGCCCTGCGCCTGCGCAAGGAAGGCCCGCGCTGGGTACAGACCGCCAAGGCCCTGGGCGACGGGCCCGTGCAGCGGCTGGAGCACAACGTGGACCTGGGGCAGATGCGCAAGTCGGCGCCGCTGCAGGCCGACCCCGCGCGCCATGCCGACACACCCGTGGGCCGGCGGCTCGCGCACGTGCTGCAGCGCGCCGGCACGCCGCTGGTGGAGGTCTACGGCACCGACATCTGGCGTGCCACGCAGGAGCTGCAGGTGGGCGCGAGCCGCATCGAGATCGCGCTGGACCAGGGCCGCGTGCTGGCCCCTGCCCCCGACGGCGGCCTGCCGCGCAGCGCCGTGGTCTGCGAGCTGGAACTCGAACTGCTGGCAGGCGATGTGCGCGACCTGGCCTGCGTGGCCGCCGAATGGGCCGCGCGCCACGGGCTCACGCTCAGCACCGTGACCAAGTCCGAGCGCGGGCTGCGGCTCGCGCATGGCCGCTCGACGCGGCCGGCCGTCAAGGCCAGCGCGCCGCAGTGGCCGGCCGGCAGCGGTTTTCCAGACGGCGCCACGGTGCAGCGCGCCGTGGTCGGTGCCTGCCTCGCGCAGATCCTGCCGAACGCGAGCGAGATCGCCGCCGGCAGCGAGGACGTGGAGCAGATCCACCAGCTGCGCGTGGGCCTGCGCCGCCTGCGCACGGCGTTGCGTGAACTCGCGCCGCTGGGCACCGGCCTGGAGCCGGCCTGGGAACCGCCGCTGGCACAGGCCTTCCGCGCACTGGGCGCCCGGCGCGACCAGCAGCAACTGCAGGCGCTCATGCAGCCACGGCTGCTGGCCGCCGGCGCACCGCTCATCGTGCTGCCGCCGGTGGACGAGAGCGCGCCGACGCCGGCCGATGCCGTGCGCGATGCCGGCCTGCAGGCCGCGCTCGTGGGCCTGATCGGCTTTGCTGCCGCCGCGGATGGCACAGGCCTGGCGCCGCAGGCCACGCAGCGCCACCTGCGCCAGCGGCTGGGCAAACTGCACCGCCGCGTGGGCAAGGAAGGCGAGCGCTTCGAGAAGCTCGCGCCGGAAGCCCGGCACAGCTTGCGCAAGCGCTTGAAGCGGCTGCGCTACCTGGCCGAGTTCGTGGGGGCCTGTTTCGCGCCGCGGCGGGCGGCGCAGTTCACGCGCGCACTCGAGCCCGCGCAGGACGCGCTGGGCGCCTACTACGACGAGGTGGTGGCACTGGAAAGCTACCGCGCAGCGGCAGAGCAGGAACCGCGCGCCTGGTTCGCGGTCGGCTGGCTGCAGGCCCGGGCGCCGCACAGTGCGCACCAGGCCGCTCTTGCGCTGACGGAGCTGGCCGGGGCGGCCCGGCCGTTCTGGCGCAAGAAGAAGGACTGATTCAGGACCGCATCAGCAAGGGCTCAGGAGGGGCTGTTCGTCGGCGCGTCGGGCGCGGTCCCGGCCTGCTGCTGCAGTGCAGCCGCCTGCTGCTCCGGCGACTGCAATGCGCTGGCCTGCACGGCGAAGTCGTACAGCTTGGCCTTGCCGGCGTAGTAACGGTCCAGGCGCCATTCCTTGATGATCTGCACCGCCAGATCGAAGTCGCTCAGCTGCAGCGCGTACAGCCGCTCCAGCTGGAAGGGTTCGTGGGATTCGAGGGACAGCACCAGATCCGCAAGCGTCTTGGCAGAAGGCTTGAAAGGGTCCTTGGCGATGAGTTTCTTGGCTTCTTTGATGGCGTTCAACTGGGTCTTCCTGGCGCTCGGGATTAGCGCAAACCCTGATTGGACACTGCCCACCCCACAAAAATTGTGTCAATTGAATGACCAATTCGTGACCACATTGTCACGCCACCAGTTGCAGATGGCCCGTGGATGGTGCATGTTGGACCAATTTCGCCATCAAATCGGGCACTTCGAAGACAGCTTGGTTTCGTAACAGTGCGACACGTGCACGATAAGAAGGCATTTGTTCGCAAAGCGCGCGGACGGCTGGCGCCACCCCGGCGAAGCCCGGCAGCACCAGGCCCAGGCCCTGCTCCTGCAGCCACTGGGTGTTGTAGCGCTCCTGCGGCATGGTGAAGGCGTTGCGGGTGGTCAGCACGGGCAGGCCCATCAGCAAGGCCTCGCTCATGCTGCCGGGGCCGGGCTTGCCGATGAAGAAGTCGGCCAGCGCGAGGTAGCGCCGCACCTCGCGCGTGAAGCCCTGCACCACGCGCGGCGCGGGCGCCGGCAGCGCGCGCAGCCGCGTGGCGAGTCGGCGGTGGTGGCCGCACAGCAGGATCAGCGGGGTGTCGGGCAGCAGCCGGGCAATGCGCTCCATGGCCATGGAGCCGGCACCGCCGAACATGACCACGCCGACCGGAGCGCCCGTGCCAGGCTCGGGCAGGCCCAGCGCGCGGCGCTCGGCCGCGCGGTCCAGCGCCAGGGGCGCATAGAAGTCCGGGTGCACCGGCATGCCCGAGACCAGGTGCAGCCGGCGCGCGTCGTGGCCGGCCGCGCGGGCCTGCGCCAGCGCATGCGGCGTGCCGCAGACCAGGTGCTGCTCCACGCCCTCGGCGCGCCAGAAATGCGGCGGGTGGTCGGCCATGTCGGTCATCACCGTCATGAAGGGCACGCCGGGCCGGGCCTGGGCCAGGCTCTCGCCCAGCGCCCGGTTGAAGTTGGGGATCAGCGAGACCACCAGGTCGGGCCGGCTCGCGCGCCAGTGCGCAGCCAGCCGCTGGCACAGCTGGCCATGGGCCATGCGGATCAGGCCCTGCAGCAGCTTGAGCTCCTGCGCCAGGCCCAGGGTCCAGCCGCGCGCGAGCCGGGCGTTGTAGAGGTCCTCGGGCGCCATACCGGTGCAGCGCTGGAACAGGCCCTGCGGATCGACCACGTCGACGAGGTTGACGGCCTGGACGTCCCAGGGCCGCCGCTGCTGCACGCAGGCGGCCTGCAGCGCCTGCGCGGCCGCGCGGTGGCCACCGCCCGCGTTGAAGTAGACCAGCTGGACCTTCACGGCAGGCCGGCCACCGCGCGCGAGGCCGTCGCCGCGCGGACGCCGGCCGTGCCCTGGCGCGCCAGGGCTTCGAAGGCCGATTCGAGCTCGCCCACGATCTGCGGCCAGGCCAGCGCCACGGCCGCGGCACGGGCCTGCAGCCGCAGCCCCTGCACCAGGGCGCGGTCGCGCGCCAGCCGCTCGGCCTGGGCGATGAACTGCGCCGGCTGTTCCAGCGGCGCCAGCAGGCCGCTCTCGCCTTCGGTGATGAGCTGGGCCGCGGCCGCGTAGCCGTAGGCCAGCACCGCCAGGCCGCTGGCCATGGCCTCGGGCGTCACGTTGCCGAAGGTCTCCGTGACGCTGGGGAACAGGAAGATGTCGCCCGAGGCGTAGTGCGTGGCCAGGTCTTCATCGCGCCGCGCACCGGCGAACACCACGCCCTGGCCGGCGCACGTGCGTTCCAGTTCGGCGCGCAGCGGGCCGTCGCCGACCATGACCAGGCGCACGCGCGGGTCGATGCGGCGCATGGCCTGCACCGCCTGCAGCAGCAGGCCCAGGTTCTTCTCGGGCGCGAGCCGGCCCACGTGCAGGACCACAGGCGTGTCCTCATCAAAGCCCCATTGCGCGCGCAGCGCGGCGCTGCGGCGCGCCGGGTCGAAGCGCTGGGCGTCCACGCCGCGCGCCACCACGCGCAGGCGTTCCAGGCCCTGGCCGGCGAGCTGCTGGCGCAGCGATTCGGTGGGCACCATGGTCAGGTCGCAGCGGTTGTGGAACTTGCGCAGGTAGGCCATCAGCGGCTTGTGCAGCCAGCCCAGGCCGTAGTGCTGACCGTAGGCGTGGAAGTTGGTGCGGAAGTCCGAGCTCACGGGCAGGCGCAGCTTGCGCGCGGCCTGCAGCGCCGACCAGCCCAGCGGGCCCTCGGTGACGATGTGCACCACGTCGGGCCGCTGCAGCGTCCACAGCCGCTGCAGCGCGCGCGTGGCGGGCAGGCCCATCTTGAGATGCGGGTAGCGCGGGATCGGCAGGCCGCGCATCAGCACTTCGGCAGTCGGTGCCTCGGATGCGTCGGCCGCATCCTGGCGCGGGCGCACTAGCTGCACCTGGTGGCCGCGCGCGCGCAGGCCCTGCACCACGCAGGCGATGGTGGCCGCCACGCCGTTGACCTCGGGCGGGTAGGTCTCTGTGACGAAGGCCAGGCGCAGCACGCGCCGGGCTGGCGCGAACTCGTCCACGATGATGGGGGTGGGTTCGGCTTGCGGCATGCCGCCATGCTGCGAGCCGCGCAAGTCAGCGGCGTGACGCTGCCATGGCAGTTCGGTGTCGGAGGGCTAGACCTTCGCGGCCACCAGCCCGCGCGTGCCGAACGCCGCCACAAGGGCCAGCGCCAGCAACACGGCGCCGTAGCCCACTGCGGTGGCATGCAGGCCAAACCAGCCGGTCGCCAGCCCGGCCAGGATGGCCGGCACGCTGAACGCCAGGTAGCTGCACACGAAGAAGCTGGCCATCAGGCCGGCGCGCTGCTGCGGCGACGCCAGCGGCGCCAGCGTGCGCAGCGTGCCGCTGAAGCTGCAGCCCATGCTGAAGCCGGCGACCAGCGCACCGCCGAAGAAGGCCGCCGGCGCATGCCAATGGATGCCGGCCAACGCCAGCACCATGCCCAGTGCAAGCCCGTTCGCGCCGAGCACCAGCGCCAGCGCCGAGGGCCGGCGCTGCATGGCCACGCTGGCCAGCGCCCCCGGCAACACCATGGCCGCGATCAGCGCGCCGCCGGTCAGTGGAGCGGCGTTGCCGGTCACCTGCCGTGCCAACGTGGGGCCAAGCGAGAGGAAGAAGCCCATCAGCGCCCAGCCCACCGTGTTGGCCGGCAGCAGGCGCTGCAATGCACCGCGGGCGGCGTGCGGCACGGCCATCTGGGGGCGCAGCGAGGCCCAGGCCCCGGGCCGGTGCGGCACGGTGTCGGGCAGGCGCAGCGCCACCACCACCTGCACGGCCAGCATCACCAGCAGCAGCTCGTACACCAGCCGCGTGGGCGCCGGCGCGAACTGCACCAGCGCCGCCGTGCCCAGCGCGCCCAGCGCCATGCCGACCATGGGCGCGACGCCGTTCATCATCGAGGCGCGCAGCGGGTTCAGGTCGAGCAGCATGGAACTCAGCGCGCTGGTGGCGATGCCGGTGGCCACGCCCTGCAGGATGCGCGCGGCCAGCAGCCAGGCGACCGATTCGGCCTGCCAGAACAACACGACGGAGACGAACTCCAGCACCAGCGCGCCGACGATCACACGCCGCCGGCCCAGGTGGTCCGACAGCCGGCCGCACATCAGCAGAGCCGCCAGCAGTGCGAACGCGTAGCTGCCGAACACCCAGGTCAGCGTGAGGGCCGAGAAGCCCCAGGCTTCGCGGTACAGCGCGTACAGCGGCGATGGCGCGCTGGACGCGGCCAGGAAGGTGACCATCATCGCGGCCGTCCACCACAGCGCCGGCTGGGGCGCCAGAGGTTGGCGCGGCGAAGGCGTGGTGGCGGGACGGGGGATGGACATGGATGACTTCTCAAACGCAAAGAAATAGCGTTTGCACCATTGTGCACCGGGACAACGCATAAAGCAAACGCTTTGCGTTAAGATCGTTGCATGCCTCCACGCCCCATTTCCCGGCCCGGCGGGCGCAGCGCGCGCGTGCAGGCCGCCGTGCACCAGGCCACGCGCGAACTCATCGAGCAGCACGGGCGCGATGCGTTGACGGTGCCGCTGATCGCGGCACGCGCCGGGGTCACGCCCTCCACCATCTACCGGCGCTGGGGCGACCTGGCGGAACTGCTGGCCGATGTCTCGGTCGAGCGCATGCGGCCCGAGGGCGAGCCGGCCGACACGGGCAGCTTCCGCGGCGACCTGGTGCTGTGGGCCGACCAGTTCCACGAGGAGATGTCGTCCGAGGTCGGCCAGGCCATGCTGCGCGACGTGGTCGCCGCGGCCGGCCGCGGCGAGGCGGCCGGCAGCTGCCAGTGCGCGCAGTTCACGGCCGGCGTGGTGTCGGTGCTGGTGCAGCGCGGCGCGGCGCGCGGCGACGCCGTGCCGACGGTGGAGGACGTGATGGACCGGTTGGTGGCGCCCATCATCTACCGCCTGCTGTTCGGCATGGTTCCGGCCAGCGCGGAGCAGGTCGCCGGCTGGGCCGAGGCCTGTGCAGGCGCGGCCACGACCACCATCCACGGCAAGCGTTCGCGCAGCCACTGAACTGCCGCCTCCCTGTCATCAGTGCTTCATGCGCGCTCGTCACGATCGCGCCACATGACAACGGGAGCCTTCATGCACGACTTTTTCCAGACGGTCCAGGTCCAGCGCGACGACGACCACCGCTTCTACCACCACAGCCGCATCAACCAGAGCCTGCACCTGCTGTCGGCCTGCACCTTCGTGTGCAGCTACGTGCTGCTGTTCATCGACCCGGCCGTGGCCGCGCTGCTGGCCTGGACGGTGGCCATGGTCAGCCGCCAGTCCGGCCACTTCTTCTTCGAGCCCAAGGGCTACGACCATGTGAACCAGGCCACGCACGCGCACAAGGAAGAGATCAAGGTCGGCTACAACCTGCGCCGCAAGGTGGTGCTGATGCTGTTGTGGGTGGCGCTGCCGCTGCTGCTGTGGCTGGAGCCCGACCTGTTCGGCCTGATCGAACCCGCGACCGGCCTGGAAGGCTGGGCGCGCCAGGTGGGCATGGCCTGGCTCGCACTGGGCGTGGCCGCGGTCCTGATGCGCACCGTGCACCTGTTTTTCCTGCAGGGCGTGGTGGCCGGCCTGGCCTGGGCCACCAAGATCCTGACCGACCCTTTCCACGACATCAAGCTGTACTGGAAGGCCCCGCTGGCCCTGATGCGCGGCGAGCTGATCGATCCGATGGACGACGTGCGCAGCGCAGCGCGCTGAGCCAGCATCTGCGGCGCGCGACTTCCGCACCGCATGCCTCGGCACATCCGGCGGCCGCCGCGCACCTGGTTCGACCAGGCCGCCGGCGGCCATTTCCTTGGCTCAAGCCCGCCCGAACATCTCGCGCAGGATGCGGCGCTGGATGGTCTTCTTGCTCAGGCCCGCGTCCTGCCACCACCAGCCATCGGCCTGCATGGCCTGGCAGCCCGCCACGAAGCGGCGCGCCACCTCGGCGAACTCGGCGTCGCCGTAGTTCAGGCTGAAGATCAGCCGGCCGGTGCCGACCCAGCTCAGCGCCAGGCCCTGCTCGCGCAGGTAGTAGGGCAGCATCCAGTGGTAGCGCGAGGCCTGCGTGAAGCCGACGGCCCAGACCGTGGACATGGCGCCCACGCGCACCGGCAGGCCGGCGCCTTCGAGCAGGCCGTTGAGCTGCGCGGCGCGGCCTTCCCAGGTCGCGTCCAGGTGCTCGTACATCTTCTGCACCGCGGGCGTGGCCAGCCGCTCCAGAAACACCTGCATCGCGCCCATCACATAGGGGTGGGCATTGAAGGTGCCGCGCGCAAAGCAGATGTCGGCCGGCTTGTCCTCGCGCCAGCGCTGCATCAGCCGGTGCGGGCCGCAGACCACGCCGACCGGCAGGCCGCCGCCCAGGGTCTTGCCGTAGGTGACCATGTCGGCCTGCACGCCGAAGTACTCCTGTGCGCCGCCGGGCGCCAGGCGGAAGCCCAGGAACACCTCGTCGAAGATCAGCACGATGCCGCGTGCCGTGCAGACGGCGCGCAGCCGCTGCAGCCAGGCGGTGTAGGCCGCGCGGTCGAAGGCCGGCGCGGCGCGGCCGGCGACCAGGGCCGAATCCGAGGGCGCGTTGGCGTTCGGGTGCAACGCCTGCAGCGGGTTGACGAGCACGCAAGCGATGTCGCGCCGGCTGCCGAGCACGCGCAGCGTGCGCTCGTCCATGTCGCGCAGCGTGTAGGTGCGCTCGGCCGAGATCGGGTTGCCGATGCCGGGCTGCACGTCGTCCCACCAGCCGTGGTAGGCACCGCAAAAGCGCACGATGTGCGTGCGTCTGGTGTGGTAGCGCGCCAGCCGCACGGCCTGCATCACCGCCTCGGTCCCCGACATGTGGAAGGACACCTCGTCCTTGCCCGAGATGGCGCGCAGCGCGCGCACGTTGTCCAGCACGGCCGGGTGGTAGCTGCCCAGCACCGGGCCCAGGTCCTGCACACGCGCGCTGCCCTCGGCGATGCAGGACTTGTAGAAGTCCTGCCCGAACAGGTTCACGCCGTAGGAGCCGGCCAGGTCGTAGAACACGTTGCCGTCCAGGTCCGTCACCTGCACGCCCTGGCTGGATTGCACGAAGGCCCCCATCTTGAGGCTCTCGCGCAGCACGCGGCTGTACTGGAAGGGCACGCGGTAGCGGCTGGTGAACTGCAGGTCGGCGATGCCCTCGCGCGCGGCCTCGGTCATGGCCAGTGTCTTCGGAAAGCGTTGGGCGAACAGGGCCGCGAGCCGCGCCAGGCCGGCCTCGCGCTGCGCCGCCACGGCGGCCGGTGCGCCGTCCGAAGCGAAGAAGCGCTCGGGCCCGAAATCGTAGAACGGCAGCCGGCGTGCGACGCGGCGCGCCATCTTGGAATGACCGGCCAGCGAACGGTGCTTGGCGCGCGACAGCGCCAGACGTTGCTGGGCTGCCGGCAGCAGCGCCAGCACGGCCGCGGCTCCGAAGCCGCCGAGAAAAGTGAGTTCGTTCATGGGGTCGTTGAATTGGCGATCCCCCATTGGTAACCCTTCATTTGTCAACACGATGACGCAGACCACCACCACACCACCGTCTTCTGCCCTGACCCGCCTGCGCGACCGCCTGCTGCTGCAGGAGGACCTGAACTTCCTGCTGACCAACCGCGTGCCGCGGCTGGCGCTCACGCGCTTCATGGGCTGGTTCAGCCAGATCGAGAACCCGGTCGTGCGTGCGGCCTCCATCGCCGCCTGGCGCGCCTGCACGGAGATCGACCTGTCGGACGCGCAGCAGCAGCGCTTCAAGAGCCTGCATGCGATGTTCACACGGGCCTTGAAGCCCGGCGCCAGGCCCGTGGCCATGGACCCGGACGTGCTGGCCAGTCCCTGCGACGGCATCGTCGGCGCATGCGGGCCGGTGGATGGCACGCGGCTGTTCCAGGCCAAGGGCTTTCCGTACGAGATCGGCGAGCTGTTCGGCGACGAAGAATCCGCCCGCCCCTGGCATGGCGGCCAATACGTGACGCTGCGGCTGACCTCGGCCATGTACCACCGCTTCCACGCGCCGCACGACTGCACGGTGGAGCGGCTGACCTACCTGTCGGGCGACACCTGGAACGTGAACCCGATCGCGCTCAAGCGCGTGGAGCGGCTGTTCTGCCGCAACGAGCGCGCCGTACTGCACACGCGGTTGGCCGGCGGCCACCCGGTCGCGCTGGTGCCGGTGGCAGCCATCCTGGTGGCCAGCATCCGACTGCACTTCATGGACACGCTGCTGCACCTGCGCTCGCTGGGCGCCAAGCCGGTGGACTGCGCCGAGCGCTTCGCCAAGGGCCAGGAGATGGGCTGGTTCGAACACGGCTCGACCATCATCGTCTTCGCGCCCGAGGGCTTCGCATTGGCCGAGGGCATCGCCGAGGGAGCGCGCATCCGCATGGGCCAGGCGTTGATGCGGTTGCCCCCGGGGCCGGCGGCACCGGTCTGACCATGCCCGCTTGTCGCCCTGCGCACGGCGTCCGTCGAATGGTTCTACAGCACACCACCACGTCATCGATGACGTTTGCATACTAGAAACTCTTGTGAACGACAGGAGCCATCGATGCGCAGCAATCTTCCGGTGACCCAAAAGGAGTACATCTTTCCGGACGACGCGACGCTGTTGTCCACAACCGATCTGCAGAGCTACGTCACCTACGCGAACGCTGCGTTCGTGCAGGCCAGCGGTTTCGACTATGGCGAGCTGATCGGCCAGCCGCACAACCTGGTCCGGCATCCGGACATGCCGGCCGAGGCCTTCGGCGACCTCTGGGCCACGCTCAAGACCGGCAGTTCCTGGTCGGCGCTGGTCAAGAACCGGCGCAAGGACGGCGACCACTACTGGGTGCGTGCCAATGTGACGCCCGTGGTGCGCAGTGGCCAGACGGTGGGCTACATGTCGGTGCGCACCAAGCCCTCGCGCGAGGAGGTGGCACAGGCCGAAACGCTGTATGCACGCTTTCGTTCAGGCAAGGCCAAGGGCTGGGGCTTCCACCAGGGCCTGGTGCTGCGCACCGGCCTGTTGCGCTGGCTGTCGCTGCCGCAGACCATGCCCGTGCGCTGGCGGCTGCGCGCGGCCTTGCTCCTCGTGCTGCTGGTGTCGGTGGGCGGCGCCGAGCTGTTGCCGCGCCTGGGGGCGGCCCCGGAAGCCGTGGCGGCGGCCGTGGCGCTGGTCTGCGCCGCCGCCGCGCTCTGGCTGGAGGCGCGCATCGCCCGGCCCTTGCAGCGCGTGCTGCAGCAGGCCCAGTGCGTGGCCTCGGGCAGCCCGGGCGAGAACGTCCACCTGGACCGCGTGGACGAGATCGGCATGGTGCTGCGCGCCATCAACCAGGCCGGGCTGAACCTGCGCTCGCTGGTGGACGACGTGGGCGAGCAGGTGGTCGGCGTGGAACACGCCAGCCAGGGCATCTCGCGCGACAACCAGGACCTGAGCGCGCGCACCGAGCAGGCGGCGTCCAGCCTGCAGCAGACCGCCGCGTCGATGGAGCAGATGACGGCCACCGTCAAGGCCAGTGCCAGTGCGGCGGCGCAGGCCGTGGGCCTGGCGGGCACCGCAAGCGCAGCCGCGCGCCAGGGCGGGGCCGTGATCGGGCAGGTGGTGCAGACCATGGACGCCATCACGGCGGCCAGCAGCAAGATCCGCGACATCATCGGCGTGATCGACGGCATCGCATTCCAGACCAACATCCTGGCGCTCAATGCCGCGGTGGAGGCCGCGCGCGCGGGCGAACAGGGGCGCGGCTTCGCGGTGGTGGCGGCGGAGGTGCGCGCGCTGGCGCAGCGCAGCGCGCAGGCGGCCAAGGAGGTCGGCAAGCTCATCCACAACAGCAGCGAACAGGTGGACAGCGGCAACCAGCAGGTGCGCGACGCCGGCGCAGCCATGCAGGACATCGTGCAACAGGTGGGCAAGGTGGCCGACCTGATCCAGGAGATCGGCGCCTCGGCGCGCGAACAGTCGCAGGGCATCGACCAGGTCAACGTGGCAGTGACGGAACTCGACCAGATGACCCAGCAGAACGCCGCCATGGTGAGCCACGCGCGCGAGGCCGCGAGCGGCCTGCGTGCCCAGGCGCGCCAGCTGCTCGATGCGATCGGGGTGTTCCAGGCGAACGTTCCTGGTGCGTCCTTGCAGCCGGCCGGTGCCGCGCCGCGGCGCGGCCAGGTGCCTGCCCTGCCGGCGGCCGTCCTGCAGGCCTAGTCGAGCGCGCGCACCATGTAGCGCGCACCAGCGCCGTAGGCCGCAAGCTTGGTCTGGCCGGCACCCAGCGCACGGGCACGGTAGCCCAGCCGCTCCCAGTAGCCGGCCGCATCGCCCACGGCGACCAGCGCACCGCGGACCAGGCCCTGCGCGCGCGCCTGCGCCAGCGCCGGTGCATACAGCGCAGCCGCCATGCCTTGGCCGTGGGCGCGCGAGGCCACGGCGCAGTCGTGCAGATACCAGCAGTTGGCGGCCGCCGGCAAGCGGCCGAGCGCGCTGTGCAGGGCTGGCGGTGCGGCCTCCAGCCAGGGGTGCGAGAGCAGGTAGCCGAGGACGGCACCGGCCGCATCGCAGGCCACCAGGCACAGGGCGGGCGCCAGCGCCATGCGGTCATGGAACACGGCGGGCTGCTCGGGCGCGAAGTCGGCGGCGGCGTAGGCCTCGGCCTGGATGGCCATCACACAAGGCAGATCGGCCGCCGACATGGGACGGACATGCCAGCGGGTACGGACGGGAGCGGAGCGGGACACAACGGACGGAAAAGGCGGGCGGGCCGCTGAAGGAAGGGGCGTTATTTTCGCCGCAGCCGGCCTCAGACCGTGGCCGGCTCCGCCGCGGCCGGGGTCCGCGCCTTGTGCTGGTGCGCGCCATGCCACTGCACGAGCTCGAGCCGGCCGTCGTGGTGCTCCACGAGCGCGGTCAGGCTCTCGACCCAGTCGCCGTCGTTGCAGTAGAGCGTGCCCTCGATCTCGCGCATCTCGGCGCGGTGGATGTGGCCGCAGACCACGCCCTGGTAGCCGCGCTTGCGCGCCTCGGCGGCCACGGCCTGCTCGAAGGCCGTGACGTAGTTGAGTGCCTTCTTGACCTTGTGCTTGAGGTAGGCCGACAGCGACCAGTACGGCAGGCCCATGCGCGCGCGCAGGCTGTTGAGGTGGCGGTTCAGACGCAGCGTGAGCTCGTAGGCGTTGTCGCCCAGGTAGGCCAGCCACTTGGCGCACTGGATCACGGCGTCGAAGTGGTCACCGTGCACGACCCACAGGCGCCGGCCGTCGGCCGTGGTGTGCACGGCCTCCTCGCGCACCTCGATGCCGCCGAAGTGGTGGCCGGCGAAGCCGCGCGCGAACTCGTCATGGTTGCCCGGCACGAAGACCACCTTGCAGCCCTTGCGCGCACGGCGCAACAGCTTTTGCACCACGTCGTTGTGGGCCTGCGGCCAGAACCAGCGCCGACGCAGCTGCCAGCCATCGACGATGTCGCCGACCAGGTACAGGGTCTGGCTCGGGTGGGCCTTGAGGAATTCGAGCAGCGGCGCGGCCTGGCAGCCGGGCGTGCCCAGGTGCAGGTCGGAGATGAAGACGGCGCGGTAGCGCGGCGGGCCGCTGTCCTCGGCGTCCACCAGGCTGGCGGCCTGGTCCGCGGGATCGTGCGTGCCCTGCCAGAAGCCGGTGGCGTCGAAGGCGGCACGCATCAGTGGTTCCCGCCGAAGTGACGACGGTAGCGCGCGGGCATGTCCGGCAGCCGCATCAGCAGCGGCAGGTCGGCGGTGTTGAAGTCGGGGTCCCAGGCCGGCGGCCCCAGCAGCTTGGCGCCCAGGCGCAGGTAGCCCTTGACCAGCGGCGGTGCCTCCACGTCCAGGCTGTCGTCCAGGCGCTCGACCGGCAGGGGCAGGCGCGGCAGCACATGCTCGGTGATGGGGGCCAGGTGATCCGCCCGCAGCCGGCGCCACAGGCTGGCGGCCACGGCCGGGTTGAACACGCCCTGCTGCTGCAGCGGCACGCTGGCGCTGCCGATCACGAGGTCCAGCCCGTTGCGCCGCATGAAGGCGATCAGGGCCGACCACAGGCTCATGATGACCCCGCCCTGGCGGTGGTCCAGGTGCACGCAGCTGCGGCCCAGTTCCATCATGCGCGGGCGCAGGTGGCGCAGCCGCGTCAGGTCGAACTCGGTGTCGGCGTAGAAGCTGCCGATGCGGCGAGCCTGGACCGGCGTCAGCACGCGGTAGGTGCCGACGACCTCGCCGCTGGCGGCCTCGCGCACCAGCAGGTGCTCGCAGTAGTCGTCGAACAGGTCGATGTCGTGGCCGGGCAGCGGCGTGGCCAGGCGCGCGCCCATTTCGCCTGCGAACACGGCATGGCGCAGTCGCTGGGCGGCGCGCACCTCGTCCTGGTGCTGCGCCCACTGCACCAGCAGGCCGCCGGCCGCGGGCAGTGCCTGTGGCGCGGGGCGGGGCCCCAGCGACAGCGGGTAGGCCGGGGACGGCAACTCTCTCATGGTCTGGCTCCTGCGACACGGGCGCTCCACCAGGGAGCGCACGGGAGCCAGTGTGCGAAGCGGCCATGACCGGCGCATGTCGCGCCGATGGCAACTGTATGACGCTCAGCGCAGCGTCGAAGCGATGCGCTCGGCGCAGCGGCGGGCCTGGGCCGCGTCGCGCGCTTCGACCATCACGCGCAGCACCGGCTCGGTGCCACTGGCGCGGATCAGCACGCGGCCATCGTCGCCGAGTTCACGCTCCACCTCGGCCTGGGCCTGGGACATGGTCTGGTTCGACTTCCAGTCCTGGCCGACGGCCAGCCGCACGTTGATCATGGTCTGCGGGAACAGCGTGAGCCCGCCCAGCGCCTGGGCCAGGCTCTGGCCGTTGCGCACGCAGATCTGCAGCACCTGCAGCGCGCTGATGAGGCCGTCGCCCGTGGTGTGCTTGTCCAGCGCCAGCAGGTGGCCGGAGCCCTCGCCGCCCAGCACCCAGCCGCGCTTTTCGAGCTCCTCCAGCACGTAGCGGTCGCCGACCTTGGCGCGCACCAGCTCCACGCCCTTGGCCCGCAGCGCGACCTCCACGGCCTTGTTGGTCATCAGGGTGCCGACCACCCCCTCGACCGCCTCGCCCGCGCGCTTGCTGCGCTGCGCGCCACCGCGCGACAGGCGCTCGTTGACCATGATGTACAGCAGTTCGTCGCCATTGAACATGCGACCGTCGCGGTCGACCATCTGCACGCGGTCGGCGTCGCCATCGAGCGCCACGCCGAAGTCGGCACGGTGCGTGCGCACGGCCTCGACCAGGGCCTCGGGATGGGTGGCGCCCACCTTCTCGTTGATGTTGAGGCCGTCGGGCGCGCAACCGATGCGGATGACCTCCGCACCGAGTTCATGGAACACCATGGGCGCGATCTGGTAGGCCGCGCCGTGGGCACCATCCACCACGATGCGCAGGCCCTTGAGCGTCAGCGCGGTCGGGAACGTGCTCTTGCAGAACTCGATGTAGCGGCCGGCCGCATCCTCCAGCCGCGTGGTCTTGCCCAGGTTGGCGGAGTCCACCCACTGCGGCGGCAGGGCCAAAGCCGCCTCGACCGCGATCTCCCAGTCGTCAGGCAGCTTGGTGCCCTGGGCGCTGAAGAACTTGATGCCGTTGTCGGCGAACGGGTTGTGGCTGGCGCTGATGACCACGCCCAGGCTGGCGCGCTGCGCCCGCGTGAGATAGGCCACGCCGGGTGTGGGCAGCGGGCCCAGCAGCACGACGTCGACGCCGGCCGAGTTGAAGCCCGATTCCAGGGCGCTCTCCAGCATGTAGCCGGAGATGCGCGTGTCCTTGCCGATCAGCACCGTCGGCCTGGCTTCGGTCTTGCGCAGCACGCGGCCCACGGCGTGGGCCAGACGCAGCACGAAGTCGGGTGTGATGGGGGCTTGGCCCACGGTGCCGCGGATGCCATCGGTGCCGAAGTAGCGACGGGTCATGGAGAAGTTCCTTCTTGTTGTCTGACGGGAAAGGGGTTGGGCGTGGCGGCGCGCCACACCTGCAGGGCGGCGACCGTGTCACCCACATCGTGCACGCGCACGATGCGCGCGCCGCGTTCCACCGCCAGCAGGGCTGCCGCCACGCTGGGTACCAGCCGTTCTCTGGCCGGGCGGTCGGCGCCACCGGCCACGGCCGCCAGCGAGGACTTGCGCGACCAACCTGCCAGCAGCGCATGGCCCAGGTCCAGCAGCTCGGCCTGGCGCGCCAGCAGCGCGAAGTTCTGCGCCACGGCCTTGCCAAAGCCGATGCCGGGGTCGAGCACGATGCGCTCGGCCGCCACGCCGCGCGCGCGCAGCTGCAGCGCGGCCTCGGCCAGAAAGGCGCGCACCTGGGCCGGCGCGTCGCCCACCATGGGCTGGCGCTGCATGGTGGCGGGCTCGCCGTGCATGTGCATGAGGCACACGCCGCAGGCCGGATGGGCCGCCACCACGGCCAGGGCCGCGCCAGGCGCCTCGCCAGCCACCGCGTCGTGCCAACGCAGCGCCCAGATGTCGTTGACGATGTCGGCACCCAGGTCCAGCGCGGCCTGCATCACGCGCGGCTTGTAGGTGTCGATCGAGATCGGCACACCCAGCCGTGTGGCCTCGCGCAGCACCGGCAGCAACCTGGCCAGTTCCTCGTCCGCCGGCAGCACGGCCGCCCCGGGGCGCGAGGACTCGGCGCCCAGGTCCAGGATGTCGGCGCCCTCGGTCAGCAACCGCTCGCAATGCCGCAGCGCGGTGACGGGGCCTGCGTGGCAGCCCCCATCGGAAAAGGAGTCCGGCGTCAGATTCACGATGCCCATGACGCGGGGGCGGTCCAGATCGAGGCGGTAGCGGGAGGTCTGCCAGAACATGCGTGGTCGGAAAAACAAAACGGGGCCGCGAGGCCCCGTATTGTTGTTCAGACTTGGTGCGTCAAGCTGCCGACGGCGCCGGCTCCGGATTCACCGCCGGTGCGCCACCGCTGCCGCCGCCGTTGCCGCCCGTGGGCGTGCGCGGCGTGAAGTCCTTGGGTGGACGCGGTTCGCGGCCGGCCATGATGTCGTCGATCTGCTCGGTGTCGATGGTTTCCCATTCGAGCAAGGCCTTGGCCATGGCGTGCATCTTGTCGCTGTTCTCTTCGATCAGGCGACGGGCCAGGTTGTACTGGTCGTCGATGATGCGGCGCACCTCGCCATCGACCTTCTGCATGGTCTGCTCGCTCATGTTGGTGGTCTTGGTGACCGAGCGGCCCAGGAACACCTCGCCTTCGTTCTCCGCGTAGACCATGGGGCCCAGCGCGTCGGTCATGCCGTAGCGCGTCACCATGTCGCGGGCGATCGAGGTCGCGCGTTCGAAGTCGTTGCTGGCGCCGGTGGTCATCTGGTTCATGAACACTTCTTCGGCGATGCGGCCACCGAACAGCATGCTGATCTGGCTCAGCATGTATTCCTTGTCGTAGCTGTAGCGGTCCTGCGAGGGCAGGCTCATGGTCACGCCCAGCGCGCGGCCGCGCGGGATTACGGTGACCTTGTGCACCGGGTCGCATTTGGGCAGCAGCTTGCCGATCAGGGCGTGGCCAGCTTCGTGGTAGGCGGTGTTGCGCCGCTCTTCCTCGGGCATGACCATGCTCTTGCGCTCGGGGCCCATGATGATCTTGTCCTTGGCCTTCTCGAAGTCCTGCATCTCGACCACGCGCGCATTGCGGCGTGCGGCCATCAGCGCGGCCTCGTTGCACAGGTTGGCCAGGTCCGCGCCGGACATGCCCGGCGTGCCGCGCGCGATGATGCTCGGGCTCACGTCCTGGCCGATCGGCACCTTGCGCATGTGCACGTTGAGGATCTGCTCGCGGCCGCGGATGTCGGGCAGCGTGACGTAGACCTGGCGGTCGAAACGGCCCGGGCGCAGCAGTGCGGCGTCCAGGATGTCCGGGCGGTTGGTCGCGGCGACCACGATCACGCCCAGGTTGGTCTCGAAGCCGTCCATCTCCACGAGCATCTGGTTCAGCGTCTGCTCGCGCTCGTCGTTGCCGCCGCCCAGGCCCGCGCCACGCTGGCGGCCCACCGCGTCGATTTCGTCGATGAAGATGATGCAGGGGGCGTTCTTCTTGGCGTTCTCGAACATGTCGCGCACGCGGGCCGCACCCACGCCGACGAACATTTCCACGAAATCGGAACCGGAGATCGAGAAGAACGGCACCTTGGCTTCGCCCGCGATGGACTTGGCCAGCAGCGTCTTGCCGGTGCCCGGAGGGCCGACCAGCAGCAGGCCGCGCGGGATGCGTCCGCCCAGCTTCTGGAACTTCTGCGGGTCCTTCAGGAAATCGACGACTTCCTTCACCTCCTCCTTGGCCTCGTCGCAACCGGCGACATCGGCGAAGGTGACGGTGTTGTTGTTCTCGTCCAGCATGCGCGCCTTGCTCTTGCCGAAGCTGAAGGCGCCGCCCTTGCCGCCACCCTGCATCTGGCGCATGAAATAGACCCAGACGCCGATCAGCAGCAGCATTGGGCCCCAGCTGACCAGCAGGGTCATGAGCAGCGAGCCTTCTTCGCGCGGCTTGACGTCGAACTTGACGTTGTTGGCGATCAGGTCGCCGACCAAGCCGCGGTCCAGGTAGGTGGCGGTGGTGCGGATCCGGCGGTCATCCGTGGTGATGGCCACGATCTCGGTACCGCCCTGGCCTTCCTGGATGGTGGCGGTCTTGACGCGCTTGTTGCGGACCTCCTCCAGGAAATCCGAGTAACCCACGAAGCCTGCGCCTGCCGTGGCACGGGTGTCGAACTGCTTGAACACCGTGAACAGCACCATGGCGATCACGAGCCAGACAGCAACTTTGGAAAACCAGGGATTCTTCAAGCGGGGACTCCGGTAAGCCGTACGACAGACAGCGGCGACAGCGACACTGGGGCGTACTTGCGCGCCATTTTAGGCATTTCAAGGGGGCGGCACGGGCACCAAACCCGCGTCAGCCATAGCTGCAGCAAGGGTTTAAGCCGGTTTTTCACCGGTTGGGGCCGCCTTGAGCCCGATACCGACCAGGAATGTCTCGGAGGACTTGTCGCGCGAGGCCTTGGGCTTGATGGGCTTGACGACCCGGAACGCGCTGCGGAACAGCTGGACCAGTTCGGCGTAGCCGCTGCCATGGAACAGCTTGACCACCAGGGCACCCTCCGGTTTCAGGTAGGTCTGGCAGAACTCCACCGCCAGCTCCACCAGATGGGCGATGCGGGCAGCATCGGCAGACTCGATGCCCGACAGGTTGGGCGCCATGTCGGACACCACGACATCGGCCTGGCGGCCGCCCATGGCGGTGTGCAGCTGCTCCAGCACCTCGGGCTCGCGGAAGTCGCCCTGCAGGAACTGCACGCCCTCGATCGGCTCCATCGGCAGGATGTCCAGCGCGATGATGGTGCCATTGAGCTCGCCCACGGCCGCGCCCTGGGGCGACAGGCGCCGCCGCACATACTGGCTCCAGGCGCCGGGCGTGGAGCCCAGGTCCACCACGAGATGGCCGGGTTGCAGCAGCTTCAGGCCTTCGTCGATCTCCTTGAGTTTGTAGGCCGCGCGCGCGCGGTAGCCCTCCTTGCCGGCGAGCTTGACGTAAGGATCGTTGACATGGTCGTTCAACCATGCCTTGTTGACCTTCTTCGATTTGGTCTTGACTTTCATGCAGACGGGATAATACGGGGATGCCCCAAATTCAACTCACCCCCGCGCAACGCAAGGTCCACCGCGCCGAGGCCCACCATCTGGACCCCGTGGTCATGGTCGGCGGCGACGGCCTGACGCCCGCGGTGGTGCGCGAGACCGATCTCGCGCTCAACGCGCATGGACTGATCAAGGTGCGCGTGTTCTCCGACGACCGCGTCGCACGCGAGGCCATGTACCAGCAACTGGCCGACGAACTCAGCGCCGCGCCGATCCAGCACATCGGCAAGCTGCTGGTGCTGTGGCGGCCCAAGCCCGAAGTCGAACGCGAGCGTGCGGAGGACGAGGACCGCATGCCCGGCCCGCGCGACGTGAAGATCCTCAAGTTCAGCAAGCGCGGCGGCCAGCGGCCCGAGGTCAAGACCCTGCGCGTGCTCGGCAACCAGCGCCTCACGGCCGGCGGCAAGGTCAAGCGCGCCAAGCCCAAGCCACCGACCAGCGTCAAGAAGCGCAGCCAGACCTAATCACAGCACCTTGTCCAGCGCCGTCGCCAAGTGGCCGACGGTGCGGTCCACGTTCTGCCACTTCTCCAGGCCGAACAGGCCGATGCGGAAGGTGCGGAAGTCCGCCGGTTCGTCGCACTGCAGCGGCACGCCCGAGGCAGTCTGCAGGCCGACGGCCAGGAATTTCTTGCCGCTCTGGATCTCCGGGTCGGTCGTGTAGCTCACCACCACGCCCGGCGCCTTGAAGCCCTCGGCCGCCACGCTGGGCAGGCCGCGCGACTCCAGCAGCGAACGCACCTTGCCACCCAGTTCGATCTGCGCCTGGCGCACCGCATCGAACCCGATTTCACGCGTCTCCAGCATCACATCGCGCAAGCGCACCAGCGCGTCGGTCGGCATGGTCGTGTGGTAGGCGTGCTGGCCCTTCTCGTAGCCCTCGGCGATCTGCATCCACTTCTTGAGGTCGCAGGAGAAGCTGCTGCTGGTCGTGCCTTCGATGGCCTCGCGCGCCCGCGCGCTCAGCATCACCATGGCGCAGCAGGGCGAGCTGCTCCAGCCCTTTTGCGGCGCGGAGATCAGCACGTCGACGCCGGTGGCCTGCATGTCCACCCACATGGCGCCCGAGGCCACGCAGTCCAGCACGAACAGCGCGCCGACCTCGTGCGCGGCCGCGCTGACGGTGCGCAGGTAGTCGTCCGGCAGCAGGATGCCGCTGGCCGTTTCCACGTGCGGCGCGAACACCACCTTGGGTTGCTCGGCGCGGATCGTGGCCGCCACCTCCTCGGCCGGTGCCGGCGCCCACGCCGCTTGCGGGCCATCGCCCACGCGGCGCGCCTTGCAGACCACGGCGCCACCGCCCAGACCGCCTGCGTCGAAAATCTGGCTCCAGCGGTAGCTGAACCAGCCGTTGCGCACGATCAGCACCTTCTCGCGGTTGGCGAACTGGCGGGCCACGGCCTCCATGCCGAAAGTGCCGCTGCCGGGCACCAGCACCGCGGTGTGGGCGTGGTAGACCTGCTTGAGCGTGGACAGGATGTCTTGCACCACGCCCGTGAAGCGCTTGGACATGTGGTTCAGCGCGCGGTCGGTGTAGACCACCGAGAATTCCAGCAGGCCGTCCGGGTCGACATCGGGCAAGAGTCCGGGCATGGTCAGTCTCCTTCTTGGGATGGGGGCGCAGGGTGCGCCAGTTGCCACAGCGTGATGCTGGCACAGAGCCATTGCAGCAGCAGCATGCCGCTGCCCAGGTTGTGCCAGAGCTTGAGATTCTCACGCGCCACGATGCGCGGCGCGACCGCGAATTCCACCACCAGTGCCAGCAACAAACCGCCCAGCACCCAGGGCAGCACGGGCCGCGCCCAGGCTGCGGTGCGGTCGGCATCACGCGGGCGCGAGGCCATCAGAATCAGCAGGCAGCAAGCCAGCGTGGCCCAGGTCTGGGCGCTGAACAGCCGCGCCGCGGCACCACCGGCCAGGGCCGGGCTGGGCAGCTGCATGAACAGCAGTGGCACGATCCAGAACAGTGCCGTCAGGCTGCCCCACCACAGGGCGGCCGCCAGCAGCGGCACGCGCGCGCGCATCGGTCCGCCGTCAGATGTAGCGGACGCCGACGACCTCGTAGTGCTTGATGCCGCCGGGCGTCTGCACCTCGGCGCTGTCGCCCTCGCTCTTGCCGATCAGCGCGCGTGCGATCGGGCTGGAGATGTTGATACGGCCCAGCTTGAGGTCGGCCTCGTCCTCGCCGACGATCTGGTAGGTCACGGCCTGGCCGCTGTCCTCGTCTTCCAGGTCCACGGTGGCACCGAACACCACCTTGCCGCCAGCATTGAGTTCGGCCGGGTCAATAACCTGGGCCACGGACAACTTGCCCTCGATCTCCTGGATGCGGCCTTCGATGAAGCCCTGGCGGTCCTTGGCGGCGTCGTAGTCGGCGTTCTCCGACAGGTCACCCTGCGCCCGCGCTTCGGCGATCGCATTGATGATGAAGGGGCGGTCCACGGTCTTCAGGCGGTGCAGTTCGGTCTTCAAGGCCTCGGCGCCGCGCCGGGTCACCGGAAAGGTGGTCGTCATGTTTTCAGGGTCTCCAAAAGCAAACCGCCGAACGTCGCCGTTCGGCGGTTGGAAGGTGAGAGGGGATCAGACGAGTGTTCGTCCGGTCAGCCGGCTCAGAATCGCCAGCGGGCTTGCGGCCGGATTGTATTGGCTCGCCGCCGGCAGATGCAGTGTCTGCTCGGCCATGAACTGGCCCGACATCACCGCGTGCGAAGTCTGGTCGGAGAAGCATACCCAGACCGAGCCTGGCGGGAAGGGCACGGTCTGCTGCGGCGCGCTCTGCTGGTAGTCCAGGTCGGACTTCATCGCGTCGTGCAACTGCAGCATCAGGTGGTCGTACTCGCTGCGCAGCGACTTGGTCACGCGCAGCGCGCGCAGGGCCTTGGCCTGCCAGCGCACGTAGGGCTTGAGCCGGGGCAGGAAGCGCTCGGCCACGGTCTCGAAGGGCTCGCCCACGCGCCAGACACGCGGCGCGCCGTGGGGGTTCAGGTTGGTGAAGACGCGCAGGATGCGCTCGCCGTAGTTGGGCCGCGACGGGAAGGCGTCGACATGCAGGCGCTTGTCGTCCGCACGCCAGGACTGCGTGCGCGTCTCGACCTGCGCGGGCCGAAAGCTCGTGGGCGCCATGCGCAAGGCCGCACCGTAGGCCGGCAGCAGCCCATCCACGAGCTGGCGCGCCTGGCTGCGAAAACGCGCGACCATGGCAGCCGTGGCCTGCTGCTTCCCGGCGTCGCCGGCCGCGCCCTTGAGGCGCCCTGCGGCGTCCAGGCTGATGTTGCGCGAGCCTTCGGCCAGCAGTGCCGGATCCAGCAGGCGTTGCTCATCGGCCAGCAGCTCGAAGCGCAGGCGCGGGAAGTACAGCACCTTGCCCGCCTCCAGCGCAGCGATCCAGTCGTCGTTGGACCGTGCCCTGGTCCAGTCAGACAGGTCCAGTTCCACCAGTTGCGACGTCATCGGCTGGCCCTCACCCGATCACGCCAGCTGCGCGTGCATCTCCTGCACCGAGATCACATCGAGCTGGTCCAGGTAGCGCATGCCTTCGACAGCGGCCTCGGCACCGAAGATGGTCGTGAACGTGGTCACGCGCGCCAGCAGGGACGAGGTGCGGATGGCGCGGCTGTCGGCGATCGCGTTGCGGCGCTCTTCCACCGTGTTGACCACCAGCACGATCTCGTTGTTCTTGATCATGTCGACCACATGCGGCCGGCCTTCGGTGACCTTGTTGACGGTCTTGCAGGCCACGCCCGCGGCCGTGATGGCCTGGGCCGTGCCCTTGGTCGCCACGACGCTGAAGCCCAGCGCCACCAGCGCACGCGCCACTTCCACGGCGCGCGGCTTGTCACTGTTCTTGACCGTCAGGAAGGCGGTGCCCGAGCGCGGCAGCTTGGTGCCCGCGCCCAGCTGGCTCTTCACGAAGGCCTCGCCGAAGGTCTTGCCCACGCCCATGACCTCGCCCGTGGACTTCATCTCCGGGCCCAGGATGGTGTCCACGCCCGGGAACTTCACGAACGGGAACACGGCTTCCTTGACGCTGAAGTACGGCGGCGTGACTTCCGCACCGATGCCTTGCGCGTCCAGCGACTGGCCGGCCATGCAGCGCGCCGCGACCTTGGCCAGCTGGATACCGGTGGCCTTGGACACGAAGGGCACCGTGCGGCTGGCGCGCGGGTTGACTTCCAGCACGTAGATCACGTCCTGGCCGTCCTTCTGCTGGATGGCGAACTGCACGTTCATGAGGCCGACCACGTTCAGGCCTGCGGCCATGGCCGCGGTCTGGCGCTTGAGCTCGTCCACCGTGGCCTTGCTGATGTAGTACGGCGGCAGCGAGCAGGCGGAGTCGCCGCTGTGCACGCCGGCCTGCTCGATGTGCTCCATCACGCCGCCGATGAACACGCGTCCCGTGGCGTCGCGCACGGCGTCCACGTCGCACTCGATGGCGTCGTTCAGGAAGCGGTCCAGCAGCACCGGGGAGTCGTTGCTGACCTTGACGGCCTCGCGCATATAGCGCTCCAGGTCGCGCTGCTCGTGCACGATTTCCATCGCGCGGCCGCCCAGCACATAGCTCGGGCGCACCACCAGCGGGTAGCCCAGTGCGGCGGCCTTCTCCAGCGCCTCGGGCTCGGCCCGGGCCGTGGCGTTCGGCGGCTGGCGCAGGTTGAGGTCGTGCAGCAGCTTCTGGAAGCGCTCACGGTCCTCGGCCGCGTCGATCATGTCGGGCGTGGTGCCGATGATGGGCACGCCGGCCGCTTCCAGGCCCAGCGCGAGCTTGAGCGGGGTCTGGCCGCCGTACTGCACGATCACGCCAACCGGCTTTTCCTTCTCGACGATCTCGAGCACGTCTTCCAGCGTCAGCGGCTCGAAGTACAACCGGTCCGAGGTGTCGTAGTCGGTCGACACGGTCTCCGGGTTGCAGTTGACCATGATGGTCTCGTAGCCGTCCTCGCGCATCGCCAGCGCCGCGTGCACGCAGCAGTAGTCGAACTCGATGCCCTGGCCGATGCGGTTGGGGCCACCGCCCAGCACCATGATCTTCTTCTTGTCGGTCGGCTCGGCCTCACACTCGTCCTCGTAGGTCGAGTACATGTAGGCCGTGTCGGTCGAGAATTCGGCCGCGCAGGTGTCCACGCGCTTGTAGACGGGGCGCACGCCCTGCGCATGGCGCGCGGCGCGCACAGCGTTCTCGTCGGTCTTGAGCAGCTTGGCCAGGCGGCGGTCGGAGAAGCCCTTCTTCTTCAGCAGGCGCAGCTCGTCGGCCGTGACCCTGGACAGCGCCGCGGCGCCGTGCTCCTCGGTGTGCTTGTCCAGATCGAGTTCGATCTTGATGATCTCCTCGATCTGCACCAGGAACCACTTGTCGATCTTGGTCAGCGCATGGACTTCGTCCAGCGTCCAGCCGGAAGCGAAGGCATCGCCTACGTACCAGATGCGGTCGGGGCCGGGCTCGCCGAGTTCCTCTTCGAGCACCTCGCGGTCCTGCGTCTTCTGGTTCATGCCGTCCACGCCGACCTCCAGGCCGCGCAACGCCTTCTGGAAGCTCTCCTGGAAGGTGCGGCCCATGGCCATGACCTCGCCCACGCTCTTCATCTGCGTGGTCAGGTGGCTGTCGGCGGCCGGGAACTTCTCGAACGCGAACCGTGGGATCTTGGTCACCACGTAGTCGATGCTGGGCTCGAAGCTGGCGGGCGTGGCACCGCCCGTGATCTCGTTGCGCAGCTCGTCCAAGGTGTAGCCGATGGCCAGCTTGGCCGCGACCTTGGCGATCGGAAAGCCCGTGGCCTTGGAGGCCAGTGCCGAGGAGCGCGACACGCGCGGGTTCATCTCGATCACGACCATGCGGCCGTCGGCCGGGTTGATCGAGAACTGCACGTTGGAGCCGCCCGTGTCCACGCCGATCTCGCGCAGCACCGCCAGCGAAGCGTTGCGCAGGATCTGGTATTCCTTGTCGGTCAGCGTCTGCGCCGGCGCCACGGTGATGGAGTCGCCCGTGTGCACGCCCATCGGGTCCAGGTTCTCGATCGAGCAGACGATGATGCAGTTGTCGGCCTTGTCGCGCACGACCTCCATCTCGTACTCTTTCCAGCCGAGCAGCGATTCTTCGATCAGCAGCTCGCTGGTCGGCGAGGCTTCCAGGCCGCGCTTGCAGATGGTCTCGAATTCCTCGGCGTTGTAGGCGATGCCGCCACCCGTACCACCCAGCGTGAAGCTGGGGCGGATCACGGTCGGGAAGCCGACGGTCTTCTGCACGCCCCAGGCCTCGTCCATGGTGTGCGCGATGCCCGACCGGGCCGAGCCCAGGCCGATCTTGGTCATCGCGTCCTTGAACTTCAGACGGTCCTCGGCCTTGTCGATGGCCTCGGGCGTGGCGCCGATCAGCTCGACCTTGTACTTGTCGAGGACGCCGTTGCGCCACAGGTCCAGTGCGCAGTTCAGCGCGGTCTGGCCGCCCATGGTCGGCAGGATGGCATCCGGCCGCTCCTTGGCGATGATCTTCTCGACCGTCTGCCAGGTGATGGGCTCGATGTAGGTGACGTCGGCCGTGGCCGGGTCGGTCATGATCGTCGCGGGGTTGCTGTTGATCAGCACCACGCGGTAGCCCTCCTCGCGCAGCGCCTTGCAGGCTTGCACGCCGGAGTAGTCGAATTCGCAGGCCTGGCCGATGACGATGGGGCCGGCGCCGATGATGAGGATGCTCTTGAGGTCTGTGCGCTTAGGCATTCTTCGCCTCCGCCTTGAATTTTTCCATGGACTGCGTGAAGCGGTCGAAGAGGTAGCCGATGTCGTGCGGGCCGGGCGAGGCTTCCGGGTGGCCCTGGAAGCAGAAGGCCGGCTTGTCGGTACGGGCCAGACCCTGCAGCGTGCCGTCGAACAGGCTCACGTGGGTGGCGCGCAGGTTGGCCGGCAGCGTCTTCTCGTCGACGGCGAAGCCGTGGTTCTGGCTCGTGATCGACACGCGGCCGTTGTCCAGGTCCTTGACCGGGTGGTTGGCACCGTGGTGGCCGAACTTCATCTTGAAGGTCTTGGCGCCCGAGGCCAGGGCCATGATCTGGTGGCCCAGGCAGATGCCGAAGGTCGGGATGCCGGTCTCGATCAGCTGGCGCGTGGCCTCGATGGCGTAGTCGCAGGGCTCCGGGTCGCCAGGGCCATTGGACAGGAAGATGCCATCGGGCTTGAGCTTGAGCACATCGGCCGCGGGTGTCTGCGCCGGCACCACGGTGATGCGCGCACCACGCTGGGCCAGCATGCGCAGGATGTTCTTCTTGACACCGTAGTCGAAGGCGACGACGTGGAACTTGGGCGTGATCTGCACACCGTAGCCCGCGCCGAGCTGCCACTCGGTCTCGGTCCAGCTGTAGGTCTCGCGCACCGAGACGACCTTGGCCAGGTCCAGGCCCGACATCGCCGGCGCAGCCTTGGCCTGGGCGATGGCGGAATCGATGTCCTTCTGGGTGACCGTGCTGCCGGCGGCCAGCGCCACGATGGCGCCGTTCTGCGCGCCCTTGGTGCGCAAGTGGCGTGTGAGCTTGCGCGTGTCGATGTTCGCGATGGCGACCGTCTTGCCGGCGACCAGGTACTGGCTCAGGCTGGCATTGCTGCGGAAATTCGATTCCAGCAGCGGCAGATCCTTGATGATCAGGCCGGCGGCGTGGATCTTGTCGGCCTCGATGTCTTCGGCATTGGTGCCGTAGTTGCCGATGTGCGGATAGGTGAGCGTGACGATCTGCTGGCAGTAGCTCGGATCGGTCAGGATTTCCTGGTAGCCGGTCATCGACGTGTTGAACACGACTTCGCCGACGGTTGCGCCAGTGGCGCCGATCGAGTTGCCGATAAAGACCGTGCCGTCAGCTAGCGCCAGGATCGCGGGCGGGAAGGATCCCTGGAGGGATGAAAGCACTGGGTTCTCCGGATGGTGACGGTCGCCCGGCGCCCTCGACAAGCACCTGGAGTGCTTCCCTGGACTGCTGCTTTAAGGGGATGTGGCGGTGGATGCGGCCGGCGACGCGATTGCGAAAAAGCCCACGATTGTAGCGCGGGCCGCCAGCGTGCCCGCCAGCCGGGGAGCTGTGCCGGAGCGCAAACCTGGGATTTACCCTAGGTCCCACATGCCAACCGGCGCTCAGGGCCGGGGCGCGCTCGCGTACAGGCAAATGGCGGCCGCCGCCGCCACGTTGAGCGACTCCTCGCCGCCCGGCTGGGCGATGCGGACGTGCAGGCCGGCGCGCGCCTGCAGCGCCGGCGACACGCCCTGCCCTTCGTGGCCCATGAGCCAGGCACAGGGATAGGGCGGCGCGGCCGCATGCAGCCACTCGCCCTGGTGCGAACTGGTGGCCACCAGCGGCACCTGCAGCGCGGCTACCGCATCCTCGCCCGCCGCCTCGATCAGGCGCAGGCCGAAATGGGCGCCCATGCCGGCGCGCAACACCTTGGGCGACCACAGCGCGGCCGTGCCGGCCAGCGCCAGCACCTGGCGAAAACCGAAAGCACCCGCGCTGCGCAGGATGGAGCCGACGTTGCCGGCGTCCTGCAGCCGGTCGAGCACCACGGTGGCGGCTAGCGGGTCCAGCGCCGGCGTGGCCGGCAGCGCGAGCACGCAGGCGAAACCGGCCGGCGATCCCAGCCCGCTGAGCTGGCTCCACAGCGCATCGGCCACCAGCAGGCGCGGAACGTTGGCATTCAAGCCCAGGGCTGCGGCCGTGGCCTCACCCTGCTCGGACATCACCAGTTGCGCGGGCTGCCAGCCGCGTGCCAGCGCGGCGCGGCACAGGTGCTCGCCCTCGATCCAGATGCGGCCCTGGCGCCGGTAGGCGCCGTTCTCCTGCGCGAGCCGGCGCAGCTCCTTGAACTGCGCGTTCTCGCGCGAGCGGATTTCCAGCAGGCTCATGGAGCCACCACCGTCACGGCGCGCACACCGGCCGCGCGCACGGGCGCGAAGGACTGGCGGTGCCAGGCACAGGCCCCATGCAGGCGCAGCGCTTCCAGGTGTGCCGCCGTGCCATAGCCCTTGTGGGCATCGAAACCGTACTGCGGGAACTGCGCATGGATCTGGCCGCACCAGCGGTCGCGGTGCACCTTGGCAAGGATGGACGCGGCCGAGATGGCCGGCACCAGTGCGTCGCCCTTGACCACGGCCTCGGCCAGCACGTCGAGCACGGGCAGTTGGTTGCCGTCCACCAGCACGCGCACGGGCTTCAGGCGCAGGCCTTGCACGGCGCGCTGCATGGCCAGCAAGGTGGCCTTGAGGATGTTGAGCCGGTCGATCTCCTCGACCGAGGCCTCGCCGATCGCGCAGCACAACGCCTTGGCGCGGATCTCGTCATACAGGCGCTCGCGGCGCAGCGCCGTCAGCGTCTTGGAATCGGCCAGACCCTCGATGGGCTGGCGCTCGTCCAGGATCACGGCCGCGGCCACCACAGGCCCGGCCAGCGGCCCGCGGCCCGCCTCGTCCACGCCCGCCATCAATCCTGGTGCGGCCCAACCCAGCACCTGCTGTTCAGCCCGCAAGAAGTTTTTCGATCGCATCGCTCGCCAACCGTGCCGTATCCCGCCGCAGTTCCAGATGCAGCGCAGTGAAGCGCTGTTCCAAGGCCGCGATTGTCTCCGGCGCCGCATCCCGCGCCTGCAACCAGTGTTCCAGCGCCGCGGCCAGCGCCTCCGGTGTGGCCGCATCCTGGATCAACTCGGGCACCACGGTGTCACGGCACAGGATGTTGGGAAGGCCGATCCAAGGCATCAGGTTGCGTCCACGCATGAGCCAGTACGACAACCGGTTCATGTGGTAGGCGATGACCATGGGCCGCTTGTACAAGGCCGTCTCCAGCGTGGCCGTGCCGCTGGCCACGAGCGCCACGTCGCAGGCCGCCAGCACGGTGTGTGACTGGCCGCGGACGACCTGCAGGCGCGCGCCCAGGCCGGCGGCATCGGCCAGGCGGCAGATTGCGGCCTCCTGCGGCGGCACGGCCGGCACCACGAACTGCAGGGCTGGCCGGCTGCGCAGCAGCGTGCGTGCCGCGGCGAAGAAGCGCGCGCCCATCTGCTGGACCTCCGAACCACGGCTGCCTGGCAGCACGGCGACCACGCAGGCCCCGTCCGCCAAGCCGAGCTGCAGCCGCGCAGCCGCGCGGTCCGGCTCCATCGGGATCACACTGGCCAACGGATGGCCGACATACGTGGCAGGCACGCCATGCGCAGCCAGCAACTCCGGCTCGAACGGAAAGATGCACAGCACATGGTCGGCGCTGCACTTGAGCGTCTCAACCTTCTTCGCGCGCCAGGCCCAGAAGGAAGGGCTCACGAAGTGGACCGTGGGAATTCCGGCGGCCCGCAGCCGGGCTTCCAAGCCGAAGTTGAAATCGGGGGCGTCGATGCCGATGAAGATGTCGGGCCGCTCGCGCAACAGCCGGTCGCCCAGTTCGCGCCGGATCGCCAGCAACCGGCGCAGGTGCGGCACCACCTCCAGGTAGCCGCGCACGGCCAGAGTCTCGCTCGGCCACCACGGCTCAAAGCCACGCGCCTGCATCTGGTGCCCGCCAATGCCCATGGACTGCATGGCCGGCCAGCGGGCCCGTAGCCCGTCGAGCAGCAGCCCGGCCAACAGATCACCCGAGGCCTCGCCGGCCACCATCGCGCAGCGCCGCGCCGAAGCCGCAGCCATCGCTAGCGCGCGATGCCGACGCTGGAGCTGCGCAGAAAGCCCAGCATGTTCGCCACATCGCCCGCCGCCTCGGGGTAAGACGCCGTCAATGCCTCGATGCCGGCCAGCGCTTCGTCCAGCGTCTTGCCCTGGCGGTAGAGCACCTTGTGCATCTCGCGCACCGCGGCCTGGCGGTCGGCGGAAAAGTCGCGCCGGCGCAGGCCGACGAGGTTCACGCTGCGCACCTGCAGCGGATTGCCGTCGACCACGAGGAAGGGCGGCACATCCTTGTTCACATGGCTGGCGAAGCCGATCATCGCGTGGTCGCCGATGCGCATGCGCTGCAGCACACCGGTCAGCCCACCGATGGTGACATGGTCGCCCACCTGCACATGGCCAGCCAGCGTGGCGTTGTTGGCCATGGTGGCATGGCTACCGACCTGGCAGTCGTGCGCGATGTGCACGTAGGCCATGATCCAGTTGTCGCTGCCGATGCGCGTGACACCGGCGTCCTGCACGGTGCCCAGGTTGAAGGTGCAGAACTCGCGGACGACATTGCGGTCGCCGATCACGAGTTCGGTCGGCTCGCCTGCGTACTTCTTGTCCTGCGGCACGGCGCCCAGCGAGGCGAACTGGAAGATCCGGTTGTCGCGTCCGATGGTGGTGCGCCCCTCGATCACGCAGTGCGGACCGACCTCGGTGCCGGCGCCGATGCGCACATGCGGGCCGATCAGGCTGAACGCACCGATCCGGACCGAGGCATCGAGCTCGGCCGCAGGGTCGACGATGGCGCTGGGGTGGACATGGGCCATGTGGCAGGTCCCCCGCTCAGGCCACCTTGCGCATGGTGCACATCAGCTCGGCTTCGCAGGCGATGGTCTCGCCCACGCTGGCCGTGCCTTTGAACTTGTAGATGCCGGCCTTCTGGCGCAGCAGTTCCACATCCAGGACCAACTGGTCGCCCGGCTCCACGGGTCGCTTGAACCGTGCCGCGTCGATGCCGGCGAAGTAGTAGACCGTGTTGTCGTCCAGGTCCTTGCCACTGCTGGCGAAGGACAGCAGCGCCGCGGCCTGGGCCATGGCCTCCAGCATCAGCACACCCGGCATCACCGGCCGGTTCGGGAAATGGCCGACGAAGTACGGCTCGTTGATCGATACGTTCTTGAGCGCCTTGATGCGCACGTCCTTCTCGATCGACAGCACGCGGTCCACCAGCAGGATGGGGTAGCGGTGCGGCAGCTTCTTGAGGATTTGGTGGATGTCCATCATGTCGTCGTCTTCTCTATTCACCACGGGCGGGCAGTTGGCGCTCCAGCGCACGCAGGCGCTCGCGCAGGCTGGGCAGCTGGCGCAGCGTTGCCGCGGACTTTTCCCATTTGCCGAACTCGTCCAGCGGGTACACCCCGCCATACGCACCCGCCTTGCGGATGCTGCCCGTGACCGATGCGCCGCCACCGATGTGCACATGATCGACGATGGTGGCGTGGCCGGTGATTTTGGCCGCACCGCCGATGGTGCAGTGCTCGCCGACCGTGGTGCTGCCGGCAATCGCGGCGCTGCCAGCGATGGCCGAATGCCTGCCGATGCGCACGTTGTGCGCAATCTGGATCAGGTTGTCGAGCTTGACGCCGTCTTCGATCACGGTGTCACCCAGCGCGCCGCGGTCGATGCAGGTGTTGGCCCCGATGTCGACGTCGTTGCCGATGCGCACCGCGCCCAGCTGTTCAATCTTCTCCCAGCGGCCCGCGTTCGGCGCGAAGCCGAAGCCGTCAGCGCCGATCACCGCGCCGGGCTGGATGGTGCAGCGCTCGCCGATGCTGCAGCGTTCACCCACTGTCACGCGTGAGGTCAGCACCGTGTCCGCACCAATGCGCGCGCCGCGCTCGACCACGCACAGCGGGCCAATCCAGGCGCTGGGATGCACTTCGGCCTCGGCGTCGACTACGGCGCTCGGGTGCACGCCTGCCGGGTGTGCTGGCATCTGCGTGCGCTTCCACAGCTGCGTCAACCGCGCGTAGTACAGGTAAGGATCGTCCGTGACGATGCAGGCGCCACGCGCCTGGGCCTGATCGCGCAAGCCCGGGCCGACGATCACGCAGGCCGCCTGGCTGGGCGCCAGTTGCGCGACCAGTTTGGCGTTGCTCAGGAAGGTGATCTGCCCTGCACCGGCAGAAGCTAGCGGTGCCAGGCCTTCTATGGCCACGGAGCGCTCGCCATGCAGCTCCCCACCCAGCGCGTCGATGATCGCGCCAAGGTCCAGAGCCACGTCAGGTCGGCAAGTCCCGCTCACTTGGTGGGGTTGGCCGCGTTCAAAGCCTTGATGACTTTGTCGGTGATGTCGTGCTTGGGATTGATGTACGCGGCCTCCTGCAGGATGGCGTCGTACTTCTCGGTCTCGGCGACCTGCTTGATGATGCGGTTGGCCTTGTCGATGACCTGCTGCAGCTCTTCGTTCTTGCGCAGGTTCAGGTCTTCCTGGAACTCGCGGCGCTTGCGCTGGAAGTCGCGGTCCTGCTCCGTCAGCTGGCGCTGGCGTGCCGCGCGCTGGCTTTCGGCCAGGGTCGGGGCCTCGCGCTCGAACTTTTCAGAGGCGGCCTTGAGCACATTGCCGGCATCCATCAAGTCCTTCTCGCGCTTGGAGAACTCGGCCTCCAGCTTGCCCTGTCCGACTTTGGCCGGATTGGCTTCGCGCAACAGGCGGTCGATGTTGACGAACCCGATCCGGAAGTCTTCAGCCTGCGCTTGGGCTGCCAGTGCCGCCAGCCCCAGCAACAGGGCGGCTCCGAACGGACGCAAAAAAGTCTTCATCAAAACGACGTACCTATCTGGAATTGCAGTTTTTGGATTCTATCGCCCGCGAACTTGCGCACCGGATTGGCGAGGGCCAAGCGCAGCGGACCGACAGGGGAAATCCAGCTCACGCCCACACCGACGGAGGCGCGCATGCTGCTGAGCTCGAACTTGTCGTCTTCACCGTACACGTTGCCCACGTCGACGAAGCCGTACATGCGCAGCGTGCGGTCGTTGCCCGCGCCGGGGAATGGCGTCAGGATCTCGGCGTTCAGCGTGACCTTCTTGCTGCCGCCGATGACGGAGCCGGTCACGTCGCGCGGACCCAGCGTGCCCTGCTCGAAGCCGCGCACCGACCCCAGGCCACCCGAGTAGAAATTCTTGAACACCGGGAATGGCCGGCCCGACAGCCCCTTGCCGTAGCCCAGCTCGCCGTTGAAGGCCAGCGTGTACTGCTTGTTCAAGGGGATGAATTGCTGGTACTGGTAGCTGCTGCGCACATAGCGTGTGTCGCCGAACAGGCCGACCTCGGCGTTGACCTTGTTCAGCGTGCCGTTGGTCGGCACCAGCGTGCTGTCGCGGCTGTCACGCTGCCAACCGACAGACAGCGGGACCGAGTAACTGGTGTATCCGAACTTTTCGCCATAGGCGAGGTAGGCCGCCGGGATGTTGGTGCCCGGCTTGATGGTCGTGCGTTCCAGCGTGCCGCCGAAGTAGACCGTGTCGACCTCGCTGAACGGCACACCGAAGCGCACGCCCGCGCCCGTGGTCTCCAGCTGGTAATTGCCACCCTGGTCGTTGTAGGGCCGCGAGTTGCGGTGGAACAGGTCCAGGGACAGGGACACACCGTCGGTCGTGAAGTACGGGTCGACCGTGTTCAGCACGATGGCGCGGTTGTACTTGCTGGTGTTGATGTCCAGGCCCAGGTAGTTGCCCGAACCGAAGGCGTTTTCCTGCTTGATGCCGAAGGACAGCGCGAGCTTCTCGGCGCTGGAGAAGCCGGCACCCATGGTCAGGCTGCCGGTGGGCTTCTCGGCCACGGTGACCTGCAGGTCGACCTGGTCCGGCACGCCCGGCACCTCCAGGGTTTCCATGTTGACTTCGGTGAAGTAGCCCAGGCGGTCGACCCGGTCGCGCGACAAACGGATCTTGTTGCCGTCGTACCAGGACGATTCGAACTGGCGGAACTCGCGGCGGATGACTTCGTCGCGCGTGCGCGTGTTGCCGACCACGTTGACGCGGCGCACGTAGGCGCGCCGCGAGGGCTCGGCCGTCAGCAGCAGGGCCACGCTGTTGTTGCTGCGGTCGATGTCGGGCCGCGCCTCCACGTTGGCGAAGGCGAAACCGTAGTTGCCGAAGTTGTCGCGGAAGGCCTTGGTGGTCTCGGCCACGCGGTCGGCGTTGTAGGCCTCGCCGGGGCGGATCGTGATCAGCGACTTGAACTCGTCGTCGCGGCCCAGGTAGTTGCCCTCCAGCTTGACGCTGGACACCACGTAGCGCTCACCCTCGGTGATGTTGAGCACGATGGCGATGTCTTCCTTGTCGGGCGAGATCGCCACCTGGGTCGACTCGACCTGGAACTCCAGGTAGCCGCGCGACAGGTAGTACGAGCGCAGCGTCTCGATGTCGGCATTGAGCTTGGCGCGCGAGTAGCGGTCGGACTTGGTGTACCAGCTGAGCCAGCCACCGGTGTCGAGCTCGAACAGGTCGCGCAGCGTGCCTTCGCTGAAGGCCTTGTTGCCGACGATGCGGATTTCCTTGATCTTGGCCGGATCGCCTTCGGTCACCGTGAAGGTCAGGTTCACGCGGTTGCGCTCGATCGGCGTGACCGTGGTGACGACCTGCGCGCCGTACAGGCTGCGGTTGATGTATTGGCGCTTGAGTTCCTGCTCGGCACGATCGGCCAGAGCCTTGTCGAATGGCCGGCCTTCAGTCAGGCCGATGTCGCGCAGGGCCTTCTTCAGGGCATCCTGCTCGAACTCCTTGGTTCCGGCGAAGGTGACGTCAGCCACCGTGGGGCGCTCTTCGACCACCACCACCAGCACATCGCCATTGACCTCGATGCGCACATCGGTGAACAGGCCCAGCCCGAACAGGGAACGGATCGCCGAGGCCCCCATCTCGTCGGAATACGTGTCGCCCACCCGCAGCGGCAACGATGCGAACACAGTGCCGGGCTCCACGCGTTGCAAGCCTTCGATGCGGATGTCACGCACCTTGAATGGGTCAACCGCCCAAGCCTGGTTAGCCACCAACATCAGGCCCAGGGCCGTGGTCAGTGCGCGCATGCGAAAGCGATGGATGGAATGTTTCATGGATAAGAAGGAGAGCCGACGGCGCTGGCCGGGCTACGCGGCCAACCGCGATGCCGGGTCAGCCGAAGATTCGTGTCACGTCGTTGAACAAGGCGATGGACATCATCACGAGCAGCAAGGCGACCCCGGTGCGCTGCATGCGTTCCATCCATGCATCCGACACGCCTTTGCCGGTCACGGCCTCCCAAAGATAATACATCAGGTGACCCCCATCCAAGACCGGGAGCGGCAGCAGGTTCAGCACCCCCAGGCTCACGCTGATCAGGGCCAGGAACACCAGATATTGCGTCAATCCCAGGCTGGCGGACTTGCCCGCGTAGTCGGCGATCGTGAGCGGGCCACTGAGGTTTTTGAGGGAGGCTTCGCCGATGACCATGCGGCCCATCATGCGCAGCGTGAGGGCCGACACCTCCCAGGTCCGCACCACTCCGTTCCACAGCCCATCGATCGGACCATGGCGCACCGTGACCATGGCCGGCGGCGCGCCGACCATGGCGCCGATGCGGCCGATCCAGGCCTCTCCCTCGCGCAGGGCCTGCGGCGTGACCTCGATCTCCTGGCGCTGGCCGGCGCGCTCGATGCGCCAGCGCTGTGTGAGCGGCTCCTCGCCGCGCACCGAGGCGCGGATGGTCTCGCGCAGTTGCGGTCCGTCGACGATGGGCGTGCTGCCGATGGCCAGCACCACATCGCCGCTCTGCAGGCCGGCCTTGGCGCCGGCGCCGTCGGCAACGACCTCGCCGATGACGGGCTGGGTCCAGGGCGAGACGATGCCGATGCGCCGGAACAGATGGGCATCGGCCTCGCGCACGCCCATCTGCGCGAGCGGCAGCACGAGCTCGCGCATCGCGCCCTGCGCCTCGAGTTCGAGCCGCACATCGTGCCCGTCCAACGCGCCGCGCGTCAGCAGCCAGCGCAGCTCCTCGAACGAGCGCAGCGGCTGCAGCGTGTCGCCGTCCCAGGCACCGCGCAGCACGCGCTCGCCGCCGCGCACGCCAGCCTGCTCGGCCATGGAGGCCGGCACCGGGCTGGCCAGCACGGCCTGCGGCTCCTGCACGCCGCTCCAGTTGACCAACGCATAGAGCAGCACGGCCAGCAGCAGGTTGGCGGCGGGGCCGGCGGCGACGATGGCGGCGCGCTTGCCCACGGTCTGGGTGTTGAAGGCGCGGTGGCGCTCGGCCGGATCGACCGGGCTTTCACGCTCGTCCAGCATCTTGACGTAGCCGCCCAGCGGAAAAGCGCCGATGACGAACTCGGTCGGCGAGCCCTTGGGCTGCCAGCGCCACAGCACCTTGCCGAAGCCGATGGAGAAGCGCTCGACCTTGACGCCGCAGGCCACGGCCACGCGGTAGTGGCCGTACTCGTGGACCGCGATCAGCAGGCCCAGTGCAACGATGAAGGCCACGACGGTCAGCATGGGAATCCTTTCAAAGCCGGGCGATGTGCCCGTGCGCGTGTTCGCGCGCCAGCGCATCGAGCGCCAGCAGGTCTGCCAGCGACCCGGGCTTGGAGGGGGCCAGGCCCTCCAAAGTTGCATGGTTGAGCTGGTGGATCTGGTCGAAGCGGATGCGCCGGTCCAGGAAGGCGGCCACCGCCACCTCGTTGGCGGCGTTCAGCACCGCACAGGTGCCAGCGGGCGCCCGCAGGGCCGCCCATGCCAGGGCCAGGCAGGGGAAGCGCGCGAGGTCGGGCACTTCGAAGGTCATGGCCGCCATGCGCGCGAAGTCCAGCCGCGGCGTTCCGCTCTCGATGCGCTCGGGCCACGACAGGCCGTAGGCGATGGGCACGCGCATGTCGGGCGTGCCCAGCTGGGCCATGACCGAGGCGTCGTGGAACTGCACCATCGAATGGATGATCTGCTGCGGATGGATCACGACCTCGATCTGCTCGGGCGTCACGCCGAACAGGTACTTGGCCTCGATGACCTCCAGCCCCTTGTTCATCATGGTGGCCGAATCGACCGAGATCTTGCGGCCCATGGCGAAGTTCGGGTGCGCGCAGGCCTGCTCGGGCGTCACCTCGCGCAGCGTGGCCGGGTCGCGCGTGCGGAATGGCCCGCCCGAGGAGGTCAGCATGATCTTCTCGATGCGCCGGCTCCAGGTGGCGGGATCCTCAGGCAGCGACTGGAACACGGCCGAGTGCTCGCTGTCGATCGGCAGCAGCAGCGCGCCGCCGGCCTGCACGGCATCCAGGAACACCTGGCCGCCGACGACCAGCGCCTCCTTGTTGGCCAGCAGCAGGCGCTTGCCCGCGCGTGCCGCCGCCAGGCAGGGCGCCAGACCCGCAGCGCCGACGATGGCGGCCATCACGGCATGCACATCCGGATGTGCGGCGACCTCGGCAATCGCCTCGGCACCGGCCATGACCTCGACCGGCAGGCCCTCAGCACGGACGCGCTCGCCCAGCCGGCGCGCCGCTTCGGCATCGGCCATCACGGCGAAGCGAGGCCGGAACTGCGCGCATTGCTGCAGCATGCTCTCGACCTGGGTCGCCGCCGTCAGCGCGAACACCTCGAAACGCTCCGGATGCCGGGCCACCACATCCAGGGTGTTGGCGCCCACGGAACCCGTGGAGCCCAGAATACTCAGCCGCTGCCTCATGCCACCACGCAGTACAACATCATTGCCAAGGGGAGCGTCGGCAGCAGTGCATCAACACGGTCCAGCACACCACCATGACCGGGCAGCAACCCGCTGCTGTCCTTGACGCCGGCGCTGCGCTTGATCAGCGACTCGACCAGGTCGCCAACCACGCTCATCGCGCACAGGAACAGCACGGCCAGAGGCATCAGCCAGGGCATGCCGGTCCAGAGCCGGCTGAACAGGTTGTTGCCCGACGGGCCGTCGACCAGGACCCAGCCCGCAGCCAGCAACAGCACGCCGACGGCACCCCCATAGACGCCCTCCCAGCTCTTGCCCGGGCTGATCGCGGGCGCCAGCTTGCGGCGCCCGAAACTGCGGCCTGCGGCGTAGGCGCCGATGTCGGCCATCCAGACCAGCGTCAGCACCGAGAGCAGGAAACCGATGCCGATCACGCGCGCCTGCACCACGGCCAGCCAGGCCAGGCACAGTGCCAGCAGCCCACCAAGGATGCGCAGCAGGCGCGGAATCGGTGCCCAGCCCGGCACGCCGCCACGGATCAACAACACCGCCGCCAGCACCCAGGCGCCGCCGGCGAGGGTCCAGAGCGCGAGCGATGGCCGCACCAGCCAACCGGCCTGCCACATCGCGGCGCACAGGGCGGCGGTCACCAGCGCCAGCGCGCAGGCACCGGCCTGGCCCATCTGGTTGAGGCGGCCCCACTCCCAGCCCGAGGCGGCGATCATCACGAGGGCGACGATGCCGAACGGCGTGGGATCGGCGTAGAACAGCGCCGGCAACAGGACGGCCAGTAGGACCAAGGCGGTGATGATGCGCGTGCGCAGCATGGCGCAGGCCTCAGGCAGCCTGGTTGGCGACGACTTGCTCGGAGGTCTTCCCGAAGCGGCGCTCGCGCCGGCCGTAAGCCGCAATGGCGTCGTCCAGTGCCGCAGGGTCGAATTCGGGCCACAGCTTGTCGCTGAACACGAACTCCGAGTAGGCCGACTGCCAGAGAAGGAAGTTGCTGATGCGGAATTCGCCGCCCGTGCGGATCACGAGGTCCGGATCCGGCACATGGGCCAACGCCATGGCACGGCTCAGGCTGGCTTCGGTGATGGCCTCGCCGGCCGCTGCCAGGCGCTGCGCGGCCTGGGCGATGTCCCAGCGGCCGCCATAGTTGAAGCAGATGTTCAGCACCAGACGCTGGTTGCCTGCGGTTTCGCGCTCTGCCTGCTCCAGGCCACCGCGCACCTTGTCGGACAGCGCATGCAGCGCACCCACGAAGCGCAACTGCACGCCGTTGGCCTTGAGCGGTTTCACTTCCTTGGCCAGCACGCTGACCATCAAGGACATCAGGCCGGAGACCTCGTCCTGCGGCCGGTCCCAGTTCTCGGACGAGAACGCGAACACGGTCAGCACGCGCACGTCGCGGTCCAGGCAGGCCTGCACACAGCGGCGCAGCGACTCGACACCCTGCCGGTGGCCGGCCACGCGCGGCAGGAAGCGTCGCGTCGCCCAGCGGCCATTGCCGTCCATGACGATGGCGATGTGGTGCGGCACCACGCTCACGCGCCAGTCTCCTGCAATTGGCCAGGCTGCTTGCGCATCAAACCGCCAGCAGGTCCTGTTCTTTGGCCGCCACGATGTGGTCGACGTCGGAGATGTGCTTGTCAGTGACCTTCTGGATCTCGGCCTCGGCACGCTTTTGCTCGTCCTCGGAGGCCAGCTTGTCCTTGACCAGCTTCTTGACGGCTTCGTTGGCGTCGCGGCGCAGGTTGCGGATCGCGACCTTGGCGTTCTCGCCTTCGCTGCGCACAACCTTGGTCAGTTCCTTGCGGCGCTCCTCGGTCATCATGGGCATGGGCACGCGGATCAGTTCGCCCATGGACGCAGGATTCAGCCCCAGATCGCTTTCGCGGATGGCCTTCTCGATCTTGGCACCCATGCCCTTTTCCCAGGGCTGCACGCTGATGGTGCGCGCATCCAGCAGCGACACGTTGGCCACCTGGCTGATCGGCACCATGGAGCCGTAGTAATCGACCTGCACCACGTCCAGCAGCGCCGGGTTGGCGCGGCCCGTGCGCACGCGCGCCAGGGCGTTCTTCAGCGAGGCCAGGGACTGGTCCATGCGGCTGTCCGCCGCGCTCTTGATGTCTGCAATCGTCATGCTCTCTCCGGCTTCTTGGGAGTCTGGCCAGCGGCGCTAACAGCCGCAGCGCCAGCCTCAGGCGTAGACCAGGGTGCCTTCGTCTTCACCCAGCACCACACGCTTGAGCGCGCCGTGCTTGAAGATCGAGAACACCTTGATCGGCAGCTTCTGGTCGCGGCACAGCGCGAACGCGGTGGCATCCATGATGCCCAGATTCTGCGAGATCGCCTCATCGAACGAAATCCTGCTGTAGCGCGTGGCCGTCGGGTCCTTCTTCGGGTCGGCGGTGTACACGCCATCCACCTTGGTCGCCTTGAGTACCAGCTCGGCACCGATCTCGGCACCCCGCAGCGCGGCGGCGGTGTCGGTGGTGAAGAAGGGGTTGCCAGTACCGGCGGCGAAGATCACGACCTTACCCTCTTCCAGGTACTGCAAGGCCTTGGGGCGCACATACGGCTCGACCACCTGCTCGATGGCAATCGCCGACATGACACGGGCGATCAGGCCGGCCTTGTCCATGGTGTCGGCCAGGGCCAGCGAGTTCATGACCGTGGCCAACATGCCCATGTAGTCGGCCGTGGCACGGTCCATGCCAACGGAGCCACCTGCGACGCCGCGGAAGATGTTGCCCCCGCCGATCACCACGGCGACCTGGACGCCCAGGCGCGTGATCTCGGCCACCTCCTCGACCATGCGCACGATGGTGGCACGGTTGATGCCGAAGGCATCGTCACCCATCAGGGCCTCTCCCGACAGCTTCAACAAGATGCGCTTGTGGGCTGGCGCGGGAGTGGGCATGGGCAATTCCTTCAGATGGTGCAAATGGGGGGCAATGGTAGCGCGGGCCGGCGACAGTTCAGACGCCGAACCCGCATGGCGCGATCAGGCGCCGGTCTTGGCAGCAGCGACCTGCGCCGCCACTTCGGCCGCGAAGTCGTCGACCTTCTTCTCGATGCCTTCGCCGACCACGTACAGCGTGAAGGACTTGACCTGCGTTTCAGCGGCCTTGAGCATCTGCTCGACGGTCTGCTTGTCGTTCTTCACGAAGGGCTGGTTGTACAGCGAGACTTCCTTGAGGAACTTCTGCACGCCGCCTTCGATGCGCTTGGCCACGATGTCGGCCGATTGCACCGGCTTGCCGGCAGCTTCGGCAGCCTTCTTGTCTTCCTCGGCCTTGGCCGCGGCGACCGAACGCTCCTTCTCGACCAGCTCGGCCGGCACTTCGGACGACGACAGCGAGACCGGCTTCATGGCGGCCACGTGCATGGCGACGTCCTTGGCAGCGGCTTCGCTGCCTTCGTACTCGACCAGCACGCCGATGCGGGTGCCGTGCAGGTAACCGGCCAGCTTGCCGCCGTCGGCGTAGCGCTTGAAGCGGCGGAAGCTCATGTTCTCGCCGATCTTGCCGATCAGACCCTTGCGCACGTCTTCCAGCGTGGGGCCGAAGCCGTCCTGCGCGTAGGCCAGCGCACCCAGGGCCGCGATGTCGGCGGGGTTGTGCTCGGCGACCAGGTTGGCGGCCGCCTGCGTCAGTGCCAGGAAGCTGTCGTTCTTGGTGACGAAGTCGGTTTCGCAGTTCACTTCGATCAAGGCACCCACGTTGCCGTTGATCGCGCTGGCGACCACGCCTTCGGCGGTGACGCGCGAAGCGGCCTTGCCGGCCTTGCTGCCCAGCTTGACGCGCAGCAGCTCTTCGGCCTTGGCCATGTCGCCGGCGGCTTCGGTCAGCGCCTTCTTGCATTCCATCATCGGTGCGTCGGTCTTGCCACGCAGTTCAGCAACCATGCTTGCGGTGATAGCAGCCATGTTCAGATCTCCATCTCGAATTCAAGGAAACTAAAAAAAAGGGGGCCATGCAGCCCCACTTTGATCGCGCGGGATGTCGCGCGTGGGTCAGGCTCAGGCGGCCTCGTTGACCTCGACGAACTCGTCGCTGCTCTCACCGGCTGCAACCGTCTTGACGACATCTGCGCCAGCGCTGTTGCGGCCTTCGATGATCGCATCGGCGATGCCACGGGCGTACAGCGCCACGGCCTTGGCCGAGTCGTCGTTGCCGGGGATCACGTAGTCGATGCCCTGGGGCGAGTGGTTGGAGTCCACCACGCCGACCAGCGGAATGCCCAGCTTGCGGGCTTCGGCGACCGCGATCTTGTGGAAGCCCACGTCGATCACGAAGATCGCATCGGGCAGTGCACCCATTTCCTGGATGCCGCCGATGTCGCGCTCGAGCTTGGCCATCTCGCGGGCGAACATGAGCTGCTCCTTCTTGCTCATGCTGTCCAGGCCGCCTTCCTGCTGGGCCTTCATGTCCTTCAGGCGCTTGAGCGAGGTCTTGACCGTCTTGAAGTTGGTCAGCATGCCGCCCAGCCAACGCTGGTCGACGAAGGGCACGCCGGCGCGGCGGGCTTCCTCGGCCACAATTTCACGGGCCTGGCGCTTGGTGGCGACCATCAGGATGGTGCCGCCATTGGCGGTCAGCTGCTTGGCGAACTTGGCCGCCTCCTGGAACATCGGCAGCGACTTTTCCAGGTTGATGATGTGGATCTTGTTGCGATGGCCGAAGATGAACGGGGCCATCTTGGGGTTCCAGAAGCGGGTTTGGTGGCCGAAATGGACACCGGCTTCCAGCATTTCGCGCATGGTGACGGACATTGAAGTAACTCCAAAGGTTGGGTCTAAAATCCCGCCCGTTTTGCGCCTGCCAGCCCTTTTTTGACTCGGGCGATCGATGCAGGCGCAACACCTTGTGTGGGCGGGTTTGCGATTTGTCTTGCGTTGCTCAAGCTTGGAGCTTGACGTGCGGCATCGAAGGCCGTACCACTTCGCAAAACCCAAAGAGTCTAGCACATTACGGGCCCACCCACTGGCGCCCCTCCCCCATGCACATCGCCATCATCGGTGCCGGCGTCGTCGGCATCACCACGGCCTACGAGCTGGCCGCGGACGGCCACCAAGTCACGGTCTTCGAGCGCCACACCGCCGCCGCGGCCGAAACCAGCTTCGCCAACGCCGGTGTGGTGGCCCCCGGGTATGTGACGCCCTGGGCCGCGCCCGGCATGCCGGGCAAGGTGGCGCGCTACCTGCTCAAACGCCACGCGCCAGTCACGCTGGGCTGGCCCCTGGGCGCACGCGACCTGGCCTGGATGGCGCGCTGGCTGCGCGCCTGCAAGCTGGACACCTACCTCGCCAACCGCGCCCGCATGCAGCGGCTGGCCTTCTACAGCCGCGACCGGCTGCACCAACTGACCCAGGATCTGCGCCTGGCCTACGACCGCAGCGACGGCTACATGGTCCTGCTGCGCTCCGAGCAGGACGCCCGGCTGGTCGAGTCCGGCCTGCAGGTGCTGCGGGACGCCGGCGTGCGCTTCGCGCGGCTGGACGCGGCAGCGGCGCGCCAGGTCGAGCCCGCACTGAGCCCGGACATGGACTTCCACGGCGCGATCCAGCTGCCCGACGACGAGGTCGGCAACTGCCGGCAGTTCTGCATGCTGCTGAAGGCCGAGGCGCAAGGCCTGGGTGTCGACTTCCAGTTCGGCAGCGCCATTGCGCGCGTCGAGCCGGGGCCGCCTGCCACGCTGCGCCTGGCCGATGGCACGGTGCGCAGCTTTGACGCGCTGGTCTGCTGCGCCGGCCTCGGCTCCGCGCAGTTGCTGCGTCCGCTGGGCCTGCGCCTGCCGCTGGCGGCGGTGTATGGCTACTCCATCACGGCCACCATCCGCGAAGCGCTGAACGCACCGCGCAGCGCCGTGATGGACGAGCGCTACAAGGTCGCGATCTCCCGGCTCGGCCAGCGCGTGCGCGTGGCCGGCAGCGCCGAGATCGGCGGCAGACCGGACCTGCACCGCGAAGCCGCGGTGCAGACGCTCTACAAGGTGCTGCACGACTGGTTCCCGGGCGCGGCCAGCATGCAGGCCGGCGTGCAGGTGTGGAAGGGTGCGCGGCCGATGTTGCCGGACGGCCCCCCGGTCCTCGGTGCCAGCGGCATCCCGGGAGTCTGGCTGAACCTGGGCCACGGCTCCAGCGGCTGGGCCCTGAGTTGCGGCAGCGCGCGCGTGCTGGCCGACCAGATCGCGGGGCGCACGCCCGCCGTCGACACCGAAGGCCTGGGCATCGAGCGCCTGCGCCGCTAGGGCCGGCGCGCGCCGCACAATGGGCGGCATGCGTCCCATCACCTTCAACCGCGCCTGGCCGCTGCACGGCGGCGCCGCCACGCGGCAACTCGAAGCCCGCGCGATCGCGGCAGCCGGCCCCCATGTGCTGATGCAGCGCGCCGGCCTCGCGGCGGCCCGGCTCGCGCTCGCATTGGCACCGCACGCGCGGCAGGTCTGGATCGCCTGCGGCCCCGGCAACAACGGTGGCGACGGGCTGGAGGCGGCCATGCACCTGCAGCACTGGGGCCGCAAGCCATGCGTGCGCTGGTTCGGCGACGAATGCCGGCTCGCACCCGACGCCGCGGGATCGCTGGCGCGCGCACGCGCTGCCGGTGTGCCGTTCACCGAGGTCACGCCGGAGCTGCAGCCCCAGGACCTCGCGATCGACGCACTGCTCGGCCTGGGCAACACGCGCCGCGCCACCGGCGATCTGGCCGACTGCATCGCAGCGCTCAATGCCAGCGCGGCACCGGTGCTGGCCATCGACCTGCCGACCGGCCTGGCCGCAGACACCGGCCAGGCGGACGGCCCCGCCGTGCGCGCCCAACACACCTTGAGCCTGCTGACGCTCAAGCCAGGCCTGTTCACCGGCATGGGCCGCGACCTGGCAGGCCAGGTCTGGTTCGACGCATTGCAGCAGGGCGGCACCGCGCAGGCCGATGCGACGCTGGCCGGGCCGCCACCGGCCCGCACACGTGCGCACGCGAGCCACAAGGGCAACTACGGCGATGTGGCGGTGCTGGGCGGCGCGCCCGGCATGCGCGGCGCGGCCGTCCTGGCCGGTTCGGCCGCGCTGCATGCCGGCGCGGGACGCGTCTACGTCGCCACGCTGGACGCCAGTGCGTCCGACCTGGCGCCCGATGCTCCGGAACTCATGTGGCGCGCACCCGCAGAACTCGCGCTGGCCCGGCTGACCCTCGCCTGTGGTTGCGGCGGTGGCCCGCAGGTTGCGGCCTGGTTGCCGCAGGTCCTGGCCGAAGCGGCCCAGCTCGTGCTCGATGCAGATGCACTCAATGCGCTGGCGGCCGACAAGCGCCTGCAGGATGGTCTGCGCCGGCGCCAGCAGCCCACAGTGCTGACACCCCACCCGCTCGAAGCCGCCCGGCTGCTGGGCAACAGCACCGCCGCCGTGCAGGCCGACCGCCCGGCGGCCGCGCAGGCACTGGCAGAACGCTTCGGTGCCGTTGTCGTGCTCAAGGGCTCGGGCTCGGTGGTCGCAGCACCCGGCCACACGCCGTCCATCAATCCCACCGGCAACGCCCGACTGGCCACCGCCGGCACGGGCGACGTGCTCGCGGGCTTCGTGGCGGCGCATATGGCCGCCGGCAGTAGCGCCTGGGAGGCGGCCTGCCACGCCGTGTACCAGCATGGCGCCCTGGCCGACGCCTGGCCCGCGGGCCAGGCGCTCACGGCCTCGGCGCTGGCCCGCGCCGCAAGCTGAGCTTCAGCCGCGGCCGGCGAACGGCATCTTGGTGGCCATGACGGTGTGGAACATCACATTGGCCTCCAGCGGCAGGTTGGCCATGTAGAGCACCGACTGGCCGACGATGTTGACATCCATCAGCGGCTCGACCGCGATCTCGCCATTGGCCTGCGGCACGCCCTTGGCCATGCGCATGGCCATTTCGGTGCCCGCGTTGCCCACGTCGATCTGGCCGACTGCGATGTCGTACTTGCGCCCGTCCAGCGAGGCCGCCTTGGTCAGGCCCTGGACGGCGTGCTTGGTCGAGGTGTAGGCAATCGAGTTCGGCCGCGGCGTGGTGGCCGAGATCGAGCCGTTGTTGATGATGCGCCCGCCGCGCGGCGTCTGCGACTTCATCACGCGGAAGGCCTGCTGGATGCACAGGAACATGCCGGTCAGGTTGATGTCGACCACGTTCTTCCACTGCTCCAGCGTCAGGTCTTCGAGCGGGATGCCGGGCGCATTGACACCAGCGTTGTTGAACAGCAGGTCCACGCGGCCATGGGCCTTCACCGCAGCGTCGAACAGCGCCGCCACCGAGGCCGCGTCGGCCACGTTGGTCGGCACGACCAGCGCACCGCTGCCCGCAGCCGCCTTGACCTCTTCCAGCGGCTCCGGCCGACGCCCGGCCAGCACCACGCGCCAGCCGCCAGCGGCCAGTGCCAGTGCAGCCGCCTTGCCGATGCCCGTGCCCGCGCCGGTCACGATGGCCACTTTTTCATTCGAACCCATTCCCATCTCCTTTTTGTGCATTGCTTGTTTCGAGCGCACCCGGCTCAACGCCGGCTGCGCCCCTTGTTCTTTGCCGCGGCCTTCTTGCCGGCGGCCTTGAGCGTCTGGGCCAGCCCTGAACTCCTGTCTTCGCGGCGCTGCTGGCCATCCCTGCGTCCCGGTTCGCGGCCTTCGCGCGACGCGCTCTTGTCCTTCGGCGCACGCGCAGCGAGATCCTCGCCTTCGCGGATCAGCCGGAAATCGATCTTGCGGCCGTCCAGATCGACGCGGCTGACCTGGACCTGCACGCGTGTGCCGACGGCATAGCGGATACCGGTGCGCTCGCCGCGCAGCTCCTGGCGCGCCTCGTCGAACTTGAAGTACTCGCCGCCGAGCTCGGTGATGTGCACCAGGCCCTCGACGTACATCGCGTCCAGCGTGACGAAGATGCCGAAGCTCGTGGCGGCCGTGACGACGCCGCCATATTCCTCGCCCAGGTGCTCGCGCATGTACTTGCACTTGAGCCAGGCCTCGACATCGCGACTGGCCTCGTCGGCGCGACGCTCGTTGGCGCTGCAGTGCAGGCCCGCCGCCTCCCAGGCCTGCACCTCGGCGCTGACCTTGCGCGGCCGCTGGTCAGGCTCGGCCACCTTGTCGCCCAGGCGCGCGGTCTGGTTCTTCTGCAGCCGCTTGGCCAGCTTGGCATGGGCCTCGCCAGGTGTCGGCAGGGCCGGCAACTGGTAACGGCTGTGTGCCAGGATGGACTTGATCACGCGGTGGACCAGCAAATCGGGATAACGCCGGATCGGGCTGGTGAAGTGCGTGTAGGCCTCGTAGGCCAGGCCGAAGTGGCCGCTGTTGGTCGGTGTGTAGATCGCCTGCTGCATGGAGCGCAGCAGCATGGTGTGGATCTGCTGCGCGTCCGGCCGGTCCTTGGTGGCCTCGGCGATGGCCTGGAACTCTGCGGGTTTGGGGTCGTCGCTGACGGTCTGCGCAACGCCGACGGCCTTGAGGTAGTTGCGCAGCGTTTCCTTCTTCTCGGGCGTGGGGCCTTCGTGCACGCGGTACAGGCCCGGGCGCTTGTTCTGCGCGATGAAGTCGGCGCTGCAGACGTTCGCCGCCAGCATGGCCTCTTCGATGAGCCGGTGCGCGTCGTTGCGCGTGCGCGGCACGATGCGCTCGATGCGGCCGTTCTCGTCGCAGACGATCTGCGTCTCCACGGTGTCGAAGTCGACCGCGCCGCGCTTGCCGCGTGCGCCCAGCAGCGCACGGTAGACATCGTGCAAATGCTCCAGCTGCGGCACCAGCGCGCGCCGACGCACGGCCTCGGCCCCGCGCGTGTTGGCCAGGATGGCCGCCACCTCGGTGTAGGTGAAGCGCGCATGGCTGAACATGACGGCTGGATAGAACTGGTACGCGTGGACTTCGCCCTTGGAGGTGACGAGCATGTCGCAGACCATGCACAGCCGCTCGACCTCGGGGTTCAGCGAGCACAGGCCGTTGGACAGCTTCTCGGGCAGCATGGGGATCACGCGGCGCGGGAAGTACACGCTGGTGGCGCGCTCGTAGGCATCGACATCGATGGCCGAGCCGGTCTCCACGTAGTGGCTCACGTCGGCAATGGCCACCAGCAGACGCCAGCCCTTGCTGCGGCCCACCTTGGTCGGCTCGCAGTAGACAGCGTCGTCGAAGTCGCGTGCGTCCTCGCCGTCGATGGTCACCAGTGGCACATCGGTCAGATCGATGCGTTGGCGCTTGTCCTGCGGGCGCACCTTGTCGGGCAGCGTGCGGGCCAGTGCGATGCAGGCGTCGGAGAACACATGCGGCACGTCGTACTTGCGCACCGCGATCTCGATCTCCATGCCGGGGTCGTCGACCTCGCCCAGCACCTCCTTGACGCGGCCCACCGGCTGGCCGTACAGCGCCGGTGGCTCGGTCAGTTCGACGACGACGACCTGGCCTGGCTTGGCAGTTCCGGTCGCGCCCTTGGGGATCAGGATGTCCTGGCCGTAGCGCTTGTCCTCGGGCGCCACGAGCCAGACGCCGCTTTCCTGCAGCAGGCGGCCGATGATGGGCTGCGGCGGCCGCTCGACGATCTCGACGACGCGCCCCTCAGGGCGCCCCTTGCGGTCGTAGCGCACCACGCGCGCCTTGACGCGGTCCTTGTGCAGCACCGCACGCATCTCGTTGGAAGGCAGATAGATGTCCGACTGGCCATCGTCGCGCTGCACGAAGCCGTGCCCGTCGCGGTGTCCCTGGACCGTGCCCTCCACTTCTTCGAGGAGGCTTGTTGTGTAGTTTGAATTTTTGATGATATGATCGCTTTCTTTCCTGAAATGCCCAGGTGGCGGAATTGGTAGACGCACTAGTTTCAGGTACTAGCGAGTAACATCGTGGGGGTTCGAGTCCCTTCCTGGGCACCAATCATCGATTGGAACACATCAGAAAGAACACAACGAAGCCGCTGAGTCATCAGCGGCTTTTTTGTTGCCCGCACGACAACGGAGGCGCACGCGGAGTTCGTGCACAGGGATTGCGCGCCCACACTTGCACCAACCAAAATTTTTCGGTTGCCGGGGTGCGAAATCGAAAACTGACAAAAAACGCTTGCTATAATCGTAGGCTTCCTGAGATGCCCAGGTGGCGGAATTGGTAGACGCACTAGTTTCAGGTACTAGCGAGTAACATCGTGGGGGTTCGAGTCCCTTCCTGGGCACCAACTATCGGTTGGCACATGTCAGAAAGATCGCAACGAAGCCGCTGAGTCATCAGCGGCTTTTTTGTTGTCCGCCCACTCGAAAACGAAAAGCCTCCCGCATCGGAGAAGGCCTTCGTCGCCGCCAGACTCAAACCGGCACCGCCACGAGATCGTGGCCTTGCGTGCCGACGATGCGGGCGCGCGTGAACTCCCCCACCTTGAGCGTCTTGCTGATCTTCTCGGGCGGCAGAAGGTGCACCACACCATCGATCTCAGGCGCATCCGCATAGCTGCGGCCCTTGCCACCCTTGCGTCCCAGGCCCGGCGCCGAATCCACTAGCACCTGCATGCTGGCGCCGATGCGCCGGCGCAGCCGCGCAGCCGAGACCTCTTCGGCCACCGCCATGAAGCGCGCGCGGCGCTCCTCGCGCAACTCCAGCGGCAGCATCGGCGCGATGGTGTTGGCCATTGCACCCTCGACCGGGCTGTAGGCGAAGCAGCCTGCACGGTCGATCTGCGCCTCGCGCATGAAGTCGAGCAGGTGCGAGAACTCCTCTTCGGTCTCGCCTGGGAAACCGGCAATGAAGGTACTGCGGATCACAAGTTCGGGGCAGATCTCGCGCCAGCGCTGGATGCGCTCCAGGTTCTTCTCGCCGCTGGCCGGCCGCTTCATGCGGCGCAACACATCCGGATGGCTGTGCTGCAGCGGCACATCCAGATAGGGCAGCACGCGGCCCGAGGCCATCAGCGGCAGGATATCGTCCACGCTCGGGTAGGGGTACACGTAGTGCAGCCGCACCCAGGCACCGTGCGGCTCGGCCAGCTCGCCGAGCGCCTGCACGAGTTCGAGCATGCGCGTCTTGACCGGCTTGCCGTCCCAGAAGCCGGTGCGGTACTTGAGGTCCACGCCATAGGCGGAGGTGTCCTGGCTGATCACCAGCAACTCCTTGACCCCGCCCTCGAACAGCGCGCGCGCCTCTTTCAGCACATCGCCCACCGGCCGCGACACCAGGTCGCCGCGCATCGAAGGGATGATGCAGAAGGTGCAGCGGTGGTTGCAGCCCTCGCTGATCTTGAGGTAGGCGTAGTGCTTGGGCGTGAGCTTGATGCCCTGCGCCGGCACCAGGTCGATGAAGGGGTCGTGCGGCTTGGGCAGGTTGGCATGGACGGCGTCCATGACCTCCTGCGTCGCATGCGGGCCGGTCACGGCCAGCACGCTGGGATGCATCTCGCGCACCATGTTGCCACCGCCCTGCCCGGTCTTGGCGCCCAGGCAGCCGGTCACGATCACGCGGCCGTTGTCGGCCAGCGCCTCGCCGATGGTGTCCAGGCTTTCCTTGACGGCGTCGTCGATGAAGCCGCAGGTGTTGACGATCACCAGGTCGGCGCCTTCGAAGGTCTTGCTGGTCTGGTAGCCCTCGGCGCTCAACTGCGTGAGGATGAGTTCGGAGTCCGTGAGCGCCTTCGGGCATCCGAGGCTCACGAACCCGATCTTCGGGGCTTGCGTGGGGGCTTGCGCAACTGTCATCGCGCTATTGTCGCCGCGATGCAGGCGGGGGGGGCGTCAGCGCTTGACGACCAGGGAGCCGAGCAACTGCTCGGTCTGTTTCTGCATCTGCTCTTGCAGTTGCACGAAGACGTTCTTGGACTGCTCGACGTAGTTGCCCATCATGCCCTGCATCATGGGCGACTGCATGCTCAGGAACTGCGACCACAGTTCGGGCGACATGCTCTTGGACTGCTCGGTCATCTTCGTCTGCATGTCGACGAAGGTCTGCATGTTCTTCTCGAGGTAAGGCCCGATGAAGCTCTGCATGGTGTTGCCGTAGAAACGGATGATGTTGGCAAGCGCCTGCTCGGTGAACAGGGGGGCGCCGCCGGCCTCCTCTTCCAGGATGATCTGCAGCAGGATGGAGCGCGTGAGGTCTTCGCCGGTCTTGGCGTCGCGCACGACCAGCGGCTGGCTGCCCATCACCAGCTTCTTGACCTCCGACAGCGTGATGTAGGTCGAAGTGTCCGTGTCGTAGAGACGGCGGTTCGGGTACTTCTTGATCACACGCTGGGCCGGCTTCTCGGCGCTGGGCTTCTTGGTCTGCACTGCGTTCCTCGGGTTGGTGCTCGTTGCACTGCAGCAGATTCTAGAGAGCCCCCTGCGGCCAACGCCCAAGGATAACCCTGACGGTCGGCGCCCGGCTCGGCATGGGCACCGACAGTGGCTTGTCCGCGCACTCCTACACGGCGCCGAGAAATATGTCCTTAGGCTGGATGCCCATGCTCCGCTCGATCCGACGACTTGATCTGCACGCCTCCACTTCAGACGTGGAACAGCTTGGCGCGCGCGGCATGCGTGATGGCCGCCACGCTCGGGTGGCTGATGCGCCGCTCCACCGAGATCGCGAAGAACTCCTCGACCAGCTCCTCGCTGCGCCCCAGCACGCCGACGCGGTACTGCGCCGCGATCTGCGCCTCCAGCACGGTCGGCCCCAGAAACACGCCGCGGCCCTCGCGGCCAAATGCGTTCGTGAGGGCCGTGTCGTCGAACTCGCCGACGATGCGCGGCCGCAGCCGGTGCCGCACCAGCCAGGGATCGAGCTGGCGGCGCACCGAGGCCGTAGGCCCCTGCACCAGCATGGGCGCGTTGTCCAGGCATTGCGGAAAACTCTCGCCCAGCCGCTCGCGCAGGCTGTCGGCGCAGAAGAAGCTCATGGAGCTGCGGCCCAGCAGGTGGTTGAAGGCGCGCACGCTGACCTTGGGCGAGACGCGCTCGTCCGCGATCAACAAATCCAGCCGGTGCAGCGCCAGCTGGGCCAGCAGGTCCTCGTACTTGCCCTCGTGGCAGATCAGGCGCACCGGCTCGGAGCCGTCCAGGGCCGGCTCCAGCAGCTGGTAGACCACGGACTTGGCTACTGCGTCGGCCACACCCACTCGAAAGTCCAGCGAGCGGCGCTCGCCACGCTTGTGCCGCACCGAGGTCTCCAGCTCGGCCCCCAGCGCGAAGATCTCCTCCGCGTAGTCCAGAGCGACGCGGCCCTGCTCGGTCAGTTCGAGCCGGCGACCGACCTTGCGGAACAGCTTGTGCCCGATCCAGTCCTCGAACAGCTTGATCTGGCCCGACAGCGTCTGCGGCGTGGTGTGCAACTGTTCGCCAGCGCGCATGACGCCGCCCGCCTTCGCCACGACCCAAAAATAACGCAAATGCTTGAAGTTCATGGAACCTCCCGCCGAAAGCTGGGTCAATCGCTCAGTAGGTTCCATCGCTTTTCTCGAAGTGTTTTTGTCTCAAATACGAATATACGCGAAGTGTCCGAACCTTTAGAGTTGCACCTTTCCGCCCACATCCCGCTACAACAAGGAGCCCAGCCATGCGATTGACCACCAAGAGCCGTTTCGCGGTGAACGCGATGATCGACGTCGCATTGCGGGAACACCTCGGTCCCGTGACGCTGTCGGCCATCGGCGCCCGGCAGAAGATCTCGCTGTCGTACCTGGAGCAAATGTTCAGCCGCCTGCGCCGCTCCGGCCTCGTCGAAAGCGCGCGCGGTCCGGGTGGCGGCTACACGCTGGCGCGCAAGGCCAGCGCCATCAGCGTGGCCGACATCATCCTGGCCGTGGACGACCAGGCCGCGCAGGACGCGCAAGGGGCCGTGGCGCAGGGCGATCCGGACGCCAAGATGGCCGGCGACCTCTGGGACAGCCTGTCCGCCTGCATGCTCGACTACATGCAAGGCATCTCGCTGCGCCAGTTGGCCGACGAGCAGCGCGCCAAGGGCGTGGAGATCGAGGCCGCGCCCAGCCGCCGCCGGGCCGCCGTGCAGCCGCGGCCGCGCCAGGCCACCGTGCGTGCGCCGAATTCGGTGTTTGCCTACGGCCAGTACCTGCAGCTCAAGGGCTGACACCGCACACTGCAAGGCCTTGTCCCCGGACCTTGCAGTGGTTTGTGTCCGGGTGCATCCTGTGCGCATCGCCCCCAGCTTCGGGAGTTCGCCATGCGCAGCATCCGATCCGCCTGCCTCGCCCTTGCCCTGGCGCTCGCCCAGTGGTCCGGCCAGGCGGCCACCACCACTCCCCCCGTCCAGCAGACCATCGACGCGCTGAGCCGCGCGCACGCAGCCGTGGTCGGCGTGCAGGCCATCGCCGGCGAGGATGCGGGCTCGGCCGAGACCCTGGGGCGCCAGCGCCAGGGCTCCGGCGTGGTGATCGGGCCGGACGGCCTGATCCTCACCATCGGCTACCTGATGCTGGAGGCCGAGCACATCCAGATCCTCACGCAGGATGGCCGGCGGCTGCCGGCACAGGCCGTGGCCTACGACCTGGCCACCGGCTTCGGCCTGTTGCGCCCCCTGCTGCCGCTGCGTAGCGTGGCCCCGGTGCCGCTGGGCAGCCACCCTGAACTGGAGCCCGGCATGGTGCTCATGACCGCCACCGGTGGCGACAGCGGCGATGTGGCCATGACCCAACTGGTCGGCAAGCGCGCCTTCTCGGGCTACTGGGAGTACTTCATCGACACCGCGCTGTTCACGAGTCCGCCGGTCGCCAACCATTCCGGCGCGCCGCTGTTCAACCAGAAAGGCGAACTGGTCGGCATCGGCAGCCTGTTCGTGATGGACGCGCTGGGCACGGGTCAGCAGGTGCCCGGCAACATGTTCGTGCCGGTGGACCTGCTCAAGCCCATCCTCGCGGAGATGCAGAGTACCGGCAGCACGCGGCTCAGCAAGCGGCCCTGGCTGGGCGTCAACTCGGTGGAGCAGTCCGGGCGCGTGCAGGTCGCGCGCGTCGGCAAGGCCAGCCCGGCGTCCGCGGCCGGCCTGCAGCCAGGCGATGTGGTGCTGGCTGTGGACGGCACCAAGGTGACCACGCTGGAGGGCTTCTACAAGAAGCTCTGGGACCGCGCCGATGCCCAGGCCGAGGTCCAGCTCACGGTGCTGCAGGGCGCCGAGGTGAAGACCCTGACCGTCAAGCCCGTGGACCGCATGAGCACCATGCGCAAACCCAAGGGAATCTGATCAGCGCAGCCCGGCCTCCACCGTCGGGTAGTGCAGCGCCAGCCGCAGTTCGCGTTTGAGGCGCTGGTTCAGCAGCCGGCGCGATTCGGACATGAAGCTCAGCACCATCAGCGGCAACTGGCCACGCGCCTCGGCGGCGGCCACGCGCGGCGGCCGCGCCATGCCGTACAGGTCGGCCGCCAGGTCGAAGTAGTCGCCCATCTTGAGCACGGTGTCGTCGCTCGCGTTGACCACACGCTGCGCCCGCCCGCGCCACAGCGCGGCGATGCAGGCGCGCGCCAGGTCATCGGCATGGATGTGGTTCGTGTAGACGTCGTCCTCGGCCCGCAGCACTGGCGTGCCCTTGGCCAGTCGCTCGCGCGGCGTGCCGCCCGCACGGTCCGGCGCGTAGATGCCCGGAATGCGCAGCATGCTGGCGCGCACGCCGCCGGCCCGACCCAGGAAGCGCACGGCGGCCTCGGCATCGAGCCGGCGCAGCGCGCGCTCGGTGCGCGGCGCCGGCCGGCGCGTCTCGGCCACCCAATCGCCGCCGCAGTCGCCGTAAATGCCGCTGGTCGAGCCATAGACCAGCGCCCGCGGCCGCGTGCGCCGCAGCAAGGCCCGGCCCAATGCGCGCGTGCGCGCATCGCGCGTGCCCTCGCCCGGTGGCGGCGCCAGGTGCAGCACGCGGTCGGCCAGCCCCGCCAGCCGGCGCAGCGAGGCCGCATCGTCCAGATCGCCGCGCAGCGGCACCAGGCCCTGGGCACGCAGCGCGGCCACGCGCTCGGCCGACGAGGTCAGCGCCAGCACGCGCACACCGGCCGGCAGCCGGGCCGCCACGCGCTGACCCACGTCGCCGCAGCCGACGATCAGCACACGCGTGCGGCGAAAGCGCGCTGGCAGCGCGCCGAGCGGACATTGGTTTGAAGGCAAAATCCTGGGTTCACTGAAGCGGCGAGAAGCCCACGAGGATACCCAAAGATGACCCCGACGACGGCCGCCGCGCCCCCCTTCAAGATCACCGTGCAGCCCAGCGGCCGTTCCTTCGAAGCCAGCGAAGGCGAGGCCATCCTGGCCGCCGGCATCCGCCAGGGCATCGGCCTGCCCTACGGCTGCAAGGACGGCGCCTGCGGCTCGTGCAAATGCAAGATGCTGGAAGGCCGCGTCGCGCACGGCCCGCACCAGAGCAAGGCCTTGTCGGCCGAGGAAGAGGCCGCCGGCCTGGTCCTCACCTGCTGCGGCGTGCCGCTCACCGACGTGGTGCTCGAGTCGCGCCAGGTCACCGACGAGAGCGCCTTCCCGATCAAGCGCATGCCCGCCCGCGTCGCCAGCCTGACCAAGGTCTCGCACGACGTGATGGTCATCCGGCTGCAGCTGCCGGCCAACGACGCCATGCGCTACCACGCCGGCCAGTACGTGGAATTCCTGCTGCGCGACGGCGCGCGCCGCAGCTACTCCATGGCCAACGCCCCGCACACCGCGGGTGGCCAGCCCGGCGCCGTGCCACCCGTGGGCCCCAGCGTGGAGCTGCACATCCGCCACATGCCCGGCGGCAAGTTCACCGACCACGTGTTCGGTGCCATGAAGGAAAAGGAAATCCTGCGCATCGAAGGCCCCTACGGCAGCTTCTTCCTGCGCGAGGACTCCGACAAGCCCATCGTGCTGCTGGCCTCGGGCACGGGCTTCGCGCCGATCAAGGCCGTCATCGAGCAGCTGCTGTTCAAGGCCAGCACGCGCCCGGCCACGCTCTACTGGGGCGGCCGCCGCCCGGCCGACCTGTACATGGACGCCTGGCTGCGCGAGAAGCTGGCCCAGATGCCCAACCTGCGCTACGTGCCGGTCGTCTCCAATGCCCTGCCCGAAGACAACTGGACTGGCCGCACCGGCTTCGTGCACCGCGCCGTGCTGGAGGACCTGCCAGACCTGTCGGGCCACCAGGTCTACGCCTGCGGCGCGCCCGTCGTGGTCGACTCGGCCCGTGCCGACTACAGCGCCGAGGCCGGCCTGCCGCCCGAGGAATTCTTCGCCGACGCCTTCACCACCGAAGCCGACAAGGCCCAGCCATGACTGCCCGCATCAACACCCTGCGCCGTGCCGCGCTGCTGTCCACCCTGGCGCTCGCGGCCTTGCCCGCGCTGGCCCAGAACAAGCCGATCCGGCTGATCGTGCCCTATGCGGCCGGCGGCCCGATCGATGTCACGGCCCGGGTGCTGGCCGAAGGCGTCAAGGACCAGCTGGGCACCGTGATCATCGAGAACAAGCCCGGTGCCGGCGGCAACATCGGCGCCGACGCAGTGGCCAAGGCGCCGCACGACGGCCTCACCATCGGCATCGCGGCCACCGCCACGCACGCGGTCAATCCCTGGCTGTACCGCAAGATGCCCTTCGACGCCGCGCGCGATTTCGCGCCCGTCACGCAGATGGTGCGCGTGCCCAACGTGCTGGTCATGAACGCCGATGCGGCCAGGCGCCTGCACATCGACACGCTGGCCGACCTGATCCAGTATGCGAAGGCCAACCCGGCCAAGCTCAACTACGCCTCGGGCGGCAACGGCAGCGCCGGCCACCTGGCGGGCGAGATGTTCAAGGCCCAGGCCGGCATCTTCGCGCTGCACATCCCCTACAACGGCGGCAACCCGGCGCAGCTGGCGCTGCTGTCCGGCCAGGTCGACTTCAACTTCGACAACCTGGCCACGGCGGCGCCCGGCATCCGCTCGGGCAAGCTCAAGGCGCTGGCCGTCACCACGCTGCAGCGCTCACCGGCCCTGCCCGATGTGCCGCCCGTGGCCGACACGCTCAAGGGTTTCGCCATCGACACCTGGTGGGGCCTGGTGGCGCCGGCCGGCACGCCAGCCGATGTGCTGGAGCGCCTGAACCACGCCTTCGTCGCGGCGCTGCGGTCCGAGGAGACGCGCCAGCGCTTCGCCAACCTGCTGGCCGAGCCCGTGCCCAGCACATCGGCCCAGTTCGGCGCCTTCATGCAGGCCGAGCTGGCCAAATACCAGAAGCTCGTGAAGGCCTCCGGCGCACAGGTCGACTGACGGCGGGCGTACACGCCATCCCGGCACTGTCCGACAGCGCCAGGCCGTGTGAGCGCGCACCCTGGACACAGGGGTCGCGCAACCCGCGCGCCCATCCACCGGGAGGCACGCCATGATGGGCACTCTGTTGGCCATTGCCATCGTCGCCAGCGTCTGCTGCTTCTGCCACCGCGTGCCTTGAGCCGCGCGGCGCCGCAAGAAAAAGGGCTGCCCAAAGGCAGCCCAATCGATGCATCCGCTTCCCAGAAAGCACCTTGTCTGGATGCACCGCGCATCCATCATCGTGCTGCGGCCTCGCCACTCCTGTAGGAAAGCAGCCCCTCGGCGGGAGAGTCAAGCGCGCAGGGCCTAGCGCACGATGCCGGTGCCGGCCTCGAAATCGTACGCCGCCGCCGCGCGCCGCAGCGCCTCGAAGGCTTCGTTGCCGAGAGCACCCTGGAGCGCGGCCGCCTCGCTGGCGATCAGGTCCTGCGCATCGGCATCGTTGTCCTCCAGCAGCGCAACCAGCCGCTGCAGCAGTGCGGTGGACTGGGCCGGCGTCACCGCCTCCACACGCGATGCCAGCGACTCGTCCGGCAACTGGGCCTCGATCGCCTGCACCAGGACCTGCAAGGGCGCGGCCACTGCCTCCAGCAGCAGCTCCAGCCGCTCGGCCGAAGCCTCGCCGCGCAAGCCGTCCTCCAAATCCGCGGCCAGTCCCTGCAGCTGCAGCGCGCCGATGTTGCCGGCCACCCCCTTGAGCGTGTGGGCCAGCCGCTCGGCCGTGGCCTGCTCGCCGGCGGCCAGCGCCAGCCGGACTGCCGCCACCGTGTCGCGCTGGCCCTGCACGAACTTGCCCAGCAGCGTCAGGTACAGCGAACGCTTGCCCAGCACGCGACGCAGGCCCTTGGCCACGTCCAGCCCTGGCACGGGCCGGGCCAGCACGGGCGCATCGTCCTGCGCCACCGGCGCCTGCACCGCCACCGGCAGGCCCCCCAGGCCCTCGCGCGGACGGATCCACCGGGCCAGCGCGCGCCACAGCGCATCGGGCTCGATCGGTTTGGCGACGAAGTCCTGCATGCCCGCCTCCAGGCAGCGCTGGCGGTCGGCGGCCATGGCGTTGGCCGTCATGGCCAGGATCGGCAGGCCCGCATGGCGCACGTCCTGGCGCAGCAGGCGCGTGGCGCCCACACCGTCCAGCACCGGCATCTGCATGTCCATCAGCACCAGGTCGTAGGGCACGGCCGCAGGCACCGTGGTGGCGGCGATGCGGTCGAGCGCCTGCTGCCCATCGCCGGCCACGTCGACGGTGAAGCCGGCGGCCTGCAGCAGCTCGCAGGCCACCTGCTGGTTCAGATCGTTGTCCTCCACCAGCAGGATGCGCGCGCCGCGCAGCGGCTCCAGCGCATGCAGCGCCGGGGTGCGCCGCTCCTGTCCGGCCGCGGCGGCGGCCTCGTCGCCGGCATCCTCGCCCAGCACGCGCATCATGGTGTCGAACAGCACCGAGGCGCTGACCGGCTTGAGCATCAGGTGGTCGATGCCGGCCTCCTGGGCGCTGCGGATCACCTCCTCGCGGCCGTAGGCCGTGACCACCATCATGCGCGGCACCGGCGCCATGCCCAGTGCGCGGATGCGCGCCGCGGTCTGCAGCCCGTCCATGCCGGGCATCTGCCAGTCCAGCATCACGGTGTCGAAGGGCGTGCCGGCCTCGCAGGCCTCGCGCACCTGGGCCACGGCCTCGGCACCGCTCAGCACCGTGCGCACCTCGAAGGCCTGCGCCGCCAGCAACTCGGACAACACCTGCGCGGCATGCGCGTTGTCGTCCACCACCAGCACGCGGCGACCGCGCAGGTCGATCTGCGGCAGCACCGGCCGGCCGCGCCGTTCGCCCAGGCCCAGCCGCGCCGTGAACCAGAACGTGGAACCCTGGCCCGGCACGCTCTCCACGCCCACCTCGCCGCCCATCAGCGCGGCCAGCCGCTTGCTGATGGCCAGGCCCAGGCCGGTGCCGCCGTACTGGCGCGTGATCGAGCTGTCGGCCTGCTCGAAGCTGCGGAACAGCCGCTGCTGCTGCGCCTCGGTCAGGCCGATGCCCGTGTCGCGCACCTCGAAGCGCAGCAGCACCTGCGGCCCGCCCTCGCCGCCGCCGGGGCTGAACTCGATCACCCGCACGCCGATGTTGACCTCGCCCGTCTCGGTGAACTTGATCGCATTGCTGGCGTAGTTGATGAGGATCTGGCCCAGGCGCAGCGGATCGCCCCTGAGCTGCTGCGGCACGTCGGCCGCCACGTCGCAGATCAGCTCCAGCCGCTTGGCGTTGGCGCGGTCGGCGATCACGCCGGCCACGGTGTCGATCACGCGATCCAGCTCGAACGGGATGTGCTCGACCTCCAGCTTGCCGGCCTCCACCTTGGAGAAATCCAGGATGTCGTTGAGGATGCCCATCAGGTGCTGGCCCGATTGCTGGATCTTGTTCAGATAGTCGCGCTGCTGCGGCGTCAGCTGCGTGCGCAGCGCCAGGTGCGACATGCCGATCACCGCATTCATCGGCGTGCGGATCTCGTGGCTCATGTTGGCCAGGAAGTCGCTCTTGGCCTGGTTGGCAGCGCCAGCCGCGTCGCGCGCCTGCGCCAAGGCCGTGATGTCGATGGCCACGCCGATCACGCGGCGCGCGCGGCCCGTCTCGTCGCGCAGCACACGGCCCACGCTCTGCACCGAGCGGATGCGGCCATCGGCCAGCGGCACGCGGAACTCGTGCTGGAAGGTCGAGACCTGCGGGTCCGCCACGGCCGAGCGGAACAGCGCGGCGGCGCGCTCGCGGTCTTCCACGTGCACGTGCCGCTCCCAGAACTCCGGTGTGCCGTCGTAGCTGCCCGCTTCCAGGCCGTACAGGCGCTCGAGCTGGGGCGCCCAATAGCCCCGGCCGCTGCGCATGTCCAGGTCGAAGACGCCGATGCCGCCGGCGTCCTGGGCCACCTGCAGCCGCTCGTTGGCATCCTGCAGTTGCTGCTGCGCGTCCTTGAGCGGCGTCACGTCCACGATCACGCCCACCAGGCCGGCGCTGGTGTCGTCCGCCATGCGGATCGCGCTCACCGAGAACAGCGTGGTGTGCACGCGCCCATCCGCAAAGCCGAACTGCGCCTCGCGGCTCAGCATGCCGCCGTTGCGCACCAGCGCCAGTTGCTCGGCATGCCCGGCCTCGCGCTGCGGCACGTAGGGCAGGTCCAGCACGGTCTTGCCGATCAGCTCCGCCGGCTGCAGCCCGAACGCCTGCCCGTAGGCCTGGTTGCAACCCAGGAAGCGGCCGTCGTCGTCCTTGTAGAAGATCGGGTTCGGGATGCGGTCCATCAGCGCCTGCAGGAAGGCCGCATGCTCGGCCGCCAGCCGCAGTTCCTCGCGGCGGTGCACCAGCATCTGTCCAGCAAAACGGCTGCCGACCAGAACCAGTGCCAGGCCGAAGGCGGCCAGCAGGCCGGCGACGAGGAGGTGCCGCCGGCGCATGGGCGCCAGCACGTCCAGCTCCGTCAGCGTGAGCAGCTGGTACTGCGGATCGGACAGCGGCTGGCGGCGCAGCAGGTAGGGCCGGCCCTCGATGAGCCAGTGGCCGGCATGCAACGGGTCGGCCGGCGCCCGCACGTCCAGCGGTTCCCCCAGGCTCTCGCCGCCCTCGGGCGGGCGCGCCATGCCGGCGGGCAACAGCGCCGCCAGGTTGCGCAACATGAACGACTCCGATGAGGCGGTGATGACGCGCCCCTGCTGGCTCACGATCAACGCGATCGCCCGCCCCGACAGGTAGGGCGCCATGTCCGGCGCGCCGAACTTGACCGTGACCGAGCCCTGCGGCACGCCACCCGGGCCATCGATGCGGCTGGCCACGAAGTAGGCCGGGACGTTGTTGAGTCGGCCGATGCCGAACTGCTTGCCCACGCCGTCGCGCAGCGCATCGATCAGGTGGGCGCGCCCGCCGTGGATCTGGCCCACGATGCTGTCGTCCTGGTCCCAGTTGCTGGCCGAGACCGTGTCGTCCGACAGGTTGTTCATGGAGATGCGGGCATAGCGCAGGTCGCTCGCCACCGCTTTCATGTAGTCGCCCACCTCGCGCACCTGCGGGTCGCGCGTGAACTGCGCGGCGCGCTGCTGGCGTGTCAGCCGGGCCGCGCCGGGCGCGTCCACGCGGTAGCGCGTGGCAACCTGGATCACCAGGCTCTGGCGCGCCACCATGTTGGACACGCTGACCATCTCGGTGAACAGCCGGTTCACGATGCGCGCGGTGGCCTCGGCATCGTGGTCGGCGCCAGCGGCCAGGCTGTCCAGCTGCGCCGCCAGGATGCGCTGGGAGCCCCACCAACCCAGGCCGGCCACCAGCGCCAGCCACGCCAGCGCCAGGGCCACGGTCGCCTGGCGCACCACCGACGGCACCGGCGGCGTCGGCCGGCCGCGCAGGCCCAGGCGGGCGAAGCCCTGGACGGGCGCGGACGCCGCAGGGCTCACTGGAGTCCCTTCGCGCTGCGCGCTGCCGTGCTGAGCAGCCTGGGGCGGCCCGGCGGTGCTCACGCTGCCTCCGGCAGCCAGGGCGCCAGGGCCGGGCTGCCGCGCAACAGCGCCAGGGCATCTTCCAGATCGTAGTGCTGCACCAGGCGCACCAGCTGCTGCAGCTGCGCAGGCGGCAGCCGCTGCTGCAGCCAGGGCCGCATGGCGTGGAGTTGCGTTCCGGTGTCGCCGTCCATGGACTCCAGCATCTCACACAGGCGTGCCAGCCCGCTACGCGCCTGGGCGTCGGTCAGCGCAGCCACCCCGCCGCTCGTCGAGCCGGCGTCGGCAGGCAGCGGCACGGCGTCGGGCGCGCAAGGCCCCGCCGCGGTTCGGCAAGGCCACTGCAGGCAGATGCAGGTGCCCGCATCCGGCGCGCTCTGCGCCGTGATCGCCCCGCCGGCCGCGTCGGCCAGCCGCCTGGCCAGCGCCAGCCCCAGCCCGAGGCCGCCGAAGCGCCGCGTGCTCGATCCGTCCCCCTGCCGGAACGGCTGGAACAGCTGGGCGAGCTGCTCCGGCGCGATGCCGATGCCGGTGTCGCGCACGGCGATCTCCAACACCACGCCACCGCTGTCCGCCAGCCGGTGCCGGCACTGCAGCACCACCTCGCCCTGTTCGGTGAACTTCAGGGCATTGCCCAGCAACTGGTCCAGCACCTGCTCGAGCCGCTGCACGTCGCTGCACAGCTGCCGCGGCACGATGTCGCCGGCATCCAGGCGCAGCGCCAGGCCCTTGTCGGCCGCCTGCGGCCCGTGGCGCGCCACCAGCCGCGCCAGCAGGGCATCCAGGTCGAAATCGGCCTCCTGCAACACCAGCCGGCCCGACTCGGTGCGCGAGAAGTCCAGCACGTCGTTGGCGATCGCCAGCAAGGCCTGGGCCGCAGCGTGCACCTTCTGCACGTGCCCGCGCTGGGGCGCACCCAACTCGCCCTGCAGCGCCAGGTGCGCCTGGCCGATGATGGTGTTCAGCGGCGTGCGGATCTCGTGGCTCATGTTGGCCAGGAAATCCGATTTGGCCGCGGCGGCCGCCTCGGCCGCGTCCCTGGCGGCCTGCATGGCCTGGGCCGTGCGCTTGCGCTCGGTGATGTCCACGCACCAGCCGAAGGCCACGTCGGGCTGCCCGCCGAAGCTGCCGCGCGTGAACGACAGCTGGGCCCAGAAGCGGCTGCCGTCGCCGCGCACCATCTCCAGGTCCGACGCACGCGCGAAGCCCTCGCGCCACAGCCGCTCCATCAGCACGGCGCGCTGCGACGGATCGGCGTAGCGGGCCCGCATGCCCTGTGCCGCCAGCGTGTCGGCATCGACGCCGAACATCTCCAGCGCGTTCTGGTTGTGGAACAGCACCCGGCCACTGCCGTCGGCCGCCACCACGGTGCCGGGCGCGGACTCCAGCAGGTCGCGCAGCAACTGCTCGCGCTCGCGCAGCGCCGCGCGCGCCTGCGCCTCCTCGCTGATGTCCAGCAGCACGCCGACCATGCCGGCCGTGCCGCCGTCCGGCGCGCGCAGGCCCTGGGCCCAGAACAGCGTCTGGTGCAGGCGCCCGTCGGCCCAGTGGTGTTCGAACGCCCGCTGGATGCGCCCGCCGCTGCGCACGACCTCCATGTCGCAGCGGTGCGCCTCCTCGCGCGCGGCGGCATCGAGCACCGGCAGCTCCAGCACCGTGCGGCCGATGAAGTCCTCGCGCCGCACACCGTAGGCGGCCTCGAAGGCGCGGTTCACGGTGGTGTAGCGGCCCTGGTCGTCCTTGAGGAACAGCGGGTTGGGCAGGGCATCGACGAGGCGCTGCTGGAAGGCCAGCTCGCGCGCCACGGCCGCCTCCGCCTGCCCGCGCTGCCAGGCGCGCCAAGCCTGCCGCGCCTGGCGGCGCAACCAGGCGGCGGCCAGCGCCAGGCTGGCGGCCAGCGCCGCCGCAGCCCCGGCCAGGGCGGTGCCGCCCTGCTCGGCCGCGGTCAGGGGCCGCAGCACCACGAGCTGCCAGTCGCGCCGGGCGGCAGGCCAGTCCAGCGTGGCGAAGGCGCGCCCGACGCGCTCCCCGTCCAGCCGCTCGCCGCCGGCCACCGCCACCAGCGGCAGCGCTGGCGGCGCACCCTTGGCGAACAGGTCGCCGTAACGCGCGTCACGCGCCAGCTGCTCTTGGTCCGCGGCAGCGACGGGCGCCAGCGTGTGCAACAGCCACCGGCTGCGGTTGGTGCCGAACACCACGCCCTCCGGCGACACCAGCAACACCGTGTGCGCATAGCGCCCCAACTGCGCGTCGATGCGCTCCATGCCGATCTTGACCACCGCCACGCCGACCGGCTCGGCCTGCGGATCGAGCTGCCCGCGCACCGGCGCGGCCAGGTAGATACCGCGCTCGCCGGTGTTCTTGCCCACGGCCGGGTACAGGTTGGGCGTGCCGACCATGGCACGCCGGAAGTACGGCCGCATCGACAGGTCGCGCCCCAGGCCGCGGCCGCCGCCGTCCTGTGCGCGGTAGGCCACGGTGCGGCCGTGGCGGTCCAGCACCAGCGCGTTGTCGGCGCCGTACTCGCCGATGACGGCCGCCAGCATGGCCTGCAGGGCCGGGTCCTGTGCCGTCGCCTCGCCATCGAGCAGGCGCTTGATGTGCAGGTCCACCAGGCCCAGCAGCTGCACGCCGCCCATGGCCCGGCCATCACTGCTCAGGGCATGCACCTGGTCGACCAACTGGTCCGCATCGCGCTGCAGCTCCTGCTGCAGCTGCTCCGACTGCCACTGCTGCACCAGCCAGCCCACCAGCACCGCCAGCGCCAGGCAGGCCGCCACGGCCACCCAGGTGGCGCCCTGGCGCAGCGGGCGCCAGGACGGGCCGCCGACGGCAGGCGCGGATGCGTCGGGCATCGCCGGCACGGCCGCCGCGCGCCGCCTTCAGGCCGCCTGCGGCAACGCCAGCTGGGAAGCGGGCCCGTCGAGCTGGAACACGCCGACGATCTGCGCCTGCTTGTGGGCCTCGGTGCGCAGCGAGGACGCAGCGGCGGCGGCCTCTTCCACCAGCGCGGCGTTCTGCTGCGTGGTGCTGTCCATCTCGGTGATGGCGGTGTTGATCTGCTCCAGCCCGCTGATCTGCTCGGCACTGGCCGCGCTGATCTCGGCCATGATGCCGGTGATGCGCTCCACGCTCTGGACCACCTCGTCCATGGTGCTGCCGGCGCGGGCTACCAAGGTGCTGCCGGCTTCCACCTGCTGCACCGAATCGTTGATCAGCGCCTTGATCTCCTTGGCCGCCCCGGCCGAGCGCTGCGCCAGGTTGCGCACCTCGGACGCCACCACCGCGAAGCCGCGCCCCTGTTCGCCCGCGCGGGCCGCCTCCACGGCCGCGTTCAGCGCCAGGATGTTGGTCTGGAATGCGATGCCGTCGATCACCGAGATGATCTCCACCACCTTCTTGGACGAGGTGTTGATCGACTGCATGGTCTGCACCACCTCGCTCACGGCCTGGCCGCCGCGCTGGGCCACCTGGGCGGCGGTCTGCACCAGCTGGTTGGCCTGGCGTGCGCTGTCGCTGTTCTGGCGCACCGTGCTGGTCAACTGCTCCATCGCTGCGGCCGTCTGCTGCAGCGCGCTGGCCTGGCGCTCGGTGCGCACCGACAGGTCGTCATTGCCGCGTGCGATCTCGTTGGTGGCGGTGGCGATGGTGTCGGCGCCCGAACGCACCTCGCCCACGATGCGCTGCAGGCTGCCGTTCATCTCCTGCAGCGCGTGCAGCAGCTGGTCGGGCTCGTCGGGATAGCGCACGCGGATGCGGCTGTTCAGCACGCCCGAGGCCACAACCCGCGCCACCTTCACCGCATGGCGCAGCGGCGCGGTGATACTGCGCGCCACCAGCAGCGCCATCACCACGGCGGCCACCATGGCCAGCACCATGATGCCGAGCAACAGCGCCGTGTCGCGCCCGATCAGCGTGCGCGCGGCGCCCTCGTCCGTCTCCACGCGCTTGGTGGCCAGCACAACCACCTTGTCGATGGCGGCGCGGTGCGTCTCGTACGCCGCGTCCAGCCGCTGCATGGTGCCGGCCACCTTGCCGGCGTCGCCGCTGCGCACTGCCTGCACCAGCTCGTCGAAGGCCAGGCGGTAGAACTCCTGGGCCGGACGGTAGGCATCGTCCAGCAGCAGGCGGCCCATCTCCGGCTCCAGCGCCTGCTTCTGCCAGAAGTCGTGGCGCTCGTCGAATTGCCTCTTCAGGCTGCGGATGCGCTCGGCCAGGGCCTGCTGCCGGCCCGCGTCGTCCGCGCGCGAGAGTTGCAGCACCAGCAGGTAAGACTCGATGATGTATTCGGGCGGCGGCAGGATGTCGGCGATCAAGTCCTTGCCCTGCACGATGCGCTCGTAGATCGGTCCATTGACCTTGAGCGTGTCCAAGGTCTTGAAGGCCCAGCCGCCGGACAACACGAAGCCGATGGCGAAGATGGCGATCAGCACGGCCAGCCGGGCCGAAAGCTTCAACTCTCAACACGTTCATTGCGCTGCCCCCTCCCGCCACGGGAATTTGTAAACCGATGATTAATCAACGACTGCAAAATGTCCACGCCTTTGACACAGGAGGGTTGCAGCACACACGACAAATAGATGTGCGGACATTTGCTCTTGATGAAAGGCCAGAAAATTTGTGCACACTAAGCAACGAACCGATATAAGCAAGATCGACTGTTGCAGAATGCAAGACTTATCTGACATGAACAGCCTTCCACGTCATTTCGGTGCCGTTGCCGCCATCCCACGCGACCGGCCACGCACAGGCTGAGGTGCCTGCCATGCATCCGCGGCTGCCCGACCCCCAGATCCTGGCGCTTGCGCTGCAGGCGACGGTGCTGGCACACGGGCAGCTGCGCGAGGCCGCCACCGCCTTCGCCAGCGAACTGGCCAACGGCAGGGGCTGCGCACGGGTCGGCATCGGCTTCCTGCGTGGCCACCAGATCGAGCTCGTGGCCATCTCGCACGGCAGTGGCGAGAACCTGCACCGCCAGGCCTTCAACCCCCTCACCGCCGCCATGGACGAAGCCGTCCAGCAAGGCGCCAGCGTGCACTGGCCCGCCGAGGGCGCGCCCGCCATCCGCCATGCCCACCGGCTGCTGCTGGGCGAACGCGGCGGCGCCGTGGCCACCGTGCCCATCGTGCACCTGGGCCGCGCCGTGGGCGCCGTCACCTGCGAGTGGACCAGCGCGCCGCCCGAACTGCCCGCCGTGGTGGCCGAACTGGAGAACAACGTCAGCCTGGCCGGTCCCGTGCTGTACCTGATGGCCCAGCGCGAGCAGCCCTGGTACCGGCGGCTGCGCCAGAGCCAGGCGCCGGCGGACGGCAGCCGCCGCCGCACGGCCTGGCTGCTGGCCGGCGCCGCCGGCGTGCTGGCCGGGGCGCTGGCGCTGCCCGTGGAGTACCGCGTGGGCGGCCGGGCCCGCGTCGAAGGCCAGCAGACGCGCGCCATCGTCGTGCCGGCCGACGGCTACCTGCAGGCGGTGCACGTGCGCCCGGGCGACCGCGTGGCGGCCGGCCAGCTGCTGCTGGAAATGTCCGACCAGGACCTGCAGCTGCAAAAGCGCAAATGGAGCAGCGAGCTCGGCCAGTACGAGAACGCCTACGCCAGCGCGCTGGCGCGTGCCGACCGCGCCGCCATGGTCATCGCACTCGCGCGCGTGGACGAAGCCCGGGCCCACCTGGGCCTGGTCGAGTCCGAGCTGGCGCGTGCGCGCATCACCGCCCCCTTCGCCGGCATCGTGGTCGATGGCGACCTCACGCAGTCGCTCGGCGCCCCGCTGGAGCGCGGCAAGCCGCTGCTGCAGCTGGCGCCGCTGGACCGCTACCGCGTCATGCTGCAGGTCGACGAGCGCGACATCGGCCGTGTCCGCGTCGGCCAGACCGGACAGCTGTCGCTGTCGGCCCTGCCCTGGGATGCGCTGACCATCCGTGCCGTGCGCATCACGCCCATGGCGCGGCCGGTCGAGGGGCGCAACGTGGTCGAGGTGGAGACCGACGTGACGGCCGACGCCGAGCGCATCCGGCCCGGCCTGGAAGGGGTCGGCAAGCTCGACACCGGCCGCGCCGCGCTGGGCTGGGTCTGGTTCCACGGCGTGACCGACTGGCTGCGCCTGGTGTTGTGGTCCTGGGTGGCCTAGCCCCATGCGCTGGCTCCGCTCCGCCAAGGCCGGTACGCAGCATGCGGACGCGCAGGCGGCGCAGGAGTCGCTGTTCAATCCCCGCTGGCACCGCGTGGCCGCGCTGCGCCCACAGCTGCGCCCCCATGCCGAACTGCGGCTGCAGGTGCAGCGCGGCAAGCCCTTCCATGTGCTGCGCGACCTCACCAACGACAACGCGCTGCGCCTGAACGAAGCCGCCTACGCCTTCGTGGGCCGCTGCGACGGCCAGTCCAGCGTGCAGCAGATCTGGAACGCGATGCTCGCGGCCCAGCCTCACCAGGCCGTCACGCAGACCGAGATCATCGAGCTGCTGGTCGGCCTGCACGGGCGCAACCTGCTGCAGTTCGACGTCACGCCCGACGTGGAGAACCTGTTCCACGCGCAGGACCGCCGCCGCCGCCGCCGCCGTGCCGGCGGCGTCAACCCGCTGGCCTTCCGGCTGCCGCTGGGCGACCCCTCTCGCCTGCTGGCACCGCTGCGCCCGCTCGGCCCCTGGCTGTTCTCGCGCACCGGCCTCGCGCTGTGGCTGGCCGCCGTGCTGCCGGCGCTGCTGGCCGCGGCCATGCACTGGGACGAACTGGCCCAGGGCGCCGGCAAGGTGCTCGCCTCGCCCGGCTACGTGCTGCTGGCCTGGCTGTGCTATCCCTTCATCAAGGGCCTGCACGAGGCCGCCCACGCGCTGGCGCTGCAGCGCTACGGCGGCGAGGTGCACCAGGCCGGCGTGACCTTGATCGCGCTGAGCCCGGTGCCCTTCGTCGACGCCTCCGCCGCCGACGGCCTGCGCCAGCGCGGCCAGCGCGCGCTGGTGAGCGCCGCCGGCATCCTGGCCGAGCTGGCCATCGCCGCCCTCGCCATGGGCGTGTGGCTCGCGGTGCAGCCGGGCCTGGTGCGCGACCTGGCCTTCGTCGTCATGTTCACCAGCGCCCTGTCCACGGTGCTGACCAACGGCAACCCGCTGCTGCGCTACGACGGCTACTTCGTGCTGTGCGACCTGCTGGACCTGCGCAACCTCGCCACGCGCAGCGGGCGATGGTGGTCCGAGGCGATCGGCGAGCGGCTGTTCGGCGTGCGCGTGCGCACGCCGGTCGAGCCCCTGCCCGGCGAGCGCATCTGGCTGCAGGTCTACGCGCCGCTGTCGTGGACCTACCGCGTCGTGCTGTCCGTCGTCGTCGGGCTGTGGCTGGGTGGCTTTGCGGCCATGCTGGGCGTGGCGGCCCTGATCGTGCTGCTGGGCGCCAACATCGCCGTGCCGTTGAAGAACATGCTGCAGATGCTGGGCCTGTCCGGCCGCGAGGACGGCGAGCGCCGGCGCGCCTGGCTGCGCGCGGGTGTGGTCGGCGCGGCGCTCGCGGCCTTCGTCACGCTGGTGCCGCTGCCGCAGTCCAGCGTCGCCGAGGGCGTGGTCTGGCTGCCCGAGAACGCCCAGCTGCGCGCCGGCACCGACGGCTTCATCGCCGAACTGGACGCCGCCAACGGCCAGCAGGTGCACGCCGGCGCGCGCATCGCGCTGCTGGACGATCCGGTGCTGCCCGCGCAGCGCGCCACGCTCGTCGGCGACGTGGCCGAGGCCAACGTGCGCCTGTTCTACGCCATCGACCGCGCGCCGCAGGACGCGCCCGACCTGCGCCAGCGCCTGGCCTACCACGAGGCCGAGCTGGCGCGCCTGGACGAACGCCTGGCCGTGCGCGAGGTCGCGGCGCTGGCCGACGGCCTGCTGGTGCTGCCCCGGCACGACGAGCTGGTCGGCCAGTTCCGCCGCCGCGGCGAGGCCATTGGCTACGTGCTGACCGCCGCGCCCACCACCGTGCGCGTGGCCCTGCCGCAACAGCAGGCCGAGCTGGTGCGCGCCCGCACCCGGGGCATCGCGGTCCGGCTGCTCGAAAGCCCCGCGCAGCCCCATGCCGGCCGCATCGCGCTGCGCGTGCCGGGCACGCTGAACCAGTTGCCCAGCGCCGCGCTGGGCGAAGCCTCCGGCGGTCGCATCGCCACCGACCCGGCCGACCCGGACGGCCTGCGCACGCGCCAGCCCGTGGTGGTCATGGACATCGAGCTGGACGGACGTGCCAGCCCGCGCTTCGGCACGCGCGCGCTGGTGCGCTTCGACCACGGCACGGCACCGTTGGCACAACAAGCACTGCGCGGCCTGCAGCAACTGCTGCTCGGCCACTTCAACCCGAGATCATGAACACCGCCGCCCTGCAACTGCCAACCCCCGGCATGCGCTGGGGCAGCTACCCCGAGCGGCCCGAGCCGCCCGGCGGGCGCAGCTGGCGCCGCGGACTGCCGCTGCCCTTCGCGCTGCGCTGGCCCGGTGCCTGGCGCCAGCGCGCGCAGGCCGTGTGGGACCAGGCCGCCCGGTGGCAGGTGCTGGACGACAAGGCCTTCTCCGCCATGCGCGAGCCGGTGCAACAGCAACTGCTGCGTTCAGGCCTGGACGGCGCCGCCGCCGCCCAGGCCCTGGCCTACGTGGCCGAGGCCGCGCGCCGCACCCAGGGCCGCCAGGCCTACGTCACGCAGCTGATGGCCGCGCTGGCCCTGCTGCGCGGCCACCTGGCCGAGATGGCCACCGGCGAGGGCAAGTCGCTGGCCGCCGCGCTGACGGCCGGCGTCGCCGCGCTCGCCGGCATCCCCGTGCACGTGCTCACCGCCAACGACTACCTGGTGCAGCGCGACGCCGAGACCTTCGCGCCGCTGTACCGGCTGCTGCACCTGCGCTGCGCCTGGGTCGGCACCCGCCACGACGAGGCCGAGCGCCGCCAGGCCTATGCCGCCGACGTGGTCTACGTCACGGCCCGCGAGGCCGCCTTCGACTACCTGCGCGACCGCATGCGCCACGGCACCGGCGATGCGCCGCTGCGCCAGCGCGCGCGCGCGCTGGCCGACCACGCTGGCGCGGGCCCGGTGCTGCGCGGCCTGTGCATGGCCGTCATCGACGAGGCCGACAGCATCCTCATCGACGAGGCGCAGATGCCACTGGTGCTCTCGCGCGAGGTGGTCGACCCGGCCGCGCGCGCCTTCCTGTGGCAGGCCTGGGCGCTGTCCGGCCGGCTCGTGCTGGGCCACGACTTCGCGCTCTCGGGCCAGCCCGCGCGCGTGGCGCTGCTGCCCGCCGGCCTGGAGCGGCTGGCCCGGCTGGCCGAGGGCCTGGGGCCGCTGTGGGTCAACGCCCAGCACCGTGCCGAGACCGTGGTCACCGCGCTCACGGCGCGCCACCTGCTGCAGCGCGACCGCGACTACGTGCTCGTGCCCGGCGATCCGGCCCAGCGCAAGAAGCCCGAGATCGCCATCGTCGACGCGCTCTCGGGCCGCATCGCCGAAGGCCGGCGCTGGTCGCGCGGGCTGCACGGCCTGGTCGCGCTCAAGGAGGGCATCCCCATGCCGCCCGAGTCCGAGACCCTGCTGCAGATGACCTACCAGCGCTTCTTCCGCCGCTACCACCGGCTGTGCGGCATGAGCGGCACGCTGGCCGAAGGCCGCACCGAGCTGCGCCAGCTGTACGGCTGCACCATGCTGCGCGTGCCGCTGCGCCTGCCCGACCGCAGCAGCGCCTGGCCGCTGCGCTGCTATGCCGACGAGGCCGCGCGCCAGCGCGCCGCCGTCGCGCGCATCCAGGCCCTGGCCGCCAGCGGGCGGCCGGTGCTGGTCGGCTGCGATTCGGTCGCTGCCAGCGAGGCCATGGGCGCGGCCCTGGCCGCCGCCGGCGTGGCACACCAGATGCTGCATGCGCGGCTGGACGCCGCCGAGGCCGCCATCGTCGCGCGGGCCGGCGCGCACGGCCAGGTCACGGTGGCCACCAACATGGCCGGCCGCGGCACCGACATCCACCTGGATGCCCTGGCCCTGGCCGCCGGCGGCCTGCACGTGCTGAGCTGCCAGCACAACGCCTCGCGCCGGCACGACCGCCAGCTCTCCGGCCGCGCCGCGCGCCAGGGCCAGCCCGGCAGCCACGAGACCTGGCTGGTGCCGCGCCCGCCGCCGGCCGCCGGAACGGACGAGGCCGGCGGCACCGGCGCCCGGCTGTCCAGCCTGTACCGGCTGCTGCGCATGCTGCCGGGCCGCGTGCGCGCCGATGGCCGCGCCGCCCTGCCGCCGGCCCTGCTGGCCTGGGCGCTGCGGCGCGAGCAGCAGCGCACCGAGCGGCTGCAGGCCCGGCGCCGGCAACAGTTGTTCCAGCAAGACATCCGCTTCGACGCCAGCCTGTGCTTCACAGGTCAGCGCCGCTGACCGTGCCATCCTTGATGCTGTCCATGCCCATGCTCCACTACCCGACGTTCCACCCACCGCCACGCCGCGACATCCTGTCCTGGCTGCTGCTGGCCCTGCTGGCGCCGGCCGTCCAGGCCCAGCCCGCGCCACAGGCACTGGCCTGCCTGATCCAGCCGGCCCAGGTGGCCGAGGTCGGCAGCGCGGTCATCGGCGTGGTGCAGACGCTGCAGGCCGACCGCGGCGACCGCGTGCAGAAGGGCCAGGTGCTGGCGACGCTGCGCTCGGACGTGGAGCGCGCCAGCGCCGAGGCCGCCCAGTCGCGCGCCAAGAGCCTGGGCGAGCTGCGCGGCGCCGTCGCCGCGCTCGACCTGGCCGAGCTGCGGCGCGACCGCGCCAGATCGCTCAAGGACGAGAACTTCGTCTCGGCCCAGGCGCTGGAGCAGGCCGAGGCCGAATTCCGCGTCGCCAAGGAGCGCGTGGCCCAGGTGCGCGAGGCGCTGCGCACGGCCACGCGCGAGGTCAACACCTCCGAGGCCCAGCTGGCCCAGCGCACGCTGCGCGCGCCCTTCGACGGCGTGGTGGTGGAGCGCTACGCCAACCTGGGCGAACGCTTCGAGGAGAAGGCCTTGTTCCGCATCGCCGCCGTCGCCACCTTGCGCGTGGAGCTGGTGGCCCCGCTGCCGCTGTTCGGCCAGCTCAAGGTCGGCCAGAAGATCCAGGTGACGCCCGAGCTGCCCGGCGCCGAGGTGCGCACTGCCAGCATCGTGCAGATCGACCAGGTGCTGGACCCGGCCAGCAACACCTTCCGGCTGCGGCTGGACCTGCCCAACGCCGACGGCAGCCTGCCGGCCGGCCTGCGCTGCCGCGCCGACCTGGGCCTGGCGGCCGCCGCCAAGGCCGCGCCAGCCGCCCAGATGAACGGCGCCGCAGCGCGCTGAACGCCATGCCCCTGCCGCCACGCCAGCGCCCGCAGCTCGAGGACATCGAGCGGCGCATCCTGTACTCGGCCGACACGCCCGGTGCAGCGCTGGCCGCCACGCTGCCCAGGACCGACGCCCAGACCGAGCAGGCCCAGGCCGCCGCGCCTGCGCAGACGCAGCCGGCGGTGGAACTGGTGGTGCTGGACGAGCGCGTGCCCGACGCCGATGCGCTGCTGGCCGACATCGCGGCCCAGGCCGCCGAGGGCCGCAGCATCGAGGTCGTGCGCGTGGGCGCAGGCGAGGACGGCGTGGCCGCCATCACGGCCGCGCTGGCCGGTCGCAGCGACGTGGCGGCGCTGCACATCGTGAGCCATGGCGGCTCCGGCGCCGTGCAACTGGGCCAGGAGGCGCTGGACAACGACACGCTGCTCACGCGCGCCGCCGACATCGCCGGCTGGAGCGGCCACCTGGCCAGCGGCGCCGACATCCTGCTGTACGGCTGCGACGTGGCCAGCGACGATGCCGGCCGCGCCCTCGTGCAGGGCCTGGCCGACCTGACCGGCGCCGACGTGGCCGCTTCCCTGGATGCCACCGGCGCCACCGCCCTGGGCGGCAACTGGACCCTGGAGATGCAGACCGGCGCCATCGAGGCCCGGCTGGCCTTCGACCTGCAGACCCAGGCGCAGTGGCAAGGCCTGCTGGCCACCTACACCGTGACCAGCACCGCCGACAGCGGCGCCGGCACGTTGCGCCAGGCCATCACCGACGCCAATGCCAACGCCGGCGCCGACACCATCGCCTTCAACATCGCCGGCGCCGGGCTGCAGACCATCAACCTGAGCTCGGCGCTGCCCACCATCACGGGCGCCACCACCATCAACGGCTACACGCAGTCCGACGCCACGGCCAACAGCGCCAGCACCGGCAGCAATGCCGTGATCCGCATCGCGCTCAACGGCTCGGGCGCCGGGGCCGGCGCCAACGGCCTGAACTTCGGCGCCGGCAGCGCCGGCAGCAGCGTGCGCGGCCTGGCGATCGGCGGCTTCAACGGCGCCGGCATCCTGACCAGCGTGGGTGGCCTCACGGTGGCCGGCAACTTCATCGGCACCAATGCCGCGGGCTCGGCGGCCAATGCCAACACCACCGGTGTCTCGGTGGCCGGCACGGGCGCCACCAGCATCGGCAGCGCGGCGCTTTCCGACCGCAACCTGGTATCGGGCAACACCAACAACATCGTCAGCAGCGCCACCGGCGCGCTCACCATCCAGGGCAACCTGGTCGGCACCAACACCGGCGGCAGCACCACCATCGGCACGCCCACGGCCGGCATCAGCATCTCGGCCGGCACGGCCAATGCGGTCGGCGGCGCCAACGCCGGCGAGGGCAATGTGATCGCTGGCGGCGCCAGGGGCGTGGTGGTCACCAACGCCGGCACGCTGGCCAGCATCGTCGGCAACACCATCTCGCAGACCACGGTGCAGGGCATCGACCTGGCCAACAACGGCGCCACAGCCAACGATGCTGGCGACGCCGACACCGGCCCCAACGCGCTGCAGAACTTCCCGGTCCTCACCGGCACGCAGACCAGCGCCGACGGCTACCTGGCCCTGCAGGGCACGCTGAACAGCACGGCCAGCACCAGCTACCGCATCGACTTCTACGCCTCGCCCTCGGGCACCACGGTGCGCGAAGGCCGTGTCTACCTGGGCAGCACCACCGTCACCACGGACAGCGCGGGCAACGTGAGCTTCGCCGCCTCGCTCAGGGGCAGCACGGTGGCCGTGGGCGCCCTCGTCAGCGCCACGGCCACGCGCATGAGCGGCACGGCCTTGGCCGAGACCTCGGAGTTCTCGGCCTACCAGAGCACGACGGCGATCAACGTGCAGACCGTCACGACGACGGCCTTCACCGGCCCCGGCTCGCTGTGGGATGCCATCGAGGCGGCCAATGCCGCCTCGGGGCCGACGCTGATCCGCTTCAACATCGCGGGCACGGGCCTGCACACCATCACCTTCCCGCCCCATGACCCCGACGACCCGCAGTTCTACCGCATCACCCAGCAGGTCATCATCGACGGCAGCACCGACGACAGCTTCGCCGCCAACGGCAACCAGCCGGCCATCCAGATCGACGCCAGTGGTGGCGAGAATGTCTTCGCTCTGACCTCCAGCGCGGACGGCAGCACCATCCACGGCCTGGCGCTCACCAATCTCTATTACACCGCCATCTACATCGAGCCCGGCAGCGACAACAACGTCATCACCGGCAACTACATCGGCACCATCGGCGCGGGCGGGCAGATGCTGTCCACCTCGATGGTCTACGGCATCTGGGTCGACAGCGCCAGCAACAACCGCGTCGGCGGCAGCACCGCGGCGGACCGCAACGTCTTCACCGGCATCACGGGGGTCGCCATCACGGTCAGTGCGGATGGCGGCACCGCCACCGGCAACCTGGTGCAGGGCAACTACATCGGCGTGATGCCCAACGGCCTGTCGGCCGTGAACAGCCCCGGCCAGGGCATCCAGGTGGCGACACCGACCGCGACCAACACGCGGGTGCTGGACAACTGGATCGCCCGCACCGACTACAGCGCCATCTCGGTCAACGCCGGCGCCACAGGCACCACCGTGCAGGGCAACCGCATCGGCACGGACGCCGCCGGCACCGCCAACTGGGGGGTGCGCCTGGCCGCAGGCATCTACCTGAGCGGCGGTGCCGCCGACAACCTGTTCCAGAACAACGTGGTGGCGTTCAGCGGCGCCAACGGCGGCATCCTGCTGGACGCCAACGCGGGCACGGGCAACGCCATCCTGGCGAACCAGATCTACAGCAACACCGGCCTGGGCATCGACCTGGGGTTCAACGACGTCACGGCCAACGACACGGGCGACGCCGACACGGGCGCCAACAACCTGCAGAACTACCCCGTGCTGACGGTAGCGCGCACCAACGGCAGCGGCAGCTTCGAGATCAGCGGCAATATCAACAGCACGGCCAACACCTACATCCGCATCGAGCTGTTCGCCAACACGGCCAACGACAGCCTGGGCTACGGCGAGGGCCAGACCTATCTGGGCTTCGTCAACGTGCTGACCGACGGCAGCGGCAACGCGAGCTTCTCGACCACGCTGTCGGCCACCGTGGCGGCCGGCGCCTTCATCTCGGCCACCGCCACCCGCAGCAACAGCGGCTACACCAGCTTCAGCGACACCTCGGAGTTCGCCAGGAGCATCGTCGCCATCTCGACCGTGCAGAACACGCTGGTCGTGACCACGGCGGCCGACACCTTGGACGGCGACACCACCAGCATTTCCACGCTGCTGGCCACCAAGGGAGCGGACGGCTTCATCAGCCTGCGCGAGGCCTTGCTGGCCATCAACAACACGCCGGCCGGCAGCCTGCCCACGCTGGTGAGCTTCAACATCGCCGGCAACGTGGTGCACACCATCACGCTGGCTTCCGCGTTGCCCTACATCACCAAGCCGGTGGTCATCGACGGCACGACCGACACGGGCAGCGTCACGGCGAACGGCGGGCGGCCGGCGATCGTCATCAACGTCAACGGCATCGCCGACGACGGCCTGCGGCTGGCCGCGGGCTCCGGCGGCTCGACCATCCGCGGGCTGGTGATCCAGAACTACGCGGCCGGCCCGGACACCTCGGCCATCCGCATCATGGCCGGCTCCGACGGCAACACCATCGCCGGCAACTACCTGGGCGCCGTGGGCGCCAACGGCGAGCAGGCGGCCGTGGCCTCCGGCGACGATGTCATCTGGGTCCAGAGCAGCAACAACACCATCGGCGGCAACACGGCGGCCGACCGCAACGTGATCGGCATGGATGGCACGCCGACGGGCACCTACGCCATCCTCATCGGAACCGGCAACGGCAATCAGATCCTGGGCAACTACGTGGGCGTGAACGCCACCGGCATGGCGGGCTTCACAGGCCTGCAGTCGGGCATCTGGATCAACAGTGCCAGCTCCGCCAACACGCGCATCGAAGGCAACCTGGTGTCTGGTGCGGGCGACATGACTGCCATCGGCATCAGCACCGCCGGGCCGGGCACACTGGTGCTGAACAACCGCATCGGCATCAACGCTGCGGGAACCGCCCGCATCAGCACCGTGCAGTCCGGCATCACGGTCTACCAGGCAGGCGCAGGCACGATGATCAACGGCAACTGGATCGGCGAGACCACGCTGTCGGGCATCTCCGTCATCAATGGCACCAGCGGCGTCATCGTGCAGGGCAACCGCATCGGCACCGACCTGGCGGGCACAGCCAATTGGGGCGGCCGGGGAAGCGGCATCCGCATCTTCGGCAGCGACACCATGGTCGGTGGCACGCTGCCGGGCGAAGGCAACGTGGTGGCCTTCTCCAACCAGGACAACGCGTCGGCCGATGCCATCCAGGTGGTCAGCGGAGTCCGCAATGCCATCCTGGGCAACAGCATCTACGGCACGGGCCTGAGTTCCAGCGCGCTGGGCATCAACCTGGGCGCCGCTGACGTGGAGGCCAATGACACGGGCGACGCCGACACCGGGGCCAACAACCTGCAGAACTTCCCCGTGCTGACGCTGGCGCGCACCAACGGCAGCGGCAGCTTCGAAATCACGGGGTCGATCAACAGCACGGCCAACACCTACATTCGCATCGAGCTGTTCGCCAGCACCGGCACCACCGCCAGCGGCTATGGCGAAGGCCAGACCTACCTGGGCTTCGTCAACGTGCTGACCGATGGCAGCGGCAACGCGAGCTTCTCGACCACGCTGTCGGCCACGGTGGCGGCCGGGGCCTTCATCTCGGCCACGGCGACCCGGTCGGTGGCGGGCTACGGCAGCTTCAGCGACACCTCGGAGTTCGCGCGCAGCGTGGTGGCCATCCATACCACTCAGCAGAACGTGCTGGTCGTGACCACGGCGGCCGACACCGTGGACGGCGACACCACCAGCATTTCCACGCTGCTGGCCACCAAGGGCGCGGACGGCTTCATCAGCCTGCGCGAAGCCCTCATCGCCATCAACAACACGGTGGCCAACGGCCTGCCCACGCTGCTGAATTTCGGCATCGCCGGCACCGGCGTGCACACCATCAACCTGGCCACCGAGTTGCCGGACATCGTGCGGCCCGTGTTCATCGATGGGCGCAGCGACGACAGCTTCGCGGCCAACGGCAGCCGGCCTGCCATCGTGCTGATCGGGCCCGGCACCGGCGGCAACACCAGTGGGCTGGGGCTGGAGACGGGCAGCGGCGGCAGCACCATCCGCGGCCTGTCGATCCAGAACTTCAACACCGGCATCTTCATCAACCCCGGCTCCAGCGGCAACACCGTGGTCGGCAACTACATCGGTGCGCTAGGATCGGACGGCAGCCTGGGCAGCGGCGCCAACGCCTTCGGCGTCATCTTGCGCAGCGACGGCAACACCATCGGCGGCACGCTGGCGGCCGACCGCAACGTGGTCAGCGGCAACACCGGCGGCAACATCGTGCTGGACGCCAGCACGGCCACGGGCAACCGCATCATCGGCAACTACCTGGGCACCAACGCAGCCGGCGTGGCCGGCGGCAGCGGCGGCTTCTACGGCGTCTGGCTCGCTGGCGGTGCGCACGACAACCAGATCGGCGGCACGGCTGCCGGCGAGGGCAACCTCATCGCGGGCAACACCACGGGCGTGTTCATGGGCGCGACGGCCGGCGTGCGCAATGCGGTGCTGGGCAACACCATCTACGGCAACAGCGCCCTGGGCATCGACCTGGGCGCCACCGGGGTCACGGCCAACGACACCGGCGACGGCGACACCGGCGCCAACAACCTGCAGAACTTCCCGGTGCTGACGCTGGCGCGCACCAACGGCAGCGGCAGTTTCGAGATCAGCGGCACGATCAACAGCACGGCCAACACCAGCATGCGCATCGAGCTGTTCGCCAACACGGCCAACGACAGCACCGGCTACGGCGAAGGCCAGACCTACCTGGGCTTCGTCAACGTGCTGACCGATGGCAGCGGCAATGCCAGCTTCTCGACCACGCTGTCGGCCACGGTGGCAGCTGGCGCCTTCATCTCGGCCACGGCGACCCGGTCGGTGGCGGGCTACGGCAGCTTCAGCGACACCTCGGAGTTCGCGCGCAGCGTGGTGGCCATCCACACCACGCAGCAGAACGTGCTGGTCGTGACCACAGCGGCCGACACCGTGGACGGCGACACCACCAGCATTTCCACGCTGCTGGCCACCAAGGGCGCGGATGGTCGTGACCACAGCGGCCGACACCGTGGACGGCGACACCACCAGCATTTCCACGCTGCTGGCCACCAAGGGCGCGGATGGCTTCATCAGCCTGCGCGAGGCCCTCATCGCCATCAACAACACAGTGGCCAACGGCCTGCCCACGTTGTTGAACTTCAACATCGCCGGCACCGGCGTGCACACCATCACGCTGGGCTCGGCCCTGCCGGCCATCACCAGGCCGGTGTTCATCGATGGCCGCTCCGACGACAGCTTCGCGGCCAACGGCAGCCGCCCGGCCATCGTGCTGCAGGGCAACGGCAGCGGCAGCACCTGGTTCGGGCTGGACTTCCAGGGTGGCAGCGGCGGCAGCACGGTGCGCGGCCTGGTCATCCGCGGCTTCAACGCCGCCATCTACCTGCAGGCAGGCTCCGACGGCAACACCATCGTGGGCAACTACATCGGCGCGCTGCAAGCCGACGGCAGCTACACCAGCGCCGCCAGCGCCCAGACCCTCTGGGGCGTGGAGGTGGCCAGCGCCAACAACACCATCGGCGGCACGTTGGCTGCCGACCGCAACGTGATCTCGGGCATGCAGAGCGCGGGCGCCGGCGTGAGCCTGGAGACCTCGGGGGCCACCGGCAACCGCGTGATCGGCAACTACCTGGGCACCGATGCCAACGGCACGCCGCTGGGCCTGGGCGCAGAGGGCGTGATCACCCGCGTCGGCGCCTCCGACAACCGCATCGGCGGCACCGCGGCCGGCGAAGGCAACCTGATCGCGGGCTCGGCGCTGCGGGGCATCTGGATCACGCCGAGCAGCGGCGCCGGCAATGCCATCCTGGGCAACAGCATCTACGCGAACGCTGGGCTGGGCATCGACGTGGACACGGCGGGCGTGACGGCCAACGACGTGGGCGACGCCGACACCGGCCCCAACAACCTGCAGAACTTCCCGGTGCTGACCGTGGCGCGCACCAACGGCAGCGGCAGCTTCGAGATCAGCGGCAATATCAACAGCACGGCCAACACCTACATCCGCATCGAGCTGTTCGCCAGCACGGCCAACGACAGCACCGGCTACGGCGAGGGCCAGACCTACCTGGGCTTCGTCAACGTGCTGACCGATGGCAGCGGCAACGCGAGCTTCTCGACCACGCTCTCCGCCACCGTGGCGGCGGGCGCCTTCATCTCGGCCACGGCGACGAGATCGGTGGCGGGCTATGGCAGCTTCAGCGACACCTCGGAGTTCGCGCGCAGCGTGGTGGCCATCCACACCACGCAGCAGAACGTGCTGGTCGTGACCACAGCGGCCGACACCGTGGACGGCGACACCACCAGCATTTCCACGCTGCTGGCCACCAAGGGCGCGGATGGCTTCATCAGCNCCGCGTCGTTGCAGGTCAACCCTTAGTGGCGCTAGATCCCACCACGCAGCAGAACGTGCTGGTCGTGACCACAGCGGCCGACACCGTGGACGGCGACACCACCAGCATTTCCACGCTGCTGGCCACCAAGGGCGCGGATGGCTTCATCAGCCTGCGCGAAGCCCTCATCGCCATCAACAACACGGTGGCCAACGGCCTGCCCACGTTGTTGAACTTCGGCATCGCCGGCACCGGCGTGCACACCATCACGCTGGGCTCGGCGCTGCCGGCCATCACCAGGCCGGTGTTCATCGATGGCCGCTCCGACGACAGTTATGCCGCCAACGGCAGCCGGCCGGCGATCGTGCTGCAAGGGGGCGGCTACAGCAATGGCTGGGTGGGCCTGGACATCTACAGCGACGACAACACGGTGCGCGGCCTCGTGGTCCAGGGTTTCGAAGTGGGCGTGTACCTGCATGCCGGGTCCGACGGCAACACCATCGCCGGCAACTACATCGGCCCGCTGCAGGCCGATGGCAGCTACACCAGCGCCGCGGCCGCGCAGAGCACCTGGGGCATGATCGTGTCCGGCGCCAACAACACCATCGGTGGCACGACGGCCGCAGACCGCAACGTGATCTCGGGCCTGCGGACCTCGGGCGCGGGCATCTACATCCTGGAGGCCACGGCCACCGGCAACCGCGTGATCGGCAACTACCTGGGCAGCAACGCGAGCGCCACGCCGCTCGCCTTGGGTGGCGAGTCCGTGCTCCTGACCAATGGGGCGGCGAACAACCAGATCGGCGGCACGGCGGCCGGCGAAGGCAACCTGATCGCGGGCAGCCAACTGGCCGGCGTGTGGCTCGCGACGGCCGCCGGCAGCGGCAATGCCATCCTGGGCAACAGCATCCATTCGAACGGTGGCCTGGGCATCGACCTGGGCAACGCCGGCGTGACGGCCAACGACACGGGCGACGCCGACACCGGCGCCAACAACCTGCAGAACTTCCCGGTGCTGACGCTGGCGCGCACGAACGGGGCCGGCAGCTTCGAGATCAGCGGCACGATCAACAGCACGGCCAACACCTACATCCGCATCGAGATCTTCGCCAACACCAGCAACGACGCAAGCGGCTACGGCGAGGGCCAGACCCTGCTGGGCTTCGTCAACGTGCTGACCAACGGCAGCGGCAACGCCACGTTCTCGACCACGCTGTCCGCCACCGTGGCGGCCGGGGCCTTCATCTCGGCCACGGCCACCCGGAGCAACGCCAGCTACACCACGTTCAGCGACACCTCTGAATTCGCCAGGAGCGTGGTCGCCATTCCGACCACACAGGCCGTGCTGGTGGTCACCACGGCCGCCGACACGCTGGACGGCGACACCACCAGCATCTCCACGCTGCTGGCCAACAAGGGCGCGGACGGTTTCATCTCGCTGCGCGAAGCCCTCACGGCCATCAACAACACGCCGGCCGGCAGCCTGCCCACGCTGGTGCGTTTCGCCATCGCCGGCACGGGCCTGCACACCATCACGTTGACGGAGGATCTGCCCCACATCGCCCGCCCCGTGGTGATCGACGGCACCACGGACGACAGCTACGCCGCCAACGGCAGCCAGCCGGCGATCCAGATCGTCGGCAATGCCGACCCCGACAAGAACGAGAGCGGCCTGGTGCTGCAGTCCGGCGCCAGCGGCAGCACCATCCGCGGGCTGGCGATCACGAACTTCGACTACTCCGGCATCTACATCGAGGCCGGCTCGAACAACAACACCATCGCCGGCAACTACATCGGCAGCATCGGCGCGGGCGGGCAGGTGCTGGGCACCACGGTCGACCATGGCATCTGGGTGGAAAACGGCAGCAACAACCGCATCGGCGGCAGCAGCGCGGCCGACCGCAATGTCATCGCCGGAGTCCCCCAGAATGCCATCCTGATCCAGGGCGGTGCCAGCAATGTGGTGCAGGGCAACTACATCAACGTGATGCCGGACGGCCTGTCGGCCGTGACCAGCACCGGCCAGGGCATCCTTGTCGCAGACGGCGCCACCAACACGCAGATCGGCGGCCTGGCCGCCGGCGAGGGCAACTGGATCGTGCGCACCGACTACAGCGCCATCGGGGTGGTGGACGCCTCTGGCACCACGGTGCAGGGTAACCGCATCGGCACGGATGCAGCAGGCACGGCCAACTGGGGCACGCGCATTGCCGCGGGCATGTTCCTGGACGGCGGCGCCAGCGGCAGCCTAGTCCAGGGCAACGTGGTGGCCTCCAGCGGCGCCAACGCCGGCATCCTGCTGACCGCCGCGGCCGGCGCGGGCAACGCCATCCTCTCCAACCGGATCTACAGCAACGCAGGCCTGGGCATCGACCTGGGCTGGGACGGCGTGACGGCCAACGACCCCGGGGACACCGATACCGGCGTCAACAACCTGCAGAACTTCCCGGTGCTGGACTCGGCCAGCCTCGTGAGCAACCTGTTCTACGTGGCCGGCAGCCTGAACAGCGAGGCCAACAAGACCTACCGGGTCGAGTTCTTCGGCATCCCTTACGGCAGCACGGACGGCAGCGGCAACGGCGAGGGCCATGTCTACCTGGGCTTCCTGGACGTCACGACCGATGCGAGCGGCAATGCGGCCATCAACGCCACCCTGACCAGCGGCGGGCTGAGCTACGGCGCCTGGATCACGGCCACGGCGACGGAGAAGACCGGCGCCAGCAGCTACGGCTCGACCTCGGAGTTTTCGGTCAACGTGCAGGCCGCCAACACGGCGCCGGCGCTCACGGTGGCGGCCAGCGCTGCCACCACCGAGAACGCCGCGGCCGTGGCGCTGGCGCCCGGCGCCACGGCGGTGGACACCGAGCTGGCCGCCGCCGGCAACTACGCGGGTGCCACGCTCACGCTGCAGCGCAACGGCGGCGCCAACGCGCAAGACCTGTTCGCGGCCACGGGCGGCTCGCTCTCGGCGCTGACACAGGGTGGCAACCTGGTCTACGGCGGCACGACCGTGGGCACCGTGACCACCAACAGCGGCGGCACCCTGGTGCTGACCTTCAACGCCAATGCCACGCAGACGCTGGTCGACAACGTGCTGCGCGCCATCGGCTATGCCAACAGCAGCGATGCGCCGCCAGCCTCGGTGCAGTTGGACTGGTCGTTCAGCGACGGCAACACGGGCGCCCAGGGCAGCAGCGGCGCGCTGATCGGCACGGGTAGCACCACCGTCACCATCACGGCGGTGAACGACGCGCCGGTGCTCACGACCACCGGCGGCGCGCTGGCCTACACCGAGAACGCAGCGGCCACGGCCATCGACCCGGGCCTGACCGTCAGCGACGTGGACAGCGCGAACCTGACGGGCGCCACGGTGTCCATCAGCGCGAACTACGTGAACGGCCAGGACGTGCTGGCCTTCGTGAACGCCAATGGCATCACGGGCAGCTGGAACGCGGCGACCGGTGTGCTGACCTTGAGCGGCAGCGCCACGCTGGCCGACTACCAGGCGGCGCTGCGCAGCGTGACCTACGTCAACACCAGCGACAACCCGAGCACGGCCACGCGCACAGTGTCGTTCGTGGTCAACGACGGCACGGCCGACAGCGTGGCGGCCACGCGCGGCATCGCCATCACGGCCGTGAACGACGCCCCCGTGGTGACGACCACCGGCAGCCCGCTGGGCTACACCGAGAACGCGGCGGCCACGGCGGTGGACCCGGGCGTGACGGTCAGCGATGCCGACAACACCACGCTCACCGGCGCCACCGTCAGCATCAGCGCCAACTACGCCAACGGCCAGGACGTGCTGGCCTTCGTGAACGCCAATGGCATCACGGGCAGCTGGAACGCGGCGACCGGTGTGCTGACCCTGAGCGGCAGCGCCACGCTGGCCAACTACCAGGCTGCGCTGCGCAGCGTGACCTACGTCAACACCAGCGACAACCCGAGCACGGCCACGCGCACAGTGTCCTTCGTGGTCAACGATGGCACCGCCAACAGCGTCGCCGCCACGCGCGACATCGCCGTCACGGCCGTGAACGACGCACCGGTGATCACCAGCAACGGCGGCGGCGCCACGGCCGCCGTGTCGGTGGCCGAAAACGGCACGGCCGTGACCACCGTCACGGCCACCGACGCCGACGGCACCACGCCCACCTATGCCATTGCGGGCGGCGCGGACGCGGCCTTGTTCAGCATCGACAGCACGACCGGCGCGCTGCGCTTCATCGGCGCGCCGGACCACGAGAACCCGCTGGACGCCAACGCCGACAACGTCTACGAGGTCATCGTGCGGGCCACGGATGGCGCGCTTGCGGACGACCAGGCCCTGAGCGTGACGGTCACCAACGTCAACGAGGCCCCTGTGGGCGCGGTGACCGACGCCGATGCCGCCGCCAACACCGTGGCCGAGAACGCCGCCAATGGCACGGTGGTGGGCGTGACGGCCTTCGCGGACGATCCGGACACGCCGGACACGGTGAGCTACAGCCTCACGGACAATGCGGGCGGGCGCTTCGCCATCGACGCCAGCACCGGCGTGGTCACGGTGGCCGATGGATCGCTGCTGAACTATGAAGCGGCGACCAGCCACCAGATCACCGTGCTGGCCACCTCGTCCGATGGCTCCACCGCCAGCGCCAACTTCACGATCGGCCTGGCGGACGTGAACGAGGCGCCGGTCGGCGCCGTCACCGACGTGGATGCCGGTGCCAATACCGTGGCCGAGAACGCCGCCAATGGCACCGTCGTGGGCGTCACCGCCCAGGCCCTGGATCCCGACGGCACGGCCACCGTCAGCTACAGCCTCACCGACAACGCGGGGGGCCGCTTCACCATCGACGCCAGCACCGGTGTCGTGACCGTGGCCAATGGCTCGCTGCTGAACTACGAAGCGGCCAGCAGCCACCAGATCACGGTGCTGGCCACCTCGTCCGATGGCTCCACCTCCAGCGCCAATTTCACCATTGCGCTCGGCGACGTGAACGAGGCGCCCGTCGGTGCCGTGGCCGACGTGGATGCCGCGGCCAACACGGTCGCGGAGAACGCCGCCAGCGGCACGGTCGTCGGCATCACCACCCAGGCCATCGACCCGGATGGCACGGCCACGGTGAGCTACAGCCTCACCGACAACGCCGGTGGCCGTTTCACCATCGATGCCAGCACGGGCGTGGTGACCGTCGCCGACGGCTCGCTCTTGAACTACGAAGCGGCCAGCAGCCACCAGATCACGGTGCTGGCCACCTCGTCCGACGGCTCGGCTTCCAGCGCCAGCTTCACGATCAACCTGGCCGACGTGAACGAGGCCCCGGTCGGTGCCGTCACCGATGTCGATGCCGCCGCCAACACCGTGGCCGAGAACGCGGCCAACGGCACGGTCGTGGGTGTCACCGCCCAGGCCACGGATCCCGACGGCACGGCCACGGTGAGCTACAGCCTCTCCAACAACGCCGGTGGCCGCTTCGCCATCGACGCCAGCACTGGCGTGGTGACGGTCGCCGATGGCAGCCTGCTCGACCACGAGACGGCCAGCAGCCACCAGATCACGGTGCTGGCCACCTCGTCCGACGGCTCCACCTCGAGCGCCAACTTCACCATCGCACTCGGTGACGTGAACGAGGCCCCCGTGGGCGCCGTGAGCGATGTCGACGGCACCGCCAACACCGTGGCAGAGAACGCGGCCAACGGCATGATCGTGGGTGTCACCGCACAGGCCACGGACCCGGACGGCACGGCCACGGTGACCTACAGCCTCACGGACAACGCGGGCGGGCGCTTCGCCATCGACGCCAGCACCGGCGTGGTCACCCGTGCTGGCCACGTCGTCGGACGGTTCCACGTCCAGCGCCAACTTCACGATCGGCCTGACGGATGTGAACGAGGCACCCGTCGGTGCCGTGACCGACGCAGATGCTGCCGCCAACACCGTGCCCGAGAACGCCGCCAACGGCACCGTCGTCGGCATCACCGCCCAGGCTCTCGATCCGGACGGCACGGCCACGGTGACCTACAGCCTCACCGACAACGCCGGTGGTCGCTTCACCATCGACGCCAGCACGGGCGTGGTGAGCGTCGCCGACGGCAGTCTGCTGGACCACGAGACGGCCAGCAGCCACCAGATCACGGTGCTCGCCACCTCGTCCGATGGCTCCACCTCGAGCGCCAACTTCACGATCGGCCTGGCGGACGTGAACGAGGCGCCGGTGGGCGCCGTCACCGACGTCAACGCCGCCGCCAACAGCGTGGCGGAGAACGCGACCAACGGCACGGTCGTGGGTGTCACCGCCCAGGCCACGGACCCGGACGGCACGGCCACGGTGACCTACAGCCTCACGGACAACGCGGGCGGGCGCTTCGCCATCGACGCCAGCACCGGCGTGGTCACCGTGGCCGATGGCTCCGGCACGGCCACGGTGACCTACAGCCTCACGGACAACGCGGGCGGGCGCTTCGCCATCGACGCCAGCACCGGCGTGGTCACCGTGGCCGATGGCTCGCTGTTGAACTACGAAGCCGCGGCCAGCCACCAGATCACCGTGTTGGCCACGTCATCCGACGGCAGCACCTCCAGCGCCAGCTTCACGATCAACCTGACCGATGTGAACGAGGCCCCGGTCGGCGCCGTGACCGATGTGAACGCCGCCGCCAACCAGGTGGCCGAGAACGCCGCGAATGGCACGGCCGTCGGCATCACGGCCCAAGCCGTCGACCCGGACGGCACGGCCACGGTGAGCTACAGCCTCACCGACAACGCCGGTGGCCGCTTCACCATCGACGCCAACACCGGTGTGGTGACCGTTGCTGACGGCAGCCTGCTCGACTTCGAGGCGGCCAGCAGCCACCAGATCACGGTGCTGGCGGCCTCCTCGGACGGCTCCACCTCCAGTACCAACTTCACCATTGCGCTCGGCGACGTGAACGAGGCGCCCGTCGGTGCCGTGGCCGACGTGGACGCCGCCGCCAACACGGTCGCGGAGAACGCCACCAACGGCACGGTCGTCGGCATCACCACCCAGGCCATCGACCCGGACGGCACGGCCACGGTGAGCTACAGCCTCACGGACAACGCCGGTGGTCGCTTCGCGATCGACGCCAGCACCGGCGTGGTGACCGTCGCCGATGGTTCGCTCTTGAACTATGAAGCGGCCAGCAGCCACCAGATCACGGTGCTGGCCACCTCGTCGGACGGTTCGACTTCCAGCGCCAACTTCACCATCGGCCTGACGGACGTGAACGAGGCGCCCGTCGGGGCGGTGAGCGACGTGGATGGAGCGACCAACACGGTCGCGGAGAACGCCACCAACGGCACCGTCGTCGGCATCACCGCCCAGGCCACCGATCCGGACGGCACGGCCAGCGTGAGCTACAGCCTCACCGACAACGCCGGTGGCCGCTTCACCATCGACGCCAGCACCGGCGTCGTGACCGTGGCCGACGGCTCGCTCCTGAACTACGAAGCCGCTGCCAGCCACCAGATCACGGTGCTGGCCACCTCGTCCGACGGCTCGACCTCCAGCGCCAACTTCACGATCGGCCTGACGGACGTGAACGAAGCGCCCGTCGGTGCCGTGACCGATGTGGACGCCACCGCCAACTCCGTGGCCGAGAACGCGGTCAACGGCACGGTCGTCGGCGTCACCGCCCAGGCCCTGGACCCCGACAGCACGGCCAGCGTCACCTACAGCCTCACGGACAACGCCGGTGGCCGTTTCGCCATCGATGCCAACACAGGCGTGGTGACGGTGGCCGACGGCAGCCTGCTCGACTACGAAACTGCCGCCAGCCACCAGATCACGGTGCTGGCCACGTCGTCCGACGGCTCCACCGCCAGCGCCAACTTCACGATCGGCCTGGCGGACGTGAACGAGGCGCCCGTCGGGGCTGTCACCGATGGGGACGCCGCGGCCAACACCGTGGCAGAGAACGCGGCCAACGGCACCGCCGTGGGCATCACGGCGCAGGCCCTGGACCCCGACGGCACGGCCACCGTGAGCTACAGCCTCACGGACAGCGCTGGCGGGCGTTTCACCATCGACGCCAGCACCGGCGTGGTGACCGTGGCCGACGGCGCGCTCTTGAACTACGAAGCCGCCGCCAGCCACCAGATCACCGTGCTGGCCACGTCCTCGGACGGCTCGACCTCCAGCGCCAACTTCACCATTGCGCTCAGCGACGTGAACGAGGCGCCCGTCGGTGCCGTGACCGACGTGGATGCCGCGGCCAACACCGTGCCCGAGAACGCCGCCAACGGCACGGTCGTGGGTGTCACGGCCCAGGCCGTGGATCCCGACGGCACGGCCACGGTGACCTACAGCCTCAGCGACAACGCCGGTGGCCGCTTCGCCATCGACGCCAACACCGGCGTGGTGACCGTGGCCGACGGCTCGCTCCTGAACTACGAAGCGGCCAGCAGCCACCAGATCACGGTGCTGGCCACCTCCTCGGACGGCTCCACCTCCAGCGCCAACTTCACCATTGCGCTCGGCGACGTGAACGAGGCCCCCGTGGGCGCCGTGGGCGATGTCGACGGCGCCGCCAACACCGTGCCCGAGAACGCGGCCAACGGCACCGTCGTGGGCATCACGGCCCAGGCCGTGGACCCCGATGGCACGGCCAGCGTCACCTACAGCCTCACGGACAACGCCGGGGGCCGCTTCGCCATCGACGCCAGCACGGGCGTGGTGACCGTGGCCGACGGCTCGCTCCTGAACTACGAAGCGGCCAGCAGCCACCAGATCACCGTGCTGGCCACGTCGTCCGATGGCTCCACCTCCAGCGCGAACTTCACGGTCGGCCTGACGGACGTGAACGAGGCGCCCGTCGGTGCCGTGACCGACGTGGATGGGGCGGCCAACACCGTGCCCGAGAACGCCGCCAACGGCACCGTCGTGGGTGTCACCGCCCAGGCCCTGGATCCCGACGGCACGGCCACGGTGACCTACAGCCTCAGCGACAACGCCGGTGGCCGCTTCGCCATCGACGCCAGCACGGGCGTGGTGACCGTGGCCAATGCTTCGTTGCTGGATTTCGAGGCTGCCGCCAGCCACCAGATCACGGTGCTGGCCACGTCGTCGGATGGTTCCACGTCCAGCGCCAGCTTCACGGTCAGCCTGGGCGACGTGAACGAAGCGCCCGTCGGGGCCATCACCGACATGGACGCCGCCAGCAACACCGTGGCCGAGAACGCCACCAACGGCACGGTGGTCGGCATCACCGCCCAGGCTCTGGACCCCGACGGCACGGCCACCGTGAGCTACAGCCTCACGGACAACGCGGGCGGCCGCTTCGCCATCGACGCCAGCACCGGCGTCGTGACCGTGGCCGACGGCTCGCTCCTGAACTACGAAGCGGCCAGCAGCCACCAGATCACGGTGCGGGCGACCTCGTCCGATGGCTCCACTTCCAGCGCCAACTTCACGATCGGCCTGGCGGACGTGAACGAGGCCCCCGTCGGTGCCGTGACCGACGTGGACGCCGCTGCCAACACCGTGCCCGAGAACGCCGCCAACGGCACGGTCGTCGGTGTCACCGCCCAGGCCATCGACCTGGATGGCACGGCCACGGTGACCTACAGCCTCTCCAACGACGCCGGGGGCCGCTTCGCCATCGACGCCAGCACGGGTGTCATCACCGTGGGCAACGGCAGCCTGCTGGACCACGAGACGGCCAGCAGCCACCAGATCACCGTGCTGGCGACCTCCTCGGATGGCTCCACCTCCAGTGCCACCTTCACCATTGCGCTGGGCGACCTGAACGAAGCGCCGGTCGGCGCCGTGACCGATGTGGATGGCGCGGCCAACACCGTGCCCGAGAACGCGGCCAACGGCAGCGCGGTCGGCGTCACCGCCCAGGCGCTCGATCCGGATGGCACGGCCACCGTCACCTACAGCCTGACCAACGACGCCGGTGGCCGCTTCACCATCGACGCCAGCACGGGGGTGGTGACCGTGGCCGACGGCAGCCTGCTGGACCACGAGACGGCCAGCAGCCACCAGGTCACCGTGCTGGCCACCTCGTCCGACGGCTCCAGCTCCAGCGCCAATTTCACGGTCAACCTGGCCGACGTGAACGAGGCGCCGGTCGGTGCCGTCACCGATGTCGATGCCGCCGCCAACACCGTGCCCGAAAACGCCGCCACCGGCACCGTGGCCGGCATCACGGCACAGGCCCTGGACCCGGATGGCACAGCCAGCGTGAGCTACAACCTCACCGACAACGCCGGTGGCCGCTTCACCATCGACGCCAGCACCGGCGTCGTGACCGTGGCCAACGGCTCGCTGCTGAACTACGAGAGCGCCACCAGCCACCAGATCACGGTGCTGGCCACCTCGTCCGACGGCTCGACCTCCAGCGCCAACTTCACGATCGGCCTGACGGATGTGAACGAGGCGCCCGTCGGCGCCGTCACCGATGTCGATCCAGCGGCCAACACCGTGCCCGAGAACGCCGCCAACGGCACGGTCGTCGGTGTCACGGCCCAAGCCCTGGACCCCGACGGCACGGCCAGCGTGACCTACAGCCTCTCCGACAACGCCGGGGGCCGCTTCGCCATCGACGCCAGCACGGGTGCCGTCACCGTGGCCGACGGCAGCCTGCTGGACCACGAGACGGCCAGCAGCCACCAGATCACCGTGCTGGCGACCTCCTCGGACGGGTCCACCTCCAGTGCCACCTTCACCATTGCGCTGGGCGATGTCAACGAGGCCCCCGTCGGTGCTGTGGCCGACGTGGATGCCGCGGCCAACACCGTCCCCGAGAACGCCACCACGGGCACCGTCGTGGGCATCACCGCCCAGGCGCTGGACCCCGACGGCACGGCCACGGTGAGCTACAGCCTCAGCGACAACGCCGGGGGCCGCTTCGTCATCGACGCCAGCACCGGCGTGGTGACCGTGGCCAACGGCTCGCTGCTGAACTACGAAAGTGCCGGCAGCCACCAGATCACCGTGCTGGCCACCTCGTCCGATGGCTCCACCTCCAGCGCCAACTTCACGGTCAACCTGGCCGACGTGAACGAGGCCCCGGTCGGTGCCGTCACCGATGTCGATGCCGCCGCCAACACCGTGGCCGAGAACGCCGCCAATGGCACCGTGGTTGGCATCACCGCCCAAGCCACGGATCCGGACGGCACGGCCACGGTGAGCTACAGCCTCTCCAACAACGCCGGTGGCCGCTTCGCCATCGACGCCAGCACCGGCGTGGTGACCGTGGCCGACGGCTCGCTCTTGAACCACGAAGCGGCCACCAGTCACCAGATCACCGTGCTGGCCACCTCCTCGGACGGCTCGACGTCCAGTACCGCCTTCACCATCGCGCTCGGCGACGTGAACGAAGCGCCGGTCGGCGCCGTCACCGATGTGGATGCCGCGGCCAACACCGTGCCCGAGAACGCCACCACGGGCACCGTGGTCGGCATCACCGCCCAGGCCATCGATCCGGACGGCACCGCCATGGTGACCTACAGCCTCACGGACAACGCCGGTGGCCGCTTCACGATCGACGCCAGCACGGGCGTGGTCACCGTCGCCGATGGCAGCCTGCTCGACTACGAGACGGCCAGCAGCCACCAGATCACGGTGCTGGCCACGTCCTCGGACGGCTCGACTTCCAGCATGAGCTTCACGGTCGCCCTGGGCGATGCGAACGAGGCACCGGTCGGCCCGGTGACGGACGTGGACGCCGCGGCCAACACCGTGCCCGAGAACGCGGCCAACGGCACCGCCGTCGGCATCACCGCACACGCGATCGACCCGGACGGCACGGCCAGCGTGGCCTACAGCCTGACGGACAACGCCGGTGGCCGCTTCGCCATCGACGCCAACACGGGCGTCGTGACCGTCGCGAACGCCAGCCTGCTCGACCACGAGAGCGCCACCAGCCACCAGATCACCGTGCGCGCCACCTCGTCCGACGGCTCCACCTCCAGCGCGACCTTCACCATCGCGCTCGGCGACGTGAACGAGGCGCCCCTGGGTGCCATCGCCGACGTCGACCCGGCCGCCAACCAGGTGCCCGAGAACGCCGCCACCGGCACGCCAGTCGGCATCACGGCCCAGGCCGTGGACCCGGACGGCACGGCCACCGTCAGCTACACGCTGAGCGACGACGCCGGCGGGCGCTTCACGATCGACCCGGCCACGGGCGTGGTCACCGTGGCCGACGGCAGCCTGCTGGACTACGAAGGCCAGGCCCAGTACCAGATCACGGTGCTGGCCACCTCCTCGGACGGCAGCAGCTCCAGCCTGAACTTCACGGTCCAGCTGACGGACGTGAACGAAGTCCCGGTGGGTGCCATCAGCGACATCGATCCCGCCCCCGACACCGTGCCCGAGAACGCCGCCACCGGCACGCCGGTCGGCATCACGGTCCAGGCCGTCGACCCGGACGGCACGGCCACGGTGCGCTACAGCCTCAGCGACGATGCGGGCGGCCGCTTCGCCATCGACGCCGACACGGGCCTGGTCACCGTGGCCGACGGCAGCCTGCTGGACTACGAGGGCGCCACCAGCCACCAGATCACGGTGCTGGCCACTTCCTCGGACGGCTCGACCTCCAGCGCCAGCTTCACGGTCGCGCTGAGCGACGTGAACGAGGCCGTGATCTCGCCCGTGGTCGACACCGACCCCGCGCCCAACCGCCTGCCCGAGAACGCCACCACCGGCACACCCGTGGGCATCACGGCCTTCGCGCGCGACCCCGATGCCGGCGCCACCGTGAGCTACGCGCTGCTCGACGACGCTGGCGGGCGCTTCGCCATCGACGCCAGCACCGGCGTGGTCACCGTGGCCGACGGCAGCCTGCTGGACTACGAGAGCGCCACCACGCACGGCATCGTGGTGCGCGCCACGAGTTCGGACGGCTCCACCACCGACACGGCCTTCACCATCGCCCTGGCCGACGTCAACGAGTTCGCCGTGGGCCCGTCGGTGGACACCGATCCCGCGCCCAACCGCGTCGACGACAACGCCGCCACCGGTGCCACCGTGGGCGTCACCGTCCAGGCCGTGGACGCCGACGGCAGCAACAACACCGTGCGCTACAGCCTCAGCGACGACGCCGGCGGTCGCTTCGCCATCGATGCCCAGACCGGCGTGGTGACCGTGGCCGACGGCACGCGGCTCCAGGACGCCGACGGCTTCACGATCAAGGTGCTGGCGACCTCGTCCGACGGCAGCAGCAGCGAGACGGCGTTCAACGTGGCCGTGCGCAACACCAACGTCCAGGCCCCGGTGATCACCAGCGCGGCCAGCGTGGCCGTGCCCGAGAACAGCGTCGACGTGCTGCAGGTGACCGCCAGCGATGCCGATTCGCCGGCGAGTGCGCTGGTCTACAGCATCGTCGGGGGCGCGGACGCGGCGCGCTTCAGCATCGACGCGCAGACGGGGGCGCTGCGCTTCACCACCGCGCCCGATGTCGAGATCCCGGCCGATGCCAACGGCGACAACCTCTACGACGTGCGCGTGCGCGTGAGCGACGGCCGCCAATCCAGCGAGCAGCAGCTGGCCGTGCAAGTGACGCCCGTCAACGACAACGCACCGCGTTTCACCACGCCGGGCGGCGTGGTCGAGGTGCCCGAGAACAGCACCGCAGTCGTGCGCGTGCAGGCCGTGGACGCGGACCTGCCGGCCGAGACGCTGCGCTACAGCATCGTGGGCGGCGCCGACGCGGCGCGCTTCACCATCGATGCGCAGACCGGTGCACTGCGCTTCGTCCAGGCACCGGACCGCGAGGCCCCGGTCGATGCCGACGGCGACAACGACTACGCCGTGGTGGTCGGCGTCAGCGACGGCCTGCAGAGCGCCTCGCTGGCCCTGACGGTGCGCGTGCGCGACGTGGTCGACGGCGGCGGGTTGCCAGGCGGCACGGTGCAGGTCAGCGTGCCCGAGCAGCAGACCGCCGTGACCACGGTGCAGGCGTCCGGCACCGGCGGGCAGCCGCTGCAGTATGCGCTGGCCGGAGGTGCCGATGCAGCGCTGTTCACCATCGATGCCGCAACCGGCCGGCTGGCGTTCCGAGCCCCGCCGCTGTTCATGGCGCCGCGCGATGCCGATGGCGACAACCTCTACGAGGTGCTGGTGCGCGTCAGCGACGGCGAACGCACTGGCGACTACCGCGTGCTGGTGACAGTCACGGGCAATCCGGTCGTGCAGCCGAATCCGGTGCCGGCCGCGCCCGTCCCGGGGCCCACGCCCCCGGTGGCGGTGCCCGTGCCGCCAAACCTGCCCGCCAGCGGTGCCGGCCAGAGCCTGGGCAGCGACCCCGCAGCCGGCGAGGCCGGCGCCACGGACGAAGGCGGCCTGCAGTTCGCGGGCGGCGCCGACATGGTGCACGCCGACCATGTTCCCGGCACCCGACCCGCCCCCGCCGTGTTGCTGGCGCCGGCCACGCAGCAGCCGCTGCCGGCCGACCTGCTGCTGCGGGTGCAATGGCGCCAGTCCGACTACCACGCCGCCTGGGGCGACATCGGCCTGCCCGACCTGTTGCTGCCAGACCTGCTGCGCAGTGAGCCTGTCGATGCCAGCGCCCAGACCAACCGCGGCCCACGGCCCGACGCCCTCCCCGTGGTCGCCGACACCGCGGAGGAAGGCCGCGACGGCACGCTGCAGGCGAGCGCCGCACTGGACCAGGCCCTGGCCGGCGGCATCGCCATCGGCCTGGGCGCGGCCTTCTGGGCCAGCCGCGGCAGCGCCCTGCTGGCCAGCCTGCTGGCCATGTCGCCGGCCTGGACCAGCATGGACCCCCTGCCCGTGCTGAACCGGCGCCAGCGCGGGCCGCGCGACCCACGCGCGCAGCAGCCCTTCGGTGACGCGCGGGAAGACAATGGAGACGGGACCGAACCCGAAGATGCCCGGCGCAAGGACGAGGAAACCGTGGCGGAGGACAAGCAGTGAATCCGATGGGATGGTGGCGCCAGCTGTTCACGCCTGCCGTGCGCGTCGCGCTCGGGCTGGTGTCGCTCATGGTCACGCTGGTGCTGATCGCCGAGATGTTCACGGGCTACCCCAGCGACCGCGGCGAACTGGTGCGCAACCACCACGCGCTGGTGACCCGCACGGTGGCCCAGGAGGTGGCCAGGGTGCTGAGTGCCGACGCCAGTGGCGCCGTGCAGTTGCAGCGCGTGCTGGCCGATGCCCACGCACACGAGCCACGCTTGCTGTCCGCCCGCGTGCTCGACAACCATGGCCAGGTGCTGGGACAGGTCGGCAACCACCAGCGCGGCTGGCACCTGGAGACCGGCACCAGTTCCACGCTGGACAACATCCGCATCCCGCTGATGGTGGGCAACCAGCGCTGGGGCGAGATCCAGTTCGTCATGCAGCCCCTGTACCCGGCCACGCTGGCGGGCTGGCTGCGCGAGCCGCTGGTGCACTGGCTGGCCTTCATCTCCGTGGTCGGCCTGCTGGTCTATTCGCTGTACCTGCGCCGTGTGCTGCGCCACCTGGACCCGAACGCCGCCGTGCCCGAGCGCGTGCGCACGGCCTTCGACACGTTGACCGAAGGCGTGCTGGTGCTGGACACCGTGGGCCGCGTGATGCTGGCCAACAAGGCCTTCACGCTGGTCGATGGCGAGGAGGCCAAGGCCTTGACCGGCCGCGACGCCACGGAGCTGCGCTGGCTCGTGGACAGCCTGCCGGCCGAACGGCGCAACCCGCCACCCTGGCGCCAGGCCGTGCAGGACAAAGCGCCCGTGCTGGGCGTGCCGATGCATGTGCTGCGGCCACGGCAGCCGGCGCTGCGGCTGGTGCTGAACTGCTCGCCCATCAGCGACAACGGCCGTGTGCGCGGCTGCCTGGCGAGCTTTTCCGATGTCACGCAACTGCAAGAGCGCACGGAGAAGCTGCGCGTGGCGTTGGAAGACCTGGGTGCCTCGCAAAAGGAGATCGAGCGCCAGAACGAGGAGCTGACGCTGCTGGCCACGCGCGACGCACTGACCGGCATCTTCAACCGCCGCTCGCTGATGCAGCAGGCCGAACAACGCTTCGCCGAGGCACGCGCCAACGGCACGCCCCTGACCTGCATCATGTGCGACATCGACCACTTCAAGTCCGTCAACGACAAGTACGGCCACGGCGGCGGCGACCAGGTGATCCAGGGCGCCGCCCGGGCGCTGAGCCGCGGGCTGCGCATCGAGGACTTCGTCGGCCGCTACGGCGGCGAGGAGTTCTGCGTGATGCTGCCCGGCAGCACGCTGGCGCAGGCGCGCGAGGTGGCCGAGCGGCTGCGCGAGGACATCGCGGCCACGCTGGGCGCAGCGCTGCGCGACCACCCCGGCGTGCGCGTGACCATGAGCTTCGGCGTTGGCGAACTGGAGGCCGGCATGGCGGACCCCGCCGCACTGATCGACCTGGCGGACCAGGCGCTGTACCACTCCAAGAAGAACGGCCGCAACCGCGTGACCGCGTGGCGCACCGAGGACACCGAGACGGCAGGAGCAGTTGCATGACGGACACCACGAACGCCCAGACCCGGCCCACCGTGCTGGTGGTGGACGACACGCCGGACAACCTCTCGCTCATGAGCGCGCTGCTCAAGGACCTGTACAAGGTCAAGGTGGCCAACCACGGCGA
>NZ_LMMT01000007.1 GCF_001422365.1 Pseudorhodoferax sp. Leaf265 | reverse complement strand
CGTCGCCACGGCACGGCCGGCGACACTTCGCCGGTGGAGTTCGAACGACGCCATTCCCAACGGCTTGAAGGTGTCTAGGAAATCCGGGTCGATTCAGTTAGGGTTCTTACGTGGGTCAGATTTGGACGGAAATTACCTGTGGCGGTGGGTCAGTTCTGCGTGGAAATCAACAGAGTAGGTTTGCCGCCGTCAGTCAGTGAGGCCTGGAAGCGTCGAAGGTTGCATAACCATATCGTTGGCGCAGACCGGAGGGACTGACCGAGTGGTTTTGAGAGTCACCCGACATCGGGTCAACTTTGCTTCCAAACATCCGACGGCGGGTTAGCTTTTCTTCCAGTGCGCCGACTCCGGGTCAACTTTGCTGCCTGGCGCCGACAGCGGGTTAGCTTTGCTTCCACCAGTCAGGGAGCAAAATTGACCCGGACTAAAGTGAAAAACCAACCAAAACAACGACTTAATGCGGGTTAGGTTTGCTGCCGTCGATCAAGCGCCTTCAGCCTTCCCTGGCCTGCTCGTGGTCGGCCTTGCTGCTCTCCAGCCACCTGCGGTGCAACTGGTTGCCCCGGCGCATGGCCTCCTGAGCCTTGCGGTACTGTCGTCTCGATAGATAGCGCCAAACGCTCACGATCACCAGCGGCACAATAATGCTTGCTGCGAGCAGGTACACCGCCGTCAAATGGTGCTCAGGAGTGTTCATTGCCTTCCGAAACGATGCAAGCGGACGCGACTATAGGCCGTAAGCCAACAAAATGGCCTGCAAAACGCGCCGCACGTCAGCTGTTCGTCAGCAATTTCACCACTTTCCTCTGGGCTGGCGCTGCCGCACCGCATCTCCGACGAGCTTGGCCACGTCAGCCCGGCTGACGGAATTCGCAAAATCGATGGCCGTCATACCTTGCTCGTTCTTGAGCAATGGCTCCGCACCTTCCTGCAGCAGCAGCCTGACCGCCTCGTGGCTGCCGTAGCGCGCGGCCATCATCAAGGGGGTGGTCCTGTTCGGCGACTCCGCATCGATGAAGGCATGTTCCTCCAGCAAGAGCCGCATCACCTCCAGGTGCCCGCTGGTCGCGGCGTAATGCAGTGGTGCCCATCCCGTCTTGTTGACCGCCGCGCCGCGGGCGATCAGCGTCTTGCAGACTTCCAGCTGGCCATCCAGTGCCGCCGCCATCAGCGGGCTTTCGTCGGCCTTGTTCAGTGATTCGACCTCGGTCTTCGGCCAGTCGATCAAGGCCTGCGTCACACGAGACGACCGCGCACGGATGGCGAGGTACAGGCCATGCTGGCCGTTCGGGTCACGCGTGTTGGGGTCGAAGCCGCGCCGCAGGAGGTTGGTGACAGCCGTTGCATCGTCGGCGGCAATGGCGGCGAAGAAGTCATCGTACGAACCCGCTGTTGCCACGCTTGTAGCGCCCAACAGAAGAACAGCCAGGCAATGGCGCCGTTGCATTTCCATCGTCATGCCGTCTCGGGCCGGAAAAGTGCGTCGAAATTGGCGCTGGTGTGCGCGGCGATCGCCTCGACGGCCAGGCCGCGCACCGCGGCGATCTGGGCCGCGACATGTGGCACCCACGCAGGCTGGTTGGTCTTGCCCCGGTGCGGCACGGGGGCCAGATAGGGGCTGTCGGTTTCGATCAGCAGGCGGTCCAACGGGACGAAGCCGGCGATGTCACGCAGGTCCTGTGCGTTCTTGAAGGTGAGGATGCCGGACAAGGAGATGTAAAAACCCAGGTCCAGTGCTGCACGGGCCACCGTTTCGGTTTCGGTGAAGCAGTGGAACACACCACCGGCGGCTCCGGCCGAGCCATCTTCGCCCTGCTCCCTCAGGATCGTCAGCGTGTCGTCCGAGGCCGATCGGGTATGGATGACCAGCGGCTTGCCGAGCTGCCGCGCAGCCCGAATGTGGGTGCGAAAGCGCTCGCGTTGCCACTCGACATCGGCCACGCTGCGCTCGCCCAGGCGGTAGTAGTCCAGGCCGGTCTCGCCGATCGCCAGCACACGCGGCAGGCGACCGCGGGTCAGCAGGTCGTCCAGACCGGGCTCCTGCACATCTTCCTGGTCAGGGTGCACGCCCACGGTCGCCCAGATCTGCGGGTGCGCCATGGCGATTCCGTGGACGGTGTCGAACTCTTCCAGCGTGGTGCAGATGCACATCGCGCGGTCGACCTGCGCGGCGGCCATGGCGTCAAGAATCTGCGGTAACCGGGCCAGCAGCTCGGGGTCGCTCAGGTGGCAATGCGAATCGGTGTACATGCGCGGGCAGCGCCGGCGCGCGGGCCGGCGTGCGAAATCAAACGGTTTGGGTGGGCCGATCGGACATCAAATGGCCGCTCAGCAGGTCCTCGATCTTTTCCTTGAGCTGGCGCGACTTCTCGTCCCGGGGGAACTGGATGCCCACGCCCTGCGTCCGGTTGCCCGACGCACGCGATGGCGTGACCCAGGCCACGCGCCCGGCGATCGGGTAGCGCTGCGGGTCTTCCGGCAGGGACAGCAGCACATAGACGTCGTCACCAAGCTGGTACTCGCGCGAGGTCGGAATGAACATGCCGCCTTCCGCGAACAAGGGGATGTAGGCCGCGTACAGGGCGGCTTTTTCCTTGATCGCCAACTGGATGACGCTGGGGCGCGGTGCCGGGGCGGGACTGCTCATGGTGGGCGCGAGTTTAGGGCGCTTTTCGCCAGCGCAACGAGCGATTCCAACATCAGGCCGGCGTTCAAAGGGTGCTCGGCGATCCGGGCGCTGTCCTGCAGCTTGCGCGACCATTGCAGCAAGGTGCCCAGCCGGGCCGGCGGCGGCAGGTCGGCGCTCGCGAAGAAGCGCGGCGCTGCGCCCTGCCCCACGCGCAGCAGGTCGTGGCAGAGCTTTTGCATGGCATCGATGAGCTCCACGGGCGCCAGGCCGCTGACTGCACCCATGTCGCCGCGCGCCAGTGCCTGCGGCAAAGCGCTCCAGGCGCGCGCGCTGCGACCGGCCTCGTGCATGCGCAACGCTTCTTCGGGGCGGCCTCCTGCGGCTGCCAGCAGCACCGGAACGTCGGCCGTCGCCACACCTTCTTGCGCCTGCAGCCAGTCCTGGGCCTCCTGCGGCGTGGGCCAGGCCATCTGGTGGCCCATGCAGCGGCTCCGGATGGTGGGCAGCAGCAAGTGCGCCGCCCCTGTCGCCAGCACGAAACGCACATCGCCTGGTGGCTCCTCCAGCGTCTTGAGCAAGGCGTTTGCGCTGATCATGTTCATGCGTTCGGCCGGAAACACCAGGACCGCCTTGCCGCGTCCGCGCGCACTGGTGCGTTGCCCGAACTCGACGGCAGCGCGCATGGCCTCGACGCGGATCTCGCGGCTGGGCTTGCGCTTCTTGTCGTCGACCTCGGCCTGGGCCTTCTCGTCCAGCGGCCAGCCCAGGGCCAGCATTTCCACCTCGGGCAACAGCACGCACAGGTCGGCATGGGCGCGCACATCGATAGCGTGGCAGCTGGCGCAGGCGCCGCAGGCGCCCTGCCCCTCCGGCCGGTCGACACGCTCGCACAGCCAGGCACGCGCCAGTTCCAACGCCAATTCGTACTGGCCCAGGCCCGAGGGGCCGTGGAGCAGCCAGGCATGGCCACGCTGCGCGAGCAGGCTGGTGCGTTGGCGCTGCAACCAGGGCGCGAGGCTCATGGACGCACCCTTCGGCCTGCGGCCTGTCCCGCCAAGCGGGCGCGAGCTGGCTTGGGATGGCCCGGCGCGGCGCTCATCGCGGCCCCGCCTGCGCGGCGACCATGATGGCCAGCCAGCCGCGCCGCACCATGGCCGCCGTGATCTGCTGCCAGACCGCATGCCGCGTGGCATCGGCCGCGATCCGCACGAAGCGCGCGGGCGCGGCCTCGGCACGCTGTGCATAGCCCCTGTGCACGCGGGCGAAGAAGGCGGCGGGCTCGGCCTCGAAGCGGTCGGGCGCGCGCGCAGCGGCCAGCCGCTGCGCCGCCACCTCGGGCGCCAGCTCGAACCACAGCGTCATGTCGGGTTGGCGCAGCTGCCCGGCGGGCAGGGCCTCGCCGGCCTGCACCCATTGCTCCAGCGAAGCCAGCACGCCCAGGTCGAAGCCGCGGCCGGCGCCCTGGTAGGCGAAGGTGGCGTCGGTGAAGCGGTCGCACAGCACCACCTCGCCGCGCGCCAGCGCCGGCTCGATCACGCGCCGCAGGTGGTCGCGCCGGCCGGCGAACACGAGCAGGGCTTCGGTCAGCGCATCCATGTCCTCGTGCAACACAAGCTCGCGCAGCCGCTCGGCCACGGGCGTGCCGCCCGGTTCGCGCGTCTGCGTGACGGTGCGCCCCTGGGCACGGAAGGCGTCGGCGAGCGCCGCGATGTGGCTGGACTTGCCGGCGCCGTCGATGCCTTCGAAGCTGATGAAAAGTCCGCGTGGTGGCTGCATGTGGCTCAACGCCCGCGTATGTAACGGTTGACGGCGCGGTTGTGCTCGTCCAGCGATTGGCTGAAATGGCTGGTGCCATCGCCGCGCGCCACGAAGTACAAGGCCTTGGAATCGGAAGGCTGCACGGCCGCAAGCAGTGCACGCGCTCCGGGCATCGCGATCGGCGTGGGCGGCAGGCCAGGCCGCGTATAGGTGTTGAAGGGCGTGTCGGTGCGCAGGTCGCTGCGGCGCAGGTTGCCATCGAAGCGCTCGCCCATGCCGTAGATCACGGTCGGATCGGTCTGCAGCAGCATGCCGATGCGCAGCCGGTTGTGGAAGACGGCGGAGATGTCGGCCCGGTCCTCCCCATGGCCTGTCTCCTTCTCGACGATGCTGGCCAGCACCAGGGCCTGCTCGGGTGTCTTGAGCGCGACGCCGGGCAGGCGCTGGGACCAGGCCGCGTCCAGCTGCTTGTCCATGGCCTGCAGGGCCTGGCGCAGCACGGCCAGGTCGCTGCTGTCCTTCGCGTAGCTGTAGGTGTCGGGGAAGAAGCGGCCTTCGGGCGCGATGCCGGGCCGGCCCAGCGCGGCCATCAGCGCCGCATCGTCGAGCGTGCGGCTGTCGGGTTGGATGCGGTCGGCCTTCGCAAGGGCCTGGCGCATCTGGCGGAAGGTCCAGCCTTCCACGAAAGTGACCGCGCGCAGGGCTTGTTCGCCGCGCACCAGCTTGTCCAGCAGCGTGCGCGGTGTCGTGCCAGGTGCGAATTCATAGCTGCCGGCCTTGATCAGGCGCGACTGGCCCGACAGCCGGAACCAGCCGAACAAGGCCCATTCCGGGGCAAGCACACCGGCCTCGGTGGCAGCGCCAGCGATGGCGCGCGCGCTGCTGCCGGGTGCGATGTTCAATTCCACCGGCGCGCGGGCCAGCCGCAGGGGCTGGTCCAGCCACCACCAGGCACCCGCCGCCGCCGCGCAGGCCACCACCAACAACACCATCAGCGCACGACGCACAGCAGCCCTACAAGCCAGGAGAACAAGAGCCGGCCATGATAATTCAGCCCATGCAACCCACTGCCGACACCCGCAATGGCCTCGCGCCGCTGACGCATCTGGGCGTGATCGCCGTCCAGGGCGAGGAAGCCGCCAAGTTCCTGCACAGCCAGCTGAGCCAGGATTTCGTGCTCGTGGCGCCCGATGAAGCGCGCCTCGCTGCGTTCTGTTCGCCCAAGGGCCGCATGCAGGCGAGCTTCGTCGGCCTGCGCTGGACTGACGGCCAGGTGCTGCTGGTCTGCGCGCGCGATCTGCTGGCGCCCACGCTCAAGCGCCTGTCCATGTTCGTGATGCGTGCCAAGGCCAAGCTGCGCGATGCGACCGCAGACTTCCAGCTGCTGGGCGCGCTGGGCCCCAGCGCGGCCACGCTGCTGGACGGCGAACCCGCGCCCTGGCACCGCCGCGAGGTGGCGGGCGGCGTGGCGGTCGCGCTGTACCCGGCCGATGGCCAGCCGCGCGCGCTGCTGGTGTTGCCCGCGCAGGCCGCCCCGCCGGACGCACCGGCCCTGCCGCTGGCGGACTGGCAGCTGTCCGAGGTGCGCAGCGGCGTGGTGCTGGTCACGCAGCCGCTGTTCGAGGCGCTGGTGCCGCAGATGCTGAACTACGAGTCGGTCGGCGGCGTGAGCTTCAAGAAGGGCTGCTACCCGGGCCAGGAGGTCGTGGCGCGCAGCCAGTTCCGCGGCACGCTCAAGCGCCGGGCCTATGTCGTGCATGCCGATGCCGAACTGGCCGCCGGCCAGGAGGTGTTCCAGGCCAGCGATGCCGAGCAGCCCACGGGCACCGTGGTGCAGGCCGCCGCCAACCCCGCCGGTGGCTGGGATGCGGTGGTCTCGGTGCAGATCGCGGCCGCCGAGGCCAACGACCTGCATGCCGGCAGCGCCACGGGCCCTGCGCTGCAGCTGCAGCCCCTCCCCTACGCCCTGCTCGCCGACGTCTGAGCCGTGAGCGGCAGCACCATCTCGACGTGGGCGATGCCGACCTCGTCGAAAGGCTCGCCGCGCACCGCAAAGCCCATACGGCGGTAGAAGCCCTCGGCGCTGCGCTGGGCGTGCAGCACGACCTCGCGGTCACCGCGCGCTGCCGCGGTCCGCACCAGGGCCTGCAGGACTTCGGCACCCAGGTTGGCACCGCGCAGCATGTGGCGCACGGCCAGGCGGCCGATCTTGGCCACGCCGGGCGCATGCTGCAGCAGCCGACCCGTGGCCACGGGCTGATCCAGCCGGTTGTAGAGCACGGCATGCACGGCCGTGGCGTCGGCCTCGTCCCACTCGTCCTCGCGCGCGATGCCCTGCTCCTCGATGAAGACCTCGGTGCGCACGCGGCGTGCGTCGGCCTGCAGCGCATCCCAGCTGTTCAGCCGCAGCTGCGTCACGCGCTGCCCGGCCTCGTAGTCCAGCAGCAGCGCGCGCAGCGCATCCGGCACCGGGCGCGACTTCTGCTCGGCCGGATCGGCGAACACGTAGATCAGCTCGCCCGTGATCAGCAGCTGGTTGCCGCGGAAGATCGCGCCGACAAAGCGCATGGAGCTGCGGCCCACGTGCTCGCACTTCAGTGCCACATCGAGCTGGTCGTCGTTGCGCGCCGAAGCGTGGTACTCCACGGTCGCCTTCTTCACGTAAAGCTCGCCGCCCAGCGCCGCGAAACCCTCTTCGTAGGGCAGTGCCAGCGCGCGCCAGTAGGCGGTGACGGCCGTGTCGAAGTACATCAGGTAGTGGCCGTTGAAGACGATCTTCTGCATGTCCACCTCGACCCAGCGCACGCGCAGGCGGTGGAAAAAGCGGAAGTCCTGGCGTTTCATGCGGTGTCTCCTGACGTCTGCAAGGCGATGGCGAGCGCGCGCGCTGCGTCGGCATGGGCCATGCGCGCCTGCGGGATGGCCCGGCCCATCTTGATGAACTCGTGCACCACGCCGCGGTAGATCTCCAGGTCCACCGCCACGCCTGCCGCACGCAGCTTGTCGGCGTACAGCACGCCCTCGTCGACCAGCGGATCGCATTCCGCCAGGCCGATCCAGGCCGGCGCCACGCCGTCGACATCGGGCGCGTTGAGCGGCGCGAAGCGCCAGTCGGCGCGCGCCGGCCGGTCAGGCTGCACCTGGTCGAAGAACCAGTCGATGCTGGCGGACTCGAGCACGAAACCCTCGGCGAAGCGTTGGTGCGAGGGCGTGTCCTGGAAGGCCGCGCAACCGGGGTAGAACAGCAGCTGCAGTGCCAGCGGCAAGCCAGCGTCGCGCGCGGCGATGGCGCAGACCGCGGCCAGCGTGCCACCGGCGCTGTCGCCACCGATGGCCAGCCGCGTGGTGTCCAGGCCCAGCGCAGCGCCCTCCTCGGCCAGCCATTGCAAGGCATCCCAGGCATCGTTCTGCGCGGTCGGGAAGCGGTGCTCGGGCGCGAGCCGGTAGTCCAGCGACAGCACGGCGCAGCCGGCCTGGTGCGCCAGTTCACGGCACAACGTGTCGTGCGTCGCGACCGAGCCGATCGTGAAACCGCCGCCGTGCAGGTACAGCAGCACGGGCAGCGGTGCCTCGGCGGCGGGTGCCACCAGGCGGGCCGGCAGGCTGGCGCCGTCGCGCGTGGGCAGCGCCAGGTCCTGCACGCGCGCCAGCGGCCGCAGCGGGATGTCCAGCACGCCGGCCCCCAGCGCATAGGCCGCGCGCGCCTGCTCGGGCGGCAGGCTGTGCAGCGGCGGGCGGCCGGCGCGGTGCATGCGGTCGATCACACCGCGCATGGTCGGCGTCAACAGGTCTTGTGGAGGCTTTTGCATCAGATGTGGACGGCGTCTCCGCCGCCCCAGTCGATCGGGTCCTGCTGCAGCACCATGTCGATGTCCAGGCCCAGGGCCAGGCCCACTTCCCCCGGGAAGCTGGTGGCCAGCGCACGTTCGTCGTAGCCCGATTCCTGGGTGCGCGCACGCCAGGCCGCCAGGTGCACGAGGCCGGCCAGCGGCTCGTAGACCTCGTTCTCGAACGGCGCGAGCTGGTAGCGCAGCGCATCCACCAAGGGTCCCGGAAACTGCCACTGCTGCGCCAGCGTGGCACCGGCTGCGGCATAGGTGGTGTCCAGCATGCGTTGCTGCAGCTTGGCGCGGCGCACGTCGCACAGGCTGGCAATCAGGTTGACGGAGGCCATGTCGTCCTGCGCCCCGGCGTGCAGCACGAGCTCGCCCATGGCGTGCAGCAGGCCCGCGGTGTAGGCCACGGCCTGGTTCTGGCGCACGCTGGCAGCCAGCGCACGCGCGAGCTTGGCCACCTGCAGGCTGAAGCGCCAGAACTGCGGCAGCGACAGGCCTGGCACGGCGTTGGGCACGCTGGCCCGCGCGGCAGCCTCGGCCAGCGGGCGCAACGCCTCGGTCGGCAGCAGGGCCAGTGCCTGTGCCACGCTGATGACGCCGCGCGTGTCCTCGCGGTGCACCGCATTGGCCAGCCGCAGCAGCCGCATGGCCAAGGCCGGGTCGCCGCAGAACAGCTGGCTGGTGCGGCGCAGGTCCGGGACGGGCCTGGACAGCTCGGTCAGCAGCAGCGCGACCAACTTGGGGCTGCTCGGCAGTTCTGGCTCCCGGTCCTGGGCGCTGGTCGCCTGCATGGTGTCTGCCCGCCGCGCGTGCCTTGCTTCAGCGCTTGCCGCCCTGCAGCTTGGCGAAGGCCGACGCCATGGCCGAGGGCGCCGCAGCCTCCTGCCGGCCGCCGCCGCCGTGGCGCTGACGCGCGCCGCTGTGCTCGAAACGGTTCTCGCGCGGGGCGTCGCGGCGCGCAGGCGCGGCGTCGAGCTTCATGGTCAGGCTGATGCGCTTGCGCGCCACGTCCACTTCCAGCACCTTGACTTTGACGATGTCGCCGGTCTTGACGACCTCGCGCGCATCGGTGACGAACTTGTTGGACAGCTGGCTCACATGCACCAGCCCGTCCTGGTGCACGCCCAGGTCGACGAAGGCGCCGAAAGCTGCCACGTTGCTGACCGTGCCCTCCAGCAGCATCCCCTCGACCAGATCCTTGATGTCTTCGACGTTGTCGTTGAAGCGCGCCACCTTGAAGTCCGGCCGCGGATCGCGGCCTGGCTTCTCCAGCTCGGACATGATGTCCTTGACCGTGATGACGCCGAACTTCTCGTTGGCGAAGAGTTCGGGCCGGAGGGTCTTGAGCATCTCGGCGCGACCCATCAATTCCTGCACGGGTTTTCCAGCGCGTTCGAGGATGCGCTCGACCACGGCATAGGTTTCGGGGTGCACGCCGGTCATGTCCAGCGGATTGGTGCCGCCACGGATGCGCAGGAAACCCGCGCTCTGCTCGAAGGTCTTGGGCCCCAGGCCACTGACTTCCAGCAGTTGCTGGCGGCTGGCAAAAGCACCATGGCTTTCGCGCCAGCGCACCACGGCCTTGGCCACGCTGGGCGACAGGCCCGAGACGCGCGACAGCAGCGGCACGCTGGCGGTATTGAGGTCCACGCCCACGGCGTTGACGCAGTCCTCCACCACGGCCTCCAGCGTGCGCGCCAGCTCGCCCTGGTTCACGTCGTGCTGGTACTGGCCCACGCCGATGGACTTGGGGTCGATCTTGACGAGCTCGGCCAGGGGGTCCTGCAGCCGGCGCGCGATGCTCGCCGCGCCGCGCAGGCTCACGTCCACGTCGGGCATTTCCTGCGAGGCGAACTCGCTCGCGGAATAGACCGAGGCGCCGGCCTCGCTGACCACCACGCGCTGCAATTGCACGTCGGGCGCGAGCTTCTCCAGCCGCTTGATCAGGTCGGCCGCCAGCTTGTCGGTTTCGCGGCTGGCCGTGCCGTTGCCGATGGCGATCAGGTTCACGCCATGTTTGGCGCACAGCTGGGCCAGCGTGTGCAGCGCGCCTTCCCAGTCGCGCCGCGGCTCGTGCGGGTAGACCGTGGCCGTGTCGACCAGCTTGCCCGTGGCATCGACCACGGCCACCTTCACGCCGGTGCGGATCCCCGGGTCCAGGCCCATCACCACGCGCGGGCCGGCCGGCGCGGCCAGCAGCAGGTCGCGCAGGTTGTCGGAGAAGACCTTGATGGCGACCTTCTCGGCGTCCTCGCGCAGCCGCGTGAACAGGTCGCGCTCGGTCGACAGGCTCAGCTTGACGCGCCAGGTCCAGGCCACGCACTTGCGCAGCAGATCGTCCGCCGGTCGGCTCTGGTGGCTCCAGCCCAGGTGCAGCGCGATGCGGCCCTCGGCCAGACTGGGCACGGGCTGGCCGGGTTTGGCTGGTGCTGCATCCGCGTCGGGCAGCACGAGCTTGGCGTCCAGGATGTCCAGGGCGCGGCCGCGGAAGACGGCCAGCGCGCGGTGCGAGGGCACGCGGCCGATCGGCTCGTCGTAGTCGAAATAGTCGCGGAACTTGGCAACGTCGGCGTTGTTCTCGTCCTTGCCGGCAGCCAGCTTGCTCTGCAGCAGGCCTTCGTCCCAGAGCCAGGCGCGCAGGCCCTGCACCAGCGCGGCGTCCTCGGCCCAGCGCTCGGACAGGATGTCGCGCACGCCGTCCAGCACCGCGGGCACGGTGGTGAAGTCTTCGCCGTTCTCGCCCTTCTCGGCCTTGACGAAGGCGGCGGCCTCGTCGGCCGGCACCAGCGTGGGATCGGCGAACAGCTTGTCGGCCAGCGGCTCGATGCCCGCCTCGCGCGCCATCTGGCCCTTGGTGCGGCGCTTGAGCTTGTACGGCAGATACAGGTCCTCGACCTCCTGCTTGGAGGCCGCAGCCTCGATCGCGGCGCGCAGCTGGGGCGTCAGCTTGCCCTGCTCCTCGATGCTCTTGAGCACGGCGCCCCGCCGGTCTTCCAGTTCGCGCAGGTAGGCCAGGCGGGCCTCCAATTCGCGCAACTGCACGTCGTCCAGGCCATTGGTGACCTCCTTGCGGTAGCGGGCGATGAAGGGCACGGTGGCGCCGCCATCGAGCAGGTCGACGGCCGCCCTGACCTGGTCTTCACGGATCTTGATTTCAGCGGCGAGCTGGCGAAAGATTTTCTGGAGCATCCTGGAGAAACGCTGGCGCAATGGGGGGAAGGGGCGGCAGTTTGCCATAGGCCCCCGCCCCGCCACGCATCCACCGTTCTATGGACGTTCTGTCTCCGAAACACCTACAACCGCTTCATCCAAAGCGCGACTTCTGTTCGCCGAAACCGAAATTTACATTCGTTCACATGTTAATGGCGGGTTCATGCGGGCAGTTGTCGCAGCGCGGGCCGGCCGGGGAGGTTGCTGTGAATCTGAATGAACACCATGGTCGCCCGGCGCCTTCTGGCTGGTCGCGCACGCAAGAGTTGCTGGCTCTGCCGATGCAGGCCGAACGCCTGCCATTCAGCGTGCGCGTCGTGCGTTCCGAGGCCGACCTGCACAAGGCGGTGCATGTGCGCCACAGCGCCTATGCCCGCCACGTGCCAGCGTTCGCCGAAAGCCTGCGCGCACCCGAGAGCTACGACACCATGGACGGCACCGTGGTGCTGTTGGCCGAATCCAAGCTGGACGGCACGCCACTGGGCACCATGCGCATCCAGACCAATGCATTTGCACCACTGCCGTTGGAACACTCGCTGACGCTGCCACCCAAAATGCGCCACAGCCCGCTGGCCGAGGCCACCCGCCTGGGCGTCGGCGAGCCGACCCAGGGACGCGCCGTCAAGACCGTGCTGTTCAAGGCCTTCTTCCTCTATTGCCAGCAACAGGGCATCGACTGGATGGTCATCACGGCCCGCACGCCCATCGACCGCCAGTACGAGCGCCTGCTGTTCACGGATGTCGACCCTGCGCTCGGCTACGTCCCGCTGGCCCATGTTGGCAATCTGCCACACCGCATCATGTGCCTGGAGGTCAGCGGCGCCGAGCAGCACTGGGCCGAACTGCAGCATCCGCTGTTCCAGTTCGTGTTCCGCACGGACCATGTGGACATCGACCTGGGCCAGGCGCCCGCCCGCAACGGGTTGAAAACCCATGCACTTGCGGCACCGTTGCCTCGGATGCAGATGTAAAGGCGACGGCGGGCGTGAGAAAAGCCCGGACCAGCCTGCCGAATTTGCCCCGGACACACGCGATTTGCTCCAGCACCTGCCGAATTAGCCCCATAATTTGTTTCAATTTGTGGCCGGCTTACACCATGCCGGTTCGGCTCGGGCATTTGGCGGACTGAGAACAACATGAACGGCAGCGTGCTGCGGCTTTCTCGGCTGAACACAGGTCTCGACAAGGCCTTGTATGCGATGGGGATCTATGCGCTGCCGGCTGTGTTGCTGGTGGTGAGCCTGTTCGCCCTGCTGGCCTGGTCCAACCAGTACGGCAGCACGGGTGCGCGCAGTCTGTCCTTCCAGGTGGTCGAAGCGCCTGCGGACGGCGCGGGCCTGTCGCCGCAGGAGGCACTGGCGCTGCTCCGATCCGCGCCCTCCCCGGTCGTGCTGCAGGACACGCGGCTGTCCGAGGCCGCGTTCTGGATGTTGGTGCCGCTGGCCGATCAGCGGGTGGATGCCGCCACCGACAGCATCGAGTTCGCTTCGCGCCACGCCACCGACCTGCGCTGTTGGAATGCCGCCACACTGCAGCCACTGGGCAGCGCCAGCCGCATGTCCAGTGAAGGCCATCTGTCGGCAGCCAAGGCCGGCTTCGCGGTGCGGCTGGACGCCGCCGGCAAACCGGCCGCCCTGCTGTGCGAAGGCCATTTCGTCGGGCCGGCGCGCATCACCGTGCTGCAGTGGCCCACGGCAGCCCTGGCCAGTTCCGGCTTCGAGTTCCACCGCAACGCCGGGCTGCTGGACGGCGGCCTCATCGTGCTGGCGCTGTTCGTGCTCACCACCGCGCTGGTCAACCGCAGCGGCATGTACGTGCTGTTCGCGGTCTGGCTGCTCGTGAACCTGCGCATGGGCGCACTGTCCGCCGGCTGGGACGCCCAGTGGCTGGGCCGGACGGTGCCGACCGAATGGATGCCGCGCATGCGGCTGTTCACGATGTCGCTGTACTACACGCTGACGGCCACGCTGTTCCGCGAACTGTTCCGCGAAGACCTGGCCAAGGTCGGCTACGCGCCGCTGCTGCGCGCCATCATGTGGCCGGCCCCGCCGCTGCTGGTGATGTCTGCACTGCTGCCGTATGGCACGGTGCTGCCCTACATCTGGGCCGCGACCGGCGTGGGCACCTGCATCGCGGTGTTCCTGTTGGGCCAGATCCTGGTCCGCACGCGCTCGCGCGTGGCCATGTGGTATAGCGCCTCGCTGGCCGTGACGCTGGCCGCCAGCCTGTACGAAGTGGTTTCGGCCGCGGTCGGCATGCGTGGTCTGATCGGCGCCGTCAACAGCGTCACGGCCGCGCTGTCGTCCAGCCTGCTCGCCTCGCTGGCCATTGCCGAGCAGATGCGCCAGGAGCACAACCAGCGCCTGGAAGCCCAGGCCCAGCTGGAGCACACCTTCGAGGCCATGCCGATCGGCCTGTTCACGCTGGACCTGCAGGGGCGCTTCACGAGCGCCAACCCGGCCCTGCGCACGATGCTGGCCACCGACGTGCTGGCGCCGGGCCGCGAAGCATGGGACCGCTACTTCCACGAAGGCGCCTGGGTGCAGCTGCTGCAGTTGCTGCAGACCCAGGACAACGTGTCGCTCGAATTGCGGGGCCGCAAGCCGCAAGGCGTTGGCGTGCACAAGCGCTTCCTGGTGAAGGCCGCGCGCGCGCGCGACAAGGTCGAAGGCTCGCTGCAGGACGTGACGGACTCCTCGCGCGCCACCGAGGAACTGCAGTTCATGGCCAACAACGACGCCTTGACCAAGGTGCTCAACCGCCGCGGCATCGAGCGCGAACTCGAACGCGCGCTGGCCGGCATGGACAACAGCCATCCGCTGGCCCTGGCCTACCTGGACCTGGACCGCTTCAAGCTCATCAACGATTTGTTCGGCCACAACGCCGGCGACGAAGTGCTGCAGCAGGTCTGCGCGCGCGTGGGCAACATGCTGTCGGGCAGCATGGCGCTGGGCCGCATGGGGGGCGACGAGTTCCTGATCATGATGCCCGACACGCGCATGCCGCTGGCCGCCGTGATCTGCCAGGGCATCGTCTCGGCCATCGGCGGCACGCCCTACCGCGTGGGCGACAAGGCATTCCATGTACGCGGCTCCATCGGCCTGATCGAGGTCAGCCCGGGCACGCGCTTCAAGGACGCCGTCTCCACCGCCGACCGCGCCTGCCGCGAGGCCAAGACGCGCCACAACGAGGGCCTGGTGGTCTACGAGAAGAACGCCCAGGCCTTCCAGGACCACCATGCCGAGCTGCAGCTGGTCGAGCGCCTGTCTGGGGGCCGCGCCACCGAGGGCCTGTTCCTGCAGATGCAGCCCATCATGTCGCTGTCGGCACCGCACGCCTCGCTGAACTTCGAGGTGTTGCTGCGCATGCGGGATGCGGACGGCAAGCTCGTGCCGACCGACCGCGTCATCTCCGCCGGCGAGAACAGCGGCCGCATGGGCGTGATCGACCGCTGGGTGTTGTCGGCCGCGCTGACCTGGCTCAACACCCACCTGACCAGGCTGCGCAACACCCGCTTCGTCTGCATGAACCTGTCGGGCGCCTCGCTCAACGACGAGAAGTTCATGAACGACGTCTACACGCTGCTGGCGCACAACATCCACGTCGCCAGCTTCCTGTGCTTCGAGATCACCGAAAGCGTGGCGCTGCACGACCTGGACAACACGCGGCGCTTCATCGACAAGGTGCGCAGCTACGGCGCCAAGGTCGCTCTGGACGACTTCGGCGCGGGCTACACCTCGTTCTCCTACCTCAAGGAGTTGCCGGCGGACCTGCTCAAGATCGACGGCAGCTTCATCGTCAACATGAACAAGCACCCGGCCAACGTGGCCATCGTGGAAGCCATCGTGAACCTGGGCCGCAACCTGGGCATGCGCACCGTGGCCGAATGGGCCGAGGACCTGGCGACCGTGCGCACCCTGGTGGAGATCGGCGTGGACTACGTGCAGGGCTACGCGATCGCGCGGCCCCAGTCGGCCGAGCGGCTGCTGGCCGCCTCCTCCTCGGCCAGCTTCATCGAGGACGCCGAACTGGCCCGCTACACGGCCTCGTTGGAGCGCACGGACGACGCCGTGCTGCAGGTCGATTTGTTCGAGCAGAACCGGACGCGCCGGCTGCACTGAACCGAGGTTTCAGCCGCGCAAGGCCTTGCGCAATTCGACGCCCAGCTCGGGCTTGTGCGCGAACGGGTCGGTCGGGTTGCGCTGCTGCAGGATGTCTTCCATGCGCACCTGTACCGAGCCGATCGCGCGCGGGTGGCTGTAGATGTAGAACTGTTGCGCCGCCACGGCGTCGAAGACTTTCTGGGCCACCTCGGCGGCCGACACCTTGCCTGCGCCCACGGCCTTGCCCATCATGGCCTGGCTCACCTGCTGGCTGCGCGAGGCTGCGCCAGCCGCCAGATCGGCCGGGCGGTTGCGTTCGCTGGTGTCGATGCCAGTGGCCACGAAATAAGGGCACAGCACCGACGCGCTGATCTGCTCGGTGACCAATGCCAGGTCCTGGTACAGGGTCTCGGTCAGGGCCACCACGGCGTGCTTGCTGGCGTTGTAGATGCCCATGTTGGGGGGCGTCAGCAGGCCGGCCATGCTGGCCGTGTTGACGATGTGGCCGCGCCAGGCCGGATCGTTCTTGGCTGCGGCCAGCATCATGGGCGTGAACACGCGCACGCCGTGGGCCACACCCATGACATTGACGCCGAACACCCACTCCCAGTCGTGCGCGCTGTTCTCCCAGACCAGGCCGCCCGATCCGACCCCGGCATTGTTGAACACCAGGTGCGGCGCACCGAAGCGCGCCAGCGTCGCCGCGCCCAGCGCCTCGACCTGCTCGGCCTTGGACACGTCGAGCTGGAACGGCAGCACCTCGGCGCCCAACGCCGTGAGTTCGGCCGTGGCCCGGTCCAGCGCGTCCTGCTGCACGTCGGCCAGCACCAGGCGCATGCCCAGGCGGGCGCCGATGCGCGCGCACTCCAGGCCGAAGCCCGAGCCGGCGCCGGTCAGCACGGCGGTCTTGTTCTTGAAGTCGGTGATCACGCTCGTCTCTTTCTCGTCAGACAGCTTTCAGCACATAGCCGACACGTGGGAAATGCACATGCACCGTGCCCGCACGTGGATCGGTGCGCCTCAAGGTGTAGTGCATGCGCGTGGCCGCGACCAGTTCGCCCTCGGTGGTCTCCAGGCCGAAGCTCTCGGCCGCCACCGTCACGCGGCTGCCCAGGGCGATGCCGTGCTCGTCCTGGAAGGTCTGGCCTGCCACGGGCAAGGGTTCGGCCGCGGCCGCGATGGCCACCGCATCGCCACTGGCCAGCTTGTCGTGCTGGCCATGGCCGATGGCGGCCATGCGGTCCATCCAGGCCAGCACCGACGGGAACGCATCGAAGATGCCGGCCATCGACGGCGTGCGCGTGCGCACGTACCACAGCGGGTGGTAGGCCGCGAAATCGGCCAGGCCCGGCGTGGCATCGACCAGGCAGGCCTGTGATTCCAGCGATTCGGACAGCCGGCGCAGGTAGGACTTGAGCGCCGCCGTGGCGTCCGCCGGGCGCAGCCGCGTCATGCCGACCTGCATCGCGCGGCGGTCTTCGCCGAAGGCCTTGGCGGCCTCGGGCGGCATGTTGCCGAACATGTCGGCCAGGCCCTTGGGCTGCATCGCATAGGCCATGGCGGCCCAGAACAAGCTGGTGTCGGCCCACTGCGCGAGGATGCGCGCCATGCCCTTGTGCTGCGGCGGGTATAGGCTGGGCTGCGGCTGGCGGTGTTCCAGCACGTCGCAGATCAGCGCGGTGTCGCAGTAGATGTCGGCGCCGATCTGCAGCAGCGGCGTCTTGCGGTAGCCGCCGCTCAGCGCCACCACATCGGGCTTGGGCATGATGGGCGGGATGTGCACCGACTTCCAGGCCAGCTGCTTGTAGCCCAGCACAAGGCGGATCTTCTCGGAAAACGGCGAGGTGGCGAAGTGGTGCAGGATCAGGTCGGACATGGGGCGTTCTCCTTGTTCAGTGGGGCGTGGCGCGCGCGATGATGGCATCGAAGTCGCAGGCCGACGGCAGGCTGCCGTAGCTGCGGCCCCAGTCGCCGGCAATGCGCGAGGCGCAGAAGGCATCGGCCACGGCCGGGGCCGAATGCCGCACCAGCAGCGCCGCCTGCACGGCCAACGCGATGTCCTCGGCCAGGCGCCGGGCCTCGACCTCGCCCTCGACCTGCGCGATGCGCTGCGGCAGCAAGGCGGCCATGCGGTCCAGCGCGGCGTTGCCACGCGCAGGCGCAAGTTCCGCGGCCAGGGCCTCGGCCACATCGCCCTTGCGCAGCACGCGCAGCAGGTCCAGCGCCATGATGTTGCCCGCGCCTTCCCAGATCGAGTTGAGCGGCATCTCGCGGTAGATGCGGGCCATCACGCCCTCGCCGCCCTCCTCCACATACCCGTTGCCGCCCAGGCATTCCATGGCCTCCTGGCCGAAGGCGCTGCCGCGCTTGCAGATCCAGAATTTGGCGACGGGTGTGAGCAGCCGTGCCATCAGTTGCTCGTGGGGATCGTCGGCGCGGTCGAAGGCATGGGCCAGGCGCAGCGCGAGCGCGGTGGCAGCCTCGGACTCCAGCGCCAGATCGGCCAGCACGTTGCGCATCAGGGGTTGCGAGGCCAGCGTCTTGCCGAAGGCCTTGCGCTCGGCCGTGTGGTGCAGCGCCAGCGCAAGCGCCTGGCGCATGAGGCCGGAGGTGCCGAGGGCGCAGTCCAGCCGCGTCATGGTGCCCATCTCGAGGATCTGCGGCACGCCGCGGCCCTCCTCGCCGACCAGCCAGGCCTGGGCGCCGTGGAACTCGACCTCGGAACTCGCGTTGGCCTTGTTGCCGAGCTTGTCCTTCAGGCGCTGGATGCGGATGGCATTGCGGGTCCCATCCGGCAGCACGCGCGGCAGGAAGAAGCACGACAGCCCGGCAGGCGCCTGCGCCAGCACCAGGAAGGCATCGCACATCGGCGCAGAGAAGAACCATTTGTGCCCCGTGATCGCGTAGCGCTCGCCCCAGCCGTCGCGGCCAGCATGCGCGGCTTGCGTGGTGTTGGCGCGCACGTCCGAGCCGCCCTGCTTCTCGGTCATGCCCATGCCCATGGTCACGCCGGGCTTGTCGGCGACGAAGCGCAGCTGCGGGTCGTACCAGCGGCTCTGCAGCTTGGGCGACCAATCGGCATGGATGTTTGCATTGCCGCGCAGCGCGGGCGCCACTGCGTAGGTCATCGAGATCGGGCACAGCATGGAGGGCTCGAGCTCGGTGAACAGCATGAAGCCAGCGGCCCGCTGCAGATGGGCATGCGCGCCGCCGGCCCAGGGCGTGCCGTGCAGGCCTGCGCCCACGGCGGCCGCCATCAGCGCGTGGTAGCTCGGATGGAACTCCACCTCGTCCACGCGGTGGCCGAAGCGGTCGTGCGTGTGCAGTTGCGGCCCGTGCACATTGGCCAGCCGCGCATGGGCCTGCATGGCGGCCGTGCCCAGTTCGCGCCCGAGTGACTGCAGCGGTGCCAGCTGCAGGTCGGGGGCGTGGAACACCAGCGCATCGCGCAGGCCGCGGTTGGTGGCGAACAGGTCGTAGTCGACCAGCGCCGAACTCTGGTTGAAGACTTCGTGCGTCTGGTCCATGGCGGCCTCCTGGAAAACGTCAGGCGAGTTGCACCAGCTGCTTGCCGAAGTTGCGGCCCTTGAGCAGGCCCAGGAAGGCTTCGGGCGCCGCCGCCAGGCCCTGGGCGATGGACTCGCGCGGGCGCAGCTTGCCGCTGGCCACCAGGCCGCCGAGTTCGGCCAACGCCTCCGGCCAGACCTCCATGTGCTCGCTGACGATGAAGCCTTCGAGCTTGATGCGGTTGATCAGCAGCAGCGAAGGGTTGGCCATGGGCAGTGGTGCGCCATCGTAGCCGGCGATCATGCCGCACAGCGCGATGCGCGCGAAGGCGTTGGTGCGCAGCATCACGGCGTCCATGACCATCCCGCCCACGTTCTCGAAGTAGCCGTCGATGCCGTCCGGGCAGGCCACCTTGAGCGCGGCCGAAAGGCTCTTCACGTCGCCGTGGACCTTGTAGTCGATGCAGTCGTCGAAGCCGAGTTCGTCCTTGACGTAGGCACATTTGTCCGGCCCGCCCGCGATGCCGACGACGCGGCAGCCACGCGCCTTGCCCAGTGCGCCGAAGGCGCTGCCCACGGCACCGCTGGCCGCGCTCACGACCAGGGTCTCGCCGGCCTTGGGCGCGATGATCTTGACCAGGCCGTACCAGGCCGTGACGCCCGGCATGCCCACCGCGCCCAGGTAGTGCGACAGCGGCACCTGGCTGGTGTCGACCTTGCGCAGCACGCCGGGCAGGTTGGCGTCGACCACGCTGTACTGCTGCCAGCCGCCGAAGCCGACCACCTTCTCGCCCACGGCGAAGCGCGGATGGCGGCTCTCGACGATCTCGCCCACGGTGCCGCCCTGCATGACCTGGCCCAGGGGCTGCGGCTGCGCGTAGCTCTTGCTCTCGTTCATGCGTCCGCGCATGTAGGGGTCCAGGCTCATGAAGTGGTGGCGCACCAGCACCTGGCCGTCGGCCAGCGCGGGCGTGTCGGTCTCCACGAGCTTGAAGTTGCTGGCCCGGGCTTCGCCCTCGGGACGGTTGTCGAGCAGGATCTGCTGGTTGCGTGGCATGGTGGTCTCCGTTGAACTGGTCTCAGTCGCTGGGCGGCTCGGCCATGGCCGGGGCGCGCGGGATGTACTTGAAGGTGCCGGTGGCATGGGCACAGAGCCGGCCCTCCTGGTCTTCGATGCGGGCCTCGGTGAAGGCCATGCGGCCGGTGGCCTGCAGCACCTTGCCGATGCCGATCAGCGGGCCGCGCGCGCTCTGCATGAAGCTGGTCTTCATCTCGATGGTCAGCACGCCCATCTCGGGCCGCAGGCTGCGGGCGGCCGCTGCCATGGTCACGTCCAGCAGCGTCATGCAGGCGCCGCCATGCGTGACATGGAAGTTGTTCAGGTGCTCGGGCTTGGCTTCGTAGCGCATCTCGGACTGCCCGTCCTCGAAGCGCGTGAGCCTGATGCCCAGGTGGTCGATGAAGGGCACGGCAAAGAGTTGCTGGATCGGTGTGCTCATGCAGCACCCAGGACGACACTGACACCACCGTCCACGGCCAGCCACTGCCCCGTGATGTGCTTGCCGGCGTCGCTCGCGTACAGCAGCGTGATGCCTTTGAGGTCCTCGTCGTCGCCCAGGCGCTGCAGCGGCGCGCCGGCCTTCATCTTGTCCTCGCCCAGGCTGTCGATGAGGCCGTTGGACAGCTTGGTGCGGAAGAACCCTGGGCAGATCGCGTTGACCGTGATGCCGTAGCGGCCCCACTCGGCCGCCAGCGTGCGGGTGAAGCCGATCACGGCCGTTTTGGAGGTGTTGTAGGCCAGGGTCTTCATGCCGACCGGGTTCCCGTTCAGCGCCGCGATCGAGGCGATGTTGATGATGCGGCCACCACCCTGCTGGATCATGCAGCCGTTGGCGATCTGCTGGGCCAGGATGAAGTAGCCACGCACGTTGAGGTTCATGACCTTGTCCCAGGCCGCGACCGGGTGCTCCTCGGCCGGCACGCCCCAGCTCGCGCCCGCGTTGTTGACCAGGATGTCGACGCGGCCGAAGCGCGCCAGCGTCTGGTCCGCCAGGCCGCGCGTCTCGTCTTCCTTGGCGCAGTCGGCGGCGATCCAGTCGGCTTCGATGCCGGCAGCCTTGAGTTCGGCCACGGCCTGTTCCAGGTCCTCGGCCTTGCGAGAACTCAGCATCACACGCGCGCCGGCCTCTCCGAGTGCATGCGCCATCTGCAGGCCCAGGCCGCGTGAGCCACCGGTCACAAGGGCGGTCTTGCCCTTCAGGTCGAACAGTTGCTGGATGTTGCGGCTCATGTTGCTCCTTGTTTCTTCTTGGGAATGGTTGGGTGGTTCAGGGCGAAGGCTTGAGCCGCGCCCGCACGAAGATCAGCACCACGCCGATCGCCGCGACGATGGCGCCGCCGACGACCAGGCTGTGGCCCAGCACCTTTTCCTCGCCGCGCCCGACCGCCAGGCCGAACACCAGCGTCAGAAGGCCGCCGTAGATCAGGATCCAGACCAGGTTCTGGAGCCGCTTGAGGTTGCGAGGTGTTGCCATGCGTGCACTGTACCCAAGCCTTTCGGCCCGGGTGTCACGTGCGCAGCCTCAAAAGGCTTCCTCGGGTAGGTCCATGCAGGTGCTGTCGCAGCGCGCCACCACCGCCAGCCAGGCGCCGATCTTGGGCAGCTCGTAGCGGTAGAAGAAGCGCATCGCGGCGAGACGGCCCTGCGCCGCCGCACTGCCGTCCGCCGGCACGCTGCAGGCCACGTCCAGCCAGATCCAGGCCAGCACCGTGTGGCCGAAGGCCTGCAGGTAGGGCACGGCATTGGCCAGCGCGCGCTCGGGCTCGCCACCGGCCCAGGCGGCCTGCGTGGCCTGTAGCACCTGCGCCCAGGCGTTCTTCAGCGCCGCGGCCTCTTCGGCCAGGGCCGGCTGCGCGCCGGCACGCGCGATGGTCTGCTCCAGCCGCGCGCCCAGCAGCTGCAGGCCGCGGCCCTGCTCCATGCGCACCTTGCGGCCCAGCAGGTCCATGGCCTGGATGCCGTGCGTGCCCTCGTGGATCATGTTCAGGCGGTTGTCGCGCCAGTACTGCTCGACCGGAAAGTCGCGCGTGTAGCCGTAGCCGCCATGCACCTGGATCGCGAGCGAGTTGGCCTCCAGGCACCATTCGCTGGGCCAGCTCTTGGCGATCGGTGTCAGCACCTCCAGCAGCAGGCCGGCCTCGGCGACGGCCTGCGCATCGCCGGTGCGCAACACGTCCACCAGGCGCGCGCAATACAGCTCCAGCGCGAGCGCGCCCTCCCCGTACGACTTCTGCGCGAGCAGCATGCGCTTGACGTCCGCGTGCTCGATGATGCGCACCTGCGGCGCGGCCGCATCCTTGCCGGCCTTGCCCTGGGGCCGACCCTGCGGCCGGTTCCTGGCGTAGTCCAGCGCGGCGTAGTAGCCGGCCAGGCCCAGCATGGTGGCCGAGGTGCCGACCGCGATGCGGGCCTCGTTCATCATGTGGAACATGCAGCGCAGGCCTTCGTGCGGCTGGCCCACGAGGTAGCCGATGGCGCCTGCGCCGCCGCGCACGGGGTACTTGCCCTCGCCGAAGTTCAGCAGCGTGTTGGTCGTACCGCGCCAGCCCAGCTTGTGGTTCAGGCCGGCCAGCGCCACGTCGTTGCGCTCGCCCGTCAGTTGGCCTGCGGTGTCGATCAGCTTCTTGGGCACGATGAACAGCGAGATGCCGCGCGTGCCCGCGATCGGCTTGCCGTCCGGCCCCGGGATCTTGGCCAGCACCAGATGGACGATGTTCTCGTTGATTTCGTGCTCGCCCGAGGAGATCCACATCTTGTTGCCGGTGAGCCGGTAGCGCGGCCCCAGCGGATCGGCCTCGAAACCATCGCCATCGGGCACGGCACGTGTGGCCACGTCCGACAGCGAGGAGCCGGCCTGCGGCTCGGACAAGCACATGGTGCCCGAGAAGCGGCCATTGAACTCGTTGCGCGCGAACACGGCTTTCTGTAGCTCAGTGCCATGCACCAGCAGCAAATTGGCATTGCCCTTGGTCAGCAACGCCGAGTTGATGCTGACCGAGGCCAGCGCGAAGAAGGCGTTGGCCGCGGCCTCCACTGTGAACGGCAGCTGCATGCCACCTTCGTCGTAGTCCTGCGCGGCGCTGAGCATGCCGGACTCGGCGTAGGCGCGGCTCGCTGCCTGCGTGGCCGCCGGCAGGATCACCTTCTCGCCGTCAAAACGCGGCTCCTCGGTGTCCACGAGCCGGTTGAAGGGTGCGTACTTCTCGCGCGCGATGCGCTCGCAGGTGTCGAGCACGGCATCGAAGGTCTCGCGCGAGTGCTCGGCGTAGCGTGCGGCGCCGGTCAGCCTCTCGGCCTGCAGCCAGTCGTACAGCAGGAAATCCAGCAGGGGGCGCAGGCTCATGGGGTGGCTTTCTCGGGCAAGGCGGCAATCGTGCCCTGCGCCAGCGCGCAGAGCTTCTCGGCACCGTCCTGCAGCGCGAACACCTCGCAGCTGCAGACGGTCTGGGAGCGGCCCGCGTGCACGGCGCGCGCGCGCGCGATCAGGCGCTCGCCCACGCCGGGCCGCAGGTAGTTGATCTTGAACTCGGCCGTCACGACCGGCACGCGCATGGCCGTGCCGCCCGCGAAGGTCAGCGCGTTGTCGGCCAGGTAGCTCAGCACGCCGCCGTGGGCGAAGCCATGCTGCTGCAGCAGCTGCGTGGTGAGCGGCAGCTGCAGCTCGACCGCGCCGGGCTGCAGCGCCGTCAGCTCCGCGCCCAGCAACTGGCTGAAGGGCTGCGATGCCAGCGCCTGGCGGCCGAACGCGAGGAATTCTTCGGCCGACGGCACTGGCTGGGCCATCAAAGCACCTCGAAGATGCCGGCCGCGCCCATGCCGCCGCCGATGCACATGGTCACGCACACCTTCTTGGCGCCGCGGCGCTTGCCCTCGATCAGCGCATGGCCGGTCAGGCGCTGGCCCGACACACCGTAGGGGTGGCCGACCGCGATCGCGCCGCCGTTCACGTTGAGACGCTCGGCGGGAATGCCGAGCTTGTCGCGGCAGTAGATCACCTGCACGGCAAAGGCCTCGTTGAGTTCCCACAGGTCGATGTCGTTGACCGTGAGGCCCAGGCGCTTGAGCACCTTGGGGATCGCGAACACCGGGCCGATGCCCATCTCGTCGGGCTCGCAGCCGGCCACGGCGAAGCCCAGGAAGCGGCCCAGCGGCTGCAGGCCCTTCTTCTGCGCCAGCGACTCGTGCATGAGCACGCAGGCGCCTGCGCCATCGGAGAACTGGCTCGCATTGCCGGCCGAGATCAGCCCGCCCGGCAACGCCGAGCGCAGGCCATGGATGGCATCGAAGGTGGTGCCGGGGCGGATGCCCTCGTCGTTCTCCACCGTCACCTTCTTGGTGACGAGGCCCAGCGTCTTGTCGGCCACGCCCATGGTCACGGTGATGGGCGCGATCTCCTGCTTGAAGAGGCCGGCCTCCAGCGCGGCCGCGGCCCGCTGTTGGCTGGCGGCGCCGTACTCGTCCATGGCATCGCGGCCGATGTTGTAGCGCTTGGCCACCTGTTCGGCAGTCTGCAGCATGTTCCAGTAGATCTCGGGCTTCATGGCCTTGAGCTCGGGGTCCACGGCCATGTGCTGGTTCACCTCCTGCTGCACGCAGGAGATGCTTTCCAGGCCGCCGGCCACAAGGACATCGTTCTCGCCCGCGACGATGCGCTGCGCGGCCAGCGCGATGGACTGCAGGCCCGAGGAGCAGAAGCGGTTGATCGTGAGGCCGGCGGTGGTGACCGGCAGGCCGGCGCGGATGGCGATCAGGCGCGCGACGTTGCCGCCCGTCGTGCCTTCGGGCAGCGACATGCCCATGATCACGTCCTCGACCTCGGCGCCCTCGATGCCGGCGCGCTGCACGGCATGCTGCACGGCGTGCGCGCCCAGCGTGGGCCCGTAGGTCATGTTGAAGGCGCCCTTCCAGCTCTTGGTCAGCGGCGTGCGGGCGGTGGAAACGATGACGGCGTTGGTCATGGCAATTCCTTGTTCTTTGGGATGATCAGTTGAAGGTCTTGCCTTCGGCGGCCAGGCGCGCGAGCAGCGGCGCGGGCTGCCAGAACGCGGCGTCGTCCAGCGGGTTGGTCGCGAAGCGCTGCATGGCCTGGACCACGTTGAACAGGCCGACCTGGTCCGCATACAGCATGGGGCCGCCGCGGTGCACGGGGAAGCCATAGCCGAAGATGTAGACCACGTCGATGTCGCTGGCCTTGTTGGCGATGCCTTCTTCCAGGATGTGGGCCGCCTCGTTGACGAGCGCGAACACCAGGCGCTGCACGATCTCTTCGTCCGAGATCTTGCGCGGCGTGATGCCCAGGCTCTTGCGGTGCTCCTCGATCATCTTCACGACCTCGGCGTTCGGGACCGCGTCGCGCTTGCCGGCCACATAGTCGTACCAGCCTGCGCCGGTCTTCTGGCCGAAGCGGCCACGCTCGCAGAGCAGGTCGGCCGTCTTGCTGTACTTCATGCCGGGCTTCTCGACATAGCGGCGCTTGCGGATGGCCCAGCCGATGTCGTTGCCGGCCAGGTCGCCCATGCGGAACGGGCCCATGGCGAAGCCGAACTTCTCGATGGCCTTGTCGACCTGCTCGGGCGTGCAGCCCTCGTCGAGCAGGAAGCCGCCCTGGCGACCGTACTGCTCGACCATGCGGTTGCCGATGAAGCCGTCGCACACGCCCGAGACCACGGCCGTCTTCTTGATCTTCTTGGACACCGTCATCACGGTGGCCAGCACGTCCTTGCCGGTCTTGGCGCCGCGCACCACCTCCAGCAGCTTCATGACGTTGGCCGGGCTGAAGAAGTGCAGGCCCACCACGTCCTGCGGACGCTGCGTGAACGCGGCGATCTTGTCCACGTCCAGCGTGGAGGTGTTGCTGGCCAGGATGGCGCCGGGCTTCATGACGGCATCGAGCTGCTTGAAGACCTGCTCCTTGACGCCCAGTTCCTCGAACACGGCCTCGATCACGAGGTCGGCGTCGGCCAGGTCTTCGTAGGCCAGCGTGGTCTTGAGCAGCGCCATGCGCTGCTCGTACTTGTCCTGCTTGAGCTTGCCCTTCTTGACCTGGGCCTCGTAGTTCTTGCGGATGGTGGCGACGCCGCGGTCCAGCGCCTCCTGCTTCATCTCCAGCATGGTGACCGGGATGCCCGCGTTCAGGAAGTTCATGGCGATGCCGCCGCCCATGGTGCCGGCACCGATCACGGCCACCTTCTCGATCTTGCGCTGCGGCGTGTCTTCGGGCACGTCGGGGATCTTGGACGCAGCACGCTCGGACACGAACAGGTGGCGCAGCGCGCGCGACTCGGGCGTCCACATCAGGTGGATGAAGGCCTCGCGCTCGGCGGCCATGCCGGCGTCGAACTTCTGCTTGGTGGCCGCTTCCACGGTGTCCACGCACTTGGCCGGCGCGGGGAAGTTCTTGGCCATGCCCCTGACCATGTTGCGCGCGAACTGGAAGTAGGCGTCGCCCTTGGGGTGCTTGCAGGGCAGGTTGCGCACGAGGGGCAGCGGCCGCGCTTCGGCCACCGAACGCGCATAGGCCAGCGCCTCCTCGGCCAGCGATTCGGGCGATGCCGCCATCTTGTCGAACAGCTTCTGGCCCGGCACAGCGGCGATGAACTCGCTCTTGACCGGCTCGCCGCTCACGATCATGTTAAGGGCCGCTTCCACACCCAGCACGCGCGGCAGGCGCTGCGTGCCGCCCGCACCGGGCACCAGGCCCAGCTTGACCTCGGGCAGTGCGACAGCACAGCCCGGCGCGGCGATGCGGTAATGGCAGCCCAGCGCGAGTTCCAATCCCCCGCCCATGCAGACCGAGTGAATGGCCGCGACCACGGGCTTGGCCGAGTTCTCCACGGCAAGGATCACGCTGAGCAGGTTGGGTTCCTGCAGCGCCTTGGGTGAGCCGAACTCCTTGATGTCGGCACCGCCCGAGAAGGCCTTGCCGGCACCGGTCAGCACGATGGCGCGCACGGCGCTGTCGGCATTGGCTTTGGCCAGGCCATCGGCGATGCCCTGGCGGGTCGCAAGCCCCAGTCCATTGACCGGTGGGTTGTTCAGGCTGATGACGGCAACGTCACCGTGGACTGCATAGGCAGCGGTCATGCTGGAGCTCCTCGTTGGACATGAAACGAACGACCGTTCACTTTTCATTCTAGGGGTGAAGTCGTCGCTGCCGGATCGGTGTTGTCCCGGTCGGGACATGGATTCGGGGCTTGGCGTTACACCTTGTTTCCATGTGACTTTGTCTTCAGAACGTCACGCCGGAGGGATGCAATGCGCGGCGTCCCATGACCGATGCTTCTTCGCCCCAACCCGTACTCGCGCGTCGCCTTGTGGGCGCGTTCTGCCTGACCCTTGTGCTGTGCCTGGCGGGCACGGCGATCGGCATCCGCTCGCTGCAGCGCGTCGACGCGGCCACGCAGCAGGCCATCGGTCACAGTGTCGTGAACGAACGCCTCGTGGCCGATGCCTACCGGCTGCAGGCCACGAACGCTGCGCGCTACAAGGCCTTCGCACTGAGCTCCGAGCCCGAGGTGGGCGAACTGCTGATGGCCGACATTGCGGCCACGCGCACCGCGTACCACCGGTTGCTGCAGCAGCTGCGCCAACGCCTCGCAGGTCAGGCGGATGCCGAGCGGCTCGCACTGGTGCTGCGCCACGGCGAGGCCTTCGAGGCCGCCGTACAGGAACTCGTCGCTGCGCGCGACTCCGGCCTGACCGAGCGCATCCGCCAGGTCTTTGCCCAGCGCTTCGAGCCGGCCATGCAGTTGCTCATGGCCAGCCTGGATCAACTGGCCACGCTGCAGCGTCAGGCCATCGACGCCACGGGCCAGGACATCGCAGCGCTCAGCGCCTCGGCACACCAGGCCCTGCTGGCTTTCGGCCTGGCCGCACTGCTGCTGGGCGCCCTGCTTGCGTGGTGGCTGGTGCGCAGCATCTCGGGCCCGATCCGCCAGGCCGGCCAGACCGCCCAGCGCGTGGCCAGCCTGGACCTGCGCGAGGACATCGCTGGCCATGGCCGCGACGAGGCCGGCCGCATGCTGCAGTCGCTGGCCAGCATGCAGGGGGCCTTGCGCGGCCTGGTGGGCCAGGTGCGCGACGCGGCCCAGGCCGTGCGCACGGGGGCGGGCGAGATCTCTCTGGGCAACCACGACCTGTCCGAGCGCACGGGCATGGCGGCCTCCAGCCTGCAGCAGACTGCAGCTTCGCTGGAGCACATCACAGGCCAGCTGCAGCACGCGGCAAGGCATTCGCAGGATGCCCAGGCGCGCGCACGCCAGGCCGCGGCGCAGGCGGTCGAGGGCAGCGCCGCCTTTGCCCAGGTGGTGCAGACCATGGCCGGCATCGAGCAGTCCTCGCGCAAGGTGTCCGACGTGGTCGGCGTGATCGACGGTATCGCGTTCCAGACCAACATCCTCGCGCTCAACGCGGCCGTGGAAGCGGCCCGCGCCGGCGCTTCCGGCCGCGGCTTCGCGGTCGTGGCAGCCGAGGTGCGCCAGCTGGCCAACCGTTCGGCCGCGGCCGCACGCGAGATCAAGGTGTTGATCGCCGAATCCATGGGCAGCGTGGCAACTGGCACGCAGCTCGTGGGCCAGACCAGCCAGGGCATGGCCGGCATCGTGGCCGCCATCCAGGGCGTGGCCGACACGCTGGGCGAAATCGCCCTTGCCAGCCGCGCGCAGACCGAGGACATCGCGCAGATCAACACGGCAGTCTCTGCGCTGGACCAGATGACGCAGCAGAACGCTGCGCTGGTCGAGCAGGCCGCCGCTGCCTCCGAAGGCCTGCGCCAGCAGGCGCAGGCGCTGGCGGCGCTGATCAGCCGGTTCACGCTGCCCGATGCGGGCGGCGTGCAGCAGGCCGCGCTGGGCTACACCTCCAGCCACTCCTTGCGGATGTAGGCATCGGCGCGCAGGGCCTCGGGCGTGCCCTGGAACACGATGCTGCCGTGGCCCATGACCAGCGCGCGGTCGGAGATGCTCATGGCGATGGTCAGCTTTTGCTCGATCAGCAGCACCGAGATGCCGCGCGCCTTGAGTGCCTTGAGGTATTCGCCGACCAGCTCGACGATCTTGGGCGCCAGGCCCTCGGTCGGCTCGTCGATGATGATGAGGTCGGGGTCGCCCATCAGCGCACGGCACAGGGTCAGCATCTGCTGCTCGCCGCCCGAGAGCACGCCGGCCTCGGTGTGCTGGCGCTCCTTGAGCCGCGGGAACATGCCGTACATGTCGTCGAAGCCCCAGCGGCTGCCCTGCCCCTTGCCCTTCTGGCCCAGCATGAGGTTCTGGTGCACCGTCAGCGTGGGAAAGATGTCGCGGTTCTCGGGCACGTAGCCGATCCCCAGGTGCGCGATCTCGTAGGCCTTGCGCCCCAGGATGTCCTGGCCCTTCCAGGCGATCTGGCCGGTGCAGTCCACCAGGCCCATGATGGCCTTGGCCGTGGTCGAGCGGCCCGAGCCGTTGCGCCCGAGCAGCGCGACGATCTCGCCCTGGCCGATCTCCAGGTTCACGCCATGCAGCACATGGCTCTTGCCGTAGTAGGCGTGCAGGTTGTCGATCTTCAGCATGTTCAATGTCCACCTGCTTGCTGTTCTGCGAGCACCGAGCCGAGGTAGGCCTCCTGCACGCGCGGGTTGGCGCGCACCGCGTCGGGCGTGTCGAAGGCCAGCACCTCGCCATAGACCAGCACGGCGATCTTGTCGGCCAGGCCGAACACCACACCCATGTCGTGCTCCACCGTCAGCAGCGTCTTGCCCACGGTCACGTCGCGGATCAGCTGGATGAAGCGTGTGGTCTCGCTCTTGCTCATGCCGGCCGTGGGTTCGTCGAGCAGCACCACGCTGGAGCCGCCCGCGATCGTCAGGCCGATCTCGAGCGCGCGCTGCTCGGCATAGGTCAGGTTCATGGCCAGCACGTCGCGGCGCTTGTCCAGCTTGAGCATGTGCATGAGCTGCTCGGCGCGGTCGTTGGCGTCCTTCAGATCGGCCAGGAACTTCCAGAATGCGTAGCGATAGCCCAGCGACCAGAGCACGCCGCAGCGCAGGTTCTCGAACACCGACAGCCGCGTGAACAGGTTGGACACCTGGAAGCTGCGCGACAGCCCGCGCCGGTTGATCTCGTACGGCGCCAGGCCATCGATGCGCTGGCCGTTGAGCCGGATCTCGCCGCTGGTGGGGCCGAAGCGCCCGCTGATGAGGTTGAACAGCGTGGACTTGCCGGCGCCGTTGGGGCCGATGATGGCCACGCGCTCGCCGGGCGCAACCTTCAGTTCGGCGCCGCGGATGATCTCGGTCTTGCCGAAGCTCTTGCGCAGGTTGATGAGCTCGAGCGCGTAGCCCGTGGTGGATGTGGACTGGCTCACGCGGCCTCCCGCCGTTTGATTTCCTTTTCGATCGCGACCTGGGCCTCGCCCCAGTCGTGCATGAAGCTGCGGCGGGCCACCTCGAACAGGCCGATGCCGGTCAGCAGCACGAAGATGCAGCCGAACCAGCTGTCCACGCTCGCCACATCGAGCGTCGCGCCCAGGAAACGCAGTTCCGAGCCCATGGCCGCACCGAGCTGCAGGTGGTAGACCATCTCGACCATCGCCGCGGCCCCCGCCAGCAGCACCAGTGCCGTGCCGCCCAGTGCGAGGTAGGAGGTCCACAGCCGGCGCAGCTGGCCGAATGCGGCCACGCGCAGGTTCATCATGACCAGGCTGGCGATGCCCCCCGGCGCATACATGACCATGAACAGGAACACCAGGCCCAGGTACAGCAGCCAGGCCTTGGTGAACTCGGACAGCAGCACGAAGGCCAGCACCATCAGGATGCCGCCGATGATGGGGCCGAAGAAGAAGGTAGCCCCGCCCAGGAAGGTGAACAGCAGGTAGCCGCCCGAACGCCCTGCCCCCACCACCTCGGCCGTCACGATCTCGAAGTTCAGCGCGCCCAGGCCGCCCGCGATGCCGGCGAAGAAGCCCGCGATGATGAAGGCGATGTAGCGCACGCGGCGTGTGCTGTAGCCGATGAACTCGACGCGCTCGGCGTTGTCGCGCACGGCATTGAGCATGCGACCCAGCGGCGTACGCGTGAACGCGAACATGGCGGCCACGCAGACGAAGGTGTAGACGGCGATCAGGTAGTACACCTGGATCTGCGGTCCGTAGCTGACGCCGAAGAAGGGCTTGCCGGCCACGCGGTTGCCGCTGACGCCGGCCTCGCCGCCGAAGAAGCCCGAGAACATCAGCGACATCGCGAACACGAGTTCGGCCATGCCCAGCGTGATCATCGCGAAGGGCGTGCCGGCCTTCTTGGTGGTCACGTAGCCGAACAGCACGGCGAAGAACATGCCGGCGATGCCGCCCACGATGGGCAGCAGGCTGACCGGGATCGGCAGCTGGCCGCCGCTGACCATGTTCAGCGCATGGATGGCCACATAGGAGCCCAGGCCCGTGTAGACCGCGTGGCCGAAGCTCAGCATGCCGCCCTGGCCCAGCAGCATGTTGTAGGACAGGCAGGCGATGATGGCGATGCCCATCTGCGACAGCATGGTCGCCGACAGGTTGCTCGTGAACAGCAGCGGTGCTACCGCCATCACGAGCGCGAACAGGCCCCAGACGACGACACGGCCGACGTTCCAGGGTTTGAAGCTGTAGTGTGATTTCGACATCTCAACCCTCCCGGCTGCCAAGCAGGCCCTTGGGCCGGAAGATCAGGATCAGCACGAGGAACAGGTAGGGCAGGATGGGTGCCACCTGCGAGACCGTGAGCGTGACCAGCGCATTGCTGCTGGCCGCCGGACCCGGCTCCATGCCCAGGCTGCGCAGCAGGCCCAGCAGCGAGCCGTCCATGGCGACCGCGAAGGTCTGGACCACGCCGATCAGGATGGACGCGAGGAAGGCGCCCGACAGCGAGCCCATGCCGCCGACCACCACGACCACGAAGATGATGGAGCCCACCGTGGCCGCCATTGCCGGCTCGGTCACGAAGGTGCTGCCGCCGATCACGCCGGCCAGCCCGGCCAGCCCGGCGCCCGCGCCGAACACCAGCATGAACACGCGCGGCACGTTGTGGCCCAGCGATTCCACGGCCTCGGGGTGCGTGAGCGCGGCCTGGATCACCAGGCCGATGCGTGTGCGTGTGAGCAGCAGCCAGACGGCCACCAGCATCAGCACGGCCACCAGCATCATGAAACCCCGCGTGGCCGGGAACGGCGAGCACACCACGCGCACGGCGGCGTCCGCCGCCTGGCACATGCCGGCCGGTGCCGCGCCCCAGACCAGGCTGAGCCCGTCCACCGAATGCTGGACCAGCGTGAACGCCGGCCCCTGCAGCACGGGCGGCGGGGTGAACGGCACCGCCGTCCGGCCCCAGACCAGTTGCACGATCTCCAGGATCACGAAGGACAGGCCGAAGGTCACCAACAGTTCGGGCACGTGGCCGAACTTGTGGACCTTGCGCAGGCACAGCCGCTCGAACAGCGAGCCCAGCACGCCGACCACGATGGGCGCCAAGACCAGTGCCGGCCAGAAGCCGACCAGCTGCGACACGGTGTAGCCCGCGTAGGCACCCAGCATGTAGAAGCTTGCGTGCGCGAAATTGAGCACGCCCATCATGCTGAAGATCAGCGTGAGCCCGGAACTGAGCAGAAACAGCAGCAGGCCGTAGCTCAGCCCGTTGAGCATCGAGATCGTGAAGAACTCCATCACCTCACCTTTGCGACCACCAGGTCAACCTCAAAAAAAGGCCCGAGCCAGAACCTCTGGATCGGGCCGGTAGGCGGCAGCGTGCCGCCCGCGGAACCGCGTGGGTGTCATCCAGGCCGCTTCATCTGGCAACTGGTGGGCGTGCTGGACACGTAGGACTCGAAGGTCTGCACCGGCGCCAGTGTCATGCCGGTGTTCTCCGGGCTGTAGGGGTACTTGGCGTCGGCCTTCTGCCAGACGCTGAGGTACAGCGGCTGCTGCAGCTGGTGGTCGGACTTGCGCATCTCCACATCGCCGTTGAAGCTCTTGAACTTCAGGCCCTCCATGGCCGCCGCCACCTTGACGGGGTCGGTGGACTTGGCCTTGGCCATGGCCTCGGACAGCGCCGTGTAGATGTGGATCACCGAGCCGGTGTAGAAGTCGTCCTTGAACTTGGTGTTGAACTCGGTCATCCACTTGCCCATCTGGCCACCCATGTTGTAGTGGTTGTAGGCGACCTGGTAGACGCGGCCTGCACCGCCCGTACCCAGCGCCGTGGGCGTGCCGGTCACGCCGGCGTAGTAGGTGTAGAACTTGCCGTTGTAGCCACCCTCGTTGGCCGCCTTGATCAAGAGCGCGAGGTCCGAACCCCAGTTGCCGGTGATCACGGTGTCGGCGCCGGAGGCCTTGATCTTGGCGATGTAGGGCGCGAAGTCGCGCACCTGGGCCAGCGGGTGCAGGTCTTCACCGACGAACTGCACGTCGGGCCGCTTGCGCGCCATGATCTCCTTGGAGAACTTGACGACCTGCTGGCCGTGCGAGTAGTTCTGGTTGAGCAGGTAGACCTTCTTGATGTCGGGCTGCTCCTTCATGTAGCTGGTCAGCGCCTCCAGCTTCATGGAGGTGTCGGCATCGAAACGGAAGTGCCAGTAGTTGCACTTGCTGTTGGTGAAGTCCGGGTCCACGGCCGAGTGGTTGAGGTAGATCACCTCCTTGCCCGGGTTGCGCGCGTTGTGCTTGTCGATCGCGTCGATCAGCGCGGCGGCGACCGAGGAGCCGTTGCCCTGCGTGATGTAGCGCACGCCCTGGTCAAGCGCGGCCTTCAAGGCGTTGAGGCTTTCGGCCGGGCTCAGCTTGTTGTCGAAGGGCACGACTTCGAACTTCACGCCGGCCGGATTGCTCTGGTTGAACTTCTCGGCGAAGAACTGGAAGCTCTTGACCTGGTTGTTGCCCACCGGCCCCATCAGGCCGGATAGCGGGTCGATCCAGGCGATCTTGACCGTCTCGCCCTTCTGGGCGAAGGCGCCCATCGCACAGGCCAGCAGCGCAGCGGCTGCAACGATTCGTACAACAGGCTTCATTCGTTCGTCTCCTAGTGGTCTGAAAAAGTGCGGGCAGGTTACAAGTCTTCGTTTGCGCCACCGCTGAGGGATTGCCCTAGGCGGTGTCGTGTGCGGCTCACAAGCCCGGCAGTCGGTAGTCCTTGAGCTGCTCGCGCAGCCGGGTTTTGAGCATCTTGCCGGTCGCGCCGAGCGGGATCGCGTCGACGAAGACCACGTCGTCCGGGATCTGCCACTTGGCGGTCTTGCCCTCGTAGAACTTCAGCAGTTCCTCGCGGCTCACCTCGGCATTGGGCTTCTTCACGACGACCACGATGGGCCGCTCGTCCCACTTGGGATGGAACACGCCGATGCAGGCGGCCATGGCCACGGCCGGGTGCGCCACGGCGATGTTCTCGATGTCGATGGAGCTGATCCATTCGCCGCCGGACTTGATCACGTCCTTGCTGCGGTCGGTGATCTGCATGAAGCCGTCGGCGTCGATGGTGGCCACGTCGCCGGTCGGGAACCATTCCACCCCCTGGGCATCGCGCACCAGCGGCGCGCCGCCCTCGCCCTTGAAGTACTCGCGCACCACCCAGGGGCCGCGCACGAGCAGGTCGCCGGCGGTCTTGCCGTCGAACGGCAGGTCTTCGCCGTTGGCGCCGACGATCTTCATGTCCACACCGTAGATGGCCCGGCCCTGCTTGAGCAGGATCTTCATCTGCTCTTCCTTGGGCAGGTCCAGGTGCTTGTTCTTGAGCGTGCACAGCGTTCCGAGCGGCGACATCTCGGTCATGCCCCAGGCGTGCAGCACCTCCACGCCGTAGTCTTCGCGAAAGGCATTGATCATGGCCGGCGGGCAGGCCGAGCCCCCGATCACCGTGCGCTTGAGCGTGGAGAACTTGAGCCCGGCCGGCTTCATGTGCATCAGCAGCATCTGCCAGACCGTGGGCACGCCGGCGGCGTAGCTGACCTTCTCGGCTTCGATGAGTTCGTAGATCGACTTGCCATCCATGGCCGGGCCGGGGAACACCAGCTTGGCGCCCGTGAGTGCTGCCGAGTACGGGATGCCCCAGGCGTTGACATGGAACATGGGCACGACCGGCAGGATGGCGTCGCGCGCGCTGATGCCCATCACGTCGGGCAGCGCCGCGGCGTAGGCGTGCAGCGTGGTCGAGCGGTGGCTGTACAGCGCGGCCTTGGGGTTGCCCGTGGTGCCGCTGGTGTAGCACATGCTGGACGCTGTGTTCTCGTCGAACACGGGCCATTGGTAGGTGCCCGGCTTGTCGGCCAGCCAGGTCTCGTAGCTCTGCAGGCCGGGGATGCCGCTGTCGGCCGGCAGCTTGTCGGCGTCGCACAGCGCGACCCAGTGCTTGACCGTGGGGCACTTGGCATGCACGGCCTGCACGAGCGGCAGGAAGCTGAGGTCGAAGCACAGCACCTGGTCTTCGGCGTGGTTGGCGATCCAGGCGATCTGCTCGGGGTGCAGGCGCGGGTTGATGGTGTGCAGCACGCGGCCCGACCCGCTCACGCCGAAGTAGAGTTCCAGGTGGCGGTAGCCGTTCCAGGCCAGCGTGGCGACGCGGTCACCGAAGCCCAGTTGCCAGGCATCCAGGCCGTTGGCGACCTGGCGTGCGCGGCGCGCCACGTCGCGCCAGGCGTAGCGGTGGATGTCGCCTTCCACGCGCCGCGAGACGATCTCGCCGTCGCCATGGTGGCGCTCGGCGAAGTCGATCAAGGACGAGATCAAAAGGGGTTGGTTCTGCATCAGACCCAGCATGGCTATGGCTCCCGGAATCGCTTGTTTTGAACGGCGAGCATCGTAATCGCACGACCGTTCGGTATTTACCCCTACGCCCTGCCGCGCAGATGGTCACTGAGGCCTGGTGTTGAGCGCGTTGGGCGTGGCGTCGAGCAGCAGCTTGGACGGCCAGGGCGACCAAGTCGCGCCCAATGCGCCGGCGTTCGGATCGCCTGTGCGCATGAAGGCGCCCAGGCTGGCCATCATGGCGTTGGACAGTGCGAGACGGCCTGTGCGGTTGGCGTTGCCGCCGACCACCTGGCCGACCACCGAGGGGCCGAAGTTGCCGAACAGGAAGGCCAGGTCGAAGGCGTGGGCCGCGCCGTAGACCTCGTTCCAGGGATAGGCCTCCTGCGCCCAGTCGAAGCGGTACTGCCAGAGCCTGGGCTGCTGGGTGGTCAGCGTGGCCAGCAGGTTCTGGCTGTTGGCCTCGAACAGGGCCTGGGTGATGAGGCGGGTGCGTGCGTCGTAGCCCGTCGTGGGTGTGGCCACAGGCAGATAGGCGGCGTTGACGATGTCGGCCGTGGTGAGCGTGGTGGCGGCATCGGGATTGAAGCGCGCCATCATGAGAAAGCGCGTGGCGTCGTCGACGATGTAGCCGGCGGGCAGCCCGAACAGCGGCAGCAGGCCGCCGAACAGCTTGCCCTCGTCGCGCGTGTTGCCGATCAGCGTGGGCACGTTGACATGCTGGCCGGCCGCGATGGCGGCGATCGGATCAAGGGGAACGACCGTGCCGTCGGGGATCGGGTTGCCGGTGTTCAGGCCCTTGGCCAGCGCGGTGTTCAGCACGGTGTGGCCGTCCTTGGCGCGCAGGTAGTCGGCGATCTGCGCGGCCGTGCGCGTGGCCACGTAGGCCTTGGCCGCGGCCAGGTCGGCGGCCGTGCCGTCGGCCACGAGCAGGTTCAGCAGCACGGCTTCGCCATGGGCCTGCCAGGTCGCCAGCGGGTTCAACGCGGGCGAGGCGCCGGCCGGCAGGTTGCTGGCCAGCGAGATGCCGCCGCTCAGCGCCACGATCTTGTGGAACAAGCCCTTGGCCATGGGCGAGGTCATGACGGCCAGCACGTTGTTGGCGCCGGCCGATTCGCCCGAGACCGTGATGTTGTCGGCATCGCCGCCGAAAGCCGCGGCGTTGGCACGCAGCCAGCGCAGGGCCGCCATGTTGTCGAGCAGCGCGAAGTTGCCCGAGTCGTCGCCGGCGCTGCCGCCGACCTTCAGTTGCGCCAGGTTCAGGAAGCCCAGCACACCGAGCCGGTAGTTGGCCGTGACCACCACGGCGTTGGCGGCCTTCGCCAGCGCGGCACCGTCGTACAGCGGGTCGGCCGTGTAGCCCGAGATGTTGCTGCCGCCGTGGATGAACAGCAGCACGGGCAGCTTGCTGTCGTCCGTGGCCGGGCGCCAGATGTTGAGCGTCAGGCAGTCCTCGCTGCCCACGGGCTGGCCCATGGTGGTGGCGATGGTCTCGTCGAAGCGGTTGTTGGCGCCGGGACCGAACATGCGGCCGATCTGCAGGCAGGCGGGCCCGAAGCTGTCGGCCACGCGCACGCCGGTCCAGGCTTCGGGGGCGACCGGCGCACGCCAGCGCAGTGCACCCACGGGCGGCTGGGCGTAACGCACGCCCTTCCAGGCCCAGGTGCCGTTGCGTGCGCTGTCGTCGATGCCCTGCAGCTTGCCGGCCGCGGTGCTGCGCACGGTGGGGGCGTCGTCGTCGGAGCCACCGCAGCCCGCCAGCGCCGCGCAGGCCGCAAGAACCAGCACCGCCGCGGTGCGCTGCGCACACGAGGATGCCGCCGAAAAAGCTGTACGCATGCTTGTCTCCTTGTCCCGTGCTTCGGGGTTATTCGGAATGCGCGGGCAGCGGACCCTCGTCCATACTGCGCCGCTTCGGGCCGTTGCCAAGAGAAAGTCTAGGAGGGGTCCGCACGAACACCGCTATCGCAAGCGCGCCAAACCGATGACTTCAGGAACCACTCTCCCCTACCTGCCTGTGCGCACGAGTTCGGCCGCCTGGCTCACGGGCGTGCTGACCATGTTCGAGGCGGAAGGGCTGGACGTGCCCGCCTTGCTGCGCGACGCAGGTTTCGACGCCGCCACGCTGCACCGGCACAACGCGCGCATCCCGGTGGACCAGATCACACGGCTGTGGCAGCTGGCCGTGGCGCGCTCCGGCAAGCCCACGCTGGGCCTGCAGCGCCACCTGGCCTCCACCCACAGCAACACCGGCACCGTGGGCCATGTGATGAGCTGCAGCCCCGACCTGGGCCGCGCGTTGGCCCACCTGGCCCGCTACATGGCCGTGATCTCGGACGCGACGGGCTTCTCGCTGCAGCTGGAGGCACGCGGCATCTGGCTGACCACGGTGCATACGGGTGGCACGCTGCCGATCCCGCGCCAGCGCGTGGAGTACGCCATGCTGGCCACGCTGATGCTGTGCCAGTGGCTCACGCGCAAGGAATTCGACCCGCTGCTGGTGGAACTGGCCGATGCCGCGCCCGCCGACGACGGGCCGCAGCGCGCGGCCTTCGGCTGTGCGCTGCGCTTCGGCGCGCCGGCCAACCGCATGCTGATCGCGCGCAGCGACCTGGACCGCCCGATCCCGACCTATGACGCCGAGCTGGCCGGCATGCTGGAGGCGCTGCTGGACAAGCAACTCGCCCAGCTGGGCCAGACCAGCACGGCGAGCCGTGTGCGCAGCGAGATCGCGCGCCTGCTGAACCAGGGCGAGCCGCGCCGGGAGGTGGTGGCCAAAGGCCTGGGCCTGGCCGAGCGCACGCTGCAGCGCCGGCTGCAGCAGGAACAGGTGTCCTACCAGGCCCTGCTCGACAGCACGCGGCACGAACTGGCCCAGCAGTACCTGGCCGAGCAGCGCCACAGCCTGGCGGATGTGTCCGACCTGCTGGGCTATGGGGACAGCAGCAACTTCCACCGCGCCTGCAAGCGCTGGTTCGGCGTGCCACCGGCCCAGTACCGCGCCCAGATCGGCTGCTGAGGCGCCGCGGTAGCCCTTGCCGGCCGGGGTTTACCCGCCTGCCCGACAATCGGGGCATGCGCTCTTCCACCGAGGCCGTCCTGGCCGACCCCACGCCCGTCGCCTGGCGCGCAGGCTTCGCCGACCTGGGGCCGGCCTTTCTCACGCGCCTGCAGCCCACGCCGCTGCCCGCCCCTTACTGGGTCGGCCGCAGTGCCGAGGTCGCCGCGCTGCTGGGCCTGGACGCCGGGTGGTTCGCGTCCGATGCCGCGCTGCAGGCCTTCACGGGCAACCAGCTGCTGCCTTGCAGCGCGCCCTATGCCACGGTCTACAGCGGACACCAGTTCGGCGTCTGGGCTGGCCAGCTGGGCGATGGCCGCGCCATCGGGCTCGGCGAAACTGCCGCTGGCCAGGAATTGCAGCTGAAAGGCGCCGGACGCACGCCCTACTCGCGCATGGGCGATGGCCGCGCCGTGCTGCGCTCGTCGATCCGCGAATTCCTGTGCAGCGAAGCCATGGCGGGACTGGGCATCGCCACCACGCGCGCGCTGTGCGTGACGGGCTCGGACGCGCCGGTGCGCCGCGAGGCGCTGGAGACCGCCGCAGTCGTCGCGCGCGTGGCGCCCAGCTTCGTCCGCTTCGGCCACTTTGAGCATTTCGCGGCCAGCGGCGACCACGCTTCGCTGCGCGCGCTGGCCGACCATGTGATCAACCGCCACTACCCCGCGTGCCGCGAGCAGGCCGTGGACTTCGCCGGCAATGCGTACGCGGCACTGCTGCGCGCCGTGACGCAGCGCACGGCCGCCATGCTCGCGCAATGGCAGGCCGTGGGCTTTTGCCATGGCGTCATGAACACAGACAACATGAGCATCCTGGGCCTGACCATCGACTACGGGCCGTTCCAGTTCCTCGATGCCTTCGACCCCGGTCACATCTGCAACCACAGCGATACGCAGGGCCGCTACGCCTTCAACCGCCAGCCCAACGTCGCCTACTGGAACCTGTTCTGCCTGGGCCAGGCGCTGTTGCCGCTGATCGAAGACCAGGACCTGGCGCTGGCCGCGTTGGAGACCTACAAGGCAGACTTTCCAGCGGCGCTGGAGACGGCCATGCGCGCCAAGCTGGGCCTGGCGCAGCCGCTGGACGACGACCGCGCGCTGATCGAGGCCACGCTGCAGCTGCTGGCCGCGCAGCGTGTGGACCACACCATCTTCTGGCGCCGGCTGTCCGATGCCGTGGTGTCCGGCATGCTGCTCACGCCCGTGCGCGACCTGTTCCTGGACGGCGCGGCCTTCGACGGCTGGGCCGCGCTCTACCAGCGCCGCATGGCCGGCACCGATCTCGCGCAGGCCGGCGCGCGCATGCGCAGCGCCAACCCGAAGTTCGTGCTGCGCAACCACCTGGCCGAGCAGGCCATCCGCCGTGCGCAGGCCAAGGACTTCTCCGAGGTCGAACGCTTGTACCGCCTGCTGCAGACCCCCTTTGACGAGCACCCCGGCTGCGAGGCCGATGCCGACTTCCCGCCCGACTGGGCCTCCTCCATCGAGATCAGCTGTTCCTCATGACCCGCCCCATCGAGAAAACCGACGCCGAATGGCGTGCACTGCTGGCCGAGAAAGGCGCCGAACCGGCCGCCTACCAGGTCACCCGCCATGCGGCCACCGAGCGGCCCTACACCGGCAAGTACGAACAGCACTGGGCCGATGGCAGCTACCACTGCGTCTGCTGCGGCGCCAAGCTGTTCGACTCCGGCACCAAGTTCGACGCCGGCTGCGGCTGGCCCAGCTTCTCGCAGGAAGCCGTGCCCGGCGCCATCGAGGAGATCGTCGACCGCAGCCACGGCATGGTGCGCACCGAGACGGTCTGCGCCAGCTGCGGCGCCCACCTGGGCCATGTGTTCCCGGACGGCCCCGCGCCGACCGGCCTGCGCTACTGCATGAACTCGGCCTCGCTGCAGTTCGAGGACAAGTGAGCCCATGAAGATCCTGCTCGATTTCCTGCCGATCCTGCTGTTCTTCGGCGCCTACAAGCTCTATGGCATCTACGTCGGCACGGCCGTGCTGATGGTCGCCACTCTGGTCCAGATGGGCGTGACCTATGCGCTGGAGCGCAAGCTGCAGACCATGCAGAAGGCCACGCTGGCGCTGGTGCTGGTGTTCGGCACCTTGACCCTGGTGCTGCAGGACGAACGCTTCATCAAGTGGAAGCCCACGGTGCTGTACGCCGCCATGGCGTTCGCGCTGGCCGTCACGGTCTGGGTGTTCAAGAAGAACTTTCTGAAGCTCGTGCTGGGCAGCCAGTTGGAACTGCCCGACGCCGTCTGGATGCGGTTGAACTGGCTGTGGGTGGCCTACTGCCTGTTCATGGCGGTCGTGAACGGCTACGTGGCCTACTACTTCAGCACCGACGCCTGGGTCGATTTCAAGCTCTGGGGCTACGTGTTCCCGCTGGCCTTCATCGTCGGCCAGGGCCTGTACGTCTCGCGCTATCTCAGGTCCGACGGCGATGTGGTCGAGATCGAGTCCAAGGAGCGCCGCTGATGGTGGCGACGGCCGAGGACATGGCGCAGGTCCTGCGTGCGGCGCTGGCGCCCACGCAGCTCGAAGTGCTGGACGAAAGTGCCGCGCACGCCGGCCATGCGGGCGCCGGCCCGCAACCCTATGGCACGCATTTCCGCGTGCGCATCGCCTCTCCACAGTTCGCCGGACTGTCGCGCGTGGCGCAGCATCGCCTTGTGTATGATCCGCTGCGCCAAATGATCACCCAGGGCGTGCACGCCATAGCCATCGAAGTTCTCCCTCCCGTGCACCCGGCCGCGACGCCGTCGTCGCTCCAGGCCCCGCCCTCCCAAAGTTCTTGAGGAAACACATGAAGAAGTCTCTGTATTCCGCAGTCGCGGCAGCGCTCGTGCTGGGTGCTGCCAGCATGCCCACGTTCGCGCAGAACGTGGCGGTGGTGAACGGCAAGGCCGTTCCCAAGGCACGTGTGGATGCGCTGGCCGAGCAGATGGCCCGCGCCGGCCGCCCGGTCACGCCGGACCAGGAAAGCCAGCTGCGCGAGGAAGTCATCATGCGCGAAGTGTTCATGCAGGAAGCGCAGAAGCGCGGCCTGGACGCCACGCCCGACTTCCAGGCCCAGATGGACTTCGCCCGCCAGTCGCTGCTGGTGCGCGAACTGCTGGTGGACTACCAGAAGACCCATCCCGTGACCGACGCCGAGATCCAGGCCGAGTACGACAAGGTCAAGGCCGCCAATTCCAGCGAAGGCAAGGAATACAAGGCCCAGCACATCCTGGTCGAGAAGGAAGCCGACGCCAAGGCCATCATCGCCAGCCTGAAGAAGGGCGGCAAGTTCGAGGACATCGCCAAGAAGCAGTCCAAGGACCCTGGATCCGGCGCCAACGGCGGCGACCTGGGTTGGGCCAACCCCGCTGGCTACGTGAAGGAGTTCGGCGATGCGCTGGTCAAGCTCAAGAAGGGCCAGACCACCGAGGTGCCCGTCAAGACCCAGTTCGGCTACCATATCATCCGCCTGAACGACGAGCGCCAGCAGGAGTTCCCGCCGCTGGAACAGGTCAAGCCGCAGATCGCCCAGCAGCTGCAGCAGCAGAAGATGCAGCAGTACCAGCAGGAACTGCGCGCCAAGGCCAAGGTCGAGTAAGCGTCCTGCCCCGGCAACGCAAAAGGCTTCCCTCGGGAAGCCTTTTTGCTCTGCGGGGTGCCCCCGCTAACCTTGTGCGGCGACGCGCTCGGCCTTGCTGTGCAGCTTGTTCAGCGCCGCCAGGTAGGCCTTGGCCGAGGCCACGACGATGTCGGGATCGGCGCCCACGCCGTTGACCACGCGGCCGCTGTTCTGCAGCCGCACCGTGACCTCCCCCTGGCTCTCGGTCGAGCCGCTGATGGCGTTGACCGAATACAGCACCATCTCGGCGCCGCTCTTCACATGCGACTCGATGGCCTTGAGCGAGGCGTCGACCGGGCCATTGCCGTCGGAGGCACCGCGCACCTCCTGGCCCTGGGCCGTGAACACCACCTCGGCCTGCGGCCGCTCGCCGGTCTCGCTGTGCTGCCTGAGCGAGACGAAGGCGTACTGCTCCTGCTCGTGCGCCACGCTCTCTTCGCTGACCAGGGCCAGGATGTCCTCGTCGAAGATGTCGCTCTTGCGGTCGGCCAGGTCCTTGAAGCGCGCGAACGCGGCGTTGATCTCGGCCTCGCTCTCCATCTGCACGCCCAGGTCCTGCAGGCGCTGCTTGAAGGCGTTGCGGCCCGACAGCTTGCCCAGCACGATCTTGTTGGCGCTCCAGCCCACGTCTTCGGCGCGCATGATCTCGTAGGTGTCGCGGGCCTTGAGCACACCATCCTGGTGGATGCCCGAGGCGTGGGCGAAGGCGTTGGCGCCGACCACGGCCTTGTTGGGCTGCACCACGAAGCCCGTGGTCTGGCTGACCATGCGGCTGGCGGGCACGATGTGCTCGGTGGCGATGTTCACATCCAGGCCGAAGTAGTCGCGCCGCGTCTTGACGGCCATCACGATCTCTTCGAGCGAGCAGTTGCCGGCGCGCTCGCCCAGGCCGTTGATGGTGCACTCGACCTGGCGCGCGCCGCCGATCTTCACGCCGGCCAGCGAGTTGGCCACCGCCATGCCCAGGTCATTGTGGCAGTGCACGGACCAGACCGCCTTGTCGCTGTTCGGGATGCGCTGGCGCAGGTTCAGGATGAAGTTGCCGTAGAGCTCGGGGATCGCGTAGCCCACGGTGTCGGGCACATTGATCGTGGTCGCGCCTTCCTTGATGACCTCCTCGATCACGCGGCACAGGAAGTCGGGATCGCTGCGGTAGCCATCCTCGGGGCTGAACTCGATGTCGCCGACCAGGTTGCGCGCGAAGCGCACGGATTGGCGGGCCTGCTCGAACACTTCGTCCGGCGACATGCGCAGCTTCTTCTCCATGTGCAGCGGCGAGGTCGCGATGAACACATGGATGCGCGCACGCGCTGCGTCCTTGAGCGCCTCGGCCGAGCGCGCGATGTCACGGTCGTTGGCGCGCGAGAGCGAGCAGATCGTCGACTCGCGCACCGCACGCGCGATGGCCTGCACGCACTCGAAGTCGCCGTTGGAGCTGGCCGCGAAACCAGCCTCGATCACGTCGACCTTGAGCCGTTCGAGCTGGCGTGCAATGCGCAGCTTCTCGTCGCGCGTCATTGAGGCGCCCGGCGATTGCTCGCCGTCGCGCAAGGTGGTGTCGAAAATGATCAGTTGGTCGCTCATCGTGGTCTCCTTGTCGTGCAGGCGCGGCGCTCAGCGCGCCGTTGCGGCTTCGGCCTCCGCGGCCACATTGTCGTCTGCACGCGTGCCGCGCTGCAGGCCAGACACGATGGCCTTGAGCGAGGCCGACACGATGTTCGCGTCGATGCCCACGCCGAACAGCGTACGGCCGTCGTCCACGCGCAGTTCGAGGTAGGCGACGGCCTTGGCGTTGGCGCCGGCACCGATGGCGTGCTCGTGGTAGTCCATCACGCGCACACCGCGGCCCGTGGCCTGCTGCAGGCCGTCGACGAACGCGTCGATGGGACCCGTGCCACGGCCCTGGATCTGCACCGGTTGCCCGGCGAAGACCAGGTCGGCCGAGAGCTCGACCTCGGTCGTGCCACCGGCGCCGCGCTGCTCGCTCAGGCGGTGCTGGGGCGCGGCCACGTCGTGCAGACCGTATTCCTTCTCGAACAGCGTCCAGAGGTCGTGCGCGGTCAGTTCCTTGCCCTCGGCGTCCATGACGCCCTGTACCACCTGGCTGAACTCGATCTGCAGGCGGCGCGGCAATTCCAGGCCGAACTCGCTTTCGAGCAGGTAGGAGATGCCGCCCTTGCCCGACTGGCTGTTCACGCGGATCACGGCCTCGTAGGTGCGGCCGAGGTCCTTGGGGTCGATCGGCAGGTAGGGCACGTTCCAGATGTCGCCCTCCTTGCGCGCGGAGAACACCTTCTTGATTGCGTCCTGGTGCGAGCCGGAGAACGAGGTGTAGACCAGGTCGCCGACGTACGGGTGGCGCGGGTGCACGGGCAGCTGGTTGCAGTGTTCGACGACGCGGCGGATCTCGTCGATCTCGGAGAAGTCCAGGCCCGGCGAGACGCCCTGCGTGTAGAGGTTCAGCGCGACGTTGACCACATCGAGGTTGCCGGTGCGCTCGCCGTTGCCGAACAGGCAGCCTTCGAGGCGGTCGGCTCCGGCCATCACCGCGAACTCGGCGGCCGCCGTGCCCGTGCCGCGGTCGTTGTGCGGGTGAACCGACAGCACGATGGCATCGCGGCGCGCGAGGTTGCGGTGCATCCACTCGATCATGTCCGCGAAGATGTTGGGCGTGGAGTGCTCCACCGTGGACGGCAGGTTGATGATGCACTTGCGCTCGGGCGTGGGCTGCCAGACCTCGGTCACGGCATCGACGACGCGCTTGGAGAAGGCCAGTTCGGTGCCGGAGAACATCTCGGGCGAGTACTGGAAGGTCCATTGCGTGCCGGGCTGGCGTGCGGCCAGATCCTGGAACATGCGGGCCTGCGCGGTGGCGAGCGCCACGATGCCGTCTTCGTCCATGCCCAGCACCACGCGGCGCATGATGGGCGCGCAGGCGTTGTAGAGGTGGACGATGGCGCGCTTGGCGCCGCGCAACGATTCGAAGGTGCGCTCGATGAGGTGCTCGCGCGCCTGGGTCAGCACCTGGATCGTGACGTCCTCGGGGATCAGGTCTTCCTCGATGAGCTTGCGCACGAAGTCGAATTCGGTCTGCGAGGCCGAGGGGAAGCCGACCTCGATCTCCTTGAAGCCGATCTTGACCAGCGCCTGGAACATCTGCAGCTTGCGCGCACCGTCCATGGGCTCGATCAGCGCCTGGTTGCCGTCGCGCAGGTCGGTGGACAGCCAGATCGGCGCCTGGGTGATGACAGCGTCGGGCCAGGTGCGGTCCGTCAGACGCACCGGTTGAAAGGCGGCGTACTTGCTGGCGGGGTTCTTCAACATCATGCGGATCCTCGAGAGTGGTCAAACAACACCAGCAAACCCAAAAAGAAAAACGGCCCGTTGCTGGTGCAAACGGGCCGTTTCGACAAAAGTTGCGCGCGCGCTACCGTCTCCGCCCGTAGGGGTCGATTAGTAGGGCTAGCGCGAAATTCTGCATGGCGCGGACTCTAGCACAGATGCGCTGCACGCTTGGCAAACAACTGTCTCATTTGTGCAGGCCGCGCTCGTCGGGTTCGTCGGTCGAGGTGCTGATCACGCTGGTCTGGTGGCCCTTGGCCTTGCGCCAGGCGTAGACGGCATAGCCACTGAACCCGTAGACCACGAACAGGCCGAACATCACGATGGGCGGATGGATGTTGACGATGGCAATGCCCAGCGCGATCAGCACGATCACGACGAAGGGCACGCTCTTCTTCATCTGCACGTCCTTGAAGCTGTAGAACGGCACGTTGGTCACCATGGTCAGGCCCGCATACAGGGCCAGCGCGAACATGAACCAGGTGACGTCGGCGCGCGCCACCTCGAGCTCGGTCATGAGCCAGATGAAGCCCGTGACCAGGGCCGCAGCAGCCGGTGACGGCAGGCCCTGGAACCAGCGCTTGTCGACCACGCCGGTGTTGACGTTGAAGCGTGCCAGCCGCAGCGCGGCACAGGCGCAGTAGACGAAGGCCGCGATCCAACCCCAGCGGCCGGCTTCGCGCAAAGTCCATTCGTAGGCGATCAGCGCCGGTGCAGCGCCGAAGGACACCATGTCGGACAGCGAATCCATCTGCTCGCCGAAGGCGCTCTGGGTGTTCGTCATGCGGGCCACGCGGCCGTCCAGGCTGTCCAGCACCATGGCGCAGAACACACCGACCGAGGCCAGGTCGAAGCGGTTGTTCATGGCCATCACGACGGCGTAGAAGCCGCCGAACAAGGCGGCCAGCGTGAACAGATTCGGCAGGATGTAGATGCCCTTGCGCCGCTTGCGCGGCGTGGCCTCGTCCTGGACGATCAGTGCGGATTCGTTGCCATCATGCATGCGGCGAGTGTAGTGGAGCGTTACCAATGAAAATGTCCCCCCACGCTCCCCGCTGCGCGTGGTCGCTGCCCCCAAGGGGGCGCCTTTCGTCCAGGGGCGGCCCGGCAACGAAAAAGGCCACCGGAGTGGCCTTGCGATTCGCGTGGAATGGCGCTCAGTTGCGGGTCTGGTCGACCAGCTTGTTCTTCTTGATCCAGGGCATCATGGCGCGCAGCTGCTCGCCCACCACTTCGATCTGGTGCTCGGCGTTCAGGCGGCGGCGGCTGATCAGCGCGGGTTGGCCGGCAGCCGCTTCGAGCACGAAGCTCTTGGCGTATTCGCCGGTCTGGATGTCCTTCAGCACCTGCTTCATGACCTTCTTGGTTTCGTCGGTCACGATGCGCGGGCCCGTCACGTACTCGCCGTACTCGGCGTTGTTCGAGATCGAGTAGTTCATGTTGGCGATGCCGCCTTCGTAGATCAGGTCCACGATGAGCTTGAGCTCGTGCAGGCACTCGAAGTAGGCCATCTCGGGCGCGTAGCCGGCTTCCACCAGCGTCTCGAAGCCGGCCTTGATCAGCTCGACGGTGCCGCCGCACAGAACGGCTTGCTCGCCGAACAGGTCGGTCTCGGTTTCTTCGCGGAAGTTGGTCTCGATGATGCCGGCGCGGCCACCGCCGTTGGCCATGGCGTAGGACAGGGCCAAGTCACGCGCCTTGCCCGACTTGTCCTGGTGCACGGCCACGAGGTGGGGCACGCCGCCGCCTTGGGTGTAGGTGCCGCGCACGGTGTGGCCGGGGGCCTTGGGCGCGACCATCCAGACGTCCAGGTCGGCGCGCGGCTGCACGAAGCCGTAGTGCACGTTGAAACCGTGCGCGAACACCAGGGACGCGCCCTGCTTGATGTGGGGCGCCACATCGTTCTTGTAGACCTGGGCGATCTGCTCGTCGGGCAGCAGGATCATGACGACGTCGGCGGCCTTCACGGCTTCGGCGACTTCGGCGACCTGCAGGCCGGCCTTCTCGACCTTGCTCCAGGAAGCGCCGCCCTTGCGCAGGCCAACCAGCACCTTGACGCCGCTGTCGTTCAGGTTCTGCGCGTGCGCATGGCCTTGGCTGCCGTAGCCGATGATGGTGACGGTCTTGCCCTTGATCAGGGAGAGGTCACAGTCCTTGTCGTAGAAAACCTTCATTGTCTTGCTCCAAATGGTTCAGGCGAATTGCCGACGGCAGCCTCGCAAATCGTCGATCCGCCGCGCCGAGCCTGCCAGCACGCGCGCGCGGATGCTTGGTACTCAGACGCGCAGGATGCGCTCGCCGCGACCGATGCCGCTGGACCCCGTACGCACGGTTTCCAGGATCGCGCTGCGCTCGATGGCTTCGAGGAAGGCGTCGTTCTTGCCTTGGTCGCCCGTGAGCTCGATGGTGTAGCTCTTCTCGGTCACGTCGATGATGCGGCCGCGGAAGATGTCGGCCATGCGCTTCATCTCCTCACGCTCCTTGCCCACCGCGCGCACCTTGACCATCATGAGCTCGCGCTCGGTGTAGGCGCCTTCGGTCAGGTCGACCACCTTGACGACTTCGATGAGCCGGTTCAGATGCTTGGTGATCTGCTCGATCACGTCGTCCGAGCCAGTGGTCTGGATCGTCATGCGCGAGAGGCTGGGGTCCTCGGTCGGCGCGACGGTCAGCGATTCGATGTTGTAGCCGCGGGCCGAGAACAGGCCGACGACGCGGGAAAGTGCGCCGGCTTCGTTCTCCAGCAGCACTGCGATGATGTGTTTCATGGATGCAGATTCCTCTTTTCGCCGCCCTCCCCCGCGCACGGTAATGCGCGGGCTCGGCGGGCAATAGATTCGTCGTTGAAGGAGCCTGGCCCAGACGGGTCAGGCGGTGCGCGCTTTACAGATCCTCGGAGCCCAGCAGCATCTCGGTGATGCCCTTGCCGGCCTGGACCATGGGAAACACGTTCTCCGTGGGGTCGGTCCGGAAGTCCATGAACACCGTGCGGTCCTTGAGCTTGCGCGCCTCGCGCAGTGCCGGCTCCACATCCTGCGGGCGCTCGATCAGCATGCCCACGTGGCCATAGGCCTCGGCCAGCTTCACGAAATTGGGCAGCGCGTCCATGTAGCTGCTGCTGTAGCGGCTGGAGTACTCGATCTCCTGCCACTGGCGCACCATGCCCAGGTAGCGGTTGTTGAGCGAGAGGATCTTGATCGGCGTGTTGTACTGCAGGCAGGTCGAAAGTTCCTGGATGCACATCTGCACCGAGCCTTCCCCCGTCACACAGAACACCTCGGCCTCGGGCTTGGCGAGCTTGATGCCCATGGCGTAGGGGATGCCTACGCCCATGGTGCCCAGGCCACCGGAATTGATCCAGCGGCGCGGCTCGTCGAAGCGGTAGTACTGCGCGGCCCACATCTGGTGCTGGCCGACGTCGGAGGTGACGTAGGTTTCGACGTCCTTCGTCATGTTCCACAGCGTCTCGATGACGTACTGCGGCTTGATCACGTCGCCGGCGCCACGGCTGTACTTGAGGCAGTCGCGCTTACGCCAGACCTCGATCTGCTCCCACCAGCCGGCCAAGGCGCCGCTGTCGGGCTTGATGTCGGACTCGCGGATCATCGCGATGAGCTCGGTCAGCACGTCCTTGACATCGCCCACGATGGGGATGTCCACGCGCACGCGCTTGGAGATGCTCGACGGATCGATGTCGATGTGGATGATCTTGCGTTCGTTCTGCGCGAAGTGCTTGGGATTGCCGATCACGCGGTCGTCGAAGCGCGCGCCGACGGCCAGCAGCACGTCGCAGTTCTGCATCGCGTTGTTGGCTTCCAGCGTGCCATGCATTCCCAGCATGCCCAGGAACTTGCGGTCCGACGCCGGGTAGGCACCCAGGCCCATCAGCGTGTTGGTGACCGGGTAGCCCAGCATGTCGACCAGTGTGCGCAGCTCGTTGGTGGCATTGCTCAGCAGCACGCCGCCACCGGTGTAGATGTAGGGGCGCTTGGCCGTCAGCAGCAACTGCAGGGCCTTGCGGATCTGGCCGCCGTGGCCCTTGCGCACCGGGTTGTACGAGCGCATCTCCACGGTCTCTGGGTAGCCGCTGTACAACGCCTTCTTGAACGAGACGTCCTTGGGGATGTCGACCACCACGGGGCCGGGCCGGCCGGTGCGCGCGATGTGGAAGGCCTTCTTGACCGTCATGGCCAGGTCGCGCACGTCCTTGACCAGGAAGTTGTGCTTGACGATGGGGCGCGTGATGCCGACGGTGTCGCATTCCTGGAAGGCATCGAGGCCGATCGCCGGCGTCGGCACCTGGCCGGTGATGATCACCATCGGGATGCTGTCCATGTAGGCCGTGGCGATGCCGGTGATGGCGTTCGTCACGCCAGGACCGGAGGTCACCAATGCCACGCCTACGTCGCCCGTGGCACGCGCATAGCCGTCGGCGGCGTGCACTGCGGCCTGCTCGTGGCGCACCAGCACATGCTGGATCGTGTCCTGCTTGTAGAACGCGTCGTAGATGTAGAGCACCGCGCCACCAGGGTAGCCCCAGATGTGCTTGACGTTCTCGGCCTGCAGGGATTTCACGAGAATCTCGGCGCCCATCAATTCCTGGGGGCCGGATTGCGCGAGGGGGGAGGAGGCGGCAGCTGCCGACTTGATTTCGGCTTTGGAGATTTCCATGATCAACCTTTGCGAATTTCTCTGACGAAATACCTTGGGTGCTCCTTCGCCCTCTCTTGTGAAGAGACGTTGGAACTTAAGGCCAGGACCATGGGCGAGATGCTTGCAACGCCGGATCGTGGCCCGTTTGCTTTTTTGACGAGCGCCGGGATTATCAACGATTTTTTGCGCCTTCCTGCATCGATGCCATAATCTTTGGCTTTCCTCGCGGCACCCATCGCGAGTGAGCGAACCCCACAACAGCCGTCTTGGCCACCGACAAAGAACTGTCCGACTTCCTCAAAGGTGTAGAGAAACGCGCCTTCAAGCGTTGCCTGTACCACGTGCGCAACGAGGAAGCGGCGCTGGACATCGTGCAGGACAGCATGATGAAGCTCGCCGAACACTACGGCGACAAGCCTGCGGCCGAACTGCCACTGCTGTTCCAGCGCATTCTGTCGAACTGCACGCTGGACTGGTTCCGCCGGCAGAAGACGCGCAACGCCCTCTTCTCCAATCTCAGTGACTTCGAGTCCGCCGGGGAGGATGGCGATTTCGACCTGCTGGAGGCGCTGGCGCCGCAGAGCGGCAGTGAAGGGCACGAGAGCGCAGAAGACAGCACGCGGCGGGCACAGATCCTGCGGGAGATCGAAACCGAGATCCAACGTTTACCGGGACGTCAACGCGAGGCATTTTTGCTGCGTTACTGGGAGGAGATGGACGTCGCAGAGACGGCTGCCGCCATGGGCTGCTCCGAAGGGAGCGTCAAAACCCATTGCTCGCGCGCCGTCGCCAGCCTGAGTCGCGCCCTGACGGCCAAAGGAATCCACCTATGAAGCAAGCTCTCTCTATCGCCCTGTCGACTGATCGCCTCGGCCGCGTGATCGCGGGCCGCCTATCGGAGTCCTGCACCAATCTGGACCATGACATTGCCGAGCGGCTCCGCGTCGCGCGGCAACAGGCCGTTGCCCGGCGCAAGGTGGAGGAGTTCGCGCCCGTGGTCAGCACGGTCAGCAGCGTTCGCTCCGGGCGCGCTGGCACCCTGCAGTTGGGCGGACGGGACGAACCCGGGCTGTGGGCCCGGCTGGGCGCGATGCTGCCACTGCTGGCACTGGTTGCCGGGTTGCTGGCCATCTACATGGTGCAGAACGACAACCGCGCCAGCGAGCTTGCCGAAGTGGACGCGGCATTGCTCACCGACAGCCTGCCGACCGACGCCTACACAGACCCCGGTTTCCTGCAGTTCCTCAAGGCTGGTGACAACGCACCGCAGAACTGACACGGGGCGCCCCGCTTTGCTCGCACCCCGCCGCTTCCACTGGGTCCAGTTCGCCGCAGGCGCCAGCCTGTGCTGTGCGGTGGTGCTGGTCTGTGCACAGCCGGCCTCCAAGGCCGCAAGCAGCCCAGCCACAGAAAAGGCCGAGGCGCCCAGTCCGCGCTGGGCGGGTCTGAGCAGCGCCCAGCGCCAAGCCCTCAAACCACTCGGACCGAGCTGGAACAGCCTTGGCGAAGGCCAGCGCCGCAAGTGGATCGCGCTGTCGCGCAACTTTGAGAAGCTCCCGGCCGAAGAGCGGCAGAAGCTGCACCAGCGCATGGGCGAATGGGTCAAGCTCAGTGCCGCGGAGCGCAGCCGCGCGCGGCTGAACTTCGCGGAAACCGAACGCCTGGCCAGTGAAGACAAGCAGGCCAAATGGGAGGCCTACCAGGCGCTCAGCGAAGAGGAGCGCCGCAAACTTGCCGAGCAGGCGCCGCGCCGCACCCTGCCCGGCGTGGCCACTGCGATCCGCCCGATTCCGCGCCAGCGCCTGGCCACCATGCCGGTTGCGCCCGAAAATCAACGCACCATGCCGCGCATCAGCACCGCACCCCACCTGATCAATCCGCAGACCTTGCTGCCCCAGGTCGACGCCCACGCCACCGAGCCGGACGCGGCCGGCCACCAATGACGGTCGAAACACCGAAGATGGCGCCTGCCTTGCAAGCGCCCGGCCTGTGGCGCCGCATGGCCTGCTGGCTCTACGAAGGCATGCTGATGTTCGGCCTGGTTTTCATCGCCGGCTACCTGTTCGGCACGCTGAGCCAGACCCGCAACGCACTGGACAACCGCACTGCCCTGCAAGCCTTCCTGTTCGTGGTGTTCGGCATCTACTTCACCTGGTTCTGGTCCAAGGGGCAGACGCTGGCGATGAAGACCTGGCACATCCGCGTGGTGGACCGCGCAGGCCGTCCCGTCAGCCAGACCAAGGCCTTCGTGCGCTATCTGCTGAGCTGGCTGTGGTTCCTGCCGCCGCTGGTCCTGATCGCGCCCTTTCAGCTGCCGGCCGGCGAATCCTTCGTGCTGCTGCTGGGCTGGGTTGCGGTGTGGGCGATCGCCAGCCGCTTCCACCCCCAATCCCAGTTCTGGCACGACGTCCTGGCCGGCACGCGCCTCGTCACAGCCCTTCCGCACACCCGATGAAGCCAGCGTTCTCGCTCTGTGTCTACTGCGGCTCCCGCCCTGGAGCGCATCCTGCCTACGGTGCCGCAGCGCAACAGGTCGGCCGCTGGATCGGCGAGCACGGCGGGCAACTCGTGTACGGCGGCGGCCACAACGGCCTCATGGGCATGGTGGCCGATGCCACGCTGGCAGCCGGCGGGCAGGTCATCGGCGTGATCCCCAAGGCTCTTGTCGAGAAGGAATGGGCGCACCGCGGCTGCACCGAGTTGCACGTGGTCGACACCATGCACGACCGCAAGCGCATGATGGCCGAGCATGCCGATGCCTTTGTGGCCCTGCCCGGCGGGATTGGCACCTTCGAGGAGTTCTTCGAGGTCTGGACCTGGCGCCAACTGGGCTACCACGACAAGCCCGTGGGCCTGCTCAACATCGAGGGCCTGTACGACGGGCTGGAGAGCTTCTTGAAGACCACGGTGCGCGCAGGCTTCGTCAACGATTGGCAGATGGACCTGATCCGCATCGGCCGCGATGCAGAGGATCTGCTCAAGAACCTGGTCAACGATGCGGGCCTGGCGCCCGCACCGCAGCTGGACCAGATCTGAGAACCGACCTCAGACGGCCGATTCGTCCTCTTCGCCGGTGCGGATGCGCACCACGCGCTCCACATCGGTCACGAAGATCTTGCCGTCGCCGATCTTGCCGGTGCGGGCTGCGCGCACGATGGCGTCCACGCAGCGGTCGACGTCGTCGTCCTTGACGACGATCTCGACCTTCACCTTGGGCAGGAAATCGACCACGTACTCGGCGCCGCGGTAGAGCTCGGTATGGCCCTTCTGGCGGCCGAAGCCCTTCACCTCGGTGACGGTCAGCCCGGTCACGCCGCACTCCGCCAGCGCTTCGCGCACTTCTTCGAGTTTGAAGGGTTTGAGGATGGCGGTGATCTGCTTCATTTGAGTCTTTCTGGAGGCTGGCCAATACGTGCTGGCAATAGGATAGCGTCATTCACCCGCGATCCCGCAGTCTGCTGCCCGAATTCGCCTGGCGCATTGGGGCCAAGGCATCGGACGCAGCAGCAAGTAGCGGCTTGCCGGCATCATTCGACCCACAACCAGCATGGCAGACGACGACACCACCCTCCGCATCGTGGCGGACATCTCCGAGATCGACGCTGCCGCCTGGGACGGCCTGCTGGCGGCGCAGGCGGACCCCAGCCCGTTCATGCGCCACGCCTACCTGCAGGCCATGCAGCTCAGCGGCAGCGCTGTGACCGACACTGGGTGGACACCCCGCATCCTGAGCCTGTGGCGCCAGGACCAACTGCAGGCCGCCTGCGCGCTGTACCTCAAAACCCATTCGTACGGCGAGTATGTGTTCGACTGGGCCTGGGCCGACGCCTACCAGCGCCATGGCCTGTCCTACTACCCCAAGGCCGTCATCGCCCCACCCTTCACACCCGTGCCAGGTGCACGGCTGCTGGCGCGCGACGCGGCCAGCAGGGCGACGCTGCTGCGCGCAGCCGTGGCGTGGTGCGAAGAGCAAGAACTGTCTTCACTGCATCTGCTGTTCGGCAACGCGTCCGACATGTCCGCCTGCGCCGACGCAGGGCTCATGCTGCGGCACCAGGTCCAGTTCCACTGGCAGAACGCCTGCGCGGCCGACGGGCTGCCGTTCGAGGATTTCGACGCCTTTCTGGCGAGCCTCGCGCAGGACAAGCGCAAGAAGATCCGCCAGGAGCGGCGCAAGGTGGCCGAGGCCGGCGTGCGGTTTCGCTGGGCGCAGGGCCAGGCCATCACCGCGGTGGATTGGGACTTCTTCTACCGCTGCTACGAGCGCACCTATCTGGAGCATGGCAATGCGCCCTATCTGGCGCGCAGCTTCTTCAGGTCCGTGGCGCGCGACATGTCCGAGCATTGGCTGCTGTTCACCGCCGAGCGGGACGGCGCGCCGATCGCCTGCAGCCTGGTCGCGCTGGAGCCCGGTCTGGGCGTGGCTTACGGCCGCTACTGGGGTGCATTGGAACGCGTGGACTGCCTGCATTTCGAGGCCTGCTACTACCAGCCCTTGCAGTGGTGCATCGCCCAGGGCTACCAGCGCTTCGAAGGCGGCGCCCAGGGTGAGCACAAGATGGCCCGTGCGCTGATGCCGGTACGCACCAGCAGCGCGCACTGGCTCGCGCACCCGGCCTTCGCGGAAGCGGTGGAACGTTTCCTGGAGCGCGAAGGCCAGGGCGTGGACGCGTACCTGAGCGATCTGGCGCAACGCACGCCATTTCGCCAGGCCGACGGCTAAGCCAGCGCCTGCGCGAAGTCGGCCAGCAGGTCGGCCGGGTCTTCCAGGCCGATCGACAGTCGGATCAGGCCGTCGGCAATGCCCATGGCGGCGCGCACCTCCGCCCCTGCTTCCCAGAAGATGGTAGGCGCCACCGGGATGATCAGGGTGCGGGTGTCGCCCAGGCCCGTTGCCTTGATGGGCAGTTGCAGCCGGTCGATGAACTGCAGGCACGCCGCCGTGTCGCGCAACTCGAACGACAGCAGCCACGAGCCCGCACTGAACAACTGCTTGGCCAGCGCGTGCTGCGGATGGGTCTCCAGCATCGGGTAATGCACCGCAACCACTGACGAGTGCGCCTGCAGGTAGCGCGCCAATGCCAGCGCCGTGGCGCTGGTGTGCGCCACACGCAACGCGAGCGTCTCGGCCCCCAGGCTGATCTGGTGCGCGTGCTCCGACGACAGGTTTCCGCCCATGTCCCGCAGGCCCTTCTTGCGCACCTGCGCCAGGCCCCACTGCTTCGCGTCGCCCTTGCGGTAGGCCGCAAAGATGTTGGGATAGCCATGCCAGTCGTACAGCCCCGTGTCGGTGACCGCGCCACCCAGCGCCTGTCCGTGGCCGGCAATGGTCTTGGTCAACGACTGCACGACGAGGCCGGCGCCCACGTCTCTAGGCCGGAACAGCGCCGGCGAGGTGACGGTGTTGTCGACGACGAACAGCAGACCATGCTGCGCGCAGAACTTGCCGATGGCGGGCATATCCGCGATCTGCGTTCCGGGATTCGCGATGGTCTCAACAAACACCATGCGCGTGTTGGGCTGCACCGCCGCAGCCACTGCCGCCGCATCGGTCGCGTCCACGGTGCTGATTTCGATCCCGAGATCGCGCAGCGTCCCGAAGATGCTGTTGGTGTTGCCGAACACATAGCGGCTCGCCACCAGGTGGTCGCCCGCACGCAGCAATGTCAGGAACACCGCGCTGATGGCCGCCATGCCGGTGCCGAAACACACGGTGCCCACACCCTGCTCCAGCCGCGTGATCTGCGATTCCAGCGCGGCCGTGGTTGGGGTGCCCTGGCGCGCGTAGTTGTAGGCGCCCTTGAGCGTGCCCTGGAATACGCCGATCAGGTCTTCCACACGGTCGAAGCCGTACTGCGTCGAGGTGTGGATGGGCTTGCGTACGCCACCGTGTTCGACGCCAAAGCGGCGGTCGGAATGCACGATGCCGGTGCTGATGCCTTCGGAGGCCATGGACGGATCAGGCTCCGGTCTTGGTCTTGTAGTTGGCGACGCCGTCCAGCACTTCCTTCTTGGCCGCGTCGATGCCTTCCCAGCCCAGCACCTTGACCCACTTGCCGGCTTCCAGGTCCTTGTAGTGCTCGAAGAAGTGCGTGATGGCCTTCAGGCGCATCTGGTTCACATCCTGGACCGTCTTCCAGTGGGTGTAGATCGGCAGCACCTTGTCGGTCGGCACGGCCAGCACCTTGCCGTCCACGCCGGCTTCGTCTTCCATCATCAGGATGCCCAGCGGGCGGCAGGGCACGACCACGCCGGGGAACAGCGGGTACGGCGTGATGACCAGCACGTCGACCGGGTCGCCGTCGCCGGAGAGCGTCTGCGGTACATAGCCGTAGTTGCTGGGGTAGTGCATGGCCGTCGTCATGAAGCGGTCCACGAAGATTGCGCCCGACTCCTTGTCCACCTCGTACTTGATCGGATCGGCGTTCATCGGAATCTCGATGACCACGTTGAACGCATCGGGGATGTTCTTGCCGGGGGAGACTTTGTCGAGGGACATGGTGCTTTCGGAGCAGTTAAGAAATGGGGAACGCCTGGGACAAACCCGGATTTTAGGGGGCACGCTTGCGGTCGAGGCAGCGATGCAACAGTGTTTGCGAGATTTGCTTATATATTGGCCCAGTTGGCCAATCGTCATTCGCACGAGATCTGAGCACGACGAGGAAGCAACGCAGCGGGGGCACCGCATGCGTTGTGCCCTATCGAGCAACGAGAACAAGCGTGAGGAGAGACGTTCTATGACTGGCAACTCGGCGCTGATATTGGCGCTTGTCTGTGGCTTCATTGCCGTGGCCTACGGCTTCTGGGCGCGCAGCTGGATTCTGGCCAAGGACGCGGGCAATGCCCGCATGCAGGAGATCGCCGCGGCGATCCAGACCGGGGCCGCGGCCTACCTCGCACGGCAATACAAGACCATCGCCGTCGTGGGCGTGGTGCTGGCGGTGCTGATCGCCCTGTTCCTGGATGCCAAGACGGCCGTGGGCTTCGTGGTCGGCGCGGTGCTGTCCGGCGCCTGCGGCTTCATCGGCATGAACGTCTCGGTGCGGGCCAATGTGCGCACCGCGCAGGCCGCCACCCAAGGCATCGGACCGGCGCTGGACGTGGCCTTCCGCGGCGGTGCCATCACCGGCATGCTGGTCGTGGGCCTGGGCCTGCTGGGCGTGACGGGCTTTTACTGGTACCTGGCGGCCAACGGCGCGCCGGGCGTCAAGCCGAGCGAACTGCTCAATCCGCTGATCGGCTTCGCCTTCGGCTCCTCGCTGATCTCCATCTTCGCGCGGCTGGGCGGCGGCATCTTCACCAAGGGCGCCGACGTGGGCGCCGACCTGGTCGGCAAGGTCGAGGCCGGCATCCCCGAGGACGACCCGCGCAACCCCGCCGTGATCGCCGACAACGTGGGCGACAACGTGGGCGACTGCGCCGGCATGGCGGCCGACCTGTTCGAGACCTACGCCGTCACGCTGATCGCCACCATGGTGCTGGGCGCGCTGGTGGTGACCGGCGGCGGCGCCAGCACCGTGGTCTATCCGCTCGCGCTGGGCGCAGTGTCCATCGTCGCGTCCATCATCGGCTGCTTCTTCGTCAAGGCCTCGCCGGGCATGAAGAACGTGATGCCGGCCCTGTACAAGGGCCTGGCGGTGGCCGGCGTGCTGTCGCTGGTGGCGTTCTGGTTCGTCACGGCCTGGCTGATCCCCGACAACGCGATCGCCGCCTCGGGCAGCCAGATGAAGCTGTTCGGTGCCTGCACCGTGGGCCTGGTGCTGACGGCCGCGCTGGTCTGGGTCACCGAGTACTACACCGGCACCCAGTACGCGCCGGTCAAGCACATCGCCCAGGCATCGACCACCGGCCACGGCACCAACATCATCGCGGGCCTGGGCGTGTCCATGCGCTCCACCGCCTGGCCGGTGATCTTCGTCTGCATCGCGATCTGGGTGTCGTACGCGCTGGGTGGCCTGTACGGCATCGCCATCGCCGCCACTTCCATGCTCAGCATGGCCGGCATCGTGGTCGCGCTGGACGCCTACGGCCCCATCACCGACAACGCCGGCGGCATTGCCGAGATGGCCGAGTTGCCCAGCAGCGTGCGCGATGTGACCGATCCGCTGGACGCCGTGGGCAACACCACCAAGGCGGTGACCAAGGGCTACGCCATCGGCTCGGCCGGGTTGGCGGCGCTGGTGCTGTTTGCCGACTACACGCACAAGCTGGAGGCCTACGGCAAGGTCATCACCTTCGACCTGTCCAACCCCATGGTGATCATCGGCCTGTTCATCGGCGGGCTGATCCCCTACCTGTTCGGCGCCATGGCGATGGAGGCCGTAGGCCGCGCGGCCGGCTCGGTGGTGGTCGAGGTGCGGCGCCAGTTCCGCGAGATCCCGGGCATCATGGAAGGCACAGCCAAGCCCGAGTATGGCCGTGCCGTGGACATGCTGACCTCGGCCGCGATCAAGGAAATGATGGTCCCCTCGCTGCTGCCGGTCGTCGTGCCCATCGTCGTGGGCCTGCTGCTGGGCCCGGCGGCGCTGGGCGGGCTGCTGATGGGCACCATCGTCACCGGCCTATTCGTCGCGATTTCCATGTGCACGGGCGGCGGTGCCTGGGACAACGCCAAGAAGTACATCGAGGACGGCCACCACGGCGGCAAGGGCTCGGAGACGCACAAGGCCGCCGTCACCGGCGACACCGTGGGCGATCCGTACAAGGACACGGCCGGCCCGGCGGTCAACCCGCTCATCAAGATCATCAACATCGTGGCGCTGCTGATCGTGCCGCTGGTGATGCAGTTCCACGGCGGCACGGTCCCGGTGGCGGCGCCAGCCGCTGCGGCCGCGGCGGGCGGCGATGTGGCCTCGTTCCGTGTCGACAACGGTGTCGTCAAGTTCTACTTCGCCAGCGCCAAGGCCGATCTGGCCACCGGCAGCGAAGCCGCGCTGGCCGAGGTGGCCAAGGCCGTCGCCGCCGGCAAGCGCGCCGTGGTCAGCGGCTACCACGATGCCTCGGGCGATCCCGCGAAGAACGCCGAACTGGCCCGCCAGCGCGCCGTTGCGGTGCGTGACGCACTGAAGACCGCCGGTGTGCCCGAAGACAAGGTCGAGCTCAGGAAGCCGGAGCAGACCACGGCCGGCGGTCCGCCTGCCGAGGCACGCCGCGTGGAAGTCGCCGTGCAATAGCCTGCGGCCCGCGTTGCCTCCGAGCCCGCCTGCAGCGCGGGCTTTTTCGTTCCTGCGCGGCCCGGGCCATGCGTCCGCCGTAAGATTCCCAGCCGCCTGGCTGCCGCCGGGCCCCGATGCCCCCTCCCGGGATGCGGCATCCGCCACACACCTCCGACGCCATGCCCCTGAACTACATCGCCAACGCCTTCGTCCCCTCCTCGTCCGGCCGCACCATCCCGGTCATCGACCCGTCGGACGGCCAGCCCTTCGAGGAGATCCAGCGCAGCAACGCGCAGGACATCGACGCCGCCGTGCGCGCTGCGCGCCAGTGCTACGACGGCGTCTGGTCCAAGCTGTCGGCGGCCGAGCGCAGCCGGCTGCTCATGCGCCTGGCCGAGAAGATCGCCGAGCATGGCGAGGAACTCGCCGCGCTGGAGCAGCGCGACTGCGGCAAGCCGACCAAGCAGGCCCGCGCCGACGCCATCGCGCTGGTGCGCTACTTCGAGTTCTACGCCGGTGCCTGCGACAAGCTGCACGGCGAGACCATTCCCTACCAGAACGGCTACAGCGTCTTCACCTGGCGCGAGCCGCATGGCGTGACCGGCCACGTCGTGCCCTGGAACTACCCCATGCAGATCTTCGGCCGCTGCGTGGGCGGTGCGCTCGCCGCCGGCAACGTCTGCGTGGTCAAGCCCTCCGAGGATGCCTGCCTGTCGCTGCTGCGGGTTGCCGAACTGGCGGCCGAGGCCGGCTTTCCGGCCGGCGCGATCAACATCGTGACGGGCTACGGCCACGAGGTCGGCGACGCGCTGGCGCGCCATCCCGGCATCGACCACATCAGCTTCACGGGCAGCCCCAAGGTCGGCACGCTGATCCAGCAGGCCGCCGCCGAGCGGCATTGCCCGGTCACGCTGGAACTGGGCGGCAAGAGCCCGCAGATCGTGTTCGCCGATGCCGACCTGGACCAGGCCATCCCCGCCATCGTCAACGCCATCGTGCAGAACGCGGGCCAGACCTGCTCCGCCGGTTCGCGCCTGCTGGTCGAGCAGTCCATCTACGAACCCTTGCTCGAACGCCTCGCCCCGGCGTTCGAAGCTTTGCGCGTCGGACCTGCCGCGATGGACCTGGACGTGGGCCCGCTGATCCGCGCCACGCAGCAGCAACGTGTCTGGGACTTCCTGTCCGACGCCCATGCGGCCGACATCCCGGTGGTGGCCCAGGGCCGTGTGGTGGAGGAAGCGCCCGAGACCGGCTACTACCAGGCCCCCACGCTGCTGCGCGACGTGCCGGTGCAGCACCGGCTGGCGCAGGAAGAGGTGTTCGGCCCGGTGCTGGCCGCCATGGCCTTCCGCGACGAGGAGCATGCGCTGGAACTGGCCAACGCCACCCAGTTCGGCCTCGTGGCCGGCGTCTGGACGCGCGACGGCGCGCGCCAGTTCCGCATGGCACGCGGCGTGCGCAGCGGCCAGGTGTTCATCAACAACTACGGTGCCGGCGGTGGCGTGGAACTGCCTTTCGGTGGCGTCAAGAGCTCAGGCCACGGCCGCGAAAAGGGCTTCGAGGCGCTGTACGGCTTCACGGTCCTCAAGACCGTGGCCGTGCGCCACGGTTGAGGCGGCTCAGCCCAGCGCGGTGTCGAGCAGCATCATGAGCACGAAGCCCAGCATGAGCCCGCCCGTGGCCCAGGCCTCGTGGCCCTTGCGGTGCGACTCGGGAATGATCTCGTGGCTGATCACGAACAGCATCGCGCCGGCCGCGAAACCCAAGCCCCAGGGCAGCAGCGCTGCCGAGTAGCTGATGACGGCCGCGCCGATGACGGCACCCACCGGCTCGATCAGGCCGGACGCCATCCCCAGGCCCACGGCGACACTGCGCCGGTAGCCCGCCGCCAGAAGCGCCACGGCGACCACCAGGCCCTCGGGCACGTCCTGGATCGCGATGCCGGTGGCCAGTGCGCCGGCCCGCATCGGGTCGGTGCCGGCAAAGCCCACGCCGATCGCCAGCCCCTCGGGCAGGTTGTGCAGGGCGATCGCGAACACGAACAGCCAGGTGCGCTTGAGCGTGCGCGCCTCGGGCCCTTCCTTGCCCTTGATGAAGTGTTCGTGCGGCAGCCAGCGCTCCAGCGCCAGCAGCACGATGCCGCCGAGCAGGATGGCCGCGCCCACGGTCATGCCCGAACGCCAGGGCCCGGCACCGCCCGCGTTCGCGGCGGCCAGGCCCGGAATGATCAGAGAGAACGCGCAGGCCGCCAGCATGACGCCCGCACCGAAGCCGAACAAGGTGTCCTGCGCGCGGTCGGACAGGCGCTGTGACAGCAGCACAGGCACCGTGCCCAGGGCCGTGGCCAGCGCGGCCACCGAGCCGGCCTGCAGCGCCGCGGTCAGCACCGGGTCGGCCAGGATGCGCTGGAGCAGATGCACGAAGGGCAAGGCCAGCCCTGCGAGAAGAATGGCCCAGCCTAGCAGCTTGCGCGGACGCAGCGTGCCGAAGGTGATCAGACCGGAAGACTGCGTGTCGTGCATCGGCTTTCTTTTCAAGGGATCAGCGCGGCCGGCGGGCGGCTGCAAAGCGGCCGGACACCTCGGTCCAGTCCACCACATTGAAGAACGCCTGGACGTACTCCGGGCGGCGGTTCTGGTACTTCAGGTAATAGGCATGCTCCCAGACGTCCAGCCCCAGGATCGGCGTGTTGCCCGACAGCCAGCCGGCCATCAGCGGGCTGTCCTGGTTGGCGCTGCTTTCGACGACCAGCTTGCCGTCCGGCGCCACGCTGAGCCAGGCCCAACCGCTGCCAAAGCGTGTCAGCGCAGCGCGCGTGAAGGCGTCCTTGAAGTTCGCGAAGCCGCCCAGGTCGGCCTGGATCGCCTGCGCCAGTTCGCCCGTGGGCTCGCCGCCGCCCTGGGGCGACATCACGGTCCAGAACAGGCTGTGGTTGGCATGGCCGCCGCCGTTGTTGCGCACCACGGTCTGCAGGTTCTCGGGCAGCTTGGCGGCATTGGCGACCAGCGCATCGATCGGCACATCAGCCCATTCCGTACCCTGCACCGCGTTGTTCAGGTTCGTGATGTAGGTCTGGTGGTGCTTGCTGTGGTGGATTTCCATGGTCTGCGCATCGATGTGGGGTTCGAGCGCGGTGTAGGCGTACGGCAGGGCCGGCAAGGTGTAGGGCATGGGTGTTGTCCTGTGGATTGGGAAGGAAATCGGCGGGCCGTCCCTGCCTCAATGCAGGGGGCCGAGCGCCACGCCCAGGCAGCCAGCGCGCAGTGCGCGCGCGATCGCGGGATGGGGGCCATGGGCTTCGAGGTACAGCAGCAGTGCCGCATGGGTCTCGCGGCTGTGGCGCAGTGCCGCCTGCCGAAGCGCACCGTCGGTGGCCGGGTCGCACAGCAGGTGCATCAGGGTTTCGTGCGCCAGCGCCAGGTGGGCGGCGGCCAGGTCGTCGCCGCCGGCGTCAAGCTGCACTTCGGCCAGGTTGTGGTGCGAGACGACCAGCGCGGCCACGCAGTCGTCGCTGCGCTGGCCCGACACGGCCAGCAGCGCGCGCGCAATGCCCAGGGCCTCCTGGAAGTTGGCCAGCGCCAGCAGCACATGGCCTTGCCGGGCCGCAGCGGTGCCGCGCGACATGACGGACTGCCACGGCGACAGCAGATCGCCGCCGGTCGTTCGGGAAGTGAGGGGTTCGAGATCCACGCGCATGCCTCCATCTGGGGTGCGCCCTTTGCGTGGACTTGCGTGTGCGTATTCGGGCGGTCAGATGATAATAACTCTCAATACCATTGTCCACACGCCAGCGAATTTCCCCAGGCCCTGCGGCACAATCCCGCGATGGTCCACCGCGTCATTCCCCTCGTTGCCCAGGCTGCACCCCTGCCGGTGCCGCTGTACGCCGTGGGCGAGGATGGCGGCACGCTGTACGACCAGCTGCAGCGCCCGCTGCGCGACCTGCGCATCAGCGTGACCGACCGCTGCAACTTCCGCTGCAGCTACTGCATGCCCAAGAAAGTCTTCGGCAAGGACTACCCCTACCTGCCGCACAGCGCGCTGCTGAGCTTCGAGGAGATCGCTCGGCTGGCGCGGCTGTTCGTCGCCCAGGGCGTGCGCAAGATCCGGCTGACCGGTGGCGAGCCACTGCTGCGCAAGAACATCGAGGTGCTGGTCGAGCAGTTGGCCGCGCTGCGCACGCCGGATGGCGAGCCGCTCGACCTGACCCTCACGACCAATGGCTCCCTGCTCGCGCGCAAGGCCGCCAGCCTGAAGGCTGCTGGCCTGAACCGCGTGACCGTGAGCCTGGACGGGCTGGACGACGCCGTCTTCAGGCGCATGAACGATGTCGACTTTCCGGTCGCCGACGTGCTGCGCGGCATCGAGGCAGCCCAGCAGGCCGGGCTCGGGCCGATCAAGGTCAACATGGTCGTCAAGCGCGGCACGAACGAGCAGGAGATCGTGCCCATGGCCCGGCATTTCCGCGGCACGGGCGTGGTGCTGCGCTTCATCGAGTACATGGACGTGGGCGCCACCAACGGCTGGCGCATGCACGAGGTCATGCCTTCGGCCGAGGTGGTGCAACGCCTGTCGGCCGAACTGCCGCTGGCGGCGCTCGAGCCAACGGCGCCCGGCGAGACGGCCGAGCGCTGGAGCTATGCCGACGGCTCGGGCGAGGTCGGCGTGATCAGCAGCGTGACCCAGGCCTTCTGCCACGACTGCAACCGGGCCCGGCTGTCGACCGAAGGCCAGGTCTACCTGTGCCTGTTCGCGAGCCGCGGCCACGACCTGCGCAGCCTGCTGCGCGGTGGCGCGTCCGACGGGCAGATCACGCAGGCCATCGCCGGCATCTGGCACAACCGCAGCGACCGCTACTCGCAGCTGCGCGGCGCCGGCATGCTGGCGCCGACCGAGAAGCGCATCGAGATGAGCTACATCGGCGGCTGAGCCGCCGCCGCGCTCAACCCACCCAGCGCCGCGCGTTGTGCCACAGCTCCATCCAGGGGCTGGTGGCGCTCTGGTCGCCCGAGGTCCAGCTCATCTGAATGTTGCGGAACACGCGCTCGGGGTGCGGCATCATGGCCGTGAAGCGGCCGTCGGCCGTGGTCACGGCGGTCAGGCCTTGCGGGCTGCCGTTCGGGTTGAACGGGTAGGCCTCGGTCGGCTGGCCGTGGTGGTCGGTGAAGCGCATCGCCGCGATCGCCTTGGCCGCGTTGCCGCGCCGCGCGAAGTTGGCGAAGCCCTCGCCGTGCGCCACCGCGATCGGCAGCCGGCTGCCGGCCATGCCCTTGAAGAACAGGCTCGGGGACTCGAGCACCTCAACCTGCGACAGCCGCGCCTCGAAGCGCTCGCTGCGGTTGGTCGTGAAGCGCGGCCAGTCCTGCGCGCCCGGGATGATGTCGGCCAGCTCGGCGAACATCTGGCAGCCATTGCACACGCCCAGGCCGAAGGTGTCACCACGGCCGAAGAAGGCCTGGAACTGCGCCGACAGGCGCTCGTGGAAGGTGATGGAGCGCGCCCAGCCGATGCCTGCGCCCAGCGTGTCGCCGTAGCTGAAGCCCCCGCAGGCCACGACGCCCTGGAAATCGGCCAGGTCGAAGCGGCCGGCCTGCAGGTCGGTCATGTGCACGTCGAAGGCTTCGAAGCCGGCCTGGGTGAAGGCGTAAGCCATCTCGACGTGCGAGTTGACGCCCTGCTCGCGCAGCACGGCCACCTTGGGCCGGCGCTGCAGCAGCGCTGGCGCCACCGCCGTAGTCGGCGCGAAGTTCAAGGCCACTTGCAGGCCCGGATCGTCGGTCGCACCGGCGGCCGCATGCTCGGCATCGGCACCGGCCGGGTTGTCGCGCTGCTGGCAGATCTTCCAGCTCACGCTGTCCCAGACCTGGTGCAGGTCGGCTAGCTTGGCCGAGAACACCGCCTTGGTGTCGCGCCAGACCTGGACCTCGCCCACACCGACTTCGATGGCACCGCCCGCAGGGCGCGTCTTGCCGATGAAGTGGCTCCACTTGGACAGGCCGTGCGCGCGCAGCACCTGCATGACCTCGTTGCGCTCGGCCGTGCGCACCTGCAGCACCACGCCCAGCTCCTCGCTGAACAAGGCCTTGAGCGTGAGTTCCTCGCGGCGTGCCGAGACCTGGGTGGCCCAGTTCTTGGCATCGCCGTACTCGGCCCGGCTGTCGCTGATGCCGTCGCCTTCGGTGACCAAGAGGTCCACGTTGAGCGCCACGCCCACATGGCCGGCGAAGGCCATCTCACACACCGTGGCCAGCAGGCCGCCGTCGCTGCGGTCGTGGTAGGCCAGGATGCGGCCCTGGGCGCGCAGTGCGTTGACGGCGTTGACCAGGTTCACGAGGTCTTGCGGCACGTCCAGGTCTGGTGCGGCGTCGCCCACCTGCCCCAGCGTCTGGGCCAGGATGCTGCCGCCCATGCGGTGCTGGCCACGGCCCAGGTCCACCAGCACCAGCGTGCTGTCGGCCTCGGTCGCATCGAGTTGCGGCGTCAGCGTGCCGCGCACGTCGGCCAGCGTCGCGAAGGCCGAGACGATCAGGCTCACGGGCGCGCTGACCTGCTTCTTCTCGGTGCCGTCCTGCCACTGCGTGCGCATGGACAGCGAATCCTTGCCGACCGGGATCGAGATGCCCAGCGCCGGGCACAGCTCCATGCCCACGGCTTTGACGGTGGCATACAGCGCGGCGTCCTCGCCGGGCTGGCCGCAAGCGGCCATCCAGTTGGCCGACAGCTTCACCCGCGGCAGCTCGATGGGGGCGGCCAGCAGGTTGGTGATGGCTTCTGCCACGGCCATGCGACCAGACGCGGGGGCGTCGATCACGGCCAGCGGTGTGCGCTCGCCCATGGACATGGCCTCGCCCGCGAAGCCGGCGTAGTCGGCCAGCGTCACGGCGCAATCGGCCACCGGCACCTGCCAGGGGCCGACCATCTGGTCGCGGTGCGACAGGCCGCCCACGGTGCGGTCGCCGATGGTGATCAGGAAGCGCTTGGACGCCACGGTCGGGTGGGCCAGCACGTCGATCACGGCCTTTTGCAGATCCACGCCGTTCAGGTCCAGCGGTGCGAACTGGCGCGCCACGGTCTGCACCTCGCGGTGCATCTTGGGTGGCTTGCCCAGCAGCACCTCCATGGGCATGTCGACGGGGTTGTCGTCGGAGGCCAGCACCAGTTGGCGTTCTTCCGTGGCCCGGCCAACCACGGCGAACGGGCAGCGCTCGCGCGCGCAGAAGGCCGCGAAGCGGTCCAGCGACTCGGGTGCGATGGCCAGCACATAGCGCTCCTGGCTTTCGTTGCACCAGATTTCCTTGGGCGCCATGCCCGACTCTTCGAGCGGCACGGCAGACAGCTCGAAGCGCGCGCCGCGGCCCGCGTCGTTGGTCAGTTCCGGGAAGGCGTTGGACAGCCCGCCCGCGCCCACGTCGTGGATGGCCAGGATGGGGTTGTCCGCGCCTTGCTGCCAGCAGCGGTTGATGACTTCCTGGGCCCGGCGCTCGATCTCGGGGTTGCCGCGCTGCACCGAGTCGAAATCCAGCTCGGCCGCATTGGCGCCCGTGGCCATGGAGCTGGCGGCGCTGCCACCCATGCCGATGCGCATGCCCGGGCCGCCCAGCTGGATCAGCAGCGCGCCGGCCGGGAACGGGATCTTCTTGGTCTGCTCGGCCGCGATGGTGCCGAGGCCGCCCGCGATCATGATGGGCTTGTGGTAGCCGCGGCGCTGGCTGTCCACATCGGATGCCGCGGTCTGCTCGTACTCACGGAAGTAGCCCAGCAGGTTGGGCCGGCCGAATTCGTTGTTGAAGGCTGCGCCACCCAGCGGGCCCTCGGTCATGATCTGCAATGCGCTCGCGATGTGGGCCGGCTTGCCATAGGCCACATCGGCGGCGTCAGGCCAGAGCTTGGAGACCGTGAAGCCGGTGAGGCCAGCCTTGGGCTTGGAGCCGCGGCCGGTCGCGCCCTCGTCGCGGATCTCGCCGCCCGCGCCGGTGGACGCGCCGGGGAAGGGCGAAATCGCCGTCGGGTGGTTGTGCGTCTCCACCTTCATGAGCACGTGGTGCAGCGCCGCCTGGCCGGCGTAGGCACCGCGCTCGCCCGCCACGAAGCGCTGCACGGTGCCGCCTTCCATGACCGAGGCGTTGTCGGAGTACGCGACCACCGTGTGCTGCGGCGCCAGCTGGTGCGTGTTGCGGATCATGCCGAACAGGCTCAGCGCCTGGTCCTGGCCATCCACCGTGAACTTGGCGTTGAAGATCTTGTGGCGGCAGTGTTCGCTGTTGGCCTGGGCGAACATCATCAGTTCGACATCGGTCGGGTTGCGGCCGAGCTTGGTGAAGGCGTCCAGCAGGTAATCGATCTCGTCCACCGCCAGGGCCAGGCCGAACGCGCGGTTGGCCGTTTCCAGCGCCGTGCGGCCGCCGCCCAGCACGTCGACGCGGGCCATGGGCGCGGCTTCCAATGTGGCGAACAGGCCTTCCGCTTGCTTGCGGTCGGCCAGCAGGCTCTCGGTCATGCGGTCGTGCAGCAGGTCGCCGATGGCCAGCAGCTGTTCGGCGCTCAGCTGGGGCTTGCCGCCCAGCAAACCGCTCTTGAGCACCAGCCGGTACTCGGTGATGCGCTCCACGCGGCGCACGGGCAGGCCGCAGTTGTGGGCGATGTCGGTGGCCTTGGAGGCCCAGGGCGAAACCGTGCCCAGGCGCGGCGTGACCACCAGCACCGGGCCGTCGACCGGGCCCTGGTACGGATCGCCATAGTCCAGCAGCGCGGCCAGGCGCTCGGCCGCGGCCGGCTCCAGGGGCGCGTCGGCCAGCACCAGGTGCACGTGGCGCGCCGCCAGGCCCGTGATCTTGTCGTGGACCGCCTGCAGGCGGGGGAGCAGTTGCTGGACGCGGAAGTCGCTCAGGGCGTTGCCGCCTTCGAGCTGGATCGGTTGCGAGGTCACGTTGTGGCGGCCTGTGGGTGGTGGGCGGGCGGTGGCCGGGCAAGCGCTGACTGGGCTTGGCGGTCCCCGCTTCAGGGAAAGCCCGCAATTTTAGCGGCGCCGGACAATGGAAAACCCGAGTGGGATAATTCGGCCCCATGAGCATCACCATCAAAGACGCCGCCGGGATCGCAGGCATGCGCGAAGCCTGCCGGCTGGCGTCCGAAGTCCTCGACTACCTGACGCCGCATGTCGCGGCCGGCGTCACGACCAAGGAAATCGACCGACTCGCCCACGAGTACATGGTCAACGTGCAGGGCACGCGCTCGGCCACGGTGGGCTACCAGCCGCCCGGCTACCCGCCCTATCCGGCCGCGCTGTGCACCTCGCTGAACCACGTGGTCTGCCACGGCATCCCGAACGAGAAGCCGCTCAAGAAGGGCGACATCATGAACATCGATGTCACCGTGATCACCAAGGACGGCTGGTTCGGCGACAACAGCCGCATGTACATCATCGGCGAAGGCTCCATCGCCGCGCGCCGCCTGGTGCAGGTGACCTACGACGCGATGTGGCACGGCATCGTCAAGGTCAAGCCCGGTGCCCGCCTGGGCGACATCGGTCACGCGATCCAGAAATTCGCCGAGGGCCAGGGCTACTCGGTGGTGCGCGAGTTCTGCGGCCACGGCATCGGCCAGCGCTTCCACGAGGAGCCGCAGGTGCTGCACTACGGCCGCCCCGGCACCATGGAGGTGCTGGAGCCCGGCATGACCTTCACGATCGAGCCCATGATCAACGCCGGCCGGCGCGAGATCAAGGACGGCCCCGAGAAGGACGGCTGGACCATCGTGACCAAGGACCATTCGTTGTCCGCCCAGTGGGAGCACACCGTGCTGGTCACCGAAACCGGCTACGAGGTGCTGACCCTGTCGGCCGGCAGCCTGGCGCCGCCGGCCTTCGTGCAACCCCAACCCAGCACCGCCGCCGCTTGAGCAGCCTGCCCGCCCCTTGCAGCGCCGCGCCGGCGGCCGATCTGCCGACGCTGCGCGCCCACTACCAGCAGCGCAAGAGCGCGCTGCTGCAGACGCTGCGCGACTGCGGCGCCAGCACGCGCAACCTGCACGGCGTGCTGCAGCAGCTGGGGCGGCTGGCCGACGAGACGCTGTGCCAGCTCTGGCAGCGCGCCGGCATGCCGACTTCCTGCGCCCTGCTGGCCGTGGGCGGTTTCGGCCGGGGCGAGCTGTTCCCGCATTCCGATGTCGATGTGCTGCTCATGCTGCCCGAAGACCTCTCGCCGGAGCACGATGCGGGTCTGAAGGCCTGCATCGAAGGCTTCATCGGCAGTTGCTGGGACGCAGGCCTGGAGATCGGCTCGTCGGTGCGCAACATCCGCGAATGCCTGGCCGAGGCCGACAAGGATGTCACGGTGCAGACCTCGCTGCTGGAGGCGCGGCTCATCGCCGGCCACAGCGGCCTGTTCACGCTGTTCAGCAACCAGTTCCGCAAGGCCGTCGACCCGCAGGCCTTCCTCGTGGCCAAGACGCTGGAGATGCGCCAGCGCCACAACAAGTTCGACAACACGCCCTACGCGCTGGAGCCCAACTGCAAGGAATCGCCGGGCGGCCTGCGCGACCTGCAACTGATCCTGTGGATCACCAAGGCCGCCGGCCTGGGCAGCAGCTGGGACGAGCTGGTCCGCACCGGCCTGGCCACGCCACACGAGGCGCGGCAGATCAAGCGCAACGAAGCCTTGCTGAGCCTGATCCGCGCCAGGCTGCATCTGGTCGCCGGCCGGCGCGAAGACCGCCTGGTGTTTGATCTGCAGACGGCCGTGGCCGAATCCTTCGGCTACCGCAACGACCTCTCGCAGGAAGCGCCGGTGCGCGCCAGCGAGCAGTTGATGCGCCACTACTACTGGGCCGCCAAGGCGGTCACGCAGCTCAACCAGATCCTGCTGCTCAACATCGAAGAGCGGCTGAACCCGACCACGCACGCGCTGCGGCCGATCAACGAGCGCTTCTTCGAGAAGGCCGGCATGATCGAGGTGGCCAGCGACGATCTCTATCACCGCCACCCGCACGCCATCCTTGAGACCTTCCTGCTCTACGAGAGCACGGTCGGCATCCGCGGCCTGTCGGCACGCACGCTGCGCGCGCTGTACAACGCGCGTTCGCTGATGACGGCGCGCTTCCGCAACGACCCGGTCAACCGCGAGACCTTCCGCCGCATCCTGATGCAGCCGGCCGGCATCACGCACGCCATCCGGCTCATGAACCAGACCTCGGTGCTGGGCCGCTACCTGTGGGTGTTCCGCAAGATCGTCGGGCAGATGCAGCACGACCTGTTCCACGTCTACACCGTGGACCAGCACATCCTGATGGTGTTGCGCAACATGCGCCGCTTCTTCATGGCCGAGCATGCGCACGAGTACCCGTTCTGCTCGCAGCTGGCCGCCGGCTGGGACAAGCCCTGGATCCTGTACATCGCAGCGCTGTTCCACGACATCGCCAAGGGCCGTGGCGGCGACCACTCCGAGCTCGGCGCGCGCGACGTGCGTCGCTTTTGCCTGCAACACGGCATCAGCCGGCAGGACAGCAAGCTGATCGAGTTCCTGGTGGAAGAGCACCTCACGCTGTCGCGCGTGGCCCAGAAGGCCGACCTCTCCGACCCCGATGTCATCGCTGGCTTCGCCAAGCGCGTGGGCAACGAGCGCTACCTCACGGCCCTGTACCTGTTGACCGTGGCCGACATCCGCGGCACTTCGCCCAAGGTCTGGAATGCCTGGAAAGGCAAGCTGCTGGAAGATCTGTACCGGTACACGCTGCGCGTGCTGGGCGGTCGCGCGCCGGACCCGGATGCCGACATCGAGGCCCGCAAGCGCGAGGCGCTCACACAGCTGGCGCTGCATGCCGAGCCCTTCGAATCGCACAAGCAGCTCTGGGCCACGCTGGACGTGAGCTACTTCATGCGCCACGAGGCCGGCGACATCGCCTGGCACGCACGCCAGATCGCGCGCCACCTGGGCCCCGAGGGCCTGTCCCCGGACCAGCCGGCCCTGGTGCGCGCACGCCGCTCGCCGGTCGGCGAAGGCCTGCAGGTCATGGTCTACACGGCCGACCGCGCCGATCTGTTCGCGCGCATCTGCGGCTACTTCGACCAGGCCGGCTTCTCCATCGTCGACGCCAAGGTGCACACGGCCAAGAACGGCTATGCGCTGGACACCTTCCAGGTCGTCACCTCCATGCTGCCCGAGCACTACCAGGAGCTCATGCACATGGTGGAGGCCGACCTTGGCCAGGCCCTGGCCACCGGCGGCCCCCTGCCTGCCCCGGGCCGCGGCCGCGTGTCGCGCCGCGTCAAGAGCTTCCCCATCGCGCCACGCGTGGACCTGCAGCCCGACGAGAAGGCCCAGCGCTGGCTGCTGTCGATCTCAGCCAGCGACCGGCCCGGCCTGCTCTACCTCGTGGCCCGCGTGCTCGCGGCCAACGACATCAGCGTGCAGCTGGCCAAGGTCACGACGCTGGGCGAACGTGTGGAAGACACCTTCCTGATCCAGGGTCCGGCGCTGCAGCAGAACCGGCTGCAGATCGTGGTGGAGACGGAACTGCTCGAGGCACTCGCCTGACGCGCACGGTCCAGATGCAGCGCGCCGCCACCTGGACCGTCTGCATCGCCGCACTGGCCCTGCTTGCGCCGGGCTGCGCCGTCCGCAACACCCCGCCTGACGGGGGCGGTGCTCGCTGGACCAACACGCTGGGCATGGTCTTCGTGCGCATCCCGGCGGGCAGCTTTCGCATGGGAACCGCCGCCTCTGCCGAAGAACTGCAGGCCCTCTACCCGCGCGCCGAACCGCGTCGCCTGCAGGGGCTGGACGACGAGCGGCCGGCCCATGCCGTGCGCATCACGCGGCCGTTCTACCTGGGGCAGCACGAGGTCACCGTGGGCCAGTTCCGGGCCTTCCTGGAACGCTCGGGCCATGTGCCGGAATCGATCGCCGACGGCACCGGAGGCTATGGCTGGAATCCGGCCTACGACCCCGCCACCACGGCGCGCGGCGACGCCTTCGAGGGCCGCGATCCACGCTACTCCTGGCGCAACCCGGGCTTCGCGCAGGGCGAGGACCATCCCGTCGTCAACGTGACCTGGAACGACGCCCAGGCGCTCGCGCGCTGGCTGTCACGCACCGAAGGGCGCCGTTACCGGCTGCCGACCGAAGCCGAGTGGGAATATGCCTGCCGCGCCGGCCAGCAAGGGGCGGAGCCGCCGCCCGCCGCGCTGCAGGGCCAGGCCAACGTGTTCGACCGCGAGGCGGCCGTGCACTGGCCGAAGTGGGCGGACCAGGCCTTCCCGTTCCACGACGGCCATGCGTTCACGGCGCCCGTGGGCAGCCACGCGCCCAATGCCTTCGGCCTGCACGACATGCTGGGCAACGTCTGGGAATGGACCGCCGACTGGCATGCCGACGACTACTACGCCCATTCCCCTGCCGAGGACCCGCCGGGCCCCGCCGAGGGCGAGGTCAAGGTGCGCCGCGGCGGCTCCTGGCACACCTGGCCGCTCTATGCGCGCTGCGGCTTTCGCAACTGGAACACGCCCCAGACGCGCTACACGCTGGTCGGCATCCGGTTGGTGCGCGAGGCGCCGTGATCAGTTGTCGATCACGCGCCGCGTGAACGCCTCCAGGTAGTCCATCAGCGCATCGGCGCCCTGCACGGCCGCGGCCTCGTTGCCGTCGGCGATGCCGCGGGCCAGCAAGGCGTGGCAGCGCGCGCCCTCGGTGATCTCCCCAGCATGCTGGTAGGCGTACCAGAACCTCCGGCACTGCGTGACCAGCGGCACCACGGCCGTCACGGCCGAAGCGTTGCGGCTGGCCGCGTGGTTGGCGACGTCCAGGTCATGGTCAGCGCGCATGTAGGCCTTGAGGTCGTCGCGCGCGGCAGCGGCCACCATGCGCTGGGCGCAGTCGGCGATCTGCTGGCGCTCGGCCGCGTTGGCGCGGCGCGCCGAACACGAGGCGATGACGCGCTCCAGCACCCGCCGCGTGAGGATCGTGTCCAGATGGTTCGCCAGGTCGATCGGCGAGACCAGCAGCCCGCGCCGCGGCTGCTGCACGATCAGTCCGATCGACATGAGCCGCATCAGCGCCTCGCGCACCGGCGTGCGGCCGATGCCCACCCGCTCTGAAATCTCGGCCTCCACGATCGGGCTGCCGGGCGGCAGGCCCATGGTGGAAATCATGGCCTCGATGGCTTCGAAGGCCAGGTCGGCGTCACGCCGCTTCGGCGCAGCGGCCTTCTTCAAGTTCACGGCGAATCCTCAGGGTAAGCACGGACGAGAAACCGTGGCATCAAGCTTGCAATGGACTCTAGCATACGTCTAATATATTTCAAATATTCCAAAGGAATACCCAAAATGCAGCACACCGCCCCACCACGGCGCAGCCCTCTCTCCAGTTTGGTGCTCGACGCATCCGGCTTCGTGCTGCGCGTGGAACGCCAACTGATCCTGTGGCTCATGGCGCTGTTGATGGTGCTGATCCTCGTCAATGTGGTCACGCGCTACACCGGCATGCCGATCTACTGGATCGACGAGGCGGCGGTCTATTCGGTGGTGTGGCTCACCTTCGTCGGCGGCTCGGCGATGACGCGCCTGCGCATGGATTTCGCCGTGACCTTGCTGACCGAGAAGCTGGGCGCGCGCCTGGCCCAGGCCTTCAAGCTGCTGGCCGGCGCCGGCGTGCTGGTGTTCGGCCTGGCCATGCTGGTGATGTGCTGGATCTGGATGGACCCGGTGGGCATCGCACGCGCGGGCTTCGACGCCAAGGAGTTCGCTGGCACGTCCTTCAACTTCCTCTACACCGAACGCACGCAGACGCTGAACTGGCCGACCTGGCTGCTGCAGACCATCCTGCCGCTGGTCGCGTTGACGCTGAGCCTGCACGCCGCCGCCAACCTGGTCGAAGACCTGGGCTGGCAGCCCAAGCGCCGCCATGCCGGCTTCCCCTCGTCCGATGCCGAAGCCGTGGTGAACTGAGCATGCTGACCACCCTCTTCTTCTTGGCCATCCTGTTCATCGGCGTGCCCATCGGCATCTGCCTGTGCCTGGCTGGCATGTTCTACATCTGGGACAGCGGCAACCCGCTGTTGTTCCAGTCCTTCCCGATGCAGATGTTCGGCGGGGTCGACAGCTACGGGCTGATCGCCATCCCGCTGTTCATCCTGATCGGCGAGATCATGAACGGCGGCGGCATCACGCGCCGGTTGGTCGAGCTGTCGATGGCCTTCGTCGGTTCGGTCAAGGGCGGCCTGGCCTACGTCAACGTCCTGGCCAACGCGCTGGTCTCCTCCATCATCGGTTCGGCCACGGCGCAGGTGGCCATCATGTCGCAGGTCATGGTGCCGCAGATGGAAAAGCAGGGCTACGACAAGACCTTCGCCGCCGGCCTCACGGTCTACGGCGGCATGCTGGGGCCCATCATCCCGCCCTCGGTGATGTTCGTGGTCTACAGCGTGCTGGCCCAGGTGGCCGTGGGCGACATGCTGATCGCCGGCATCCTGCCCGGCATCCTGCTCACGGTGCTGTTCTTCGTCGTGATCGCACTCATGGGGCTGGTCTACGAGTACCCGCGCAGCGAGCGCCGCACATTGCGCCAGCGCGCCAAATCGGTGGCGGTGTGCAGCCCCACGCTGCTGATTCCCATCGTGATCGTCGGCTCCATCCTTTCGGGCCTGGCCAATCCGACCGAAGCGGCCGCCGTGGGCGCGGTGGCGTCCGCGCTGGTGGGCCGCTACGTCACCAAGGAGTTCCGCTTCAGCCAGATCCCCGAGATGCTGGTGCGCTCGGGCATCTATTCGGCCATCGTGCTGTTCCTGGTGGCGGCGGCGGCCGTGTTCTCGTGGATCCTGATCTTCGGCAAGGTGCCGCAGGCCACCGCCGCCTGGGTGCAGACCGTGGCCAAGGACCCGGTCACCTTCATGCTGCTGAGCAACGTGATCCTCCTGGTCATCGGCACCGTGATCGACGGCATTCCCGGCCTGATCATGACCGTGCCCATCCTGCTGCCCATCGCCACCGAGGTCTACGGCATCGACCCGCGCCACTTCGGCGTGGTGGTGGTCGTGAACCTGGTGCTGGGCCTGATGTCGCCGCCCGTGGGGCTGAGCTTCTTCGTCGCCGCGGCCGTGACGGGCGCCAAGCCCGGAAAGATGTTCGTCGTGACGCTGCCGTTCTTCCTGATCTGCTGCGTGGCGCTCGTCCTGTTGTCGATCTTTCCCTGGCTGTCGCTGGGCCTCATCAAGTAGCTTTTCAACCTGGAGTCTTTGCCATGACCGTTTCCCGTCGCTCGTTCGTCGCCGGCAGCGCCGCTGCCGCTTCGCTGGCTTTCAGCCCCGTGCTGCGTGCACAAGCCAAGGAATTCCGCATCGGCCTCATCACGCCGGCCGGCCACTCCTGGAACCGCGCCGCCGTGGCCTTCGGCGAGACGCTCAAGAAGGAGACCGGCGGGCGCCTGTCGGCCACGGTGTTCCACTCGGGCCAGCTCGGCAACGAGTCGGCCATGATGCAGCAGCTGCAGTCCGGCGCGCTCGACATGGGCTGGATCCAGGCCGCCGAACTCGGCTCGCGCGTGGCCACGGTCGCCGCCATCAACGCACCCTACCTGGTGCGTTCCACGGCCAGCGTGGCCAAGCTGGTCAAGACGCCGGCCGCCATGAAGCTGCTGGAAGTGCTGCCGCGCGAGACCGGCTGCATCGGCCTGGGCTGGGGCATCACGGGCATGCGCTCGGTGTTCTCCACGAAGGACCTGAACAGTTCGGCCGACCTCAAGGGCCTGAAGCTGCGCATCAACCCAACGCCGGTCTACCGCGACTTCTACCAGTCCATGGGTGCCGCGCCCACGCCGATCCCCACACCCCAGGTGTTCGACGCCATGGCCAACGGCCAGGTCGACGCGCTGGAGGCCGACATCGAGTTCTCGTGGAATGCGCGCTTCGACAAGGTGTCCAAGGTGATCCTGCAGATGAACGCGCTGTTCATGCCGTTCGCGCCGCTGGTCTCCGGCCGCGTCTGGGCGTCGCTGCCGGACAAGGACAAGGAACTTATCCGCGCGCAGGTGGCCAAGTCGCTGGACGCGCAAATTGCCGAGATCGCAGGCACCGAGCCCGGCCTGCTGGCCAAGTTCAAGGAGACCGGCATCGCCATGAAGACCGAGCCGGCCGCCAACGTGGAGGCCAGCATCCAGGCCTTCGACGCCATCTGGCTGCCCAAGGCACCGGCGATCGCCGAGCTGCGCAAGACCGGCGCCACGCTCTGATTTTTCAACCCACAGGAGGCAAACCATGAGCCCCAAAGTCAGCTGGCAGGGCGTGTTCCCGGCCGTCACCACCCAGTTCCGCGAAGACATGTCGGTCGACGTGGACGCCACCGCCAAGGTCATGGACGCGTTGATCCAGGACGGCGTGTCAGGCCTGATCGTCTGCGGCACGGTCGGCGAGAACTGCTCGCTCTCGACCAAGGAGAAGATCGCCATCATGGAGGCCGCCCGCGCCGTGGCCAAGGGCCGCGTGCCGGTGATCTGCGGCATCGCCGAGTTCACCACGGCCTTCGCCTGCGAGACGGCCAAGGAGGCCGCGCGCATCGGCGTGGACGGCATCATGGTCATGCCCGCCCTGCTCTACTCGTCCAAGCCGCACGAGACGGCGGCGCACTTCCGTACCGTGTCCAAGGCCACCGACCTGCCGGTCATGGTCTACAACAACCCGCCGATCTACAAGAACGACGTGACGCCGGACATCCTGGCCACGCTGGCGGACTGCGAGACCATCGTCTGCTTCAAGGACAGCTCGGGCGACACGCGCCGCTTCATCGACACGCGCAACATGGTCGGCGACCGCTTCGTGCTGTTCGCGGGGTTGGACGACGTGGTCGTCGAGAGCGTGGCCATGGGCGCCGTCGGCTGGGTCTCGGGCATCTCCAACGCCTTCCCGAAGGAAGGCGAGACCCTGTTCCGCCTGGCCAAGGCCGGACGCTTCGACGAACTGATGCCGCTGTACGAGTGGCTGATGCCGATCCTGCACCTGGATGCGCGGCCCGACCTGGTGCAATGCATCAAGCTGTGCGAGCACATCCTGGGCCGCGGCACCTACCGCACCCGCCCGCCGCGGCTGGAACTCCCGGCCGCCGACAAGCTGCACGTGGAGACCATCATGAAGAAGGCGCTGGCCAACCGGCCGGTGCTGCCGGACGTGGGGATCACCGGGCGCTGAGCGCCAGGCGTCCACGCCCCATGCCAGGCCGTGCCGTCAGGCCCGGCGGCGGCATGCGGCGCCCACCAGGCCCAGGCCGGCCAGCACCAGGGCCAGCGTGGCGGGCTCAGGCACTTCGCTTGCGTCCTGGAAGCTGAAGTCGTCCATCACGTAGAACGCGTGCAGGTTGCTGGACACGACCACAGCGTCGATGGCGCCGGTCCAGCCGCTGGCCAGGAAGGCCGGTGTGTCGGACAGGCCCAGCGTGTCGGAGCTGCCGACCAGCGCACCGGCCAGGTACAGGTCGAAGCGCACGCTGGCCTCGCCGTAGCCGGCGAACCAGGCGCCGTCGAACACCGTCGGCGCGAGGAAGCGGATGGTGCTCGTGGCGTCCGTGCCGTCCCAGCCCATGACGATGCGGCCATCGCCCGAGTGCGCCGTGAACGGCGTCCCCGGCGTGGTCATGACCGACCAGCTGCTGCCCGACCAGTCCAGGCCGCCGTAGCTGGCGGGCACGGCCTCGTAGCCGTCGGGGCCCGTGATGTCGTCGAAGCTCAGCACGGCGGCCGAGGCAAAGGTGGTGCACAGCGCCAGGGCCGTGCCGGCGATCACGCCGCGAAGAATGGAATGCATGTCGGTTCTCGTGAAGGGGTTCAACGCTGGCCCAGCGCGGGGTCGCTGACGGTGTGGCGGCCGGTCTCGACGCGGCCGGCGAAGCGCCGCAGGTAGTCGGGCTGGCCCGAGACCGTGGTGCTGAAGTCGTACCAGTAGCCGTTGCCGGCCGTGGGCAGGCGCACAGCGAGTTCGCCGCGCGGCGCCAGGGTGTGGCTCTGGCTCAGCGCGGCGTAGGCGTTGGCGGTCAGGTTGAAGGTGCACGGCGCCGTGCCGGCGTTGACCAGGCGCAGCACGAGCTCGCCCGTGGCGGCGTCGCAGCGCACCTGCACGTCGGGCCGCGGCTGGCCGGCGGCGATCGCGCGCAGCGCACTGCCCGTGAAGTGGCGGTGGTAGCCGTTGGGCCCCAGCACCCACAGGTCGTAGGCGCCACCGACGGCCGGCGTCCAGAGATCCGACAGCGTCTTGCCGGCTTCCACCATGTAGCGGCGCGGCACGGCGGCCAGGTCTTTGCGGTCGTAGACATGGAACACGGCGGCTTGGCGGCCCGTGTTGGCGAAGTCCAGCGCCACGCGCACGGCCGCCATGGTGGCGCCGGGCTGCACCGTGCAGGTGGTCGCCAATTCATAGGGCAGCGCGCGCGAGGGGCGCGTGCCTTCGGCCTGCACCGGGAACTGCTGGGCGGCCGGCGGCACGATCTGCGCGAGCCGCTGCTGGGCTGTGCGCAGCGCGTCGGCCTCGGTGCGGCTCTTGCGGCCCTGCAGCACCGGAAGCACTTCGCTGTTGGGCGTGGCGAAGTTGAAGGCGCTGGTCAGGTCGCCGCAGACCGCGCGGCGGAACGGGCTGACGTTGGGCTCGGCCACGCCGAATCGCGCCTCCAGGAAGCGGATCACCGAGGTATGGTCGAACACTTGCGAGTTGACCCAGCCGCCGCGGCTCCAGGGCGAGATCACGTACATGGGCACGCGCGGGCCGGGGCCGTAGACGCGGCCATCGGCAGCTGGCTGGCTGGTGCTGCCCAGCGGCCTGCCGTGCGTGTAGTACTCGGCACCCAGGTCGCTCTGGGCCAGCGTGGTCTTGCCGGCATAGCCGCCCTTGCCGTCCGGCGAGGGTGCGGACGGCGAAGGCACATGGTCGAAGTAACCGTCGTTCTCGTCGAAGTTGACGATCAGCACGGTCTTGCTCCAGACCTCGGGGTTGGCCGTCAGCGCGTCCAGCACCTCCTGCAGGAACCAGGCGCCCTGCACCGGGCTGGACGGGCCCGGGTGCTCGCAGTAGGCCGAGGGCGCGTTCATCCAGGACACGGCGGGCAGCTTGCCTTGGAGGATGTCCCGCTTGAAGGCGTCCAGGTAGTTCTCGGGCGAAGTGCCGGGCAGCGTGTTGGCGATGCCCTTGTACAACGGGTTGTTGGTGTTGTCCGTGGCCGCGTCGTAGGCGTGGTATGGGAGAGCCTGGCCAGAGTTGCTGTAAGCGCTGTTCGGTGCGCCGCCGCTGGACACGGGATAGCCCGAAGCCTGGTTGGCGCGGCGGAACTGGCGGAACGCGCCCAGCATGTTGTCTCCCCACTCGTCGGGCATGTTCTGGTAACTGATCCAGCTCACGCCGGCCGCTTCCAGGCGCTCCGCATAGGTGGTCCAGGTGTAGCCCGTGTTGACGGCGCTGGCGCGGCCGTCCAGCCAGTCCCATTCGTTGGAGACGAAGGCCGTGCCGGTGGGCACCGCGCCGTTGGTGCCGGTCAGGAAGAACGCGCGGTTGGCGTCCGTGCCCGTGTGCATGGCGCAGTGGTAGGCGTCGCACAGCGTGAAGGCGTTGGCCAGGGCGAACGGGAACGGGATCTCGGCTTCCTTGAAGTAGCCCATGGAGATCGTGTTCTTGTAGCGCGGCCACTGGTCCATGCGGCCGTTGTCCCAGGCCTGCTGGCTGTCGTTCCAATCGTGCGGCGTGCCGTTGGCGCGCTGGGCGTTGCCGCGGCTGCCGTCCAGGTGGAAGGGCATGACCACGTTGCCGTTGGCCAGGCGCTGCTGCCAGACGTTGCGGCCTTCGGGCAGCGGGATCGTGAAGCGGTCGCCGAAGCCGCGCACACCGGCCAAGGTGCCGAAGTAGTGGTCGAACGCACGGTTCTCCTGCATCAGGATCACCACGTGCTCGACATCGCGGATGGTGCCGGTCGCGTTGTTGGCGGGGATGGCGAGCGCGCGCTGGATCGCCGGAGGAAAGGCTGCGTAGGTCGCGGCGGCGATGCCCGCGTGGGCACTGCCGCGCAGAAAACTGCGTCGTGAGGTCATGGCTGTTGTGTGAGGTGTGGACGGCGCGCGCGCGGCGCATGGCCGCTTCGACGCACCGTGCCAGCGTATGCCGCGTGCGTGACGCGGTCGTGACCCCGAACAGCCAAGCGCCGCTGCGGCGCCTGCCTCGACGAGCCGATGCTCAGTCGTCCTCGCTGGCGGCGATGCCAGGGAACAGCACGTCGGTGAAGCCGAAGCGCGTGAAGTCGCGCACGCGCATCGGGTAGAGCTTGCCGATCAGGTGGTCGCACTCGTGCTGCACCACGCGGGCGTGGAAGCCCTCGACCGTGCGGTCGATCGCATCGCCGTACTGGTCGAAGCCCGTGTAGCGGATCTTCGACCAACGCGGCACCACACCGCGCAGGCCGGGCACGGACAGGCAGCCTTCCCAGTCCTCGTCCTCATCGGCCGACAGCGGCGTGATGACGGGGTTGCACAGCACCGTGATGGGCACCAGCGGCCGGTCCGGGTAGCGTGGGTTGCGCTCGTTGCTGCCGAAGATCACGAGCTGCAGGTCCACCCCGATCTGCGGCGCCGCCAAACCTGCACCGTTGACGGCGTGCATGGTGTCGAACAGGTCGGACACGAGCAGATGCAGCGCGTCCGAATCGAAGGCCTCGGCAGGCACGGGCTGGGCCACGCGCAGCAGGCGCGCATCGCCCATCTTGAGAATGTCGCGGACGGTCATGGGTTCTCCTGTGGTAGCAGCGCCAGCATGCCCGCTTCGTCCAGCACCGCGATGCCCAGCGCCTGGGCCTTCTCCAGCTTGCTGCCAGCCTCCTCGCCGGCCACCACATAGTCGGTCTTCTTGGACACCGAACCCGCCACCTTCGCACCGGCCGCCTCCAGCCTCTCCTTGGCCGCGTCGCGCGAGAGCGTGGGCAGCGTGCCGGTCAGCACGAAGGTCTTGCCGGCCAGCGGCAGCGGCACGCGCTGCGCGGCCAGTCCCTCGGATTCGGGCCAGTGCACACCGGCCGCGCGCAGTTGCTCCACCACCTCGCGGTTGTGCGGCTGCTCGAAGAAGGTGCGCAGGCTCTGGGCCACGATGGGGCCGACGTCGTTGACCTCCAGCAGCTGCTCGACGCTGGCGTCCATGATGGGGTCGAGGCGGCCGAAGTGCTTGGCCAGGTCCTTGGCCGTGGACTCGCCGATGTGGCGGATGCCCAGGGCATAGAGGAAACGGCCCAGCGTGGTGGTCTTGCTGGCTTCCAGCGCCTGCACCAGGTTCATGGCGCTCTTGTCGGCCATGCGCTCAAGCATGGAGAGCTTGCCCACGCCGAGCTTGTAGAGCTCGGGCAGCGTGCGGATCAGGCCACCGTCGACGAGCTGGTCCACGAGCTTGTCGCCCAGGCCCTCGATGTCCATGGCGCGCCGGCCCGCGAAGTGCAGCAGCGCCTGCTTGCGCTGGGCCGGGCAGAACAGGCCGCCCGAGCAGCGGTGGTTCACGCCGTCGGGCTCGCGCACCACGGCGCTGCCGCAGACCGGGCATTGCCGCGGCATGCGGAAATTGGGTACATAGCCCTCGCGCGGGCCCGGCACCACGCCCACAACCTCGGGGATCACGTCTCCGGCGCGGCGCACGATCACGCGGTCGCCCACGCGCACGCGCTTGCGCCGGATCTCGAACAGGTTGTGCAGCGTGGCGTTGCTGACGGTGGTGCCGCCCACGAACACGGGTTCGAGCTTGGCCACCGGCGTGAGCTTGCCGGTCCGGCCGACCTGGATCTCGATGCCGTTGAGCCGTGTGATCTGCTCCTGCGCCGGGTACTTGTGGGCCACGGCCCAGCGCGGCTCGCGCGACTTGAAGCCCAGCTGCTGCTGCAAGGCGCGGTCGTCGACCTTGTAGACCACGCCGTCGATGTCGAACGGCAAGCTGTCGCGCGCGGCGGCGATCAGCGCATGGAAGTCCGCCAGGCCTTGCGCGCCCTGCACCACTTGGCGGTCCTTGTTGACGGGCACGCCCATGGTCGCGAGCGCATCCAGCGTGGCCGAATGCGTGGCCGGCGCGTCCCAGCCCTGCACCTCGCCCAGGCCGTAGGCGAAGAAGCTCAGGGGCCGCTGCTGGGCGATGCCGGCGTCCAGCTGACGCACCACGCCGGCCGCCGCGTTGCGCGGGTTCACGAAGGTCTTGCCGCCGCTCTCGCGCTGGCGTTCGTTCAATGCCTCGAAGTCGTCGCGGCGCATGAAGACCTCGCCGCGGACCTCCAACACCGGCACGTTGCCGTGCTTGAGGTAGTTGGGGATGGACTTGATGGTGCGGATGGTGTGCGTCACGTCCTCGCCGGTCTCGCCGTCGCCGCGCGTGGCGGCCTGCACCAGCTCGCCCTGCTCGTAGCGCAGGTTGATGGCCAGGCCGTCGAACTTGAGTTCGGCCGCGTAGGCCAGCGCCGGCGCGTCCTCGGCCAGCTTGAGCGCGTTGCGCACGCTGGTGTCGAACTTGAGCGCACCGGCGGGCGTGGTGTCGGTCTCGGTCTTGATCGACAGCATGGGCACGGCATGGCGCACCGGCGTCAGGCCTTCCAGCACGGCGCCGATCACGCGCTGCGTGGGCGAATCGGCCGTCACGAGTTCGGGCCAGGCCGTCTCCAGCGCTTCGAGTTGCTGGTAGATGCGGTCGTACTCGGCGTCCGGCACCTCCGGGTCGTCGAGCACGTAGTAGCGGTGCGCGTAGCGGCGCAGCAGCGCCTTGAGCTGCTGCGCCTGTGCGGTCTGCTCGTGCGGCGCCATCAGCTGAACAAGCGGCGCGCGAGCGCCGAGCCGGCCGACAACTCGCGCGTGTCCAGCGTGTCGTACAGCTGCTCGAGCTCGGAGCCGATCACGTCCATGGCCTCGCGCGTGAGCGGGCGCGCCGCGTCGTCGGTGACCACGCCGTCCATGGCCTGGGCCAGCGCGGTGGCGGCTTCGCGCATGCGCACGAATGGCTGCTCGGCGCGCTCGACCTGGGGCACATCCAAGGTCAGCGTCACGCTGCGGATGGCGGCCTGGTCCGGGTCTTCGGCCAGCGCGGCCTGCGAATCGAAGCTCAGGCCCAGCAGCGGCGGCAGGCCGGGTGTGCCCGAGGGCAGCACCATGCGGCCCGGGATCATGCCGGCCACGAAGCCCAGGCGCGCAGCGTTCTGGTGCAGGTAGCCAGGGCTCCAGGCCGCGTGCAGCGCGCGCAGCGTGAAGCTCAGTTGCGCGTCGTGGCTGCTGGCGAACTGGTCCAGCTCGCGCGCGCGCGCCACCTCCTCGCGCATCTCGGGGAACTCGGGCGCGCCATTCATGGCATCGGCGAAGGCCTGGGCCTTCATGACGAACTCGGAGAACTCGATCTCGTTGAGCGCGCCCGTGCGGTTGGCCAGCTGCACGCCGGCCTGCAGCGCGTCGTAGCGCTGGCCGGCCTGCGCGGCCTCCCATTGGCCGCCGTTGACATTGCGGCCTTCCACCGCGAAGGGCTTGCTGCCGACACGGCGTGTGGCCGGCAGCGCGGCCAGCACGGCATCGCCGGAGACCGGGCCCTCGAGCGCGATGGGAGCGATCACGTCGATCAGCGGATCCAGCATGGCGCGGCGCTCGGGCGCGGCCGGCAGCGGCAGGCTGGCATCCTCGAACCCGGGTTCGCGGCGTTCACCATCGGCCGCGTCTTCACTGGCGGCGGGCTCGGCGGCGATGGGGTCGGGTTTGCGCGGCGCATTGCGGCGCGACGACCAGGCGCTGTGCGCCACGACGCCAGCCAGCACGACACCGCCGGCCACGGCCAATCCGATCTGCAGCGTGCTGCTCATCGGTTTCCTCTTGTTCTGGGTTGGATGTTCAGGACTCGGCCATGGACAGGGCCGATTCCATGTCGACCGCCACGATGCGTGAGACGCCCTGCTCTTGCATGGTCACGCCGATCAACTGCTTGGCCATTTCCATGGCGATCTTGTTGTGGCTGATGAACAGGAACTGGGTCTCGCGGCTCATGGCGCTCACGAGTTTGGCATAGCGCTCGGTGTTGGCGTCGTCCAGCGGCGCGTCCACCTCGTCCAGCAGGCAGAACGGTGCGGGGTTGAGCTGGAAGATCGCGAACACGAGCGCAATGGCCGTCAGCGCCTTCTCGCCGCCCGACAGCAGGTGGATGGTCTGGTTCTTCTTGCCGGGCGGCTGGGCAATCACCTGCACGCCCGAATCCAAGATTTCGTCGCCGGTGATGACCAGCCGCGCGTTGCCGCCGCCGAACAGCTCGGGGAACATGCGGCCGAAGTGGCCGTTGACGGTGTCGAAGGTGCCCGAGAGCAGTTCGCGCGTCTCGTTGTCGATCTTGCGGATCGCATCCTCGAGCGTGGTCATGGCTTCCGTGAGATCGGCCGTCTGCGCATCGAGGAACTGCTTGCGTTCGCGCGCGGCGCTGAGCTCGTCCAGCGCGGCGAGGTTGACGGCACCCAGCGCGACGATCTCGCGGTGCAGCCGGTCGATCTCGGTCTGCAGGCCGGACAGCCGCACATTGCCTTCGGTGATGGACTGGGCCAGTTGGGCCATGTCCACGCCCGCGTCGAGCAGGTGCTGGCTGTACTGCTCCAGGCCCAGGCGCGCGGCCTGCTCCTTGAGCTGGAACTCGGTGATGCGCTGGCGCAGGGGGTCGAGCTCGCGCTCGAACTTGAGCCGGCGCTCGTCGCTCGCGCGCAGGCGCTGCGTGAGGTCGTCGTACTCGCTGCGCTGCGCGCCCAGGGCGGCCTCACGTTCGAGCTTGAGCGCCAGCGCGTTCTGCAGACCCGCCTGGGCCGCGGCGTCCGACAGGCGCGAGAGCTCCTCGCGTGCGCGCTCCTCCTCGCCCACGAGCGAGCCGGCCTGCTGCTCGGCCATGGCGATGGCGCGTGACAATTCGTCGCGGCGTGCGCCCAGGCTGCGGTGCGCGAACTGCGCCTCCTGCGCCTGGCGCTCCAGGCTGCGTTGCTGCTCGCGCGATTCGGCCAGGCGGCGCTGGGCTTCGATCACGCGTTCGTCGAGCTGGGCATGGCGTTCCTGGCTGTCGGCCAGCTGCATGTCCAGCTCCTCGAAGCGGGCCTCGGCCGTGATGCGGCGCTCCTGCAGGTCTTCCAGCTGGGCGTCGACCTCGGCCAGGTCGCCGGTCAGCTGTTCGTTCCGGGCCCTGGCCTGCTCGGCCAGCTGCTGCAGCCGCAGCGTCTCAACCTGCAGCTGGTGCGCGCTGCTCTGGGTCTCAGCGGCCTCGCGGCGCGCGCCGACCAGGCGCTGCGCGGCGTCGGCGTAAGCGGCCTCGGCGCGCACCAGTGCGCTGCGCGACTCCTCGCCGATCAAGGCCTGGGCGCGCAACTGCTTGTCCAGGTTCTCGATCTCCTGTGCGCGCGCCAGCAGGCCGGCCTGCTCGGAGTCCTGCGCGAAGAAGCTCACGCTGTGGGCGCCGACCGCATGGCCGGCGCGCACGTAGATGGTCTCGCCGGGTTGTAGCTGGCTGCGCTGGGCCAGGGCTTCCTCGAAGCTTTGCGCCGTGTAGCAGCCGTGCAGCCATTCGGCGAACAGGGCGCGCTGGGCTGCATCGCCCAGGCGCAGCAGGTCGGCCAGGCGCGGCAGTTTGGCCGCCTCCGGCACTGTCGGCGTGGCCGGCGGGCTGTAGAAGGCCAGCTTGGCCGGCGGGCCATCGGCACCCTGCTGGCCGAGGAAACCCTTGACGCTGTCCAGTCGCGAGATCTCCAGCGCACCCAGGCGTTCGCGCAGCGCGGCCTCCAGCGCGTTCTCCCAGCCCTGCTCGATGTGGATGCGACTCCAGATGCCTTGCAGGCCATCCAGGCCGTGGCGGGCCAGCCACGGCGTGAGCTTGCCGTCGGTGCGCACCTTCTCCTGCAACGTCTTGAGCGCTTCGGCGCGGGCCGACAGGTCGGCCTCGCGCGCGGACTCGGTGTTGACGGTCTGCTGGCGCGTGCGCCGGTCTTCGTCCAGCTGCGGCACGCTGTCCTGCAGTTCCTGCAAGCGCGCATCGGCGATGCCGGCGGCCTCCTGGGCCTGCTCGAGTTGCGCCTGCAACTGCGCCAGGCGCGCCTCGTCGGGCACGGCCAGCGCGCGCTGGTCGGTCACGAGGCGCTCGCGCCGCTGGTTGAGCTGGCGGGATTGCTCCTCGATGCTGCGCTGCTCGGCCGCCAAGACCTGGATCTGCTGCTGGACCTGGCCGACGCTCGCACGCTGCTCGTTGGCCCGCGCCTGGGCCTGGCCCAGCGCGTCCTCGAGCTCGGGCAGGCGCATGGCCTGTTCCTCGACCTGGGCGGCCAGCAGCTCGGCGGCCTCTTCGGCCTGCTCGCCCTGGCCGGACAGCGTCTCGATCTCGGCCTCGGCATCCTCGCGGCGCGTCCCCCATTGGCCGATCTGCTCCTTCAGCGCGGCCAGGCGCTGTTCGACGCGCTGGCGGCCTTCGACCACGAAGCGGATCTCGCTTTCCAGCTTGCCGACCTCGGCACTGGCTTCGTAGAGCTTGCCCTGGGCCTGGTTGACCAGGTCGCCGGCCGCGTAGTGGGCTTGGCGCACGGTTTCCAGTTCGGCCTCGATGTGGCGCAGGTCGGCCACGCGGGCTTCCAGCGCGGTCTGGGCATTCGCGACCTCGGCCAGGATGCGGGCCTGGTCGGCCTCGCTGTCGGCGCGCTTCAAGAACCACAGCTGGTGCTGCTTGAGCGTGGCACTGGCCTGCAGCGCGTGGTAGCGCTGCGCGACCTCGGCCTGCTTTTCCAGCTTCTCGAGGTTGGCGTTGAGTTCGCGCAGGATGTCTTCGACGCGGGTCAGGTTCTCGCGCGTGTCCGACAGCCGGTTCTCGGTCTCGCGCCTGCGCTCCTTGTACTTGGAGACGCCCGCCGCCTCTTCGAGGAACAGCCGCAGCTCCTCGGGCTTGGACTCGATGATGCGGCTGATCGTGCCCTGGCCGATGATGGCGTAGGCGCGCGGCCCCAGGCCCGTGCCCAGGAACACATCCTGCACGTCGCGCCGGCGCACGGGCTGGTTGTTGATGTAGTAGCTGCTGGTGCCGTCGCGCGTGAGCACGCGCTTGACCGCGATCTCGCCGAACTGCGACCACTGGCCGCCGGCGCGGTGGTCAGCGTTGTCGAACACCAGCTCCACGCTGGCGCGGCTGGCCGGCTTGCGCAGGTTGGTGCCGTTGAAGATCACGTCCTGCATGGACTCGCCGCGCAGCTCGCTGGCCTTGCTCTCGCCCAGCACCCAGCGCACCGCGTCCATGATGTTGGACTTGCCGCAGCCGTTCGGGCCGACCACGCCCACGAGCTGCCCGGGCAGCAGGAAGTTCGTGGGCTCGACGAAGGACTTGAAGCCGGCCAGCTTGATGGAGTTGAGACGCAAGGGAGAGCTTGGTTGGGAAGATGCAGCGTGTCTGGTAATTCGGTCCGGACGCGCCGGACCTGCATGCGCTGCCAGGACAACGCACAGCCGCCCAAAATTTTATCTGAGCCGCTTGCAAGCCCCGCCCGCCAGCACCCGCGCAGAAACGGCAATGCCCGGCAAGAGGACCTGCCGGGCATTGGTGGTGGTGGAATGCGGCTTACTTCGCCAGCTTGCGGCGGCCTGCCGCCAGGCCCACCAGGCCCAGGCCGAACAGCGCGACCGAGGCCGGCTCGGGCACTTCAGTCACTCGGGTCTTGCTCGTGAAGGTGCCAGAACCGAAGGCGTTGGTGGCGCTGACGATCGTCGTGAACACCGTGCCGAAGGTGAAGTCCGCGCCTTCCGTCATGGTGTTGGTGTCGAAGTAGCTGGCGGCAAGGCCACCCACCACATCGAGTTGGCCGCCACCGAACATCGAGCGAACGACGCCGTTGCGGGTCACGATGTTGCCGTCGAGCGAGCTGCCATCCACTTCATGGCCGACCATCCCGAGCCACAGCACGGAAGGCGCATTGGCATAGTTCACCGTCACGTTGACCCAGCCGCCGGAGTAGCTTGGCAGGAAGGTGCCCGTGACGTTGCCGGTCGGCAAGCTACCGCTGCTCAGCTGGAAACCGCCGAAGCTGAAGGTCAGCGTGCAGCCAGTGCAAAAACTCGTGTTGTCGTTGATGCCCGAGATCGTTCCGGTGCCGCTCAGCACGCCTTGCGCGTTGATCGTCTGGTGGACGGAGGCGGTATTGCCGGAGAAGTCGAGGGAGAAGCCGTTGGCGTCCACGGCGGCGGTGTCCCACGTGACACCACCGACGTTGACGATGGCAGCTTGCGACACGGCAGCAGCAGCGGCGAGTGCGGCACCGAAGAGGGTCTTCTTGAGCACGTTCATATGTAGTCCTTGGATGTTGTTGAGGACGGCGTCTGCCGCTCCTCTGCACCAAGAATGCACATTCTGTGCCAGCAATTTGAAACAAACTAACCTATTGATTTATATAGACAAATTTGCATTTCAAATGCAATGCGTAAGAACATGTAAATTTCAGTGACACCGGCGTGTGAATTTGTTCACGCTTACGACGCGCCCTCGTTCGGCCGCAACTGGCGCTAGCGATAACGCCCCGGTGAGAGGATGCCGTTCGGATCCAGGCAGTCGTGCAGCCGCGCGTGGAAGGCTTTGGCCGTGTTCTGCAGGCCGACCACGGTCTGCATCCCGCCGATGCCCACGCGGTAGGGGAAATAGCCGGCCGCGCGCCCGGTCTGCACGAGTTCGGCGTAACAGGCCTTGGCGGCCGCCACGGCATTCGGATCGTCGCGCTTGAACACGATGGGCACGGTGCTGTCCACGAGCTTGTCGCTCAGCGTCGTGAAGGTGATCAGCGGCTCGATGCCGTGGCGTGCCGTGACCTCGTGCACCATCTTCACGTAGGCGCGCATGGTGGCCGGCCGGATCGGAACCAGCGGCGCATACCAGATCAGCCCGCTGCCGTCGCGCGCCGGATCGCGGAACTGGCCTTTCGGTGGGTTCGGATTGCGCCAGTAGGCCAGCGGCAATGCCGTCTCGTTGGGCCGGCCGGCCACGAGTTCCAGCGACAACGCCAGCGTCTGCGCCGTGCTGCCGATGCGCTCGCCCAGCCCGCCCGGCAGCCGCGCCGCTGCCCGGGCCAGGGTTTTGGCCGTGGCCGGCGTCAGGAAGATGAGCCGGCTGGCGATGCCGGCCAGCGCGCGCTTGATCTCCTTCTGCGCGGCGGCCACCACACCCTTGGTGCCGTACAGCGTGCCGAAGCCGGTCCACGGAAAGAGCTGGTACTGGCTGCCGAGTTCGGAGATGACATTGGGCGGAATCAGTCCGTTCACGAGCCGGTCTTCAGGGTACGGCGCCGACATGGCCAGCGTGCGGTGCTGGTTCATGAGGTTGATCGCGCCCACCGTGCCCGGCAGCTTGGAGAGCACGTTGCGAATCGCGGCCGCGGCCGCCTCCAGCAGGCTGTCGTCCTTGAGGCTGAACAGGCAGACCTTGACGCATTCCGGGCGCCTGGCCAGCACGATGCTCATCTTGGTCACGATGCCGAACGCACTCTGCGTGAACAAGCCGACGGAGTACGGGCCGATGCCGTACTTGAACAGCCGCGCGATCTCTTCGCCGCCGGCCTCGTGCATGGCCGTGCGGTAGATCGAGCCATCGGCCAGCACCACCTCGACATCGGTCACGGCCGCGAAGTGGTCGGTGATCGGCGTGACGCCATAACCGCGCTCCAGCGCATTGGACAGCAGGCTGCAGGTCGGCCCGGCACCCGTCACCGGCACCAGGAAGGGGTGCTGTCCGGCGTCGAGGAAGTCCGACAGCATGCCCTGGGTCACGCCCGGTTCCACTGTCACGACACCGAACTCGGCATCGAAGTGCAGGATCTTCTGCAGGCCACCCAGGTCGATCAGCACACTGCCGTCGCCCGGTGGCAGCGCCGTGCCGTAACCCCAGTTGTGGCCGGTGCTGATGGGATGCACGGGCACCTTGTTCTTCTGCGCGATCTGCATCACATCGGGCAGGCGCGCGCTGTCCAGGATGCGCAATGCTGCCGGAATCGCGCGCTCGTTGGCCGCCGTGTCGGCGCCGTAGGCGGCCTGTGCCTGTTGCGCATCCAGCACCTGCTCCGCCCCGAGGAGCTGCCTCCATGCACGGACCGCTGCTTCGATGTCCATTGCTCACTCCTGCTAAATGAATCAGGGCATATTACGCAATAACATTGATTCCCCCGCATCACTGGCAAGGCGGGACGACGAAACTGTCGCGAATTCAGACCGGTGGTCGTAGTCTCTCGTCCGTTTGCACAGATGAGCGCAACAGACTCCAGACGGCCTGGATGCGTGCGATGGAGCGGTTCTCCTTGGGCATGGAAATCCAGAAGGTGCGCACGAACTGCGCCTCTTCGGGCAGCACAGCGCACAGCCGCGCGTCGCCGTCGGCCAAGAATGCCGGCAACACGCCGATGCCCGCCCCCTGGGCCACGGCCTGGTGCTGGGCCAGCACGCTGGTGCTGCGCAACGCGTAGCGTTGTGGCCGGCACAGCTCGGCCAGGTAGCGCAGCTCCTTGCTGAACAGGAGGTCGTCGATGTAGCTGATGAAGCTGTGCTGCGGCAGGTCGTCGCGGCCACGGATAGGTGGATGCCGTGCCAGGTAATCGTGCGAGGCATACAGCCGCAGCACGTAGTCGCACAGGCGCGCCGCGACGGCGTTGCCGCGCACCGGCCGCTCCAGCGAGACCACGATGTCGGCCTCGCGCTGCGAGAGATTGACGTTGCGCGGCAGCGGCAGCAGGTCGACCACGAGCTGCGGATGGGCCTGCGCAAAGCGCGCCAGCATGGGCGCCAGCACCACGGTGCCGAAGCCCTCTGTCGCGCCCACGCGCACCACGCCCGAGAGTTCGCCAGCCCGCGCCGCAGCGGTGCCGAGCACCGCGAGGCTGGCGGCCTCCATGGTCTCCACCTGGGGCAGCAGGCGCCGGCCGGCCTCGCTGACCACGTACTCGCCGCCCGAGCGCGTGAACAGCGGCGCGCCCACGGTCTGCTCCAGCGCGCGGATGCGGCGCGACACCGTGGTGTGCTGCACGTCCAGCCGCCGCGCCGCGGCACTGAGCTTGCGCGTGCGCGCCAGTTCCAGGAAGTAGCGCAGATGGTCCCAATCCATGGCCCGCGAGTATTGTGCAAATTTGCAGAGTCGGACAGCCTGGTTTGCTATTGCCGATGGAAATTTGCACAGGTAGCATGGGCGGCGCTTCTCAGTCCGAGACCCGAACCGATACCAGGAGACCTGCCCATGTCCGCCCTTCCCAAGTCCGAGCCCGCCGTGCCCACCGTCAAGCTGCTCATCGACGGCAAATTCGTCGAATCGCGCAGCACCGAGTGGCGCGACATCGTCAACCCTGCCACCCAGGAAGTGCTGGCGCGTGTGCCCTTCGCCACGCCGCAGGAGATCGACGCAGCCGTCGCCTCCGCCAAGACCGCGTTCAAGACATGGCGCAAGACCGCCATCGGCGCACGCGCGCGCATCTTCCTCAAGTACCAGCAGCTGATCCGCGAGAACATGGCCGAGCTGGCCGCGATCCTGACGGCCGAACAGGGCAAAACCCTGCCCGACGCCGAAGGTGATGTGTTCCGCGGGCTGGAGGTGGTGGAGCACGCCGCCAGCATCGGCAACCTGCAGCTCGGCGAACTGGCCAACAACGTGGCCAGCGGCGTCGACACCTACACCGTGCTGCAGCCGCTGGGCGTGTGCGCGGGCATCACGCCATTCAACTTCCCGGCGATGATCCCGCTGTGGATGTTCCCGATGGCGATTGCCACCGGCAACACCTTCGTGCTCAAGCCGTCCGAGCAGGACCCCATGGTCACCATGCGCCTGTGTGAACTGGCGCTGGAGGCCGGCATTCCGCCCGGCGTGCTGAACGTGGTGCATGGCGGCGAGGTCGCCGTCAACGCGATCTGCGACCACAAGGACATCAAGGCCATCAGCTTCGTCGGCTCGACCAAGGTCGGCACCCATGTCTACAACCGCGCCACGCTGGCCGGCAAGCGCGTGCAATGCATGATGGGCGCGAAGAACCACGCCATCGTGATGCCCGACGCCAACAAGGAACAGACGCTCAACGCGCTGGCGGGCGCGGCCTTCGGCGCTGCGGGGCAGCGCTGCATGGCGGTCTCGGTGGCCGTGTTGGTCGGCGAGGCGCGCAACTGGATTCCCGACATCGTCGAGAAGGCCAAAACGCTCAAGATCGGTGCCGGCACCGAGAAAGGCGTGGACGTGGGCCCGCTGGTCTCCTGCGCCGCCTACGACCGCGTGACGGGCCTGATCGAGCGCGGCCTGGCCGATGGCGCCACGCTGGACCTGGACGGCCGCAAGCCCACGGTGCCCGGCTACGAGAAGGGCAACTTCGTCGGCCCGACGGTGTTCTCGGCTGTGAAGCCCGGCATGAGCATCTACGACCAGGAGATCTTCGGCCCCGTGCTGTGCCTGGCCGGTGCCGAGACCATCGACGAGGCCATCGAACTCATCAACAGCAACCCCAACGGCAACGGCACGGCCATCTTCACGCAGTCCGGCGCCGCGGCGCGCAGGTTCCAGGAAGACATCGACGTGGGCCAGGTCGGCATCAACGTGCCGATCCCGGTGCCCGTGCCGCTGTTTTCGTTCTCGGGCTCGCGCGCCTCCAAGCTCGGCGACCTGGGCCCCTACGGCAAGCAGGTCATCCTGTTCTACACGCAGACCAAGACCATCACCGAGCGCTGGTTCGACGACTCCACGGTCTCGCAGGGTGTGAACACCACGATCAGCTTGAAGTAAGTTCGGGTCCATGGACTTCGAGCTTTCGGAAGATCAACAGGCCTTCGCCGACACGGCCCGGGAATTCGCCACGCACGAACTGGCGCCGCACGCGGCGCAGTGGGACCGCGAGCAGACCTTCCCGCGCGAAGCCATCGGCAAGGCCGGCGACCTGGGCTTTTGCGGCCTGTACGCGCCAGAGCGCATCGGCGGCCTCGCGCTGCCGCGGCTGGACGCCACGCTGGTGTTCGAGCAGATGGCGGCCGTGGACCCATCGACCACGGCCTTCATCACCATCCACAACATGGCGACCTGGATGCTGGGCAGTTGGGGCCAGAGCGCCGTCTGCGAGCGCTGGGGCGCGGACCTCACCAGCGGCCGCAAGCTCGCCTCCTACTGCCTGACGGAACCCGGCGCGGGCTCGGACGCCGGCAACCTCAAGACGCGCGCCGAGCTGCAAGGCAGCGAGTACGTCATCAACGGCGGCAAGGCCTTCATCTCGGGGGCTGGCGCCACCGACGTGCTGGTGCTCATGGCGCGCACGGGCGGCGGCGGCGCGGGCGGCATCTCGGCCTTTGCGGTGCCGGCCGATGCACCCGGCGTCTCCTACGGCAAGAAGGAGCACAAGATGGGCTGGAACAGCCAGCCCACGCGCACCATCGCCTTCGACAACGTGCGCGTGCCGGCCGACCACCTGCTCGGGGCCGAAGGCGAAGGCTTTCGCATCGCCATGAAGGGGTTGGACGGCGGGCGCATCAACATCGCCACCTGCTCGGTCGGCGCAGCCCAGGGCGCGCTGGACGCGGCACGCCGCTACCTGCACGAGCGCCAGCAGTTCGGCAAGCCGCTGGCCAGCTTCCAGGCCCTTCAGTTCAAGCTCGCCGACATGGCGACCGAACTCGTGGCGGCGCGCCAGATGGTGCGCCTGGCCGCCAGCAAGCTTGACGCCGGCCACCGCGACGCCAGCACCTATTGCGCAATGGCCAAGCGCTTTGCGACGGACGCGGGCTTCGCGGTCTGCAACGACGCGCTGCAACTGCACGGGGGCTACGGCTACCTCGGCGAATTCCCGCTGGAGCGGCTGGTGCGCGACACGCGCGTGCACCAGATCCTCGAAGGCACGAACGAAATCATGCGCCTGATCGTGGCGCGCAAACTGCTCGAAAGCGACGTGGACATCCAATGACAGAAGCCGTGGTTCTCTTCAACGAAATCCAAGCCCAGAACGGCAAGCGCTTCGGCGTGGCCACGCTCAACGCGTCGGCCTCGCTGAACGCGCTCTCGGTGGCCATGGTGCGGCTGCTCACACCGCAGCTGCGGGCCTGGGCCCAGGACGACGGCATCGTCGGCGTGCTGCTCGACGCGGCCGGCGAGAAGGCGTTCTGTGCCGGCGGCGACCTGCGCCAGCTGTACCAGACGCTGCTGGACTGCGGCCCGGCCCGCAACGAGTATGCCGAGCGCTTCTTCGGCGAAGAGTACGAGCTGGACTACCTGATCCACACTTTCCCCAAGCCCTTCCTGTGCTGGGGCCACGGCATCGTGATGGGCGGCGGCATCGGCCTCTTGGCCGGCGCCTCGCACCGCGTGGTCACGCCGCAGAGCCGGCTGGCCATGCCCGAGATCCACATCGGCCTGTACCCCGACGTGGGCGGCAGCTGGTTCCTGCGCCGCATGCCGGGCCGCACGGGCCTGTTCCTGGCGCTCACGGCCGCCAACTTCAACGCCAGCGACGCGCTGTTCGTGGGCCAGGCCGACCACCTGGTGCCGCACGAGCGCAAGCCGAACGTGCTGGCCGACATCGCCGCTGCCGACTGGGGCAACGATGCCGCGGCCAACCGCGCCCTGCTCTCGCGCCTGCTCATCGCTGCGGGCGAAGGTGCGCAAGCGCCGGCTTCCAAGCTGCGCGAGCACTTCGACACCATCAACGCCCTGATGGCCGGCGACGACCTCCTCGACATCGCCGCACGCCTGAACGCTCTGCAGAGCGAGGACGCTTGGCTGCAGGGTGCGGCCAAGGCCTTCGCGAAGGGCGCGCCGAGCTCCATCGCGCTGAGCTTCGCACTGTGGCAGCGCGTGCCGCGCATGTCGCTGGCAGAAGTGTTCCGGCTGGAGTACTGGGCCTCGCTGGGCTTTTGCGCGCACAAGGACTTCGCCGAGGGCATCCGCGCCGTGCTGGTCGACAAAGACCGCAATCCGAAGTGGAGCCCGGCCAGCCTTGCCGAGATCACGCCGGCCTTCGTCGAGGACCACCTGCGCCCGCGCGGCGAGATGGCGCCCGAGCTGGTCGGCCTCGTCTAGACATTCAACCTACGGAGACAAGCACATGAAGATCGCCTTCATCGGCCTCGGCAACATGGGCGGCCCCATGGCCATGAACCTGCACAAGGCCGGCCACCAGGTCAGCGGCTTCGACCTTTCGGAAGCGGCTTGCAAGAAGTACGCGGCCGACGGCCTGGCCATCGCTGCCACGGCGGCCGCCATGCTGGACGGCGCCGAAGTCGTGGTCAGCATGCTGCCGGCCAGCCAGCATGTGGAGGCGCTGTACCTTGGCGACAACGGACTGCTCGCCAGGATCGCGCCCGGCACGCTGGTCATCGACAGCAGCACCATCGCGGCCGCGAGCTCGCGCAAGGTGGCCGAGGAAGGCCGCAAGCGCGGCATTGCCGTGCTCGATGCCCCGGTCTCGGGCGGCACCGGCGGCGCCATCGCCGGCACGCTGACCTTCATGGTCGGCGGCAGCACGGCAGACCTGGAGCGCGCGCGCCCCGTGCTCGAGAAGATGGGCACCAACATCTTCCACGCTGGCGATGCCGGTGCCGGCCAGACTGCCAAGATCTGCAACAACATGCTGCTGGGCATCCTCATGATCGGCACCTCCGAGGCGCTGGCGCTGGGCGTGGCCAATGGGCTGGACCCCAAGGTGCTGTCCGAGATCATGCGCCGCAGCTCGGGCGGCAACTGGGCGCTCGAGAAGTACAACCCCATGCCGGGCGTGATGGAGACCGCGCCCGCCTCCAAGAACTATGCGGGTGGCTTCGGCACGGACCTCATGCTCAAGGATCTGGGCCTGGCGCAGGAGAACGCCGCTGCCGTGCGCGCCTCTACGCCCTTGGGTGGCTTGGCGCGCAACCTGTATGCGGCACACAGTCTTGCCGGGCATGGCGCGCTGGACTTCTCCAGCGTGTTGAAGATGGTGCAAAAGGGCTGAAGCTCAGGCCGCCAGTCAGGCTTCATCCGTCACCTGCCGCCAGGCCTGCAGGCCTAGCAGGTCGCGCAAGCTGGCTGCACCACGCGCCGAGATGGCCAGGGCCCGGTTGCCGGCCTTGCGGCTCAGCCACCCCTGGTCCAGGCAGTGCGCGCAAATCATCGCGCCGAGTCGGCCGGCGAGATGGGGCTTGCGTTCGCTCCAGTCCAGGCAGGGACGGCAATACGGCCGGGCACGCCGCGTCGGCGGCTCGTTGGATGCCAGCGACAGGCCCCAGCGTGCCAGCACCGGCCCGGCCCGCTCGGTGACGAGGCCGGCCTCCCCATCGAATTCGATCGCCTGGTCGGCTTGCAGCCGTTCGGCAATGGCCAGCCCGAGGCGGCCGGCGATGTGGTCATAGCACATGCGGGCCATGCGCATCGCCGGCTCGCGCGGGCCGGGCACGACGGGCCGCTGCAGCGGCACCGCGCCCGCGATCTGCATGAGGCTCTCCAGCACCTTGGCCACTTCGCCCGAGGCGAGCCGGTGGTAGCGGTGCCGGCCCCGCTGTTCCATGTGCAAAAGGCCTGCCGCCACCAACTGGGCCAGATGGCGGCTGGCGGTTTGCGGCGAGACGCTGGCGGCCCCGGCCAGTTCGGTCGCGGTGAGCCAGCGGCCATCCATCAGCTGCAGCAGCATCGCCGCGCGTGCGGGCTCGCCGAGCAGGGAGGCAATCCGGGCAATCTGGTTGGTGTTCATGGTGTCGCTCCGACTGCCAGCGTATCCCAAGGCGCCAGCCGGACACTTCGTTCCGCAGCGAAGCATCGCGGCTGGCCCGTACCGCAGCATCGAGCACATCGCGGGCTGTCCCGCCTACCGCGCTGCCCACACCATGCCGCCCACCCTCTTCCCGCTTTCGCCCCCTTGCCATGGCCGCACCGTCGTGCGCGCGGCGTTCGTGCTGGCGCTGTTCGGCTGGGGCGTGGGCTTCTACGGGCCGCCGGTCTTCCTGTATGCGGTGCCGGAGCGCACCGGCTGGCCGCTGTCACTGGTCAGTGCCGCGCTGACTTGCCATTTCCTGTTCGGTGCCGGCGTCGCCGCCAGCCTTCCTGCCATCCACCGGCGCATCGGGATCCCTGCCGCGACCGTGGCTGGGGCCGTGCTGCTGGCAGCAGGGGTGCTCGGCTGGGCTGCAGCAGCCGCCCCCTGGCAACTCTTCGTGGCGGCCATGTGCACCGGCGCGGGCTGGGTGCCGATGGGCGCCGCAGGCATCCATGCGATCGTCTCGCCCTGGTTCGCCGCGACGCGGCCGCTGGCATTGGCCAAGGCCTACAACGGCGCCAGCGTCGGCGGCATGGTCTTCACGCCGCTGTGGGTGCTTCTGATCGACCGCGCTGGCTTTCCTGCGGCGGCCACGCTGGTCGGTCTCGCCATGGTCAGCGTGGTGTTGTCCATCGCCAGCCGGGAACTTGCCTGCGTTCCCGCGGGCCAGGTTCCGGCCACCGTGCCGGCGCCGCTGCTCCGCGCCAGCGGTGCCGTGGCCGTACGTACCACGCTGTGGCGCGACCGCAGCTTCGTGACACTGGCCGCAGCCATGGCTCTGGGCCTCTTCGCGCAGATCGGGCTGATCTCCCAGCTCTTCTCATGGCTCGCAGCCGGCCTGGGCACCCGGCAGGCGGGCTGGACCATGGGGCTGGCCACCGGTTGCGGCATGGCCGGCCGCTTCGCCATGGCGTGGCTGCTGACGCGGTGGGCCGACCGGCGCCGCGCCGCAGCGACCAGCTACGCCGTGCAAGCCACCGGAACGCTGCTGTTGTGGTGGGCAGGCATAGAGCACCCGGCGCTCCTGGCCTGCGGCGCCGTGTTGTTCGGGCTCGGCATCGGCAACGCCACCTCGCTGCCGCCGCTGATCGCACAGGCGGAGTTCGCGCCTGCCGATGTGCCACGCGTGGTCGCGCGCAGCGTGGCGCTGTCGCAGGCGCTGTACGCGTTCGCCCCCGCCGCGCTGGCCGTCCTGGTTGCCGCCGGGCCGCACGCTGGGCCGTCCGCGGCAACCGGTTATGGCGCCTGCTTCTTCGTGATCGTCGTGCTGCAGGCTTCGGCCGCCGTGGTCGTCGTCAGCGCGCCAGCGCCTCGACCAGTTGCTCTGGCTGCACCGGTTTGAACAGGCAGGGCAGCCCGCTGGCGCGGATGGCGGCGATGCGCTCGGGCGCGGTTTCGCCCGTCACGAGCAGGCCGCGCATCTCGGGCAGCTTCAGACGCACCTCCACCAGGAAGTCCAGCCCGCTCTCGCTGCCCGGCAGGCGGAAATCGGCCACCACGGTGCTGATCTCCGGATGCTGCCGCAGCGCCAGCCTGGCTGCCGGCACGTCGGCCGCCAAGCGCACCCGGCAGCCCTGGGCCGACAGCCAGGACGCCATGGCCATGGCACTGACGGCCTCGTCGTCGAGCACCAGCACATGCGCAGGCAGTTGCACGGGCCGGCGCGGATGCGGCGGCAGCACGGCGCCTGACGATGCCACCGGCGGCACGGCTCTGACCAGCACGCCGAAGCGCGTGCCCCGGCCCGGGCGCGAACGCAGCTGCACCGGGTGCTGCAGCAGTGCCGACAGCCGCCGCACGATGGACAGGCCCAGCCCCAGGCCCTGGGCACGGTCGCGCTGCGGATTGCCGACCTGGTAGAACTCCTCGAAGACCTGGGCCTGCTGGGCCGGTGCGATGCCGATCCCGGTGTCCAGGATCTCGAAGCGCACGGCCTGGCCGCCGTCCGGCAGGTGCGCCGGCCGCGCCGCGACCAGCACGCCGCCCTGCTCCGTGTACTTGAGCGCGTTGTCCAGCAGGTTGCCGAGCAGGCGCTCGAGCAGCAAGCGGTCGCTGGCCACATGCAGGTCGCCCGGTGCGCGGATGCGCAGGCGCAGGCCCTTCTCCTGTGCCCGCACGCCATAGGTGTTCTGCAGCGAGACAAACAGCGCGTGCACGCCCAGCGTCTCGATGCGCGGCTGCACGGCGCCCGCATCCAGCCGCGACACGTCCAGCATGCCGTCCAGCGAGGTGCCGAGCATGCGCACCGAATGCGCCAGGCGCGCCACCGTCTCGTGCTGCGGCCCCTGGGCCAGCCCATGCTCCAGTACTGCGGTGAACAGCGAGACCGCGTGCAGCGGCTGGCGCAGGTCGTGGCTGGCCGAGGCCAGGAAGCGCGTCTTCTCGCGGCTGCCGGCTTCCACGCGCTCGACCTGCTCCGCCAGGCGCTGCGCCAGATCTTCGCGGTCGAAGCGCACCTGCAGCGAGTCGACCAGCAGGTCCACCTGTTGCGCCGTCCATTTGACCAGTGTGGAGCTGTACTGCGCCAGCGCCAGCGCCATGATCCAGCCGATCAGCCCGCCCGACCAGGCCAGCGCCAGCACCAGGCCGCACATGGCCGGCACGACGAAGGCAGCGACCGTCTGCCGGTGCGAACTCAGCACCGCGGCCGCGCTGGACACCATGCCGACGATGAACACCGCCATCAGCGCCATGGAGGCGGTGTCGCCGTGGCGCATCAGCAACCAGGGCGCCATGGCCCAGGCGCCGCCCAGCATCCAGAGCAGCCGGGTCTGGCGGTGCAGCTCCGGCCCCAGTTCGGCATCGGGCACCGGCCCGCGCGCGAGCAGCCGGCGCGTGTGGGTGTAGCGCAGCGCCTGCACGCCGTGCACCAGCGCCGCCCAGACCAGCACCCGCGGCGACGGTGCCAGCACGTAGAACAGCACCCACAGTGCCAGCGCGTACAGCGCGGCTGCGATGGACGCGGCCAGGCTGAATTTCTGCAGCAGCAGCTCGAGCTGGGCGCGCCGTACCGGGCGCATCGTGTCGGCGCCGCGCTCCGCATCGACGAGTTCCTCGTGCAGCAGCAGGCGCTGCCAGGCCGCGGCCTTGGGCATGTCGGGCTCAGGTGGGGAACATGCCTAGCAGCTCCGCGCGCGAACGCACGTTGAAGCCCAGGAAGACCGAGGACACGCAGTTCTTGACCGTGCCCAGCGTCAACCCCGTCTCCGTGGCGATGGCCTGGTTGTCCAGGCCGGCCAGCAGCAGTTCGAGGACCTGCACCTGGCGCGGGCTCAGCCCCAGGCCCTGGGCCGTGCGCAGCGCGGCCGCGCCCGGTGGTGCGCTCGGGACGGACAGCTGCGGCGGGCCATCGGCATGCTCGCGCAGCACCTCGACCCAGGCGTCCATCGCGCCCGCATCGGCCGACTTGCCGATGTAGGCGCGCGCGCCCAGGCGCAGCGCCTCCTCGCGGATGCGCAGGTCCTGCGCGCCGCTGAGCACCACCACGGGCACGCCGGGATGGTCGCGCCGCAGGATGCGCAGGCCGGCAAAGCCCTTGGCATCGGGCAGCTGCAGATCCAGCAGCACCAGCGCAATGCGCCCCTGCGCCTGGGCGAGCCGGGCCAGGCCCTGCTCCAGCGTGCCGGCTTCCTCGACCGCATAGCTGTCGGCGAACTGCTGCATGACCAGCGTGCGCACGCCCATGCGCACCAGCGCGTGGTCGTCGATCACGAGCAGGCGCTGCACGCCGGCCATGGGCACGGGTTCCGTCAGGGGAGCAGACATGGCGCAGAACATACCAACAAGCCCTGCGGCTGACCAGCGGCGCGTGCCGGGGCCGGTGACCGGGGTCATGGCCGCACCGGCCCGCAGGCGCGCCCCGATAATCGCGCCCCATGAATCCCCTGCTCGCCCGCCTGCAGCCCTACCCGTTCGAACGGCTGCGCCAGTTGTTTGCCGGCGTCACGCCACCGCCCGGCCTGCGCCCCATCAGCCTGGGCATCGGCGAACCCAAGCACCCGACCCCGCCCTTCATCCAGGCCGCGCTGGCCGGTGACCTGCGCGAGGGCCTGGCCGGCTACCCGCCCACGGCCGGCACGCCTGCGCTGCGCGCCGCCTTCACGGGCTGGCTGCAGCGCCGCTATGGCCTGGCGCTGGACGCCGCCACCCAGGTGCTGCCCGTCAACGGCTCGCGCGAGGCCCTGTTCGCATTCGCGCAGACCGTGGTCGATCCGACGCGGCCGGGTGCCACCGTGGTCTGCCCCAATCCGTTCTACCAGATCTACGAGGGCGCAGCCCTGCTGGCTGGCGCCGAGCCCTACTACGCGCCGAGCGACCCGCAACGCAACTTCGCGGTCGACTGGGACAGCGTGCCCGAGGCGGTCTGGGCCCGCACCCAGCTGCTCTACGTCTGCTCGCCCGGCAACCCCACGGGCGCGGTGATGCCGCTGGACGAGTGGCGCAAGCTGTTCGAACTGTCCGACCGGCACGGCTTCGTGATCGCCTCGGACGAGTGCTACAGCGAGATCTACTTCGGTGACATTCCGCCGCTGGGCGGCCTGGAGGCCGCGGCGCAGCTGGGCCGCGGCGACCTGCGCAACATCGTGGCATTCACAAGCCTGTCCAAGCGCAGCAACGTGCCGGGCATGCGTTCGGGCTTCGTCGCGGGCGACGCCGCGCTGATCCAGCAGTATCTGTTGTACCGCACCTACCACGGCAGCGCCATGAGCCCGGTGGTGCAGACGGCCTCCATCGCGGCCTGGAACGACGAGGCCCACGTGCGGGCCAACCGCGCGCTGTACCGCGAGAAGTTCGCGGCCGTCACGCCGCTCCTGTCCGAAGTGATGGACGTGCGCCTGCCCGATGCCAGCTTCTACCTGTGGGCCGGTGTGCCGCTGCGCCCGGGCGAAGCGGCCGAGGGCAGCGATGCGCGCTTCGCCCGCGAGTTGCTCGCTCAATACAATGTGACGGTCCTGCCCGGCAGCTACCTCGCACGCGAGGCCGCAGGCCTCAACCCCGGCCAGGGACGCGTGCGCATGGCCCTGGTGGCCGAGACCGCCGAATGCGTGGAAGCCGCGCAGCGCATCGTTCAATTCATCCAATCGAGACCGCAAACAGCATGAGCCAACAGCTTCAAACCACCATCGACAACGCCTGGGAGAACCGGGCCAGCCTGTCGCCCCAATCCGCCCCCAAGGAGGTGCAGGACGCCGTCGAGCACGTGATCGCCGAGCTCAACAACGGCAAGCTGCGCGTGGCCACGCGCGAAGGCGTGGGCCAGTGGACCGTGCACCAGTGGATCAAGAAGGCCGTGCTGCTGTCCTTCCGCCTGAAGGACAACGAGGTCATGCAGGCCGGCGCGCTCGGCTTCTACGACAAGGTGCAGACCAAGTTCTCGCACCTGTCGGCCGAGGAGATGAAGGCCACCGGTGTGCGCGTGGTGCCGCCGGCCGTGGCCCGCCGCGGCAGCTTCGTCGCCAAGGGCGCCATCCTGATGCCCAGCTACGTGAACATCGGCGCCTACGTGGACGAAGGCAGCATGGTCGACACCTGGGCCACCGTGGGCAGCTGCGCCCAAGTCGGCAAGAACGTGCACCTCTCGGGTGGCGTGGGCCTGGGCGGCGTGCTGGAGCCGCTGCAGGCCAACCCGACCATCATCGAAGACAACTGCTTCATCGGCGCCCGCTCCGAAGTGGTCGAAGGCGTGATCGTCGAAGAGAACTCGGTGCTGGGCATGGGCGTGTACATCGGCCAGAGCACGCCGATCTTCAAGCGCGACACCGGCGAGATCATCTACGGCCGCGTGCCGGCCGGTAGCGTGGTGATCAGCGGCGCCCTGCACAAGAAGACCGCCAACGGTACCGACTACTCGACCTACGCCGCCGTCATCGTCAAGACCGTGGACGCGCAGACCCGCGCCAAGACCAGCCTGAACGACCTGCTGCGCGATTGAGTGCGCCACCCGGAGGCCCGACCATGAGCACGATGGAACGCATCCTGCGCCTGATGCAGGAGAAGAAGGCCTCCGACCTGTTCCTGTCGGCCAACGCGCCCGCGCAGCTGAAGATCAACGGCCTGACCGTGCCGATCAACAGCCAGGTGCTGCCGTTCGACGCGCCCGTCAAGCTGCTGGCCGAGGTGGTCTCTGCGCAGCAGATCCAGGAGCTCGACCGCACCGGCGAACTCAATGCCGCGGTGTCGCTGAGCGGCGTCGGGCGCTTTCGCGTCAGCGCCATGCGCCAGCGCGGCAGCTACGCGGTGGTGGTGCGCTACATCAACACCGAGATCCCCACGCTGGAGTCGCTCAAGGTGCCCGCCGTGCTGGCCGACTTGGTGCAGCGCCGGCGCGGCCTGCTGCTCGTGGTCGGCGCCACGGGCGCCGGCAAGACGACCACGCTGGCGGCCATGATGGACCACCGCAACGAGCGCCAGAGCGGTCACATCCTGACCATCGAGGAGCCGATCGAGTTCCTGTTCAAGAACAAGAAGTCTATCGTCAACCAGCGCGAGATCGGCACCGACACGCAGTCGCTGCAGGTCGCTCTCAAGAACGCGCTGCGCCAGGCGCCCGACGTGATCCTGATCGGCGAGATCCGCGACCGCGAGACCATGTCGGCGGCCATCGCCTACGCCCAGACCGGCCACCTGTGCCTGGCCACGCTGCACGCCAACAACAGCTACCAGGCGCTCAACCGCATCCTGAACTTCTATCCGGTCGAGGTCCGCCCCACCATGCTGGGCGACCTGGGCGCCGTGCTGCAGGCAGTGGTCTCCCAGCGGCTGCTGCGCACCGTGCGCGGCGACCGCGTGCCGGCGGTGGAGGTGCTCATGAACACCGCGCTGGTGTCCGAGCTGATCGAGCGCGGCGACTTCTCCGGCGTCAAGGAGGCCATGGAGAAGTCCATCGCCGAAGGCTCGCAGACCTTCGAGGCCGACATCGCGCGGCTCATCACCGAGGGCGTGATCGAGCGCCAGGAAGGCCTGTCCCACGCCGATTCGGCCACCAACCTGATGTGGCGGCTGCAGAACGACTTCACGCGCGGCGCAGCGGCCACCGCACCCGCCGTGCCGGACGACGAACCCTCGTTCACCGAGATCACGCTGGACGTGAAGAACTGATCCCATGCATTCCACCCTGCGCCTGGCCGAGCAACTGATCGCCCAGCCTTCCATCACCCCCGAAGACGGCCGATGCCAGGCCCTGATCGCCGAGCGCCTGGCGCCGCTGGGCTTCGCCTGCGAGTCCATCGTCAGCGGCCCGGCAGATTTCCGAGTGACCAACCTGTGGGCACGCCGCGCCGGCAGCGCTGCCGCTGCGCGCACGCTGGTCTTCGCTGGCCACACCGACGTGGTGCCAACCGGCCCGCTGGCGCAGTGGGCCAGCGACCCGTTCACGCCCACGCACCGCGACGGCCGGCTCTATGGCCGCGGCGCCGCGGACATGAAGACCTCGCTGGCCGCCTTCGTCGTCGCCACCGAGGAATTCCTCGCCGCCACGCCCGCGCCCGCGCTGTCGATTGCGTTGCTCCTGACCAGCGACGAGGAAGGCCCGGCGCGCGACGGCACGGTGGTGGTCTGCGAGCGGCTGGGTGCGCGCGGCGAGCGCATCGACTGGTGCATCGTCGGCGAGCCGACCTCGGTCGAGCAGACCGGCGACATGGTCAAGAACGGCCGGCGCGGCACCATGGGCGGCAAGCTCACGGTGCTGGGCATCCAGGGCCACATCGCCTATCCGCAGCTGGCGCGCAACCCGATCCACCAGGCGCTGCCGGCGCTGGCCGAGCTGGCCGCGACCACCTGGGACCAGGGCAACGCCTTCTTCCAGCCGACCAGCTTCCAGATCAGCAACATCCACGGCGGCACGGGTGCGAGCAACGTGATCCCGGGCGAGGTGGTGATCGACTTCAACTTCCGCTTCTGCACCGAGTCCACGGCCGAAGGCCTGCAGCAGCGCGTGCGCGAAGTGCTGGACCGCCATGGCCTGGCATACCGGCTGGACTGGACCGTGGGCGGCCTGCCGTTCCTGACCACGCCGGGCCCGCTGGTCGACGCCGTGCGCGAGGCGATCACGGTGGAGACCGGCTTGACGACGGAACTGTCGACCACGGGCGGCACCAGCGATGGCCGCTTCATCGCCCAGATCTGCCCCGAGGTCATCGAACTCGGCCCGCCCAACGCCACCATCCACAAGATCGACGAGAACGTGCGCGTGGCCGACATCGAACCGCTCAAGAACATCTACCGCGGCGTGCTGGAGCGGCTGGACCGGTCGCTGCGGTGAGCACCGTCCTGCAGACCATCGAGGCCGCGGCCACGCGGCTGGAGCAGGCCGGCGTGGCCTTCGGCCACGGCACGCTCAACGCGTTCGACGAGGCCGCATGGCTGGTGCTGTGGCGCCTGGGCCTGCCGCTGGATGCCCTGGACGATGTGGCCGAGCAGCGTGTGGACGCCAACGGCCAGGCCCAGGTCGATGCGCTGCTGGACGAGCGCATCGCCAGCCGCAAGCCTGCGGCCTACCTCACGCACGAGGCCTGGCTGCAGGGCGTGCCCTTCTACGTGGACGAGCGCGCCATCGTGCCGCGTTCCTTCATCGCCGAACTGCTGGCCGATGGCAGCATCGACCCCTGGCTGGGCGAACACACGCACCGCGTGCTGGACCTGTGCACGGGCAACGGCAGCCTGGCGGTGCTGGCGGCCATGGCCTGGCCCGACGTTCAAGTGGAGGCTGCCGACCTGTCGCCCGACGCGCTGGCCGTGGCCCGCATCAACGTGGACAAACACGCGCTGGCCGACCGCATCACGCTCATTGAATCTGACGGACTGGCCGGCGTGTCCGGCCCATTCGACCTGGTGCTGTGCAATCCGCCCTACGTCAACAGCGCCAGCATGGCCGCCCTGCCCGCCGAATACCAGGCCGAGCCGACGCTGGCGCTGGCAGGCGGGAAAGACGGGATGGACTTCGTGCGCAGGCTGCTGCAGGAGCTTTCTGCGAAAATGGCCCCTTTCGCGGTGTTGGTGCTGGAAATCGGCAATGAGCGCCCCTACTTCGAGGCTGCATTCCCTGCCCTCGAAGTCGTGTGGCTGGACACCAGCGCTGGCGCAGACCAGGTGCTGCTGGTGACGCGCGAAGCACTCGGCCTCCTTTAATCCTTTCGATCACCGCAGCGTGGTGATCCGGTTCACCATGATCACCCTCAAGAACGTCGTCCTGCGCCGCAGCGCCAAAGTGCTGCTCGACAGCGCCAGCGTCACCATCAACCCCGGCGAGAAGGTCGGCCTGGTCGGCCGCAACGGCGCTGGCAAATCCACGCTGTTCGCGCTGCTCAACGGCACGCTGCACGAAGACGGCGGCGACTTCTACGTGCCGCCGCAGTGGCGCCTGGCCCAGGTGGCGCAGGACATGCCCGAGACCGAGCAGAGCGCCACCGACTTCGTGATCGAGGGCGACACCACGCTCTTGGCCGCGCAACAGGAGGTGGCCGCCGCCGAAGCCTCCGACGACGGCGAGCGCATGGCCAATGCCTACATGGCCTTGTACGACGCCGGCTCGGGCGATGCCCAGGCGCGCGCGCAGGCGCTGATCCTCGGCCTGGGCTTCAAGACCACCGAACTCGACAACCCGGTCAACAGCTTCTCGGGCGGCTGGCGCATGCGTCTGCAGCTGGCGCGTGCGCTGATGTGTCCGTCCGACCTGATGCTGCTCGACGAGCCGACCAACCACCTGGACCTGGACGCCCTGGTCTGGCTGGAAGCCTGGCTCAAGCGCTACATGGGCACCTTGCTGGTGATCAGCCACGACCGCGAGTTCCTGGACGCGATCACCGACGTGACGGTGCACATCGAGGCCGCCAAGCTCAACCGCTACGGCGGCAACTACACCAAGTTCGAGGACATGCGCGCCGAGAAGATGGAGTTGCAGCAGGCCTCGTTCGCCAAGCAGCAGGACAAGATCGCCCACCTGCAGAAGTTCATCAACCGCTTCAAGGCCCAGGCCAGCAAGGCCAAGCAGGCGCAGAGCCGCGTCAAGGCGCTGGACCGCATGGAGAAGATCGCGCCACTCTTGGCCGAGGCCGAGTTCAGCTTCGAGTTCAAAGAGCCTGCCAACCTGCCTAACCCGATGCTGTCGATGGCGGACTGCACCTTCGGCTACCCGCCGCCAGGCGACGCGCCCGCTGGCACGCCGCCCACGGTGATCGTGCAGAAGGTCAACAAATCGGTGCTGGCCGGCCAGCGCATCGGTATCCTGGGCGCCAACGGGCAGGGCAAGTCGACGCTGGTGAAGACGGTGGCGCGTGCACTGCAGCCCATCGAAGGCCAGATCACCGAAGGCAAGGGCCTGAACATTGGCTACTTCGCGCAGCAGGAACTCGACGTGCTGCGCCCGGCTGACAACCCGCTGGAACACATGATCCAGCTCGTCAAGGAAACCACGGCCGCGGGCAGGCTGGCCGGCCAGGCCACGCGCGAGCAGGACCTGCGCAGCTTCCTCGGCACCTTCAACTTCAGCGGCGACATGGTCAAGCAGGCCGTGGGCAGCATGAGCGGTGGCGAGAAGGCGCGCCTGGTGCTGTGCATGATCGTCTGGCAGCGCCCCAACCTGCTGCTGCTCGACGAGCCGACCAACCATTTGGACCTGGCGACCCGCGAGGCCTTGGCCATGGCGCTCAACGAGTTCGAGGGCACGGTCATGCTGGTCAGTCACGACCGGGCCCTGCTGCGCTCGGTCTGCGACGAGTTCTGGATGGTTTCGCGCGGCGGCGTCGAACCCTTCGACGGCGACCTGGACGACTACCAGCGCTACCTGCTCGAGGAATCCAAGCGCCTGCGCGAGGAGCTCAAGGCAGCACCCGCGCCCAAGGCCGCCGCCGCGCCGGCACCGGCCGCCGTCCAGCGCAAGCAGGACGCCCAGAGCCGCCAGGAGCAGAACGAACGCCTGCGCCCGATCAAGAAGCAGATCGAGAAGCTGGACCGCAGCATGGCCGCGCTCACCGAGGAGAAGGCGGCGCTGGAACAACGGCTCACCCAGCCGCTGCCGCCGGCCGAGATCGCCGAGGCCGGCCGCCGGCTCAAGCAGGTCGATGCGCAACTGAGCGCGCAGGAAGAAGAGTGGCTCGGACTGTCCGAGCAATTGGAAACTTCCTGACAAGCGGCCGGCCGGGCTTCATGTACATTGCTGCGGCCTTCCACTTTCATTGCATACACCATGTTCTCTTTGATCGGCACCATCATCGTCGGCTTCATCGTGGGCCTGCTGGCCCGTGCGCTCAAGCCTGGCGACGACAAGCTGGGCATCATCATGACGTCCATCCTGGGCATCGCGGGCTCGCTCCTCGCGGGCTGGGCCGGCCAGAAGATGGGCTGGTACGCGCAGGGTGATCCAGCCGGCTGGATCGCGTCCATCGTCGGTGCCGTCGTGCTGCTGCTCGTCTACGGGATGGTCAAGGGCAAGTAAGCACCATGGCCACGGCGCTGGAACTGGCCCAGGGCGACGAGCGGCTGCTCGCCGCCGTGCGGCGCGGCCGGCGCCTGCTGCACGGCAAGGCCATGGTCGCTGCGGCCGCCAGTGCCGTGCCGGTGCCGGGCCTGGACTGGGCCGTCGATGCAGCTGTGCTGTCGCGCCTGATTCCCGCGGTCAGCGCCGAATTCGGCCTCACGCCCGAGCAGATCGAGCGCCTGGAGCCGCGCCAGCGCGACCAGGTGCAAAAAGCCGTCAACATGGTCGGCTCCGTGCTGATCGGCAAGTTCATCACGCGCGACCTCGTGCTCAAGGCCGCTGCCGCCGTGGGCATGCGGCTCACCGCCAAGCAGGCCGCCAAGTACGTGCCGTTCGCGGGCCAGGCGATCTCGGCGCTGGTCGGCTACAGCGCGATCCGCTTCCTCGGCGAGGAACATCTCAAGGACTGCGTGCGCGTGTCGCGCGAGGCGCAACTCGTGCTGCCCGAACCCACGCCGCGCAAGAGGCTGCTGCTGCCAGGCCGCGCCTGAGCGCCGTGCGCCTCAATGCCGGAACGGCTTGAGGTCCAGCAGAATGGTCATGGTCTGCCGGTTGCCTTCGACGGCCTCCACGATGCGGGCACCGCACTGGCTGGTCTGGCCCGGCCGGCTCTCGTAGGCCAGGCGGCGCTGGAAGCGCGAGGCATCGCCATCAAACAGAAAGCCCACGCGGTGGCCACCAACGCGCACCTCGACCCGGCCGCCCACCTCCCTGGGCGCATGCAGGGTCGCCATGCACATGGGGCCGAGTTCGGCCAGCGCCGCCCGCAGCACGGCCTGGTGGCGCTCTGTGTCGGTGACCGCGAAATCGAAACGGCCCAGGGCCTGCCAGTGGTGCAGGTCGGCGGCTTGCGCATCGCTGCCGGCCCCGGCGCCGAAGTCCGAAACGGCCAGCGCATACAGGTCACCGGCCGGATCAACGCGCGGCCGCACGAGGCGCCACAACACGAACACCGCAGCGCCGCCGCCCAGGGCCATGACCAGTTCAGACATTGAATCCCCCGAGCGCTAGGTGTGCGCGGTTTCTGCAAAGCCTGCGTTCGCGCCACGGTGGCGAAACGCAGTGCAGCAAACAAAGGGTTTTACCGGATTCAGGGTGGCCTGCGCAAGACCCTTGAACAGTCCTTGTCGAATCAGTTGGGCTGGGCCAACTGCTCCAGGATGGCCGGATTCTCCAGCGTGCTGGTGTCCTGTGTGATCGCCTCGCCCTTGGCGATGGAGCGCAACAGCCGCCGCATGATCTTGCCCGAGCGCGTCTTCGGAAGGTTGTCGCCGAAGCGGATGTCCTTGGGTTTGGCGATCGGGCCGATCTCCTTGGCCACCCAGTCGCGCAGCTCCTTGGCGATCTGCTTGGCCTCCTCGCCATGCGGGCGCGGGCGCTTGAGCACGACGAAGGCACAGACCGCCTCGCCCGTGGTGTCGTCGGGCCGGCCGACCACGGCCGCCTCGGCAACGAGATCGGTCTTGGCCACCAGGGCCGACTCGATCTCCATGGTGCCCATGCGGTGGCCCGAAACGTTCAGAACGTCGTCGATGCGGCCCGTGATCGTGAAGTAGCCGGTCTGCGCGTCGCGGATCGCGCCATCGCCGGCCAGGTAGTAGCCCTTGAGCTCGGGCGGGTAGTAGCTCTTGACGAAGCGCTCGGCATCGCCCCAGATGGTGCGGATCATGCCGGGCCAGGGGCGTTTGACGACCAGGATGCCGCCGTGGCCGTGGGGCACGTCGTTGCCCGTTTCATCGACGATGGCGGCAGCGATGCCCGGGAACGGCAGCGTGCACGAGCCCGGCACCAGCGTGGTGGCGCCCGGCAGCGGCGTGATCATGTGGCCGCCCGTCTCGGTCTGCCAGAAGGTGTCGACGATGGGGCAGCGGCCACCGCCCACGTGCGCGTGGTACCACTCCCAGGCGGCGGGGTTGATCGGCTCGCCGACCGAACCCAGGATGCGCAGGCTGGACAGGTCGTACTGCTTGGGGTGCACGGTCTCGTTGCCTTCGGCGGCCTTGATCAGCGAGCGGATCGCGGTCGGCGCCGTGTAGAACACCGTCACCTTGTGGTCCTGGATCATCTTCCAGAAGCGGCCCGCGTCCGGGTAGGTCGGCACGCCTTCGAACACGATCTCGGTCGCGCCAAGCGCCAGCGGCCCGTAGGTGATGTAGCTGTGGCCCGTGACCCAGCCGATGTCGGCCGTGCACCAGAACACGTCGTCGTCCTTCAAATCGAAGGTCCACTTGGTGGTCACGGCCGCCTGCAGCAGGTAGCCGCCCGTGGAGTGCTGCACGCCCTTGGGCTTGCCCGTGGAGCCCGAGGTGTAGAGCAGGAACAGCGGGTGCTCGGCCTCGACCCATTCGGGTTCGCACCTGGACGGTTGCCCCTCTGTCAGTTCGGCCAGCCAGAGATCGCGCGGCGCCAGGAATGGCACGGCCCCGCCTGTGCGGCGGGCCACCAGCACGTTGCGCACGCTCTCGCAGCCGCCCAGGCCAATGGCCTCGTCGACGATGGCCTTGAGCGGCAGTTGCTTGCCGCCGCGCACCTGCTGGTCGGCCGTGATGACGATGGAGGCGCCGGTGTCGGCAATGCGGTCGCGCAGCGCCTGGGCCGAGAAGCCGCCGAACACCACGGAATGGATGGCGCCGATGCGCGCGCAGGCCTGCATGGCCGCCACGCCGTCGATCGACATGGAGATGTAGATGACGACGCGGTCGCCCTTTTGCACGCCCAGCGAGCGGAGCCCGTTCGCGATGCGGCAGGTGCGCTCCAGCAGATCGCTGTAACTGACCTTGGTGACCTGACCGTCGTCGGCCTCGAAGATCAGTGCGGTCTTGGCGCCCAGGCCGCGCTCGACGTTGCGGTCCAGGCAGTTGTATGAGACGTTCAACGTGCCGTCGGCGAACCACTTGAAGAACGGCGCCTGGCTGCTGTCCAGCACCTGGGTGAACGGGTGCTGCCAGCTGATGAACTCGCGCGCCAGGCTGCCCCAGTAGCCCTCGGGGTCGGTCTCGGCCTGGGCCACCAGCTTGTCGTAGGCCGCTCGGCCGGACACATGGGCATTGCGGGCCAGCTCCGGCGGCGGTGCGTACTGGGCGGTGGCTTCGGTCATCTCGTCTCCTGGTGCACGATGCGGATGGTTGGAACGGGACGATTGCATCACATCGCCCGTCACATTGGCCACCAGCATCTACCAGGAACGTTGCACGACCGTGCCCCAAACTTAACAAATGTTTGCACCATGCCCCGATGCCGTCGCAGGCGTTACGCTCGGGCCGACGCCATGCCCACCCACGACCCGTCCTCCGACGCCAGCGCGCCGCTCGCACGCTACCTGACGCTGCAGGCCGGCCTGGACCTGCTGGACCGCGGCCTGTCCATCTTCGACCGCGACCTCAAGCTCGTGGCCTGGAACCGCGCGTACTTGAAGCTGCTCGACTTTCCGCAGGCCATGGGCTACGTGGGCGCGCCGTTCGAGAGCTTCATCGCCTACAACGCCGAGCGCGGAGAGTACGGCCCCGGCAACGCGGCCGCGCTCGTGGCCGAGCGCGTGGCGGCCGCGCGGGCTTTTCGCGCGCACGAGATCGAGCGCACGCGGCCGGGCGGCCAGGTGCTGCGCATCCGGGGCGAGCCCGTGCCCGGCCATGGCTTCGTGACGCTGTACTCCGATGTGACGGCCGAACGGCATGCGGAAGCCACCATCCGCGCCCACACCGAACAGTTGGAAGCCCGCGTGGCCGAACGCACGGCCGAGCTGCAGCGCAGCGAGCAGCGCATGCGCCTGGTGATGGACTCGATCCCCGCCGCCGTGGGCTTCTTCGATGCCGGCCGCACCTACCGCTACCTGAACCGCGCCTACCACGACTGGTTCGGCGTCGACACCGGTGCGCCGGACCGGGCCAGCGCCCGCGCCTTCCTCGGCGATGCGGTCTACGCGGGCGTGCGGCCGCGCGTGCTGCGCGCGCTGCGCGGGCAGTCCCAGAGCTTCGAGTACGAGTTGCAGACCGCCCACGGCGAACATCGCATCGTGCGCACCTCGCTGGTGCCCGAACGCGCGGGCGACGGCAGCGTGAGCGGCTGCTTCGAGCTGACCTTCGACATCACCGAGGAGCGCCGTGCCCAGGTGCTGCTGGCGCGCGCGCACAAGCTCGAATCGCTGACACACCTCACGGGCGGCCTGGCGCACGATTTCAACAACATCCTGACCGTGGTCATCGGCAACCTGGACGCGCTCGCGCGCAGCCAGCCCGAGGATGCCGCCACGCAGGAGTACGTGCTGCCCGCACTGGGGGCCGCACGCCGCGGCGCCGACCTCGTCAAGGGCCTCATGAGCTTCGCGCGGCGCCAGCCGCTGCAGGCCCATTCGGTCAGCGTAGGCGCCCTGCTCGCCACCGTGGCCGGTCTGGTGCGCCGCGTGCTGCCCGACTCCTTGCAGCTGGAGATCGACGCCGGCAGCGAGCCGCTGTGGACCTGGATCGACCCCACGCTGCTCGAGCAGGCCCTCATCAACATGGTGCTTAACGCGCGCGACGCCTGCGAAGCGCAGGGGCCCGCCGCGCGCATCCGCCTGCGCGCCTGCGCCACGCGCATCGATGCGGCTGCCGCCTTGCCGCTGCAACTGTCGCCCGGCGATGCGATCCGCATCGACGTGCAGGACAACGGCACCGGCATGGACGCCCACACCCTGGCCCACCTGTTCGAGCCCTTCTTCACGACCAAGCGCGGCGGCCGCGGCACGGGCCTCGGAATGGCCGTGGTCTACGGCTTCATCAAGCAGTCCGGTGGCGCCGTGGACGTGCGCAGCGCGCCCGGCGAGGGCACGACGGTGTCGGTCTGGCTGCCAGCCGCACAGGCCCCGGCCGAGGCGCCGCGACTGGCGCAGCCCGCCGCGCGCGCCGCGACGCGCCAGCGTGGCCTGGCCCTGCTCGTGGACGACGACGCCCAGGTGCGCCGCGTGGTGCGGCGCAACCTGCTGGAGCTCGGCTACGTGGTGCTGGAAGCCGAGCGCCTGGCCGAGGCGCAGAAACTCCTGGCGGCCACGCCCGACATCGCGCTCGTGCTGACCGACCTCGTGATGGCCGGCCCGCTGGACGGCGTGCAGCTGGCCCGGGCCGCACGCGCGGGCCACTATGCAAAGGCCGTGGTCATCATGACCGGCAACGTGCCCGACGATTGGCCCCGCGATGCGGGCAGCCCGCTGCTGCGCAAGCCCTTCACCACGGAGCAGCTGGCAGCGGCCATCGAACAAGGAAGAACATGAGTGCCGAGACACACCACCGCACCGGCAACGACGCCAGCGCCCCGCCCGCCCTGGTCTACGTCATCGAGGACGATGCCGACGTGGCCAGGCTCGTGCTGACCGCGCTGCGCGACTTCGGCTTCGCCTGCGAGGTGTTCGGCACGGGCGGTGCCGTGCTGCGCCGGCTGCAGTTCGAGAAGCCCGACCTGTGCATCGTCGACCTGGGCCTGCCCGACATGGACGGCCTGGACCTCATGCGCCGCATTGCCGCGGCCTCCAGCGCCGGCGTGCTGATCCTGACCGGCCGAGGCCACACGGCCGACCGCGTGATGGGCCTGGAACTCGGTGGCGACGACTACGTGACCAAGCCCTTCGAGTCGCGCGAACTCGTGGCCCGCGTGCGCAGCATCCTGCGCCGCCGCGGCGCGGCCGCAGGCAGCGCACCGGGCCAGCGCCGCTACGCCAACTTCCTGGGCTGGCGCATCGACTGCGCGGCCAATGTGCTGCGCGCGCCCGACGGCAGCGAACATCTGCTCGGCACGGCCGAGACCCAGGTGCTGCGCTGCTTCGTCGAGCGCCCGCACCAGATCCTCACGCGCGAACAGCTCATGGGCGAGCGCGACCTCTCGCCCACCGACCGCAGCATCGACGTGCGCATCTCGCGCCTGCGCAAGAAGATCGAACCCGACCCGCACGAGCCCGCCATCATCAAGACCGTCTATGGCGCGGGCTACCTGTTCGCGGCCGATGTCAGCTGGGAGTAAGCACGATCTCGCGGCCGCGTATGACGAATGATTGCGCCGCCACCGCAAGCGCGCGCGCCACGCAGAAGATGCGCTCCAGGAACACTACCTGGAGACAAGCATGGCCAAGGCCCCGACGGATGTGGTGCAACGCATCCAGTCCCACCCCCAATACCAGGCGCTGCGGCGCAAACGCAACCGCTTCGGCTGGACGCTCACGGTCCTGATGCTGGCCGTCTACTACGGCTACATCGGACTCATCGCCTTCGACAAACCCTTCCTGGCCCGGGCCATCGGCAGCGGTGTCACGAGCATCGGCATCCCGATCGGCCTGGGGGTCATCGTCTTCACCATCCTCATCACGCTGCTCTACATCCGCCGCGCCAACGGCGAGTACGACCGTGAGACCGCCCAGATCCTGAAGGACGCCACGCAATGAACACGCGCCGCAACACGTTCCTCGCACTGGCGCTGGCCGCCTGTGCAGGCCTCGCACAGGCCGCCGGCGGCGACGTCGGCCAGGCCGCCAAGCAGCCGACCAACTGGATCGCGATCGGCATGTTCGCGGTCTTCGTGCTGGCGACGCTCTACATCACCAAGTGGGCCGCAGGCCGCACCAAGTCGGCCTCCGACTTCTACACCGCGGGCGGCGGCATCACGGGCTTCCAGAACGGCCTGGCCATCGCGGGCGACTACATGTCGGCCGCGTCCTTCCTGGGCATCTCGGCGGCCGTCATGGCCACCGGCTACGACGGGCTGATCTACGCCATTGGCTTTCTCGTCGGCTGGCCCATCCTGACCTTTCTGATGGCCGAGCGGCTGCGCAACCTCGGCAAGTTCACCTTCGCCGACGTGGCCGGCTACCGCTTCAAGCCGGGCCCGATCCGCGCGTTCGCGGCCTCCGGCACGCTGGTGGTCGTGGCCTTCTACCTGATCGCGCAGATGGTCGGCGCGGGCCAGCTCATCAAGCTGTTGTTCGGGTTGGACTACTGGGTGGCCGTGGTCATCGTGGGCGTGCTCATGATGGTCTACGTGCTGTTCGGCGGCATGACGGCCACCACCTGGGTGCAGATCATCAAGGCCGTGCTGCTGCTGTCGGGCGTGACCTTCATGGCCATCATGGTGCTGGCGCAGTTCGGCTTCTCACCCGAGGCGCTGTTCGCCAGGTCGGTCGAGGTGCGCACCCAGATCGCGTCCAACACCGGCAAGACGCCGCAGGAGGCGGCCACCATCGGCCTGTCCATCATGGGCCCGGGCGGCTTCGTGAAGGACCCGATCTCGGCGATCTCCTTCGGCATGGCGCTGATGTTCGGCACGGCCGGCCTGCCGCACATCCTGATGCGCTTCTTCACCGTGCCGGACGCCAAGGAAGCGCGCAAGTCGGTGGGCTGGGCCACGGTCTGGATCGGCTACTTCTACCTCTTGATCTTCATCATCGGCTTCGGCGCGATCACGCTGGTGCTGACCAACCCCGAGTTCGCCGACACCGTGACGGGCGTGATCCACGGCGGCGCCGGTGCGTCGAACATGGCGGCGGTGCTGGTGGCCAAGTCGGTCGGCGGCAACGTGTTCTACGGCTTCATCTCGGCCGTGGCCTTCGCCACCATCCTCGCGGTGGTGGCCGGGCTCACGCTGTCGGGCGCCTCGGCCGTCTCGCACGACATCTACGCCACGCTGATCAAGCACGGCAAGGCCGACAGCACCTCCGAGCTGCGCGTCTCGCGCATCACCACGCTGGCGCTGGGCGTGGTGGCCGTGGTGCTGGGCATTGCGTTCGAGAAGCAGAACATCGCCTTCATGGTCTCGCTGGCCTTCGCGGTGGCGGCCTCGGCCAACTTCCCGGTGCTGTTCCTGTCGATCATGTGGAAGGACTGCACGACGCGCGGCGCCGTCATCGGCGGTTTCCTCGGCTTGATCTCCTCGGTCGGCCTGACGATCCTGTCGCCCTCGGTCTGGGAGGCCACGCTGGGCCACCCGGTGGGCTCGGCGCCCTTCCCCTACGCCTCGCCCGCGCTGTTCTCGATGACCATCGGCTTCGTCGGCATCTGGCTGTTCTCGGTGCTTGACAAGAGCCGCCAGGCCGAGAAGGAACGCGCGCTGTTCGCGGCGCAGCAGGTGCGCTCGGAGACCGGGCTGGGGGCTTCGGCAGCCTCGGCGCACTGACCGCGTCCGTGTTCCGCGTCCTGACGGCCATCTCGCGGAGGCCACCAGCGGCCACGGCCTGCGATGCCCCTCGTCACCGCTCTGCTCGCAGGCCTGGTCTTCGGCCTCGGCCTCATCGTCTCCGGCATGGCCGATCCGACCAGGGGGCTGGGCTTCCTGGACCTCGCAGGGTTCGTGCTGGCCATACTGGCTGGCATGGGCATCTTCGAGTGGCTGGAGCGGCGTGCCCGCGCCCGAAAGGGCATGGCGCAGCCGCCACCACGGCGCCGCCCATGCGCGTCCCTGCACAGGAACTGCAATCCCTCCTCTGCTCGTGCCGCGCATCGATCCCTTGTTGTGGCAGGCCGCGCAGCGCGAGGCGCGCGATAGCGCCCCCGGCGACGAGGGGGCATGCGCGCCGCCGTGCGCGGCCCCTCCACCTGGCCCGCAGGCGAAGGGGCCAAGCGCCTGCTGCAGGATCTGCGCTGCGGCTGAAACCTGCCGCGCCGTTGAGCGGCTGGCCGCTGGGCGTGACGGCCCGTCAGGCCGCAGCGCGCCGGGGCAAGACCCAGCCGGGCCGCGCGAAGTGGCAGGTGTAGCCGCCGGGATGCCGCTCCAGGTAGTCCTGGTGTTCCGGCTCGGCCTGCCAGAAGTCGCCCACGGGTGCCACTTCCGTCACCACCTTGCCCGGCCACAGGCCCGAGGCTTGCACGTCCTGGATGGTGTCCAACGCCTCGCGCCGCTGGGCATCGGAGGCGAAGAAGATCGCCGAGCGGTAGGACATGCCGCGGTCGTTGCCCTGGCGGTTCGGCGTGGTCGGGTCGTGGATCTGGAAGAAGAACTCGAGCAGGCGCCGATAGCGCAGCACCGCCGGATCGAACACGATCTCGATGGCCTCGGCATGGCTGCCGTGGTTGCGGTAGGTGGCGTTGGGCACATCGCCGCCCGTGTAGCCCACCCGTGTCGAGACGACGCCCGGCATCCTGCGGATCAGATCCTGCATGCCCCAGAAGCAGCCGCCCGCCAGCACTGCGCGTTCGGTCGCCATCTCAAAGCTCCTCGACCTGGTTCAGGTACTCGCCGTAGCCCTCGGCCTGCATGGCGTCGCGGTGCACGAAGCGCAGCGAGGCCGAATTGATGCAGTAGCGCAGGCCGCCGCGGTCGGCCGGCCCGTCGGGGAAGACGTGGCCGAGGTGGCTGTCCCCATGCGCCGACCGGACCTCGGTGCGCACCATGCCATGGCTGGTGTCGCGCAACTCGTTCACGTACGCGGGCACGATGGGCTTGGTGAAGCTGGGCCAACCGCAGCCCGACTCGAACTTGTCGGACGATGCGAACAGCGGTTCGCCCGAGACGATGTCCACATAGATGCCTGGCGCGTGGTTATCCAGGTACTCGCCGGTGCCGGGACGTTCGGTGCCGCTTTGCTGGGTCACGCGAAACTGCTCGGGCGTGAGTCGGGCAATGGCTTCAGGAGACTTGGTGTAAGGCATCTTCGGTTCCAGTTCGTTGTCTGCAGGTCTCCCAGGTGGGCCCGACGGGGGCGTTTTCAATCGCGTTGTGCAACGCGCCTGTGCCACCGCGGGCATACAGCCAGCTTGGTGGCAAGATCGCGTGCTGCAATCCGGTATTGAGGAGTCGTTTTCTTGCGTCCGTTGAACGAATTGCTGGAATCCACGGCCCCTGCCATTTCACTTGTCCGCCAGCGGGCTGGTGAAGCAGAGCTTCCAGTGGACGTTTTCACCCCATCGGCAAGCAGTCGCGTGGCTGCTACTTTCATTCGGCCTGTCGGCCCGCATCCATCCAGTGCGGCCGAACCTCAAGCGCATGTGGCGCGCCTTGGTTGCCAATGAAACGCATGCGATTCGATCTGCTGCGCTGCTCGACCAGTGGCGTGGAGGCCGTGGAGGCCGACACGACGCTCACGTTCCACCGTCATACGCACGAGCAGTACGGCATTGGCTTGATCACGCGCGGCGCACAGAGATCAGCGAGCGGCCGGGGTGTGGTGGAAGCGGTCGCGGGAGAGATCATCACGGTCAATCCTGGCGAAGTGCATGACGGTGCACCCATCGGTGATGGCGGGCGGGCCTGGCGGATGCTCTACCTGGAACCTGCGCTCGTTGCCAAGCTGACCACCGAGCTTTCTGAAGGATGGGCCGCATCTTCCATCGAGTTCACGCAGCCCAGAATCACGGACAAACATCTGGCGAGCCTCTTCAGGAAGCTTTTCCAGGTCATCACGGCACCCGTCACAGCCCACGGTGGATTGGAGGCGGACGAGACGCTGTTGCTCTTGCTGGGCGGCTTGATGCAAGCCAGGCGTGACGATGCAGGGTCCATCCCGCCCGGGATCGCGTCGGCACGTGCCCTGATGGATGGGAATCCAGTGGCGGCGCTGACGCTGTCCGCGCTGGCGCACGAAGCCGGGCTCAGCCGCTACCAGTTCCTGCGAACCTTCGCCAGGGCGACTGGCCTGACGCCCCATGCTTACCTCATGCAGCGGCGCATCCACCACGCGCGCCATCTGATCGATGGTGGGGCGCGGCTTGCCGAAGCGGCCGCGGATAGTGGCTTTTCCGACCAGAGCCACATGACGCGGCTCTTCGTGCGCAGTTTCGGCATGGCGCCGGGGACGTACGCCAAGGCGGTTGGCTGAGCCTGCAATTTCATTCAAGACGTGTGGGCCGACGGCGGGGAGGATCAGGGCCGAATCCCTCCCCCTTTGCCGAAGGCACGATCTTGCTGTTCTCCTACGCCACATGCATTCGCCGCGACTTTCCTGAGCTTTGCACGCGGGTGCTTCGCCTGGAAGGCCTCACATCCACCGCCCCGGCGGCAAGGCACATTGCCCACTTCGTCGCGGTCGCCAGGGAGCGCATCGCACTTGCACCTGAGAGTGAGCTGCCGGAAATCCAGGCTTGGCGGCGCGCTTTCGCGAAGATGGGATTGAAGCCAACCCAGTACCGCTGCGCCGCTGAAGCGCTTGTGCGCCGGCTTCGCAAGGAAGGCGACCTGCCGTCGGTCCATCCCTTGGTCGACCTGTGCAATGCCGTGTCAGCGGCGCATGCCATCCCCATCGCTGCAATCGACCTCGCCAGGGTCGATGGCAAGCTGCAGGTGCGGCCTGCGCTTGGCACGGAGACCTACGTGACATTTGCGGGAGACATTGAGCATCCGGACCCGGGGGAAATCATCTTCGCCGACGACAACTGCCGCGCACACGCACGGCGTTGGGCGAACCGGCAAAGCGGCCATTCGGCAGTCCGGGAGACGACGACAGACGCGCTCATCGTCGCGGAGGCCATGCACGGCACGGCGGATGCAGATGTCGATCGATTGGTCGCGCAGTTGCAGGTTGCAATCCCGGCGCTCTGGCCTGCAGCGTCCCTCACAGAGGTGCCGGTGCGATGAACGTCGAATTCCTGCTCACGTCCCTGGTCATCATCGCGTCGCCTGGAACCGGCGCTCTCGTGACACTGGCCGCTGGTCTCGCGCGCGGTGCACGGGCGTCGGTCGTCGCCGCCGTGGGTTGCACGCTAGGGACCCTGCCCCACATGCTCGCAGCGATCACCGGTCTGGCTGCGCTCCTGCATGCCAGTCCCATGGCCTTCGAAGCGATCAAGTATGTCGGCGTTGCCTATCTGCTCTACATGGCATGGATGACGCTTCGGGCAGATGGGCCTTTGCAGATCGCGCCCGACGGTCTCGCCGATTCAGATGGGAAAGTCATCCAGCAGGCGGTCCTCGCAAACCTGCTCAATCCCAAGCTGTCGATCTTCTTCTTTGCCTTCCTGCCGCAGTTCATCGGCCCCGGCGAAGCGCGGCCCACACGCACCATGCTGGAGCTGTCGCTCGCCTTCATGGCAATGACGTTCGCCGTCTTCGCTGCCTATGGGGTCATCGCTGCCAGTTTCCGCGACCGTGTTCTTTCGCGTCCGGGTGTCCTCCACTGGATGCGGCGGGCTTTCGCGGTGACTTTCGTCGCACTGGCGGCCAGGCTGGCCTTGGTGCGCCTGTAGCGTCAGCGCTTTCTGCGGCGTGGCCAAGGGCCGACACCCACTTCATGCCACGCTGCCGAAGTCGCTCACCAAGCCCTTGCGAGCACTGCCCTACGCCATGAAGCAGCCGGCGCCAAGGGGCTTTGGGGCTTCTCGAACCGCCACCCTCAAGGCGCCTGGTGCAGCACCAGCGGCAACACGGCCGGCGCCCCCGCCTCGCGCAGCAGCGCGGCGGCCACGGTCACGGTCCAGCCGCTGCGGTAGCGGTCCGCGACCAGCAGCAGCGGCCCGCGCGGCACCTCCACCCCGGCCTGCAGCACCACCGCCCGATGCAGCGCCGCCACCTTGGCGCCCGAGGCGAGGTCGGCATCGGGCAGCGGCCCCGCCAGCTGCAGCGCATCCACCACCGGCAAGCGCCCCTTGCGCGCCACATGCTCGGCCACGGACTGCAGCAGCATCGGGTGCGTGCCCGAGGGCATGGGCACCACGGCCATGGGACGTGCGCCCCAGCGGGCCCGCCAACGGCCGAGCACGGCCACCACACCGTCGAGCACCGCCTGCGGCGCTGGCGCATCGGGCGCGGAGAACAGCGGCAGCAGCACATCGGCCCAGCCCGCGTCGTCGGCGAAGGCCAGCGCGCGGCCCTCGCTGCAGGCCGCGATGCGGCCCTTGCGCGCGCCGCCCGTGGGCCAGAGCTTGCGCGGCTCGATGACCACGTCCTGCCCGCGCGCGTACACCCGCGCCGCCTCCACGCGCGCCGGGCCGGGCTGCGCTCCGGGCGCAGGCAGGCGGCCGGTGCACACGCTGCAGCGGCCGCAGTCGCTGGGCGCGGGGTCGTCCAGCGCCTCCTGCAGGAAGCGCATCAGGCAGCCCTGGCCCGCGGCGAAGGCGCGCATCAGGCCTGCCTCGCGTTCGCGCACCGCACCCAGCGCCTGCCAGCGCGCGGCGTCGAAGGTCCAGGGCTTGCCGCTCAAGGCCCAGGCCGAGCCTTCGCGCTGCACCACCTCCTCCACCGCCAGGATCTTGAGCAGGCCTTCCAGCCGGCCGCGCCGGATGCCGGTGCTGTTCTCCAGCGCCACCAGGCCCTGCGCGCCGGTGGCCAGCGCGCCGAGGATCTGGCCCACGCGCCGCTCGTCGGGCACGCCGGCCGTCGCGAAGTAGGCCCAGATGCGCGCATCGGTCTCGGCCGGCAACAGCACGGCCAGGGCGTCGTCGAGCGCGCGGCCGGCGCGGCCGACCTGCTGGTAGTAGGCCACGGGCGACGAGGGCGAGCCGACGTGGATGCAGAAGGCCAGATCGGGCTTGTCGTAGCCCATGCCCAGCGCGGAGGTGGCGACCACGGCCTTGAGCGCATTGCGGCGCAGGTCGTCCTCGATGCGCTGGCGCGCGTCCGGCTCCAGGCCTCCGTGGTAGGCCGCCACGTCGAAGCCGCAGGACCGCAGGAAGCCGGCGATGCGTTCGGTGTCGGCCACGGTCAGCGCGTAGACGATGCCCGAGCCGGCGAAGCTGTCCAGCGCGTCCGCCACCCAGGCCAGCCGCTCCAGCGGCCCCAGCCCGGGCACCACGGCCAGGCGCAGCGATGAGCGCGCGAGCGAGCCGCGGAACGTGCGCGTGTCCGGCCCAAGCTGGCGCGCGATGTCCTCGGTCACGCGGTGGTTGGCCGTGGCGGTCGTGGCCAGCACGGGCGTGCCGGCCGCGATGCCCAGCAGCGTCCTGGACAGGCGCTGGTAGTCGGGGCGGAAGTCGAAGCCCCAGTCGGAGATGCAGTGCGCTTCGTCGATGACGACCAGCCCGCTGGTGGCCAGCAGCTGGGGCAGGCGCCGGGCGAAGCCGGCGTTGCCCAGGCGCTCGGGCGACACCAGCAGCACATCCAGCCGGTCGGCCGCGATGTCCTCGAAGACGGTGTCCCAGTCGTCGAGGTTGGTCGAATTGATGGTGGCTGCGCGCAGGCCTGCACGGGCCGCCGCATCGACCTGGTCGCGCATCAGCGCGAGCAGCGGCGAGACGATCAGCGTGGGGCCGCCTCCGGTGGCACGCAGGGCCGAGGTCGCGGCCCAGTACACGGCGGATTTGCCCCATCCCGTGGCCTGCACGACGAGCACGCGGTCGCGCTGTTCGACCAGCGCGGCGACGGCGGCCAGCTGGTCCTCCCGCGGGCGGGCCGCCGGGCCCGCCATGGCGGCAAGGACCTGGCGCAGATGGGCGTCGGCAAGGGCCGGCATGGTGTGCCGTGCTGCAAGAGCCCTGTCAGGCCGACGCCGGGCGGCTTACTTGCCGAACAGGCGCAGCAGGTGCTGCCAGGCTCGCAGCAGGAAGCCCGCGCGCTCGACATCGGTCTGCGCGACCAGTGGCGCCTCGGCCACGGGCTTGCCGCCCGCCGTGGCCACCACCTTGCCGATCACCGCGCCCTTGGCCACGGGGGCCTCCAGCTCGGCATTGATCTGGGCCGCCGTCTCCAGCTTCTGGCCCTTGGGCACGGTGATGGTCCAGGGCGCGCCCAGCACGGCGGGCACCGTGTCGGCCTTGCCGAAGCTGACCTTGGCCAGCGCCACCTGCGCATCCGGCTGGATGGGCGTGGCCTTCTCGAAGCGGCCGAAGCCCCAGCTCAGCAGCGCACGCGTCTGGTCGGCGCGCGCCTGCATGCTGTTGGCATTGAGGATCACGGTGATCAGGCGCATGCCGTTGCGCTTGGACGAGGTGACGAGGCAGTAGCCTGCTTCCTGGGTGTGGCCGGTCTTCAGGCCATCCACCGTGGGATCGGTGTAGAGCAAGGCATTGCGGTTGCCCTGCTTGATCTTGTTGTAGGTGAACTCGCGCTCGGCGTAGATCGGATAGAAGTCGGCGCTGTCGTGGATGATGGCGCGCGCCAGGATCGCGAGGTCGCGCGCAGAGGCCTTGTGTGCGGGATCCGGCAGGCCCGTGGCATTGACGAAGTTCGTCTGCGCCATGCCCAGGCGCTTGGCCTCGGTGTTCATGAGCTTGGCGAAGTTCTCCTCGGTTCCGGCGATGTGCTCGGCGATCGCCTTGGACGCGTCGTTGCCCGACTGCACGATGATGCCGCGCAGGATGTCGATCACCGTGGCCTGGCTGTTGAGCGGCAGGTACATGCAGGACTCGGTGCCCGAGCCCCGGCACCAGGCGTTCTCGCTGACCGAGACGAGATCGTCCTGCTTGAGCTTGCCGTTGCGGATGGACTGCTCGACCAGGAAGCTGGTCATCATCTTGGTCAGCGAGGCCGGTGGCAGCGCCTCATCGGGGTTCTCGGACGCCAGCACCTGGCCGGAGTCGTAGTCCATCACCAGCCAGGCCTTGGCCGCCAGCACCGGCGGGCCGCCGGGTTCGGTGGATGGTGTGACGGAAGGCGCTGTCGCCCCCTTCTTCTGCGCTGCAGCCTTGCTGGACGCCGCCTTGGAGGCATGCTGCGCGGCGAAGGACGCGGTGGATGGGACGAAGCCGCCGGCGGCGATCGCGAGGACGGCGGAGAGGAGCAGGGAACGGTTGGCTTGCACGGTGCGCAGGGACAGGAAAACGGATGGTGGTTGGGGGGCAGACTCGGCCTGCAGGCAGGAGTTCACTCCCACTCGATGGTCGCGGGGGGCTTGCTGCTCACGTCGTAGGTCACGCGGTTGATGCCGCGCACCTCGTTGATGATGCGGCTGGACACCTTCTTGAGCAGCGCATAGGGCAGCTCGGCCCAGTCGGCCGTCATGAAGTCGCTGGTCTGCACGGCACGCAGCGCGACCACGTAGTCGTAGGTGCGGCCGTCGCCCATCACGCCCACGCTCTTGACCGGCAGGAACACGGTGAAGGCCTGGCTGGTCAGGTCGTACCAGGTCTTGCCGGTGGCGTCGTCGCGGAATTTGCGCAGCTCCTCGATGAAGATCGCGTCGGCGCGGCGCAGCAGGTCGGCATATTCCTTTTTCACTTCGCCCAGGATGCGCACGCCCAGGCCCGGGCCCGGGAAGGGGTGGCGGTAGACCATCTCGGGCGGCAGGCCGAGTGCCACGCCGAGTTCGCGCACCTCGTCCTTGAACAGGTCGCGCAGCGGCTCCAGCAGCTTGAGGCCCAGCTGCTCGGGCAGGCCGCCCACGTTGTGGTGGCTCTTGATCGTGACGGCCTTCTTGCTCTTGGCGCCGCCGGACTCGATCACGTCGGGGTAGATCGTGCCCTGGGCCAGCCACTTGGCGCCCTTGGCACCAGCGCTGGTCAGCTTGGCTGCTTCCTGCTTGAACACCGTGACGAACTCGCCGCCGATGATCTTGCGCTTGGCCTCGGGGTCGCTGACGCCGGCCAGCTTGCCCAGGAACAGGTCGCTGGCATCGACGCGGATCACCTTGGCGTGCAGCTGGCCGACGAACATGTCCATGACCATGTCGCCCTCGTTCAGGCGCAGCAGGCCGTGGTCCACGAACACGCAGGTCAGCTGGTCGCCGATGGCGCGGTGGATCAAGGCCGCAGCGACGCTGGAATCGACGCCACCGGACAGGCCCAGGATCACCTCCTCGTCGCCGACCTGCGCGCGGATCTGCTCCACGGCTTCGGCGATGTGGTCCTTCATGACCCAGTCGGCATTCGCCGCGCAGATGCCCCGCACGAAGCGTTCCAGGATCGCGTGGCCCTGCTTGGTGTGCGTGACCTCGGGGTGGAATTGCACGGCGTAGAAGCGGCGCGCCTCGTCGGCCATGCCGGCGATGGGGCAGCTGTCGGTGCTGGCCATGAGCTTGAAGCCGGGCGGCAGCTCGGTGACCTTGTCGCCATGGCTCATCCAGACGTCCAGCATGCCATGGCCCTCGGGCGTGGCGAAGTCCTCGATGCCGTCGAACAGCCGGGTGTGGCCACGCGCGCGCACCGAGGCGAAACCGAACTCGCGCTTGTGGCCGCCCTCGACCTTGCCGCCCAACTGGTGCGCCATGGTCTGCATGCCATAGCAGATGCCCAACACCGGCACACCGAGCTCGAACACGGCCTGCGGCGCCTTGTCGGTGGTGTCCTCGTAGACGCTGGCATGGCTGCCCGACAGGATCACGCCCTTCAAGTGGCCGTCGGCCGCGTAGGCACGGACCCATTCATCCGTCACGTCACAGGGATGGACCTCGCTGAGCACGTGGGCCTCGCGCACGCGCCGGGCGATCAGCTGCGTGACCTGGGAGCCGAAGTCGAGGATGAGGATCTTGTCGTGGTTCATGGCTTGCGAAAGTGAAACGGGCAGCGTGTGCTGCCCGTGCCGTGGAGATGCGTGGGGATCAGGCCTGCGGCGGAATGCGCAGCACCTGGCCGGGGTAGATCTTGTCCGGGTGCGAGAGCATGGGCTTGTTGGCCTCGAAGATCTTCGGGTACGCGTTGGCGTTGCCGTAGAACTTCTTGGCGATGGCCGACAGCGTGTCGCCGCGCACCACGGTGTGGTACTGGCTCAGGTCGGCCGGCTCGGTCGAGACGATCTCGTCGTTGACGCCGACCACGCCTTCCACGTTGCCGCAGCACAGGACGATCTTTTCCTTGATCTCCTGCGTGGCCACGGTACCGGACACGGTCACGACCTGGGTCGCACCGTCGAAAGCGATCGTCAGGGCATCGGCCGGCAGGTTCTGCGTACGGATGTAGTCGCCGATGGCCTTGGAGGCCACTGCGTTCGCCGCGGCCAGCTTCTCCTGGCTGCTGGGCTCGGCGGCGGCCGCGGCCACCTCGGGCTTCTTGCCGAACAGCTTCTCGCCGGCTTCCTTGATGAAAGACATCAGACCCATGGATCGCTCCTTGTATACGGTTGGGGGACGCGGGTCATTCTGCCCGATAGTTCGGCGCTTCCTTGGTGATCTGCACGTCGTGCACATGGCTCTCGCGGATGCCGGCCGTGGTGATCTCCACAAATTCGGCCTGGCTGCGCATCTCTTCGATGGTGGCGCAGCCGCAGTAGCCCATGCTGGCACGCACGCCGCCGGCCATCTGGTAGACGATGGAGATCATCGAACCCTTGTAGGGCACGCGGCCTTCGATGCCTTCGGGCACGAGCTTGTCGGCGTTGGGATTGCCGGTGGTCGCTTCCTGGAAGTAGCGGTCGGCGCTGCCTTGCTGCATCGCGCCGATGCTGCCCATGCCGCGGTAGCTCTTGTAGCTGCGGCCCTGGAACAGGATCACCTCGCCGGGCGCCTCTTCGGTGCCGGCGAACATGCCGCCCATCATCACCGTGTGGGCGCCGGCTGCGATGGCCTTGGCGATGTCACCGCTGTAGCGGATGCCGCCGTCGGCGATCAGCGGGACTCCGGAGCCTTGCAGTGCTGTGGCCACGCTGTCCACCGCCATGATCTGCGGCACGCCGACACCCGCCACGATGCGCGTGGTGCAGATCGAGCCCGGGCCGATACCGACCTTGACCGCGTCGGCACCGGCTTCCACCAGCGCCAGCGCGGCCGCCCCGGTGGCGATGTTGCCGCCAACCACGTCGACCTGCGGGTAGTTCTGCTTGACCCAGCGCACGCGCTCGATCACGCCCTTGCTGTGGCCGTGGGCCGTGTCGACCACAATGGCGTCGACACCGGCCTTGACCAGGGCCTCGACACGCTCCTCGGTGCCCTCGCCCACGCCGACGGCCGCGCCCACGCGCAGGCGGCCCGAGGCATCGCGCGCCGCGTTCGGGAAGCTGGTCTGCTTGGTGATGTCCTTGACGGTGATCAGGCCCTTGAGCTCGAAGGCGTCGTTGACGACCAGCAGGCGCTCGAGCTTGTGCTTGTTGAGCAGCGCCTTCGCGTCGACCAGCGTGGTGCCGTCGGGCACGGTGATCAGCCGCTCGCGCGGCGTCATGATGTCGCGCACCTTGACGTCGTAGCGGGTCTCGAAGCGCAGGTCGCGGCCGGTGACGATGCCGATGACCTTGCCGCCTTCCAGCACCGGGAAGCCGGAGATGCCCAGCTCATCGGACAGCTGCATCACCTGCAGCACCGTGTGGTCCGCGGTGATCACCACCGGATCGCGCAGCACGCCGGATTCGTAGCGCTTGACGCGCGCCACTTCGGCGGCCTGCTGCTGCGCCGTGAGGTTCTTGTGCACGATGCCCATGCCGCCCTCTTGCGCGATGGCGATCGCCAGGCGCGCCTCTGTCACGGTGTCCATGGCAGCGGACACCAGCGGCAGGTTCAACTTGATGTTGCGGGAGAAGAGCGTCGCGAGGGACGTGTCCTTGGGCAGGACTTGGGAGAACGCCGGCACCAGCAACACATCGTCGAAGGTGAGCGCTTTTCCGAGGAGGCGCATGAGAAAGCTCCAAAAAAAAGATTGTACCCGCGTGAGATTTGCGCGGAAGCCGACCGCTACACTGCCCCGATGCGCACTGCGGTTGCTCTGTTGCTTGCCCTTGGTACGGCCCTGTCCATGCCGGCTGCGGCCCAATGGATGTGGCGCGACGCCAATGGCAAGCCTGTGTTCAGCGACCGGCCGCCGCCGGCCGACATTCCCGACAGGAACATCGTGCAGCGGCCCAGCGGCACGCTGCGCGCTGTGGCTCCCGCTCCGGCGCCGGCCTCGGCACCGGCCGCCGCTCTGCCCGCCCCCCCCGGCGGCCAGGACAAGGAACTCGAGCAGCGCCGCCAGCAGGCCGAGGCCGCCGAAGCCGCCAGGCAGAAGGCCGCGCAGGAGGTGCAGGCCAAGGCGCGCGCCGAAAATTGCGCGCGCGCGCGGCAGAACAAGGCCAGCCTGGATTCGGGCATCCGGATCACGCGCACCAACGCCCAGGGCGAGCGCGAATTCCTCGACGATGCCCAGCGTGCTGCCGAGACGCGCCGCACGCAGGACATCATCGCGCGCGACTGCGCGCCGGGCGCCCAGCTTCAGTAACCGGCCTTGGCGCCTGGCCGGCGCTTGGCGAACAGACCCGTCGCGCGTGCACCCTGCTGCGCGAAACGCGCGCGCCGCGCGACCTTGGGATCCACGAGCAGCGGCCGGTAGCACTCGACACGGTCACCCTCGCGCAGGCGCTGCGACGCAGCAGCCTTGCGCCCCCAGATGCCGGTAGGCATATCGGCCAGCACCAGGCCTGCGAAGGCCTGCTGCGCCTGGGCGGCCCGCAAGGCGTCGGCCAGGCAGGCACCGGACGGCAACTGCACACGGGTCTCGAGCACCTGCCGCGGCCCGGCGGCCGCCACCACCTCGACGGTGATGGAGTGCGTCATCCGCCGTAGACCTGCTCGGCGCGCTTGACGAAGGCGTCGACCAGGCTGCCGGCGATGCGGTCGAACACCGGTCCGACGACAGCGCCCAACGCCATGCTGGAAAAGCCGTAGCGCAGCTCCAGGCCAACGCGGCAGGCGTCGTGCGTGCCGTCGCCCACGGGCTGGAAACTCCAGTCGCCCTCGAGCCTGGAGAACGGCCCCTTGACCAGCCGCATGCCGATCTGCCGGCCTGGCACATGGGTGTTGCGCGTGGTGAAGCTCTGGTGGATGCCGGCAAACGCGATGCCGACCTCGGCCGTCATGCCGTCTGCGTGCCGCTCGAGCACGGCGGCGCGGTCGCACCAGGGCAGGAACTGGGGGTACTGGTCGACCTGGGCCACCAGATCGAACATCTGCTCAGCGCTGTACCAGATCAGGACGGACTTCTGGACGGTTTTCATAGAATCACGGGTTCCGCCGGATTCTAGACAGGCTTGCTTCGCAGGCGTTTGTCCCCACCTGCACAGGCCATGGCCAAGAAACCCCAAGCAAGCTCCTCCCGCATCGCCGACAACAAGAAGGCCGCCTTCAACTACTTCTTCGAGGAGAAGTACGAGGCCGGCATGGTGCTGGAAGGCTGGGAAGTGAAGGCCTTGCGCGAAGGCAAGGTGCAGCTGACCGACGGTTATGTGATCGTGCGCGACGGCGAGATGTTCATCGTCGGCTGCCAGATCAACCCGCTGCGCTCGGCCTCCACGCACGTGAACCCCGACGCCGTGCGCACCAAGAAGCTGCTGCTGCACAAGGAGCAGATCAAGCGCCTCACGGGCAAGGTCGAGCAAAAGGGCTACACGCTGGTGCCGCTGAACCTGCACTGGAAGGACGGCCGCGTGAAGTGCGAGATCGCGCTGGCCAAGGGCAAGGCCGAGCACGACAAGCGCGACACCATCAAGGACCGTGAAGGCAAGCGCGAGGTCGAGCGCGCGATGAAGTCGCGCAACCGCTGAGGCCGCGCCTCACAGCGTCCCGAGCACCGAGGCCGTGAACACCAGCGGCGGCTCAGCTTGGCCCTGGCTCTGGCCGCGAGCCCATGCCAGCAAGGCTTCAGCCGGCATGGGTCGTGCGAAGTGGTAGCCCTGCAGTTCGTCGCAGTCCATGTGCAGCAGGATCTCGCTCTGGGCAGCGGTTTCCACGCCTTCGGCGACCACGCGCAGGCCCAGCGCATGCGCGAGCCGGATCACGGCATCGACCACGGCGCGCGCATCCTTGCTCTGTTCCAGGTCCCGCACGAAACTGCGGTCGATCTTGAGTTGGTGCGCCGGCAGCTGGCGCAGGTAGCTCAGGCTGCAGTAGCCGACGCCGAAGTCGTCGATCGCCAGGAACACGCCGATGCGCGCCAGGTCGTCGAAGACGCGCTGGGTCTCCTGCACGTCCTACATCGCCACCGACTCGGTGATCTCGCACAGCAACTGCGAGGCCGCGAGTGCGTGTGCCTGCAGGGCCCGGCCGATGCGCTGAACCAGATCGGGTTCGCGCAGTTGGTGGACCGAGACATTGATGGACACACGCATGTGCAGGCCTTCGCGGGCCCAGGCCGCCATCTGCCGGCAGGCCTCTTCAATGACCCAGGCCCCCAACTGGTTGATGAGGCCGAAACGCTCGGCCAGCGGGATGAACCGGTCCGGCGCCACCATGCCGTGCACCGGATGCTGCCAGCGCAGCAACGCCTCCACGCCGTGGATTTGCCCGCGCCGACCGTCGATCTTGGGTTGGTAGTGCAGCACCAACTGGCCGCGGGCCGCGGCTTGGCGCAGGTCGCTCAGCAGGCTCATCTGCTCGCCGGTGTTCAGGTCCATGTGCGCCTCGAACAGGGCGCAGCCGTTGCCGCCGTTGCGCTTGGCCGCGTACATGGCCGCATCGGCATTGGCCACCAGCTTGTCGCGCAGGCCATGGTCTGGGTAGACCGCCACGCCGACCGATCCGGCCACCCGCACGGTGCGCCCGCCCACCTCGAACGGCGCGTCCAACACGCGCACCGCGCGCGCCGCTAGCGCCATGCAATCGGCCACGCTGCCGGCATCCTCCACCAGCAACAGGAATTCGTCGCCGCCCATGCGCGCCACGGTGTCGCTGCTGCGGGCAAGTCGCCGCAACCGGTCCGCGGCCTCCTTGAGCACGGTGTCACCGGCAGCGTGGCCGAACATGTCGTTGACCGGCTTGAAGCCGTCCAGGTCGATGAACAGCACGCCGATCTTCTCGGGCTTGCGCGTGCCGCCGCGCTCGGCCGCGCGGTCGTGCCGCTGCAGGGCGTGCAACAGCCGGTCCTCGAACAGCAGGCGGTTCGGCAAACCCGTCAGCGCATCGCTGAACACGCGCCGGTGCAGTGCGTCGTTGGCCGATTCCGCCGTTCGCAGCCGTTCATGGGCAACTCCCAGGGACGCGGTGTTGCGCTGGACCCGGCTGTCCAGCGCGGCCAGTGCCAGCGTCGCGGCCAGCAGCAGCGCGCAGACGAGGCCCACCGTCACCGCCAGGCCGGACCCACCCAGCGCGTCCATGCTCAGGCAGACCGTGCCCTCGGGAAAGGCCGCGGCCTGCATGCCGGCGTAGTGCATGCCCGAAATCGCCAGGCCCATGACGGCGGCTGCACCGAACTGGTAGGGCCGACGCCGCAGGTCGTCGAAGCTGCGCAGCCAGAAGAACAGCCACAGTGCGACGCCCGAGGCCACCACCGCGATGATGGCCGAGGCGATCACCCAGGCCGCATCCCAGACGATGGCAGGCGACATGTCCAGCGCCGCCATGCCGACATAGTGCATGGCGCAGATGCCCGTGCCCATGACCAGGGCGCCGGCCACCAGCCGTGTCGCGTCCAGACGTCCCAGGCTGGCCACGCCCAGCGCCACGGCCGAGGTCAGCACCGCCGCAAACAGCGATGCCAGGGTCAGGCCGTAGCTGTAGCCGAGCCGGGTGGGCAAGGAGAAGGCGAGCATGCCGATGAAGTGCATGGACCAGATGCCGACACCCATCACCAGCGAGCCCCCCGATCCCCACAGCAATGCTGCCGCCCGCTCCGGCCGGTGCACCCGCACGGCCAGGTCGAGTGCGACATAGGACGCCAGCGCAGCGATCACCACCGAGGCCAGGACGCCCCAGGGGTCGTGCGAAGTCGGGAGATAGAGCATCGGAACACCTCCAGCCTCGCGCTCCCACGCGAACTGCGCAGTGCGGCTTCTATTTGTTACTGGAATCGTACCATTCAGGCGAAACTTTTGTGCGATTTTCCGAGCATCAGACGTTGCCGAGCACCGAGTCGGAAAACGCCAGCGGAGCGTTGCCGGCACCGCGGTGGTTGTCGCCATCCTGCGCCCAGGACTGCAACGCCAGTGCCGACATCGGCCGGGCGAAGTGGTAGCCCTGCAGCTCGTCGCAGCCCATCTGCAGCAGGATGTCATGCTGCGCTGCGGTCTCCACGCCCTCGGCCACCACGCGCAGGCCCAGGGCGTGCGACAGGCGGATCACCGCATCGACCACAGCGCGTGCGTCGTTGCTGCTTTCCAGGTCCTGCACGAAGCTGCGGTCGATCTTCAACTGCCGGGCCGGCAACTGGCGCAGGTAGCTCAGGCTGGAGTAGCCAGTGCCGAAGTCGTCGATCGACAGGTACACGCCGATGCGCGCGAGGTTGTCGAAGGTGCGCTGCGTGGCCTTGATGTCCTCCATGGCCACCGATTCGGTGATCTCGCACAGCAGCTGCGAGGCCGGCACGAAGTTGCGCTGCAGCGCCTGCTCGATGCGCTGCACCAGGTCGCTCTCGCGCAGCTGGTGCACCGACAGGTTCACCGACACGCGCATGCGCAGGCCCTGGTCGGCCCAGGCATGCATCTGCCGGCAGGCCTCCTCGATGACCCAGCCGCCGAGCTGGTTGATGAGCCCGAAGCGCTCGGCCAGCGGGATGAACTCCTCCGGCTCCACCAGGCCGCGCTCGGGATGCTGCCAGCGCAGCAGCGCCTCCACCCCGTGCACCTGGCCTCGCTTGCCATCGATCTTGGGCTGGTAATGCAGGGCCAGTTGGCCACGCGCCAGGGCCTGGCGCAGGTCGCTGAGCAGGCTCAGCTGTTCGCCGGCGCTGCGGTCCATGTGCGCCTCGAACAGCGCGCAACTGTTGCCGCCGTTGCGTTTGGCGACGTACATGGCGGCGTCCGCATTGGCGACCAGCTTGTTGCGCTCGCCCTGGTCCGGATAGACCACCACGCCGATGGAGCAGCCGATCTGCACGCTGCGCCCTGCCACATCGAAGGGCTGGCTCAGGGCCTGCGCCACGCGGCCGCCCAGTGTCATGCAGTCGGCCACGCTGCCGGCGTCTTCCACCAGCAGCAGGAATTCGTCGCCGCCCACGCGTGCCACCGTGTCGCTGCTGCGCGCCAGTTGCTGCAGCCGGCCGGCCGCGGCCTTGAGCACCGCGTCGCCGGCGGCGTGGCCGAAGATGTCGTTGACCGGCTTGAAGCCGTCCAGGTCGATGAACAGCACGCCGATGCGCTCGGCCTTGCGCTGGCTGATGCGCTCGTCGGCGCGTTCGTGCCGCGACAGGGCGTGGGCCAGCCGGTCCTCGAACAGCAACCGGTTCGGCAGACCGGTCAGCGGGTCGCTGAAGGCGCGCCGGTGCAGTTCGTCGTTGGCCGACTGCAACTCGGCGTTGGCCGCCTGCAGCGAGGACGACAGCCTGGCCGTGCGGCGCTGCATGCGGTAGTCCCACGAGGAAACCGCCAGCGTCAGCAGCAACAGCAGCACGCAGGCCACACCCACCGCGATGGCCAGCCCGCGGCCGCCGAGGGCGTTCACGCTCAGGCAGACGGCGTCCTGCGGGAACGAGGCGGCCGCCATGCCGGCGTAATGCATGCCGGCGATTGCCAGGCCCATCACGGCCGCGGCCACGATCTGGTAGATCCAGCCCTGCAGGCCCTGGAAACCGCGCAGCCAGAAGAACAGCCACAGCGCCACCGCAGAGGCGCCGACGGCGATCACCGCCGAGGCCGCCACCCAGCCCATGTTCCAGACGATACCGGGCGCCATGTCCAGCGCCGCCATGCCCATGTAGTGCATGGCACAGATGCCCAGGCCCATGACACCGGCGCCGACCAGCACGCGCATCAGGCCCAGCCGCCCCAGGCTGGCAATGGCCAGGGCAACGCCCGAGGTGAACACCGCCGCGGCGAAGGAGGCTGCCGTCAGCCCGGGCGTGTAGCCCACCTGGATCGGCAGCGAGAACGCCAGCATGCCCACGAAGTGCATGGACCAGATGCCGGTGCCCATCACCAGCGATCCACCCAACCACCACAGCAGCGCCGCCAGCCGATCGGGCTGGCGCACGCGCCGCGCCAGATCCAGCGTCACATAGGACGCCGCGCTGGCGATCAGCACGGAGGCCAGAACGCCCCAGACGTCGTACGAGGTGGGAAGAAAGCTCATCGAACCGTGCAGCCCCTTGTGGTCCGCAAGCGCGTGTGGCGAAGGCTTCATTATTGCCAATACCGTCCGATTGATCTGCGCATTTATCACCAATTTAAGGACAGATCGTGGGGCCCGGCCCGCCCATAATCGCCGCCCATGTCTTCGCCTACTTGGCCGGCCCATGCCGGCGCCATCACCGACGTGGCCGGCATCGAAGTCGGCCATTTCACCGATTCCCGCCGGCCGACCGGCTGCAGCGTGGTGCTGGCGCGCGGCGGCGCCGTGGCCGGTGTGGACGTGCGCGGCGCCGCGCCCGGCACGCGCGAGACCGACCTGCTGGCACCGTCCAACCTGGTCGAACGCGTGCATGCGGTGATGCTGGCCGGCGGCAGCGCGTTCGGCCTGGCCACGGCCGACGGCGCCATGCGCTGGCTCGAAGAGCAAGGCGTGGGACTGGACGTGCGTTTCGCCACCGTGCCGCTGGTGCCGGCTGCCGTGCTGTTCGACCTGCCCCTGGGCGACGCCCGCATCCGCCCCGACGCCGCCGCCGGCTATGCCGCCTGCGCCGCTGCCAGCCGCGCGGCGCCGACGCAGGGCAACGTGGGCGCCGGCGCCGGTGCCATGGTGGGCAAGGTGTTCGGCGCGGCGCGCGCCATGAAGGGTGGCATCGGTACGGCCAGCGTCAGCGTGGACGGCGTGACCGTCGGCGCGCTGGTGGCCGCCAACCCGCTCGGCGACGTGGTCGACCCGGCCACGGGCCGCGTGGTCGCCGGTGCGCGCACGGTCGATGGCCGGGCGCTGCTGGACACACGCCGCGCACTGCTGGCCGGCGAGGCGCCCCGCCCCATCCTGGCGGGCACCAACACCACGCTGGCAGTGATCGCCACCGATGCGGCCATCACCAAGCCGCAGGCGCACCGCCTGGCCCAGGCCGGCCACGACGGGCTGGCCCGGACCATCAACCCGGTGCACACCATGTCGGATGGCGACACGGTGTTCGCGCTGGCCACGGGCCTCGCGCCGTCGCCTTCGCCCGGCATGATGGTGCTGGCGACGATGGCGGCAGAGGCCGTGGCGCGGGCCGTGCTGCAGGCCGTGTGGGCGGCCGAGGCGGTGCGCGTGGGCGACCTGCAGTTGCCAGCGGCACGCGACTTCGCCCGCCCATGACATCCCTGCCACGCACGCTGCGGCTCGCACTGCTGGGCCTGCGCGACCTGCTGGTCTCTGCCGGCCCGCTGGTGCTGCTGCCCATCGCCATCCTGGCCGCGGCCTACTGGTACCTGCAGCCGCAGCCGCCGACCAGCCTGCGGCTGGCCACTGGCCCGGCCGGCAGCGCCTACGCGGCCTTCGGCCAGCGCTACGCCGATGCCTTGCGCAGCCATGGCATCACGGTGGAGCTGGTGCCAACGGACGGTTCGCTCGACAACCTCGCACTGCTGCGCCGCGGCGAGGCCGAGGCGGCCTTTGTGCGCGGCGGCAGCGCCGACCCGGTGGCCGACGAGGAGGCCGGCCTGCAGTCGCTGGGCGCGCTGTTCTACGAGCCGCTGTGGATCTTCTACCGGCCCGACGCGCTGCGCCCGGCCCAGCGGCGTGCGGGACCATTGCAGTCGCTGGCCGCGCTCGGGCCCTTGCGCGTGAACGTGGACAAGGCCGGCAGCGGCGTGCCCGACATCCTGGAGCGCATGCTGCGCGCCAACCGGCTCGACCCGGCCGCCATGCAGGTCTCGCACCTGGCGCAGAGCCCGGCCACCGAGGCGCTGGAAGGCGGGCTGCTCGACGTGATGGTGCTGGCCTCGGCCCCCGAGTCACCGCTGGTGCAGCGCCTGCTGCGCGCGCCCGGTGTCGCGCTGGTGGACCTGCGCCAGAGCGATGCCTACACGCGGATCTTCCCGTTCTTCTCGTCCGTGAGCCTGCCGCGGGGCATCGTCGACCTGGCCAAGGACCTGCCGGGCGACGACGTCTCCATGCTGGCGGCGACGACCTCGCTGCTGGTGCGCGAGCAGACCCATCCCGCGCTGCGCCAACTGCTGGCGCAGGCCGCGCAAGGCATCCACGGCGGTGCCGGCTGGTTCAACCGCGTGCGCGACTTCCCGAACACGCGCACCAGCGAACTGCCCGTCAGCAGCGAGGGCGACCGCGCCATCAACGGCCAGCCGCCGTTCTGGCAGCGCTACCTGCCGTTCTGGGCCAGCAACTTGGTCGAACGCATGTGGCTGGTGCTGGGTGGCCTGCTGGTGCTGCTGCTGCCGCTGTCGCGCGTGGTGCCGCCGCTCTACACCTTCCGGGTGCGCAAGCGCGTGTTCCGCTGGTACGCGCAACTGCGCGAGATCGAGGCGCGCACCGGTGATGCCGACGCATCGCCCGACCGGCTGCTGCAGCAGCTGGATCACCTCGACCGCGTGGTCGACAAGGTGGCGGTGCCGCTCTCCTACGCGGACGAGCTGTACGCGCTGCGGCACAACATCCACGCGGCGCGCAAACGCATCCTTGCGCGCCGCCTGGACACGGGCGACTGATTACTTCAGCGCCTTGAAGCGCACGCGCTTGGGCTTGGCGCCTTCTTCGCCGAGGCGTCGCTTCTTGTCGGCCTCGTACTCCTGGTAGTTGCCGTTGTAGAAGACCCATTGCGAGTCGCCTTCGGCCGCCAGGATGTGGGTGGCGATGCGGTCCAGGAACCAGCGGTCATGGCTGATGACCAGCACGGTGCCGGCGTATTCCAGCAGGGCGTCTTCCAGCGCGCGCAGGGTTTCCACGTCCAGGTCGTTCGACGGCTCGTCGAGCATCAGCACGTTGCCGCCCTGGATCAGCGTCTTGGCCAGGTGCAACCGGCCGCGTTCGCCGCCCGACAGGTTGCCGACCTTCTTCTGCTGGTCCTGGCCGTTGAAGTTGAAGCGGCCGGCGTACGCGCGGCTGGCCATCTGGAACTTGCCGACGTTGATGATGTCCAGCCCGCCCGAGATGTCTTCCCACACGGTCTTGTTGTCGGCGAGTTCGTCACGGTGCTGGTCGACGAAGGCCATTTTGACGGTCTGGCCGACGATGACCTCGCCGCTGTCGGGCTGCTCCCGGCCGGCGATCAGCTTGAACAGCGTGGACTTGCCGGCGCCGTTGGGGCCGATGATGCCGACGATGGCGCCCGGCGGGATGTTGAAGTTCAGCTTGTCGATCAACAGCCGGTCGCCGAAGCTCTTGCTGACGTCCTTGAACTCGAACACCTGCTGGCCCAGGCGGTCGGCCACGGGGATGAAGATCTCGTTGGTCTCGTTGCGCTTCTGGTAGTCGACGTCCGACAGTTCCTCGAAGCGGGCCAGACGCGCCTTGCTCTTGGCCTGGCGCGCCTTGGGGTTCTGGCGCGACCATTCCAGCTCCTTCTTCAGGGCCTTGGCGTGGGCTTCCTCGCTCTTTTGCTCTTGCGCCAGGCGTTCGCCCTTCTGCTCCAGCCAGGTGCTGTAGTTGCCCTTCCATGGGATGCCGCGGCCGCGGTCCAGTTCCAGGATCCACTCGGCCGCGTTGTCCAGGAAGTAGCGATCGTGGGTGATGGCCACCACGGTGCCGCTGAAGCGCTGCAGGAACACTTCCAGCCACTCCACCGACTCGGCGTCCAAGTGGTTGGTGGGTTCGTCGAGCAGCAGCATGTCGGGCTTGGACAGCAGCAGCTTGCACAGCGCCACGCGGCGCTTCTCGCCACCGGACAGCAGGCCGATCTTGGCGTCCCATGGCGGCAGGCGCAGTGCATCGGCGGCGATCTCGATCTGGTGCTCCGAGTCGGTGCCGGCCGCGGCGATCACGGCCTCCAGTTGGCCCTGCTCGGCCGCCAGCGCGTCGAAGTCGGCGCCCTCTTCTGCATAGGCTGCGTAGATCTCCTCCAGCCGGGCCTTGGCGGCGTTGACCTCACCCATGGCCTCGTCGATCGCTTCGCGCACCGTGTGCTCGGGGTTGAGCTTGGGTTCCTGCTCCAGGTAGCCGATCGACAGGCCGGCCATGGGGATGGCTTCGCCCTCGAATTCCTTGTCGACGCCGGCCATGATCTTGAGCAGCGAGGACTTGCCGGAGCCGTTCAGGCCCAGCACGCCGATCTTGGCGCCGGGGAAAAAGGACAGGGAGATGTCTTTCAAGATCTGCCGCTTGGGCGGCACGGTCTTGGAGACGCGGTTCATGGTGTAGACGTACTGGGCCATTCAGAAGGTCCTGGACAGAGCAAAAAAGAAGGGCCGTGGAGACCGGCCGAATGGGGGATTATCGTCTGCGTGCGACAATGCGCCGGTCGGTGGCCTTCCAGTTGGCCATCGCACCAGCACTCTGCTGGGGGGTTTCGCGCATCACTGCTGCAGCCGACGCCCTACTCTCAATCCAATACGTCTGCCTAAGACTGGTGCGATGGCTCCCCATCGCGACAGGCCGATTCCATAGCGCCCTGGAAGGGTGCCCCATTGTTGTCCATGACATTTGACGAACTGAACCTGGCTCCGGCCATCCTGCAAGCCGTGCGCGAGCAGGGTTACGACACTCCCACCGCGATCCAGGCCCAGGCCATTCCGGTCATCCTCGAAGGCCGCGACCTGCTCGGCGGCGCCCAGACCGGCACCGGCAAGACCGCCGCCTTCACGCTGCCGCTGCTGCAGCGCCTCTCGCAATCCGAAGCCCCGCGCAACAAGTTCAACGGCAAGGGCATCCGCGCCCTGGTGCTGACGCCCACGCGCGAACTCGCCGCCCAGGTCGAGGAATCCGTCCAGACCTACGGCAAGTACCTGAACCTCACCTCCACCGTGGTCTTTGGCGGCGTGGGCATGAATCCGCAGATCAACAAGGTCAAGGCCGGTGTGGACGTGCTGGTGGCCACCCCCGGCCGCCTGCTCGACCTGCTGCAGCAGGGTGTGCTGGACCTGGGCCAGGTGCAGATGCTGGTGCTCGACGAGGCTGACCGCATGCTGGACATGGGCTTCATCCACGACGTGAAGAAGGTGCTGGCCGTGGTGCCCAAGGCCAAGCAGAGCCTGCTGTTCTCGGCCACCTTCAGCGACGAGATCCGCGAGCTGGCCGCCACGCTGCTGCGCGACCCGCAATCGATCCAGGTGACCCCGCGCAACACCACGGTGCAGCGCATCACGCAGGTGATCCACCCGGTCGGCCGCGCCAAGAAGAAGGCCGCGCTGCTGCACATCATCCAGCAGCACAACTGGAGCCAGGTGCTGGTCTTCACGCGCACCAAGTTCGGCGCCAACCACGTGGCCGAGTTCCTGTCCAAGAACGGCGTGACCGCCATGGCGCTGCACGGCAACAAGAGCCAGGGTGCCCGCACCCAGGCACTGGCAGGCTTCAAGAGCGGCGACATCCGCGCGCTGGTGGCCACCGACATCGCGGCCCGCGGCATCGACATCGACGAGCTGCCGCACGTCGTGAACTACGAGATCCCCAACGTCAGCGAAGACTACGTGCACCGCATCGGCCGCACCGGCCGCGCCGGCGCCAGCGGCGAGGCCGTGAACCTGGTCTGCATGGACGAGGAAGGCTTCATGCAGGACATCGAGGACTTCACCAAGCAGCGCATCCCGGTGCAGGTGCTGGAAGGCTTCGGCCCCGAGCCCGGCGAGAAGGGCGAGCCGATCGCCATGGGCCGCCAGACCCTGTGGGGTGGTGCCGGCAAGCCGCCGAGCCGCGAAGTCATGGCCGCCGCGGCCAAGGCCGCGCGCAGCGAGATGATGCAGCGCATGCGCGACAACAAGGGCCAGAACGGTGGTGGTGGTGCTGGCCGTGGCCAAGGCGGCAACGGCGCAGGCCGCTCGGCGCAAGGCCAGCAGCAACGCGGACCGCAAGGCGGTGGCGGGCGACCGGCCGGAGGCCACAATGGCCCGCGCCACAACGGCGCCGGCGGTGGTGGTGGCTACGGCGGCAACGGTGGCGGCCACGGCCAGCCCGATCCGCTGCGCACTTCCACGCTGGGTGGCCGTGCCAAGCCGGCACCGCGCAACACCGCGGGCGGTCAGCCTGATCCGATGCGCACCAGCGTGGACAGCATGGGCGGAGGCGGCCGCAACCGCGGCTTCGGCGGCGGTGGTGGCGGTCGCGGCGGCCGCAGCGGTGGCCACGGCGGCGGCGGTTCCCGCGGCGGCTTCGGTGGTGGCGGCGGCTACGGCCGCTGAGTCGGCTCAGTCCCTGATGAACAGCGTGCGCAGGGGCTGGTCGCCGACCTGGCGACTCCAATGCCCGTGCACGCTGGCGTCGAAGGTGCTGCCGGCCGGCAGCACGTCGGCCGAGTAGAAATGCTCCCCAGGACCGAAGACGCGCGAGCTTCCGTCCTGCAGGCCGATCTCCATCTGGCCCGACAAGATCACCACCCACTGCGGCGTGACCGTCACATGGAACTGGCTGCGAAAGCCCACCGGGCTCTCGCGCAGCTGGTAGCCGCCGCTGGGCTGCAGCGCCGACAGCGCTGACTGCGGCGTGCCTTCGTCCAGTGCCACGTCCTCCTCCTTGAAGCGGGCGCGGCCATCGGTGTCGGTGAACAGAATCGTCTTGCGAAAGTGGGGCATCTGGGAAGTCCTCGGAAAACCCGGCATTGTCGCGTCTGGCCTGCCGTGCCGGCGCGGTATAAACGCCGCCCATGCCCTCCCCTTCTTCCCCCCTGCTCGCCATCGATTGGGGCACGAGTTCCCTGCGCGGCGCGCGCATCGCGGCCGACGGCCAGGTGCTGGAGCAGCGCGGCTTGGCACGCGGCATCCTGAGCGTGCCGGGCGGCGGCTTCGAGGCCGTGCTCGACGAGTGCTTCGGCGACTGGCGCGCCCAGAGCGCGCGCTGCCTGGTCTCCGGCATGGCCGGCAGCCGCCAGGGCTGGCTGGAAGCACCCTACTGCCCCTGCCCGGCCGGCTTTGCCGAACTCGCAGCACAGCTGGCCTGGGTGCCTGGCGCACGCAGCCCGGTGGCCATCGTGCCGGGCCTGTCCATGGACCAGGGCGGCCTGCCCGACGTGATGCGCGGCGAGGAGGTGCAGATCTTCGGCGCCATGCGGCTGAGCGGCCAGGCCGACGGCCTCTTCGTGCTGCCCGGCACGCACAGCAAATGGGCTCGGGCCGAGGCTGGCCGCGTGACCGGGTTTCGCAGTTTCATGACCGGCGAGGTCTATGCGCTGCTGAGCCAGCATTCCATCCTCGCGCGCACACTGAACGCCGAGGCCCCGTTCGACGAGGCGGCCTTCGTGCAGGGCGTGGCCCGCGCGCGCGATGCGGGCGGCCTGCTGCACCACGCCTTCGGCGCCCGCGCGCTCACGCTGTTCGGCCAGCTGGATGCCGACAGGATGGCCAGCTACCTCTCCGGCCTCGTGATCGGTGCCGAGCTGCACGGTGCCGCGCCCAGGTCCGATGCGTCGGTCGTGCTGATCGGTTCCGAGTTGCTCGCAGCCCGCTACGCGCTCGCGCTCGAAGTCCACGGCGTTGCGAGCCGCCGGCTCGGTGCCGAAGCCACCTGGGCCGGGCTGCATGCCCTGGCCCGCATCCTGGATTGATCCCATGCCCACCCACGATCTCCTGAGCGCAGCCATGCGCACCCTGCCCCTGGTCGCCATCCTGCGCGGCCTGACGCCGGCCGAGGCACCCGCCATCGGCGGGGCGCTGGATGCGGCCGGCTTCGCCATGCTCGAGGTGCCGCTCAACTCGCCGCAGCCGCTGGACAGCATTGCGCTGCTGGCCACAAGCCACCCGTCCAAGCTGGTCGGCGCGGGCACCGTGCTGACGGCGGCCCAGGTGCGCGAAGTGCACGGCGCCGGAGGCCGCCTGGTGGTGGCGCCCAACTTCGACGCCGAGGTCGTGCGCGAGGCCGTGCGCCTGGGCATGGTCTGCCTGCCCGGCATCCTGACGCCGACCGAGGCCTTCGGCGCGCTCGCGGCCGGCGCGCACGGACTCAAACTGTTCCCGGCCGAGATGGGCTCGCCCGCCGTGGTCAAGGCCTTGCTGGCCGTGCTGCCGGCCGGCACGCCGCTGCTGCCCGTGGGCGGGGTCTCGGTGGCCAACATCGCCAAGTGGCGCGCCGCTGGCGCGGCCGGCTGCGGCATCGGCTCGGCGCTGTACAAGCCCGGCAAGAGCGCAGTGGCCGTGGCGCAGGACGCCCGCGCGTTCGCGGCGGCCTGGCACGGCACGCAGGCTGCCTGAAGTCGCTCAGGGCCCGGCCACGCCCTGCTCGCGCAGCAGCCGGTCCAGCGCCTCGGCCACCAGCGGGCGGCTGAAGAAATAGCCCTGGAAGGCCTGGCAGCCCTCGCTGGCCAGGAAGTCGCGCTGCGCGGCCGTCTCCACGCCTTCGGCGATCACGTTCAGGCCCAGGCTTTGCGCGAGCCGGATCACGGTGCGCGCGATCGCCGAATCGTTGGCGTCCACCAGCACGTCGCGCACGAAGGACTGGTCGATCTTGAGCTGGTCCAGCGGCAGCTTCTTGAGGTAGGCCAGCGAGGAGTAGCCGGTGCCGAAGTCGTCGAGCGCGAAGCGCACGCCGAGGTCCTTCAGCGCGTCCATCTTGGAGACGATGGCCTGCATGTCGTCCACCAGCACGCTCTCCGTCAGTTCGAGCTTGAGCCGCTGCGGGTCGGCACCGGTCTGGTCGAGCACCGAGCGCACCTGGCGCACGAACTCGTTGTGCCGGAACTGCCGCGCGCTGACGTTGACGGCCATGGTCAGCCCCGCCAGCGCCGGTTGCCGGCCCCATTCGGCCAGTTGCCGGCAAGCGATCTCCAGCACGCGGTGCCCCAGCAGCAGGATCATGCCGGTCTCCTCGGCGAGCGGGATGAACTCGGCCGGCGAGACCAGGCCGCGTGCCGCGTGGCGCCAGCGCACCAGCGCCTCCACGCCCGTGATGCGGCTTGCGCCATCGACCTGCGGCTGGTATTGCAGGAAGAACTCGCGCTGCACGAAGGCCTGGCGCAGGTCTCCCTCCAGCGCCGCGCGCGCCGTCACGGCCGCCTCCAGGCCCGGATCGAAGAAGCGCAGCGTGTGCTTGCCCGCCGCCTTGGCCTGGTACATCGCGATGTCGGCCTGCTTGAGCAGATCGCCCGCGCTCTCGGTGCCGGCGCTGAAGCTGGCCACGCCGATGCTGGCGGTGCTCTGGTGTTCGTAGCCTTCGAGCCGGTAGGGTTGGGCCAGCGCGGCCAGGATCTTCTCGCCCACGCGGCGCGCCTGCACGGCGATCTCCTGCGGCACAGCGCTGAGTTCCTCCAGCACGATCACGAACTCGTCGCCCCCGAGCCGCGCCACCGTGTCGACCTCGCGCACGCAGGACACCAGGCGCATCGCCACCTGCTGCAGCAGCATGTCGCCCTTGTCGTGGCCCAGCGTGTCGTTCAGGGTCTTGAAGTTGTCCAGGTCCATGCACAGCAGCGCGCCGCCGGTGCGGTGGCGCACGCAGCTGGCCAGCGCCTTGTGCAGCCGGTCCTGCAGCAGCTGACGGTTGGGCAGGCTGGTCAGGCCGTCGTAGAAGGCCAGCTTCTGGATCTTGGCCTCGGCCTGCTTGCGCTGCGTGATGTCGGTGTCGATCATGAGCACAGAGCGCGGCACGCCCTGCTCGTCGCGCACCAGCGTCCAGCGCGCCTCCACCTGCACGGACTGGCCCAGTTTGCGCCGCCGCGCCACCTCGCCGTTCCATTCGCCGCTGGCCATGAGTTCCTCATGGGCGTGGCCGCCCATGGCTTCGTCCTCGAACAGCAGCCTGGCCACCGATTGGCCGATCGCCTCGTCGGCGCGCCAGCCGTAGAGCCGTTCCGCACTCTTGTTCCAGTACTGCACGCGGCCGTCGATATCGGCCACGACGATGGCGTCGCGCGCCTTGTCCAGCAGCGAGGCCTGGTGGCGGATGTGCTCGTCGGCCTGGCGGCGGTCGAGTTCGGCCGCCACGCGCACCGCGAAGATGCGCAGCGTGGAGGCCAGGAATTCCTGGTGGCGCAGCGGCTCGGAGAACACCACCAGCACCAGCCCGCTCACGCGCTGACTCGCGTCGAACAGGCTGTGCCCGGCGTAGGCCTGGCCGCCGATGGAGGCCAGCAGCGGATAGGGCGCGAAGGCCTCGGCCACGCCCTCGGTGACCACGAACGCACCTCGGCCCAGCAGGCCGGCCAGCCGGCTGCCGGCCAGCGGCGCGTCGAAGTTGCGACGCACCTGCCCGTGCACCACGGCGCCCAGCGTGCGCGCCACCATCGACTTCGGCTCCAGCGTGGCGATGAAGCTGGCCTGCGCGCCCAGCGCATCGGCCATGTTCAGCGCCAGCTGCTCGAAGAACTCCGTGCCGGTGCTGGCCGACACCGCCGCCGCGACCTTGAGCATGGCCGTCTGCACGCGCTGCTGGGCCTCCTGCGTGAGGCGCTGCTGCTCGCGCGCGCGCAAGGTCATGAGGCCGAAGGCCAGGTCGTCGGCCAGCGCGCGCAGCAACGCGACCTCGTCGTCCTGCGGCGTCGCCACCTCGCCCGAATACAGGTAGAACAGGCCGAAGGTGCGCTCACCGTCGCGCAGCGGCAGGCAGACCAGGCCGCGGTAGCCGTGCGCCAGGGCATTGCCCGCCCAGAGCGCGCAGCGCGGGTCGTGCTCCACGTCGGGCACGATGATGAGCTGGCCCGTGCGGATGGTGAGCCCCACGGGGCCCTGCCCGGCCGGCCTGTCGGCATCCCAGCTCATCGGGAAGCTGCCGATGTAGTCCCGTTCGTCGCCCACCTTGGCAGCCGGCTCGACGCTGCGCTCGGCATCGTCGCGCGCGAAGCCGACCCAGGCCATGGCATAGCCACCGATGTCCACCGTGATGCGGCACAACTCCTCCAGCAGCGACTGCTCCGAGCTCGCGCGCACCAGGCTCTCGTTGCAGGCCGACAGCATGCGCTGGGCCCGGCTCACACGGGCCAGTGCGGCCTCGGCACGCAGGCGCGCGCTGACATCCAGGCTGCGCACCAGGCGGGCGGGCCGGCCGGCGAAGTCGATCGTCGTGCCGGAGACCTCGACATCGAATTCGCTGCCGTCCTTGCGGCGGTGTCGCAGCCGCAGGTTGGCGAAGGCGTCGCCCGGCATGGCGACGCGCGGCGCCGTCTCGCCGGGGGCGCGCAGGTCGGTCATGGGCCTGCCGAGCAACTCCTGCGGCTCATAGCCGTACATCTGGGCCGCGCTGCGGTTCACGGCCAGCACGCGCAGCGTCGGCATCTCGGTCACGAACATGGGCTGCGGGTTGAGGTCGAACAGCGCGCGGTACTTGTCGGCCGCCTCGCGCAGCCGGGCGTGCATGCGGTGGCGGTCGATCGTCACGCCCAGCGTCTCGCCCAGGATCTGCAGGTTGCCGATGTCGCGGTCGTAGAAGGCCTGGGGCGCGGCGTAGGCCGCCAGCAGCACGCCGACCATGCCCTCGCCCGAACGCAGCGGCGCGACGATCATGGAGCGCACGCCATCGGCCCGGGCCCGCGCGCGGTCCAGCCGGTCGTCGAACAGCGTGTCGTCGCTGATCATCACGCGGCCCTGGGCCAAGGCTTTCGCCGACAGGCTGATGTCCATGTTGGAGCGTCGGCCGACCTGCTCGCGCAGCAGGCCGGAGCCCGCAGCGATCACCAGCACGCCCGCCTCATCGACCAGCTCCAGCGACATGCCGTCGGCGTTCAGCAGTTCCTGCGTGCGCTGCACGGCGCGGTCCATCAGCGACTGCAACGGGACATCGAGGGCGGCGAATTCCTGCTGCAGCTGGGCGATGCGGATGCGGTCCTGCGCATCGCGCCGGCTTTCCTGCTTGGCGCGGGTGTGGGCCGTGAGGTCGGTGCGGCCGGCCATCTCCAGGAAGCGCTGCTGGCTCTGGGCCACAGCGCTGCGCAGCGGCTCCTGCTCGGCCTGCACGCCGAGCCCCTGCAGCACCGGCGCCAGCATCCAGTCGAACTCCGGGTCCGGCGGCCCCGCCGGCGGCGGCCGGACACTGTCGGGGGGAATGTCGGGCGGGGGCATGTTCACAGTAGACCATGCTGGCACAGCGCCACGCCAGGGCCTGCACCCTGGGGCGCCGCGCGTCGGGTCCGGCTGGCCGTCCGGCCGCCTCAGGCCACGTCTTCGGCGGCCTCCAGCGGCTCCGGCGCCAGCAGTGCCAGCGATTCCTGCAGCAGTGCATGCAGCGCCGCCACGCGCGCGTCGCCCAGCAGCCGGTTCAGTTCCAGCTGGGCTTTCTTCCAGCGCTGGCGCGCCTCGGCGCGCTTGGCGCGGCCGGCTTCGGTCAGCGCCACCAGCCGGCTGCGGCCATCGCTGCCGGGCCCCTGCTCCACCCAGCCGGCCGCCACCAGTGGCTGCAGGTTGCGCGTGAGCGTGGACGGTTGCAGGCGCAAGGTCCGCGCCAGCTGGCCAGGCTGGGCCGGGCCGAGCTTGTCCAGTGCCGTGAGCAGCGAAAACTGCGTGGTCTTGAGCCCGGCCTGGGCGAGTTCGGCGTCGTACAGCCGTGCCACGCGGCGCATCAGCTGGCGCAGCTGCAGATGGGTGCAACCCTGCGGCATGGCTTTGGCTTGGAGCGCGGTTCCCATAGAATGATTGTAGCTGCAACAGTTGTGGCTGCAATCGATGGAGAAGACATGAGCACAGAAGAAGAAGCCCGCGTCCGCTGGGAGCAGGAATTCGAGGGCACCAAGCACCGCATGCTGGCCGGCGGTGGCAAGCCCGGCCTGGCGCGGCCCGAGCAGGTGGCGGGCAAGACCGGCCTTCAGATCATGCAGGCCATGCTGGCAGGCGAGCTGCCCTACCCGCACATCGCCGAGACGCTGGATTTCGGCCTGGTCGAGGTCGGCTACGGCCTCGCGGTGTTCCAGGGCACGCCGCAGCTCATGCACTACAACCCGCTGGGCAGCGTGCACGGTGGCTGGTTCGCCACCCTGCTGGATTCGGCGCTGGGCTGCGCGATCCACACCACCATGCCGGCCGGGCGCGGCTACACCACGGCCGAGCTGGGTGTGAACATCGTGCGCGCCGCCACTGTCAAGAGCGGCCCGCTGCGCGCCATCGGCAAGGTGGTCCACAGCGGCCGCCAGTTGGCCACGGCCGAGGCCCGTATCGTGGGGCCGGACGACAAACTCTACGCCCACGCCACCACCACCTGCCTGGTGTTCGAAGCACGCGGATGAAGGTGTCGCGGCAAAATGGCCGCATGCGACTACTCCACACGATGCTGCGCGTTGGCAACCTCCAGCGCTCGATTGACTTCTACACCCAGGTGCTCGGCATGAAGCTGCTGCGCACGTCGGAGAACCCCGAGTACAAGTACTCGCTGGCCTTCGTCGGCTACGGCAACAACCCGGACCACGCCGAGCTGGAGCTGACCTACAACTGGGGCGTGGACAGCTATGAGATGGGCACGGCCTACGGCCACATCGCGCTGGGCGTGCCCGACGCCTACGCGGCCTGCGAGCGCATCAAGGCCGCGGGCGGCCAGGTCACACGCGAAGCCGGCCCGGTCAAGGGCGGCACGACGGTGATTGCCTTCGTGACCGACCCGGACGGCTACAAGGTTGAGCTCATTCAGCGTGCAGAAGGCGCTGAGGGCGGCGGCCTGCGTTGACCGCCGCGCGCCGGGTCATTCGGCGCTGACGCCCGCCGCCTTGATCACCTTACCCCACTTCTCGGTCTCGGCCACGAGGTGGCTGCGCAGCCCCTCGGGCGTGACCTTGTCCATGGACACGATCTCCGAACTCAGGTCCGCCAGGCGCTGCTTGACCATGTCGTCCTGCAGCGCGCTGCGCAAGGCCTGGTTGATCTTGGCCAGCACCTCAGGCGGCGTGCCCTTGGGCGCGTACACGCCGTGCCAGACCTTCACGTCGAAGCCCTTGAGGCCCTGCTCGTCCAGTGTCTTCACGTCGGGCAGGCTGGCCAGGCGCTTGGGCGTGGTCACGCCGAACACCTTCACGCGCTGGCCGTCCTTGATGACTGGCACGGTCTGCGTGGTCTGGTCGCAGATCAGATCGACCTGGCCACTCATGATGTCGGCCAGCGCCGGGCCGGCGCCCTTGTAGGGCACGGTGGTCAGGTCCACGCCGATCTGGTGGGCCAGCAGCATGCCACACAGCTGCGAAACCGCGCCGATGCCGGCGTTGGCCAGCGTGACCTTGTCCTTGTGCTGCTTCACATAGGACAGCAGCTCGGGGAAGGTATTGGCCGGGAAGTCCTTGCGCGAGAGCAGCGTCATGGGCACGTCCATGACCTGGCCGATGTACTCGAAGTCCTTGAGCGGGTCGTAGGGCAGCTTCTTGTACAGCGCGGGCGCGGTCGCCATGCCCATGTGGTGGATCAGGATGGTGTAGCCGTTGGGCTGGGCCTTGGCCACGCGCGCCGGGCCGATGGTGCCGCCCGCGCCCACGGTGTTCTCGACCACCAGCGGCTGCCCCAGCGTCTTGGCCATGGGAATGGCCAGCATGCGCGCCACCACGTCCGTCGGCCCACCGGCCGAGTACGGCACGACCATCGTCACGGGCCGCTCGGGCCAGGCGGATTGGGCCCAGGCCGCACCCTGCAGCAACAAGGCGGCGGCGACGGCCACGGAGCGGCGGATGCCGGTGGGGGAACACAAACGCATGGAGTCTCCAGTCTTTGGGGAAAGGGGGTGGGCTGGCCGGCCGGGCTTCAGACCGCCCCGGCCGCACGCAGCGCGGCGATGGCGGACTCATCCAGGCCGACTTCGCGCAGCAGCGCATCCGTATGCTCACCGACGGCGGGCACCGCGTCCATGCGGGCTTGCCAGCGGTTGCTGCGGCCCGGCGGCAGCAGCGCGGGCAGTTCGCCAGCCGGCGAGGCCACCTGCTGCCAGCGCTCGCGCGCCTTGAGCTGCGGGTGCGCCCACAGGCCAGCCATGTCGTTCATGCGGGCGTTGGCGATCTGCGCCTCGTCGAGGCGCGCCAGCACCTGGTCGGTCGACAGCGCCCTGAAGGTCTCGTCGATGCGCGCGGCCAGTGCGGCGCGGTTGGCGTTGCGCTGGGCGTTGCTGGCAAAGCGTGGCTCGGTCGCCAGCGGCGTGTCGCGCAGCACCACGTCGCAAAAGACCTTCCACTCGCGCTCGTTCTGCAGGCCCAGCATCACCGTGCCGCCATCGCCGGCCTGGAACGGGCCGTAGGGGTAGATGGTGGCGTGCGAGGCCGCGTTGCGCGGCGGCGGCGTGGCGCCGTCGAACGCGTAGTACATCGGAAAGCCCATCCACTCGGCCAGCGACTCCAGCATGGACACATCGATGTGCGCGCCCTCGCCCGTGCTGGCGCGGCGCAGCAGCGCGGCCAGGATGTTGGTGTAGGCGTACATGCCAGCGGCGATGTCGGCGATCGAGTTGCCGGCCTTGCTTGGCTGCTCCGGTGTGCCGGTGACCGACAGGAAGCCGGCCTCGCTCTGGATCAGCAGGTCGTAGGCCTTCTTGTCGCGGTAGGGGCCGTCCTCGCCGTAGCCGGAGATGTCGCAGACCACCAGGCGCGGGTTCATCTTGCTCAGCGTCGCGTAGTCCAGCCCCATGCGCGCGGCGGCACCGGGGGCCAGGTTCTGCACCAGCACGTCAGCGCCGGCCAGCAGCTTTTTCAGCGCGGCCATGGCGTCGGGATGCTTCAGATCCAGCGTGAGGCTCTCCTTGGACCGGTTGGTCCAGACGAAGTGGGACGACAGGCCTTTGACGCGCTGGTCGTAGGCACGCGCGAAGTCGCCCACCTCGGGCCGTTCGACCTTGATCACGCGCGCGCCCAGGTCGGCCAACTGGCGGGTGCAGAACGGGGCGGCGATGGCGTGCTCGAGCGAGACGACGGTGATGCCTTGGAGCGGAAGGGTCATGGTGCGTGCAGGAGAGGGGAAATCAGTCGACGGAAGCGCCGGAGGACTTGACGATGCGGGCCCACTTGGCCAGGTCGTCTTGCAGCAGCGCAGCGAACTGCGCAGGCGTGGTCGGCGGCGCGATCTCCACGCCCTGCTGCTCGAGCTTGTCGCGCAGGTCCTTGGCCGCCATGGTCTTGCGCATGCCCTCCTCCAGCTGGGCCTGCACGGGCGCCGGCAGGCCGGTGGGGGCGAACAGGCCGATCCAGAGCTGGCCGTCGTAGCCGGGCACAGCCTCGGCAATGGCCGGCACGTTGGGCAGCGTCGGCGAGCGCTTGGCGCCGCTGACGGCGATCGCCCGCAGCTTGCCGGCCTGGATGTGCGAGAGCGCGGACGGCAGGCTCGCGAACAGCATGGGCAGTTGGCCGCCCAGCACGTCGTTCAAGGCCGGCGCGACGCCCTTGTACGGCACATGCTGCAGCTTGAGCCCGGCCATGCTGTTGAGCATCTCGCCCAGCAGGTGGTTCAGCGTGCCGTTGCCGGCCGACGCGTACTGCAAGGCGTCGCCGCTCTTGCGCGCCAGCGCCAGGAACTCGGTGAGGTTCTGGGCCGGAAACGCCGGGTTGACCAGCAGCACGTTGGGCACGGCGCCGACCAGGCCCAGCGGGACGAAATCCTTCACCGGGTCGAAGCCCGGGCTCTTGTACAGCGAGGGGTTGATGGCCTGGCTGCTGCTGATGGTCATCAGAAGGGTGTGGCCGTCCTTGGGGCCGCGTGCGACGTACTGGGTGCCGATGTTGCCGCCCGCGCCGGGCCGGTTCTCCACCACGGCGCTGCCGCCCAGCACCTCACCGAGCTTTTGGCCGACGATGCGGCCCACGATGTCGTTGGTGCCGCCGGCCGCTTGCGGCACGACCAGCACGATGGGGCGCGACGGATAGCCGGACTGGGCAGCGGCCGGCAGCGCGCAAGCGGCGGCCAGGGCCAGCAGCGCGCGGCGGCTCGCGGAAATGGAAGGCATGGGCGGCGTCTCCTGGTCAGAAGCCGCGGATCATCCCGCGCGCCGGTCTCCCCGGCAATCAACGATTGCGAAAGCCGGTGTTCCGCTGCGCCGAAGGGCGGCGCCGTCAGCGGCGCGGCAGGGCGGCGGCCTCGCGGGCCAATTGCTCGATGCGGCCCCAGTCACCCGCGACGATCGCGTCGTTCGGCACGATCCACGAGCCGCCCACGCAGGCCACGTTGGACAGCGCGAGGAATTCGCCTGCGTTCGCCGCGCTCACGCCGCCCGTGGGGCAGAACTTGACCTCGCCGAACGGCCCCTGCCAGGCCTTGAGCATGGGGATCCCGCCGGCCTGCAGCGCCGGGAAGAACTTGAGCTCCGTGAAGCCATCCTCCTGCGCCATCATGATCTCGCTGCCCGTGGCCACACCGGGCAAGAGCGGCAGTCCGGCATCGCGGCAGGCCTGGCCGACCTTGGAGGTGTAGCCCGGGCTCACGCCAAAGCGCGCACCGGCCCGCACCGAGGCCGCCACGTCGGCCGGCGTGCGGATGGTGCCGGCGCCGACCACGGCCTCGGGCACGTCCCGGGCGATGGCCTCCATGCACGCCAGCGCCTGCGGCGTGCGCAGCGTGACCTCCAGCATGCGGATGCCGCCGGCCAGCAAGGCACGCGCCATCGGCACGGCATGGGCCACGTCGTGCAGCACGATGACGGGGATGACCGGCGCGTCGCGCATCACGTCGCGGGCGGTCAGTGGGGTGGCAAGGTTCTTCACAGCCATGTCGGCGCTCCTTCTTCTGCAGTGGCGGCATTGCGGCGCATGCCGGCGAACAAATCCCGGCCCAGGCCCAGGCCATTGGCAGTGCGCAGGGCTTCGGGCATGGTGGCCAGCGGGCGGGCCTCCCATTCGGCCTGCGGCACCAGCACCTCCAGGCGGCCGGCCGGCGCATCGAGGCGCACCACGTCGCCGTCGCGCAGCCGGGCCAGCGGGCCGCCCGCGGCGGCCTCGGGCGAGACGTGGATGGCGGCCGGCACCTTGCCCGAGGCGCCGCTCATGCGGCCGTCGGTGACCAGCGCGACCTTGAAGCCCTTGCCCTGCAGCACGGCCAGCGGCGGCGTGAGCTTGTGCAGCTCGGGCATGCCATTGGCCTGCGGGCCCTGCCAGCGCACCACGCAGACCAGGTCGCGTTCCAGCTCGCCGGCTGCGAAGGCCTTCTGCAGGTCTTCCTGCGAATCGAAGATGCGGGCCGGCGCCTCGATGACATGGCGGTCGTCGGGCACGGAGGACACCTTGATCACGCTGCGACCCAGCGGCCCCTGCAGCAGCTGCAGGCCGCCCGTGGGGCTGAACGGCGCGCTGGCGGGGCGCACGATGGCCTCGTCCTTGCTCGGGCCGGTGGCCTGCCAGGTGAGCGATGCGCCGGCCAGCGCTGGTTCGTGCGTGTAGGCGCGGATGCCCTCGCTGCGCACGGTCAGCACGTCGGCATGCATGAGGCCGGCATCCAGCAGCTCGCGGATCACGTAACCGGTGCCGCCCGCGGCCTGGAACTGGTTCACGTCGGCGCTGCCGTTGGGGTAGACGCGGGCCAGCAGCGGCACCGCGGCCGACAGCGCGGCGAAGTCGTCCCAGTCGATCGTGATGCCAGCCGAGCGCGCCACGGCCACCCAGTGGATCAGGTGGTTCGTCGAGCCGCCGGTGGCCAGCAGTGCGACCATGGCGTTGACGATGGCGCGCTCGTCGACCAACTGGCCGATGGGTGGGACCGCGCCGCGCGCCTTGGCGGCCTGGCCGTCCAGCGCCGTGCCATAGCCCAGCACCGTGCGCGCGGCCTCGCGCGTGAGCGCATCGCGCAGCGCCCCGCCCGGTGCCACGAAGGCCGTGCTGGGCACGTGCAGGCCCATGGCTTCGAGCAGCATCTGGTTGCTGTTGGCCGTGCCGTAGAAGGTGCAGGTGCCGGCCGCGTGGTAGGCGGCGGACTCGGCCTCCAGCAGCTCCTTGCGGCCGACCAGGCCTTGCGCGGCCTGTTCGCGCACCTTGGCCTTGGCGTTGTTCGACAGGCCCGAGGGCATGGGCCCGGCCGGCACGAACACCGTGGGCAGATGGCCGAAGTGCAGCGCGCCGATCAACAGGCCCGGCACGATCTTGTCGCACACGCCCAGCATCAGCGCGGCATCGAACATGTCGTGCGTGAGCGCGACGGCCGTGGCCATGGCGATCACGTCGCGGCTGAACAGCGAGAGCTCCATGCCGGGCAGGCCTTGGGTGACGCCGTCGCACATGGCCGGCACGCCGCCGGCCACCTGGGCCGTGGCGCCGAACTGGCGCGCCTCGTCCTTCACGAGATCGGGGTAGTGCTGCAGCGGCTGGTGCGCCGACAGCATGTCGTTGTAGGCATTGACGATGCCGATGTTGGGCGCGCGCTCGGCCACGACCTTGAACTTGTCGTTGGACGGCATGGCCGCGAAGGCGTGCGCCACGTTGGCACAGCCCATGCGGTCGGAGCCGCGCGTGCGCGCGGCCATGGCGGCCAGGCGTTCGAGGTAGGCCGCCCGAGCGGGCGCGCTGCGCGTGCGGATGCGGTCGGTGACGGCGGCGACGGTGGTGTGGGTGTTCATCGTTCTGGGCCGGGGGGCGGCGCGGCGGGGCTTGGAGGGGCGCGGTGATCCTACTCCCGATGGGTGCCGCGCCGACCGCCGGGGGTAACCAGTGGGTTACCAAACAGCAGGGCGGCGCCGGGCTTGCTAGAGTGGCGGCCGTGAAACCGAATCCCCTGCCCGTGCCCCTGCGCGATCCCCTGCCGATGCTCGAGCGCACGCGGCGCGAATGGGGTGGCCAGCAGGACTACTGGGTGTTCGGCTACGGCTCGCTGATCTGGCGGCCCGAGTTCGAGCATGTGGAGCACCGGCTCGCGCGCGTGCACGGCTGGCACCGCGCGCTCAAGATGTGGAGCCGCATCAACCGCGGCACGCCGGAGTGCCCAGGCCTGGTGTTCGCGCTGCTGACCGGCGGCAGCTGCCAGGGCGTGGTGTTCCGCATCCCGCAGTGCGACGGCGACGCGGTGCTGGACCGCCTGTGGGCGCGCGAGATGCTGATGGGCGTGTACGACCCGCGCTGGCTGCACTGCATGACGCCCGAGGGGCCGGTCAAGGCGCTGGCCTTCACGCTGTCGCGCCAGAGCCCGAGCTTCACGCGCACGCTGACCGACGAGGACTACCGGCGCGTGTTCACGCAGTCCTGCGGACGCTTCGGCACCACGCTGGACTACGCGCGCGAAACCTTCGAGAGCCTCAAGCGCCACCAGATCCGCGACAAGGCGCTGGAGAAGCTGCTCAGGCTGGCCGGTTGAGCAGCGCGGCCTCGGCCCGCGCCAGGTCGTCCAGCGTGTCGATGTCGGTCACGCAGCCGGCGCCGTCGAGCGCCAGTTCCAGCACCTGCCCTGCCCGCTTGCGCGCTTGCACGATGGCGGCCGCGCCGGCTTCGCCGGACAAGGCCAGCAGTTCGTCGCGGCAGGCCACGGAGAAACCCACCGGGTGCCCCCGCGTGCCCGCATGCTGCGGCAGCACGACGGCCGCGCCACGCAGCGCCGCGGCCACGCGCAGCAGCGCCGCCGGCTCGATCAACGGCAGGTCGCCCGGCAGCACCAGCCAGCCCCCTGCCCCCTGGGTGGCTCGCACGGCCGCCGCGATCGAGTCGCCCATGCCCGGGTGGCCCGCGTCCTCCAGATGCCAGGCCAGCCCGCTCGCGCGCACCGCATCCAGCGTGTGCTGCAACACCGGCTTGCCGGCCAGCAGCGCCTGCAGTTTGTGCACCTGGCCGCCCGAGGCGCGGAAGCGCTCGCCCCGGCCGGAGGCCAGCACCAGCACGACGGGCGCTGCCGGCACCGCCATCAGGCCAGCTTGAAGGGCAGCTCGCGCAGCGGCTTGCCGGTCAGCCGCGCGATGGCGTTGGCGAAGGCCGGCGCCAGCGGCGGCAGGCCCGGCTCGCCCATGCCGGTGGGCGCGTCCGCGCTGGGCACGATGTGCACCGCGATGGCCGGCATGTCGGTGATGCGCGGCACCACGAAGTCGCCGAAGTTGCTCTGCTCGACCACCCCGTCCTTGAGCGTGACGGCCGCGCCCGGCAGGCACATCGACAGGCCCATCAGCGCAGCGCCCTGGATCTGCGCCTCCACGCTCTTGGGGTTCACCGCCAGGTTGCAGTGCAAGCCGGCCGTGACCTGGTGCAGCCTGGGCGTGCCGTTCTCCACCGAGGCCTCCACCACATAGGCCACCACCGAGTCGAACGACTCGTGCAGCGCCACGCCCCAGGCCCGGCCCGCGGGCAGCTGGCGCTTGCCATAGCCCGAGCGGTCGACCGCCAGCTGCAGCGCGGCGCGGTGGCGCGTGGCCTTGGCGTCCATCAGCGCCATGCGGTAGGCCACCGGGTCCTGCCGGGTGGCACGCGCGATCTCGTCGACCAGCGTTTCCATCGCGTAGGCGGTGTGGGTCGAGCCCACGCTGCGCCACCACAGCACCGGCACGTTGTCCTTTGGGTGGTGGGCCGACAGCCGCATCGGCACCTCGTAGGGCGCGCGCATGCCCTCGACCATGGTGGTGTCCACGCCGTCCTTGACCATGGCGGACTCGAAGAAGGTGCCCGCCATGATGGACTGGCCCACGATCACGTGGTCCCAGGCCAGCACCTTGCCCTTGGCGTCGAAACCGATCTCGGCCCGGTGCACATGCATGGGCCGGTAGTAGCCGCCGCGGATGTCGTCCTCACGGCTCCACAGCGTGCGGATCGGCGCCTCGATGCCGGCGGCCTGCGCGGCCTTGGCGATGGTGCAGGCCTCGACCACGAAGTCGCTGGTCGGCAGGCCGCGCCGGCCGAAGCCGCCGCCGGCCATCTGCACCTCCATGGCCAGGTTCTCGGGTTGGATGCCCAGCACGCGCACGGCGGCGGCGGCTTCCAGGCCGGGCATCTGCGTGCCGACCCAGAGCTTGGCCTTGCCATCGGCGCCACGGCCGGTGAGCTGCACGGTGCAGTTCAGCGGCTCCATGGGCGCGTGGGCCAGGTAGGGGAAATGGAACTCGGCGCTGATCTTGTGCGGCGCGCCCGCCAGCGGGGCCATGTCGGCCTGGTACTTCACGTGGCCGGTCTTGGCGGCCAGCGCGCGGTAGGCGGCCAGCTGCGCCGTGCTGTCGACCTTCTGGCGGCCGGCATCGCTCCACTCCAGCTTGAGCGCGTCGCGGCCCTGCTTGGCAGCCCAGTAGCCGTCGGCGACCACGGCCACGCCCTCGCCGCCGTTGTGCAGCGGCACGCGCAGCACGGCCTTCACACCTTTCACGGCGCGCGCGGCAGCATCGTCCACCGACGCCACCTTGCCACCGAACACCGGCGGGTGCTGGCACACGGCCGTCAGCATGCCGGGCAGGCGCACGTCGATGCCGAAATCCTGCCGGCCGCTGGACTTGGCCGCCGCATCGATGCGGCCGGTGGGCTGGCCGATCAGCTTGAAGTTCTTCGGGTCCTTGAGCGTGACCTGGGTCGGCACGGGCAACTGCATCGCCGCCTCGGCCAGCGCGCCGTAGTCGGCCCGCTTGCCGCCGGGGCCGATGACCACGCCGCGCTCGGTGGCGAGCGACGCGGCCGGCACGCCCCACTGCGTGGCGGCGGCCTGCACCAGCATGGCGCGGGTGCGGGCGCCCAGCTCGCGGTACTGGGTGTAGGAGTTCTTGATGGCGGTGGAACCGCCCGTCAGGTGCATGCCGTAGGCCGGGTCGGCATAGGCGATGGCCTGGCTGCCGTGCACGGCGCGCACCCGGCTCCAGTCGGCGTCCAGCTCCTCGGCCAGCACCATGGCGAGACCCGTGTGCGTGCCCTGGCCGAATTCCAGGCGGTTCACCGTCACGGTGACGGTGCCATCTTTCGCGATGCTCACGAAGGCGGCCGGTTGCTGCGCGGGCTTGAGGCCGGCCGCGGCCGGAGCCTGTGCCTCGGCCAACAACGGGAACGCGCCGAGTGCGAAGCCGGATACGGCCGTCATCTTCAGGAAGCTGCGCCGTGGCAGGCCGGCGGCGCCCGTGTCGGTGCCATCGTCCAGGCGGCGGGCCAGTGCAGGCGGCAGCATGGCGTGGATCTGGTCGGCGCTGAGGTCTTGCAGATGCATGGTGTTCTCCGGTGTCAGGCCAGCGACGCGGCGGCGTCCTTGATCGCGCCGCGGATGCGCGCATAGGTGCCGCAGCGGCAGATGTTGCCGGCCATGGCGGCGTCGATGTCGGCATCGCTGGGCCGCGGGTTGGACTGCAGCAGCGCGGTGGCGCTCATGATCTGGCCGCTCTGGCAGTAGCCGCATTGCGCCACGTCGATCTTGACCCAGGCCGCTTGCACGGCCTTGCCGACGCGGTCGCCGGCCACCGCCTCGATGGTGGTGATCTTCTGGCCGGCCGCGGCCGAGATCGGTGTGACGCACGAGCGGATCGCCGCGCCGTTCATGTGCACGGTGCAGGCGCCGCACAGCGCCGCGCCGCAGCCGAACTTGGTGCCGGTCATGCCGAGCGTGTCGCGCAAGGCCCAGAGGATGGGCGTGGAGTCGTCGACGTCGACCTGGACGTCCTTGCCATTGATGTTCAGCGTGGCCATGGGGACCTTTCGTGGGTGGGGAAGTTGGGCGAATGAATGTTCATTCTTCTATGTGTTCTTGAGGGAGGCCGTGGTCCGCCGCGCTCAGGCCTTGATGCCGTCCCAGAAGATCGAAAACGCCTGTGCCAGCGCCGCCTCCGTGTCTTGCAGGTCGCCGCTGCGCAGCAGGTTGGCGGTCTCGCGCACCGAGCCGAAGAAGCTCGCGGCCAGCAGCATGGTGGGCACGTCCTTGACGATCTGCTGGGCACGCGCTTCGTCGAAGAAACCCAGGCACTCGCCCGTGAACCGGGCCGAGAACTGGCGCGAGGCCTCGCTGAACCAGGGCGAGTTGTAGTACTGCTCCATGAACACCGTCTCGGCGTAATGGGCCTGGCGGTGCCGCAGCAGCAGCAGCCAGTTGCGCTGGAAACGCGCGCGAAACGGCATGGCTGCCGTGGCCTCCTCGGTGATCAGCCGCGCCAGCGCGCCCTTGACCTGCTCGTACAGCGCGTTGAGCAGGTCTTCCTTGGACTTGTAGTAGACGTACAGCGTGCCCGTGGCAATGCCGGCCTCGCGCGCGATGGCCGCCATGGTCAGGCCCGACAGGCCGACCTGGGCCACGAGCGCGAACGTCGCGCTGGCGATGGCTTGCTGCTTGTCGTCGTCCTTGGGTTTCACGTCGCCGATCTTAGGCGAATGAATATTCAGTCGTCAATCAGGTGAGCTGGAAATTGCGCGGTTGCGGCTGAGGCGGCCCGTCGCTGCGGCCCAGGCTTTCGAGCACGGCGGTCTCGATGGTCCAGCACAGGGTGTCCAGCGCGAGGTCGTTGGCGGCCAGGCCGAACGGCTCCTCGATCTCCGAGCCCAGCGCCTCCAGCGCGAAGAAGGTGTAGGCGATGAAGGCCACGATCACGGGCGTCATGGGACCGATGGCGTCGACCAGGCCGAACGGCAGCAGCAGCACATAGCTGTAGATGGTGCGGTGGATGATCACGCTGTAGGTGAACGGGATCGGCGTGCCGGCGATGCGCTCGCAGCCGCCCAGCGCGTTGCCCAGCTGGGCCAGCGGCTGCTCGAGCACGGGCACGAGCGGCGCGGCCACCCGGCCCTGCCGGCGCATGTCGCCCAGCCACTCGCCGGCCATCTGCAGCAGCATGGCCGCCGGAAAGCGCGCCCCGGCCACGCGCGCGGCCTCTTCGGGCGGCAGCAGCCGCGCCAGGTCGGCCGCGGCATCGCTGCGCCGCAGCTGGTGGCGCAACGCATGCACCAGCGCGATCAGCCGGCGCGCCAGAACCGGCGCCTGCTCTGGCCCGTCGACCAGGGTCAGCGCGTGGCGCATCGCGGCGCGGCACTCGACCAGCAAGGTGCCCCACAGCACGCGCGCCTCCCACCAGCGGCTGTAACTGGTGCTGTTGCGAAAGCCCAGGAAGATCGCCAGCGTGAGCCCGATCAGCGAGAACGGCACGAAGTTGAGCGGGATCTTCCACTGCAGCACCTGGCCGTGCAGCACGGTGACGGCGATGGAAAAGGCCAGCGCCCAGAGCAGCTGCGGCAGGATCAGCGGAAGGATGGAGCCGTGGCGCACGAACAGCAGGTGCAGCCAATGGGGACGGGGGCGGACGATCATCGCGGGACAGGGAACAGGAAGGCGCAGGGCCGGCATGGTACGCGCCGGGCGCTGCACAATCCGGGCCCATGAGCGAACTCCAGACCTCCATCGCCGCGCTGCGCAAGAGCTACGAACGCGCCGAACTCGACGAATCGGCTTCGCACGCCGACCCATTGCAGCAGTTCGACCAATGGCTCGGCGAGGCCATTGCGGCCCAGGTGCCCGAACCCAACGCGATGACGCTGGCCACCGTGGGCAGCGACCTCAAGCCGTCCACCCGCATCGTGCTGGTCAAGGGCTACGACGCACGCGGCCTGGTCTTCTACACCAACTACGACAGCCGCAAGGGCCAGGAGCTGGCCGGCAACCCGTATGCGGCGCTGCAGTTCCACTGGGTCGAGCTCGAGCGTGTGGTGCGCATCGAGGGCGTGGTCGAGAAGACCAGCGCTGCCGAGAGCGACGCCTATTACGACAGCCGCCCGCTGGACTCGCGCATCGGCGCCTGGGCCAGCCCGCAGAGCCAGGTGATCTCCGGCCGCGGCGTGCTGGTGGCCAATGCGGCCCGGTACGGCGCGCAGTTCCTGCTCAAGCCGCCGCGTCCGCCGCACTGGGGCGGCTACCGCCTGGTGCCCAGCGCATGGCAGTTCTGGCAGGGGCGCAAGAGCCGGCTGCACGACCGCCTGAACTACCGCCAGGACGGCGGCGGCTGGGTGCGCGAGCGGCTCGCGCCCTGAGCGCAGGGCCCGAGCGCGCGGGGCGCCCTCACCTCTTGTAACGATCTCGCGGGAAAGCCCTGATCGCAAACGTTTGCGCAAACGTTTTGGTGTTCCTATATTGGCGGCCTCCCCCAACGCATCACAACAGGAGTCCACCCCCATGCGTTCGACCCGCCGCACCCTTTCCACCGCGCTGGCCCTGGCCAGTCTGCTGGCCGCCGTGCCCTCGTGGGCCCAGAGCCCGCCCAAGGTGGCCCTGGTCATGAAGTCGCTGGCCAACGAGTTCTTCCTGACCATGGAGGAAGGCGCCAAGGCCCACC
>NZ_LMMT01000006.1 GCF_001422365.1 Pseudorhodoferax sp. Leaf265 | reverse complement strand
TCGCCGTGGTTGGCCACCTTGACCTTGTACAGGTCCTTGAGCAGCGCGCTCATGAGCGAGAGGTTGTCCGGCGTGTCGTCCACCACCAGCACGGTGGGCTTGATCAGCCCGGGGGAAGCAGCATCCATGGATCGTCCAGCAAGCGCCTACAAAACCAGCAAGGCGCGGAAGTCGTTGACATTGGTGTGCGTGGGCCCGGTCATGACCAGGTCGCCCAGCGCGTCGAAGTAGCCATAGGCGTCGTTGCGGTCGAGGTAAGCCGCCACCTTGAGGCCGGCAGCCTCGGCGCGCGCCAAGGTGTCGGGTCGCACGCTGGCACCGGCGTTGTCTTCCACGCCGTCGATGCCGTCGGTGTCGGCCGCCAGTGCGAACACCCCCGGCTGCCCCTGCAAGGCCTGGGCCAGGCCCAGGCAGAACTCGCCGGCGCGCCCGCCCCGGCCGCGCGGCGTGCCCTCGGGCTGGCGCCGCATGGTGACCGTGGTCTCGCCACCCGACAGGATCACGCAGGGCCGCGCGAACGGCTGGCCGCGCTGCGCCACGGCGCGCGCCAGCGCCGCGTGCACCTTGCCGACCTCGCGCGACTCGCCCTCGATCTCGTCGGACAGGATGTGCGGTGTGATGCCGGCCGCGCGCGCGGCTGCGGCCGCGGCCTCCAGCGACTGCTGCGGCGTGGCGATCATGCGCACGGCATGGCCCTCGAAGCGCGCGTCGCCGGACTTGGGGGTCTCCAGTGCACCAGAGCGCAGCGCTGTGTCGATCACCGCAGGCACCGCGATGCCATAGCGCGCGAGGATCGCCAGCGCATCGGCGCAGGTCGTCGTGTCGGGCACGGTCGGGCCGCTGCCGATGACCGACGGATCATCGCCCGGCACATCGCTGATGGTGAGCGTGAGCACCTGGGCCGGTGCGCAGGCAGCCGCCAGCCGGCCGCCCTTGATGCGCGACAGGTGCTTGCGCACGCAGTTCATCTCGTGGATGCCAGCGCCCGAGGCCAGCAGTTCGCGGTTGATGCGCTGCTTGTCTTCCAAGGTCAATCCATCGGCCGGCAAGGTCAGCAGCGCCGAGGCGCCGCCAGACATCAGGCACAGCACCAGGTCGTCGGCCGTGAGGCCTTCGGTCAGCGCCAGCATGCGCTGCGCAGCCGCGAGGCCGGCCGCATCCGGCACGGGATGCGCGGCCTCCACGACCTCGATGCGCTGCGCCAGGCCCGCGGGCCGCGGCGGAATGTGGTGGTAACGCGTGACGACCAGGCCTTCCAGCGGCGCATCGGCCGGCCACAGGGCTTCCAGCGCCTGCGCCATGGCGCCGCCGGCCTTGCCCGCGCCCAGCACCAGCGTGCGGCCGCGCGGCGGCGGAGGCAGGTGCGCGGCCATGCTGTGCAGCGGCAAGGCGCGCTCCACCGCGGCACGGTACAGGTGCAGCAGGAAGTCGCGCGGTGCCTGCACGGGATCGGGGGCGGTGGAAGCGGTGGTGGCGGTCATCGGCGGGGGTCTCCGCCGCGCATTGTGCCGCCCCGGCCGGCTACTTTCTGCCCAGGCCCAGCCGCAGTGCGCTTTCGGTGTAGAGCCGCGTCTTGTCCTGCATGAAGGACGGCATCTGCTCGCTGCCGACCTGCACCAGCTCCAGGCCGTTGCGGGCCGCCAGTTCCTTCATCTCGGGGTCCTGGTTGATGGCAGCCCAAAGTTCCGCGAGCCGCTTGCGCGCCTCCGGTGGCGTGGACCTGGGCACGCCGATGCCGCGGTAGGCGCCATCGACCCAGTCCACGCCCAGTTCGCGAAAAGTGGGCACATCGGGCAGCAGCGGATGGCGCTGCTCCATGGCCACGGCCAGACCGCGCACCTTGCCCTTGTTGTTGATGGTCCAGGCCGTGTAGGTCATGGCACCGCCGATCTGCGCGCCGAGCAGCGCGACCGACATGTCGCCGGTGCCCTTGTAGGGGATGTAGGTGGTCTTCACACCGAAGGCCGCGTTCATGCGTTCGTGCGCCGCGTGGTTGGCCGAGTTCAGACCCGAGCCGCCCAGGCTCAGCTTGCCGGGATCGACCTTGGCCGCCTGCACGAAGTCGGCGAAGGTCTTGATCGGGCTCTGCTCTGGCACGACCAGGATGTCGGGCGTGTAGTGGAACCAGAACACCGGCGTGATGTCCTCGGTCTTGTACTGCACCTGTCCCTCGAGGGGCTGGAACACGATGTGCGGCAGATTGATGCCCACGATGTTGAGGCCGTCGCCAGGCATCTGGTTCATCTGGCCCCAGAGCAGGCCGCCGCCAGCGCCCGGCTTGTACTGCACGATGGTGTCGATGGCCGGACAGCGCTTCTTGAGCACGACCTGCTGGTGCCGCGCCGCCAGATCGGTCTCGCCGCCAGGCGGGAAGGCCAGCCAGTACAGCAGGTTCTTGTCCGGACAGCCGGAAGCCTGTGCCAGGCTGGCGGATGCGAACAGGGCACAGGCCAGGGCGGCCGCCCCGGATTTCCAGCATGCGTGCATGTCGTGTCTCCTTGGTGTTGGTGGATCGACCGGCGAGGGTCGGTGCCCACTCTAGTGCCCAGGAGCCCCCGGCCACAGTGGCAACAACCCGGCACACTGGCCCGGCGCTACCCCACCGCCGCACCGGCGGCCTGCAGCCAGGCACAGAAGGCCTGGGCGTGCGCATCGTCGGCCGCGCGCGGCGAGCGGATCCAGTAGAAATCCTTCTCGTGCAGCAGCAGGCCGGGGAACGGCGCCACCAGCAGGCCACCGGCCAGCGCGTCGGCCACCAGTTCGGGGCTGCCCAGCGCCACGCCCAGGCCTTGCGCGGCGGCCTGCACCGCCAGGTGGGCGTGGTCGAACACCAGCTCGCCGGCTGGCCGCAGCTTGTCCGCGCCGGCCAACGCCAGCCACTGGCGCCACAGCTGCGGCGTGGAACGGCTGTGCAGCAGCGTGTGCCGGCGCAGGTCTGCGGGGCGCGCCAATGCCCCTGAGCGCACCAGCCAGTCGCGGCTGCACACCGGCGTGACCGCATCCGGCAGAAAGCGGCCGACCGCCACGCCGCGCCAGGCTGGCCGGGCCTGCAAGGCCGCCAGCTCAGCGGTGGACAGGCAGCGCAGCGAGACCTCGAAGGCTGCGGGATCGAAGTCGAGCACGCTGGCCGTGGTGACGAGTTGCACGTCCACATCCGGCACCTGCGCGCAAAAGCGCGGCAGTTGCGCAATGAGCCATTGCGCGGTCAGCGTGGGCAGCGCATTGACGGTCAGGCGCGCACGGTGCGCCTGTCGCTCGATGCCGGCCGTGGCCTGCGCCAGCACGTCGAAGGCGGTGCTGAGGCTGGGCAGATAGGCCGCGCCCTGCGCCGTGAGCGCCAGCCGGCGGCCCTCGCGCGTGACCAGGGACACGCCCAGCCAGGCCTCCAGCTGCTTGATCTGGTGGCTCACGGCGCTTTGCGTGACATGCAGTTCCTCGGCGGCACGCGTCACGCTGCCCAGCCGCGCGGCGGCCTCGAACGCACGCAGCATGTTCAGCGAAGGCAGGCGCCGCGGGGCGATCGCCGACCCATGAGATGAGCTCATGGTTGAAGCAAAAAAGCTCGATGGTCGGGCACGCGATGTCTCCCTAGCATTCCGGCCATGCTGGAACGCACAATTGTAGAAAATCTCATCGCTTGCCGGACCTTGGCAGGCCAGGCGGGGCTGCCGCTGCGCCAGCGGCCGGACGCCCCGTTCGTGCCGCCACCGGCGACTGCGGCACCTCAGACCTGGCCGAGAAAGTCCCGCTTGCCGATCGCCACGCCCTGGTGGCGCAGGATGGCGTAGGCCGTGGTCACGTGGAAGAAGAAGTTGGGCAGCACGAAGCCCAGCAGATAGGGCTGGCCTTCGAACGGCATTTCACGGCCGCCGACCTTGAGCACGATGGACTTGCCCTCGCTGCCGTCGATCTGCGCGGGTTGCACCGTGGCCAGGAACTCCAGCGTCCTGGCGATGCGGGCCTGCAGCTCCTCGAACGTGGCCTCGTTGTCCTCAAAGCGCGGCGGCGCGACGCCGGCGAGCCGTGCGGCGCCGAACTTGGCGGCATCGCTGGCGCTTTGCACCTGGCCGGCCAGCGTGAACATGTCGGGCGCCAGCCGCGCCTGCACCAGCGTGGCCGGGTCGGCACCCTGGGCCTGCACATGGGCCAATCCCTTGTGCAGCAACTGCGACAGCACGCCGAGCTGGCGCTGGAACACCGGCACCGAGGCCTGGTACATCGAAAGGGGCATGGGACGTCTCGCTCCGGACTGGGGGAGCGCGACGATACGCCAAAGCCCGCCGGCGCGCTGGCGGCTCAGTTGGTCTTGGCACCTTCCTGGAACCAGCGGCCGATCAGCGCGCGGTCGGCCTCGGTCATGCCGGTGGCGTTGCCCATGGGCATGATCTTGGTCACCGTGACCTGCTGGTAGATCGCCTGGGCGTTCTTGGCGATCAGCTCGGGCGAATCCAGCCGCACGTTCTTCATCTGCACCTGCGCACCGTGACAGGCCAGGCAGTGCTGCTGCACCAGCGGCTGCACCTGCGCGAAGCTCACGGCCGGCGCAGCGGCGGCTGCCTCGACGGGCGCGGCCGGCTGCGGCTTGAGCAGCACGATGACACCGACCAGAATCGCCACACCGACCAGCGCATACGGCAGCGGATGCGAGGCCCGTCCCAGCTTCCAGTGGTGGCGCATGACGAAGAACTGGCGGATCAGCGCACCGCCCAGCATGATCGCGACCAGCACCAGCCAGTTCTGCGGATGCGTGTAGGTGAAGCTGTAGTGCCCGCTCAGCATCGCGAACAGCACCGGCAGCGTGAAGTAGGTGTTGTGCACGCTGCGCTGCTTGCCGCGGATGCCATGGATCGGATCGACCGGCAGGCCGGCGCGCAGGTTGGCGACGTTCTTGCGCTGGCCCGGGATGATCCAGAAGAACACGTTGGCGCTCATCGTGGTGGCCAGCATGGCGCCGACCAGCAGGAACGCGGCGCGGCCGGCGAACCAGTGGCAGGCCAGCCAGGCCGCGAAGCAGATGAACACGAACAGCAGGAAGCCGACGATGGCGTCGCCGTTCTTGCGCTTGCCGAACACCTGGCAGATGGCGTCGTAGACCATCCAGAACACGACGAAGAAGGCCAGCGCCACGCCGATGGCAGCGCCGGGCGACCAGTCCATCTTGGACTTGTCGATCAAATAGGTGCTGGCGTTCCAGAGGTAGGAGACCGAGAACAGCGCGAAGCCGCTGAGCCAGGTGGAATAGCTCTCCCAGTACGACCAGTGCAGGTGGTCGGGCAGCTTCTTGGGGGAGACCGTGTACTTCTGCGCGTTGTAGAAGCCGCCGCCGTGCACGGCCCATTGTTCGCCGCCGACGCCCTTGTCCAGCGATTCTTGGTCCTTGGGCTTTTCGAGGCTGCTGTCCAGCATCACGAAGTAGAACGAAGCGCCGATCCAGGCGATCGCGGTGATGACGTGCAGCCAACGCAGCAGCAGGTTGGCCCAGTCCAGGTAATAGCTTTCCATCTCAAACCTCGGGGTGCGCGATGGCACCGTGGGGAAAGCTGCTCACCACTGCGGGCGCTCTGAGCAAGCGGGGGGCCGCGCTGAGGTGTCCGTGAACCGGGCACCGCGCCGCTGCGACCGGGCGGGATTTTAGGCAAAAAGAATCGAACATGTCATGGCTTTCTTGTGGTTGTCGTCGCGTGGCCACGCGCCCGGAAAACAGCAGCGGCGCAGCCACCGCGGTGGCGGGTTGGGGCTTCGGTAGACTCCGCCGCTGTTTCCAGCTTCGCGAGCCCCTATGCCCTTGTCCACCCTGCAGCGCCGTTTGTGGACGAGCGCCCTCGTCGGCGGTTCGGCCGCCCTGTTGATCGGCTGCGCGCCGCTGGGCCAGTCGCCGGGTGCATCGCCGGCCGCGCTGCCCGGAGCGCCCGATGGCAGCCGCCCCGACCCGTCGGGCAGCGCGCCCGGCCCCGCCAGCCGACCTGCCGCGCCGCGTGTGTCCAACGCCGGCACGCCGCGCGAGTACCGCCAGGACGCGGCCACACACCTGTACGCGGCCAATGCCGAGCGCATCTACGCCGGCCGCTTGCCACCCAACCTGTACGCCATCGGCGTGCTGGAGGTCGAACTGGACCGCCAGGGGCAGGTGCAACGCCTGCACTGGATGCGCGCGCCCAACCATGCGCCCGAGGTGGTGCGCGAGATCGAGCGCACCGTGCGCGCCGCCGCACCGTTCCCGCTGCCGTCCCGGATGGGCCGCGTGCGCTATGTGGACACTTGGCTGTGGCACCGCAGCGGGCGCTTCCAGCTCGACACCTTGTCCGAAGGCCAGGATTGATCCAGGCGCGCTTACAAATGAAACATTCGTGTATACGAATACGAATGCAGCTATGATCGTGCAATGGACAACACCGGCACCAACACCACAACCATCGTCGACGCGCTCACCAAGGCCATCGTCGAACACCGACTGCATCCCGGCACCAAGTTGGCGGAGCAGAAACTGGCTGACCACTTCGGCGTCTCGCGCACCCTGGTGCGCCAAGCGCTGTTCCAGCTGTCGCAGAACCGACTGATCCGGCTCGAGCCCGCGCGCGGTGCCTTCGTCGCCGCGCCCTCGGTCAACGAGGCGCGCCAGGTCTTCGCGGTGCGCCGCATGCTGGAGGCCGAGATGACACGCGCCTTCGTGCGCGAGGCCACGCCGTCCCGCATCAAGTCGCTGCGCGAGCACCTGGCCCGTCAGAAGGCCGTGATCAAGGACAGCAAGGATGCCGCGCAGCGCATCGAACTGGCCGGCGACTTCCATTTGCAGATGGCGCGCCTGCTCGACAACGAGGTGCTGGTGCAGATGATGGTGGAGCTGCTGTCGCGCTGCTCGCTGATCACGCTGATGTACCAGAAGGACACCGGCCCGGAGTTCGCCGACGACGAGCACGAGACCCTGCTCGACGCGATCTCCGCACGCGAGGAAGACCGTGCCGTGCAGCTGATGGACCAGCACCTGCAGCGGCTGGAGTCCTCGCTGACCTTCGACCGCAAGATCCCCAGCAACGACATCTCGATGGCGCTGGCCTGACGGCCCGAGGGGCCGCCTCTCAGGCGGTGACGACATGCTCCACCAGCCGGTCGTCACCCAGCACGATCAGCGCGAACAGCAACTCCTCCAGGCTGTCGGCCAGCGCGGTCTTGCGGGCCATCAGTGGCGTGGCCGCGGGATGGAGCACCACGAAATCCGCTTCGGTGCCGACCTGCAGCGTGCCCACCACGCCCTGCAACCCCAAGGCCTGCGCCGCACCGCCAGTGTGGTTCCACCACAGCCGCGAGGGCGCCAGGCTGAGGCCGGGCTTGGTCTGGCCCTCGCGCCCCACGTAGTAGGCCGCCAGCATGGTGTGGAAGGGGCTGAAGCTGGTGCCACCACCGACGTCGCTGGCCAGGCCATGGCGCATGCCGATGCGGTCTGCGCCCTGGTAGTCGAAGAAGCCGCTGCCCAGGAACAGGTTGCTGGTCGGGCTCACGGCCGCAGCCGTCCCGGTCTCGCGCATCAGCGCGCGGTCGGCGTCGTCGAAGTGGATGCAATGCGCATAGACCGCGCGCTCGCGCATCAGGCCGAAGCCAGTGTAGACGTCCAGGTACGAGCGCGCCTTGGGAAACAGTTCGCGCGCCCACTGCACCTCGTCCTTGTTCTCGGCCACGTGCGAATGGATCCAGGTGTCGGGGTACCGGGCCGCCAGCTCGCCGGCACCGCGCAGCTGGGCGTCGGTGCTGGTCGGCGCGAAGCGCGGCGTGATCGCGTAGCCGAGCCGCCCCTGGTTGTGCCATCGGTGGATCAACGCCTCGGTGTCGATGAGGCTTTGCTCCGTCTCGTCGCGCACGCCGTCGGGCGAGTGCCGGTCCTGCAGCACCTTGCCGCCCATCATGCGCAAGCCGCGGCGCTGCGCCTCGCCGAAGAAGGCATCGACGGAGGTGGGGTGCGAGGTGCAGAAGGTCAGCGCCGTGGTCACGCCGTTGCGCCGCAGTTCGTCGAAGAAAAAGCCTGCGACCTCGCCCGCATGCGCAGCGTCGGCGAAGCGCGTCTCGGCCGGAAAGGTGTAGTTCTCCAGCCAGGGCAACAGGCCCTCGGCTGGCGCGCCGATGATGTCGGTCTGCGGGAAATGCACATGCATGTCCAGAAAGCCGGGCGCGATGATGCGGTCGGGCCAGTACGTGAGCGGCACCTGCGCATGGCGCGCGATGAGCTCACGGTACGGGCCGGCATCGCGCACGCGCTGCACGCCGTCGGCATCCAGGCCGACGACCAGCAGGCCGTCCTCCTCGAACAGGGCTTCGCCCTGGGGCGAGAAGCGCAGCAGGCGCGCGCGGTAGGCTTTCGTGGACGCAGTCATGTGGCTCAGTGGCCTCCGATGTAGATGAACTTGAACAGGAACACGCCGCCGATGACCCAGACCATCCAGTGCACCTCCCGCACCTTGCCGGTGAACAGCTTGAGCGCCGCATAGGTGATGAAGCCGAAGGCCAGGCCGTTGGCGATGGAATAGGTGAAGGGCATGGTCAGCGCCGTCACGGCGGCCGGGATCACCTCGGTGGTGTCGTCCCAGTCGAGTTCGGTGAGGTCGCGCAGCATCAGGCAGGCGACGAAGAACAGCGCCGGTGCCGTGGCGTAGGCCGGCACCACGCCGGCCAGCGGCGCGATGAACAAACAGGCCAGGAACAGCACGGCCACGGTGAGCGCCGTGAGGCCGGTGCGGCCACCGGCCTGCACGCCGGCCGCGCTCTCCACATAGGCCGTGGTGCTGGAGGTGCCCAGCAGCGAGCCCGCGAAGATGGCGCCACTGTCGGCCAACAGCGACTTGTTGAGGCGGTCCATCTTGCCCGGCACCAAGAGGCCGGCGCGCTTGGCCACGCCCATCAGCGTGCCGGTGGCGTCGAACAGCTCGACCAGGAAGAACACCATGACCACGTTGAGCAGGCCACCCGTCAACGCGCCCTTGATGTCCAGCTGCAGGAAGGTCGGCGCGATCGAGGGCGGTGCCGAGAAGACGCCGCGGAACTGGTTGCCGCCGAAGAAGAACGAGGCGATGGTCACGGCCACGATGCCGATCAGGATGGCCCCAGGCACCTTGAGCTTGTCCAGCACCACGATCAACACGAAGCCCAGCACGGCCAGCACCACAGGCGCCGTGTGCAGGTCGCCCAGCGTCACGAAGGTGGCCGGCGAAGCCGCCACGATGCCTGCGCTCTTGAGCGCGATCAGCGCCAGGAACAACCCGATGCCCACCGTGATCGCATAGCGCAGCGACAGCGGGATGCCGCGGATGATGAGCCCGCGCAGGCCGAACAGCGTGACCAGCAGGAACAGGCAGCCCGAAACGAACACGGCCCCGAGTGCGGCCTGCCAGGTGAAACCCATCTTGAGCACGACCACGTAGGCGAAGTAGGCGTTCAGCCCCATGCCCGGCGCCAGCGCGATCGGGTAGTTGGCGTACAGGCCCATGATGGTGGTGCCCAGTGCCGCGATCAGGCAAGTGGCGACGAACACCGCGTCCTTGGGCATGCCGGCATCGCCCAGGATCGAGGGGTTGACGAAGATGATGTAGGCCATCGTCAGGAAGGTGGTGAGGCCGGCCATCAGCTCGGTGCGCACCGTGGTCTCGTGTTCTTTCAGCTTGAACACGCGTTCTGTCCAGTTCATGGGGTCTCCGCTCCGTTGGAAATGTTGTGTGTGTGTGTGTGAAATTCAGCGGTCGCTGGACGTGCGCAGCGCGGCGGCAACGTCCTTGGTGCGTTCGCGCAGCCAGCGTGCGGCGATCGAACTGTGGCTGCGTGCGTGCCACAGCTGGTAGTACAGCAGGCGCGGCAGGCCGGCCGGACATTCGAGGATGGTCAGCGGCAGCCGCTCGGCCACGCGCTCGCAGTACTGGCGGCCGGTGGTCAGCACCAGCAGGCTGTTGGCCACCATGTCGGGAATCAGGCCGAAGTAGGCGCAGCGCGCCACCACGTTGCGCCGATGCCCCTGGCGGTCCAGCATCTGGTCGATGATGCCGCGCGCACCCGGGTGCGTGGGCATGGGCGCGATGTGCTCGGCCGCCAGCCAGGTGTCCAGGTCCCAGCCGCGCCGGGCGGCGGGATGGTCGCGGCTGACCATGGACACCACCTCGTCGCCGAGCAGCCGCGCCATGTGCAGGTCCTCGGGCGGCTCCATCCAGTTGCCGATCACGAGGTCCACATCGCCCTGGGCCAGATGCGCCTGGTAGTCGGAATCGGACGACAGCGGGTGGATCTCGATCTGCACGCCGGGCGCCTGGCGCTTGATGTCGGCCACCAGCGTGGGCAGGAACAGCGGGTCCAGGTAATCGCTGGCGGCGATGCGGAAGGTGTCGGTGGCGGTCTGCGGATCGAAGCTGCGCGCATCGGCGAACAGCATCTCGGCCGCACGCAGGATGCTGGCCGCCGGCTCCACCATGCGCAGCGCGGCATCGGTGGGCACCATGCGCCCGCCGGTGCGCACCAGCAGCGGATCGCCGGACAGCACGCGCAGCCGCTTGAGCGCGGCCGACACCGCCGGCTGGTGCATGCCCAGCCGGATCGCCGCACGCGACACGCTGCGCTCGGTCAGCACCACGTGCAGCACGCGGATCAGGTGCAGGTCGATGCGGTCGAACAGCGCCTGGCCGGGCGCGGATGCGCTCTTGGCCGTGGCACCGGATGCAACGGTCCTCTGGATCGGGACGACATTGGCCATGGCCTGCTCCGGTGGGCCACGCGTCAGCCGGCCTGCACCGCACTGAGCGCACGCAGGATGGATTCGCCGGTGGCGGGTGCCGTCAGCGGCGGGTCCACGCGGTGGTCGCCCGCGGCCGAGACCGCATCGCGGATCGCGAAGAACACCGAGAACGGCAACAGCAGCGGCGGCTCGCCCACGGCCTTGCTGCGGTGGATGGAGTCCTCCACGTTCGCGCGGTCGAACAGCCGCACGTTGAACACGGGCGGGCAGTCGTTGGCCGTGGGGATCTTGTAGGTGCTGGGCGCGTGCGTGGTCAGCTTGCCGCTCTCGGGATGCCAGACCAGCTCCTCGGTCGTGAGCCAGCCCATGCCCTGGATGAAGGCGCCTTCCACCTGGCCGATGTCCACCGCCGGGTTCAGCGACGTGCCAGCGTCCTGCAGGATGTCGGCGCGCAGCAGCTTCCACTCGCCCGTGAGCGTGTCGATGACGACCTCGCTGACGGCTGCGCCGTACGCGAAGTAGTAGAACGGCCGGCCGGTCATGGTCTCGCGGTCCCAGGACAGGCCGGGCGTGGCGTAGAAGCCGTCGGACCACAGCTGCACGCGGTCCAGGTAGGCCTCGCCCACCAGCACGTCGAAACCGAGCTCGCGGCCATTCACGAAGACCTTGTCGTTGGCAAAGCGCACCTGCTCGGCGGTGCCGCCATGGCGCGCGGCGGCGCAGGCGGCCAGGCGCTCGCGGATCTGGCGCGCCGCGTCCTGCGCGGCCTTGCCGTTCAGGTCGGCGCCGGTCGATGCCGCTGTGGCCGAGGTGTTGGCCACCTTGGTGGTGTCGGTGGCCGTGGCGCGTACGCGTTCGAAGGCCACGCCCAACTCGTGCGCGACGACCTGGCAGACCTTGGTGTTCAGGCCCTGGCCCATCTCGGTGCCGCCATGGTTCACGAGGATGGAACCGTCGGTGTAGACATGGACCAGCGCACCGGCCTGGTTGAAGTGCTTGACGTTGAAGCTGATGCCGAACTTGAGCGGCGTCAGCGCCAGCCCGCGCTTGAGCACCGGGCTCGTGGCATTGAAGGCCGCCACGGCCGCGCGGCGCGCGGCGTAGTCGCTGCTGGCTTCCAACTGGCCGACCAGGTCTTCCAGGATGTTGTCCTGCACCGTCTGCTGGTAGGGCGTGACATTGCGCTCTTTGACGCCGTAGAAGTTGGCGCGGCGCACGGCCAGCGGGTCGCGGCCGAGCCGGCGCGCGATGCTGTCCAGGATGTTCTCGATGGCGATGGCGCCCTGCGGACCGCCGAAGCCGCGGAAGGCGGTGTTGCTCTGCGTGTTGGTGCGGCCCGAGTAGCCGTGCATGGCCACCTCGGGCAGCCAGTAGGCGTTGTCGAAGTGGCACAGCGCGCGCGTCATCACGGGCGCCGACAGGTCGGCCGAATGGCCGGCGCGCGAGACCATGCTGATCTCCGCGCCCAGGATGCGGCCTTCGTCGTCGTAGCCGATGTCGTACTCGTACCAGAAGCAGTGGCGCCGGCCCGTGACCATGAAGTCGTCGTCGCGGTCCAGCCGCAGCTTGACCGGCTTGCGCAGCGCGCGCGTCGCCACCGCCGCAACGCAGGCGAACAGGCCCGACTGCGATTCCTTGCCGCCGAAGCCGCCGCCCATGCGCCGGCACTCCACGTGCACGGCATGGGCCGGCAGGTGCAGCGCATGCGCCACCAGGTGCTGCATCTCGCTCGGGTGCTGGGTGGAGCAGTGCACGTGCACGGCCCCGCCCTCCTTCGGGATCGCGTAGCTGATCTGGCCTTCCAGGTAGAACTGCTCCTGGCCGCCCACGTCCAGGCTGTCGGTGAGACGGTGCGGCGCGGCCGCGATGGCGTCGCGGATGCCCTCGGCATTGCGGCCGCTCGTGCTGCGCACCAGGTGCATGGGCGGCACCACGTAGTGGCCGCCGGCATGGGCGTCGCGCGGCGTCAGCACCGGCTTGGCCGGCTCGACCTGCAGCACCTTCTTGGCCAATGCCGCGGCACGGCGTGCGGCGTCACGCGTGGTGGCCACTACGGCGAACACGGGCTGGCCCAGGTAGCGGATCTCGCCATCGCACAGGATGGGGTCGTCGTGCACGATGGAGCCGCAGTCGTTCGTGCCCGGAATGTCGGCCGCCACCAGCACGCGCACCACGCCCGGCATGGCCTGCACGGCCGCCAGGTCGATGCCCAGCAGCCGGCCCGCCGCCACGGGCGACAGGCCCAGCGCGCAGTGCAAGGTGCCGGCCAGTTCGGGGATGTCGTCGATGTAGGTGGCGGCACCCGCCACATGCAGCGCAGCCGATTCGTGCGCGCGGCTGATGCCCACGCGGGCGCCGGCGTCCTGGGCGCGCGCCTCGGCCTGCGGATCGATGCGCGCGGCGGTGTTGTCCTGGTAGCTGGCGAAGGCCGTGGCCGGTCCCAGCAGATGCTCGGCAATGGGTTTGTTCATCGTGGACTCCTGGTCGCGCTCAAGCCATGGCGTGCGGCAGCACGCTGAAGACGCTGGTGGCACTGGCCGGCAGCGGGTCGCCGGGCCGGGTTTCCAGCCACAGGCGCTGCAGCAGGTTCTGGGCGACCTGCAGGCGGAAGGCCGCGCTCGCGCGCATGTCCGACAGCGGCTTGAAGTCCAGCGCCAGCGCCGCCTGCGCAGCCCGCACGGAGGCCTGGGTCCAGGGCTTGCCCAGCAGCGCGGCCTCGGCCTGGGCGGCCCGCTTGACGGTGGCGGCCATGCCGCCGTAGGCCAGGCGCACGCTGGCCACCGTGTCGCCGTCCAGTGCCACGGCCATGCCGGCGCACAGGGCCGAGATGTCGCAGTCGAAACGCTTGCTGATCTTGTAGCCGCGCACCTGGCGCGCGAAGGCGGCCAGTGGTACCGCCAGGCCCTGCACGAACTCGCCGGGCTCCAGCGCGTTCTTCATGTAGTCGAGGTAGAAGTCGGTGAGCGGCATGCGCCGCACGCGCGCGCCACGGCGCAGCTCGATCTCGGTGTCCAGCGCCATCAGGATGGGCGGCGCATCGCCGATCGGCGAACCGTTGGCCACGTTGCCGCCCATGGTGCCGGCATGGCGGATCGGCGGCGAGGCGAAGCGCAGCCAGACATCGGCCAAGGTCGGCGCACGCTGCACGAGGGCGCGCCAGGCCGACTCCAGCGACGCGCCGGCGCCGATGTAGAGCATGTCGCCGCGCTGCCCCACGCACTGGAGTTCGGACACGTTGCCCAGGTAGATCAGTTCGCCGACATCGCGGAACTGCTTGTTGACCCACAGCCCGATGTCGGTAGAGCCGGCCAGCAGGCGCGCCTGCGGCTTCGCCTCGCGCAGCGCGGCCAGTGCGTCCAGCGTGGTGGGCGCATGGAACTGGTCCAGCCGCTGGCCCTCGGGCAGTGCCTGGGGCGCGGCGTAGGTCAGGCCCTGGTCACGGCGCAGGCCCTGCAGCGCCTGCGCCACGGCCGCGCGGTCCAGCCGCACGGCCGGCAGATCGAACATGCGCTGGCCGGCGTCCAGGATCGGCCGGTAGCCGGTGCAGCGGCACAGGTTGCCCGAGAGGTCGTCGGCCAGTTGCTGGCGCGAAGGCCGGGTGCCAGCCTGCTGGTGCAGCTCGTAGCTCTGCCACAGCGACATCACGAAGCCCGGCGTGCAGAAGCCGCACTGCGAGCCGTGGCACTCCACCATGGCCTGCTGCACGGGGTGCAGCGGCTCGGCCTCGCCATGTGCCGGCGCGGCGCAGGCCCCTGCACACTGGGGCTGCAGGTCTTCCACCGTGAACAGCGCCTTGCCGTCCAGCGTGGGCAGGAACTGGATGCAGGCGTTGCGGCTTTCCAGCTGCAGCACGCCCTGTGCATCGAGTTCGCCGACGACCACCGTGCACGCGCCGCAATCGCCTTCGTTGCAGCCCTCCTTGGTGCCTGTACAGTGCGCGTCCTCGCGCAGCCAGTCCAGCACCGAGCGCGTGGTGCGCACGCCCTCGACCGCGACGACCTCGCCGCGGTGGTAGAAGCGGATCGGCTGGCTGGCGGCTTCCTGCGCGCTGTGGGGGCTGTTCATGTGCATGTTCGTGGGATGGTTTCGGCGGCGATCCTCGCTGGTCTCGCCCGGTACGGGATGGTCACGGTTCATACGCTTTGCGGCATACCAACATCACCATAGTGCATATGCGGAGCGCGTTATGAATGCCCCGGGTAAACCCGCAAGCGTCCGCAGCAACACTTGTGCCACCGCCGAAACCGGTCTGGCGCCCACCTTTTCACGACCATGCAAGCACTTCTCGAGGCCATCGCAGCGATGGCGCCCTGCACCGATGTCCAGCGCATCTTCCACGGCCGCGGCGGCCGCCACCCGGGCTGCGAGCACCTGGTACTCGACGCCTTTCCGCCCGTGCTGCTGCTGACCAGCTTCGCGCCCCTGCCGGAGCCCGAGGTGGCGGCCATCGGCGCGGCATTGGCCCAACGCTGGCACGCCATCGCGCCCGGGCAGCCGCTCAACTGGGTGCTGCAGACGCGGCCGTCCAGCGGCCCGGCCGAGACCCGGCTGATGGCCGGCAGCGTGCCCGATCCGCATGTGGTGACGGAGCAAGGCGTGCGCTACGGCGTGCACCTGCTGCGCGGGCAGAACCACGGCCTGTTTCCCGACATGGCCGCGGGCCGCGCCTGGGTGCGCCGCACCGTGGCGGCACACCCGCAGCCGCAGCGCATGCGCGTGCTGAACCTGTTCGCCTACACCTGTGCGTTCTCGGTCGTCGCGCGCCTGGCCGGCGCCGGCCAGGTGCTCAACATGGACATGAGCCGCGCCGCGCTGGCCACGGGTCAGCAGAACCACCAGCTCAACGGCGTGGCGGCCGGCGCCAGCTTCGCGGCGCACGACGTGTTCAGCAGCTGGGGCAAGATCAACCGCGGCGGCGCCTACGACCTCATCGTCGTCGACCCGCCCAGCTACCAGAAGGGCAGCTTCGTCGCGACCAAGGACTACGCGCGCGTGATGCGCCGGCTGCCCGACCTGCTGATGCCGGGCGGGCACGCCTTGCTGTGCCTGAACGCACCGGAACTGGGCGTGGACTTCCTGACCGGCCACATGGCCGAGCAGGCGCCGGACCTGCAGTTCGTGGAGCGTGTCGCCAACCCGCCGGCCTTCGCCGATGCCGACGAAGAGCGCAGCCTCAAGGTGCTGGCCTACCGCGCGCCGGCCGCCTGAAACGGGGCCGCGGCCGGCACGGCCTGGGGCGGCGCCAGCTGCAGCAGCTGCGCCGCCACGGCAACCGCGATCACCTCGGGCTCCTTGCCCGTGATGCCGGGCACGCCGATCGGGCAGGTGATGCGCGCGATCTCCCCGGGCGTGAAGCCGCGCGCCTCGAGCCGGTGCCGGAACGTGGCCCACTTGGTCTTGCTGCCGATCAGGCCCACGAACGGCAGGTCGCCGCGCGCGCGCAGGCGCTGCAGGCAGGCGATCACGATGTCCAGGTCCTCGGCGTGGCTGAAGCTCATGATCAGCACGCGCGACCCGGCGGGCAGTGTGGCGACGGCGTCCTGCACGGGCTCGCTGTGCTCGGTCTCGACCTGGGTTGGCAGGGCGGGCGGGAAGACCCCGTCGCGGCTGTCGATCCAGCGCACGGCATACGGCAGCCCGGCCAGCAGGCGCACGATCGCGCCGCCCACATGCCCGCCGCCGAACAGCGCCACCGGTGCCAGCCGGTCGGTCAGCGCGCTGCGCAGCGCCGGCGCGTCGGCCGTACCGATGCGCCGGTAGCGCAGGAACACCACGCCACCGCAGCACTGGCCCAGCGTGGGGCCGAGCGGATAGCGCACCACGGCGTTCTGGGCGACCGAGCCGGCCTGGCCCTGCAGCAGCGCGCGGGCGGCCGCGATGGCCTGGTACTCCAGCTGGCCGCCACCGACGGTGCCGGTCAGCGCGTTGCGCCAGACCGCCATCCAGGTGCCGGCTTCGCGCGGGGCCGAGCCCTGCGTGGCCTCGACCTGCACGAGCACGCCGTCCTCGCGGGCGAGGCGGTCCAGGCAGTCGTCGAGCGCGGAGAGCAGCGTCATGCGGGCCATTCTGCGCCGGCGCCGGCGCCGCAACATCATCCATTTCGTATAGGGGCAACTGGTAATTCCCTATAACGCCGCGCCGGAGGCACCACGCGCTTGGGGTAGGCTAGCGCCCCGCGTTGCGGCAGGACACCGGGCCTGCCGCCGCCGGCCAGCGTTACATACCGAGGAGTTCCCCGTGAGCAAAGAACTGTCCCCTGCCGAGCAGGCCCTGCGCGACGCCGCGCGTGACTACCACCGTTTCCCGAGCAAGGGCAAGATCTCGGTCACGCCCACCAAGCCGCTACTGAACCAGCGCGACCTCTCGCTGGCCTACTCGCCCGGTGTGGCCTACCCCTGCCTGGACATCGAGGCCGACCCGAGCCTGGCGGCCGAGTACACCTCGCGCGGCAACCTGGTCGGCGTGATCACCAACGGCACCGCCGTGCTCGGCCTGGGCGACATCGGCCCGCTGGCCTCCAAGCCGGTCATGGAAGGCAAGGGCTGCCTGTTCAAGAAGTTCGCCGGCGTCGACGTGTTCGACATCGAGCTGGCCGAGCGCGACCCCGACAAGATCGTCGAGATCGTCGCCGCGCTGGAGCCCACGCTGGGCGGCGTGAACCTGGAGGATATCAAGGCGCCGGAGTGCTTCTACATCGAGAAGAAGCTGCGCGAGCGCATGAACATCCCGGTGTTCCACGACGACCAGCACGGCACGGCCATCATCTCGGCCGCCGCGCTCATCAATGGCCTGGAGCTGGTGGGCAAGGACATCGGCAAGGTCAAGATCGCCGTGTCGGGCGCCGGGGCCGCGGCCATCGCCTGCCTGGACGTGATGGTCGGCCTGGGTGTCAAGCGCGAGAACGTCTACGCGGTCGACTCCAAGGGCGTGATCTACCAGGGCCGCCCGGGCGGCTTCGATGCCTCCAAGGCCGCCTACGCGCAGGACACCTCCGCCCGCACGCTGGCCGACGTGGTCGCCGGTGCCGACGTGTTCCTGGGTTGCTCGGCCGCGGGCGTGCTCACGCAGGACATGGTCAAGACCATGGCCGACAAGCCCATCATCCTGGCGCTGGCCAACCCCGAGCCCGAGATCCGGCCCGAGCTGGCCAAGGCCGTGCGGCCCGACGTGATCATCGCCACCGGCCGTTCGGACTACCCGAACCAGGTCAACAACGTGCTGTGTTTCCCCTACATCTTCCGCGGCGCGCTCGATTGCGGCGCGACCAAGATCACCGAGGAGATGAAGCTGGCCTGCGTGCGCGAGATCGCCGAGCTGGCCAAGGCCGACATCAGCGAGGAAGTGGCCACCGCCTACGCCGGCAAGGAACTCTCGTTCGGCCCGGACTACATCATCCCCACGCCGTTCGACTCGCGCCTGATCCTGCGCATCGCGCCGGCCGTGGCCAAGGCCGCCGCCGCCTCCGGCGTGGCCACGCGGCCCATCGAGGACCTCGAAGCCTACGCCCAGCACCTGCAGCGCTTCGTCTACCACACGGGCATGTTCATGCGCCCGGTGTTCACGGCCGCCAAGCTGGCGACCAAGAAGCGCGTGGCCTACGCCGAAGGCGAAGACGACCGCGTGCTGCGCGCGGCCCAGCTGGCGGTGGACGAAGGCCTGGCCCAGCCCATCCTGATCGGCCGCCCGGACATCATCGCCGCGCGCGTCAAGAAGGCCGGTCTGCACCTGCGCCCCGGCATCGACGCCGAGGTGGTCGACCCCGAGAACGACCCGCGCTTCCGCCAGTACTGGGAGGCCTACCACCAGCTGATGGGCCGGCGCGGCATCACGCCCGAGGCCGCCAAGGCCATGGTGCGCCGCTCCAACACCACCATTGCCGCGCTCATGGTCCACCTGGGCGATGCCGATGCCATGCTGTGCGGCCTGGTCGGCCGCTTCGACAGCCACCTGAAGATCCTGGACCAGCTGCTGGGCACGCAGAAGGGCGGCCCCGGCTTTGCCACCGTCAACGCGCTCACGCTGGACAAGTACACGCTGTTCGTGGCGGACACCAGCGTGCACGACGACCCCACGGCCGAGCAACTGGCCCACATCGCGCTGATGGCGGCCGAGGAGGTGCGCCGCTTCGGCCTGCCGCCCAAGGTGGCCTTTCTTTCGCACTCGAACTTCGGCACCTCCGAGCGCGCCTCGGCCCGCAAGATGCGCGAGGCCCGCGAGCTGTTCGCCCAGCTGGCGCCCGACATCGAGTCCGAAGGCGAGATGCACGGCGACTCGGCGCTGTCCGAGGAAGTGCGCCGCAGCACGCTGCCGGGCAGCACGATGACTGGCGAAGCCAACCTGTTGATCTGCCCCAACCTGGACGCGGCCAACATCCTGTTCAACGTGCTCAAGATGACGGGCGCCAACGGTGTGACGGTGGGCCCGATCCTGCTGGGCGCCGCCAAGCCCGCCCATGTGCTGACGCCGTCCGCCACAGTGCGCCGCGTGGTCAACATGACGGCGCTGGCGGTGGCCGACGCGAACATCGCCAAGTGACCGCTGCATAACGCACCACTTTCGCGCAGCACGCCCCACCATGGGACACCATGGTGGGGCGTTTTCATGGACGGGCTCGGGAGTCGCACCAATGGCGTGCAGGCACCCAACTTGCTTAAATCCCGGACTTTTCACTCCGAGACTTCGATGAACAAGCGCCACCTGCTCCAGTCCTTCCTCGCCGCCTCTGCCCTCGCCTTCGGCCTGCCGGCCGCGCAGGCGCAGACCACGCCGATCAAGTTCCAGCTCGACTGGCGTTTCGAAGGCCCCGCAGCGCTGTTCCTGCAGCCCGCCGCCAAGGGTTACTTCAAGGCCGCTGGACTGGACGTGGCCATCGACGCAGGCAACGGCTCGGGCGGCACGGTCACGCGCGTGGCCTCGGGCGCCTACGACATGGGCTTCGCCGACCTGGCCGCGCTCATGGAGTTCCACGCCAACAACCCCGACGCACCGAACAAGCCGGTCGCGGTCATGATGGTCTACAACGACACGCCAGCCTCGGTCATGGCGCTCAAGAAGAGCGGCATCAAGAGCCCCGCCGACCTGACCGGCAAGAAGCTCGGCGCCCCGGTGTTCGACGCCGGCCGCCGCGCCTTCCCGATCTTCGCCAAGGCCAACAACGTCGGCAACGTGCAGTGGACGGCCATGGACCCGCCGCTGCGCGAGACCATGCTGGTGCGCGGCGACATCGACGCCATCACGGGCTTCACGTTCACCTCGCTGCTGAACCTGGAAGCACGCGGCGTGAAGACCGAAGACGTGGTGATCCTGCCCTACCCGCAGTACGGCGTGAAGCTGTACGGCAACGTCGTCATCGCCTCGCCCAAAATGGTCAAGGAGAACCCGGCCGCCATCAAGGCCTTTCTCGCGGCCTTCGCCAAAGGAGCCAAGGAGGTCATGGCCAACCCGTCCGCCGCCATCGAGCACGTGAAGGCGCGCGACGGCATCGTCAACGTGCCGCTGGAGACGCGCCGCCTGCAGTTGGCCATCGACACCGTGGTCGCCAGCCCCAACGCGCGCGCCGAGGGCTTCGGCCAGGTGAACCCGGGCCGGTTGTCGCTGATGGCGTCGCAGGTCTCGGACGCCTTCGCCACCAAGACCCGCGTGAACCCCGAAGCGGTGTGGAACGCCAGCTTCCTGCCCAGCGCCGCCGAGCTCAACGTGCTGCCGCCGGCCAAGAAGTGATGGCAGACGACACCCCGTTCGTTGACTTCAGAGACGTCTGGCTCGCCTACAACGAGCAACTGCTGCGCGAGAACCACTTCGCCGTCGAGGCCATCGACCTGAAGGTTCGCAAGGGCGAGTTCATCGCCATCGTCGGGCCCTCGGGCTGCGGCAAGTCGACCTTCATGAAGCTGACCACCGGCCTGAAGATGCCCTCCATGGGCAAGATCTTCATCGACGGCCAACCCGTCACGGGCCCGCTCAAGATCTCGGGCATGGCCTTCCAGGCCTCCTCGCTGCTGCCCTGGCGCACCACGGTGGACAACGTGCTCTTGCCGCTGGAGATCGTCGAGCCCTACCGCTCGACCTTCCAGAAGAACCGCAAGCAGTACGAGGAGCGTGCGCGCCGGCTGCTGCAGAAGGTCGGCCTGGCCGGGTACGAGGACAAGTTCCCCTGGCAGCTGTCGGGCGGCATGCAGCAGCGCGCCAGCATCTGCCGCGCGCTGATCCACGAGCCCAAGATGCTGTTGCTCGACGAACCCTTCGGCGCGCTCGACGCGTTCACGCGCGAGGAGCTCTGGTGCATCCTGCGCGACCTGCATGCCGAGCAGGGTTTCAACGTGATCCTGGTCACGCACGACCTGCGCGAGTCGGTGTTCCTGGCCGACACGGTCTACGTGATGAGCAAGAGCCCGGGCCGCTTCGTTGTCAAGCGCGAGATCGAACTGCCGCGCCCGCGCGAACTCGAGGTGACCTACACCAAGGAGTTCACCGACATCGTGCTGGAACTGCGCAGCCACATCGGCGCGATCCGCAATCCCAACGCGGGGAGCGCCGCCAAACCCTCCGAGAACGCACTGCCGCAATGAACAAGAAAGTCGTCGAAGCCTGGTCGCCCTGGCTGCTGTTGTTCGTCGTCGTCGCGCTGTGGCAGATCCTGTGCGCGGCCTTCAACGTCTCCGAGTTCATCTTCCCGAGCCCGCTGCGGATCTGGGAGCAGTTCTGGGAGTTCAAGGCCATCATCGCGGGACATGCCTGGCGCACCTTCTGGGTGACGATGGCGGGTTTCGGCATCGCCATCGTGGTCGGCGTGCTGCTGGGCTTCGTGATCGGCTCCTCGCGCCTGGCGTATGCCGCGGTCTACCCGCTCATGACGGCCTTCAACGCGCTGCCCAAAGCCGCCTTCGTGCCCATCCTCGTGGTGTGGTTCGGCATCGGCATCGGGCCGGCCATCCTGACAGCCTTCCTGATCAGCTTCTTCCCCATCATGGTCAACATCGCCACCGGCCTGGCCACGCTGGAGCCGGAACTGGAAGACGTGCTGCGCGTGCTGGGCGCCAAGCGCTGGGACGTGCTCATGAAGGTCGGCCTGCCGCGCTCCATGCCCTACTTCTACGCCTCGCTCAAGGTCGCGATCACGCTGGCCTTCGTCGGCACCACGGTGTCGGAGATGACGGCCGCCAACGAGGGCATCGGCTACCTGCTGATCTCGGCCGGCTCGTCCATGCAGATGGGCCTGGCCTTCGCCGGCCTGCTCGTGGTGGGCGCGATGGCCATGGTCATGTACGAGCTGTTCAGCTTCGTCGAGAAGCACACGACAGGCTGGGCGCACCGCGGCAGCCAGAACGCATGAACGACGACCAGGTCGTCCGCCAGCTGCGCCGCGCAGACCAGGTCGCGCGGCGCGCCATGGCCATGGGCCGGCATCCGTTTGGCGCGCTGCTGGTGGCGCCCGACGGTGAGACCGTGCTGGCCGAGCAGGGCAACATCGACACCGTGAACCATGCCGAGTCCACGCTCGCGCGGCACGCGGCGGCCAACTACCCCGGCGCCTACCTCGCGCAGTGCACGCTGGTCACCACCTTCGAGCCCTGCGCCATGTGCGCGGGCACGGTCTACTGGGCCGGCATCGGCAGCGTGGTCTACGGCGCCGAGGAAACCGACCTGCTCGCACTGACCGGCGACCATCCCGAGAACCCCACGCTGGCCCTGCCCTGCCGCGAGGTCTTCGCGCGCGGGCAGCGCCCGGTCGTGGTGACCGGGCCGGTCTCCGAGGTCGCGGCCGAGATGGTGGCCACGCACCAAGGATTCTGGCAGCAGCGCTGAGCCGAACGTTGCGGCATTTGCATCGTGGTTTAGCCAAGTGTCCGGCAGGGTCGTTACACAAAATAATCCCAGTGCGGGGACTGCCTCGCCACAATCAGCTGACGTCGTGCTTACGGAGTAACCCATGCCGCTGGACTATCTCGCCCGGCTCGAGCGGGCCCGCTTCCCTTTGCTGGTGCGCAAGGCCAGCGATGTCGACAAGGTGCGCGTGCTCAAGGCCGCTGAATACATCACCGCATCGGTGCCGCTGGGACCCTTGAACACCGCCTTCGGCGAAGAGGGCGAGGCCGTGATCTTCGGCCTCACCGAACGCGGTGAGTCGGCCTTGCGCGGTGCGATGGCGCCGCCCGAGGCCCCACTGCAGCGCGGCCGGCGCGACAGCCTGGACGACTGACCTACCCCCTGTGCCATAGTCGGGCGCCGGCCGTGTGGCCGGTCCAACACGGGAGGCATGCATGGCAGTGGAAGGATGGGTGGTGGTGGCCCTGTTGGTGGTCGCGGCGGCGTGGGCAGCCAGGGTCTACAACCGGCTGGTCCAGCACCGCAACCGCATCGCCAACGCCTTCGGCCAGATCGACGTACAGCTCAAGCGCCGCCACGATCTCGTGCCCAATCTCGTCGAGTGGCCAGGCGCTACCTGGCCCATGAAGCCGCCACGCTGCAGGCCGTCACGCAGGCCCGTGGTGCGGCGCTGGGCGCCGCCGACGCGGCCCGCGTCGCGCCCACCCATGCCGCCACCATCGGTGCGCTGACCGCCGCCGAGCAGGCCCTGGGCGGCAGCCTGGGCCGGCTGCTCGTGGTGGCCGAGGACTACCCCGAACTCAAGGCCGACGCCAGCATGCGCTCGCTCAGCGAGGAGCTGGCCAGCACCGAGAACCGCATCGGCTTCGCACGCCAGGCCTACAACGACCAGGTGCTGGCCTTCAACGACGCGGCCACGCGCTTTCCGGACCTGCTGGTGGCGCGGCTGGCGGGCTTTGCGCCGGCGGCCATGCTGCAGTCCACCCAGTCGGCCGCCGAGCGCGCTGCGCCCAGGGTGGCGTTCTAAACCTCTGCGCGCGTGCGCTTCTTCGAGTACCAGGACCAGGCGCGGCGCGCCACGCGCAAGCTGGTCGCCGGCTTCGTGCTCGCGGTGCTGGCCACCGTGGCCGGCGTGCACACCGCGCTCGCGCTGGGCTGGCTCGTGCTGCGCGTGCTGTTCGGCGGCGACCTGCCCTTCCCGGCTTACTTTTTCAGCGTCAACGTGGGCGTCACGCTGCTGCTGGTGCTGGGCGGCTGGTGGATCCAAACCTCGGCCCTGCACGCCGGCGCAGCCCAGCGCCTGGCACACCGCGCCGGTGCACGCGAGGCCCGGCCGGGCCTCTCGCATGCGGAGCAGCGCCTGTGCAACGTGGTCGACGAGATCGCGATTGCTGCTGCCATGCCGCGGCCTCAGGCCATGGTGCTCCCGCGCGTGCAAGGCATCAACGCCTTCGCCACGGGCTGGCACGAGGACGATGCCGTGGTCGCCGTGACCCAGGGTGCGCTGGAGAAGCTCACGCGCGAGGAGCTGCAGGGCATGGTGGCGCACGAGTGCAGCCACATCCACGAGGGCGACACGCACCTGAACATGCAGCTGGCCGGCATGGTCAGCGGGTTGGAGCTGGTGCACGACTTCGGCATCACGCTCAGCGAGCGCGGCGGGCTCGCGCTGCTGGTGGGCTGGCCCGTGCGGATGATGGGCTCGTTCGGCTGGCTGGCCGGGCGCATGCTGCAGGCGGCCGTGTCGCGCCAGCGCGAGTTCCTGGCCGACGCGCGCACCGTACAGTGGACGCGCAGCCGCGACGGCCTGGGCGGCGTGCTGCGCAAGGCCATGACCGAGCAGTGCCTGGCGCGCGAACGGCGCGAGCGCCAGCGCCCGCTGCATCCGGCGTTGCACCACCTGCTGCTGGTCAGCGATGGCGGCCGCGGGTCCAACTGGTTCGACGCGCACCCGCCGCTGGCCGAGCGCGTGCGCCGCATCTACGGCCGGCCCATGCCGGCGCTGCCGTTGACGACCATCGACGACGGCCCGCAAGCCCGCGTGGCGGACCGTCCACCACCCGCTGTCCAGGGCCCGTTCACACTGGTGTAGGCCAAGGCCGACACCGCCTGTCGCCCAATGGCCCCAGTGCAACAGGCGCTTCAGCGGGGGCTTTCGGCTCCGGTACATTCGGTCCGATGTTGCACCGCAGAACCCTCCTGACCGCAAGCGGCACCGCGGCGGCGCTGGCCGCCCTGGGGCTGTCTCCAGAGGCGCTGGCGCAAGCCGGCCTCAAGCTCGGACCGGCCAAGCCTTTCGACTTCGACGCCCTCGTCGCCCAGGCCCGCGCACTGGCCGCCAAACCCTACGCACCGCCGCCACCGTTGCCCGCCGACGTGCTCGAGCGCATCGACTACGACGCGCACGGCAAGCTCAAGTACAGGACCGATTTCGCCCTGTTCAAGGACGGGCCCGGCCGCTTCCCGGTGACCTTCTTCCACATGGGCCGCTACTTCCAGACGCCCGTGCACATGCATGTGCTGGACAAGGCCGGCAGTGGCGCACGGGGCCGCGAGATCCTCTACGACCCGGCCTACTTCGAGATGCCGGCCGACAGCCCGGCCAAGGCCCTGCCCCAGGGCGCAGGCTTCGCGGGCTTTCGCTTCCAGGAAAGCCGGCTCGGCGACCAGGCCAAGCTGCCCTGGCAGGGCAACGACTGGGTGGCCTTCCTGGGCGCCTCGTACTTCCGCGCCATCGGCGGGCTGTACCAGTACGGCCTGTCGGCGCGCGGCGTGGCGCTGGACGTGGCCGTCCCCGGCAAGAACGAGGAGTTCCCCGCCTTCACGCGGGTCTGGTTCGAGCCGCCGGCCGACGGCAGCGACACGGTGGTGGTCTACGCACTGCTGGAAGGCCCCAGCATCGCCGGCGCCTACCGCTTCCAGATGCGGCGCGACCAGGCCGTCACCATGGACATCGACAGCAAGCTGTTCCTGCGCCAGGACGTCGCGCGCCTGGGCCTGGTGCCGCTGACCTCGATGTACTGGTACTCGGACAAGCTCAAGCCCACCGGCATCGACTGGCGCCCCGAGGTGCACGACTCCGACGGCCTGGCGCTGTGGACCGGCGGCGGCGAGCGCATCTGGCGCCCGCTCAACAACCCCGCGTCCACCGGCATCTCGGCCTTCGGCGACAGGTCGCCCAAGGGCTTCGGCCTGATGCAGCGCGACCGCAACTTCGACCACTACCTGGACGGCGTGAACTACGACAAGCGGCCCAGCCTGTGGGTGGAGCCGCTGTCGGACTTCGGCGAGGGCGCGGTCGAGCTCGTCGAGATCCCGACCGACGACGAGATCCACGACAACATCGGCGCCTTCTGGGTGCCCAAGGCCAAGGCCGTGGCCGGCAGCAGCTACGACATGCGCTACCGCCTGCACTGGGTGGCCGACGAACCCTTCCCCTCGCCGCTGGCGCGCTGCGTGGCCACGCGCATCGGCCGCGGCGGCGTGCCGGGCCAGCCGCGGCCGCAGGGCGTGCGCAAGTTCATGGTCGAATTCCTGGGCGGGCCGCTGGCCAAGGTGCCCTTCGGCGTGAAACCCGAGGCCGTGCTGAGCGCCGCGCGCGGCAGCTTCTCCTACGTGTTCACCGAGGCCGTGCCGAACAACGTGGCGGGCCACTGGCGCGCCCAGTTCGACTACACGCCCGAGGGCAATGGACCGGTGGACCTGCGGCTGTTCCTCAAGCTCGGCGACCAGACCTTGTCCGAGACCTGGCTGTACCAACTGCTCGCCTAGCACGATGGCCTGGCATGCCAGCCTGGCGCTGGACTACCGTCTCGAAGCGGGCCGCAGCGTCGCGCGGCACCGCCACCAGGGGCCGCTGCGCGTGCTGCAGAGCCTGTACCCCGAGCGCGAGAACATCTGCCACAACGTGCTCGTGCACCCGCCCGGCGGGCTCGTGGGCGGCGACCTGCTGGACATCCGAGTCGACGTGGGCGAAGGCGCGCACGGCCTCGTGACCACGCCCGGCGCCGCGCGCTTTTACCGCAGCGCGGGAGAGGCGGCCGCGCAGCACACCCAGCTGTCGCTGGCGCCGGGCGCGCGCTTCGAATGGCTGCCCGCCGAGACGCTCTGCTACGACCAGTGCCAGGCCGAGAACCGGCTCGGCCTGCAGCTGGCGCCCGGCGCCGAAGTCATCGGCTGGGACATCACGGCCTTCGGCCTGCCGCATGCCGGCAAGCCCTTCACGCAGGGCGCGCTGCGCCAGCACCTGGAACTGCCCGGCGTCTGGCTGGAGCGCGCGCGCATCGCGGCCGACGATGCGCTGCTGATGGACAGCCCGCTCGGCATGGCCGGCCAGCGCTGCATCGCCACGCTGTTCTTCGCCTGCGGCGACAAGCTCACACGTGGCCGGCGCGAGCAGGTGCTGGACGCGGCGCGCGCCGTGATCGAAGGCCACGCACTGCGCGCCACGGCCGGCGCCACGTGCCCGAACGCGCAGGTCGTCGTGGTGCGCGCGCTGGCGCCCGTGGTCGAGCCGGCCATGGGCCTCCTACAGCAGATCTGGGCCGCCTGGCGCGGTGCCTGCTGGCAGCTGCCGGCCACGCCGCCGCGCATCTGGGCCATGTAGCCACGCCGCCATGACCTGCCAGGTCATGGCCCGCGCGCAGGCCGCGCCCTACTCTTGCGCCATGCGTTCCACAGGGGAACGCTGCAACCTAGGAGAACTTGTCCATGAACACCGTCAACGACTACCAGGCCATCGCCCAGCAGTACATCGCCGCCTGGAACGCCAGTGGCACCGAGCGCGCCCACGCCATCGCCCAGGCCTTCGCGCCCGATGCGCGCTACACCGACCCGCTCATGCAGGCCCAGGGCCACGCGGCACTGGACCAGATGATCGGCGCCGCACAGCAGCAGTTCGGCGGCCTGCGCTTCCACCTCGACGGCCAGGCCGACGGCCATGGCGAGCGCCTGCGCTTTCGCTGGACGCTGGGGCCCGACGCGGCCACCGCCGTCGCCAAGGGCACGGACTTCGCGGTGCTCGCGGGCGACGGCCGGCTGGCCGAGGTCAGCGGCTTCCTCGACCTGGTGCCGCAGGCGGGCTGAGGGCTGGCTGAAAACCCGAAGGGCATGCGCGGCCGGGCCATCCCACAATGGCCCGCACCGACACAACAACAGGAGATCGCATGCCCGTCTTCACCCGCTCCCTCCACGCCCTGGCCATCGCCGCGCTCGCCGCAACCACCGGTGGGGCCCGGGCCCAAGGCGTGGTCAATGCGCTGTGCAGCACCGACGCCCCCTGGTGCGAGGCCGCGGCCGCCGCGTTCACGCGCCAGACCGGCATCAAGGTCAACCAGGCGCACAAGGGCACGGGCGAGATCGGGGCCCAGCTGCGCGCCGAGGCGCAGAACCCCAAGACCGACATCTGGTGGGGTGGCACGGGCGACCCTTTCCTGCAGGCCGCCGAGGCCGGCCTGCTCGACGCCTACCGCCCCGCCTACATCAACGACCTGCACGAATGGGCCGTGCGCCAGTACGCCATGAGCGGCAACCAGGTCGGCGGCTTCTACACCAGCACCATCGGCTTTGGCTACAACACCGAGTTGCTCAAGAAGAAGGGCCTGCCCGAGCCCAAGTGCTGGTGAGAAGTTAAACAAAGAAATGCTGGAAGTGAGCCACATAACTGCCGCCACTTCCAGAAAATAACCGCCATTTGAAGACGGTCGTGAACCACATATGCTCCGCACTTGCACGCGGATAGCCACATCCGCGCCGAATTTGCAGAGCGCTGCAAGTCATTGAAATTGTTAAAGAGCGGTTGGAAGTATAGGGGCGTTATCCGCGAATTTCGGAAGTTTTTTTGTCGATTTGGAAGTTAAGGGGCCTTGTTCGTCATTTTCACAACACCAGTCCGGTTCGCGCTGGCGATGAGCATCCAAATCTCCGAGAACGGCGCTGGAATAACGCTGTGATACCACCCACACGAAATGAGGAGGCGCGGCATCCAGATTCCTCCTGCTTGCGCCATTTCGCCCCCTCGAATTCACCAACGTTCGGTTTTGCAAAGAATGCATTGATGAGAATGGGCCGTCCACTCGCTTACGCCGCTTCTCTCCAACTCTGGCCGTCAGTTTCTTCTTGCATTTACCGTGAAAACAGTTTTATACTTAAAACTTCCCGGAAATGCATTCGCATCGGGACGGTCGATGCAGCTCCCGGCTTGGGGCTGCCGCCGAAACCAGGACTCAACCATGAGGATGTTTTCAGTAACCGAATTGCGTGAGTTTCGCTCCCGCGCCAAAGCCATCCGCCGCGAAGGTGGCATGATCCACTCCCACGCATTGGATTCGATCGCAAGAGAGGAGGGATTCGCCGATTGGCAATCTTTGATCCATTTTTCCAATGCACACCCCTTTGAGCCCGATCCTCTCCACTACGGCGCATTGGAGTTTCGGGGTGGGGCAATCCGACGCGGGATGGTTGGACGGCAAGGCTCAGCTCTTCGGCGGAGTACGACGGTTGGTCGCAGCACAAAATCTGATTTTCATTCAACGGCGCCGTCCAACGAGCGCGCCCGCGAACCTGAGAATTTTGAAATCGATTGGCCCGCTCCCCCTGTCACCACCTCAGACAAGTCTCCCTCGGAGCTGCACGCGCTGTACGACAAGCACGCAACCCCGATCATCCTCGTCCGCAAGCGTACGGCTACTGCCGAGCAAGCGCAGTTGCCCATGCGGAACTCGTCGCCTGCCACCCACCGGCCACGAAGCCAGCTCACCCTGAGGGGTGAGCAATGAGCGGGCGCCCCAAAGAGCCCGCTCCCCGCAACGCAAGAAGCGGGCCCCTCAAGCTTGTCGTATCAAGCCCGGACCCTCTCGGCACTCAGCAAATGCGCCTTCTGCGCGAGTACGTACGACGCCACGGGTCCGTCAATCGCACTGTCATCGCCGACGGAGGCCGAGACTTTTACAGTTTGGAGTTGATGCGCCTTGTCGCGGTACACGAGCGTCGCGGCGGGTTGCGCGTGGTGGAAGGAAGCCATCCATGAGCGGCCCGACTATTCACATGGTGACACTCGACGGGATCAAGGTGATTCGACCTAAGCCACCTCGTGCCCAACCAAAAACGAAAATCAAAAAACAGATGGCGGTGCAGGACATCGCGAACTGGGCCATTCGCACCGTGCCGGAACGGGTGAAAGCGCAAGGCAAGCACGTGCCGAGCAGGCATGGCGCCCCGGAACATTGGGTGCTGCAGTTCGACGGCATCAATGTTCTCGTGGCGTCGGGTTGCCAAAGACGTCCTACCGATCCGTCGCTCTCGAACATGATGACCGTCTGGCCCGAGCGCGGAAGAAAGTTTTTTGATTTGGCATGGATGCCCGATGAACTTGATGATCCGCCTGAGGCCTTGATCCGCTTGACGCCAGCACTGGAAACGTTCATGACCGAGTTCGGAGGCGCGATGGAGTACCAGCGACTGCTTGCCGTCACCCTTTGGCCAGACTAGTCAATTCTATTTTTGAATTGCTGGTGCAGCCCGCAGCCTTAGGCCGGCGGGCTTTTTTTCCATGGCGAAGTCTTGAGATGTCAGGCTCGAATCCGCTTCCGACTGGTCCTATAACCCGGCCCCATCCTCCCAAAAGGCATCCATTATCCACACGCCTTCGCCAGAGAAACCGAAGAAGCAGAGTTTTAGCCCTCTTATCGGCATTCAACTCACGCACAACATCATTGAGCGAACATGGCGACTGGAATAAAGTTGACCCCCCTTAATCTGGATTTAAAAATGAGTGAACCTGTTGACGACCGATACTACTGCTACTGTTGCGAAAAGCCGATCGAGCGCCGCCTCTTCGAGGTATCGAGGGGCGTCGAGCAAGTGATCGAGGGAGACGACAGCGGAAATCCCCACGGGCTGAAAATCGAAGTCTCCACCCGCTGGGGAGAGGGGCTTGGCACCTACTGTTCGCCTCGATGTCGGGCGAACCACATGCCAGTTCTGCTGGAACCAGAGAAGTTCGATCTGCCTAACGAAGCACCAGGTATTAGACCTTTCGAGGCCTGCGCTCGATGCTCCAGTCCCGTGGATATGGCGCAACCGCACTGGGCCTACCTGCAAGCCGAGGTCGACATCGATGGTGGCCATTCAGTTCTAGATTTGGACTACTTGGCAGTTCTCTGCCCGACTTGCAGAGCACCAACGGACCTCGCGGGCTCGGCTTGGCTGCAAGAGGATCTGGCCCCAGCTCCGAAAGAGCAGGTAGCAAGTTGACCTTGACGGGGCGAGCCGGAATGAACCCGACGCCCCCATTCTCGATTGGCGAGCATGCCACGCCGTCCAAGGCTGGCCCGCGTGGATCTACAAGGGCGCCGCCATCGTCTTAAGTTGACGCGCGCTCGGCGACTCGCACTTGCCCTTGCGTACCGCGTTGAAAATGGGGCTCACGCCTGTGTCAACTTTAGGTCGGCTCGACGGCTGCACGGAACTCGGGCACATGAAGGCGTGCTCAACCCGGCTCCCACTGCTACGGCTACCGTCGAATGCAGGCCTCGTTGACCTGGCAATGCCTGAACATCTCGGAGAAGGTCGTGCAGCGGCTGATGAAGCAGGAATGCCTGGTTGCCGCCACGCCCAAACGCCGGCGATACGGGGCTCCTACATGGGCGAGATCAGCCCTGCGCCGGACAACCTCTTGCAGCGCGACTTCGGCGCAGCTACGCCGAACGAGAAGTGGCTCACCGACATCACGGAATTCCAGATCCCAGCGGGCAAGGTGTACCTGTCGCCCATGATCGACTGTTTCGATGGCATGGTCGTCAGCTGGACGATCGGAACGCGCCCGGACGCAGAGCTTGTCAACACGATGTTGGACGCGGCCATCGAGACCGTCACAGCCAGCAACGAGCGGCCCGTTGTGCACTCCGATCGCGGCGCTCACTACCGATGGCCTGGATGGCTGTCTCGGATCGCTGAAGCAAAGCTTGCGCGCTCGATGTCTCGCAAGGCATGCTCGCCGGACAACGCCGCGTGTGAAGGCTTCTTCGGCCGCCTGAAGATCGAGCTGTTCTATGCGCGCAACTGGCTGCCGACGACGATCGAGGACTTCATCGCAGCGTTGAACGCGTACATCCTTTGGTACAACGAGGATCGGATCAAGATCTCGCTGGGAGCGCGCAGCCCCATCGAGTACAGGCGCGACCTTGGGCTCGTTGCTTAAACCGTCCAAGTTTTCTGCCGCACCCCCCGGAAATCAACACTTCTCGATCATTGGCATCGCGAACGCCAGCAGCGCGCCCGCATAGGCCACGTACGAGAAAGCCGTTTTCAGTCGATCGTTGATCTCTGCGCGCAGCAGCGCGTGCTCTTGAAGCATTGCCCGCATCGCCAGTTCCGATGGATCGCTACAGGTCATGGCGTCGCCTGATTCTTGAGTGTAGCGCTCTGGATGAGCTGCCAGTTCAAGCGCCCGTGCACTGCTCTGTAGATGTCGCTGTGCGCGCCGCCCCCCGTATTCGGCTGATTGAAGAAAACAACGTTTGACGCGTCCAAATACGTGACGGCATGACCGTCAAGCGGCAGTGCTGCAATGGACGTGTTGCGCACACTGCGCGAACTGATGCAGTGGAATCCGTTGCCTGCAAGCCCTCCCTCGGGCGGACACGTCTCCCGCCAGGATTTGATGGAGCCGGCCATATCGGCCCAAAACGCCTGATCGTTGGCTTTGTCATGCTGGCTTGCGGTCATGACGATCGAACGGACATCGTTCTGACAGTTCTCTTGGTAGCTGAAGCCGTCGCCAGAGCCGTCTTTTTCCATGCGATGGATCGAGAAAGCCCCCTGCCAGGCAATGAACAGGTCCCATGAACGACGTGGTTGGCGATCCTTTGCCGACTTGAATGCGGACCCAGCACACAAGGCAGACACCAAAGTGCGGGATCCAAACGAGTGACCGATGGCAATCATCGGCATGTTCAACGGCACATGAGGCCGCACGGCGTCGAGAATCTCCGCGATCCAAGTCGCTCCGACCTCGTCGGCGTCGTGAGCCTTCGCGACGTAGCTTATGCCCTTGACCGCAGGCTCAAACCAGTTCGCGCTCCAAGAACTCGACCAGGTGACTCCGATGAACAGCGGCCTGAAATCGGCCTCGCGCGAGGCGGTCTTGATGTGGGAAACGACGGAGTTGAAATTGCGCACCGCTTCGATCTGCTCCGTGTTCCACCCCATCACCACCACGAGCAGGTGGGTGTAATTGGCCTTTCCCGACGCGAGCTGCTGCCCGATCTCCTCTTGCAAAGCGCCGATCGCCAAGCGGGAGTCCTGAAATGCGCGGTCAGCGCTTCCGACGACGTACCGCGACTTGCAGGGCTCTCCAGGCGTCTCGCTGAGATCGGACGGGTCCGCATCCGCCGCGTTGCCCCACTTTCCGTACATCGAGTAAAGCGTGCAGTTCCCTTGACCGAAAGGCTGCCCGCTGCTCCGCAGCACGTGAGATACATAATGGACCTTCGGGTCCCCTTTCACCCTGCTCTTTACCTTTTTCAGACCTTCCGAGTCGCTCGGATCGTCTGGAGGGAGCTCGGCGCCGTTGAGAACGGAGGCACGACGTCCTTTGTCCAGCCCAACGATGTATCCTGGAAATTGAAGAGCGATGGCCTCAGGGTTGTATAGCGCGTCGTGGAACACACCGTTCTCTCCTACACCGCCTCTTGCGGTGATGCGTTCCTCGATCGACAAGTATCCAGTTGGTCGGCCTGCACAACCGACGAGCATCGCAGCGGAGACAACGGCAGTTACGCCGGCCAGAATAGTGGCGACTGCACTTTTTCTCTTAACCAACATTCAAGACCTCCGTTTTGAAAAGCCCCTTACGATGAGCTGCCTCTACGCAAAAACAGCTTGCACGCCAGCTGCGCCATGTTGTGCTGGTCCACCACGCTGCCATTGCTCAGGTCGACGCGATCGCACTGCACCTGAGGCCCACCTTCGGCGCCCCACATGCGCCCGGTCTGGCAGGGGAAAGCGCCTGTCAGAATCTCGCCTCGTTCAAAAAGGCTGTAGACCGCGGCGGCGGGCGCGAACGAGCCTGTACTGGTAATCCGCGCTGCAGCATTGAAATCGCTCTGCCGGTCCTTGAGCGAAACAGTTCCAGAGCCATCCACTGGTGAGGCATTAAATACGACGGCTCGTGTTACGCGTGGATCTCTCAGGTACAGATAGGTAGCAAGTCCTCCTCCCAACGAATGCCCAACCGCCGTGAACTGAAGCTCGGTCGACTCTTCAGGCGATCGAAGGTGCAAGACGTCTGCCACCTTATGCAGCCGGTCGATCTGCTCGAAGATGGATCCGACTGCGCGTCGAACTTGACGGTAGTGGTCCCAGAACAACGGCTGCATTACGAACAAGAGTCCGCGCAAATTCGAGAGCAATCCCCCGCCGCCAGCAGTTCCTCTGAAGACAATCGCGTACTCGAATGAATCCTTTCCTTGTCCATCGCCTCGTGCGCTCGACTGCCGGCGCCAGACGTCGATGGCCAACTCCGGGACAAACAGCCGCCAGGCACTTGGATGCGTCTGCTTGTGCAGTTCTGGCACCGCTTGCCATCCGTCTCCAATCAGCTGGACAGGTACCTTAGGTTCGCCCTGCCCTGACTTGTATTTGCAGTCATCGTCATCGACGGGCCTTTTGAAAACAAACAGCGGCTTCTCGTCGTCTTTCTGCCGCTGGTCCCCGCCGAGGAAATTCGCCTCAAACGTGGTACGGATGGGCATATCAAACTTGGGAAACTCCTCATTCTTCATGATGCCCGCAGCGTCGGCGCTGGAGCAGGCACCCCGATGACCGCCCAGGCACATCTCGCGGGTCACGAGGCAAGCGGGGTGCTTGTTGTCGGTGTCTCCGGTCCAGGCGGCTTCGGTAGAAGCAAGTACGCACAGCCGCCAGCTCTGCTCGCAGTTGGCTGACGCCGCCCCGTCCTTTGCTGCGTCCTTCGGCGAAGACGATCCGGCCTGAGCAAGCTCATGCATGCACAGCTGCGCGACACGCTGACGGTAGAAGGACTCGGCATGGCCGATGAGCGTGTCCCCTCGACCGTCTTCAGCTGCTCGTTCTGCTAGGCCTTGCAAAATGGGAGATGAAACGACAGGAGCGATCTCTGCGTGCGTCAATCCTTGCGACTGATAGACGTTTGCGGCCATCGCGGCGTAAGGCCAGTAGAAGCGGGCCAAGGCCTGCTCCCCATTCCAGGCTATCGCTGCTTCCGTTGGCACCGGTGCGGGTTGGCTCCGGTTGGCTGCGCAACCCCAAACGGCCGGCACGGCAAGTGCCACAAGGAGTGCCGTGCGCATTCTCTGCCAACGTAACCGATTCATGAGAAATCCCCCCCCGTGTTTTCAGGTGAAAAGCGGCAAGGCGAGACTTACCATTTTCTCTATTCAAGACGCGATCGCCACGCACTTCACCAAGTGCAGTTCGCTTTCATGCACTTCTCCCCAATCTGTTCACTACCCCAGCAGGCCACAGCGATTCATCTCCAAATGGATGTGTGCTTGCGCCATGCGGCAGCGAAGTGAGCGCTATAGATTGGCCGCTCCTAATCCGCGGTTCCAGATGAAGCATCAGGTCATCAACCGACGCCGTATTTTTCGTTCACGTTCACCAACTCCACAGCTGGCAGTACCTTTACGACTTCAAAATGCATGCCGTCAAGCCGGCGCTTGTAGTGGCCGCCCCACCCGAAGCCGTAGTCTTGTGCGATGGGCACATGCTTGAACAAGCTCCCGTTCTCTCCTGGAAAGGCGGGGAGATGATTTAGCCAGTTCGCGCTGACGTTTACGTCGAAGGCCGTGCCCCACGCGTGGTTGCTGAGGGTCGTGGTGCTCCCGCGCACAAGTCGGGGTACCCAAAGACCACCGAAGTCGGTGATCAGCCCAAGCACTCCCGCCTGCTCCCACGCCTTCCAGAGCGCGAGCAGTTGCGGCACGATCAGTTTGTGCGCCTTCACTTGGCCAGACGCCGGAGCCCCCACCTTTCCGACAAGCTGAGGGATCGTCACGGCGACGATGTTGGTGGCAAACGTGTTGGTGATGACAATCCGTTCCGGATTCGAAACCGTCGGTGCACGATCGAAGACGATCGCGCCGAACGTCGTCTTCTGGGTGTCGACCGTGGGGGGCTGTGGCAATCCAAGCAGACGCTCGGGGTACGCGATGCCCAATGCCGCAGCGATGCCCGCCGGATAAAAATCATCGGAGTCGCTGATTGCGCATGCGTAGCCGAACGTCTGGTTTCCAGGGAGCCCGTCGACCTGCACGGCCTTGGACTTTGTTTGATCCCTGATCCAGCGTTGAAGCTGCTTCGTACCCTCGTGCGACACGGCGTCGAAGACGTCGCCGCCGCCAGCCGGAAAGCCGCGCTCGACAAGAAAACGATTGAAGAAGGCAGCGAGCGGTCCGCTTTGGTTCAATCTGAGAGATGGCATGCGGTCTCCAACCGAAGTGAAACGTTTATGGGATGGACCCGGTCATGCGAATGCCTCTTGGTAGGGCCCTCCAGGGCGCACGGCTACGCCTTGCGCCATCGGCGCACGTCGAGCAATCGAGTGGCAGCGCCCTCGCTTGGCAGTGCGACCAACGCCACAGCAACCCCAGCGCCTCATCCGACGCGTGGCCTGTCGGCCAACCGTGCATGGGTCGAAACGCGCACTCAGCGGCGCACGATTCCATCGGTCTGGGCGCTTCGCGCCCGGAATCGCGGTTCGCATGCAAAGCTCTCAAGTTGCGCATACCGAACTTTGGCGATCAGACGCAGCTGCTGCTGACCTTGTTCTGATCGAATGGCAAGTTGGCGATGAGTGCCGTCAGTGCGCTCTTGTCGAGCACCGCAAGGTCGGCATGCGAAAGCGATTTCTGCGCAGCGGTTCCCAAAGCCAACACCCGAGATCTGGCCTCGTCCCTTACCAAGTCCAACCGTGTCATGGCCAGACGCACGTTGGACTGCGCAACCTCGACCTCCTGCAACGCTTTTGCCGACTCCACCTTGTCGCCCTGCGAAACCATGAGGTTCGCGTTTTTCGCGCCCAGATCGGATGCAGCTGCTTTCAGCTTCGCTGCGCACGTCTTGAAAGGTTCCTTGGCGTTCGACAGATCAAGCTTTTCAACCAGCTTGCTCCGAAGGGCATCGCCCACTTCGGCGGGCATCAGCTTGCTACGCTTGTCTTCATCGGAAGCTTTGTTTCGCAAGTCGAACGCCTTCGCGAGGAAGCCACCCTGCAAGTCGGCCTGAGCCGCCACGGCGTCCACGACGTTGGCGGCGCCAGTGACGGTCACCCCCAAGGAACCTGACACGCCCCCGGTCTGCACCGACGTCACAAGCAAAGACGGTACGCTCCCACTCGCAACCGACATTAGCGCTTCGTAAGTTCCGTTCTTTTGCAGGTCGCTGACGCTGCTCCCCCCAAGTTCCTGCAAGGCACGAGCGCCTGTGATGGCACGCGCGGCCATTCTCAAGCCCGGCGTCTCAACTTCCTTGATCGAGTCCTGCGCCTCGATCAGCCCGGCAAGGGCGGAGCAGTTGCCGTCGATGGCTATGGCGTCGCTGATCGCTGCCTCCAGCGAGTAGTCATCGATCCCCTTGCCTTGCCTTGCTTCGACGAGTTCCTTGCGGAGCCGGTTCTGCCGCAGCTCGATTGCCTGGACCACAACGTGCGCGGCAAGGTTGCTGAAGTAGGCTTGGTTGTACTCGGCTTGCACACCGCTGAACAAGCCTGCGGTACCAGCCAGACTGCGAGCGGCGGTAGCGCCCGGAAGGATTGCACCAAGCACCCCTGCAAACGTCGTCAAGGACCCGAGACCGAAGTTGACATCGCTTTGCTGGCGACGGAGAAACGTCTTGTAGACGTTGCACCGAGAGGTGGAGACGGCCAGGATCCGATCCTGAACGCTGTTGCGCTGCAGGCGCTTGGCCTCAGGCGGATGACCGTTGGTTCGAAACCAGGCAAAAGCCAGATCGTACTTGCGACCGTAGTTCGTTTCCGTGTCATCTACGTCCCAAGTCTTCATTCCGCTAGCCACAAGTTCGTGTTTCGGATCGATCAGCTCAAGCAGGTTCACTTGCTCGAAATTCTTACGCCGCAAAGCAGGGTAAGAGCTGTGACGGTCCACGGATTCGTACTGTTCGCTTGCCTCGGCCGTCACAGCCTCATTGAACGAGGCTCGCCAGGACGCACATCCCCCTACGACTGGCAGGAGCAACAGCAGCGCTGTCCTGAGCAAGGTCGATTCGTCTCGCATGGAGCCTCCGAACGGTTTGTAGGTCGTGTGCACATTGCGCGCTCCGAAGGTATCGGCGAGCAGGTGCGCCGGCATCGTTCATATTGAGGATGCCCATCAAAGAGACCAGCGGCGGGGCCAAGGCTCGCCAGGGCGGATCTGGCTGCGCGGGAGGACAGCTCATCACGTCTCGCAAAGCGCAGATAGGTCATGCCAGTTTGGGCCGCTCGCCCTGTTGATCCGACGCCTTCTGGTTCCCTGCCCATTTCTTGAGAACCACCCTGAACGACGGCTAGGCAGGGCCCAAAACATCAAGGAATACAAAGTCCCTACGACTCGCCCTACGGATTTCAACCCGGCAAAACCACCCTCGTTAGCTTTGACGGAGACATCGAGAATTGCATGCGGCTGCAACAGGAGCTTTCGCTGTTCAGGGTCGTCGCCGTTTCTAAGAAAAACAAGGGGCGCAGTCGTTGGTGACCAGTGAAGCGCCCCGGTCGAGGTTACGCGCGCTCACGTTGACTGAGCGCGCACCCGGGCCAGCGTTCACACGCCGCATTGAACGCGGAGCCATTGCCCGCTCGCGCTAGCTTGCTGATCCAAGTACTTCAAAAGCCCGTCATGCTGCGGCTCCCCCTCCGACTGCGGCGGCTTCGCTGCGATGCGCTGAACCACGATCACGTCTTCTTTGGGCAGAGACACGTGCCGAAGGTTCTCGTGATCAGGCCATGACCCCGACGCCGACAACGCGGACACCGACACGAACACCGGCGTTCCGATGCGCGAACGGACCCATACCGGGCAGACGAGGTGGGCCAGCGAACCCGGCTGGCGCCGACAAACCTCGTTGCCAAGCCCTCTGTTCAAGATCTCGCATCCGCGGTCGGTGACGAACATCTTTGCGGGCAAGTTTCCCCATCCGATCCGCTTGAGCATCAAATGGGCCACTGCCATCCAGCCATTGCTGGCCGTCATGACCAACGTGGCGGCAACGAAGGCCCAAACCATCAAGTTTCCGAACTGACGCGGTTTTTGGATGCGCCTCGCGAAAGCCACGAACATGGCAAAGTAGATCGCCCAAAGCGCAAATGCGACACCCGCGAGCCGGATGGAGCTTCGTTCGTACGTTGTTGCCGGCATCACGTTCACGAGCAAGAGGCTTGCGACGACGGTCAGCGCGGACGAATTCCAGCTAAGCGCAACCCAAGCCCCGGCCGCCTGCTTCCAACTGGCCAGGGCCTTCCACCGAAGAGCCACAACAACTGCTGCCAACACCGGCCCCGTCGCCGTCAGCCATCCTGGGATCGAACCGTGGTACTTCGGCCATGCGGGATAGGCCAACGCGAAGATGCTAAGGCTCGCTGCCACAAGGGACGCTGGCAAAAGGTAGGTCACCAGCACCCACCGGTCGCCGATCGACTCTGGCACGGTGAACGCGAAGCGAGCAACTGCGCCACCTACGATGGCGAACACCGACAGGGCCACCGTCATCGCCAACCCTCCGAGGGCGATGGTTCCAAGAAGCGGCCCGATGCTGGCGACGTCCACTTGAGGCATCTCACCGATCTCCCAGAAGACCATCGCCAACAGGAGCACGCCGAAGATCGACGTGACTTGTGCTCCAACCTTGATCGGATGCGCCAAGCAGTGCCGCCAGGCGCGCACGCCGGCAATCTCGGATCTGCGTCGGAAGAAGGGAAGTAGTTCTGTCGTCACGTTGGTCGTCAAATGCTGGCTCGCCGCAAACGGCAGCAAGTCCCGGCATGGTACGGCCCGCTTGAGCGCCCAAGCCATCCTGCCGGATCCCTCGGCGGAGCGGACGTCAGCGCGTCGGCCCTGCGTCGTCTCGAAATGACCTCGCGACTTATTGTCAACACTGACAAGAATTGGATTGCTTGACCTTTGTCGCCAAAGCCGAACAGGGGACATGGGAGAGTCACGTCACCGGCATGCCTGTCAGCGGCATCTGGCAGAAGCCGAGCTGCGCTCAGGCCACCTGGCAGCCGCCGAGGACCACCTTGCCCAGGCTCGAGCGCTGGAGCACTCGGCAACGCCCTCCGCCGACCGCATGCGGCGCATGCGTGTGGAGGCCCTTGTTGCCGACGCTCAAGGCAAGCATCAGGCCGCGCTGAGGCATTGCCAGATGGCGCTCACCCTTGCCGAAGCGAGTGCGGTGGATCGCTATCGGCTTCTGATCATGTCCGACATGGCTTGGACCCATCAGATGGGCAGAGCGGAAACGGCGGTAACGTCGTTCCATGACCTCCTTTTTCATTTGGATGACACGGTCCGTCAGGGTCTGGCCCGTGCGCATGCGACCTGTGGCCTTACCGTCGCCTTGATTGCAGCGGGCCGGATCGACGACGCCTCGCACGCCGCGTTGCGTGCCGTGCGGACTTTGCAACAAGCCAACCTGCTGCGCTCGCGCAGCGAGGTGTTCGCCTGGCTGGCAGCCGCTTTAGGAGACATGGCGACCGCAGCGATCCTATTAGGGGTCGGCGAATCGTTCCTGCGGAGCTCGGAAACGGAACGGGACCCTATTTCGGCGTTGGCCCGTGTCCGAGCCCTCGAACTGATCGAAGCCGGCATGCCGGATGACGACCGTCAGCACTGGGGTCGCCAAGGCTCAGATGTTGGGGAAGCCGAACTGGTGCACATGCTTACCAACACGTTCTCGGCGGTGGGCCAGTGAAACCGGCCGTTCGCGCCCTTCAGGCAATTTAAGGTTTCTATTAACAACGTTTAGGAACATGCCGGGCCACCCACGCGAAAGTGGTGGCACACCGCGACTTCTAAGGACCGCCATGTTCGTCGAAACCGAAACCACCGCCGTGACGGCAGGAGCCGTCTCAGTCCGTGAGGCTGGCTTCCTCGACCGAAGACTGCGCGACGCAATTCTGGATGCTATCGACGCCGGAGTGATCATCTGCTCCTCCCAGGGCCACGTTCTGTTCTCCAACCTCGCCGCTCGGCAGGAGGTCTCTTCGGGAAGACTGCTGCGCATGGTGAACGCGAAGCTTGATGGCGTGGGAACCAGCGGACTTGGTAGTGCTCTGACAGCAGCCGCAGCGAAAGGGACGAGACACATCGTCGAACTTCGCACCGGCGACGACCGGCTGCATGCGGTGGTCAGCCCGCTGCGATCCAGCACTGGCGAGCGTATTGTCATCGTGTTGCTTGGTCGACGATCATCCTCCTCAGAGCTGAGCATCGAGCTCCTTGGCATCAACGCCGGGCTCACGTCCGCCGAGCGACAAGTGCTCGCCGATATGGCGGCACAGCGTAAGCCCTCGCGCATCGCTCATGAGCGCCAGGTCACCATCGCTACGGTGAGGACACAGATCGCCTCTTTGTACGCGAAGCTAGGAGTTCGCTCTCAGCAGGAGCTGATGTGCCTGCTCGGTGGTGTGCCACCACTCGCCATGAAGCACTTTTCCTGGTGAACTCCCGCCGATCTGACCCTCTCCCAAGTCCTATGCTTTCATTCAGCTGCCCCACATCCGGCTGCAACGGCACCGTTGCATTTGCGGACACCACTCAAGATGCAACCCACGCCAGCATCGATCAGCTCACGCACCAGCGACTTGAGGGCCCAAACGATGCTCCATCGGAGTGCCCAGTTTGCCATGTGATCTGGAAACGGAATGAGCTGACGAGCCGGGAACTGGCGTATCGCCGCCCTGAAGACGCTGCCTGACCACGCTTCGTATGGCCAAACGGCGTTCTCGCCATGGGCGCGCGATCGGCGGCGGGAATGCCCTCCTCTCAGTCCCAGGCCTCGAACGAAAACAGGTGCGATCGGATACCTGTCTCACGTTCCCCGCTCATCCTTGCCCTTCTCCAAGGGCCAGTGCAACTCTCTTGCGTCACGATGCCGCTGGTTCCGTCTGCACCGCATATGAGTAGACAAACCAGATACCGGGCCTCTGGGCTGATGAGGATGCCCGCGGCTGGACGCGGCGTACGAGGCGCACGGCGCCGCGATCGACAAGGTGGTCGCGCTCGCCAGCAAGCGTGTGGAAGTGGACGAGGACGCTGCCCGCACGCTGATCCGGCGAGACACGGCGCTGTGCTCGCAAGCATGGTGCTGGTCATGGTGGCGGTTGAGGCCCACGGCGAACACTTGGCCGAGCGACCCGCTCACGCGGCTGGCGCCTCTCGTGCCTTCAACGCCTCCCCGATCGCGGCCAGAACCCTCCGTGCGACGCTTTCGTTATCGCGAGCTTGGTGGGCGAACTCAATGCTGCGGTGTTTGTCGAACCATTGGATGACATATCCGTTCTTGGACAAGTCCTCCACCAATGTCCTCGTGGCTCCGTACGAGCGGCAAGCGCAAACGATAATCTCGCAGTCAGCATCCACGAACCGCTTCAAGCTGGTGGGCAGCCGGCTGCCAGGGTCACCCTGCGTTTCGATACCCACCTTGCACCCGTCGATGTCCATGACGAGCGTGCGATCGACCTTGTAAGACCGCTCGTCAATCTCCGCCTGTGGATACGCATCCTTGAGCATGTCGATCACAAGCTTCAAGGTCGTGCTCTTCCCGCAATTGCTAGGTCCACTCAAAGCCAACACCGTATTCATAAAGTCTCCGTAAGAGTTGGGTCTGATGACCCGGAGTGCTGCCTTTGCGCCACGGCGATTTCGAAGAAATCGTTTGCGTACGGCTGCTGCGGGTAGCGAAGTTGGTCGAAGCCATCGCCAAGGAAGCGCATGTCTCTGGCGAGGACGATTACGTGCTGATCGAGAAAATCCCCTCATGCTGGCGGGCCGAGCCGGCAAGACCCGCACGGAACTGAGCGCCTCGGCGCGACGCCGCCTCAGTGGGCGCGTCCAGGTTGCGGGTCTGCAGGGCCAAGTCCAACCGGCGTCCCTTTCTCGCGGAGTAGCGGGCCAATCGCCAGTCCGCGATGACCTCGACGGCCAGTTGGAAGTCGGTCAGCTTCAATGCATACAAGCGGTCCAGCAAAAACGGTTGCTCCTATTGAAGCGAAGTGACCAGATCGGCCGGCCTCATTGCTGCCACCGACCGCGGATCCTCTTCGATGAGCCGCCGGGCGTCTCTTAGCGACGCACCAATTTTGCCCCGCGAAGCTGCGCTGCCGCAGAGAATCGGTGCCCGGATGTCGCTCCGAGGCGGGCGGGAAAGGCCTGATTTCCGACAGCCCACACTTCCTAGTGGACAGGGGGCGTAAACCCAGCGGTAAAAAGAATAGCCATGGAAGATGACGAAACGCCGACATCTCCTCAATCTGCATGAGGCCGTTAGCCATGAGCGTCGAGTCGTGCCCCAAGAATATGCTTGGTCGAGTGTCGCGGCCCGTAGAACTGCTTGCTCACATCGGCCATTTGCGCCCCCCTTTGCGGGCCGACGGCCGACCCCTCACCCGGTGGGCGGCAGAGCCAAGATAAGAATAGTTCCTATTTTGGGCGAGCGAGAGTCTGCGGGCGAGGCCCTACAATTCCTTACTACTCCCAACGCCACAGTCTCGTGCCCCTAGGGCACCGTCTCAGCCACCTCGGGAGCGTGTCATTCCTGGCCGAGGTGTGCTTTTGCCCGAGCGCTATTACCGCGAACTGCTGCGCTATTTCACCCGTTCCTTCGGCGACCGCGACACCGCGGCCGATGTGGTCCAGGAGGCGTACGTGCGCATCTTCGCGCTGCAGCGCAAGGGCAATGCGATCCTCGATCCACGCGCGCTGCTGTACCACGTCGGCCGCAACGTCGCGGCCACGCAGGCCACACGGCGCGCGGCCGAGCAGCGCATGCTCGACACCCTGGGCCTGGTCACAGCAGACGCCGCACCGTCCGTCGAGCGCACCGTCATCGCGCGCCAGCAGCTGGACGCACTGGTGCGGCGCCTGTCTGTCATGCCAAGGAAGCGGCGGGATGCCTTCATCCTCGTACGCATCCATGGCTGCAGCTACGCGGAGGCCGCCGCCTACATGGGGCTCAGGGTCGAGGCCATCGAACGGCATGTGATGCGTGGCATCCTCGACTGCGCCGGGCTGGCACCATCCAGGCGCTGAACAAACATGTCTCGGTATCCATCCTCCCTCCCGTTACCTCTGGTGGAGCAGGCGCTGTTGCTCGTCGGCCGCGCGCACAAGGGCGACGCCGCCAGCGCCGACGCCGCACGCGCACGCCTGCAGCAATGGCGTGCGGTCGACCAGCGGCATGCCGATGCGATCGACATGGCCCAGCGGCTCTGGGACGCCACCGATGGCAGCGCGCTGCGCGAGGAAATCCCGATCCCCGGCCGCACCGACCCTGAAGCCCGCCGACGCGCGATGCAGCTGCTGGGTGGGACCGGTGTGGCCTTGCTCACCGCTGGAGGCGCGCGCTGGTGGTGGCAGCGGCCCACGCTCGAACTGGCGCTGGCAACGGGCCATGGCCAATTGCGTGAACAAGTGCTGTCCGACGGCACGGAGCTCGGCCTCGCCGCGCGCACGGCCTTGTCGGTGCGCTACTACCGAGACCGCCGCGAGGTGCGCCTCATCCAGGGCGAGGTTCGCCTCAAGGTTGCGCCCGATGCGGCCTCGCCGTTCACCGTCCACACCGACTGGGGCCTGGTGCGCGTCCTGGGCACTGTTTTCACCGTGAGCGCGCGTGCCACGGGCATGCAGGTCGCGGTCGCTGAAGGACGGGTCGGTGTCTGGCACAGGGACCGGGCCCTCGATGCGCCTCCTGCCCTGGTCCTGCAAGCCGGTGAAAGCGTGCGCACGGACAGCCGGGGCCTGGGCCGGCGCGTCGCGGTGCAGCCGGACGATGTCGGCGCCTGGCGCCGTGGCTGGCTGGTGTTCGACGACACCCCATTGCCAGAGGTGGTCGACCGTTGGAACGACTACGTGCCCCAGCGCCTGCAACTCGGGCCGCAGGAAAGGCTGCGCACGATGCGCCTGAGCGGCAGCTTCCCGTTGCGGCAACCGCAGGCCTTCCTGCGTGGGCTGCCGGACATGCTGCCGGTCCGGCTGCGGCGTGGCGATCACGGCACGACCGTCATCGAGGCCAGATGAAGCGGCGCCACAAGGTAGCCGCCCTTTGGATGCATTAAGTTACAAATGAGTTGTCAGGTTTGAGCCGCCTGGCTGGTCTTCCGCAGGAAACCAACCCCAGAACAACGTCCATGACCCGACCCTTCTTCCATTGCGCTCATGTGCTGAGCGCATCCGTGCTGACCACCGCGATGGCGCTCGGCGCGCACGCCCAGGTGCAACTGCCCCAGGCCGGCGCCCGGCTGCAGGCAGCCGTTCCCTCCCAGTCGCTGGCCCAGTCGCTCAATGCCTTGTCGCGCCAAGCCGGCATTGCGATCGGAGCGGATGCCGCCCTGTTGTCCGGCAAGGCGGCGCCCGCCGTGAGCGCCGGCATCACGCTGCAGGAAGCGCTCGACCAGGTGCTCGCCGGCACCGGGCTCATGGCGATCGGCAGCGGGCCATCGGCCATCTCCGTGCAGGCGCGGCCACCGGTCGGCTCGAGCGTGGCGTTGCCCGCGGTGACGGTGACGGCCCAGGCGGACACGGAAAGCGCCACCGGCCCCGTGGCAGGCTACGTGGCCAAGCGCAGCACCGCCGGCAGCAAGACCGACTCCCTGCTCGTGGAGATCCCCCAGTCCGTGTCGGTCGTGACCCAGGACGAACTGCGCAGCCGCCAGGTCGAGACGCTGTCCCAGGCCCTCGGCTACACGCCCGGCGTGACGAGCGAGCCGACCAGCTTCAACCGCACGGCCGACCGCTTCCGCATCCGCGGCATGGATGTCGAGGCCGCCACGGGCGGTTCGCTGCGCGATGGCCTGCGGCTGCAGAGCAACTCCTACGACGGTGTGCAGGAACCCTATGGCCTGGAGCGCGTGGAGGTGGTGCGCGGCGCGGCCTCCGTGCTCTACGGCCAGCTCTCGCCGGGCGGGCTTGTCAACGCGGTCAGCAAGCGCCCGACCGCCACGCCCTTGCGCGAGATCGGCATACAGCTCGGCAGCAACAGTCGCAAGCAGCTCACGGCGGACTTCAGCGGGCCGCTCAGCGAGACGGTGGACTACCGCCTGACCTTCCTGGGCCGCGACAGCGACAGCGCGCAGAGCTACATCCTCGACAACAAGGTCTACATCGCGCCGTCCCTGACCTGGCGCCCCAGTGAGGCAACGTCCCTGACCTTGCTGTCCTTCTACCAGAAGACCAGCACGCGCTTCGCCGCGCCGCTGCCCTACCAGCTCGTGGAGGGATTCGGTACGGGCCCCTTCCGCATCGGCCGCGGCGCCTTCATCGGCGAGCCCGGCTACGACGAGATGCGCGGCGAGATGTACGCGCTGGGCTACGAGCTGGAGCACGCCTTCAGCAACAACCTCAAGCTGAGCCACCGCGCGCGCTACTTCAAGTCCGATGTGAACTGGAATTACCTGCAGGCGCAGACCTCCGCGGCGGCGATCCGAGCGGCCGCCACCACGGGCGTGCTGCAGCGCCAGTACAGCGACCGCCGCGAACGCCCCGAAGGCCTGGCGACCGACACGCGGCTGGAATGGACGGTCCAGCACGGCGCGGTCGAGCACCGCGTGCTGCTGGGCCTGGACGCGTACAAGACCGAGTGGGACTCGACCAACTTCCGCGCCAGCGCGCCGTCGCTCAACCTGGCCACCTATGCCTACGGCCAGCCCGTGAACGTGGTGCGCGATCCGGCCCTGGACCGCGGCTCGCGCATCGACACGCAGCAGGCCGGCCTGTACCTGCAGGACCAGGTCAACCTGGGCGAGCACTGGACCGTGCTGGTCGGCCTGCGCCATGACTGGGCCGAGCAGGACCAAACGCTGCACCGCAACCAGGCCAGGCTGACGCAGGACAACGAGGCCACGACCTGGCGCGCGGGCCTGGTCTACAAGTTCGCCAACGGCTGGGCGCCGTACCTGAGCTACAGCGAGTCCTTCTACCCCGTGTCGGCCGCCGATGCCAACGGCCAGCAGTTCAAACCGACCGGTGGCAAGCAGTTCGAGGCCGGCGTGCGCTACCAGCCGCAGGGCCGCAACATGCTGCTCAGCGCGGCCGTGTTCGAACTCACCCAGACCGATGTGCTGAAGTACGACGCGGGCCGCGACGTGTACCGGCAGGCCGGCGAGGTGCGCTCGCGCGGGTTGGAGCTCGAAGCCAAGGCCGAGCTGGCGCGCGGCCTGAACCTGATCGGCTCCTACGCCTACATCGATGCCCGCATCACGCGCAGCACGGTGGCCGCCGAGATCGGCCAGCGCAGCGAGGACACGCCCTACCACCAGACCGCGCTGTGGCTGGACTACGGCTTCGCGCCCTGGGGCCTGCCGGGGCTAACGGTCGGACTGGGCGCGCGCTACAAGGGCACGACCCGGGCGTCCGGCATCGCCACGGCGCTGCCAGCCTACGCCCTGCTCGACGCCCTGATCCGCTACCGCATCGACCCGCACTGGGATTTCAGCCTGAACGTGGCCAACCTGGCCAACAAGAAGGTCACCCACTGCGAGTTCGCGATCTGCCGCTACGGTGATGAACGGCAAGCCCTCGGCACCCTGAGCTACCGGTGGTGAGCTTGCGCAGCGGCTTGCTGCGCATGCACCGCTACGTCGGCTTGCTGCTGGCGGGCTTCCTGGTTCTGACAGGACTGACCGGCGCCATGCTGGCCTGGAATGCGGAGCTGGACGAGGCGCTCAATCCAGGCCTGTTGCGGGCCGTGCCGCCCGCACTCGACGCTGCCATGTGGTCGCCGCTGGCGCTGCGCGCTGCGGTGCAGCAGCGCTTCCCGCACGCACTGGTGGCACGGGTGCCGCTGGCTCAGGAGCAGGGGAAAGCCGCCTCGTTCCTGCTGCGGCGCAAGCCGGGCAGCCCGCCTCTGGCCGACGACCAAGTCTTCATAGATCCGTACACCGGCCGGATCCTCGGGACGCGGCGGTGGGGCGATCTCACCCAGGGCGTTCACAACCTCATGCCCTTCGTGTACCGCCTGCACTACTCGCTTGCGCTTGGGCCGGTGGGAACGGCGGTGCTTGGCATCGCCGCCGTGCTGTGGACGCTGGACTGCATGGTGGGCTTGTACCTCACGCTGCCGGCTCGTCGGCGCCATGCCGCGGCAGCAGGGCGATCCTTCTGGGCACGCTGGTCTCCAGCCTGGAAGCTGAGCATGCGCTCGCGCTTTCGCATGGTGTTCGATGTCCATCGCGCGGGCGGCCTGTGGCTGTGGGTGGCGCTGCTGGCCATGGCCCTTAGCAGCGTGGCGCTCAATCTACCCCAGGTCTACGACCCCGTGATCCAGCGCCTGGCCGCGCGCCAGCCGAGCACCGAGGCGCTGCCCGCGCGCCCCCCCCTCGGGCAACCCGGGTTGGGATGGGAGCAGGCGCACGTCCGGGCCCGCGCGCTCATGGGAGAGGAAGCAACGCGACGGGGCTTTGTCGTGAGGCAAGAGAGTTCGCTGTCGTATGACTTCCGGCGCGGGCTGTACCGCTACGACGTGCGAAGCAGCCTGGACGTCAAGGACAAGGGTGGCAGCACTCGCATCTTCCTGGACGCCGACACGGGCGGCCTGGTCGGCATCTGGCTCCCCACCGCCGCCGCAGCGGGCGACACCGTGACGACCTGGCTGACCCAGCTGCACATGGCAGCGGTCGGTGGCCGGCCCATGAAGGCCGCCATAGGCCTGTTTGGCGTGGCCGTGGCGGTCCTGTCCTGCACCGGGGTGGTCATCTGGCTGCGCAAGCGCAGGGCCAAAAGGGATGCGATTCGAACGTGATGGCAACTTTGCGGCAGCAGCGGCCATTCGGCCGCCGAGCTCATCAGGGAGCAGGCCCCTGGTTCGTTCCGGGCAAACTGCCAAGGCGAGCGGCCCGCGTCAACCGGCGTGGCATTCGAACTGGTCGGCGACACGTGCAAAGCCGACCTACCCCCTCCGTGTGCCGGGCGCGGCGCAAACGCCCGAAAGGCCCTCGGCAACTCTGCCGGCCATACTGGCACAGTTTCCCAGAATGCGGGCGCCTCCGTGCATGGGAAAACGCACATTGGATTGAGGCTCGGGACAAGCCATGGGTGGAGCACTTGGAACCGGCCTGACATCGTGCTTCAAGCACCTCCCACCGCATCGCTGGCACCTTTCGCTTCGCAGGCCTCCAAGAGGCTACGCGCACCGGAGAGCGGTATTCTTTGGGGCCTTGGGAGCCAGTCCCGGATTGCGGTCTCAGCCGCGCAGTAGTTTCCCCACATGTACTCAGCCACGGTCTGGACCGACCCCACCCTCTATGCGTCGCATTTCGGCGGCGATGTTCACCACGGGGCGTTCCTGCAGGTACTTCGGCGACGCGCTGCTGGAGACGGCACAGTCGTCCCGTTCGAGCTGGACCAGGCACTTCTTGAAACGCGCGGGCCAGCACTCGAACCGATCCGAGACATGGTGATGAGCCATCGACTTGCGCAGTTGCGGGCAGCCGAGGCAGAGATCGTGTCGCAGTCGGCACGCCTGGCCGACGCGCAGCAACGCCTGGGCAGCAAGCCTTCCAAGGCTGCAAGTCACAGCATTCGAATAGCCAAGCAGAAGATCTGCGCGGCGCGGCGGCGCCGAGAAGTTCTGGTGGAAGGCGCAGACCAATCGCAGCTCGGGCGCATGTTCCCGGGGCACTTCGTGCCGCTGTTGACGTTGCAAGAGGGAAAGTTGGAGGTCAAGCCGATGCGCTACAAGTGCCGCCCGGCGCACATCGAGCGCCGCATGGCAGCCTTGTTAGAAAGCCCGCATCACGCGCGGCGCGACAAACTCGAGGGACTGTGGCAGCGCGAGTTTGGTCACACGCACGGTGTCATTGCTGTCGAGTCGTTCTTCGAATCGGTGTCGCTACATCGTCTGCGGCAGCGCACGCTGGTTGCTGGCGAAGGCCTCTCCGCGCTTGAACTGGAGTTTTTTCCTGTCCCCGAGCAAACGCTCTATGTACCGTGCCTTTGGTCGCATTGGCAACGCCCGGGGCAAGAAGATCTGCACTCCTTTGCCATGATCATCGACCAGGCGCCGCCGGAAATACGCGCGGCCGGCCAAGACTGGTGCCCCGTCGCGATCAAGCGGGATAACGTCGCTCAGTGGCTTGCTCCGGATCCGTCCAACCTCGCCGCCAGCTACGCCATCCTGGACGATCGCCCCGCTTTCCATTTTCAGAACCTTCCCTCGTCGGCTTACAGGGAGCGCCAGGCACGCCCTGCCCCCACGAAGATCATCAACCTTTGGAAACCCTCGGGCGCAGCCGCGCTCGCCGCATGAACGCCTTCCAGCCAGAAATAAAGCCCGGCAGGCTCCATACCCAGCGGTTCCATCCGCGTCGGGTATCAGCGCAGCCGCGCCCTGCCTACCGCTCGAGCATTTTCGAAGACGCATGATGGATTGCAGCACGCCCAACGTCCAGGTCAACAAGGTCGCTGGTAGCGTGGCTCGCCGAGCGTTTCGGGCGCCGGTACCACGACGCGGTGGTCGAGAATGGCGCCTGCGCGCCGCCGCTCCGCACATCATCGACACGGACACCCAGGATCTACCCGCCAGTGCCGATACCTGGATCACCTGCGTGCAGGCCATGCCACGCCGCGGAACCCGCGATTTGATGTGGCAGCGAACTCGGCTGTGGGGTCAGCACTTTACGACCAGAGCATCGACCGCCAGGATGCGCTCCGCAGTGCAGATCAGCGGGTTGACATCGACCTCAGACAAGGTTGCGCGGTGGTCAGAGATCAGTTCCGACACGCGTTGAATGATTGCGCACAGTTGGGCTTCGTCGACTGCTGCTGCGCCACGGAAGCCCTGGAGCAGCCGATAACCGCTGAGACGTTTAAGCATGTGCAACGCTTGAACGGCATCGACAGGCGCTTGCTGCACCACACTATCCTGGAGTAGCTCGACAAGGATGCCGCCCATCCCGACGACGATTAGCGGCCCAAAGAGTGGGTCGACGCGACCGCCGACCATGATCTCTACGCCCGACGCCACCATAGGTTGCACAAGCACGCCGTTGATGCGCGGCGCCGGCACAACCTTGTTCGCGTTCTGCATCACCTCGGCGTACGCGCGCTCCAAGTCCGCGCGACTGCACAGGTTCAAACGCACGACGCCCGCCTCGGTCTTATGGGGCAGGTCAGGCGACTCCACCTTGAGCACAACCGGGAAGCCCATCTCCAAGGCGGCCGCTACAGCACCATCGAGCTCTTGTGCAAGGTGATCCGAAACCACCGGCACCCCATAGGCAGCGAGAACAGCCTTCGATTGGCTCTCTGGCAGCGTGCTTACGGAGGCCGACGATTCCAGCAGGCCGGCGACCTCGCGCACGGCACTGGAAGAGTTCAGTCGGACGTGTTGCCGATCTTGCGCATCGATCCGTTCCCACCAGTGCGTCCAGGCGGCGAGAGTGCGGAAGCATCTCGCCGTCGAACGAAACAACGCAACATCGGGATCTGTCTCCAGGTCGAAGGAGCCTGGCCCCTCCAGCCAGCCCGTGAGCCAGTACGCGCAGACGATCTTTCCCGCCGCTCGAGCCATTGGGCCGATGGCCTTGATACGCAGCGATCCGGCTTCGTGTGCATAGCCGTTGGGCACTGCGATCGCGCCAATGTCCGGCTGAGAGAGGAAGCCTTCCGCGCATGCGGGGAAAGAAACGGGGTTGTTGAGGATCTGCGCGGTCACGTCGCATGGGTTGCGCGCAGCGCCGAAGAGCGGAATGTGCATTGCGAGCAGTTGCTGCAACTCGGGGCCGGGCTGCGGCATCGGCACACCATGCAACTCGGCCTGGTCGGCCGCGAGAATCCCCGCGCCGCCCGATGGCGTCAGCACAGCCACACCCGTAGCGACGGGTCGAGGTGCCTTTGCAAAAAACGCCGCGGTCTCCAAGAGCTCCTCGAACTCCGTGACGGCAACGAAGCCTGCCTTCTCAAAAAACGCTTCGTAGGCTGCCGCAGAACCTGCCAGGGCCCCTGTGTGCGACTTGGCCGCCTCGGCACCGCTCTCCCCCGTTGCCAACTTGAAGATGACAACGGGTTTGCGCGCTTCGCGTGCAAGCCGCCCGGCCTCTAGTAGCCGCTGAGGCGAGTCGGTTCCTTCGAAGACGCAGGCGATGACGTCGCAGTTTGAGTCACCGCTCAAGTAGGAGATTTGGTCCGCTACATCGATGTCGGAGGCGTTGCCCAGTGTGAAGACGTGGCTGAAGGAAACGCCGCGTTCGCTGGCCTGTGCCAGTCCCATACCCAGGGCGCCGGACTGGCTGATCAGCCCGATTCGCCGTCCACCGGGATGGATGGGCTTCGCCGGGGCGTTTGCGAACACCGCGTGGAACCCAGAGACGCCGTTGACCACCCCGAGGCAGTTCGGACCAAGAAGGCGGGTCTGCGATCCTTCGGCTAGCGCGACGATCCGTCGCTGCGTCACCTCCCACTCCGGATCGCCGGACTCTCCGAACCCCGACGCGAAGATGATCAGCCCGCCCACACCGATCTGGACGCCCTCCCGCACCAGGGCCTCGACGGCATCGCGGGGCACTGCGGCAACCACGCAGTCCGGCACCTTGCCGATCGCGGAGATGCTCTTGAAGCAAGTACGCCCGTTGATCTCTTCGTACTTGCCATTGACGAGGTGAATTGCGCCAGAGAACTTGGACAGACTGGCCAAGGTCCGTGCTCCGAAGGACGCTGCGTTCGGAGATGCGCCCACGATGGCCACGCTCTTCGGATCGAACATCCGTACCAGTTGATCGTGGCTATAAACGCCACGGCCGTGTTTCAAGCTCATAGAACTCCTTGATCGATTGCGCGGACGTAGGAACCGCCAGCGTGCGCCGATGCACACCGCTTCTCAAGTTCGGGTCTCGGCCGGTTGACGAGTAACAGCATGGTATCTACATTTTAATGGTCTTGCCATTTTTACGAAGGAGATCACATGAGACCACGTCGCCGCGCCTGCATCGCCATCACCAGCGCATGCCTCTTTGCCCTCCCCTCCGCATACGCAGTCGATAAGCCAGTACGCCTGGTTGTATCCATCGCAGCAGGAGGAGCAACCGACGTGGTTGTCCGAACCATCGGTACTGGGATGGCCAAGATCTTGGGAACCACTGTCATCGTCGACAACAAGCCTGGCGGAAATGGAACCGTGGCTGCGGCAGCGGTCGCAACACCCCGCCCGGAGGAGATCACGATGCTCTTCATCCCGAGCAGCATCGTCCAGAACGCCTCGCTTCGCACGGACATCCCGAACTACCTTCCCAAGCTGACGCCCGTCGGCCTCGCCGCAGTGATCCCTGTGGCCCTTGTGGTCTCGCCCGACCTCGGCCCCAAGAACCTGAAGGAATTCATTGCACTGGCAAAGTCCAAGCCAGGTGCGCTTTCGTTTGCGTCACCCGGCAGTGGTTCGTCGAGCCACATCCTCGGCGAAGTCCTTGCGCGTGAGACTGGGACCAAGCTGATCCATGTGCCGTACAAGGGCGAGGCGCAGTCCGTTCCGGACGTCTTCGGCGGCCGGTTGTCAAGCGCATTTGGTGCCGTAGGTTCCCTGGAAAAGTACGAGGCGAACGGAAAGAAGCTTGTCCTGCTTGCAGTCACCGGTGCGCAACGACTGCGCAGCGTTCCCAACATCCCGACCTTTGAAGAGCAAGGTGTTCCGAACATGACGTTGCTGGGTTGGATGGGCACCTTCGTCGCCAACTCAACGCCGAAGGAGACCGTCAACAAGCTGGCGGAGGCACTGCAGCTCGCTGTGGCAACACCCGAAGTTCAGTCGGTGTGCACCCGTGTGGGCTTCGAATGCCGCGCCACGTCACCCGAGGAGTTCTCGGCCCACCTGGACAAGGAGCTGAAAGCATGGCCTGAACTCGTGAAGGGCCTGGACATCAGCTTCCAGTAATCATCGCTTGGGCAAATGAGTTCTGGCGCCGCCTTCGTGCGGCGCCTTGCTCGGCCAGAGGAGGCGCTTCGCGCCGCTGCAGAAAATCTAACGATCCCGCGGGCAAGCTGATGCCCCAAAAACGGTCCGATGTGATAGGGGATCCGCCCCACCTGGGCCGGATCCCAGAGAATGGGCAGACCTGCCAGCGGCTGCGTCAGGACGACGACAGAGCCTTGAGTCGAACCAGGCCGTCCCCGAAAGGCTGATCACGCCGACGGATGGCATCTCGCACCCCATGCTCAGCGACATCGCTCGAGAACTGATTCATCGCCTGCGATGCGCTGTGCACCCTCGCATCTGTTTCCGCAGCAAAGCGCTGCAGCTGAGCAGCCCCGCACAAGTCCAAGCCCATGTTGACGACCCGCTTGTGTGCGGACAACAGGTCGCTGTGAACAAGGGCCATGCGGCTGACCAGTTGGTCGACCTCGGCGTCGAGTTGGTCGCGGGGCACCGCGTCAGACACGAGGCCGATCCGCGCCGCATCCTTGCCGCTCAGGCAATCACCCGTGAACATCAAGCGCTTGGCCCATTGGGGGCCAACGTGGTAGAGCCACATGTTGCTCGGCGGCGTTCCGTTCGCGCGGGTCGCTGGGTAGCCGATGCGCGCATCGTCGCTGACAACCAGCACATCGCACATCAGTGCCAAGTCCGTACCACCGGCCAAGCAGTTGCCGTGGATCTTCGCGACCACCGGCTTGTGGATGTCTCTGATGGCAACCATGAACGCCTGTTTGCGTTCCAGCCGCAGGCACTCATCATCGGCCCCCGAACCGCTTCGGTACCTTGGAGCGTCAACGCTCTGCTCTTTGGCAGTGGTGGGCCCATACGCTGAATCCAGGTCGAAACCAGCACAGAAGTCGATTCCTGCCCCCTGCAGCAGAATGACCCGCACGTCCTCGCGATCGTCGGCTTCATAGAGCGCATCGCGTAGCTCCACCAGCAGAGCAACACTCAGCGCGTTGCGCTTGGACGGCCGGTTCAGTGTGATCGTCGCAACATGCGCCGCCACGGAGAACTCGATACATTCGGTCGACTTAAGCCAGCGGTTCATCGAGCATCTCCCTCTTGCTTTGCCAGGTACTCGGCCTGCTCATCCGCATCACCAAGGGTGCTGTCAAAGACCACGAAGCGTTGCAGGTAGTGGCCAACTGAGTACTCTTCGGTCATCCCGATTCCACCGTGCAGTTGGATGGCGTCTTCGAGCGCCTTGCGCCCATGGATGCTCAGAATCAGCTTCGCCCGGGCAATGTCGCCTGCCATCGCAGAGCCCGGGTCGTCATAGGCGATGGCAGCCAGCAGCGACATGCTCTTAATCGACTCCAGGCCGACCAGCATCTCCGCGATCTTGTGGCGCACGGCCTGGTTGTCTGCAAGCGGCTTACCGAACTGACGCCGGCTTCTAACGTACTCAGCAGTGAGTCGGATCGCGGCTTCGAGCGTTCCAAGCCCGTCCGCGCAGGCGGCAGCTATCCCCGCGCTTCTAACCCGCGCCATCACCTGTGCATGTTCGTGCGACGTATCGCCGTCGAACAGCGGCAGAGCGATGGCGTCAAGAAGGCTGACCGTCGCCGCAGGGCTGGCGTCCACCAGGCGATACTGGGCGGCCTTGACGGCGTCGGCTGCCTGGTTCTTGCGGTCCACCAAGAAGAGACCTTCAGCAGGTCCCGCGCCGGGCGAGAAAAACTGCGCAGCAACGATGTAGCCACCAGCCATAGCGCCGCATGCCACGTTGCGAACGCCGCCGCTGACCCGCCATTGTTTTCCATCGAGCGTTGCTCTTGTCGCAGGCACGCCGCCAACGCGCTCGCCTGCCCAGCAAACCATGAGATCACCCGAGGCCATGAGCGGCAGGTAGTCCTTCTGAAGGCTAGAGACACCCGATGCGACGAGCGCAACGGTAGACATAACCATGCTGCTGACCAAGGGTGCGATGAGCAACGACGCGCCCGCCTCTCGCAAGACACCGTGGAGGTCGCCCATCGAGCCGCCGAACCCACCGTGGTCCTCCGGCACCAGCACGCCTGTCAAACCGAGGTCGGCAAGCTCGCGCCAAACCCGGGTCACGGCTCGGCCGGGATCTGCGAGCAACGCCTTGCGCTGCTCGAAGCTGAAGTTGTCGCGCAGATACCGTGCGACGCTGTCGCGCAGCATCGCCTGCTCATCGCTGTAGGAGAAGTCCATGGCTAGCTCAAGAATGTCTTTGAAAGAATGTCCTTTTGGACCTCGCTGGCTCCGCCGTAGATGCTCGAGGCGCGGCTGAAGAAGTACCGCGAGACCAACGGGGACGCCCAATCCGAGGAGCCGTTTGGCAGATCGCTGGCAGCCCGCAGGCCATCTGCGCCTGCCAGCTTCGCGAGAAGAGCCAGCACTCTTTGCTGGACCTCGCTGCCTTTGAGCTTCAGGACCGACGCGAACGCCTGAGGCACGGCACATGTGTCGGGCGACAGCAGCAGTCGCCAGTTCGTCATCTCGAGACTGCGAATCTCAGCGTCGAGAACCGCAAGCTCCTTTCGGACACCCGGAAGCTGAGCCAGGGCATGGCCGTCGCGTTGATGTGCGTTGGAGATCTCGACGGCGTAGTTCCAGCGCTCGCGGCACAGTCCAACGTTGGCGATGCCCGTACGCTCGTTGGACAGCAAAAACCTGGCGTAGCTCCAGCCACGCCCCTCTTCGCCGACCAGGTTGCACACGGGCACCCGGACGTTGTCGAAGAAGACCTCGTTGAGGTGGTGCATGCCGTCGATCGATGGAATCGGGCGAACGGTGATTCCAGGTTGTCGCAGGTCGACGAGCAAGAAGCTAATGCCATCCTGCTTCTTCGCTTCCGTGCTCGTCCGCACGAGGCAGAAGATCCAGTCGGCGTGATGCGCGGAGGTGGTCCAGATCTTCTGCCCGTTCACCACATAAAAGTCACCTTCGCGCTCGGCTCGCGTCCTCAACGAAGCCAGATCTGACCCCGCCTCAGGCTCCGAGAACCCCTGGCAGAACCACAGATCCATGTTCAGCAGCTTGGGCAGGAAGAAGCTCTTCTGGTCCTCTGTGCCGAACTGCAACAGTACGGGCCCAAGCATGGTGATGTTGAACACCTGGGGCAACGGCGCAGAGGCCCGAAAGATCTCATCCAGCAAGATGAGACGCTCGACCTGGCCCAACTCCGCACCGCCATAGCGCTTGGGCCAATGCGGCGCCGCCCAGCCACGCTCATTCAGGATGCGCTGGAATGTGACGGTGTCCTGCTTGGTCGCAGCGAACCCTCTGCGCAGGCGATCGCGCGTGTCCGTGGGAAGCCGTGCGTCGATGAACGCTCGCACTTCTTTCTGGAAGGTCGCCTGCTGATCCGATAGTGTTATGTCCATGATTGCATCGTCCTGTTGTCGTGCTCTCGATCGCAAACGGTCACTTGGCTGCCAGGGTGGCTGTTCCGTTTGACAGCACCCTCACACCGCGCTCGGCAACTTCGGCGTCGAAGCGAAGATCCGTCTCGTCGAGCCAGAAGCGCAGCTGCAGCACGTCGCCGGGAAACACCGGCGCGGACAGCCGCGCAGCAAACGACGTGATCTCGCCAAGGCCGACCTGGTGAAGGTGCGTCGTGAGCATGCGGCAAGCTACCCCGTAGGTCGCAAGTCCGTGCAAGATCGGCTTGTCGAACCCTGCCTTCTTCGCCACGGCCGGGTCGGCATGCAAGGGATTCCAGTCGCCGGATAGCCGATAGAGCAGCGCAGCGTTCGTTGCGAGCTGGCTCGTCAGTTGGCCATCCGGATCCCGCGTAGGCACGAAGTTGTCGACTGCCTCGGGCAAGTCTGAAGCCCCGCCTTCGGAGAATCCGCCATCGCCGCGGCAGAAGTAGACCTGATCGATCGACGCAATCGTCTCCAGGGTTCCCGACTCCAGGATTTGGCGCTCCACGGTGACAAGAGCCCCCTTGGTCGCACCTTTGTCAACGATGCGGGTCACACGGGTCCGTCCGTAAACCGTGCCCTCAGGCGCGAGGGCGCGGTGCATGACGACCTTCTGCTCACCATGCACCAGCCGCAGGTAGTCGATCCCGAACTCGGGGTGGTCCTTCATCCAGAAGCCAGGGGTCGCCAGCACGCTGCACATCGTCGGAAGAGCGCTGAGCTCTTCCTCATAAACGTAACGCAGCTCGGCCGGATCCACTGGGTTCATGCCAAAGCCGAGCCCGAGGTTGTAGAGGATGGTGTCTTTGCGGGTGTAGTGGTGGCGAACGTCCTGCGGCGCCCACGACTTGATCTTCTGGTAGTTGAGCATTCATGCTCCGCTTCGCCGCAATGCGGCACTTGAGACTCGAACATGCCAGGATGGATAGACATTCTGGCGTGAGAGGCCTGCTCACAGTCTGTGCAGGCACTTCGCTATGCAACGCCCGTGCGTCGCCACCTCGCGGCGCAGGAGCACCAGCCGACCTCTTGGGCTCCGCTCCTCGCCTGCATGGCGTCAGAGGCTGATGTGGTACCCGCCGTTGACGCCGAGATGCTGGCCGGTCACGTAACTCGCGGCGTCCGAGAGCAGGAAGCAAACCGCTTTGACGACCTCGTCCGGTGTGGACCAGCGACCCAGCGGGATCTGGCTGAGGATCTTGTCGCGGAACTTGTCACCGCGGATCACTTCGGTCATCGGTGTTTCCACGACGCCGAAACAGATGGAGTTCGCACGAATGTTGTACTTGCCCCACTCGCGCGCGGTCGTCATCGTCACACCCAGGATGCCGGCCTTGGCGGCGGCATAGTTGACTTGGCCAATGGCACCCTTGCGACCTGCGTCCGACGAGATGTTAACGATCGATCCGCCTTTGGTGTCACCAGCCTTGGCACGCGCGATCAGATGCTGACCCAGCGCCTGGGACCAAAAGAACGAAGCAGACAGATGAACGTCCAGCACATCGCGCCAGTCTTTCACCGTCATCTTGTCCATCATCGCCGGCCGCGTGATGCCGGCGTTGTTGCACAGTCCGTCGACGCGTTCAAACCTTTCCACCGCTTGTGCCACCACCCGTTGGGCGGCCTCCGGATCGGACACGTCCGCGACAGCCGGCATGAGGCGGCCGGCCGGCAACTCTGACCCGAGCTTCTTCAACGTCTCTTCGTTCCGATCGACAGCGACCACATTGCCGCCCAGCTCGATGACCAGACGCGTGATGCCTTCACCGATCCCCTGGCCGGCACCCGTCACCACGACCGTCCGATCCTTCAAGCTCACCAGTTCCACCATAAATGCCTCCTTATGCATTACCAATTTAATGGACTGACCATACTAGAATGAAGGTTAGTTGTCCATCCAGTTGAGCTGTTCAAGTCGCCGACCCGCCACGTAAGGAGCGCAGCTGGCGCAGCCATGTGCACTGTGAGCCGGCGGAGTTCGACGGTGGATGTTCCCCGCGCCAGTTTTTTGGCCACTGGTTCCACGCAAGGAGACGTGACATGAGAAATCATCGGACAGCAGCAATCGTCGGTGCCTTCGAGCACCCGTTGCGCAAGGCTCCCGACAAGACCACCGCACAGCTGCATGCAGAGTGCGCGCGTGGAGCATTGCAGGATGCCGGGCTTAGCCTGGGCGATGTCGACGGCTACTTCTGTGCTGGCGATGCACCTGGCCTCGGCGCTCTCAGCATGGCCGACTACATGGGACTTCGACTGCGGCACGTGGACACGACCGACACCGGCGGATCCGCGCCCTTGGTCCATGTCGCCCATGCCGCACAAGCGATAGCGGCCGGAAAATGCAATATCGCCCTGATCACCCTTGCAGGCCGCCCGCGGACCGAGATCGCCAATGCCATGGGCTCGTCAAGGGGCAGCGCAGCGGCAACGCCCGATGCAGCCTTCGAGCTTCCCTACCGCCCGTCCACACTAAACATGTACGCGCTGGCCGCAGCTCGCCACATGCACGAGTTTGGCACGACGTCGAAGCAGCTGGCCTGGATCAAGGTGGCAGCATCGCAGCACGCCCAGTACAACGAACACGCGATGCTGCGCAAGCCCGTAACCGTCGAGGAAGTCGTCGAATCCGCGCTCATCGCCAGCCCCCTGCACAAGCTGGACTGCTGCGTTGTGAGTGACGGTGGGGGTGCGCTCATCGTCGTGCGCCCGGAGATCGCAGAATCGCTTTCGCGACCTCTGGTGTCGGTGCGCGGAAGTGGCGAGACAATCAAGGGGCAAGCGGGCGGCAGGGTCGATCTCACCTACTCCGGGGCCGCACTCTCGGGCCGCCTGGCATTCGACGAAGCAAAGGTCCAGCCTCGAGACATCCAGTACGCCTCGATTTACGACAGTTTCACGATCACGGTGCTGATGCAGCTTGAGGATCTCGGCTTTTGCAAGAAGGGAGAAGGCGGCCGCTTTGTGCAGGACGGCAACCTGATCGCCGGCGTCGGCCGCATGCCGATCAACACCGATGGCGGCGGCCTGTGCAACAACCATCCCTCGAACCGCGGAGGGATAACCAAGATCATCGAGGCCGTTCGGCAACTGCGTGGAGAAGCGCACCCCAAGGTTCAAGTACCGAATTGCTCGCTCGCGCTCGCCCAGGGCACGGGCGGCCTCCTCGGATCGCGGCACGGCAGTGCCACCCTCATCCTGGAGCGATCGCAATGAGCACGCTGACCACCGAATCGAACCTGCCCGCTGTCATCGACGACAGTGCCACGCGCACGTACTGGCAGGCAGCGGCGGAAGGAAGGCTTTTGATCAAGCGATGCACCGCCTGCTGCCAAGTCCATTTCTATCCACGGCCGCTGTGTCCCTTCTGCCTTGGAGATACCGAATGGATGGAAGCCAGCGGCGCTGGAACCATCTACAGCTTCAGCAAGGTCTACCAGGCGGATGGGCAATACACGATTGCCTATGTCGAACTGGACGAGGGAGTTACCTTGCTTACGAACCTCGTCGGCCAACTGGAAGATGCGTCGATTGGCGACCGTGTCAATGTCACGATGCAGCGCACGGCAGATGGCTACGCAGTTCCGATGTTTGAGCTCGGCTCCAATGAAGCCGTCTCAGCGGGCCAATGCCTCGACTCCAACATCGGCCCTCTTGACTCTGCAGCAACAGACTCGACCTCACCTTCCACAACCACTACTCAACCCCTCGCAACATGAGCCAAACATCGACTCCAGTATTTCACCAACTCCTGACTGAACGCCACAGCTGCCGCGCATTTCTCGACAAGCCTGTTGCCCAGGAGACGATCGAGTCCATTCTCAGTACCGCACAACGCACCGCGTCATGGTGCAACTCCCAGGCCTGGAAGGTGGCGATCACCACGGGAGACGCCACGTCGCGGCTGCGGAACGCGCTCCTAAGCGCCTACGATGCAAGGCAGCCGGGCGGCAGCGACTTTCCATTTCCCCACGAATACACCCACGAATATCTCGATCGACGTCGCGAGTGCGGGCTCCAACTGTACGAGGCCGTGGGAGTGCAACGCGGAGACAAGGAAGCCGGTGCGCGCCAGGTTCGCGAGAACTTCCGGCTCTTCGGCGCACCGCATGTCGCCATCCTCACCAGCGACCCGGGGCTGGGAGTCTATGGTGCTGTGGACGTGGGTGGCTACGTTCAAGTCCTGTTGCTGTCCATGCAAGCACATGGCGTTGCGGCCATCGCCCAGGCGGCCTTGGCCACACAAAGCGCACTGGTAAAACGCGAGCTAGGCATTGCCGCTGACCGCAAAATGGTCTGTGCGATTTCATTCGGCCACGAGGACACAACACATCCTGCGAACGGGTTTCGCACCAGCAGGGCTTGCTTGGATCAGGTGGTCCAATTTCTCGGGACTTAGCCCCGCGCACTCCGGGATTGCCGTGCGATGGAAGACTAGGCCCCATCAAGTCCTGATCAGCGCCGGCAGTGGGGCCGGCCCGGCAAGAACAATCGACGGTTCATGCACGCAGCCACCGAGCCTTCGCCTCTGAGAGGCTGATCGCCGTCTTTGGTGCCGGACCTTGAACGCGGGAGTGCGTTCGCGAGAACTTCGGTGCGGGCGCCGGTTGGCTGACGCCGGAAACCTCTACGAAAGCCTGGCGCGCCACATTGTGTCTGTGCTCCGGTGCTTTCGACAAAGACAGAACTGGCGCGAAGCAAACATCGGTTCCTTCCAGAAGATCGCACCACTCCGCCTGCGTTTTGCTCGCGAAGATGCGCGACAGCTCAGCGCGCAGTTCCGCGCATCGGGTCTTGTCGTTCTGCGCAGTCCAAAGCGATGATGCCACCTCGGCCCGCTTGCAGAACTCATGAAAGAACTGCGGCTCGATCGCCCCGAGGCTGACGTATTCGCGATCCTTGGTCTCATAGACGCCATAGTAGGGAGCACCACCGTCCAGCGTGTTCTCCCCGCGTCGTTCGACGAATCTCCCCTGTGCGAGCAGGCCAGCGAATAGCGTCATCAGCGAAGCTGCTCCATCGGAAATGGCCGCATCCACCACCTGGCCAATTCCTGACTGGCGAGACTCATGCAGCGCAGCCAGTATCCCGACGACCAAGTACAAGCTCCCGCCTCCGTAGTCGCCCACGAGATTCAGCGGTGGCACCGGAGCGCCTCCTGCGGGACCGATGGCATGGAGGGCGCCACTGATCGCGATGTAGTTCAGATCGTGACCCGCAGCGTGTGCCAGTGGGCCCTCCTGCCCCCAACCCGTCATGCGGCCGTAGACCAGCCGAGGATTGCACCCGGCAACCGCATCCGGACCAAGGCCGAGACGCTCCATCACACCCGGCCTGAAGCCCTCGACCAGGATGTCTGCACCCTCCAGCAAACCGAGCACTTCGTTGCGCGCCTTCGGATCCTTCAAATCTGCCACAACGACGGTTCGCCCGCGACCGGTGAAGTTGTGCGGATCACCCAGCTTGCCTCCAGGTCGTTCGATCGTGAGCACGTCAGCACCCATGTCCGACAACATCATGCAGGCAAATGGGCCCGGACCGATGCCGGAGAACTCAACCACCCTCAACCCTCGAAGCGGACCTGAAGTTGTGCATGCATGTGACATGGGACGCCTTGTCAAGTGAGGCTCGACCTTTGAGCCAAAACCCTAATGGTAAATCCATTTAATACATTTATCATCGCCACCGTACCTAGGACTCAATCTTCACGGCAGCGCCGATCTACCCCCCCTAAGCCGGTCAGCATCAACGATGACAGTCTCTTCTACTCTTGTGGACGTCCATCTGCGCGATGGCATTCTTCTCATCACCTTGCGGCGCGAGAACAAGCGCAACGCCGTCGACCGCTCCATGGCGGACGCTCTCGATGCCGCACTCAACAGGCTTGACGACGATCCTGAGGTTCGGGCCGGCGTTCTCACCGGCGGCAACAACGTGTTCTGTGCCGGAAGCGACCTGACCTCTGGGGGTGACTACGTCACGGCCAGGGGCGGCGAATATGGTCTTGTCAGACGGAGGCGGCGCAAGCCATTGGTGGCCGCAGTGGAGGGAATAGCCTTCGGCGGCGGTCTCGAGATCGCGCTTGCGTGCGACATGATCGTCGCAGCCGATGACGCCCGCTTTGCCTTGCCGGAGGTATGCCGAGGTCTGGTTCCGACCTGTGGCGCGCTCTTCCGGTCTCTGGAACGCCTGCCGAGCAATGTGGCGAACGAGATGGTCTTGACTGGGAAGCCGTTGACCGCTGCCCGTGCCCACGCACTGGGCTTGGTCAACAGGCTGGTCCCACCGGGTCGCACGCTCGATGAAGCCTTGGTTCTGGCCGGCGAGGTTGTTGCAAACGCCCCGTTGGCCGTGCAGGCGTGCCTGTCTGCGATGCAGGCCATGAAGACCGACCTCGAGGCCGCGGGATGGAGCGCAACGCAGCAAGCAAAAGACGCGATTGCGGGAAGCGAGGATGTGCAGGAGGGTATCCGAGCTTTCTTCGAGAAGCGCGCACCTGCCTGGACCGGACGCTGATGGGGAGATTCGCATGAAAGCCCTGCGCGTTTTGAGCTACGACCCGAACGACTCCATCCATGTGGTGGACCTGCCGGACAGACCTCCCAAGCCGGGCGAGGTCCGTGTGTCGGTGCATGCCTGTGGCGTCTCGTTTGTCGACCTGCTGCTGGCCCGCGGAAAGTACCAGGTCAAGCCTGCTTTGCCGTTTACTCCCGGCAGCGAGTTCGCCGGCATCGTTAGCGCCATCGGTGAAGGGATCGACGAACAACTGAGAGTTGGGGACGCTGTGTGCGGGACTTTCGGTGGCGCCTGGTCGGCATCCATATGTGTTCCACGACACGCGATCCTCTCGATGCCGGGTGGTCGGCCCATCGCTGAGGGTTCAGTTTTGGTAGCACCGTTCTCGACGGCCCTTTATGCGGTTCGCGATCGTGCGCACCTGCTTCGGGGAGAGACTTTGCTGGTACTTGGTGCAGCCGGGGCCGTTGGCTCAGCTGCAGTGCAGATCGGAAGAGCCCTCGGCGCCCAGGTGATTGCGGTCGCATCGAGTGACGCGAAGCGCAACGCAGCGCTGGCAGACGGTGCCGACCATGTCGTCGACTCCCAATCTGAATGGAAGGACGTTGTCAAGAATTTGACTGGCCCGCGTGGAGTGGATGTGGTGTTCGACCCGGTCGGTGGTGATGCGACGGATCAGGCCTTCCGCACGCTAGGTTGGGGCGGGCGGCACCTGATGGTTGGTTTTGCCGGAGGCTCCATCGCAGGACTCAAGACAAATCTCGCAATTGTCAAAGGGAGCTCACTGGTCGGCGTAGATCTTCGGCAAGCCGCAGAGAGAAATCCCGAGCTCATTCTGGGGGTCAAGAACGACGTCCTGGCGCTGTATAAGTCGCGGCAGATTCGCGTCAACATCCGCCACTCTGTCCCTGCCGAGCACATTGCCGAGGCCGAACAGCTCATGAAGGACCGCTCGCTTGTAGGCCGCGTGATCATCACGTTCTGAGAATGGCTCGCCGAGCTGTTGGGCGTGGAATGCCAACAGACGGGGCAGATGAAGCCTCGGCCTCCAACGACACGGCGGCGGTGTGGCAACCGTCGAGGCACGTCGAACCGAGGCAAGGCTGCATGCACCGCTTCACCGCGCGGCACCTTGCCTTGCTAGGCCGCCCCGAGCGGCAAGGGTGACGAAGGCCAGAACTCGCTGAAGAGCGATGGTTTGCCCTCTCGTCACCCGTCACTCGATCCGGATAGCGCTGTTGTCTTTTATGTCTCTCCAAGTTGCATAGATTTTCTTCAACAAAACGCCATACTCCGAAGTCGTCATCGGGGGGGGAACCTCAAGACCATAGCTGAGCATCTGACCGAAGTACTCACGCTCCTTGGAGATCTCCGTTACCATCGCATTGATCCTCTCGACAATTGAAGTCGGAGTGCCGGCGGGGGCAAAAAGACCGCAGAAGCCTTCTGCTGTAAGTCCTGGATAGCCGAGCTCCAGAAAGGTCGGGACATGCGGGAGAACCTTCCAGCGCTTTATTCCGGTCGCTGCCAGGGGGACGATTCGGTTGTCCGCCCCGTACGTCATCGCGGTGACCGAAGAAACCATCCCTGCCTGTAGTCTTTCGGAGACCAGATCCGGGAGCATTTGCGTGTCTCCGCCCTTGTACGGAACATTGCTAAACTGCACACCGGCAGCGCGCGCCAGTGATTCAAGGTAGTAGTGAGAACTGGATGCGTGGCCCACCGTGCCGCAGCTGAAGGGTTCTTTCGAAGTTTGCGCAAGAGACAGAAACTCCGCGAGCGTCCCACCCTTGTTTCTTGCCGCGGCCAAGATGACAGAGGTCTCGAAGATCCGGGCAACTGGCATAAAGTCTTTGAGCCCGTCATAGCGCACGTTAGGCAGCAGGATCGGGTTTGTGACAAGCGCGTTCATGTTGAACAGCAGCGTGTAGCCGTCGGCTGGGGCACGAAGCACGGCCTGTGTCGCAACCAGCGAGTTGGCGCCTGGACGATTGTCGACAATAACGGGCTGGCCAAGTTTCTGCTCCAGTCTTCTGGCAACCATCCGCGCTACTGAGTCGCTCTGACCGCCTGCCGCGAACGCGACGACGATCGTGATGGGCCGGCTAGGCCAGGAACCGCCCTCAGCGCCCCAATTGCTAGTCGCGAAGGGAAGCGCGGCCGAAATTCCAAGGACGTCTCTCCGATTGATCTTCATGGTGTCTCCTGTTTGGGATGGGTTGAAACTCTCCGCGGTGTCCGCCAACTCGACGCCGTACGCCAGCCACTACGCCACACCTACTCGATGCGGATGGCACTGCTCTTCTTGATGTTCCTCCACGCGGCATCGATCTTCCCCACGAGTGAGCCGAATTCCGGCATCGACAGGGGCGGCGGCACCTCCAGTCCGTAGCCAAGCATCTGGCTGGCAAATCTCTGCTCCTTGGCGATGTCGGCTGCCAACGCATGGAGCCGCTCGACGATCGGCACGGGCGTTCCGACGCGCGCAAAGAGCCCGCAGAACCCTTCCGCCGTCAGTCCCGAGAATCCGAGCTCCAGGAAGGTTGGAACCTCGGGCAGGACCTTCCAGCGCTTTGTGCCGGTAGCGGCGAGCGGGACGATCCGGTTGTCAGCGCCATAGGTCATGGCGGAGACGGAAGAGACCATGCCTGCCTGCAGACGCTGCGCCACGAGGTCGGGAAGCAGCTGGGTGTCGCCACCCTTGTACGGAACATTGTTGAGTTGCACTCCTGCGGAGCGCCCCAGCGATTCGATGTAGTAGTGCGAGCTCGATGCGTAGCCCACCGTGCCGCAGCTGAAGGGTTCGTTGGAGGCCCTCGCCCGCTCGAGGAACTCAGCGAGCGTCGAGCCCCTCTCCTTCGCAGCTGCGAGGATGACCGACGTCTCGAAGATCCTGGCGATCGGGATGAAATCCCTGAGCGCGTCATACCGCACGTTCGGCAGCAGGATCGGATTGGTCACCAGCGCGTTCATGTTGAACAGGAAGGTGTATCCATCGGCTGGGGCGCGGAGCACGGACTGCGTGGCAACCAGTGAATTTGCGCCTGGACGGTTGTCTACGAGAACGGGCTGACCAAGCTTCGACTCCAGTCGCCGGGCAAGAAGCCTGACCACGGCATCGCTCTGGCCGCCCGCCCCATAGGAGTCGATGAGCGTGATTGGTCTGTTCGGCCATGCGCCCTCGGCAGCCAAGCTGCGGGAAGCAAATGGGAATGCGGCTGCGACGCCGAGCACGTGTCTTCGATGGATGCCCACGGTGTCTCCTTCAGTCTTTAGGAATTGTTTAGAAAGTACCTTGCCGCTCGGCCATGTCCACGAGCAGCCTGGGCGGCTCGAACCGCTGGCCGTAGCGCTGTGCGAGCTCGCCGGCGCGGCGCACAAAGTTGCGCAGGCCGATGCTGTTGATGTACTGCAGCGTGCCGCCGGTCCAACGCGGGAACCCGATGCCCACGACCGAGCCGATGTTGGCGTCGCGTGCAGCTTCGATCACGCCTTCCTGCACGCAGCGCACCGACTCGAGGGCCTGCACGTACAGCAACCGGTCGCGCAGGTCCGCATAGGGGACCGGCGTGCTGTGGGCCGGGAACTGTGCGGCAAGGCCTTGCCACAGCTGCTTGCGCCCGCCCTCGGGGTAGTCGTAGAAGCCCCCGCCGCCTGCGCGGCCGGGCCGGCCCAGCGCGACCATCTTCTCGATCACGGCCCACCCCGAGTGCTGTGGCACGGCTTCGCCCGCGGCCTGCAGGTCAGCGATGGTCTGCTGGCGCACCGACCAGGACAGCGCCATCGAGGTCTCGTCCATCACGGCCAGCGGCCCCACCGGCATGCCCACGCTGAGCGCACCGTTCTCGATCTCGGCGGCCGGCACGCCCTCGGCCAGCAACGCGGCACCCTCCTTGGTGAAGGTGCCGAACACCCGGCTCGTGAAGAAGCCCCGGCTGTCGTTGACCACGATGGGCGTCTTGCCCAACTGCTGCACGAAGTCGTAGGCGCGTGCCAGCGTCTCGGGCGAGGTCTCGGCGCCCTTGATGATCTCCACCAACGCCATGCGGTCCACCGGCGAGAAGAAATGCAGGCCGATGAAGTTCTCAGGGCGCTTCGATGCCTCGGCCAGGCCGGTGATCGGCAAGGTGGAGGTGTTGGACGCAAAGATGCCGCCCGCGGCGAGGTACGGCTCGCTCTCCCGCGTGACGGCGGCCTTGAGCTCGCGCTTCTCGAACACCGCCTCTACGATCAGGTCGCAGCCCTGCAGGTCTGCCGCCGCGCCGGCCGGTGTGATCGCGTCCAGCGTGCGCTGCATGCGCTCGGCGCTCAGCGCGCCCTTCTCCACACGCTTGGCCAGCGCCTTCTCCACCCGCGCTTTGCCGGCCTGGGCCTGCTCCAGCGTGGCGTCCTTAAGCACAGCCTGCAGGCCGCGCTGGCCGCAGACCTGCGCGATGCCCGAGCCCATCAGGCCGGCCCCCAGAATGCCGATGCGCGCAAAGCGCGCGGGCGCCACGCCCTCGGGGCGGCCCTTGCCCGCCTTGATCTCGTTCATCTGGAAGAAGAAGGTCGTGATCAGGTTCTTGGCCACCGGGTGCGTGGCCAGATGCACGATGTAGCGGCTCTCGATGCGCGAGGCGGTGTCGAAGTCCACCGTGGCCCCCTCGATAGCCGCGGACATGGCCGCCTCGGGCGCCGGGTACAGGCCACGCTGCTTCTTCATCTGCAGCACAGGGGCCGTACGCAGCCAGGCCAGCGGTGCCGGCGAGCGCTCGGTGGAGCCGGGAATGCGGAATCCCTTGCGGTCCCAAGGCTGCAGCGACCCGGGGTTCGCGGCGATCCAGGCCCGCGCCATGGCGAGCACGCCCGGCAGGTCTGGTGCCAGCCCGTCGAGCAGCTTGAGTTCCAGCGCCCGAGCCGGACCGAAGGTCGTGCCATCGACCAGAAATGGCACGGCCGCCTGCAGGCCCAGCATGCGCACCGTGCGCACGACACCGCCAGCGCCCGGCAGCAGGCCCAGTCTGGCCTCGGGCAATCCCAGTTGCAACTGTGGGTCGTCGACGACGAAGCGGGCATGACAGGCCAGGCACAGCTCGAACCCGCCGCCCAGGGCCGTGCCGTTGATGGCGGCAACCACGGGACGTCCGAGTGTCTCCAGGCGGCGCATCAGGGCCTTCATGCCTTCGGCGCGTTCGAAGAGTGCGGCTGCGTCCTCGGGACGGGCCGCCAGCAGGTTGTTCAGGTCGCCGCCGGCGAAGAATGTCTTCTTGGCCGAAGTCAGGATGACGCCGGCAATGGCATCGCGTTCGGCCTCCAGGCGCTCGACCACGCCGGCGTAGGCCTCGCGGAACACGCCGTTCATGGTGTTCGCGGACTGGCCCGGCATGTCGATGGTGAGCGTGACGATGCGCTGCTCGTCCTTGTGGTAGGTGATGGCGGAAGTTGCGGTCACGGAAAAGTCCTCACACACGTTCGATGATGGTGGCCACGCCCATGCCGTCGGCCGCACACAGCGTGACCAGGCCGCGCCGCAGGTCACGCCGCTCCAGTTCGTCAAGCAACGTGCCGACCAGCATGCAGCCGGTCGCACCCAGTGGATGGCCCATGGCGATGGCTCCGCCGTTGACGTTGACGCGCTCGGGCGGCACGTCCATCTCCTGCATGAACCGCAGCACGACGCTCGCGAAGGCTTCGTTGACTTCGAACAGGTCGATGTCCTGCGCGCGCAGGCCGGCCTTGGCCAGGGCCATGCGCGACACCGGTGCGGGCGCGGCCAGCATGATGGTCGGCTCCGCGCCGGTCACGGCCACGGAGACGAAGCGGGCGCGAGGCTTGAGGCCCAGCGCGCGGCCCTTGGCCTCGCTGCCGATCAGCAGCAGGGAGGCGCCGTCGACGATGCCCGACGAGTTGCCGGCCGTGTGTACGTGGGCGACGCGCTCGACCTGCGGATAGCGCAGCTGCGCCAGCGAATCGAAGCCCATCGCGCCCATTTCGGCGAACGAGGGCTTGAGTTTGCCCAGCGTCTGCACCGAGGCATCGGGACGGATCGTCTCGTCTTCTGCCAGGATGGTCAGGCCGTTGAAGTCCTTAACCGGCACCAGCGACCTGGCGAACCGGCCTTCGGCACGCGCCAAGGCGGCGCGCTGGTGCGAGGCCAGTGCAAGCGCATCGACCTGCTCGCGCGTGTGGCCGTCCAGCGTGGCCATGAGGTCGGCGCTGACGCCCTGGGGCACGGGCTGCATGCGGAAGTTCAGCTGCGGGTTGGCATCGCGCGCGCTCGGCGCGGCGCCCATGGCCACGCGCGACATCGATTCGACGCCGCCGGCGACCACCAGGTCTTCCCAGCCCGAGCGCACCTTCTGCGCCGCGATGTTGGCCGCCTCCAGGCCCGAGCCGCAGTAGCGGTTCAGCTGCAGGCCCGGCACCTTCCAGTCCCAGCCCGCAGCCAGCGCGGCAATCTTGGCGATTACGGCGCCTTGCTCACCATGGGGTTGGACGCAGCCGATCAGCGCATCGTCCACCTGCGCGGTGTCCAGATCGTTGCGCCGCTGCAGTTCCTGCATCAGGCCGGCCAGCAGGCTCACGGGGTTGACTTCGTGCAACGCCCCGTCGGGGCGCCCACGGCTGCGCGGCGTGCGCACGGCGTCGAAGATCAATGCTTCGTTCATACGTCGATCGTGTTTAGAAGAGTGAGAAGGGGTCACGCGGCGCCTGAGCGTCGCGAAAGCAAAGCGCGGCGCGCATTCAAAGAACCCGGCTTGTGTGGCCGGTCCAATACCTGTCGCGAATGAGCCGCTTGTAGAGCTTTCCGTTCTCTTGACGCGGCAGCTCGGGATCAAAGTCAATCGACTTGGGGCACTTCAGTCCCGCAAGATGTCCGCGACAGAACTCCATCAGGTCCGCGGCCAGTTCAGGGCCGGCTTCGTCCATGTCAACCGGCTGAACCACGGCTTTCACTTCCTCTCCGAACTCTGGATGCGGAACGCCGAACACCGCGACATCCGCAACTTGGGGATGCATGGACAAGACGTTCTCAGCCTCTTGTGGGTAGATGTTCACCCCACCCGAAATGATCATGTAGGACTTGCGATCGGTCAGATACAAGTAGCCCTCGTCATCCAGGCGGCCGACATCACCCAGCGTCACCCATCCCTGCGGGCTGAATGCCTCGCGCGTCTTCTCTGGGTCGTTGCGGTAGCAGAACTTTCTGCTCGTCACGAAGTACACCATTCCCGGCTCCCCGGTCGGTGCAGCATCGCCGCTCTCCGTCACGATCTTGATCTCGCCCAGAAGAGAGCGCCCAACCGACCCTTTGTGGGCCATCCAGTCGGGAGCGCTGATGAATGTGCAGCCGCCCCCTTCAGAGCTGCTGTAGTACTCGTGAACGCAGGGGCCCCACCAGGCGATCATTTGTTCCTTCACTGGAATCGGGCACGGGGCTGCGGAATGAACGACGTTGCGCAAAGTGGAGAGGTCGTAGCGCGAGCGCACCTCTTGCGCCAACCGCAACATCCGCACGAACATCGTCGGAACCACCTGCGCGTGGGTCACGCGGTAGCGCTCGATCGCATGCAGGAAGGCTTCGGGATCGAACTTCTCCATGACAACGACGGTGCCGCCCAGACGCATCATGTGGGCCGAAAACCCCAGCGGCGCCGCGTGGTACAGCGGCGCCGGCATCAGGTACACCGTTTCCGCGTCATACCCGAGCGCCTGCGTGAAAACCTGCATCGTCGGTGGGACGACGTCGATCGGCTGTTCGGCGAATGGAAGTTCGATTCCCTTCGGCTTTCCCGTCGTGCCGGAAGAGTAGTACATGCTGAGGCCGCTAATCTCGTCCGGGATCGCGCATGACGGCATAGTGGCAGCCATCGTTTCCCAGCGGGCGTAGCCGGCGATCGCTCCCGTTACGCTCAGAAAGTGCCGGACCTTCGGGCACAGATCCACAAGCTGGACAGCGACCGCCTGCATTGGCGCAGACACCACGATCACGGCGGCATCGCAGTCGTCAATGACGTAAGCAGCCTCGGCTGCCGTCAAGTGACAGCTGATCGGCGTGAAATACATGCCACTGCGCTGCGCTGCCCAGTAGACCTCGTAGAACAAGAGGTCGTTGTGCATCATGACCGCGATGTGGTCGCCAGGCCGAAGCCCCAGCGAACGCAACAACTGTGCCCCTCTACTCGACCCTTCGTCCAGCTGGCGGTAGCTCACCGACCGCCCTGATGCGGCCATGATGGCTGCTGGCTTGTCGGGGTAGACGGCAGCCTGAAATTTCGGGTGCAACCGGGTCGGGACCATTGGCTTGGTCGCCTGCGACGACGTCGTTTTCATCTGTGCCTCTCTGCTTGGATTTCCATCAACAAGATGCATCGATCTCTCACAGCTCGCGCTTAACCAGATCACGCGCAATGAGCTCTTTCATGATCTCGTTGCTGCCCGCCAGAATCCGATTTATGCGGGAGTTCTGGTAGAGACGTGCAATGGGATACTCGACCATGTAGCCGGCTCCGCCGTGGAGCTGGAGACACTCGTCGACGACCTGGCCACAGGCATCGGTCACCCAGAATTTGGCCATGGCAGCCGTCGCGTTATCCAGCTTTCCCACCATCTCCAGCGATGCGCAGTGGTCCAGAAACACGCCCGCCATCTTGGCCTTGGTATCGCATTCGGCGAGCTTGAAGCGGGTGTTCTGCATCTCCATGAGCGAAGCGCCAAACACCTTGCGCGTCGAGACGAAGCGCAGCGTCTCTTCGATGGCGCGCTCCATCGCGCCTAGTGCACAGTACGCAGCGATGATTCGTTCGCGGGGCAGTTCCTTCATGAGCTGACGAAAGCCTTGCCCTTCCTCATGCCCAAGCAGGTTGTCGCAAGGAACACGCATGTCATGGAAGAAGAGTTCCGATGTGTCTTGTGAATGAAGACCAATCTTCTCCAGCGCACGTCCACGCTGGAAGCCCGGAGACGACTCCACCTCCACCACGACGATGGAAATTCCCTTGGCACCAGCTGCGGGGTCCGTCTTCGCCACCACACATACCAGGTCCGCCAGCTGGCCATTGCTGATGTAGGTCTTCGCCCCGTTGACGATGTAGTGACTACTGTCGCGCACCGCGCTGGTACGGATACTCTGCAGATCACTGCCGGCACCTGGCTCTGTCATCGCGATCGCCGCCACGAGCTCGCCCGTTGCCATCTTCGGAAGCCATCGCTTCTTCTGATGTTCCGTTCCGAAGTTCTCGATGTAGTGCGCGACGATCCCGCTGTGCACTGCATTTCCAAGTCCGCTGCACAGGAGTCGAACCTGCTCGGAGAACGCGACGACCTCATGCAGAAAGTTGCCACCGCCGCCACCGTAGTCACCGGATATTCCCGGGCACAGGAGACCCGCCTCGCCGGCCTTCAGCCAAGCCTCGCGGTCGACCTGTCCTTGGGCGCTCCAGCGCTTTTCGTTGGGCAGCAGCTCGCGCTCACAGAAGCGGCGTACCGAATCTCGATAGGTTTCAAGGTCGGAATTCATCCAACTCGCTTGGTGCATGTCTCTGTCTCCGTTTCTTCCTGACACCCTATGCCAGCGCACAGGGCGGTGAATCTGAAATGGGCTGGTGCCCAACGGTGGTCGCCACACGCGTCACCTCTGAAGCAGCTGTCAGCGCAATCCGCCCGATCGGGGACCGACGCGCGTGACAACCGGCTCAAGTCCGGCGATCACGCCCTCCAGCAGATCCCCTTCACTGACAGCCGAGACGCCAGCTGGCGTTCCTGTGAATATCAGATCTCCGGCCCGCAACGCCATGCCTTGACTGGCGATCGCGATGATCTCTGGCACACCCCAGATCAACTGTGACAAGTCACTGGCCTGCCGCACCTCTCCATTGACTCTGAGCGAGATCGCGCCCTTGGATAGATGCCCGATGTCGGACACCCGTGACAGGGGCGCGCACGGCGCGCTCAGGTCAAAGCCCTTGCCCCAATCCCAGGGACGCCCCACATCGCGCGCCGCGAGCTGGATGTCGCGGCGCGTCATGTCCAAGCCGACGGCGTAGCCATATACATGGCCCAGCGCATCGCCAACGTCGATGTCGGTTCCGCCTTTTCCGATCGCCACCACCAACTCGACCTCGTGGTGCAGCAGCTTGGTCAAGCTCGGGTACGGCATCTCCACCCCGCTGTCGATCAAGGTATCGGTCGGCTTGAAGAAGAAGAACGGTGGGTCACGATCGTCGTTGCCCATCTCACGCGCGTGGTCTGCATAGTTCCGGCCGACGCACACGATGCGCCGCACGGGAAATCGGGAATCGGATCCCTGCACAGCCACGGAGGTGACGGCGGGTGGGGAAAGCAGGTAGGTACTCATGGGCGTGGATGTGGTGGTTGGGAAGTGCAAGCGGCCAGGCGTTCTGCAAGGCATCAGCCGGTACGCGTTGTCACGTGTTGAGGGCATCCGCCAGGATCATGTCAGCCGCCTTTTCGGCGATAAGCAAAGCTGGCGCGTTGATGTTTCCAGAGGTAAGAAGCGGCATCACCGAGGCGTCCGCGATCCGCAGGCTGGAGACGCCGCGCACCCGCAACTGGGGATCGACAACGGACTCGACATCGCCACCCATGCGACAGCTTCCGCATGGGTGAAAGCAGGTACTCCCCGTCGCCCGCACATACCCGAGCAGCTCCTCGTCACTTTGCACAAAAGGGCCCGGCAGGTACTCCTCCGAGATCTCAGAGCGGATCGGATCTGCCTGGAAGACCTGTCGCAGCCGGCGCATCGCCCTAACGAAAAACTGGCGGTCTGCCTCAGTGCTCAGGTACCGGGGCTGGATCTCCGGCGGCGTCGTTGGACTAGCATCCTTCAGGCGGATGTGGCCCCGGCTGCTCGGCCACGACTGGGTCAAAGTCAGGCTGAACGCAGAGAACGGATGGAGTCCCTTGCCGGCGCCGTCTGCACTGTACGGTGCGAAAAACGCCTGCACATCGACGCGAGGAATCCCGTCGTCCGACTTGAAGAACATGCCTGCTTGTGCAGCCGCGTAGGTCAGAGGTCCCCGGCGTCTGAAGACATAGTTCATGCCGATCCGCAGCCGTCCCCACAATGTGCCCATTTCGTCGTTCAGGGTCACCGGCCGCCTGGTCTTGAACACGAAGCGCGCGGTCAAGTGGTCCTGCAGGTTCTGGCCCACCTGCTCTCGATCTGCAACCACCTGCACGCCGTGCTCTTGCAGATGGTTCGCGGGCCCGACACCGGACAGCATCAACAGTTGGGGCGTGTTGATCGCACCGGCACACAGGATCACCTCCCTGGCGGCCTTCGCTACAACAAGCTCACCCTTGGAGTTCCTATAGGAGACACCGGTCGCACGGCTGCCGTCGAATGTGACGCGCTCCACCATGGCACAGAGCTCCACCCGCACGTTGCCTGCGCGCACGACCGGCTTGAGCGCGCCGATCGCCGAGTTGGACCGCCGCCCGCGCCGTACCGTGAGGTCGTAGTAGCCTGCGCCTGCTTGAGATTCACCGTTGAAGTCGTCGTTGCGCGGGATGCCACACCGGGCAGCCGATGCGATCATGGCTTCGCCCAAAGGCGCCCGGTCCAGCGGCTTGAACACTGCGACAGGTCCGCCTGAACCGTGCAGCGGTGTGCCTCCCAGGTAGTGGTCCTCCATACGCTTGAAGTACGGCAGCACATCCTGCCAACCCCAGCCAACGCAACCAGCGTCGCGCCACCCGTCGAAGTCCTCGCGTTGCCCGCGGATGTGTACCAGGCCATTGATTGCGCCCGAACCACCAAGGATCTTGCCCCTGGGCCAATAGATCGACCGGTTGTTCAGCTCCGGCTGTGGCTCGGTCTGGTAGGCCCAGTTCAGCGACTTGTCCAGGATCATCTTCGCGAAGCCGATCGGGACGTGCACCCAAAGGCGCCGGTCCGAGCCGCCCGCCTCCAGCACCAAGACAGAGTGTTTGCCGCCCTGTCCGAGCCGACCTGCGAGCAACGAGCCCGCGCTGCCGGCGCCGACGATGATGAAGTCGTGCTGTTCTGTGCTTGTTGATTCTTTGGTCATCTCAGATCCGGCTCAACCGCTGCGGCCCGAGGGACCGCTGCAACACGCAAGCGCTGATCACGCATGCACCTCGACACGCTTTCCCAGGAAGGCCTCGTTGATCTTCGGGTCGACCAACAGGTCCTGCGAGTAGCCTTCTCGCGTCAGCGATCCGGTGGTCAACACATAGCTGTAATCGGACAGACGCAATGCCGCCTTGGCGTTCTGCTCCACCAGCAGGATGGCCATTCCCTGCTCGTTCAAGGCTCTCAGGACGGAGAAGATCGTCTTCACGACGAGCGGTGCCAGCCCCATGGACGGCTCGTCAAGAAGCAGCAGCCTCGGCCTGGTCATCATCGCGCGGCCGATGGCCAGCATCTGCTGCTCGCCGCCCGACATCAGACCTGCAAGCTGCGCCTTGCGCTCGGCAAGACGAGGGAACAAGTCGAAGACCTCGTCCATGTCGCTGGGCTTGAACTGCTTGCGATGGAGGTAGGCGCCAAGCCGCAGGTTGTCGACGACGGTCATCTGGGCAAACACGCGCCGCCCCTCGGGAACCTGCACGACGCCCACACCGACAATGTCCGACGCAGGCATCTGGGAGATCGGCTTCCCATTGAACGTGATCGTTCCGCCACAGGTCGGAACGACCCCAGAGATGGCGTTGAGCAAGGTGGACTTGCCGGCTCCGTTCGCGCCGATCAAGGACACCACCTGGCGCTCCTTGACGCGGAGGGAAACGCCACGCAGGCCCTCGATCATGCCGTAGCGCACCGAGACATTCTTCAGTTCAAGCACCGACGTCCTCCACACCGAGATAGGCCTCGATCACCTGTTGGTTCGCCTGGATCTCCGCCGGCGTTCCTGCTGCGATGAGCTTGCCGAAGTTCATGACCACCACTGCATCCGAGAGGCTCATGACCATCTCCATGTCGTGCTCGACCAACAAGACCGTGAGCCCGGTCGCGCGCAGGTCGGAGATGAGCTGGGCCAGCTCCTCGGTCTCGGTCGGGTTGAGACCGGCGGCGGGCTCGTCGAGCAACAGCAGCCGCGGTTGAGCAACCAGCGCCCGCGCGATCTCCACCCGGCGCTGCAAGCCATAGGGCAAGGACACGGCATCACGCCAGAACAGGTGCTCGGACACGTTGACGCGATCGAGCATCGCCCTTGCGGCAGTCTCCAGCACCTTCTCCTCGCGTCGCACGGAGGGCAGACGCAACATGGCGGCAATCGGTCCAGATCGGCCAAGCCCATGCGCGCCGGTCATCACGACCTCCAGCACGCTCATGTCCTCGAACATCTGCAGGTTCTGGTACGTCCGCGCGACCCCATGGCGGGCGATCCTGTGGCCAGGCAGCCCCGTGAGTTCCTTGCCTTCGAAAGTGATTGAGCCCGAGGTCGGTGCGAACACCCCGCTGGCCATGCTGAGCGCCGTGGTCTTGCCAGCACCATTGGGACCGATCAGCGCGGTGACCTTCCCCGTCTGCGCGACAAAGCTGAGTTCGTCCACCGCGGTCAGCCCAGCGAAGCGCTTGGTCAACTTCTCCACACGCAAGCTCATTTCGACCCTCTTCTTCTGAACACCCTGGACACACCCTCCGCGACGCCGTGGAACAGTCCATCGGGAAGGAAGAGCATGATCAAGACCATCACGACGCCGTAGATGAACAACTTGTAGTCGTTGAAGTGCTCCAACGCCGCCGGCAGCAGGGTGATGATTGCGGCGCCGAACAGGGCCCCCCAGATCGAGCGCAGCGATCCCACGATCACGATGATGAGCAGTTCGATGGACAGCGGGAAGCCAAACGCCGTGGCGTTGAAGGAGCGCATGAAGAAGGCGTACATCGCACCTGACAGACCGGCCATGCCCGCGGCGATCGCGAAGATGGCAGTTTTGAAATGCACCGTAGGCACACCGGCCCCTTCCGCAGCGGCCTCGGAACTCTTGAGTGCGCGCAGGCCTCGACCGAAACGAGAGTGGATCAGGTTGATCCCCAGATACAGCGTCAGCAACACCGCAACGCTGCACACCCAAAACATCTCCCTTGTACCGTCGAAGCTCCAAGGCCCGAGCGAGAAGGGGCGGTTCAGCATGAACCCAGGGTCCAGCCCGCCTGTCAGCGAACTCACCTGGCTGAACACCAAGTACATCACCACGCCGAAGGCCAAAGAAGCCATCGTCAAGTAGGTTCCCGACAGCCGCAGCAAAGGACGCCCGATGAGCCAGCCCGCCGCCGCAGGCAGAGCGACGGCCACGGCAACCGCCGCAAGCGGCGGCCATGCCATGCGCTCTACCAACAATGCGGCACTGTAGGCGCCCAACCCGAAGAAAGCCGCCTGGCCAAGCGAGGCCAATCCCGTGAAGCCGAACAACAGCGTGAGACCGACAGCGGAGATTGCCGCGATCAACGCGAAGATCAGCGTCGTCAGATAGAAGGAGTTGGAAACTGTGGCACCGACAAGGGCCAGAACGACTGAGGTGGCGGCCAAGCCCCACAGATTGCGCGTGTAGACCAAGTTGATCTCTGACATCGCTCAGACCCTCTTCACGCTGGAGCCACCGAAGATGCCGGTTGGCTTGATGAGCAACACCAAGATGAGAATCCCGAGCGCGATCGCGTCCTTCCACCCTGAAGATACGTAGCCAGCGGCCACGTTCTCGATCACACCCAGCAGGAGTCCACCGAGCACGGCACCCAGTGGGCTACCCAGGCCGCCAAGAATCGCTGCGGAGAACCCCTTCAATCCAAAAAATAGCCCACTCGTGTAGTTCGCGGAAGCCAACGGCGCTATGAGTGCGCCAGCGAGCGCGCCCATGGCACCGGCCATGGCAAACGCCATTGTCGAGACCCGATTGGGCGAAATTCCCATGAGCAAGGCAGCCCGCGGGTTCTCGCCCGCCGCCCGCATGGACCACCCCAGCCACGATCGTGCAAAGAGTTGCCAAAGTGCGATGGCGACGATCAGGACCGTCCCCAGAATCCAGGCCCCCTGCACGGGAAGATGGATTCCCGCGATGCTGGGCACCTCACCCTCCGAGAAGGACGAGGGGAACTGAAAATCCTTGCCTGTCGAGAACAGCATCGCGCCCCGCAACACGATGGCAAGGCCGATCGTCAGCATGACGAGCGTCAGGTGGGCTTGACGCCGCGCGCGTTGCAAGCATCCCCAGTCAATGAGGGCCGCGACCGCCGCCACCATGGTGATCGCCACAGGAACGGCAATGATGGGCGGCCAACCCAAAGTCAGGTTGAGCGCGGCCGAGATCACGCCTCCCATCATCACGAACTCGCCGGCGGCGAAGTTGTTCAAACCGGTGGCGTTGTAGACGATCGTGAAGCCCCAGGCCACGAGCACGTAGATGCAGCCGATCAGCAGACCCGACACCAGGATCTGCACAGCCATTAATAGTTGATCCATGAATTGCTAGACCGTGGGCGCCTTGCGTGCTCTGGTCATCACTGGGGTGTGAAGGCGTTGTTCACAACCTTCAGGAACACGATCGGTGGGTCCTCGTCGCTCACGCCGTGGACGGTGGGTGAGAACCTGAAGAGGCCGTTCGCACCAGGCAGCTCCGTCTTCTCGATGGCATCGCGGAGCGACTCCCGGTCGATCACACCCGAGATTCTTCCAACCGCTGCGTCAACGATGGTCATCGCGTCCATGGCGTGTTGCGCGCTGGGATTCGGGGCTTCCTTGAATCGGGCCTGGAAGGTTCCGTAGTCCTTCATGATCACCGCCTTGTTGGGGTGCGCATCCGGCAAGGCCGCAGGCAACAGCATGGCTGCGGCCATGACGAACGTGTTCTCCGATGAAGCGCCCGACTGCTTCAAAAACTCTTGGGATGCCATCGCGAAGCTGTTGTAGATCGGCTTGGGATAGCCCATCGCCTTGGCATTGCGCAGAATGATCGCGGGGGCCGGGAAGGTGCTCCAGACCATCAGGACATCGGCATTCGCCTGTCTGGCCCTCAGCACCTGGGCAGTCATGTCCGTGTCCTGGCGGTCGAACTGTTCGTTCACAAGCGTCATGCCGTATTTGGGAGCCATCTCCTTGAAAAGCACAAGGCCGGACTGACCGAAACCGTCGGTCGAGGTCAGCAGTGCGATCTTCTTGAATCCCTTCTTCTGGAACTCCTTTAGGACCACTGGAACCCCGACGCGGTCGTACTGCGCGGTCTGGAAGACATAGGGGGTTGCCGGGTCCACAACGCTCTGTGCCCCCGAGTGCGTGATCATCGGAACTCGACTTGAGTTGGCAATTGGAGCAACCGCCAAGGCTTCTCCGGTCGTAGACGGCCCCAGGATCAGGTCAACCTTGTCAGTCTCGATCGCCTTACGAACCAACTGCACTGCTTTGTTGCCGTTGCCTTCGGTGTCGTAGAAGACCACCTCGACCTTGCGCCCCTTCCAGCCGCCGCGCTCGTTGATCTGCTCGGCCCTCATCTGGACCGCCTTTTGCTGGGGCACGCCGTAAGGCGCCACCGGCCCGGTGATCGCGTAGACCGCTGCGATCTTCACCGACGGCTGCTGTGCATGGACGGACAAGGCCGTGACACCCGCGGCCGCCATGGCCACGATACTTTTGAAATTCATCGCTGTCTCCTTGCGTAGTTGATCGTCAGTCGGCCCTGTAGACGGCCTTGATGTTCATGTGGTCGAGCAAGCCTTCCTTGCCTTGCGCAACGCCCAGCCCGCTGTCCTTGACGCCAAGGAAAGGCATCTCGGGGGCGGTGACATTGAAAGTGTTCATGCCCAGCGCACCAACCTTGAGACCGTCCTGGATGCGTCTCGCATTGCGCAGCGCGCGCGTGAACGCGTAACCTGCAAGGCCGAACTGCACGTCGTTGGCTTGTTGCAGGGCTTGGTCGAGCGACGCGATGCGCACGAACGGCGCGATCGGACCGAATGGCTCTTCCTGCAGAATCCTCGCGTCGTGCGGGACGTCGGTGAGGACGGTGGGCTTCCAGAAGAAGCCGGGGGCGCGCGTGCGCTCCGCCATGCCGGTCACGAGGCGTGCGCCCCTGCTGACCGCATCCTGTGCGAGCTCTTCCATGGCATGCAGACGGCGCTCGTGCGCGAGCGGTCCCATCTGGGCGGTGTCGAGCATGCCGTCATCGACACGCAAAGCGCTCGCGAGTTCAGAGAACTTGCCGACGAAGGCGTCGTAGATCGCGTCATGCACGAAGAAGCGCGTTGGCGCGATGCAGATCTGGCCGGCGTTGCGGAACTTGCTGGCAACCGACAGCGCAACGGCCTGGTCAAGGTCGGCATCGTCCATGACGATGACTGGCGAATGCCCCCCCAACTCGAAGGTCACCTTCTTCAACGCCCTGCCGGCCAACGAGGCAAGTTGCCGCCCAACGGACACCGAGCCCGTGAACGAGATCTTCTGAATGTGCGCAGACTCGATGAGCGTCTCAGACACCATCGCCGGTACGCCGAACAGGACGTGGATTGCGTCCTCCGGAACACCTGACTCGAGGCACAACCGTGCGAGGTGCAGTACCGCGCTGGGCGCCTCTTCCGCGGGCTTGATCACGACAGAGCACCCGGCTGCCAAGGCGTGCGCGATCTTCCGGGCAGCCAGCGCCAACGGGTAGTTCCAAGGAGAGAAGGCAGCTACAGGTCCAACTGGCTCGAGCAGCACCAACTGCTGGACATCGGGCGAACGCGACGGCACGACACGTCCGTACAGGCGCTTGCCTTCTTCCGCGAGCCAATCGAAGAGATCGGCAGATCCCAGCACTTCGCCCTGAGCTTCCTTCAGCGTCTTTCCCTGTTCACGGGTGAGCATCTGGGCCAACTCGGCGGCATCACGTCGCATCGCCAGGGCCACACCGCGCAGCGCATTGGACCGCACAAGCGGCGTCTTCGCGCTCCACTCGAGGAAGCCCTTCGCTGCACGATCCGCCGCATCGCGCACGTCGTCCTGGCTGGCGAGCGTGAGCTCAGCGATCGCCTCGCCCGTCGCGGGGTTCAGCACCGGTCGTGTCTGGCGGCTACCGCCAACTAGACTTTCCCCGCCGATCAAAGGGCCAATCGATTTCACCGTGCTCACTACGCATGCTCCAAAAGAACAAAATAACTAAATGTCCTACTCTACAAATGGACTGCCCATTAGAAGCCTAGGAAAACCCTTAGTCGTTCATCGATCGAGACAGACGCATGCTTTGGGTGCGCGCGCGGCGCAGGGCCATCCTGCCAGGGTCCGGCGGAACTACCGCTACAGGCGCATGGTCGGAAGGGAAGCCGAGCGGAGGCGCTCAGCGACGTCGCAGGTCTCCGAACGAAACATCAGCCGTCTGACCGCTGCGGGCGGGTCCAGAGACCACCATGGACCCACATGGCACCCGCCACGGGCTAACCGCCAGTGATGCCGGCCTCAGCGATCACCTTGCGCCAACGCTGTGCGTCGTCTCTCAGCCGAGACGAGAATTCGTCGTTCCCAAGCGGCGGCGCGCCGGATCCCGTCCTGTCGATGGCGTCGCGCACAGACGGGTCGCTCATGGTCTCGCGCAGCGCTGTTAGCAGGATCTTGTGCACCTCCTGCGGGAGTTTCGCGGGAGCCACGACGCCAATGGTCGATTCGACGACGAAGTCCTTCACGCCCGCCTCCTTTGCAGTCCGCACATCCGAAATCTCGGGCAGCCGCTCTGCCCCGCTTACGGCTAGCGCTCGGACCTTGCCTGCCTTTACCTGCGGCAAGATCGACGACGACGACTCGAACATGAAGTCCACGGTGCCTGACATGAGCTGCGCCACGTTTTCGGAGCCGCCCTTGAACGGAATGTGCGTTGCTTGGAAGCCAGTGCTTCGCGTGAATAGTTCCGTGGCCAGATGGTGGCTGCTTCCAACGCCTGAGGAACCGTAGTTGAGCTTGTTGGGATTCGCCTTGCCGAAGGCGACAAGCTCTTCCATCGACTTGAAGTTCGACTGCGGTGAGGCTACGAGGACAAATGGCGCGCGCGCAGCCATCACGAGCGGTGTGAAGTCCCGCACGGCATCGTATGGTGGAGGCACCATCAGCAGCGGCGCGATGCCGAGGTTCGTGCTGCCGCCGATACCGATGACGTAGCCGTCCGCTGGAGAGTTCGCGACAACCTTCATGCCAAGCGTGCCCGCAGCTCCGGCCCGGTTCATAGCGACCACTGGCACCTTCAGCCGCTCCGAGAGCCCTTTGGCTACGATGCGTCCGATCAGATCGGAAGTACCACCCGCAGTGTAGGGGACAACCAGCTCGATCGCCCGTTTCGGATACACCGTCTCGGCCCAGGCAGTGTCCGTCCAGGCACCAGCCATCGATCCCGCACCTGCCAGAAGAAATACTCTGCGCTGCGGCACACTCGGGCGGCGGCTGTGCAATGTGATGTCTTTCATCGTGTGTCTCTCTCGTCGTAGTCGGGGAAAGGCCGCACCCCGCGGCCCTGCCAGCAGCCTTAGAGTGGCTTCTTGGCCGCCTCGATGTCGATGCGGAAGATTCGGGCGGCGTTCAGGCCCAGGATCTTTGCCCGCTCCTCGTTGTTCAGATCGACCATGTTGCGCTCGATCGCCTGTGCCGAGTGAGGCCACGTGCCCTCGTGGTGTGGGTAGTCGTTCGCCCAGAGAAAGTTGTCCATCATTCCGAACTTCTGCGCGAAGACGAGGCCAGCCTCGTCTTCGCCAAAGGTCGAGAAGCCATTGCTGCGGTAGTACTCGCTGGGCAGCTTCTTGAGCTTCGGGCGGACAGCGAAGTGATGCTTCTTGTAGGCTTCGTCCATGGTCTCCAGCATCCACGGGACGAAGCCGATGCCTGCCTCGACAGAGCCGAACCGCAGCTGCGGGAAGCGCTCAATCACGCCTGATGCGCAAAGGTTCACCATGGGCTGGATGGCGGGTGCCAAGGCGTGCCACACATAGTTGACGACGGCGCCGCCAATACCGCGCGTGGTCCGAGGATCCATGCCCGTTGCGACGTGAAAGCACAGCGTCATGTCCGTGTCCTGCAGGGCAGCCCAGATCGGATCGAAGTCGGGGTTGTTGTAGTTGAGCTCGCCAACTTGCGGAGGGCCAAACATCGGCTTGACCGGGAATGCAACCGCGGTGTAGCCCAGCTTCGCCGTGCGTTGGATCTCGACGATCGCGCCTTTGATGTCGGCCGGCGCGATGGCAGCCACGGGGATAAGCTTCTTGCTGTACGGGCCGAACTCTTCCCAAGCCCAGTCGTTGTAAACGCCGCACTGGGCTTGCGAGAACTCGGGATCCGGCGTGTACCACATGGCCAGACCCTTGTTCGGGAAGATGATCTCTGCGTCGATGCCGTCCAACGCATGATCCACCAAGCGGTTCTTCGCGCCGGCGCCCGAGCGAGAGCGGACCTGGTCCTGGCCCGAGAGATCCGCGAGGACCAGGCGGTCAGGCCGATCGCTGCCTTCGGACTTGCGCCAACGCACGCCGCTTTCGTCGACCCAGGTCTTGGGCAGCCGGTCGCGGAACTTGGCGTCGATACGCTTTTCCCACAAGTCAGGCGGTTCGTTGGCATGGGTGTCTGCCGACACCATGAAGTACTTGTTCGGGTCCTCCGGACGTGCCGTCTGCGTCCAGCCCTCGGCACCGGGGGTCTTGAGCCGCCAAGCATTCACCTCATCGCACGCAACTTCGCGTTTCTCGATCACATCAGCCATTTCCTGCTCCTTTGGGTATGAAATCCGCCGTCTTTGCTAGGGCTAGCCGGCGTTCGTGGAAAACTCAGTTCAAGCGCCCAGTACGCGCGCCGCAAAGAGCGGCCCGTCATCGAATGCCATGACAACCATCCGCACCTTGCTGCCCACGCTGACCTGCACACCATCCGGCACGACCAGGGGACAGGCAAGGCGGGTGCGACCATCCAGATCGACGATGCCGACGACGTAGGGAGCCAACGGCTGGAAGACTGCCGGCGCAGCATGGATACGAGTCCAGCTGTACAGCTCTCCCTCGACGGGCATGTCCACCCACTCGTACTTGTCCGACCAGCAGTGCGGGCACACCAACTTTGGTGGAAAGGTCTGACGATGGCATTCACGGCATTGCGTCGTCGTGAAGCGGCCTTCGTTCAGGGCGCTCCAGAACGGCTTCGTGAAGGTCGAAACGCGGGGTGGATAAGGGCGCGTCGCGACGACCTTGTGAACATCGAGCGTCATCGCACCCCCTCAAACACGTGAACGATTGCGGCGTTGTAATTGCCCAGCTCACCAGTTGTTGCCGCTAGCCGCGCGTCCCTAACCTGGCGTTCTCCGGCGATGCCTCGCAGTTGCTCAGCAACTTCCACCAGGTTGTACAAGGAGGTGACCAACGCAGGATGCCCGCGCGAGGTCAGGCCACCCGATGTGGAGATAGGGATGTCGCCACCCAGACAGGTGCGCCCTTCCGCCGCAGCCTTCGCACCGTGACCACGTGGGAGAAGCCCGATGGCTTCGCTGACCAGTACCTCGACGATCGTGCACGGCGCGTAGAGCTCGGCGAAGTCCAGGTCCGATGCCTGGATGCCGCTGGAGCTATACGCCGCCTGCGCTGCCGTGCGAGCCGCGTCGAACGCGATCATGTCGCCTGGTACATCATCGATCTGATGCACGCCTTCGTGGTAGAAGCCTCGGCCCTTGAGCAGCGCATACGGCTTGCCCAAGCTCTTGGCGACTTCCTCCGATGCGAGCACCAGACACGCAGCGCCGTCGCCACGTGGTGGCACATCGTATAGCCCGAGCGGCTCCACGATCGGACGTTGCTCGAGCACCTCGCTGAGGGTGAGCGGCTTGCGGTACTGCGCGATCGGATTCAGTTTGGCGTGCCCACGGTTCTTCACGGCCACGGCACCGAGCTCCGCGCGAGTCGCGCCGAACTCGTGCATGTACCGCATAGCATCCATGGCGTACCACGAGATCGGCGTGAAGCCCCCCGGCGTGTGGAAGTCCACGTCGCCAGTGCGCCGCATGCTGTCCATCATGTGCTCGTAGGAGGGCGTGGCACTCTCCATGTTGATTCCCAGACACAAGGCGACGTCGGCCTGGCCCAGCAGGATCTGGTTTGCCGCTTGGTCGAACGCCAGCGCTCCCGTCATGCCATTGCCCATCACCTCCATCGCGACCCCCGTGTACTTCAGGCGCAGATGGCTGGTCAGGAAGGTGTGGAAGTAGGCTTGCTGGGTGTACGGACGAGGCACGGTGAACACCGCGCTCTGAATGTCGTCCCGGTCGACGCCGGCGTCTTTGACGGCGTCGCGCAAGACCTTCACCATCAACTCGTGTTCGAGCACTTGCAGTGAATCCTCCTTGGAGGTCTGCAATTTACCGACAGGCAGCGCACTTGCGCCGATGATCGCTACTCGCTTGGTCATGATGGGACTCAAGCTGCCAGCGGTGAGGCTGGGATCTGCGTAGGTTGAATGTTCGGCTCCACCAGCAGTGCAAGGTAGCGGCCCAGTGCCTCTTCCGCGGCCGCCCGATCGCGCAGTTGCAGGTGCTTCAAGATCTCTCTGCGCAGCGGCACGAGCCCGCTGCGCGGAGGCGATGCTGCGGCATCCGTCAGGTTCTGGCGCATCACGTCCGCCAGGCTGTTGGCCAACGTGGCGACGATCTCGTTGTGCGTGGCGACACCGATCAAGCGAAAAAACTCTACCCCCGCCTCGACGCGCGGCTGGGGCGCACCAGCCTCGGCGAAACGCTCCATCTCCAGCAGCTTGGCGTCCAACGCCTTGAAGTCTTCTTCGGTGGCGTTCCTGCAGGCTAGTTCCAAAAGCGCGCCGTGGATCAGACGGCGCGCCTCCACGACTTCTGCGACACGTTCCGGGGACTGCTGGGACGACTCCAGCAAGGCCTTACTTAGGAGCATGTAAGCCCCCTTGCAGAACACAAGCGGATGGTGGCTGATCTCGTGTTCGAAGCGCTGAACCTGACCCAAGAAGAGCCAGTGGTCGCCAGCGTCGTGCACGGCAAAGGTCGTGCACTCGAAAGTTGCGGCGCAGTGGCTGAGGACAGGCATGCCATTGAGGCCTGCCTCCCATGCAACGCCATTGAACTTGTCAGCAATCGAGCTGCTTGCGAACCGGCCTGAGAGACCTTGCTGCGGGCCCGACAAGATGTTGATTGCAAAACCCTTGCCGTTGCGGAAAGCAGGCGCCGCGCGGCTTTCCTTACGCAGCCCCCAGGAAACCAGCGGCGGATCGAGAGAAACCGAGCTGAAGGAATTGCAGGTCAGACCAACAGGAACGCCCTGCTCGGAGACCGTGGTGAGTACTGCCACGCCCGTCGGGAACAGCGACAGCGCGCGCCTGAACTCCTTGACATCCAGGCTTGGCTCGAGGGTTGTCTCCATTGCTATGCTCCTTACTCCAGATGCACCAATATATTAAATGGTCGGTCCATTCTGACCGGACTCTAGGTCGCGGTCAACAAGCTTGAACGGGTCCGTGGACGGTGGCCCTTTGGGCGCGGCTTACTTCAATGCAGAGAAAACGGCAGGACTCAACAGCCGATTGCTCATCGCGCTGATCATCGGACGGACCTTGGCAAGGTAGTCCTTCCACGCCTGTTGAGATGCAAGCTTGGTGCGTCGCGCCTGGCGGTCTTCGAAGCTTTCGTAACGCCACAGGCTCACGACGGCGTTCAGTTCACCAGTCTCGGTCGCGAAGTAACCGAGCGGTGAGCCCAGCGCCTCGCTCTGCACTGCCAGACCCACGGCTTCGTAGAGGTTCAGGTAGTCAGCAGGGGTGACGGAGGTGTGCAGGACGTAGCAGCGTTCTTCTATGAGGGCCATAGTGTGTGGATGGTGTTAGTTGGAAGGCGACCGACTCAGTCGAGGGATAGTTCGGAAATGAAGGGCTAGCGAGGGCGCGCTACTTGAGCTCTTTGCCCGCCAGTTCACCAACGAGGAAGCGGTTGGGCTTGAGAAACATGCTCAATACCAGGGCGCCATTTGGCGACCGAGCAATGTGGCGATTCCCCTGAGGACGCCAGACGTAGTCACCTTCGCGGACCTCGCCCTCATCGTCGACGATGCTCCCCTGCAGGACGTAGGTCTGCTCGATCTCGACGTGTTCGTGCAGCGGAAGCTCGGTGCCCGGCTCCCATCGGAACAGCGCGGTCATCAGACCTGTCTGCTCGTCCAGCAGCAGAATCTTCATGTCGATGCCACGCGTAGGTGTCGGCTTCCATGGCAAGTCGCTGACCGCGACATACCGGGAGTCAAGCGGGGCCAACTGCGCCTCGCTCGTCATGTGGGGGGTGTGGGCAGGCATCTGTCGTCCTCAGGTAGTGCGCTGAATTTAGGCTGCGCATTGTAATGGTAAGTCCATTTACGTACGCAATCAAGTTTGCTCCCACTTAGTCTGTTGACCGCTCCCACGAGCCAAGTGTCGAGCCGTGGCGTTCTCCCCCTCGTGAGCGCCCAAGTCAACGGCCTTATCGTGCGCGAGACCCCTATCGTTGATTGAACGTTATGCGCACCCAGAGGTCGTAAAAAAAGGGCCCCAAGGGACCCTTCTAGGTTTGACGTCTCAGCTCATCGCTGCGACGCGGACGTGGTCGTCCTGCAGGTCAGGTCTTGCCGCGCGACTTGGCCGGCACCGCTGGCTTGGACTTCGCAGATGCCTCGGCGCGCGAAGGCATGCGGTTCAACACATCGCTATGCACGATCTCAAGGTAGTGGTTCATCTCAGCGACCGCCTTGGTCGTAGCGCGCGCACGCATGTGTTTGAGCATGTTCCATCGCACGGGGATCAGCTCCGGGCGGTACTTCGCGGGTTGTCGCTCGATGGCGAAATGCCGCAGAATAGCCCCCAGTGAGTCCATCAGCACGACCAGAACATCATTGCGCGTGGCCTTCGCCAGCAATTGGAAGAACTGCACAGCCGCCTCTGCGCGGCGTGTAAGGTCCCCTGCGTCCGCCCACCGCTGGATGTCTTCGATGTTGGCCTCGATGGCATCGAAGTCTTCCGCCTCTCCACGCTCACACGCCAAACGCACCACGGCTCCGCTGATGATGATGCGTACTTCGGCCAAGCTGCTCGGCGAGATGTGTCCCAGCATTGCCAAGTCCTGCAGCGACCGTGTCAGCATCTCCGGGCTTCCTTCGCAGACGAAGGCGCCGCCTTTGGTTCCCTTGCGCGTCTCGACGATGCCGGAGATTTCGAGCGTCCGCAACGCTTCTCGGACAGCCGGCCGCCCGACACCGAGCTCAAGGGCCAGATCTCGCTCGGCAGGCAAGCGGTCCCCAGCCTTTAGCTCGCCGGACATCAACTTGTTCTTGATCTGGTTGGACACCCCCTCAAACACGCGAGCAGTCTTTACACGTTGGAAGGTCCGCCGAGGCGTGGTAGCCGGCTCTGCTTCAAGGTTCATAAGTTGGTCGCGCCCCAAGCGCATAGCGAAATACTAGATAACCGCCATCTTACCGAAACGCTGCTCGAAACAAGCAAAAGGTCTGTCCAATATTCCAACGTTTCGGACTTGCTGTGTTCTACTGCAAGTTGATCCCGCCGTCCTTGATCAAACTCTTCCAGGCGAGGGACTGCTCGTCCACATACTTCGCAAACTCCGGCGCACTCGTCGGCGCGACCGTGATGCCGACCGTTTTCAGCTGTTCCTGTGTGGCCGTCGATGCCAAGACCTGGTTCAGATCGCGGTTGATTTGCGCGACGAGCTTGGGGTCTAGCCCGCTTGGAGCAACGAGCCCGTTCCAGACCGGCATGTTCACATCGTAGCCCTGTTCCACCGCTGTCGGCGTGCTGGACAGTTCTGGGGCCCGCTTGACGTCGCTGATAGCCAACGCCTTGAGCTTGCCGCCGGTCACGAGCGGCACGGCGGTGCCTGCCACCACGAAACCAGCAGCCACAGTGCCTGCCGTGAGGTCCACCAACGCCGGGGATTCTCCCTTGTAGGGGACGTGGGTAAGCCGAACACCCGACTGTTGCCGAATGCGCTCGCCTGCCAAATACATCAACGATCCGGTGCCCGAGCTTGAAAACGTCCCGCGCTCTGGGTTCTTCTTGGCGTACTCGACGTACTCGCGAAGCGTCTGGTATGGCGCATTGACAGACGTCACCATCACCATGTAGGTTTTGCTGACCTGGCCGATCATGGTGTAAGCCTTGGCAGGCTCGTACTGCGCACCGTGCTGGATTGGATTGAGCATCATTTGCCCGATTGAGCCGAGCATCAGCGTGTAGCCGTTGGCAGTAGCCCTCAACAGCGTCTGCGCAGCGATGAGACCATTCGCACCGGCCCGGTTGTCTACGACGACCGCTTGCTTCCACCGTTCTTGCAACCCGGCAGCGACAGCGCGCGCCGTGATGTCAGAGCTCCCCCCCGCGGCTGCGGCGACGATGATGGTGACGGGCTTGCTCGGGAAAGATTCGGCCCTCAATGAACTCGTGAGGGCCGTGAGGACGAAGGTCAGACCGAGAGCCAATGGCTTGGCCGGTTGCATGGTAATTGTCATCGTGGGTCTCCGTTTTGTAAGTGTCCGGATGCGCAACGCCGGCTAGCGCCGTTCGGCTATCGGTCCAAAGGCCCCGCCAGACATCAGCTGGTCCACGCGTCCCTCGTCATAGCCGAGCGTTCCTTGAAGAATCTCCCGCGTGTGCTGACCCAGAATGGGCGCTGCAAACGGATCGGCAAGTGGCGTATCGGAAAAGATGAAGGGCAGCGCGATCTTGGGAACCTCGCCCGCAGTCGGATGAGGCAACCTAGTCACCAGGCCACGAGATGCTGTCTCAGCCGATCGCAGCGCTTGCGGGACGGTGCGGACCTGGCCTGACGCCACGCCCGCCGCACGCAGACGCGGTTGCCAGTACGACCACGGTTGCTTTCCGAATGCCTCGTTCAAGACCGAGAAGAGTTCGTCCCGTCGCTGGAGGCGGCCAGCGCGCGTCATCAGCTCCTTGTCTTCTGCCATGTCGGGACGTTCGATGACCTGGGCAAACAACCGCTGGAAGATGCCCGTGTTGGACGATGAGATGTAGAAGGACGTGTCCTGAGCGCGGAAAACGCCAGTGGGGGCCGTGTCCGGACTCGTATTTCCGTTCCGGGTGGGCTCCACGCCCGAGAAGAGATGCTGCATGGCTTGGAAGCCGATCATCAACATCGCTGTGTCGTGCAACGATAACTCGACGTACTGACCGCGACCGGTGCGTTCACGCGCGAGTAGGCAAGCCTGGACCGCATTGCAAGCCATCATCGCCGTCGCGATGTCCATTGTGGACGCGGCAGTCCGCACGCCTTCGCGGTCCGGGTAGCCGTTGGTGGCGATGAAGCCGCTTTCCGCCTGCAGGACCGGGTCGAAGCCCAACCGGTCGGAGAACTCGCCGGTCCGGCCGTAGGCAGAAATGGAGCAGTAAACCAGTTTGGGGTTGATCTCCGACAACTCGGCGTATCCCAGGCCGAGACGGTCCATAACTCCCGTCGAGAAATTTTCGACCAGGACGTCTGCACCCTGCAGAAGATCCAGCACGACTTCGCGGCCCAGAGGATTCTTCAAGTCGATAGTAATGCTGCGCTTATTGGAGTTGCCCCAAAGAAAGGGCGCGCCCTGCCCATCCAGGGTCGGTTCGGCGGGTGGATAGTGACGGAAGTCATCACCCTTCACCGGCGCTTCTACCTTGATGACGTCCGCACCGAACTCTCCCAGCATCATTGTGCAGAAAGGACCGGCAATGAAGTGGGTGAAGTCGATGACGCGCAGACCGCCGAGGGGGGTGGGTTTTCTCGCGTCGCGCTTGGTCGGTTCTGGGAACTCGGCGGACAGTGGGGGACGTCGTTGGACTTGCATGGCTGCTCCAAATGGAAAATTTTTAGAAGATCGCAAACCAGCTGCTCAACTGCGGCTCGCGTTGAGCATGAGCGCAGCGGCGTCGACCGCGCGCATCCCCTCCTTCACGCCCAACTTCAGCGCACTCTTGTTCACCGCTGAGATGATGCCGTCGTTGTAAGTGCTCAGAGCGTCGCCGATGCGCGCACTGTCCGTGGAGACGGTGGCAGCGGGGATGCCGCACAGCTCTTCCACGGCGTCGAGGCCGCTGACGCCTGTCCGATTGAGACCAATGCCTGCGTCGTTCGCGATCAGACCCTTGGGCTTGGCGCGCAACGCGTACTGCGCCATCACTTTGCCGCCGTGGGACGCTACGCAATAGACGTCCTGGGGATGCTCGCCTTCGACGCGCGAGAACGACCACACCGCATAGATCTTTCCCCGCGGCGTCGACAGCACTTCATGGATGCTCTCGTCAACGATGCCATCAAAGTTGATCGGCTTGCCAGCAGGAGCTTTCAGCAAGAGCTTTCCGGCTTCGCCACCCGTCATGCCCAAGCGCACACCCAGGGCCTCGGCCGCCTTGTTGACTTGCTTGACGCGCCCGGTGACCAGCGTCATCCCCTCGGACAATCCTGCCTCCATGGTGTCGATGGAGGCAGCTGGGACCCCGTAGCGGTCGGCTAAGGCCAAGCCACCAGAACCCGCGTTGTCTTTACCAGGACCACCTTCATGGGCGATCCAAGCCTTGACGCCAGGCCGCATCGGCATCGCGCCAGTGGGCGCCCCGGCGAACGACGCGCCAAGTACAACGTCGTTGAGCCAGGGCTCGTGCTCGAAGTAGCTCAACGAGTCCGCCACCATCACCCTGCCATCGGCGCCACCGTCGAACCAAACCGTGGGGCCCATTCCTTGAATCTGATCTGCCATCTCTGCCTTGTGCGTCGTATTACAAAAAGGTCCACATATTATCTAATGGTCTTTCCATTAGGCAAGCGAACTTTTTTTGGGGCTGAGAGACTTCGCTGCGCTAGGCCGTGGCGGCAGCGGTGCCGCACCGTGATCAAAGTGCATGGAGCCGAGAAGAAGCCGGGACTGCAATGGAGCCGATCAGGCGCATGCGATGAGAACTGACGCACCGCAGCGCTGGTCTGGTGTAAGACCACCGGCAGAAGGCGACGCGTTCGGAGCCGCCGGGCTGCCGACGTACGAGATTGCGCGCAGCAGACCGCTCGTGCCGGCCCGTCGGCCAGCACGCGCGCACGGGTCACGGACGAACCGGTGTACCTACGGGACCGAACTGCTTTCCGTCGAATTGGATCAGCTGAAATGCATCGAATAGCTGGTAGTTGGCAGCCGTCGTCTGCATGCTGATCCCGGGGAGCAGCATAGGAAGGGACAGCGACTTGATGCTAGTGGCCTGCTTCAAAATGTTATCGCGTGTGAGTTCATCACCGGCGGCAGTCACAACGTGCACCATGACCTGTGCCATGGTGTAGCCGAGGACCGTTTGCGAGGTGGAGGCGTCCTCGCCAGGCAGGTATTTCTTCATGAAGGCCTTGAACTCCTGCGTAGCGGGGTCGTTCGCCCAGCGCGGATCGGAGGCATCCTTGAAGTAGATGGTTGACTTGACGCCTTTGGCTGCGTCGGGCCCTGCGGGCTCCATCACTGTCTTTACGTAAGCCGACGACGACGCGACGTACTGCTCTGCCAAATTCCAGTTGATGTCTTTGACTTTTTTGATGGCTTGGGCCGCAGCGCGCGGCATGCTGAAGCTCACGAAAACGTCTGCCCCCGAAGACTTAAGCTTTACGATCTGAGAGTCGACGGTGGGATCGGATGACTCGTAGCTGGCTGCGGCGACAATCTGAGCGGTTCCCAAGCCGCTCTTCAGCCCCTCCAGGTACGCCTTTCCCATGTCGTCGTTCTGGTACAGCACGGCGACCTTAGCGTTCGGATTGGACGACTTGATCTTGTTTGCGAACACCCTCCCCTCGGATTCGAAGCTGGGCGTGAACGGCGTGGTGTACGGATAAGCCTTCGGATCAGAAAACTTGGGTGCTCCAGTCAGTAGAAACAGCTGGGGAACCTTCTTCTGGTTGAGGTAGCGGTACACCGCACTGTTGGTGGCTGTACCGAGGCTGCCCATGATCGCAAGGACCTGGTCCTTTTCAACTAGCTTACGCGTCTGCTCGACCGTCATAGGTGGCGAGTATTGATCGTCGTAGCTGAGCCAGACCAATTTTCGTCCGTTTACGCCTCCCGCCTCGTTGACCTTTTCAAAGTAGGCACCGATGACCCTGCCAGCCGCCGAGAACGAAGACGCCGAGCCGCTGTAGGGCATCGTGTTGCCGATCTTCACCTCGGTGTCAGAAGCACCCGCATCGTACTTTTTTGCCCAGGCCATGTTGCCGACACCACATGCGCCCACGCACGCCAGTGCAACGACCGCGTTATTCATCCGCTTCATTGTTTCGTTTCCTACGAAGAAGGGGCACCACCAAGGGTCATTCACCATCGTCAGAACGCGTACCGAGCCCGTCGTCGTCACCAGACCGCAACGGCACCACAGCCATGTTGAGCAGTTCGCGCGCAGCCGGATGCAAAAGATAGATTCTTTACATATTCACTTATGGTCCGACCATTGTTACCTAAGGCCCTTTTGGCCAGCTTAGGTGCTAACCCTTGCTCCAGGGAATCCGCGGTCTGCGTTGAGTTCGAGGTTGATTGGGACGTGACCCAGCGGCGATGTGCCTTGCCTGTGGTCGCATGGGCAACGCCCCGGGCAGGCAGATCTGCTTTCCTTCACCATGGTCATTGAACAGGCGCCGCCGGAAATTCAAGCGGCCGGCCAAGAATGGGCCCCAGGCACGATCAGGCGGGAAAATTTCGCTGCCGGGCTGGCTCCGGATCCGCCAACGTAGCGGCCAGCTACGCCATCCTGGACGATCGCCCGGCCCTCCCTTTCCGGAACCCTCTCTTCGTCGGCTGGAAAAGTAGCGCCAGGCATGCGCTGCCCCACGAGGACCATCAACGTGTGGAACCCTCCGCCGCAGAGGCGCTCCGGCATGAACACCATCCAGCCAGAATAAGGCCGGGCAGGCTCCGTACCAAGCGTTGTCATCTGCCGGCTACCAGAGCAACCGCGACCTGGTTACCGGACCGAGCTTCCTCGCCGACGCATGGTGGATTGCGCCAAGCCACTGTGCAGCTCACCAACGCACTGGTCGCTGCCTCGCCGAGCGGTTCGTGCGCCGGCACCATGACGCGCTCGTCGAGAATGTGGTGATGCGCCTGCGCGCCGCCGCTCCGCACATCATCGACACGGACACCCAGGATCTACCCGCCAGTGCCGATACCTGGATCACCTGCGTGCAGGCCATGCCACACATGGACCCGTCCTGGCCGGACAAGCTGTTTCTCACGCTGACTGTTGAGGGCGACGACTACGTGGTAGGAGATTCCGCATACCTGCTTCAGTCTTTCGAGAGCGTGTCCGTGCCGCCTGGCAGCCTGTTCATCGTTGATCCGATGACGCCGCACTGGCTTTTCCACCCCGATGCCGTTCATGGCCAGGGAAAGCCATCACGCTGGATCGGGTTGCAATGGGAACTCAAGCGAACAGAGGCAGTGGCGCAATGCTCGGCCATCATTCAGCGGCTGAAAGGCAGGTGGCGAAAATCACCCGATGCGCGCTACCGCTCTTGGGCGCCCAGTCGATCTTGACGCCTGCGGCCGTTTCCCAAATTCCCCCCGGCAGGCCGCGGGAACTTACCGCGCGCCGAAGAACCAGCGGGGTCAGGCGTGCGCACTACGTCGGCGCCCGCTCAACGCCCCGTTCGGTCATCGACGGCTGGACCTTCCCCCGCAGTTGCTGACCGTCATCCTGGATGCGTTACACAGCCAGCGCTTGAGGATCCGTTCCGGCTTCCACTGCCGCGACGAACCAAGCCGGCCGCTTGCCGTTGCCCGTCCACGTCTTGCCACTCGCAGGATCCCGGTACTTCGGCACGGATTTCCGAGCATCTCCGGTCGAGCGCACGGTGCCAGCCTTCTTTCTGGCCTTCTTCTCCACCTTCAATCGGGCCACTTTTCTCTTGGAGGCGTCACCGAAAAGCTCATCCGGCGTCAGGCCGTAGACCGCAATCGCCTCACGAATGCGCTCAACAACGCCTGCGAGTTCTTGCTGGCGAACAAACTCGGCCTTCGCAGTCAACTCATCAATCTGCCTCTGGAGTTCCGCAAAAGTGGGGCCAGGTTTTTGGGCTCGGATTCTGGGCATACGGTTAAAAGATGGAATGCAAAGGTGGCGATCTTATTGCTTCGGCCATTCAATTCGCCGACCGTCCAGTGCTTGACCGTGAGCTTCATAGCAGCGACGCGATCGACGCAGGCGATCTAGTGGCCGCCCCAGCTCACCGACTTTGGTGACTTGTGAGGTTCCACCAAGATAGCCATACGGATCGATCGTGCATTGCATAGGGTGGTCGGCAACCATGCAGCCATGGTCTGCGATGCTTCGAGAAGTCGCTGCCGCGACTGCGGACTCTTCGTCTCAATCCGTGCTGACACTCGGAGCAGCTGCGCCGACCGCGTGTGCTGATGGAGTCGTTGGGTCAGCTTGATGGCTGCGCAAGAGGTCTTTTTTCTAACGTTGCTTGGCGTCAGCCGCAGCTGCGAGCTGCGTGTCGAACTCCTCGACCAGCCTCGCGGTGCTACAACCGAGGCCCTTGGCGATCTTCACGACCGCCACGAAGTTCGGCACTCTCTCTCCTCGCTCCAGACGGCCGACGTGCGCCCGTTCGATGCCAGATTCAGTGGCCAACGCCAGCTGAGACAGGCCCACCGAAGTGCGGATCGCAAGCACCGCATCCCCAAAAGCAGCCGCAATCACTGGATCGAACGTGGTTGACCCAAGTCGTCGGCCTGGTGCAAGTCTGTTTGCCATCAGCCAAGAATGCCCGGTGACGTCTAAAAAAACGACGTTTGATTTGACTCATTTGCGTTAAAGTTGTGTCTCGAACACTCGGTGACCGGAAGAACCGACTTAGGCGGGCTCCTCGCTGCACCGTGAGTGACCGTAACCGACCCCGCGGCCGGCGTCCTTCTTCGAGCAAAGGGATCGAATGGCGACCACAGTCAATAACAGCATCCCCGAGGAGTTTGGTGCTGGCGGCACGCCCGATGTGGTGATCCGCCTCCGACCCAACTACGACGACCTGTACGAGCAGGTCGGCAATGCACTGGACATGTGCCGCGTGCCGCTCATCGTTTACGGCGTCGGAGCCCCGCCTCCGCCACCGACCGCGATGACCGTCCTTCAAGCGATCGGTCTTCCGGTCCTCGCCTGCAATGACATCGATCTACCCGACGCCGACTTGCTCCAGGCGTACGCCGAATGGATTTGCACCCCGAACTCCTCGCGGATCAGTGGACCGGACGTCTCGGGTTTGGCCGGTGCTCCGTACATGCACAAGCCCACCCCCCGGCGAAAAGCGAGTAAAAAGATCCGTCGGACAAGTTGAAGCAACATTGCAGCCTTCCAAGGAGTTCTATGGGCCGAGCCTTCGAACGCTTAGGCTACCGCCGACATCGTCTGTACCCACTCGCCGAAGAGTTGGCCAACGCGACGCAGGCTATGGGAAACAACGACCCCGACGCATTGGCGGCGCCGCTCCATGACAAGTTGGACACCGTTGCAGCGGACGCCTTCGAGGACGCCCTCAGCATAGCCGCTCTTGAACTCCGTCAGCGCACGAAGACCGACGAGGCGGTCCAACTGCTGGTATCGACCACGCTCGAAGTGGCCGAATGCGGGCAGCGCGAGGCCGGCGGGTTCACGGCGCGGTTGTTTGGCACCGTGCTTCGATTCGTTGATCAGGCCGATGTACCAAAGGCACTGTCGGAGGGCCGACTCGATGCTGTCGTGCAATCAATGGTACGGCACCGGCTTTTAGAAACCCAAGCCTCGGTTGTCCTTCTGCCGAGGCTTCTACCGCCAAGTCAGGCGCAAGTTCTACTCGCAGGCGACGTTCACGCTTTGCGCCGAAAGCTTTTGAACGGTGATGCCATTGGTGCGAGGCGTGTCGCGGAGCGACGTGTGCCGCCCCTCCCCCGAGCCCGTCCACCGGGGGAGATACGCGGCGGCGCTGTTGCACTGCTTGTCGGCGTCGCTAGTGCAAGCAACGGAAGGGCATTCCCGTTGGGTGAACAGCTAGCAGCACAGGCTCGGCTCGGCACTTCTCAAAAGCTCCTTATCGCAGCAGGGTACTTGCCGCCCCACTTGCTGAACGACATGAATCGGGCACTGGCCGATTTCAGCGCCGAAGTGGGACCAACACTGGGACAAGGCGCAGTGCGTGCGGTTCAGCCACCCATCGCCTTTGCTCAGGCAAGCATGTATGCCTCCCACCTTGAACGATCAGACAGTGCGCTTGTCGAGCTCCAGCATGTAGCACAAAAGGATGCGGGCGGGCGGATGGACTTATTGACCGTTGGGCAGCCTGCGATTAGCGAGCAAGGCCTTATGGTGCCGGTGTTCCGCAGAACTGGCGGCGGGCCGGTTACTCTTTTTTGCTGGCCCGTATCGCGATATGAGCCACCGCGCGATGCCATGATCCAAATGCTCAGCTTCCTGCATGCGCATGGTGTTGAGTTGGAAAGGGACCGCAGTGTGGCCACCGCGGGACCGCTGCATTGAACGGGCCGGTCGCAGCTCGACGGGCTATTTGCGGGCACCTGCCCGGCGCTATTGAGGATCGGCCGATAGCCAGAGCTTGCCGCTGGCAAAGAGCCACCCGGCCAACATGCGGCCGGTAGGCCCATCGCGATTGTCACGGACCAGTCTCGGGCTGCAGGCCCCGAAGCGCCTTGTGCAGACCCTTCTTCAGCCGGCGGTGCCGTCGGAAGTGCTTGCGACGGTGATCGTCCCTTTCTCACGGCGCTTGCCTTGCAGCATCATGTGATCGGCGCGGTCGAGGAGCTCTGCTGCGGTTTCGTTCGGCGAGGAAAAAGCCACGCCCATAGTCGCCCCGACGTGTGCGAAAGTGCCATTGACGAAGACCGGCTCGCGCACAGCCAGCCTCACACGTTCCAGAACGGCCAGCCACTCTCCTCCCTCGATACCAGTCAGGACCAGGACAAACTCGTCGCCTCCGACGCGTGCCGCGGTATCGGACGCCCGCAAAATGCTTAGGAGCCTGCGTGCGATCTCCTTTAACAATGCATCACCGACATCGTGCCCGAGGGTGTCGTTGACAGCCTTGAAACCATCGAGATCCAGATAGCAGATCGCTACGCGCTTGTCCTCACGCCGGGCGTTGCCGAGCGCTTGCGCTAGCCGATCTCCCAACAACAGACGATTGGGCAACTGAGTGAGCGGATCGCGGAATGCAGCGTGCGCAAGATGGTCGTGCGCCTCCTTTGTGGAGGTGATGTCCATGGCCATTACCAAAATGCAGTTTTCCGCGAGCTCTACGGCTCCAAAATCGACCCAGACCGCCGAGCCGTCCTTCCTCATCATGCGCAACTGCGTGCGGTACTGGGTGCCGGCCCTCAGAACGGCATACGCCTTTTCGCCGACGAGTTGGTGCGTGGCATCGTCCCAGTAGATCACGCGAGTGGCGCGATCTGCCAGTTCACCTGGCGCATAACCGAAGACGCGTTCAAAGGCTGCGTTTCTCCAGATGAACCGCCTGCCCTCAACCTTGGCCATGCCCAACAGCTCATTCTCCAGCATCGCGGTCTGTTCACGCACAAGGCGCCTGATGGCGGTGACATCCCGTGCAGAGCCGAAAACCAGCAGCTCTCCGCCGATCTGCACGGCTCTCAGTTGCAGGTCGACGTCGATGGTCGAGCCGTCGTCTCGGCGATGCTGGACTTCGACCCTCTGATGGTCCCTGTCCTTCAGTTTGGAGAGCCAATGCGCGATGCGCTCGCTGTCCTGGTTCGCGTCCCATTCCGAGATGTGCCTTCCCAACAGCTTCTCACGGGTGGAGCACAGCATTTCGGCAAAGGAGTCGCTCATCTCCACCAGGATGCCCTTGCTGTCCATGATGTGAATGCCGTCGCCGGCGATCCGCAGCAGAACTTTGGTGCGCTCCGTCTGGTCAGCCGCCGCTTGCATGCCGCGGGCCAGCCTGACGCTCGAGCGGTAGGCCGCAAACGTCGCAAGGACGACGAGCACCCACAGGAAACCAGCGAGCAGGGAGTGCGCCCACGCCTGGTTGCGCCAGGCTTGGAAGAATTGACGATGGCTGACCCCAGCATAGACGGCGAATGGCCAATCGCCGACCGCTCGATATGCAGTGGATCGCATCTCACCGTCGATGGGGACCTTTGAGACGAAGAACCCGCCGGCGCGATTCGCCGTGGCGGCTTGCTTCAGCTCGTCGGAGACAGCTATCTCGCCAACATGGGGAAACGCTACAGCCCCCGGGGAATGGCGAGCTACAAGTGCGAAGTCGCGATTGCGCAGCGTGACAGCATCCCCCTCACCAAGGTCGTACTGGCTGAACAGCTTTTGAGAATGCTCCACATGGACGCTCACATACAGGACGCCTGCGAACTCTCCGTCGATCTTGAGCGGGCGAACGAACGCCACTACCCAATTTCCAGAAACGCGTGAGAGCACGGGACCCGCGACGATCGTCCCATCATCCCGATGTCTCTGCGCCTCCTTGAAATACGCTCTGTCCGACACGTCCATGCGGGAACCTAGCGGCAGCCCGGTTCCCCACCGGACCAATCCAGACTTATCGGCCAGCCTGAAGGCCTCGGCGCCCAACATCAGCTGCAGTCGTGTTTGCAATATTTGATCGATCAATGGCGACGCTGCTTCGTCTCCCGGCCTGAGCCGCTGTACCTCGTCCGCTGTTGCCCGGACGACCGCATCGATCAGTTTAAGCTCGCTGCTCACGTTCGCTTGTGCGATGGCGGCAATGCCTTCGACCAGGCTCTGCGCTTGGACCCCGTACGATCGCCTCGATGCGGTGTGTACCGCAACCATCAATGCCAGCAGAAGGACGGCGATGGCAGCATTCGCGCCGACGAGCAGAGTGGATAGGTCTCTCTGGTTCTTGGAAAGACGATCCACAAGCATTTGGGTGTTGCTCAACGGCATCGTATTTGTCTCCTGTCAAACCGGTCCTGTCATCGCAGTTTCTGGTTGAGCCGCCCGCGTTCTCCTAGCACCTGTGAGCCGTTGGAATAGCATCGTCCGGACCTCGCTGGCGAAGGATCGCTACCCGTGCCATGCCCCGTTCGGGGTTATACCGCGGGTCTCTCGGTGAGTTCGGACTCATCGTGCCGCTGGGATTCGGTTGCATCGCGGCGCGTGTTCCTCAGCTGACCAAGGACGGTGCCATCGAGTTGCCGGTCCGGTCCGCCTCCTGGTCCCTTTGTGCTCGATCACCTCAAGGAACTCGATCGCCAAGTCGAGGAAATCAATGAGGTCGCTGCTTGTCTTGGCCCGATCCCACGGCAACACTCATCGAGGGGCGCGGATGGCTGGCAATGCGGCAGCTGTAACGAAGGCCGCTTCTCCGGGCCAGGGATCGCAGCACTTGCGGCGACCCACACTCGCAGCTGACGCCTTGGTGTTCGAGACTATCCTTGCCCGATTGGCAAATCGCTGTCTTTCGATGGGGTCAAGGATTCATGCGCCCATGCCATGATGGACCGCTCGGTGCTGCGCCCCTCTTCGATGAGCCAGTCGCGGAATTCGGCAATGAGAAGGTTGTGCGCAGAAGCAGGGGAGGTGTTCGCGTAGTAGCGCCTTTCCATGGCCCCGTGCAAGCCGAAGGGTGCGCAAAGACGCCCCGCGGCGATGTCATCGGCCACCAGGAACAGCGGCACCAGTACCACACCAAGACCTTCGGCAGCGGCCTGTAGCGCAAAGTACATCTGCTCGAAATGCAGAGTGCTGGCTCCTGATAGCCCGGATAGCCCCACCGCGTCGAGCCAGACTGGCCAGCCATACGGCTCGGTGGCATAGCGGATCAATGTCTGGCGGGAAAGATCCTCCACGGTGCGCAGCCGACCCGCCGCGACGATGTCGGCGTGACAGACCGGCACGATGGTCTCCGTCATGAACGCCACGCAGTCGCAGTGGCTCAGTGGCTCGAGCGCTCCCCGGATCGCCACGTCGTAATGGTTCTCCTGGAAATGCACCGGCGCAATCGACGTTGTCAGCCGCACCTCGACGCCGGGCCGCTTGCGCTGAAAACCTGAAATACGTGGGATCAACCAGCGCATCGTGAAGGTCGGCGGCGCACTGACGTTGATCGTGCTCGGCGCGGCCTGCTCCGTGACCTGCGATGTCACGACGGACAGCCGATCCAGCAGCGAGGTGACCTCGGCCGCGTAGCTGCGTCCCGCCTGCGTGAGCGCGAGGGTCGACGCGCTCCGATGGAACAGCGCGGTGCTGAGCCAGTCTTCCAGGAGCGACACCTGACGGCTGATGGCCCCATGCGTGACGTTCAACTCTTCGCCCGCCTTCGTGAAGCTGATATGGCGCGCGGCGGCTTCGAATGCCTTGAGCGCATTCAGCGGCGGAAGCTTTCTCATCATGGTCCCTCAATGTTGCAGCGCCTAACTACGCCGCACGGTGTGATTTTTTCTCTCGCTCCCGCAGCTTTGGTCGATTGCGACCACATCGCCTGAAAGCCAGAATTTTCGCTTACTAGAGCTGCAAAAGGGCAGCGGGTGCAAGAGAGATTCCCTCCATGCACGTGAATTTTCTTGCAGCGGATGCGCAACTCACCGTCACCTTGATCCCATGAAAGCAGCTCCATTCGAATATGTCCGCGCCGAGTCGCTGGAACACGCGCTTTCGTGCCTCGCCGAGCACGGCATGGACGTCAAAGCCATCGCCGGCGGCATGAGCCTGGTGCCCATGATGGCGATGCGCCTGGCGCGCCCGGCCGTGCTGCTGGACATCAACCGCCTGTCGGCACTACGACAGGTCCGCATCGAAACCAGCCATGTTCGCATGGGCGCCACCACGCGGCAGCGCACCGTGGAGGACGATGCCGACATCCACCGGGCGCTTCCCCTGGTGCACGACGCCCTGCGCTGGGTGGGCCATGTGCAGACGCGTAACCGCGGCACCGTCGGCGGCAGCCTTGTGCACGCCGATCCATCGGCGGAACTGCCGCTGGCCGCGACGGTGCTGGGTGCCGTGCTGACCCTGCAAAGCCAAACGGCGGGCATCCGCCGGGTCGAGGCGCAGGACTTTTTTCTCGGTCCCATGTTCACCGCGACCGGCGAGACCGAATGCCTCGTGGAGATCGAGTGGCCCGTCTGGGCGGGCGACGTCATCACGGCATTCGACGAGACAGCCATGCGGCACGGTGACTTCGCCATGGCGTCCGCGGCCTGCCAGCTGCAGGTGGACGCGCAGGGCATCTGCCGCCGTGCGGCCTTTGGCCTGGGAGGCGTGGACGGCACGCCGCGAGCGTTTCCCGACTTGGCCGCACAACTGGTCGGGCACCGCATCGACCAGAAGGTCGCGCGGGAGATCGCGAATGCGGCCGTCCGACAAACCACCCCGGGCTCCGACATGCACGCCGATGCCTCGTACCGCAGCCACCTGGGCGTCGTGATGCTGACACGCGTCCTGCTGCAGGCGGCCACTGTGCCACGTGCCCAGTGAGCCAATCCGCCAACGTCAACACAGGAAAGCCAAGCATGTCTTCCTCTCTCATCACGGTTGAAATCAAGGTCAACGGCGTGATTCAGCCGCGCGCCGTCGAACCGCGTACCACGCTGGTGGACTTCCTGCGCGACCACCTCGGCCTGACTGGCACTCACGTCGGTTGCGAACACGGCATCTGCGGAGCCTGCTCGGTGCTCCTGGATGGCGATCCGGTACGCGCCTGCTGCGTGTTTGCGGTCCAAGTCGATGGCATGTCGGTTACGACGGTGGAAGGCCTGGCGCCGCAGCGTGGCTGCCTGTCGAACATCCAGGACGCGTTCTGCGAGACCCATGCCCTGCAATGCGGCTATTGCACGCCGGGAATGCTCATCGCCTGTCATGCGCTGGTTGACAGGGTGCCGCAGCCCTCTGAAGCCCAGATACGCGACGCCATCGGTGGCAACCTGTGCCGTTGCACTGGCTACCAACAGATCGTGGACGCCGTCAAGCTGGCCACAACGCCGGGCTACCAGGTGAAGGACACGCGCCACGCCGCCATAGTGGAGATGCGCCGTGGCTGATCCCAAGCACCCCGCCTATCAGGCGTTCAAATACATCGGCAAGCACCGCCGTGCTGTGGAACACCGCCGTTTCGTGACCGGTCAAGGTCGCTACGCGGCCGACGTTGTACCGGCCGGGCTGCTTCACGTGGCCATCGTTGCGAGTCCTTATGCCAGCGCGCGCATCCTGTCGATCGACACATCGGCTGCTTTGGCCATGCCGGGGGTTCATACCACGCTGACTGGCGAGGAACTGAACGGCGCGGTGGATCCGATGCTTCCGGGTGTGGACGCACCAAAGGTCGCACGCTACCCACTTGCGCGCGGCATGGTGCGCTATGCCGGTGAATGGGTCGTTGCGGTGGTCGCCGACTCGCGAGCCCAGGCGGAAGACGCCGCGGAAATGGTGATGGTCGAGTACGAACAGACGCCATGTACCGTGGACCCTGAGGCCGCCATGGAGCTCGACGCCCCACGGGTCCATCCAGATCACGGCAGCAACATCATCTGGCACCGCAAGTTCACCTGGGGCCCTGTGGACGAGCACTTTGCATCCGCAGAGCACCAGCTCAGCTACAGGGTGCGCTGGGCGCGGAGCTCCACGGTGCCGATCGAAACGTTCGTCGCCACCTGCAGTTGGAACGATGCCACGCAAATCTTGGACGTGTGGGCCTCCATCCAGATGCCCAAGTACCCTGACCTGCTGGCCAAGTGCTTGCGCTTGCCCGGCAACGGCGTGCGCGTGCACTACGACGTCGACGTTGGAGGCAGCTACGGCGTCAAGCGAGGCCTGAAGCACACCATCTTGGTCGGCTACCTTTCGATGATGCTCGGCCGGCCGGTGCGCTTTCTGGAAGACCGACTGGAGAACATGCGTGGCGGCGACATGCAAGGCCCCGACCGCATCTTCGATGTCACGCTGGCCTTCGACAGCAGCGGCGACATCCGCTCGATGCGCATGCGTGCGGTGGACGACATCGGCGCTTACTCTGGCCGCTCGCCCTTGCAGCTTGGTAAGCCGGTGGGTGCCATCGTCGGCCCTTACCGCATTGCCAGCGTGGAGTACGACGCGTACTCGATCCTTACCCACAAAACGCCGCAGGAAGCGGTACGTGGCTTTGGCCAAGCACCGACCAACTACGCGATCGAGTCCGGCATCGACAAGGTCGCACGCTTCCTGGGCATGGACCGGGTCGAGCTGCGCCGCAAGAACCTGATCCAGAAAGACCAGTTTCCCTACCTCATCTGCAGCGGCACGACGTACGACTCCGGCGACTACGAGGTGGTGATGGACAAGGCGCTGGAGGCCGCGTCGTATCACGAACTGTTGCAGCAGCGCGACGCACTGCGGGCGCGCGGACTGCTCGCAGGGATCGGTGTCTCCACCTGCCTGGAGCCATCGGGCGGCAACTCTGCCTTCGAGCCTCTATTCAATCCCAAGAATGAGACGACGACCTGGATGGATGCGTGCCTGATCCGCATCGATCTGAACGGCGCGGTGACCGCGTTGATGGGCACTTCGAGCTCGGGCCAAGCGCATGAGACGCTGGTGTCGACTGTGATTGGCGAAGTGCTGCAGCGCGAGCCCGACAGCGTGCGCGTGCTGCATGCCGACTCCCTGAATGCGCTGCCTTCAAACAGCCCGGTCGGCAGCCGCATGGCCATCATGCTGGGCGGCGCCGCCGCCGGTGCGGCCAAGATCCTGAAGGCAAAGCTGATCACCATCGCCGCCCACAACATGGGCGTCGCCGAGGACGACATCACCTATGAGGATGGCGATGCCTTTGTCACCCTCGAACCAGCGCGCCGGCTGCGCTGGGACGCGCTGGTCGAGATCGCCCACCGCAAGTACCACTGCATGCCCGACGGCATGGAGCCCGGCCTGCAGGAGAAGTTTTGCTGGGAAGTGCCATCCGGCGGTCGGATGCCTACCGAGGATGGGCGCGTGCAGATGTACCCCTGCCACTCGTTCGAGTCGCACGTGGTGCTGGCCAGCATCGACGCGGAGACCGGCAAGACCACCCTGCACAACTACGCAGTTGGCCACGACTGTGGCGTGATGATCAGTCCAGACGTCGTGCACGGCATGACCTATGGCGGCGTGGCCCACGGATTGGGCGCGGCGCTGCTGGAGAAGTTCGCGTTCTCCGACGAAGGGCAACTGCTATCCGGCACCTTCATGGACTACCTGCTGCCCAGTGCACAGGAGGTTCCGTCCATCACCATCGTGGACCACTGCACGCCTTCGCCGCTGACAGTGTTCGGACAGAAAGGTTCGGGCGAGGCCGGCTACCTCGGCAGCCCAGCAGCCATCGCGGGGGCTATCAACGATGCGCTGGCGCCCGCCGGCGTCTCCATCGACGAACTACCGATGACGCCGCAAGCCGTCTGGCGTGTGCTTCGTGCCGCCAAGGAGCAAGTATGAACACCCATCAAATCGAACGCCGCACGGTGCGTGGCCACCAAGGCGAGGTGTCGGTTGCGTTGCAAGGCAATCCCCAGGGCACGGCGGTCGTGCTGACGCATTCCATCCTCTCGTCGGGAGCCATGTGGGAGGCGCAGGCCGCACTCCTGGCCGAACGTGGCTGGCGGGTGCTGCGCATCGACACCACCGGCCACGGCCATTCGCCGGCACCGTCCGGGCCCGTATCGATGGACGGGCTCGCCTCCGATACCGTGGCCGTGCTCGACGCACTGAGCATCGCACGTGCGCACTACGTGGGTCTGTCGCTCGGCGGCATGAGTGGCTTCGGCTTGGGCATCCACCATGCGGACCGTGTGCTGAGCTTGGTGCTCTGCGATGCCCGCGCCGACGCGCCGCCGGCGGTCGCCGCGCCATGGGACGAGCGCATCGCGGTCGCACAGGCGCATGGAACCTGTGAGCCGCTGGCCGCGCCCACCATTGCGCGCTGGTTCGGTCAGGACTTCTTGGCCGATCAACCCGCCGCCTGTGAGCGCCTGCGGTCAGTCGCGGCCTCGACATCGGTCGCAGGGTTCGTCGGCTGTGCCCGCGCGATCCAGGGCCTGGACTATCTGAACGATGTGGGTGCCATCCGATTGCCCACAACACTCATCGTCGGCGCAAACGACGGCGTGCTACCGGCCGCGATGCGGGACCTGCAGACGCGCGTGGCCGGCTCGGTGCTGGTGAGCGTTCCCAACGCCGGTCATCTGCCAAACATCGAACAGCCGGACCTGTTCAACGCCTTCTTGCTCAGCCACTTCGCCAGGCTCAGCTGCTGATTTTCCACCCCGCACCATGGAGACATTGATGCACCAGCACCTTCTTATCGACCAGCAGGACCGCCTGTTGACAGTCACATTGAACCGCACCGAAGACAACGGTGTTTCGGACAGCATGGCTTCAGCGCTGTCGCAGCTACTGCTCAACGCGCACGAGAAAGCTGACGCCGTCGTACTGCGCAGCGCTGGCCCCGACTTTTGCACGGGCCGTATTCGCGATGCAGGCCCGACGCCAGCCGCTGCCGAGGCCTACACGCGGCGAGACGAGTACGACGGCATCTTCGGCAGCTACCAAGCCATGCGCGGCGCCAAGGTGCCGATCATCGGCGTCATTGAGGGGCGCTGCATGGGGTTCGGCACCGCGATCGCATCGCTGTGCGATGTGAGCTTTGCCAGCGACCAAGCGACGTTCAACATCCCCGAGATCGGCCACAACGTGATGCCGACCATGGTGATGTCCGCGGTGTACGACCGCATGAACCGCAACGCCATCCTCTGGATGGCGTACTCCACAGATTTCATAGATGCCCAGCGGGCCCTGGCCTATGGGCTCGTGAGCCACGTCGTCCCGCAAGCGCAGCTCGACGCAGAGGTCATGCGATTCACCGGCGTGCTGCTGTCGCGCCCGCGCCCAGCCATCCTGGGCCTGAAGGAGTACCTGCGTGTGGCCCCGCGGATGGACGAGCAAGGAGCCAACGACTACGCACGCAGCCTGCACTCCATGGTCAACACCTCCGCCGCGATGAAGAAGAAGGCGCATTGAGGCCGCCATGGAAATCACTGGAACCCAAACCATCGCCGCTCCGCGGCAACGCGTGTGGGATGCGCTGAACGACCCGGACATGCTCAAGCGCAGCCTGCCCGGCTGCGAATCGGTGCTGCGCATCACGCCGGAGGAGTTCAAGGTGGTCGTGGCCGCGGCTATCGGGCCCTTGCGCGCGCGCTTCAACGGCGTGCTGCGCATGGCCGACGTGCAAGCGCCCTCGTCCTGCACCATGGTCTTCGAAGGACAGGGCGGCGCGGTCGGCTTCGGCAAAGGCAATTCGTCTGTGAGCCTGACGGAGACCGACGGCCAGACCGCGCTTTCCTACACCGCTCAGGCGCAGGTCGGCGGCAAGCTCGCCCAAGTTGGATCACGGCTCATCGACAGCGTGGCCCGCAAGATGGCCGATGACTTCTTCAAGGCGTTCAAGGCGCAGTTGGCCGAGCCATCGACGTCGCCCATCGCCCCGCCGGCAAAGGCGGCGGAGGTTGAGGCCAGACCAGATGCCGACACGGTCACAGCTGCTGTCCGTAGCGCCACCGTCACCGTTCCGCCCGCCTCGGCCGCCGCGGTTTTTACCGAAGCTTCGCCAGCAGCGCCCCCCCCGACCATGGTGCCCGGCTGGTGGCTTGGCGTTGCGGCTGCCATCGGATCGGCGGCCACTCTCGTCGGAGGCGTTCTCGTGCGCTGACAGAGCGCATTCGACGCCGAATACCACATAGGAGACAGCCATGCAACATGCAGGCATCAAAAGGCGATCCGTGATCCTGGCCGCCGCGGCCACCGGTCCCACCACCGTCGCCCTGGCGCAGTTCGGCAAAGGAGCTCGGGTCGTCAAGATCATCGTCGGCTTCCCACCGGGCCAAGCCACCGACATCGTGGCACGCCTACTGGCTGACAAGTTGCCAGGGATCACGGGCGCCAACTACATCGTCGACAACAAGCCCGGTCAAGGAGGAAGCCTCGCGATGGGGATCTTGGCCAAGTCTCCAGCGGATGGCAGCGTGATGATGCTGACGCACATGTCAGCCGTGGCCACCAATCCACACCTGTACAAGTCGGTTTCCTACGATTCGCTCAAGGACTTCGAAGCCGTTGGGCTCTTGGGCGACCTTCCATTCGTTCTGGTCAGCCATCCGTCCTACAACTTCAACAACTTGCAGGACATGATCCGCTACGCAAAGGCCAATCCCGGCAAGCTTACGCATGCGTCATCAGGCAACGGCACCGTCTCGCACCTGGCGATGGAGGAGTTCAAACGTCGCGCCGGTGTAGACATCCTCCACGTTCCTTACAAAGGCAGCGGCCCGGGTTTAACCGACGTGGTTGCGGGACAGGTGTCGGTCGCCCTGGAAACCGCCGCAGCGGTTCAGCCGTTCGTGCAAGGCGCACGACTCAAGGCGCTGGGCACTGGGACGTCCAAGCGGCTGAGCATGATGCCGGACGTGCCAACCATCGACGAACAAGGCTTCCCTGGGTTCAGTGCATCCACATGGCTGATGCTGGTCTACCCAGCCAGTGCCGACAGGCAACTCGTAACGAGCACGTTCGAGGCCGTGGGCAAGGCGATGCATACGGCGGAGATCGATGTTCGGATGCGTCAAATCGGAGTCATCCCGCGGTTCAGCACCAGTCCGGCCGAGGCAGCCGGCTACATCCGCACCGAGCACGCGCTTTGGGGCGAAGCTGTTCGCAAAAGCGGCGTACGGCTCGATTGAAGCAGATCAAACCTGCGGTCGATCAAGGTCTTACAAAGTGGCCGCGGGTCTTCCGAGTCCGAGCGACAGTGGTGGCATGGAGACTGAACCGCGCAGAGGTCGCAGACATGTCGCTAGAGGGCACCAGCGTCAATGCGCATCCCGATGGCTAGGGTGATCGAAGAAGACATTCCGCAATCCGCCGGTAAGCTCCGTGGCGGATGAAGCACCGAGACCTCGCCTACCTGCTGCAGACGGGCACGGCGGAACTTGCGCGCTGTCGCCGGGTAAAGCGCACGAACTATTCAAGTCTCGATTTACTCGGGCGCTGGGCAGGCCGAATCGGCGCTGCACTAGTTCATGGCTAGCGCCTATGAATGCAACGAGACTCGACAACTTACGCTTGACCGCAGACAAGGGCAATGGGCCCATCGATTGGAAGAGGGCGCAGCCGCCCCAACCGGGCCGGCGGACGCGCGCTCAATGCGTTCGGGAGAGAGGCGCAATGGGTGGGGGCAGTAGAGAGCCTAACGGTCGGTTGGCGCGCCCAACCGCGCGCAGAAACATTCGGTGTTGTTGGACATCTGCACGGCAAGCAGTCGAGCGCGAACTTGCCACGACCTGAGCGCAATGTCGCACGCCGAACAGGCAGCGCTTGTCGCGGGCGAGCTGGAAATGACCTCAGCCTGGCATGGCACGAACAGCCTTGTACGCCGGTCTGCAGCTGTTGCCGCCGCTGACGTATCAGCTTTGCCAACCATTCATGCACCGGCACTGCACCGGTCGATGCATCTAGCTCGGGCACATCACCGGCGCCGGCCATCGCCCAATACCGCAAGCGTTGCTGGTCGCGCGGCGGATGGCGGCAACCCAAAGCACGATCACGTCCGCAACGGGGCTTAGGCCATACATCTTCAAGCCGAACAGGAAGTCGTGAAGCACCGGCATGCCGTCGGCCGCGCTTGCAGTGGCCTCGTCCCAGATGCGGCTGGCTTGTCGCGGAGGGGCAAGACCGTACCCGGCAAGCTTGGTGTCCGCCGATTTCGTGACCGGAACACGCCCCGATCAACCAATCGTCGACGGGATCACTTGGCCCCTACACGCGTTGGTACAGCGTGACGACGCAGGCCCCGCCAAGCCCCAGGTTGTGCTGCAGCGCCACCCGCGCGTGCTCAACCTGACGTCCTTCAGCCTGACCGCGCAACTGCCACACCAGTTCTGCGCATTGCGCCAGGCCGGTGGCTCCTAGCGGATGCCCCTTGGAAAGCAGGCCGCCCGAGGGATTGACGACATAGCGGCCGCCGTATGTGTTGTCTCCGTCCAGCACGAATTGCTCTGCCGTTCCCGGTGGGGTCAGGCCGAGCGCCTCGTAGGAGATGAGCTCGTTGGCCGTGAAGCAGTCGTGCAACTCAACGACGTCGACGTCCTCGGGACCAACGCCCGCGCGCTGGTACACCGAAGCCACGGCCCTTGCGGTCATGTCGTAGCCCACCAGCTTGCGCATGTCGTCGCCCGCGAAGCTGTCAGGCCTGTCTGTGGTCATAGCCTGGGCGGCAATCGCCACGCGCGTATCGATCCCGTGCTTGCGCGCGAAGTCGGACGAACACACGATGGCCGCCGCAGCACCGCAGGTAGGTGGGCAGCACTGGTAGCGCGTCAGGGGCTCGAACACTTTGGGTGAGGCCATCACCTCTTCAAGCGAGAGCTCCTGTCTGAACACCGCCAGCGGGTTGTGCGCCGCGTGCCGGCGGGCCTTGACCGAAATGCGTCCGAAGGTCTCGGGTTTAGTCCCGTACTGCGCCATGTAGTCGCGTCCGGCGCCGCCGAAGAACTGCGCAGCCCGCGGAGTTTGGGGTTCGTATCCCTGGTGCTCGGCCATCGTGTCGGCAAAGCGCTGCAGAGGTGAGGGGCGGTCTTCGAATGCCCCTTTCAGTGCGCCGGGAACCATTTGGTCCATACCCAAAGCCAGAGCGCACTCTACTGCCCCGCTTTCCACTGCCTGGCGTGCCAGATACAGCGCGCTGGAGCCGGTGGCGCAGTTGTTGTTGACGTTGACAACCGGGATGCCACTCATCCCGACGCGGTATAGGGCTGCCTGGCCTGCGGTGGAATCGCCATAGACGTAGCCGACGTAGGCTTGATCGACGAGGTCGTAGTTCAGCCTCGCGTCGTCGAGCGCGAGTCTCACGGCCCGCGCGCCCATAATGTCGTAGGGCTCGCTGGCGCCAGGCTTAGAGAACTGAATCATGCCGACGCCCACGACATAAACGGCGTGATGCTGGGGGTTCATCGATCTACCTTTGAAGAGCTGGGGATAGAAATGGAAGGCATTACGCCGTTGCGCGGGACACGTGCTCGTCCCGCAGTCGACGCTTCAGAACCTTGCCAGCGGCCGACAGTGGCAAACCGTCGACGAAGTCGACCGTCTGCGGGCATTTGTAGCCCGCCAAGCGCGTGCGGCAGTGGTCGCGCAGGGACTGGCTGTCCGCATGGGTGCCCGGCCTCAGAACCACGACCGCATGAACGGCTTCACCCCATTGGGCGCTCGGTACGCCGATCACGGCGCATGCAGACACGGCCGGGTGCGCTATCAGCACCGCTTCGACTTCTGCAGAGTAGACGTTCTCGCCGCCGGTGATCACCATGTCCTTGAGCCGGTCTGCCACGTAGATGTGACCCTCTTCGTCGCGCCAGCCAGCATCACCTGTGTGCAGCCAGCCCTCGCGCAAGGCGGCGGCAGTTTCGGCGGGCTTGTTCCAATAACCCTTCATGACGGCCGCACCCCGCAGCACGATTTCACCGACGGTGCCCGGCGGCACGTCGCAGCCTTCTGCATCGAGGATGCGAAGTTCTGCCCCAAGACCGACTCGTCCCACGGAGCGCGACCGCTTGCCCATTGCTTCGCGGTCGGCTACGGTGAACGGCCCCAGCACGCTCACTACCCCCGAGCTCTCGGTCATGCCGTAGGAACTGCAAAAGCCAACGTGCGGCAGCGCCTGCATGGCTCGATCAAGCAAGGCAGGCGGCATCGGGGACCCACCGTAGGAGAGCCTTTGCAGGCTGCTCAGCCGACCCGCGTCGAACGTAGGTTCCTCCAGCAGCATTTGCAGCATGCTAGGCACAAGCACGATGTCCGTCACGCCATGGCGCTCGATTGCCTCGATGACGGCGTCCGGGCGGAACCCCGGCTCGATGACATTGCTGGCCCCCAGCACAAGTTGCATCACGAGCCGGAACAGGCCCGATACATGGAAGAGCGGCGTCACCAGCAAGACCACCGTGTCGCGCGGGCTGAACATTTCCGCCAAACGAGCCGTGGCCCCGCCGCAGAGGTTGGCGTGCGAGAGCATCACGCCCTTGGGCGAGCCGGTGGTACCGCCGGTGTAAAGAATGGCTGCCAGTTCATCATCGCCCCGTCGATCGTCGGTGATTGCGCTGCTGGAACTCACCAGCGGCTCGTACGGAATGATTCCCGCAGCCGGTGATGCGTCGCCAACGTGCACAACGTGGCGCACATGCGTTGCAATGGAACGAATCTCGTCGACGAGCTGCAGGAGGAAGTCATCCACCACTAGCACGGCGGCGGCGCAGTCTGCGAGCGAGTACGCCACTTCGCCCACACTCCAGCGCGCGTTCAGTGGCACCGCGACAGCGCCTACCCACCAAATTCCGAGCAACAGCTCGACATAGCTGTCGGAGTTGCGCGCAAGGATCGCGACACGGTCGCCGGCGTGAACGTCCAAGCCCCGCAGCATGCCGGCGACGCGGCTGGCGCGCTCCGCCAGTTGGCGGAACGAGCGGCTTCGGCCTGCGCAGATGGTCGCAGGCTTGTCCGGGACCTGCTGCACTGCCCTGTGCAGTACTTGGGTGAGGTAGATGGCCGTCATTCCAGCGTGATCCCCAGTTCTCGCATGGCTGCCTTTTCTCGCTCGAACTCACGCGCTGCGGATTGCGTGTAGGCCTCGCTGTCCAAGTACTCAGGCACCTGGTCGTTCTGCTCCATTACACGAACGTAGGCCGGATCCTCCATGGCTTTGCGGAATGCGTCGTGAAGGCGTGCCGCGACCGCGCGATCCATGCCGCGCGGACCGATCAGGCCTATGGCCGAGGTTACGACGATGTCGTATCCCGATTCTTTCAGTGTCGGGATCCGCGGCCAGCGCTTCAAACGGGCTTCGCCCATCGTTGCAAGGACGCGGACCTTGCCCGATTCGAGCATCGCCCCCCAGCCAGGGTCGGAATACATCGCAATGTGACCGCCCAGCAGCGCGTTTGCCTCTTCACCCGTTCCCTTGAACGGCACGAAATTCAGGCGTACTCCAGCGGCCCGGGCGAGACGCTCCATGGCAACGTGTCCGCTGCTGCCGCGACCGATCGCGGCATATGCGATGGCGCCGGGCCTAGCACGGGCGTCATCGAGCATGTCTTTGAGAGACTTCCAGGGAGCATCGTCGCGCACGACGATTCCGAACGAGTAACCGCTTAGGCCAATGAGGTAGGTGAAGTCTTGCAAAGGGTCGTAGCTCACCCGGCCGAGGTGCGGATAGCGCAACAGAGTGGGCACGGCCAGTGCGATCGTATAACCATCGGGAGCCGCACTGCGAGCCATCGCCGCAGGCGCGAGCGTGCCGCCGTTGCCCGGCCGGTTCACAACGACGATTGGCTGCCCCAGGTCCTTGGAGGCCGAAGCAGCGAGCGCGCGCAGCTGCACATCGGAAACACCGCCGGCGGGAAACGGCAGGATGAGCGTGATTGGACGCAATGGAAAGGCATCGGCCGCAGATGTCGGCACGGCGGCCAGCAGCGTGCCAACCGAAGCAAGGGCGAGAAGCAATCTCCGGCCAAGCGGTTTAGAGAAGCGTTGATGTCTTGTGATGCGGTGCATAGTCGATCCTGTGAACCGTTAAGAAGGCGCATAGATCCAGCGCACTGCAGCGTATGTCTTACGAATGGAGATAGCGAGACAGGAATGCTCATACGGCATGAGGTTTACTGACACATCTGCGCTGTCAGTCCTTCTTGGGTCAGATGTCCGACTCCCATCCCACGTCCTTGCCCGTGAAGCGCGGCGGTGCCATGCGGACACTTGCCATCCAGCGCGCGTAGGTCACCCCTGGAAACCACACCCCATAGCGCTCACAGCACAGCGGCTACCCTCTCAGTCGATTGACTGAAACACAGGATTGCCGTTCAGTGCAACGGAAGAGCAAGCAAGGTGCTGCCGAAATGACCATCACCGATGCGTTTTTTGCGTTCTAGGGCCCCACAGATGCTGGCGCCTTGGTGCCGAATATTGTGGGTGGGCCATTGAATCGGCGCTCAGTAAGCCGTGGGCGCGACGCTCGACAGATTCGCAGCCGGACAGGACTCTTTTCAGGATTGGAAATCGTTCAGCGCGTCCGATACAAGGCAACGCCGCGAAGCGATGGTTTGGCCTCCGCGATTCAATAACCCACTCGCCAGCCTCTTTTTTCATCGTGCGGACGTTCGCCTTCATCGAGCGCAGGCTGCGCGCATAGGCGATCGCGCGCAGCGCATTCCTACGTGTGCCCAAGGCACTGCCGAGCTGCTCACTGCCAGTCACTGCAACTGGCAAGGGCTGCACCGAGGTGACGGAGCGCCGTTGCCATCTCTGGCTAGGTCCCTCTCGAAATGACGCCTTGACCCTTCGCACGCGGTTGCCGCTGCGTCCAACAGTTCGGACCGCATCTACCGCTCCAGTGGCCGCGTGTATGGGGCTCACGCCGCGAAAGCATGGCACGCCGTGCGCCGGCGCGATGCACCGCGCGGCCACCACGGTCTCCTACATGCTGGCATACGTGAGTTTTAGAGATGCTGCACCAGCAAACCTCGCTTGTTTGCCTGGACGTGCAGTACCCAAAATTCCCCAACTCAGGTCTTCGCCCCAGGACACTTCCCAATGCCCAATGCCAGCTCAGAAGTTTGGAGCCGATTGACGGATTCCTCGCTGTTGCAATCACTTAACTTGATTGACGGAGCTTGGACAGCGGCTCAATCCGGGAACACACATGCGGTAGTCAATCCCTCCAATCAACGGGAAATTGCGGTGGTAGCCGCTTCCGACGCAGAAGACGCACGGTTGGCCGTGCAGGCGGCATTTGCAGCCGGGCCGGCGTGGGCATCCAAACCTGCGAAAGATCGTGCAACCATCCTTCGGAAGTGGCGCGACAGCATCGTCGCGAACAGTGCGGATCTCGGCCTGATACTCGCTGCGGAACAGGGGAAACCTTTGCGCGAGAGCATTGATGAAGTGCTTTATGGTGCCAGTTTCGTCGGATGGTTCGCGGAGGAAGCCTTGCGTGCGTATGGGGATACGATTCCATCTCCATCGCCGAGTAAGCGGATCGCGGTAGTAAAGCAGCCGATTGGCGTCGCAGCCTTGATCACCCCTTGGAACTTTCCCAGCGCCATGATCACCCGTAAGGCAGGACCGGCACTGGCTGCAGGTTGCACCGTCGTCTTGAAGCCTGCGGAGGACACGCCGCTCTCGGCATTGGCACTTGGAGAACTTGCACTGCGGTCGGGGCTTCCTCCAGGGGTTTTGAACATCGTCACCACTGCCCAGCCAGCCGGCGTAGGGGAAGTTTTGACCACCGATCCCCGGGTGCGAAAGCTGTCGTTCACCGGCTCGACACGAATTGGCAAGATGCTGATGCAGAAATGTGCCAGTACCGTGAAAAGGGTGTCGCTCGAACTCGGTGGCAACGCCGCCTTCATAGTTTTTGAGGATGCCGACGTCGATGCCGCAGTTGAGGGCATCATGGCGGCCAAGTTTCGAAATACTGGACAGACCTGTATAAGCGCCAATCGGATATTTGTTCACGAGGCCCTCTACGAAACTCTCACTGAGCGCCTAACGCACAAAGTTGGCGAACTGGTGGTTGGAGATGCGCTGGCAGAGGGTTCTCAACAAGGTCCGCTGATCAACGAGGCCGCATTGCACAAAGTGACCAGGTTGGTAGAGGACGCATTGGCCCACGGGGCTCGCCTGTTGATCGGAGGAACCGCGCATTCGCGAGGCGGATGGTACTTTCAGCCAACCGTGCTGTGCGACGTCCCAAGTTCTTCGGCGATGCAGGAAGAAGAGATATTCGGACCGGTCGCCGCACTGCAACGCTTCAGCGATGAGAAGGAAGTCGTTGCACTTGCGAACGCTACACCATACGGTCTGGCGAGCTACTTTTACAGCCGTGACATAGCGCGCTGCTGGCGAGTGGCCGAAATGCTTGAAGTTGGGATGGTGGGAATCAATGACGGCTCTTTGTCTACTGAGGTTGCTCCGTTTGGCGGCATCAAGGAATCTGGCTTCGGACGCGAAGGATCAAAGTACGGGATCGCCGAATATCAAGAAAGCAAATACATCAGCTTCGGAGGCATCTGATTGGCTAGGCCACGGAAAAGTCTGCGTTCAGAGACTGTCAGTTTAATCCGTGAGCGATGATATACCTACCGCAGAGAGGCGGCCAGGGCGACGACCCACCGCACTCTACATACACCACCAACCAAATTCCGAGTCCTCGACTATGCTGATCTGGAAAACTCCCATTTCAATTGCTTCACTAGCACAACGCTCGGCAAATACTGCGATCACACATCTCGGCATCGAGTTCCTGGAAGTAGGCGATGATTTCATCACCGCCCGACTACCAGTGAACAGGCAAACATGCCAACCGATGGGGTTGCTGCATGGCGGCGTCTCCGTGGTGCTGGCGGAAACGCTCGGATCCATCGGCGCGGCTCATTGCTGCCCCGCAGGGAGTCATGTTGTCGGCCTAGACATCAACGCCAACCATTTGCGCGCAGTCCGTGAGGGTTGGGTGACCGGACGTGCAGTGCCAGTTCATATCGGGCGGACGACGCAAGTCTGGCATATAGATATTTCGGACGACTCCGGAAAACTCTGCTGCGTATCCCGACTCACCATGGCTGTTATTGCCGGCGCAACGAAGACCGGCTAGCCTTACTAGCCTTACTAGCCTTCCCGATCCCCCCAGCCGCTTCCCAGTTTCATCATGAGCATGGATGCAACGGCTCACATATACGAGACACTTTCCAATATGCAACATTACAAGTCGCCCTGGTTGACGCCGGAACTTGAGATGCTCCAAGAAGCGAGCCGCCGGTTCTTTGAGGAGAAATTTGTTCCGCGAGAGCAGGATTGGACGCATAACATGCTGATGGAACGCAGTGCCTGGAACGAAGCAGGGGCAATGGGATTCTTATGTGCCAGCATCCCTGAGGAATACGGCGGCGGCGGCGGCACGCTCGCACATGACATCGTGATTTTCAGTGAGCAGTCGCGCGCCTTGATTGGCAGCTTCAGCAATACAGTGCACAGCGGTATCGTCGCCCATTACCTCCTTCACTATGGAACCGAGGAACAGAAGCGCCGCTGGTTGCCAAAAATGGCCCTGGGGGAATTGGTTGGCGCAATTGCCATGTCCGAGCCGGATGCGGGATCCGATCTCCAGGCGATCAAGACGCAGGCTCTGCGCCAAGGCGAGCACTACGTGATCAATGGATCGAAGACATTTATCACGAATGGCTTTCACGCCGACCTCGTGTTTCTTGTCGCTCGGACCGATCCTGAAGCGAAGGGTGCGCGAGGCTTATCGATCATTGTGGTGGAAACCGATGGTCTTCAGGGCTATCGCAAGGGACGCGTTCTGGAGAAATTGGGGAACAAGGGCTCCGATACAGCTGAACTTTTCTTTGACGACGTCAAGGTTCCCTTAGGCAATCTACTTGGGACAGAGGAAAACAAGGGATTCTTGCAGCTCATGGCGCAGCTGCCCGCGGAGCGTCTCTACATCGCGATGAACGCGGTCGCCCAGATGGAACGTGCCCTGATGCTGACCGTCGACTACGTCAAGAACCGCAAGGTCTTCGGGCAACATCTGTCGGAACTTCAGAATACACGGTTCAAGCTAGCCGAATGCGCCACAAAAGCAACGATAGCTCGTGTTTTCTTGGACCATTGCCTCGTGAAGTGCCTAAACGACGAGCTCGACGGCCCACAGGCGGCCATGGCCAAATGGTGGAGCACTCAACAATGCAATGAGATTGTCAATGAATGCCTTCAGCTGCACGGAGGGAATGGATACATCATGGATTATCCGATTGCCAGAATGTACGCAAACGTGCGTGTTGGGCCAATATACGGTGGCTCTAACGAGATTATGAAGGAGATCATCGCGCGAGATCTCTTTTGAGAAATTCTCAAAGGTCTGGGCTGCCCTGAGTGCGGCCCAAGCTGCGCTTCTCCCGCAGGGGCCTACAAATCAGGTGATTTTTCTTGCTCCACAGCATGCTTGACGATGTGCTCGTGGAGCTTTCGCAGGTGCGCGTGCATTTCCTGGGCGGCCCTGTCTCCGTCCCGAGCCTGAAGCGCGTTGAGAAATCGTCTTCTCGACTGCGCCAGATCCTGCGCCGGGTAGATCTCGATACGCCGCAGAATCACCCGAATGACATCTGACAAGGATCGGACAACGAACATCATGACTTTGTTCTTCGCAGCTGCGGCCAGCAGCTCGTAGAACTCGGTTGCGTGTTGCAAGCGGACTTCCCGCCCTCCCGATTGAAGGGCAACCTCGTTGAGTTTGACGCTGTCCTCGATCTTCTTGAGGTCTTCGGCGGTTGCCCGCTCACATGCTAAACGCGCCACTGAATCGAGTATGAATATGCGCGCTTCAGTCAATTCGCTCAGCTTGATCGAACCTAGGCTCAGCATATCCTGCATCAGTTCGGTCATCTTGCCCTCCGAACTAGCCTGGATGTAGGCACCACCCTTCGGGCCTCTCCGCAAAGCAATGAGTCCCGCATTTTCTAGGCTTCTGAAGGCCTCGCGTATAGCAAGACGGCTGACTCCGAGTTGCAGCGCCAACTCTCGCTCGGGGGGCAGCTTATCCCCCCTCTTCAACCTCCCATCTGCGATCAGCTCACGAATCTTTTCGCAAACGACTTCGAACGCGCGCTGCGCCGGTATCGGTTGAAACAATGAAGGCGTCGCCGCGCTTTGTTGATGCATTACGTATCCCTGTCCTCGAACGTTTCAAGCAAGTTGCCGGTGCAGGCCATTGGTCTCCCAGTTGGTCGGCCAGTGGACCGAAAGCGCGCTCGATGAGCCACAAAAAAACTCGCCCAGCGATAGAAATACTCACGCAAGCCTACCTTGATGGCCGCTTTGGCACACCATATCATACTAATATGCAATGGTTAGACCAAAAGACGGACAGGCTTGTCACGGCCGGTTCCAACGTCACGCCATTGCATTCGCGGGCAAGGGTTTGCAGATCGATGCCGAGTAGGAACTCGGTGTGTGATGCACAGCGCGCCATGCTCAAGGTAGAGCCCTTTTGATTGGCTCTGCTGTAGTACCTCATCCACATTTCCGGACCACAGGACCATGCAACTCACTGACACCCAGAAGCAGGAACTCGCCACCATCGATTCGGCGATCCAGGCGCAGGCCTACAACCAACGGAGCGCCTACAGGCACTGGGGCTTCCGTGCGATCCATACCGAAATGAATCGCGCTCCAGTCACAGTCACGGGCAACCTGCCGGCGGATCTGGAAGGTATCTACATTCGTAACGGAACGAACCCGCAGTTCGATCCGATGTCCATCCGGTATCAAATGTTCGATGGCCCTGGCATGCTTCACCAGGTACACATCAAAAACGGACAGGCCAGCTACACCAATTCCTATGTCCGGTCGAAGCGCTTCCAAGTCGAACGTGCGCTGGGCAGAGACATTTACATCAGCATGGGCGAACTGTTGACCGGGGGACCGGCAACTTTGGCCAAGATGGAGTGGCTCCAGAAGCAATACAAAGAAGGGTTGTTGCCGGAGCTAAAGTTCAGCGGCACTGGCAACGGTACGGCCATTCAGTTCCACAGCGGCCAGTTGTACACGTTCAACGAAGCTGGGTACCCATTCCGGCTATATGTGCGGAAGGAAAATGGCGAACTCGTCATCGATGGCACCGGAGAGCCCACCACGTGGGGAGGAAAGCTCACTGGCCCGTTCTCCGCCCACCCCGCGATCGACCCCGATACCGGCGATATGTATAGCGTGGCGACTAACCGCTATGACGGAAGCATCACCATCGTACAGGTTTCCAACAACGAAGTCGTTCGGTCCCTCACCTACCAGCAGCCGCCAAAGCAAATGGCATGGATCCATGAGTGCTGCATCACCGAAAACTACATCATATTCCCCGATATTTCGATGCGGGTGGACAGGAATGGGCTGCTTCAAGAGAACGGTAGCATGTACTACTGGGATGCCGCATACAACATGCGTTTTGGCGTCCTGCCGCGAAAGTTCGACAGCGAAACCCCCATTCGTTGGATCTCAACGGGCAAGGCGGGCACGATCTGGCATCTGCTCAACGCGTGGGAAGAAAAGAGGGCCGACGGCGGCACGAACATCGTGATGTATGGTCCTAGGTTCCACGAATATCCCGCGACGGTTCCTATTCACACCCCTGAAGAATCACACGCCCAACTGTCGCGTTGGGTCATCGATCCAGAAGTCGGTACGGTTTTGGAGGACCGGGTGCTCGTCGAATGGGGTTACGAGCGCTGTTCCTTCCACATCGGATACCGAGGACGGAAGATGCGCTATTGCTATCTCCTTGACGAGCAAAAAGAGGGCTATATGGGAAAAGGCACCCTCAAGTACGACATTTTGCAGGAGCGCGAAGTCAAGTACGTGGACTACGGCCAACAGTATGGCGGTGAGCCGCTGTTTGTTCCTCGAAAGGGAGCCGTAGACGAGGACGATGGCTACATCTTGGACCTGATGATGGAGAAGGACAAGGCAGACGTTCTCGTGCTGAATGCCAAGACCATGGACGAAGTGTGCCGCCTCCATCTTCCACAGCGTGTCCCGTTCGGTGTGCATGCCGTATGGCTTGACGAAGAAAAAATTCGGCAACTCTAAGAGACAGCCAGCTTCAATGGAGATTTAAGATGCGACTTTCGTTACTAGCCAAGCTCGGCTTGTCCCTCGCAGCTGCTGCGGTTGGCAGCGCTTCCTTGGCTCAAGCTAGCTCGGCTAACTATCCAGCCAAACCCATCACCTTGGTAGTGCCTTATCCTGCCGGCGGGGTTGCCGATCAGGCGGCGCGATTGGTCGGTCAGAAGCTCCAGGAGTCAATGCATCAACCCGTCGTAGTTGAAAATCGGACCGGCGCGGGCGGCATGGTGGGTGCGCGCGCCGTCGCACGGGCACCTGCTGACGGATACACGATCCTTCTTGGGGTATCTGGGCTCGTGCTGCAACCGCTGCTGGTTAAGAGCACGACGGTCGATCCCTTTAAAGAGCTTGCGCCGATCACCCTGATTGCGCGCCTGCCTTTGATGCTCGTTGTGCCGAGAAGCGGGCCGACTTCCTTCGACGATTTCATTCGCCAAGCAAAGGAGAATCCGAGCCGCTTCAGTATCGGGAACTATGGTGTTGGCACGCCGTCCCACTTGTTGAGCATCATGCTCAACCAACAGGCGGGATTGGATCTACCCCTGATTCCGTTCCAAGGAAGTGCCCCTCTTGCCACGAACTTAATCGGTGAGCAGGTGGCGGCAGGTTTTTTGGATAGTGTCACGGCTCGGCAGTTCTCGGAAAAGCTTCGCTTTCTGGCGGTGACGGGCACTCAACGAGTTGCAAGGCTGCCTGAGCTTCCAACCTTCCGGGAGCTGGGTTTTCGCTCGTTCGAGCAGGACGGCTGGCTTGGCCTTCTCGCACCAGCCGGCACTCCTCAACCCATTGTTGCGAAACTCTCTAAACAGCTGGCTCGCATCGTTGCCATGCCTGAGGTGTCTGCCAAGATCGAGAACATGGGAATCGCCCCCGTCGGCAGCACTCCTGAGGAACTCTTGACAGTCATGCGGAACGACAGCGATGTGTACGGAAAAGTCATTCGCAGCGCGAGCATTCACATCATCCCATAGTGCCGGACGGTCTTCTAGAGGGTGGCCCCGCCCACCCATTTCGTTCATCGACGCCAGCCAGGCGGATCGTTTCGAGCGCCTTATATCCACTCCAGAATCTTTCGCCGGATCTCCGACGAATTGGTGACCTTTTTTAGGTACAGACCCATGAATTCCAATGCAGCAAAGAAGTACCCGTTGGCGGGTGTCCGAGTCCTTGATCTGGGGACCATGCTCGCAGGTCCAGTGGCAGCTACCCTGTTAGGCGATTTCGGTGCTGACGTGATCAAGATAGAACAGCCCACCGGAGGAGATACCCTTCGGAAACTGGGGCCGTTTGCGGAAGGCGAAAGTCTCAGTTGGCACATTGAAGGCAGAAACAAGAAGTCTGTGACGATCGACCTGCGCGTACAGGCCGGTCAGAAATTGCTGCTTGAACTCGCCTCTAAAGCGGACGTCTTGATCGAGAACTTCCGTCCCGGCACCATGGAGAAATGGGGAATCGGCTATGAAGCATTGAAAGCAGTCAATCCCAAATTGATATTGCTGAGCATCTCCGGCTACGGACAGACTGGGCCCTATGCATCCAGAGCCGCCTACGACAGGATCGCTTTAGCCTTTGCCGGCGTTTTGAACATCACAGGATTCCCTGACCGCCCCCCCGTCAGGCCAGGGGTTGCAATGGCAGACTATCAAGCTGCACTGTTCGGCGCGTTCGGTACCATGCTTGCCCTCTACGGCCGCGACGCCGCCGGAGGAACGGGACAGCATATCGATTTGGCGCTGTACGAGGCTGTATTTCGTTTTACCGATGTAATGGTAACCGCCTATGAAAAGTCTGGAACGAAGCGGGAGCGCCAGGGCAATAAGCATTTTGCCGCAGCTCCTGGCGATCATTTCTTGACTTCAGATGGGCGATACATTGCGATCACGGTCTCGGCCGACACTGTGTTCAAGCGCCTTTGTGACCTCATGGGCATGCCACTTTTATCCTCAGACGAGAGGTTCATCAGTCACGCCTGTCGCGTCCAGAATATGGATGCCATCAATGCAATCGTTGCGGAATGGATCTTGAAGCAGCCAGTCGGCGTCTTGATCGGTTCGCTCGAGAAGGCCGGCCTTGCATTTTCCCTGATCCTGTCAGTGCAGGAGATCGTTGAGAATGAGCACTATAGCGCTCGCAAGAGCATTGCGACCATGGAACATCCCCGGCTCGGCCAATTGAAGCTCCCAGCCATCGTCCCACGGATGTCAAACACGCCAACTCGCGAGTTCGATCCGGCGCCGGAATTGGGTGCTCACACTGCTGAAGTTCTCGCGAATTGGTTGGGAATGAGCGCCCCTGCTATTGACGCATTGGCCTTCCAAGGAGTGATTACAAATCCAAAAGCTCTATCAAGCTGAATTGGCAGGATCGCGCCGGCGCCGCTTTTTGGCTACTCGCGCCTGCTAGTTCTCCGTGGCTTGGAGGCCAGCGCCATTGAGCATTCATAGGGACGGTGGCCGACCTGCTGCATGCGTGGTTGCTGCAGCAGCGCGCGCTGGTGCCCAGTGGCTCCGCCACGGCCCGAGCCATCCAGTACAGCCTCGGCTGCTGGAACGCACTGACGCGCTACCTGGAGGACGGTCGGCTGCCGCCAGACAACAACCGCGTCGAAAACCAAATCAGACCAGTGGCCCTTGGACGAGCCAACTGGTTGTTCGCCGGCAGCTTGCGTGCTGGTCGACGCGCCGCGGCCGTGATGAGCTTGGTGCACTCGGCGCGGCTCAACGGGCACGACCCTTATGCCTATCTACGCGACGTGCTGGAGCGCCTGCCCACTCAGCCGGCAAGCCGTATCGGAGAACTCTTGCCGCATCGCTGGGTCAATGCGGATGCTGGTGATGTGCGTCGGGCACGTGTGGATGAGCATGTTTGACTGACGTATGGCGATGCCGGTGGCTGTGTGGGCCAGCAGGCATCACGTCATGGCCGTGCAGGTGATGGTCGTCGTCATGGGTGTGCGCGTGCTCGTGCTCGAGGGTCTCGTGCGTATGGGAGTGCTCGTGCCTCTCGGCCAGGTGCAGCACCACGCCGCACATCATGAACACCCCACCCAGGCCCATCAACCAGGACCCCGACCGGTCGCCCAATGCAAAAGCGCCCAGGGCGCCGATGAAGGGCGCGAAGGCGAACACCGAACCCGTGCGTGCGGCGCCGAACTCGCGCTGCGCAAGTAGGTAAAAGCGCAGGCTCAGGCCGTAGCCGGTCGCACCCACGGCCAACAATGCCAGCATGGTTGCCAGGCCTGGGACCGGCTCGCCCCACAGCCAGGCCATCAGAACGGTTGCCACGGTGCCCAGCGTGGCCTTGACCACGACGACCTGGCCCGGGTCACGGTCGGCCACACCGCGCGACAGCGTGTTGTCCACGCCCCAGGCGATGGTGGCCACCGTCACGGCCAGTAGTCCGAGCAACTGAACCTGGCCGGCCAGGCCTTGCTCCAGCACCAACACCACGCCGCCCAGCAGCAACAGTGCGACGGCCGCGATGACGCGCCGGTCCAGCGTCTCGCCGTACCAGCGCCAGGCCAGGATGGCCGTGAACACGGCCTCCAGCGTCAGCATCAGCGAGGCGCTGGAACCGCTGGTGCGCTGCAGACCCCAAGCCAGCGCGACCGGCCCCACGACCGCCCCCATGCCGGCCATCGCCAGCAGGCGCGGCAGGTCGCCACGGCGCAGCTGCGCCTCGCGCGTGGCGGGCCGGCGCAGCAAGGCCGCCACCGCAGCGGCGCCGCCATAGAGCAGCGCAGCCGTGGTGAACGGCCCGATGCCGGCCCCGAAGCCCTGCACCAGCGGCGTGCTCAGGCCGAACAGGGCGGCAGCGAGCAGCGCGAGCAGTCCGCCGCGCAGCGCGGGTGAGGCCAGTTCGCGCTGCATGGCTTACTGCCCGGTGAAGTTGGCGGCAATGAAGTTGCCCGGCAGGCTGTAGAACATGTACAGCGTCTGCTTGCTGGCATCGGCCACTGCCGGGTTCTTGAAGGTCAACTTCCACTCCTTGCCCTTCTTGCCGTCGATGGTCTCGACCTTCTCGGGTTTGATGGCAGTCCACGATGCATCGAGCTTGCCACCTTTGACCAGCGTCTGCTTGCGCTGTTCGGCGCAGCCGGTCACGACCGACTCGGCGGCGGGCTTGGAGCCATGGAAGTGGCACGCGCCGCCCTCGTTGGCGTAGGCGGCAGGCACGCAGGCAGCGGCAGACAGGACGATGGTGGCGACGAGAGACTTGTTCATGGTGCGGTCCTTGAAGGAAGAGATAGGAGAGGAGAAGGAAACGGGTTCAGTTGAGCGTGTTGCGGCTGTCATCCTGGGTGTTCTCGATGTTCATGTCGTCGTGCACGTGGCGGTGCTCTTCGACCGGGAAACGGAAGCTGTCCGGAGCCGTGTCGTGCTGGTAGCCATGCAGCTGCGTGAACAGCAGGTAGACGCCGGCATAGACCAGCGCCAGGTTGGACGCGTAACTGAAGCGCTTGAACGAGGGCCGGTGCCGCCAGGCAGCCAGCAGCGCCACCATGGCGGCAAGCGCAGCTATCTGGCCCAGCTCCACGCCCACGCTGAAGCTCAGGATGCGTCCGAGCATCGCCGCGGGGTCGTCGCCCAGCGGCAACTGCTGAAGCCGGGTGGACAGGCCAAACCCATGCAACAACCCGAAGATGAACACGGCGCCCAGCAGGTTCGGCGACTTCATGTCGAACACGCGTTGGAAGCCGCCGTTGTTGTCGAAGCCCTTGTAGATGACGCTCGCGGCGATGATGGCGTCGACGAGGTAGTAGTTCCAGGTGATTTTGAAGTAGGTCGCGAACACCAGCGTGATGCAGTGGCCGACGGTGAAGACGGTCACGAACTTGGCCACGTCCTTGAACGTGGTCAGGAAGAACACCACGCCGAACAGGAACAGCAGGTGGTCGTAGCCGGTGAGCATGTGGCTCGCGCCCAGGCCGACGTACTGCAGGTAGCCGCCATCGAGCATGCGCTGTCGGTCCTCCTCGGAGATGCCATGCGCGAGGCCCACGAGCGGAATGAAGCCCAGCAGCAGCAATGCCACCAAGCGGTTGGAAATGGTTCGGGTCATGGAGCAGGTGCCCTCTGTGTGTTGAGACAGCCCAGCCCGTCGCGGTGCGACGGCAGGCTTGGTCGCGGAACGATGTTCCGAGCGCGGCGCCTCCTTCAAGGGTGGGCCGAGCGAACAGGTAGGGGTGCTGGTGGGACACCAGCGCGGCCATGGCCTAGGGCGGCCGTGGCGAAGGCCTTTCAGGCCTGTTGTGCGCTGCGCTGCGGAGGCCGCAGGGGGCCTTCGAGATAGACAGGCGCATGTCCGACGCCTGCGCTTGGCACCAGGACCGATGGGATGGGGTCGCCTGCCGCAAGGCTCATCGCCGGGGCCAACCCAGGCAGCTGCGCCGCCTGGTTGGCATGCTGGTGAGGTGGTTCGCCGCTGTCGTCCTCGACGTGCAGTGTCTGGTCGGCGTGGTGGTGGTGGTCCACCTCCTGCGCGTGCACGACCATGTGCGCGATGACCTCGGCTTGGTGGTCACGATGGGCCGGGGTGAGCCACGCAAGTGCCTGCCAGACCATGGCAATCAGCAGGACGAGGGCTCGGCGTTTGGCGGTCACGCAAGAATTGTAGAGGTGGCACGAATCGCTGCGGACGCGTGACCACACGACCGCATGCTTGCGGTTCCAAGTCAAGGCGAGTTCGCCGGACGGCTACGCCGCGCTTCCCGGTCCGCGCCGGCACCAGGGCAAAAGCCAGCACGAAGGGCAACAGCACGTCAGCCAGCGACATCTACGCCGTGCTGCGCAGCCGCCTGCGGAAGTGCCCAGCTTAAAATTCGATGCCTGCGGGCTACCGGGCAGTGGAGCGATCCTGGCTCGCTCCAGCTGGCGCTCAGGCCGTCTCAGGCTCGTGGACCAGGACCTTGTCGCGCATTTCCACCCAGTGGCTGCCCTCACCGTGCGCTGCCAGGGCCTCGGCAAGTCTGATCTTCAATAGCCAACGGTTCATCAACGAGGCCTCCATCCATTCGCACACGAAGCGCTGGCCCTCGATCCGAACCACGTCGCCAGTGCCAGAAATCCTGATTTGCTTCATGGCTCTAAGGGTAGCCACCAGGACCCAACTTGGCTGTGAGTCTTGTCACGACTTTCGTGTCGTCAGCTTCGCAGACTCCGAGAACTCCCAGCGCCTTCACCATCACCTCAACGCGCCTGAGCCCTGTCGGATGGTGTTGATCGGAGCTTGACCGACCGGTGGTGTTGCCGGGTTCGCCACATGCAACCGGTGACTTGACTGGAGAAATAGGGTGTCCGCGCAGCGAGGACTTCCTCCAAGACGTGCCCGGCCTGTTCGCCTCGCGTGTGCAACCGCTGGAAGCATCGCTGTCCCCGGGCGCCGCGATCGCGATCACGGCCTTCCGGATTGCTTGCGCGCATCATCCAAGAGGGCGGCATGGCCGCCACTTCGCTTGGCACGCTGGCTTGACCGCGGGCGCGGTGGACAACGCGCTCCCTTGGTGCAATCTGGCCGTGGTGCTGGCCAGCTTCGGCGGTTTGTGGGGCGGGACTTGGCTTGCCATCCGCGGCCGAGCCGCTTGCGCACCGTTCATGGCGTGTGGTGGGCACGCGGCTGCTGCGCGGCTGGGTAGCGGCCAGCAGACCGGCGTGGCTGTGGGCAATGCCTCGCTGGCCGTCGTTCTGGCGTTGTTCAAACTCAGCGCGTTCGCCATGGACGCCATCAGCATCCACAACGTATTCGGTGGCTTCCTGCTCGGCGCCTGCATGCCGCGCGGCGTCTTTGTGCAAAAACTGCGCGAGGAGCCGCAGCCGTTTGTCGTGGTGTTCCTGCTGCCGATGTTCTTCACCTGTTCGGGGCTCAACACGCGCCTAGACATACTGTTCGACCCAGCCATGGGCGTCGCCGCGCTTGCATCCTGGCGGCCTCGTTCGGCGGCAAAGGTCCGGCGTGCTGGGCCGCCGCCCGGCTGGCCGGCGAGTCGCCGCGCGATGCACTGATCATGGGGGCGCTGATGAACGCGCGTGGCCTGATGGAGCTGATCATCATCAACATCGGCCTGCAAGCCGGCGTCATCCTTCACGGGCTCTTCGCCATGCTGGTTCTGATGGCCATCGCCTCGACGCTGCTAGGCTCGCCGGCATTCAACTGGGCCATGGGTGTGCATCGCGCCGAGACGTCCGGTAGCGCAACTAGCGGCGCCACAAAGCCCAAGCCGCAAGATCGATCAGCGAACCAGGCCTAAACGTCGAGCGCTGCCAGGCGCCGCTCCACAGGACTCACGCGCGCCTCAAACTCATAAACACGACGCGACCTAAGAGAGGGCTCCCTTCAGCGTCTACTCAGCGGAAAGCTGACTTACATGGTAGGCAGCGCTGTTGGAACACTGAACCGGACCCGATGCGGATCAGTCCGATTCAGTCTGCCCTGGCCAAGCGCGCACCGAGATCTTGAGAACTCATCCTTTTTATCGCCTGAGATGGGTGAACGTAGTCGGTAGACTGGAAGAGAACTTGCCAAACTTCCACTCTATGCTCCCGGCAATGGCTGGGCCGGAGTGCTGAAGCAAATGGTTGGCAGCGCGCTCGTGGCCAATCGTAGTAGGCAGTGTCGGCCTGCCCTTTCTCGCAGTCGTAGAGCGGGGTCGCGGCAAGCCGCCTTGGCGGCACTAAGTGGCTCGCAAGCCCCTTGCGAATGCCACGTTGCTCAACATGTACTCCTGGGCGCAATCCCCTTGGTCGTCGTGTCCAGTGCACCTAGCCGATCCAATGACTGCTGCATTTTGCTCAGGCTGTCCCTTGAGAGACGCCCACAGCCGCCTGCTGACCAAGTGCCACCGCACACCAGGTGCGCAACGGCTTCATCCGTTGCGCAGGGCTGGATGTAGGCGATGTAGCACTGCTGTGTCCTGGAGGGTCGAACACCTTGGCCGTGACACCCATCCTTCCGACAGCGACCTGATCGCCACCGTCATGGGGTGCATGCTCGATGCGCTATGAGCAGGTCAAAATCCTCGATGTTGCGCGCCACTACATCTGATTGCAACAGATCGTCAATCGCTCCCACATCGTCTGACTGGTGATTCGTCAGCAAGATGGCGGCCCGCTTTAGGCCGCCGCATGACAGAAGGCAAGCACCGGCACCCACTGCGATGCCCGAGCATCCGGCGCTAACGATCCACATGTCCGATCGTTGTAGGCGGAAAATGGGCGTGTAGTTCATGGTGGGATCTGTGATGAACTTGCAGGGTGGATTCAACCTGCACAGAGGTTCTTGCCTCCCGGTGCACGGAGCCTTGCCTCGCAGTGCACTGCCGTACTGCGGTAGTCCCACGTTGCCTCGGTTCCCTGGTGCGCGGACCGGTCCCTGGACCCGGTGATAGCCGCTTTCACGGGGGTTTGCGCTAGGACTTGTCAGATGGCGCCGCGGGCCAGTGCTCGCGTTGCGCCGAAGCGCTGTCTGAGTTGCGCACCAAGGGAAGTGCCAACGGCCGTCTTAACTCTATCGTTCAGTCCCCACCAACCATGCCTGCCAGTCGGGCGACACCGGAGGCAACGATGAAGATCAAAGACAAGATCGAAGAAGAGGCAATCCAAATCGACGACATCCCTTGGAAGGCGTTCCCCGATGCATTGTCCAAGGGTGGCATTCGCTGGAAGTTTCTGCACGCATCGCCGGAAATGGGCTCGTGGGCCGCCATCTTCGATTGCCCTGCCGGCTCGTCGTTCAACACCCATTTCCACATCGGCCCCGGCGAGTATCTGCTGACCAAAGGCCGCATGGACGTGCGCGGTGGGATCGAGCATGGCGGCGACACCGTGATGGCCCCTGCCTACGGCTACGAGTCTGCCAACGCCCGGCACGACAAGACCTACTTTCCGGTGGACAGCGAGTTTTACATGACCTTCCTGGGCCCGCTGTCGTTCATCAAAGATGACGGCACGCCCATCGTCGTCGTCACCTGGGACGAAGCGCAGCGCGCTTACCTCTGACGCGCTCCAAGGCCGGCCAGCTTCAACGGCCGGCTCCATCAACTTCCCAGTCCCATTGGAGCGCCAAATGCCTTCTGCAATTGAAAGCCCTGACGTGAGCACGAAGCGCACGCTGGACCACCACCTGGGCGCGTTCGCGCTAGGTCTGGACGAGCTATTGCGCGACTACGACGACACCTCAATCCTGGTCACACCGGACAAAACGTTCACGGGCTCTACACAGATTCGCGCCTTCTTCAAGGCTTTCATCGAAGGCGTCGATCCGAAGTTTTGGGATGCCTTCAAGATCACAAAGACAGCCGTCCACGGCGAAGTTGCCTATTTAGTCTGGGAAGCCAAGCCCTGGGTCAAGCTCGCCACTGACACGTTGCACGTGCGACGCGACCGGATTGCGGTCCAGACGTTCACGCCGTTCAGCGCATAGCGCCGCCAACGACTAAAGCGGGAAAAAGGAGGCAGCCCATGTCCGAGAGACTTGAAGGGCGGGTTGCGGTAGTCAACGGCTCCAGTTCTGACAACAGCCGCGTCATCGCGCTGTCCTTCGCCAATGCTGGTGCCTCCGTTGTGTGCTTAGAGCTCAAGAAGGAAACCCTGCAGGGCGGCTACGAAGCGGATCTCGACACCAATACCGATGACGCGATCCTCAAGCGCGGCGGAAAGGCCTCGTTCGCCCCGCCCGATGCGAGCAGTGCCTTCGATGTGCAGAACGTGATCCAGCGTGCGGCCATGCTGTTCGGTCGCTTGGACATCGTGGTCAGAAGCGCAGGCTTGTTCAGCGGCCTGCACAAAAATCATCGAAGCGACCGAAGAGCAGTACGACCTGACCATGAAGGTGAATGCCAAGGGCGTCTGGCTGGGTTGCAAATACGCGATCGCGCGGTTCCTGAAGCAAAAGCCGATCGTCACGCCCCGCGGCGAAAGGGTGCGCAGTCGAGTCGCGAGCATAGGTGGCTTGGTTGGCATAGCCCTGGAGCCAGCGTGCTGCGCGTCCAAGGGAGAAGTGGTAAACCTGAACCGCGAGCCTGCAATAGACCATGCGCTAGACCGCATCAACGTCAACGTCATCTGCCCAGGCTTCTTGGCCACCAAGATGTTGCGCTCCTTACTTCAGAAAGAAGACACCAACAAGCTGCTGCACGATCGCCCGCTCTGGCCGCGAGCGGGCAAGACCGAGGACGTAGCTAAAGCCCCATTGTTCCTCGCGTCCGATGACGCCGAGTGGATGACGGGCTCAATGTTGACGGTAGACGGCGCATTCACCGCCCGCTGATGCAACTGCACTGACCCTTCAGGGCCTGGCAGCCCATAGTTTCAACACCAGGAGACATCTCATGCTCAATCAATCAGGACGCCTCGCAGGCAAAGTCGCCATCATCACCGGCGCAAGCTCCGGCTTTGGCCGGGGCATCGCCCTGGCCTATGCAGCACAGGGCGCCATGGTCGTTGTCAGCGACGTGCACGAGCAGCCGAACAAGGGCGGTTTCGAGGACAAGCCGCATCTGACCACAGTCGCTGCGATCAAAGAGGCCGGGGGCCAGGCGCACTACGTCAGTTGCGATGTGACCAAGCAGGACCAGGTGGGCTACCTGGTGGCGGAGGCTGTCAAGGTCTTCGGCGGCTTGAACGTGATGGTCAACAACGCGGGCATCTATCGCGCTGGCAAGCTGGCCCACGAGTTCGGTGTCGAAGACCTCGATGCCTGCTGGGACGTGAACGTCAAGGGCTCGTGGTTCGGTTGCCAAGAAGCCATCAAGGTGTTCCTGCAACAAGGCCGCGGCGGCAACATCGTGAACATCGTGTCCACCGCCGGCTTGCAGGGTCACCCTAAGCAGTCCGTCTACAACATCTCCAAAGGTGCTGCGGCAAACATGACGCGCTGCCTGGCCATCGAGTATGGCCAGGACAACATCCGCGTGAACGGCATCTGCCCGACCTACGCAAAGACCTCACTGACCCGCGCGCTGTTCGATGACAAGGACTTCGACAAGACCTTTACCGACATGATCCCACTAAAGCGCTGGGGTGAGGTGGACGACATCGCCAACCTGGCCATTTTCCTGGCCTCGGACGAGTCGAGCTACATCCACGGCGACCTGATCCGCATCGACGGCGGCGAAACCCTCTGCCGCTTCTCGGTGTAGCCCCTGCGATGGGAGCCCGGACGGCGTTGCCGCTTGGTCGGCCACCGAGCGCGGTACACACATCCGTTGCAGGTCAAGCAACAGAGACCATCTAAGCGGCTGCGTGCCGCAACGCTCGCGCGTGGAAAAAACTCTTCCAACGAAGATACCATCATGGAAATCGCAAGCTGGGCGCCCGTCGCGCCCACAGCCATCCCAACGGTCGTTCGCAACCTCATCTTGGTCTACGGCCTGACCATCCTCTCGGCCATCGTCGTTAACTCCATCGTGCGCGCCGCGCCCATCGGCCCCTGGGTCGGGCCTCAGACCGAAGTTTTCTGGCTCAACAGCGTGGCATGGCAACTGTTCGTGCCGTGGGGGATCAATCCTCACAGCCGTGAGCGACTTCTGGCCGTTCTCCGGCATGCGGCCGGGCATGGCACGCGGGGTCAGGGTCATCGCCTCCGGATGGGCCTTGGGCTGGCTAACGGCCAAGGCCGTTTTCTGGACCGGCCTGGGTCCCAGCTGGTTGTTCCCGATCATCGGGACCATCTATTTCTTCATTGCATTCTTCAACTTCACCGGCCAGAACTGGATCTTCGGCGAGGTGCCGCCGCACCGCCAATTCGGCGTGCTGCTGGTCCTCATTGCCGGACTGACCTACGTCATCAATTCGTCGGAGATCCGCTGGATTCCGGCTTGGTGGGTCCCGCTCGTGAAGCTGGGTCTGTCCACCGCGCTGTTCCCCTACCTGACACGTGGGATGAAGTAGCCGGGCAAGTCGCTCACGCAGATGTGCATCCTGGCCTTGGGGGTCCTGCCCTGCACCGCGTTGTCGAGCCTCCTGGGCATCTGGACGTTCACCACCTCGCCTATGTCCCCGTTCTGGAATTCAGGCACCTACTCGGCCGACAACCTGTGGCTGCTGTTCACAGCGCTCATCCCTTTGGGGTCCCTGGGAACACCGTACGACATCGCCATGGGGCCGTCTATCTGGCCTCCGACGAAAGCCGGCACGTCAGTTCCATCTCACTACAGATCAGGGGCGGTTGGTCCGTCCTGTAGTCCCTGCACGCGGTGCGACGCACAGGCTGGCCACGCCCCGTTGTGCATCTGTTCAAAGGTCCACTGTCTATGCCATTCACCACCGAAAACCACCCCGACGTGAGCGCCGAACGCGCAACCGAGACGCGTGGCTTCACCTTCAATCACACTATGCTGCGTGTCAAAGACCCGGAGGTATCGCTCGGGTTTTACACCAAGGTCCTGGGCATGCAGGTGATACGCGAGCTGGACTTCCCTGAAGTGAAGTTCTCTCTCTACTTCCTTGCACACCTAACCGATAACAGCGATGTGCCCGTGTCTGCGCACGAGCGCACGGCCTGGACCTTCTCCCAGCGCGGCGTGCTGGAACTGACGCACAACTGGGGCACCGAAAGCGATGCGGAGTTCAAGTACCACGATGGCAACGCCCAGCCGCAGGGTTTCGGTCACATCTGCATTTCGGTGCCGGACCTCGATGCAGCCGTGGCTTGGTTCGATCATCACGAAGTGCCGTACGTCAAGCGGCCTGACCAGGGAAAGATAAGGGACGTCGCCTTCATCAAGGACCCAGACGGGTACTGGATCGAAATCGTGGAACCTGCCCGTCTGAAGGGCCTGGGCGTCGTCGCTTAGTCCTGACCAGCGCCGGGCACAGACCCGACCACCCCTTAAATTTGGGTGACAGCGCCTGCCGCGCGGGCGTCGCCGGGCGACATGCCGTAGCGTTCCTTGAAAACGCGGCTGAAATGGCTGGTGGACGTAAAGCCCCAGCGATAGGCGATGTCCGCGACGCGCTGGCGGCTGCAGGCTGGGTCGGTCAGTCCTTCCTTGCACTTGGCGAGGCGGCGCTCCTGAATCCACGCACCAACGGTCGCATCGTTGCGCTGGAATAGCAAATGTAGGTAGCGCAGCGAGATGCGGTTGGCCGCTGCGACGCTCGCGGGCGTCAATCCCTCGTCATGTAGGTTCTGCAAGATGTAGTTTTGCGCGCGGCGCAGCATCGCTGTGCTGGCATCGAAGGTGGCGACTGGCTGCTGCTCAGCGAGGGCGATGCCGAGAAACTCCAGGGTCGTGCGGCTGACGGAACCGAGCTGCTGCGTGCTCAGGGCGTCGATTTGGTTCGACAAGCCCAGCAGGTGCACGGCCAGCAGCGAACCGATGCCGGCGCGGCTTTCAATCTTGCCGCCCAGAGGCATGAATCTGCGCTCTGGAAGACGTTCGCGCAGCAGGGTCCAGGGAATCATCAGCGTGATCTTGTGTAGCCGCTCCAAGACCTCAAATTCCACTTCTGCATCGGTCGTCCAGACCACCAGGTCGCCGGCCTTGGCCTCAATGCCGCTGTCGCCCATCTTGAAGCGCTCGCGGCCCGCGGTCGTAAGCTGCACGCCCACGTACAGTTCTTCGTCCTTGCGTGTCAGTGCCTTGGTGCGGCGGCCAGAGCACGGATCGCAGATGGTTTCCACCAGGCCGGAGCCGGCGAAGGCATGCTGCTTGACGTGGGCGAAGAAGGTGGCGTGCAGGCGCCTGGGCACCTGCCACTCCCGATAGCTGGAACTGAGGACCGACTCCCATAGGTCGGTTTTGTCTGCGGGTGACACGCCCGCCGTAGTCCATTCGAGGGTCTGCTTCGGAATCATTCTGTTGCCCCTGGAGCGCGGCTGGATGTCTTAGAACAAACCCGTCGAACTCACCGCGGCACGTGGAATGCTAGGTCGTCAGAACTCTTACACTGCTGGGGTATACCCGATTCCGGGACGCATCGAAACAGATCTCTACGGCTACGCCGCCGACCGACACAACAGCAGTCGCCCGCGACCGACGGATCCGTGGCTGTGTGAGAAAGCTTCACTCGCGACGTCAAGTCGTCCTTCAGACTTGGCATCTTGACTCGTCGTTGAGTCTCGAAATGTCGAGACAGTAAGAATCGAAGCAGGCAGAGAAGGCTTTTCGCCTTCATTCGACTCACGGCCTTCATCACGCCTGAGATGCCGAGAATGGCGGCTACGCCTCTAAGGTGGTACGCAAGCACATGCAGTCTCAGTGCCCTGCCGACAACGCGAAACCGACGAGTCAATGCGGGCGCTCGTCTCCGGTGGTCCAACGGCCTGCTAATGCGGCGCGACCCCCTTGGAGCGCAGACGATCCAACTCTGCCTGGGAGATTCCCAGTTCGGTCAGTATTTCCAGAGCATGTTCACCGGGCCGCGGGATCGCCCCGAGCGGCTCGGCGGGCGTTGCGCTGTAGCGTGGGGCGCGCCCCGGTTGACAGACGCTGCCGGAGGTGACGAAAGTCCCTCTCGCCACATTATGCGGATGAAGAGGCGCCTCTTCCATGTCGAGTACCGGGGTGACGCATGCGTCCACCGAAGCGAAATGGTCCGCCCAGGCGTCTCTCGACCTAGAGAGAACGCGCAGGGCAATCATCTGCTTGTATTCGGACCATTTGGTATGCGCCCATTGATCGGAAAATGCAGCAGGATCGAAGCCCAATCCCTCTAGAAAGCGCACATAGAAGGGCTTTTCAATTGCCCCGACTGCAATGAATTTTCTGTCGGCGCATTCATATGTCGTATAGAAATGTGCGCTGCCATCGAGAAAATTGCAGCCACGGTTCTGACCGTTCCAGCGCCCCATTGCTTTGTAGCCATACAGCATGCTCATGAGCAACGCCGATCCATCGGACATCGCCGCATCCACGATTTGGCCACGCCCGGTTCTCAACGATTCGATGTAAGCGCTCAACATGCCTAGGGCAAGCAGCATGCCACCACCACCGAAATCGGCAACTAGATTCAAAGGAGGAGCCGGCGGCGACCCATCCGCGCCGATTCCAAACAATGCGCCCGAGAGCGCCAGATAGTTCAAATCATGACCCGCCGCCTGCGACAATGGACCGTACTGCCCCCACCCGGTGATTCGGCCGTAGATCAGATTCGGATTCTCGCACAGCATTTTTTCAGGCCCCAGGCCGAGCCGTTCCATCACGCCTGGCCGAAAACCCTCGATGAGCATTTGCGCGTTGGTTGCGATTCTCCGCGCAATAGCTCTTCCATCTTCATCTTTCAAGTCGAGCGCGATGGAGCGGCGGCCACGTTGAAGCACGTCGAACTCCCCTGATGCGCCCCGAGGGCGCTCCCCTGCCCGGTCGATCCGAATGACATCCGCCCCCATGTCGGAAAGCCACATGGCACAGAAGGGAGCCGGCCCCATCCCTGCAAACTCCACAATTCGAACACCGACAAGGGGCCCCTTCTTGTCCATTTCTCGTGCCATGGCCTTCATTCAGGCTGGATGCCTGCCTTGTCGATCACCGCGGTCCACTTTTTTGTTTCGGACGCCTGGAAGGTGACGAGCTCTTGGGCACTGGTGATGGCGACTTCTGCCCCTACAGTGGCCATCCTGGCCTTCAGTTCCGATGTGCTGAAAATCCTGGACATCTCAGAGTGCAGTTTGGCAACTATGTGCGGCGGCGTCCCCGCTGGCGCATACAAGGCGAACCACGTGGAGGCTTCGAAACCCGGAACTCCGCTTTCGTCCAACGTCGGCACATCGGGCATTGCGTCCGTCCGTTTTTTGGTAGTAGACGCGAGGACTCGCAGCTTTCCTGCCTTGATGTACGGGATTGCCTGAGGCCCGAGTTCGATCATCATGTCCACCTGTCTGCCGAGAAGGTCGGTGAGCGCGGGGCCGCTCCCACGATACGACACCGGAACAATGTGGAGGCCGGCCATGCTTTTCAGAAGTTCGACGTTAGTGAACTGTGAAAATCCGTTGCCCGTGGAAGCGTAGGAAAGCTTGCCTGGATGTGCCTTTGCGTAGGCAACAAACTCTTCGGTCGTCTTGGCCGGCACGTTCTCATTGACAACAAGATAGCTCGGCATGATGGCGATCCGTCCAATGGGAGAGAAATCCTTGACAGGGTCGTACCGGAGATTCTTGATTAACCTCTGGCTGACGGAGAATGGCCCCGTTGATCCGATTAGAAGGGTATAGCCGTCGCCTGGAGATCTGGCCGCCGCTTCCACGCCGATGACACCGCCGGCGCCGGCGCGATTCTCTACGACCACCGGCTGTCCCCAAGCCTTCTGCAGTCCATCCGCGACGGTGCGTGCGACATAGTCGTAAGCACCGCCAGGCGGCGCAGGGGCGATCAATTTGATTGGTCTGTTTGGATATTCGTGAGCCGGTTGTGCATTGGCAAGCGATATGCTGAGTGCGCCGACGACAAGTGTCGCCCCCGCGATGTCCCTGAGTATTCTCATAGCGTCTCCAAAATTTTTTGGCTGTGGTTTTTCGCTGGAGCAACCGAATTTTCATCGGTCCCTATGGACCAGGATTCAGCGTTACGGCGACTCCCGGGCACAAAGACAATCCATTTGTGACAGATTTTTATGGAACAAGGAAGGCTCCACCAACGAAATTTTCTCAGGGAGGGCAGTAAAAAGTCACGGCGAGTGCACATTGGGCGCTCGAGCTTTAGAAAATATTTGTACTAGCGCAAGCCATTGAACTGCACTTCAATGCGGACGCGTCTGTCGTCGGCGATCGGGCGGTACCGAGGACGATTTTTCATGGAGGACGTTGATCTGCAGCTGAGCACGATGCGCGACCAAGCTGTTCCACGCGACGACATCCGCGCCTGCGCGGCGCGGCCTGACCTCAAACATTCAGCGCGAAGCCGCGCTGGTCCAGCCTAAGGCTGCCCCTCAGCATGCGTCGCGCCGGCGGCTCGGCAGACGGCGGCCCACCAGAGGACTGGCATGAGAGCCGCGCCGCAACGCCATGCATAAGCCAAAACCGATTCGAAGTTCAGGCTGTGCGTGAATCGGTGTGCACTGACTCAGACCCACGATTCTTGCCCAAACGGTCGCCACGGCCTGGTGGCCTATGTCAAGGCGGCACTTCCCAGGAAGAGCCGAACGGGCTGTGGCCGCGCCGGTGCTGCCGACATAGCGGTGTGCAACCCCGTGCAGTACGCAGCATCGCCGAGAGCGACTGCTCTGGCGGTTCTACGAGCAACGCTACTGCACCCACAGCGAGGCGAAGAACGCACTTAGGAAGCCCAGCTGAACGTGATCGGTCGGCGCACCAGCTGCTAGCGGTTCTGGTCCAACTAGCTGAGGTTGCTGCTCTGGCTTACACGCTGATGGTCAACCTGCGCCGCCATGCGCGACACCCGCCGCGTTGTGATGCTGATGTCAAACCACCCCATGCGCGAGATGCTCGCCAACGACGCGCTGGCGCTGGCCCCATAGAGCGGGCCGCGCGCGGCCCCTGGCGTGCTGACCTCACGGGGTATCAAGGTGGTGCGTCTGCAACCGACCTGACACGACCACACCAACGCGGCGATGCTAGCTAGCCGTGTCATTGATGACCCGAATGAGGCCAATGTCGGCATTTGTACTCGATGCCCTTGCAAGTTGTGCCGTCCTTGATGCCCACCGCGCTGGAGGTGCGCGGCATCGCGCGGAATCGTGTCTCTTGTCCGCATGCAGCTTGCCGAGGCAGCGGCGGAGCGGATGCGTGCATGAGTTCCGTAGCACCGGACTTCTTGGTCCGCTGTATGTCGATACCGTGGTACTCAGCCCAGGGGAAGGGTAGCGGCTCTGTCGGTATCGCCGGCAGGTTCGACCTAGTGGCCGCGCCTAGTGACGGCCAGCGAATGATGTAGCCACTTTGGGGCGCGTCAATGATGGTGTTCAAACTTTTCTGTGGATTCAATGGGTGGCAGACGGCGCAAGCGCCGCCATCAGAACGACTGCCAGTCGTCCGCACCGGACTTGGCGGTGGTTGGCTTGCCGGCCGTGGCTGCAGCCTTGATGGCGAGCGGCGTCGCAGCGGTCCTGCTCTTGAGAAGCGGGCCGGCCACGCTCACCTGCCGATCTGGACCGCGGTGTTCGGCGTTAGGCGCGCGCGCTCGTGTCAGGGCAGATGCCGCTGTGCCATGATCGAACGTGGGCCCAGCATTCCCGCGATCCAATCTAAACACAGCAACAGCCTGTACCAACTGCTCGGCTTGACCCTTGAGACTTGCCGCCGCGGCAGCGCTCTCTTCCACGAGCGCGGCATTCTGCTGCGTGACCTTGTCCATCTGGGACACCGCCTCCCCCACTTGGCTGACGCCGGTGCTCTGTTCCTTGGTCGCCTCGCTGATCTCGCCCACGATGTCCGAGACGCGCTGGATCGCACCTACGATCTCGTCCATCGTCTGCCCCGCCTCAGCCACCAGTGAGGTGCCTCGCTCCACGTGTTTGACACTTCCGCCGATCAAGATCTTGATCTCCTTGGCCGCCTCGGCACTGCGCTGCGCGAGGCTGCGCACCTCGCTGGCCACAACGGCGAAACCGCGCCCTTGTTCGCCAGCGCGCGCCGCTTCGACGGCGGCGTTCAGCGCCAGGATGTTGGTCTGAAAGGCGATGCTGTCGATCACGCCGGTGATGTCGGCGACCTTGGTCGAGCTCTCGTTGATCGCCTTCATGGTGTCCACCACCTGCCCGACGACCTCGCCACCCCGCGTCGCGACGCTGGATGCACTGCGCGCGAGCTGGTTCGCCTGCTGTGCGTTGTCGGCGGTGTTGCGTACCGTTGAACCGAGTTCGTCCATGGTGGCTGCGGTCTGCTCCAGGGCGCTGGCTTGCTCCTCGGTACGTTGACTCAGATCTTGGTTGCCCTGGGCGATCTGAGCGCTGGCGGTGGCCACGTTCTCCGAACTTCCGCGCACGGTACCAACCACTTCGTTGAGCGACGCCTGCATACGTGCCATGGCGGCCATCACGCTCGTGCCGTCGCCGTCGCGCACGGCCAGGGGTTGGCTCAGGTCACCGTCGGCCACACGGCCTGCCGCGCTGGACAGCTCGGCGGGTTCCGCACCCAGCGCCCGGTGTAGGCTGCGCGACAGCAGCCATGCCACTACCGCACCAATGGCCCCCATCAGTAGAGCGAGACCCGTCATCAGCAGCATGGAGAAGCCAGCAATCCGCTCTGCCTTGACCGCAAGGGAGTTGGCTCGCACACCCTGCACGTCGCTCAGATCGTCAGCTGCCTTGAAGATCATGGTCTGCAAGATCCGGGTCTGGCCGAAGAGCTGTGCACCGCCGGCGACCTTGTCGCCTTTTACGGCGAGCTCGATCGCACGATCGACACCGTCGTTGTAGGCGCTTCTGTTGTCAGTGATGATCTTCAGCCGCTCGCGGTCCTCGGGTTGGCTGATCGACTTCTCCAGTTCACCGAGGATTGCCGAGTTCTGAACGCGTAAATCGACGATCTTCTTCCTTTCGTCTGAGCGAAAAGCTGCATCGTCGCTGATGATGACGTTGCGGCTCGATTGGGCGATGGCGCTGTAGCTGTCTTTGAGCTCGGCTAGCTTTCCCATCTTGACCATGCGGTTGTGGGCCAGTTCATTGACATCGCCGCTGAGAGCTTTGAGCGAGACAGCTCCGTACACGGCGATCGCAATCCCGATGACGGTGATCGCGCCAAAGCTCAGCGCCAGGCGAGTCGAGACTTTGAGGGGAGAGGTGACTAGATTCACTGTGTTGCCTCTGTTGTGTGAACGTTGTTGCCACTGGATGAACGTCGGCGCAGCGCGACCATCAAGCTGAACCGCCCCGGGGTCTAACGGAACGCCGGCGTCTTGGGTCCGGCCGACGTGGCATGCCGCTCAAGAATTCGATGGTAGTTGGCCTCGCGCTCGGCATCCAATGAATTCGAGCAAGCGCTGGTGGTTGAACCTTGCCACCCACTGCAGCGTCGCCGGCTCCACGTTCCTTGGTCTCCCACGCGCTACGCCGATGGATTTTTCGGCCTTGTACATTCCACCGATGATCTTGCCCGGATCTTTGGGATACAGTGCTGGCCGCTGCAGGGGCCGCACGCCATGCGATGCTGGTCGATGTGGCTGTGCCTGCGGGGTTTCCACGTTGCGCAGCGAAGAACGGTCGCCGCATAGATCTGCAACAGGCACGCGGCGGTTCAAGGCCATCGCGGCTGTGTCAGCGCCCATAGACCTTTCCGAACAGCTCCCAGTAGGTTCCGTTGAAGCGCATCATCTTCATGCGTTCCAGCGGAAGGTAGTCGTCAGCGCTCGTCGTTACGCTGATGCCGGGCAGCAGCATGGGCAGCGCCACATCGAGGTTGGCGGCCTGCCGCATGATGTTGTCGTGTGTGAGGTTGTCCCCGGCTTGTCGGATCACCTGCACCGTGGCCTGTGCAACCGTGTAGCCCCAGACCACCAGCCAGTCCTTAAGATCTGCGTGGGGGTTGTACTTGCGCGCCCATGCCACGAAATCATCGTATTCCTTGCCCCTCTGCCATTGCGGATCGGAAGCATCTCGAAAGAAGTTTGCGCTGATGAGGCCAACGGCGCTATCCAGGCCGGCCGGCTGCAGGACGCCGCCAATCGAACTCGACGCGTTGATCAGGTAGTGGGTCGGTTTCCATCCCAACTCCGCGGTCTTGCGAATGGCCTGCGAGGCGGATTTTCCGAACGAGACGTTGAGCAACGTGTCGGCTCCCGACGCCTTCAAGGCGATGATCTGGCTGTCGACGGTCGGGTCGGTGAATTCGTAGCTCGCAAGGCCCACAATCATGGACTTGGCCTTGGTACCGAGCCCCTCCTTCAAACCAGCCAAGAACTCTTTCCCAACGTCATCGTTCTGGTGGAACACAGCGATCTTTGCCTGCGGTTTGTTGTCCAGAAGGTACTGCGCAAAGATGCGGGCCTCGCTGTAGTAGCTGGGCGTGAAGCCCATAGAGTAGGGGAAGGCCTTCGGATCCCCCCACTTGCGCGTGCCCGACGCAACAAACAGCTGCGGGAGCTTCTTCGCGTTCATGTACTTCTGCACCGCAGCGCTGGTTGGACTGCCGATTGACGCGACGATCATGAGCGCCTGCTCCTGCTCCACCAACCGGCGTGTTTGCTCCACCGTCCTGGGCGGGCTGTAACCATCGTCCCGTGACACAAAGACGATTTTTCGGCCGTTGATGCCTCCTTCGTCGTTGACCTTGTCGAAGTACGCCTTCATCGCTTTCGGGCCAGAACTGGCGCTTGATAGCGCTCCCGAATAAGGTGCGGTGTTGCCGATCTTGATCTCGCTGTCCGACGCCCCAGGGTCGTATTTCTTCTGAGCGAAAGCGGTCGTATGGGCGGCCAGGGCCATGACCGCGGCCAAGGCAGCGTATTGAGCTAGTGTCATTTTGGGTCCTCGATGAGTTAGGTCAGGCTGCGGTCCGGCGAACAGCCAAGGCCTGTGGACAAGCCGATCGCCTGTTGCGCCTCGACCGCCGCGAGGCGCGCCGTCGGCGCCCAATGCCGGGCTGCGCAGGCACCATCAAGGGCCAGACGACGCGGCGCTTGTGGCAGGTCTGCGCAGGCAGTCATAGCTCTCGCCACCTTCTGGGGAGCGCCGCGGTGGGCCTGTAAGCCGACGGCTACGCCATCACCAGGGGTCAGGAGCTGTTCTGCCACCGCAAACCCAAAGCCCCCGCTGGCTCCCGTGATCGGCCAGGTCTTGTCCAACTGCGTGGTCATGGCATGTCGAGATTTCAGCGCATGAAAGGGCACCGTCCACTCGCCGCTAAACCCGCTTCTTCTGGCGCCTGCTGCGGCAAGCGCTGGACTTCTGCCATCAGCTGGCGGGCATGGGTCATCGCGAACTCACGGCTGGCGGGATTCGTCGCAATGATCAGGTGCCCGGCAGAGAGGCCGTCGAATGCCTTTGCAGCGACCTCCGCCGAGTCCTGCGCATAGGGTTCTATGCGGGCTGCGGCCGCGGCTGACGTACCGATCAAAGCTGCCACGCGCTCAGTGCGGACCCACCCCGGAGTCAGGATCGACACCTTGATGCCGAGCGGAGCGAGGTCCCTTGCCGCTGCTTCCGTCAGCCCCAATGCTGCGAACTTGCTGGCCGTGTAAACGCTCATCGGCCCGACATGTGGCGGCACGCCCAACGAATGTTCGGACCCGGTGTTCAGGATGAACGCGGGCCGGCCGTTCGCGGCAGTCGCTCGAAGGTATGGCGTGAAGGCATGGATGCCATGAAACAGCCCGAGCACATTGACGTCCAGCACTTGGCGGGCCACAGATGGGTCCGTCTCATGCATCGGCCCTGGGACGCCCCGGCCGGCGTTGTTGCATAGCACGTTGATGCCGCCAAATCTCTCCACGGCATGCGCTGCCAGGGCGGCGACGTCGGGATACTGCGTCATGTCGCAAGGTCGCCATTCGGCTTGGCCGCCCGCGGCGGCAATCGCATCCACCGTGGCTTGGGCATCCTGCACATCGCCAATGAACACTGCTGCGCCACGGGCCGCCGCTTCGAGCGCAAGTGCACGACCGATTCCGGTGGCTCCACCGGTAACGACGACGACCGTGTTGTCCAGTTTCTTCATGGCTCAGGCCACCGCCAACGGCAGCGAAAGCAACTGGTTGATCATGGTGTTGCGGCCACGCTTAGGCTCGCCGTCGGGCCGCAGGAGAACGCCGCGCCGGTGCATCTCCTCAAACAGGATGCGCAGTTCCAGCTTCGCGAGAGGTGCGCCCAGGCAGGCATGGCAACCGCCGCCAAAAGCTACATGGTTGTTCTTCGGACGCCCCGGGTTGAAGCGGTGCGGCTCCTCGAAAACCTCAGAGTCCCGATTCGCCGATACGAAGTACAGCTGCATCACGTCGCCCTCGCGGATGTTCGTCCCGGCGAACTCCAGGTCCCGCGTAGCAACCCGCACCATGTTCATGGCCGGCGTGATGTAGCGCAGAAACTCATCGATCAGTGCTTCGGTCGTGCCGGACGCTACCGCATCATTGACCATCCGCTCAATCGCCTCATCTTCCGAAATCATCCGCATCGCCTGCGCCATCGCGGTATGCGTGGTCTCGAAACCGGCCAGCAGGAGCACGCTCGTGAACGAGCGGTACTCCCCCTCGCTCAACTCTCCGCGTTCGTGCGATTGCGCGAGCGCCGTGGCCATGTCATCTGCCGGTGTGCGCAACTTGGCGGCGCGCAATGCCCACATGTAGTCGCGGATCGGGTTGTTCACCGTCCAGAATGTCTTTCCGCCGTCGGGCACCTGCATTGCGGCAAAGATGTCGAACGTCCACTTCACCACTCGCAGTTCCTCATCGCGCGGAACGCCGATGACCCTGGCCATGACGCGGGAGGGAATCATCGCCGCCACTTCCGATACGAAGTCACCGCCGCCCTTGGCTATGTAGGCGTCCAGCGCCTCCGCCACGATCGGCCTGACCCACCCGTCGAAGTTGGCAACCACCCGGGGCCCAAAGGTCTTCGCCACGCCCCTGCGCAGCTCGCCGTGCTTGGGCGGATCGTTCCACAGAATGTTCTCAGGATTCTTCCCCGGCAGCGGAAAGTAGGGCCCGTAATTGGACGTGAAGGTTGCCGGATCGCTCTCGATCGCGGCGATGTCTTTGGCCCTCGTAACGGCCCAGAAGCCGCCACGGAGAGTGCCACGCTCGGCGGGCTGCCAATAGAGGCCGGGCATGCCCCGAAGCATGTCGAAAGCTTCGTGCGGAACGCCGCCAACGAAGGTGTCCTGGCTGGCCAGGTCCGGGATCTCTGTTGCGGCCAGTGCGCTCATACTTGTCTCCTTTTTGCGGTGGAAGGCGCCTCAACGGCGGCCGAAGGTCTGGCGATTGCCAAGGTCGACCCAGATCGACTTGGTCTCGGTGTACTCGTCAAGGGCATGGGAGCCCAGCTCGCGGCCCAGGCCGCTTTGCTTGAAGCCGCCGAAGGGCATCGTGTGGTGGACCATGCGGTACGTGTTGACCCACACCGTTCCGGCACGCAGCCGGCGCGCCATCCGATGAGCCCGAGCCGAATCGCGCGTCCACACTGCAGCCGCAAGCCCGAAGTCCACGTCATTGGCAAGAGCCAGCGCTTCTGCCTCGTCTTTGAAGCGCATCACCGCCACAACGGGCCCAAACACCTCCTCCTGTGCCAGGCACGAGCTGTTGTCAACGTCGGAGAACACGGTGGGACGAACGAAGAACCCGCGCCGGGTGGTTGGGCCTTCGTCGCGTACGCCACCAGCCAGCAGCCGCGCGCCCTCGGACTTGCCGATACCGATGTACTCAAGCACCTTGTTCAGTTGCGCACTGCAAGCCAGGGGGCCGACCTCGGTCGTCGGATCGAGGGGGTCGCCGAGCCGCAGGGACTCGGCAGCGGTGGCGAGACGGCGGGTGAACTCTTCGTAGATGCCGTCTTCCACCAGTAGCCGCGAGCCGCCCATGCACGTCTGGCCGGTTGCCGCAAAGATCCCCGCCATAGCGCCGTGCACAGCGTTGTCGATGTCGGCATCGGCAAATACGATGTTCGGCGACTTCCCGCCAAGCTCTAGCGTTACGCGTCCGATGCGATCCGCAGCAGCCCTCAGCATCGAACGACCGCCCTGGGTCGAACCCGTGAAAGCAATCTTGTCCACGCCAGGGTGTGCCACGAGTGCGGCTCCGGCCGTCCGACCATAGCCGGTGACCACGTTCACTACTCCCGCTGGAAAACCTGCCTGCATGCAGAGCTCTGCCAGACGCAAAGTCGAGGTAGGCGTGACTTCGGACGGCTTGATGACCAATGTGCAACCGGCACCCAATGCCGGGAACAGCTTCCAGGCGAGCAGACCCAAGGGCGTATTCCAAGGCGTGATAGCCGCAACGACGCCCAGCGGCTCTCGCACGGTGCTGGTGCTCATGTTCGGAAAGCCGGTATCGACGGTCTCGCCGCGCAGGTTCTCCACCAGCCCGGCAACATAGCGGGCATGGGCTCCCAGCGCGAAAGTTCCACGACTCATCTCTCCGAGCAGCTTGCCGTTTTCTTGGATCTGAATCCTTGCGAGCTCGTCGGCGTTCTGTTCAATGAGGTCACCCAGGCGACGCAGCAACGCGGCCCGTTGCCCTGGCGGTGTCATCGGCCAGCCCCCAGTATCGAACGCCCGACGGGCCGCGCCCACGGCCCGTTCCACGTCCACGGCTTGCGCCGAGGGGACGCAGCCCCATTCTCGGTTTTCGTAGGGATCGACACAGCGGAAGGTCTCGCCACTTTGCGCAGACACCCACTCGCCGTCAATCAGCATTCGGTAATCGCGATCCGTGCTGGGGTCGAATCGAGTGGAGGCCTGGGAATTTTTGCTCATACGGATACCGGAGTGGACTTGGAACTGGGTAGGACTTTCGATTTCGCACAAGTAGCGCTGGTCACTAAGTGGTTCAGTGGCACAGAAGTGTCGGCCAGCTTCCACGCAGGGACACTAACGGCACCGCCGACGAGCCTACGAGCGGCAGCAAAATCCCGCGGGCTCGACACGACGTCGGCAGCAATCAGGGTGCCGGCCTTGAGGTACCACACGCTGAAACTGCTGTCAGTCTGTGGGTCGCCGCGCACCACTCGTTCGCAATCCGGCGTGTACAAGCCCACGCTTTGCAGCCGCGCATCGAACTGATTCGACCAAAACCAAGGCGCCGCACGGACCGGTAGTGGCTTTCCGGTAAGCGCAGCTGCTGCGATACGTGCCTGCTGCAAGGCGTTGTCTACTGACTCGATTCGGCGCATCGCTTGGTCCGCGCCATACGGCTGCCGTGCACAGTCCCCGATGGCCAGGACGCGGTCATCACTGGTGCGGCATGCAACGTCCACGAGGACGCCTTCTGCCACGGCGAGACCAGCCCTCTCGGCCAGCTCCGTCCGCGGCTGCTGTCCGATTCCCACCAGAAGGACGTCGCACGCGACGCGCCCCCCATCGGCAAGCGTGGCGGCCGTCACATGCCCGCCTGCTCCGAACTCGAACGATGCAATCTGAACCGCCAGTCGGATTTCGATGCCATGCGATTCATGCAGGCGGAGGTAGAAGTCCGACACCGGCTCGGAGGTAACGCGGGCGAGCAAGCGCGACTGCGCTTCGAGCACCGTGACCTGAAGCCCCAGCTGGCGCGCAGCCGCAGCGGCCTCTAGGCCGATGTAGCCACCGCCCACGATCACCAGCTTGGAGCTGGTCCGTAGGTTCTTCTTGAGAGCTGTCGCATCAGCCAGAGTCTTGAGGTAGTGAACGTTCGGTGCACGCTCGATGTCGCTGCCGGCAAGACGCCGCGGCTGCCCACCAGTCGCGAGGACAACCGCGTCGTACGAGAGTTCACGCCCGCCTCGCAGTCGGACTTTCCTCCTCCCGCAGTCTAGGGCGTCCACCGTGCCCGCGAGGACTTCGATGCGCTGCTCGAGATACACATTGCCTGGGCGAATTGCCAAGTCGACTTCCGTTGTTGCGCCGAGAAGAAAGGCCTTCGAGAGCGGCGGTCTCGCATAGGGCAAGCCCTTCTCTTCGTGAACGAGCGTAAGCATGCCGTCGTATCCGCAGGCGCGCAGTTCGGTTGCGACTTCGGTGCCGGCATGGCCAGCGCCTATCACCACGACGGCACCGTGCTCTGGAACTTGCAAGGCACTCATTTCTGCGAGCGAGGGACGTGGACAACGAGCCCATCGTGTGCCGGCGTGAGGCGCAACTGACATGCGAGCCGACTGGATGCCGAGGGCGTCTCCGCCGTGCACTCAAGCATCTCCTCCTCGTCGGGCGAGAGAACGGGCATCGTTGCTAGCCATTGCTCGTCCACCATCACATGGCAGGTGGCGCACGAGAGCTCGCCACCGCAGTCTGCGACGATGCCGGGTAAGCCATGGCGGCGTGCGACCTGCATGACCGATTCGCCTTCGAGGCCTTGCACGGTCTTGCGGTCGCCCGAGGCTTGCACGAAGGTCATCGCAACCATACGGACGATCCTGCGTACTTGGCGGGTTCCTGGTGGTTCATGGATATGTCTCCTGCCGGTTCAACATTGAATGACCGTGATGCTGAGGCCCCACATCAACAGCGTCCAATAGAAAGATGCGAGGCCTCAGATACTGGTTCGGCATGACCCCTACGCAGGCTCATCGCGCAGCATCGGTTCGGGCAACCAGGGCAGCCGGTCCATCGCTGTGTAGACCTGTCCGTCTGCGATCCTGCGGGCCGTTCGGATGAACGCCGCACGGCGCACCAGGGGATCGGCTCCATCCTGGTTTTCGATCATGGCAGCGATGTCGATCACCCCACAGGGATGCCCGATCCGGACCGTGCCACTCGCGTGCGCATCCGCGCTGACAAGCTCGTGTGCCACGCTTCCTTCCAGCATGGCCGCAACGCCCAGGCAGGCGCTTCCCGTGCCAGGATAGGCCTTGTGCACATTGCCCCCTCTCGCGTAGAGACGTGCGCCGATGTCGCACTCATGCGCCTCGTGTTGTTCGCGCGTTGCATGATCGCGCCAAGGAAGCGGGGCGCTGACGAGGGCAAGCCAGGGCGCCGAAGGCGGTTGTCGGGTGGCCGACTCGATGTTCTTCGCCACGCCGGCGAGTAGTGCAGCTTCCAGCCGCACTCGCTCGCACAGCTGCATCAGTTCACGGTTTGCCTGCATCGCGAGCGGGTCTTCGGTGCCCGCCATGCCCAGAGCCTCGGCGCGGACATAGCAGACGAGGTTCGCGAGATCGACGATCGAGACCTGGATCTCTTTCCCATCCACGACCAGTCGATCTCGGATTCGCCCCGTCGGAAGCAGCCGCCCTGTTGCACCTCCCACAAGCTCCCTGAAATCCAAACGCACGGGCGCACCGGTTCCAGGTACACCGTCGATGCGCTGCGAGCCCAGGACGCGTGCTTTGCCGGTCTCGTCGACCTCCACGTCCGCGTGGATGATCTGGCCCATGTTGGTGGCATGGATACGCACCGAGGTTATCGGTGCACGGGGGGCGACAATCCCCTCGTCGATGGCGAACGGCCCGATGGCCGCGGCGATGTTGCCGCAGTTGATGTCTTGCGTGACAGTGGCCCTATCGGGTACGACTTGCAAGAACGTGTAGTCGACGTCCGCGTCGGGTCGTGTGGGCGGACCCACGATCGCGAACTTGCTCGTAAGCGGGTCCGCGCCGCCGACGCCGTCAATTTGGCGACGATCGGGAGACCCCATTACAGCGAGCACCCAAGCGTTTAGGTCCGAGTCGCTTCGTATCGGCGGCAGATCTGAGCGCTTCACGAGGACTGCCTTGCTGGTGCCGCCCCGGTAGTAGGCATATGCGGTTGCGAGCTGTTCCATCACGCCCCTCTCATTCCATGCGCAGCTTGTTCGTGACGATCAGCCCCTGCCAGCGGCGCCCCTCGCGATCTAGCCGTTCGGTATAGTCTTGCGACGTGTGTTGCGACGCGATCTCCACACCGGTGGCAGCCATACGCGCGCGAAGGGCGTCATCCGCCCACACTTTGGCGAGGGCGGTGTGGAGTTTTTGGATGACGTCCGGCGGCACGCCGCTGGGCACTGCCAGTCCAACGTGCATCTCCGCGTCGAAGGCGGCGAACCCTGCTTCCGCAAACGTAGGTACGTCGGGCAGAGCAGCAATGCGCTTGTCGTTGGCGACCGCGAGTACCCGCAGGTCGCCAGAGCGGATGTGCGGCAGGTAAGTACTGAGCGCGGCGAACGCGACCTCGGTGTCGCGTCTCACGAGCGAGGTTGCCATAGGCGAACCTCCGGCATACGGGACGTGGACCATCTGCGCATCGTTCTGAGCCATGAACATCTCAGCAGCTAGGTGATAGGCGGTTCCCGCGCCGGCCGACGCGTAGTTCACGACGCCAGGCCGAGCTTTCAGATAGGCCACGAGTTCACGCACCGTTCGCACCGGCAACTTAGCGTTGACGATCAAGCCGAGTGGGAACCGGGCCAGTACGCCGACGGGTGCGAGATCCTTGCGTGGGTCGTAGCTGAGGTCCTTGCGCAGCAAGGCCGCCGTGGCCATGTTGAACTCGGTGCTCATGAGCACCGTGTACCCATCGGGCGGTGCGTGCGCAACCAGATTGGCCGCGAGCGTCGAGCCTCCGCCTGGGCGGTTCTCCAGCACGAAAGGCTGGCCAAGGCTCCGAGCCATGATCTCGCCCGCGCTCCGGCCGATGAAGTCCGCGATGCCACCCGCGGACGTGGGCACCACAAGTTTGATCGGGCGGACGGGGTAGGACTGTGCTCGCGCGACACGCGCCAACACAGCGGCGCCCATAGCAACGAGGATTTTGCGTCGATTCCACATGGTCTTTGTCTCCATTTCAAGTACTCGACGCTGTTGTGAAGCGCCGCAATTTGGATAGGCTCACCGGATACTTGCTGCTTAGAATCCATGCCTAGCGCGACCAAGTTTCGCAAGGAGGCTCGAGGTGGACATCAAGCAGCTGCGCGCATTCCTGGCCATCGCCGACACCGGAAGCATCACCCGCGCCTCCGAAACGTTGCATCTGGTCCAGCCCGCGCTGTCGCGTCAGCTGCGCATGCTCGAGGACGAACTGGGCACCACGCTGTTCGAGCGCACTCCGCGCGGCATGGACGTCACTGATGCCGGTGCGCGCCTGATCGACCGGGCGCGGCGCGCTCTGCGGGAGATCGATGGCGCACGCACGGACATCCTCGCGGCCAGTCCGGGTGCGCTCCGCGGCACGGTGGAGTTGGGACTCCTTACGAGCCACAGCGAGATGATCGCTGCCCCGCTGGTAGCCGCCCTGCGGGCCAGCCACCCGGACCTGTTGTTGCGCATATTCACGGGCTATTCGGACCGGCTGCGCGAGTGGCTGGAATCGGGCGACGTCGGCCTCGCCATGTTGACCAACTACAAGCAGTCGAGCCAGTTGGACATGCAACCGCTCTTTGCGGAGCAGCTGTGCCTGGTTGGTGGCCCTGCTTTGCATGACCATGGGCGCGCGCCCATTGGGCTGCAACGCCTGGTGAGCCTGCCCTTGATCCTGCCGACCTTCTACCGTGGGCTGCGCCTGATCCTCGACCACGCGAGCGAGGCCCAAGGCGTCAAGCTCAACGTCGTCGCCGAAACGAACGACACACGGGTGCAGAAGGAGATGTTGCACTTGAACCTCGGCTACGCAGTGCTCCCCATCAACATCGTTGCCGCGGAGGCGGCGAGCGGGCAACTGAAGTTGACGCCGCTTGCCAGCGAGGAGTTGCAGCGTCGCACTGGAATCGCGGTGTCGATGATGCGCCGCAATTCCTTGGCTGTTCGCGCGGTTGCTAATCAGCTGAACACGCTCGCCCACACCCTGATCCAAGATGGCCGCTGGGTGGGTGCCACCTGGATAGGTGAAGGCTGACTCCGCCAGGATCAGGCGCTTGCGCATTCGATCACGCCGTCCTTGCGTAGAGCCGCGATCTCCTGCTGCGTGTAACCGCCGAGCTCCTGCAAGACTCGCGCGGTGTCCTGTCCGATCGAAGGCGCGGGCCGCGTCAGTTGCATCGGCTCATCCTCGAACTGGAACGGAAAGCCCTTGGCAAGAGAGCCATCAGGCAGGTTCCCGATGGCATCACACCAGGAGATGCCCCGCCCCTGGGCGGCCGCGCTCCCGTCCCGCACGCGCGCAGCGGCAATGCACAGCGCAGCCAGTGCTTTGACGGCCTCAGCGGCCGTGCGAGTGACCATCCACCGCGCTAAGCCCTCCTCGACTCGCCCGACCTCCGATTCGGCTACTAGTCCGGCCAGTAAAGGAAGCTGCCGCTGCTCCACGCTGACCGCAACCCATGCCTGGTCACTGGAAACATAGCAGTTCTGAAGCGCGTAGAGCGGATCCGCGTTACCCCGGGGCTGGCCAGAAGCGCCCTGCACGAAGCGCTCACCGAGCAGGAAGCTCGTCAGCTCCCGCTGGGACAAGTCCAGATGCACTCCTGCGCCGTGCTGGGCTGCGTGCCAGGCCGTAACGACCATGCCGGTTGCGAAGATCGCAACGACTTGGTCGGGATAGTTCAAGTCGCGACCGCTCACCGTCGGCTTTCCGCCCGGGTACCCTGTTTCTGCCGCAAGACCCGACATTGCTTCGAGCGTCGTGCCGAACGATACGCGGTTGGCGTCGGGACCGAACTCGCCATGGCTGGACAGCGAGGCCAGGATGATGGACGGCCGCACCGCGCGCAGTTGCGGGTAGTCGATGCCTAGCGTGGCCAGCACGCCCCGTCGGAAGTTTTCTACGACCACGTCCGAACCGGCAACCAGGCGCATGAATACCGCCCTGCCCTCGGGCCGCTTGATGTCGATGCCGATTCCCGCCTTGTTGCGATTGGTGAAACGGAAGAATGGTGAATCGTCGCCGCCGCCTGGCCCGCTCCAGCGACGGAACGGATCGTGGTAGCCCGGTGATTCCACCTTGATCACTTCCGCACCGAGGTCGGCAAGCATGGCTGAGGTCGCCGCGCCTGCGGTGATGATGCCCAGGTCCAGGACCCTGCAACCTGATAGAGGACCGGTCATGCCGTAGTCTCCTCTTCCTGTGCGCTGCGCGCCGGAACTCTCCCCGGCGCGAACAGCTCGCCGTTCCAGAGAACCGGAAGGCGTGGCAGGGACACGCTACCTGCATCCGACGCGACGGAGCCCACGAACCGACGCATGCGATAGTGCGGATCGTCCGCCAGTTCCCCAGCGCTTTGCACGACTCCCAGCGGCAATCGGTGTCGCGCGGCAAGAGCGTTCACCTCTTTTCGTGTCAATGTGGCTAGTGAGGCGTCGAACAGCGCTGCGAGTTCGGACCCGTGCGAAGCGCGGCCTGCAGGGGTATCGAACCGAGGGTGTTGCAGGCGCGGATCGCCCAGTGTGTCGCGCAAGGTCTCCCACTCATGAGGCTGGTAAACCACCGCCACCCAGCCGTCTGCACATCGCACAACCGGCCAACTCATCGCTTGGCCGGAGCGCGTGGCAGCCGTCTGACCAATCAAGACGGTTGCCAGGTTCTTCCAGTTCAGCCATAGGGCTGCTTCCAGAAGGCTGACCCGAACGACCGGCACCGGGTGTCCCCGCCGGCAGAACGCCGCCACCATGCCGGTGTAGGCCGCCAGCCCGGCGGAATACGCCACTTGGTGACCGGCAAGACGCAGGGGCTCGCGCCCTGCATCGCCAACCAGATCCAGCAAGCCGCTCTCGGCTTCGACGGTGAACTCGCTCACCGCCGGCTCATGTGCATGCTGGCGGGGCAGCATGTCTACTTGGACGACAGCGCGCGGGGCGTCGGCAGCCAGCCTCTGGCCGAGCGCATCTGCCGCGGCGCTGCGCAGCCAAGCATCCCCGAGCAAAGCGTTCGCGCCGCCAGCGGTTTCACGCGCGAGCGTCGAGGTCGCGTCGACCGAGACGCCCGTCGCAATTTTTTTTCCTGCACAAAGAAACGAGTGAAGCGCCGACATCTCTTGGTCAGCAGCGTTTGTGTCCGGCGGCGCGGCCTCACCGGTTGCTTGCAAGCAGATGACCTGCGCTCCGAGATCTGCAGCGATTCGACCCGCGAAAGCCGCAGCGAGCCGCACCCCCCAACTGCTGCGCGGCGAAACGGCCTCAAGCACAACACGGCCCTGGAGCGGCTTCATCATGCTTTGCCTTTGAAAGCTGCGATCCCTTCGGCCTGAACGGTCGTGCGAGCCCGAATCCCGACGTTGAGAGCCATCGCAAACTCGAAAGCCGGTTCCATCTCGGCGATTCGCTTTGGGATCATCTCGAGCGCACGCTTGCTCTCTGAAAGAGCAATGGCGTCATGCCGGGCAATCCGTCGCGCCAGAGCGTCCGCAGAGTCCTCAAGTTCAGCCAACGGTACGCTCTGGTTCACAAGCCCCCACTGAGCAGCCGTGCGGCCGTCGATGCGATCGGCAGTGAGCACCATCCAGGCTGCGCGCTTCGGCGCCAGCATCATCTGTGTGGATGGCCCGGCCATCGCGGGATACATGCCAAAGCCGAGTTCAGGCATCCCAATCGGCGCTTCGTCCGCCGCGATGGCGAGGTCGCACACGTTGATCAGCGACACCCCGCCGCCTAGCGCATAGCCTCCGACGGCTGCAATGAAAACAGCAGGGTGCCGGCGGATCGCCAGCAACACCTCCACCCACTCCCGCGGAGCGACCTCCCGTTCGCGTGGTGTGGCGGATGCGACTTCCTTCAGGTCCACTCCGCTGCAGAAATTGCCGTCCCGCCCTGTGATGACCAGGACCTTGTACGCGCCGCGCGCCTTTTCGAGGCATTGGAGCAGACCCCTACGGGCCGCGCCGTTCATGGCATTGCGCTGGGCCGGGCGGTTCAGCCGTAGGAGTCCGTAGTCGCCACGGTCTTCCAGCAGGACAGGTTCCTGCGAAGTGTTCATCGAGCGTCCTCCCGCACAGGCTCGAACACCGGGATCGAAACCTGCTCGTTGGCGTCGCGAAACGTCACGCGAACGCGTTGGCCGATGCGGATGTCATCGTTTTCCATGCCGACCAGGTTGGTGAAGATGAACGGCCCTTCGTCCAGACGGACCATCGCCACGTTGTACGGCAGGTCGTCAGCGAAGCCAGCGTAGTATTTTTGATGGAAAACCACCCATGACGTGACGGTTCCAAAGCCGGAGAGCTCCACCCATTCCCATTCCCTGGAGAGGGTGCGCGGCACCACGGGCGAAGGCGGAAACCAAAATTCACCCTTCGCCTTGTCGCGCTGCATCAGCAGCCGATGGTCGCGGCACGCATTCCAAAAGGGCCTGTTCCAGACGTCGACGACGGGAAGCGGCTTGGAGTAGGGAGTCGATGTTTCGCTCATGGACTCAATTCCTGAAGATGATGGAAGTGGCGCAATTGGTCGCGCAGATGTACTGCAAGGCCTTGCAGTCCGGAATCTGACGCTCGCCAGCGCTGCCGCGCAATTGGCGTACGGCTTCGGCGATCAATGCCCAGCCCTGCATGTACGACTCCGACAGGTGGCCGCCGCTGGTGTTGGTGGGCCAGCGGCCGCGCCCGAGTTCAAGCATGCCGTCGCGCACAAATGCACCTGCCTCGCCGCGCTCGCAGAAACCCATGCCCTCGAGCGCGAACAACACGGTGGGCGTGAAGTTGTCGTAGATCATCAGACCGTTCAGTTCGTCCCTCGAGATCCCCGCCCTGGCATGCACCTCGCGGGAAACCTCCTGCAAGGCAGGGTGCCACAGGTCTGGATGAAAGGTGGAGCTGTTGTCGTAGGTGTCGCGACGGGCATAGCCGCTTACGAACACTGGCCTACGCCGCAGATCGCGCGCCCGCTCGGGCGTTGTCATGATCCAGGCCACGCCGCCGTCATTGATAAGGCAGTAGTCATTCAGTCGCAGCGGATCCGCGATGAAGCGACCTGATTGGTGCTGCTCAACGGTCAGCGGCTCGCGCATGACGGCGTCCGGGTTCAGCATGGCGTGCTTGCGGAACGCGACCGCCACATGGGCCAGGTCTTCGGATCGTGAGCCGTAGCGGTTCATGTGATGGCGCCACATCATTGCGTGCAGCGCGCCCGGAGAGGTCATGCCCCAGGGCGACCAGGAAGCGTCGCCGCCGCCATAGTTCATGCGTTGCGAGCGTCCGTTGTTGCCATACACCAGAGCTACGTACTTGGCCTCGCCGCACGCGAGCGCGTTGGCTGCCAACTCTAGCGAGATCGAGGCAAAGCGGCCATGCACAGGCGTCTGCATGGTGAAGCGCGGATTGAGTCCTGCTACTTCGGCGAAGCGCTCGAACGATGGGATGCGGCTGACGATCAGCCCGTCGATCTGTTCCGGCTTCAAGCCGGCGTCATCGACGGCACGCTGGAGCGCATCCGCGCCCAGCCCATAAGCATCCGATTCGGGGAAGGATCCATAGGCCGTCGTTCCGACACCGACGACACAGGCTCTATCGCGAAGCGACCAGTCTGACATTTGACTCCTCTCAGGTTGGACGCCGGATGGCGTACAGGAGAATCGTGGCTTAAGGCCTTTTCGCAGTCCAATAGAAAGGTTTGAGGAGCGGCATAACAGGACGGAATAGGGGCTCCGCAACCTTGATTCGTCACACTCAGTAGGCAAGCGCACGCTGGATGAGGAGGCAGTTCGAACGGCAGAAAGCGACTCGTCCTGTGCATGGGCAAACTTAGGTTGCTACTCGTAAGCACCACTGCAAGGCCGCCATCCTCCAGAAGCCCGGTCGACGTGAAGTGTGTTTGCGACCGCACAACCGGCTGTTCGCTGGCAGCTAGCGCCGCTTATCGGGCTGATGCCAAGGCAAGCCCCTGCACCCCGCCCGGCGCCAGGAGCTTGACCCCTACGATGCTCAAGGACCTGTTCGACCGGCTGCACCGGCTGCCTGTGCAATCATCCTCCGCACCGCGGACCGGCTGGAATCTAGCGGCTCGTCTGACCAATCCTACGGCGTCGAGATGCCTTGACCAAACCTGCCCCTTGGCCAGACCCGACACACATGAGCCTGGGATGTGACGCCGTCAGCGTGTTTTGTACTCCGACGCGGAACCAACCACACTGTCGCCGATCGCATCGGCAAACGGCTGTCAGTGTGTGGTCGCTGGCCGCTCACCTTCTACCAACGCCGGACGCTGGCCGTTTGCATTTCCAGGCAGCAGACTACGCCCCCAGGTAGGCCCGCTGCACGGCCGCGCTGTCGGTGCCGACCACGCGGCCCTGCTCCAGCATGTAACCGCGCGACGAGAGCTGCAGGCTGCGCCTGGCGTTCTGCTCCACCAGCAGCACGGCCACCCGGGCGTCGCGCACGCGTTCGAGCGACTTGAACAGCTCGGACACCATCAGCGGCGACAGGCCCAGCGAAGGCTCGTCCAGCAGCAGCACCTCGGGGCTGGACATCAGCGCGCGGCCGATGGCCACCATCTGCTGCTCACCGCCGCTCATGGTGCGCACGCTCTGCGGCAGGCGCTCGCGCAGGCGCGGGAACAGCTCCAGCACGCGCGCCAGGTTGCGCTGCTCGCTGGCGCGCGCCCGCCGGCGCGTTCCGACCAACACTCAAACGGCGCTCAAACGCCTCGGCTGCGAACCGGTCAACCGAAACACTGCCATTGCTTGAACGAGGTTCTGGGCCTGCGTACTCAGGCTTGCAGCAGCTGCAGCGCTCTCTTCAACCAGAGCGGCGTTCTGTTGCGTAGCGTTGTCCATCACCGTGACGGCTTGGCCGACTTGGCTGACGCCGTTGCTTTGCTCGCTGCTGGCCGAGCTGATCTCGCCGATGATGTCCGTGACCCGTTGGATCGCATCGACGATCTGCGCCATGGTCGTGCCGGCTTGGTCTACAAGCAGAGTGCCCTGCTCAACGCGCTCCACGCTCGCTGAGATGAGCGCCTTTATTTCCTTGGCCGCCTCGGCAGATCGTCCCGCCAGGTTGCGCACTTCGCTGGCCACCACGGCAAAACCACGCCCTTGCTCCCCCGCTCGAGCCGCTTCAACTGCCGCGTTCAGCGCGAGGATGTTGGTCTGGAAAGCGATGCCATCGATAACGCCGATGATGTCGACGATCTTGCGCGAGCTGTCATTGATGCCCTTCATTGTCTGGACGACCTGGCCCACCACGTCGCCGCCCCGGGACGCGACGGCGCTAGCACCCTGGGCGAGCTGGTTGGCCTGCACGGCACTGTCGGCGTTCTGCCGCACGGCAGCGCTCAATTCATCCATCGATGCGGCGGTCGTTTGCAGCGTGCTGGCCTGCTGCTCGGTCCGGTGGCTGAGATCAGAATTGCCTTGCGAGATCTGCACACTGGCGCTTGCTACGCTTTCTGCGCTGCTGCGCACGTCCGACACCACGCGGCTGAGCGAAAGCTGCATGTCCTGCAGTGCCGCCAGGAGGGGCGAAAACTCATCGCTCTCGACGTCAAGGACCTGCAGCCCCAACTCACCGTCGCGCACGCTTTCTGCAACCGCGCGCGACAAGCTCACTCGGCGCTGCAGCGTGCGTGAGATATACCAGGCAAACAGCGCGAGGCCAACGATGGTGGTCACCACCAGTGCGACCAAAACCCGGAAGGTGCTGAGGGCGTTCTCTCCGACAGTGGCCAAGTCGGCGCGAAGGGCGTCTTCTTGGAATCGCACCGAGTCCGCGAGCGCTGACAGCAGCTGATTGCGCACCGGGATCACCTCGTCCACGAGGTAAGCGAATGCCTCGGCTTTCTGGTCGTTTCGAATCAGGACGAGGTTGCGCTCGCCGACTTGCCAAAACTTCGTCACCAGTGGCGCGATGACGGAGAACCGCGCCAGTCCTTCTGCAGACGTGCTACGAGCGTACTGCGCCAGGGCCTCGTCCATGGCCTGGCGCTTGCCGCTGATGTCTGCGATCGAGGCGGATTGCTCCTGCGCACTTCGGGCGAGGATGGCATGCCGCAGTTGCAGTGATACCCTGGTGACATTCAACTCGGTCTGGGCGATGCGCTGCATCTGCGGCACGCGGATGTGCTCCATGCTGCGTGCAGAGCCGGACATCCCGTCAAGTTCCACCTTCGCGAAGACCACCACGCCGATGAGCGCAAGGCAAAGTACAGCAGCGACAAGATAAAGGCGTTGCGCAATTCCGAGTGATGCACGGTTCATAAGCACAACCTTCTGTGTTTAAAGAGTGAACATATGTACTGCGTTCGGCTCGCAGTCCCCAACGATTGAGCCGATTTGTCGCTGTGCGGCAACGGGCTTCGGACAAGCGGAACCCCGAATCGGGTGATCGGCTCACAGAGCTTCGCTGTGGCGACGTCCATCAGCGCCATGGTGCTCCTGCGTTCTGCGGCTGAGCTCCGGATAAGCCCTCATGGAGGGCCCGTTACTGCTGCAGGCACCATGCGGCGGAAGATGCAAAAACGCGCGTAGTCGGGGAGCATTGCACTCAGTCGTTGGCGCGCCTTTGCGCCGCTCAACTGGCTTCCCTGTTGCCCCGTCAACGTCTGCGCACGCATCGTCCGTCGCTTTGCGGGTGTCCGAAGTGCTGGCCGCCTCGCTTTTGAAGGGTAGATTCAAAACGGATCATGCATCGCCTGCACTTCGATGGGTAAAGAGATGACCTGCTCAACATCATCGAGCCGAATGGGGCCGCAAAGAATCCTGATGCGCGCCACCACAGAGGCGCCTTGCAAAACAAAGCCCGGACTGTGTCGGTGTGCCCGACATTCGCAAGCGCAGCCGCGTCGACCACGCTGACGCTCGCGGTCGAGCGTTGGCGCAATCCGGAGTTTTAATCGTTACAGCTCAATGCCGAACACTGCACTGCCCTATGCACCCATACGCGTTAACTTGTACGGCCGCACCTAGTCGATTGACGCGCCAGACGCTTTGGCTGCCCTGCTCCACTTACTTTGCTCCGCCTTTACAAAGCTAGCAAAATTCTCGGGGGTGTCACCGACAAACTCAGCGCCGGCCTCTTTCAACACCCGCTGGTATTCCTCTCCCTTCATTACCTTAAGAGCTTCAACATTGATTCTGGTCACGACATCATTGGGCGTCTTTGCCGGCGCGAACATCCCATACCATGCATACGTTTCCAACTCCGGCATGCCTGCTTCAGCCACTGTCGGAATATCTGGCAATTGCGGTGAGCGCTTGGCGCCCGTGACCGCAATTGCTCTGACTTTTCCGGATCGGATGTGAGGCAGTATGGCAACAGTGCTGTCGAACATCATTGGCGCATGCCCAGCTATTACGTCGGAAATAGCACCCGCTGAACCCTTGTAAGGAATATGCACCAAGTCGAGTTTGGCAGCTGTTTTGAACAGTTGTCCAGTCAGATGTTGGGGCGTGCCATTACCAGATGATGCATACTGGAAATCGCCATTTTTGGATCGAACAAGCGCGACCAACTCCTTCAAATTGCTAGCCATAACAGAAGGGTGTACAACCAGCACGAGTGGGACGCGCAGCAGGTTGGTCACCGGGACAAGATCCTTCTGCGGATCGAAGGGCATCTTCTTGTAGATGTACGGGTTGATCACGATCGGCGCGCTAGACGTGATCAGCAACGTGTGGCCGTCAGCTGGCCCGGCGGCTACAAGAGCCGAACCAATGTTCCCACCCGCTCCTCCACGGTTGTCCACGATCGTCGGCTTTCCTACCGCATCGCTCAGCCCCTTCGCCATCGGTCGAGCGACCGTGTCAGATGGGCCACCAGCGGGCCAGGGTACAACGATTGTGATCGGCTTAGTTGGCCAAGCTTGAGCCAACGCCGGCGCGCTGGCAAACATACAGGCAGCAACGAGTGCTGTGGCGCAAAGTACTTGTCTCATGGCCGTGACCTAGTGTTGCGGAGTCTTCCGCTAGTGAACTTCAACGCGCGCAGGGTTCAACGGCTGCGCGCTCGTCTTGACGAAAGTCCGATGGTGCGATGAGGCGGTCATGTGCGACTGGTCCTCTCTGCCGGCCATCAAGCAATGTCTTCTTCCTCCTCCGCAAGAACGGGACCAGCCCGCCCCAGGCCGTAAGTGGTTGATTTTCCTAGGGACCGTTGGGAAAAGGAAAAGCGATGAGCGGATCTCCGCCGACGACGGAGACTTCCTAGGCGATGATCTGCCGAACAAGAGCTTCACACATCCAGGTAGCGGGCTCTCTCAATGCCGTACCTTGACATCTTTTCATTCAGTGTCCGACGCGGAAGCTGCAGCAGGGCCATGGTCGCGGCAATGCTGCCGCCACTTTTCTCTAGTGCCTGTTCGATCAAGCGCCGCTCGAACGATTCGACTTGATCTGCCAAGGACTGCGCCTCGATTGCGACTGGGACACTTTGCATCACCGGCAATGTGCATATTCCGAGCGCGTAGCGCTCCGCCGCGTTACGCAGTTCTCTTACGTTGCCTGGCCACATGTGAGCCGCAAGCGCCCGCTCGGTCGCCCCATCTAGCGGCCGGACAATGCGCTCATGGGCACGTGCTGCATTGGACGCGAAGTGTTCAAACAGCAACAACACGTCATCCCCTCGTTCGCGTAGCGGCGGAATTTTCAACTCTGAGACGCCTAGGCGGTAGTAGAGATCAGCCCGAAATCTTCCCTCCTTGCTTGCTGTTTGGAGGTCTACTTTGCTGGCTGCCACACTGCGCACGTCGGCCGGCGATGCACTGTTGCTGCCGAGCCTTTCTACCGAGCGATCTTCAAGAACGCGTAGTAGCTTTGCCTGCAGGTGCAGTGGCATTGCCTCGACCTCATCGAGAAACAGCGTGCCACGATGTGCGTGCTCGAGCCGCCCCAAACGGCGCTTCGTCGCCCCCGTGAAAGCACCCAGTTCGTAGCCGAACAGCTCGCTTTCGAACATCGTCTCGGGTATTGCTGCGCAATTCAGCGCGACGAGCCGTGCCTCGCGCCGCGGGGAAACGTCATGTAGGCATCGAGCCACCAATTCCTTCCCAGAACCAGTTTCGCCGTATACGATCACATTAACGCTTGTGCCAGCGAGCTCAAGGATCGAATCGCGAAGACGTTGAACGGCCGGCGAGGTGCCTAGAATCAAACCCTCTATGCCTCGCGATTCATACTGTGCTTGTAGCCGCCGGTTCTCCAAGGTAAGCCGCCGTTTCTCGCACGCCCGCGTAATGGCGTCCACTAGGCGTTCAGGATCGAAGGGCTTCTCGACAAAATCATATGCGCCACACTGCATGGCATCAACCGCCATGGAGATGTCTCCGTGGCCTGTGATAAGGATCACAGGGAGGTCGGGATCCTGTGCTAGCGCAAATCGAAGGACGTCCATTCCATCCATGTCCGGCATTTTCACATCGCACACCAGCACACCTCTGAAGCGATGATCGATCTGTGAAAGGGCCGATGTCGCATGCTCGAACGTGGCGACATCAAAGTTGGCAAGTTGCAACCATTGCGACAATGACTCGCGGACAGCTGGGTCGTCGTCTACGACGAGCACCGAGACGGCAGAGCGCTCAGACATCACGATCTCCGTCACTTTCCGCAGCGCTAAAATTCAAAGCGGGCAGGGTAATTGTGAAAGTAGTGCCGCTTTCGCGATTGCTCTCAACCTCGATGGTGCCACCGAACGCCGTGATGATCGACCGCGACAGCGACAGACCCAAGCCGAGACCTTTGCCGACAGGTTTGGTCGTCGCGAAAGGTGTGAACAGTTGGGGAGTAAATCGGGGATCAATCCCTGTGCCAGAGTCGTTGACATGCAGGGCCCAAAACTGTCCGCGCCGTTCGGTGCGAATCAGCAACTCCCGACGCGGACACCCGGCCATCGCGTCGAATGCATTGCCAACCAAGTTCAGGACCACTTGCTCGAGTCGAATGGCTTCTGCAGCTACTGTTGCGCTTCCATTTACGTCGTTGAGCACAGTGATACGTTCACGGCGAATACGGGTTTCAACGAGGCGAAGCACGCGGTAAACGGCGTCCTGCAACGATACCGGGTCGCTGCTGAAATTGCTGCGGCGCGCAAAAACCTTCAGGTGATGCGTGGTGGCCGAAATACGCGAGACCAATTCACCGACGCGTTCGAAACTTGATCGCACATCGTCCAGTTTCCCCCGATCTAGCAGCACGCGTGCGCTTGCCACATAGGTCTGCAGAGCGGCCAATGGTTGATTGATCTCGTGCGCGATGGCCGCTGAGAGTTGGCCCACAGCCGCGAGCTTACCCGCCTGAACCAATTCGTCTTGCTTGTGCTCTAGCTCCAAAGCGGCGCGACGTCGCTCGGCGCTTTCCTCCACCAGCCGAACGTTGGAGGAGTTCAACTCGACGGTGCGCTCTGCGACGAGTTTTTCGAGACTCGCATGAATCTCTTTTTGAAGTCTGGAGGCCCGTCGCCGCTGTTGCAGGGCCAGCACACTGATCGCACACATCAGTGCGGCCACCAGTGCAGCCATGGCCCCGGCCGACTCGTGACGACGTACACGAGCAAAGTCGGACAAGTAATGCAACGTCCAGCCGAACTCTGGCATCGAAAGGCTCTGGTGAATCATGGGTTTCTCTCGGCCTTGGCTGAATATCCTAATCCGCCGCGCCGAGTCCGCCGAAGCTAGGTCAGCAGGCCCGAAAGGTTCGATGGAAGAGTCGCCGTACTGACGGTGTGAGTTCATCCGCTCGCGGACTTCAGGTGCCAGAGACCTGATGGCACGGTACTTCCACTGCGCATGACTCGAAAGAAATACAACGCCAAAGGCGTCGGTAAGCATGACTCCTTCGGCAGCAAAAATCCAATCCGCTTCCAATCGTGTGAAGTCAAGTTTTGCAACAACGACGCCGGGACGAGTGACATGATTTAATGCTTTGCTCGCTAAGAAGTAGCCGGCCATACCGGTAGTAACGCCCACGCCGTAGAATCTTCCGACCCCGGTGGTTAAGGCGTCATCAAAGTAGGGACGAAACGCATAGGAGTTCCCGACAAAACTCCCACGATCCTGCCAGTTGCTGGCCGCTATCGTCGTGCCAGACGCGTCAAGCACGTACAGATCGGCAGAACCTGCCTCGCGGTTTATCCACTCCAGAAGGCGATTGACGCGGTCTTGCAATGACCGATCCGATGGCTTATCGAGCAATCCGATGACGTCAGGGTGCCGTGCAAGGATCACGGGCAGATAGTCGTGACGGCGAACCGCGTTGCGCAAACTGCTCGCGTAGAGCGCCATGCGTTGTTCACCCACCGATTCCATCTCTACAATTGCTCGCTGTCCCATGAACTTCGCTGCTGCCGAGGTGGCAAGGGCTACGAATAACAAGAACGGCAGCACCGTCCTGAATGCGTAGCCCCACGGGATGGCTTGTCCCAGCTTCCTCACGGCAAATATGATCCGATCTAGCATGATCGGGGTCGTTGATGGCCGACGGCGACGGCCGCCCGGAGGCTTGAACTTTGACTTAGTAGCAGTTTGGCCATGGAAGAATCTGGCTCCCGTCGAGGTGACCGTTACGAATGTGATTGTGCGACAAGCAGACGTGTACCCGTGCTTAGCTGAGCAAGTCAGCGAAGTCGGCACCGGAGGCATCTAGCACCAACTTCCGGTCGTGTTCCCTAGCTTCAGCTTGCGCGCTCAGTGTCGGTGAGTTAACTGCCATCCGTACCTTGCTGTGGCAGCCGATGAAGCTAAGTGCGGGTGTCAAACGAACGGAATTGGATTGATCAACTGATGTTGCCCCCGTATTCCCGGCCCCGCCCCATTCACGATAAAGCGCCCGGGCAGACCCTGCGGCTTGCTGCCGCCTGAACTCCCGAGGCGAACGCATTTTCAGCGACGAGTGCGGATGCACTTCGTTGAAGTGCGCGAAGGCCGCTGGCAGTTGCGCGAGCACC
>NZ_LMMT01000005.1 GCF_001422365.1 Pseudorhodoferax sp. Leaf265 | reverse complement strand
GCTCCTGCCGCAAAAAGCAGCAGGTTAGGGTTCTTACGTGGGTCAGATTTGGACGGAAATTACCTGTGGCAGTGGGTCAGTTCTGCGTGGAAATCAACAGGTGTTGGCCATGGGCAGCAGCGAGCCCAGCGTGCCCTTGTTGATGGCGCCCTGCAGGTCGGCGATGCGCTTGCGGTTGGTCAGTGCCAGCACCACGATGGCGGCCAGCATGGCGCCGATGATGGCCCAGATGGCCAGCACCTTCTTGAGGTCGATGTTCTTGAACCTGGCCGTGGCCAGCTCGCTGTGGTCGAAGGCCGGGATCACGTACTTGGAGAGCAGGAAGTTCAGGCCGATCACGAGCAGGATGGGCAGCAGCGCGAGGAAGAAGGACGGCAGGTTGGAGTTGTCCACCGCGGCGAACTCCTCCTTGTGCTCGCCATAGCCTTCGCCGGCCTTGCGCGCGGCGGCGGTGCGCCGCGACAGCCACAGCATGCCGGTGGCGAACATGAACACCGCCGCCACCAGGCCCATGCCGGGTGCGGCGTAGATGGTGGTCTTGAAGAACGGGATCGGGATCGCGTTCTGGATCGCCGGCGTGCCCGGCAGCGCCACCATCGTGAAGGTGAAGCTTCCGAGGCCGATGGCGGCCGGGATCAGCCGCTTGGGGATCTGCGCCTCGCGGAACAGCGAGGCCGCGATCGGGTAGACCGAGAAGGCCACCACGAACAGCGACACGCCGCCGTAGGTCAGCAGCGCACAGGCCAGCACCACGGCCAGGATGGCGCGCTCGCCACCGACCCAGCGCACGATCTGGTGGGCGATGGCGCGCGCCGCGCCCGATTCGTCCATCAGCTTGCCGAACACCGCGCCGAGCAGGAACAGCGGGAAGTAGGTGGCGAAGTAGCTGCCCAGCGCCGGCATGAAGATTTGCGTGTAGCTGGCGAAGAAGGGCAGGTCGCCGATGTTGAAGGCCACCGCCACGGCGGCGCACAGTGGCGAGATGAAGATGACGTTCCAGCCGCGGTGGGCCAGGAAGATGAGCAGCGCCAAAGACGCGAAGATGCCAACGATGCCGAGCATGGGAGTTGTCTCCGAAAGAGTGAGCGGTCCCTGCCTCCTGTGCGAAGACTGTGCCAAGCCGAAACCAAGGGTTAACCCAAACGTTTTGGAGCCAGAACGGCGCATCCCTGCGGCGGCCTGTACACGTTCCTGGACAGGCCATGGACCAGGTGTACAGTCACCTGGACACATGGCGGCAGTGGGTTGACCGCGCCACACGACAACAAAGTCAACGAGAAAGCCCGAGGGGACGCATGACTGCAGCGGCGCACACCGAAGCCTGGCCCGACGGCGTCCTGGGCCACAGCGCCGCCAGCATCCGCATGCTGGCCATCCGCTCGTTGTTTGACCGCCTGGAAGACCTGTGCGAGGGCGCCGTCGCCGTCGACATGGAGGCGCGCGTGGCGTGGATCAACGACAAGTACGCGCGCAAGGTCGGCCTGGACGATGCCCGGGCCGCGCTGGGCCGGCCGATCGAGGAGATCATTCCCCACAGCGCGCTGCGTGAAGTCGCGCGCAGCGGAAAGCCCATCGTGGTGGACATCATGCCGCTCGGTGCGGAGCACGTGGTGGTCACGCGGCTACCGCTGCGTGACGAGCAGGGCCACTTGGCGGGCGCCATCGGCTTCGTGCTGTACGAGCGGGTGGACGGGCTCAAGCCCGTCATGGCCAAGCTGCAGCAGTTGCAGGCGCGGCTGCAGGCGGCCGAGCGCGAACTGGCCGACAACCGCCGTGCGCGCTACAGCCTGGCGGCATTCCTCGGCACGTCGGCACCGGCGAACGAGGTCAAACGCCAGGCACGGCGCGCGGCACAGCTGGACGCCACCGTGCTGCTGTGCGGCGAGACCGGCACCGGCAAGGAGTTGCTGGCCCATGCCATCCACCATGTGTCCCCGCGTGCGGCGCGGCCCTTCGTCAGCGTCAACGCCGCCGCCATCCCCGAAGCGCTGCTGGAGGCCGAACTGTTCGGCGTCGCACCCGGTGCCTACACCGGGGCGGACCGCCGTGGCCGCGACGGCAAGTTCAAGCTGGCCGACGGCGGCACGCTGTTCCTGGACGAGGTGGGCGACATGCCCATGGCCCTGCAGCCCAAGCTGTTGCGCGTGCTGCAGGAACAGGAGATCGAGCCGCTGGGCGCCAACCGCCTGCTGCGGTTGGATGTGCGGGTGATTGCGGCCAGCAGCTTCGATCTGGGCCAACGCGTGGCCGAGGGCCGCTTCCGTGCCGACCTGTACTACCGGCTGGCCGTGCTTGCGCTGCGGCTGCCGCCACTGCGCGAGCGGCTGGACGACCTGCCCCTGCTGGTGGAGCACCTGCTGGAAGACATCGGGGCACGCATGGGGCAGGCGGTCGACATCGACGCGCATGGCTTGGCGCTGCTCCAGCAGCACGATTGGCCCGGCAACGTGCGCGAACTGCGCAACACCCTGGAACGCGCGCTGCTGCAAAGCGATACACCGCACCTGAGCGCGGCGCACGTCGCGGCGTCACTGCCTGCACCGAAGCCCGGCGCCATGCCGCTGCCCACCGAGCGGCCCGTCGCCGCGACCACCGACGCCGCGGTGCAACCGCTGGCCGACGCCCTTCTCACGGCGGAACGCCTGGCGATCTCCGCCGCGCTCGAGGCCCATGGCGGCAGCAAGGTGGCCGCCGCACGCGCGCTCGGCATCTCGCGCGCAGCGCTGTACCAGAAGCTGTCCGCCCACCGCATGGGCTGACCAGAGCGCCGCGCACCCAAGGGCCGACGCGGCTGCGCCGGCTGGCTCTGGCGCCAGCCTGGCGTCTTGGCGCCGCCCGCCGGCCCTCAGCAGGAGGGCCGGGGCAACGAACGGCCGGCCACAGCGCCCGTTGCCGTGAACACTGAAGCGATGGGAAAAGCGCGGCCAGCGCAACAATGCTCAGAACAGTATGCAAATTGAAACAAAATTTAGATGGGTTGCGTGAATACAAAACAACAAATTCGCGCACTGAAAATGACAAACTCGCACACCTCTCATTGACCAAAAAAATTGTGTACCGTGAGTGCGCATTCTTTCGGCGCTGAGGTCATCGGGGGAGGCAGCGCCGGGATCGTTGATCGAGGGCCGAGGCAACTGTTGCCCCGCGCGCCATGACCAATACAACAACGTACGAGGAATCCATGAAATTTCGTCCAAAGATGCTGCTCGCCGCCTTGGCTCTGGCGGGAGTGGCAGGCGCTGCCCAGGCCGATGTGCTCAAGGTCGATGTCAACAACGGCTACACGACGCTGGCGCAGGCCCCTGGGTACCAAGGTGAAGTCGCGCAGTGGAGCGTCACCAACACCACCGTGCCGGCGGTCGGCGCACCGTATGACAGCTTCGTGGCCTACTGCCTGCAGATGATGGAATCGGTCGAACAGGTCGGCGAGCAGAACTACAGCCGTGTCAGCTTCGCTGCCAATGCCGACGTGCAGGAGCTGTACGACCGCTTCTACAGCAGCTCGCTCACCAGCGCCGTCAATGCCGTGGGCTTCCAACTGGCCCTGTGGGATCTGCTCGGCCAGGCCGATGCGACCAGCTTCGTCACCGGGCTTTCGGGTGCAGGCGCTGCGGCCCTGATGATGCTGGACGAGGTGCACAACGGCACCGATCCCTACCAGCAGGACCAGTACGAGCTGATCTCTTGGATCTCCCCAGACAACCAGGATCTGTTGCAGGCCGTGTCCACAGGCTCCGGCGAGGTGCCCGAGCCGAACGCCCTGGTGCTGGGCGGCGTCGGCCTGCTTGCCCTGGGCTGGGCTTCGCGCCGGCGCAAGACCGCGAACCGCATCTGACCCTGCCGGCGGCGCACGGCGAAGCCGTGCGCTGCTGAACCGGCGCGCGGGGGGGCGGTTGTCGCCCCCGCGCCGCATCGTCTGAAATCCACAGTGTTTGAACATCGTCCTGCGCCGCAATGCGGGCGGGAGAGGAGCGTTTGATGGGAGCCCCCAATAACCTGACCACCAGCGTCGAGGTCTGTGAAGACACGGACAAGACCTTCAGTCTGGTGGACCTGCTCGTCGCGGCTGGCTACACGCCGACGGCACCGGTGACGGTGACGCAGGCGCTGGTGACCAATCCGGACGGAACGATTTCGCCGGCGCCGACTTCCCTGGTGCGCCTGACCACCGATGGCAGCGGTATGACCATCACCGCCAGCAACGAGGCGAACTGGTACGGCAGCCTGAGCAGCCTGAACCTGGTGGTCGAGGTGGGGGTGCAAACCTTCACGGTGCGCGTGAACATCACGGTCCTGCCGGTCAACGATGCGCCGGAAGGCGCGGACCACGCCATCGCGCTGACCGACGATGCGGGCTATGTGCTCAAGGAGTCCGATTTCGGCTTCCACGACCCGGTGGAGGGGAACAACTTCAAGTCGGTCGTGCTGACCACCCTGCCGAGCTCCGGCCAGCTCCTGCTCAACGGCGTGGCCCTGGTGGCCGGTGCCGAGGTCTTGGTGCAGGACATCCGGGCCGGCGCGCTGGTGTACAGGCCGCCGGCGGCGGGCGCGGGGCCGGTCGGCTTCGACTTCCAGGTGCGCGACGATGGCGGCACCGCCAACTGCAACGGCCAGGACCTCGACCTCACGCCCAACCGCATCACCTTCGAGCCGGAACTGGGCAGCCTGGGCGACCGCGTCTGGTTCGATGCCAATGGCAACGGGACCCAGGACACTGGCGAGGCCGGCGTGGCCGGCATCAACGTGGTGCTGACGGGAGCGGGCGCCGACGGCACGTTCGGCACGGCCGACGACGTGTTCCGCGCCACCACCACGAACGCCCAGGGCAACTACCTGTTCGACGACCTGGCATCGGGCCAGTACCGCGTGACCTTCAATGCGGGCAGCACCTACACCTTCACTGCAGCGGACCGTGGCAGCAACGACGCTGCCGATTCCGATGCCAACGCCAGCGGCGCGACGGGCGTGGTGCAACTGGGCATCGGCGAGCACGACCTGACCGTGGACGCTGGCCTGGTGCTGCGCGACACCAACACCGCCAAGCTCGGCGACCGGCTGTGGTACGACACCAACCGCAACGGCGTGCAGGACACGGGCGAGACCGGGGTGGCCGGCATCACCGTCACGCTGGCCGGCGCGGGCGCCGACGGCGTGTTCGGCACGGCCGACGACATCAGCCGCACGACGACCACGAACAGTGCAGGCAACTACCTGTTCAGCAGCCTGGCGGCCGGGCAATACCGCGTGACCTTCGGCGCGGTCGCCGGCCACAACTTCACCGCAGCCAACGCGGGCACCAACGACGCGACCGACTCCGACGTGAACGCCAGCGGCGTCTCCCATACGGTCACGCTGGCGATCGGTCAGTCCGACCTGACGGTGGACGCTGGCATCGTGCAACGCGAGACCAACACCGCCAAGCTCGGCGACCGGCTGTGGTACGACACGGACCGCGACGGCGTGCAGGACACGGGCGAGACCGGCGTGGCCGGTGTCACCGTCACGCTGGCCGGCGCAGGCGCCGACGGCGTGTTCGGAACGGCCGACGACATCGCCCGCACGACGACCACGAACAGCACGGGCAACTACCTGTTCAGCAACCTGGCGGCAGGCCAGTACCGCGTGAGCTTCGGCGCCGTGGCCGGCTACAACTTCACCACGGCCAACGCGGGCGGCAACGACGCGACGGACTCCGACGTCAACGCCAGCGGCGTCTCGCACACGGTCACGCTGGCCATCGGCCAGTCCGACCTGACGGTGGACGCCGGCATCGTGCAGCGCCCGGTCACCACCGGCGCCATCGGCGACTTCGTCTGGTTCGACTACGGCACAGGGGCCAGCAACCACAACAACCTGCAGGACAGCAACGAAACCACGCTGCCGTACCTCGTCGCCAACGTGAAGGTGACCCTGCACGACGCCGGCACCGGCACCATCCTGCAGACCACCTACACGGGAACCGACGGCAAGTACCTGTTCACCGGCGTCAACGCCGGCAACTACTACCTGACCTTCGACAAGAGCAACGCCGTGGCCTACAGCGCCTACTATGGCCGCTATGAGAGCGTGGCGCGCCAGGCCTGGGTGCAGAAGGACGTGGGCAACGACGACACGCGCGACTCCGACGTCAGCGGCCTCATGCGGACCGATGAGGAGCTGTATGTCTCGCGCACCGACAGCTTCTACCTCGCGCAGGGGCAGACCGACCTCACGCGCGATGCCGGCATCACGCCCATCGTGCTGGACCTGGACGGCAACGGCATTCAGACCGTGGCACGCCAGGCCTCGGACGCCAGCTTCGACCTGTTCGGCAACGGCACCCCCGTGCACTCGGGCTGGATCTCCGGCGGTGACGGCTTCCTGGCCGTGGACAGCAACGGCAACGGCCGCATCGACGACATCGGCGAACTGTTCGGCGGCAATGCCAAGGGCGCGGGCTTCGCCAAGCTGGCCAGCTTCGACAGCAACGGCGACGGCCTGGTCGACAGCCGCGACGCCGCCTTCGGCGAGCTGCGCGTCTGGGTGGATGCCGATGGCAACCGCCAGACCGACGCCGGCGAGCTGCGCACGCTGGCCGAGGCCGGTGTCGCCGCGCTGACGGTGGACTACGTGGAGCAGCCCTTCCTCGATGCGCAGGGCAACCTGCACCTGGAGCGCAGCAGTGCCAGCCTAGCCGACGGCAGCGTGGTGGACATGACCGATGTCTACTTCAACGTCGATGCCGCCGACGCCCAGGCGGCCGGCGTGGCATTGCCGACCATGGCCGAACTGCTGGGCGTGGACGACGCGCTGCTGCAGCAGGCTTTCGGTGCGGGCACGCTGAGCGGGCAGGCCGGCCTGCCCGCCGCCGATCTCGGCTTCGATGCCGCCGCCGAAGCGCAGCGGGCCATCGCCGAAGCCATGAAGCACGCCGAGGCCTCGCTGTCCGTGAGCTGCTGAAGCCAGGCCTGCCCCGGGCGGCGGCCTTCCTTTCCGTGCCGCCGGCAGCGCTGGCGCGCGTCCATGCCATGACCTCTCCCTCCATGATCCAGGCAGCGCTGCCAGCCGAGGCGCCGCTGCTGGACGGCATCGCCTTCCTGGCACGCTACTTCGGCACCGCCATCGAGCGCGCCACGCTGCTGGAGGCCGCGCGCGGCAGCGGCGGCATCGATGACCTGCTGGCCATCTGCGCCGCGCGTGCCGGCCTGGCCTGCACGCCGCTGCCAGCGGGCGAGGTGCGCGCCACCATGCTGCCGGCGCTGGTGCGTGGCGACAACGGCCGCGTGCTGGTGGCCTTGCAGCGCGAGGGCGAGCGTTTCGAATGCCATGTGCCCGGTGTGCAGGGCAGCCACTGGCTGAGTCTGGCCCAACTGCAGGCCGAGTGCCCCGGCGCGCGCTGGCACGCCGTGCGCCCCGCGCTGTTCTTCGACCAGCGCAGCCTGCTCTACACCCTGCCGTCTGCGCGGCGCTGGTTCTGGGACGTGTTCGGCCGCAACCGCTGGATCTTCCGCTGGGCCTTGCTCGGCACGCTGGCGCTGAACCTGTTCGGCGCGCTGATCCCGTTCTTCTCGATGGCGGTCTACGACCGCGTCGTGCCCAACAATGCGCTCGGCAGCCTGTGGGTGCTCACGCTGGCGGCCGTGCTGCTGCTGGGCTTCGAGCTGGCCATGAAGCTGTTGCGCAGCGGTCTGCTGGAATCGGCCGCCCGACGCATGGATCTGGCCCTGTCCTCGGCCATCTTCGCGCAGTGCCTGCGCCTGCGCGCAGCCACGCGGCCGGCCTCGGGCGGCGTGCTGGCCAACCTGGTGCGCGACTTCGAATCCGTGCGCGACTTCTTCGCCGCCGGCACGCTGGCCGTGCTGGGCGACCTGCCGTTCCTGCTGCTGTTCCTGGGCCTGATCGTGCTGATCGGCGGCTGGCTGGTGCTGGTGCCGCTGGCCATGATCGTGCTGATGCTGGCCAGCGCCTGGCTGCTGCAAAAGCCGCTGGCGCGCCAGGTCATGTCCTCCACGCGCGAAGGCGCGCAGCGCACGGCCCACCTGTTCGAAACCATGAACGCGCTGGACACCGTCAAGTCGCTCGGCGCGGAGGCCTGGAGCCGGCGCAAGTGGGAGCAGCTGACGGTGGCCATCGCCCACAGCAGCCTGAAGACGCGCGAACTCGTCAACCTGGGCGCCTCGTTCTCGACCTCGGCCATGGGCCTGTCCAGCGTGCTGCTGGTCACCGCCGGCGCCGTGCTGATCGGCGAGCAGGCGCTCACGCTGGGCCAGCTCATCGGCGTGACCATGCTGTCGGGCCGGGCCCTGACGCCGGTGGCGCAGATCGCCGGCCTGATGGTGCGCTGGCAGCAGACCCGCTTGTCCCTGCAGGCCACCGACCAGATCATGGCCGCGGCCACCGACGACGCCGGCGCCACGCTGCATGCGCCGCCGCTGCGCGGCGCGCTCGAATTGCGCGAGGTGCACTTCGCCTACCCGCAGCGTCCACCGCTGCTGGACCGGCTGAGCCTGCGCATCCGACCCGGCGAGCGGGTCGGCTTCATCGGCAAGCTGGGCTCGGGCAAGAGCACGCTGCTCAAGCTGGTGCTGAACCTGCACCAGCCTGCCAGCGGCAGCGTGCTGGTGGACGACCTCGTCACCACCCAGCTCGACGCGCTGAGCCTGCGGCGCCAGATCGGCTACGTGCCGCAGGACGTCACGCTGTTCCACGGCACCGTGCGCGAGAACATCGAACTGGGCCGCACCGAAGGGGGCGACGCGGCGCTGCTGGCCTCCATCCGCAGCGCCTGCCTGGACGAAACGCTGGCGCAGCTGCCCGCCGGCGTGGACACCCAGGTCGGCGAGCGCGGCGAGCTGTTGTCCGGCGGCCAGCGCCAGGCCGTGGCCATCGCACGGGCGCTGCTGCCGCGCCCGCGCCTGCTGCTGCTGGACGAGCCCAGCTCCATGATGGATCCGGCCACCGAGCAGCGCCTGATCGGCCAGCTGCGCGCGCTGCCCGACACCACGCTGCTGCTGGTCACGCACCGCATGGCCATGCTGCCGCTGGTCGACCGCCTGGTCGTCATGGACCGCGGCCGCGTCGTGGCCGATGGGCCGCGCGACCAGGTGCTGCGTGCGCTCGCGCAGAACGCCGGGGCCGTCCCGGCCCAGCAGCAGGCCGCCGGTTGAGAAGCGCCATGGCAAGCGATCTCCAAGCCCTGACCGGTCCTGCCGAGCTGGACACCACGCCGCGCCGTCTGGCCCTGGTGCTGGTGGCCGCGCTGGCCCTGTTCTGCGTCGTCGCCCTGGCCTGGATGGCCCTGGCCCGGATCGATGTGGCCGTCAACGCCCGCGGCAGCGTCGTCGCACCCAGCCGCCTGCAGGAAGTCGCCAGCCTGGAAGGCGGCATCGTGCACCGCCTGCTGGTCAAGGCCGGCGACACGGTGCTGCGCGGCCAGCCCTTGGTCCAGCTGGACCGTGCCCAGTACGCTGCCGACCTCGGCGAAAGCCTGCAGACGCGCCGGGCGCTGCAGGCCGCGCGCATCCGCTTCGACGCGCTGCTCGCCGGCCGCACGCCCGACTTCTCCGGCCTGGACCCCGAGGCGGCACCGCTGGTGCGCGAGGAGCAGCGCCTGTGGCAGGAAGCCTGGCGCGAGCACCAGGCCGGCCAGGCCGCCACCGCGCAAGCCGTGCGCGCACGCGCCGCCGAGCTGCAGGAGGCGCATGGCCGCATCGCCAGCCTGCAGGCGTCCGAAGCCTCGGCGCGCGAATCGCTGCAGATCGAGGAGCGCCTGCTGCAGGCCGGCGCCGGTGCGCGCGCCGATTTCCTGGCGGCGCAGCAGCGCTGGCTGGCCCAGAAGGGCGAGCTGTCGGCGCTGCGCGAATCGCTGCCGCGCCTGCAGGCCGCGCTGGCCGAAGCCCAGGCCCAGGGCGCCGAGCTGACGGCGCGCGCACGCGCGCAGTGGGGCCTGCAGCGCACCGAGATCGAGGGCAAGCTCGGCACCTTGTCGCCGCAGGTCCAGGGACGCGAGGACCGGCTGCAGCGGCGCGAGCTGCTCTCGCCCATGGACGGCGTGGTCAACCGCGTGCTGATCGCCACCCAGGGCGGCGTGGCGGGCGCCGGTGCGCCCATCCTGGAGATCGTGCCGCACGACGATGCGCTGCGCATCAGCGCGCGGGTCGGCCCGGCGGACATCGGCTTCCTGCACGCACGGCAGCAGGCCCGGGTGCGCGTCGCAGCCTTCGATGCGTCGATCTACGGCACGCTGGACGCCACCGTCCAGCGCGTCGGCGCCGACGTGCTGCTGGACAACGACAAGCAGCCCTACTTCGAGGTCGAACTCATGGCCGCGAACAGCCACCTGGAGCATGACGGCAAGCGGCTGGCGCTGCAGCCCGGCATGTCGGTGGACGCCAGCATCCTGACCGGCCAGCGCACCGTGCTGCAGTACCTGCTCAAGCCGGTGTTCAAGACCCTGGGCATGGCCCTGCAGGAGCGCTGATGGCTCGACACATTCTGGTGGCGGCGCTGTGCCTGGCCTGGCTGGCCGGCTCGGCCACGGCGCAGGACGAGGCGGCGTGGACGCTGCCGCGCGCGCTGGAGCAGGCGCTGGCGCGCGATGCGCGGGTGGCCGGCGCCCGCGCCAACGCGCAGGCCGCGCGGGCGCAGCAGCGCCAGGCCGACAGCCGGCTCTGGCCCAGCGCCGGCCTGCGCCTGACCCATGGCCGCAGCTCCGACCGCGACCCGCCCTTCGTGCTGGAGCGCACTACGCGCCGCGGCGAAGCCTTCCTGCGCTGGAATTTGTTCAACGGCCTGGAAGACCAGCGCCAGATCGCGGCCCAGGAATTCGATGCGATCGCCGCCGAGGCCGACCTGCTGCAGGCGCTGGACGAAGCCTGCGAGCGCATCGCCGCCGCCTACTTCACGTTGCTGCGCCAGCAGCACCTGGCCCAGCTGGCCCGCGAGCGCCTGCGCGAGGTCGAGCGGCTGGCCGCGCGCGTGGCCAGCCAGGCCGCGCTGGGCAAGACTTCGGATGCCGACGCCCAGCTCGCCGAGGCCTCGCGCATCGACGCGCAGCTCGCGCTGCAGGGCATCGAGGCCGAGCAGCAGGCGGCCCGTTCCCGGCTGGCCGTGCTGCTGGGCTTGCAGCAGGGCGCTGGACTGCGGGTGGCCGAGGTGCTGCCGCCGCCCGCGGATGCCGACCTGGAGCCGCGCGCCTGGGCCGACCAGGCGGAGCGGCAGAACGGGCAATGGCTGGCCGCCGCGGCGCGCGTGGCCGGCACGCGTCGGCGCATCGCCAGCATCGCACCCGAGTACCTGCCGCGGCTGGACCTGGACCTGCGCCGCAGCCTGTACGACCGCACCGATCCACAGCCCACCACCTCCCAGCGCCATGGCTGGTCCGTCGGCGTGACCTGGGAGGTGCCGCTGGGCGGCGCGCCACGTGCGCGCCAGGACGAACTGCGTGCCCGCGCCGCGCTGGCCGAGGCCGAACTGCAACGTGTGCGCGACGAGGTGCAGACCGATGCCGGTGCCGCGCGCGAGCAGGCACGCCAGACCGCCAGTGCCGTGCCGCAGCTGGCGCAGCAGCGCCAGCGCTGGGAGCAGGTGGTGCGCGCCAGCGAGCTGCAGTTCGACGCCGGGCGGCGCAGCCTGATGCAGCTGATCGACCAGTACGACCGGCGCTTCGGCGTGCAGCAACGCGACATCGACAACGCCTGGCAGCAGGCCGAGGCCCATCTGCGGCTGCGCCGGCTGGCGGGCGACCTGGCCGAGTGGTTCGGCGTGCTGGACGGCGGCGCGCGCTGAGGCCCGGGGCCGGCCTGCGCTGGCGCCACGGGCGAGGTGCCAGGTACCGCGGTTCTCAGTCCAGCGAGATGTTGGCGCTGCGGATGACCTCACCCCATTTCTGCTGGTCGCGCCGGACCCAGACGCCGACCTCCTGCGGCCCGGTCGGCAGCGGCTCCATGCCATGGGCCTCGATCCTGCGCGCCAGTTCGGGATCCTTGAGCGTCTGCTGCAGCAAGGCGCTGATGCGCTCCACCACCGCAGGCGGCGTTTTCAGCGGAACGTACATGGCGTACCACGACGTGTAGTCGAAGCCGGGGAGGACGGCGGACATGAGCGGCAGCGACCGGGTCGCGGGCGAGGTGCTGGCCGAGGTCGCGGCGACCAGGCGCACCCGCCCCTTGTCGATGGCGGCCTGCAGCGAGGGCAGGCTGCTGAACATGGCTCCCACGCGGCCCGACGCGAGGTCGGAGATGGCCGGCGCCGTGCCCTTGTACGGCACGTGGATCACCTCGGTCTTCGACAGGCTCTTGAACAGCTCGGCGCCCAGATGCGCGGTGCCGCCCACGCCGGCCGACGCGAAGGACAGCTGGCCGGGGTTGGCGCGGGCGTAGTCGACCAGCTCCTGCACGTTGCGGACCGGCAGCTTGGCGGACACCACCAGCACATGGGCGCTGGTCGTCACCATGCCCACGGGTTGCAGCCTAGCCAGGTGGTCGGCGCCACCCTGCTTGCTCAGGAGCGGCTGCAGCACCGCGTTGCCCAGCGCGGGCATCCACAGCGTGTGGCCATCGGGCTCGGAGCGGCTGACGGCCATCAGCGAGGGGATGCCCATGGCGCCGCCCTGGTTCTCGACGACGAACGCCTGGCCGGTGGTCGTGGCGAGCTTCTGCGCGATCTCGCGCGCCGTGATGTCGGCGGGGCCGCCCGCGGCGTAGGGCACCACGATCTTCACCGGCTTGGCAGGCCAGTTCGCCTGTGCGTGCAAGGTGCCGGCGGCGGCGCAGAGCGCCGCGACGACGAGCGTGCGGCGGTGGAGGCAAGGGCTCACGGGTGGGTCTCCGGTTGTAGATTCGGCATGCTCAGGGGTGCGTGGGCACATCGCGCGGCGCGGGGCCGTCGTAGGTCCACAGGTAGTCGCGCGGAATCGGTCCCTTGTTCCTGCCGCCCTGGCCCGTCTGCTCCCAGGCGTGCGACAGGATGCCGACGGAGCGCGAGAGGCAGAACAGGCCACGCGCGAGCGGGGCCGGAAAGCCCAACTCGGCATAGATGACCGCGGTGGCACCGTCGATGTTCATGGGGATGCGGCGGCCGCCCTTGCGCGCGGCCAGTTCTTCTTCCACCGCCCTGCCGATCGCGGCGAAGCGGCCGCCGACCACGCCGCTGCGCGCGGCCTCGTCCACCAGCGCCAGCAGCCTGGGCGCGCGTGGGTCCAGCGGGTGGAAGCGGTGCCCGTAGCCGGAGACGAACTTGCCGCGCTCCTCGATCGCCTTGTCGAGGCCGGCGCGCGTGCTGTCGGCCAGCGAGGCGCCGGCGTCCTGGCGGCGCGCGATGTCCTCGAACATCTCCACGGCCTGCTCGCCTGCGCCGCCATGCACATCGCCCAGCACGTTCACGGCCGACGCCATGGCGTTGTTCAGCCCCACGCCGCAGGTCGTCGCCATGCGTGCGATGGCGATGCTCGGGGCCTGCGGGCCGTGGTCCACGCCTGCCACCAGGGCGGCGTCCAGCAGGCGCGCTTGGCCCGCGTCGGGCAGCTCGCCGCGCGTCATCAGCCAGACCATCTGGGCGAAGCCGACGCGGCCGATCAGCTCCTCGATGGCGTAGCCGCGAAAGCGGATCGCGCCGGGGCGCATGTCGATGATGGAGGTGCGCCACCAGTCGGGAACGCGGGGGTCGTCGGTGCTCATACAACCTTCTCCTTGATGTGTTCTTCGATCTCGCCCGGCGTGTAGCCGAGCTCTGCCAGGATGGCCGTGGTGTGCTCGCCCAGACGCGGCGGCGGGCGGTCCACGCGCGGTGCTTCGCCGTTGAGCTTGAAGCCGGTGCGCACCACGCGGATGTCGCGCCCCACGCCGGGCACGTCCTGGAAGGTGCCCACCATGCCGCGCTGCGCGATCTGCGGGTGCTCCAGGGCCTGCGGCACCGAGTAGACCGGCCCGGCCGGCACGCCGACCGCATTGAACAGCTCCCACCAGGCGTTGACCGACTTCGCGGACAGCGCGTCCTCGACCAGTGCCTTGAGGGCGGCGCGGTGCTGCAGCCGGCCCTGGCGGTCGGCGAAGCGTGGGTCCGTCTTCCATTCGGGGTGCGCCAGCACGTCGCACACGGCCTCCCACTGCTCCTGCTTGTTGGCGGCGATGTTCAGCAGGCCGTCGCCGGTGCGAAAGGTGCCGGAGGGGCTGGCCGTCACGTTGTCGTTGCCCAGCGGCTGGGGCGCGCGGCCGGCGATCAGGTGGTTGGAGACGGCCCAGCCCATGGTGGCCATGGCAGCCTCCAGCATCGACACGTCGACGAACACGCCGCCGGTGCGGTGGCGGTCGGCCAGCGCGCTGGCCACGGCGAACGCCGCCGTGATGCCGCCGATGGTGTCGGCCACCGGGTAGCCCACGCGGTAGGGTGCGTTCTCCGGAGCGCCGGTGATGCTCATGACGCCGGACATGCCCTGGATGATCTGGTCGTAGGCCGGCAGGTCGCGCAGCGGCCCGTCCTGCCCGAAGCCCGAAATTGCGCAGTAGATGAGCCGGGGGTTTTCCTTCAACAAGTCTTCGTAGCCCACGCCCAGGCGCTGCATCACACCGGGCCGGTAGTTCTCGACCAGCACATCGGCCGTGCGCACCAGTCGGCGCAGCGCTTCCTTGCCCTTCGGATGCTTGAGGTCCAGCGTGATGGACCGCTTGCCCGGGTTTTGCGCCAGGAAGGACACGCCCATCATGGCCTTGTTCAACGCGGGATCGGCGCCGAGCTGGCGGGCCAGGTCGCCGGTGTTGCGCGCTTCCACCTTGATGACGTCGGCGCCCATGTGCGCCAGTTGGTGGCACGCGAAGGGTCCCGCCAGCACGTTGGTCAGGTCCAGCACGCGGATGCCGTGCAGGGGTTGGATGGCCATGGAGGTTCCTTACTCGGGCTTGATGTTGGCCGACTTCACCACGGCCGCCCAGCGCTTCGTCTCGGAAGCGGCCTGCTGCGATGCCTGTGCCGGTGTGTTGACGACCGGCGTCAGCCCTTGTTCGGCCAGGCGCCGCTTGCCATCGTCGGCGTTCAGCGCTGCCGCAAATGCCTTGTTCAGCGTGTCGATGACTGGCTGCGGCGTGCCGGCGGGTGCCGCGAAACCGACCCAGAAATCCATCACGAAGCTCGGCAGCTTGGCCTCCTTGGCGGACGGCACATCGGGCAGCAACGGCGAGCGCGCCTCGCTCGTGACCACCAGCGGGCGCAGCTTGCCCGACCTGATGTGCGGCAGCGCCGTCGGCAACGACGTGACCAGTGCCTGCACTTGGCCTGCCATCAGGTCGGTCAGCACCGCGCCGGCGCCCTTGTACGGGATGTGCACCAGGTCGATGCCGGCGGCGGTCTTGAACAACTCGCCGCCCAGGTGCGTGTTCGTCCCGTTGCCGCCCGAGCCATAGTTCATCGTGCCGGGCTTGGCCTTGGCCAAAGCGATGAAATCCTGCACCGTCTTCACCGGCAAGCCCAGGTTGACCACCAGGACATGCGGCGCGGAGGCGGCCGTGATGATGTGCGAGAAGTCCTTCTGCGCATCGAATGGCATCTTGGGCAACAGGCCCGGCGCGATGGTGAAGGACATCTCGGTTGTCAGCACGGTGTAGCCGTCTGGCGCGGCCCGCGCAACGGTCCCCCAGCCGATCAGCCCGCCGCCGCCCACCTTGTTGTCCACGACGAAGGGTTGGCCCAGGCCGTTGGCGACCTGGTTGGCGGCCAGGCGCGCCACGATGTCGGTCGTGCCGCCCACAGCGTAGGGGACGACGATGGTGATGGGCCGCACCGGGAAGGTCTGTGCCGATGCGGTGGAGCCCGCGGCAATGGTCAGGGCTGCAGCGACGGGCAGGAAGCGGGACATGTTCATGGGAAGGTCTCCGGTGAAGTGGGCGGTCAGTCGAGCTTGATGTTTCCGCTGCGCACGACGGCGCCCCAGCGCTGTTGCTCGGTCTTCAGCAGTGCCACGGCCTCCTGCGATGTGCCGCCCACCGGTGCGCTGCCCTCGGCGAGCAGCGTGGCGATGGTGTCGGTGCGCGCCAGGGCTTTGGCCACTTCGGCTTGCAGGCGCGCAACGATGGCAGGCGGCGTGCCGGCCGGCGCGACGAGCATCTTCCAGTCGCTGGTATCGAAGCCGGCGTAGCCGCTCTCGCCCACCGTCGGCACATCGGGCAGCGCCGGCATGCGCTTGGCAGAGCTGACTGCCAGCGCGCGCAGCTTGCCGGCCTTGATGAACGGGATGACCGTCTGCGGCGTGGCGAAGTAGTAGTCGACCTGGCCGCCCAGCAGATCGTTGGCGGCCGGGCCTGCGCCCTTGTACGGGATGTGCCGCGTGCTGATGCCGGCCTGCTTCGTGAAGACCTCACCGGTCAGGTGGCCCACGGTGCCGTTGCCGGCCGAGGCCATGGTCAGCGCATCGGGTTTGGCCTTCGCGGCGTTGACCAGATCCTTCAATGTCTTGTAAGGCGACCCGTCCTTGACCACCAGCACCACGGCCTGACCCGCCACCGTGGCAACGGGTGTGAAGGCCTTGGCCGCGTCGTAAGGCATCTTCGCGTACAGCGACGGGTTGATGGCCAGGTTGGCCGTCTGGCCCATGCCCAGCGTGTAGCCGTCCGGTGCCGCCTTGGCCACGGCGTCCATGCCGATGTTTCCGCCGGCGCCGGCCTTGTTGTCCACGATCAGCGTCCAGCCCGTCCCGATGCGGACCTTGTCCAGCACCATGCGCGTCACGATGTCGGTGCCACCGCCCGGCGGGAAGGGCACGATCACCTTGATCGGCTGGCTGGGATAGGCGCCGGGCTGCGCGTGCGCGGCGGCGGCAAGGACCAGCGCGAGCGCGCCGGACAGGTAGGGCAAAAGCCTCATGGTGTCTCCAGATGGTGTGGAAGGAGGGGAGCGGTCAGGCGAGCCGGTACACGCGGCTCGCCGTGCCCTGGAACAGGGCGTGGCGCTCTGTGGCGGAGAAATCGGCCGTGAGCTTCTTGAACGCGTTCCAGCCGTTCACGAAGCTGTACGAACCCTTGTCGACCGGGAAATTGCTTTCGAACATGCAGCGCTCGGGGCCGAACGCGTCGATGCAGCCGAGCAGCCAGGGCCGCCAGGTGGCGGCCAGCCGGTCCGAGCTCGGCGGCAGCGCGCCGCTGTCGAAGCCGAAGCCGTTGATGCGCATGCCCAGGCCGCCCAGCTTCACATGGACGTTGGGGAACCGGGCCAACGCCTGCATGGATGCACGCCAGCGGGCGAACACCTCGTCGCGGTGCGCCGCGTGGGCGCCGATGCGCACCACGCCGCCGCAGTGGTCCACGATGATGGGCAGCGCGGGGAAGGCGGCGGCCACCTCCATCAGTTCGGGCAGCTGCGGCCAGAACAGCCAGGCGTCGTAGGACAGGCCCTGCGCCTGCAGCTGCGCCAGGCCCGCCCGGTAGGCGGCGTCGCGCAGCAGGCCCTGCGGCGCGGCGGTGAGCGGGTTGGCCAGCGAACCGTCCGCATCCCAGGTGGTCAGGTGGCGCACGCCGCGAAAGCGGCCGCGGCCGGCCTGCGCATGGGCGTCCAGCACCGCGGCGACGCCGGCTCCCAGGCGAAGGTCGGCGTAGCCCACGATGCCCTTGGCGATCTCGGGCGTGCGCGCGCCCGCCGTGGACGCCACGACGAACGCCGTCTCGCCGACCGGCCGCAAGGCCTCGGGGCCATCGGTCCGGTAGCGCGTGAGCGCCTGCATGTAGACCGAGGCCTGGACGGCGTGCCCGCTGCGGGCGTCGGCCGCGTAGTCGGCGTGCAGGTAGGTCCAGCCCGTCCGGTCGTAGAAGTGGTGGTGCGCGTCCACGATGGGCAGGGCCGGCTCGATGGCCTGCTCCTGTCCGCGCTGCAGCCATTCCTCGCGCACCGGGAGGTAGTTGGAACTCACCCCCGGCTCCTTGCGCAACCAACGAACGGGCGCATCTGCACCGGCTCGGCGGTGGCCGTGCCTTGTCCGGGAGTGGGCCGCATCGATGTTTGCTTCATGAATCCGACGGTGTGATTGTTCTGTTGAGTAGAACTATGTTCTGTGTAAAAGAACTATAAGCGCGCAAGGCATCTCTGTGGCATGCGGGAAAACCCTCGAATTTGCCGTTCCGTGCCGCGTGTTCTACTAGGCAGAACTAGCACTGCCTCCATGACGACCGACCCCTCCATCCCCACGGCCGAAGCCGACCCCGCCGAACCATCGAGTGGCGTGGCGGTGCTGGACCGCGCATTCGCCCTGCTGGGCGCTTTCCAGCCGACCGACGACCGGTTGAGCCTGACGGAGCTGTCGCGCCGCACAGGGCTGTACAAGAGCACGGTGCTCCGGCTCCTGGCGGCGCTCGAGCACGGGGGCTTCATGCGCAAGCTCGACGACGGGCAGTACGCCATCGGCCCGCAACCGATGCGCCTGGCCGCGATCTACCAGCGCTCCTTCCGCGTGGATTCCGTCATCGAGCCCTTGCTGGCCGAGCTCAGCGCCAGCCTCGGCGAGACGGCCTCGTTCTACGTGCGGGCGGGAAGCCGGCGCCTGGTGGTCAGCCGCGTCGAGCCGGCCCGTGCGGTGCGCGTGTCCATCCGCGTGGGGGAAGACTTCGACGTCGCCAAGGGCGCCTCGGGCAAGGTGCTGTGCGCGTTCACCGACGACGACGCCGCGGGCGAGCCGGTGCGCGCACGGCTGTGGGCCACCTCCTACGGGGAGCGTGACGCCGAGACGGCCTCCGCGTCGGTGCCCGTGTTCGGCGCTCTCGGCGAGCTCAAGGGCGCGCTCACGGTGTCCGGCCCGCTGTCCCGCCTCGGCGAGCCCGCGGCCATGCAGGCCGCCGTGGCGCAGCTGCTCGAGATGGCCCGCCGGGCCACGGCCGGCTTCGGCGGAAATCCGGCGCGGTACGCCGCGGCGGTGCAACCCGCGTCCGGGCCGGCCGGCGCACGCATCTGAGGCGCTGCCAGGCGCGGCCTCGCACGGGCCGGCGGATCAGTCCGCCAGCACCACGGGCCCGGCGCTCGCCGTCGCCGCATACAGCCGCTCGACCTCGGCATGGCGCCGCTGCAGCACCGCGCGCTGGTTGAGGTAGCCCTTGTCCGTGATCTCGCCGGCTTGCAGCGCAGGCGGGGCGTCCAGCACGAGCGCGCGGCGCGGGCTGCGCGCCGAGCCTGCGCCGGCGGCGGCCTGTTCCTGCATCATCCGACACAGCGCCGCCCGCAGCACTTCGGGCTGCTGCTGGCCGGCCGCCGAGGGGAACACCAGCAGCCCGATCTCGGCCCGGTCGTGGCCCGCGACCACGATGTCCTGCACCAGCGGCGCGAGCCGCGACACCAGCGCCACGCGCAGCGTGCCGACCGAGACCCAGGTGCCGCTGGACAGCTTGAAGTCCTCGGCCACGCGGCCATCGAACACGATGCCGCGGGCCGGCTGCTCGGCGTCGAGCAACCGGCCCGCATCGCCGATGCGGTAGTAGCCCTGCGCATCGAAGGCCGCGGCGGTTTCCTGCGGGCCGTGCAGGTAGCCGGGGAACACGGAGACGCCGCGAATGCGCATCTCCAGCTTGTCGCCGCTGGGCACGAAGCGCACCGCCATGCCGGGCAGCGGATTGCCGATGCAGTCCGCACCGTCCTGTTGCCAGTGCGACGTGGTGATGGCCGGCGCGGTCTCGGTGCAGCCCCAGGAGGTGGTGAGCCACAGCGGGCGGCCCGGGCGCACGCGCGCGGCCACGGCCTGCAGCCGCTGCCAGGTGGCGGGCGCCAGCGCCGCCGCCGCGTAGAAGGCCAGGCGCAGACGCGACAGGATGGCGTCGGCCAGCGCGTCGTCGGCCTCCAGGAGCGGCAGCAGCATGTCGAAGCCGCGCGGCACGTTGAACCACAACGTGGGCCGCACTTCGCGCAGGTTGCGTGCGGTCCTCTCGACGAGGCCCGGCGCGGGCCGGCCTTCGTCGATGTACAGCGCGCCGCCGTGGGCCAGCACCATGTGCAGGTTGTGGTTGCCGCCGAAGGTGTGGCTCCAGGGCAGCCAGTCCACCAGCACGGGAGGCTCTTGCGCGAGGAAGCGCCAGGTCTGCGCCATCTGCTGCTGGTTGGCGCACAGCATGCGGTGCGTGTTGATGACGGCCTTGGGCCGGCCCGTGGAGCCAGAGGTCAGCAGGTACTTGGCATGGTCGTCGGGCGCGATGGCGGCGAAGGCCTGCTGCACGGCCGGCGTCTCGCGCGTGGCCCGCAGCGCATCGAAGGCCAGTGCGCCGGGCCAGTCGGGCGCATGGTCGCTGAAGACGCAGGGCACGGTCAGGTCGCAGGCCGCCATGGCCGGTCCGTAGGCACGTGCGTCGGCCGCGTAGACCAGGGCCGGCCGCAGCAGCGCGAGCATCTCGCGCAGGCGCGTGAAGTCCGTGGCCTGGCGCGAATAGGCGCTGGACAGCGAGCAGGCCGGCCGGCCCACGTGCATGGCGGCCAGCATCAGCACGGCATGGTCGATCGCGTTGTCCGAGAGGATGACGACGGGCCGTCCCGGCGGCAGGCGCAGGTCCAGCAGCGCCTGGCCGACGGCGCCCACGGCCTGGCGCAGCGCGGCGTAGTCCAGGCGGCGCCAGTCCTGGCCGTCGGCCGTGCGTTCGGCCAGCGCGGTGGCCTGCGGCGTGGCACGCGCCCAGTGCTCCAGCCATTCGCCGACACAGCGCGCATGGGGTTCCAGCGCCACGGGCGAGTGCAACACGAAGGAGCCGTCGCCGAGCTCGGTGCGCAGCGCGGCGGGCGGCGCGATCTGGGTGGGGTCGTTCAGGAAGTCGATGGGCGCCATGTTCAGTCCAGCTCCGGGTGGTCGGCCTTGGCCGCCATGAGGCCCAGCAGCAGCTGGTCGCGGGCGCGCTGCAGCTCCGCCGCGCTGCGGCCGGTCAGGGCCTCGTTCACGCCGGCCACCACCTTGGCCTGCAGCTCGGCGTGCAGGGTGGGCGCGCCCAGGTCCTGCCACCAGCTTTCGATGGGGCCGCCCAGGTGCGCCAGCAGGTGCGCCATGCCGCCTTCGCCGCCCGACAGGTGCAGGTTCAAAAACGGGCCCAGCAGCGCCCAACGCAGGCCGGGACCGTGCGCGATCGCGGTGTCGATGTCGGCCACACTGGCCACCCCTTGGTCGACGAGGTGGAAGGCCTCGCGCCACAGCGCGGCCTGCAGCCGGTTGGCGATGTGGCCGCGGATCTCGCGCCGCACCTGGATCGGTTTCTTGCCGATGGCGCGGTAGAAGTCCATCGCGCGCGCAATGGCCTCTGGCGCGGTTTTCTCGCCACCGCCGACCTCGACCAGCGGGATCAGGTGCGGCGGGTTGAACGGGTGGCCCAGCACCACGCGCTCGGGGTGCGCGCAGGCCGATTGCATGGCGCTGACGGCCAGGCCCGAGGAGCTGGAAGCCAGCAGCGCGCAGGCCGGCGCGGCGGCGCCCATGCGCGCATAGAGCGCGGTCTTGAGGTCTTCCCGCTCGGGTCCGTTCTCCTGCACGAAGTCGGCCCCGGCCACGGCGTCCTCGAGCCGCGCATGGAAACGCAGCCGTTCGGGCGTGGCGCCCTCGGCCAGGCCCATGCCCTGCAGGGCCGGCCAATGCCGTGCCACGGCCGCGCGCAGGCGCTGCTCGGCACCTTCGGCCGGGTCGGTGGCGACCACGTCCAGCCCGCGCGCGAGGAAGCAGGCGGCCCAGCTCGCGCCGATCACGCCGGTGCCGACGACGGCGACGGTTCTGATCGGGGTCACAGGCTCTTCCAGCGCGCGCAGCGCGACTCGGCCTTGGTGGTCCAGGCGGCCTCGCCCGCGATGGTCTCCACGACCTTGTAGTAGTCCCAGGGCTCTTTGGATTCGGCCGGCGTCTTGACCTGCACCAGCCGCATGTCGTGCACCATGAGGCCGTCTTCGCGCAGCCAGCCGTTCTGCATGAACATGTCGTTGACCTGGGTCTTGCGCAGCTGGGCCATGACCTTGTCGCCGTCGTCGGTGCCCGCGGCCTGGACGGCCTTCAGGTACTGCAGCGCGGCCGAGTAGTCGCCGGCATGGAAGGAGGTCGGCATGCGCTTGTGCTTGTCGAAGAAGCGGCGGGCCCAGGTACGCGCCTCGGGCGACTGGTTCCAGTACCAGCTGTCGGTCAGGAACATGCCCTGCGCGGTCTTCAGGCCCAGCGCGTGCACATCGTTGATCGTGATGATCATGCCGGCCAGCTTCATGGTCTTGCCGATGCCGAACTCGGCCGCCGACTTGATCGCGTTGACCGTGTCGCTGCCGGCATTGGCCAACGCCAGCACCTGGGCCTTGGAGGCCTGCGCCTGCAGCATGAAGGAGGAGAAGTCGCTCGCGCCCAGCGGGTGCTTGACCGCGCCGGCCACTGTGCCGCCGTTGGCTTCCAGCGTCTTGCTCGCGTCGGCCTGCAGCGCGGTGCCGAAGGCGTAGTCGGCCGTCACGAAGTACCAGCTCTTGCCGCCCGAGCGGGCGACCGCGTTGGCCGTGCCGCGCGCCATGGCCACGGTGTCGTAGGCGTAGTGCACGGTGTAGGGCGAGCAGTGCTCGTTGGTCAGGCCCGAGGCGCCCGCGCCGACCACGAAGTAGGGCCGCTTCTTCTCGGCCGCCACGCCGGCCATGGCGATGGCGGCGCCCGAGCCCACGCCGCCGATCAGCATGTCCAGCCTGTTCACGTCGAACCACTCGCGCGCCTTGGCCGCAGCGATGTCGGCCTTGTTCTGGTGGTCCACGGTGAGGAGTTCGATCTTCTTGCCGTTGACGGTGCCGCCCATGTCGGCAATCGCCATGCGGATGGCCTCGGCACCGGCCGGGCCGTCGTAGTCGCGATACAGGCCCGACATGTCGCTGACGAAGCCGATGCGGACGACGTCGTCCGAGATCTGCGCCTGCGCGCCGGCCGCGCAGGCCAGGGCAGCGCACAGCGCTGCCATCGTGCGTTGATGAGGCATCGGGCGTCTCCTATCGGTTGTTGGGGGCGAATTCCGGGCGGGGCGCTCCCGGCCTCGGCAGGCCCATGATCTGGCGCGCCTCTGCGGGCGTGGCCGGTTCCATGTCGAGCTCGCGGATGATGCGCACGATGCGCTCGGTCAGCTGCACGTTGGTCGCCAGCTCGCCCTGGCGGAAGTACAGGTTGTCTTCCAGGCCCACACGCGCATGGCCTCCCAGCAGCAGCGCGGCCACGTTGGCCTCCAGCTGCGACGGGCCGATGCCGCTCACGCAGAAGATGCTGTTGGCGGGTAGCGTGTCCACCATCTGCTGCAAAAAGCGCGGCGAGTAGGGCATCGCGTTCTGGAAGTTGCGGTGCACGTTCATGACCAGGTTGATGAAGTGCGGCGCGTCGTCGTGGCCCTCGCCGATCAGCGTCGTCACGTCCTGCAGGATGTGGGTGGGGCTGAACACCTCCCACTCGGGCTTGATGCCGCGTGCCTTCATGCCGGCTGCCAGCGCACGGCCCTTGGACAGCGGCGTGTCCATCAGGATCTCCTTGCCCTCGAACGAGAGGTTCAGCGTGGTGGCGTCCAGCGTGCACATCTCGGCGCCCGCGTCCATGCCCTTGGTGCGCTCGTCCCAGGCGATCTCCCAGCGCTCGCCGGCCAGCGGGCGCACCATGTCGCCGTGCACGCCGCCGCCCGTGGAGTTGTTGAGCACGATGTCGCAGCCGGCCGCGCGGATGCGCTGGTTCATGTCGCGGTAGATGGCGGGGTTGCAGGTGGCGCCGTCGTCGGGCCGGCGCGCGTGCAGCGCGACCACGCTGGCGCCCGCGTTCCAGCAGCGCACGACGTCGTCGGCGATCTCTTGCGGCTGGGTGGGCAGGTGGGGGTTCTGCGACTTGTGGGCCATGCCGCCCGTGGGGGCGACGGTCACGATGACCTTGCGTCTGGACATGCTGTCTCCGTTGCGTGGGGATGCGGCATGGTGGTCCGCGGGCCGCACGCATTCAGTCATCGCGACGACATTCGGCCTCAGGGTTTTCGCGGTGCGCGGCCGCGGCTGCTATGGTGGCGACCCCCACCATGCGCCGCGCTGCTCCGCCCGAAGACGCCTCCTCGCTGGACCGCCTGCTCGACGGTTCGGCCTGGTTCCCCGCGCTCGACGCGCCCGCGCGCGAGCGCGTGCGCGCCGAGATGCAGCAGGTGGACGTGGCGGCCGGCGCCGCGCTGTGCCGCATGGGCGACGAACCGCAGCATTGGTACGGTGCCATCGACGGCCTGCTCAAGTGGGCCGTGACGGCCGAGGACGGCCGCTCGGTCACGTTGGGCGGCCTGTCGCGCGGCAGCTGGTTCGGCGAGGGCACGCTGCTGCGCGCCGTGCCGCGCACGGCCGACATCGTTGCGCTGCGCCCCAGCCGCGTGGCCTTGATGCCGGTGGAGACCTTCCAGTGGCTGCACGCCACCGAGCGTGCCTTCGACCATTTCCTGCTGCGCCAGATCAACGAGCGCATGCACTGGTTCCTGGGCAACTTCGCGGCCCACCACCTGCTGGACACCGACAGCCAGGTGGCGCGCGCGCTGGTCGGCCTGTTCCATCCCTGGCTGCACCCGGGCAGCGATCCGCACCTGGCCGTCTCGCAGGAGGAGATCGCCAACCTGTCGGGCCTGTCGCGCCAGCGTTGCAATGCGGCGCTGCGCCGGCTGGCGGAGGCCGGGTTGATCGCGGTGGGCTACGGCGGCATCACGGTGCTGGACCTGCCGGCCCTGCGCCGCCGCGTGCCGGGTTGACCGTCTGCGTGCGCGCGGCGCTCAGGCGCTGCCGCTCGGCGCGAGTTCGGCCTGCAGGTAGCGCACCAGGGCCTGCACCTTGGGCACGTTGGCGCGGTTCTCGGGCAGCAGGGCCTTGAGCCAGAACGCGTCCAGCGGGAAGTCCGCCAGCAGCGGCAGCAGCGCGCCGTTGTCGAGCGCGGGCCGGGCCAGGTAGTCGCCCAGGATGGCGATGCCGTTGCCGGCCAGCGCGGCCGACAGCAGCAGCTGCGCCTCGTTGGTGTTCAGGCGCGGCTGCACCTTGACGCTGACGCGGCCCGCCGCGCTGCCGAAGCTCCAGGTGCTGCCGGTCGGCAGGAAGTTCAGGATGGCGTGGTCCTTGAGCTCGCTCGGGTGGCGCGGCGTGCCGCGCGCGTGCAGGTACTGCGGCGCCGCGCAGGCCGTGCGCGGCATGGGGCACAGCGGCTCTTCCACCACGCCGGCATAGGTGTCGGGCATCAGGGTCAGCGCCAGGTCGAAGCCCTCTTCGGCCGGGTTCACGGCGCGGTCCAGCGCGACGACCTCCAGGTGCAGCAGCGGGTACAGGCGCTGGAAGCGCTCGAGCAGCGGGCCGACCAGGCAGACCGTGACCGAGGTTGGCGCCTTGATGCGCAGCTGGCCCTGCAGCTGGTCGCCGACCGGGTGGGCGAACAGCTCCTGCGCGTCGGTCACCACGCGCTGCACCGCGGGCAGGTAAGCGCGGCCCACCGGCGTGAGGCGCACGCGCCGTGTCGTGCGTTCGAACAGCGCACCCTGGACCTGTGCTTCGAGCTGGCCGATGCGCTTGGTCACGACCGAGGGCGCGATGCCGAGTTCGCGCGCCGCGGCCGAGAAGCTCTCGGTGCGCGCCACCGCCAGGAAGGTCCGCAGGTTCGAGAGCGTGTCCAAGCCGGGGCTGCGGTGGGCGTCAGTCGACCGAGATGTTCTGCGCCCGGATGATGCCGCCCAGCAGCGCGGTCTCGTCTTTCACGCGCTGGTGCAGGCCTTCGCTGGAGGTGCCCACGGCCTGCCAGCCCTGGTTCAGCAGCCGCGTGCGCGTCTCGGGCTCGCGCAGGATGCGCGGCACCTCGGCCGCGAGCCGCGCCTGCGCGGCCTTGGACAGGCCGGCCGGGCCGACCAGCGCGGTCCAGACCTCCAGGTTGAAGTCCTTCACGCCGGCATCGGCCAGCGGCGCGACGGAGGGCACCAGCGCGCTGCGCCCGCTCGTGACGCCGATGGCTTTGAGCTTGCCGGCCTGCACCTGCGGCATGGCCACGCCGGGCGGCACCAGCGCCATCTGCACCTGCTCGCCGATGATGGCGGTGACGACCGCGGGGTTGCCGGAGTAGGGCACGTGCACTGGCGCGATGCCCGACTTGCTCTTGAGCAGCTCCATGCCCAGGTGGGCGACCGAGCCGGCGCCGACGGAGCCGTAGTTGGCCTTGGCCCCGGCCTGGCGCATGGCGGCGAAGAAGGCCGCGCCGTCGGGCAGCTGCGGCGCGGCCACCAGCACCAGCGGCGCGGTGGCCAGCAGCGAGATCTCGCTGAAGTCCTTCTGCGGGTCGTAGCTGAGCTTGGGGTTGAGCAGCTTGGCGGAGGTCAGGTTGCCGTTGATCACGACGCCCAGCGTGTGGTCGTCCGTGGCCTTGGCGACCTGGTCGGCCGCGATGTTGCCGGAGGCGCCGGGCTTGTTCTCGACGATGACGGGCTGGCCCAGCGCGCGGCTCAGCGGGTCGGCCAGCGCACGCGCCGCCATGTCGGGCGTGGAGCCGCCCGGAAAGCCCACGAGCAGCCGGACCGGCCGCGTCGGCCAGGTGGGGTCGGCGGCCTGGGCCGGGCCCAACGTGGCGCCGAGCATGCAGGATGCCAGGCAGGCCAGGGCCGCGCGTCTTGTCTCTTTGTTCAAAGTCTCTCTCCTGAAGCGTTGGTCAATCGTCGCGGCCCAGCCAGGCGCCGTCCTGCGCAAGCTGTGCCTGCAGCGCCGGCACGTCGATGGCGCGCAGGTCCTGCCCGTGCTGCAGCGCCTGCGCGGCCGCGGTGCCGGCCGCCTGCCCCATCACGAAGCAGGCGCCCGACACACGCGCGGCCGACTGGCCCAGGTGCGTCATCGAGGCGCAGCGGCCGGCGACCAGCACATTGTCCAGGGTGCGCGGCAGCAGCATGCGCAAGGGCAGGTGGTTGTAGCCGCGTGCGCGCGGGATGTCCTGCCACTGGAAGGCGATGTTGCCTGCCACATGTTCCTCGATCATCCAGCCGTTGACGCCGATGGTGTCGGCGAAGCTTGCGCAGTCCAGCACGTCGCGCGCGGTGAGCTGGTAGTCGCCGAGCACGCGCCGCGTCTCGCGCACGCCGACCTGCGGCGCGATCTCCAGCAGGTAGGCGTTCTCGAAGCCCGGCGCGTAGGCGCGCAGGAAGCGGAAGAAGTTCAGGATCTGGCGCCGGCCCTCGATCTCCGCGGCGCTGAGCTCCAGCGCATTGGTGCCGTCCACCGGGCCGCCCTCCGCGTTGGACAGCTGGGTCACGTTGGCGCGCCACTCGGCCGGGTTCTTCTGCGGCCGGATGATGGGCGTCTTGCGCGCGAAGCGCCAGCCCTCGCGCTCGGCCTGCTCCATGAGGCCGTCGAAGCGGTTCCAGATGTCGCCGGCGCGTGCCGCGTCCACACCGTTCACGCGGAACATGGTGGACGGGTACATCATGTCTTCGCCCTGGCCCTCGGCGTCGCGGCCCTTCTCGAACGGCGCGCCGGCCCAGGTGGCCAGGTCGCCGTCGCCCGAGCAGTCGATGAACATCCGGCCCAGCACGGCGCGGCGGCCCGACTTGGTCTCCAGCAGCAGCGCAGACACGCGGCCCGGCTCCGCCATCTGCACGCCCACGGCCTGTGCGTGGAACAGCACCTGCGCGCCACTGCCCACGACCACGTCGTCGGCCGCGAGCTTGAAGGCCGCGTTGTCGTAGGCCTGGGCGGCGATCTTGCCGCCGAACAGCAGGTGAGGTTCGCGCAGGCCGCCCAGCGCGTCCATGCGCTGCAGCAGGTCGTCGGCGATGCCGTGCACGACCTGGCGCACCTCGCCGTGCACGTTGGCGTGCAGGCCGCAGAAGTTGGTCACGCCGGCCGCCGTGCCCATGCCGCCCAGGAAGCCGTAGCCCTCCACGAGCAGCGTGCTGCGGCCCTGGCGCGCGCTGGCGGCGGCGGCGGCGATGCCTGCCGGCCCGCCGCCGAGCACCACCACGTCATAGGCGCCGAAGACAGGGGTCTGGCGGCTCGGTTCGGTGATCGGTTCGAAGGTGCTTGCTTGCATCGCGGTGGCGCTCCATGAAATGTGGAGCGCATGGTAGTGATGCAGGAAATCAAAAACAATCGGCCGCAGTGCGAGCGGAAAATTCGCGATTCGCGAATAGTCAGAGGACTTGGCCGCCGTTTAATATTGAAAATCTAACGTCTGACGTTAATATTGCAAGGATGTTAAATCGCTCCGCTCACGCTTTCCTGCGCGATCGCCTCGGCGACATGCCGGCCGTGGTGCTGCTTGGCCCACGCCAGGTCGGCAAGACCACGCTGGCGCGGCAGATCGCCGCGCAATGGCCGGGCGGCGCCGTGTACCTGGACCTGGAGCGGCCGGCGGACCGCTTGCGCCTGGAGGACGCGGACGCCTACCTGCGGGCACAGCAGGGGCGCCTGGTGGTCATGGACGAGATCCACCGTGCACCAGGCATCTTCGAGGTCCTGCGCGGCATCATCGACGAGCGTCGCCAGGACGGTCTGCGCAGCGGGCAGTTCCTGCTGCTGGGCTCCGCCGCGCTGGACCTGATGCGCCAGTCCAGCGAGACGCTCGCGGGCCGCGTCGCCTATGTGGACATGGCGCCGGTCGACACCCAGGAGGCGGCGCAGGCCGGCATCGCCGACGCCCAGCTGTGGCTGCGCGGCGGCTTTCCCGACAGCCTGCTGGCCATCGACGACCGGCGCAGCCTGGACTGGCGGCGCGACTTCATCCGCAGCTACCTGGAGCGCGACGTGCCCATGTTCGCGCCGCGCATGCCGGCCGAGGCCATCGGACGCCTGTGGACCATGCTGGCGCACCAACAGGGCGGCGTGCTGAACCAGGCCCGCATCGCCAGCGCGCTGGGCGTGTCCAACCCCACCATCGACCGCTACATCGACCTGCTCGTGGACCTGCGCCTGGTGTTGCGCCTGCGACCCTGGTCCGGCAACGTCGGCAAGCGGTTGGTCAAGTCGCCCAAGGTCTATGTGCGCGACAGCGGCGTGCTGCATGCGTTGCTCGAACTGCAGACCCTGAATGACCTGCTGGGCCACCCCGTCAGCGGCTTGAGCTACGAGGGCCATTGCATTGCGAGCCTGGTCCAGGCGGCCGGCACGCGGCGCGCGCCGTACTTCTACCGCACGCATGCCGGCGCGGAGATCGATCTGGTGCTGGAGCAGGGCGGTCGGCCGGCCATCGCGATCGAGATCAAACGCTCGACGGCGCCCAGTCTGGACAAGGGCTTCGGCGTGGCCTGCGACGACCTGGGCATCACCGAGCGCTACGTGGTCTATCCCGGCACCGAACGCTTCCCGCTGCGCCAGGGCGCCACCGCATTGGGCCTGCGCGAGCTGGCGCAGCTGTTGCGCGCCTGAGCGGCGCGCGCTCCTGGCCCGTCAGGGCGCCGACACCGCGCAGCGGTAGCTGCCCGCGTCCAGCGTGTCTCCCGCCACGTACTGCGGGTAGTTCGGGTAGCGGCACAGCGGCCGTGTGGCCAGCGTGGCGTAGGGCGCCGTGGTCGCCTTGCGCACCTGCACCAGCGCATCGGCCGGCGCCTGGCCCGAGCTGACCCACTGGTCCAGCGTGTTCAGCATGTCGTGCTGGGTCGGCACTTCCACGCCCGTCGTGAGACTGGCGGCCGTGCCGCCGTGGTTGGAGGCGGGCGAGACGTACAGGCGCATGGCGCGGTCCACCTCGGCCTGGCCCAGCTTGGCCACCACGCTCTGGTAGTACTGGATGCCGGCCTGCGCGCTCTGCGCCATGTCGCCCGCGTTCTCGCGCACGATGAGCTTGCCGCCGCGCCGGAAGAAGGCCGTGAGGTCGGGGTTGGTCGCGTCCATGAGCGCGGACACGGCCTGGATGCGGCCGGCGAAGTTGGCCGCGCTGTAGGTGCGCACGTCGAAGTTGGCGTCGCGCGCGATCACGTAGCGCGCGTAGCTGCTGCCGTAGTTGACGCCGCGCGCGTCGCTCGCCAGCGGCGTGGGCACGGAGGGGACCTGGCCCGTGCTGACCCAGCGGCCGATGCCTTCGCCGCCGGGCTGGATCTCGCCGCCGAACAGCCGGCCCGGGTAGGTCGTGATGCCGTTGGCCAGTGTGAACGGCAGCTGGATCGGGCCGTAGGCCGCCTTCAAGGTCGCCAGCTGCGGATCGGACAGGCAGCTGTCACCCGCGTCAGCGCCTGCCGCGCAGCGCAGGCTGTCCAGGCTGAAGCGCGCCGGGCAGGCCAGGTAGTTGTTGACCACGCCATCGGCCAGGCCGTCGAGCGCGTCGCAGGCGGTGTTGACCGCGTTGGCCACCAGGCGAATCTTGGCCGTGCTCAGCGTGCCGCCCGCGAACTGCGGCTGCGTGAACGCGAGGAAGCCGTTGAACAACCCGGTCCAGTGGATCACGGGAACGGCCGAGACGATGCCGTCGAAGTCGGCCGGGTAGCGCTGCGCCATCGTCAGGCCCTCGCGCCCACCCTCCGAGCCACCGTAGAAGTACTGCCTGGCCGGCGCGCGCAGGTAGTAGCTGCGCAGCAGCACATGGGCGACGTCCTTGACCTTCTTGTACGACGCATGGGCGAAGTTCTCGAACATCTCGTCGTTGAGTGCGAACTTGCCGGGATCGGTGGCGTTGTAGGCCGTGGCGTCGTGGCCCGAGTCGGTGCTGAAGGTGGCGTAGCCCGTGGCCAGCGGCAGCGGCTGGCCTGGCGCGGCGTCGCGCAACGCTGCCGTGGCATTGATCAGCGTGCCGTTGAAGCCGCCGCCGCCCACCATCAGCGCCTTTTCGTTCCAGCTGGTCGGCAGGTTGATCTGGAAGCGGATGGCGTCGGCGCCGGCCGTGCGCGCAGCGATGCTGCCCAGCAGCTGGCAGTACTCGGGCAGGTCGCCGGCGGCCACCACCAGCGTGGCCTGCGCCACCGTGGCTGCGCCGCTGGGCAGGCCGATGGCGTTGGCCTCCACGGTCTTGCCGGCCAGGCTCGGGCAAGCCTGCTGCAAGGCGGCGCGGTCCGGAATGGGCGGCGGTGCATCGTCGCCGCCGCAGGCGCCCAGCAGCGCCACGGTGGCCAGTGCGGCGCCGGCCAGAGGTGCGATCGAACGGTTCATGGTGTCTCCCCTTGTTGTGAACGAAATCCCTACACGCCGAGCCGCTCGCCCAGCGTCTGCGGATCGGCCAGCAGCGCCGCGGAGTCGCCCTGCAGCACGACCTGCCCCTTCTCCATGACCAGCGCGCGGTCCGTGTGCGCCAGCACCTTGCGCCAGTCGCGGTCGACGATCAGCGTGGCGATGCCGGTACTGCGGACCTGTGCGATCACGCGCCAGATCTCGGCCACGATCAGCGGCGCCAGGCCCTCGGTGGCCTCGTCGAGGATCAACAGCCGTGGGTTGGTCATGAGCGCGCGGCCGATGGACAGCATCTGCTGCTCGCCGCCCGAGAGCTGGTTGCCGCCGTTGTTCAAGCGTTCCGCCAGGCGCGGGAAGGTCTCCAGCACACGCTCGTAAGTCCAGGCCTTCTTGCCGTCCACGCCGGCACGTGCTGCCATGACCAGGTTCTCGCGCACGGAGAGGTTGGGGAAGATGCCGCGGCCCTCGGGCACGTAGCCGATGCCCAGCCGCGCCATCTTCTCGGGCGGCAGGCCCGCGAGCTCGCGGCCATCGCATTGCACGCGGCCCTGCGCCGGGCGCACGTAGCCCATCAGCGTGCGGATGAGCGTCGTCTTGCCCATGCCGTTGCGGCCCAGCAGGCCGACGGCTGTGGCGGCCGGGATCTCGCCGGCCACGCCGTGCAGGATGTGGCTGTCGCCGTAGTAGGTGTGCAGGTCGTCGAAGCGGATCATTCAGCGCCGCCCGGCCGCCCGAAGGCGCTGAAGCGCCCCCTCGGGGGGCAACGATACGTGAAACGATGCGTGTGGGGGCTCATGTCAATTCCTCCTCGCCCAGGTAGGCGCTGCGCACCTGCGGGTCGTTGCGGATCGCATCGGGGTCGCCGCTCGCGATCACGGCGCCGTTGACCATGACCGTGATGCGCTCGGCGATGCGGAACACGGCGTCCATGTCGTGTTCCACGAGCAGGATGGCGTGAACAGGCTTGAGGCGTTCGAGCAGGCCCAGCATGCGCTCGGTCTCCTCTGCGCCCATGCCGGCCAGTGGTTCGTCGAGCAACAGCACGCGCGGCTTCGTCGCCAGGCACATCGCGACCTCGAGCTGGCGCTTGGCGCCATGGCTCAGCTGGCCGGCGGTGTGCGTGGCCAGGGCCGCGAGGCCGGTGGCTTCGAGCGCCGCATCGGCCGCGCCGCCGCTGGTGGCGCAGGCGCGCGCGGACTGCCAGATCGCCCACGGCCGCGGCGTGGCGGCCTGCGCGGCCAGGCGGCAGTTCTCGTGCACCGTGAACTCCGGGAAGATGGTGGTGCGCTGGTAGCTGCGGCCCACGCCAGCCAGTGCGCGGCGTGCCTGCGGCCGGGCCGTGATGTCCTCGCCATCCAGGGTGATGCGACCCTCGGAGGCCGCGATCTCGCCCGACAGCATGTTGATCAGCGTGGACTTGCCGGCGCCGTTGGTGCCGATCACGGCATGGACCTCGCCCACACGCAGATCCAGCGTGACGGCGTTCACCGCGACCAGCCCGCCGAAGCGGCGCGTGAGGCCTTCGACCTGCATCAGCGCGTTCATGGCTGCTTGCCTTTCACGAGGCCGATCAGCCCCTTGGGCAGCAGCGCGACGAAACCGATGATGGCCAGGCCCAGCGTCAGCTGCCAGTGGTCGGCCAGCGGGCCGATCAGCGCGTGCGTGCCCAGCAGCTCCTTGAGCAGCGTGAACACCACGGCGCCCAGCACCGCGCCGCGCAGGTGGCCGATGCCGCCCAGGATCACCATCAGCAGCACCTCGCCCGAGATGTGCCAGGACAGCATCTCGGGATTGACCACGCCGTCGCGCGCCGCCACGAGGAAGCCCGCCAGACCGGCCAGCGCGCCGGCCAGCACGAAGGCCGCGAGCTTGTAGCCGTAGGTGGGGAAGCCAGCGGCGCGCATGCGCTGCTCGTTCACGCGGATGCCGGCCAGCGCTGCGCCGAAGCGCGAGCGGCGCACCACCGCGAGCACGCCGTAGGTGAACACCAGCGCAGCCAGCACCACGTAGAACAGCACGGTGCGGTTCTCCATGTCCAGCGCGCCCGCGGCGGGGCGCACGTAGAGGTAGATGCCATCGCTGCCGCCACCGACCGGTGTGTCGTGGAACACGAAGTAGGCCATCTGTGCGAAGGCCAGCGTGACCATGATGAAGTACACGCCGCGCGTGCGCAGCGACAGGGCGCCGACCGCCAGCGCGTACAGCGCGGCAGCGCCCATCGCGAGGAACATCAGCCAGAACAGGTTTCCGCCGCCGTCGCCGGAGGCCAGCACGGTCACATAGGCGCCGATGCCGTAGTAGGCCGCATGGCCCAGGCTGACCAGGCCGGTCATGCCGACCAGCAGCTGCAGGCTCAGCGCGAAGATGGCCAGCACCATGACCTTGACCAGCAGGTCGGCCAGGTAGCCGCCCAGCAAGGGCCCGGCGATGCCCAGTGCGACGGCGACGGCCAGCGGGAGCAGTCCGGTGACGCGATGCGACGTGGAGACGGGTGTGGTGGGCATGGCAAGCGCGCTCGTGTTCATGCGCGCCGCCCCATCAACCCTTCGGGCCGCCAGACCAGCACGATGGCCATCAACACGTAGATGCCGATGCCCGCGAGTTCGGCGAAGAAGACCTTGCCGAAGGTGTCGACGAAGCCGACCAGCAGCGAGGCCACGAGCGCGCCCGTGATCGAGCCGATGCCGCCGATCACCACCACCACGAAGCAGATGATCAGCACGCTGGCGCCCATGTTGGGATAGACCGAGGCCATGGGCGCGGCGATCATGCCGGCCAGCGCCGCCAGCGCCACGCCGGCCGCGAACACCGTGCGGTACAGGCGCCGGATGTCGATGCCCAGGCCGCGCACCATGTCGCGGTCGCTCGCGCCAGCGCGCACCATCATGCCCAGCCGCGTGCGGTTGACGACGAAGTACAGCGCCAGCGCCAGCACGATGCAGGCGCCCGAGGCGAACAGCCGGTACCAGGGGTACTGCATGATGCCGCCCAGGCCGAAGCTGCCGGCCAGCCAGTCGGGCACGGGCACGCCGTGCACGTCGTTGCCCACCAGCATGGCGCGCAACTCCTCGAACACGAGGATCAGGCCGTAGGTCATGAGCACCTGCTGCAGGTGCTCGCGCTGGTACAGGTAGCTGAAGAACACCCACTCCAGCACGTAGCCGAAGACGGCCGCCAGCACCATGCCGGCCAGCAGCATCAACAGAAAGTTGTTGCCGAACAGCGGCGACAGCGCGAAGGCCATGTAGGCGCCCAGCATGTAGAAGCTGCCGTGCGCCAGGTTGATCACGCCCATGATCCCGAAGATCAGCGTGAGCCCCGAGGCCAGCAGGAACAGCAGCAGCCCGTATTGCACGGCGTTCAGGCACTGCACGAGAAAGGTGGCAAGGTCCACGGCGGTGATCCCCCGGCTAGACGAAAGAGGGCAGGGCGCGCGGCGCCCTGCTGCGGTGGGGCGATCTCAGTTCTTGCAGCCGCGTGCGGGGTCGGACAAGGATTTCGACGCGATGCCCACGACCTTGTTCTCCTTGCCATCGACCTTGCGCAGGTAGATGTCCTGCACCGGGTTGTGCGACTTGGACATCGTGAACGTGCCGCGCGGGCTGTCGAACTTCGCCTTCTCCACGGCGGCCGCGAACTCGGGCTTCTTGGCCACATCGCCCTTCACGGCATCCAGGCCCACGCGCAGGATCTGCGCCGCGTCGTAGCCCTGCACACCGTACACGTCGGGCTGCAGCTTGAAGGCCTTCGCATAGGCGGTGCGGAAGCTCTTGTCCTTGGGCACGGTCAGGTCGTCGGCATAGTGCAGCGTGGTCAGGATGCCTTGTGCGGCATCGCCCTGGGCCTCCAGCGTGCCGTCGGTCAGGAAGCCCGAGCCGTACAGCGGCACGGTCTTGTTCAGGCCCGCGGCCGCATAGTCCTTGACGAACTTCACGGCGCCGCCGCCGGCGAAGAAGGCGAACACGGCATCGGGCTTGGCCGCAGCGATCTCGGTCAAGAGCGCCTGGAACTCCACGTTCGGGAACGGCAGCGTGAGCTGCTTGCTGACCTTGCCGCCTTCCTTCTCGAAGCCTTCCTTGAAGGCGTTGGTCATCTCTTCGCCAGCGGCGTACTTCCAGGTGATGGTGATCGCGGTCTTCTTCTTTTCCTGCCTGGCCGCAACAACCCCCATGCCGTAGGAGGACTGCCAGTTGGAGAACGAGCTGCGGAAGATGTTGGGCGCGCACATGGGGCCGGTCACGGCGTCCGAGCCCGCGTTGGGCACGATCAGGAGCGTGTTGCTCTCCTTGGCCGCGCGCGCCATGGCCATGGCCACGCCCGAGTGCACGGTGCCGATGATCACGTCGACCTTGTCGCGCTTGATGAGCTTGTTGACGTTCTCGGTGGCCTTGGCCGGGTCGGACTCGTCGTCGACCTTGAAGTACTCGATCTCGCGGCCTGCGAGCTTGCCGCCCTGTTCGTCCACGTAGAGCTTGAAGCCGTTCTCGATGGCCACGCCCAGGGCCGTGTAGGTGCCGCTGAAGGGCAGCATCAGGCCGACCTTGAGCTTCTCGCCGCTTTGCGCATGGGCGCTGCCCGCGAGGGCGAAGGCGGCCATCGCCAGGGTGGCGCGGCGGGTCAGGTGTGCGGTCATCGTTGTCTCCGGTGGTGAATGAATGCGTTCGTCGCGGCGATCACCTGCTCGGGCTGATCGCGGTGCGGGGAATGGCCGCACTGCGGCAGCTCGAGCAGTTCGGTGCCGGGCACGCCCTCGGCGATGCCGCGGACCTGGGCCAGCGTGCCGTAGGCATCGTCCAGGCCCTGGATGGCCAGCACCGGGCATCGGATCGCAGCCAACGCGTCGGTGATGTTCCAACGCGCGAAGGGCGGGTGCAGCCAGATGCGGTTCCAGCCCCAGAAGGCCGAATCGGGGTCGTCGTGGTGGCGCGCCAGGCCTGCGCGCAGGCTGCCGTGTTCGTAGTCCTCGCGCGCGCGGCGGATGTTGGCCAGCGTGATGTCCTCGACGAAGATGTGCGGCGCCAGCAGCACCAGGCCGGCCACGCGCGCCGGGTGGCTGGCGGCGTGCAGCAGTGCGATGGAGCCGCCGTCGCTGTGGCCGAACAGCCAGGCCGGCTGCGACACGTCAAGCGCATCGAGCAGCGCGGGCAGCACCTCGTCGGCCTGGCGGTGCATGAAGTCCAGGCCCCAGGTTTCGTCCTCGGCGCGCGGCGTGGAGCGGCCGTAGCCCGGGCGCGAGAACACCAGGCCGCGCGCACCCACGGCCTGGCACAGGCGCGCGGGGAAGTCCTTCCACATCGACAGCGAGCCCAGGCCCTCGTGCAGGAACACCAGCAGCGGTGCCTTGGGCTGCGCGGCGGGCAGCCAGGCGAGCTCGATCTCGACGCGGCGGCCGCGCCAGTCGATGGCGACGCTGTCGCTCACAGCCTGGCTTCCTGCTCGCGCAGCCGAAAGCGCTGGATCTTGCCGGTCGCCGTCTTCGGCAGCTCGGCGAGGAAGGCGATCTGGCGCGGGTACTTGTAGGGCGCCAGGCGCTCCTTGACGAAGGCCTTGAGCTGCTCCTCGTCGGCCTGCTGGCCGTCCTTGAGCACCACGAAGGCCTTGGTGCGCGTGAGGCCATCGGCGTCGGGCGTGCCGATCACGGCGGCCTCCAGCACGCTGGGGTGCTGCATCAGCGTGGACTCGACCTCGAACGGCGACACGTAGATGCCGCTGACCTTGAGCATGTCGTCGCTGCGGCCCGCGTAGGTGTAGTAGCCATCGCCGTCACGCACGTACTTGTCGCCGCTCTTGGTCCAGCCGCCCTGGAAGGTCTCGCGCGTCTTGTCGCGGTTGCCCCAGTACATCAGCGCGGCGCTGGGCCCGCGGATGTAGAGGTCGCCGACCTCACCCACGGCCACCGGCGCCCCGTCTTCGCCGCGCAGTTCGATGTCGTAGCCCGGCACGGGCTTGCCGGTGGTGCCATAGCGCACGTCGTCGGGCCGGTTCGACAGGAACACGTGCAGCATCTCGGTGGAGCCGATGCCGTCGACGATGTCCACGCCGAAGCGGGCCTTGAAGCGCTCGGCGATCTCGGCCGGCAGCGCCTCGCCGGCCGAGGAGCACATGCGCAGCGCCACGTCGGCGCGCTGCGGCAGCCGCGGCGAGGCCAGCATGCCGGCAAAGCCCGTGGGCGCGCCGAAGAACACCGTGGGCCTGCACTGCAGTTCGGTCCAGCGCTTGAACACCGCGTCGGGCGTGGGCCGCTCGGCCATCAGCACCACGCAGGCGCCGACCGAGAGCGGGAACGTCAGCGCATTGCCCAGGCCGTAGGCGAAGTACAGCTTGGCGGCGGAGAAGCACACGTCCTTGTCGGTCAGCGCCAGCACGCCCTTGCCGTAGAGCTCGGCGGTCCACCACAGGTTGCGCTGGGTGTGCACCGTGCCCTTGGGCCGGCCGGTGGAGCCCGAGGAGTAGAGCCAGAAGCCGGGCTCGTCGCCGGTGGTCGGTGCGGGCGCAGGCGCGGGCTGCGCAGCGGCCAATGCGGCCTCGAACTCCAGCGCGCCGGCCGCCAGTGTCCCGACGGGCTGCGAGACGATGGTGGTGTGCAGTTCGTGGCGGGCGGTCTCCATGCCGGCTTGCAGCGCGGGCAGCAGCGCACCGGAGACCAGCGCAGCCTGGGCGCGGCTGTGCTCCAGCATGTAGGCGTAGTCCGCGGGCGTCAGCAGGGTGTTGACGGCCACCGGCACCAGGCCCGCGTACAGGCAGCCCAGGAAGCTCACGGGCCAGTCGTGCGTGTCCAGCATCAGCAGCAGCACGCGCTCTTCGCGGCGCAGGCCGGTCGCCAGCAGCGCATCCGCCAGGCGGCGCGCGCGCTGCTCCAGCTGGGCGTAGCTGAGCGGGCCGCGGTCGTCGATGTAGGCCAGCCGGTCGCCGCGCCGGCGGTGCAGCGCGAACAGGTGCTCGGCGAAGTTGAAAGGACCGTCGGGGGGCGTGGGCATGGGTGTCTCCTGCTGTTCTGGGGGCTCAGAGGCCGAGCGCGGCCAGCACGGGCGGGCTGGCCTGCACCGCGCTGCGCTGGTGGAAGAAGTCCAGCGCGCGCAGGCCGCCGAGCTCGGCGCCGCCGCCGGCGCGGCCGGGGCCGCCGTGCAGCGATTGCGGCATCACGTTGCCGTGGCCGGTGTGCACCTGCGCCACCTCGGGCGTGACCACGTGCACGCGGCCGTGGCTTGCGGCCAGCGCCAGCGCGCTGCGGCCCAGCAGTGCCGCGTCGTCGCCGTACAGCGAGGCCACCAGCGAGCCCTGGCCGCGCCGGGCCAGCGCCAGCGCGTGCGGCACATCGCGGTAAGCCAGCAGCGTGGCGACCGGGCCGAACACCTCCACGTCGTGCACGGCCTGGGCGCCGTCGGCGTCGCGCGTGCCCAGCAGCACGGGCGCCACGCAAGCGGCCACGGCGGGATCGGCGTCGACCAGCGGCTGGGTGCGGCCGTCGTGCAGGATCTCGGCCGTGCGGGCGAGCTGTGCCACGCCCTGTTGCACCGTGTCGAACTGCGCGCGGCTCACGAGTGCGCCCATGCGCACGCTCGCATTGCGCGGGTTGCCGGTGCTGACCTTGGACAGCCTGGCGGCGATGGCCTCGGCCGCTGCGCCATACACCGCCTCGGGCACCAGGATGCGCCGGATCGCCGTGCACTTCTGGCCCGACTTGACCGTCATCTCGCGCACCACCTCGCGCACCAGCCCGTCGAAGGCCGGCGTGCCGGGCGTGGCGTCGGGCAGGGCCAGCGCGCTGTTCAGGCTGTCGGCCTCGATGTTGGCGCGCACCGCATGGCGCGCCAGGGCCGGGTGGCTGCGGATGACGGCGGCGGTATCGGCCGAGCCCGTGAACGAGACCACGTCGAAGGGCTCCAGCGCATCGAGCAGGCCGGCCGAGCTGCCGCAGACGATGGACAGCGCGCCCGCGGGCAGGATGCCGGCGTCGACCACGTCCTGCACCATGCGCTGCGTGAGCCACGCCGTGGCGGTGGCCGGCTTGACGACCACGGCCATGCCCGACAGCAGGGCCGGCGCGGCCTTCTCCCACAGGCCCCAGGCCGGGAAGTTGAAGGCGTTGATGAACAGCGCCAGGCCCGGCCGCGGCACCTGCACGTGCTGGGCCTGGAAGGCCTCCTTGGCCAGGCGCACGGGCTCGCCATCGCGCAGCGCGCGGGCATCGCCCAGCGCCTCGCCCCAGCGCGCGTACTGGCCCAGCGTGAACAGCGCGCCGTCGATGTCCACGGCCGAGTCGTTCTTCACGGTGCCGGAGTTGGCCGTGGCGATCGCGTCGTAGGCCTCGCGGTGGGTTTGCAGCCGCTGGCCGACCTGGGCGAGCAGGGCCGCGCGTTCGCGGTACGTGAGGGCCTGCAGCGCCGCGCTGCCCTGGCGGCGCGCGAAGTCGAAGGCGGCCGGCAGGTCCAGGCCGGTGGCGTCCACGCGCACGAGTGCGGTGCCGAGCACGGGGTCCAGCAGCGTGCTGCCGGCGCCGGTGCCTGCCTGCCAGCGGCCGGAGACGAAGTTGGGGAGCAGGGCGGTCATGGCGTCAGGTCTTGGTGAACTGGATCTGCCCTTCGGGCAGCAGGTAGAGCACCAGCGCGCGGCCCTGGGCCACGGTCGGGCGGTGGGCGCTGCCGGGTGGGTAGACGCACCAACCGGCCGGGCGGCCGTCGAAGGTGGCGCCGTCGTCCAGCGGCAGGATCAGGTCGATCTCGCCCTGGGGATGGGTGTGGTGCGGGCCGGCGATGTCCTGCATGTCGACCACGTCGACCGAGAAACGGTGCAGTGCGTCTTCGGCCTTGAACACACGCCCATAGCGGATGCCGCCGCCTTCGCGTTCGCACAGCCAGCCTTCGGCGACGCCGGCCAGGCAGCCGGCCTTGAGCGCTTCGTAGCCGGCGCTGCCCGGCGCCCAGGCGGCGTTGAGCCAGCTGTCGAGCGCGGCATCCAGCGGCCGGCCGGCGATCTGCGCGGTCAGGCCGGCGAGCTGCCGGTGGAAATCCTGTTGGTGGTCCATCGTGTTTCCTTGTCTTGCGCAACGGGCTTGCGCTGCGCTGGCGACATGCAATATCGTGCTTGTGGCGCACGATAGGACCTGAGACAAGGGGTGTCAAGCAATATAGTGCACGTTTGGTGTTTACCCTGGGAACGACAATGCTGGGCAGGAAAGGGCGCAGGCCATGAACAAGCGGGAGGGGCGCGCGGCACAGGCCGAGGCGCCTGCAGGGGCGGAGCAGCCGCGCGACGCGCTGCTGGCGGCATTGGGCGAGCGCGTGCGCAGCCTGCGTGCGCGGCGCGGCCTCACGCGCAAGGCCGTGGCGCAGGCGGCCGGGGTGTCCGAGCGGCACCTGGCGAACCTGGAATACGGCATCGGCAACGCGTCCATCCTCGTGCTGCAGCAGGTGGCGGGGGCCCTGCACTGCTCGCTCGCCGAGATGGTGGGCGACGTGACCACCAGTTCGCCCGAGTGGCTGTTGATCCGCGAGCTGCTGGAGAACCGCTCCGAGGCCGACCTGCGGCGCGTGCGCGTGACCATCGGCGAGCTGCTGGGCACGGGCGCCATAGACCCCGGGCGCGGCCGGCGCATCGCGCTGATCGGCCTGCGCGGCGCGGGCAAGTCCACGCTGGGCCGCATGCTGGCCGAGGCGCTGGACCTGCCCTTCATCGAGCTGAGCCGCGAGATCGAGAAGGTCGCCGGTTGCAGCGTGCGCGAGATCCACGACCTGTACGGCACCAACGCCTACCGCCGCTATGAGCGCCGTGCGCTCGAGGAGACCGTGCAGATCTACGGCGAGGTGGTGATCGCCACGCCGGGCGGCATCGTCTCCGACCCGGCCACTTTCAACGAACTGCTGGCGCACTGCACCACGGTGTGGCTGCAGGCCTCGCCCGAGGAGCACATGGGCCGCGTGGCGGCCCAGGGCGACCTGCGCCCCATGGCGGCCAGCAAGGAGGCCATGGAAGACCTGCGCCGCATCCTGGATGGGCGCGCGGCCTTCTACTCCAAGGCCGACCTGCGCGTGGACACCAGCGCCAAGAGCCTGCAGCAGGCCTTCGACCTGCTGCGCAGCAGCGTGCAGGCCGCGCTGGCCTGACATCCCTGCCGCCGCCTGGCGGCGTTCCGGCCTGCACAAAAAAACCTGTGCGGGGCTTGACGCGTGCACTGACATGCATAATGATGCATGCACCGCTTTTCGATAGATGCAGTATCTTGCATTTAACCTACCGGAGACAGCATGGCCGACACCGCCCCCACGACTTCCGCGCCGCGCGTGGACTACCGCACCGAACCGAGCCAGTACCGCCACTGGTCGCTGTCCACCGACGGCGCCATCGCGCGCCTGTCGCTGGACATCGCGGAGGACGGCGGCATCCGTCCCGGCTACAAGCTCAAGCTCAACAGCTACGACCTGGGCGTAGACATCGAGCTGCACGACGCGCTGAACCGCGTGCGCTTCGAGCATCCGCAGGTGCAGTCTGTCATCGTGACCAGCGGCAAGGACCGCATCTTCTGCTCGGGCGCCAACATCTTCATGTTGGGCCTGTCCAGCCACGCCTGGAAGGTGAACTTCTGCAAGTTCACGAACGAGACGCGCAACGGCATCGAGGACTCGTCCAGGCACGAGGGGCTGAAGTTCCTGGCAGCCGTGAACGGGGCATGCGCCGGTGGCGGCTATGAGCTGGCGCTGGCCTGCGACGAGATCGTGCTGGTGGACGACCGCTCGTCCTCGGTCTCGCTGCCCGAGGTGCCGCTGCTGGGCGTGCTGCCGGGCACCGGCGGCCTCACGCGCGTGACCGACAAGCGCAAGGTGCGCCACGACCTGGCGGACATCTTCTGCACCAGCGTGGAGGGCGTGCGCGGCCAGCGTGCCGTGGACTGGCGCCTGGTGGACGCCGTGGCCAAGCCCGCGCAGTTCGGCGCCGTGGTGCAGGAGCGTGCGGCCAAATTGGGCGCCGCCGGCGGCCGTTCGACGGCGGCCCAGGGCATCGCCTTGCCGCGCATCGAGCGCACGGACAGCGACGACGGTATCGCTTATGAACACGTGACGGTCGCCATCGATCGCGCCCGCCGCACCGCCACGCTGACCATCAAGGCGCCCACCGGCGCGCAGCCCCTCGATGCCGCCGGCATCGAAGCCGCAGGCGCCGCCTGGTGGCCGCTGGCCATGGGCCGCCAGCTCGACGACGCGATCCTGAACCTGCGCACCAACGAGCTGGACATCGGCACCTGGCTGCTCAAGACCGAAGGCGACGCCGCAGCCGTGCTGGCGGCCGATGCGACCATCGTCGCCCACCAGGACCACTGGCTCGTGCGCCAAACCCTGGGCCTGCTGCGCCGCAGCTTCGCGCGGCTGGACGTGTCCTCGCGCACGCTGTTCGCGCTCGTGGAGTCCGGCTCCTGCTTCGCCGGCATGCTGGCCGAACTGGCCTTCGCAGCCGACCGCACCTACATGCTGGCGCTGCCCGACGATGCGGACAAAGCGCCAAAGATCGTGCTGGACGAATTCAACTTCGGCCTGCTGCCGCTGGTGACCGACCAGAGCCGCCTGCAGCGCCGCTTCTACGAGGAAGCGGGGCCGCTGGAAGCCGCACGCGCAGCAGCCGGCCGGCCGCTCGACGCCGACGCCGCGCTCGCGCTGGGCCTGGTCACGGCCGCGCCCGACGACATCGATTGGGATGACGAAATCCGCATCGCGCTGGAAGAGCGCGCCGCCATGTCGCCCGACGCGCTGACCGGTCTGGAGGCCAACCTGCGCTTCGCGGGCAAGGAGAACATGGTCACGCGCGTGTTCGGCCGCCTCTCGGCCTGGCAGAACTGGATCTTCCAGCGCCCCAATGCCGTCGGCGAGAAGGGCGCGCTCAAGCTCTACGGCAAGGGCGAGAAGACCGCCTTCGACTTCAACCGCGTCTGAACGCACCCAGGAGACCCCCATGAGCACGATCAACTACAGCGAGAAGATCCCCAACAACGTCAACCTGGGCGAAGACCGCACGCTGCAGCGCGCGCTCGAAGGTTGGCAGCCCAACTTCATCCACTGGTGGGACGACGTGGGCCCCGAGGGCTCGACCAACCACGAGGTCTACCTGCGCACCGCCGTCAGCGTGGACCCGCAGGGCTGGGCGCAGTTCGGCCACGTGAAGATGCGCGACTACCGCTGGGGCATCTTCCTGAACCCGGGCGACGCCGAGCGCAAGATCCACTTCGGCGACAGCCTGGGCGAGAAGGCCTGGCAGGACGTGCCCGGCGAGCACCGCGCCAACCTGCGCCGCATCATCGTGACGCAGGGCGACACCGAACCCGCGAGCGTCGAGCAACAGCGCCACCTGGGCCTGACCGCACCCTCCATGTACGACCTGCGCAACCTGTTCCAGATCAACGTGGAGGAGGGCCGCCACCTGTGGGCCATGGTCTACCTGCTGCACAAGCACTTCGGCCGCGATGGCCGCGAGGAGGCCGAGGCGCTGTTGCAGCGCACCTCGGGCGACCAGGACAACCCGCGCATCCTGGGCGCGTTCAACGAGAAGACGCCGGACTGGCTGGCCTTCTTCATGTTCACCTACTTCACGGACCGCGACGGCAAGTTCCAGCTCTCCGCACTGGCCGAGAGCGCGTTCGACCCGCTGGCCCGCACCACCAAGTTCATGCTGACCGAAGAGGCGCACCACATGTTCGTGGGCGAGAGCGGCGTCTCGCGCGTGCTGTCGCGCACGGCGGCCGTCATGAACGAGCTCAAGACCGACGACCCGCAGAAGGTGCGCGCGGCCGGTGCCATCGACCTCGGCACCATCCAGCGCTACCTGAACTTCCACTACAGCGTGACCATCGACCTGTTCGGCGCCGACCAGTCGAGCAACGCAGCCGTCTTCTACAGCTCGGGCCTCAAGGGCCGCTACGAGGAAGGCAAGCGCACCGACGACCACCAGCTCAAGGGCCAGACCTACAAGGTGCTGGAAGTCGTCAACGGCCAGCTGCAGGAGAAGGAAGTCCCCATGCTCAACGCACTCAACGAGGTGCTGCGCGACGACTTCATCAAGGACTCCGTGGCCGGCGTGAACCGCTGGAACAAGGTGCTGGAGAAGGCCGGCATCCCGACGCGCCTGACGGTGCCGCACAAGGCCTTCAACCGCCAGATCGGTGCGCTGGCCGGCATCAAAATGTCGCCCGAGGGGCGGGTGGTCAGCGAGAACGAGTGGAACGCGAAGAAGGCCGAATGGCTGCCGACCCCCGAGGACTTCGCCTTCGTGGCGTCCCTGATGGGCCGCGTGGTCGACCCGGGCAAGTTCGCCGGCTGGATCGCACCGCCGGTGATGGGCATCAACCGCCAGCCCGTCGACTTCGAATACGTCCGGTTTGGATGAGGCCGCCATGGACATGGCCGTGGACGCCGCCGTCATCCAGCAGCACCTGATCGACCCCGAGATCTGCATCCGCTGCAACACCTGCGAGGCCACCTGCCCGGTCGGTGCCATCACGCACGACGAGCGCAACTACGTGGTCAAGGCCGATGTCTGCAACGGCTGCATGGCCTGCATCGCGCCTTGCCCCACGGGCTCGATCGACAACTGGCGCAGCATGCCCAGGCTGCGCGCCTACTCCATCGAGGAGCAGCTGACCTGGGACGAACTGCCGCCCGCGCTCACGCCCGAGCAACTGGCTGCGGCTGGCGTGGGCGAGGTGCCCGCAGCAGCGCCGCCACCCGTGCAGGCCACGCCCGAGCCCGGCACCGTGGCGTTCAACTCGGCGCAGTACGGCGCCAGCATCCCGCCCTGGTCGGCCGCGCACGCCTACACCAACCTCTACAGCCCGAAGAAGCCGACCACGGCCACCGTGGTCGGCAACTTCAACTGCACCGAGGCCGGCTTCGCCAGCGAGACCCACCACGTGGTGCTGGACTTCGGCGCCATGCCCTTCCCGGTGCTGGAGGGCCAGTCCATCGGCATCGTGCCGCCCGGCACCGATGCGCTGGGGCGGCCGCACCAGCCACGCCAGTACTCGGTGGCGAGCCCGCGCAACGGCGAGCGGCCGGGCTACAACAACCTCTCGCTGACCGTCAAGCGCGTGGCCGAGGACCACCAGGGCAAGCCGGTGCGCGGCATCTGCTCCAACTACGTCTGCGACCTGAAGGTCGGCGACCCCGTGCAGGTGGTCGGTCCCTTCGGCAGCAGCTTTTTGATGCCCAACCATCCGAAGTCGCACCTCGTGATGGTCTGCACGGGCACGGGCAGCGCCCCCATGCGCGCGATGACGGAGTGGCGGCGCCGGCTGCGCAACAGCGGCAAGTTCGAGGGCGGCAAGCTCATGCTGTTCTTCGGCGCGCGCACGCAGCAGGAGCTGCCCTACTTCGGCCCGTTGCAAAGCCTGCCCAAGGACTTCATCGACATCACCCTGGCCTTCTCGCGCATGCCGGGCCAGCCCCGGAAGTACGTGCAGGACGGCATGCGCGAACGCGCGGCCGACCTCGCCGCGCTGCTGCAGGATGGCGCGAGCCACTTCTACGTCTGCGGCTTGAAGAGCATGGAGCAGGGCGTGGTGCTCGCGCTGCGCGACATCGCCACGGGGGCGGGGCTGGACTGGGAGAGCATCGCCGCGACGCTCAAGCGCGAGGGGCGGCTGCACCTGGAGACCTACTGAGACCGCAAGGGATCGCCAGGGCGGCACAATGGCCCCCATGGTGAGTGAACTAAGCGACGCAGAGCTGCACGACATGGCAGCCATGTGGCGAGCAGAGGCCCTGCGGGGCTCCAAGGAAGCGCGCGGCCAGGCGCACCTGCTGGAAGTCGAACAGCGCAGGCGCCAGGGGGTTCCCGGGCTGCGCGACAACACGGATCTGGACCTGCGGCCCCTCGCAGAACGGCAGGAACGGCGCAGTTGGTGGCAGCGCGGCTGACACCACCGGCCGGCGGCTGCCGCCAGCGGCGCGGCGGCGGCCCGCGCCACACTGCGGCCCGGCCCTTCGCGCCGTAGCCTGCCCTTGCGGGCGTCGGCGTCAGACGATCCTGCGGTCCAGCATCTCGCGCACGCGCGCCACCAGGGCCGCCAGGTCGAAGGGCTTGGTCATGACCTCCATGCCGGCTTCCATGAAGCCGTTGCCCACCGTCGCGGCCTCGGCATAGCCGGTGATGAACAGCACCTGCAGTTCCGGCCGCAGCAGCCGGCCGGCATCGGCCACCTGGCGGCCGTTCATGCCGCCGGGCAGGCCCACGTCGGTCACGAGCAGGTCGATCGGCCCGCTGGCCTGCAGCTGGCGCAGGCCGGCCGGGCCGTCGGCGGCGCCCAGCACGGTGTAGCCGGCGTCCTGCAGCACCTCGGTCAGCAGCTCGCGCACGATGTCCTCGTCCTCGATCAGCAGCAGGGTCTCGCCGGTGCCGCCGCCGGGCGGCTCGGCGGTGTGGGCGGCGTCGTCGGTCTCGGCATCGCCCAGGTGGCGTGGCAGCAGCAGTGTCATGGTGGTGCCGCGGCCGGGCTCGGAATCCACCTGGATCTGGCCGCCCGACTGGCGCACGAAGCCATAGACCATGGACAGGCCCAGGCCCGTGCCCTGGCCCAGCGGCTTGGTCGTGAAGAAGGGGTCGAACACGCGCTGCACGATGTCGTGCGACATGCCGGTGCCGGTGTCGGTCACGCGCAGGCAGACATAGTCGCCGGCCGGCAGCTCCTGGGCGGCGGCCTCCTCTGCGGCCAGCGTGCGGTTGGCGGTGGCCAGCGCAAGGCGTCCGCCCTCGGGCATGGCATCGCGTGCGTTGATGCACAGGTTCAGCAGCGCGTTCTCCAGCTGCGAGGCGTCCACGCGCGTGGGCCAGGTCGCCGGAGCCGGCTCCACCGCCAGTTGCACGGCCGGCCCCACGGTGCGCGCCACCATCTCCTGCATGCCTTGCACGAGCCGGTTCACATCGGTGGGCCGGGGGTCCAGCGTCTGCCGGCGCGAGAAGGCCAGCAGGCGCTGCGTGAGCGAGGCGGCGCGCCGCACCGAGCGTTCGCCCATGTCCAGGTAGGCGTGCAAGCCCTCGGTCTGGTGCTGGTCCAGGCGCAGGCGCATGAGCTGCAGCGCACCGCTGATGGCGGCCAGCAGGTTGTTGAAGTCGTGCGCGATGCCGCCGGTCAGCTGGCCCACGGCCTCCATCTTCTGCGCCTGGCGCAGTGCGTCCTGGGTTTCGGCCAGGTCCTGCCAGGCGCGCTCGCGCGCCAATGTGCGCTCGGCCACGCGCTGCTCCAGCGTGGCGTTGAGCTGGCGCAGCGCGGTCTCGGCCTGCACACGTTCGGTCACGTCGTAGCCGCCCGCGAAGATGCCGCACGTCTGGCATGTGGCATCGCGGATCGGCTGGCACAGCAGGTCGACGAAGCGCTGGCCCGGCGTGTGCGCGAACCGCACCGGCAGCGCATGCGCGCGCAGCGGCTCGCCCGTGGCATAGACCCGGTCCAGCATCTCGAAGACGCCCTGGCCTTCGAGTTCGGGGAACGCGGCGCGCACCGGCCGGCCCAGCAGTGCGCGCGGCCCGGCGATCTGCAGGTAAGCGTCGTTGGCATAGTCGAACACATGGTCGGGCCCGGACAGCACGGCGACGAAGCCCGGCATCTGCTGCAGCAGGCGCTGCTGCTGCGTGCGCTCCGCTTGCGAGCGGCGTTCGGCCAGCACCTTGGCGGTGGTCTCGACCACGGTGTCCAGCATGGCGATCACCGTGCCGTGTCCATCGAACACCGGGCCGTAGTTGAACGTGAACCAGGCGTCCTCCATGCGGCCATGGCGGTCGATGCGGATCAGGTAGTCCTCGATGAAGGTGGACTCGCCGGCCAGCGCGCGCTCGGCGATGGGCTGCAGCTGCGGCCAGACCTCCTTCCAGGTTTCGCGCAGGGGCTGGCCGAGCGCCTGCGGCTTGGTGCCGAGGATGGTGGCGTAGCCGTCGTTGTAGATGGCGATCAGGTCCGGCCCGCAGAACAGGCAGGCCGGGAACTTGGAGGCGAGCATCTGGTCGACGGTGACGCGCAAGGCCACCGACCAGCCGGCGATCGGCCCGAGCGGGGTACTCGCCCAGTCGAAGGCGCGCACCTTGGCGCCCATGTCGCCGCCACCGGTCTGGAATGCGGAGGGGCCGGACTGGGTCATGGAGCCACGATCTTAGGACCTGCCGGATCGGTGCCGCAGCCGACCGCCTGCTGCGGCTGCCACGTCGCGCCGGCTGCTGGCCCGCCGATGCGGCCTTGGCCTACAAAACCGCAGCCTGCCGGCCGTGGCGCCCTCAGGCAGCCTTGCGCGTCGCCTCGCGGCCGGCCGGGAAGGGCAGGCCCAGGTGTTCGCGCAGCGTGCGCCCGCTGTACCCGGTACGGAAGATGCCGCGCCGCTGCAGCAGCGGCACCACGCCGTCGACGAAGTCCGAGAGGCCGTCGGGCAAGGCGTCGGGCATCAGGTTGAAGCCGTCGGCCGCGCCCACGGCGAACCAGTGCGCGATGTCGTCGGCGATCTGCTCGGGCGTGCCGACGATGATGCGGTGGCCGCCGCCGCCGCCGAGCTCGCGGATCAGCTGGCGCACCGTGAGGTTCTGGCGGCGCGCCAGCGCGATGGTCGCGGCGAAGAAGGTGTGGTTGCCGTTGCCACCGGCGGGCAGCGCCAGGTTCTCGGGCAGCGGCTGGTCGAGCTGGAGCCGGTCGGGCGTGGTGCCCAGCGTGCCCGCCAAGCGCGTCAGGCTGTAGTCCCAGGGGATGGCGTCGATGAAGTCGTCACGGCGGCGGATGGCCTCGGCTTCCGTGGCGCCGATGAAGGTGGTCAGCCCGGCCAGCACCTTCACGGCATGCGGCCCGCGGCCCAGCGCGGCGGCGCGGCTGTTGAGCGCCTGGCTGTAGGCCAGCGATTCCTCCAGCGACTGGGAAGCCGAGAACACCGCCTCGGCATGGCGCGATGCCAGCTCGCGCCCGTCGGCCGAGCCGCCGGCCTGCACCAGCACCGGCCGGCCCTGCGGCGAGCGCGGCAGCGTCAGCGCGCCCTGCACGTTGAAGAACTCGCCGCGGTGCGCGATGGGGTGGACCTTGGCCGGGTCGATGAAGCGGCCAGTCGCCTTGTCGCCGACCAGCGCGTCGTCCTCCCAGCTGTCCCACAGCGCCTTGACGACGTCGGTGAACTCCGAGGCGCGCGCATAGCGCCTGCCATGGTCGGGCACGGCCTCCAGGCCGAAGTTGCGGGCCGAGGCCAGGTCGGCCGTGGTCACCACGTTCCAGCCGGCACGCCCGCCGCTCACATGGTCCAGCGAGGCGAAGCGGCGCGCGATGTTGTAGGGCTCGTTGTAGCTGGTCGAGGCCGTGCCGATCACGCCGATGTGGGTGGTGGCCGCGGCGACAGCGGTCAGCAGCACCGTGGGCTCCAGCGCCGTGATCGGGCGGAAGTGGATCTGGTCGATGATGGCCGCGTTGTCGGCCAGGAACACGGCGTCGAGCTTGCCGCGCTCGGCGATCTGCGCCACGCGGATGTAGTGCTGCACATCGATGAAGGCGCGCGGGTCCGCATCGGGTGTGCGCCAGGCCGAGGGCACGAAGCCCGAGTGCAGGATGTTGACGTTCAGGTGCAACTGGCGTGGAGGCAGGCTGGCCATCTCAGTCCTTCTTGAAATAGTCGGGCAGGCGGTAGCCGGCCCAGACCGGGTTGGCCTGGAACACCTTCTGGAATTCCGGCGCACGGTAGGCGGCCACGATGTCCTGCGCGAACCTGGCGTTGGCGTTGCCGCGCTTGACGGCCACCACGTTGACGTAGGGCAGCGTCATGTCCTCGAGCTTCAGCGCCTCGGTGAGCTTCAGGCCCGAGGCCACGGCGAAGTTGCCCTGCACGGCGGCAAGATCGGCATCGGCCAGCGAGCGTGGCGCCTGCGCAGCGTCCAGCGGCACGAGCTTGAGCTTCTTGGGATTGGCCACGATGTCGCGTTCCGAAACGCTGATCGGGTCGACGCCCGGCTTGACCTGCACCCAGCCGATGGCGGCGAGGATGTTGAGCGCGCGCGCGGCATTGACCGGGTCGGCAGGCAGCGTCACCGTGGCGCCATCGGGCACGGCAGCCAAGGTCTTGTGCTTTTGCGAGTACAGGCCCATCGGCGGCGTGGGCACATGCACCACGGGCACGAGATCGAAGCCCTGGCGCTTGTTCGTGGCCTCCAGGTACAGGCTGTGCTGGAAGATGTTGGCCTGGATCTGGCCGCGTTCGACTGCGTCGTTGGGCTGCACGCCCTGGCTGAACTCCACGTACTTGATGGTGTAGCCCTGCTTTTCGAGCTGCGGCGCGATGCCCTTGGCGAAGGCGTCGCGGTAGGGGCCGGGCATGAAGCCGACCGACAGTTCGGTGGCGGCCGCAGCCGTGCTGGCCAGCACGGCGGCGGCCAGGGCGGCGAGGACGAGGCTGCGGCGCGCGGCGCCGTGCGAGAGGGGATGCATGGAGACTCCTTGGAAGCGCCGCACTCTAGGCGCGGTGCCTGCTCCGGCCAACGAAGATTTGCGTGCTTGGATATCCGCGGTGCGAGCAAGCGCGACGGGGGCGCTCAGTACGCCGCGCCATGCGCCGCCAGCACCGGGTCGCCGGAGACGGCTGTCGAGGCGCGCCCGTCCGTCCCCACGGGCACCGTGCCCACCAGCGTCACGCGGTAGAGCTGGCGGTCGAAGTCCAGCGCGAAGATGTCGTTCGGTGCCACGTGGGCGGTGGCGCGGTTGTCCCAGAACGCGAGCGAGCCAGGCTCCCACTTGAAGCGCACCGTGAACTCGCTGCGCACGGCGTGTTCCCAGAGGAACTCGAGCAGCACGCGGCTCTCGCGCGCGTGCAGGCCGACGATGCGCTTGAGGAAGCCGGGGCTGATGTAGAGCACCTTCTCGCCGGTCTCGGGGTGCACCGTCACGAGCGGATGTTCGCTGACCAGCTCCTTGCTGCGCACCGCCTGCTGGTAGGCCACCGAGGCCTGGGCACCGGCCGGCGGGCTGAAGCGGTGCTCGCCGCGCAGGCCTTCCAGGAAACCCTGGAGCGGGCCGGACAGGGCGGCGAAGGCGGCGGCCAGGTTGGTCCACTGCGTGTCGCCGCCATAGGGCGGAATGGTCACGCCGCGCAGGATGGAGGCGTAGGGCGGGTTGTGCGCGGCCGTCACGTCGGCGTGCCAGCCGGTCCAGGGCCGCTGCTCGGCCTGGCCCTGGTGGCTGTTGGCCGTGCGGTGCTTGGCGATGGAGTAGAGCTCCGGATGCCCCTCGACATGGCCGAACACCGGATGGCCCAGGGTGGGCTCGCCGAACTGGCGCGCGAAGGCGATCTGCTGCACGTGGTCCAGCGGCTGGTCACGGAAGAACACCACCTTCCAGCGCAGCAGCGCGGCACGGATGGTGGCGACCTCCGCCGGCGCCAGCGGGCGGCGCAGGTCCACGCCCGTGACGAGGGCGCCGATGTGGGCGGATTGCGGCAGCACCTCGATGTGGCGGGTGTCGTCCAGGGCGCGCTCCAGCTGGTGCTGGACGGCGGCGGGCAGGGGCATGTTCATGGTGTCTCTTTCGGTGGGGGCTCAGGTGCGCGGGGCCGCGCCGGCCTGCGCCTGGCCCGTCGGGTCCGTGCCTTCCAGGCCCAGCGCGGCCAACAGGCTGCGCGTCTGTGCGATCTGTTGCTGCAGCGCAGCCTGCGTCTGCTGCGGGCCCAGGAAATGCGGCTTCCACTGGTTCAGCGCGAGGAAGGCCTGCCACTCTGGCAAGCGCGTCACCTGCGCGAAGGCCTGCACCCAGAAGGCCTGCTGCTCGGGCGTCACGCGCGCAGCTGTGGCCACGCCCTGGAACGACTGGCTGACGTAGTCCACGCCCTGTTCCTTCCAGGTCGGCGCGTCGGCGAACGCGCCGGCGAGGCGCTCATCCGCCGCGATGGCGATCACCCGCACGCGCTGGTTCTGCAGGTAGGGCAGCAGGTTGGGCGTGGTGGCGGACACCACGTCCAGGTGGCCGCCGACCAGCGCCGCCGTGGACTCCGCCGACGACTTGTAGGGCACCACGCGCAGGCCGCGCACGGCCACGCCGGCCTGTTGCAGCGGCTGGGCGATGCCCAGATGGATGTGGTTGCCCAGCGTGGTGGCGATGCCGATGGACAGGGCCGCCGGGTCGCGGCGCAGCGTGGCGATGAGCCCGGCGGCGTCGCGGATGGGCGCGTCGGCGCGCACGGCCACCGTGGTGAATTCGCGCAGCAGCGTGACCAGCGGCGTGATCTCCTGCAGCCGCGGCGCCAGCGCGCCCTGGGCCACGCTGGTCACGTAGCCGCTGCTGAGCGTCATGAGCAGGCTGGCGTTGCCGCCCTGGCGCTGCAGCGTCTCCAGCGCCTGGATCGAGTGGGCGCCCGAGCGGTTGCTGACGACAAAGCTCTCGGTCAGTCCCTCGCGGGCCAGCAGTTCGGTGAGTTTGCGCGCCGCGCTGTCGAGCGCGGCGCCGGCGCCGCTGGGCACGATGAACTCGGGCTTGGTCGGCTTCCAGGGGCCGGTGGTGGCGCGCGCCTGCGGCAGCATGGCGGCCGCCAGCAGCGCGAGGCTCGCGCGCCGGGTGGGGTGGTGGGGCATGGGCTTCCTCGGGGCAGGCGCGCCGGGGGCAGCGCGCGCAGCCAGCCACTCTAGGAAGGGCCCGCGCCGCAGTGAACGAAGAAAACCGCATGAGCACATGCGCTTTCCGTCCTTGGCGGGCGTGCCGGTGATGCGCCGGTTCAAGCGGCGCGCAGCTGCATGCGCTGCGCCTGCCACGCCAGCGGCAGGCAGGCGAGCAGGAACAGCAGCGCGACGGCGCCGTAGACCTCCAGATCGTAGGGCCGCCAGCCGGTGTCGGCGACCACGGCCTTCGCCGCGCCGAGCACGTCGAACAGGCCGATCACGAGCACCAGCGAGGTGTCCTTGAGCGCGCCCACGAACACCCCGAGCGCGGCTGGCGCCGCCAGCCGGCGCGCCTGCGGCAGCAGCACCCCTGCCAGCACCTGCACGGGCCGCAGGCCGAGTGCCTGCGCCGTGAGGGCCTGGCTGGCCGGGATCGCCTGCAACGCGCCGCGCAGCACCTCGGCCAGCTGGCATCCCGTGTGCAGCGCGAGCGCGGCCAGCGCCAGCTGGAACTTCGCGCCCGACCAGTCGCCGCCGAGCAGCAGCGGCACCCAGAACGCCACCAGCAGCAGCTGCGTGACGAGCGGCACGGCGCGCACGGTCTCGACCAGTGCGGTGGCTGGCCAGCGCAAGGCGCGGTGCCGCTGGCGCCTGGCCAGCGCCAGCAGGACGGCGAGCGGCAGGGCCAGCGCCATGGCCGCGAGCGCCAATGCCAGCGTGACGAGCAGCCCACCCCAGGCCACCGGCGCCAGGGGGGGCCGGCCGCCCAGGCCGGCCAGCGTGGCGGCGGCACCGGCCAGCGCGAGCAGGCAGGCTGCCACGCGCCAGCGCGGCGCCAGCGGCCGCAGCAACGGCACCAACGCTGCGGCCAGCAGCAGCGCGCAGGCCAACGCGGCCTGGGGCCGCTGCGCCGCGGGCAGGGTGCCGAACAGCAGCAGCGTGCGGTTCTCCCAGACAGAGGCCCAGCAGGCGCCGGCCGCGGCCGCGCAGTCGGCAGGCAGGCCATGCCATTGCGCCCGCAGCACGGCCCATTGCAGCAGCTGCCAGCCGCCCCAGGCCACGCACCCTGCCAGGGCCAGCTGCCACGCGGCCTGCAGCGGCGTGCGCCAGCGCAGCGCGCCGTGCCAGCCCACCGGCCCCAGGCGCTGGCCCAGCCGCTGCACGCCACCGCCCTCCAGTCCCTGGCGCGTGGCACGGGCGTTGGCGCGTGCCAGCGTCCAGGCGACGAGCAGGCTGATCGCCAGATAGAACAGCGCCGCCAGCGTGATGCCTTCCACCGCGCGGCCGGTCTGCGTGACCGTGGTATTCACGACGGCCATGAGGTCCTGGTAGCCGATGGCGATCGCCAGCGTGCTGTTCTTGAGCAGCATCAGGCACTGGCTCGCGTACGGCGGCAGCGCCAGCCGGGCCGCGTGGGGCGCGAGCACCAGCCGCGCGAGCTGCCCCGGCGCCAGGCCCAGTGCGCGCCCGGCATCGACCTGGCCGGCCGGCACGGCCAGCACCGCACCGCGCACGATGTCCGCGATGTACGCGCAGTGGAACAGCGTGAGGCCCAGCACCAGCGCTGCGAATTCCGGGCTCAGCGTCCAGCCCCCGCGCAGGCCGAAGCCCGCCGCCTGCGGCAGTTCCAGCTGCAGGGGCTGCATGGCCACCGCGGACACACAGGCGGCCAGCCCGAGGCCCACGACCAGCAGCCGGCGCCGCCACAGCCGCCAGGCCAGTGCCGTCGCGGCCAGGGCCAGCAGCAGCGGGCCGGCGCCATGCAGCGCCGGCAGCGCCAGGCCGCGGTTGGACAGGAACACGCCCGGCAGCGGCTGCCAGGCTTCGCGCACATGGGGCAGGGCCAGCAGCAGCGCGTACCAGACGAACAGCTGCAGCAGCACCGGCGTGTTGCGCACGGGCGCCACGAGCAGCGCGAGCAGCCGGTGCACGAGCGGCTGTCGCGTGAGCCGTGCGAGCCCCAGCGCGGTGCCGGCCAGCGTGGCCAGCGGCAGCGCGAGCGCGGCCACCGCCAGCGTGTCGACGGCGCCGGCCAGCAGCAGCCAGCCGTAGCTGTCGTCCGGCGTGGCGTCCAGGAGGCTCTCGGCCAGCTGGAAGCCGGCGCGCTGCGTGAGGAAGCCGAAGTCCAGGCCCGTCATCGGGCCCGTGACCAAAGCATCACTGGAACGGCGGCGCGTACAGCAGGCCGCCCTGGTTCCACAGCGCGTTCAGGCCGCGGTCCAGCTTGAGGGGGGTCTTGGGGCCCACGTTGCGGTCCCAGATCTCGCCGTAGTTGCCCACGGCCTTGATCACGCGGTAGACCCAGCGCTCGTCGAGCTGGAAGCTCTTGCCGATGCCGGGGTCCACGCCCAGCAGGCGGCGCACCTGCGGGTCCTTGCTGGCGAGGAAGGTGTCGACGTTGGCCGAGGTGATGCCGAGTTCCTCGGCCGCGACCACGGCGTGCACGGTCCAGCGCACGATGCTGGCCCAGTTGGCATCGGCCTCGCGCACCCAAGGCGACAGCGGCGACTTGTTGATGCGCTCGGGCAGGATCACGAAGTCGTCAGGGTTGCCCGCGCGCGCCGAGCGGCTGGCCGCCAGCGTGGAGGCGTCGGACAGGTAGACGTCGCAGCGGCCGGCGTAGAAGGCCTTCTCCAGTTCGACGAGGTTCTCGATCACGACCGGGCGGTACTTGAGCTTGTGCGTGGTGAACCAGTCCACCAGGTTCTGCTCGTTGTTGGTGCCGGGCTGCACGCAGACCTGGGCGCCATCCAGCTCCCTGGCGCTGCGCACGCCGAGCTTCCTGGGCACCAGGAAGCCCTGGCCGTCGTAGAACACGATGGCCGTGGCGCTGATGCCCAGGCCCGCGTCGCGGCCGGAGGTCACGGTGGTGTTGCGGTTCAGCACGTCGATCTCGCCCGAGACCAGGGCCGGGAAGCGCTGCTGCGAACTCAGCGGCACGTAGCGCACCTTGTCGGGCGCACCCAAGGTCGCGGCGGCCAGCGCCTTGCAGAAGTCCACATCCAGCCCGCTCCAGCGGCCCTGGCTGTCGGGCAGCGACAGGCCGGCCGAACCCTGGCTCACGCCGCAGACCAGCTGGCCGCGTGCCTTGATCGCGTCGACCGTGGGGCCGGCCTGTGCGCCAAGCGCTGCGCACAGGCCGAACAGCGCGGCCAGAGCGCGCAGTGTGGGGAAGGGGGTCTTGGTCATGGGGGGGAAATTCTAGGAACGCGCGGCGGCGGCGATGGAAGCAATCCGCGCATGCTCATGCGGCCAACAGATAAGCAGCCTTCCTAGAATTTCGGCCTTTGCGCCAGGAGGCCCGCATGGATTGGCAACAGCGTTTCCGTGACCACTTCCCGATCACGCGCCAGAAGATCTACGCCTGCCAAGCCTACAGCAGCCCGATGGCGCCGGCGGTCAGCGAGGCCGTCAAGCGCTTCTTCGACAACATCACGCATGCGCGCGCCGACAAGCCTGAATGGCTGGCCGCGGCCGAGAGCGTGCGCGGCCAGATCGGCCGGCTCGTCAACGCGCCGGCGCGCAGCATCGCGTTCACCAAGAACACCACCGAGGGCCTGAACATCGTGGCCCAGGGCTTCCCCTGGCGGCCCGGCGACAACCTCGTCATCGACGACCAGGAGCACCCCGTCAACGCCGTGCCCTGGCTGCACCTGCGGCGGCGCGGCGTCGAGGTGCGCGTGGCCGCCGCGCCGGGCGGCAGCGTGACGCTGGACGCGCTGTGGCAGCGCGTGGACGCGCACACGCGGCTCATCGCGGTCTCCTACGTGCAGTACAGCACCGGCGTGCGCGCCGACATCCCCGCGCTGGCCGCGCGCTGCCGCGCCCAGGGCATCCGGCTCGTGGTCGACGGCATCCAGGGCGTGGGCCTGCTGCCGTTCGATGTGCAGGGCTGGGGCGTGGATGCGCTGGCCTGCGGCGGCTACAAGGCGCTGCACGGGCCACTGGGCATCGGCTTCCTGGCCATCGCGCCCGCGCTGCTGGCCGAGCTCGAACCCGGCCACCTCGGGCCGTCGGTCGCCAACCGCATCGACCGCACGGTGCCCGATTGGGAACTGCTGCCGCCGCCAGCGGGCGACGCGCGGCAGCTGGAGGGCGGCAACATCAACTACCCCGGCGTCTACGGCCTGGCGCAGGCGCTGCTGCTGATCGAGGAGGCCGGCGTGGAGCGGCTCGCGCCCTGGGTGCTCGCGCTCGGCGCGCAGCTGGACGCCGGCCTGCGTGCGCAGGGCTACCGGCTGCTGTCGTCCGACCGGCCCGGCGAGAACAGCTTCACGGTCTGCATCCAGCACCCCGAAGGCTTCGCGCTGCGCAAGTACCTCTACGCGCAGGGCGTGGTCAGCAACCTGCTGGACACGGGCGCCGTGCGGCTGTCACTGGGCGCCTACAACACGCCCGAGGAGGTGGCGCGCGTGCTGGAGATCACGGGCCGCTTCGCCAGCGACCCGCGGCTGCGCGCGCAGCTGCTGCGGCCGACCGGCATCCAGGGCTACGCCAGGGCGTAGCCGCCGGCATCAGAACGCGCCGGTCGTCGGCGGCGGCTCGCCCTTGAGGTGCCAGGCGCCGGCCGCGGCGGCCTTCCACTGACGCGGGTTGTGGTTGGCCACGGTGCGCGCGTTGCGCCAGTGGCGGTCCAGGTTGTGGCGCCGGTCGGTGGCCGAGGCGCCGCCCACGTCGAAGGCCAGTTCCGCGGCCTTGAGCGCCGCGGCCACCGCGAAGTGCTGGGCCTGGGCGATCTCCACCGAGGCGCGCGTCAGTGCCTCTTCGCTGAGCTGCTCGGCCCAGGCCGCGTCCAGCGCGCTCGCGGCGCGCAGCACCGTGGCCTCGGCCGCATAGGCCTGGGCCGCGATCTGGCCCACGGCCTCGCGCACGTAGGGGTCGTCCACCGAGACCTGGGCGCTGCTGTGGCGGATCGGTCGCGCATGTTTCTGCGCGAAGTGCACGGCGTCGGTCAGTGCGTTGCGCGCGATGCCGGCCTCCACGGCCGCCAGGATCAGCTGGTACAGCGGCGTGACCGGGTTGCGCTTCTCGCGCGAGAAGTGGCCCGAGCGGACCTCGTCGGCCTGCACCAGCGTGTCGACGAAGCGCGTGGTGCCGCTGGCCGTCAGGCGCTGGCCCGCGGTGTCGAAGTCGTCCACGAGTTCCACGCCGGCGCGGCCGCGCGGCACGAAGAAGGCGGTCTCCTTGCCGTCCGCGTCCAGCGCGAGCGAGGTGATCCAGTCGGCGTAGAGCGCGCCGGTGCTGTAGTACTTGGTGCCGTTGACGCGGTAGTGGTCGCCATCGCGCAGGATGCGTGCGGCCGTGGAACCGTGCGCGCCGCCGCGCTCGAGCCCGCCGTTGCCCAGGATCTGGCCTTTCAAGAGCCGGCCGAACCAGAGCTGGCGCGCCGCCTCGTCCTGGCCGGCCAGCAGGCTCTCGATGAAGCCGTAGTTGGGCCGCAGCGCCTGCGCGGTGTTGGAATCCACCGCCGCGAGGTCGACCAGGAAGCGGATCACGTCGTGGATGGAGCCGCCCGGGCCGCCATAGGCCTTGGGGATGCGGAAGGTCAAGAGGCCGGCTTCGGCAATCTGGCGCACCAGCGCGTAGGGCAGTTCGCGTGCGCTCTCGCGCGCGGCCGCGCCCTCGGCCACCTGCGGCAGCAGGGCCTGGGCGCGCGCGAACAGCAGGGCCACGTCGCCGGCCGCAGGCAAGGCCTGGCGCAGCGGCGCGGGGTGGGGATTGGCGGTGTCGGCCAGCCGGGGGCTGGCGGGTTCTGCGAGGGAGCTCATGCGGGGGACGAGGAAGAGGGAAGGGAATCAGGCCGTGCCGACCCGGTAGTAGGTCGGCGGCGGCGTGCGGTTGACGGCGTAGTCGCCGGCCTGGCGCTCGCGGTACACGCGCGGGTTGTGCGAGGAGATCGTGCGCGCATTTCGCCAGTAGCGGTCCAGCCCGGCCGGGCGCAGCGCGGCCGAGGCGCCCAGCGCGTCGAACAGCTGGGTGCTGGCGTCCAGCACCAGCTGCGTGACCACGGGCACGGCCTGGTCGACCTCCACATGGGCCAGCACGTTGGCCTGCTCGCGCTGGGCCGCGTCCAGCGTGCGCGACTGCCAGGCCAGCTCCAGCGCGCGGGCGGTCTGCTGCACGATGGCGTTGGCCGCATAGGCCGCGCCGTGCACGCGGCCGACGACCTGCAGCACCTGCGGATCCTGCGCGCTGCGCTCGGCGTTGGCGTGGCTGTAGGTGCGCGTGCGTTCGCGCACGCGCTGGGCCAGGTCTTCGGACAGCGCGCGCGCGATCCCGGCCAGCGAGGCCAGGTGCACGAGCTGGTAGTAGGGCGAGGAGTACGGGAAGCGCGCCCTGGCCGGGTTGACCCAGGCCGGCTCGATGGCGACCTGGTCAAAGTGCGCCGTGCCACTGGCCGTGAGCGCCTGGCCGAAGCCGTCCCAGTCGTCGTCGACCTGCACGCCGGAGGCCTTGCGCGGCACCAGCACCAGCGTGGGCTGGCCGTCCTCGTCGTCGGCTGCGGTGTTGATCCAGTCCGCGAACAGCGAGCCCGTGGTGTAGAACTTGCGGCCCGACAGGCGCAGCCGGCCTTGCGCGTCGCGCGTGAGCTTGGTGGAAAAGCTGCCGACCTTGGCTTCGCCCGCTTCGGAGAAGCCCGAGCCGATGGTCTGCCCCTCGGCGATCTTCGCCAGCCAGTGCGTGCGGAAGTCGGCGAACCCGGAGTTCAGCACGTCCTCGGTGAAGCCGAAGTGCGCACGCAGCGCGTTGACCACGTTGGTGTCGGCCGCGCCGAGCTCGACCAGCAGGCCGAAGAACTCGGTCAGCGTGGCACCGGCGCCGCCCTGCTCGACCGGCAGGCGCAGCTTGGCGAAGCCTTCGGCGCGCAGCCAGTGCAGCTCCTCGTGCGGCAGCTTGTGCTGGAGATCGCGCTCCACCGCGGTGCCGCGGATGCGGTCGAACACGGGGCGAAAGCGTTGGGCCAGGGCCTCGTAGCGGGGGCTCGGGGCGGCGCCCCAGGCGAGGTGGTGTTGGGTCATGGTGTAGCTGCGCGATGGGCCGTGGACCGGGCAGTGTGCCGGCGACCGCCGCGTGTCGGTAGAAGCGTTTCGCGCTTGCTAAGACGCGGTGCGCATATGGTTCTCAGGCGGCTTCGCGCGTGCCCACGGCCCAGTAGAAGGTCGGCCGCGTGCCGTTGAGCGCGTGGTCGCCTAGCACGCGGGCCTTGTAGATCACGGGGTTGTGCGAGGCCAGTGCGCGCGCATTGCGCCAGTGGCGGTCCAGCCGGCGGTCTTCCTGCAGCGCCGAAGCGCCGCCCACGTCGAACAGCCGCGTGGCCGCGCCGAGCACGGCGTCGGTCACATGGACCTGGGCGCGCGAGGCGCGCAGCTCCACGTCGATGAGCAGTTCGTCCGGGACGGGCGCGCCGGCCAGGCGCAGGCGGTCCACCGCATCCAGGCCGGCGGCCACGTCGCGCACCGCGAGCTGCGCCGCATAGGCCGTGGCGCCGAGCTGGCCGATGACCTGCTGGATCAGCGGGTCCTCGCGCGGCACGGTGCCGCTGCCATGGCTGAACACGCGCCGGCGCGGCTGCACGAAGCGCACGGCGTCGCGCTCCACGGCGCGCGCGATGCCGGCCAGCGTGGCGATGTGGAACAGCTGGAACAGGGCCGTGAGCGGCGTGGCGATGTTGCGTGCCACATCGACCACGGCGTCGGCTGCCACCTGCACGCCGCGCAGCCGCGTGGTGCCCGAGGCCGTCAGGCGCTGGCCGAAGCCGCGCCAGTCGTCCACGCACTCCACGCCGGGCGCATCGGTGCGCACCAGGGCCAGACTGCGCTGGATGTTGGGGTCGGCGCCATCGCGCTGGGCCGTCACCTGCACCCAGTCGGCGTAGAGCGTGCCGGTGCTGTAGTACTTGTCGCCGTCGAGCACGTAGCCCGTGCCCTGGGCCGTGAGCGTGGTCTGCAGCGCGCCCACCGCACCCTCGCCCAGTTCGGTGGTCGCATTGCCGAAGATCGCGCCCTCGGCCACGCGGCGCAGCCAGGGCGCGCGGCGTTCGGCCGGGAACTCGATCAGCACACGCTCGACGAAGCCGAAGTGCGCGCGCAGCGCCTGCGGCAGGTTGGAGTCGGCCTCGGCCAGCTCCACGAGCAGCGCGAACAGCTGCGAAGGTGTGGCGCCCAGGCCGCCGTGTTCGACGGGCACGCGCAGCGCGCCGAAACCGGCCTCGCGCAGCCAGCCGATGGCGTCGTGGGCGAGTTCGCGGCCGTGCTCGCGTTCGGCGGCACGCTCGGCGATGCGCGCGAAGATGGGTCGGAAACGTGCCGTGAAGGAGGCGTCCTGCTCGGTGGCGAAAGTCATGCGGTGGTGTTGTGGTTTGGGGAAGCGGTGATGTCGTCGAAGCGCAGGCCGGCGCCGAGCAGCGCCTCGAACAGCCGGTGCCGGCCCTTGAGCGCGGCCGGGTCGCGCAGGCGGTCGATGACCTGCTGGCTCCAGTCGATGGCGGGCATGCCCTCGGCCGCCTGGAAACGGCGCAGCTCGGCGTCGTAGCCGCCGGTCTCGGCCTGGGCATCGGCCGGCGCGCGGTAGCGCTCCAGGTGCAGCACCGAGGACTGCGGCAGGCGTGGCTTGACCGCGGCAGGGCGGGCCGGATCGGGCCAGCCGACCACCAGGCCGAACACCGGGAACACATGGGAAGGCGTGCCCAGCAGCGCGGCCACGGGCTCGGGCTGGTTGCGCAGCGCGCCCAGGTAGACCGTTCCGAGGCCCAGCGACTGCGCGGCCAGCACCGCGTTCTGCGCGGCCAGCGCGGCGTCGATCACGGCCATCAGAAAGGTGTCCAGGTAGTCCAGGCCTGCGGCCTCGCGGCCGCTGCGTTCGGCGATGCGCTGGATGCGCGACAGGTCGGCCAGGAAGGCCAGTACCAGCGGTGCGGTGCGCAGGTGGTTCTGCGGCCCGGTCAGCTCGGCCAGGCGGTCGCGGCCGGCCTGCGACTGCACGGCGACCACGCTCCAGGTCTGCAGATTGGAGGAGCTCGGCGCCGACTGGGCGGCCGCGACGAGCCGCTCCAGCGCATGCGGCGGCAGCGCATCGGGCACGAAGTGGCGCACCGAGCGCTGGGTGAGCAGCGCGTCGAGCACGGGGTTGAGTTCCAGCGGGATCGCGGGAGCGGCGGCGCCGTAGCGCGCTTTCAGGGTGTGGTGGATTTCGGGCATGCAGTCCTTTGGCTGTCAGGCGTGATCAGGCCGCTCGCAGCGAACGACGCCGTGCGCAAGCCGCTGTACAGAGGGCCGCGGGGCAGGCCATTCCAGCAGACGCCGCGGAACTGGCTCTGCCAGGCCGCTGGCGGCGCCCCTGGAGGGGGATGGGATGTCTACACGCAGTGAGACATCCAAACGGGGTGGTTTCATTTCAATGCGTCGATGGCGCCGATGCGGATCAGGCGGGCGCGCATCACGTTGCGGCTGATGCCGAGCAGGCGCGCCGCCTGCACCTGGTTGTGGTGGCAAAACTGGAAGGCGGTGCGCACGATGGCTTCTTCGATGGCCTCCATGCGCGCGCCGCCGGGCTGCTGCAGCAGCGCGTGCACGGCCTGCTCGAGCGCGTGCATGGGGGCCGAGCCCGCATCGGCCGGCCGCGGGGCAGGGTCGTCGCGCAACGCCAGGTGCAGGTCGTCGGCCACGATGCGGCCGGCGCGGTGCACGAGCAGCGCGTGGTGGATCACGTTCTCGAGCTCGCGGATGTTGCCGGGCCAGGCGTGGGCCACGAGCTTGTCCTCGGCCGCATCGTCGAGCTGCACTGGCGCATAGCCCAGGCGCTGGCAGTACAGCGCGATGAAATGCCGCGCCAGCGGCAGGATGTCGCCCGGGCGCTCGCGCAGCGTGGGCACCGCCAGGTGCACCACGTTGAGCCGGTAGAACAGGTCTTCGCGGAATTGCCCGGCCGCCACGGCCTGCTGCAGCCGCACGTTGGTGGCGGCCACCACGCGCACGTCGATGGGGATGCTGCGGCGCGCGCCCAGGCGCACCACCTCGCGCTCCTGCAGCACGCGCAGCAGCTTGACCTGGCTGGCCAACGGCAAATCGCCGATCTCGTCCAGGAACAGCGTGCCGCCGTTGGCCGCCTCGAACCAGCCGGCCTTGGCCGAGAAGGCGCCCGTGAACGCGCCCTTTTCGTGACCGAAGAGTTCGCTTTCGACCAGCTGCTCGGAGAAGGCGCCGCAGTTGACGGCCACGAACGGCGCCTGCTTGCGTGCGCTGAGCGCATGCACGTGGCGCGCGATGAGCTCCTTGCCGGTGCCGGTCTCGCCGACGATGAGCACGTTGGCCTCGCTGGGCGCGATCAGGCGGATGCGCTCGCGCAGGGCCAGCGAGCGCGGGTCGACGAAGACCTGCGGCACGGCGCGCGCCGCCAGCGCCTGCGCGCGGGCCGGCGGCTGCCAGGGCGGGGCGGGTGCCTCGGCTTCGACATCTGCGGAGAAGTTCATGTGTAGAAGCTCGCGTGGGGGTGTTGGCGCTTGAGGGCCCATTCGCCGAGTTCGCGCAGCTTGTAGTCGGCCGGATCGTGCAGCGACTGGGTGCGCAGGTTGCGCCAGTGCCGGTCCAGCCGCAGCCCGCCATGGGTGGCGCGCGCGCCGGCCACGTCGAACATGCGCGTGCACAGGTCCAGGCCCACGCGCGTGGCCGCCACCTTGGCCGCGGCGATCGCCACAGCCGCCTCGCCGCGTGTGGCGGCGTCCAGCTGCTCGCCACGGCGCCAGGCCTCATCGAGCCGCCCGGCGGCACGGTCAGCCAGCGCGCGCACGCCCTCCAGGCCGACCCAGAACTCGCCGTAGTGGGCCAGCACATAGGGGTCGTCGCCGGCCTGCGCGGCAGGCGAGGCCGGCCAGGGCCGGGCCTCGTGCAGGGTGTAGCGGCGTGCGTCCTCGAAGGCGTTCTCGGCGATGCCCAGATAGACATTGGCCAGCACGAGCTGGGCCACCAGCGGGCGCAGGCAGGCGAAGGGCGTGGACAGCGGGCCGGGGTCGGTCAGCAGTTCGGCGTCTTCCACGCGCACCTTCTCGAAGGTCACGCTGCCGCTGTCGGTCTGGCGCTGGCCCATGTTGTCCCAGTCGGGCGCGGCCTGGATGCCGCTGCGCGCCGTGGGCACGGCGGCCACCAGCAGCTGGCGCGTCCGCGCGTGCAGGGCCGACGCCACCAGCATCTGCGAATCCAGCGCGCCCGAGCAGAAGCTCTTCTGGCCCGTGAAGGCGTGCCAGCCGTCCTGCGGCGTGGCGACGGTGCGCGCGTCCAGCGGGTTCAGCGCATTGCCCCAGAACCAGGCGTGGCGCGCGGTCTGCGCGAACCAGGGCTCCCATTGCGCGCGCTGGCCGAACAGCCGCACGGTCGCCAGCATCAGGTGGTGGAAGCCGAACACATGGGCCAGCGAACTGTCGGCGGCAGCCAGGATGCGCACCACACGCAGCGTGAGCTGCCAGTCGCCGCCATGGCCGCCGTAGGCACGCGGGATGGACAGCGCGAGCAGGCCGCTGTCGCGCAGCGCATCGCGCTCGGCCTTGGGTGTGCCGCCGCGGCGGTCGCGTTCGGCCGCCGTGGCCGCGAAGCGCGTGGCCAGCGCCTGCGCGCGCTGCAGCGCCGCGGCCGGGTCGCGCGCATGCGCGGGCGCGGCGGCAGGCGCGGGGGCGCTGGCGAAGGCGGTGCTGCTCATCCAGCAGATTGTGGGAAGAGGCCGGCCCGTGCGGGCGAAGCTTTCCGCATATCGATGGTCGAAATGCTTCTGAGGCAGCAGGCCGTCGCGGCTGCGACATGCGCAGACCGAATATCGATCCTCGCCGCGAAGGCGCGCTGCTGCTGCAGCAGCAGCGGGGCAGCAGGCCTGCTGTACGCCGTGCAGCACGGGGCCGAAAACCCCCCGAAAACCGCATGAAACCAGGCTTTTGCGCATGGCATGCCGCCTGCAATGCAGAGCGCCTCGACCACTCGATTGCCGCCCTGCATGTCCGCATCCCTGAGCCTTCGCACCGCGCTGCCGCTGCAGCCGGGCCCCGCCGCGGCGCTGCGGGATAGAGCCGCGCAGGCCGCCGCCGCGACGCTGCTGGACATCCGCGGCCTGGACGTGCGCTTCGGCGGCCACCATGCCGTGCGTGGCCTGGACCTGCAGGTGCAGGCCGGCCAGGCCGTCGCGCTGGTCGGCGAGTCGGGCTGCGGCAAGTCGACCACCGCGCTGGCGCTGATGCGGCTGCTGCCCGCGCATGCGCGGCTGGCCGGCAGCGTGCGCTTCGCCGGCCGCGATCTGCTGGCCCTGCGCGAGCGCGAGATGGCGGCCCTGCGCGGCAGCGCCCTGTCCATGGTGTTCCAGGAGCCCATGAGTTCGCTGAACCCGGTGCTGAGCATCGGCGCACAGGTGGCCGAGGCCCTGCGCCTGCACGAGCCGCTGTCGTCGGCCGCGGCCCGCGCGCGCGCCACCGAGCTGCTGGACCTGGTGCGCCTGCCCGAGCCCGCGCGCCGCTACGGCGACCACCCGCACCAGCTCTCGGGTGGCCAGCGCCAGCGCGTGATGATCGCCATGGCCGTGGCCTGCAAGCCGCGCCTGCTGATCGCCGACGAGCCGACCACGGCCCTGGATGCGACCATCCAAGCCCAGATCCTCGCGCTGCTCGACGAGCTGCGCCGTGCGCTGGGCATGGCCGTTCTGCTGATCACGCACGACCTGGGCGTGGTGGCGCAATGGGCCGACCGCGTGGCCGTCATGCATGGCGGGCGCAAGCTCGAGGAGGGGCCGGTGCCGCGTGTGTTCGGCGCGCCGCAGCACGCCTACACCCAGGGCCTGCTGGGCGCCTCGCTGCACCTGGCGCCCGGCGACCTGCACTACCGCCATGCACGCCTGCCCGAGGTGCGCCACGAAGGCGGTGAGCGCTTCACGCTGCGCCGGCCGGAACCGGTGGCGGCTGCACCCATCGCCGCCGGTGCGCCGCTGCTGCAGGTGCAGGACCTGCGCGTGCGCTATGCCGGCGCGCCGGCCGGGCGCTTCGCCGTCGATGGTGTGTCGCTGCAGATCGCGCGCGGCGAGACCGTGGGCCTGGTCGGCGAATCGGGCTGCGGCAAGTCCAGCCTGTCGCGCGCCATCGTGCAGCTGGTGCCGGCCACGGGCCGGGTGCTGCTGGACGGCGAGGACCTGCTGCCGTTGGCCCCGCGCGCGCTGTTGGCCCGGCGCCGGCGCGTGCAGATGGTGTTCCAGGATCCCTACGGCTCGCTGAACCCGCGCCACCGCGTGGACGACATCCTGGGCCATGCGCTGGCCATCCACGGCGTGCGCGAGCGGGCCGAGCGCGGCCGCCGCATCGCCCAAGTGCTGGACGACGTGGGCCTGGGCCAGGCCGCGGGCCGGCGCTATCCGCACGAGTTCTCGGGCGGCCAGCGCCAGCGCATCGCGATCGCGCGCGCGCTCGTGCTGCGGCCCGATCTCGTGGTCTGCGACGAGCCCGTCTCGGCGCTGGACGTGTCGATCCAGGCGCAGATCCTGAACCTGCTGGCCGACCTGCGCGCGGCCTACGGGCTGTCCTACCTGTTCATCTCGCACGACCTCTCGGTGGTGCGCTACATCGCCGACCGCGTCCTGGTCATGCACGGCGGCCGCATCGTCGAAGAGGGGCCGCGCGCGCAGGTGCTGGCCCATCCCCGCCACGACTACACGCGTGCGCTGCTGGCCGCCGTGCCGCAGCCACGTCCCCATCCAGAACACACACCCATCCACTGAGGAGGATTCCATGCAAGAGCACGACACCACCACGCCGGCCGAGCTGCAGCGCCGCCACCTGCTGGGCCTGACCGGCGCATTGCTGTTCGGCGGCCTGGCTACGCGCGACGCGCTGGCGCTCACGCAGGCCCTGCCGGACACCGAACAGGGCGCGCAGCGCGGCGGTGCCATCAGCGCGCTGGTGCACCCCGAGCCGCCCACGCTGGCCTTCTTCGTCAACACCGCCACGCCCACGCGGCTGGTGGCCTCCAAGATCTTCGACGGGCTGCTCGACTACGGCCCCGACCTCAAGCCGCGCGCGCAGCTGGCCGAGCGCTGGGAGTTGTCAACCGACGGCCTGCAGCTGCGCCTGTGGCTGCGCAAGAACGCCTTCTGGCACGACGGCAAGCCGCTCACCTCGGCCGACGTGAAGTTCTCGGCCGAGGAGGTCTGGAAGAAGCACGCGCCCACGGGCCGCCGCGTGTTCCAGAACCTCACCCGCGTGGAAACGCCCGACGCGACGACCGTGGTGCTGCACCTGTCCAAGCCCGCGCCCGTGGTGCTCAACGCGCTCGACGTGGTGTCCGCGCCCGTGCTGCCGCGCCACCTCTACGAGGGCACGGACATTCCGAACAACCCGTACAACAACAAGCCCGTGGGCTCGGGCCCCTTCGTGTTCAAGGAGTGGTCGCGCGGCAGCCACATCGCGCTGGAACGTTTCGACAAGTACTGGGCGAGCGGCCTGCCCTACCTGGACAAGCTGACCTTCCGCGTGATCCCCGACGTGGCCGGCCGCGCCGCCGCGCTAGAGACCGGCGCCGTGCAGTACGGCGAGCGCAACCCGGTCACCTTCGCCGATGCCGACCGCCTGGCCAAGAGCGACAAGCTGGTGGTCAGCACGGCGGGCTACAACGGCTTCGCGGCCACGCTGTGGCTGATCCCGAACCTGCGCGACCCCATCCTGGGCAAGCTCGAGGTGCGCCAGGCCCTGCTGCACGCGATCAACCGCGACGCGCTGGTCAAGACCGTCTGGGGCGGCTATGCGGCGCCGGCCACGGGCCCGGTGTCCTCGCAGCTCAAGAGCTTCTACACGCCCGACACGCAGCAGTACCCGTTCGACCGCGCCAAGGCCGAGAGGCTGCTCGACGCCGCGGGCTTCCCGAAGAAGGCCGACGGCTTGCGCTTCAAGCTCACGCACGCCTTCATCCCGTTCGGCGACGACTACCGGCGTACGGGCGAGTTCGTGCGCCAATCGCTGCGCGCGGTCGGCATCGACCTGGAACTCAAGGCGCAGGACCTGGCCAGCTGGACCCGCGACGTGTTCGCCGACTACAACTACCAGCTGGTCAGCTCCTGGGGCGTGAACTGGGCCGACCCGCAGCTGGGCCTGGAGCAGCACTACTGGTCCAAGGCCGAAAGCAAGGGCACGCCCTGGCAGAACGCCTCGGGCTATGCCAGCGCCGAGACCGACCGCGTGCTCGAGGCCGCCCAGGTCGAGCGCGATCCGGCACGCCGCGTGCAGCTCTACAACGAGCTGCAAAAGCTCGTGCAGAAAGACCTGCCGCTGCTGCACCTGTTCGAGTACCGCTGGTTCGGCGTCTGGGACAAGCGCCTGCGCAATGTGACGGACACCTACAACAACAGCCAGAACAATTTCGCGAAGGTCTGGCTGGACGGCGCTGCATGACGCAGCCCCCCAGCACAGTGGGCCGAGCGAAGCGATGGCCCGAACCCCAGGCCGAGCGCAGCGATGGCCCGTGTGGGACTTCCCCCTGTGCCCCTGCCGAGGAGCGCAGTGCCATGGGCTGCGCGGGGAACCTCGCGCTTCAACATCTGACTCATTGCGCTTGTCCGAACGCAGTGAACGAAGCGAGTTGCGCAATGCAGCCCATGGCGCGAGCACCGCAGGTTGCCCGGAGCGCCAGCGGAGGGACAGGGGCCCCGGGGAGCGGGGTCATAGACGGGCCATCGCTGCGCTCGGCCAATGGCTTGGGAGTGCTGAGATGACCAAGGCCTTGTTCCGCCGCCTGCTGCAACTGGTGGGCGTGGTGCTCGCCACCGCCGTGCTGAACTTCGCGCTGCTCAAGGCCTTGCCCGGCGACCTCGTCGACGTGATCGCCGGCGAGAGCGGCAGCGTCACGGCCGAGTATGTGGCCGAGCTGCGCCAGGCCTACGGCCTGGACCGCGGCACGGGCGAGCAGCTGATGGCCTACCTGGGCCGCATCGCGCGCGGCGACCTGGGCTTCTCGTTCCGCTTCAACGAGCCCGTGCTGGGCCTGGTGCTGGACCGGCTCGGCCCCACGCTGGCGCTGGTCGGCGCGGCGCTCGCGCTGTCGGTGGTGGTGGGCCTGCTGGTCGGCGTGGCCGCCGCGCGCCGGCCGCACGGCCTCGTCGACACCGTGCTGTCGGCGCTCGCGACGCTGGGCTATTCCGCGCCCATGTTCTGGACGGCGCTGATGCTGATCGTGCTGTTCGGCGTGCAGCTGCAATGGTTGCCGATCGGCGGGCTGCGCAACATCGAGGCCGGCCACCAGGGCCTGCGGCTGTGGGCCGACTACCTGCACCACCTGGTGCTGCCCGTGCTCACGCTGGCCATCTACTACGTGGCTGTCTATGTGCGGCTGGCGCGCGCGTCCATGGTCGAGACGCTGGCCGAGGACTACATCCGCACGGCCCGGGCCAAGGGCGCACGCGAAGGCCGCGTGCTGTTCGGCCATGCGCTGCGCAACGCCGTGCTGCCCGTGCTGACCATGCTGGGCCTGCAGAGCAGCGCGCTGCTGGGCGGCTCCATCGTCGTGGAGACCGTGTTCGCCTGGCCCGGCCTGGGCCAGCTTTCGTTCGAGGCCATCAAGAGCCGCGACATCCCGGTGCTGCTGGCCGTGCTGCTGTTCAGCGGCGTGCTCGTGGTGTCGGGCAACGGCGTGGTGGACCTGCTGCAGGCGCGGCTGGACCCGCGCCTTCGCGCGGCCCCGCGGGGGGCGCCCGCATGAAGCGCTGGTACCTGCAACCGTCCATCCTGCTCGGCGGCGGCCTCGTGCTGGCGGTGCTGGCCGGCGCGCTCGCGGCCGGCTGGCTCTACCCGGGCGACCCACTGGACATGGTGGGCGCGCCCTTCACCTGGCCGGGCCAGGACGCCACGCTGCCGCTGGGCACCGACCTCATGGGCCGCGATCTCGCGGCCGGCCTGCTGCACGGCGCGCGCGTCTCCTTGCTGGTCGGCTTGTCGGCCGCAGCCATCTCGCTCGTGATCGGCATCGCCGTGGGCGCGGCCGCGGGCTTCTACCGCGGCGGGGTCGACGCGGTGCTCACGCGCGCGACCGAGTTCTTCCAGACCATCCCGGCCTTCCTGCTGGCCATCATCCTGGTGGCCGTGCTCAAGCCCACGGTGGGCACCATCGTGTTCGCGCTGGGCGTGACCTCGTGGACCAGCGTGGCGCGGCTGGTGCGCGCCGAGTTCATCAGCCTGCGCGAGCGCGAGTTCGTGCGCGCCAGCGTGGCGCTGGGCGCCAGCGATGCGCACCTGATCCTGCGCGAGATCCTGCCCAACGCCTGGACGCCCGTGGTCGTGTCCACCGGCCTGCTCGTGGCCAACGCCATCCTGTCCGAGGCCGGGCTGTCCTTCCTGGGCCTGGGCGACCCCAACCGCGTGAGCTGGGGCTCGATGGTGGGCCTGGGCCGCGACGCGCTGCGCACGGCCTGGTACATGACCGCCATCCCGGGCCTGGCCATCGTGCTCACGGTGCTGGGCCTGAACCTGCTCAGCGACGCGCTGCACGCTGCGTTGAACCCGCGCCTGCGCCGCCAGCGGCGCGATACCGCCTGAAGGAAACCACCGCATGACCGACCCCTTGTGGCCGCGCGCACCGCGCCTGGCCGACGAACGACAGGCGCTGGAGGCTGCGCGCCGCCTCGCCGATGCCGCCCGCCCGGGCGCTGCCGAACGCGACTGGAGCCGTGCCGCGCCCCAGGCCGAGCGCCGCCTGTGGGCGCAGAGCGGCCTGGCCGGCCTCAGCGTGCCCACCGCGCAGGGTGGCGCCGACCTGCCGCTGTCCGTGCTGGCCGAGGTGTTCGTGCTGCTGGGCGCGGCCGATCCCGCACTGGCCACGCTGCTGCGCGGCCATTACGCGCTGGTGGCCGAACTGCGCGCCGCCGGCGCGCACGCGGCCGCCACGCGCCAGCTGGCCCTGGCGGCCGATGGTGTGCTGCTGGCCGGCGCCGAGGAGAGCGCGGAGCTCACGCAGCCCCCGCCCGTGCACCGCCTGGTCGGACGCCTGCGCGCCGAGCCCGGCGCGCTGCTGGCCGACCGCCTGCGCGTGCCGGCCCGCGATGGCCAGGGCCGGCCGCTGCACGCCTGGATCGCGCATGGCGCAGCCGGCCTGCGCGTGGACGACGCGGCCGCGCTGTTCGGCCTGCGCGCCGCGCCGGCCGGCCAGCTCGTGCTCGACCAGGTGGCCGTGGCCGAGACCGACCTCTACCCCGCACCCGAGCTCGCGTCGGCGGCTCGCGTGGCGCGCCTGCTCGACGCCGCCATCGACGTGGGCCTGGCGCTGGCCGCCACCGAGGACGCCGCCGGCTTCGTGCGTGAACGCGCGCGGCCCTGGATGGATGCGGGGGTGGCGCGCGCGGCCGACGACCCGCTGCTCGTGCACGATTTTGGCCAGCTGCGCATCGCACTGCACGCGGCCCAGGCCCTGCTGCACGAAGCCGCGCAGGCGGAGACGGAGGTGGCCGATGCCGCCGTGGACGCCGCTGCCGCCCAGGCCGCACGCACGGCCCTGCAGGCCGGCGAGAAGCTGCTGGAACTGGCCGGCTCCTCGGCCACGCGCGCTGCGCACCGTTTCGACCGCCACTGGCGCAACGCGCGTGTGCACCAGCTGCGCGCAGCCCCCGCCCACGCGCTGGAACGCCTGGGCCGGCGCCTGCTGGGCCCGGCGCCGGCGATCTCCTTCGGAGCCGGACGATGAGCCTGCTGATCTCCCCCGTACTCCCCGTGGACGCCACGCCGCGTGCCGCGCCGCCGGCCCGCGCACCCGAACGCCTGGCCGACGCCGCCGCGGCCCTGGCCGCCGCACGCCGCCTGGCTGCCCAGTTCGCGCCCGAGGCCGCGCTGCGCGACCGCACGCGCCGCCTGCCCTGGGCCGAACTCGAGGCCTTCACCGCGAGCGGCCTGTGGGCGATCTCGGTGCCGCAGGCCTTCGGCGGCACGGGCGTCTCCAGCGCCACGCTGGCCGAGGTCGTCGCCACCGTCTCGGCGGCCGACGGCTCGCTGGGCCAGATCCCGCAGAACCACTTCTTCGCGCTTGAGGTGCTGCGCCGCCATGGCAGCCCCGCGCAGCAGCGCCTGCTGTTCGGCCGCGTGCTGGCCGGCGAGCGCCTGGGCAACGCGTTGGCCGAGATCGGCCACAAGGACTTCCAGCGCCGCACGCAGCTCGTGCGCGCAGGCGATGGCTGGCAATTGGACGGCCGCAAGTTCTATTGCACGGGCGCGCTCTACGCACACTGGATTCCCACGCTGGCGCTGCGCAGCGAGCAGGGCCAGACGCGCCAGGTGCTGGCCTTCGTGCCGCGCGATGCCCAAGGCGTGACCATCACCGACGACTGGGATGGCTTCGGCCAGCGCGTGACGGGCAGCGGCTCGGTGGCCTTCGAGGGCGTGCAGGTGCGCGAGGAATGGATCGTGCCCTATGCGCCCAGCGCCGAGGAGCCGACCACGGCCGGCCCGCTGGCCCAGCTGCTGCACGCGGCCATCGACCTGGGCCTCGGTCAGGGCGCGCTGGCGGCGGCGCTGGAACTGCCGCGCGACCCGCTGTCACCGGGGCTGGCGCGCCAGGTCGGCGAACTCGACCTGCAGCTGCGCGCGGCACAGGCTCTGGTGCGCCGCGCCGGGGCGTGCGTCGATGCCGCCCGTGCGGCACCCGATGGGGCCAGCGTGGCCGCCGCCTCCACGGCCGTCGCCGAGGCCCGCGCACTGACCACCACGGCCGCGTTGGCCGCTGCCAGCCAGCTGTTCGAACTGGCCGGCCCCGGCAGCGCGCTCGAACACCTGGGCCTGGACCGCTTCTGGCGCAACGTGCGCACGCACACGCTGCACGACCCGCTGCGCTGGCGCGTGCACGCGGTCGGCGACTACCACCTCAACGGCAAGCCGCCACCGCGGCACGGCGCCATCTGAACGCTCTCCCTCTTCTTCAACGGAATCCAAGCCATGCACAACAAGCACTTCCCATCGCGCCGCCAGGTCCTGCAGCTCGCCGGTGCCACCGGTCTGCTCACGGGCCTGCCGGCCCTGGCCGCCCTCAAGGAGCAGCCCGGCACCACCAAGGTCCTCAAGGTCGGCGTGACCACGGGCCCGCACGAACAGGTGTTCGAACAGGTGCGCAAGGTGGCCGAGCGCGACTATGGCCTGAAGATCCAGCTCGTGCCCTTCACCGACTACAGCCGGCCCAATGCCGCGCTGGACGCGGGCGACCTGGACGCTAACAGCTTCCAGCACCGGCCCTTCCTGGCGGCCCAGGTGCGCGCGCGCGGCTACAAGATCGTCGGTTTCGGCCGCACCTGGATCGGCCCCATCGCGATCTACTCCAAGAAGTTCAAGGGCTTCGCCGACCTGCCCGAGGGCGCGCGCATCGCGATCCCGAACGACCCGGCCAACGAGAGCCGCGTGCTGCTGCTGTTGCAGAAGGCCGGCGCGATCACGCTCAAGACCGGCATCGACCCCGTGGCCGGTGTGAACGCCACGCCGCGCGACATCGTCGAGAACCCGAAGAAGTTCCGCTTCGTCGAGATCGAGGCGGCCCAGCTGCCGCGCACGCTGGACGACACCGACGCCTCGGCCATCAACGCCGACTACGCCAACAAGGCCGGCCTGAACCCAGCCAAGGACTCTATCCTGCTGGAGGACAAGGACGGTCCCTACGCCTGCCTGGTCGCCGTGCGCGAGCAGGACAAGGACCAGCCCTGGGTGCAGCAGCTCGTCAAGGCCTACCAGACCGACGAGGTGCGCGAGTACATCGTCAAGACCTTCGCCGGCGGCGTCATCCCAGCGTTCTGAGCATGGCCAAGCAGATCCTGCTCAACGCGTTCAACATGAACTGCGTGGGCCACATCAACCACGGCCTGTGGACGCACCCGCGCGACCGCTCGACCGACTACAACACCCTGGAGCACTGGACCGGCATCGCGCGCACGCTGGAGCGCGGCCTGTTCGACGGCCTGTTCATCGCCGACATCGTGGGCGTGTACGACGTCTACCAGGGTGGCGTGGACCTCACGCTGCGCGAGTCCATCCAGCTTCCCGTCAACGACCCGCTGCTGCTGGTGCCGGCCATGGCCGCGGCCACCAGGCACCTGGGCTTCGGCGTCACGGTCAACCTGGGCTACGAGGAACCCTACCTGCTGGCGCGGCGCTTCTCCACGCTGGACCATCTCACGCGCGGGCGCATCGGCTGGAACATCGTGACGGGCTACCTGGACAGCGCGGCGCGGGCCATGGGCAGGAGCACGCAGCTCGCGCACGACGAGCGCTATGACCGCGCCGACGAGTACCTGGACGTTCTCTACCAGCTCTGGGAAGGCAGCTGGGAGGAGGGGGCCGTGCTGCGTGACAAGGCCGGCCGGCGCTTCGCGGATCCGGCCAAGGTGCACCCGGTGCGCCACAAGGGCAAGTACTACCAGGTCGAGGGCTACCACCTGGCCGAGCCCTCGCCGCAGCGCACGCCCGTGCTCTACCAGGCCGGCAGCTCGGGCCGCGGCCAGCGCTTCGCGGCGCGCCATGCCGAGTGCGTGTTCATCGCGCCGCCGAACCAGGAGGTCGCGCGCAGCGGCGTGCGCGCGCTGCGTGAGCAGCTCGTGCAGGCCGGCCGCCGGGCCGACGACATCAAGGTCTTCGCCGGCATCAACGTGGTCGTGGGCCGCACCGAACGCGAGGCCCGCGAGAAGCACGCCGAATACCTGCGCTACGCGAGCCCCGAGTCGGGCCTGGCGCACTTCGCGGCCGGCACCGGCATCGACTTCGCGCGCTACGGGTTGGACGAGCCCATCCCCTACGGCAACACCAACGGCATCGAGTCGGCCGCGCGCACGGCAGAACAGCAGGGCTGGACGCGGCGCCGCATGCTGGAGCTGTTCGCGCTCGGCGGCAGATTCCCGACCATCGTGGGCGATCCGGGCCAGGTGGCCGACGCGCTGCAGGGCTGGGTCGAGACCACGGGCATCGACGGCTTCAACCTCGCGCGCACCGTGGTCCCCGAGAGCTACGAGGCCTTCGTCGACCTGGTCGTGCCGGAACTGCAGAGCCGCGGGCTCTACAAGACCGCTTACGAAGAAGGCACGCTGCGCTCGCGCTTGTTCGGCGAAGGCCACCACCTGCCGGCGCGGCATGCGGCGCAGGCCTTCCGCCGCGCCGTGGAGGAGATCGCATGAGCCTGGACATCTTCTGGTTCCTGCCCACCTCGGGCGACACACGCTATCTCGGCAAGTCCGACTTCGGCAGGCCCGCCACCAACGCCTACATGCGCCAGATCGCCGAGACGGCCGAGCGGCTGGGCTACGACGGTCTCTTGATCCCGACCGGCGCCTCCTGCCTGGACCCCTGGGTCACGGCCGCGAGCCTGGTGCCGGTCACACAGCGCATCAAGCTGCTCGTGGCGCTGCGCACCTCGCTGGGCAACCCCACGGCCTCGGCGCGCCAGGCGGCATCGCTGGACCAGGCGCTGGGGCCGGGCAGGCTGCTGATGAACGTGGTGGTGGGCGGCGACGCGACCGAACTCGCGGCCGACGGTGTGTTCTACGACCACGACGCGCGCTATGCCGCGGGTGACGAGTTCCTGCAGATCTGGCGCCGCCTGTTGCAGGGCGAGAAGCTGGATTTCGAAGGCGAGCACCTGCAGGTGCGCGGCGCGCAGAATTTCCATGCGCCGGCGACGCGGCCGTACCCGCCGCTGTACTTCGGCGGCTCCTCGGCGGCCGCGCACGACCTGGCGGCCAAACATGTGGACGCCTACCTGAGCTGGGGCGAGCCGCCGGCCGCCGTGGCGCAGAAGATCGCCGACGTGCGCGCGCGTGCCGCGCGGCAGGGCCGCACGGTGCGCTTCGGCGTGCGCCTGCACGTGGTCGTGCGCGAGACCAGTGCCGAGGCCTGGGCCGCGGCCGACCGGCTCATCAGCCACCTGAGCGACGAGGACATCGCCGCCGCGCAGCGCAACCACGCCGGCATGGACTCCGTGGGCCAGGCCCGCATGGCCGCGCTGCACGGTGGCCGGCGCGACCGGCTCGTGGTCGGTCCCAACCTCTGGGCCGGCGTGGGCCTGGTGCGCGGCGGCGCCGGCACGGCGCTGGTGGGCAACCCCGAGGAGGTGGCGGCGCGCCTGCGGGAGTACGTCGACCTGGGCGTCGACAGCTTCGTGCTGTCGGGCTATCCGCACCTGGAGGAGGCGATCACCTTTGCCGAACTCGTGTTCCCGCTGCTGCCGGGCAAGCAGCCCGTCACGCTGCGCGCGCAGTCGATGACGGGCGGGGCCTTCGATGTGCGGGCCGGGCAGCGCTGAGCGGCGGGCGGCGTCAGGCCCCGACCTCGCGCAGGACCGCTGCTCGCAGCGCCTGGACCGAGGCTTCCAGCCCAGGCACCATTTCCAGCGAATCGAGCGCCAGCAGGAAGACCGGCCCGTTGAGCCGCCGCGCATCGTGCATGCCCATGAGCCGGTCCAGCAGCTCGTCGGCCAGTTGGCGCAGTTCTTCGGGCACCTCGGCCTCCGCCAGCGCCTGCCGGCAGCGCACCAACTCCATGCGGGTACGCGGGCTGTGCATGCCGGTCAGGACGCGCCGCTACCGACCGCCCGCGACGCCGTGGGCGGGTTCAGGTACAGGTAGTCGGGCTTGAACTGCCCGGCCTGGGCCAGGCCCTGCGGGTCGAGGATGTGCACCTGTGCGAAGCGGATGCTGCAGAGTTCGCGCTCGCGCAGCTGGCGCACCACGCGGTTCACGTGTACGTTGGTGAGCCCGCAGACATCGCCGATGTCGGCCTGCGTCATGGCCAGTTCGAAGCGCTGGCCGTCGGACCGGCCGATGGCCAGCAGGCGTGCGTTCATCTCGCACAGGAAGTTGGCCACCCGCTGCAGCGCGTTGAGGCTGGCCAGCCGCACCACCCATTGGCGGTGCGTGGCCGCATCGAGCAGGGTGGAGAACCACAGCCGGCGCGTGAGGCGCGGGTGCTGCTTCTCGATGCGGCGCAACGCCTCGTGCGGGAACACGGCCACCGTGCTGTCGGTCAGCGCGCCGACGGCGTGGTCCAGCTGCTTGAGCGCGTAGGCATGCAGGTCGACGAAGTCGCCCGGCACATGGATGGAGACGAGGTGGCGCCGGCCGTCGCTGGCGCCCACATGCCGCGTCATCAGGCCTTCCACCAGCAGGGTGCTGGTGCCCACAGTGGCATCCTGGCGCACGACGATCTGACCGGCCGCGTAGTGGCGGGTGTGCGAAATGGCATTCTCGAGAACGGCACGTTCTGACTCGGTGACATCGGCACTGCGGTTGCGTAAAACGTTCTGGGTCAGCATGGCAAGTCTGGGCGGCGCGATGGTCGGCCAGGAGCCTGCGATGCGCATTAACGTGGGTTAATTTGCACCGGATTTGTTGCGAGTCCGCGCTCTCAGGGGCTGCACGCCGCCTGCACGACCCGGTCGCGCGGGTTGGGCTCGAAGCCACGGAACTCCACGGAGCGCCAGGCCGATTCGGGATAGTCCAGCCGGGCGCCCGGGTCGCGCCACAGCGGCGCGTTGTAGAACTGGCTGCTGAGGAAGCGCGCGACGCGTGCCTCGCAGTCGAACGCGACCAGGCCGTGGAACGCGCGGAAGCGGATGCCGTCCGTGCTGGTGCGCTCCTGGCTGCGGCTGACGCGCACCTCCATCACGCGCCGCGGGCCGTCCTTGCGCACGAACAAGGGGTTCACCTGGATCGTGTCGGCCAGCGGGTCTGCAGGGTCGCCGACCACGGTCAGCCACGGCGTGGTGGCGGCCTCGGCCACGCAAAGACAGGCGCACACCGCCCAGGCGTGCAGCTTCAATCGCGCAGGCCGTCCCGCTGTCGGGAGGCTTCCGCGCGGGCCTGCCTGGCGGCGGCGCGCAGGCTGTCGGCGGTCTGCTCGGCCGCGTCGGCGGTCATCGTGATGGCCACCCCGTCGGGACCGTCGAGGATCACCACGCCGTCTTCGGCACTGGCCTGCCCGGCGGCATCACAGGGTTTGAGGAAGCGGGGTTCGTCGGACATGCGCATCTCCCATGTGGCCGGCCACGCGCAGCGCCATGGCCGGCTTCAGATACAGATAGTCCGGCGCGAACAGGCCTGTGGCGGCCAGCCGCACCGGATCGTGGACCACCACCTGCGCCGTGCGCCAGCTGCACAGGTCCATCTCGCGCAGCTGGCGCAGCACCCGGCTGACATGCACGTTCGTGAGGCCGCAGACCTCGCCGATGTCGGCCTGCGTCATGGGCAGCGGGAAGCGCTGGCCATCCGATTGCCCGATGGCCAGCAGCTTGGCGTTCATTTCGCACAGGAAATGCGCCACGCGCTGCAGGGCGTTGAGGCTCGCCAGGCGCATCACCCACTGCCGGTGCATGGCCGCGTCGAGCAGCGTCAGGAACCACAGGCGCCTGGCCAGCTGCGGATGGCGTGTCTGGATGTCATCGAGCGCGCGGTGCGGGACCACCGCCACCGTCACATCGGTCAACGCGCCCACATCGTGGTCCAGCTGCTTGAGCACGTAGGCGTGCAGGTCGACGAAGTCGCCCGGCAGGTGCACGGCCACCAGGTGCCGCCGCCCGTCGGCCGCATGCACATGGCGTGTCATGAGACCCTGCACCAGCAGGGTGCTGGTGTCCAGGGTACGGCGCTGTTGGACCACGGTCTGGCCCGCGGCATAGGTCTGCGTGCGCTCGATGGCGTTCTCCAGCACCGAACGTTCCTCGTCCGTGAAGTCTTCGGTGCGGTTGCGCAGCACATTTCGGGTCAGCATGGCGGTACCTCCAGATCTTTGGACAGAACGGCGCGCGCCGCATTAACCTGGGTTAATCGCGCCCGGTGCGGACCAGTCTCGCGTGCGCGCGGCGCGGTGTCTGTCGGCGAGGAACCACGCGCACCGTCGCGCGCTGGCCTGCAGGGCATCCGTTGGATGTCGATTCCGCTGGGTGGCGGCCTACGCCGGCTCCGAAGGCCCGGGCGCAAGGTCGCAGGACGGCACCGGTCCTGCCCGCCAGCACCGCAGGCCACCCAAAGGAAGGAGATGCCATGAAAGACCTCGAGACCCTCGCCATGCAGATGCGCCAGGCCTTTGCGTCCGGCGCTTCGGTCCGGATGCCGCTGCTGCGCTTTCGCGACCTGGACATCCTGCTCGAGCTGCTGGCCGACGACTGATCCGGTTCAGGGGCGGAACTTGCGGACCAGGTCTTCGACGCGCGGCCCGCCGGCCTGGGCGCCGCTGGAGACCTTGATGATGCTCAGTGTGCGCTCGGCACCGGCTTCCAGCGTGGCCTGGTGCACGGCCTGCAGCAGCGGCCAGACCTTGTCGGGCGGGCCTTCGACCACCGTGCCCAGGCCGTGCACCTCGTAGCGCAGGCCCGAGGCCTGGATCACGGCGATGGCCGCGTCCACGTGCTTGTAGCGGTCGTTGGCCGTGCCGACCGGCCGCGGGATGACCTGGATCTCGGCCAGCATGTGGCCGGGCGGCGTGACGGCGGCCGGTGCCGGAGCCTGCTGGGCCCAGGCTGCGCCGCAGGCGAGCAGGGAGAGCAGGGCCAGCCGGCCATGGGGCCGGCGCAAAAGCGGTGGATGTGCCATGTGCAACGCATGCAGAAGCAGGTCGGCGCGCATGCGGGGCCGCGCTGCCGGCGCGAGAAGAGACAAGCCGGCGGACCCCTGAACGTGCTTCCCTGCGCGAGGATGACCTCAATCAGGTTCGAAGGGACTCTCTCAGCCGGCCTGCCTTGCGGCGCTGCCGACACCCCCAGCATTTGCGCACGCGGGCGGACCGGCGTGGCGGGCGCCATTGTAGGGAGGACCGTAGGCAGGCCCGCGGCTCAGAGCGTGCGCAGGAAGGCCACGAGCGCGGCCTGCTCCCCGGCGCTGAGTTCGAGAGGCCGGATCAGCGGCGACAGCTGTGCTGCATGCGGGTAGAGCGGCTGCGCGGCCTGGGCCGCGTTGCGGGCCCAGACCTCGCCGCCGCCGCGCAGGTACAGGCGCAGCACGCCTTCGAGGTGCGGGAAGAGGCCGTTGTGCATGTAGGGCGCGGACTCTGAAACACGGCGCAGGCTGGGCGTGCGGAAAGCGCCCGTGTCCTGGGGCCGGCCGGACGCCTGTTGGCGGCCGCGGTCCTCGGCCGGCTCGCCGAAGGACGACAGGCGCAGGTTGTGGAACAGGCCGTCGCTGAGCCAGGGGCCGTGGTGGCAGTTCACGCAGCGCGCGGTGGTGCGGAACAGGTGCAGGCCCTGCAGTTCCTGCGGCGTGAGCAGGCCGCGTTCGCCGCGCAGGAAGCGCTCGTAGCGCGTGCGTGGGGCATCGGCGCCGGCTTGCCGCACATGGGCGGCCAGCGCCTCGCCCAGTGTCTCGGGCGTGAGCGCAGCCGCCGGCCCGGGCAGGGCCTGCAGGCGCGCCAGCACGGCCTGCACCGAGGCGTTGCCCATCTCGTCGGGGTCGAGCAGCGGCGCGAGCGACTGCGCGGCCAGCGTGCGGTCATGGCCCTCCCAGCCCCATTGCCGGTGGGCACCCGCCTGGCGCAGGTCGGGCGGGTTGCGCCGGCCGCGGCGGCCGTCGACCCCCGCAGCCACGGGCGCATCGACGCTCCAGCCGCGCGCCGGATCGTGGCAGCTGGCGCAGGCGATGCGGCCCGAGGCCGACAGCCGCGGGTCGGCGAACAGCGCGCGGCCCAGCGCGGCCTGGGCGCGTTGCCGCGGCGTGAGAGGCGGTGCGTCCGGCAGCGGGCCCAGTTCGACGAAGGCGACACCGGGGTCGACCTGCGCGGCGGGCCAGCCCGCGGGCGGGCCGCGGTAGGCGGTCAGCGTCGCATCGTCGGCGGCGTGCAGGCCGGGGCCGGCCAGCACCAGCACAAGCAGGGCCGCCCGTGCCCGGGAAGGCCAGGACCAGGCCCTCAATGGCAATCGGGCCCGATCTGGTCGAAGTAGGCCTCGTAGGCCACGTTCGCGGCCCAGCGGGTGTTGCGCTCCTGCCAGGCCGGCGCGCGGCCTTCGGCGGCCACGGCCTGCTGCAGGGCCTGCAGCGCCTGCGGCCGCGCCGTGGGAGCCAGCAGCAGCAATTCGGCCGGCGCGGCCGCCGGCAGCGTGGCCGAGAACTTGCGCCATTCCCTGCGCAGGAACAGGGCCTGCAGCTGGGCCTCGTCGTGCAGTGCCGCGTCGCAGGCGCCCGTGCGCACCTGCACGAGGGCCTGCGCGGGCGCATCGACCAGCTGCAGCCGCGCGCCCGCACGGCGGGCCAGCGTCTGTGCGCCCTGGTGCGCACGCGAGACGCAGACGGTCTTGCCGCGCAGGTCTTCCCAGCGGCGCAGCGGCTGGTCCGCGCGCATCGCGGCAGCCGTGCCGGAGCGGTAGCCCGTGCGCAGCGCCTCGGTGCCGGCGCGGGCCGCGCCAGCCAGCGGCTCGCGCACGAGCACGGCGTCGACCTGGCCCGTGGCCAGCGCGCCGGCAAAGGCCTCGGGCGCCAGCGGGACGAACTGCGGCGCCGCGCCCAGGCGCTCGCCGAGCGCGCGGGCCAGCACGATTTCGTGGCCTTCCTCGGTGTAGGCGCGCGTGGAACTCTGCAGGGGCATGGCGCTGGCGAGCACGCCGATGCGCAGCTGGGGCCAGCGGGCCGGCGGCGGTTCGGGCAGCACCAGCGCCCAGGCGGCCGCGGTGGTCACGGCAGCACAGACGAGCGCGAGCAGCCACACGGGCGCGCGCTGGACGGAACGGCGAATGGCTTGCACGGCGGCGATTGCAGCACCGGCCGCGACGCGGACCAACTGCGCAATGCGCAGATGCATATGCGCATTGCGCAGTTCACAAGTTGCCCCGCGCTTCCAAGAATGCGGGCCGCACGCCGGACCGCCGGTCCGCGGCGCTTCACCCGACCACGGACTCCGCATGAACGACGCTTCCTCCACCTCCCCGCGCCGCGGCCTGCGGCGTCCGCTGCACGCCCTGGCCATCGCTTCCGTCACGGCACTCGGCCTGGCCCTGGGCGCCGGTGCCGCCACCGCCGACGTGCTGCCCGAGATCAACCTGCAGCTCTCGCCCTGGACCGTGGTGGCGCGCGAGAAGGGCTTCTTCAAGCAGGAGTTCGACAAGATCGGCACGAAGAAGATCAACCTGATCGCCACCAGCACGGCCGAGCTGATCGGCGCCGAGAGCGCGGCCGTGGGCGGCGGCAAGCTGGCCATCGCACAGCGCATGATCTACCCGGCCACGGTGCACCGCGCCAACGGTCTGGACGGCGTGGTGGTCTGGGTGTCCGAGCCCTCCAACCGCTACCGCGCGCCCATCCTCGCGCGCGCCGACAACGACAAGATCCAGACCGTGGCCGACCTGGACGGCAAGAAGTTCGGCAGCAGCCGCGTCAGCTGCTACTGGTCCTCGCCGTTCGAGCAACTGACCAAGGCCGGCCTGCCGCTGGACGCGCGCGAGAAGAAGGGCCGCGTGCGCTACGAGTCCATCGACAACGGCTCGGTCGTGGTCTCGGGCATCCTGTCCGGCGCCATCGACGCGACCTCGGCCCACCTGGCCGCCGGTGCCTTCACGGGCGCCTGGCTGGCCGGCAAGCTCAAGGTCGTGGGCCGCTCGCCCGACGACGGCGTCTACGTGCAGAACGGCGGCCGCGTGACCTATTTCGCGCGGCGCGAATTCGCCGAAAAGCATCCCGACGTGGTCAAGGCCTTCCTGGCCGCGCGCGAGCGCACGTCCGAGTGGGCCACCGACAACGTCGACGAGGCGGCCAAGATCATCGCCAGGGAGACGCGCGTGCCAGTCGAGGTCGCCAAGTTCCAGATCACCCACCTGGGCCAGTGGGACTTCATGGCCGGCGAGCCCAACGCCGACAAGGCGCGCCAGGCCATCAAGACCTTCCGCGACTGGTACATCGCCAACGGCGACGACATCCTGTCCGAGCGCAAGCTGACCGACGCGCAGGTCGATGCCTTCATCGACGGCCGCTTCTTCGTGGGCGGCTCGCACACGATCTACCGATGAGCGCCGTGATGGACCGCTCCGAACAAGCTCGCTCCCCCTCGGGGGGACAGGCCGCAGGCCGAAGGGCGCATCGATGAGCGCGGCTGCGGACGTGATCGGTGCCGTGCAGGCGCCGCCCGAGACGCCGGCCGGCCCCGGCCGCCTGCGCCGCGCGCTCGGCAACGGCGGCTGGATCGGCTTCATGCTGCCGCTGCTGGTGCTGGCCTGGTGGCAGACCGCCGTCTCCCTGCAATGGGTCGACAAGGTCTTCCTGCCCGAGCCCGTGGCCGTGGTGCGGGCCTTCTGGACGATGCTGACCGGCCAGAACCTGCTGCTGGACTTCCTGGTCAGTCTCAACATCGTGGGCCAGGCCTTCCTGTACGGCAGCCTGCTGGGCGTGGGTCTGGGCATCGCGGCCGGGCTGTCGCAGAAGGTCGAGTGCTTCTTCGGCCCGACCTTCGACACCATCCGCCACATTCCGGGCATCGCCTGGTTCCCGCTGATCGTGCTGTGGCTGGGCCTGGGCGCGCCGGCCAAGATCCTCGTGATCGCCAAGTCGGTGTTCTTTCCGGTGTTCCTGAACACGCTGCAGGGCATCCGCAGCGTGGACAAGAGCTACGTGGAACTGGCAGAGGTCCTCACGCTCACGCGCGGCCAACTGGTGCGCAAGGTGATCCTGCCGGCCGCCACGCCCAGCATCATGGTCGCGCTGCGCTACGCCGCGGGCCTGGCCTGGGCGCTGGTGGTGGTGGCCGAAGGCCTGAGCGGGCTGGAGGGCCTGGGCTTTCTGATCTTCCGCGCGCAAAGCCTGCTCATGACGGACCAGCTGCTGGTGTGCATGGCGGTGATCGGGCTGATCGGCTTTGCGATCGACCGCAGCATGTACGCGCTGCAACGGCGCGTGCTGCGCTGGAAGCAAGGGTTCGAAGGAGCGGGGCGATGAGCAAGGGACAACTGCAGATCCGCGATGTGTCCAAGAGCTACCAGGTCGAGGGCCGGCCGCGGCTGGACGTGCTGCAGCACGCGGGCTTCGACGTGGCGCCGGGCGCCTTCGTGTCCATCGTCGGCCCCAGCGGCTGCGGCAAGTCCACGCTGCTGCGGCTGATCGCAGGGCTCGACCGTGATTACACGGGCGACATCCTCGTGCATGGCGAGCGCATCGCGGGCGCCAGCCTGTCGCGCGGCATCGTGTTCCAGGACCACCGCCTGCTGCCCTGGCTCACGCTGGAGCAGAACGTCGGCCTGAGCCTGCTGAACTCGCCCTGGCCCGAGGCCCGCAAGCAGCAGTCGGTGCGCGAGCACATTGCGCTGGTCGGCCTGTCGGGCTTCGAGAAGGCCTACCCGCACCAGCTTTCGGGCGGCATGGCGCAGCGCGCGGCGATCGCGCGGGCGCTCGTCAACAAGCCCGAGATCCTGCTGCTGGACGAGCCGCTCGGCGCGCTGGACGCCCTCACGCGCATCCGGCTGCAGGAGGAGATCCAGCGCATCTGGCGCGTCGAGGGCGTGACCATGATCCTGGTCACGCACGATGTGGACGAGGCGCTGTTCCTGTCCGACCAGGTGATCGTCATGAACGCCGGCCCCGGCCGCATCGTGCGCGAGGTGGACGTGGACCTGCCGCGCCCGCGCGACCGTGCCGGCGCGCGCTTCGCCGGCTACAAGCGCGAGATCCTGTCCGCCATGGGCGAGTACCAGCGCGTGCCGGAGAGCCTGGCGGCATGAGGCGGCTCGCGGCCCTGGCGCTGCTGGCCGCGCTGGCACAGGCCGCACCCGCCCACGCGGTGGCGGCCGCGCCCAGCGGCGACCTGCCGGACCTCGCGGCCGAAAAGGCGCTGATCTACTCGGGCGAGTACGCGCAGGCCATCGCCCGGCTCGAGGCGCGCGCCCGCGAGGTGCAGCACGCCGAGATCTACAACCTGCTGGGCTACAGCCAGCGCCAGCTGCGCCGCTACGGCGAGGCTGCGCGCAGCTACCAGGAGGCGCTGTTCTTCGACGGCAGCTACCGGCCCGCGCTGCAGTACCAGGGCGAGCTGTTCATCGCCACCGGCGACATCGCCGGCGCACGGCGCAACCTGGGTTACCTGCGCATCGTCTGCGGGCCGCCCGGCTGCGAGGAGATCGACAAGCTGGCGCAGGCGCTGGAAAAGGCCGGGCACCAGCCCTGAGCCACACGGCCCCGGCCAGGGCAGAAGGCTGCAGCGCTTCGCGATAAGCTCTGTCGCTTTTCTGCGCTCCGTCCGCATGCCGTCGTTTCACCGCCAGGCCGATGCCTTCACCCCCGTCACGGTCCGCGTGTGGAGGAAGCCGCGATGAGCGCGCCGGGCCTGGACTGGCGCGTCACCTGGAGCCGCACGCGCAACCACGAGGGCGTGGCCCGGGGCGTGCGTGCCTTCGTGGCGCTGCTCTGCGTGCTGCTGGTGGGCTGGTGGGCTGGCTGGGAGAGCAGCTTCATGCCGGCCATGCTGGGGGTGATCGCCAGCGCCCTGGCCGAAACCGACGACGGTTGGCGCGGCCGGCTGCGTGCGCAGCTGCTGACGCTGGTGGCGTTCGCGGTGGTCGGCCTGGCGGTGCAGGCCAGCCAGCCGCTGCCGCTGCTGCAGGCCTTGGTGCTGGCGGCCGCGGCGCTCGCGCTGACGCTGGTCGGCGCGCTGGGCGAGCGCTACCGCGCGGTGGCATTGGGCGTGCTGGTGTTCGCCATCTACATCGCGATGCTGGGGCACCAGGGCCGCACCGACAAGGCCCTGGTGCTGTTGTTGCTGGGCGCGGCCTGGTACGGCGTGGTCTCGGTGCTGTGGGCGGCGCTGCTGCCGCGCGCCACGCTGCGCCACCGCATGTCGCGCCTGTATGCGCTGCTCGGCGAGCAGTTGCGCCTGAAGGCCCAGCTGCTGGAGCCCGTGCGCGACGCCGACCTGGCCGGGCGCCGCATGGCGCTGGCCCTGCACAACGGCCGCGTGGTGCTGGCCCTGACCGCCACCAAGGAGAGCCTGTTCAGCCGCCTGCCGCAGGGCGACGGGCCGCGGCCGGTCTGGCTGCAGCTGGCGATGCGCCAGTACCTCGCGGCGCAGGACATCCACGAGCGCGTGAACTCCTCGCACGAGGACTACGGCCTGCTGGCCGAATCGCTGTTCCATTCCGACGCGCTGTACCGCTGCCAGCGCGTGCTGACCCAGCTGGGCGCCCAACTGCTCAAGTTCGCCGAGGCGATCGCGGCGCGTGGCAGCCCGGTCCACACCGGCAGCACCGCACGGGCCATCGAGGACATGCAGGCCGCCATCGCGCACCTGTTGGCCGGCCCGCTGCCGCAACAGCCCGAGGCCGCGCGGGCACTCGGCGCGGTGCAGCAGCTGGGCCGTAACCTGACCGCGATGGCCGGCGTGCTGCCCGCGCTCGAACAGCCGCTGCAGGGCGGGGCTGGCGAGGCGCTGCACGACCGCGGGCCGCGCGACTGGCGTGCCGCCTGGCAGCGCGTGCGCGCGCAGTTGCACGGGCAGTCGCCGCTGCTGCGGCACGGGCTGCGGCTGGCACTGACGCTGCTGCTGGGCAGTGCCATCGTGGCGACGACGCGCGACCCGCATGCCTACTGGGTGCTGCTGACCATCGTCTTCGTGAGCCAGCCGCGCTATGCCGACACGCGCCACCGCATGGTCCAGCGGGCCACCGGCACGGCGCTGGGCCTGTGCCTGGGCTGGGCGGCGATCCGCCTGTTCCCCGCCACGGTGCTGCAGTCGGCCTTGCTGGTGGTGGCCGGCGGCCTGTTCCTCGGCAGCCGGCACACCCATTACACGCGGGCCTCGGCCTCGGTCACCGTGCTGCTGCTGCTCAGCTTCCACCAGGCCGGCATGGGCGACGGCGTGATCCCCACGCGCATGCTGGACACCGTGGTCGGCGGCGTGCTGGCCTGGCTGGCCGCGTGGCTGGTGCTGCCGAACTGGCAGTCGCGCCAGTGGCCGCAGCTGGCCGAGCAGGCCCTGCGCAGCCAGGCCGAGTACCTGCAGGAAATCGTCGCGCAGGCGGGCACCGGCAAGCAGGACCACCTGGCCTACCGGCTTGCGCGGCGCAACGCCCACAACGCCGACGCGGCGCTGTCCAACGCCTACGCGGCCATGCTCAAGGAGCCGGCCCATGCGCGGCGCCTGTTCGAGGCCTGTGGCCGCTTCCTGGTGCTGTCGCACACGCTGCTCAACTACCTCTCGGCCCTGGGCGCGCACCGCGGCGCGCTGGCGGACGCCGGGCAGGACGGGGTGCTGCGCCGGGATGCGGCGGCGCTGGGTGCGCAGCTGACCGCGCTGGCCGCGCGCATGCGCGCGCCGCAGGGGGAGGTGGCCACCGCGCCCGTGCCGGGCGCCGCGACCCAGCCGCAGCTGGCGCTGGCCATGCAGCTGCTGCCGCAGCTGCAGCGCGAAGCGCAGGGGATGTTGCCGGTGGCGTGACGGGCGTGGCACGCGGAAGGCCGCCGCCCCCGGGGCTCACTCCAGCGTGAAGCCGACCTTCAGGCCCACCTGCCAGTGGGCCACCTTGCCGCCGACCACGTGGCCGCGCGTCTCGGTGACCTGGAACCACTGGATGTTGCGCACGCTCTCGTGCGCCTTGGCAATGGCCGTCTGCACGGCGTCTTCGATGCCCGTGGGCGACGAGCCCGTGAGCTCCAGCGTCTTGTAGACATGGTTGGACATGGTGGGTCTCCTGGTGGTGGTTGAGGGGGTTCAGTGTGCGGCAACGGCGTGCGCGGTGAAAGCAGAGGCTTTCACCGCGTCGGTGAGCAGGGCGGCCGGGGACGCGCGGATCGTCCACCCTGGAGCCGGGCCTGCGCGCGGTGGCCCGCCGGACCGGGGGCGGGAAGGCGCGCGTCGGGGGCCAGCACCACGGTCGCCGCCGCCGCACTCACGGTCCTGGCTGGCGGGGGAGCGGGCGCCCACCCACCGGCGCGTGCACGGCCAGCAGCGCCACGGTCCAGTCGATGAAGGCCCGCAACTTGGCGCTGACATGCCGGTTCGGCGCGTAGGCCAGGTACAGCGGCATGGGCTCCAGCCGCCAGTCCTCGAACAGCGGCACGAGTTCGCCGCTGGCGCGGTGCGGCTTGGCCATGTACTCGGGCAGCCACAGCACGCCCAGGCCCGCCAGGCCAGCCGCGAGGTAGGCGTTGCCGTCGTCGACCGCGAAGGCGTGGCGGCCCTGGACGCGAACCTGCTCGTCGCCCCGCTGCATCGCGTAGGGGAAGGTCTTGCCACCGCGCGCCCACAGGAAGCCGACGATGCGGTGGTGCGTGTCCTCCAGCATGCGCGGGTGGTCGGGGCGCCCGGCCAGCGCCAGGTAGCCGGGGGCGGCGTACACGCCCAGCTGCAGATCGGCCACATGGCGGGCCACGAGCGAGGGGTTGGCGATGCGGCCGCCGCGCAGCACGCAGTCCACGTTCTCGCCGATCAGGTCGACCACGCGGTCGCTGACGCCCATGTCGAGCTGGATCTCGGGGTAGCGCGCATGGAAGTCGGGCAGCGCAGGCACCAGCAGCGTGCGCGCGAGCGGGCTCGGCACGTCCACGCGCAGCCGGCCGCGCGGTGCGATGGCGGCGCTGGACAGGCTGGTCTCGGCGTCGTCCACATCGGCCAGCAGGCGCACCACGCGCTCGTAGTAGGCCGCGCCATCGGCCGTGAGGTGCACGCGCCGCGTGGTGCGGTTCAGCAGCTTCACGCGCAGCCGCGCCTCCAGCTGCTGCACGAGCTGGGTGACGCTGGTCTTGCCCATGTGCAGCGTGTCGGCTGCCTTGGTGAAACTGCCGGCTTCCACGACGCGGGCGAAGGCCTGCATTGCATCGAAACGGTCCATGCGTGCTCCAGTGGAGTCGGGGATTGTTCGGAGTTTACGAACAGTGGTGGGTGGACTGGCGCGTTGATCGCGCGGCCGCGGCTTCCTACAGTTCTTCCATCCTGAACCCATCCACCAAGGCATTCCCATGGCACAACGTGACGTCGTCTTTCCCGCCGGCCGCCAGGCGCTGTACGAGCGCAACCGCTATTCGCCCGCCGTGCGCTCCAACGGTTTCCTGTTCGTCTCGGGCCAGGTCGGCAGCCGCGAGGACGGCTCGCCCGAACCGGGCCTGGAAGCCCAGGTGCGCCGCGCCTTCGAGAACCTCAATGCGGTGCTGGCGGCGGCCGGCTGCAGCTTCGACGACGTGGTCGACGTGACGGTGTTCATCGTCGACCCTGCCGAGAAGTTCGAGCGCATCTGGGCCGTCGTGCCCGAGTACTGGGGCGAGGCACCGTTCCCCAACATCACCTGCGTGGGCGTGACCTGGCTCTACGGCTTCGACTTCGAGATCAAGGTGGTGGCGAAGCTGCCGTGACCGCTGCGGGGGGCTGCGGGCCTCCCAATGCCTGCGCGAGGAAATCCACCAGCGCCGCGACGCGGCGGCTCGGCGGGCCGCCCGGGTGCACCGCGTACAGGTCGACCGGCCCGGCGACGAACGCGTCCAGCGCCGTCTCCAGCGCGCCGCTGGCCAGGTCCTGGGCGATGTCCCAGTGGTTCTTGAGGGCCACGCCCAGGCCCAGCACGGCCCACTCGCGCACCACCTCGCCATCGCTGGCCTGGCGGTCGCCCGACACCTTGACGTGGAACAGCCGGTCGTCCGCCCGGAACGGCCAGGCCGCGATGGGCGCGCCCGGCCGCGCGAGCACCAGGCAGTTGTGCCCGGCCAGCGTGTCCGGATGGGCCGGGCGGCCGTGCCGCGCCCAGTAGCCGGGCGCCGCGCAGACCAGCCGCGCGCCGCGCACCAGCAGCCGTGCGTGCAGCGAGGAGTCGGGCAGGGGGCCGCTGCGCAAGGCCAGGTCGATGTGCTCCTCGATCAGGTCGACCGTGTTGTCGCTCAGCAGCAGGCTGATGCGCAGCTCCGGGTGCCGCGCCTGGAAGGCATCGAGCAGCGGGCGCAGGCGCGTGCGCCCGAAGTCGTTGGTGGCGGTGATGCGGATCGGGCCGTTCAGCGCGCCGTCCTGCCGCAGGCTGCAGAAGGCCGCATCCCATTCCGACACGATGCGGCGCGCATCGGCCAGCAGGCGCTGGCCCTCGTGCGTGAACGACAGCCGCCGCGTGGACCGCGCCAGCAGCCGGGCGCCGAGCTCCTGCTCGAGCTGGCCCACGGCCAGCGTGACCGTGGAGGTGGCGATGGCGCGCTGGCGCGCCACGCTGGAAAAGCTGCCCAGTTCGGCCACGTCGATGAGCAGGCGCAGGGCGTCGATGCGGTCCATCTTTCGAGTTTTTCGAACAGTGATTTGGAAAACCGACGGATTATCAAGCTGGCGACTGCTGCCTACCATGCCATCCCATCGCAACCAGACGGGAGCTTCCCATGCACATCCAATTCAACGGCCGGCGCGTGCTGGTCACCGGATCGACCGGCGGCATCGGCTTCGCCACCGCCCGGGGCTTTCTCGCCGCCGGCGCGCAGGTCGTCGTCAACGGCCGCAGCGAGGCCGGCGTGGCCGCTGCGCTGGCGCAGCTGCAGGACGCCGGCGGGCGCGCCACCGGCTTCGTCGGCGACCTCGCCACCGCGGCCGACAGCGCCCGGCTGTTCGCCGCACATCCGGACTTCGACATCGTCGTCAACAACCTGGGCATCTTCGGCCCGCAGGACTTCTTCGACACACCCGACAGCGAGTGGGAGCGCTTCTTCCAGACCAACGTGATGTCGGGCGTGCGCATGGCGCGGCACTACGCGCCGGGCATGGTGGCGCGCGGCTGGGGCCGCATCGTGTTCATCTCGTCCGAATCGGCCCTCAACATCCCGGCCGACATGGTGCACTACGGCTTTTCCAAGACGGCCCAGCTGGCCGTCTCGCGCGGACTGGCCAAGCGGCTGGCCGGAACCGGCGTGACCGTCAACGCCGTGCTGCCGGGGCCCACGCTGTCCGAAGGCGTGGCCGAGATGCTGAAAGGCGAGGTCGAACGCAGCGGCCAGAGCCTGGAGCAGGTCGCCGCCGACTTCGTCGTGGCGCACCGCGGCTCGTCCATCATCCGCCGCGCCGCCAGCGTGGACGAGGTGGCCAACATGGTCGTCTACGTGAGTTCCGAGCAGGCCTCGGCCACCACCGGCGCCGCGCTGCGCGTGGACGGCGGTGTGGTCGACAGCATCGTCTAGCCGCCAGGGCCCCGAAGCCCTTCCATCCTGTGCAGTGAACCGAACCGCCGCGGCGCGGGAGGGGGCCTGCACGCCCTTTTTTTGAAAGACCAGCCATGACCGACACCACCATCGGCGCGATCGACGCCATCGAAGCGCGCCGCACCACCAACCTGTTCGACCCCACGCGCGGCATCGACGACGCACAGATCCAGGAGCTCGTGCGCCTGGCCACCACGGCGCCGACCTCGTTCAACCTGCAGAACTGGCGCTTCATCGCGGTCCGCACGCCCGAGGCCAAGGCGCGGCTGCGCCAACTCGCCTGGGACCAGGCCAAGGTGACCGACGCCGCCGTCACCTTCATCGTCGTCGGCCAGCTCGCCGACCACCGCGTGCTGCCCGAGCGGCTGGCGCCCGCGGTCGCGGCCGGCTTCATGCCCGCGGCCATGGTGCCGGGCTGGGAGGGCGCGGCCAAGAGCCTGTACCACGGGCAGCCGCAGCGCCAGCGCGACGAGGCGGTGCGCACCGCCACCTTCGGCGCCGGCACCCTGGTCCACGCCGCGCAGGCCATGGGCCTGGGCACGGCGCCCATGATCGGCTTCGACGCCCCGGCCGTGGCCGAAGCCTTCGGGCTGGCGGCCGACGAGCTGCCGGTGCTGCTGCTGGCCGTGGGCCATGCCGCGCCCGAGAACTGGCCGCGCAAGCCGCGCCGGCCGCTGGCGCAGGTGCTGTCGCTGGTCTGAGCCTGCACGGCTGAACTGCACACGCCCGATGGACGCACGGGGCCCACGGGCCGAGCGCGGCCGGCCTCAGGACCTCAGGCCAGGTGGCAGGCCGCCCAGTGCCGCTCGCCCACGGGGCGCGCCACGGGTGCCTCTTCGCGGCAGCGCGCCACGGCCTGCGGGCAGCGCGTGTGGAAGCGGCAGCCCGTCGGAGGATTCGATGGGCTGGGCGGGTCGCCCTGCAGCACGATGCGTTGCGTGCGCGCCGCACCGGGCCGGGCCTTGGGTGCGGCCGACACCAGGGCCTGGGTGTAGGGGTGGCGCGGCGTCTTCCAGACCGCGTCGCGCGCGCCGTGCTCCACCACCTGGCCCAGGTACATCACGGCGATGCGGTCCGACATGTGCCGCACGACCGACAGGTCGTGCGAGATGAACAGGTAGGACACGCCGAACTCTTCGCGCAGCTCCAGCAGCAGGTTCAGCACCTGGGCGCGCACCGACACGTCGAGCGCCGAGACGGCCTCGTCGCAGACGATGAGCTCGGGCTGCAGCATGAGGGCGCGCGCGATGCCGATGCGCTGGCGCTGGCCGCCCGAGAACTCGTGCGGATAGCGGCTCGCCATCTCGGGCCGCAGGCCCACGCGCGCGAGCGCCCAGGCCACGCGCTCGCGCTGCTCGGCCTCGCTGCCGCGCTGCTGCACGACGAGTGGCTCGCGCAGCGCGCGCTCCACGGTCTGGCGCGGGTTCAACGAGGCATAGGGGTCCTGGAACACCATCTGCAGCCGCGCGCGCAGGCTGCGCAGCGCATCGCCCTCCAGCGCGGCCAGGTCCTGGCCGTCGAACCAGAGCCGGCCGGCGGTCAACGGCGTGAGCCGCATGGCCACGCGCGCCACGGTGGACTTGCCGCAGCCCGATTCGCCGACCAGGCCCAGCGTCTCGCCGCGTTCCACGTGCAGGTCCACGCCATCCAGCGCCTGCACGGTGCCGCCGGCGCTGGGGTAGTGCTTGACGGCGTGCTGCAGCCGCAACAGCGAGGTCGCGGTCTTCGGTAGTTCTGCGACGGCGTTCATGCGGCGATCTCTTCCAGTTGCCGGCGTTCCAGCGGGTGGTGGCAAGCCACCGGGTGGCCGTCGAGCCTGACCAGATCCGGCCGCACCTCGCGGCACAACGCCGTGGCCTGGCCGCAGCGCGGCGCGAACGCACAGCCCGCCGGCATCTCCAGCAGCGAGGGCACGGTGCCCGCGATCTCGGGCAGGCGCGTGCCGGGCGGCAGGTCGTCGATGGCCAGCGAGGCCAGCAAACCGCGCGTGTAGGGGTGGGCCGGCGCGTCGAACAGCGCTCGCACTGTGGCCTGCTCGACCACGCGGCCCGCGTACATCACGGCGGCGCGGTCGGCCACCTCGGCCACCACGCCCAGGTCGTGCGTGATGAGCAACAGGCCCATGCCGCGTTCGGCCTGCAGGCGTTGCAGCAGCTCCAGGATCTGCGCCTGCGTGGTCACGTCCAGGGCGGTGGTGGGTTCGTCGGCGATCAGCAGGTCGGGCTCGCAGGCCAGCGCGATGGCGATCACGGCGCGCTGGCGCATGCCGCCAGACAGCTGGTGCGGATGGTCGTGCGCACGCTGCGCGGGCGAGGGGATGCCCACGTGCGCGAGCAGTTCCACGGCCTGTTCCCAGGCCTCGTGCCGGCCCACGCGGCGGTGCAGCCGGATCGCCTCGACGATCTGCCAGCCGACGGACAGCACAGGGTTCAGCGCCGACAGCGGCTCCTGGAAGATCATGGAGATGCGGTTGCCGCGCAGCGCGCGCAGGCCAGCCTCGGGCAGCGTGGTCAGCTCGGTGCCGTCGAAGCGGATGCTGCCGCCCGTGATGCGGCCCTGGCCGCGCGGCAGCAGCCGCAGGATGGAGTAGGCGGTGACGGACTTGCCGCTGCCGCTCTCACCGACCAGCGCCACGGTCTCGCCGCGCTCCACGCGCAGGTCCACGCCGTCGATGGCGCGCACCGTGCCGGCGCGCGTGTCGAACGAGGTCTGCAGGCCTTGGATGTCGAGCAGGCTCATCGTTTGCGCAAATGGGGGTTGAGGGCGTCGTTGAGCCCTTCGCCGAGCAGGCTGAAGCCCAGCACGGTGACGACGATGGCCAGCCCCGGCAGGCCGCAGATGTACCAGGCGTCAACCACCTGTTCGCGGCCGATGCCGATGATGGTGCCCCAGCTCATCACGTTGGGGTCGCCCAGGCCCAGGAAGGCCAGCGCGGCCTCGGTCTGGATCGCATGCGCGATCGACAGCGTGGACACCACCACCACGGGCGGCAGCGCATTGGGCAGGATCTGCGTGAGGATCAGCCGCGCATGGCCCGTGCCCAGCGTGCGGCTGGCCAGCACGAACTCGCGCTCGCGCAGCTGCAAAAACTCCGAGCGCACCAGCCGCGCCGTGGGCGGCCAGGACACGATGCCGATGGCGAACACGGCCGTGGCCACCGAGGGCTTGAAGATCGCCACCAGCACCACGGCCAGCACGAAGTTGGGCACGGTCTGGAACAGCTCGATCACGCGCATGAGCATGCTGTCCACCCAGCCGCGGAAGTAGCCCGCCAGCGCGCCCACGGTGATGCCCACGCAGGCCGAGATCAGCGTGCTGACCAGGCCGATCATGAGCGACACGCCGGCGCCCGAGACCAGGCCGGTCGCGAGGTCCCGGCCCATGAAGTCGGTGCCCAAGGGGTTCTGCGCGTCGTCGAAGGGCCAGAGCATGGGGGCGCCGCTCATCTCCCAGGGGTCGCCTGGGAACCAGATGCGGCCCAGCGTGGCGACGGCCACCACGCCGAGCAGCAGCACGAGGCCCAGCACGGCGGAGCGGCTGGCCAGCACGCGCCTGGCGAACTCCAGGCTGCGGTGCCAGGCGGTGGCCGGCCTTGTCGTGTTCCAGACAGCGCTCATGCGTGCGCTCCGCCGGTCAGCTGCACGCGCGGATCGAGCCAGGCGTACAGCAGGTCGACCACCACGTTGATCAAGGTCACCAGGATGGAGCTCAGCAACAGGATGCCCAGCAGCAGGTTGAAGTCGCGCGACATGATGGCCTCGAACGCGAGCCGGCCGATGCCGGGCCAGTTGAACACCGACTCGACCAGCACCGCACCGCTCAGCAGCGAGGCCACCTGGTAGCCGACCATGGTCAGCAGCGGCAGCAGCGCGTTGCGCAGCGCGTGGCGCACGGTGATGCGCAGCTCGCCCGCGCCCTTGGCACGCGCCGTGCGGATGAAGTCCGCGCCGTAGAGTTCCAGCATCGAGGTGCGCACGAGCTTGGTGTAGACCGCGAGGTAGAAGGTCGACAGCGTGAGCGCGGGCAGCAGCGCGTGGCGCGCCACGTCCAGCACCCAGGCCAGACCGCTGTGGCTGGCGCCCAGGTCGACCATGCCGCCCGAGGGCAGCCAGCCCAACCGCGCGGAGAACAGCACCATGGCCATGAGCCCGAGCCAGAAGGTCGGGAGCGCATAGGTCAGCAGCACGAAGACCGAGACCACGTCGTCCACCCAGCCATGCACGCGCACGGCCGAGACCACGCCCAGCAGCACGCCCAGCGCCAGCGCGAAGCCGATCGCCGAGCCCATCAGCAGCAGCGTGGCCGGCATGCGCTCGAGGATCAGGTCCAGCACCGGCATGTTCTGGCGGAACGACCAGCCCAGGTCCAGCGTGGCCACGCTGGTCATGTAGTGCCAGAACTGCACGCCCAGCGGCTGGTCCAGCCCGAAGCTGGCGCGCAACTGCGCCATGTACTCGGGCGTGGCGGCACCGGCCTCGCCGGCCAACACGTCGACCACGTCGCCGGGGGCCAGCTGCAGGATCAGGAAGTTCAGCAGCGCGATGCCGAACACCACCGGCAGCACCTGCAGCAGTCGCCGGCGCAAAAAGCCGAGCAGGGGCGACTTGGATCGGAAGAGGGCCATAGCGACGGCTTTCAGCCTTTGCCCGCACCGCACAGCTTCGGGCCGCAAGCCGCGGCTCCGAAGGCCGCGGAGCAGGCCATGCCAGCAGACGCCGCGGAACTGGCTCTGCCAGGCCGCTGGCGGCGCCCCCTGGAGGGGGTATCGGTGGCCACACGAAGTGGAGCCACCAAACGGGGGTGGGTCATGTCAGTGGCCGGCTTCGAGCCAGGTGTCGGCGTACGACGCGAACAGCCCGTCGCCCTGCAGGTTCTGCTTCTTGAGCCGCGCGTTCGACACCGTGACCCAGGTCTGCTCGATGAGCTCGATCAGCGGCACGTCTTCCTGCACGATCTGCTGCCACTGCGTGATGAGGGCCTTGCGCTTGGCCTCGTCCGGCTCGGCCGCGGCGGCTTCCATGACCTTGTCGAGCTCGGGATTGGAGTAGCCCGAGCCGTTGGTCCAGGGCGCGCCCTTGACGATGTTCTTGGTCCAGTACAGCCGCTGCACGCCCAGCGTGGGGTCGGGCAGCCGGTGCAGGCTGGAGGTCATGAGGTCATAGTCCTGGTCCGTGAAGATGCGGCGCAGGTAGTTGGCCGTGTCCGAGGTGCGCAGTTCCAGCTCGACGTTGATGCGCGCCAGCGACTGCTTGAGGAACTCGGCCGAGCGCGCACCGATGGGGCCGCCGAAGCCGTCGAAGTCCAGCGCGATCTTCAGGCGCTTGCCGTCCTTGCCCTTCTTGAAGCCGGCCTCGTCCAGCAGCGCCTCGGCGCGCTTGGGGTCGAAGGCGTAGTGCTTCACGTCTCGGCTGTAGTAGTTGATGACGGAGGAGGGCACCGGCCCCGTGGCCACCTTGCCGTAGTTCAGGAACACCACCTTGAGCAGCGCGTTCTTGTCAATCGCATGGGCGAAGGCCTGGCGCACGCGCTTGTCCTGGAAATAGGGCCGGCGCACGTTGAACTGCAGCAGGAAGATGGTCGAGAGGTAGCGGCCGTCGTCCAGGTTGATCGTGAACTTCTTCTTGTCGGCGAAGCGGTTCAGGTTGGTCAACGGAATGATGGAGCCCAGGGCCACGTCGACCTCGCCGGCCTCCAGCGCCACGGTGCGCGCGGCCGCGTCGGGGATGAACTTGACCAGCAGGCCATCCAGGTAGGGCTGCTGCTCGCCCTGCGGGCCACGGCCCCAGTAGCTGGCGTTGCGCTCCAGCCGCACATGGCTGCCGCGCACCCATTCCTTGAACACGAAGGGGCCCGTGCCGATGGGCGCGTTGTTGGCGGGGTTCTTGAGCACGTCCGTGCCCTCGTACACGTGCTTGGGCAGGATCTGCGCGCCGTAGGTGTTGATGTAGTTGAGGATGTAGGGGGCGGGCGAGGACAGGCGGATCACCACCGTCAGCGCGTCCGGTGTCTCCACCTTCTCGACGTTGGCGAAGGCGGCGCGGCCGAAGGGGTGCAGCTTCTTCCAGACCTCCTCCAGCGTCCAGGCCACATCGGCCGAGGTGAAGGGCTTGCCGTCGTGCCACAGCACCTTGGGCCGCAGCTTGAAGGTCAGCGTGCGGCCGTCGGCCGTCTGCTGCCAGGACTCGGCCAGCGCCGGCACGGGCTTCAAGTCGAGGTCGTAGCTGACCAGGCCTTCGAGGATCTTGCTGGAGACCATGCCCACGTTCATGGTGGTCAGGTTGGCGGAGGTCAGCTGCGTGGGCTCGGGCGCCACGGCCACGGTCAGCACGCCGCCGCGCACGGGCGTCTTGCCCACGGTCTGGGCGTAGGCCGCGGGGACCAGCGGGAAGCCGAGCGAGAACAGCGCGCCCAGCGCGGAGGTGGTGGTCAGCAGGTCACGGCGTTGCATGGAGAACAGGTCCTTCGTCATTTCGGGGAAAGCCAGGCGTCGGCGAGGGAGGCGTAGAGGCCGTCGCCCTGGGCGGTGGTCTTGTGCACGCGGGTGCTGGACACGGTGATCCAGTCGAGTTCGACCAGGTCGAGGATGGGCACCTCTTCTTGCAGGAAGGCCTGCCACTGGTCGATCAGCGCGCGGCGCCTGGCCGGGTCGGCCTCGACGGCGGCGGCCTCCATGAGCTGGTCGAGTTCGGGGTTGGCGTAGCCCGAGCCGTTGCTCCAGGGCACGCCCTTCACGATGTTCTTGCTCCAGTACCAGCGCTGCACGCCCAGCGTAGGATCGGGCAGGTTGTGCAGGCTGGTCAGGAACAGGTCGAAGTCGGCATCGCCGAACACGCGCTTCAGGTACACGCCCGCATCGGACACGCGCAGCTCCACCTCGATGCCCACGCGCGCCAAGTTCTGTTTGATGAACTCGGCCGTGCGCGTGGCCTCCAGCGAGCCCGTGCCGTAGTCCAGCGTGAGCTTGAAGCGCGGGGCGTTGCCCTGGCGCTTGAAGCCGGCGGCATCCAGCAAGGCCTCGGCCTGCTTGGGGTCGTGCCTGTACTGTTTGCCCTTGTTGCTGAAGAAGGCCGGCACGGTGGACGGGATCGCGCTCTGCGCCACGCGGCCGTAGCCGCGGAACACCACACGCAGCAGCGCCTCGCGGTCCAGCGCGTACATGAGGGCCTGGCGCACGCGCTTGTCGGCCAGCTGGGGCTTGCGCGTGTTCACCTGCACCAGCTGGATCGAGGCGAGGTAGTTGCCGTCCGTGGTATTGATGCGGTACCTGGCCTTGTCGGCGAACTGCGTGAGGTTGGAGATCGGGATGTTGGAGGCCAGCGCCACCTGCACCTCGTCGCCCGCCAGCGCCACGGCGCGCGCCGCGGCCTCGGGGATGAACTTGAAGACCACGCCGTCCAGGTAGGGCAGGCCGTTGCGCCAGTAGTTCGGGTTGCGCTCCAGCGCGATGTGGCTGCCGCGCACCCACTCCCTGAAGCGGAACGGGCCGGTGCCGATGGGCGCGTTGTTGGCCGGGTTCTTGAGCAGGTCCGTGCCCTCGTACAGGTGCTTGGGCACGACCTGCGCGCCGTAGACGTTCAGGAAGGCCAGCAGGTAGGGCGTGGGCCGCGAGAAGCGCAGCACGGCCGTGTGCGCGTCCGGCGTGTCCACGGCGGTGACCGAGGCGTAGGCCAGCCGGCCGCCGGGGTGGAACTTCTGCCAGATGTTGAGCAGCGAGAAGGCCACGTCGGCGGACGTGAAGTCGCGCCCGTCGTGCCACTTCACGTTGCGGCGCAGGTTCAGTGTGAGCGACAGGCCGTCCGGCGCGAAGGCCCAGGACTCGGCCAGCTCGGGCTGGGGCTGCAGCTTCTCGTCGAACCAGACCAGGCCTTCGCTGATCTTGCCCGCGATCATGGTGGTCTGCATGGTCGTGAGGAAGGCGGCCGAGATGGTCTGTGGCTCGGGCGCGAGCGAGATCACGAGCGTGCCGCCGCGTTGCGGGGTGCCCGTGGCCTGTGCGAAGGCGGCCGTGCCGAAGAAGGGCGAGGCGGCGAGGGCCAGGCTGCCTTGCAGCAGGTGGCGGCGGGTGGAGGGCAGGCGCATGGTGGTCCTCAAGCCCAGTCGGTGGCGGGCTTGCGCCACAGGTCGATGCCACCGTCCACGGCGTGGCGGTCGATCTCGGCCAGTTCCTCGGCGCTGAACTGGCTGTTCTGCAGGGCGGCGACGTTCTCCACCAACTGCTCGGGCCGGCTCGCGCCGATCAGGGCCGAACTCACGCGCGCATCGCGCAGCGTCCAGGCCAGCGCCAGCTGGGCCAGGCTCTGGCCTCTTCGGCGTGCGATCTCGCGCAGTGCACGGGCACGTGCCAGGTTCTCGGGCGCCAGGTGGTCGGTCTTGAGCGAGCCACCGCCGGCGCGGTGGATGCGTGCATCGGCCGGCGCTTCGTCCAGGTACTTGTCGGTCAACAGGCCCTGGGCCAGCGGCGTGAACGCGATCACGCCAGCGCCGACTTCCTCGGTCGCGTCCAGCAGCTCGGGCTCGATCCAGCGGTTGAACAGGTTGTAGGCCGGCTGGTGGATCAAGAGCGGCAGCTTCCAGTCGGCCAGCAGCGCGGCGATCTCGCGCGTCTTGCGCGCCGAGTACGAGGAGATGCCCACGTACAGCGCCTTGCCCTGGCGCACGGCCTGGGCCAGCGCGGCGGCGGTTTCCTCCAGCGGCGTGTCGGCGTCGAAGCGGTGCGCGTAGAAGATGTCCACGTAGTCCAGGCCCAGGCGCGAAAGGCTCTGGTCCAGGCTGGCCAGCACATGCTTGCGCGAGCCGCCGCCCCGGCCGTAGGGGCCGGGCCACATGTCCCAGCCGGCCTTGCTGGAGATGACGAGCTCGTCGCGGTAGGGCTTGAAGTCCTCGCGCAGCAGGCGGCCGAAGTTGATTTCCGCGCTGCCGTAGGGCGGGCCGTAGTTGTTGGCCAGGTCGAAGTGGTTGATGCCGAGGTCGAAGGCCGTGCGCAGCAGCGCGCGCTGGGTGGCGATGGGCGTGCTGTCGCCGAAGTTGTGCCACAGGCCCAGCGAGAGGGCCGGCAGCACCAGGCCGCTGCGGCCCACGCGGCGGTAGGGCAGGCGCTCGTAGCGGTCGGCGGAAGGCAGATAAGACATGGGCGCAGCGTGCAAAAGGGCGCCACTGTCGTTGCGCGCGGCGGCCATCGGAAAGAAGCTTTGCGCATGTCGATATGCACCGTGGCGTGGCGCGCACACCGAGTTTGCTTATGCGAAACCATGCTTTGGCCTGTGCGGCGCGGCGCCTACATTGCGAGCCCTTCCGGCCCGTGCCCTGCCTGCACGCGGACCCCTGTCGCACCCATTCGCAAGGATCTCCCCATGAACAAGCTCGTGTCGCGCCGCACCGCCGGCGCGCTGGCGCTGTCGTTGCTGGCCGCCACCACCGCGGCCTTGGCCGCCCCCGCCGGCGAGGCCGGCCCACCCCAGCGCGGCGGCCAGCTCATCGTGGCGCTGCGCGCCGAGCCCGTGCTGCTCAACCCGCTGGTGGACCAGGGCTCGGGCGCGCACTCGGTGCGCCCCGTGCTCGACTCGCTGGTCTGGGACAACGGCGACGGCAGCTACGACCCCTGGCTGGCCGAGCGCTGGGAGATCTCCGCCGACGCCAAGGTCTACACCTTCCACCTGCGCCGCGACGTGAAGTTCCACGACGGCACGCCGTTCAACGCCGAGGCCGTCAAGGCCAACTTCGACTTCATCGCCAACCCGGCCAACAAGTCCACCGGCTCCACGGCCAAGCTCAAGCCCGTGGCGCGCGTCGTCGACGCCTACACGCTGGAGGTGACATTGGGCACGCCCGAGTCGAGCTTCCTCACGCTGATCGCGGCACCGTACTTCGGCATCATCTCCCGGCAGCAGCTGGAGCAGGACCCCAAGTCGTTGTCGAGCAAGCTGATCGGCACCGGCCCCTTCAAGTTCGACCGCTGGGTCAAGGGCCAGAGCCTGTCCTACGTGCGCAACGACGCGTACAACTGGGCGCCGCCCAAGTTCCACCGCGGCACCGCCTACGTGGACAGCGTGCGCTACGTGTTCCTGCCCGAGGACCAGACCCGCTACAACGCGCTGCTGACGGGCGAGGCCCATGTGGTGGACTACATCCCGCCCGAGCACGCCAAGACCGTCAAGGCCGGCAAGTACCAGACCTCGGAGTTCCTGCTGCCCGGCGTTGGCTACAGCCTGCACCTGAACACGCGCAAGCCGCCCTTCGACCAGAAGGAAGTGCGCCTGGCCCTGCTGGCGGGCCTGGACCGCGCCGGCATTGCGAGCGCCGCGAGTTTCGGCGCCTACCCGGCGCAGGAGTACCTGGCGACCACCACGCCGGACTTTGCCAAGAACCTCAAGAACAGGATCCGCCACGACCCCAAGCGCGCCGGTGAACTGCTGGACGCCGCCGGCTGGACCCAGCGCGACGCGCAGGGCTACCGTACCAAGGACGGCAAGCGCCTGTCGACCGCATCGCCCTATGCCGACAACGACCAGCTCGCGCAGCGCACGCTGGAGCAGGTGCAGGTCGACGCCCGCAAGCTCGGCATCGAGATCCAGCTGCAGCCCGTGACCGCGACCGACCTGGCGCAGCGCCTGTACAACGGCAACTACGGCATCCTGGGCTCGTTCCAGTCCGAGGCCACGGGCATGCAGCTGTGGCGGTTGTACGGCAGCGACAACATCAGCGACGGCAGCACCGTGGGCTCGAACGCCTCGTTCCTGAGCATCCCCGAACTCGACGCCGTGCTGGCCAAGGCCCGTTCGTCCGGCAAGGCCGCCGACCGCGCGCGCTACTACGCCGAAGCGCAGGAGATCCTGCCGAACTTCGCGCCCTCGGTCCCGCTGTACACGCGTGGCCGCCTGGTGGCGGCGCAGTCCAACGTGCACGGTGTGTCCTGGGACAAGGCCTGGCCGCAGCCCTATCTCTTCGATGCCTGGATTGCAAAGTGAGCCATCCCCCCAGGCCGCTTCGCGGCTCCCCCCTTCCGCTGCGCGAAGGGGGGCACATCCAGCGGCCTGGCAGAGCCAGTTCCGCGGATGTCGCTGGCATGGCCTGCTCCGCGGCCCTCGGCACCGTTGCCCGCCGGCCATTGCTGACGCTGCGACGCCCCCTGCGTGGAGAAGGCGGTGAGTAAGGCACGCGGCACCCTCCTGCTGCGCCGCTTCGGCCTGGCGCTGCTCACGCTCTGGGGCGCGGCCACGTTCGCGTTCCTCGCGCTGCGCTTGGTGCCCACAGACCCGGCCCTGGTCATCGCCGGGGCAGGGCAGGACGCCGTCGCCATCACCAAGGAGGTGCTGGACGCGATCCGCGCCGAGTACCACCTGGACCAGCCGCTCGTCGTGCAGTACCTGCTGTACCTCGGGCGGCTGCTGCGTGGCGACCTCGGCATCTCCTACGCGCAGGACCAGCCCGTGCTGGCGCTGATCGCCGAGCAGGCCGGGCCCACGCTGGCGCTGGCCGGCCTGGCCAGCCTGTTCGCGGTCGTGCTGTCGGCCGGCGTCGCCTTGTTGACGGCTGGGCACCGCACGGCCAGCGCACTGGCCAGCGCGGTGGAACTCGTGCTCGCCTCCACGCCCGTGTTCTGGGTCGGCTTCCTGCTGATGCTGGGGTTGGCCGTGCAGTGGCGCGTGTTCCCGCTGCTCGACACCGGCGACCTGCGCACGCTGGTGCTGCCCGCACTGACCATCGCGCTGCCCACGGCCGCGCCGCTGGCCCAGGTGCTGCGCCGTGCGCTCGACGAGGTGCTGGAGCAGCCCTTCATCCTGACGGCCCGCGCGCGCGGCCTGTCGCGCCTGGGCGTGAAGCTGCGGCACGCGCTGCGCCACGCCGTGATCCCCTACCTCACGATGCTGGGCTTCTCGTTCGGCGCGCTGCTGGGCGGCGCCGCCATCACCGAGACCCTGTTCGGCCGTCCGGGCCTGGGCCGGCTGCTCGTCAACGCCGTCACGCGGCAGGACATGCCGCTGGTGCTGGGCCTGGTCATCGTCGGCACGCTGGCCTTCATCGCCATCAACACGCTCATCGACATGGCCTACATCCTGATCGACCACCGCATCGACGCGGCGCCTGCCACATGAGTGCGGCCGCGGTTCCTTCCGGCCTGGCGCTGCCGGCCACGCGCTGGCCCGGCATCGGCGAGCTGTTCGCCGCGCTGAGCCTGGCCGTGGTGCTGCTGTTCGCCGTGGCCGCGCTGTGGCCCGAATTGCTGGCGCCCGGCGACCCGCTGGCAGCCGACCGCAGCGCGCTGCTGGCGCCGCCCTCTAGCGCCCATCCCTTCGGCACCGACCAGATCGGCCGCGACGTCTACACGCGCGTGGTGCACGGCTCGCGCTCCTCGCTCGCGCTGGGCTTCGGCGCCGTCGCACTGGCCGTCATCGTGGGCTCGGCGCTGGGCCTGGTCGCAGGACTCACGCGCCGCTACGCGCCGACCATCGTGATGCGGCTGACCGACATCGGCGCGGCCTTTCCCGAGCTGCTGCTGGCCATCTTCATCGTCGCGCTGTTCGGCAGCGGCGTGCTGCATGCCGCGCTGGCCATCGGCGTGGCCGGCATTCCCTACTACACGCGCGTGGTGCGGGCCCAGGCCCTGCGCACGCGCGCCGAGCCCTTCGTCGAAGCCGCACGTGCGCTCGGCCTGTCGCCGGCCGAAGTGCTGTGGCGCCACACCGTCCCCAACGCGCTGCGGCCCGTGGGCACGATCGCCACGCTGGGCCTGGGTGGCGCCACGCTGGCCGGCGCGGCGCTGAGCTTCCTGGGCCTGGGCAGCCCGCCACCCGCACCCGAATGGGGTTCCATGCTGACCAATGCGCGCAGCTTTCTGACCATGGGCTGGTGGGCCGCGGTGTTTCCGGGCGCGGCGCTGACCGTGTTCGTGGCCAGCACCACGGTGCTGGGGCAGTGGCTGCAGCGGCGTTCGGAGGGCCGGTCATGAGGCTGCTGCCAGAGCATGCGGCGCAAGGTGCCGCGCCCGCCACGACCCAGCCGCTCGTGCGCGTGCGCAATCTCGCGGTGGACTTCCGCCAGGGCTGGCACTGGCGCCAGGCCGTCGGCGGCGTGAGCTTCGACATTCCGCGCGGCGGCTGCGTGGCCCTGGTGGGCGAGTCCGGCTCGGGCAAGAGCGTCACAGCGCGCAGCCTGCTGGGGCTGCACGGTGCCGGCGCGCGCGTGCGTGCCGACGCGCTGGAACTGGGCGGCCGCAACCTGCTGGGCCTGCGCGAGCGCCAATGGCGCGCCGTGCGCGGCCGCGAGGTCGGCTACGTCCTGCAGGACGCGCTGGTCTCGCTCGACCCGCTGCGCAGCATCGGCCAGGAGCTGGCCGAGGCCGTGCGCGCCACGGGCGGCCCGCGCGGCGCGGCCACCGAGGCGCGCGTGCTGGAACTGCTGGCACGCGCCCGGCTCGACGGTGCGGCCGAGCGCCTGCACGCCTACCCAGGCCAGCTGTCGGGCGGGCAGCGCCAGCGTGCGCTGATTGCGAGCGCACTGGCCGGCACGCCGCCGCTCTTGGTCGCCGACGAGCCGACCACGGCGCTGGATGCGTCGGTGCAGCAGCAGATCCTCGCGCTGTTCCGCGAACTGCGCGAGGCCGGCACGGCGCTGTTGCTGATCAGCCACGACCTCGGCGTGGTGGCCCAGCTCGCCGACCATGTGCTGGTGCTGCGCGGCGGCGAGGTGGTGGAGTCCGGCCCGACCGCGCAGGTGCTGCGCCGCCCCCGCCACGCCTACACGCGCGCGCTGCTCGACGCCGTGCCGCGCTTCGGTGCCTCGGCCCGCGACACGGGGCCGGCCGCACCCGCGCAGCCCAGCGCGGAACCGCTGCTGCGCGTGCAAGGCATCCGCCAGCGCTTCGGCGATCGCGAGGTCGTGCGCGGCGTGGACCTGGTCCTGCACCCGGGCCGCACGCTGGGCCTGGTCGGCGAGTCGGGCTCGGGCAAGACGACGCTGGCGCGCATCGTCGCGGGCCTGCAGACGCCCAGCGCGGGCGAGCTCGTCGCCGGCCCGCTGCTGCAGCGCCCGGCCGCGGGCCTTGCGCGCGCCATCCAGTTCGTCTACCAGGACCCCCTGTCGTCCTTCGACCCGCGCCACACGGTCGGCACCATCCTGGCCCAGGCGCTGGCGCTGCGCTTCGGCCGCGAGCCCAAGGTGCGGGTGCGCGAGCGCGTGGCCGCGTGGCTCGCGCGCGTGGAACTGCCTGCGGCCCTGGCCGCGCGCCGGCCGCTCACCTTGTCGGGCGGCCAGCGCCAGCGCGTGGCGATCGCCCGTGCACTGGCCGTGGAGCCGCGGCTGGTGGTCATGGACGAGCCCGTGTCGGCCCTGGACGTCTCGGTGCAGCAGCAGGTGCTGCGGCTCGTCGCCGCCCTGCAGCGCGACACCGGCGCGGCCTTCCTGTTCATCTCGCACGACCTGGGCGTGATCCGCCAGGTCAGCCACGACGTGGCGGTGCTGCAGGGCGGGGTGCTGCGCGAGTTCGGCCCGGCGCGCGAGGTGCTGGAGCATCCGCAGGATGCCTACACGCGCGCCTTGCTGGCGGCGGTGGCGCAGCTGCCGGCCTGAGGCGCACCGGCGCAGACCTCCCGCGGGGCAGGAAGGTTGCCACCAGGGGTGCCAGCCGCACGGGGATCGATGGACAATGCGCTCCTCACCCGACCGACGCGGCCAGCACGATGCTCTTTTCTCCCTCCACGTTCCGTTCTCTTCCCCCGGCGTTGCTGCGCGACCCGTCCTCGGCCCGGATCGGTGCGATCGTGCAGGCCTTCGGCGCAGGGGGCATCGACGCGGGCCTGCGCGCCATGAACGCCGGCGTGGCGCACCGCTACTCCGGCATCTTCGCGCTGGACGGCGAGCTGCTGCGCAACACGCACATGTTCGACAAGCTGGGCGAAGTGAAGCCCGAAGCGCTCGAGGTGGTCGTGCTCAAGGACAGCTTCTGCCAGATCGCCCTGCGCGAAGGCTACTTCCTGACCGACAACACGAAGGACGACCGCCGGCTGGACTACAGCCCCTTCCAGGGCGTCGTGATGTCCTACCACGGCGTGCCGCTGCTGAACGACCGCGGCGACCTGCACGGCACCCTGTGCCATTTCGACCTGGTCGAGCAGGCGATCTCGGACGAGGAGCTGGCCTGCCTGCAGTTCACGGCCAGGCTGTTGCCGTCGTATCTCTAGCGGCGCGGTTGCCAGGCGGGGGCGCGGCGGTCCGCGTCGCGCGGCGGCGGCGGCTCGACCGCAGCGGCTCAGCCCCGATGGTCCACGCGCCGTGCCAGCCGCTCGCCTGCGAACTGCAGCACCGAGACCAGCGCGACCAGGACCACGATGACCTCGAACATCACGCGCGTCTCGTAGCGCTCGTAGCCGTAGCGGATGGCCAGGTCGCCCAGGCCGCCGGCGCCGACCGCACCGGCCATGGCCGAGGCGTTGACCATGGCGATCACGCTGACCGTCATGCCGCCGATGATGCCGTGCAGGGCCTCGGGCAGCAGCACATGGCGCACGATGTGCCAGCGCTTGCAGCCCATGGCGCGCGCCGCCTCGATGAGCCCGCCGTCCACCTCGTTGAGGCTGACCTGCGCGATGCGCGCGTAGAACGGGATCAGGTTGGCTGCCAGTGGCACCACCGCCGCCCAGGTGCCCAGCGTGGTGCCGACGATGGCGCGCGTGACGGGCAGCAGCGCCACCAGCAGGATGATGAAGGGGATGGCGCGGCAGATGTTGACCGCGATGGACAGGCCCTTGTGCAGCCGTGGCCGCGCACAGACGCCGCGTGGCCCCGTCACGTTGAGCACGATGGCCAGCAGCAGGCCCGTGCCGATCGCGATGACGGCCGAGACGCCCACCATGGCCAGGGTTTCCAGCAGCGCCTGCAGGTAGCGTTCAAGCGGGGGCAGGGACATGGCCGAGCAGTGCGAGGTGGTCGGCGCCGAGGGTCTGGCGCAGCTGGTCTTCGGAGGGGGCGGTGGCGGCAGGCAGCGACAGCAGCAGCCGGCCGTGCGCGTGGCCGCGGATGCGGTCCAGCCCGCCGTGCAGCAGTTCGGCGCCGGGGCCCAGCGCGGCCAGCGCCGCCAGCGGCAAGCCCTGGGCCGGCGTGCGGCCCGTGAAGCCGGCGCTGTAGATGGCGCGGCCGGGCCGGCCGTCCAGCGTGGGCACCAGCGCCTGCGCGAGGTCGTCCGGCAGCCCGTGCTGCAGCGGGCGCAGCAGCGCGCGCGTGGCCTCGGACTGCGGATCGCCGAACACGCGCCAGACCTCCCCGAGCTCCTGGCGCCGGCCGGCGTCCAGCACCAGCACGCGGTCGCAGATGGCGCGGATCACGGCCATGTCGTGCGTGATCAGCACCACCGTGAGCCCCAGCTGCCGGTTGATGTCGCGCAGCAGCCCCAGGATGGACTGCGTGGTCTCGGGGTCCAGCGCCGAGGTGGCCTCGTCGCACAGCAGCACCTCGGGCCCGTGCACGAGCGCGCGCGCGATGCCCACGCGCTGCTTCTGGCCGCCCGAGAGCTTGGCCGGGTAGACATCGGCCTTGTCGGCCAGGCCGACCAGGGCCAGCAGTTCCTCCACGCGCGCATGGATGGCAGCCGGCCGCCAGCCGGCCACGCGCAGCGGCAGCGCCACGTTCTCGCGCACCGTCTTGGCGGCCAGCAGGTTGAAGTGCTGGAAGATCATGCCGATGCGCCGGCGCAGTGCCACGAGCGCGTCCTCGTCGAGGCCGCCGACGTCGATGCCGTCCACGGTCACGCGGCCGCCGCTGGGCGCTTCCAGCGCGTTGATGGCGCGCAGCAGCGTGGACTTGCCCGCGCCGCTGCGGCCGATGATGCCGAACACCTCGCCGCGCAGCACCGAGAAGCTCAGCGCCTCGAGCGCCTGCACCGCACCGAAGCGCTTGTGCACCTGCTCGAAGACGATGTGGGGCGTGGCCAGGTCCACGGCGGGCGGGGCGCCGCTCATGGTGTCAGAACGCCGGCACCACGGAGCCCTGGTACTTGCGCTCGATGAAGGCGCGAACTTCAGGCGACTGGTAGGACCTGACCAACGGTGCGACCCAGGCCGCGCCGCGGTCCTGCTCTCGCACGACGATGATGTTGACGTAGGGGTTGTTCTCGCGCTTTTCCACCGCAAGCCCGTCGCGCGTGGCGATCAGTCCGGCCTGGTAGGCGAAGGTGTTGACGATGGCCGAAGCGTCCAGGTCTTCGAGCGAGCGCGCCAGCACCACGGAGGCCGCCTCCACCAGCTGCACCTTCTTCCTGTAGCCCGTGATGTCGGCCAGCGTGGCCGTGCCCTTGGCCGGATCGAAGCCCTCGCGCAGCGTCAACACACCCTGGTCGCGCAGCACCACGAGCGCGCGCGTCTGGTTGCTGGGATCGTTCGGGATGCCCAGGCGCGCGTTCTCGGGCAGGTCGCCAAAGCGCTTGTGCTTCTTCGAATAGAAGGCGATCGGCGAGATGTAGGTGTCGCCCACCGACACGAGCCTGTAGCCGCGCTGCTGCACCTGGTCGCGCAGGAAGGGCACGTGCTGGAACGAGTTGGCCTCCAGGTCGCCGTTGTTGAGGGCCTCGTTGGGGCTGGCCGCGCCGGTGACGACGACGGGCTTGACGTTCAGGCCGTTCTTCTTCGCCACCTGGGTCACCACCTCCCAGATCTCCTCGTCCGTGCCGCCGCGCACGCCCACGCGCAGGGTCGGCGTCTGGGCCTGGGCGCTGCCGTAGCGCGCGGCGGTCAGGAACACGGCGAGGGTGCCGAGGCGGCGCAGGCTGGCGCGTCTGGATGGTTCTTGCATGGGGTGTCCTCAGAAGGCCGGCACCAGGGCGCCGTTGAATCGGGTGTCGATGAACTGTTTGACCTCGGGCGACTGGTAGGCCGCCACCAGGCGCTTGGCCCAGGGCTTGTCCTGGTCGGCACGGCGCACGGCGATCAGGTTGGCGTAGGGGCTCTTGGGCGACTCCTTGATCACGGCATCGCGTGCCAGCGACAGGCCGGCCTTCTCGGCGTAGTCGTTGTTGATCGAGGCGATGGCCAGGTCGTCGAGCGAGCGCGGCAGCTGCGCGGCGTCCAGCGGCACCAGCTTGAGCTTCTTCGGGTTGGCCACCACGTCCAGCGGCGTGGCCGTGTTGTTCTTCACGGCCTCGGGTTTGAGCGTGATCAGGCCGGCGCTCTGCTGCAGCAGCAGCGCGCGGTTGCCGTTGGAGGGGTCGTTCTGGATGCCGACCGAGGCGCCCTCGGGCAGCGCGTCGATCGACTTGATCTTGCGCGAGTAAAAGCCCAGCGGCGCGGTGACGGTCAGGCCCACGGGCACGATGTCGAAGCCGCGCGCCTTGTTCTGGTTGTCCAGGAAGGGCTGGTGCTGGAAGGCGTTGGCGTCCAGGTCGCCGGCGGCCAGTGCGGCGTTGGGCAGCTGGTAGTCGTTGAACACCACCACGTCCAACTGCAGGCCCTGCTGCGCGGCGACCTTCTTGACCACCTCGAAGATCTGCTCGGCATTGCCGACCGAGATGCCGACCTTCAGGCGTTGCTTGTCCTGGGCGATGGCGGAGCCGGCGGTCAGGGCGAGCAGGGTGGCGGCGGTGCCGGCCAGCAGGGACCGTCGGTGGCGAAGGAATGGCGTCATGGCGCGCGGTGCGAAGTGTTGGAGACGGCACTGTCGCCGCGGCGCGCGCGCAAGGGAACGAAGGAACGCGCATGTGCATATGCGCGGCGTGGTGCGCGGGCGCTGTAGTGGTTGACAATGAGAAATATTCTCATTGGAGGCTATGATCGTGGCCGCCATGAACCCGCCCGCCGCTTCCACGAGCGCCTTGCTCAGCGCCTTCGAGACCCATTACACCGAGCTGATCCGCTACATCGCCCGGCGCACCGGCAATCTGGAGGAGGCGCGCGGCCTGGCGCACGACACCTGGCTGCGCATCGCCGAGCGCCAGGGCGGCGCGCAGGACGCCACGCCGGCCGACCCGCGCGCCTACCTGTTCACCGTCTCGCACAACCTGGCCATGAACCACCTGCGGCGCGACCAGTGGATGGCGGGCTACCTGGCGGAGTGCGGGCAGGCCGATGCCGCATCCCCCGCGCAGGCCCCCGACGTGGCCGACACCGCGATGTACCGCCAGGCCCTGGCCGTGGTCGAGCAGGCGCTGGCCGGCCTCGCCCCCCGCGCGCGCGACGCCTACCTGGCCTGCGGTCTGCACGGGGAGAAGCAGGCGGACACCGCGGCCCGGCTGGGCGTGTCGCTCAACACGGTGGAGCGCGACATCGGCCAGGCCACGCGCTGCATCGAGGATGCGCTGCATGCCTGGCGCCACACGCCGCCGGCCCATGCCCGGCCCAAGGCCGCCGGCCGCCGCAGATCGCTGGCGGCCCTGCTCGGCGTGTTCGCCGTGGGTGCCACCGGCACCGCCCTGTGGCAGCACCTGCAGCGCGAAGCCCGGCGCTTCCAGACCGCGCTGTCCACGCTGCGCGGCCAGCGGCTGCAGCGCAGCCTGCCCGACGGCTCCGAACTCACGCTCGACGCGGCCAGCCGCATCGAGGTCGACTACGACGCCGCGCAGCGGCGCGTCCGGCTGCTGGACGGCGCGGCCTTCTTCGCGGTGCGCCGCGATGCGGACCGGCCCTTCATCGTCCAGGCGCGCGGCGTGCAGGTCACCGTGCTGGGCACCCGCTTCGGCGTGGAGATCGACGGCGGGCAGGGCGTGCTGGTGCAGGTGGAATCGGGCCGGGTGCGGGTGGACGCCTGGGGCCGCACGCAGGAACTGGGCGCCGGCCAGGGCCTGCGCGCCCACGGTGGCAGGACGCAGCTGAGCGACGTCGCCCGCCCGGCCGCCTGGCGCCAGGGCGAGATCGCTTTCGACGCCGTGCCACTGGCCGATGCGCTGGCGCGGGTGGAGCGCTATGCGCCCACCCCGCTGCGCGCCGCGCCCGGCGTGGCCGGGCTGCGCATCAGCGGCAAGCTGCGGGTGGCCGACGCCGGCGACTGGCTGGCCTCGCTGCCACGCGTGCTGCCGGTGCGGCTGAAGACGCTGCCCGATGGCGGCGTGGAGGTTGCGGCGCGGTAGCGGCCAAGAAAAGAGTTTCAGGGTTTTCGCGGCTCGTCGGTCTTACCGGTTGTGAACGCATTGCAACCAACCCAGACCGCCGTCATGCAGAACCAACTTCCCGCGCGCCGCCACCGCCTGGCCGGCGCCGTCGCTGCCCTGGGCTTTGCCCTCTCGCTGCAGTCCGCACTGGCGCAGAACCTCTCGTTCGACATCCCCGCGCAGCCGCTGCCGGCCGCGCTGGCCGCGTTCGCCGGGCAGGCCGGCCTGCAGCTGGCTTTTCCGCCCGAGCTGGTGCAGGGCAAGCAGGGCCAGCGTGTGGCCGGGCAGCGCGAACTGCGCACGGCCCTGAACGAGCTGCTGGCCGGCACCGGCCTGCAGGGGCATGTGCAGGGCAAGACGCTGGTGGTCCAGCGCCTGGCGGCGTCGTCGGCGTCCACGCTGCCGTCCGTCACCGTGTCCGCCGCCGCCGAACGCAGCGCGACCACCGAGGGTTCGGACAGCTTTGCGGTCCGCGCGGTCAGCATCGCCAAGGGCGACCAGGCCCTGAAGGACATCCCGCAGTCCATCAGCGTGATGACGCGCAAGCAGCTGGACGAGCAGGGCATCGTCGACATGCGCGTGGCCGCCAACAGCGTCACCGGCGTGGTGGCGGCCAATGGCAACGGCCAGGGCATGACACTCACCGCGCGCGGCTTCGGCATCGGCACCTGGCTGTACGATGGCGTGGCCATTCCGCGCGACATGTGGTCTCTGGGCAACTGGGGCACCGAAGACATGGTCTTCTTCGACCGCATGGAGGTGCTGCGCGGCGCCTCCGGCCTGCTGCAGGGCACCGGCAGCCCGGGTGGCTCCGTCAACCTGGTGCGCAAGCGCGGCCAGCCCGAGAAGACCGTGGCCATCACGGCCCGCGCCGGCTCCTGGGACCGCTACGGCCTGCAGCTGGACGCCGGCGGGCCGCTGAACCAGGACGGCTCCCTGCGCGGGCGCGTGGTGCTGGACGAAGCCCGCAGCCATTCCTTCGTCGACCAGGTGCACAACCGCACGCACAAGGCCTATGGCGCGCTGGACTACGACATCGGTGCCGACACCACCGTGGGCATCGCCGTCGGCCACTCGGACAGCGCAGGGCGGCCGATGATCTATGGCCTGCCCATCAACGCGGCGGGCAGCGACATGGGGCTGCCGCGTTCGACCTACACCGGCGCCCGGTGGAACCGGGCCGGCATCGCGCAGACCAGCGTGTACGCCGACCTGAGCCACCGCTTCAACGCGGATTGGACGCTCAAGGTCTCCGCGCTGCGCATGCGCGAGAAGGCCAGCTCCACGCACCAGCGCCTGCACGGCGTCACCGCGGCCAACGGCAGTGGGCTGACCTACGCCAACTGGATCACGGACTTCGACAGCGACACGGTGGGGCTCGATGCCTTCGTGAACGGTCGCTTCGAGGCGCTCGGCCTGCGCCACGAACTGACGCTGGGCAGCAGCTACGCGAAGTACAAGACCAACGACATGTTCGCCCGCAGCTTCACGGCCGGCGGCAATGTCTTCGCCATCGACCACGACCGCGCCGAGCCGACCGTGGCCAGCCTGCTGGCGGCGGGGGGACGGCAGTACCTGTCGGCCTACGACGTGGAGCAAAAGGGCGTCTACGCGCGGCTGCGCACCCGCCTGACCGAACCACTGACGGCCATCGTCGGCGTGCGCGCCAGCTGGTACGACAACCTCTACACCGACCGGGCGAGCGGCTCCGAGACCCCGCAGCGCGCTTCGGGCGAGATCACGCCCTATGCCGGCCTGGTCTACGCGCTGACGCCGCAATGGTCGCTCTACGGCAGCTACTCGGGCGTGTTCGAGCCGCAGTCCGAACGCACGGCGCAGGGCACGGTGCTGGAGCCGGTCACCGGGGTCAACCTGGAGGCCGGCATCAAGGGCGAGCTGCTCGACGGGCGCGTGAACGCCTCGCTGGCCGTGTTCCGCTACGACCACAAGAACCGCGCCGTCACCGACATGGCGTCGGGCATGCAGTGCGACGGCTGGTACTGCGCGCAAGCCACCGGCAAGGTGCGCAGCCAGGGGGTCGAAGCGGAAGTCAGCGGGGAAGTCCTGCCCCGTCTCCAGCTGACGGCCGGCTACACCTACAACACCACCGAATACCTGAGCGATCCGGAACTGCAGGGCCAGGTCTACAGCACCTGGACGCCAAGCCACATGCTGCGGACCTGGGCCTCCTACCGCCTGCCCGGCGACTGGAACAGCGTGACGGTGGGTGCCGGCTTCACCACGCAGAGCCACACCCAGAGCCATACCTTCAGCAGCAACAAGTTCCGGGTGCCCGGCTACACGGTGGCGAACCTGCGCCTGGGCTGGCAGGCCACGCGCGAAGTCCAGCTGGCGGTGAACGTGAACAACCTGTTCGACAAGCGCTACTGGCTGCCGGGCTTCGTCGGTTACTCCGGCTTCGACTTCGGTGATCCGCGCAACGTGATGTTCACGCTGAAGTACACGCCCCGGCTGTGAGGCGGGGCGGCACGCGCCGCGCCGGGTCGAGAAAAAACCCCGGGGCGCGGTGCGCACCGGGGCCGAACGGCCCCAGGAGGCCAGGAGACAAGGGTGAACTCAGGCGGCGCGCAGCAGCGGGCGGCGTTGGCTGGCGTCGAACAGCGGCACGGCGCGCTCGGCCGCCAGTTGCAGCCGGGCCTGCAGGGCCGGGCTCGTGACGCGGTAGTTGTCGAAGTCGGTGTTGGTGCCGTACACGCCGATCGGCAGCGTCAGCGACTGGAAGAAGCTGAACAGCGGGCGCAGCTGGTGGTCCAGCACCAGCGCGTGGCGGTCGCTGCCACCCGTGGCCGCCAGCAGCACCGGCTTGTCGACCAGCGACTCCTGGCCGACCAGGTCGAACAGGTGCTTGAAGTGGCCCGGGTAGGAGCCGCGGTAGACCGGCGCGGCCGCGATCAGCAGGTCGGCCGACTCGATGGACGCCAGATGGCCCTGGATCTCCTGCGGCAGTTCCTCGCGCGACAGCGCCTGGCCCAGCGGGCGGGCGAAGTCGCCGATCTGCAGGATGCGTGTGCGCGCCACCAGGCGCTGTTCCAGTTCGACGACGAGCGCGTCGACCAGCGCACGGGTGCGCGAAGGCTGGTAGGTGCTGCCGACGACGGCGACGATGTCCAGGGGCTTGGTCATGGGAAGGGGGACTGAAAAGGCAGAGAAGGCTGCCACTCTAGGGTTGGCCCGGGCGCCCACCAACGAACGAAAACCGATATGCATAGAAGCTTTTCGTGCCCAGGCCCCGCGGCCGCTTCTGCGCAAACCGCATAAGCAGCGTCCGATTGATTCGTTCACGCGGCGCCCGCGCCTGCCCACACTGCAGCTTCTTTCCGTCCCCACACGCTGCACCCATGTCCCATCCCACTGCCGCGCCGCCCGTGATCCGCCTCGAAGGCGTGCACAAGTCCTTCCGGCTGCCCAACGGCGACGCCTTCGACGCCGTGCGCCGCACCACGCTGGAAGTCCATGAAGGCGATGTGTTCGGCCTGGTCGGCCAGAGCGGCGCCGGCAAGTCCACGCTGCTGCGCCTGATCAACCTGCTGGAGCGGCCCGACGCCGGCCGCGTGTTCGTGGCCGGCCGCGAGCTGACCGCGCTGTCGCGCGCCGAACTGCGCGCCGCGCGCCAGCAGATCGGCATGATCTTCCAGCAGTTCAACCTGGTGCAGAACGCCACGGTGTTCGACAACGTGGCCTTCCCGCTGCGCATCCACGGCAAGCACGACCGCGCCGAGACCGAGGCGCGCGTGCGCGAATGCCTGGCCCTGGTGGGCCTGTCGGAGAAGGTCGACAGCTACCCGGCCCAGTTGTCGGGCGGGCAGAAGCAGCGCGTGGCCATCGCGCGGGCGCTGGCGCCGCGCCCGCAGGTGCTGCTGTGCGACGAGCCCACCTCGGCGCTGGACAGCGAGACCACGCGCGCGCTGCTGCAGCAGCTGCGCGAGATCAACCACCAGCTCGGTGTGACCATCGTGATCGTCACGCACGAGCTGCCCGTGGTGCAGGCGCTGTGCCGCCATGTCGCCATTTTGGAGAAGGGCCAGGTGGTCGAGCAGTTCGCCGTCGACGGCCCGGTGGCCGCGCGCAAGACCGGGCTGGGCCAGGAGATCGATGCGCTGGTGCGCCAGCGCACGCGCGAGACGAACGAACGGCAGCAGCAGGCCGCTGCCCCCGTGCCGCTGCGCGAGGTGGCCCATGCCTGACAACATCGCCGCCATCCTGCCCGAGCTGTGGCTGGCCACGGGCCAGACCTTCCTGATGCTGGCCATCGGCCTGTCGGCCGCGCTGCTGCTGGGCGGGCCGCTCGGCGTGCTGCTGTTCCTGCTCGGCCCCGGCCAGTCGCTGGAGAACCGGCCGCTGTTCCTGGTGCTGAACTGGGTCGTCAACACCGTGCGCTCCTTCCCCTTCATCATCCTCTTGGTGGCGCTGGTGCCGTTCACGCGCATCATCGCCGGCACCTCCATCGGCCCGCTGGCCGCGGCCGTGCCGCTGTCGTTCGCCGCCATCCCGTACTTCGCGCGGCTGGTCGACCAGTCGCTGCGCGAGGTGCCGCGCGGCGTGATCGAGGCGGCGCACGCCATGGGCGCATCGGAGCTGCAGATCGTGCTGCGCGTGCTGCTGGTCGAGGCCAGATCGGGCCTGGTGCTGGCGCTCACCGTGCTGGCCGTGAGCTTCCTGTCCTACTCCGCCGTGGCCGGCGTGGTGGGCGGCGGCGGCATCGGCGACCTGGCGATCCGCTACGGCTACTACCGCTTCCAGACCGACGTCATGGTGCTGACCGTGGCGCTGCTCGTGGTGCTCGTGCAGATTCTGCAGTTCGCCGGCAACGGCCTGGCCAGCAAGCTCGACAAGCGCTGAACCCCTTCGTCCTTCCACACACCATGTCCATGATCCGTCGCACCACGCTGGCCGCGCTGGCCACCATCGCCCTGGCCGCCGCGCCCGCCGCATTCGCCCAATCCGCCGCCAAGAAGGAGCTGGTGATCGGCGCCACCGCCGGCTCCAACGTCGACGTGCTCAAGCTCGGCATCCAGCCGCAGCTCGAGAAGAAGGGCTACAAGGTCAGGCTCGTCGAGTTCAACGACTACGTGCAGCCCAACCTCGCGCTGGCCCAGGGTTCGCTGGACGTCAACTACTTCCAGCACATCATCTACCTCCAAAAGTTCGCGCAGGACCAGAAGCTGGACCTGGCCGAAATCGTGCAGGGCCCGATCGCGCCGCTGGGCATCTATTCCAGCAAGCGCAAGGCCGTCGCCGAGGTGAAGGAGGGCGACCGTGTCTCGCTGCCCAACGACCCGAGCAACCTGGCGCGGGCGCTGGTGCTGCTGCAGAGCCAGGGCCTGTTGACCGTGCGCGCCGACGTGGATCCGCTGCGCGTCTCCGAGAAGGACATCACGGCCAACCCCAAGAAGCTCAAGCTCGTGCCGCTCGAGGCCGCGCAGCTGCCGCGCTCGCTGGGCGACGTGGAGTGGGCCATCGTCAACGGCAACTTCGCGATCTCCTCGGGCCTGAAACTGACCGAGGCCGTGGTGCTCGAGAAGACGCCCGACCACTACCTGCTGGTGGCCGCAGTCAAGAGCGCGGACAAGGCCCAGCCCTGGGCCCGGGACGTGGTCGAGGCCTTCAAGACGCCGGAGTTCAAGGCGGTGCTGGACAAGCACTTCGCCGGCTACGCGCGGCCGAGCTTCCTGCAGTAGACCGACGGAGGCCGCCATGGTCGCGCTCGCACGCTTCGACACCGAGGGCCGTTGGGAAGAGACCTGGGTCTGCGACGGCCTGGTCCGCCAGCACCTCGCGCCCACGGGCGTGCAGTTCGGCCGCTGGCCGCTGCGCCCGCTGCCGGCCCCCGGCGGCCTGGATGCGGTACAGGCGGCCTACGCCGAAGAACTCGCGGACCTGGGGCCCGACTTCAGGCTGCACAGCGCCGACCGCGTCGCACTGGCGCCGGGCGACGCGCGCTGGCCCGCGCTGCGCCAGCAGTTCCTGGCCGAGCACCGGCATGGCGATGCCGAGATCCGCTTCTTCCTGTCGGGCACCGGCCTGTTCTACCTGCGCAGCGGCGATGGCTTCCTGGGCCTGTTGTGCGAGGCCGGGGAATGGGTGGCGCTGCCCGCGGGCCTGGCGCATGGCTTCGACGCGGGCGAGGCACCGGCCTTCGAGGCCCTGCGCCTGTTCGGCCAGCCCGAGGGCTGGGTGGCCGAGCCCACGGGCGCGGCGCTGCCGGCGCTGCCGCTGTACGACGACTTCGTCGCGCAGCTGCTGGAGCAGGTGGGCGAGGAGCTCGAGGGTTGAGAACGTGTGAACGAACCGCTCGCACCCACGCGAGGCCCCGATAGGCATTCGTCTCCCTCATGATTGCCGTGCCCAGGGCCTCGCCCTTCGGGCCGGGGCGCGCCAGGCCACATGCGGGCGTTGCAGTCCTTGCCCGGGCACAAGCCCGGGCTGCGGCCTGCGCCTACGCCTGCGGCCCGCCGCACCCCGTCGTGGGCGCGATCGGTTCATTCACACGTTCTGCGCCGCATCCTCGTTTTCCGAGCAAGCAACTGACGATCCCTTCGTTCCCCCGGCCGGCAGGCGCTTGAAGAATGGGCTGCACCAACAACGCATTCTTCCTCCCAGGAACCCTCTTCACATGTCTTCCATCCGTCCCCTGCACGACCGCCTGATCGTCCAACGCAGCGACCCCGAAACCAAGACCGCCAGCGGCATCGTGATCCCCGATTCGGCCGGCGAGAAGCCCGAGCAGGGCGTGGTGCTGGCCGTGGGCCCGGGCAAGCGCGACGAGCAAGGCCAGCGCGTCACGCCCGACGTGAAGGCCGGCGACCGCGTGCTGTTCGGCAAGTACGGCGGCCAGACCGTCAAGCTGGACGGCAAGGAAGTGCTGGTGCTGCGCGAGGACGAAGTCCTCGGCGTCATCGAGAACTGATTCAAACAAGAAGGAAACCACCATGGCAGCCAAACACGTCCTGTTTGCCGACGACGCCCGCGCCAAGATCGTGCGCGGCGTGAACATCCTGGCCGACGCGGTCAAGGTCACGCTGGGCCCCAAGGGCCGCAACGTGGTGCTGGAGCGCAGCTTCGGCGCGCCCACCGTCACCAAGGACGGCGTCTCCGTCGCCAAGGAGATCGAGCTCAAGGACAAGTACGAGAACATCGGCGCCCAGCTGGTCAAGGAAGTGGCCTCGCGCACCAGCGACAACGCGGGCGACGGCACCACCACCGCCACCGTGCTGGCCCAGGCCATCGTGCGCGAGGGCTTCAAGTACGTGGCCGCCGGCCTGAACCCGGCCGACCTCAAGCGCGGCGTCGACAAGGCCGTCACGGCCCTGGTGGCCGAGGTCAAGACCCTGTCCAAGCCGACCACCACGAGCAAGGAGATCGCGCAGGTCGGCGCGATCTCGGCCAACTCCGACTGGGACGTGGGCCAGATCATTGCCGACGCCATCGACAAGGTCGGCAAGGAAGGCGTGATCACGGTCGAGGATGGCAAGAGCCTGCACAACGAACTCGACGTGGTCGAGGGCCTGCAGTTCGACCGCGGCTACCTTTCGCCCTACTTCATCAACAACGCCGACCGCCAGGTCGCGGCGCTGGACAACCCCTTCATCCTGCTGTTCGACAAGAAGATCAGCAACATCCGCGAGCTGCTGCCCACGCTGGAGGCCGTGGCCAAGGCCGGCCGCCCGCTGCTGATCATTGCCGAAGAGGTCGAGGGCGAGGCCCTGGCCACGCTGGTGGTCAACTCCATCCGCGGCATCCTCAAGGTCGTGGCCGTCAAGGCGCCGGGCTTCGGCGACCGCCGCAAGGCCATCCTCGAAGACATCGCCATCCTGACGGGCGGCAAGGTCATCGCCGAGGAGGTGGGCCTCACGCTGGAGAAGGTCACGCTGGCCGACCTGGGCCAGGCCAAGCGCGCCGAGATCGGCAAGGAAAACACCATCGTGATCGACGGCGCAGGCACGGCGGCCGACATCGAGGCGCGCGTCAAGCAGATCCGCGTGCAGATCGACGAGGCCACCAGCGACTACGACCGCGAGAAGCTGCAGGAACGCGTGGCCAAGCTGGCCGGCGGCGTGGCCGTGATCAAGGTCGGCGCGGCCACCGAGGTCGAGCTCAAGGAGAAGAAGGCGCGTGTCGAGGACGCGCTGCACGCCACGCGTGCGGCCGTCGAAGAGGGCGTGGTACCCGGTGGCGGCGTGGCCCTGCTGCGTGCCAAGCAGGCGGTCAAGAAGGCCGGTGTGCTCAAGGGCGACAACGCCGACCAGGACGCCGGCATCGCCTTGGTGCTGCGCGCCATCGAGGAGCCGCTGCGCCAGATCGTCGGCAACGCCGGCGAGGAGGCCAGCGTGGTCGTGGCCCGTGTGCTCGAACTCTCGGGCAACCACGGCTACAACGCCGCCAACGGCAGCTATGGCGACCTCGTCGAGCAGGGCGTGCTGGACCCGGCCAAGGTCACGCGCACGGCGCTGCAGAACGCGGCTTCCGTGGCCAGCCTGATCCTGACGACCGAGGCCATCGTGGCCGAGCTGCCCAAGGACGAGACGCCGCTGCCCGCCGCAGGCGGTGCGCCGGGCGGCTTTGGCGGCGCCGACTTCTGACGCCGGGCCCGCCGCAGTGGCGGGCCTCCACCGTGTTCAGGCTGTGGCCGGTGCTGCGGCGGGCGTGGGGCTCGCGGGGACCGCAGCACCGGCCACGGCCCTGGACCTGCGCCGTCGTGGACGGCGCTTTTTCGTTGCAGGCGCTGCGCGGCATCGCGCGAAAACCGCATAAGAAAGCGCGCAAAGCGTCGTCGACGCCCAGGCGGCACCGGCCTAAGCTGGCCACCACATCCACCGCACGCGTGCCCACGCCGCGTCCGCCCCGTTCCAGGAGTTCTGCCATGGGCCACATCCCTTCATCTCGACCGACCCGCCGCCAGTTCGGCACCGCCGCACTCGCCGCATCCGCCTGGGCGCTCGCGCCCGCCGGCGCGGCCTGGGGCCAGTCCGCGCTGCCCAAGGAGGTGCGCATCGGCTTCCAGAAGGGCTCGGCCATCCTGGTGCTGGCGCGCAAGCAGCAGGTGGTGGAGAAACGGCTGGCTGCGCTCGGCGTGCCCAGCGTGAAGTGGGTGGAGTTCCAGTTCGGCCCGCCCATGCTGGAGGCGTTGGGCGCTGGCGCCATCGACCTGGGTTCGGTGGGCGACACGCCGCCGATCTTCGCGCAGGCCGGCGGCTCCAACCTGGTGTATGCGGCGGCCACGCCCTCGGCCCAGCATGCCGTGCTGGTACCGAAGAATTCGCCGATCCGGACCGTGGCCGAGCTCAAGGGCAAGAAGCTGGCCTTCGGCAAGGGCTCCAGCGCGCAGAACGTGGCGGTCAAGGCACTGGCCCAGGCCGGCCTGAAGTTCGACGACGTCCAGCCCACCTACCTGTCGCCGGCCGACGCGACGGCGGCCTTCAACGGCGGCAACATCGACGCCTGGGTGGTCTGGGACCCCTACTACGCCATCGCCGAGGAGCGCTACGGCGCCCGCGTGATCGCCGACACCTCGGACAAGCGGCTGGCGAGCTCGTCGTACTACATGGCCGGCAAGGACTTCGCCGCGCGCCACCCTGGCGCGCTGGGTGCGGTGCTGGACGAGATCCGCAAGCTCACCGAATGGTCGGGAAGCCACCGCGACGAGCTCGCCGCGCTGGCGGCCGAGGCCACCGGCATCGACGTGAAGTCCTGGTCGGCCGCGTTCGCACGCGCGGAGTTCTCGCTCACCCCGGTGACCGACGCCCACGTCGCCCAGCAGCAGGAGCTGGCCGACACCTTCCAGGCCCTGGGCATCATCCCGCGCAAGATCGACGTCAAGCAGATCGTCTGGCGCGCGCCCGCGTGACATGCCATCGACCCGCCAACTGCACCTGGGCGCCTTCATGCGCCCGGTCAGCATCCACACCGGCGCCTGGCGCTATCCCGGCGCCTGGCGCGATGCCAACTTCAACTTCGAGCGCCTGAAGACCCTGGCCCAGGCGCTGGAGCGGGCCTGCTTCGACGCCTTCTTCATGGCCGACCACCTGGCCGTGCTGAACATGCCGATCGAGGCGCTGCAGCGCAGCCACACGGTCAGCTCCTTCGAGCCGTTCACGCTGCTGTCGGCGCTGGCCCAGCACACCACGCACCTGGGCCTGGTGGCCACGGCCTCGACCACCTTCGACGAGCCCTTCCACATCGCGCGGCGCTTCGCCTCGCTGGACCATTTGAGCGGCGGCCGCGCGGGCTGGAACATCGTCACCACCTCCAACCCCGACGCGGCGCTGAACTTCGGCCGCACGGACCACATGGAGCACGACGAGCGCTATGCGCGTGCCCGCGAGTTCCAGAGCGTGGTCACGGGCCTGTGGGACAGCTGGGCCGACGACGCCTTCGTGCGCGACGCCGAGAGTGGCCGCTTCTTCGATCCGGCGCGCCTGCACACGCTGAACCACCGCGGCACCTACCTGAACGTCAAGGGCCCGCTGCACATCGCGCGGCCGGTGCAGGGCTGGCCCGTGATCGTGCAGGCCGGGGCGTCCGAGCCCGGCCGCCAGCTCGCCGCCGAGACCGCCGAGGTGGTGTTCGCCGCGCCCGGCACACTGGAGAACGCGCAGCGCTTCTACGCCGACGTGAAGGGCCGCATGCGCGCCATCGGCCGCGATCCGGAGCACCTCAAGATCCTGCCCGGCGCCTTCGTGGTCGTGGGCGAGACGGTGGAGGAGGCGCGTGCGGTCCGCGCGCGGCTCGACAGCCTGGTGCACGCAGACAGCGCCATCGCCTCGCTGTCGATCGCGCTGGGCCACGACGTGTCCGGCTTCGACCTCGACGCCCCGCTGCCCGAGATTCCGCCCACCAACGCGAGCCAGACCAGCCGCGAGCGCGCCATCGAACTGGGCCGGCGCGAGAACCTCACGGTGCGCCAGCTCGCGCAGCGCCTGGGCGGCTACGCCGGCCTGGCCTTCGTGGGCACGCCGCAGACGATTGCCGACGAGATGCAGCACTGGCTGGAGAGCGGCGGCAGCGACGGCTTCAACATCATGTTCCCCTGGCTGCCCGGCGGCCTGCTGGACTTCGTCGACAAGGTCGTGCCCGAACTGCAGCGCCGCGGCATCTTCCGCCGCGCCTACAGCGGTCGCACGCTGCGCGAACACCTGGGCCTGCCACGGCCCGCCAACCGCTTCTTTCCCGCCTGAGAGCTTGTGAAGAAATCGCTTGAGCTCACGCAAGACCCCGACGCAGGCAGTTTCAACAACCAGCCATTGCTCGCGGGGTCTTGCCCTGCGGGCCGGGGCGCCCACAGGCGCCGGGCGGCGTTGCGCCGCTTGTCCGTATCCCGATACGGACTGCGCGACGCGCCTTGCCCGACACCTGCGGGCACCCCGTCGTGAGCCCAACCCATTCCTTCACAAGCTCTGAGCCACCATGCCCTCTTCCGACACACGCCCCCATGTCCTCATCGTCGGCGGCGGCCTGGCCGGCACCGCCGTCGCGCTGCGCCTGCTCAAGGACGTGGAGCAGCCGATCCGGCTGTCCATCGTCGAGTCGCGCGCCACGCTGGGCCTGGGCACGGCCTACGGCACCACGCACCCCGAGCATCTGGTCAACGGCCTGGCCAGGCTGTTCAGCCTCTACGACGATGAGCCCGACCACCTCGTGCGCTGGCTGCGCGCCGGCGCCGCCGCAGGCGGCTGGCAGCCGCCGGCCGGCGTGGCGATCGAAGACAGCATGCCGCCGCGCCAGGTCTACGGCGCCTACATCCTGGCCAGCCTGACGGCGGCCATCTCCAGCGCGGGCCGGCGCGTGGAATTTCGCCACCTGCAGGCGCGCGCGGTCGATGTGGTCGCGCAGTACGACACCGGCCGCCCGCGCTACCGCGTGGTGCTGGACGACGGCTGCGAGGAGCTGGCCGACGAACTCGTGCTGGCCACCGGTATCTTCGCCAGGCCGCTCGCCCGCCAGGCCTTCGCGGTCGGCGCGGGCGTGGCGGCGTCGCCGCGCTACGTGGGCGACATCTGGCATCCGCAGGCCTGGGACGGCGTGGCGCAGGACGCGCAGATCGTCTACCTGGGCGCGGGCCTCAGTGCGGTGGACAGCCTGATCATGGCCGAGAAGGCCGGCTTTCGCGGCCAGCACCTGGTGCTGAGCCGGCGCGGCCAGGGCGTGCGCGTGCGCGAGGACGTGCAGCCCTGGCCCGACTTCCTGCGCTACCAGCCCGATGCGGTGTCGCTGCGCGGCCTGCTCGCACAGATCCGGGCGCAGCGCCGGGCGGTCCGCGCACAGGGCGAATCCTGGCAGCGCCTGGTGCCGGCCATCCGTGCCCATGTGCCGCAGCTGTGGTCGCTGGCCAGCGCGCGCGACCGCCGCCGCTTCCTGGGCCGGCTGCGGGCCTACTGGGAGGCCTCGCTGCACCGCAGCGCCGCCGCACCGCTGGCCTGGCAGGACCGCGTGCACGAAGAGGGCCGGCATCGCCACGAGGCCGGCCGCGTGCAGTCCATCGCGGTGCAGGCCGATGGCCGCCTGGCCGTCACCTGGCAGCCGCGCGACGGCCGGCCCCTGCAGACCGTGGTGGCCGACCGCGTCGTCAATTGCCTGGGCTTCGATTTCGACTGGCGCCACATCGACGATCCGCTGGTGCGCCAGCTGGTCGCGCGCGGCCTGGCCCAGCCCGACCCGCTGGGCTTCGGCGTGCAGGCCACGCGCGAGACGCATGCGCTGCGCGATGCGGCCGGCCAGCCGCGCTCCGGGCTGTACGCCGTGGGCCATGCGCTGCGCGGACTGATCTGGGAGTCCAACGCCATCGGCGAGCAGGTGCCGCAGGCCGGCACCGTGGGCCGCGCCATCCTGCAACGGCTGGCGCCCGCGGCGGCGGCCGAGGCGCTGGCGCGCGCTGCCGCCGCAGCCGGTGCGACCGTGCGGGCACAGCGCGAGAGCCAGGCGAGCGGCGCCGCGCCGCGCTGAGCCGCCCCGTGCCTCAGGGGCGCAGGCGCCAGAGCTCGTAGCGCTCGTCGCCCGCCTTCACCGCACCCGCGAAATGCTGGTTCAGATGGCTGGCCGTGAACACGAGGAAGCCATCGGGGGTGAAGGCCGGCGTGTCGGGCCAGTGCACGCCCGCGTCGGTGGCCAGCACGGCCATGGCGCGCGTGGCCGGGTCGTAGCGCACGATGCCGTTGCGCGTGACGTCGGTGATGTAGAGCCGGCCATCGCGCCCGGTGGCGATCCCGTCGGTGTTGCCCCCGACATCGCCGATCGGCACCACCGCCGCGGCCACGCGCACCGCATCCGCCTTGGTGTCGCGCAGCACCGCGGTGGCGATCGCATGCGCCTGCGTGCCGGTGGTGACGGTCCAGTACAGCGTGCCCGCATCCGGCGACAGCGCGATGCCGTTGATGCCCAGCACCAGTGGCTGGGCGGGCCAGACCTCGGCGCCGTGCGAGAACACCCTGGCGCCCGGCTGCGGCATCACGGACGGGTGCTGGTGCAGCACGCGCCGGCTGCGGCCCGTGGCGAAGTCGGCCACGACCAGGCCGGCCTGGTTGTCGGGCGCACTGCGCAGCCCGCTGTCGGCGACGTAGGCGATGCGCCGCCGCTCGTCGACCGCGATGTCGTTGAGGAAGCTGCCCTTGCGGTCGGCCACGCCGTCGAGCGCGATGCGCCGGACCACGCGCCCGCTGCCCAGTTCGTAGACCACGATCTTCTGTCCGCCCGCGGGCGCCTCGGCCTCGCCCGCGACGAAGCCCATGTCCAGCGCCCAGAGCCAGCCGTTGCGCGTGTCCACGTGGAAGCCCAGCACGTTGCGCAGATGCGTGGCCGGCGCCGCGGCGATGGCGTTGCCGTCGTCCGACGGGAAGGCGGTCAGCCGCGCCGGGCCGCCGTCCGATGCCGTGTCCAGCAGGCTCAGCGTGGCCGGCGCATCGGCGGCGACCAGCCGCGGCGTGCTGACGAAGGCGCGGCCACGGGCATCGAAATGGATGCCGGCGATCGGCGCGTTGACGGAGTGGCGGAACGGCGTGGCCGCCGCGTCGCCGCGGCCCCAGCTCACGCCGTTGTAGCTGCGCCAGCGCTCCAGCGCGGGCGGGGCGCCCTCGGCGCTCCATGCCGTGTGTGCCAGTGCCAGCGTGGCCGTGGCGGCCAGCAGGGCATGTTGCAGGGTTCGAAGCTTCTTCATGGTGTGTCCGGTTCAACAAGGATGCGTCGGACTGTATTGATGCCTTTGAAGAAGATAAACGTGCTACAAGGAACTTCATTGGTTCTTATGGAGACCAAATGAGCCGGAATTTCGAGTACCTCGGCGATGTCGAGGTCTTCCTGGCCGTGGTCGAGCACGGTTCGTTCACCGCGGCAGCGGCGGCGCTGTCGACCACGGCCTCGGTGCTGAGCCGCGCGGTCGGCCGGCTGGAGGCGCGGCTGGGCCAGCAGCTGCTGCGCCGCACCACGCGCCGCATCGGGCTGACCGATGCGGGGCGCCGCTACATGGACCAGAGCCGCCAGGCCTTCGAACTGCTGAGGGAGGCGGAGAACGAGGCGCGTTCGGCCAGCGCCGCGCTGAGCGGCCGCGTGCGCATCAGCGCCCCCACGACCTACGGCCACTACCGCCTGCCGGCGCAGCTGCAGGCCTTCGCCGCGCGGCATCCCCAGGTGCGGCTGGAGCTCAACATCACCAACCGCAACGTCGACCTCATCGCCGAGGGCTTCGACATGGCGATCCGGCTCGGCGAACAGCCCGACAGCGGCCTTGTCGCGCGCCGACTCGAAGATGCGCGCCTGCGCCTCGTCGCCGCGCCCGGCTACCTGGCGCGTGCGGGCGTGCCGCAACGGCTGGACGACCTGCGCGCGCACGCCTGCCTGCCCTTCGTGATGCCGCGCACGGGGCGCCACGGTGCCTGGTCGTTCCGTGTCGACGGCGAGGACCGGGACTGGCAGCCCGATGGGCTGCTGGAGGTGTCCGACGACGTGCTGGCCACGGTGTCGCTGGCCGAGCAGGGCATGGGCATCTGCCAGACCTACGACTTCGTCGTGCACGAGCGGCTGGCCAGCGGCCGGCTGGTCGAAGTGCTGGCCGGCTTCGGCGGGCGCACCCGGCCGTTCTCGCTGATGTACGCGCCGCACCGGCATGCGTCGGCGGCGGTGCGGGCGCTCATCGATGCCTTGTGCGGCGCGGCGGCCATCGGCAGCGGTGGCGCTGCCGGGCCGCAGACACCGGGCCGGCCGGCCGCTACACCTGGATCAGCCCCCAGCGCAGCGCCACCAGCGTGAGTTCGGCCTGGTTGCTCGCGCCCAGCTTCTGCTTGACGCGGTACAGGTGCGAGCCCACGGTGCTGAGCGACAGGTTCAGCGTGGCGGCGATCTGCGCCACCGTCATGCCCTGGGCCAGTTGCAGGAACACCGAGAACTCGCGCGCGCTGAGCGCTTCGGCCGGGTTGGCCGTGCCGTCGAACTGCGCGGCGGCCAGGGCCTGGGCCGTGGCCGCGTCGATGTAGCGCTCGCCGCGTGCCACCGCGCGCACCGCGGCGATGAGTGCCTCGGGCGCGCTGCGCTTGGCCAGGTAGCCGAGCGCGCCGGCCTGCAGCATGCGGCGCGGGTGCACGCTGTCCTCGTGCGCCGACAGGCCCAGCACGCGGGCCTTGGGGTCGTGCGCGAGCAGGCGCCGCAGCGCCTCCAGGCCGCCCATGCCGGGCATGGACAGGTCCATGACCACCACGTCCGGCTGCACCTGCGGGTAGCGCTGGCAGGCCTGCTCTCCGGTGTCGGCCTCGGCCGCGACGTCGATCTGCGCGTCGGCCAGCAGCATGCGAAAGCCCATGCGCACGAGCGCGTGGTCGTCGACCAGCATCACGCGGATCGGCGGGCTCGGGGGGGTCATGCGTTCTCCTGGGCGGCCGGCAGCGCCAGCCGCACCGTCAGTTGGGCACCGCGCGGGGCGGCCGGTTCCAGGCGCAGCGTGCCGCCCAGGCTGTCGATGCGCTCGGCCAGCCAGCGCAGGCCGTAGTGGCCGGTGCCGCTGGGGTTGGCCGCGGCGTCAGGCGGGCCGCGGCCGTCGTCGCGCAGCGTGAGCGTGAGGTGCCGGGCGTCGCAGTGCAGGGCCAGCACCAGCTGGCGCGCTTCACCATGGCGCAGCGCATTGGTCATGCCCTCCTGCGCGGCGCGGTACAGCACGAGCGCGGTGGCGTTGTCCAGCCGCAGGCCCTCGGGCGGGGCGTCCAGCTGCCAGTCGACCTGCAGGCCGGCGTGGCTGGCGCGCGTGCGCTCGACCAGGTCCTGCAGCGCGGCCACCAGGCCGAATTCGTCCAGCACCAGCGGCGTGAGCCGCGGGATCATGCCGTGCATGGCGGTGTACAGCCGGGCCGACTCCTCGGCGATCAGCCGCGCGGCCTGCTCGGCCTCGCAATCCAGCGCCTGCACGCGCTGCGCGATCGACAAGGCCATGCTGCGCACGGCCGTGACCGACTGGCCCAGCTCGTCGTGCAGTTCGCGCGCGATGAGGCGGCGCTCCTGCTCGATCTTCTGGTCGACCCAGCGGCCCAGCGCGCGGCTTTCGGACAGGCGGTGCTCGGCCCGCACGGCGCGCCGCTCGGTCTCGATGTGCTGGTGCAGCATGCCGACCATGCGGTTGAAGGCCGCGCCGATGGCGCGGGCCTCGGTACCGGGCAGGGCCGGCAGCGAGACGTCGAAGCGGCCGTTCTCCAGTTGGTTGAGCGCGCCGACGATGTCGGCGAACGGCCGCGTCGCGCGGCCCACGGCCCAGAACACGCCGGCGTTGACGACGGCCAGCAGGCCCAGCGCGCTGAGCGCGAGGCGCACGGCATCGTCCCAGGCGTCCAGCACGGCGCGCGAGGCGTTGGCGTGCACGACCAGCTTGCCGTCCGGAAAGTCGATCGACATCTGCGAAGGCTCCGGCGCGACGATGCGTGCGAACCAGCCGGGCGCATCGCGGTCGGCCTTGTAGGGCGAGGCCGGTGAGCGGTACAGCACCTGGCCATCGGCATCGAGCAGCGTGATGTCGTTGGAGCGCACGCGGCCCACGCCCTGCAGGAAGGCCTGCATGACCTGCATGCCCTGGGCCTCCTGCAGCATGGCCGTGCGGTAGAGCAGCTGCGCCGCCACGCGGTTGGCGGCCACCACCTCCTCGTGCACGGACTCGCGCATGGCGCGCAGCGTGAGCGCCAGCATGGCGCCCACGAACAGCAGCGTGAGCAGGCTCACGATGGCGTTGATCTTGAGCCGCAGCGTCATGATGGGAAGTCGCCCGTGCGCGCATAGCCGTCGAGCGCGGCCACCATGGCCGCCGCCATGGCCGGCGCGGCCGGGTCGTGGCCGCCGGCATCGACCCAGTGCAGCTGGCTGTGCGCGATGCGCGCATGGACGGCCTGGGCGGCTGCGGGCGGGCAGATGCGGTCATCGCGTGCGTGCAGCAGCCGCGTGGGCACGCCGGGCAGGGCGGCCAGGCGCTCCAGCAGCGGCGGCCGGTCCAGCCAGCAGCCGTGCTGCAGGTAGTGGCTCTGCACGCGGTAGCGGTCGACCAGCGCGGCCAGTGCGTCGCCTCTGGGTTCGTCCGCCGCGCCGGCGGCGCCGCTCAGCGTGCGCTCCCACTGCCACCAGGCCAGGGCCAGGCGGCGCTGCAGGGCGCCGCCGTCCGTGGGCTCGGCCTGCAGGCCGCGGGCCAGGAAACCCAGCATGTCGTGGCGCTCGCTCTCGGGCGCCAGCGCCGCGAAGCGGGCCCAGGCGGCGGGCGCATGGCCGGCGCTGTCCTGGAAGAAGGCCGCGATGTCCTGCGCGCGCGGCAGGAACACCGCGCGCAGCAGCAGCCCTGCCACCGCCTGCGGCGCGTGCAGCGCATGGGCCAGCGCCAGCGTGGCGCCCCAGGAGCCGCCCACGACCAGCCAGCGTGCGATGCCCAGGTGCGTGCGCACGCGGTGCAGGTCGTCCAGCAGATCGGTCGTGCGGTTGTGCGCCGTGGCGCCGCGCGGCCGGCTGCGGCCGGCGCCGCGCTGGTCGATGGCGATCACGCGGTAGCGCGCGGGATCGAAGAAGCGCCGCAGCAGCGGCGAACCCCCTGAGCCGGGGCCGCCGTGCAGCACCACGGCGCAGATGCCATCGGCCGCGCCGCAGTCGTCCACCTGCAGCACATGGCCGTGCGTGGCCTCCAGCGCGAAGCTGTGGCGCGGGGCGGTGGCGGGGTACAGGGGGCTGGCGGGCACGCGGCATGGTAATGGGCGTCCGCGGCCGTCCGGCCTGCAGGCGGCTCATGAAAATCATGAACTGCGAATCAAGATTTCAAGCCTGGGCGCGGGCCGGCCGGCCCGGCACCATGCCCCTCGGAACACACCGGTTCCCGCAGCCGCCGCCCGGCGCTGCGCATTGTTCGAGGAGACACGACATGCAATGGCAACCCCCGACGGCCACGGATCTGCGCTTCGGCTTCGAGATCACGATGTACGTCACGGCACGCTGAGTCTGGCACCCGCCCCGGCGTGCCGGGGCGGGCCGTCTTCCTCTCCTGCATCGTTCCCACCATGCGCATCACCGTCCTCGGTTCGGCGGCAGGCGGCGGCTTCCCGCAATGGAACTGCAACTGCCGCAACTGCGCCGGTGTGCGCGCCGGCACGCTGCGCGCCAGGCCGCGCACGCAGTCGTCGATCTTCGTGCAGCCCGAGGCGGGCAGCGACGGCGTGCTGTTCAACGCCTCGCCCGACATCCTGGAGCAGATCCGCAGCCACCCTGCGCTGCAGCCGGCGCGCGCGCTGCGCGACAGCGCCATCGCCGGCGTGGTGCTGATCGACGGCCAGGTCGACCATGCCACCGGCCTGTTCATGCTGCGCGAGCGTGGCCAGCCGCTGCCGCTGTGGTGCACCGAGCCGGTGGCCGAGGACCTGAGCCAGGGCAATCCCGTGCTGCGCGTGCTGTCGCACTACTGCGGCGTCGCGCGCCACACCATCGCGCTCGATGGCCAGGACTTCGACGTGCCCGGCGTGCCGCACCTGCGCATGCGCGCGCTGGCGCTGGACGGCAAGGCCGCGCCGTACTCTCCGCACCGCGAGCATCCGGTCGCGGGCGACAACATCGGCGTGACGGTCGTCGACAGCCGCAGCGGCCGGCGCCTGTTCTATGCGCCGGGGCTGGGCGCGATCACGCCGCCCGTGTTCGATGCCATGGCCTGCGCCGACGTGGTGATGGTGGACGGCACCTTCTGGCGCGACGACGAGATGCTGCGCCTGGGCGTGGGCACCAAGCGCGCGCGCGAGATCGGCCACCTGCCGCAGTCGGGCGAGGGCGGCATGCTGGAGTGGCTGGCGCGGCTGCCTGCCACCACCCGGCGGCGCCTGCTGATCCACATCAACAACACCAACCCCATCCTCGACGAGGACTCGGCCGAACACGCGGCGCTGCGCCGTGCCGGCGTAGAGGTCTGCGAGGACGGCATGACCATCGACCTCTGAAGCACCATGCACGCCGACCGCATCCAGGACGCGCCGCCGTCCGCCCCGCACGATGCGCCCGCCTGGGACCGCGCGGGCTTCGAGGCCCAGCTGCGCGCGCGGGGCCGCAGCTACCACATCCACCACCCGTTCAATGTGATGCTGAACAGCGGCCAGGCCCAGCCGGCGCAGATCCGCGGCTGGGTGGCGAACCGCTTCTACTACCAGATCGCGATCCCGATCAAGGACGCGGCCGTGCTCTCCAACTGCCCCGACCCGGCGGTGCGGCGCGGCTGGGTGCAGCGCATCCTGGACCACGACGGCTTCGAACTCGGTGGCCTGCGCGACGCGGGCGGCCTGGAGGCCTGGCTGCGTCTGGCCGAGGCCGTGGGCCTCGCGCGCGCCGAGGTGCTGGACCTGCGCCATGTGGTGCCGGCCGTGCGCTTCGCCGTCGACGCCTACGTGAACTTCGCGCGGCGCGCGCCCTGGCAGGAGGCCGTGTGCTCCTCGCTGACCGAGCTGTTCGCGCCCGAGATCCACCGGCAGCGCCTGGCCACCTGGCCCGCGCACTACGGCTGGATCGAGCCGGCGGGGCTGGACTACTTCCGCAACCGTGTGGGCCAGGCGCGGCGCGACGTCGAGCAGGGCCTGGCTATCACGCTGGACCACTTCACCACGCGCGCGCAGCAGGAGCGCGCGCTCGAGGTGCTGCAGTTCAAGCTCGACATCCTGTGGGCCATGAACGACGCCATGGCCACACGCTACGGAGTGACGACGCCATGACCGACTTGCGTTCGGAGATCCAACCCCGCATCGGCCCCGGCTTCCGCCTGCAATGGGAGCCGGCCCAGGACTGCCATGTGCTGCTGTACCCCGAGGGCATGGTGCGCCTGAATGGCAGTGCCGGCGAGATCATGAAGCGCTGCGACGGCCAGCGCAGCCTGGCCGCCATCGTGGCCGAACTCGAAGAGGTGTTCGCCACCGAGGGGCTCGCGCCGCAGGTGCAGGAGTTCGTCGCGATCGCAGGCCGGCAGCACTGGCTGCGCTGGGACGCCGCATGACGGCAGAGCGCCCCGGCCCGCCGCTCTGGCTGCTGGCCGAGCTCACCTACCGCTGCCCGCTGCACTGCGTGTTCTGCTACAACCCGGTGGACTTCGCGCAGCAGCAGGACGAACTCGGCACCGACGACTGGCTGCGCGTGCTGCGCGAAGGCCGCGCACTCGGTGCCGTGCAGTGCGGCCTGTCGGGCGGCGAACCGCTGCTGCGCGACGACCTGGAAGTCATCGTGGCCGAGGCCGCGCGGCTGGGCTACTACACCAACCTCCTGACCTCGGGCGTGGGTCTGACGGCCGCGCGTGCCGCGGCGCTCAAGGCGGCCGGGCTGGACCACGTGCAGCTGTCGTTCCAGGACTCCACGCGCGAGATGAACGACTTCCTCTCGCACACCAAGACCTTCGGGCTCAAGAGCCAGGTGGCCAGGACCATCAAGGAGCAGGGCTGGCCCATGGTGCTCAACGTGGTGGTGCACCGCCTGAACATCGACCATATCGACCGCATCATCGCCATGGCCCACGCCATGGGCGCCGAATACCTGGAGCTGGCCAACACGCAGTACTACTCGTGGGCGCTGCTCAACCGCGACCAACTGCTGCCCACGGCCGCCCAGCTGCGCGAGGCCGAGGCCGTGACCGCCGCCTGGCGCCAGCGCCTGGGCGATGCCATGCGCATCTTCTTCGTGGCGCCCGACTACCACGAGGGCCGGGCCAAGAAGTGCGTGAACGGCTGGGGCAGCATGTTCCTGACGGTCGCGCCCGACGGCACGGCGCTGCCCTGCCACACCGCGAAGATGCTGCCGGGCCTGTCTTTTCCGAACGTGCGGGAGCAGGGCCTGCGCGAGATCTGGTTCGACTCCGAAGGCTTCAACCGCTACCGCGGCACGGGCTGGATGCAGGAGCCCTGCGCCAGTTGCGACCAGCGCGAGCAGGACCTGGGCGGCTGCCGCTGTCAGGCCTTCCTGCTGGCGCAGGACCCGGCCGCGACCGATCCGGTCTGCAGCAAGAGCCCGCAGCACCAGCGCGTGGCCGAGGCGGTGGCGCGCGCCGGTGCGCCGGTGGCGCAGCCGCTGGTGTTCCGCGCGCCGGAGAACTCGCGGCGGCTGGCGGCGCAGGGGACGACACCGGCCTGAAGCACGGCGCCGGCTGGACTACGATGCCGGCTCCCATGACCTGTTCCACCGCCCCGCATGGCGATTGATGCGCTGGACCGCGTGCTCGACGCGCTCGACAGCGGCGACGCCGAGCTGGCCTACCGCCTGGGCACGCAGGCCCTGCAGGCCGCACCCGGCGACGCCCCCTTGTGGAGTGCCTGCGGCATCGCCGCCCGGCTCGGCGAGCGCCCGGCCGACGCCGAACGCTGCTGGCGCCGCGCGCTGGCCTTGCAGCCCGATGCGTTGGCCACCCACCACCTGGCCAGCCTGTTGCGTGCGCAGGGCCGCGACGACGAGGCCCTGGCCTGCTACCAGGCCGCCGCCGACCACGGCAGTGCCGACGCGCGCTGCTGGGTCGGCCTGGGGGTGCTGTGCGCGGCCCGCAGGCGCCTGGCCGACGCCGAGGCCGCCTACCGCAGCGCGCTGGCGCTGCAGCCCGACGACGTGGCCGCGCTGACCAACCTGGGCCTGGTGCTGGAGCAGCTGCGTCGGCTCGACGAAGCCGAGGCCTGCCAGCGGCGCGCGCTGGCGCTGGCGCCCGGCCTGGCCGACCTGCACAACCACCTGGCCGGTGTGCTGGCGCGCTGGCCGGACGCGCAGCACGAGGCCGAGGCCGAATGGCACTACCGCGAGGCCCTGCGCCTGGCGCCGCAGGACGCGCGCCACGGGTCCAACCTTGGGGCCCTGTTGTACGACCTGGGCCGCGTGCAGGAGGCCGAGCAGGTGCTGCGCGCCGCCGTGGCGCAGGCGCCCGGCCTGGCCTCCGCGCAGATCAACCTGGGCCACCTGCTGCTGTCGGTGGGTCGGCTGGCCGAGGGTTTCGCCCATGCCGCGCGGAGCTACGCGCTGCTGCCGCCCACGGCTGTGGTGCCCGGCTTTCCCGAACCGCCACCGCCCGGCGCGGCGCAGCCCTGGACCGGCCAGCCGCTGCAGGGCCGGCGCCTGCTGGTCTGGCCCGAGCAGGGCCATGGCGACCAGCTGCAGTTCTGCCGCTACCTGCCGCTGGTGCGCGCGCAGCACCGGCCCGCGCAGATCACGTACGCAAGCACGGCCTCGCTGCTGGGCCTCATGCGCAGCGTCGCCGGTGCCGACAGGCACATCGCGTTGCAGGAGGCGCCGGCCGCCCTGGCCACGCACGACTACTGGGTGCCGCTGCAGAACCTGCCGCTGTTCTGCGGCACGCACCTGGAGACCATCCCCGCCGAGACACCCTACCTGTGGCCTGCGTCCGCCGGCGTGCTGCGCTGGGCGCCGCGCATCCCGCAGGCGCCGCGCAAGGTCGGCCTGGTCTGGCGCGGCAACCCGCGGCACGACAACGACGCCGAACGTTCCCTGCCCGGCCTGGCCACACTGGCGCCGCTCTGGCAGGTGCCGGGCGTGGTCTTCGTGAGCCTGCAGAAATGGGCCGGCGAGGAGGAGGGCCGCCGGCCGCCGGCCGGCCAGCCGCTCGTGCACCTGGGCAGCGCCACCGCGGACTTCTCCGACGTGGCCGCCATCCTGGCCCAGCTCGACCTGCTGATTTCGGTGGACACGGCAGCCTGCCACCTGGCCGGGGCGCTGGGCCGTCCCTGCTGGGTGCTGCTGCCCGCCTACCGTGTCGACTGGCGCTGGCTGCGCGGGCGTGCCGACACGCCCTGGTACCCACGCACGCGGCTGTTCCGCCAGGCCCGGCGCGGCGATTGGGCGGGCGTGGTGGACCAGGTGCGGCAGGCGCTGGTGGACTGGCGGCAGGGCCGGTAGGTCGCCGCGCGGGTGCCAGGCGCTCGCGGTCACGCACTGCGCGCTGTCGGGACATGCCGTCCCTCACCGAGATCGAAGGGCAGGGCCAGCTGCTGCTGCCCTTGTTGCGGGGCCGAGGCCAGCGTTCGACGCGCGCTGCGCGGGCGGCGCCTGCCGCGCGAACACCTGGTCGACCAGGAAGTCGACCAGCGCGCGCAGCTTGGGCGTCATGTGCCTGCCGGCAGGCCAGAGCACGTGGAACACGCCCCGGCTGTGCACCTGCGCCGGCAGCACGGGCACCAGCCGCCCGTCCGCCAGTGCTTCGCGCACCGCGAAGTCGGGCAGCCAGGCGATGCCGCGCCCCTGCAGGGCGAAGCACAGGCGCGTCTCGATGTTGTTGCAGATCATCGAGGTCGGCAGCACGGTCTCGCGGCCGTCGGGCGCGGCCGGCAGCGGCCAGACTTCCAGCTTGCCGCTGTGGGCGTAGCGGTAGTGCAGGCAGCGGTGCTGCGCCAGGTCCTGCGGCGTGGCGGGCGTGCCGTGCCGGGCCAGGTAGTCGGGCGACGCCACCAGCATGCGGCTGAACGCGCCGAGCAGCCGCGCGCTGAGCCGCGAGTCGGCGGGCTGGCCGGTGCGCACCACGGCGTCGAAACCTTCTTCGACGATGTCCACCAGGCGGTCGGAGAAATCCAGGTCGAGCTCGATCTCCGGGTACTGGCGCATGAAGTCCGCCAGCACGGGCAGGACCAGCGAACTGACCAGCGGCAAGCCCACGCGCAGCCGGCCGCGCGGCGCGGCCGTCGCCTGCGACAACTCGCCTTCGGCGGCCTCGATCTCGTCGAGGATGCGGCGGCTGCGTTCGAGGAACAGCTGGCCCTCGGCGGTCAGCGCGATGCTGCGCGTGCTGCGGTGGAACAGGCGCACGCCCAGGCGCTGCTCCAGCCGTGCCACGCTCTTGCCGACCGCCGAGGCCGACACGCCCAGCACCCTGGCGGCCCCCGCGAAGCTGCGCGCCTGCGCCACCTGCACGAACACCACGAAGCCGTTGAGGCTGTCCATCGCCATTCTTCCATTGCGCCATTGCGGACACCCCCGTCCTGGCAGCGCGGAACTCTACCCGGCTTTTTCTTTGATCGCCGGGCTTCTAAGGTCCTGGGGTCATGTCAAGAAAGGACCGATTCCATGGCTCTTCCCGTTGCCGCACAGCCCGCAGAGGCCCTGGCGCAAACCTTTGCACCCTCCCTCGCATCCGGCATCGACGCGGTGCTCGCCAGCGCCTTGCAGGAAGAGCGCCTGGTCGGCGCGGTGGTGCGCGTGCACCAGCACGGGCAGCCACGCTATGGCCGTGCCATCGGCTGGGCCGACCGTGAGACGCGGCGCCCCATGGCGCTGGACACCGTGTTCCGGCTGGCCTCGGCCAGCAAGCCCATCGTGAGCGCCGCGGCGCTGGTGCTGTGGGCCCAGGGCCGCCTGGCATTGGACGATGCGGTGACGCGCTGGCTGCCCGCGTTCCAGCCACGCCTGCCGGATGGCACGGCGCCCACGCTGACGCTGCGCCAACTGCTCAGCCACACGGCCGGCCTGGGCTACCGCTTCTTCGAGCCCGACGGCAACGGCCCCCATGCGCAGGCCGGCGTGTCCGACGGCATGGACGCCAGCGGCATCGACCTCGCGGAGAACCTGCGCCGCATCGCCGGGGTGCCGCTGCTGTACCCGCCCGGGACGGGTTGGGCCTACTCGCTGGCCACCGACGTGCTGGGCGCGGTGATCGAGCGCGTGACGGGGCAGGCGCTGCCCGATGCCGTACATGCGCTGGTGACGGGGCCGCTGCGCATGGTGGACAGCGGCTTCTTCTGCGACGCGCCCGAGCGCATGGCGACGGCCTATGTCAACGGCACGGCCGGCCCGCACCGGCTGCGGGAGGCGGAGCTCGCAGCGCCCTTCGATGGCACGGTGGGCATCGCCTTCAGTCCCGGCCGGATCTTCGACCGCCGAGCCTACCCCTCCGGCGGCGCCGGCATGGCGGGCACGGCCGGCGACCTGCTGCGCCTGCTGGAGGCGCTGCGCACCGGCGCCGACGGCTGGCTGCCCGAGGCCGTGCTTGCGGAGATGGCCCGCGACCAGACCCAGGGCGCGGAACTGGCCGCCGGCCCGGGCCTGGGCTTCGGCCTGGGCTTTTCCGTGTTGCGCGATCCCGCCGCCGCCGCGTCGCCCGAGTCGCCCGGCACCTGGCGCTGGGGCGGCGCCTACGGCCATTCCTGGTTCGTGGACCGGCCCAGGGCGCTGACGGTGGTGGCCCTGACCAACACCTTGTACGAAGGCATGCACGGCCGCTTCGTCAACGACCTGCGCGACGCCGTCTACCAGGGGCTGCGCGCATGAAGGCCGCCTCCGATGCCGACCGCCTGCCCTGGTCGCCGCTGCTGGCCTTCGCGACGGCCGCGTTCGTCACCATCCTGACCGAGGCGCTGCCGGCCGCGCTGCTGCCGCAGATGGCGGCCGATCTGCGCGTGTCGCAGGCCTGGGTGGGCCAGACCGTCACCGCCTACGCGCTGGGTTCCCTGCTCGCCGCGGTACCGCTCGTGGCCGTCACGCGCGGTGTGCGCCGCCGCCCGTTGCTGATGGCGGCCGTGGCGGGCTTCGTGCTCGCCAACAGCGTCACGGCCTGGTCGGGCAGCTTCTTCTGGACCATGGCGGCACGGCTGGTGGCCGGCATGTCGGCCGGCCTGCTCTGGGCCCTGCTTGCCGGCTATGCCGCACGCCTGGTGGGCCCCGGCCTGCGCGGCCGTGCCATCGCAGTCGCGATGGCGGGCACGCCGCTGGCCTTGTCGTTGGGCGTGCCCGCGGGCAGCTGGTTCGGACAGTGGGCCGGCTGGCGCGCCTGCTTCTGGGCCGCCAGCATCCTGGCGCTGGGCCTGCTCGCGTGGATCCGGTTCAGCGTGCCGGACTTCGGGGGCCAGCAGACCGGGCAGCGCAGCACGCTGGCCAGCGTGCTGCGCAGGCGCGGTGTCCGGCCGGTCCTGCTCGTGGTGCTGGCCTATGTGCTGGCGCACAACATCCTGTACACCTACATCGCGCCCTACCTCGCCGCGCGCGGCCTGGGTGGGCAGGTGGACCGGGCCTTGCTGGTGTTCGGCCTGGCGGCGCTGCCCGGCATCGGGCTGACCGGTCTGCTGGTCGACCGGCACCTGCAGCGCCTGTCGCTCGCCAGCACCGCGGTGTTCGGCGTGGCCGTGGCGGTGCTGGCGCTGGCGACGGAATCCGCGCCATGGATGTTCGCCGCGCTGGCGGCCTGGGGCCTTGCGTTCGGCGGTGCCGCCACCTTGTTCCAGACCGCGCTGGCCGACGCCGCGGCCGAGGAGGCCGACGTCGCGCAGTCCATGCTCGTCACCACCTGGAACGCCGCGATCGCCGGTGGCGGCATCGCCGGCGGGGTGCTGCTGCAGGTCGTCGGCGTCGTGGCCTTCGCGCCGGTGCTGCTGGCGCTGCTGGGCAGCGCGTTCGCACTGCAGGTCCGCCCTTCGGGAGACGGTGGACGGCGGCCTGCGGAAGGGCTGCCGACCGGCTGCCCGTGAGGGCCGGCACGCTGGCCAGTGCGCTCAGGCCCTCGGCGCGCCGCCCTGCGCCGGGCCATCGGCGGGCTTGGCCGGTTCCGCCGCATGCCGATGCTTGCTCCAGCGTTCTGTCCCCAAAGCGGCTGCCCAGATCAAGAACGAAGAATGGATTCGGCGCAACGTCGACCAAGGACAGGGGCCAGAATCACGCCCGGGTGCGCGACCAGAGCGTACAAGCCCTCGATCTCCCCTACACCGCCACAAAGCGGTCTGCCGTCGGCCGTCATCGGACGCTGCGCAACGCGGATGGAAAGAAGATCCGGCGCCGCCCACATGCCAAACAGATGCGCAATTGCGTCGCCGGTCCGCGCTGCAAGGATGGGAAGACCACTCTCACCATCTTCTGGATAGTCGGCCGCAGCCACCAGTCCACCGCCCAAGGCGGGTCGCAGCTCCATTTCCTGCGCACAAATCAGGTGACGAAGTCCATCGGCTTCAGTCGCAAATCGAAGCAGCACTGCTGGCGACTCGTGGATCGGAAGGTCTGCGCCAACTGTCAAGGCAAGCTTGCGCGAGCCATGGCCATTGGCGAGCACCACCGTGTCGGCGGCCAACTTCTGCCCTTCCACGACCACACCCGCGATCCGGTTCCCTGCGATTTCGACCGTGTCAACGGTTCCCTGGCGGACACATGTTCCGGCAACCTTCGCACCCGCCAGCAGTTGGCGTGCGAATGCAGCGGGTTCCAACGCGAAATCGTCGGGCGCCCAGGCTGCCAGTGAGGGCGGGTCGGCAAGCATCGGCTCCTTCTCGGCGATCTGGGGGCGAGCAAGGCGCTGCATTCGCGTGCCGGCGGCGCGATGCTCGGCAACCAGTGCTGCCGTTTCGTTTTCCGTTGGCAGCCAAAGAAGCGCGCCCCGCGCCGCGATCGGCAACGGGCCAAGGTCGCGCTCGATGGATCCGAACTCCTCCAGCGCCGTCAACCTCTCGGTGAATGCTGACAGGTCGTCAGAAGGAGTACTCGCGCCCGCACCGACCCAGCCGAAAGACGAGGCTGTCGCAGTGATGAGGGCGTCGGGGGCGCGTTCGATGACAGTGACTGCTGCGCCTGCTTTGGACAGATGCCAGGCCGCCGACGCGCCCATGACGCCGCTACCTACCACGATGACCTTGGGTCGATGTTTGACAGTTCGGCTGTGCTGGCGCGATGGGGGCATGTTTTGTGGAGGAAAAGCAAGGGGATTCTGCGCGTCAATCCGTTGTGCCGATCGACCGGAAGAAGCGTGAACACCGGCGTGCGTTGCACATTGGCGGACGCCTTTTTGAGCGGCGTGCCTGCGTGCCATGGACAAGCCGTTCCAGACAGTTCGTTCGGTCAAGGACTGTAGGGCACAGGGCTGCGCGGCCGACGTGCGCGCCAGCCCGCGCCGCCGCCGTTCGGCAGCACGGGCTGGCGGACGCGGCACCGGGGCGGCGTCAGCCATTGCCTGACACGCGCAAGGGCCCGCGTCGCGCACGGCGGGTACCGGGCCCGTGGGATCGTCCTTCTTCCTGAAATCAACCCACAAGGACTCCACCATGGACGCACAAGCACTTCAGCAAGCCATCGACGGCATCGAATCCGCAGCCGACAAGGCCATCGCCGCGCTCAAGAACGGGCAGGCCGACGCCAAGCTGCAGCAGGCCGTGCAGGATCTGCACCAGCAGGCCCGCACCAAACGTTCGCTGACCGACAAGGCCGAACTCACGCAGGCCGTCCAGGACATCGAGCAGACGGCCGACCGCGCCATGGCCGCCTGCCGCAATGCGGGCCAGGTCGACCCGGCCCTGCAGCAGGCCGTGCAGGATGCGCACCAGAAGGCCTCGCAGCTCAAGCACAGCGTGGAAAACGAGACCGCCTGAGCGCGCGGCGATGAGCGCCCGGATCGGCCTCGGCATGGACGATGCGCTGGCCGGCACCGGGCCTGGCGCCGTGGCCGGCGCGCTGCAGGCCCTGGTCGCGCCCGGTGCCGACCGCCTGCCGCTGCCCGGGGGCGGCCGGACGCTGGAGCGCTGGCGCCGCCTCGCGGCCGTGGCCCAGCGCGATCTCGCGCTCGCCAAGCTCTACGAGGGCCACACCGATGCGCTGGCCATCCAGGAGGAACTGGGCTGCGGCTCGGACCATGCCGGTGCCTGGGGCACCTGGTGCGCCGAGCCGCCGCAGGCCCGGCTGAGCATGTGGCCCCAGCGCGATGGCCGGCTGCGCCTGCGCGGCCGCAAGGCCTGGTGTTCGGGCGCCGCTCTGCTCGACCATGCGCTGGTCAGCGGCTGGAATCCCGCTGGCGAACCCTGTCTCGCGGCGGTGGCCTTGCGCCAGCCCGGCGTGGAGGTCGGCAACGCGGGTTGGGCCGCCGTCGGCATGGCCGACACCGGCAGCGTCGACGTGCTGTTCGACGACGCGCTCGCCACCCCGGTCGGGCCACCCCATGCCTATGTGCGCCGGCCCGGGTTCTGGCATGGCGGTGCCGGCATCGCCGCCTGCTGGTGGGGCGGTGCCGTGGGCATCGCCCAGGCCGTGCAGGCGGCGCTGGCGCAACGCGAACCCGATGCCCACCAGCGTGCGCACCTGGGCGCCATCGACGTGGCGCTCGGCGCCTGCGCGGCCCTGCTGCGCGAGGCCGCCGCCTGGATCGATCGCCACCCCTCGCAGGACGCGCAGGTCTGGGCCCTGCGCGTGCGGCTGGCCGTCGAGCAGGGCGCCGACGACGTGCTGCGCCACGCCGGCCGCGCCCTGGGTGCCGGCCCGCTGTGCAAGCAACCGGCGCTGGCGCGGGCGATGGCCGATCTGCCCATCTTCATGCGCCAGAGCCATGCGGAACGCGACCTCGCGGCGCTGGGCCGCGCGCTCGAACGCGAGGCCGACCCTTGGACGCTGTAGACAGCCGCCGCATCGAGGCCGGCGACGGCACGCCCGAGCTGCACTGGCAGCACTGGCTGCAGGCGCGCGCGCTGCCGCGCGTGGCGCCGCAGGAGCTGCTGCCGCCGGGCGCGCGTGCGGTCGTCGTGGCGCCGCATCCGGACGACGAGGTGCTTGCGGTGGGCGGCCTGCTGGCGCACGCCGCAGCCCTGGGCCGCCGCGCGCTGCTCGTGGCCGTGACCGATGGCGAAGCCAGCCACACCGGCTCCGCGCGCTGGTCGCCAGGGCGTCTCGCGGCGCGGCGCCGCGCCGAAACCCGCCTGGCGCTGGCCCGGCTGGGCAGCGGTGCGGCCGTGCTGCGCGCCGGCCTGGCCGATGGCCGCGTGGCCGCGCAGGCCGATGCGCTGCACGCGCTGCTGCTGCGCACGCTGCAGCCGTCGGACCGGGTCTTCACCACCTGGACGCTGGACGGCCATCCCGACCACGAAGCCACGGGCCGCACCACGCGTGCCGCCGCCGCACAGGTGGGTGCGCGCGTGTACGAGGTGCCGGTCTGGGGCTGGCACTGGGCGCAGTGCGGCGATGCACGCATGCCCTGGACGCAGGCCCACCTGGTCACGCTGTCGCCACAGGCGGTGGCGCGCAAGAGCGCGGCGCTGCAGGCCTTCGCCTCGCAATGGGAGCACGACCCCGGCTGCGCGCACACGCCGATCCTGCGGGCCTCGATGCAGGTGCGCGCACGGCGCCCCTTCGAGCTGGTGTTTGCATGAGCACCGCCGGGCCGCCCCAAGGTGCTCGCTCCGCAGGCGAAGCCGAAGGATTCCCAATGAGCACCGCCGGGCCGCCCCAAGGTGCTCGCTCCGCAGGCGAAGCCGAAGGATCCCCAGCGCGCATGCGCGGCTACTTCGACGGCCTGTACGCTGGCGCGAGCGACCCCTACGGCACGCGCGAGCGCTGGTACGAGCGGCGCAAGCGCGCGCTGCTGCTGGCCAGCCTGCCGCGCGAGCGGTTCCGGCGCTGCTACGAGCCCGGCTGCGGCAGCGCCGAGCTCACGCGCGAACTGGCCATGCGCTGCGACAGCGTGCTGGCCACCGATTTCTCGGCGCAGGCGCTGCGCACGGCGCGCGCGCGCACCGCCGGGCTGGCGCAGGTGCAACTGGCGCAGCACCGCTTGCCGCGTGATTGGCCCTGCGGCGAACGCTTCGACCTTGTGGTGTTGTCCGAAATCGGCTATTTCCTGTCGGCCACTGCGATGCAGGAGGTGGCGCAGCACTGCGCCGCCAGCCTGGACGCCGACGGCGTGCTCGTCGCCTGCGACTGGCGCGCGCCGTTCGCGCAGCGCGCCTGCCCCACGCAGGAAGTGCACGCCCTGCTGGGCGCCACCGGCCTGGCGCCGCTGGTGGTCCACACCGAAGACGACTTCTGCCTGCGCGTGTGGGCGCGCGACGCACGCTCGGTGGCGCAACGCGAGGGCATCCGGTGATCGGCGTGGCGATTCCCGCGCACGAGGAACGCGCGCACATCGCCGCGGCCGTGGCCGCCGTGCAGGTGGCGGCGCGCCATCCGGCCCTGCAGGGCGAAGCCGTGGAGATCGTCGTCGTCGCAGATGCCTGCAGCGATGGCACGGCCGCCTGCGCGGCCGCCCTGGGCGCGCACACGCTGTCGCTGGCGCACCGCAATGTCGGCCAGGCGCGCCAGGCCGGTGCCGAGTTGCTGCTGGCCCGCGGTGCGCGCTGGCTGGCCTTCACGGACGCCGACTCGCTCGTCGCCGACGACTGGATCGCCGCCCAGCTGGGCGTGGGCGCGCAGGCGGTCTGCGGCTGCGTCTGGGTGCGCGACTGGAGCGCCCATGGCGCGCTGGCCGGGCGGCTGGCGCGGGCCTTCGACCACCACTACCGGCCGGTCGACGGGCACCGCCACATCCATGGCGCGAACCTCGGCATGACGGCCGAGGCCTACCGGCTGGCAGGCGGCTTCGCGCCGCTGCGCAGCAGCGAGGATGTGGCCCTGGTCCAGGCGCTGGAGGACGCGGGCGTGCCCGTCGTGTTCAGCGCCCGGCCCCGCGTGTGGACCAGCGCGCGCACGGATCCGCGCGCACCGGGTGGCTTCGGCGTGGCCCTGCGCAGCATGTCGCAAGCCCTGGTGCTGCCTCCGGCTGCGCCGGTCGGTCCGCGCGCCGTCTGACGCGCCCGTATGCCGCCGTCGGACACGCGGCACGCCGACGCATGGCGCAGACTGGCGTGCAGCGTGGGCGCGGTGCCCGCGCATCCATCCGGGGAGTGCAGCATGCCCAGAGGCGACAAGTCGTCTTACACGGACAAGCAGAAGCGGCTGGCCGCGCACATCGAGAAGGGCTACGAACAGCGTGGCGTGGCCGAAGGCGAGGCCGAGCGGCGCGCCTGGGCCACCGTCAACAAGGAGGACGGCGGCGGCAAGAAGAGCGGCTCGGGGCGCGGCCAGGCGGTGGACAAGTCGCCCTCCAAGAAGGGCGGCAAGCTGGGCGGGCAGGCCTCCGCTTCGCGCACGTCCGAGGAGCGCTCCGCCTCGGCCAGGAAGGCGGCGGCCACCCGCAAGCGCAACGCCGGGCGTTGATGGCCGTACGCCGTCCAGGGCCGTGGCCCGGGCGGCTCAGAGCCGGTCGAACGGAAAGACCGGCCGCTCGATGTTGGCGTACGGAAAGCGCCCGAAGTCCGCCGTGGTGACGCCTGCGCTGTCGCACTCCACCAGTCCGCCGGACAGCGGAACGAACACCGGCCGGCAGTACATCCGGGACTTGAGCAGCACGTAGGTGGCCTGCGTGGGATCGATGCCGACGCAGGTGAACACCGCCAGGTCCCACGGTTCCTGCGTCTGCTCGGTCACCACGATCCGGGCCGCGCCGGTGTCCAGGCACACCGTGCGGCCCATGTGGAAGCGCTGGCCGCGGTAGATCGGCCCGGTCACGGTGTACCAGCCGTCGCTCACGGCGCGCACGGTGCCGCGCAGCTGCAGCGGCCGGGCCTGGCGGTCGATGTGCTCCAGCGGCACCTTGTTGCCCAACGCGATCTCGACCTCGGCGCCCACACCGGCGGCGACCAGTTCGGCCACCGCCTGCGGGTCGCAGACCGGCCCGACCGCGATGCCGGTCAGGCCCTGGGCAAGCGCCTCCTGCAGCACGTCCATCGTGTCGCAGGTGCCACCGGACATGCAGTTGTCGCCGTGGTCGAGCAGCAGGATGGGCTTGTCCTGCCCTGCGGCCATGGCCTTGGCGCGCGCCAGCGAGTCGGTCAGCGGCTCGCTGTCGTAACGGTAGCCCTCGCGCCGCTGCCAGATGCCATCGGCCAGGGCCTCCACGGCGGTCTGGCCGGCGGCGGCGTCTTCCTGGCGCACGGTGGCCACCACCGACATGCACGGGGCCGCGATGTCGGCCAGCGCGAAACCGCTGAACACCGTCACCGCCGGCATGCCGGCGCGCTCCAGCTCCCTGGCCGCGTTCACCGCGCGCTGCATCTCGCCGCCCAGCGTGGTGCTGCGCAGCGTGTGGCTCATCAGCGGCAGCAGCTTCCACACCACTTCGTAGCGCGCCTGGCCCTGCAGCATCTCCAGCAGCAGCCGGCCGGCGTGCTCGCCCGTCTCGTACATGTCGATGTGGGGATAGGTCTTGAAGCCCACCATCACGTCCGCATGGCGCACCATGCGCGCGGTGAGGTTGCCATGCAGGTCCAGCGCCACCCCGATGGGAACCCCGGGCGCGGCCGCGCGCACGCGCTCCAGCAGCGTGCCCTCGCCGTCGGGCGTGTTCTCAGCCACCATGGCTCCGTGCAGGTCCAGCAGGATGGCGTCGCAACCGGGCACCGCGTCCAGGATCCGCCGGGTCACCTCGTCGTAGGCGGCCGCGTGCACGGGCCCGCTGGGGTTGGCCGTGGCCGAGACCGGCGTGACCGGTGTGGCGCCGATCGCCTCGACCGCGTCGATGAAGGCGGCCATGGCCGTGCGCATGCCCTTGTTGGCCGTGTAGGCGTCCTGCCCGAAGGTGGGCGCGAACGCGGCCAGCGGCGTCGGCACCGGCGAGAAGGTGTTGGTCTCGTGGTTGAAACGCGCGATGAGGATCTTCATGCCTGGACTTCCGCCGCCGCGAGCATGGCGCGCAGCAGCACATTGCAGCCGGCCTCGAGGTGTTCGGGCTCGGCGGCCTCGATCTCGTTGTGGCTGATGCCGTCGGCGCAGGGCACGAAGATCATGGCCGTGGGCGCCACGCGCGCCAGGTACACGGCGTCGTGGCCGGCGCCGCTGACCACGTCCATGGCGCTGTAGCCCAGGTCGTTCGCGTGCGCGCGGATGGATTCCACCAAGGGTGGTGCGAAGGGCTGCGGCGGGAAGCTGACCACCTGCTCGACCGCGATGGCGATGCCGGCCTCGTGCGCGAAGCGCTCGCAGGCCGCGCGCAGGTCCTGGTCCATCGCCAGCAGCTGCGCGTCGTCCGGCGCGCGCAGGTCCACGCTCATCGTCACCTGGCCCGGGATCACGTTGCGCGAGTTCGGGAACACCTGCAGCGAGCCCACCGTGCCGCGGGCGTGCGGCGCCCGCGTGGTGGCGATCCGGTTCACCTCGGCGATCAGCCGGCCGGCGACCAGCAGGGCGTCCTTGCGCAGCTCCATGGGCGTGGGGCCCGCGTGCGCCTCCATGCCGGTCAGCCGGACGTTGTACCAGCGCTGGCCCAGGGCGGCGGTCACGACGCCCACGACCTTGCCGTGGTTCTCCAGCACCGGTCCCTGTTCGATGTGCGCCTCGAAGTACGCCCCCGCCGCATTGGCCGGTCCCGCGGGCGCCAGGCCGGCGTAGCCGATGGCCTGCAGCGCCTGCTGGACGGACACGCCCTCGGCATCGGTCTGCGCCAGTGCATGCGCCAGCGTGAACGCGCCCACGTGCACGCCGGACCCCATCATCACGGGCGTGAACCGGGAGCCCTCCTCGTTGGTCCAGACCACCACCTCGATCGGCGCGCGCGTCTGGATGCCCGCGGCGTCGAGCGTGCGGATGACCTCCAGGCCGGCCAGGACGCCGTAGTTGCCGTCGAACTTGCCACCGGTCGGCTGCGTGTCGATGTGGCTGCCCGTCATCACGGCCGGGCGGCCCGGGTCGGTCCCGGCACGGCGCGCGAAGATGTTGCCGATGCCGTCGACCCGCACGGTGCATCCCGCCTGCTCGGCCCAGCGCACGAACAGGTCGCGCCCCTGGCGGTCCAGCTCCGTGAGCGCCAGGCGGCAGACGCCACCCTTGGCCGTGGCGCCGATCGCGGCCAGGTCCATCAGGGACGCCCACAGGCGCCCTCCGTCCACACGCATCTCCAGGGCGCGGCCCTCGACGCTGGTTGTCACCTGCATGGCTGTCTTCTCTCCTTGGGCCGCTTGTTCGCCCGGACTGCGTTCGTGCAGGCCGGCCGCGGCATGGTTGCTTGCGTGTTGCACGGTCAGAGGATCCCCACGCCGAGGTAGCGGTCCTTGACCTCGTCGTCGGCGAGGAATGCGGCGTTCGTGGCTTCGTGCACGATCGCGCCCTGCTCGATGATGTAGTGGCGGTCGGCCAGCTGCGTGCAGACCTCCAGGTTCTGCTCGACCAGCAGGATCGCCACGCCGGCGGTTCGGATGACCTTCAGCTGCGCCACGATCTCCTCCACGATGACCGGGGCCAGGCCCTCCACGGGCTCGTCCAGCATCAGCAACCGCGGTGCGTTCATGAGCGCACGGCCGATGGCCAGCATCTGCTGCTCGCCGCCGGACAGCTGCCCCCCGCCGTTGGTGCGGCGTTCCTTGAGCCGCGGAAAGATCCGGTAGATGTCGGCCAGCTGCCATGGGGAGTTCTTGCGCTGGCCGAGCAGCAGGTTCTCCTCCACCGTCAGCAGCTTGAACACCCCGCGGTGCTCGGGCACCAGGCAGATGCCCTGCTGGGCGACCTGGTGGGTCGCCAGCCGGCTCACCTCTTCGCCGCCGAAGCGCACCGTGCCCTGGCTGGGCGGCATCACGCCCGCGATGGTCTTGAGCGTCGTCGTCTTGCCGGCGCCGTTGCGGCCCAGCAGCGTGACCAGCTCGCCATCGGCCACCTGCAGGGACACGCCCTGCAGCACGTGGCTCTTGCCGTAGTGGGCGTGGACGCTGTCGACTTCGAGCAGCGGCTTGAGGTTGCGCTGCGAACCGATGCGCGCGCTCATGCCTTGCCCCCGGTGATCATGTTGCCCAGGTAGGCCGTGCGCACCAGCGCGTTGCTGCGGATCTCGTCCGGCTTGCCTTCGGCGATCACGCGGCCTTGCTGCATGACCGTGATCGTGTCGGAGATGTTCATGACGATGTTCATGTTGTGCTCGATCAGGACCACCGTGTGCTCCTCCTTGAGACCCTGGATCAGGTCCTTCATCTCGTCCAGGTCGTCGATGCCCATGCCCGAGGTCGGCTCGTCCAGGAAGATCGCCTTGGGCCTGGCCGCCAGCGCCATGCCCACTTCCAGGCGGCGCTGCTGGCCGTGCGACAGGTTGCTGGATGGCGTGTCGCTCAGGCGCTCCAGGCCGAGCCGCTTCAGCACACCCTGCACGACATCGGCGCGGGCGCGGCGCCCGAACGGCGGGTGCCACAGGTTGTGCGCGCCCGCGGGCGCGACGCCCTGCGCGGCCAGGCGCAGGTTCTCGCGCACGGTCAGCGTGGGGAACAGGCTGGTGACCTGGAACGAGCGCGCCATGCCGCGCCGCACGCGCCGGTGGTCCGGCTCGTGGGTCACGTCGTGGCCGTCGAAGACGATCTTGCCGCCGCTCACCGTCTTGTTGCCGGTGAGCATGTGGAACAGCGTGGTCTTGCCCGCGCCGTTCGGGCCGATCACCGAATGCACGGTGTTGGCGCGGATGTTCAGGTCCACGCCGCCCAGGGCGACGAACTTGCCGTAGTGCTTCTGGACGCCCCGGGCTTCCAGCAGGACGGCTGTTGCGGCGGCGGTCATGCGCGGCCCTCCTGTGCGGACGGTGCGGCCGCCGGACTGGTGGCCGCGTCTGCCTTCTTCGGGCGAACGAGCCCCCAGACGTCTTCCAGCAGGCCCCACAGGCCACGCTGCATGCCCAGGCTCACGACGATCAGCACGATGCCCAGCAGCAGCAGCCAGCGCGGCCACAGCGTGGACAGCCAGTCGCCAAGCAGCACGTAGAAGGCCGCGCCGAGCACCGAGGCCAGCAGGTTGCCCTTGCCGCCGATGACGGCCATGACGAGGATCATCTCGCTGGTGTGGAACTCCGCGTTCGACAGCGGCGCAATGCCGGTCATCATGGCCTGCAGCGCGCCGGCCAGGCCGGTGACCGCACCGGAGATCACGAAGGCCTGCAGCTTGAGCAGGCGCAGGTTGTAGCCCACCGCACCGGCGCGCTCCTCGTTGTCGCGCACGGCCAGCAGGGTGCGGCCGAACACCGAGTCGCAGATGCGGCGCAGCAGCCAGAACGACAGCAGGAACAGCACCGCGACGAAGGCGTAGTAGTGCCAGGGCGTGGCCAGCGACCACAGCACCGTGTCGCCCACCCGCAGCGGCGGACGCGGGATGTCGAGCAGACCGTTGTCGCCCCCGGTCAGGTCCGTCGCCGAGTAGGCGACGAAATAGAACATCTGCGAGAACGCCAGCGTCAGCATGACGAAGTAGGTGCCGCGCTGGCGGATCGAGACCCAACCGACGAGGGCCGCGCCGGCTGCGCCGATGGCGACGGCGGCCAGCAGGGCCAGCGGCATGGGCAGTTGCCAGCGCGTCAGCAGGATGCCGATGCAGTAGCTGCCCAGGCCGAAGAAGATGCCCTGGCCGAAGGAAAGCAGCCCGGTGTAGCCGAGCAGCAAATTGCAGCCCATGGCGGCCAGCGCGAAGATCAGCACTTCGCTGGCCAGCAGGCCGGACTGCATGGTCAGTGGCATGGCCAGCACGATGGCCAGCGCCAGGAGGGTGTGGGAATGCTTGGTCATGGTGTTCAGGCAGGACGGCCCAGCAGGCCGTGGGGACGGAGCAGAAGAACCGCGGCCATGGCCACGTAGATCATGAGCCGGGCGCCCTCGGGCCAGATCGTGCTCATGAGGCTCTGGATGATCCCGATGAGCAGGCCGCCCACCAGCGCACCCGAGAAGCTGCCCATGCCGCCGACCACTACGATGACGAAGGCCACGCCGAGCGCCTCGATGCCCATGAACGGCTCGGCGCCGCGGATCGGCGCCGCCAGCACGCCGGCCAGCGCCGCCGTGGCGGCGCCCAGGGCGAACACCAGGCTGAAGATGCGGTAGACGTTCAGGCCGAGCAGCGACACCATCTCCGTGGACTCGCTGCCCGCGCGCACGGCGCTGCCCAGCCGCGTGCCCTCCAGCACCCACCACAGCAGCACCGCCAGCGCGGCAGTGAAGCCGATCACGAACAGGCGGTACTTGGGATAGATGAAGCTGCCCCACATCACCACACCGTCGAGCAGTTCGGGCACGGCCACGCTGTCGCCCAGCGGCCCCCACTGCAGGATCACGAGCTCCTGCACCGCCAGCGCGATGCCGACCGTGACCAGGATGTGGAACTCGTGGGCCTTGGCGTAGACGTGGCGCAGCACCAGCTTCTCGGTGAACCAGCCCAGGGCGCCCACGGCCAGCGGAGCCAGGACCAGGGACGCCCAGAAGCTGACGCCCCAGCGCGTCAGCTGGAAGCAGAAGTAGGCGCCCAGCAGGTAGAAGGCACCGTGCGCGAAGTTCACGAAGCGCAGCAGGCCGAAGACGATGGACAGACCGACGGCCAGCAGGAAATACAGCATGCCGATGCCGATTCCGTTGATCGTCTGCAGGAGATAGATGCTCATACGGGTGGGTTCACGAAGGTGCGCGTGGGCGACGGGCGCAGGCCGCCAGGCCGCGCCGACAGATCGGCGCGGCGGCAGCCGCCTGCGCGGCGGGAGGGGAGACGGTCAGCCCAGCGTGCAGCCGGTCTGGTTCACCGGCAGGAAGGACTTGCCGGAACTCAGGACGTCCGCGAAGTCGTCCTTGTTGGCCATCTTGGCCTTGGCCTTGCCCTTGAGCAGGTAGTAGTCCTTGATGACCTGGTGGTCGCCCTTGCGGACCTCCTCGTCGCCGGTCAGGCCCTGGTACTTCATGCCTTCGAGCGCGGCAATCACCGCCTTCTGCTCCACCGAGCCCGCCTTGTTGATCGCCTCGATCAGCAGGCGGGTGCAGATGTAGGAGCCGGCCAGCGAGTAGTTCGGGCTGGACTTGAACTTGTCGGCCGTGCGCTTGACCAGTTCGCGGTTGAGCGGGGAGTCGACCGTGTGCCAGTACTGGGCGCCGAAGTAGATGCCGTCACAGGTGTCGGCGCCCAGCGCCTCGAACTGCTCCAGGCCCGATGCCCAGGCCACCAGGATCGCCATCCGCTTGTTCATGCCGAAGCTGATGGCCTGGCGCAGCGCATCCGACGACTGGGCGCCGAAGTTCAGCAGCAGCAGCACGTCGGGCTTGGCCGCGATGGCGTTCGTCAGGTAGCCGCTGAACTCCTTCTCGTTCAGCGAGTGGTAGCTGTTGCCGACATGCTCGACGCCCTTTTCCTTGAAGATGTCCTTGGCCGCCGACAGCAGACCGTCGCCGAACACGTACTGCGGCGTGATCGTGTACCAGCGCTTGGCCTTGGGCAGCAGGTCGATCAGGGGGCGCACGGTCTGGCCGATGGCGCCGAAGGTCGGCACCGACCAGCGGAAGGTCGCGCTGTTGCAGTCCTTGCCGGTGATCTCGTCCGCACCGGCCGTCGTGATCAGGACGCCGCCAGCCTTCTCGGCCTCCTTGCCCATGGCCAGGGTCTCGGACGACAGGATGCCGCCGGCGAAGAAGCGGATGCCCTGCTGCTGGGCCGACTCCTGCACCTTGCGCACCGCCGTGGCGGGCTTGCCTTCGGTGTCCAGCACCGTGTAGCCGAGCGGCCGGCCGAGCACCTTGCCGTACTGCTCCACGGCCAGGCGCATGCCCAGGTCGGCGAACTTGCCGTTGGCGGCGAACGCGCCGGACATCGGCACCGGGCAACCGAGCTGGACCGTGTCCTTGGCCTGCGCCCAGGCGGCAGACGAGAGGCCGAAGGTCGCGGGAACGGCGCCCAGGGCGGGAAGGGAAAGAAGACGTCGGCGTTGCATGGGGGTTCCATTCATGGGGCTCAAGGGACCTCGACTCTTTTGCACGAGGCATGCCAGCGGTTTGGACCGCTACAGTCCTATTTATAGGTATAAATAGAACAAATATGATGCGTGCAAACCCTAGGCCCTCTGCGTGCGCACGACTGCGGTGCACGCCCGCACCACCTTGAACGCCTTCGAGGCCCGGCACCGCGGCCTCTTACATGTCGGACAATCCATCCATGGCATCACGGCAACCGTCCACCCAGGCGATCAAGCAGCTCAAGCGATCCGATCTGGTCGCGGAAGAGATCAAGCGCCTGATCACCGACCGCAACCTCGCGCCGGGGGACCGCATCCCGCGCGAGAGCGAGCTGCAGGTCCAGTTCGAGGTCAGCAAGGGGACCATCCGGGAGGCCCTCAAGTCGCTCGAGGTGCAGGGCTTGATCACCATCTCCACTGGGCCTTCCGGCGGCGGCACGATCGCGGAGGTTCCGCTGACCCGCACGCTGCAGTTCATGCAGAACTACCTCTTCTTCAAGGAGGTCTCGATCGACGACATCTACAAGGTGCGCATGAGTCTGGAGCCGGACCTGGCCGCCGGCGCGGTGCCGCACCTGACCGAGGCGGACTTCGACGCGCTCGAGCACAGCATCGCGTGCTGCGACCCGAACCATGGCCACGCGGACCAGTTGAGCCAGCGGCGCGACGACATGAACTTCCACGACCTGCTGGCCGCCGCCAACCCCAATCCGTTCCTGCGCTTCACGTGCGAACTGATCAACGAGATGCTGCGCGAGTTGACGGTGTTCGGCAACCGCACTCCCCAGGCGGAATCGCGAAAGTTCGGCGAGCGCAACACCGAGTTCCACCGCGACATCCTGAAAGCCGCGCGTGCGCGGGACGCCGACCGCGTGCGCCAGCTGATGGTCGAGCACATGGCAGACGCGTCCATCAGCGTCAAGCGCCTGAAGGGGCGGCTGCAAGGCCGGCTGATCCTCGACGCCGAAACGACGCGCCGCCGCTCGGCGGTCTCCACGGCCCGCCCCGCGGGCAAAGCCGCCGCGCGATCCAGCGCGAAGTGAAGGCACGCCGCCTGCCGATGCGGTGGGCGAACGCTGCGACGTGGATCTGAACACCTGGACCGGCCACAGCTCGGGCAACCTTCCTACGAGGCAAGGCCGCCGGCCACGCCAAGCTCTGCACCACCGTCATCTTTGAAGGATGTGCATGCTGCAGACCGCCTCCGTTCCGGACACCGCGCTGGTGCCGCCTGCGTTGCTGGCGCCGACCCCCGAGCCGCGCCGCCGCCGGCCGCGCACGCAGCGCGCCAAGGCAGCGCAGGCGCCCACCTTGCCCGCCCGCAGCGCCCGCCAGCTCGCGCAACTGCTGCACGGCGTGTTCGGCCTGCAGGCCTTGCGTGCCGGACAGCAGGAGGTGATCGCACGCGTGCTGGCCGGCGAATCCACGCTGGCCATCATGCCCACGGGCGCTGGCAAGTCGCTGTGCTACCAGCTGCCGGCGCTGATGCTCCCGGGTTGCACGCTGGTGGTCTCGCCGCTGATCGCGTTGATGAAGGACCAGTGCGAAAAGCTGCGCGCGCACGGCCTGGCTGCGGTGGAGTTCAACAGCAGCCTGGACGCCGAAGCCCTGGCCGCGGCCGAGGCCGCGCTGGCCGCAGGCAGCGCGCGCATCGTGCTGGTCACGCCCGAGCGCCTGGCCGAGCCGGCTTTCCTTGCACTGGTGCGCCGATGCCGCATCGCGCTCGTCGTGGTCGACGAGGCCCATTGCATCGTCGAATGGGGCCATGACTTCCGGCCCGCGTTCCTGGAGATCGGCCCGGCGTTGCGCGCGCTCGGCCAGCCGCCCCTGCTGGCGCTGACCGCGACCGCGCCGCCCGACACGGCGGCCGAGATCGCCCGGCTGCTGGGCATCGGGCGCGGCGGCACCGTCGATGCCGGCATCTGGCGCGGCAACCTGCACTACGCCGTGGTGCCGCTGACGGAGGCCGACGACAAGTTGCAGGTTCTGCAGGACACCCTGCAGGGCTGCGAGGAACCCGGCATCGTCTACACCGCCACCGTGCGTGCGGCCGAGGAGGTGCATGCCGCGCTCGCCGCCCGGGGCCTGTCCGTGGGCCTGTACCACGGCAAGCTGCGCGCGGCCGAGCGCCATGCTGCGCAGGAGGCGTTCATGCAAGGCCGCACGCGCGTGATGGTGGCCACCAACGCCTTCGGCATGGGCATCGACAAGGCCGACCTGCGCTGCGTCGTGCACTACCAGATGCCGGCCAGCCTGGACGCCTACTACCAGGAATCGGGCCGCGCGGGCCGCGATGGCCTGCCCGCGCGCTGCGTGCTGCTGTACCAGCGGCGCGACCGCTCGGTCCAGCACTTCTTCCTGGGCGGCCGGGCGATCACGCAGGCCGAGCTGGCGCGCGTGCTGGCCGCGCTGTCGCCCGACGCGCCGGCCGAGCTCGCGCAGCTGGCGCAGGGCACCGGCCTGCCGCGCGCCCGCACCGCGGCCCTGCTGGCGCTGCTGCTGCAGGCCGGCCATTGCCGCAAGGCGCATGCAACTAAGGGCCATGCGGGCTGGCTGGCAGCGAAGGCACCGCGCGGCGCGCCCGCGCTCGATGCGCTGGTGCAGGCAGAGCAGGCGCGCCGCCAGGAGAAGCAGCGCAAGCTGCAGGCCATGGTGGACTACGCCGAAAGCGGCGCCTGCCGCTGGCAGGTGCTGCAGGACGCGCTGGAAGGCGAGCGCCGGCCCGAGGGCTGCGGCCAGTGCGACAACTGCGCACGCATGCTGCGGCTGGCCGCGCCCGACGTGCTGGTGCCGGCCATGGCGGGTGGCGCCCCACCGCTGTGGCACTGAGGGGCCGGGCCGCACGTCCATCTGATCCGTCTTTTTTCCGTAGAACTGCGTCTGGTACCCCATCCGGTGTTCGGGCAAAGTCCACGCCAGACAGAAACAGCGCGCCACCGCCGCATCTCGCGTGGACCGACGCCCCGAAACCGGGGGCACGGCGTGCTGAAAGTTCAACGCTCCTGTCTTCAGAGCCATGCACGACGCCCAACACCTCCACCCCTCGAACCTCCCGACGGCGGCACCCCAGTCGCTTGCCAGCATGCGCGAGGCACTCGCGGCGCGCGGGCTCTTCGGGATCGGGGTTCCCCCACGCATGGGCGGGGGTGGGGGGCAGCTTCGCGATGCCATTCACGCGGTCGCCGAGACCGCGCGGTGCTGCGTCGCACAGGCCCTGGTGCTCGCGTCGCAGCGCCTGTTGGTCCAGGCCCTCGTGCGAAGCGAGAACATCGGCGCCGCCGAGTACCAGCTGCCCCGTCTGCTGGACGGCGACATCGGCGGCAATTGCGCCGCGTCCTGGCCGCAGGGCGCCGAACTGGCACCCGCACTGGCCCGCGACACAGGCCGTGGCTGGCTGATGTCAGGCGGCTTCCCGGTCCTGCCCAATCTGCAACACGATTGGTTCGTGGTGTCCGTTCCTGTTCTGTTCCAGGGGGCGCGGCAGTTTTCCCTCGTGCTGCTCCGGGCCGAGGAGACCGGCATCGCCCAACGCCACGCGGCCGTGGAAGACCACCCGGCCGAGGCCGGCAGTGCGCTCGCGCTGAACAACGTGTTTCTGCGGGAAGACGAAATCATCGCCGAGGACGGGGCCGGCGGCCGTGGCCGAGCTGCTGCCGTTGGCTCGAAGCATGCAGGCGGCCGTCTATGCGGGCCGGTGCCACCGGGCAGTCGCGGGGCGCCCGGACCGCGTCGGCGCGCAGGCGGCCATCGAGGGCCTTCTGGCCAGCGCTGTCCAGGCGGTCACGAACGCAAGCGATGCTGCCGCTCCGCTGGCCGCCCTGCGCAGGATGTGGGCGTCGCTGTCGGTTGCGACGAACCCGGTTGCGCGCGAAGCCCATCCCAGCGTGCTGGTGGCTCCATAGCGCAGTGCGGCTGGCAGGACAACCGATGCCTGTCGCCGCCCCGGTGCAGGCGCGCAGTCCGTTCGCGCTCACCCTCTCTTTTCACCTGTTTCCAACAACCGCCAGGAAGTGCTCCGCATCATGGATTGGGTTCCTATCGTCTTCATCGTGTTCAAGCTTCTCGTGTTCGGCACGTGCATGTTCTTCGCCATCAAGTGGCACTACGACCAAGGGAAGAAGAAGTAGCGAAGTGCGCGGGCCGCCCGGCCGCAACCTCGACCGCGCCGCAACCTGCGCCGGGCAGCGCGCGCTGGCGCTACCGGCCACGCAACCGGCCGCATCGTCTTCGCTCCACCGGGCGAAGAGGTCAGGTGGAAGCTTGGCGACGGCACCCTGGCCGCGTGAGGGCGGGGCGCAGGGCCCCGCGGACGTTCAGCGCCGGTTGCAGAGCAGGCCGACCACCAGGCCGACGCCGGCGGCGAGCGCGATGGTGCCCAGCGGATTCTTGACGGCCGATTCGCGCACATGGTCGAGCGCCTCGCCGTACACCTGCTGGGCCTTGCCCAGGGTCTCGCGCGCCTGGCCTTCCAGGTGGGTGGCGGTGTCGTCGGTGGCGCGCCCGAATGCGCCTTGCACCTTGCCTGCGATTTCGTTGACGGTGCCTTGTGCCTGTTCCAGCATGTTCTGTCCTTTGAAGTGGGGCCACCGCGACCGCAGGGTGCGGCGCGCCAGCAGCCGTCCGGAAGCGAACGACCTGGCACCATCATCGGCAATGGCGGCGCGCCGTCTGTCAGGCAGCGCCGCGACCGCACGCCAGCCGAACACAGCCCAGGGCGCGCGCTGCGCCCGCCGGGTCGGTGGCGCCTTGGGAGCCAGGGGGCGCCGCAGCGCCACGGCCCCTGTCTGTGTCAGCACGGCCGCCACCGCCGCCGCCAGGGTGGCGGCCAGCACCGGCCGTTCGGCGATGGCGCGGCGCAGCCGGCGGTCGAAGGCCTGCAGCCGTTGTTGCAGCGTCGCAGGGGCGCGGGCCGCGGGGGCTGCAGGGCGGTCCGGTAGGGGGGCGGGATGTTGCATCGTTCGGCAGCATAGGCAGGGCCGCGCCCACGCGGCGTCGGACGCGGCCGCATCGTGGGGCGGCCGCGCGGCCTGCCTCAGGCGGGTGTGTGCTCGCCGCGGCGGCGGCCGGCACCGGCCCAGCCGGCCGCGCCCAGCGCTGCCAGCAACAGCAGGATGCTGGCCGGCTCGGGCACCACCGAGGCCGTGAACGTGATGGGCAGTTCTTCGTAGCTCGCGGCGGTGGTGAACACCTCCATGTAGATCGCGGGATTGAAGAAGTCCGCATAGAAGGGATTGGCGTAGCCGCCCGCAGCGGTGGTGAAGCCGAAGCCGTGCACCGTGATCTGCCCCTGCGGCCCGAAGCGGATCAGGTTGTCGAGTGCGAAGGGCTCGTTGCCGGGGATGGCCGAACCCGTGGGGTACAGGCCGGTGATCTGGTCGCCGTTGCGGGCGCCGCTGATGGCCGTGATCAGGTGGAAGCCGTCGGCATCGGCGTCCTCGGTCGTGAGCGTGCCGCTGGCCTGGATGCCGGTGCCGCTGTAGCTCCAGTTCCAGACGATGTCGGCCCAGGCCTGGGATGTGGCGCATGCGCCGGCCAGGGCGATGGCGGCGAACGCCTGCTTTGCTTTCATGTGTTCTCCGGAGGGGTGGACGGCCGGACAGCATACAGAGCGCGACGGCGCCGGGCGCGCGCACGGTCCTCCACACGGAGGAAAAAGCGCTGGCGTCAGGGCTCGGCTGCGGCCGGCAGTTGCACCAGCACGGCGGGCAGCCCCAGTGCCTGGATGCGCTCGCGCGCGCGTTGGGCCTGCTCCCGCGTGGCGAAGGGCCCGGACCGCACGCGTTGCCGGCCCTGCGGCCCCACCACATCGCCGCGGGCCGGCAGGCCGGCCGCCCGCAGCCGGTCCAGCGCGGCCTGGGCGTTGGCGGGATCGGCGAACACACCGATCTGCACGGCATGGCGGCCGGCGACGGCGGCCGGCGCGGTTGGCGCGGATGGCGCCGCCGCGCGCCGGGAGCGGGCTGCGGAAGAAGCCGCGCTGGCCGCCGGTGCGGGCGGCGCAGGCGCCGCGGTGCCGGCCACGGATGCCGGTTCCGCCGGTGCAGGCGGGCTGGCAGCCGGTGCCGGGGTGGGCGCGGCCTGGCCCTCGGCGCCGGGGCTTGGCACCGGCAGCAGGGCCGCGGCCGGCGCGCTGGCCATGGCGCGGGGGCGGCAGGGGCGGCCTGCGGGCCCGGTGCCACCCGCTCCGACGGCGGTGGTGGCTGCAGCGGCCGCATGGCCAGCACCAGCCCCGCGAGTGCCAGCAGCACCGTGCCCTGCAGGGCCAGCAGCGCGGCCCAGCGCGCCGCCCGGCCGGGCCGCTGGCGCTGCAGCGCGGCGCAGGCCGCGCCGATGCTGGCGTGCGCCGCCACCGCGGCCAGGATGCGCCGGTTGCACAGGCGGTGGTACAGGCGTTCGGCGCCCAGGCCCCAGGCCAGCGAGGCCGCCAGCGTGAGCACCGCCAGCAGCCAGGCCAGCTGCGCGGCACCGGCCCCGAACACGAGGCGCGCCAGGCCCAGCGCCAGCACGCTGCCCAGCAGCGCGGCGCCGGCCCACAGCGCAGCCGCACCGATCAGCCCGCGCCAGGCCAGCCAGCACAGCGCCGAGACGAAGCCGCCCCAATGCCAGTGGAGCCGGCGCGGCGCGGACGCACCGCCGGCATCGCGGGCCTGGAAACGCCGCAGGTAGTGGTCGCCGCGGTCCGGGCCGATGGCCGCGCGGTACAGCGTGGCGGAGATGTCCGTGGCAGGGGACGGCTCGGGGGAGGGGTGCACGGCGCGACTGTCGCACAACTACACTGTGTTCCCCCCGCCGTGACCGCGGCGCCGCTGGAGAACCACCGCTTCCATGAGCCCCGCCCCACCCCGAGTCGTGCCTGCGGATGCGCGCATCGTGCTCGATGCCGGCGGTGCGGTCCGCGAGGCGAACGGCAAGGCGGTGCGGCTGCTGCGGCGCTCGCTGGCGGCCTTGCGCGGCCAGACCCTGGCGGCCTTGTTCCACGCGCCGGGCGAGGCGGCCTTCGCGGCCGAATGTGCCTGGGCCCTGCGCGAGTCCTGCGCGGTGGAGTTCGAGTCGTATTCGACCAGCCTCAACCGTTGGCTCGAAGTGCGGGCGCAGCCGCTGTCCGAGGGCCGGCTGCAGGTGCTGCTGCGCGACGTGTCCAAGCGCAAGCAGGCCTCCGATGTGCTGCGCGAGGGCGAGGAGCGCTTTCGCCACCTGCTGCGCGCCATGGCCGATGCGGTCTGGGATTGGGACCTGCAGGCCAGCACGGTCTGGTGGAGCGAGGGCGCGCAGCGCCTCATGGGAGCGCAGGCGGCCCGCTGGACGGAGGCCGGCCGCAGCTGGCTGGCCGACCTGCATCCGGAAGACGCCGGGCGCATCCATGCGGCGCTGGACGCCGCGCTGGCCGGGGCCGAGGACACCTGGACCGACAGCTTCCGCCTGCAGCGCGACGACGGCGTGGTGGTGCCAATCAGCAGCCGCGCCTACCTGGTCCGCAACGCCGCCGGGCGCGTGCGCCGCGTGGTCGGCGGGCTGGCGGACGTGACGCTGCGCCTGCAGGCCGACCGCGAACTGGCGCGGCTGAGCCGGGCCCAGCACATGCTGAGCGCCTGCAACGAGACGCTGATCCGTGCCGAGTCCGAGCCCGGCCTGTTGCGCGGCGTGTGCCGCATCTCGGTGGACATCGGCGGCTATGCCATGGCCTGGGTCGGTTACGCGCACGACGATGCCGGCAAGACCATCGAGGTGATGGCCCATGCCGGCGACGACGCCGATTTCATGAAGGGCATCCCGATGTCCTGGGCCGAGGACGGGCCCAACGGCCACGGCCCGGCCGCGCGCGCCGTGCGCAGCGGCGAGGTGGTGATCGTGGAGGACATCGCCGAGGACCCGAGCTTCGCGCCCTGGCTGGCCGAAGCGCTGGCCAGCGGCTTTCGCGGCGTGGCCTGCCTGCCGCTGCGCGACCGGCAGCGCAGCTTCGGCCTCTTCTACCTCTATGCGCCCGACGTGGTGCAGATCGGCCGCGACGAGATCGCGCTGCTGCAGGAGCTGGCCAACAACCTGGCCTTCGGCATCCGCAACCTGCAGACCGAGCAGCGCCAGCGCCGGCAGCATGCCGCCGTGCTGCAGGTGGCGGCGGCGGTGTCGACCTCCACGGGCGATGCCTTCTTCCGCACCATGGCCCAGCACATGGCACAGGCCGTCGCCGCGCGGGCGGCCTTCATCGGCCGCCTGCACCAGCCCGAACGCCAGACGGTGCGCAGCATCGCGGCCGTGGTCGATGGCGCGTTCCGCGAGAACGCCGAGTTCGCGCTGGTCGGCACACCCGCCGAGCCGCTGCTGCACCAGCCCAGTTGCTACACCGAGACGCTGCCGCAGCCCTCGCCGGCCATGGCGCGGGCGCTGGGCAGCTGGCGCCCCGCGGCCTATGCCGGCGTGCGGCTGGAGGACTCGGCCGGCGGCCTGCTGGGCATGCTGGTGACGCTGTTCGATGCGCGCCCGCCGGATGTGGAACTGGTGCTGTCCACCATGCAGATCTTCGCGGCGCGCGTGGGCGCCGAGCTCGAACGCCAGGAGCAGGACCGCCGGCTGCGCCGCCAGGCCTCGCTGCTGGACCTGGCGCAGGACGCCATCGTGGTCTACGGCATGGAGCACCAGGTGCTGTTCTGGAGCCAGGGTGCCGAGCGCCTGTACGGCTGGCGCGGCAGCGAGGTTGGCACCGACTTCCGCGTGACGCAGCTGCAGCACGACAGCGGCGCCTTCGAGCAGGCGCTGCGCGACGTGCACGCGCGCGGCGAGTGGGCCGGCGAACTGGTGCAGACGCGGCGCGACGGCAGCACCGTGACCGTGGGCGCGCGCTGGACCCTGGTGCGCGACGAAGAGGGCGCGCCCGAGTCGGTGCTGGCCATCCACACCGACATCACGGCGCGCAAGGCGGCCGAGCGCGAGATCCAGCAGCTGGCCTTCTACGACCCCCTCACGCAGCTGCCCAACCGCCTGCTGCTGATGGACCGGCTGCAGCACGCGCTGGCCACCGAGCACCGCAGCGGCCGCGGCGGCGCGCTGATGTTCATCGACCTGGACAACTTCAAGACCCTGAACGACACGCTGGGCCACGGCATGGGCGACCTCCTGCTGCAGCAGGTGGCCAGCCGGCTGCGGGACAGCGTGCGCGAGAGCGACACCGTGGCGCGCCTGGGCGGCGACGAGTTCGTCGTGATGCTGGAAGACCTGGGCCACGACGACCAGGCCGTGGCCCAGCACGCGCGCCAGATCGGCGAGAAGATCCTGGCCGCGCTGAACACGCCGTTCGCGCTGGCCGGCAACGAGCACCTGTCGACCTGCAGCATCGGCATTGCGCCGTTCCACGGCCACAGCGGCGGCGTGCTGGAGCTGCTCAAGCAGGCCGACATCGCCATGTACCAGGCCAAGGGCGCGGGCCGCAACACGCTGCGCTTCTTCGACCCCTGGCTGCAGGCCGCCGTGTCGTCGCGTGCGGCGCTGGAGGCCGACCTGCGCGTGGCCCTGGCGCAGAACGCGCTGACGCTGCACTACCAGCCCCAGGTGGATGCCGACGGCGATGTGACCGGCGTGGAGGCCCTGGTGCGCTGGCAGCATGCCGAGCGCGGCGCCATCGCGCCGGCCGAGTTCATCCCGCTGGCCGAGGACACGGGCCTGATCATGCAGCTGGGCCGCTGGGTGCTGCGCCAGGCCTGCTTCCAGCTGGCGCGCTGGGCGCAGCACCCCGCCACCGCGGGGCTGGACATGGCGGTGAACGTGAGCCCGCGCCAGTTCCGCCATCCGGACTTCGTCGCGCAGTGCGCGAGCGTGCTGGCGCGCACGCGGGCCGATGGGCGCCGGCTCAAGTTCGAGCTGACCGAGGGCCTGCTGGTCGAGGACATGGAGGGCACGGCGGCCAAGATGGCAGCGCTCAAGGCCCACGGCGTGGGCTTCGCGCTGGACGACTTCGGCACTGGCTACTCGTCGCTGGCCTACCTGCGCAGGCTGCCGCTGGACCAGATCAAGATCGACCAGTCCTTCGTGTCCGCGCTGGGCGGCGACGCCCACAACGACGCCATCGTGCGCACCATCATCGGCCTGGCGCGCAGCCTGGGTCTGCAGGTCATGGCCGAAGGCGTGGAAACCGCGGCGCAGCGCGACTTCCTGCTGCGCGAGGGCTGCCGCGACTACCAGGGCTACCTGTTCAGCCAGCCGCTGCCGGCGGCCGCCTTGCCGGACTACTTCGCGGCGGCGCGGCTGTCGGCCGCCACCTCGACCAGGCAGTCGTAGAAGGTCGGCGCGCGGCCCAGGTCGGTCAGGCGCTGGCTGGTCAGCTCGTTGACGTTGCGCCCGTCCAGGCCCAGCTTGCGCCACCAGATCCCCAGGCCGTTGACCACGCCCTCGCGCGCCCGCGTGCTGACGGCGGCCCGGCAGCGGTAGCTGCCGCGGCCGTTGAACACGCGCACCGTGCTGCCGTCTTCGATGCCGCGCGCGGCCGCGTCGACGGGGTGGATCTCCAGCAGCTGCTCGCCCTCGATGGCGCGCAGGCTGGTGACGTTGACGAAGCTGGAATTGAGGAAGTTGCGCGCCGGCGGCGAGATCATGGCCAGCGGGTAGTCGGCCGAGCTGCCGATGGCCTCATGGTTGGGCAGGTGGTCGGGCAGGCCGTCCAGGCCCTGGGCCACGAGCCGGCTGCTGAAGAACTCGCAGCGGCCCGAGGGCGAAGGGAAGTTGCCCTGCGCGAACGGCGCATCGGGCAGGGCCAGCGTGGCGAAGCCGTCGCGCAGCAGCGCATCGAAGTCCACCGCATCGCCGAAGGCCTGGCGGCTGAGCGTCTCGTCGTCGTCCTGCAGACAGGGATCGGTGAGGCCCATGCGCGCGGCCAGCGCGCGGAAGATGGCGGTGTTGGGCCGGGCCTCTCCAAGCGGTGCGATGGCCGGGCGGTTCAGCAGCACGTCGGTGTGGCCGTAGGCCGCGTGGATGTCCCAGTGCTCCAGCTGCGTGGTGGCCGGCAGCACGTAGTCGGCATGGTCGGCCGTGTCGGTCTGGAACTGCTCCAGCACCACGGTGAACAGGTCCTCGCGCGCGAAGCCGCGCACCACCTTGGCCGATTCGGGCGCCACGGCCACGGGGTTGCTGTTGTAGACCACCACGGCCTCGATGCGCGGGCCGAAGGCGGCGTCGCCCGGGTGCAACAGCGCGTCGCCGATGGTGCTCATGTTGATGGTGCGCGGCCGGCGGCCGGCCAGCAGATCGGGGCGCTGCAGCGCCGCGCGTTGCACCGGGAACTGGCCCGAGCTGCTCAGCAGCATGCCGCCGGCCCGGTGGCGCCAGGCGCCGATCAGCGCGGGCAGGCTGGCCACGGCGCGCACGGCGTTGCCGCCGCCGCGGGCGCGCTGCATGCCGTAGTTCAGGCGGATGGCGGCGGGGCCCCCTTCGCCGCGGCAGGCGCCGTAGTCGCGCGCCAGGCGTTCGATCTGCTCCTGGGGGATGCCGCAGACCTCTGCGGCGCGCGCGGGCGGCCACTGCAGCGCGCGTGCGCGCAGTTGCTCCCAGCCCAGGGTGTGGTCGCGCAGGTAGTCGTGGTCCAGCCAGTCGTGCACGATGAGTTCATGCATGAGCGCCAGCGCCAGCGCGGCATCGGTGCCGGGCCGCAGCGCGATGTGCTCATGGCACTTGTCGGCGGTCTCGGTGCGCCGCGGGTCGATGCACACCAGCCTTGCGCCGCGGCGCTTGGCCTCCTGCGCGTAGCGCCAGAAGTGCAGGCTGCTGGCGATCGCGTTGCCGCCCCAGACCAGGATCAGCTTGGCCTCGGCGAAGAACTCCACCTTCATGCCGACCTTGCCGCCCAGGGTCTGCGTGAGGCCCTCGGCGCCGGCCGAGGCGCAGATCGTGCGGTCCAGCAGCGAGGCGCCCAGCGTGTGGAAGAAGCGCGCCGCGATGCTCTCGCCCTGCACGAGGCCCATGGTGCCGGCGTAGCTGTAGGGCACGACGGCCTCGGGCGCACGCGCCGCGATGGCCGAGAGGCGCGCGGCGATGTCGTCCAGCGCCTCGTCCCAGCCCACGGGTTCGAAGCGGCCCGATCCCTTGGGCCCGACGCGCCTGAGCGGCTGCAGCAGCCGCTCGGCGTGGTAGCTGCGCTCCACATAGCGCGAGACCTTGGTGCACAGCACGCCGCCCGTGTGGGCATGGTCGGCATTGCCCTGCACGCGCGTGGCCACGCCATCGGCCACGGTGGTGACGAGGGCGCAGGTGTCGGGGCAGTCGTGCGGGCACGCGCCGCGCACCTGGCCGTTGCGGGGGAGATCGAGGGCGAGGGACATCGGTGGGGCTCCGTCGTTCTTGTTCAGGCGAGTGTTGGTGTGCTGGCCAGGCCGCGCACGAAAGACTCGGCGCGCGCCAACTGCTCCAGGCTCACGTATTCGTCGGGCTGGTGGGCCTGCGTGATGCTGCCGGGGCCGCAGACCACGGTGGGGATGCCGGCGTTCTTGAACAGGCCGGCCTCGGTGCCGAATGCCACGAGCGTGGTCTGGCGCTCGCCGGCCAGCTGCAGCGCCAGCCGCGTGACGGCGTCGTCGGCCGAGCCCAGGAAGCTGGGGATCTCGCAGATGGTCTCGAAGCGAAAGCCCGCCTCGGGCGCCACCTTCTGCATGGCCGGCTCCAGCGCGCGCGCGTGGGCCAGCACCTGGGCCTGCATGGCGGCGGCATCGGCCGTGGGCAGGTCGCGGAACTCGTAGCGGAACTCGGCATCGCGCGGGACCACGTTGTCGGCGATGCCGCCGTGGAACTGGCCCACGCTGGCGGTGGAGAAGGGCACGTCGAAGCCTTCGTAGCGCGGCTCCTCGCGCTCGAAGCCTTCGGCCATGTCACGGACCTTGCCGACCAGCCGCGCCGCCATCTCGATCGCATTGACCGACAGCGGCGTGAGCGAGGAATGCGCCTCCTTGCCGCGCACGCAGCACTTGTAGCGGTACACGCCCTTGTGGGCGATGGCCGGCACCATGCTGGTGGGTTCGCCCACGATGCAGGCCAGGGGCCGGATGCCGGCTTCGCGCAGGTCGGCGATGAGCTCGCGCACGCCGAAGCAGCCGACCTCCTCGTCGTAGGACAGCGCCAGGTGCACGGCGAACGGCGCGCTGCCTTCGGCCAGCCGGCGCGCGTTGGCCAACGCCACGGCGATGAAACCCTTCATGTCGGCGCTGCCGCGGCCGTAGAGGCGACCGTCCTGCACGGTGGCCGAGAGCGGATCGACGGTCCAGTCCTGCCCGTCCCAGGGCACGGTGTCGGTGTGGCCCGAGAGGATCACGCCGGCCGGCCGGTGTTCGCCCAGCGTGGCGAACAGGTTGGCCTTGGTCCTGTCGGCGTTGTAGGTCAGCCGGCTCGCGATGCCCTGCGCGGCCAGGTGGTCGCGCACGAAGTGGATCAGTGGCAGGTTGCTGACATGGCTGCGGGTGTCGAGCTGCACCAGGGTCTGGGCCAACTGCAGGGATTCGGGGGAGAGCATCGGCGCATTGTGCGCGTTGGTGGGGTGGGGCACGGGGGGCGGGCCGCGTTCGGCCGGCGCGCCGTCAACGCCAGTGCCGCCGTCCGAGCGCGGGGCGCATTTCCTTCTGCATGGCGCGCCACACGCGCTCCAGCCCCGCGCACATCCACGGCGCGCCATCGCGGAATACCCGCCTCTTGGCGAACGTCCCTGGGGTTGGGCTCGAAATGCAATGACCAGGAGACGCCGCCGCAGGAAAAAGTCCAGTCGAACGGTTGGCGCCGGTCGTCGCCGTCGGTCGGTGGGCGCAGCGGATCCGCGGCGCTGGCGTTGTTCCGCGCGTGCATCGCGTTCGGAAGCGGTTGCCGTGCGATAGGGGCGCATGCTCAAATGTTAGGCGGAAATTCTTAACGATCGTGATACATCAAAGTTAGGAAGCGGAAGTGATGACTTTGGATTTCCACGGTCCCATCAGTCCCGAACGATACGCGGGTCGGCCATTTCTTCGTCTATTGGACTGCTATGTGCTTGACGCTATTTCTCAGTTGGATATCGAACAACAAGACATACTGAAGAATGTGGAGGCCAAACTCCAAAAGACCTTTAATTCGAATGGCACGTGGCGGCAGATCGTGGAAGAACAAATGGACTTTATGCCGACGGTTTCCGAAAAGATTCGGATTTTCTGGGAGGGGTACTTGGAGCATGAGAAGCAGCTAGGAAATTCGGCATGCCCGAACGAGTTCGTGGTTTCGTTCGTATCGCAAAATTTCCCTAGCCTAGCGGAGCCGTTGCAGTGATTGCGCGCCGCTGTCCTAACATTTCTACAGGGACTTCCCACTTCGTCAAGAGCGGCTCATAAGCGTTCTTCCTGAAAAACGGTATTCGCATTCATTGATCGAAGACGCACGATGGATTCAGAAGCCACCGCAAGAGGACAGACTGGGCTTCGTGCCGGAAGACCGGCGCGTGTTCACCGACCTCACG
>NZ_LMMT01000004.1 GCF_001422365.1 Pseudorhodoferax sp. Leaf265 | reverse complement strand
AAGGCTTCGCTGATCACAGCGAGTCAAGCAAGTCAGTCGCAAGGCTGGGGTTGCTGCGGTAGGTCTTTAAAAACATACAGCCGATAAGCGTGGGCGTTTGGTGTGAAGTTGCCAAGTTCTTCGGAACGAGTGCATGCACTCAAATGCTCATGAGAATGGAAGTGGATTCACTTCAATTCCGTTTTAATGAGTTGCTCAAGAGATTGAGCGAAGTTAACAAGATCGAACTATAGAGTTTGATCCTGGCTCAGATTGAACGCTGGCGGCATGCCTTACACATGCAAGTCGAACGGCAGCACGGGAGCAATCCTGGTGGCGAGTGGCGAACGGGTGAGTAATATATCGGAACGTGCCCAGTCGTGGGGGATAACGCAGCGAAAGCTGTGCTAATACCGCATACGATCTATGGATGAAAGCGGGGGATCGCAAGACCTCGCGCGATTGGAGCGGCCGATATCAGATTAGGTAGTTGGTGGGGTAAAGGCTCACCAAGCCGACGATCTGTAGCTGGTCTGAGAGGACGACCAGCCACACTGGAACTGAGACACGGTCCAGACTCCTACGGGAGGCAGCAGTGGGGAATTTTGGACAATGGGCGCAAGCCTGATCCAGCAATGCCGCGTGCAGGATGAAGGCCTTCGGGTTGTAAACTGCTTTTGTACGGAACGAAAGGGCTCTGGTTAATACCTGGGGCATATGACGGTACCGTAAGAATAAGCACCGGCTAACTACGTGCCAGCAGCCGCGGTAATACGTAGGGTGCGAGCGTTAATCGGAATTACTGGGCGTAAAGCGTGCGCAGGCGGTAATGCAAGACAGATGTGAAATCCCCGGGCTTAACCTGGGAACTGCATTTGTGACTGCATTGCTGGAGTGCGGCAGAGGGGGATGGAATTCCGCGTGTAGCAGTGAAATGCGTAGATATGCGGAGGAACACCGATGGCGAAGGCAATCCCCTGGGCCTGCACTGACGCTCATGCACGAAAGCGTGGGGAGCAAACAGGATTAGATACCCTGGTAGTCCACGCCCTAAACGATGTCAACTGGTTGTTGGGTCTTAACTGACTCAGTAACGAAGCTAACGCGTGAAGTTGACCGCCTGGGGAGTACGGCCGCAAGGTTGAAACTCAAAGGAATTGACGGGGACCCGCACAAGCGGTGGATGATGTGGTTTAATTCGATGCAACGCGAAAAACCTTACCCACCTTTGACATGTATGGAATCCTTCAGAGATGAAGGAGTGCTCGAAAGAGAGCCATAACACAGGTGCTGCATGGCTGTCGTCAGCTCGTGTCGTGAGATGTTGGGTTAAGTCCCGCAACGAGCGCAACCCTTGCCATTAGTTGCTACGAAAGGGCACTCTAATGGGACTGCCGGTGATAAACCGGAGGAAGGTGGGGATGACGTCAAGTCCTCATGGCCCTTATAGGTGGGGCTACACACGTCATACAATGGCTGGTACAAAGGGTTGCCAACCCGCGAGGGGGAGCTAATCCCATAAAACCAGTCGTAGTCCGGATCGCAGTCTGCAACTCGACTGCGTGAAGTCGGAATCGCTAGTAATCGTGGATCAGAATGTCACGGTGAATACGTTCCCGGGTCTTGTACACACCGCCCGTCACACCATGGGAGCGGGTTCTGCCAGAAGTAGTTAGCCTAACCGCAAGGAGGGCGATTACCACGGCAGGGTTCGTGACTGGGGTGAAGTCGTAACAAGGTAGCCGTATCGGAAGGTGCGGCTGGATCACCTCCTTTCTGGAAACTGCAACGAAGCTCAAACGCTCACACTTATCGGTTGTTGGAAGGTTGTCGCCAACGGTTGGGTAGAAATACTTAACTCAAGCGACCGGCTTGGGTCTGTAGCTCAGTTGGTTAGAGCACCGTCTTGATAAGGCGGGGGTCGTTGGTTCGAGACCAACCAGACCCACCATCCCTCCAATGTCCAATCGTGTTTGGGGGTGTAGCTCAGCTGGGAGAGCGGCTGCTTTGCAAGCAGTAGGTAGCGGGTTCGAGTCCTGTCACCTCCACCAACTTCCCTTATCCAACAAGAAAATCAACACCAAAGTGGCTTTGCAAAAGGCTTCTTTGTTGTTGGTCAAGATCTCTTGATCAATCGGCTGTTCTTTAACAAATTCATAGAGTTCGAATCAGCGTTGCTGGTGGAAACTGCACATTCGTAAAGGTTTAGTGCAGACCGTGCCACCAGCGACAAAAATTTGATTGCGTCAAACGAATATCAAACTTCACGTTTGAAATTTAAGTAATTTGAACGAAAGTTCAATTACGGCATAACGCGTCAGGTGAAAGACCTGACATATTCCTTGAGTAATTTTGATCTTCGATAAGAGGCGTCAAAGTTATAGGGTCAAGTGAATAAGAGCACGTGGTGGATGCCTTGGCAATGATAGGCGACGAAGGACGTGATAGCCTGCGATAAGCTTCGGGGAGCTGGCAAATTAGCTTTGATCCGGAGATTTCCGAATGGGGAAACCCACCTGCAAAGGTATCGCATGATGAATACATAGTCATGCGAGGCGAACCGGGTGAACTGAAACATCTCAGTAGCTCGAGGAAAAGACATCAACCGAGATTCCGAAAGTAGTGGCGAGCGAAATCGGAAAAGCCTGTTAGTGATAGCACGACTCTTAACGGAACAGTCTGGAAAGGCTGGCCATAGCAGGTGATAGCCCTGTACGTGAAAAGAGACGTGTGGTACTGAGCTAACGAAAAGTAGGGCGGGACACGTGTAATCCTGTCTGAATATGGGGGGACCATCCTCCAAGGCTAAATACTCATCATTGACCGATAGTGAACTAGTACCGTGAGGGAAAGGCGAAAAGAACCCCGGGAGGGGAGTGAAATAGATCCTGAAACCGCGTGCTTACAAAAAGTAGGAGCCCGAAAGGGTGACTGCGTACCTTTTGTATAATGGGTCAGCGACTTACATTCAGTGGCAAGCTTAACCGAATAGGGAAGGCGTAGGGAAACCGAGTCCGAACAGGGCGTCTTAGTCGCTGGGTGTAGACCCGAAACCAAGTGATCTATCCATGGCCAGGATGAAGGTGCCGTAACAGGTACTGGAGGTCCGAACCGACTAGTGTTGCAAAACTAGCGGATGAGCTGTGGATAGGGGTGAAAGGCTAAACAAACTTGGAAATAGCTGGTTCTCTCCGAAAACTATTTAGGTAGTGCCTCAAGTATTACCTGCGGGGGTAGAGCACTGTTTAGGCTAGGGGGTCATGGCGACTTACCAAACCTATGCAAACTCCGAATACCGCAGAGTACAGCTTGGGAGACAGAGCACCGGGTGCTAACGTCCGGACTCAAGAGGGAAACAACCCAGACCGCCAGCTAAGGTCCCTAAAATTGGCTAAGTGGGAAACGAAGTGGGAAGGCTAAAACAGTCAGGATGTTGGCTTAGAAGCAGCCATCATTTAAAGAAAGCGTAATAGCTCACTGATCGAGTCGTCCTGCGCGGAAGATGTAACGGGGCTAAGCCAGTTACCGAAGCTGCGGATTTGCAATTTATTGCAAGTGGTAGGAGAGCGTTCTGTAAGCCTGTGAAGGTGGCTTGTAAAGGCTGCTGGAGGTATCAGAAGTGCGAATGCTGACATGAGTAGCGTTAAAGGGGGTGAAAAGCCCCCTCGCCGTAAGCGCAAGGTTTTCTACGCAACGTTCATCGGCGTAGAGTGAGTCGGCCCCTAAGGTGAGGCAGAGATGCGTAGCTGATGGGAAACAGGTCAATATTCCTGTACCGATGTGTAGTGCGATGTGGGGACGGATCTTAATAGGTCATCCGGGTGTTGGATATCCCGGTTTAGGCAGATGTAGGCGTCTGGTAGGCAAATCCGCCAGGCATATACCGAGGCTGTCGATCGAGCGAGCTTGCTCGCGAAGTGATTGAACGAGGTTCCAGGAAAAGCCACTAAGCTTCAGCTGCACACGACCGTACCGCAAACCGACACTGGTGCGCGAGATGAGTATTCTAAGGCGCTTGAGAGAACTCGGGAGAAGGAACTCGGCAAATTGACACCGTAACTTCGGAAGAAGGTGTGCCCTAGTAGTGTGAAGTGAACAACGGAGCATGAATGGGTTGCAAAAAATCGGTGGCTGCGACTGTTTATTAAAAACACAGCACTCTGCAAACACGAAAGTGGACGTATAGGGTGTGACGCCTGCCCGGTGCTGGAAGATTAAATGATGGGGTGCAAGCTCTTGATTGAAGTCCCAGTAAACGGCGGCCGTAACTATAACGGTCCTAAGGTAGCGAAATTCCTTGTCGGGTAAGTTCCGACCTGCACGAATGGCGTAACGATGGCCACACTGTCTCCTCCCGAGACTCAGCGAAGTTGAAATGTTTGTGATGATGCAATCTCCCCGCGGAAAGACGGAAAGACCCCATGAACCTTTACTGTAGCTTTGTATTGGACTTTGAACAGATCTGTGTAGGATAGGTGGGAGGCTTTGAAGTGCGGTCGCTAGATCGCATGGAGCCAACGTTGAAATACCACCCTGGTGTGTTTGAGGTTCTAACCTAGGTCCATTATCTGGATCGGGGACAGTGCATGGTAGGCAGTTTGACTGGGGCGGTCTCCTCCCAAAGCGTAACGGAGGAGTTCGAAGGTACGCTAGTTACGGTCGGACATCGTGACGATAGTGCAATGGCATAAGCGTGCTTAACTGCGAGACTGACAAGTCGAGCAGATGCGAAAGCAGGACATAGTGATCCGGTGGTTCTGTATGGAAGGGCCATCGCTCAACGGATAAAAGGTACTCTGGGGATAACAGGCTGATACCGCCCAAGAGTTCATATCGACGGCGGTGTTTGGCACCTCGATGTCGGCTCATCTCATCCTGGGGCTGTAGCCGGTCCCAAGGGTATGGCTGTTCGCCATTTAAAGAGGTACGTGAGCTGGGTTTAAAACGTCGTGAGACAGTTTGGTCCCTATCTTCCGTGGGCGCTGCAGATTTGAGGAAGCCTGCTCCTAGTACGAGAGGACCGGAGTGGACGCACCTCTGGTGTATCGGTTGTCACGCCAGTGGCATTGCCGAGTAGCTATGTGCGGAAGAGATAACCGCTGAAAGCATCTAAGCGGGAAACTCGTTCCAAGATGAGATCTGCCGGGGCCTTGAGCCCCCTAAAGAGTCGTTCAAGACCAGGACGTTGATAGGCGAGGTGTGGAAGCGCAGCAATGCGTTAAGCTAACTCGTACTAATTGCTCGTGCGGCTTGACCCTATAACTTTGATTGCTTAAACAGCAAAATCAAGGTTGTTATGCCAAGTGACGCAGTCAAAATACAAGCTGATTTAAAACTCTATGAATTCGCCGTGTTGATCAACCCGATCAGCACAGCAACAAGTTATGCCTGATGACCATAGCAAGTTGGTACCACTCCTTCCCATCCCGAACAGGACAGTGAAACGACTTTGCGCCGATGATAGTGCGGGTTCCCGTGTGAAAGTAGGTCATCGTCAGGCTCCTACAGCCGAAAACGCCCCAAACGACTTTGCGCCGATGATAGTGCGGGTTCCCGTGTGAAAGTAGGTCATCGTCAGGCTCCTACAGCCGAAAACGCCCCAACCTCCAAAAGGTTGGGGCGTTGTTATTTGTGCGTTCGATTTGGGATGGTGTCAGCGACTCCTGCATTCACTGATTGGGAAGAACCAATTCGATCGAAATAAAAAGGGCCGGCGAGATGCTCGCCGGCCCTTGAGACGTCGTCGTGCGTGGCTTACTTCGCCGTCGGCATCACGAACTCAGCACCCTTGCCGATGCTTTCGGGCCAGCGCTGCATGATGGACTTCTGCTTGGTGTAGAAGCGCACGCCCTCTTCGCCGTAGGCGTGCATGTCTCCGAACAGGCTCTTCTTCCAGCCGCCGAAGCCGTGCCAGGCCATGGGGACGGGGATCGGCACGTTGATGCCGACCATGCCGACCTGGATGCGGCGTGCGAACTCGCGTGCCACGTTGCCGTCGCGCGTGAAGCAGGCCGTGCCATTGCCGAACTCGTGCTTGTTGATGAGCTCCACGGCAGCCGCGAAGTCGGGCACGCGCACGCAGGCCAGCACCGGGCCGAAGATCTCTTCCTTGTAGATGCGCATCTCGGGCGTCACCTTGTCGAACAGCGTGCCGCCCGTGAAGAAGCCCTGCTCGTGGCCCGGCACCTTGAAGTTGCGGCCGTCCACGACAAGCTCGGCGCCTTCCTGAACGCCGATGTCGATGTAGCCCTCGATGCGCTCCAGCGCCTGTTGGGTGACGATGGGGCCCATCTCGGCGTCCAGCTCCATGCCGTTCTTGACGACAAGGGTTTTGGCGCGCGCGGCCAGCTTGGGAATGATCTTGTCGGCCGCATCGCCGACCAGCACCGCTACCGAGATCGCCATGCAGCGCTCGCCGGCCGAGCCGTAGCCGGCGCCGACCAGCGCGTCGACGGCCTGGTCAATGTCGGCATCGGGCATGACCACCATGTGGTTCTTGGCGCCGCCCAGGGCTTGCACACGCTTGCCGTGGTGGGCGCCGGTCTCGTAGATGTACTGGGCGATCGGCGTGGAGCCGACGAAGCTGATGGCCTTGACGTCCGGGTGCTCGAGCAGTGCGTCCACGGCCAGCTTGTCGCCCTGCACGACGTTGAACACGCCGTCCGGCAAGCCGGCTTCCTTGAGCAACTGGGCGATGAACAGCGAAGGCGAGGGATCGCGCTCGCTGGGCTTCAGGACGAAGGTGTTGCCGGCGGCGATGGCCACCGGGAACATCCACATTGGCACCATGACCGGGAAGTTGAACGGCGTGATGCCGGCCACCACGCCCAGCGGCTGGCGCAGCGTCCAGTTGTCGATGCCGGTGGAGACCTGGTCGGTGAAGTCGCCCTTGAGCAGTTGCGGCACGCCGCAGGCGAACTCGATGATGTCGATGCCGCGCGAGACCTCGCCTTGCGCGTCGGTGAACACCTTGCCGTGCTCGGCCGTGATCATGGCGGCCAGCTCGTCCTTGCGTGCGTTCACGAGCTCGAGGAACTTGAGCAGCACGCGGGCGCGGCGGATCGGTGGCGTGTCGGCCCAGGCCGGGAAGGCCGCCTGTGCAGCGGCCACGGCCGCATCCACGTCAGGCTTGGCGGCCAGGCGCACGCGACGCGCCTCGGTGCCCAGGGCGGGGTTGAACACGGCCTGGGTGCGTTCGCCGACGCCTTGGGTGGGCTGGCCGGCGATGAAGTGGGCCAGCTCGGTGCTGGCGGTGTAGGCGGGAGTGGCGGGCAGGTCGCGCTTCATGGAATGTCTCGCTGGAAAGGAAGAGAGGTCCCGAGTCTAGGAAGCGCCGCCGGCCCTGTACAGGCAGCCCGACTGAACTGATTGTTCGCCGTAGTGAACAATAGACCTCATGTCCTCCGAAAAAACGGACCAGCTTTGGAGCACGCTGCACGCGCTGGCCGTGCTCGGCGAACACGGCAGCTTCACAGCCGCCGCGGCGCGCCTGTCCATCAGCAAGGCCGCCATGAGCCAGCGCATCGCCGAGCTTGAGCGCGCTGCCGGCGTGCCGCTGGTGCAGCGCACCACGCGCAGCGTGCGGCTGACCGAGGCCGGCCAGCGCCTGGCCGACGGCACGCGCAGCGCCTTCGCGCAGATCCAGCAGAGCTTCGCGGCCGTGCGCGACCTGGCCGAAGCGCCGCAAGGCCTGCTGCGTGTGACGGCGCCCGTGGCGTTCGCGCGCCAGCAGCTCGTGCCACGCCTGCCCGAGTTCCTGCGCGCGCATCCGCAGGTGCGGCTGGAGCTGGACCTCTCCGACGGCCTGCGCCCGCTCGCCGTGGAGGGCTTCGACCTGGCCGTGCGCCATACGTCCGCGCCGCCCGAGACCCATGTGGCCTGGCTGCTGGCGCCCACGCGCTCGCTGCTGGTGGCCAGCCGTGCCTACCTGCGCAAACGTGGCGCGCCGGCCGATCCGGACGCGCTGCGCCTGCACGACTGCCTGCACTACCCGCGCGCCGGCCAAGTCGCGGGCTGGACGCTGTTGCGCGGCAACGAGCGCGCCGTCGTGCCCGTGGCCGGCCCTTTCTCGGCCAACAACAGCGAGGCGTTGCGCGACGCCGCGTTGGCCGGCCTGGGCATCGCGCTGGTGCCCGACTTCAGCGCCCAGGCCGCGCTGCGCAGCGGCCAGCTGCAGCAGGTGCTGCCCGAGTGGAAAGTGGAGGGACAGTTCAGCGAGACGCTCTACGCGATCCGGCCCTACGCGCCCTATGTGCCACGTGCGGTCGAGGCCTTCGTGGCCTACCTGCGCCAGGCCTTCGCCGAGGGCTTCGGCGCCTGAGGACATCACCTCCAAACACCTCATTGCCCTGGCTTGAACGGGCGCTTCGCCTCCCTTGCGCGCGGATCGTCGGCCTCGCCTTCCCGGCCTGAACAGCAACCCGCGCTGACCCGCCCTCCACCGTGAGCCACGGGGGCCTGACGCTGGACGCCGCGCGCTGGCGTTCTTCGGGCCGTGACGAGCTGCCGCTCCAGCGACCTGCTGGCCGCCGTCGCGACTTGGGCGTTGCGCTGATCGAGCGCAGCGGCGCCTGAATGCTCTCTGTGTTTTCTCCCAGGTGGCGACCGGCGGCAAACTGTGCCACCCTAGGCATCAAACCCAGGCGCCGCGGCTCCATTGCGGCTTGAATCTCAGCACTCCGTTTCGCTCCTCGACATCGGACACCCATGCCGGCGGCGCTGCAGCCTCCAGAGCCTCCTCCCGCCGCCGCTGCGGGCCGGCATGCCGTCACCGCGCTGGAGTGGGGCGCGCCCGCCGTTGCCGCCCTGCACAAGAGCCCGCACCCCGGGCGAGGTGCGGGCGCGGAGTTGCGCAACGAGGCGCGCATCCTGGGCCTGCTCGAGGGCATCGCCGGCGTGCCTCGGGTGCTGGGCCTGGACGATGCCGGTGCCTGGTTGGTGCACACCCGCCTGGCCGGAACGCCGCTGGCGCAGGCGGCCGCCGAGCACCCCGGCGATCTCGGCTGGGTGCTGCGCCTGCTACTGGATCTGCTGGCCACGCTGGAACAGGTGCACGCGCGCGGCGTGCTGCATGGCCACCTCGGCCCCAGCAAGCTGCTGGTGCTGCCAGGCGGCGGCGTCGGCCTGCTGGACTTCAGCCGCGCGGTGGTGCAGCAGCACATCGAGGCCGGCCCGCAGCCCGGCAGCGAGGCGCTGCCGCGTGCCTTCGGTGCGCCCGAGCAGACCGGCCGCATGGCGCGCGGCGTCGACTACCGGGCCGACTACTACGCGGTCGGCGCCATCGGCTACTGGTTGCTGAGCGGCGAACCGCCGTTCGTCGAGACCGCGCCGCTGGCGCTGCTGCATGCCGTGCTCACGCGGCCGCCACCGTCCGTGCATCTGATCGTCCCCTGGGTGCCACCGGGCGTGTCGGCGCTGCTGGACAAGCTGCTGGCCAAGAGCCCCGAGGCCCGCTTCCAATCGGCGCACGGCCTGCGCCAGGACCTGCTGCGCTGCCTGGCGGGCCAGCGCGACTTCACGCCCGGCGCGGACGACCGCCGCATCCAGCCAACCCGGCCTTCGCGCCTGTATGGGCGCAGCCAGGCGCTGGCGCAACTGCATGCGGCGCTGGCCGACGAGGGCGGCGACAGCCGCGTGGTCTTCGTGCGCGGCTATGCAGGCGCCGGCAAGTCGAGCCTGGTGCGGGCCCTGCAGCCGGGCATCGGCGCGCGGCGTGGCATGCTGGCCTCGGGCCGGTTCAGACAGGGCCGCAACCAGCCGCCCTATGGCGGGCTGGCCGAGGCACTGGGCGAGGTCGCCGAGCATTGGCGAACCGAGCCGCCGCAGTGGCTGGACCGCATGCGCCTGCGCCTGCTCGGGCGCCTCGGGCGCAATGCGGCCCTGCTCGCGCGCACGGCACCCGCTTTCGCCACGCTGCTGTGGCCCACCGGCGTGGTGCCGGCCGATCCACCCAGCGACGTGCCCTTGCCGGCGCGCATGGCCCAGGCGCTGGGCGCGCTGTGCACCACGCTGCGCGACGCGGGCGCGCCCTGCGTGCTGTTCGTGGACGACCTGCAGTGGGCCGACGCCGATGCGCTGGCGGCGCTGCACGCCATCGCCTGCGACCACAGCCGTGGTCCGCTGCTGCTGGTGTGCGCCTACAGCGACCATGCGCTGGATGCCGCCCATCCCTTGCCGCGCATGCTGGCGCGCCTGGCCGAAGCCGACGCCACCTGCGTGGACCTGCCGCTCGATGGCCTCGCCGCGGACGACCTGGCCGCGCTGCTGGCCGACGTGCTCGATGCCACGCCGCCAGCCATGGCGCCGCTGGCTGGAGCCCTGATGGCCCGGACCGGCGGCAACGCCTTCTTCGTGCTCGACTACGTGCGGCGCCTGTTCGGCGCCGGTGCGCTGCGCCGCGTGCAGGGCGACTGGCAATGGGACACGCGTGCCGTGGAGGCGCTGCCCAGTTCCGAGAACCTGGTCGCCGGCCTGATCGAGGAGTTGCACCGCATGCCCCTGGCCGCGCAGGCGCTGGCGGGCGGCTGCGCCTGCCTGGACGGGGTCGTCGATGTTGCCGCGCTGGCCACCGCATCCGGCATACCGCCCGCTGCGCTGGAGCAGCAACTGCTGCCCCTGCTGCGCCACGCCATCCTGTGCAGCCCGGCCGGCGCCGGCGGCGCGCTGCGCTTTTGCCACGACCGCATGCAGGAGGCCGCGCTGGCCCTGCTGGCGCCGGATCAGCGCGCGCAATGGCACCTCGGCCTGGCGCGTGCGCTGGCCGGCAGCGGTGCCGGCGCTGCCGCCGCCGGCCACTACCTCGAAGTGCTGGACGGCCCGCTCGGCGAAGCGCCGCCAGCCGAGGTGGCGCAAGCCGCCAGCCTGGTGCTCCAGGCCGGTCGCGAGGCGTTGGCCCAGGGCGCCAACGCCCAGGCGCTGCGTCTGCTGCAGGGCGCGCACCAGCTCGATGCGCGGCTGGCAGCCGACCCGCTGCGCGCCCGCGATGTCGCCATGGCGCTGCACGCAGCACTGTTCGCCCAGGCCCGCTACGAGGCGATGGAGCCGCTGTTCGCGTCCATCGTCCAGCATCTGCCGACCGACCCGATGGCGGTGCACGCGGCCGTGTTGCTGCACACGCGTGCGCTCTATCTGCGCGGCCGCAATGCCGAATCGATCGCGCTGGCCCTGCAGGCGGCCGGCCTGCTGGGCCTGCCCGCGCCCGCCGCACCCGAGCGGCCCGCCGCACTCGAGGCCGAACTCGACGCCCTGCGCGCGCGCATGCAGGCCGAGGGCGACGCGCTGTTCGAGCGCCTGCTGCCGGTCGACGACGTGCCGCTGGAGGCGGCCGCCGCGCTGCTGATCGCGGCCCAGCTCAATCCCGTGAACGACGGGCACCAGACCGGCGCCTGGTGCTGCCTGCGGCTGATCCGCCTCGGCTGGGAGCGCGGCAGCTTCCTCGGCCTGCCCGAGGCATTGACGGGCGCTTTCACCCCGCTGGCCACCTTGCGCGGCGACTATGCGCTGGGCTGCCGGCTGGGCCGCATCGGCGTGCGGCTGGCGCCCGGCATGTCCGACGAGCGCAGTGCCAGCCGCACGCTGTACCGCTGGGCCAACGTGGTCGCCAGCTTCTGCGATCCGCTGCAGGCGCGCTTCGCCCACTACCGGCGCATCGAGCAACTGGCCGAGGCCGTGGGCGACCACGGCACGCTGACCGAGAACCTGGTCTGGGAGCTGTCGGCCACGTTCGACACCGCGCCTGCGCTCGCGCGCATGGATGCCCCGCTGGCGCGCGCCCTGGCCCTGGCGCGCCGGCTGGACGACCACATGACGTTGGGCAGCTTCGGCCTGTTCGCCTGGTTGCTGGCCCGCGTGCGCGGCGAGACCGGCGCGGCGCAGCCCGATGCGCCCGTGCGCGCGCACATCGCGCTGAGCCCCTATGCGCGCATGCACGACCGGGTCTACCGCGCCGTCGCCGCGGCGCTGGACGGCACCTGGGACCGTGTGCTGCACGAGGCGGTGCTGGACGCACCGCTGCGCATGCTGCCCAACACCTATTTCTACGCGCTCTACCACTGGCTCGGCGGCCTTGCACTGGGCCACGCCGTGGCGCGCGGCCATGCGGCCACCGCCGATGCGCTGGACCAGCTGCAGCAGCGGGCCTGCTGGTTCGACGCGCGCGCCGCCGATGCGCCCGACAACTTCGCCCACATGGCGCAGCTGCTGCGCGCCGTGCAGGCCTGGGCGCTGGGCGACTTCGCGCAGGCGGCGTCGGGCTTCGAAGCCGCCATCGACCGCGCCGCGCACCGCCCCTGGCACCAGGCCGTGGCCTGCGAGCTCGCGGCCGCCTGCTGCCGCGCCCAGGGCCTGGCGCGTGCGGCCGGGCTGTACCAGGCGCTGGCGCAGCAGACCTTTGCGCACTGGGGTGCCACGGCGCCCGCGCAGCGGCTGCAGGATGGCCTGCATCCGCAGGCCGCGCCCGCGCTGCCGCGCGCAGACGACGAAGGCGGCCTGCAGCGGCTCGATGCCCAGGCCCTGGTGGCGGCCAGCCAGGCGCTGATCGCCGAGCGCGAGCCAGCCACGCTGCTGCGCGTGCTGCTGCAGTTGCTGCGGCAGTACGCCGCGGCCGAGTACGGCGCGCTGAGCTGGCGCGAGGACGTGCGCTGGCAGCAGCTGGCGGCCTTCGGCCCGCAGTCCGAAACCGTGGGCGCCGCCGAGGCCTTCGAACTGCGCATGCCGGCTGCCGTGCAGCGCTACCTGCTGCGCAGTGGCCAGCCGCTGCTGCTGCCCGAGGTGCGCCAGCACCCGCGCTTCGCGCACGACGCCGAGCTGGCCGCGCACGGCGCGCAGGCCATCGCCGCGCTGCCCGTCGTGCTGCGCGGCGAGGCGGTGGGCCTGCTGTACCTGGAAAACCGTGCCGCCGCCGCCACGCTGCGCGAGGACCAATTGGCCACGCTGGGGTTGCTGTGCGCGCAGTTCGCCGCGGCCTACGACAACGCGCAGTTCTACAGCCGCCTGGAAGGCATGGTGGCCGCGCGCACCGACGAGCTGCGCCAGAGCCAGGCCACGCTGGGCGCCATCCTGCACAACGCGCCCATGCCCATCTTCGTGAAGGACCGCGAAGGCCGCTGCGTCATGCACAACCCCTGCTACGTCGCCATGTTGGGGCGGCCCGGCGCGTCGCTGGCCGGCCAGTTCTTCAACGACTTCCTGCCCACCAGCCGCGGCGACGCCAACGTGCAGGAGAGCGACCTGCGCGTGTTCGCTGGCGGCAGCCTGCCGCCCTACGAAATGCGCATTCCCACGCCCGACGGGGTGCGCCACTTCGAGATCCACAAGTTCGGCCTGCCGGACGCCAGCGGCGCCGTGCACGCCGTGTGCGGCATGTCCATCGAGGTCACGGTGCGCAAGGCGGCCGAGGAACAGCTGCGCCAGGCCAAGGCGGCGGCCGATGCGGCCAACGCGGCCAAGAGCGCCTTCCTGGCCAACATGAGCCACGAGATCCGCACGCCCATGAACGCGGTCATCGGCCTGTCGCACCTGGCGCTCAAGACCGACCTGGACCCGCGCCAGCGCGACTACCTGCACAAGATCCACCAGTCCGGCCAGCACCTGCTGGGCATCCTCAACGACATCCTGGACTTCTCCAAGGTCGAGGCCGGCAAGATGGACATCGAGCAGGGCCCATTCGAGCTCGACGAGCTGCTGGTGGCGGCCATCAACCTGGTCGCCGAGAAGGCCCGGGCCCGCGGCCTGGAACTTGTCTGCGACCTGCCGGCCGAGGTGCCGCACAGCCTGACCGGCGATGCGCTGCGGCTCTCGCAGGTGCTCGTCAACTACGCCAACAACGCCGTCAAGTTCACCGAGCGCGGCGAGATTGCCATCGCCGTGCGCGTGCAGGAGCAGAGCGCCGGGCAGGTGCTGCTGCGCTTCACGGTGCGCGACACCGGCATCGGACTCACGCCCGAGCAGATCGGCCGGCTGTTCCGCAGCTTCGAGCAGGCCGACAGCTCCACCACGCGCCAGTACGGCGGCACCGGCCTGGGCCTGGCGATCTGCAAGCGGCTGGCCGAGTTGATGGGCGGCAGCGTCGGCGTGGACAGCCGGAGCGGCGAGGGCTCGACCTTCTGGTTCACGGCCCGCCTCGGCCTGCGGGCGCAGTCGCCGCGGGCACCACCGCACCTGGACCTGCTGGGGCGCCGCGTGCTGGTGGCCGACGACAACGCCTGTGCCGCGCAGGTGCTGGTGCGGCTGCTGCAGCACGAAGGCTTTGCCGCCGACGCGGTCGACGGCGGTCACGCCGCCGTGCAGGCCGTTGCCGCCGCGCATGCGGCCGGCCACCCCTACGACGCCGTGCTGCTGGACGCGCAGATGCCCGACCTGGACGGCGCGCAGGCCGCCCAGGGCATCGCCGCGCTGGGCCTGGATGCCGCACCGCGCCTGGCCCTGGCCAGCGCCCAGGGCGGCGATGCACCGCAGCGCGGCGGCATCGGCGTGGTGCTGGCCAAGCCGGTCGGTGCCGTGGCCCTGCGGGCCGCGATGCTGCGCCTGTTCGGCCATGCTGCGCCTGGCGAGGCTACAGCGCCCAGTGGTGCCGACGCGGGCATGGCGGCGCTGGCGCCGTTGCGCGGCGCCCGCATCCTGCTCGTGGAAGACAACGCGCTGAACCAGCAGGTGGCCACGGAGCTGCTGCAGCAGGCCGGCTTCGCCGTGGACGTGGCCGGCGACGGTGCCGTCGGCGTGGCCATGGCCAACCGGGCTCTGGACGCCGCGCAGGCCTACGACCTGGTGCTGATGGACATGCAGATGCCGGTCATGGACGGTGTGGCAGCCAGTCGTGCGTTGCGCGGCCGGGCCGCGCACGATGCGCTGCCCATCCTGGCCATGACGGCCAACGCCATGCAGGCGGACCGCGAGCGCTGTGCCGCGGCCGGCATGAACGACTTCGTGGCCAAGCCGATCGAGCCAGAGCAACTCTGGCAGGCGCTGGCGCGCTGGGTCCGGCCGCGGCCCGGGCTGCCGGTGTCCCAGGTCGCCACCGTCGCCGCCCCACCCACGGCAGCCGCGGCCAGCCTGCCGCCAGGCCTGGCGGCCATCGCCGGGCTGGACACCGCCACGGGGCTGCGCCGCCTCATGGGCCGCCAGCCGCTGTACCTGGAGCTGCTGGGCAAGTTCGCGCGCTCGCAGGACCGTGTGCCGGCGCAGGTCCACGCTGCGCTGGTGGCCGGCGATGCCGAGCTGGCCCGGCGCCTGGCCCACACGCTGCGCGGGCTGGCCGGCAACCTGGGCGCCGGCCCGCTGCAGGCCCAGGCGGCCGAGGTGGAGCAGGCCATCGTCGCAGGCGCTGGCCTGCCCGTGTTGGGGCCGGCGCTCGACGGGCTGGCCCGCTTGCTCGACCCGATGGTCTGCAGCCTGCGGGCCGCGCTGCCCGAAACGGTGGCTGCCGGAGTCGCCGCACCGCATGCCAATGGCCACGACCGCGCGGCCATCGCTGCCATCGCCACGCATCTGCAGGCCTTGCTCGAGCAGGGCGACGGCGATGCCGCGTCCTACTTCGGTGAGCATCGGGGTGCGCTGGAGGCCGCGCTCGGCCCGGCCTGCGCGCCGATCGCGATGGCGATCGATGCCTACGACTTCGACGCCGCAGCGCAGGCGCTGGCCGCGGCGCTGCCGCGCTGAGGCGGCGTCAGGGCTGGTGAAGGAATTGGTTGGGCGCCCCAGCCCGCAGGGCAAGATCCCGGGAGCAATGGTGGGTTGTTGAGACTGCGTGCATCGGGGTCCTGCGTGAGTTCAAGCGATTTCTTCGCCAGCTCTCAGCCCAGCCAACTGCGCAGGGCCTGGGTCACGCGCCCGGGCTGCTCCAGTGTGCTCAGGTGGCCGCAATCGGCGAAGACCTCGAGCCGCGCACCGGGCACCAGCGCCGCCATCTCCTCGTGCAGCGCCGGTGGCGTGAGCAGGTCCTGCGCGCCGCAGGCCACCAAGGTGGGACAGCCCACGTGCGCCAGCGCAGCGCGCGCGTCGGGCCGGCCGATGATGGCCTCCTGCTGCCGCGCGAAGGCCGCGGCGCCCACGTTCCAGGCCATGCTGCGCACCGTGGCGCGCAGCGCCGCATGCCTGGGCGCCTGCGGCCACACCAGGCGCGGCAGCAGTGCATCGGCCACCGCGCCCAGGCCCTCGGTCTGGCTGCGCGCCACGAGTTCGCGGCGCGCGGTGCTGGCAGCGGGTGCATCGGCCACGGCATTGGTGTCGAGCAGGGCCAGGTGCGTGACGCGCTGCGGCGCCTGGCGCTGGATGGCCATGGCGATGTAGCCGCCCATGGACAGGCCGGCCAGCGCAAAGCGCTCGAATGGGCAGTCGGCGAGCACGGCGCGCGCCAGCGCCTCGACGCTGGCGTGCTGTGTGGGTGCGGGCACCCAGGCGTCGGCGATGTCGGCAAGCCCTTCGACCTGCGGCGCCCAGAGCAGGGCGTCGCAGAGCAGTCCGGGGACGAGGACGAGGGGGCGTGGTGCAGAGGTGGTCATGGAGACAGTATGGCGCGCTCCGCGCCAGCATGCCCCTCAGTCCAGCGTGGGCGCTTTGCGATGCTGTGTCGCGCTCTCGTAGCCATACGCGTAGGCCAGCAGCTCCGCTTCGCTCCACTGCTTGCCGACGAACAGCAGCCCGAACGGCGCGCCCGAGGCGTAGTAGCCGGCCGGCACCGTCACGGCCGGCAGGCCGGCGATGTTGATCTCGCCCACCGTGGTCTCCTGGATGGTGCCGGTCTTGTTCAGCGGCAACTCTTCGCGCATCTGCGGAAACACCAGTCCGTCGAGTTGGTGCCTGGCGAACACGGCGTCGACGATGCGCAGGTAGGCCGCCTTCAGCGCGATGAAGTCCGACAGGTCCGGCGGCGTGGCCGGTGCCGCGAGGCTGGCCTTGAACTGCGGCAGGTTGTGCAGGTAGCTCAACACGCCGCCGGGACCGAAAGCCGACTGCTGGGCCGTGGCTTCGGCGAAGGCCGCGAAGCTCTTGAGCGCTGCGTTCGGGCCCAGGCGCTCCAGGTACTTCTGCAGGTCGTAGGGCACGGACTCCATGCCGCGTGCGTCGAAGTTGGGCAGCGGCGTGGTGGGCTGGCGCAGCGCCGCGAAGCCGGTGCCCTGGAACGGGTCGTCGATGAGGATGGCGCCTTGCGCCTTCAGCTCCTCGGCAGCACGGTCGTAGAGCTTCTGTGCCTCGGCCGACAGCGGCTGCGCACGCCAGCCCGGCCCGTACAGGCCCAGCCGCACGCCCTTGAGCGCGTCCTTGTGCAGCTTGGCCGTGTAGCCGTTCACAGGCGTCTTGCCCACGCCGGCCAGTGTCTTCGGGTCTTCGGCCGAGTAGCCCGCCAGCACATCCAGGCACAGCGCGGCATCGCGCACGCAGCGCGCGATCGGGCCGACCACGTCGCGGTTGCCCGACAGCGGCATCACGCCCGCGTTGGGCACCAGGCCGATGGTCGGCTTGATGCCGACCAGGTCCTGCGCCGAGGCCGGGTTCTGGATCGAGCCGCCGGTTTCTTCCGCCAGGCCCAGCACCGCCATGCTGGCACCCACGGCGGCGGCCGTGCCGGCGCTGCTGCCGCCTGGCACGCGCTCGGGCACCACCACGTTCAGTGTCGGCCCAGCCCAGCTGTCGTCGGCGTGCGTGCCGGTGTGGCTCAGCACCGGCACGTTGGTCTTGCCCAGGATCACGGCGCCGGCCGCGCGCATGCGCGCGACCACGGGTGCGTCGGTGGAGGGCATCAGGTCCACACCGCCAGTCTTGCTGTGCAGCAGCGACCAGCCGGCCGTGGTCGGGAAGCCGACCATGTCCATCGGGTCCTTCACGACCACGGGCACGCCGGCCAACGGGCCGAGTGCTTCGCCGGCCGCACGGCGCCGGTCGATGGCGCGGGCGTCGTCCAGCGCCTGCCCGTTCAGGAAGATGATGGCGTTGTAGCGCGGGTTGTGCGTCTCGATCTGGCGCAGGCAGGCCTGGGCCAGGCTCTCGGCGGTGAAGGCGCCGGTGCGAAAGCCCTCCTGCACCGCCTCCACGGTCAAGGTGGTCAGGTCGACGGCGGTGGGCTGTGTTGCGGTCGTGTGCATGGGGAACTCCTGGTTGAAAGCGGTTGCTTCCGGCGCGCGACGCGCCGGGCCCGTGGTTGAAGAACGTTGGGGAAAAAAGCGTGGTCAGAACGTCATGTGCCGGTCGACCACGGCGTCGGTCAGCTCCGCGATGGGACCGCTCTGCACGATCGATCCCTTCTCGAACATCGCGAAGTGGCTGGCCACGCGGCGGACGAAGTCGATGTTCTGCTCGACCAGCACCATGGTCAGGCCGAACTCGCGGTTCAAGCGCGTGATGGCGGCCTCGATCTCCTCGACCACCGAGGGCTGGATGCCCTCGTTCGGCTCGTCGAGCAGCATGACCTTGGGGCGCGCCGCCAGCGCGCGGGCCAGCGCCAGCTGCTGCTGCTGGCCGCCCGACAGCACGCCGCCGGGCCGCTGCAGGTTGGCTGCGAGGTAGGGAAACAGCTCCAGTGCCAATGGCGGGATCGCGCGCGGGCCGCGGCCCGCGAAGGCGCCCATCAGGATGTTCTGCTGCACGCTGAAGTCCGCGATGATCTCGCGCCCCTGCGGCACGTAGGCGATGCCGGCGCGCGCGCGCTGGTGCGTGGGCAGGCCGTCGATGCGGCTGCCCTCCAGTGCGATCGCGCCGGTGGACTGCACCATGCTGCCCATCAGCGTGCGCAGCAGCGTGGTCTTGCCCATGCCGTTGCGCCCGAGGATGGCGGTGACCTGGCCGGCCGGGATGTGCAGGCTCACGTCCTGCAGCGCGTGGCTGCGACCGTAGTAGCTGTTGACGTCGGTGAGCTTCAGCATGATGCGGCGATTCCATGGGAGCCGAGGTAGGCTTGGCGGACCTTGGGGTCGCGTTCGATCTCGGCGACGCTGCCTTCGGCCAGCACCTTGCCCAGGTGCAGCACGGTGATGCGCTCGGCGATGTCGCGCACGAAGGCCATGTCGTGTTCCACCACCAGGATGGTCTGGCGCCCGCGCAGCGCCATCAGGATCTGCGCGGTCTTGCGCGTCTCGGCCTGCGTCATGCCGGCGGTCGGCTCGTCGAGCAGGATCACCTGGGGCTTCTGCGCGGTCAGCAGGCCCAGCTCCAGCCACTGGGTCTGGCCATGGCTGAGGTCGGCGGCCTGGCGGTGCTGCACGTCCTGCAGGCCGATCAGCGCGAGGATCTCGTCCACGCCGCTCTCCGCCGCGCGGCCGAAGCCCCAGCGCAGGTTGCGCAGGATGGAGGGCTCGCGCGTGGCCGCCACGCAGAGGTTCTGCCGCACCGTGAGTTCGCGGAACACGCTGGGGATCTGGAACTTGCGGCCGATGCCGGCACGGGCCACGCGGTACTCGGGCCAGTTGGTGATGTCCTTGCCGTGCAGCACCACTTGGCCCTGCGTGCTGCGCGTCTTGCCGGAGATCAGGTCCATCAGCGTGGTCTTGCCGGCGCCGTTGGCGCCCAGCAGCACGCGCAGCTCGCCCTCGGCCACCTGCAGCGAGACACCGTCCACCGCCTTGAAGCCGCCGAAGCTGACGCCCAGCGCTTTCAACTCCAATGCGATGGTCGTCATTTCGCACCCCGCAGTGCCTGCCGGTCCAGCAGGTCGTGCACCCAGCCGGCCATGCCTCTGGGCAGGTACAGCACCACGAGCACGAAGGCGAGCCCGACGATCACGCGCCAGGCCTCGACCAGTGCCTGCGTCTCGCTGGCCGTGGATTCCAGCATGTTGATGAGGATCGCGCCCACGCAGGCCCCGAGCAGCGAGCCGCGCCCACCCACCGCGGCCCACACCACCATGGTGATGGAGAAGGCCAGGTCCATGAAGGTGGGCGAGGCGAACTCGGCCACCACCACGTAGAGCATGCCCGCCAGCGCCGCGATGCCGGCCGACAGCGCGAAGAAGAAGGTCTGGTAGTGCGCCACGTCGAAGCCCAGGTAGCGTGCGCGCTGCGGATCGCCCGCCGTGGCGCGCAGGATCAGCCCGGCGCGCGTGGCCAGCAGCAGCCGCGCACCCACCAGCACCAGCGCCAGCAGGGCCGCGATCAGGTAGTAGGTGCCGACGCCGTAGGGGTCGAACTCGAAGCCGCCGACCTTGAGCCAGGCCAGGTCCGACAAGCCGTTGAAGCCGTTCGTGAGCGGTTGCGCATCGACCAGCAGCAGGCGCACCAGCAGCACCAGCGCGAGCGTGATGATGGAGACGAACACGCCGGCGATGCGCTTGCGGAACACCACCAGCCCCAGCAGGAAGGCCACCAGCACCGGCAGCAGCACGCCCATCAGGATGCCGAAGCTCTGGTAGCGGAACGGCGACCACAGGAATGCGCCGCTGTTGATGCAGCACAGGTCGATCACCGCGCCGGGCTCGGCGTTGGACAGCATGAAGTCGGGCACCGGCCCGTTGCCGCCGTGCTGCAGGCTGGCGGGGCTGGCCATCTTGAGCGACATGGCCAGCATGTAGGCACCGATGCCGAAGAACAGCCCCTGCCCCAGGTTGAGGATGCCGGCATGGCCCCAGCACATCGCGATGGCGACGCCCAGCATGCCGTAGACCAGGTACTTGGCGAGCCGGTTGAGCCAGAAGCCATCGAGCACCGCGGGCGCCAGGGCCACGAGCGCGAGGAAGACCGCATAGGCGGCGACGGTCGCGCGCCTGTCCAGAGTGGAATGCATGGCTCAGCGCCCCTTGAAAGAGAACAGGCCTTGCGGGCGCACGACGATGAGCAGGATCACGAGGCCGAACATCACGGCGCGCGCCACGATGTCGTTGGCCATGGCGGCGACGACGCCGTTGATCTCGCCCAGGCCGATGGCGGTGACCACGGCGCCGAGCAGGCTGCCGACACCGCCCGCGACGACCACGAGGAAGCTGTCGACGACGAGCGATGTGCCCATGTCCGGCGAGACGGTCTTGAAGCCCGCCACCAGCACGCCCGTGATGCCGGCCAGGCCGGCGCCGAACGCGAAGGTCCAGGCGTTGACGCGCTCCACGTCGATGCCGCAGGCCGCGGCCATGCGCGGGTTGCGGATGATGGCGCGCACCTGCATGCCCATGCTGGTGCGGTACAGCAGGAACCAGGTGGCCAGCGTGAGCACCAGGGTGGCCGCGACGATGAAGGCGCGGTAGGCGTTGATGGACACCCCCCCGATCAGGAACGCGCCCTGCAGTTCCACGGGCACCGGCATGTTCTGCAGCCCCGGGCCCAGGCCCTGGATGTGGATGCCGAAGAACGACAGCCCACCTTCCAGACGCACGGCCTGCTGCACGAGGATGGCCACGCCCCAGGTGGCCAGCAGCGTGTCGCCCAGGCGGCCGTAGAGCCGGCGCACCACGCAGCGTTCGATCAACAGTCCCAGCAGCGCCGTGACCACGAAGGCGATCGGGATCGCCGCGTACAGGCCCCAGCCCAGCCAGATCTGCGTCATCACGGCGGCATAGGCGCCGACCATGACCATCTCGCCGTGGGCCATGTTCACCACGCCCATGGCACCGTAGATGATGACCAGGCCGAGCGAGGCCAGCAGGAGGATCGAGCCCACGCTCAGGCCGATCAGGAGTACATCCATCATGAAGGGGTTCCTTGGAGGACGCGGCCCACCCCGGCGTTTCTCGCCGTCCGTGGTGGGCCGGGCAAACTGCTTAGACCTTGACCTGCGCCGCGCCCTTGCGCGTGCACATCACGTTGGCGTCGGTCTCGCCGTAGGCGAAGTAGGGCAGCGGGCGGATCGGCTGGGCGCCGGCGTCCACCACCTTGGCCTGGCCGTCGGCCTGCCACTGGCCCACGCGCGGCGTCATCCAGACGTGCAGGCTCTCGGGGTCGATGCGCACCTTGCCGCCCGGGGCGTCGTAGCTCTGGCCGCCGATGTTGGCGCGGATGGCGTCGGCCGTGGTGGCCTTGCCGGCCTCGACCGCCTGCTTCCACAGGAACACCTGGAAGTACGCGGCCTCCAGCGAGTGGTATGTCACGGCCTTGGGGTCGTTCACGAACTTGCGGTAGCGCTCGATGAAGGACTTGTTGGCCGGGGTGTCGATCGACATGAAATAGGGCACCGAGATGTAGCTGCCGGCCGCGTACTCGGCGCCCATGGCGGCGACCTCGATCTCGCTGGTCACGGTGGCGCAGATCGGCACGGCGGCCTGTGACATGCCCTGGTTCTTGTACTCGCGGTAGAAGGCCACGAGCGAGTCGCCGACCACGTTGGACAGCACCACGTCGGCGCCCGACTCCTTGATCTTGCGGACCATGCTGGCCCATTCGGAGTGGCCCAGTTCCAGGTATTCGTCGGCCACCCAGCTGGCGCCCGAGGCCTCGATCAGCTTCTTGCTGACCTTGGACATCTCGCGCGGGTAGACGTAGTTGGAGCCGACGATGAAGAACTTCTTCTTGCCCAGCTTCTGCACGATCCACGGGATGTAGTTGCCCAGCTGCTGGTTGGCCACTGCGCCGCTGTAGACCACGTTCTTGGAGCACTCGAAGCCTTCGTAGTGCGTCTGGTAGAACAGCATGGCGTTGCGGCGCTCGAACACCGGCAGCACGGCCTTGCGGCTCGCGGAGGTGTGGCAGCCGAACACGGTCTCGATGCGGTCGCGCGTGACCAGCTTGGAGGCCTTCTCGTTGAAGGTCTTGGGGTCGGAGGCACCGTCCTCCAGCACCACCTCGACCTGCTTGCCGAGCACGCCGCCGGCGGCGTTGATCTCGGACACCGCCAGGCGCACGGCGTTGGCCAGCATCTTCTCGACGATGGACAGGCCACCGGTCTGCGAATAGAGCGCACCGACCTTGATGCTGTCGGCGGCCAGGGCCGAGCGCATCCAGGCGGGCGATGCGACGGCGGCGACCGAGGCGGCGGAAGAGACGAGGAGACGGCGGCGTGTGGAAGTCAGCATGGCGGAACCCTTAAGACGTGTGGCCACGCGGCATGCGCGGCCCATGGTGGAAAAACCCGTGTCAAGCGAAACCAGCCGACGGCACTGTCGAGCGCAGGCAAAAAAAAACCCACGTCGCAGCGTGGGCTGCGATGTGGGCTCCATTGCCAGGGTCCAGACAACACACATGGTTGCCGGGATGAACCGCACCAGGCCTGACGGATCAAGGGGGGTGCGGCCGCTGCATCTGCGAGTTTCGCGGAAGCAGCGAGCGGAATCTTATCTGCATTAGCCGGAGGTGTGCAACAAAGTTTCCATGTTGATGATGGAGCTGGCGATCTGCTCCATCGACAGCCGCTTGGCCATGGCCTGCGCGCGGATGGCCTGGTAGGCATCGCCCTCGCTGATGCCCTTGGACGCCATCAGGATGGTCTTGGCGCGGCTCATGGCCTGGTCGCTCGCGATCTTGCGGCGCAGCTTGCGGTTCTCCTTCAGCAGGGTCTGCCGCTCCGCCCAGATGCTGCGCGCCGCGACTAGGCTGGCCAGCAGGCCGAAAGGCTTGATGGGCTTTTGCACCACGGCGACGGCACCGCTTTCCAGCACCAGCTGCAGCGTGGTCGGGTCCTCGTAGTTGACGATGGCGATCACCGTCGGCTCCGGCTTGGCCAGCGACTTGAGCAGCACTTCCGTGGCATGCCGGCCTTCGCCTTCGATCAGCAGGAACAGCACGTCGGCGTTCGAGGCCAGGGCCTCGGGCACGGGCCAGACCATGCTGACCATGCAGCCCACGCGGCGCAGGTGGCTGACCAGCGCATCGCCTTCCTCGTCGGGCGGATGGACGACGACGACCTTCAATTCCGGCAGTTGGCGCAGCAGCGAGATGGACATGGGAGGCTCCGATCACTCCAGGCGGCCGGCGAGCGGGTCGAACCGGCTCTCGTACATGTAGGGGTCGGGCTTGACGCGCACCTCGGGGTCGTCGACGACGCGGAACTGGCCGCTGTCGTCGACCCGGGCCACGCGCGGCCACAGGTAGGTGTGGTGGTTTTCCTTGTCGATGCGCACGCGGCCCTGCGGCGCATCGAACTCGTGCTCGTGCAGGTGCGGCAGCATCGCGTCGAGCCGGTCGTCGCCGGCGCGCTCCAGCGTCTGCGCGTAGAGCTTCACCTGGAAATAGGCCGCCTCGGCGTTGGCGGTGATCGGCAGGTCCGGGCCGAAGCGCTTGCGCCAGGCCGCGAAGAACCTAAGGTTCGCCGGCGTCTGCAGCGTCGAGAAGTAGGGCGCAGCCGTGATGCTGCCGCGCGCCGCTTCCACCGACATCTGCGCGATCTCCGCTTCCTGTGTGGACTGGCTCGCGATCGGGTGCGTGCGCTGGTCGTAGCCGGCCTCGCGGTAGGCGGTGTAGAAGCGCGCGATGCCGTCGCCCACCACGGTGGAGTAGATGGCGTCGGGCCGCGCAGCCCGGATGCGGCGCAGCACCTTGGCCATGTCGATGTCGGCCACGCGCAGCGGCACGTACATCTCGTCCAGCACCTCGCCGCCGGCCTGGCGGAACAGGTCCGCGATGATGCGGTTGGACTCGTAGGGGTAGACGTAGTCCGAGCCGATCAGGAACAGCCGCTTGCCGAAATGGCGCGTGAGGTAGCGCACCAGCTGCACCGAGTTCTGGTTGGGCGCCGCGCCGGTGTAGACGCAGTTGGGCGAGTACTCGAAGCCTTCGTACAGCGTGGGATAGAACAGCAGCGCACGGTGCGCCTCGACCACCGGCAGCAGCGCCTTGCGCGTACTCGACATGTGCCCGCCGAAGACCACGCGCACGCCATCCTGGTCGCACAGCTGCTTGGCCAGTTCGCCGTAGCGCTTGGGCCGCGATTCGGGGTCGTGCAGCACCGGTTCGATCGGGCGGCCGAGCACGCCGCCTTCGGCGTTGATCTCTTCGATGGCCAGCAGCGTTGCGGCCTGCTGCGTGCGCTCCACCGCGGCAGTGACCCCGGTGGTGGAGAACAGCACGCCGACGCGCCAGGTTCGTTCTGTGGGTGTGCTCACGTGCTGCTCTCCAAATGAAAAAAGCTCCCAACGGCCACGTGGTGGGCCGTTGGGAGCTTCACTGCTCCGAAGTCATGGGGGACGAAGCGGTGCAGGCACCGCGGTCCGGCGCCACTTTAACAGCGTCACGGGGAAAACCCGAAGCCCTCCGTCGGACCATCGGCGGCGCCCCACACCTGCTCCAGCGCCCGCCATGCCGCCTGGACCACCGCATCGCCCTGCCGTGGGGCCAGGCAGACGAACTGCAGTTCGCAGGGAATGCGCACGCGGTCGGCCACGGCCAGGCCATGCGTCTGGCTCTCGCGGATCGCGATCGCATCGCGCACCAGCGACAGGCCCACGCCGGACTTGATGAGGTCCAGCATCGAGGCCTCCTGGTCCACCAGTGCCGCGCGCCGTGGCGCCAGGCCGCGCGGGCCGAACACGCCCTGCAGCAGCCGGTGGTGGGCCGATTCGGGCGGAGTCTCCAGCCAGGGCAGGGTGGCGAGCGCTTCCCAGTCGCGCCCGGCCACCTGCGGCCCCCAGCCGGCGGGCGCCACCACGCGGTAGTCGAAGCGCGTGAGCGTGCGCCCGGCCAGCTGCAAGGCTTCGGTCGCGGCGAGGCTGGGGCTCAGGTAGAAGCACACGTCGAGCTGCCCCTGCTGCAGCTGCGCCAGCACGCTGCCGCTGATGCCGTGGCGCAGCTCGGTGGCGATCTGCGGCGCCGCGCGCACCAGCGCGCCGAGCCAGTCGCCCAGGCGCAGAAACGAGGGGTCGAGGATGGTGCCGATGCGCAGCAGGCCGCGCGCGCTGCCGTGCAGTCGCTCCACGCCGCGCGCGAAGTCATCGGCCGCGGCCAGCGTGCGTTCGGCCAGTTGCAGCAGCGCCGCGCCGTCGGCCGACAGCGCCATGCCGTGCGCTCCGCGCTGGAACAGTTCCAGCCCGCTGGCCTCGGCCAGCTTCTTGAGCTGCAGGCTCAGCGCCGGCTGCGTGCGGTGCAGCCGCGCGGCCGCGCGCGAGACGCTGCCTTCGTGCGCGACGGTGACGAAGGCGCGCAGCAGGTGCAGGTCGAGCAGGGCGGGGTTCATATTTGCGCTGCTTATACCAGTAGGGGTCAGAACTCATTGGCTTCGCTGGTGCGTGCAGGCGACACTCGCGCCCCCAGGGAGACACCAGCATGAGCGGCAGCAATACCTTCGACCACATCGTCATCGGCGCGGGCACGGCCGGCAGCCTGATGGCCAACCGCCTGAGCCAGGACCCGCGCAGGCGCGTGCTGCTGATCGAGGCCGGCGGCCGCGACGATTACCACTGGATCCACATCCCGGTGGGCTACCTCTACTGCATCGGCAACCCGCGCACCGACTGGCTCTACCAGACCGAACCCGATGCCGGGCTGAACGGCCGCACGCTGCGCTATCCGCGCGGCAAGACCCTGGGCGGCTGCTCGTCCATCAACGGCATGATCTACATGCGCGGCCAGGCGCGCGACTACGCCAGCTGGGCTGCGGCCACGGGCGACGACACCTGGCAGTGGGAGAACGTGCTGCCGGCCTTCAAGCAGCACGAGGACCACTACCTGGGCGACGCGGCGCAAGCCGGCGCACGCGACGCCGACTTCTCGGCCTACCACGGCCACGGCGGCGAGTGGCGTGTGGAGAAGCAGCGCCTGCGCTGGGACATCCTCGACGCGTTCGCGCAGGCCGCGCAGCAGGCCGGCGTGCCGCACAGCACCGACTTCAACCGCGGCGACAACGAAGGCGTGGGCTATTTCCAGGTGAACCAGAAGGCAGGTTGGCGCTGGAACACGGCCAAGGCCTTCCTGCGCCCGACCTGCTACGGCCGCCCCAACTTCGAGCTGTGGACCGGTGGCCAGGTGGCGCGGCTGCTGCTCGAGCGCCAGGCCGACGGCAGCCAACGCTGCACCGGGGCCGAGGTCTGGACCGGTGGAGAGCTGGTCACCGTGCGCGCCACCGGCGAAGTGCTGCTGTGCGCCGGCGCCGTCGGCTCGCCGCAGATCCTGCAGCTCTCGGGCATCGGCCCGGGCACGTTGCTGCAGCAGCACGGCATCGCGGTGCAGGCCGACCTGCCCGGCGTGGGCGAGAACCTGCAGGACCACCTGCAGATCCGCGCCGTCTACAAGATCTCGGGCGCGCCCACGCTCAACGTGCTGGCCTCCTCGCTCGCGGGCAAGGCCCGCATCGGCCTGCAGTACCTGCTCTCGCGCAGCGGGCCCATGAGCATGGCACCCTCTCAGCTGGGCGCCTTCACGCGCAGCGACCCGGGCCGGCCGCACGCCAACATCCAGTACCACGTGCAGCCGCTCTCGCTGGATGCCTTCGGCGAGCCGCTGCACAGCTTTCCGGCCTTCACCGCGAGCGTGTGCAACCTCAACCCCACGAGCCGCGGCAGCATCCGCATCAAGAGCCCGCGCTTCGGCGACGCGCCGGCCATCGCTCCCAATTACCTGAGCACCGACGCCGACCGCCAGGTGGCGGCCGATTCGCTGCGCGTCACGCGCCGCATCGCGGCCCAGCCCGCGCTGGCGCCGTTCCGGCCCGAGGAGTTCAAGCCGGGCCCGCAATACCAGAGCGACCAAGACCTCGCGCGCCTGGCCGGCGACATCGCCACCACCATCTTCCACCCCGTGGGCACCACGGCCATGGGCCGCGACGGTGACCCCCGGGCCGTGCTGGACAGCCGGCTGCGGGTGCGCGATGGCCGGGGCGGCGTGATCGCCGGCCTGCGCGTGGTGGACGCGGGTGCCATGCCCACCATCACCAGTGGCAACACCAACAGTCCGACCTTGATGATGGCCGAGAAGGCAGCGGCCTGGGTGCTGGCCGACGCGTCGGCGTAGGCTCAGTGCGCGGCCTCGCGCGCGCCGCGCCGCACCGCTTGCGGCGGTGTGCCGAAGCCGCGCAAGAACGCTTCGCGCAAGTGGCGGCGGTCGCGGAAGCCCGTCTCGCGTGCCACCACGTCGAGCGGATGGCGGCCCTGCTCGACCATCAGGCGCGCAGCCTCCAGCCGCAGTCCCTCGACCGCCTTGGCCGGTGACTGCCCGGTCTCCGCCGTGAACACGCGGCTGAACTGGCGTGGGCTCAGGTGCGCGGCCTCGGCCAGCTCCTCCACGCTCAGTGGGCCCGCCAGGTTGCGGCGCGCATGCTCCAGCGCCTGCTGGATGCGGTCGGATTTGGGCGCGAGCTTGAGCATCTCGGAATGCTGCGATTGCCCACCCGCGCGGCGCTGGTGCATGACCAGCCCGTGCGCCACGGCGCGCGCGGCCTCGGCGCCCATGTCCTTCTCCACCAGGCCCAGCGCCAGGTCGAACTCGGCTGTCATGCCGGCCGAGGTCCAGACGGGGCCGTCGGCGATGTAGATGCGGTCGGGCTCGACCTGGATGTCGGGATGGCGCTGCTGCATGGCCTCGGCATGGGCCCAGTGCGTGGTGGCCCGCCGGCCCGCCAGCAGGCCGGCATCGGCCAGCACGAAGGCGCCGGTGCACAGCCCGACGGTGCGGCGCGCCTGCGCGCCGAGTTTGCGCACCAGGCGCAGCAGCTCCGGTGGTGCGGGGGCGGCCAGCGGATTGACCACACCTACCACCATCCAGGTGTCGGCCCTGCTGCGCGCCGTGAGCGCGCGCGTCTGTACCGACGCGCCGAACGATGCATGCACCGCGCCACCGCCGAGCGCGTAGTTGTCCACGGCATAGAAGGGCTCGCCGGCCACCAGGTTGGCGAACTCGAACACGGCCTGGGTGCCCAGGGCGATGACCTGGAAGCCGGGCGGCAGCACGTAGCCGATGCGGTGCATGAAGAGGTCTTTCGTCGATGTCTTGAAAACGCACTATATACGTCATTTACGCCACACGCCGCGCGGCGCAACATCCGTCCCATACCCACTTGCACGCGACGGAGCGACACATGACCCCCATCCACCAGGGCACGGCCCTCATCACCGGCGCGTCCACCGGCATCGGCGCGCTGTACGCCGAGCGCCTGGCGCAGCGCGGCTACGACCTGGTGCTGGTCGCCCGCGACCGCGAGCGCCTGAACGCGCTGGCGCGGGACATCAGCACGCGCACCGGCCGCGCGGTCGAGGTGTTCCCGGCCGACCTGAACGACGCCGCCGCGCTGGCCCGCGTGGAGGCCAAGCTGCGGCAGGACGCCAGCATCACGCTACTGGTCAACAACGCCGGCATCGGCACGCACACGCCGCTGCTGCAGAGCGACGTGGAGGCGATGACGCGCATGATCGCGCTCAATGTCACCGCCCTCACGCGTCTGACCTATGCGGCAGTGCCCGGCTTCGTCGCGCGCGGCCACGGCGCCCTCATCAACATCTCGTCCATCGTCGCGGTGTCGCCGGAGACGCTGAACGGCGTGTACGGCGGCAGCAAGTCCTTCGTACTGGCCTTCAGCCAGTCGCTGCAGCACGAGCTGGCCGGCAAGGGCGTCCATGTGCAGGCCGTGTTGCCCGGCGCCACCGCCACCGATTTCTGGGCCACCGGCGGCCTGCCGGTGGAGCATCTGGATGCCGCCATCGTGATGCGCGCCGAAGACCTGGTCGACGCCGCGTTGCTGGGTTTCGACCGCGGCGAGCGCGTGACCATCCCATCGCTGCACCAGGCCGAGGAGTGGGACGCCTTCGAGGCTGCGCGCCGCGCCATGGCGGCCCATCTGTCCACCAACACCCCCGCGCCGCGCTACCGCGCCACGCACTGAGTTGCACCGAACGGGGTCGCCTGAACCCCTCACCTCCCTCGATCCAGGAGCTCTCCCATGAAAGCCCTCATCAGCGCCTACGCGCGCTCGCCCTTCCACTTCGCCCGCAAGGGCCGCCTGGCCGGGGTGCGGCCCGACACGCTGGCCGCCGCCGTGGTGCAGGATCTGTTGCGCCGCACCGGCCTCGATCCCGCCCTGCTGGAGGACATCGTCCTCGGCTGCGCCTACCCCGAGGCCGCGCAGGGCAACAACCTCGCGCGCATCGTCGGCCTGTTGGCGGGCCTGCCGCAAGCGGTCGGCGGCATGACGGTGAACCGCTTCTGCGGCTCGTCCATGCAGGCCGTGCACATCGCCGCCGCGCAGATCGAGGCCGGCATCGGTGACGCCTTCCTGTGCGTGGGCGTGGAGTCCATGAGCATGGTGCCGCAGGGCGGCTTCAACTTCTCGCCGCACCCCGAGCTGCAGGCCACCACGGACGCCTATATCTCCATGGGCGAGACGGCCGAGAACGTGGCGCGGCGCTGGAATGTGGGCCGCGCCGACCAGGAGGCACTGGCCGTCGCTTCGCACCGCAAGGCTGCCGCCGCGCGCGAACAGGGCCGGCTGGCCGCCGAGATCGTGCCGATCCAGCTGCCGGACGGCGAGCGCGTCGATGCCGATGGCTGCATCCGCCCGGCCACCTCGGCCGAGGCGCTGGCCGGGCTCAAGCCCGCGTTCCGGCCCGATGGCGTGGTCACGGCCGGCACCGCCTCGCCGCTGACCGACGGCGCCGCCGTGGTGCTGGTGACCAGCGACGTGTTTGCCGAACGCCATGGCCTGGCGCCGCTGGCGCGCGTGCGCAGCTTCGCCACGGTGGGCGTGGACCCGGCCATCATGGGCATCGGCCCGGTCCCGGCCACACGCAAGGCACTGGCGCGCGCCGGGCTCACGGTCGCCGATCTGGATGTGGTGGAGATCAACGAGGCGTTCTCGTCACAGGCGCTGGCCTGCATCCGCGACCTGGGCTTGGCGATGGAGACCGTCAACCTGGACGGCGGCGGCCTGGCCATCGGCCACCCGCTGGGCGCGACCGGCGCGCGCATCACCGGCAAGGCGGCGGCGCTGCTGGCGCGCGAGAAGGGGCGCTACGCCCTGGCCACGCAATGCATCGGTGGCGGGCAGGGCATCGCGACGGTGCTGGAGAGGGTGTAGCTCAGCGCTGCGTCAGCAGCGCCGCGAACATGGCCGTGCCGATCACGCCGTGCACCTGCGTGGTCGGGTGCATCGCGTCCCAGAACAGGAAGGGCGGCATGAAGGCCGGCTGCGTCACGTCCACGCAGGTGGCCGGGTTGGTGAACAGGCAGGTGGCCGCACCCTTGCCCGGGGCCAGGAACTCGGCGGCCGGCACGTCGTCGATGATGAGCCCGGTGGACAGCATGGTCGCGCCGAGCTTGTAGATGTCCACGGTCACGATGCGCGCGCCGCGCAGTTCGCGCCCGAGGCTGACCAGTGCGGTCTTGAGCAGGGCGTTGTGCTGCTGGCTCAGCGCCGTGAACTGCGGGCCGGCGTTCTGCGCCACGGCGAAGGGCGTGATGCCCATGTCGGCCAGGTTGGGCACGATGAAGTCGCGCGCGCCGGCCACGTACAGGCCGCGGATCGCGGTGGTCACGTTGGCCACCACCGTGTAGGGGTCGCTCGTCAGCATCTGCAGGTAGTCGTTGGAGCCGCTCCAGACCATGTACAGCGCGGTGGCGGGTGCCTTGCGGCCATTCAACGCGGTCGTGAACTGGCCGACCTGGCCCAGCAGGCCGGGCACCGTGAAGCCCATGGGCGTGGGTGTGGACACGCCCGAGGCCGAGCCGCCGAAGGCGAAGCTCAAGGCCGGCTTGGTGCTCAGCGTGGGATCGGTCACCGAAGGCGAGAGCTCGGCGTTGTTCTTGCGCGCCATCAGGCGCCAGAGGTACTCGGCCGCCACCGGGCCGTTGCTGAAGCGGCCTTGCCAGTAGGTGGCATAGGGCGTGGCCGAGGGCGGGATCGCAGGCGTCATGCCCATGCTGCCGCTGACGATGTAGTCGTTGCCGGTGTCCGACAGGCTGTCGCCGAACACGTAGAAGCCGGGATAGCTGACCTTGCCGGCCCAGGCGGCTGGCAGCAGGACCATGCACAGGGCAAGGCAGAGTAGGCGCCACAGCGTGCGCAGGCGGTTCGAGAACATGGTTTTCCTCCCGGGGAAAGGTACTTGGGGGAAGACCATCTTACGTAACGAGATGCCAAATTCGGTATGAAACCAATGCTAATGTGTAACAGCTGCAGTGTGAATTTCAGACGGATTCAGATCGGACAAACGCCTGGACATATCGTTTCTCAATTTTCATGCATTGAGATGCGATACCTGTAAGGTATGCTCGGCCCATGTCCGCCCGCCCCGACACCTTGTTCATCCAGTCGCTCGCCAAGGGCATGAAGGTGCTGGAGTGCTTCGCCGAGCACCCCGCGCCGCTGAGCCTCAACGAGATCGCCGAGTACTGCGAGATGGACCGCAGCGCGGCCCAGCGCATGACCTACACGCTGGTCACGCTGGGCTACCTGGAGCGCGGCGTGAGCGGGCGCGGCTTCATGCCGGGCAAGAAGATCCTGGAGCGCACCTTCGACTACTTGCGCAGCGTGCCGCTGCTGGAGCGCGCCACGCCGCTGATCGTGGACGTACAGAGAGAGTCGGGCGAACGCGTCGAGCTGAGCCTGTTCGATGACCTGACCATCATCTTCGCGCTGCGCCGCCAGACCAAGCGCCAGACCTACACCACCACGCTGATCGGCCGCCGGCTGGCCACCGTGCACACCGCCAGCGGCCGCGCCATCATGTCGCACCTGCCTGCGGACGAGGTCGACAGCATCCTCGCGCGCAGCCAGTCCAAGCCGCTGACCACGCGCACCATCACCGATGCCGAACGCATCCGCGCGCTGGTGGCGCAGGCCGCGGCCGATGGTTATGCGGTGGCCTCCGAGGAGAGCATGCTGGGCGAGATCAATCTGGCCAGCGCCGTGCTGGACCACGAGGGCCGGCCCATCGCCGCGATCGACATCTCGGGCTCGCTGGCCGACTGGGACGCCGAGGCCTTCGCCAAGCGCTTTGCGCCCATGCTGATGGGCGCGACCAAGGCACTGAGCGGCAAGGCCGGCCTGTCCTGAGGGACGGGGGCCGCGCCGGCATGCGACGGCCTTCTTCTGCACTTCTGCGCGCTGTGTCACCTTCCTTGCCGACGCCCGCAAGCGCGCTGCAAAGGCTGGGGTCTCCTTCAACCCAACCGGTGATCGCCAGGCACTGAAGCCAGCGCAGCCAGGCGGCCTGTTCAGGCCGTCGCCGACACCTGCGCCAGGTGAGCGTGGATCTGCGCCACCGCCGCCGCACCCTCGCCGATGGCGCCGCCCACCCGCTTGACCGAACCGGAGCGCACATCGCCCACCGCGAACACGCCGGGCACGCTGGTCTCCAGCGCACCCGCCGCGCCCGCAGCGGGGCCGGTCCGCACGAAGCCCTGGTGGTCCACCGCCACGCCGCAGCCCTGCAGCCACTCGGCCTCGGGCTCGGCGCCGACGAACAGGAACAGGTTGCGCGCTGGGCAGTCGTGCTGGTCGCCGGTGCGCGCGTCGCGCCAGGTGGCGCCGTCCAGCCCGGTGGCGGGATCGCCGTGCAGGTGCACGAGTTCGGTGTGGGGACGCAGCACGATGTTGGGCGAAGCCTCGATGCGGTCGATCAGGTAGCGCGACATGCTGGCCGCCAGCGAGGGCCCGCGCACCAGGATGTTGACCAGCGCCGCGTGCTGCGCGAGGTAGACCGCGGCCTGCCCGGCGGAGTTGCCGCCGCCGACCAGCGCCACCTCCTGCTGCGCGCAGATGCGGGCCTCGATGGCCGAGGCCCAGTACCACACGCCGCGGCCCTCGAACTCCGCCAGCCGCGGCACCTGCGGCCGGCGGTAACGCGCACCGCTGGCCACGACCGCGGTGCGCGTGCGCAGCTGCCGGCCGTCTGCAAGGCCCACGCGCAGACCTTCGCCGGTGTGGGCGCCGCTGCAGTCCAGCGACACGGCCTTGGCCGGGATCATCATCTCGGCGCCGAACTTCTGCGCCTGCACATAGGCCCGCCCGGCCAGCGCGCCGCCCGAGATGCCGGTCGGAAAGCCCAGGTAGTTCTCGATGCGCGCGCTGGCACCGGCCTGGCCGCCGTAGCTGCGGCAGTCCAGCACGATCACGCGCAGCCCTTCGGAAGCCGCGTAGACGGCCGTCGCCAGCCCAGCCGGCCCGGCGCCGACCACGACGACGTCGAACAGCTCGTCATGCTCGGCGGTGTCCACCATGCCGATGCAGCGCGCCAGCGCCTCCTCGCTCGGGTTGGCCAGCACCGCGCCGTTGGGGCAGGCCACCAGCAGGCCGGCTTCGCCGTACTGCGCGAGCAGCGTGGCGGCATCGGGGTCGGTGGTCGCATCGACCACGTGGTAGGGATGGCCGTTGCGGCGCAGGAAGTTCTGCAGCCGCACCAGGTCGGCCGAATCGGGCGGGCCCATCAGCACCGGGCCGCTGGCGCCCGCGTCGATCAGCGCCACCCGGCGCAGGATCAGCGCGCGCACCAGGCGCTCGCCCAGGTCGGCCTCGGCCACGATCAGGGCCCGCAGTTGCGCAGGTGGCACCAGCAGCGCTTGCACATCCTCGTCGGCATGGCCGTCCACCAGGGCCGGCTGGCCCGACAGCGTGCCGACCTCCGCGAGGAACTGGCCCGGCCCCTGCACGGCGACGGGTGTCACCCGGCCCAGGCCGTCGCGCTGCGTGATGGCCACCTGGCCGGCCAGCACCAGGTACAGGCCCGGCCCGGGCTCGCCGGCACGGAACAGGCAGCTGCCGCGCGGGTAGTGCCGCAGCTCGCCGAAGCGACGCACCCGCGCCGCATCGGCCGCGTCCAGCACCGGGAACATCTGGTGCCGGCGGGTTTCCACTTCGATCGTCGCGGGTGTGGCCATGGGATCTCCGGCGCAAGGGTGGCTGGTGGTGGCGGGATCGCCGCTGCATTCTGCAGGATCGCTTGCCCCCACCGCGCCTGCGCGGTACCGCCGAGGAAGAAATGCGCCGGGGCTACAGCAGCCGCAGCGCGGCGTTCCACACCCGCTGGCAGTAGGCCGGCGCGGTCGGCCGCTCGAACTGGCGTGCCGTGCGTTCGCAGACCTCGGGCGAGGGGTAGACCAGTTCCTCGCCGGCCGCCGTGGCCTTCACCTGGGCCTGGCAGGCGCGTTCGAGGAAGTAGATGTTCACGAAGGCCTCGGCCACCGTGTTGCCGGCCGCCAGCAGGCCGTGGTTGCGCAGCACCATGGCCTTGTGCGTGCCCATGTCCGCCACCAGGCGCGCGCGCTCCTCCAGGTCCAGCGCAATGCCCTCGTAGGCGTGGTAGCCGAGCCGGTTGTAGAAGCGCAGCGCATGCTGCGTGATCGGCAGCAACCCGCTCTTGCGGCAGGCGACGGCCATGCCGTCGGCCGTGTGCGTGTGCACCACGCAGGCCAGGTCGTGCCGCGCCATGTGGACGGCCGAGTGGATCGTGAAGCCGGCCGCGTTCACGCGGTTGGTGGTCTCCGGGTCGCCCGGGTCCACCGGGCGGCCGTCCATGTCGATCTTGACCAGGTCCTCGGGCCGCATCTCGTGGAACAGCACGCCGTAGCGGTTGATCAGGAAATGGTTCTCGGGCCCGGGCACGCGCGCGCTGATGTGCGTGTCGATGATGTCGGTCATGCGGAAGTGCGCGACCAAACGGTACAGCGCGGCGAGGTCGCGGCGCATGTCGGCCTCGGTCGGCACTGGCGCGGTGGCGGTGTCGCCTGGCTGGGCGAGCGGAATGTCGGCAAGGTTCATGGTGTGCTTTCGGTCAGGAAGGCGTCCTGCATGTCGGCTTGGCCGCGCAGCAGCTGCGCCATGGCCAGGCTTTGGGCGTCGCCCCGGCGTTCCAGCGCGGCAACCACGCCGCGCCGGTCGGCGACGGACTTGTCCTGGTTGAGCTTCATCTTGCCGTCGAGCTGGGTGATGGGAATCTCGACGGCGCCGATCACGCGCAGCCGCGTGCCCGTGTGCGCCATCGGGATGCGCTCGAAGTCCCAGCTGCCGGCCAGCGGCGTGTCGTACTGTGCCACGGTGCGGCGCAGCGTGGCCATCAGCGCGTCCTCGTCCTCGTGCAGCTGGGGCTTGCCGCGCGCATGGACCAGCGTGTAGTTCCAGGTCGGGAAGGTCAGCTGGTTCTCGTACCAGCTCGGCGAGATGAAGGCGTGCGGGCCCTGGAAGATCACCAGCACCTCGGCGCCTGTGCGCAGGTCCTCGTAGATCGGGTTGTGGCGGGCCAGGTGCGTGGTCAGCGTGCCATGCTCGCCGCGCTCGGTGTCGAGCAGGAAGGGCAGCGGCGTGGACTGGATGCCGCGCGCGCCCTGCGTGACCAGCGTGGCGAAGCTCCAGGCGCGCATGCAGGCGTGCAGCGCGGCGGTGTCGTTCTCGGCGTAGGCCGGCTGGTGGTACATGTTCAGGTCCTGGAATGCAGGCGCAGCCAGCGCGCGGTGTCCTCGAAGGCCTCGGCCGCCAGGTCGGAGATCGACACGGCTTCCAGGAAGCTGTGCGCCGCGCCCGCGTAGACCTTCATGTCCACGTGGTTGCCGGCCTCGCGCAGCATGCGCTCCAGTTCGATCATGTCGTCGTGCACGGGATCGCATTCGGCGACCACGAGCCAGGCGGGCGGCAGACCGTGCAGCTCAGCGCGCAGGATGTCCAGGCGCGGATCGATCAGGTCGGCGCCGCTGGCGCAGTGCATGGCGCGGAACCACATCATGCTCATGAGCGACAGGCCGTAGTCACCGCCGCCGTACTGGATCACCGAGTTGCGGTACAGGTTGCTGCTCATGCTGCCGTAGTTCAGCACGATGCCTTGCAGGATGTTCTCGTCCGCGTCGCGCAGCTCCAGGCTGGCGCCCATCGAGAAGTTGGCGCCGGCCGAATCGCCGCCCACGAACAGCTGCGCTGCGTCCACGCCCAGCAGCGCACCGTTGGCCGACACCCAGCGCAGCACGTCGGCGCATTCCTGCATGGGGCGCGGGAACCTGGCGTCGGGTGCGCGCGTGTAGTGCACACCCACGACGACGATGCCGGCGCGCTGCGCGTACTCGCGCATCACGCGGTCGTGCGTGTCGATGCTGCCCAGCACGAAGCCGCCGCCATGCAGGTAGACGAACACGCCGGGCAGCGCACGCTGCGCCGGGTAGTAGGCGCGCACGCGCACGGCGCCGTGGCGCGTGGGCACCTCGTGCTCCTGGGTGCGGGCCATGGCGGGCCCGCCCGCGACCCAGCGCTTGCGCACGGTCTCGGCGATGGCGCGGGCCTCGTCGATGCTGACGGTCTCGCGCCGGCCGAACTGGCTCGCGTCGGCGTCCATGGCACGCACGAACTTCTCGACCTGCGGGTCGAGCCGCGTGCGCGGCGGGATCGGGACGGTGATGGCGGGGTCTTCGGAACGCATGGAATCTCCGGTGGTGTCGGTTGGAATGGAAGAGGGCATGGGGTCAGCCGGCGACGGCGAAGGGGCCGAGGTCGCAGGTGGTACGGCGGCCGAGCAGCTGCTCGGCCAGGGACTCGCCCAGGCCGGCCGAGTGCTTGAAGCCGTGGCCCGAGCAGGCCGAGGCGAACAGCACGGCCGGCAGGCCGGGCAGGGTGTCGATGGCGAAGCGGCTGCCGGGCGCCACCGTGTACATGCAGGCGCGGGCACGCAGCACGCGGCCCGCGATCTGCGGAAAGCGGGCGGCCACGCGCTCGCGGTAGAGCGCCTGGCTTTCGGCGGGCTGCACCTGGCGGTCGATCTGCTCCGGCGTGGTCGTTTGCAGGGTCTGCTCGCCCGCCACCTTGAGCGCGGGCGCGGCCATGTCGGTGGCCGGAAAGCCGTACAGCGATTCGCCTTCGCCCTCGCCCCAGGCCCAGATGAAGACCGGGAAGCGGCCGGGCGCGAAGTCGGCGGCCGCGGCGCCGGTGTCGAACCAGTGCATGGTCTGGCGGCAGATCTGGAGCGGGGGCAGCCCGTCCGCCAGTCCCTGGTCGGCCAGGAAACCCGGCAGCCAGGCGCCGGCAGCCACCAGCACGCGGTCGGTGGTGTGGCTGGCGCCGGCCGTGCGCACGCGCACGCCGTCGCCGGCAGACGCCAGCGCCAGCACGGGCGTGCCCGTCTGCACGGTGGCGCCGGCCGCGCGCGCCACGTCGAGCTGGGCGGCGATGGCTTCCTCGGGCCGCACGAAGCCGGCCGTGGGTTCGCAATAACCCAGCTCGTCGCCGCGCAGCGCGAACTGCGGAAAGCGCGCCCGCAGGACGGCGGCATCTAGCAGTTCGTGCGCGATGCCGAAGCGCTGTGCGCATCCGATGGTGCGGCCCAGGAAGGCGCTGTCGCGCGGGCCCAGAACCAGGCCGCCTGTGGTCGTCATGAGCTGGCGGCCGGTGCGCGTCTCCAGATCGCGCCACAGCGCGTGCGAGCGCTGCACGAGCGGCGCATAGGCCTCGCCCTCGCCGAGTGCCAGCCGTGTGATGCGCGACTCGCCGTGCGAGGAGCCTTGGTCGTGCGGCGGCGCGAAGCGGTCGATGCCGAGCACACGCGCGCCGCGCAGCGCGAGCTGGCACAGCGTGGCGGCGCCGACTGCGCCCAGACCGACGACGATGGCGTCGTAGTGCATGCTCAGTAGCCTCGACCGGGATCGACCTGGTTCACGAGCGGCTCTCCAGCGATGAGCCGGCGCACGTTCTGCGCCACCTGCTGGGCCACCACGCTGGACGAGGCCATGGTCGCCATGTGCGGCGTGACCACCACGCCGGGCGTGGCCCACAGCGGGTCGTCGGCCGGCAGCGGCTCGTGTGCGAACACGTCGAGCACGGCGCCGCGCAGCTGGCCGCGGTCGAGTGCCGCCAGCAGGTCGGGCACGACCAGGTGCTCGCCGCGGCCGCAGTTGACGATGGCTGCGCCACGCGGCAGCGCCGCGAAGGTGTCGCGGTTCAGGATGCCGCGCGTGGCCTCGGTCAGCGGCAGCACGCAGACCAGCACGTCGGTGGCGGCCAGGAACGCGGGCAGTGCCTCGGCGCCCCGGTACAGGGTCAGACCGTCCAGCGCATGCGCGCTGCGCGACCAGCCGTTGACGGCATAGCCCAGGCCCAGCAGCGCACGCGCGATCGGCGTGCCGAGCTGGCCCAGGCCCATCAGGCCCACGCAGCATTCGCTGGCCGCCTGCAAGGGCGGGCGCTGCCAGATGCGCGCGCGCTGGTTGGCCTGGGCCAGGTCCAGCCGGCGGTGGAAGTGCAGCACAGACCACAGCACGTACTGCACCATGCCTTCGGCCAGCTTGGGGTCGACCACGCGGCAGACGGGCAGGCCGCGCAGATCCTGGCCGGCCACCACGTTGTCCACGCCGGCCGCGATGCTGTGCACGAGGCGCAGGCGCGGCATCTGGGCGTAGACGCCCGCGGGTGCGTTCCAGCACATGGCGACCTCGGCTTCGCGGAAGGCGGGGTCGGGCCAAACCACCACCTCCAGCTCCGGCGCGGCCTCGCGCAGCAGCGGGACGAAGTAGTCGAGCTTGGCGCTTTGGCTGATGAGGGCGACGCGCGTCATGCCAGGGCCTCCTCGGCCGCGCCAATCTGCCGGCCGGGGATGGCGGCCAGCAGTTCGCGCGTGTAGGCGGCCTGCGGCCGCTCGAACACCTGGCGCGCGCTGCCCAGTTCCACCACCTTGCCGCGCTGCATCACGGCGATGCGGTGGCACAGGCGCGCGGCCACACGCAGGTCGTGCGTGATGAAGACCATGGACAGGCCCAGTCGTTCGCGGATGTCCTCCAGCAGGTCCAGGATCTGCGCCTGCACCGAGACGTCGAGGGCCGAGACGGCCTCGTCGGCGATCAGCACCTCGGGCTCCATCATGAGCGCGCGCGCGATCGACAGGCGCTGGCGCTGGCCGCCCGAGAACTCGTGCGGGAAGCGCTGCAGCGCGCTGGCGTCCAGCTGCACCAGGGCCAGCATGCGCAGCATGCGTGCGTCGACCTCGGCGCGCGTGGCGCCGAAGTTCATGGGGCCTTCGGCCAGCGAATCGCCGATCTTCATGCGCGGGTTGAAGGAGCGGAACGGGTCCTGGAACACCATCTGCACGCGCTTGCAGTGAGACCGCCACTGGGCGCGTGGCAGGCCGGTCACGTCCATGCCGTCGAGCAGGATGCGCCCGCCCGTGGGCTGGGCCATGTGCGCGAGGCAGCGGCCCAGCGTGGTCTTGCCCGAACCCGATTCGCCCACGATGCCCAGCGTCTCGCCACGCGCCAGCGCCAGCGACACACCATCGAGCGCATTCACCACGCGCCGACGTGCCGAGAACAGGCTCTTGGTCTCGTAGCGCAGCGCCAGGTCGCGCACCTCCAGCACGTGGTCGGTCGAGGCGGCGCGCGGCGCCGCGCCGAAGCTGCCGCGTGGCACGGCTGCCAGCAGCTTGCGCGTGTAGGGCTGCTGCGGGTTGCGCAGCACCTCGGCGGCCGGGCCGCTCTCGACGATGCGGCCGGCCTGCATCACGATGACGCGGTCGGCGATCTCGGCCACCACGTCGAAGTCGTGCGTGATGAACAGCACGCCGTTGCTGTGCTTGTCGCGCAGCTCGTGCAGCAGGCGCAGCACCTGGGCCTGCGAGGTCACGTCCAGCGCCGTCGTGGGTTCGTCCGCGATGATCAGCGCGGGCTCCATGGCCAGCGCCATCGCGATCATCACGCGCTGGCGCTGGCCGCCCGAGAGTTGGTGCGGGTAGGCGTTGCGCAGCGTCTCGGGCGAGGGCAGGCGCACGTCGGTCAGCAGCGCGAGCACGCGCGCGGCCACGTCGGCGCGGGCCATGCTGCCTTGGTGGAACTCGAACACCTCGGCCACCTGGTCGCCCACGCGCATGAGCGGGTTCAGCGCGGTCATGGGCTCCTGGAAGACCATGGCCATGCGGTCGCCGCGCAGCGTGCGCAGCGCGCTGCGCGAGGCGTGGGTGATGTCTTTGCCTTCGAGCAGGATCTGCCCGCGCTCCAGCGTCAGCACGTCCTTGGGCAGGAGGCCCATGACGGCCCCCGCCGTGACCGACTTGCCCGAGCCGGACTCGCCGACGATGCAGACGATCTCGCGCGGCGCGACCGTGAGGCCGATGTCCTGCGCGGCGTACACGCGGTCGCCGCTGCCGGGCAGGCGCACGTGCAGGCCGCGCACTTCGAGGATGGGGGCGCCCATGTCAGTTCCTCCCTTTGCGGGCGAGGCGGGGGTCCAGGCGGTCGCGCAGCGCGTCGCCGAACATGTTGATGGCCAGGATTAGCAGCGCCAGGAAGGTCCCGGGGAACAGGATGATCCAGGGCGCGCGCTGGAAGTAGGGCCGGCCCTCGGCGATGATGCTGCCCAGGCTGGGCACCTCGGGCGGGAAGCCCAGGCCCAGGAAGCCCAGCACGGCCTCGGTCAGGATGGCGGCGGCGCAGACGAAGGTGGCCTGCACCACGAGCGGGTTGATGGTGCTGGGCAGGATGTGGCGCACCAGCACGCTGGGCACCGAGGAGCCCATGCCGAAGGCGGCCTCCACATAGGGCTCCTCGCGCACCGACAGCACCACGCTGCGCACCAGGCGTGCGATGCGCGGTACCTCGGGGATGGCGATGGCCAGCACCATGGTGGAGATCTGCGCTCCCCCCAGCGCCACCATGGCGATGGCGAGCAGCAGGCCGGGGATGGCCATCACGCCGTCCATGAGCCGCATGACGATGCCGTCGAGCCGGCGGAAGTAGCCGGCCACGATGCCCAGCACCAGGCCGAGCGCGACCGAGCTGGCGGCCACCAGCAAGGCAAGCAGGATCGACAGACGGCCTCCGTACAGGATGCGCGCGAACAGGTCGCGGCCCAGCGAGTCGGTGCCGAGCCAGTAGTCGGCGGACATGCCCTGCAGCCGCTTGCGCGGCGTCAGCGCGGCCGGGTCGTGCGCGGCCAGCAGCGGTGCGAACACCGAGACCGCGATCAGCAGCAACAGCAGCGCCAGCGAGAACAGCATCACGCGGTCGGTGCGCAGCACGCGCAGCGCGGCACGCCAGCGCGAGGGCGCGGCGGTGGGTGGGGTGGGGAGGGTGGCGGACATGCGCACGATGGGTTCAGTACCGGATGCGGGGGTCGAGGAGGACATAGACCAGGTCGATCGCCAGGTTCACGAATACGTAGATGAAGGAGAAGAACAGGATCGTTCCCTGCACCACGGGGTAGTCGCGTGCCAGCACGGCGTCCACGATCAGGCTGCCCACGCCGGGGATGTTGAAGATGGTCTCGGTCACGACCACGCCCGAGATCAGCGTGGTGATGGCCACGCCGACCACGGTGACGATGGGCGCGGCCGCGTTGCGCAGCGCATGGCGGAACAGCACGGTGCGCTCGGGCGCGCCCTTGGCGCGCGCGGTGCGCACGAAGTCCTCGCCCAGCACGTCGAGCATGCTGGCGCGCGTGATGCGCGTGATCAGCGCCACGAACACCGTGGCCAGCGTGAGGCTGGGCAGCGCGAGCCGGTGCACGAAGCCGCCCAGGCCATCGGCCAGCGGCGCGTAGCCCTGCACCGGAAACCAGTTCAGCGTGACCGAGAACACCAGGATCAGCACATAGCCGACCACGAAGGCCGGCACCGAGAAGCACAGCACGGTCAGCGCCATGGTCGCGCGGTCGAAGGCGCGCCGGTGCCACCAGGCCGACAGCACGCCCAGCGGGATGGCCAGCAGCACCGTGAGCGTGAGCGCGCTGGTGGCCAGCGCGCCCGTGGGGCCCAGTCGGGCTGCGATCAACGTGGACACCGGCTGCTTGGACACGATGGATGTGCCCAGGTCGCCGCGCGCCAGCGCGCCCATGGCCAAGGCGTACTGCGTGAGCAGCGGCTGGTCCAGGCCCAGGTTGGCGCGGATCTGCGCGATGGTCTCCTCGCTGGCCATGTCTCCAGCGATCACGCGGGCCGGATCGCCGGGCGCCATGCGCAGCAGGCCGAAGACCACCGTGGCCACGATCAGCACCACGGGCACGGCCGCGAGCAGCCGCTTGAAGACGAGGTTCAGCACGTCACTTGCCCGACCAGAACAGCGGCAGCTGCGCGTCCACGAGCTTGCCGATCTTGGGCGTATAGGCCTTGTACTCGATGACCTCGCCCAGCGGCACGTAGAACACCTGCTCGTAGGCGCGCTTCTGGATGTCCTTGGCCAGCTGGGCGCGCTTGGCTTCCTCGGGTTCGCTGGCGAACTGGTTGCGCAGCTTCTGCATGGTCTCGTCCTGGCTCCAGCCCGGGTAGCCGGCGTCCAGGTTGGGGTTGACCACGGGGTTCATGAGGTCCAGCAGCACGATGCTGCTCTGGAAGATGCTCCAGCCGCCCTTGTCGATCGCGTCCTTCTTGGTGCGGCGTGCCAGCAGCGTGGTGAAGTCCATGGCCTGCATGTCCACGTTCATGCCGATGCTGCGCAGCGCCTGCGCCGTGACGGGCGCGATGTTGACGAGGCTGCGCACGTCGGTGGAGTGCAGCACCACCACCTTCTCGCCCTTGTAGCCGCTCTCCTTGAGCAGCTGCTTGGCTTTGGCGAGGTCGGGTTCGCGCACCTGGGGCGCGCCCTCGTCGGTCTTGTAGGGCGAGGCGCAGGTCAGCACCGCGCCGCAGACGCGGTAGCGCTTGGGGTCGCCGACGGCGGCGTCCAGGTAGTCGACCTGGTAGAGCGCGGCCAGCGCGGCGCGGCGCACCTTGACGTTGTCGAAGGGCGGCTGCGTCCAATTCATGCGCAGCGTGTACATGTTGGCCTCGCGCGCCTTGGGCTCGGTCTTGACGTTCTTCACGCCCTCCAGCTGCGGCATGAGGTCGGGCGCGACGTTCTCGATGAAGTCGATCTCGCCATTGCGCAGCGCGTTGACGGCGGTCTGCGCGTCGGCGATGTTGACGACCTCCAGCCGGTCGATGGCCACCTGCTTGCCGCCTGCGAAGTTGCTGGCCGGCTCGCTGCGTGGCTTGTAGTCGGCGAACTTCAGGTAGGTGGCCTTCACGCCGGGCTGGAAGTCGGCCTGCACGAACCGGTAGGGGCCCGAGCCCACCATCTCGGTGATGGCCTCGTTGGGCGAGGTGCTGGCCAGCCGCTTGGGCATGATGAAGGGCACGGGCGAGCCGGGCTTGGCCAGCGCGTCCAGCACCAGGCCGAAGGGCTTCTTGAGTTGCAGCGTGAAGCTGTTGGCGTCCACCGCCGCGAGCTTCTCGGTCGCCGCCATGAGCTGCTGGCCCAGCACGTCGCGCGCGGCCCAGCGTTGCAGCGAGGCGACCACGTCCTCCGCCGTCACCGGCGTGCCGTCGTGGAACTTGAGGCCGGGGCGCAGCGTGAAGCTGTAGGCCAGCTTGTCGGCCGAGAGCTTCCAGTCGCCGACCATCTGCGGCTGGGGCTTGCCGTCGATGTCGAGCGAAAACAGCGTGTCGAACACCAGGTAGCCGTGGTTGCGCGTGACATAGGCGTTGGTGAACACCGGGTCGAGCACGCGCAGCGGGGCGTGCATGACCACCTTGACGTTGTTCTGGGCCAGGGCGGCCGCGGGCAGCGCCAGGGCCGTGCACAGCGCGAGGGCGGCGAGGAGCAGGTTCTTCTTCATGCGTGTCCTTAAGGTTGCGGGGTGAAAGGGGATGGATCGGCGGTTCAGGCCGCGGGGGGCGGGCGGCGCTGCGCCCAGGGCAGGGCGCGTTCGAGCTGGGCCGACAGCGCCAGCACCTGGTCTTCGCGGCCGAAGTGGCCGATCAACTGGGTGCCCACGGGCACGCCCTCGGCGGTCCAGTTCATCGGCAGCGTGGCGGCCGGCTGGCCCGAGGCATTGACGACCGCAAGGAAGGTCGCGTAGCGCGAGACCTTGGCGCGGAAGTCCCAGAAGCCGCCCGTCAGCGCGAGTTCGCCCAGCGGCCGGGGCAGCTGGGCCAGCGTGGTCGTGATGACCAGGTCGCAGCCGGCCATGGCGGTCTCGAAGGCGCGGCCGATGGCGTGGAAGCGCTGGATCGCGTCCACGTACTGCGTGGCCGACAGGCCCTTGCCGACCGCATAGCCGTCGTGGATGGTCTCCTCGAGGTCTTCGGGTGCGAGCGGGCGGCCGCGCAGGCGCACGCGGTTGTCCACGGCCACCACGATGTTGGAGGCGAGCACCGTGCCGTGTGCGCGCACGAAGCCGGCGTAGTCGATGTCGGGCAGCGGCACCTCGACGAGGGTGTGGCCCAGGTCGCGGCACAGCGCCACCGTGCGTTCGACGGCGGCCAGGCATTCGGGCGCGATGGGGATGCCGTTCCAGGCTTCGCGCCAGACACCGATGCGCAGCGGCTGCGGGTCGCGCGCGGTCAGCGCCAGGTAGCTGGCGGGCTGGGCCGGTGCGGCGTAGGGCGCGCCGGCCGCGTAGCCGCTGATCGCATCCATGGCGGCGGCCGTGTCGCGCACCGTGCGCGTGAGCACGCCGTCCACGGCCATGCCGCCCCAGCCTTCGCCGCGCGCCGGGCCCATGGGCACCAGGCCGCGCGAGGGCTTGAGGCCATAGACGCCGCAGCAGGAGGCCGGCAGGCGGATGGAGCCGCCGCCGTCGCTGCCATGCGCCACCGGCACGATGCCGGCCGCCACGGCCACGGCCGCGCCTCCGCTGGAGCCGCCGACCGAGCGGCCCGGCGCCCAGGGGTTGTGCGTGGGGCCGCCGTTGCGCACGGCCTCGGTCGAGGGCCCCATGCACAGCTCCGACACGGTGGAACGTGCGAAGGCCAGCAGCCCGGCCTGTTCGAAGCGCTGCGTGAGCGTGGCGTCGAAGCTGTAGCCGGTGTCGTCGAGCAGGCGCGAGCCGATGCTGGACGGAAAGCGTGTGGACGCCAGGCCGGAGTCCTTGAGCAGGAAGGGGATGCCGCCGAACGGGCCGCGCAGCGTCCAGTCGCGCGCCAGGGCGCGGCTTTCCTCGTAGCGCGGGTAGGTCAGCGCGTTGAGCGCGCTGTGGCGGTCGGCGGCGGCGATGGCGGCGTCCAGCAGCGCGGCCGGCGTGGTCTGGCGCTGGGCCAGCAGTTGGGCCATGGCCATGCCGTCGAGTGCGGCGTAGTCGGATGCGGTCAGCACGCTCATGCCACCCACTCCAAAAAGTATTGTTTAGCGATTTGTGAATATTGCATTTAAATATGGTTCCACGTTTGGGTGCGCCTTGCAACGTGCGCGAGATGCGTGGAAACCCTGGGGTACGTTGCCTTGAATTGGTGCATGATGGCTTAAAAGTATCGTTTCACAATACATATAAATTGCGATACGATTCTTCTAAGCAAACTTCGTGCTCACCTTGGCGTGAAGCGATCACGGTGGCGCGCTCCAGGCGCGCCTGTTTCTGGAGCCTGTCGTGAACCCATCCCCCCGCCAGCCCGGCGTCGCCTTCCTGCATGCGCCTGGCCCTACACGGTTGCCGCCCTCTGTCGCCCAGGCCCTGGGCACCCAGCCCATGGAGCTCGGCGACCCCGCACTCGACGGCTTGATCGCCAACTGCGAGCAGGGCCTGGCGCGCCTGTTCGGTGCCGGCCCCGGCACCGAGCTGTTCCTCTACGCGGCCAACGGCCACGGCGCCTGGGAGGCGGCGATCACCAACCTGGTGGCACCAGGCCAGTGCGTGCTGGTGGCCGGCAGCGGCCCCTTCGCCGAGGCCTGGGCCGTGCACGCCGAGGGCCTGGGGGTGCAGGTGCAGCGCACGCCGTGGCCCGAAGGTCACGCGGCCGATGCAGGCGCGGTCGAGGAACTGCTGCGTGCCGACCGCGCGCAGGCCGTGCTCGCGGTGTTCGTGGTGCACACCGACACCGGCAGTGGCGTGACCAACGACATTGCCGCCTTCCGCGCGGCCATCGACGCGGCGGGCCACCCGGCCCTGTTGGTGGTCGACGTGGTGGCCTCGCTGGCGGCTACGCCCTTCGACATGGGCGCGCTGGGCGTGGACGTGGCCATCGGCGCGGCGCAGAAGGCGCTGATGGTGCCGCCGGGCCTGTCCTTCGTGGCGGCCGGTGCACGCGCGCTGCAGGTGGCCGAACGCAACCCGGCGCCGCGCTTCTATTGGGACTGGCAGCGCCGGCGCAGCCCGCTCAACTACCGCAAGTTCTGCGGCACGGCGCCGCAGAACCTGCTGATGGGCCTGCACGCCGCGCTGGCGCTGGTCGAGGCCGAAGGCCTGCCGAACGTGTTCGCGCGCCACCGGCTGCTGGCGCAGGCCGTGCAGGCGGCCGTGGCCGGCTGGGCCGAGGGCGGCGCGCTGGACTTCTTCGTGCGTGACGCGGCCGTGCGCTCGGTCTCCGTCACCACCATCGCGGTGCCGCGCGGCATCGACCCCGAGGCGCTGCGCCGGCTGGCGCGCGAGCGCTTCCAGATCGGCCTGGCCGGTGGCCTGGGTGCACTTGCCGGCCGCATCTTCCGCATCGGCCACCTGGGCGACCTCAACGCGCCCATGGTGCTGGGCTGCCTGGCCGGCGTGGAGGCGGCGCTGCAGGCCAGCGGCATCGCGCACGGGCCGGGTGTGGCGCGCGCCGTGCAGCTGCTGGGGGCTCCGCAGTGAGCGGCCCGCTCGCTGGCGTGCGCGCGCTCGACCTGACCTCGGTCGCGATGGCCCCTGCGCCACACGGATCCTGGCCGACATGGGCGCCGATGTGGTCAAGTTCGAGGCCCGGGGCGGCGACGTGTTCCGCCACGTGGCGCCGGCCCGCCATGCCGGCATGGGCGCGCCCTTCCTGAACCTGAACCGCAACATCGTGCTGGATCTGAAGCAGCCCGACCAGGCCGAGCAGCTGCGCGAGATCGCGCGCCATGCCGACGTGTTCGTCTCCAACGCGCGGCCCGCGGCCATGGCCCGCCTGGGCCTGGACGATGCCAGCCTGCGCGCATGCAACCCGCGGCTCGTCACCTGCGGCGCCTACGGCTTCTCCGAGCGCGGGCCCTACGCGGGCCGGCCGGCCTTCGACGACATCCCGAATTCCCCGGTGCTCGCGCTGAAGGACCTGCCCGCCGACCCGCCCCTGCAACAGACCGGCATGTTCGCACCGCATGCGCATCCGAGCGAGGGCGCGCTGCGCATGCTGGGCATCCCGACCGCGTTCTCGCGCACGCCGGGCAGCGTGCGCCGGCCGGCGCCCACGCTGGGCCAGCACACGGTCGAGGATCTGGCGCGGGAGTGGGCCGGCGGCTGAGGCCGCGGCCGTCGGGGCGGGCGGCGAGGCGTTCTGTGCCGAGCGAGGCGTGCCCCCCTGCGCGGCGACCCACCATGCCGCGCGCCGACCCTATCGCAGGCATCGGAAATGGCAATCCGGGCGACACGGTTTTCGCACCAGAATGCCGCTTCCCGTTCGCACCCACAAGGAGAAAGCCCATGAGCACCGACCAGAACGCCCCCGCCCAATGCCCCTTCCACCGCACGGCCGGCAGTGGCCGCAGCAACCGCGACTGGTGGCCCCAGCAGCTGCGCGTGGACCTGCTGAACCAGCACTCCGAGCGCAGCAACCCGCTGGGCGAGGCGTTCGACTACCGCGCCGCGTTCCAGTCGCTGGACTACGCCGCGCTCAAGGGCGACATCAAGGCGGTGCTGACCGATTCGCAGAGCTGGTGGCCGGCCGACTGGGGCACCTACGCGGGCCTGTTCATCCGCATGGCCTGGCACAGCGCGGGCACCTACCGCATCGCCGACGGCCGCGGCGGCGGTGGCCGCGGGCAGCAGCGTTTCGCGCCGCTGAACAGCTGGCCCGACAACGTGAGCCTGGACAAGGCGCGCCGGCTGCTGTGGCCGGTCAAGCAGAAGTACGGCCAGAAGATCTCCTGGGCCGACCTCATCATCCTGGCCGGCAACGTGGCGCTGGAGAACAGCGGCTTTCGCACCTTCGGCTTCGGCGCCGGCCGTGAGGACGTGTGGGAACCCGACCTGGACGTGAACTGGGGCGGCGAGAGCGCCTGGCTGACCCACCGCGACCCCGAGACGCTGGCCAAGAGCCCGCTGTCGGCCACCGAGATGGGGCTGATCTACGTCAACCCCGAAGGTCCCAACGCCAGCGGCGACCCGGCCTCGGCCGCGGCCGCCATCCGCGCCACCTTCGGCAACATGGCCATGGACGACGAGGAGATCGTCGCGCTGATCGCCGGTGGCCACACGCTGGGCAAGACGCACGGCGCGGCGGCGGCCTCGCACGTGGGCGCGGACCCCGAAGGCGGCGCCATCGAGAACATGGGCCTGGGCTGGGTCAGCGGCCACGGCAGCGGCGTCGGTGCCGACGCCATCACCTCGGGCCTGGAGGTGGTGTGGACGCAGACGCCCACGCAGTGGAGCAACCATTTCTTCGAGAACCTGTTCAAGTACGACTGGGTGCAGACGCGCAGCCCGGCCGGCGCCATCCAGTTCGAGGCCAAGGACGCGCCGGAACTGATCCCCGACCCGTTCGACCCAGCGAAGAAGCGCAAGCCCACCATGCTGGTGACCGACCTCACGCTGCGCTTCGACCCCGGCTTCGAGAAGATCTCGCGCCGCTTCCTGAACGACCCGCAGGCCTTCAACGAAGCCTTCGCGCGCGCCTGGTTCAAGCTCACGCACCGCGACATGGGCCCGCTGGCGCGCTACCTGGGTCCCGAAGTGCCCAAGGAAGAACTGATCTGGCAGGACCCCGTGCCCGCGGTGGACCACCCGCTCATCGATGCGCAGGACCAGGCCGCGCTCAAGGCCCAGGTGCTGGCCGCGGGGCTGACGGTGTCCGAACTCGTCGCCACGGCCTGGGCGTCGGCCGCCACCTTCCGCGGCGGCGACAAGCGCGGCGGCGCCAACGGTGCGCGCGTGCGGCTGGCCCCGCAGAAGGACTGGGCCGCCAACGACCCGGTCCAGCTGGCCAAGGTGCTGTCGGCACTGGAGACCATCCAGGCCGTGTTCAATGTGGCGGCCACGGGTGGCAAGAAGGTCTCGCTGGCCGATCTCATCGTGTTGGCCGGCAACGCCGGCGTGGAGCAGGCGGCCAAGGCGGCCGGCCATGCGCTGACCTTGCCCTTCACGCCGGGCCGCGCCGACGCCTCGCAGGCACAGACCGACATCGGCTCCTTCGAGGCCATGGAGCCGGCGGCCGACGGCTTCCGCAATTACGTGGCCGCAGGCGCCGACACGCCGGCCGAGGTGGCGCTGGTCGACAAGGCCCAGCTGCTCACGCTGACGGCGCCCGAACTCACGGTGCTGGTCGGCGGCCTGCGCGCGATCAACATCAACACCGGTGGCAGTCCCCATGGCGTGCTGACCGACAGGCCGGGCACCTTGAGCTGCGACTTCTTCGCCAACATCCTGGACATGGGCACGGTCTGGAAGCCGGCCGCCGAGGCCGGCGTGTACGAGGGCCGCGACCGCCAGAGCGGCGCCTTGAAGTACACCGCCACGCGCGCTGATCTGGTGTTCGGCTCCAACGCCGTGCTGCGTGCGCTGGCCGAGGTCTATGCCAGCGCGGACGCGCAGCAGAAGTTCGTGGCCGACTTCGCCCGGGCCTGGACCAAGGTCATGGAGCTGGACCGCTTCGACATCGTTTGAGCGAAACCATCAGGCCCACGCTTCGCCGAGCGCGTGGGCCTGCTGCAGAACCAGTTCAACCGCTGTATCCTGCTGGTCCGGCGGGTACTTGTACTTGCGCAGGATGCGCTTGACCATCAGCCGTAGCTTGGCCTGCACACTTTCGCGTGCCGACCAGTCCACCGTCAGGTTCTTGCGCAGGTTGTCCGCGAGTTCGTGGGCGATTTTCTTCAGCGTCTCGTCGGTCAGCTCGCGCACGGCCGAGGCGTTGTCGACGAGGGCGTCGTAGAAGCGCACCTCGTCCTCGTTCAAGCCCAACTGCTCGCCACGGCCGGCCGCCTCGCGGAACTTCTTCGCCATCTGCACCAGTTCTTCCATCACCTGGGCGGCTTCGATGGAGCGGTTCTGATAGCGCTGCACCACGTTCGTCAGCATGTCGGAGAATTTCTTGTTCTGCACCACATTGCTGGCAAAGCGCGATTGGATCTCGCCTTCCAGCAGGCGTTCCAGCAGTTCCACCGCCAGGTTGCGTTCCGGCAGGTTGCGCACCTCGGCCAGGAAGGCGTCGTCCAGGATGCCGATGTTCGGCTTGTCCAGGCCCACCGCGTGGAAGATGTCGACCACATCCTCCGACACCACCGCCGAACCGATGATCTGGCGGATGGCCAGCTCGCGTTGCTCGTCGGTCTTCCTCGTGGCGCTGATGTCGCGCTTGGTCAGGATCACCTTCACGCCCTGGAAGAAGGCCACCTCCTCGCGCACGGCCTTGGCCTCGTCGAGCGTGCAGCACAGCGTGAACGCCCGGCTCATGGCCAGCGCCAGATCGGCAAAGCGCTTCTTGCCGTCCTTCAGGCCCAGCACATGGTTCGCGGCGCCGGCCAGTGTCTTGTGCCCGCCGGTCAGGAAGCCGCTGTAGTCGTACCCGTGCCCGTTCGTTCCGGCCAGCATGCCGCGCAACGCATCCAGCTTCTCGGCCAGCACGCTCCAGGCCTCGTGCGCGTCCACGGTCGGGCGGCCGCGGCCCTGGCTGGCCGTGTACTCCTTGAGCGCCGACTTCAGCTCGTTGGCGATGCCGATGTAGTCCACCACCAACCCGCCCTGCTTGTCCTTGAACACGCGGTTCACGCGCGCAATGGCCTGCATCAGGTTGTGGCCCTTCATGGGCTTGTCGACGTAGAGCGTGTGCACGCAGGGTGCGTCGAAACCGGTGAGCCACATGTCGCGCACGATCACGATGCGCAGCGGGTCGGCCGGATCCTTGAAGCGCTTTTCCAGCCGCTTCTTCACCTGCGTGCTGTAGATGTGCGGGCGCAGCAGCGCCTTGTCGCTGGCCGAGCCCGTCATCACGATCTTGATGGCGCCTTGTTCCGGGTCGGCACTGTGCCAGTCGGGCCGGAGCCGCGTGATCTCGTCGTACAGGTGCACGCAGATCTCGCGGCTCATGGCCACCACCATCGCCTTGCCGGGCTGGGCCTTGTCGCGCTCCTCGAAGTGCGCCACCAGGTCGGCCGCCACACTGGTGATGCGCGGCTCGGCGCCCACCACCTTCTCCAGCGCGGCCCAGCGGCTCTTGAGCTTGGCTTGCTGGCTTTCTTCCTCGTCTTCGGCGAGTTCGTCCACCTCGTCGTCGATGGTGGCCAGTTCGTCGGCCTTGAGCCCCAGCCTGGCCAGCCGGCTTTCGTAGTAGATGGCCACGGTGGCGCCATCTTCCTTGGCCTGCTGCATGTCGTAGACGCTGATGTAGTCGCCGAACACGGCACGCGTGTCGCGGTCTTCGCTGGCCACCGGCGTGCCGGTGAAGGCCACGAAGGTGGCGTGCGGCAGCGCGTCGCGCAGGTGCTGTGCATAGCCCACCTGGTAGCGGTCAGCCGGCGGCGCAAGCGCCACCTTGTACGGCGTCGGCTCGCCGCTGCCCGTGGTCAGCACCGTGGGTCCGGCATCGCGCCGGGGTGGCTTGGCCGTCTTCAGCTTGGCCTCGAAACCGTACTGCGTGCGGTGCGCCTCGTCGGCGATCACCACCACGTTGTGCCGGTCCGACAACAGCGGGAAGTGGTCTTCGTCCTCGCCCGGCATGAACTTCTGGATCGTCGCGAACACGATGCCGCCGCTGGGCCGGTTGCCCAACAGTGCGCGCAGCTCCTGCCGCGTGCGGGCCTGCATCGGCTGCTCGCGCAACAGGTCTTGCGCCAGCGAGAACACGCCGAACAGCTGCCCGTCCAGGTCGTTGCGGTCGGTGATGACGACGATGGTCGGGTTCTGCATCGCCGGCTCCTGCATCACCCGCGCTGCGAAGCAGGTCATGGTGATGCTCTTGCCGCTGCCCTGGGTGTGCCAGACCACGCCGCCCTTTCCACGCAGGCTGGCAGGGCCGTCGGGGCGCGACGCGGCCACCACCTGCGCGATGGCCGCACGCACGGCGTGGAACTGGTGGTAACCGGCGATCTTCTTGACGAGGCCGCTGCCGTCATCTTCGAACAGCACGAAGAAGCGCAGGTAGTCGAGCAGATAGGCCGGTGCCAGCACGCCGCGCACCAGCGTTTCCAACCCATTGAACTGCCCCAGCGGGTCGAGCGTTACGCCGTCGATGGTGCGCCAGGCCATGAAGCGCTCGCTGTCGGCCGAGAGCGAGCCCAGCAGCGCGTCCGTGCCGTCCGAGATCACCAGCAGCTCGTTGGTCTGGAAGGCATCGGCGATCTGCGCCTTGTAGGTCTGGATCTGGTGGAACGCCTTCCACACGTCGGCGTTCAGGTCGGCCGGGTTCTTCAGCTCGATGAGCACCAGCGGCAGGCCGTTGACGAACAGCACGATGTCAGGCCGGCGCGTGTGGTGCGGCCCGGTGATGGAGAACTGCGTGACCGCGAGCCACGCGTTGCGCGCCGGGTCGGCCCAGTCCACCAGCCGCACGAAGTCGCCCCGGGTTTCGCCGTCCTTCTGGTACTGCACGGGCACGCCACCCACCAGCAGGCGGTGGAACTGGCGGTTGGCGGCCAGCAGCACCGGCGTGCCCAGGTCCAGCACCTGGCGGATGGCGTCGTCGCGTGCGGCCGCGGGCACGCCTGGATTCAGCGTGGCCACGGCCTGTCGCAGGCGGCCGAGCAGCAGCACCTGGCGGTAGCTGTCGCGCTCGGGCGTGGCGCCGTCGGGGGCGATGTCGGGGCCGTGCAGCGGCTGCCAGCCCACGTTGGCCAGCCAGGTGAGGCATTCCTGTTCGAGTTGGCTTTCGGTCATGCTGCCTTTGGCCGGGCTGGTGCCATCCCCAATGGGAATAGAACCCGTGATGTGCAAGGAAAACGCGATTTTCTATACATGTCGCCCCTGATCTGCATAGAAATCTCGGTTTTCTGGATGGCTACGGTGCCCGTGCAATTGAAGAACGCTTGCATGTGGCGCGACCGTACGAAAGAACGCTTGCGTGTGAGGATGGCCGCGGGGCGCGCCGTACACTCCGGCTCCAAGTGGATTGGGGGTTCCTGGTCGGCGCTACAGCCTCGGTTGGTTCATCGGGGCTTTTCGCTTTTTGACTCGCGGCGCTTAGCAGATCGCTTAACAAGCTAAGCGCTAAGTCAATGATTGGAAAAGGCTTTCCCAGATGCTGACTTGGCATGCACGATCTGCTAAGCACTTTGCTAAGCCCTTGATCGCAGCGAGTAGACGTAGGTATCGCGGACCCTCTGCCTGTCCAGAAATCCGTCGGGCTGGCTCCATTTCTTCAGATACCGCGACGCTTCCACCTGCGCTGAGGGTGAATTGCCCAGCCCCAGCAATTCGCGCAACTCGGCGTTCTCGATGCGCTGGTGGTCGCGCAGGTACTCCCGCACCATTTCCGCATAACGGATCGGGTTCAAACCGCGGGTCCGCGTGTAGGCCGCCTTGCCCTTCAATTCCTTGGCCACGCCCTTGGCCAGGTGGAAGGTCGCTGCGGACGTATGGCCTCTGCGTTCCAGCAGACCCAATGGCGGCAGACACATGGCATCCAGAGTGCGGCGGGCGTCGTCCCTTGGCAGTTGCAGCACCTCGGCGGCCTGAGCGGCGTCGATGAAGTCCTGCGTCAGCAGCGCATCGAGCACCAGCATGTGGTCCAGTGCCACCTCGGCACCCTGCGCGTCCAGGCCGGCGACCAACCTTGCCAGTGCGTCATGGGCCTCGCGGTTGAACATGCGCAGCGTGACCGAATGCCCGTCCGTCTGGTACTCGGGCCGGCGTTTGCCGAACACCAACGCGGATCGAAAAATGCGCCGCCGCCCGATGCCGGATGACTCCACCAGTCGCAGCTTCACCAGCGCGTTGGCCAGCGTGCGGTTGCGCGGCACCGCCTCGTGCCGCAGGATGTTCTCAGGCGTGATGCCCGCCACGAAGCCGCCGGGGCTGGTGACCACCAGTTCCTTGTCGGAGTGGCGCACCAGCACCTCGCCCGGGTTCAGGTAGTCGCGGTGCGTCAGCGCGTTCAGCACGGCTTCGCGCACGCCCTCCAATGGGAACTGCGGAATGCGCAGCTTGAACAGCCCGAGGTCGACTTCCTTCTCCGGGTTCAACGGTCCCGTGAACACCTGCTCCATGCGCTCCACCGCCTCCAGCAGCGGCAGCCGGTCGATGTCGTTGCGGGCCACGCTGGTCTCGCCGTCGTGCAATACGTAGTGGAACTGCGCCTGCGGGCAATGCTGCGCCAGCACCTCGCGGCGCGCGAACAACAGCAGGCCGGTGTGCGTGACCTGCCCGTTGCGCATGGCCTCCAGTCCGCTGAGAAACGCCGGGTCCGGCAGTTCCAGCAGGCCGGACGAAGGCGACTTGCTGCGCAGCACCTGGCGTGCACGCTCGATCTGCAGCGGGTCGAGATCCTGAAGCCGCAAGCCCAGTGCGGGCGCGCCGCTCCAGTCCACCGCCGCGCTGCGCACCTGGGCGTGCTGAAAGCTCATCGGGTCCAGCGGCATGCAGTTCTTGCCGACGCGCTGCTTGAACAGGCCCGCCGCTGTGCCATACGGTTTGCTGGCGCCCTCGGGCACGCGCACCACCAGCAGCTTGCCCGTGCCCTCGGGCACCTCGATCTCGAACACCTCGGCGGACACACCCGGCCGGGTGCCGTCGAAGATGCCGCGCCGGAACACATCCAGGTCGTAGCCCCGCACACCGTGGATGGCCTGGGCGCGGCCCCGCACCTTGTCCGCCACGCCGAACACCACCATGCCGCCTGCCGCGTTGGCGAAGCAGGCCGCGTACTCGCAGGCCAGCTTCAGGTCTTCCCTCGGCCCCTGCCAGGGCTTGAAGTCCAGAAACTCGCTTTCCAGGTCGTCGGCGATGCAGACGTCCAGTTGGTCAAGCAGGCGGTGGAGCGCGGTGGTGTCGGGGATGGCCATCAGGCGATTTCCTCCACTTCGGCGATGGCCTCGGGCAGGCGCAGTTGGCCGGAGATCAGGCGGGGGAGCAGGGTGTCGCGGAGGGTGGCGAGGGTTTGAGCCTGCTGTTCATTCGAAACCAAGCGACTAAACAGCGGGGACGCGATAGCGAGAAAGGCCTCGATCACGGGTGGCGAGGGCACCAACGTGAGAATTGGCCGAAACGCTTTCTTGCTGATCTCCATGAAGGTCGATCCATTGGCCCGCGCTTTGATGCCTTCCATGTTTTGCTGGCACCAGAAGAGCACGTAGAGCGGCGGCAACAGGCCGCCCGGGGGGATGGCGATATAGCCTTGATTGATGGCTACCGGCATCTGAGCGATCGCGAGATACCCGATTGGAGCGCGTGACGACAACAGCAAAGTCCCAGCGGGCAACAGTCCGGAGCCGATTTTCGCCAGTCCCTTGGCCGATAGTCGCCTCTCGGTCTTCAGTAGCACGGGCGCTGGCAAGCCTGAAAGATCCTTGGGAGTGGTCCATGCGTGCTCTTCCGGGTTCCAGTAGCTCGGGTCCTTTGTGTCGGGCGTAGCCCCGCCTATGCATTCGACGGCATCACCGATGGGGCGAATGGCCCATCCTGTGGGCACTGACCCAAGCGCCGATTCCTCGAACCCATCCGGAAACAAGGCCGCCGTGGCTTCGTCCATGCCGGCCGGCGGCAGGCCTTGGATCTTGGCGCGAACGGGATCGAAGTCGACGAACCACGACTTGAACAGCGCCTGCGCGATGGCTTCGAGGGTGGCGTTGGTTTCGCGCAGGAGGGCGATGCGATCGTCGAGGGCGCCCAGCAAATTTGCGATTTCAACTTGTACAGCCAGCGGGGGGAGCCTTAACTTGAACTTGAAGCAATCGCCAACACGAATATGGCTGACGACCGACCCCGATCCCTCGTGGCTGCCGAACTGATGTTGCAGATCCGGTGACAGAAAGGAGTACAGCAAAAACCGAGGCGCGACGATGCGTGGGTCGGCGCGGTACTGCATGACCCGCTGCCCCAAGAACAGCCCCTCCGGCTCAACTACGAGTCCCACCTCACCGATCGGCGCCTCTCGCGTGAGCAATACGTCGCCGCCCCGTAGTTCTGCACGTCGCGTCCACTTGGTGTAGGTTGCCTCGTCGACAAAGCGGCAATCGCTCAGATCAATTCTTCCGTTTCGAATATTGGTCGTGCGAATCATTCGGTACGGGGTTGGTCCGTCGACAACCGGAGCTGTCTTGTTCACGCAGTCAACGATCAGCTCGCACACCTCGTCAGCCGAGACTAGCGGCCAATCAGTACTCATACCCGAGCCCTCCCAGCTTCCGCCGAATCACCACATCCAGCTCCGCCCCCTTCGCCATCTGCTCTCCCAGCTTCTCCGTCAGCGCCTGCATCTTGGCCTCGAAGCCTGCATCGTCATCCGCCACCGCCTCGGCCCGCACATACCGCCCCGGCGTCAGCACATGCCCGTGCTCGGCGATCTCGGCCAGCGGCACGCTGCGGCAGTAGCCCGCCACGTCGGCGTATTCGCCCGCACCAGCCTCGCCACGCCAGGCCGCCACCGTGACCGCGATGCGCTCGATGACCGCATCCGTCAGCTCGCACTGCACCCGGCTGATCATCGTCGCCAGCTTGCGCGCGTCGATGAACAGCACCTCGCCGCGCCGCTGCCGTTTCTCCTTCACCAGGAACCACAGGCACGCCGGGATCTGCGTATTGAAGAACAGCTGCCCCGGCAGCGCGACCATCACCTCCACCACGTCGGCATCGACCATGGCCGCGCGGATTTGGCCTTCGTTGTTCTGGCTGCTGCTCATGGAACCGTTGGCCAGCACGATGCCAGCGCGGCCGCCGGACTTTAGGTGGTGCAGCATGTGCTGCAGCCAGGCGTAGTTGGCGTTGCCCTGCGGCGGGTCGCCGTACACCCAGCGCGCATCCCCCGTCAGGCTGGCGTGCCACCAGTCGCTGATGTTGAAGGGCGGGTTGGCCAGGATGAAGTCGGCGCGCAGGTCCGGGAACTGGTTCCGGGTGAAGGTGTCGGCGGGCTCGCGGCCCAGGTTGAAGTCGATGCCGCGGATGGCCAGGTTCATCGCCGCCAGGCGCCAGGTGGTGGGGTTGGCCTCCTGGCCGTAGATGGCCACGTCGCCCAGCTTTCCGCCATGGGCCTCGATGAATTCCTCGCTCTGCACGAACATGCCGCCCGAGCCGCAGCACGGGTCGTACACCTTGCCGTGGTGTGGCGCGAGGATGGCCACCAGCGTCTTGACGATGCTGCGCGGTGTGTAGAACTGGCCGCCGCGCTTGCCCTCGGCGCTGGCGAACATGCCCAGGAAGTACTCGTACACCTGACCCAGCACATCGCGCGCCTCGCTGGCCGTGGCGCCGAAGCCGATGGTCGACACCAGGTCCACCAGCTCGCCCAGCTTGCCGTCGGGCAATTGCGCGCGGGCAAAACGCTTGTCGAGGATGTTCTTGAGCTTGGGGTTCTCGGCCTCGATCAGGCTCAGCGCCTCGTCGATGCGCTTGCCGATGTCGGTCTGCTTGGCGTTGGAACGCACCGCCTCCCAGCGGGCGGCTTCGGGCACCCAGAAGACGTTGGCCTCCAGGTAGTAGTCGCGGTCTTCCAGCTCGGCCGCAATGTCCTCGGGCGCGGCGTCGCCATAGAAGTATTCGTCGTCAGGGTCGGCCAGGCGTTGCGTCAGTTCCGCATGCTTGGCGCTGAAGGTGTCGGAGATGTACTTCAGGAAGATCAGGCCGAGCACCAGGTGCTTGTACTCGGCGGCGTCCATGTTGGCCCGCAGCTTGTCGGCGGTGGCCCAAAGCGTTTTCTTGATGGTGTCGATCATGGGTCGGGTGGCAGGGCGTGGGCCCGTTGCGCCGGCCTGGAGTGGCGCGCGCGAGGGGCGATTCTCGCTGCGCCCGCCTTCCCCGCACCCGGACGCGTTACGGCTCCTCCGCCTTGTCGAAATCCAGCTCCACCTTGGCCCCGTTCGGGTCGTGGCAGAACAGCTGCCACAGCGCCCCGGCCTGGCGCCGCAGGTCGTACTTCCAGCCGGCCGCGTCGAAGCGGGCCTTGACTTCCTTGAGGCCCTTGGCCGTGAACGCCATGTGGTCGATCACGCCCGCGCGCTGGGCCGGCACGGGCCGGTCGAAGTAGATGTGCAGGATGGCGTGCCTGGTGTCTTCGCCGTACAGCCAGGCACCCGGGAAGCCCAAGTCGGGCCGGAAGCCCTCCGTCAACCCCACCATGCCGGTGTAGAAATCCATCGTGGCCTGCGGGTCCTCCGCGATCACGGTGAAGTGGTTCATGCCGAGGATCATGGTCGAGGCTCCTTCAGGGGATCAGGACAAGGGCGCCGCTGCGCTCGCGCGATTCCAGCCGCTCGTGCGCCTGGGCCGCGCTCTCCAGCGTGAAGCGTTCGATGGTGGGCATGGTGATGCTGCCATCGGCCAGCGCCGCCCACACGCGTGCTGCACGGCGCGCCAGGGTCTGCGGCTGCGCCACGTAGGCGAACACGATGGGGCGCGAGAACGTGGCCGACTTCATCAGCAGTGCGTCCGGGTCCAGCGGCGCCAGCGGGCCGCTGGCCTGGCCCAGGCTGATCCAGTGGCCGCAGGGGGCCAGCGCGGCCAGGTTCTCCTGCTGGGCCTGCTGGCCCAGGCCGTCGACGATGACATCGGCACCGCCCAGGGCCTGCACGGCGTCGGCGAATCGGTAGTCGGATGTGACGATCACCTGCGCGCAGCCGTGGGCGCGCGCGATGCGGGCCTTGGCCTCGGTCGAGACGGTGCCGATGACCTGCGCGCCCAGGCGGCTGGCCCATTGGCACAGCACCTGGCCCAGCGCGCCGGCGGCGGCATGCACCAGCCAGCGCGCGCCGGGCTGCACAGGCGCCACGTCGTGCAGCAATGCGTCGGCGGTCAGGCCCTTGAGCAGCAATGCGGCAGCCACCTCGTCGTCCACCGCGGGCGGCAGCCGCACCAGCCATGGGGCTGGCACGTTGCGCACGCCCGTGTAGGCACCCGGCTGCGGGCACAGGTAGGCCACGCGTTCGTCGGCCAGGAAACCATGCACGCCCTCGCCGCAGTCCAGCACGCTGCCGGCCGCCTCCATGCCGGGCGTGCCGCCGGGCGCGAGCATTGAAGGGATCTGCCCGCGGCGTTGGTACACGTCGATGAAGTTCAGGCCGATGGCGCGCTGGCGGATGCGCACCTCGCCGGGTGCGGGCGGTGGCACCTCGGTGTCTTCGGTCCGCAGCTGGGCTGCGTCGCCATAGCCTTGCAGCCGCACGTGCCGTGTGGGCAGCGCGATGGCCACCGGCATCGCGGCCTGCCCCGGCGCGCGCAGGTCGCCGCCGCGCTGCAGGTGCCGGCGCAGGTTGGCGAAGCCGGCCTCGTACACGCCCTGCGCCACCATGTCGCGCAGTTCGCGTTCGCGCCCGGGCGGTGTGGCGAAGGTCGATTCCCAATGCCAGAAGGTGCGGTTGCCGTCGGTCACGGGCTTGAGCGTAACGGTAGCGGCGTAGCGCAGCAGCGGCACGGTCGCCTCGACGATGCAGTAGGTGCTCTTGTACTGGCGGTCGTCCAAGGTCAGCAGCTGCTCGCGGATGCGGTTGCCGTCCTTGAGCGAGAAGCTGCGCACGCAGCCGACCTGGTCGCTGCGCTCTCCCCCTTCGATGCGGCTTTCGGCCACCACGTCGTGCCACTGGTCGTGGCTGTTGAAGTCGCGCAGCACGGCCCAGACGCGCTCGATGGGCGCGTCGATCACCGTGGAGCGGACGACTTTCTGCAGCGTCATCGGTACAGACGCTTGAGGGCGTCGAAGCCCGTCTGGAACACGCCGTCGGCGATGGTCCGCGTCAGTTCCTGCTCGCGTCCTTCGTCGCAGCCGAACTCCGCGCTCCATTCCGCAAAGCAGCGGTTGCCGTCGGTCACGGGGGTGAGTTTGAGCGTGGCCACGTAGTGGTCCACGCCCATGGGACTTTCCAGGATCTCGTAGGTCTGCGTGTAGTCGAAGTCGGACAGGGCCAGCAAGCGCTCGCGGATGGTGCCGCCGTCGCGGGTGTGGAAATGGCGGATGCAGCCCACGCGGTCGGCGGGCTCGCCGTTCTCGATGCGGCTGTCCGCGATGCCCGGGTGCCACTGGGGCAGCCCGTTGAAGTCGCGGATGCGCGCCCAGACGTTGTCGGCGCTGGCCTCGACCACGCTGGAAACGTACAGGCGGATCATGCTTCAGACTTCTGCTGGGCCGGTGGCAGCGCCGCATTGGCGCCCGAGCTCGCGCCGGCCAGCCGCTGGATGTCGCTTCCGTCCAGCCCGATCTCGCGCAGCAGCTGGTCCACCAGCGGTGCCTGGGCACGGAAGCGCAGCGCCGAGTTCACGACACCGTCGGCGAAGCCGCCGCCACCGCCATCGCCGCCCGCGGAGCCGCCGCCACCGCCCAGGCCGTCCACGTGCAGGATCTTGATGCCCTCGATACGCTCCATCGGCCGCACCGACTCGCGGATGATGCCCTCGGCCTTCTCCACCAGCCGCATGCGCAGCGCGGAGGTGCGGGCGTCGGGCGACAGCACGTTCTGCGCCTCGTTCATCCAGCGTTGGGCTTCTGCCTCGATCTCGGCGCGCACGCGCACGGCCAGCGCGCGGATGCGGTCGGCGTCGGCATCGGCCTCGGCCTGGGCGCGGATGGCGGCGCCGCGGTCGGCGCTGGCGGCCTTCTCGGCCTGGGCCGCGGTGGTCAGCTGCAGCGCCTCGCGCTCGGCCGCCTGCGCGGCGCCGATCAGGTCGATGGCCTTCTTGCGCTCGGCCATCTCGACCTCGCGCGCGGTGAACACCTTCTCTTCCGCCGCCACCGCCAGCGCGCGGGCGGCCTCGGCACCGGCCTGCGCGTTCGACAGGGCCTCGCTCTCGCGCGCCACGGCAATCGCGCGCTGCTGCTCGGCCAGCTCCAGCGACTGCCGGCGCGCGATCTCGGCCGCCTGCAACGTGCGTTCCTTGGTGATGCGCTCCTGCTCCAGGCTCTGCTCGCTGCGGATGCGGGCCATGTCGATGGCCTGCTTGGCGGTGATCTGCGCGCCCTCGGCGTTCTGCTCGCTCTGGGCGCGCTCGCTGGTCAGCTCGGCACGCTGGCGCGCGCGGGCGATCTCAACCTCGCGCTGCTGGTGCAGCCGCGCGTGCTCGGCCTCGCGGTCGATGTCCAGGCTCAGCTTCTCGGCTTCCAGGTTCTTGTTGCGGATCGCGATCAGCGTGTCCTGCTCCACATCGTTGCGCTGCTTCTTGCGGCGCTCGATCTGCTCGGTCAGGCGCGTCAAGCCCTCGGCGTCGAAGGCGTTGCTGGGGTTGAAGTACTCCATCGCCGTCTGGTCCAGCTGCGTGAGCGAGGCGGCTTCGAGCTCCAGGCCGTTCATGGTCAGGTCGCCAGCCACGGCCTCGCGCACGCGCTTGACGTAGCTGCCGCGCTTCTCGTGCAGTTCCTCCATCGTCATCTCGGCCGCGGCGGTGCGCAGCGCATCGACGAACTTGCCTTCCACCAGTTCCTTGAGCTGCTCGGGTTCCATGGTGCGCAGGCCCAGCGTCTGCGCGGCGGCGGCCACGGCCTCGGGCTCGGCGGCCACGCGCACGTAGAACTCGGCGATCACGTCCACGCGCATGCGGTCCTTGGTGATCAGGGCCTTGTCGCGGCCCCGGCTCACCTCCAGCCGCAGCGTGTTCATGTTCACCGGGATCACGTCGTGCACGATGGGCAGCACGAAGGCACCACCACCCAGCACCACCTTCTGCCCGCCCATGCCGGTGCGCACGAAGGCGCGCTCCTTGCTGCTGCGCAGGTACAGCCAGTGGAACAGCCAGACCACGATGGCCACGGCGATGACCACCACGATCAGGCCGAGAAGGAAGCTGCCGAATTCAGCGCCGGTCATAGTGCGATCTCCGTGAAGCGTCGGGTGGTTTCAGTCAATGCGATCTCGGTGGGCAGCCGCTCCATGGAGCTGGCGCCGTAGAAGCCGTGCAACTCGGGGCACTGGCCCAGGATCCAGCGCGCGTCCTCGGGCGTGGCGATGGGGCCGCCGTGGCACAGCACCAGCTGGTCGGGGTTCACGGCCTTGGCGGCGGCCGCCCAGGCCTTGATGGGGGCCACGCAGTCCGGGAGTTGCAGCGCGGTTTCGGCACCGATGCTGCCGCCAGTCGTCAGGCCCAGGTGGCAGACCACGATGTCGGCACCGGCCTGCGCCATCGCGCGCGCATCGGCCTCGCAGAACACGTAGGGCGTGGTCAGGAGGTCCATCGCGCGGGCGCGGCGCACCATCTCCACCTCCAGCCCGTAGCCCATGCCGGTCTCTTCCAGGTTGGCGCGGAAGCTGCCGTCGATCAGGCCCACGGTGGGGAAGTTCTGGATGCCCGAGAAGCCGAGGTCGATCAGCCGGCGCAGGAACTGCTCGGGGATCATGAAGGGGTCGGTGCCGTTCACGCCGGCCAGCACCGGCGTGTCCTTCACCACGGGCAGCACCTCGCGCGCCATGTCGCAGACGATCTCGTTGGCGTTGCCGTAGGCCAAGAGGCCCGCCAGCGAGCCACGCCCGGCCATGCGGTAGCGGCCCGAGTTGTAGATCACGATCAGGTCGATGCCGCCGGCTTCCTCGCATTTGGCCGACAGGCCGGTGCCGGCGCCGCCGCCGATCAGTGGCCGGCCCGCGGCGATCTTGGCGCGGAAGCGCCGCAGCAGTTCATCTCTGGCGATGCGTGGCATGGGTGCGTTCCTCGTTGCGGGCCACGGCGCGCCAGGCGGCGACCAGCGCGTCGGCAAAGGCCTCGTCGTTGATGTGGTGCGGCAGGCGGACCAGCTGGTGGTCGCTGCTGCTGCGGAAGTTCTGGGCCAGCGTGTCGAACAGCGCACGGTTGGCCTCGGGGTCGTGGAAGGGCTGGCCGGGCTTGTCGATGGCCGAGACGCCGCCCTCGGGCAGCAGCAGCCGCACCGGCCCGCGCATGGCGTTGCACTTGGCGGCCAGGAAGGCGCCGATGGCGCGGCACTCGTCGGGCGTGGTGCGCATCAGCGTCACGCCGGCGTTGTGTTGGTAGAAGCGGCGTGCGCGGAAGCGCTCGGGCACGGTGTCGCGCGCGCCGAAGTTCACCATGTCCAGTGCGCCGACCGAGCCGACCCAGGGCAGCGCCTGGCGTGCGAACACGTCCAGCCGCGAGGGACCGGCCGACATGGTGCCGCCCACGATCTCGTCGGCGATCTCGGTGGTGGAGACGTCGATGCAGCCAGCCAAAAGGCCCGAGTCCGCCAGCTTCTCCATGCTCTGGCCACCGGTGCCGGTGGCGTGGAACACCAGGCAGTCGTAGGCCTCGTCGAGCTGCTTGGTGACCATCTGCACGCAGGGCGTGGTCACGCCGAACATGGTCAGGCCCAACGCGGGTTTGCGCGCTTCGCCCTCGGGCATGGGGTGCGTCACCATGCCGGCCAGCGCGTGGGCAGCGTTGGCAAGCACGCGCTCGCTGATGCGGTTGATGCCCTGCACGTCGGTGACGGAGTACATCATGCAGATGTCGCTGGGCCCCACGTAGGGCCGCACATCGCCGCTGGCCACCGTGCTGACCATGAGCTTGGGCACGCCGATGGGCAGCGCGCGCATGGCCGGCGTGGCCAGCGCCGTGCCGCCCGAGCCGCCGGCCGAGATCAGGCCGCCCAGGTCGCGGCGCGTGAGCACGTAGCGTTCGAAGGCCAGTGCCATGGCGGTGACGGACGTGCCGCGGTCGCCACTGAACACAGCCGACTCACCCTGCGGGTGGTGGCGCGCCACCTCGCGCGGGTGCACGCTGGCGGGCGAGGGTTTGCCGCTGGTGGCCAGATCGACGGTCACCACGCGCAGGCCCAGCTTTTCGAGGCACTGGCGCAGGTAGGCGAGTTCGCGGCCCTTGGTGTCGAAGGTGCCGGCCACGTAGGCACAGCGTTCGCTGCTGGCGGCGACAGGAAACTCCAGCACCTGGGCGGCGCGCTGTACCGGCGCGGTCACGGGACTGGGCGCTGGCGGTGCCACGCGTGGAATGTCGGTCACGGGCGCGGCGGTGTCGCCGCTGTTCCAGCGGTTGAAGCCGCGCACCGTGCGCGGCAGCAGCGCATCGAGCGAGGGCGCGCCGTCGCCGTGCATGCGCGCCACCGTGAGGACGGTGGTGGGCCGGCTCTGCGCCGCTTGCGGCACTTCGGTCTCTTCGTCCGGCCCGGTGCGCACGCCCAGCAACCGCTCCTGCAGCGCGCGGTCGGCTCCGAGCTCGGCCGCGGGCATCAGCTGCGCGATGCGGCCGTTGACCATCACGCCGATGCGGTCGGCCACCTCGATGGCCACGCCCAGGTTCTGCTCGATCAGCAGCACGCCGATCTTGCCGTCGGCCGCCAGGTCGCGCAGTGCCCGCGCGACCTGCTCCACGATGACCGGGGCCAGGCCCTCGGTCGGCTCGTCCATGACCAGGAGCCGCGGCTCCAGCAACAGTGCACGGCCGATGGCCAGCATCTGCTGTTCGCCCCCAGAGAGTTGCGCACCGCCGTTGCCCTTGCGTTCCGCTAGGCGCGGGAACATGGCGTAGACCTTGTCCACGTCGCGGCGTTTCGGTGCCACGAGCCGCAAGGTCTCGTCCACCGTCAGCGACGGCCACACGCGCCGACCCTGTGGCACGTAGGCGATGCCGCGTTTGGTGCGCCGCTCGGGCGGCAGGCCCAGCATCTCCTCGCCCAGCAGGCGCACGCTGCCGGTGGCACGGCCGACGGGCGGCAGCAGGCCGCAGATGGCGTTGCACAGCGTGGTCTTGCCCATGCCGTTGCGGCCGACGATGCCGAGCACGCCGCGGTCCAGGCCCAGGTTCACGCCCTGCAGCGCATGGGCGCGGCCGTAGTAGACGTCCAGGCCGTCGATCTGCAGCAGCGGTGCGTCCATCAATGCCTCCCGCCCATGTAGATGGCCTGCACCTGGGCGTCGTTCTCGATCTCGGCCGGCGTGCCGGTCTTGAGCACGCGGCCGTTGTGCATCACGGTCACCTTCTCGGTCACGCGCAGCGCGATGTCCAGGTCGTGCTCGATGATCACGAAGCCCATGTGGGCCGGCAGTGCGTTGAGCAGCGCCACCAGTTCGCGGCGTTCGGCCGGCGACAGGCCCGCGGCCGGTTCGTCGAACAGGATCAGCCGCGGCGCGCCGGCCAGCGCCATGCCGATCTCCAGCTGGCGCTGCTGGCCGTGCGCCAGGTCGGCCACCAGGGTGTCGGCGATGTGGGCCAGGCGTGCGCGCTCCAGCAGCTCGTCCGTCGCCTGCGTGGAGCCGTGGCCGGCGCCAGCACGCCGAAGGCTGAAGCGCCCGTTGGCCACGCCGCGCACCGCCAGGAACAGGTTGTCGCGCACGCTGAGTTCGCGGAACAGCAGCGAGGACTGGTAGGTGCGCCGCAGTCCTTTGCGGATGCGCTCGTGCGGCGGCAGCGCTGTGATGTCCTCGCCGAAGAAGCGGATGCGCCCGCTGGTGGGCGGGAAGTCGCCCGTGATGGCGTTGAACAGCGTGGTCTTGCCCGCGCCGTTGCTGCCCAGCACGGCGTAGCGCTGGCCGGCCGCCACCGAGAAGCTCACGTCGTCCACGGCGCGCAGCGCCCCGAAGGCGCGCGTGACGCTTTCGAGCGCGAGCGCGTCGCCCGAGGCCAGCGCGCGTGGCGCGGCGCCGGCGCGGGCCGTGGGAGGGCGGAGCGAGGTGACGGTGGCCACGCGTTCAGCCCTTCTCAGGGGCAGGCGGGAACGTCCCGCGTGCCCATCTTGAAATCTTCCTTCTTCATGCCCAGCAGCTGGTCGATGTTGTCGACCTTCTTGGCCACCTTGGTCGTCAGGTTGCCCTGCGCGTCCTTGACCACCTCGGTCACGAAGGTGGTGCCGATGGCCTGGCGGTTGCCGTCCAGCCGCACGTCGCCGGTGGGCGTCTTGAGCACCATCTTTTGCAGCGCCTCGCGGTACTTGGCCTGGCCGCCCGAGAGGTCGCCCTTGACCGCGTCCAGCCCGTCCAGCGCGGCCTTCATGTTGGTGTAGTAGACGTAGGCGAACAGGCTGGGGCTGGGGAAAGCGCCGGAAGAAACAGGGTAGGTCTTCTGGTAGTCGGCCACGAAGGCCTTCCAGCCGGCGCCGTCGTAGCTGTCGGCCACCGGGCCGGCCGACAAGGTACCCACCAGCGAATCGCGCCGCTTGCCGCGGTAGTTCAGCACGTCCTGGCTCACGGTGATGGAGCCGCCCAGCATGGGCTTGTCGCCGCCGGCGTTCTCGTACTGCGTGAGGAAGTTCACCGCGTCGGCGCCGCCCAGCACCACCAGCAGCGCGTCCACGTCCTTGGGGATGCGCGCGATGACCGAGCTGTAGTCCTTGCCGCCCAGCGGCACCCAGGCCTTGACCGGCACCTTGCCGCCCTTGGCGCAGAACTCCGACATGAAGCCCTGCACCTGCGAATACGGGAAAGCGTAGTCCTCGGCGATCACCATCACGCGCTTGTAGCCCTTGTCCAGCGCGGCCTGGCCCAGGCCCACCATCCACTGCGCGCCCTCGGTGTTGAAGCGGTAGAAGTTGGGGCTGGGGCTGTCCAGCGTGGTGCCCTGCGCGCCCGAGGCGCCGTTGATGAAGGTCACCTGCGGCTGGGTCTTGGAGTAGTCCTTCACGGCGATGCCTTCGCCGCCCGACAGCGGGCCGACCATGATCTCGACCTTGTCCTGTTCCACCAGCTTGCGCGTGGCGTTGACGGCCACGTCGGGCTTGGCGTCCGAGCTGGCCTTGACGAGTTCGATCTTGCGGCCCGCCACCATGCCGCCACGCTCCTTGACGGCCAGCTCCGCACCGCGCATGCCGTCCGCGCCGCCGGCCGCGAACGGGCCTTCCAGCGTGGCCAGCAGGCCGATCTTGATGGGACCGCCCTGGGCCCAGGCACCGGTCACGACGCAGGTGGCCGCAGCGGCCAGCAGGGTTTGCTTGAGGTTCACGCTTGTCTCCTTGGGGTTGGCGTTGTCATGGTCTGCCTGGGTGCGAAGCGCGCACGCGCCTTCGCCCACAGTCCGAGCAGGCCGTCGGGGGAACACAGCACGATGGCGAGGAACACGCCGCCGATCACGAGGTTGAAGCGTTCGCGGTCGACCAGGTCGATGGCGAAGGTCTGCAGCAGCACGAACAGCACCGCGCCGACGAAGGCGCCGATCGGGTGGCGCATGCCGCCCAGCACTGCGACGACCAGGATGTTGATGAGCCAGCTGGTGCCGACCGATCCCGGGGTCATGAGCCCGTTGTACCAGGCCAGCAGGATGCCGCCCACGGCCGCCAGCAGTCCGGCGAAGGCATAGGCCGCCACGCGGTGCGCGACGACGCTGTAGCCCAGCGCGGCCATGCGGCGCGGGTTGTCGCGCACGCCCTGCAGCGCGATGCCGAAGGGTGCGCGCACGATCCATTTCACGGCGCCATAGCCCGCCAGCGCGCAGCCCAGCGCGAGGAAATAGAACGGCACCGGCTTGCGCCAGTCCACGCCGAACACATCGGGCGGGTGCAGCTCGCGCAGGCCCTGGAAGCCGTTGAAGATGCTGTAGTTCTGCAGCACCAGGTAGTAGAACGCCACGCCGATGGCCAGCGTGATCATGATGGTGTAGATGCCCTCGGTGCGCACCGACAGCCAGCCGATCAGCGCGGCGCAGGCCACCGCGATCAGCAGCGCGAACGGCGCTGCCACCCACCAGGGCCAGCCCAGGCTGATGGCCGCGCTGCTGCTGGTGCCCAGCACGGCCATGGCGTAGCCCGCGATGCCGGCCACCGTCATCTGCGCCAGCGAGACCATGCCGCCGTAGCCGCCCAGGAAGGTCAGCGACAGCGCGATCAGGCCCAGCACCAGCGACTGGGCTGCCACCTGGTAGGTGAAGAAGGGCGTGGCGACGAAGGGGAACAGCAGGGCAAGGATCAGCACGATGCCGTGGCGCGGGCGCAGACGGGCCCAGGCCGCGCGTGCAGGTGGTGCGCTTGTCACAGGCGCTGCACCGGGACGTGGCCGCGCCACTGGTGCCATCGGCTGGCGGTTCATGGCGCGACGCCATTGGGATGCGCTCATTTCAGTGGTCCCCTGCAACGCTTGGTGCGTGGGCCGACGCCACCGGGTAGCCTCTTCCGCGAATGTCCCCCGGCCTGGCGGCCTCCTCCTTTATTTCGCTGCAGAGGCCACCCGATGTCCTCGGCCTGGGAACGCCGCGTCGCGCTGTGTCGTGCGACACGACAGCTCCGGACCACGACGATGGTGTGTTCCACGCAGCGAAATAAAGGAGGAGCCCTGGGCCGCCTGCGGCCCTGGGCGGGGGACATTCGCGGAGTGGAGTACACCGTCGGCGTGGTTGGGCGCCACCTCCGCATGGCTGGAATGCCTGCATCCGCATTTCAAGCAGCCTTCCCCATGATCCCCCTGGGCCGGAATGCCAGCACCAGGATCAGGATCACGAAGGTGAACACCACGCTGTAGGTCGGCGCGTAGGCCAGCCCATAGGTTTCCGCCAGGCCGAGGATCACGGCCCCGATGGCGGCCCCCACCACGCTGCCCATGCCGCCCACGATCACCACGATCAGCGAGGCCAGCAGCAGCCGGATGTCTTCGCCCGGCACCATGGACAGCTCCACTGCGCCGATCACGCCGCCGAAGCCGGCCAGCCCGGCGCCCAGCATGAAGGTGATGGCGAACACCAGGTTCACGTTGACGCCGGACGCGGCCAGCATGCCGCGGTCGTCCACGCCGGCACGGATCATCGCGCCCACCCGGGTCCTGTTCAGCAGCCACCACAGACCCAGGCCGATGGCCAGGCCGAAGCCCAGCAGGCTCAGCCGGAAGGCGCCGTAGGCGTTGATCAGGGGCAGGCCGCGGATCGGACCTTGCAGCCACGCGGGCGCTTCCATCTGGTGCACCTGCCCCGTGAAGATCCACAGCAGCACATCGGCGATCACGATGGACAGGCCGATGGTCACCAGCGTCTGGCGCAGGTCCTGGCCCTGCATGCGGCGCAGGACCAGCACCTGGATCAACAGGCCCGCCACGGCGGCCGCGGCGAAGCCCGCGGCCAGCGCCAGCAGCCACCAGCCCGTCTTGTCGGCCACCACGTAGCCCACGTAGCCGCCCAGCAGGTACAGCGAGCCGTGGGCCAGGTTCACGTTGCGCATGAGGCCGAAGACCAGCGTGAAGCCACTGGCGACGATGAAGTACAGCGAAGCCAGCGTCAACCCGTTCAGCATGGTGACCACGTACAGGCGCGCGTTGTCGAACAGCGCCCAGAGCGAGAACACGAGGATGGGGCCGCCGACCAGCAGCCCGAGCAGGATGCGGCCTGTCCTGCTCATGCCGCGCGTTCCCAACGCCGTTCGCTGGCGACCGGTGGCAGCTTCGCGAACACGCCATCCTTCATCACCGCCAGGATGCGCTTGGGGTCGCGCAGGATCGACAGGTTGGCCAGCGGGTCGCCGTCGACCAGCAGCAGGTCGGCCAGGTACCCGGGCTTGATGAGGCCCAGGTCGTGCGGCATCTTCATCACCGGGCCGCCGAACTCGGCGGTCGAGCGGATCGCCTCCAGCGGCGTCATGCCCAGGTACTTGACGAAGAACTCCAGGTCGCGCGCGTTCTGGCAGTGGGGCGTGAACGCGAAGCCATAGTCGCCGCCCGGCAGCACGCGGATGCCGCGCCTGTGCATGGCCTTCAATGATTCGATGGCGTTGTCCCACTCGTCCTGGTAGCCCATGTCCACCGCCATCTGGTGCGTGATGCCGAAAGCTTCGGCCTCGTGCAGCATGGCGTAGAGGATGGCGATGCCGGGCGCGACGAACACCTGGTCCCTGGCCGCCTCCAGCAGGTCCAGCGTCTCGGTGTCGGTGTAGCTGGCGTGGTAGATCAGCTCGATGCCGTGGCGCAGCGCCTGCTTGACGCTGTCGGCCGAGCGCGCATGGGCCACGCCGCGCTTGCCGCGCATCTTGACCTCCTGCATGGCGGCGGCCACCTCGGCGTCGGTCATCCAGGTGGTGCCGGCCGGCGACTGCGGCGTGAAGTTGTCGCCCGAGAGGTTGAGCTTGATGGAGTCCACGCCGTAGGCCAGGAAGCGGCGCACGGCCTTGCGCATGTCCTCGGCGCCGTTCACGTTCACGCCGAAGCTGAACTCGGGGAAGGGCAGGTGCGGCAGCGTCTCGTCGCCCAGGCCACCGGGCACCGTGATCTCCTGGCTCGCGGCCAGGTAGCGCGGGCCCGGGATCTGGCCCTTGTTGATCGCGTTGCGCGTGACCACGTCCAGCCGCGGCTTGGCGCAGGCCGCTCCCACGCAGGAGGTGAAGCCCGCCTGCAGGTAGCGCCCCGCCACCTTGGCGCACCACAGCACATGTTCTTCCAGCGGCATGGCCTGGATGGCGGCCAGCGTGGCGGCGTCGTTCCAGCTGAAGTGCGTGTGGGCCTCGCACATGCCCGGCATCAAGGTGGCACCGGCCGCGTCGATGATCTGCACGCCGCTGTTGAAGCCGCCCACGGGCGCCAGGCTGCGGCCGACCTCGCGGATGCGGTTGCCGCTGACGCGCACGCTGCCCTGGTAGGGTTGCTGCGTGCCGCCTTCGAGGATGCGCACGTTGGTGAACAGGACTTCAGCCATCGTCGTCTCCTCAAGCCGCCCAGCGGTTCATCGGGCGCACTTCGCGCAGGTAGGCGCCGCCCGTGCCTTCGCGCACGGGCGGCGCGCGGTGGAATTCGCCGTCCTTCATGACGGCCAGGATGCGCGCCTTGTCCTGCAGGATGGTGATGTCGGCCAGCGGGTCGCCGTCGATGAGCAGGATGTCGGCCAGGCAGCCTTCGCGCAGGTAGCCGATCTGCTTGCCCATCTTCATCATCGGGCCGCCCCAGGCCGTGGCCGACAGCAGCGCCTCCATGGTGCTCATGCCCACGTGCCTGACGAAGTACTCCAGGTCGCGCGCATTGGTGCCGTGCGGTGTCCAGGCAAAGCCGTAGTCGCCGCCTGGCAGGATGCGGATGCCACGTTTGCGCATGGCCTGCATGCTGGCGATCGCCGCCTCCAGCTCGCGGTGGTAGCCCATCTTCTTCGTGACCTCGGGCGTGAGGCCGTACTCGCTCGCGTTGTTCACGGTGCGGATCAGCCAGGCCAGGCCGGGCGCGACGAAGTGCTCGAACTTGTGCGCCTCCAGCAGGTCCAGTGCTTCCTCGTCGGCAAAGCTCGCGTGGTAGATCACCTCGATGCCCTGCTTCACGCACTGCTTGATGGCCCAGGTGCTGCGCGCGTGCGCGGCCACGCGCTTGCCCCAGGCCTTGGCCTCCTGCACGCAGGTGCGGATCTCCTCCTCGGTGAACTGGCTCATCTCGGACGACATGCCCGTGATGGATTCGCCCGACAGGTTGATCTTGAGCGAATCCACGCCGTACTTGGCGAACATGCGCACGCAACGGCGCATCTCCTCGGCCCCGCTGACCACCGCGCCGAACGCGAACTCCGGTTGCGGCAGATGCGGCTGGGTGGTGTCGCCCAGGCCGCCGGGGACCGTGATCTCCTGGCTGGCGGCGAGGTAGCGCGGGCCCACGATGGTGCCGTCGTTGATCGCGTTGCGGATCACCACGTCCAGCCGCGGCTTGGCGCAGGCCGCGCCCACGCAACTCGTCCACCCCATGTCCAGGTAGCGCTTGGCCACCTCGGCGCACCACAGGATGTGCTCTTCCGGCGGCATGCGCTGGATCGCGTCCAGGCTGGGCTGGTCGTTCCAGCTGAAGTGCGTGTGCGCCTCCACCATGCCCGGCATCAGGAACGCACCGCCGCCGTCGATCACCGTGGCGCCGGCCACGGGCTGGCTGCGCTGGCCGAAGCCCGTCTTGACGACGCGGTGGATGCGGTTGCCCGACACCATCAGCTCGCCCATGAAGGGCTGCTCGCCGCCGCCGTCGAAGATGCGCACGTTGGTGAAGTGGACATCCGCCATGCTCAGTTCCTCACGCTGGCCAGGAAGTCGCGCAGCGCGCGCTGGCAGTCCTCGGGCTTCTCCACGGGCGTCCAGTGGCCGCAGCGCGGCAGCACCAGCGCGCGTGCGCCGGCGATCTTCTCGGCCATCGCGCGCACGTTCTGCGGTGGCGCCACGCCGTCCTCGTCGCCCGTGACCAGCAGCACCGGGCAGGCGATGCGGTCCACGGCTGCCGCCTCGGCGCCGGCCAGTGCCTCGCAGCTGCGCGCATAGGCCTCGGGCTCCTGGCGCAGCAGGCTCTCGCGCACGAAGGCCACGGCCAGCGGATGGTTCTGCCGCGTTTCCGACGACACCGCCACCTGGGTCAGCTGGTCCACGATCTCGTGCAGGCCGGCAGCTCCTTCGCGCGCCTTGTCGGCGCGGCTGCGCATGGCCTTGCGCGCGGGATCGGGTGGCGTGATCAGCGGGCCGAACAACGCGAGGCTGCGCACGAGCTTGGGGTTTCGCACGGCCAGATGCTGGGCCACGATGGTGCCCATGGAGTGCCCGACCACGTGGGCACGCGCGATGCCAGCGCGGTCGCAGAAGGCCTGGACGGCATCCACGTAGCGGCCGATCGACAGCGCGCCCTCGGCCCGCTGGGAGCGCCCGCTGCCCGGCAGGTCCGGCCGCAGCACGCGGTGGCGCTGCAGCGCCGGCAGCAGCGGCCCGAAGGTGTTGGCGCTGCCGCCCAGGCCGTGGATGCAGACGACAGCATCGCCCTCGCCTTCGTCCTCGGCCACCATGCGTTCGATGGTGAGGAGCGTGCTCATTGGAACCTGTTCTCGATGGCGCCGATGCCATCGATCTCGACCTTGAACACATCGCCCGCCTTCAGCCAGCGCGGCGGCTTGAAACCCATGCCCACCCCCGAGGGCGTGCCCGTGGCGATGATGTCGCCGGGCAGCAGCGTGATGCCGCGCGAGCAGGTCTCGATGAGCGTGGGGATGTCGAAGATCATGTCTTCGGTCCGCCCGTCCTGGCGCAGTTCGCCGTTGGCCCAGCCGCGCACGCGGGTGCTGCGGCCGTCCAGTTCGTCGGCCGTCACGATCCACGGGCCCATGGGGCAGAAGGTGTCGAAGCTCTTGCCCAGGTCCCACTGCTGGTGGCGCGTCTGCACGTCGCGCGCGCTGACGTCGTTGACCACGGTGTAGCCCAGCACATGCGCCATGGCGCGGCCCTTGGGGATGTCGCGCCCGGGCTGGCCGATGACGATGGCCAGCTCGCTTTCGTAGTCGATCTGCTCGGTGACGGCACGGCCCGGCAGGCGCACCGTGTCGAAGGGGCCGATCACGGTCTGCGGCGTCTTGGTGAAGACGATGGGCCAGTCGTCTTCCTTGGGCAGGCTGTCGCGGAACACCGTGCCGGCGAGCTCGGCCGCATGGGCGCGGTAGTTGCGGCCCACGCAGAACAGGTTGCGGTGCGGGCGCGGCAGCGGCGCGCGCAAGCTGATGGCCGAGACCGGCAGGCGCGTGCCGGCTTCGCGCGGCAAGCGCCGGCCTTCGACCAGTGCCTCGATGAGTGGCTGCACGCCGCGGCTGGCGTCTGCGCACGCCAGCGGCGTGGCCTCGCGTCCATCGGGCGAGATCAGCCCCACGTGGTCCGTACCACCCCAACGCCAGCTGGCAAGCCGCATCTGGTTGTCTCCTGGTGCCGCACATGTCGCAGGGCCTTGCCCTGGCTGTGAGATCGAATGTCCGTTTTAAGACGGGTGTCTCACAACGGGATGGGCGCATCATAATGAGCGGGTCTCGCCGCGCAAGACACAAACAACACACCCAGACCCGGACAAACCCGCATGGCGCGCCCCAAGTTCCCGCACAGTCCTCCACCGCAGCCGCCCGAACGCGGCGTCAAGGCGGCCACCTTCAAGCTGCTGCTGGAGACGGCCATGGCCATCATCCAGGACGGTGGCCACATTCCCTCCGTGGCCGAGACCGCGGTGCGCGCCAAGGTGTCGCGCGCCACGGCCTACCGCTACTTCAAGAGCCGCAGCGCGCTGCTGACGGCCGTCATCGAGGCCTCGCTGGGACCGGTGCGCAGCCACGCGTCCGACCTGCCCGACGGGCATGCGCGGCTGCACGAGCTGTTCAAGAAGACCTTCCCGCGCTTCAAGGAGTTCGAGCCGCAGCTGCGCGCCGCCGCGCTGCTGTCGCTGGAGCAGTGGGCGCAGGAGCGTGCCGGCCTGCTGGAGGAGGAGCCGTTCCGCCGCGGCCACCGCGTGCGCATCCTCGAGCACGCGCTCGAGCCGCTCGCGCCGCAGTTGCCGCAGGCCGTCTACGACCGGCTGCACCGCGCGCTGTCGGTGATCTACGGCATCGAGCCCTATGTGATCCTCAAGGACATCTGGGGCGTGAGCGACCGCGAGGTCGAGCGCACCGCGCTGTGGATGGCCGATGCCATGGTCGATGCCGCCCTGCGCGAGGCCGGCTCGCCGGCTGCGGCGAAGAAGAAGCCCGCACAATGACGCCCATGCCCGAACACGACCCCGCCTGGTACGACGCCCAGTACCACACCCGTGCCGCCATCCCCGAGCACCCGCAGATCCTGCAGTACTGGACCGATGCGTCCAAGGCCACGCGCGGCAAGCTGCGCGGCAAGCTCGACCTGCGCTATGGCGAGGGCACCAAGGAGACGCTGGACCTGTTCCCGGCCGCGCAGCCGAACGCGCCGGTGCTGGTCTACATCCACGGTGGTTTCTGGCGCGCGCTGGACAAGCGCGACCACAGCTTTGTGGCCGAGCCCTTCGTCGCGGCCGGCGTCTCGGTGGTGCTGCCCAACTACGCGCTGGCGCCCTATGCCAGCATCGCGCAGATCGTGCAGCAGATGGTCAAGGCCGTCGCCTGGATCTGGCGCGAGGCCGATGCGCTCGGCGTGGACCGCCAGCGCATCGCGCTGGCCGGCCACAGCGCGGGCGGCCACCTGGCGGCGATGCTGCTGGCCTGCAACTGGCGCGACGTCGAGCGGCGCATGCCGGCGCAGCCGCTGCGCGGCGCGCTGGCGCTGTCGGGCCTCTATGAACTGGAGCCGTTGCGCCATGCGCCCTTCCTGGCGCCCGACCTCAAGCTGACCGAGGCATCGGCGCTGCAGCTGAGCCCGGCCTGGATGCCGGCGCCCGCCGGGCCGCTGCTGGCCCTCGTCGGTGGCGAGGAGAGTGCCGAGTTCCAGCGCCAGAACGCGCTGATCCGCGAACGCTGGGGCGAGGCCGCGGTGCCGGTCTGCGAGACCGTGCCGGGCCGCAACCACATGAACGTGCTGCACGAGCTGGCCGACCCGGCCGCGCGTGCGCACCGGCTGGCGCTGGGGCTGCTGGGCCTGTGAGAGCTGGCGGCTTGGTGTAGGGTTCGGGCTTCGCTCGAACCCAAAAGAACAAGCCATGGAGACACACCACCCGCCGGCCCCCGGCGTGGATTCGCGCTACGCGCTGTTCCGCCTGGGCATCGCGCTCTTGCTCATGGCCGTGGGCAACGGCGGCATGTACGTGGTGTCGGTCGCGCTGCCTGCGGTGCAGGCCGAGTTCGGCGTGGCCCGCTCCGATGCCTCGCTGCCCTACACGCTGCTGATGCTGGGCTTCGGTGTCGGCGGCGTGCTGATGGGCAAGCTCGCCGACCGCTTCGGCATCGGCTGGCCGCTGCTGCTGGGCGGCCTGTGCCTGGGCCTGGGCTACTGGGCGAGCGCCACGGCCGACAGCCTGCTCGGCTTCGCGCTCGCGCAAGGCCTCCTGGTCGGCTTCCTGGGCTGCTCGGCCAGCTTCGCGCCGCTGATCGCCGACACGGCCCTGTGGTTCGAGCGCCGTCGCGGCATGGCCGTGGGCGTGTGCGCCAGCGGCAACTACCTGGCCGGCACGGTGTGGCCACCGGTGGCCCAGCACTTCATCGAGACCGTGGGCTGGCGCCAGACCTACCTGGGCATGGCCGTGTTCTGCAGCCTCACGGTGGGCGCGCTGGCGCTGTGCATGCGCCAGCGGCCGCCCGCGGTGGCCGTGGCGCCACAGGGGCCGGCCGCGGCCGCGGCGGCGGCGCTGGTCACCGGGCGGCCGTTCGGCCTGTCGCTGGGCTCGGCCCAGGGCCTGCTCTGCGTGGCCGGCCTGGCCTGCTGCGTGGCCATGGCCATGCCCCAGGTGCACATCGTGGCCTACTGCGGCGACCTGGGCTATGGCGCGGCGCGCGGTGCCGAGATGCTGGCGCTGATGCTGGGCTTCGGCGTGGTCAGCCGGCTGGTCTCGGGCTGGATCTGCGACCGCATCGGCGGCCTGCGCACGCTGCTGCTGGGCTCGGCACTGCAGGGCGTGGCGCTGCTGCTGTTCCTGCCCTTCGACGGTCTGGTGCCGCTGTACGTGATCTCGGCGCTGTTCGGCCTGTTCCAGGGCGGCATCGTGCCGTCCTACGCCATCATCGTGCGCGAGTACTTCCCGCCGCAGGAGGCCGGGGCGCGCGTGGGCACGGTCATCATGGCCACGCTGTTCGGCATGGCGCTGGGCGGCTGGATGTCGGGCAAGGTGTTCGACCTCACGGGCAGCTACCACGCGGCCTTTTTGAACGGCATCGCCTTCAACCTGCTCAACCTCGGCATCACGGCCATGCTGCTGTGGCGCGTGCAGCGGCTGCGGCGCACGTTCGCATGAGCGCCTTGCGTCCTACACTGCGCGCCTTTCACGGTTCCAGGAGTTCCTGATGTCTCTCGTTTCTCTGCGTCGCCCCTCCCTGCTGGCCGGCGCGCTGGCTTCGGCGCTGCTGCTCGGCGCCTGCGCGCCGATGGCGCCGAATGCGACGGCCCCCGCCAGCCCGCCCCCACAGGCAGCCCTGCCCGTGGACGCCGCGCTGCGTGCGCAGACGCAGGCCGAGGTCGGCCCCTACCTCAAGACGCTGGAGACGCTGGTCGGCATCGAGTCCGGCAGCCGCGACCTGGAGGGCCTGCGCCAGCTCGCCGGCACCGTGGCCGAGCGGCTGCGCCAAGCCGGCATGCAGGTGGAGACCAGGCCCACGCGCGCGCCGGGCTTCCACCCGCAGCTCAAGGGCGCGGAGCTGGGCAGCATGGTGTATGCGACGCGCAAGGGCACAGGCGCCAAGAAGGTGCTGCTGATCGCCCACATGGACACGGTCTACCCGCGCGGCATGGGCGCCAAGCAGCCCTTCCGCATCGACGGCGACCGCGCCTATGGCCTCGGCATCGCCGACGACAAGCAGGGCGTGGCGCTGATCCTTCACGTGGTGGAACTGTTGGCGCGCAATGGCTTCAACGACTACGCCGAACTCGGCGTGCTGATCAACGGCGACGAGGAGGTCGGCTCGCCGGGCTCCGGCCCCTTCCTCACGGAGCTGGGCGGCGCCTACGACGCGGTGTTCTCGTTCGAGGGCGGCGGCAGTGCCACGGCCCGGGGCGGCGACATGGTGCGCCTGGCCACGAGCAGCATCGCCATCGTCGAGATGAAGGTGACCGGCAAGGCCAGCCATGCCGGCGCGGCGCCCGAGCAGGGCCGCAACGCGCTGTACGAGCTCGCGCACCAGATGCTCAAGTCGCGGCAGTTCGGCGACCCGGCCAAGGGCCTGCAGATCAACTGGACCGTGGCCAATGCCGGCAACTCGCGCAACGTGATCCCGGCCGAGGCCACGGCCATCGCCGACGTGCGCTCGCTGACCAACGCCGACCTGGACCTGATGGAAGCATCGCTGAAGAAGTCCATCGAGGACAAGCTGATTCCGGACACCAAGATCGACCTGAGCTTCTACCGCAGCCGCCCGGCCTTCGTGTCCAACGCGGCCTCGCGCGCGCTGGCCCAGCACGCCACGGGTCTGTACGGCGGGCTGGGCATGCCGCTGGAGATCCGCGAGCGTGCCACCGGCGGCGGCACGGATGCCGCCTTCGCCGGCCTGCGCCCGCGCGGCGGCGTGCTGGAAAGTTTCGGCCTGCGCGGCTTCGGCGCACATTCCAACGACGACGAGTACGTGCTGGTGTCCAACGTCGGGCCGCGGCTCTACCTGGCCGCGCGCATGGTCATGGACACGGGCCGCGGTCAGATCGGCTGGTAGGCGCAGGCTGTTGCCGGGCTCGTGGCGCACGGATCGCCGGCCATGTGCGCCACGAGCCCGGCCCGGCCCACGGCGACATGCGCCGCCAGCACGTGGCGATCGGGATAGTCGCCGCCGTTCTGGCGCCGGAACGCGATGGGGGGTTGCTCGAAGAGGCACTGCACACGACCCTGCCAGTCCTGCCGCACCCGGTCCAGCGCCTGCGCATCCAGTCCGCCAGCGCCATAGACAGCGTGCGTGGGCAGCACGTCGAAGCCGGGAAAGAACAGGGACCCATGGGTGATGGGGAAGAGCAACTGCTCCATCGGACCGTTGATGCCGCGCGGCGAATAGTCCACGGCCGGTCCGCCCGCGGCGACGCACAGCAGCGCGCGCTTGCCACGGAAGGCGCCATCGCCGTAGCGGTGCAGGTTGCCCGCATCCCGGTATCCGTAGGCCAGGCCATGGGCCCAGACCCGGTCGATCCAGCCCTTCATGATGGCGGGCATGCCGAACCACCACAGCGGGAACTGGAACAGCACGGCGTCGGCGGCCAGCACCTTGCGCTGCTCTTCGGCGACGTCGGGCGTCTGACGGCCGCTGCGGTAGGCGTGGCCTGATTCGCCGATGAAGGACAGGCGCTTGGGATCCGACCGCGCGGGGAAGTCGTCGGCGTCGAACACGGCCTTCCAGCGCATCGCGTACAGGTCGGACTCCACGACGGTGTGGCCTTGGGCGCGCAGGCTGTCGCGCGACACCTCGACCAGTTGCCGCGTGAGGGAGGTCGGCTCGGGATGGGCGTGGACGATGAGGATGTTCTTGGACATGGCGATTGGCGCTGTGGAAAGGAGAAGCCGCCAGTCTGGCCGCTGGCCTGCCATCTGTGAAATCGCGTGATCTCTGCCCTACCATCGACGCCATGGATGGCAAGCGGCTGGATCTCAACCTGCTGGTGACGCTGGAGGCTTTGCTGGTCGAGCAGAACGTGACCCGTGCGGCCGCGCGCCTGCACCTGAGCCAGCCGGCCGTCAGCGCACAGCTGGCGCGGCTGCGCGTGCTGTTCGACGATCCCTTGCTGGTGCCGGCGCAGCGTGGCATGACGCCGACCGCGAAGGGGCTGGAACTGCTGGCACCGCTGCGCCAGTCGCTCGACCAGGTGCGGGCCACCGTGGCCGAGAAGGCGAACTTCGATCCGGCGCGCGCCGAACTCACGCTGACGATCGCCTGCACCGACTACCTGCAGGCGGTGGCGGTGCAACCGCTGTGCCTGGCCTTGCGCCAGCGTGCGCCGGGCGTGCGGGTGGCCATGTGCCACCTGGAGCTGCAGACCCTGGACGCGCAGATGGCGCGCGGGGACGTGGACCTCGCGCTCATGACGCCCGCGGCGGCACCGCCCAGCCTGCGCACGCGCCACCTGTTCGACGAGGACTACGTGCTGATCGGCCGGCAGGGGCATCCGCGCCTGCGCAGGGGCCTGAACGCGCAGGCCTATGCGCAGCTGGAACATGTGGTGGTGGCGCTGCGCGGTGGAGACTTCGCCACACCGGTGGACGATGCGCTGGCGGCGCTGGGCCTGCAGCGCCGTGTGGCGGTGTCTGCGGCCTCCTTCCTGCTGGTGCCGCAACTGGTCGCCGCATCGGACCTCGTGGCACTCGTGCCGCGCCGCCTGGCCGCGGGCAGTGAGCAGCCCTTGCGCACCGTGGCACCGCCGTTCGCCGTGCCGGGCTTTGCGGTCGGCATGGTCTGGCACGAGCGCAACCACGGCCATGTCGGCCAGCGCTGGCTGCGCGAGACGCTGCACGCGCTCTGTGCCGAAAAGACACCACGCCGGCCACGTTGAGCACGCGGACGCGCAGAATGCGGTGGGCATGCAGACCGAGTCCCTCACCCTCACCACGGCGCTCGGCCACCGCGTCGATGCCATCGCCACGACGCCGGACGCTGTCGATGCCGCCTACGTGTTCGCCCACGGGGCTGGCGCCGGCATGGCACATCCCTTCATGGCCAGCGTCGCCCAGGGACTGGCCGAGCGCCGCATCGCCTGCCTGCGCTACCAGTTCCCCTACATGCAAGCGGGTTCGCGCCGGGTGGACGCGGCGCCGGTCGCGCAGGCCACGGTGCGTGCCGCGGTGGCCTGGGCGCAGGCCCGCTGGCCCGGGGCCACGCTGCTGGCGGGCGGCAAGTCCTTCGGCGGACGCATGAGCTCGCAGGCCCAGGCCGCCGAAGCCCTGCCCGGCGTTGAGGGCCTGGTCTTCCTGGGCTTTCCGCTGCACCCGGCCGGCCGGCCCGGGGCGGAGCGCGCCGCGCACCTGGCGCAGATCGACCTGCCCATGCTGTTCGTCCGCGGCACGCGCGACGCGCTGGCAGAGGCCGGCCCCTATGCGGAGTTGGTCGGGCAGCTGGGTGGCATCGCCACGCACCTGGCCATCGCCGAGGCCGACCACGGCTTCCATGTGCTGCGGCGCAGCGGGCGCACCGACGACGAGGCGATGGAAGAGTTGCTCGATGGGCTGTGGGCCTGGACCCAGGCCTGGCGTCTGCCGGCCTAGGTGGCGGGCCGCACCGCCACGGCCTCGATCTCCACCTTCACGGGCGCGATGAGGCCGGCGATCACGGTCGAGCGCGCGGGCGCCTGTTCGGCCGGAAAGCGTTCCGCGTAAGCCGCGTTGAAGGCCGGGTAGTCCACCGCATCGGTGAGCCAGACGGTGGTCTTGACCACGTCTTCCAGCGTGCAGCCGGCTTCGCGCAGGATGCGTTCGATGTGGTCCAGTGTGGCGTGGGTCTGGCCCGCGATGTCGGGCGCGGCCGGGCCGGCCGGCGTCATGGGCACCTGGCCCGAGACGAACACCAGCCGGTCCCAGGCCACGGCGGCCGAGATCGGCTGGCGCTGGCCGGCGCGCACCACGGCGCCGATGCGTTCGATGGGCGCGTCCATCAGTCCGCCTTGGCGCCCGAGGTCTTGACGATGGCGCCCCACTTCTTCACCTCGGCCTCGATCAGGCCCTTGAAGGCGGCCGGCGAGGTGCCATCGATCAGGAAGCCGCGCGAGGCAAAGAAGTCCGCGATCTCCGGCGTCTTGATGGCCTTGTTGACCTCGACGCTGATCTTCTCGACCAGCTCGGCCGGCGTGGCGCTCGGGGCGAACAGACCCTGCCAGGACAGCGCCTCGAAGCCCGGGTAGCCGCTCTCGGCCACGGTCGGCACCTTGGGCAGCATGGGGTGGCGCTGTTTCGAGGTCACGGCCAGCGCACGCAGCTTGCCGGCTTCGAGTTGCGGCATCACCACCAACAGGTCGCCGAAAGTGGCTTCGATCTGCCCGCCCATGAGGTCCTGCAGCATGCCGGCGCTGCCGCGGTAGGGGATGTGCACCATCGAGGTCCTGGTGGCCTGCTTGAACATCTCGCCCGTCAGATGCATGGAGGTGCCGTTGCCGGCCGAGCCGTAGCTGATCGATCCGGGCCTGGCCTTGGCCAGCGCGATGAACTCGGCCAGGGTCTCGGCCTTGACCGTCGGGTTCACGGTGACCACCAGCGGCGAGCTCACGACCATGGAGACGGGCGCGAAGTCCTTCACCACGTCGTAGGGCAGCTTGGGGTACAGCGCCTGCGCGATCGCATTGCTGCCGGTCACGCCCATCAGCAGCGTCATGCCGTCGGGCGCGGACTTGGCCACGTAGTCGGCGCCCACCGTGCCGCCCGCGCCCGCGCGGTTCTCCACGATCACGGTCTGCCCCAGCGCCACCGACAGCTTCTCGCCGATGCGGCGCGCCAGCAGGTCGGTACTGCCACCAGGCGGGAAGGGCACGACGATGCGCAAGGTCTTGCCGGCCTGGGCGCGGGACAGCAGCGGCGCGGCGGCCAGGGCGGTGCCAGCGGCCAGGCGGCGCAGGGACTGGCGGCGGGAGAGGGGCTGGGTCATGGGCACTTTCGGAGATGGAAGGAAACCAGGGCGGCCATGCAGGAAACGTGCAGGGCGGGTGTCATGCGGTGTGCTCGGGCGCTGGCGGCCCCCAGCCGCCGCCGCCCGCGGTCTCGACGACGAGCCGGTCGCCGGCCTGCCACTGCGCGCGCGCCTTGGCGGGCAGGAGGTCGACGCGGCCGTCGGCACGCTCGATGCGCGCCGCGGCGCAGGCACCGGGCAGCCCACCGGCCGCGCCCTGGGGCGCGATGCCGTGGCGCTCGCCACGGTAGGAGATGCTGCCGCTGCCATGCAGCAGGCGGTAGACGCGGACCACGCCATCGCCGCCGCGGTGGCGGCCCGCGCCGCCCGAGCCCGCGCGCAGCGCCACGCGTTCCACGCGCAGCGGCGCCTGGGCCTCGATGGCCTCGGCCGGCGTGCTGCGCGCGTTGCCCACATCGGTGGAGACGCCCGACCCACCCGGGCCCGTGGGCGCGCCACCCGCGGCCGAAGCGATGATCTCGGTCAGCAGCCAGGGCGTGCCATCGGGCCGCGAGCCGCCCAGCGAGAGCACCACGGCCTCGCCCGCATTGGGGGCCGGCATGCGCGCCGGCAGGGCCTGGGCCCAGGCGCCCAGCAGCGCATTGGCCAGCAGCTTGACGAGGTTGGTGCGCGCATTGACGGCGGCCGGGAAGGCCGGGTCGACGATGCTGCCAGGGCGCGTGCGCAGCGTGAGCGCTGCAAGGCTGCCGTCGTTCGGGGCGGCCTGCGGCGCGAGCATGCGCGCGAAGTAGGCCACTGCGGCCTGCACGGCACCGCGCGCGGCGTTCACGGGGCCCTGGGTCTGGTCGGCGCAGCCGGTCAGGTCCAGCTCGGCGCGGTCGCCGCGCTTGCGGATGCAGACCGCCACGCGCACGGGCGCGTTGGTGATGCCGTCGCCGTCCAGCGCGTCCTCGAAGGCGTAGTCGCCATCGGGTGCGGCCGCTAGCGCGGCGCGAGCCGCGGCTTCCGATGCTGCCAGTGCCGCCCCGCAACCCGCGGCCGCATCGGGTGTGCGCTGCCACAGGTCCGAGAGTTCCTGCGCGCCCTGTGCGAGGCAGGTCCACTGCGCGGCCAGGTCGCCCGCGAGGTTGTCGGGCATGCGGCTGTTGGCGCGCAGCAGGCGCAGCAGCGCGGCGTCGACCGCCCCTGCGCGGTAGAGCGGCGTGGGCGGGATGCGCAGGCCCTCCTGCTGGATGCTGCTGGCGTGGGTCGGCACCGAGCCCGGCGCGATGCCGCCCACGTCCTGGTGGTGCAGCACGCAGGCCAGCAGCGCCACCGTGCGGCCGGCCACGCAGACCGGCCGCACGAGCGTGAGGTCGGGCAGGTGCGTGCCGCCATGCCAGGGGTCGTTGAGCAGGTAGCCGTCGCCCTCGGCCATGCTGGCGGCCGGGTACAGCGCGAGCAGCCCGGCCACGGCCGGCGACAGGCTGCCCAACAGCAGCGGCAGCGTGCGCGCCTGGGCGACGAGCCGGCCGTCGGGCAGGAACACCGCGGCCGCGCAGTCCATGGCCTCGCGCACCACACTGGAGACGGCGTCCTGCACGAGGCGCTGCTGCATGCGGTCGGCAAGAGCCTCCAGCTGCTGCGGCAGGCCGTCGTCGCGCGCAGACTCTGCGGCCGACGCTGGCGCGTGCAGGCCCAGCGCCTGCACGGTCGCCAGCGTGCGCTCGTACTCGCCATCCTGCGCCAGCACCGCATGCGAGCAGACCACGGGCAGATCGGGCCACAGCTGCGCGATGCGTTGCGCCAGCGCCAGTTCGTGCGCGGGGTTGCGCTGCGCGAACAGCAGGCAGACCGCGATGCCGGCAGGCGGCCGCGGGAGCGCGGCCAGCGCGTTGAGCACGCCGGCCAGGTCCAGCGCCTCGACCTCGGCACCGGCGGCGTCGATGCGGCCGCGCGCCTCGATGCGCCAGGCGGCCGGCAGCAGCTGCGGCCAGGGCGAGGCCGGCACGTGCAGCGCGTAAGGGTCGGCGCGGTTCTGCCGTGCCAGGGTCAACACGTCGGCGAAGCCTGCGGTGCAGATCAGCGCGATGTCCGGCATCTCAGAACCTGTCCGGCCGGAACGGCGTGAGATCGACCTGCGTGGGCCGGCCCGCCACGAGGTGCGCGACCTCGCGCCCCGTGCTCGCGCCCATGCACATGCCCATGTGCCCGTGGCCGAAGGCCAGCCAGGCGTTGTCGGCGTGGCGCGCGCGGCCGACCACGGGCAGGCTGTCGGGCAGGCAGGGCCGGTGGCCCATCCACTGCGTGGTTTCGCTGGTGTCCAGGTGCGGGAACAGCTGCTGGCCCAGGCGCAGCAGGGCCTGGGCGCGCTCGTAGCGCGGCGCGGCCTTCAGGCCTGCGAACTCGACGGTGCCGGCCAGGCGCAGGCCCATGGCCATGGGGTTGACCATGAGGTTGTTCTCCACGGCCATCACGGTGTGGCGCAGCTGCAGGTTGGAGCTGCGCACCGTGACGTGGTAGCCGCGCTGCGTCTCCAGCGGCACGCGCGAACCCAGCTGTGCCGCGAGCGGGCCCGACCAGGCACCGGCCGCCACCACCACGCCGTCCACGGGCAGGCTGGCACCTTCGTCGGTGCGCACGCCCGTGATGCGGCGCCCTTGGCGCTCGAAGCCGGCCACGCGCTTGCGCAGGTGCACGGCGCCCTGCTCCATGCAGTGCGCGTACAGGGCCTTGACCAGGGCCGAGGGATCGGTGGTGGAGCCGTTCTCGGGCGCCAGGATGCCGAAGCGAAACCGGCCCTTGAGGTCGGGCTCCAGCTGCTCCAGCTCGTCCTGCTCTACTTCGCGCATCTGCACCCCCAGCGAGCGGCGCAGCTGCATGCCCCAGGCCCATTGCGCGGCCTTCTCGCGCGAGGAGTAGACGTAGAGGCAGCCGCTGCGGCGCACCAGGTCCGTCGCCTGGGCGTCCTGGAGCAGCGGGCCGTAGCAGTCGAAGATGGGCACCAGCAGGCTGCGCAGTGCGGTGGCGATGCGCGTGACCTCCTCGCGCGAGGAATGCCGCAGCATGCGCACCAGCCAGGGCAGGACCAGCGGCGCATGGCGCCAGCGCACGGTGAGCGGGCCCAGCGGGTCGAGCAGCCAATTGGGCACGCGCTTCCACATGCCCGGCATGCCCACGGGCAGGCAGGCGCTGGGCGAGAGCGAGCCCGCGTTGCCGAAGGAGCAGGCTTCGCCAGGCTCCAGCGGATCGAAGAAGGTGACCTGGTGACCGTCGCGCTGCAGCCAGGCGGCGGTGCAGGTGCCGACGATGCCGGTCCCGATGACGACGACATGCATAGGCGGCGGATTGTGCGGGGAGCGTGCGCATCAGGCCAACGAATTCATTTGATTTGTGCATCAGGTTCTCTGATTCGTGGGCCGCGTCCGCGCCACAATGGTGCAGCCATGAACATCACCCTCCGCCAGATGCGTGCGTTCTCGGTCGTGGCGCGCAGCGCGAGCTTCACGCTGGCCGCGCGCCAGCTGCACCTCACCCAGTCGGCCGTCAGCATGCTGGTGCAGCAGCTCGAGGAAGAGCTGGGCGTGAAACTGTTCGACCGCACACGCCACGCCGTCACGCTGACCGAGGCCGGCCAGCAGCTGTTGCCGCTGGCGCGCCGCATGCTCGACGACCTGCGCCAGATCGAGGAAGGCGCGGGCGACCTGCGCTCACTCAAGAGCGGTGTGCTGCGCGTGGTGGCACCCCAGCTCATGGCCTGCACCTGGGTGGCCGGTGCGCTGGCGCGGTTCGAGCGCGCGCACCCGCAGGTGGGCCTGCGCATCGTCGACGGCTCGGCCGACGACATCGTGGGCACGGTGCGCCGCGGCGACGCCGAGCTGGGCATCGGGCCGGAGCGCGCCATCGGCGAGGACGTCACGCGCAGCTTCCTCATGCACGTGCCGATGCGCCTGGTCTGCGCCGCTGCGCACCCGCTCGCCGGCCGCGAGGCCGTGCAGTGGCGCGAACTGCAGGGCGAGCGCTGGGTGGTGTACTCGGGCGATTTCAGCCGCTATGTGGAGCAGCGCCTGCAGGAACACGACGCCTCGCTCTCGATGCAGACCGCCACCGAGGTGCGCTATCTCACGACCGCGCTGGCCTTGGTCGGCGCGGGGCTCGGCGTTGCCATGGTGCCCGACTACGCGCGCAGTTTCGCCACCAACTTCGGCATCCGCTTCCTGCCGTTGCGCGCGCCGGCGCTGAACCGTGAGTTCTTCGTCTACCAGCGCCGCAGCCTCGCGCTGTCGCCAGCGGCCCAGGCCTTCGTCCAGATGCTGCGCGCGCAGTCGCGCGAGCGCTGATGCGGTACGGCCTTAGCGTGGCACGCGCGCCGGGATGAAGTGCGACAGCACGCCGGCCGCCGCGAAGGCCACCAGCCCGATGGCGCCGATGCCCCAGCCCAGCGACAGCGCGCCGGCCAGGAAGGACAGCAGCGCCGGCCCGCTGGACGAGCCGATGTCGGCCATCAGCCGCCACACGCCCAGGAAGTGCGCGCGGCCGTGGCGTGGCGAGTGGTCGGCGCCCAGCGTCATGATCAGGCCCGAGCCGATGCCGTTGCCGAAGCCGATGGCCAGCGCCGCGACCAGCAGCGTGCTGAAGCCCGTGGTGAACGGCATCGCCAGCAGGCCCAGGCCCATGATGACCATGGACGGCACGGCCACCCAGCGCCGGCCCTTGAGGTCCATGAGCTTGCCGGCCGGGTAGAACACCAGCATGTCGATGCCGCCGGCCAGACCGTAGACGAGCGAGGCCACGGCCGGTGCCAGCATCAGGTGGTCGGCCCACAGCGGGATCACGACCTGGCGCGAGGCGCGCACGGCGCTCAGCAGCGTGACGCCCAGGCCCAGCGTGAGGAAGGTGCGGCGGTGGTCGCGCAGCGTGGAGGCGATGCTGGTGGCCGCCGGTGCGGCCTGGCCGGGCGCGGGCGCAGGCACGGCGAGGTCGGGCACGCGCGAACCCAGGGCGGCCGCGGCCAGCACGCCCGCGATGCCGACACCGAAGGCGCCCGACAGGCCGAAGGCGTGCACGGCCGCCGCACCCAGGAAGGGCCCGATGAACATGCCGATGCGCATGACCCCGCCCAGCGTGGACAGTGCGCGCGCCCGGTACTGCATGGGCACGGCCTCGGTCATGTAGCTCTGGCGCGCCAGGTTGTAGACCGCCTGCGACATGCCCACCATGAAGCAGCCCAGCGCGAACAGCGCGAGGTGGCCCGTGAACACGCACATCGCCATGCCGACGGCGCTCCAGAGCCCCGCGGCGACGATGGCGCCGCGCTCGCCCCAGCGCATGGTGATCAGCGAGGCCGGGATGTTGGACAGCAGCGAACCCAGGCCGATCAGCGTGACGATCAGCGCGGCCATGGGCACGGAGCCGCCGAGTTCGCGCGCCATGAGCGGGATGATGGGCAGGATCGCGCCCTCGCCCAGGCCGAACAGCAGCGAGGGGCCGAAGGCGGGGATGGCGATGCGGCGGAAGGAGAACTCGGACGGGGGGGCGGGCGCGGCGGACATGCGGGAGGCGGCTGGGCGGGCCAGCAGAGACGAGGTGCGGGCCGCGATTGTGGCGCTGCTGGGATCGGCTTGCGCTGCGCTCAGGCTCTGCAGGGTGCGGCGGTCAGGGCGAGCGCCGCTTTCTCGGACGCTTTGAGGGCGGATCGGCCGGCGGCGCCGTTTCAGGCGCACTCAGCGCATAGAACTCGTGCAGCTTGGCCGCCAGCATCTGCCGGTCCGGCAGCTGTGTCTGGTACTGCGCCACCAGCGCAGGCGACAGCGTGCGGCTCAGGGCGTACTCGACGACCTCGCTGTCCTTGCTGGCGCACAGCAGCAGGCCGATGGCCGGGTTCTCGTGCGGCTTCTTCACGTCGCGGTCCAGCGCTTCGAGGTAGAAGTTGAGCTTGCCCAGGTGTTCGGGTTCGAAGCGGTCGACCTTCAACTCGATGGCCACCAGGCATCAGGCCGCGGTGGAAGAACAGCAGGTCCAGTGCGAAGTCGCGCCCACCCACCTGCAGGGGAAATTCCGAGCTGACGAAACAGAAGTCGCGGCCCAGCTCGGTCAGGAAGCTGCGCAACTCGGCCAGCAGGCCGCGGTGCAGGTCGGCTTCGGTGTGGCCGGCGGGCAGGTTCAAAAACTCGACGGCGTAGGCGTCCTTGAATGCACTGACCGCTGCATCTCCGTGTATTTGTGTCAGCGCCGCTGACACTTTTGGTGGCGCCAGCACCGCGTGGTCGAAAGCGCCCAGACGCAGCTGCCGCTCCAGCTCGCGGCTACCCCAGCGTTGCTGGATCGCCATGCGCAGGTAGAAGGTGCGCTCTTCCGCGCGCTTGGCCTGGCTCAGGATGAGAAGGTTGTGCGTCCACGGAAGTTGTGTCAGGAGTGCTGACACCACTTCGTCGCCGCGGTAGGTTTCGAAGAACTGGCGCATGCGGAACAGGTTGCGGCGCGTGAAGCCGCGCTGTCCGGGCAGCGTGCGCGCCAGGTGGGCCGCCAGCTTGTCCACCACGCCTTCGCCCCATTCGGCGGCGGCCAGCTTGCCGCTGATGTACTCCCCGATCTGCCAATACAGGCCCACCAGCTCGGTGTTGACGGCCTGGTAGGCGCGCTGGCGCGCCTGTTCGATCAGCCGCACCACTTCGGCGAAGGCCGACTCCACGGGTGGAGTCGCAACTGCAACAGGATTCTTGGATGCCGGCTGGCGGGGACGCATGGTGGGATTGTCATCCACCGGCCTCCCGCCAGTCCGTTTCACCCCGCCGCCAGCATCCCCTCGACCAGCCGCCCCGCATGCAACACCAGTTCATCCGCATAGCGCCGCCCCACCACCTGCAGCCCGAACGGCAGCCCCTGCGCGTCGCGGCCCAGCGGCAGGCTCAGCGCCGGCTGCTGCGTGAGGTTGAACGGGTAGCAGTAGCCGTTGCCGGCGAACCAGTTGCGCGGCTGCGTGTCCGGCGCCTCCTGAACGTTTGGCAGCGGCGGTGCAACGGTCGGCGCGGTCGGTGTCAACAGCACGTCGATGCCGGCGAACTGCTGCGACAACGCGCCGGCCAGGCCGCGCAGCTGGGCGCGGGCGCGCGCCAGCCGCGTGGGCGAGAGGTCGGCGCCCTGTTCCCACAGGCGTTGCAGCGCCGGGTCCAGCGTGGCGCGCTGGGCGTCGCTCCAGTCGACGAAGGACTCGTGCACGCGCGACTGCCAGACGGTCCACATGGCCTGGTCCGCGTCCAGGCCCAGCGCCGGCAGTGCCACGAGCTGGTGGCCGGCCGCGGCCAGGCGTTCCAGCAGCGCCTGCATGGCTTGCGCGATGGTGGGGTCCAGCACGGTGGGCGCCCCCAGCGCCAGGCTCCAGCCGATGCGCAGCTGGGCGGGCCGCTGCGCGGGCATGCGCGGGTACAGCGAGGCCGGGTCGCGCGGGTCGGGCTGGCCCAGCACGGCCATGGCGCGTGCGCAGTCGGCCACGCTGCGCGTGAGCGGGCCGAAGTGCGCGAACTCGGCGAAGGCGCTCTGCGGCGCGGCCGGGATCGCGCCGAACGTGGGCTTGAAGCCGACCACACCGCACCAGGCGGCCGGGATGCGCACCGAGCCGCCCGCGTCGCTGCCGACGGCCAGCGGGCCCCAGCCGGCGGCGATCTGCGCGGCCGCGCCGCTGCTGGAGCCGCCCGCGCCGCGCGTGACATCGCGCGGGTTGCGCGTGGTGCCGGCATGCGGGTTGTGGCTGGCGATGGTCCAGCCGAACTCGGTGGTCGTGGTCTTGCCGAACAGCACGGCGCCGGCCGCGCGCAGATGGGCCACGAGCGGTGCGTCCTGCGTGGCGGGCGGGTCGCCGGCCGTGGACAGCGAGCCGCGCCGCGTGGGCCAGCCGGCCACGGGCAGCAGGTCCTTGATGGAGACCGGCACGCCGTCCAGCGGCCCGAGCGCACGGCCGGCCTGCCAGCGCGCGGCCGAGGCCTGCGCCTGGGCCAGCGCGCCTTCGCCGTCCAGGTGGCAGAAGGCGTTGAGGCCTCGCGTGTCCACATGCACCTCGGCCAGCAAGGCCTGCAGCACGGCCACTGGCTCGTGCACGCCGCGTGCGTAGGCGGCGGTCAGCCCGCCGATGTCGAGCTTCAGGGCTTGCGCGCTCACTGGTGCACCCTTCGGCCTGCGGCCTGTCCCGCCAGGCGGGAGCGAGCTTGTTTGGGGCGGCCCGGCACGGCGCTCATCCCTTTGCGGCTGGATAGGTCTCGAACTCCACGTTGGCAAGCACCTCGCCGACCTTCTCGACGCGGCGGATGTACTGGTCCTGCACGATGTCGCGGGTCTTCGCGTCGATGGCGATGCGCCCGCGCGGGCTGTCCAGCTGCAGGCCCTGCATGGCCTGCCGCAGCGCGGCGCCGTCGCTCTTGCCGCCGGTCTTCTGGAGCGCGGCGTAGATGGCCGCCATGCCGTCGTAGGCGGCCACGGCCATGATGGTCGGCCGGGCCTTGGCGTCGCGCTGGGCCTTGAAGTCCCGCACGAAGCGCGCGTTCAGCTCCGACTTGTGGTGCATGGAGTACGGGTAGACCGTGGTCAGCCCCAGCGCGCGCTCGCCGATGGTCTCGATGATGGCCTCGTCGACGATGTCGCCCGTGCCCACGAGCTGGATGCCGGCTTGCTCCAGACCCTTCTCGCGGTACTCGCGGATGAAGGCGGGCGCCACGTCGCCGCCGTTGACGAAGGCGAACAACAGGTCGGGTTTGGCGTCTTTCACGCGCTGCATGTAGGGCGAGAAGTCCAGCGTGACCAGCGGCGTGCGCACGCTGCCCACGATCTCGCCGCCCGCGGCCTTGTAAGCGGCCAGGAAGGCGGCCTCGGCGTCGTGGCCGGGCGCGTAGTCGGCCACGATGACATAGGCCTTCTTCGACCCCTTCTGCGCGGCCCACTGCGCGATCGGCGGCACCGTGTTGGGGTAGTCGAACGAGGTGCGCACCATGAAGGGCGACTTCTCGGTCAACTTGGCCGCGGCCGCATTCATGACCACCATGGGCACCTTGGCCTGCGTGGCAATCGGCGCGACCGACAGCGCGTTGGGCGTGAAGCCGAAGCCGGCCAGCACGCTGACCTTGTCGCGCACGATGAGTTCCTGCGCGTGCCGCTTGGCCAGTTCGGGGTTGGGACCGGCCACGTCCTTGACGATCACCTCGACCTTGCGGCCCGCGACGCTGTCGCCGAACTGCTTCTGGTAGACCGCGATGCCGGCCTGCATCTGGCGGCCGAACTCGGCGAAGGGGCCCGACATCTCGGCGATGAGGCCGATGCGGATGGGGTCCTGCGCAGCGAAGGCGCGTGGCAGGGCCAGGCCGAGGGCGCTGGCGGCGAGCAGGTGGCGACGGTGGAACATGGAGGACTCCTTGGAAGGGGGATCAGGCGGGCTCTTCTTCGATGCCGACGCCGAGGAACTTGTCGAGCAAGGCCTGGTCTGCGGCGAGCGCAGCGCTGGGGCCGGCGTGCACCACGGTGCCGCGCTCCAGCACGATGGCCTGGTGCGTCATCTCCAGTGCGAGCACCGGGTGTTGCTCGACCACGATGGAGGCCAGGCCTTCGCTCTCACACAGCCGGCGGATCGCTTCGGCGAGTTCCTCCACGATGATGGGCGCCAGGCCCTCCATGGGCTCGTCGAGCAGCAGCAGCAGCGGGTTGGTCATCAGCGCGCGGGCGATGGCCAGCATCTGTTGCTCGCCACCCGAGAGCTGGTTGCCGTAGTTGCCGCGGCGCTCGCGCAGGCGCGGGAAGAGGCCGTACACGCGGTCCAGGTTCCAGGCGCCGGGGCGGGCGACCACGGTCAGGTTCTCTTCCACGGTCAGCGAGGGGAAGACCTCGCGTTCCTGAGGCACCCAGCCCAGACCGGCGCGCACACGCTGGTGGGCAGGCAGCCTGGTGATGTCCTGGCCGCGCCAGCGGATCGCGCCGCCTGTCACGCGCGTGTTGCCCATCAGCGTCTCGAGCGTGGTGGTCTTGCCCACGCCGTTGCGGCCGAGGATGGCCAGGCTCTCTCCGGCACGCAGCGAAAAGCCCAGGCGGTCCAGCACCACGGCGTTGCCGTAGCCGGCGGTCACGCCATCGAAGGCCAGCAGTTCAGACATGGGTGGCCTCCTTGCGGATACTGACGTGGGTCTTGCCCAGATACACCTCGCGCACGCGCGGGTCGTGGCCGATCTCGGCGGGGGTTCCTTCGGTCAGGATGCGGCCGGCCACCAGCACCGAGATGCGCCGCGCGAAGCGGAACACCAGCTTCATGTCGTGCTCGATGAACAGCACGCTGATGTCGTCGGGCAGCTCGGCGATCACGTCGAAGAGTTCGCCGCTCTCGTCCTCTGGCACGCCGGCGGCCGGCTCGTCCAGCAGCAGGATGCGCGGCCGCGCGGCCAGGGCCAGCGCGATCTCCAGAAGCCGCTGCTTGCCGTAGGCCAGTTCGGCCACGGGCACGTTGGCCAGCGCGTCCAGCCGCAGCCGGGCCAGCAGCGCGTGGGCTTCGTCGAAGGCGGCCTTGCTGCGGCCGAACGGGCGCCACCAGGTCGCGCCCTGGCCCTCGCGCTCGTGGATGGCCAGCACCACCGACAGCAGCGGCGTGAGGCTGGGGAACAGCGTGTTGATCTGGAAGGTGCGCGCCAGCCCGCTGCGCGCGCGCCGGTCGGCTGGCCAGGCGGTGATGTCCTCGCCGTTCATGCGGATGCTGCCGGCACTGGGCTTGTAGATGCCCGTGAGCAGGTTGATCAGCGTGGTCTTGCCGGCGCCGTTGGGGCCGATCAGCGCCTGGCGTGCGCCGGGCGCCAGCGAGAGGTTCACATCGGCCACGGCATGGAAGGCGCCGAAGCTGATGCCCAGGCCCTGCGTCTGCAAAGCGGTAGTCATAGAGAACCTCCAGCCTGACGGCCTGCGGTGCGAGCACCTTGGGGCGGCCCGGCGGTGCTCGTCGCGTGCTCCTTGGTGCGGATGCGGCGCGACAGCGCGCCCATGATGCCGCCGCGGCCTAGCATGACGGCCGCGATCAGGAAGATGCCGAGCCAGAACATCCAGTACTCGGGGTTCATGTCGGCGAACCAGTCGTGCACCAGCATGTAGACGATGGCGCCGACGAGGCCGCCGTACAGCCGGCCCGTGCCACCCAGCACCAGGATGATCAGCACCTCGGCCGAGCGGTTGAAGCCGATGGACTCGATGCCCACGAACTGCGTGGTCTGCGCCAGCAGCGCACCGGCCACGCCGGCCACCGCGGCCGAGAAGCCGTAGGCCATGCGCAGCCGCGCCTCCACCGGCGAGCCGATGGCCAGCATGCGCTTGCGGTTGTCGTGGATGCCGCGCAGCGCCAGCCCGAACGGCGAGCGCAGCACCAGGCGCACAAGCAGGAACATGGCCAGCACCACACCGAAGGCATAGAGGAAGGCGGTCTTGCCGAACAGGTCGAACGCGAACACGCCGAACACCGGCGACACGTTCATGCCCTGCAGCCCGTCGCTGCCGCCCGTGATGGACGAGAGCCGGTTCGCGAGTTCGTAGAGCAGCACGCAGACGCCGATGGTGATCATGAGCCGCGTGAGGTCGGCGCCGCGCACGATCAGGTAGCTCAGCGCGTAGCCCAGCGCGCCGGCCACCACCAGCGCGGCCAGCAGGCCGCTGAAGGGCTCGCCCCAGCCGTGCTTGGCCAGCAGGCCCGCCGTGTAGGCACCTGCGCCGAAGAAGGCCGCGTGGCCCACGGTCAGGATGCCGGCGTAGCCCAGGGCCATGTCCAGCGCCACCGCGAACAGGCCGAAGATGAGGATCTGCGACAGCAGCGTGAGGTGGTCGGGCGCGAGGAAGAAGCTGGATGCCAGCGCGAGCCAGAACAGAACCTCGGCCGCGCGCAGCTGGCCCGGGCTCAGGGTGACGGGTTTCATGCAATCCCCTTCTTGGGCACGATGCCGTTGGGCCGCAGCAGAAGCATGGCGATCATGAACACGTAGACCAGGAAGGCGCCGGCTTCGGGCAGGTAGTACTTGCCCGCCACGTCGACGATGCCGACCAAGAGCGCGGCGATGAAGGGCCCGGTGATGGTGCCGGCCCCGCCCACGCAGACCACGATCAGGAAGTACACCATGTACTTGAGCGGGAACGAGGGCTCCAGGCCCAGCATTCCCAGGCTCAGCGCGCCGCCCAGGCCGGCCAGGCCGCAGCCCAGCGAGAAGGTCAGGAAGAACAGCCGCTGCACATGGATGCCCGTGCCGCCCGCCACGCGCTGGTTGTCCACCGCGGCGCGCACCATGGCGCCGTAGCGCGTGCGGCCCATGGCCAGCATCAGCAGCACCAGCACGGCCACGCCGCAGACGATCAGGAAGGCGCGGTAGCGGCTCAGCTCCAGGCCCGCAACGCCGAACTGGCCCTGCAGCGCCGGCGGCAGGTTGAACGGCAACATGGTCGGGCCGAAGAACCAGGTCAGCGCCGCGATCGACACGAACACCACGCCGATGGACAGCAGCACCTGGTCCAGCGGGTGTGCGCGGTACAGCCGGCGGTAGAACGCGAACTCCAGCACGGCACCGAGCAGCGCGGCGGCCACGAAGGCCGCGGCCAGCGCCACCGCGTACGGCAGGCCGAGCTGGTTCATCAGCACCGCGGCCGTGTAGCCACCGACCACTGCGAAGCTGCCGTGCGCGAGGTTGACGAAGTTCATCAAGCCCATGGTGATGGACAGGCCCACCGCCATGAGGAACAGGAGCATGCCGTAGGCCGCTCCATCGAATAACACGATGCCCATGGGATTCCCGATGCGGGGCACGCGGCGCCCGAAGGGGCGCCGCGTGCCGAGGTCAGCGCCTTGCGCGCAGGCGGAAGGCAACGCTGAACAAGTCCTCGCGGCGCGCGCATCCCTGGATCGGGCGATCTGCTTCGTTGCAAATCCTCGCGATAGCTTGGGCTATCGCTGCGGTTTGCGCCTTGCATCTCATCCCGATCCAGGGCGCGCGCACTCGCGAAACTTGTCCCGCGTCGCCTTACTTGGCTTCCTTGGCCGGGTCCTTCACGCGGTCGAACTTGTCGAACTCCACGTTCACGAGCTTGCCATTGGCCTTCTCGGTCTTGCGGATGTAGACCGTCTGCACGATGTCGCGCGTGGCGGCGTCGATCTCGATGGGGCCGCGCGGGCTTTCGAACTGCAGGCCCTTGAGCGCTTCCATCACCTTGTCGCCGCTGGCGTCGCCGCCGGTCTTCTTGAGCGCGAGGTCGATGGCCGCCATCGCGTCGTAGGCCGTCACGGCGAAGTAGCTCGGGCGCATCGTGCTGCCGAACTGCGCCTCGAAGTCCTTCACGAACTTCTGGTTCTTGGCCGACGGGTGGGCGAACGAGTAGTGGTGGCTGGTGACGAGGCCCAGCGCCACGTCGCCGGTGGCGTCCAGGTAGCTGTCGTCGGTGGCCTCGCCGGTGGCGTAGAGCTTGATGCCGGCCTCGTCCATGCCGCGTTCCTTCCAGACCTTGAGGAAGGCCGGCGGCATCACGCCCGAGGGGAAGAAGAAGAACACGGATTGCGGCTTGGCGTCCTTGATGCGCTGCACGTAGGCCGAGAAGTCCGGATTGCTCATGGGCGTTTTCAGCTCACCGACGACCTTGCCGCCGCCCTGCTCGAAGGCCTTCTTGAACGCGGTCAGCGAATCGGTGCCCGGCGCGTAGTCGGCCACCACCACATAGGCCTCCTTGGTGCCGTTCTTGAGCATCCAGCGCGCCATCGGGTCGGAGACCTGCTGCACCGTGAACGACAGCCGCGCCACGTAGGGCGAGGCGGCGGTGATGCCCGAGGAGGACGCATTCATCACCACGGTCGGAATCTTGGCCTGGGTGGCGACGGCGGCCACGGCGTAGGCGTTGGGGCTGAAGTCCAGGCCCGTGAGGATCTGCACCTTGTCGCGCACGATCAGCTCCTGGGCGATGCGCTTGGAGGCGTCTGGGTTGGCGCCGCCCGTGTCCTTCTTGACCACCTCCACCGTGCGACCCGCGATCTTGCCGCCGTGCTCCTTGAGGTAGAGCGCCACGCCCGCGTCGAACTGGCGGCCGTAGTCGGCGTAGGGGCCGGAGTAGGTGCCGATCAGCCCGATCTTGAGCGCATCCTGGGCATGGGCGGAACCGGCGATGCAGGCCAGGGCCGCCATGGCGGAGGCGGCGAGGAGGGAGCGTTTGGTCATCGTCATCGTGGGGAACTCCGTGGGAAGGATCAGCCGCGAGGCTGGAGGATGGAAAACGGTTTGAGGTCGGCCGCGGGGTCGGCCAGGGCCTCGGCGGGGATCTGTGCCCGGCCGGCGATCAGCTTGCGCGCCAGCATGTGCTCGGCCGGCCGGTTGACCGAGTGTGCGGCCACCACCACGCCGTCGCGCAGGTAGAACAGCGTGAAGCGGTCGTCGGCCATGTCGCCGCGCAACACGGTCTGGTCGCCATGGGCGGGGATGCCCGCCATCTGCAGCTTGAGGTCGTGCTGCTCGCTCCAGAACCAGGGCACGGCCGAGAGCGGCTGCGGCTGGCCGACCAGCACCGAGGCTGCGGCGCGCGCGCCGTCGTTGGCGGCCTGGATGGATTCGAGGCGCAGGCGGCCATGGGGCAGTTCCATGTTGGCGACGTCGCCGGCGGCCAGGACGTTCGGCGCGCCGGTGCGGCCGCAGGCATCGACGAGGATGCCGCCCGCGCAGGCGATGCCGGCCGCCTCGGCCAGCTCCACGTTGGGCAGCACGCCGATGCCGAGGACGACGAGGTCGCACGCCAGCTGGCGGCCGTCGTCGAGCAGGACCGACTCGACATGGCCTGCCGCGTTGGCCAGCAGGGCCTGGACGCCACGGCCCAGCTCCAGCGCCACGCCGCGCTGGCGGTGCGCTGCGGCCACGTAGTCCGACATGGCGGGCGGGAAGCTGCGCGCGAGCAGGCGCGTCTGCCCTTCGAGCACGGTGACCTGGGCGCCGGCGGCCGTCAGCGCGGCCGCAACTTCCAGGCCGATGAAGCCGCCGCCGACCACGCAGGCGCGCGTGCCCCGGCTGGCGCTGGAGACGGCCGCGTGCACGGCCAGCGCGTCGTCCAGCGTGCGCAGTTCGTGCACGCCCTGCAGGGATGCGCCGGGCACGGTCAGCGGCCGGCAGCGCGCGCCCGTGGCCAGGGCCAGCCAGCCGTAGTCCAGGTGGCTGCCGTCGGCCAGCTGCACGCGCTGGGCCGCGAGGTCCAGCGCCGTGGCGCGCGTGCCCAGGCGCAGGTCGATGTTCTGCTCGGTGAAGAAGTCGGGGCCGCGCAGCGCGAGCTGGTCCACGGCCGTCTTGCCGGTCAACAGGCCCTTGGACAGTGGCGGACGCTGGTAGGGCGCATGCGTCTCGTCGCCGAGCAGCACGATGGGTGCGTCGAAGCCGAGTTCGCGTGCGGACGCCGCGAGCTGCACGCCCGCGTAGGAGGCGCCGACGATGACGAGTGCCTCGGCCATCAGACCTGCGTCTCTGGCACGCGCACCGTGAGGCCGTCGAGGTCTGCCGTCACGGTGATCTGGCAGGAGAGCCGGCTGTTGGCGGCGCGCGCGCTGGCCGTGCCGTCCAGCAGTTCGTCTTCCATCGCGTCGGGCGGCACCAGCTTGGCGAGGAAGGCCTCGTCGACGTAGACATGGCAGGTCGCGCAGGAGCAGCTGCCGCCGCATTCGGCGTCGATGCCGCGGATGTTGTGGCGGATGGCGGTCTCCATCACGCTGGCGCCAGGCTTGGCCTCGACGCTGCGCGTGCTGCCGTCTTTGAGGATGTAGTGGATCGTGGGCATGGCGTGTTCCTAGAACATGTCGAAGTATTCGCGGTGCTCCCACTCGGTGACTTCGAGGTTGAAGCGTGCGATTTCGGCCTGCTTGATGTGGCAGTAGTAGTCGACGAAGGGCTTGCCCAGGCCTTCGACCAGCACGGCGTCGGCCTGCAGCGCAGCCAGTGCCGCGTCGAGCGAGCGCGGCAGCTGTTCGGCCGGGGTCTCGTAGGGTGCATCCGCCGAGGGACCCGGGTCCAGGCGCTCGGCGATGCCGTGCAGGCCGGCGAACAGCTGCGAGGCCAGGTACAGGTAGGGGTTGGCCGTGGGCTCGCCGACGCGGTTCTCGATGCGCGAGGCGTTGTCGCCCGGCGCGCCCAGCACGCGCAGCATGGCGCCGCGGTTGTCCTGGGCCCAGATCGCGCGGTCGGGTGCGAGCGAGAACGGCCGGTAGCGCCGGTAGCCGTTCAGCGTGGGGCTGGCCAGCGCGGCGGCGCCTACGGCGTGCGCCTTGAGGCCCGCCAGGTAGTGCATGCCGAGCGGACTCAGCACGCTGCCGCCGGCCTCGGGCATGAAGGCGTTGCCGCCGCCCTTCGCATGCTGCAGCGATTGGTGCAGGTGCCAGCCGCTGGACATCACGTTGGGGATCTTCGGCCGGCACATGAAGGTGGCGTGGTAGCCGTTGCGCTGGCAGATCTGCTTGATGGCGCTGCGCAGCAGCACCATGGTGTCGGCCGGCGCCATGCCGACCGTGGGGCCGAACACGAGTTCGAACTGGCTGGGGCCGAACTCGATCTCCAGCGAGTGCAGCGGCAGGCCGAGCGCCTGCAACTGCGTGCGCAGCAGGTCCATGAGGCCGTCCACGCGGTCGTAGCGCAGCTCGGTCAGGTACTGGTGGCCGTGCGTGAGCAGCGAGACGGCGGGCGGCGTGCCGGGCTGGCCCGCGTCGGCCAGCGCCATGTGCGCCTGGTCGAGCTTGAAGACGTGGAACTCCACCTCCAGGCCGGCCACGAATTCCAGGCCGCGCGTGCCGAGCCGGTCGATCGCGCGCTGCAGGATGCGGCGCGTGGCGAAGGGGCAGGGCTGGCCGTCCTTCATGTAGGCGTCGCAGAGCACCCAGCCCGTGCGCGGTGCCCAGGGCAGCATGCGGAAAGTGGACGGGTCGGCCAGCACCACGAAGTCGGCACCGCCCTGCAGGCCTTCGAGCGCGAAGCCGCCGCCGGCGGAGAACACCGGGAACACCGAGCGGTGCGAGGTGTCCTTGGCCAGCAGCGTGCTCGTGAGGTTGACCCCGCGTGCGAGCGCGCCGCGCGCGGCCTCGGCCACCAGGGTCTTGCCGCGCAGCACGCCGTGCTGGTCGGGCCAGGCGAAGCGCAGCACGTCGAGTTCGCCCGCGTCGATGCGGCCGATGATGTCGGTGGCCTGGGCCTGTTGTTCGGCGCTCCAGAGGCCGAAGCGTTCGGCGAAAGTGCTCATCGCGTGGCGCCTCAGGCTGCGGCCAGACGGGCACTGGCCCAGTCGGAACCCCGGCGGCGCGCCAGGTCGGCGTCGACGCAGTAGCTGTCGGTCTTGTCTGCCGCGGCCACGCCGTCAATGGAGGGCGGGCCGGTGAAGCTGCGAGCCTCCGCGGCCGTCGGTTGCATCGGCACGGGCTCGCCAGCCTGCGCGGCTTCGATCGCCTTCACGAGCTGGCGGCGGTACAGCATGATCCCCTTGTCGGTCGTGCCCAGGTGCTCGCGCGTGCGGTCCTGGATGCTGCCCATGGATTCGCAGGCCCACTGGTCGTGTACGTTGATGTCCTCGCCCATGCCGGTGTAGGTCTTGGTGCGCTGTTCCTCGGCGCTGTAGCCATATTGGTTGCGCTTGTTCTTGCGCGAGGTGTAGTCGGGCAGGTCGATGGTCTTCAAGCGCTGCGCGCGCATCTGCTCCTTGTCCACCGGGCCCGTGAAGCTCGTGAAGATGGCGTACCAGTAGCAGTGGTGGTCGTCCACGGGCACGTGCCACTGCGAGATCGTCATCTCGGTGCTCATGGGGATCACGAAGGCCTGCGGGAACACCACGTTGGTCACGCGCACATGGGTCTGCTCGGGCGACAGCGTGCGCAGCGTGGTCAGGCGTATGCCGTAGGGCGCGGCCTCGGCGCGGATCTCGGGCCGGTCGTACTCGCGCAGCACCTGGGTGATGGCCAGGTCCGAGTCCGCCGAGGCGCCGCGGAACTGCTTGCCGTAGCTCTCCGCCGTGTCCTCGTCCTCGTAGAAGCGGTGCAGGAAGGAGGCGTGGGCCGGGTCCATGCCGACCTCCAGCGCCTGCAGCCAGTTGCATTCCCACAGGCCCTTGAACGCGAAGGTGTGGCTGTCCGGCGCGACGAAGCAGTCGAAATCGGGGAAGGCGGGCGGCTCGCCCTCGCCGATGTAGGCGAACACGGTGCCGCTCTTCTCCACCACCGGGTAGGCGCCCTGCCGGATGCGCGTGCAGAGCTTGCTGCCGGTGGGTTCGGCCGGCGTCTCCAGACACTGGCCGCTGGCGTCGAACAGCCAGCCATGGAAGGCGCAACGCAGGCCGCCGTTCTCCAGCCGGCCGTAGGCCAGGTCGGCGCCGCGGTGCGGGCAGTCGCGGTCGAGCAGGGCGGCGCGGCCGCTCTCGTCGCGGAACAGCACGAAGTGCTGGCCCATCAGCTGCACCGGCTTGAGCGGGCGCGGGCCGCGCAGTTCCTCGGACAGGGCCACGGGTTGCCAGTACTTGCGCAGCAGCGTGCCGGCTGGCGTGCCGCGGCCAACGCGGGTGATGAAGTCGTTCTGTTCGGCGCTGATCATCGTGAGCTCCAGGGGTGATTGCAGGTCTGCACGCCGTTGCATGCAATTGGATTCATTGTCGGTATCCTCTGACCTGTGTCAAAGCTTTGCCACACTGTATTGCTCGGGATTTGCCGGCCATCTAGGGGTTTGTCCGACATCAAAACAGTGCATGCCGGCTTGGTTCACTGCAATTTGCAACATATGCATGCAGAAATCGGGCCAATGCGTTTCTGATGCGTGCAGCGAAGCGGGCTTCTACAATTCGCCGCCGACTCCTGCATGCAACGAGGCTCTTCCATGGACTCCCAACAATCCCGCGTGCTCGTCCAGCTGCGCGACATGATCCTGAAGGGCGAATTCGGCCCCGGCGAACGCCTGGCCGAGATCCCGCTGGCCGAGAAACTGGGCGCCTCGCGCACGCCCGTGCGGCTGGCACTGGCCAGCCTGGAGCACGAGGGGCTGATCGAGCCCTCGCCAGCTGGCGGCTACCAGATGCGGCGCTTCACCTCGCAGGAAATCGCCGACGCGATCCGCGTGCGCGGCGTGATCGAGGGCCTGGCGCTGCGCCTGCTGGCCGAGGACGGTGCGCCGCGCCAGCTGCTGCGCGAGCTGCACGATTGCCTGGACGAGGGCGACAAGGTGGTGGGCAAGCCCACCATGGAGCTGGACGACTACGCCGGCTACGTGGAGATGAACGACCGCTTCCACCGCCTGGTGGTGGAGGGCTGCGGCAACGCGGCCGTCAAGCGCATCATGGACATGCTGGACAGCCAGCCCTTCGCCGCGCCCAGCGCCATGCTGCCCATGCAGTCGTCCATGCAGGAGGGCCAGCAGTGGATGCAGCAGGCGCACCGCACGCACCACGCCATGGTGCAGGCCATCGAGAAGGGCCAGGGCTACCGCGCCCAGGCCCTGGGCGAGGAGCATGTGGAGATCGCGCGCATGAACCTGGACTACGCGCTGGAGCGGCCCGAGCTGGCGGCCGAACTCATGCCGGGCATGAAACTGGTGGCGGCGCGGCGCTGAACGCGCGGGGCATGTCGATCCGGCGTCCCGTCGTTCGTCGATGGGGACGGGGCGTTCCTGGATGGGCGCGCCGCTACATCAACCAACCGGAGTGAAGACATGTCCTACATCGATGGTTTCGTGATCGCAGTCCCCACCGCCAACAAGCAGAAGTTCATCGAACATGCCCGCCAGCTCGATCCGATCTTCCTGGAGCTGGGCGCGTTGCGCGTGATCGAGGGCTGGGGCGACGACGTGCCCCACGGCAAGCTCACCGACTTCCACCGTGCCGTGCAGGCCACGGCCGAGGAGACGGTGGCGTTCTCCTGGGTCGAATGGCCGGACAAGGCCACGCGCGACGCCGGCATGAAGAAGATGATGGAAGACCCGCGCATGGACCCGTCCGCGCCGGGCAACCCGCCGATGCCCTTTGACGGCAAGCGCATGATCTTCGGCGGGTTCGAGCAGGTGGTCGAAGTCAAGGCCTGAGCGGCCGGCAGCGGCCGCCCTCTAGGCCCGGCGGGGAGCCGGGGCGCTGGCGCGGTTGCTCAAGGTCAGGGCGCCCATCACGCACAGGGCGCCCAGCCACTCCTGTGCCGCCGGGTGCTGGCCCAGTGCGGCGCCCATCAGCAGCGCGGAGACCGGCACGCCGTTGAGGAACAGCGAGCCCCGCGCCGCGCCCAGCTGCCGCACGCCGTAGTTGAAGGCCAGCACCGCGGCCACGGTGGGGATCACCGCGATGTACAGCAGCTGCGGCAGCACGGCGGACAGGTCCGACCAGCGCGGCGCATCCACCACGCCGGTCGCCGTGGCGCTGGCCGCGACCAGCAGCAGCACCGGCGCCGCCGTCACCGCCGTCAGCCCCGAATACTCCAGCGTGCTGAAGGCCGGCCATCGGGCGCCGCCGCGGGTGTACAGCACCCAGCCGACGGTGCCCAGCAGCATGATCGCGTCGCCCGCCATTGCGCGGCGTGTGGTCGCGGCGCCTCCGGCCAGCCCGGAGACCAGCACCACGCCGACCAACGCCAGCGCCGCCGCGCCGGCCACGCGCGGACCGGGCCGTTGGCCGTCCAGCACCCAGCGCAGCAGCAGCGTGGTGAGGGGCACCGTCGCCATCAGCACGGCGCCGTGCGAAGGCTGCGAGAGCGACAGGCCCGTCATCGTGGCCACCCCGAAAAAACCGTAGCCCAGCAAGCCCAGGACAGACAGGCCAGGCCAGTGCTGGCGCAGCTTGCGCCAGGGTTGCTCGCCCAGGCAGCACAGCAGCAGCGACAGCGGCAGCACCGCGATGGCGTAGCGCAGCGTGGTGAACCACAGGGGAGAGACGTGCGCGACGACCGGCTTGCTGACCAGGAACATGCTGCCCCACGAGCAGGCGGCGAAAAGCAGGGCCAGCACCGGTGCGATGCCCGGCGTGGTGCGAACAGGGGTGGAATCCATGGCGGAGGTGGTGGCAGGAGGAGACGGAAGGCTGCGCAGTCTCCCGCGCAGGCCCCGCGCCGGCCATGCGTTTGTTTCGAACGGGCGTTCGAGGAATCCGAATGCAGCGCGGGCTGCCGCGCCACACAATCGCCGCCATGGAGCTCTACCAGCTGAAAAGTTTCCTGGCCGTGGTGGCCGAGCGCAACCTCACGCGCGCCGCCGAGAAGGTCTTCACCAGCGGCCCCGCTGTCAGCGCCCAGATCAAGGCGCTCGAGGAGGAACTGGGCATCCAGCTGTTCGAGCGCAGCTCGCGGGGCATGTCGCTGACGCCCGCCGGCGAGCGCTTGGCCGACGAGGCCCGCCGCACGCTCGACGCTGCACAGCGCCTGCGGCAGGCGGCGGCGCAGATCCGGGGCGAAGTCGAGGGCGTGCTGCGCATGGGCACGGTCAGCGATCCCATCTCGCTGCGCCTGGGCGAGGTGATGGTGCGCCTCGCCGAGCGCCATCCCAAGGTGGCGCTGCAACTGCACCAGCGGCTGTCGCTGCACAGCGTGCAGGCGCTCAAGCGGGGGGACGTCGATTGCGCCTATGTCCTCAACGGGCAGGACGCGGTCGAAGGCGTGCGGATCCAGCGCCTGGGCCAGCTCGCGCTGGCCGTCGTCCTGCCGACGCGGCTTGCGGCCTCGGCCTGGCCGCGGGACCTGGGGCAGCTGCTGGCGCTGCCGTGGATCGCCACGCCGCCGGACTGCGGCCTGCGACCGGCGATGGAGGCGCTGTTCGGTGCCCAGTCGCGCGAGCTGCCACAGGGCTTGATGGCCGAAACCGAAAGCGCGGTGCGCGGCATGGTCGCCAGCGGCCTTGGCCTCGGCCTGCTGCGGCGCGACCAGGCCGAAGCCGCCGAGCGTGCCGGCGAACTGCGCATCTGGCCGCACTGGCAAGGCGCCACGTGGCTGTGCTGGCTGCAGCGCGACACGCCGCACGAGGAGCCCGCGATCGCCGCGCTGCGCGACCTTGTGACCGAAGTCTGGCGCTGACGCCAGATGACCGCTGGCGCCGTGCGCGCAAGCGGGTTGTGGCGAGCCAGGCCGTCCGCTGTCGGTCCGCGACTACAGCGCTTCGCGGCAGCGGCCGGGCGGCACCGGCGCGCCAGCGGCCGAACATGGCGGCCTGAACCCCGAGAGCGCCATGACCCTGTCCCACCGCCCCCCACGCCGCCACGGTGAAGACGACGGCGAGCCCGAACCGGGCGGCATGCCCGTGGAGCCGGGCGACGGCGCGCCCGAGCCCGGCCGGCCTGCGGAGCCCGACGCCGATGCGCCGCAGCAGCCCGGGCCCTGAGGCGCAAGCCGCGCCCGACCGGCTCGCGCTGCTGCTGGCCGATCCCGCCGGCTTCCTCTGGGGCGTGCTCAAGGCCTTCAAGGCCAACCAGGGCCTGCTGCTGGCCGGTGCGGTGGCGTACTACGCGCTGCTGTCCATCGTGCCCATGCTGATCCTGACGGTCATCGCGCTCTCGCACTTCATCGACGAGGCCGCGCTGCTGGCCACGCTGCGGCATTACCTGGCCTGGCTGCTGCCGGGCCAGTCGGGTGCCATCGTGGCCGAGCTGGGCAACTTCCTCGCGCACCGCGAGGTGCTGGGCTGGGTGCTGCTGGCCAGCATGCTGTTTTTCAGTTCGCTGGCCTTCACGGTGCTGGAGAACGCGATGTCGGTGGTGTTCCACCACCGCGTGGCGATCCGGCGGCGGCATGTCGTCGTCTCGGCCGCCCTGCCCTATGTCTGCATCCTCACGCTGGGCGCCGGCCTGCTCGTGGTCACGCTGGTGTCGGGCGCGCTGCAGGCCATCGGCCGCGAGGAGTTGCATTTCCTGTGGTTGAACTGGTCGCTGGACCATGTCTCCACCGTGCTGCTGTACCTGCTGGGCTTCGCCGGCGAGGTGTTCGTGCTGACCGCCATCTACATGGTGCTGCCGGTGGGGCGGCTCAAGCCCACGCACGCGCTGCTGGGCGCGGTGGCCGCGGCCGCGCTGTGGGAGATCTCGCGCCGCGTGCTGGTCTGGTACATGGCCACGCTGTCGCAGATCGGCCAGGTCTACGGCTCGCTGACCACGGCCATTGCCGTGCTGCTGAGCCTGGAGCTCGCGGCGGCGCTGCTGCTGCTCGGTGCGCAGGTGATCGCCGAGTTCGAGCGGCTGGGCAGCGGTGAACCCGCCGCGGCTGCGGGTTTTCGGACGCCGCGCGCCTCGCACGGGTAGGCTCGCCGGATGACAGCGCCTTCTCCTGGCCAGTCCAGCCAGCGCCTGTGGCAGATCGATGCGCTGCGCGGCCTGATGCTGGTGCTGATGACCTTCACGCACCTGCCCACGCTCTTCGCCTCGCCCACGGGCCAGCCCTTCGGCTTCGTCTCGGCGGCCGAGGGCTTCGTGCTGCTCTCGGGTTTCATGGCCGGCATGGTCTACGCGGCGCGCGAGCAGCGCGAGGGCGAAGACCGCATGCGCGCGGCCTTCTACCGGCGCGTGGTCAAGATCTACCTGTGCCAGGCCGCCATGCTGGTGTTCCTGTTCAGCGTGGTGGCGCTGATCGCCGTGGTGCTGCAGGAGGACGCCATCACCGGCCTCATGAAGTACTACCTGCACGAGCCGCTGCACGCGCTGGTCGGCGCGCTGCTGCTGATCTACAGCCCGCCGCTGCTGGACATCCTGCCGCTGTACGTGCTGTTCATGCTGATCAGCCCCATGGTCCTGCTGCACGGCCTGCGCCACGGCTGGGGCGGCATCCTGGCCTGCAGCGTGGCGTTGTGGCTGGTGGCGCAGTTCAAGGTCGGCGCCTGGCTCTACGAGGCGCTGGCGCCCGCCGCTGGCATCCGCGTGCCGCTGGTGCAAACCGGCGCGTTCGACGTGCTGGCCTGGCAGTTCCTCTGGATCATGGGGCTGTGGCTGGGGGCCGAGCGCACGGCGCAGCGCCCGCCCGTCGTGTTTCCGCGCTGGCTGCTGCAGACCGCCATCGTCTATGCCGCGGTGTGCTTCGTCTGGCGCCACGTGGTCGGCCAGGTGCCGATCCCGCAGGACGCTGGCCTCAACATGCTGTTCGACAAGTGGCAGCTGGCGCCGTTGCGGCTGTTCAACCTGTTTGCGCTGCTGGTGCTGGCCATGCACTTCGCGCCCTGGCTGGCCACGCACCTGCCGCGCGTGCGCGCGCTGGAGACGCTGGGTGCGGCCTCGCTGCCGGTGTTCTGCGCGCACCTGGTGCTGGCGCTGCTGGCGCTGGCGCTGTTCGGTGCGCCCACGCCCGCGCGCAGCGCGTGGATCGACGTGGGCATCGTGGTGGTCTCGTTCGCCGCACTGTACGGCGTGGCGCTGCTGAGCCAGGAGCTGGACCGGCAGGCGGCCGCGCGGCGCAAGGCGCGCGCGGCGGGCCAGGTCAAGGTGCAGGCCGGGCCGACACCGCCGTCTTCTGCAGCGCTGCCGCGTTGAGCCCGGCGGCCTGGGGCTGCTGCGGCAGCAGGTGGGGCGTGATCGTGGTCTTCCAGATCGCGTAGCCGGCAGGGTTCATGTGCAGCGCGTCGGCCGAGTACAGGTCGGTGCGCGGCTTGCCCTCGGCATCCAGCATGCGCGAGTAGATGTCGATGAAATCGAGGTTGGGCGTGTTCGCGCTGTAGCCCGCGATGAGTGCATTGGCCTGCATGGCCTGCGGCAACAGCGCCACGCGCGAGGGGCTGGGCTTGATCGACAGGTAGGCGATGCGCGTGTCGGGCAGTTCGGCGAGCACGCGCTCGACGAATTCCACGAAGCTGTCCAGCACCTGCTGGGGCGTGCGGCCTTCGGCCAGGTCGTTGTCGCCAGCGTAGACCACGATCAGGCGTGGCTTGTAAGGCACGACCAGTTGCTCGACGTGGGCGGCAACATCGAGCATGCGCGAGCCGCCGAAGCCGCGCTTGATCACGGGCATCTTGTCGAACTGGATCTCCAGGTCGTCCCAGAGCCGGATCGAGGAACTGCCGACGAACAGCACGCCGCCGGTTTGCGGCGCCTGTTTGAGGTCGGCTGCGGCGAAGGCGTCGAAGCTCTCCTTCCAGCGCGTGTCCACGGCCGTGGACACGCGTTGCTGGGGCGCCCCGCGGCCGGGCTGCAATGGCATGGTCTGCGCCCCCGCCGAGGCGCCGAGTCCCAAGCCGTACAGCGCGAAGGCGAGCTTGGTCAGGCGGCGTTTGGTTGTACGCATGGACTTCATCTTCCTCTTCTGACGTCCCGCATATGTCAGCGCACGCCTACGCCGCCTGCCGGACTCAGCGCATCAGCGCCTCGATCTCGTCGGCCTTCACGGGCACGCCGCGCGTGATCAGCTCGCAGCCATCGGCGGTGACGATGGCGTCGTCCTCGATGCGGATGCCGATGCCGTGGAACTGTTCCGGCGCCGCGGTGCCGGGCCGCACGTAGATGCCGGGCTCGATGGTCAGCACCATGCCGGGGCGCAGGATGCGGCTGGGCCGGTCCAGGATGGTCTCGCCCGACAGCGCGTCCTTGCGCTCGCTGCCGTTGCCGATCTCGCTGGGCTCCACGTAGCTGCCGCAGTCGTGCACGTCCATGCCCAGCCAGTGGCCGGTGCGGTGCATGTAGTAGGCGAAGTAGGCGCGCTTCTCGATCACGTCGTCGACGTGGCCAACCTTGTTCTTGTCCAGCAGGCCCAGGTCCAGCATGCCCTGGGCCAGCACCTGGACGGTGGCCTCGTGCGGGTCGTTGAAGCGCTTGCCCGCGCGCGTGGCGGCCACGGCCGCGTCCTGGCTGGCCAGCACCAGGTCGTACAGCGCGCGCTGCGGGCCCGTGAACCGGCCGTTGGCCGGGAAGGTGCGCGTGATGTCGCTGGCGTAGCCATCGAGTTCGCAGCCGGCGTCGATCAGCACGAGCTCGCCGTCGCGCACGGGCGCGGCGTCGGCGCGGTAGTGCAGCACGCAGGCGTTGGCGCCGGCCGCCACGATGGAACCATAGGCCGGGTACTGCGAGCCGCCCATGCGGAAGGCGTGCAGCAGCTCGGCGTCCAGGTGGTACTCGCGCACCTCCTGGCCCGCGCGCAGCATGCGCGCGCTGGTCTGCATGGCGCGGACATGGGCCTCGGCGCTGATCTGCGCGGCGCGGCGCATGATGTCCTGCTCGTGCGCGTCCTTGACCAGGCGCAGCTCGTCGAGCACGCCGCACAGGTCGCGCTGCGATTCGGGGCACAGCGCGCCGTAGCGCACGCGCGCGCGCACCGAGGACAGCCAGCCGTCGATGCGCGACTCCAGCCCCTTGTGGATCGCGAACGGGAACCAGACCGTGCCGCGGTTCTCCAGCAGCTTCGGCAGTTGGGCGTCCAGCTGGGCGACGGAGTGGGCGGCGCTCACGCCCAGCGCTTCGGGCGCCGCCTCGGGCCCCAGGCGGTAGCCGTCCCAGATCTCGCGCTCCAGGTCCTTGGGCGCGCAGAACAGCGTGCTCCTGCCGTCGCCGGTGATGACCAGCCAGGCGTTGGGCTCGGTGAAGCCGGTCAGGTAGTAGAAGTAGCTGTCGTGCCGGTACAGGAAGTCGCTGTCGCGGTTGCGCTGGCGCTCCGGCGCGGTCGGGACGATGGCGATGCCGTCGCGCCCGATCTGGCGGGCGACTTCGGCGCGGCGTTGGGCGTAGGGCGTGGTCATGCCACGATCCTACCGCCGCGCGCCGCGCTGCATCTGGCCCGACAGCAGCAGGCTGCGGCCCGGCGCGCCGCGCGCGACGGTAGAGACCAGTGCATGGGCGACGTCGCCGGCGCGGATCGCGCGGTAGTTGGCCGGGATCAGCGGCCGCAGCCAGCGGCTGATGGCCTTGCCCACGATCTCGCCGCGGCGCGCGGGCTGGCCCAGCGGGCCGCGGTCGCCGACCAGCAGCGAGGGCCGGGCGATCACCAGGGTTTCGAAGCCGATCTGCGCGATCGCCTGCTCGACCTCGCCCTTGACCCGGTTGTAGAACACGCGCGAGCCGGCATCCGCTCCCATGGCGCTGACCAGGCCCAGCCGCCGGGCGCCTGCGGCCCGCGCGGCGCGTGCCACGGCCAGCACGGCGTCGTGGTCGACCGCACGGAAGGCCTCCTGGCTGCCGGCCACTTTGATCGTGGTGCCCAGCGCGATGAAGGCGGTGTGCAGCGGCGGCAGGGCCGGGATGCTGCGCAGGTCGCAGGGGTGGTGGTGCAGCTTGGCGTGCGGCGTGGGCGGCGCGCGCCGGCCCAGCGTGTGGACCGCGGCCACGCCCCGGTCGGCCAGCAGCAGCGCGAGGATTTCGCGGCCGACCAGGCCCGTGGCGCCGGCCAGCAGCACGTTCACGGCGCGGCTCCGTCCAGCGCGGCCAGTTGGGCCGGCGTGCCGATGTTGTGCCAGGCGCCGCGGTAGACCTCGGCGCCGACCTGGCGGTCGCGGACCGCGGCCTGGAGCAGCGGGCCCAGCGCGGCCTTCTGGCCGACGGGCACACCGGCGCACAGGGCCTTGCGCATCAATGCGAAGTTGCCATAGGTCCAGCGCCGGCCATCCGGGCCGGCGTCGGCCAGGGCCAATCCGTCGGCTGCGATGCCGAAGTCGCCTGCGGGGTGGAAGTCCGGGTTGGGCACCAGCCACAAGTGGGCCAGGCGCCCGGGCTGCGCCACGAAGGCGGCGGCGCGCGCGGCGTCATAGGCGAAATCGGGCGCATGGATGTCGCCCGAGACCAGCCAGAAGCACTCGTCCAGCAGCGGCAGCGCTTTGGCGATGCCGCCGGCCGTCTCCAGCGCGCCGCCGTGGTCGCGGCCTTCCATGGAGTAATCGATGGTGAGGCCCCAGCGGCTGCCGTCGCCGAGCGCGGCCGGGATCTGCTCTTCCAGCCAGGCTGTGTTGACGACCACGCGCTGCACGCCCGCGCGCGCCAGCGCCTCCAGGTGCCAGACGATCATGGGCTTGCCGTGCACCGGCAGCAGCGGCTTGGGCGTGCGGTCGGACAGCGGCCGCATGCGCTCGCCGCGGCCGGCGGCGAGCACCATGGCGCAGCGGACGGGCTGCGCGGGGGAGGTCGGGGAAGGCATGGTCCCGATTATCGGGACCGGCGCCAGCCTCAGCCGAACAGCTTGGCAGCCGTCTTGGCCACCAGTTCCCCCTGGTGGCGGGCGCCGGCCAGTTCGATTTCGCTGGGCTGGCGCGAGCCGTCGCCGCCGGCGATGGTGGTGGCGCCATAGGGCGCGCCGCCGACGATCTCGTCCAGCGTCATCTGGCCGCCGTGGCTGTACGGCAGGCCCACGATCACGAGGCCGAAGTGCAGCAGGTTGGTGATGATGGAGAACAGCGTGGTCTCCTGGCCGCCGTGCTGCGTGGCCGTGGAGGTGAAGGCCGCGCCGACCTTGCCGTTCAGGGCGCCGCGGGCCCACAGGCCGCCGGCCTGGTCGAGGAAGGCCGCCATCTGCGAGGACATGCGGCCGAAGCGCGTGCCGGTGCCGACCACGATGGCGTCGTAGTTGGCCAGGTCCTCGACCGTGGCCACGGGCGCAGCCTGGTCCAGCTTGAAGTGGCTCTTCTTGGCGATCTCTTCGGGCACGGTCTCGGGCACGCGCTTGATGTCCACCTGGGCGCCCGCAGCACGCGCGCCTTCGGCGATCGCGCCGGCCATGGTCTCGATGTGACCGTAGGTGGAGTAGTAGAGAACGAGGACTTTGGCCATGTTGACTTCCTGTTGGATGGAAAGGGATGGCTGCATTGTTGGTGCGGCCACCCCCGCTGCGCCCCACCCAAAGGTGAAGGCAGCGTTCAAGCCTTTTGAATGAAGGCCCTCACTTCGCGCGCAGCAACTCGCCCACCTCCAGCAGCACGAGCTCGTTGTCGTCGGCCTGGCTGGGCACGCGGCTGCTGCTGAAGGGCAGGTTGTTGTCGTTGCCGACCACGATGTGGGTGGCGTCCACGATGTCCACGTTCTCGATCGTGAAGAACGGGAAGGTCAGCACGCCGTTGGTCAGTGGTTTCTTCGCCAGCTTGTTCGGGTCCTGGATGGCCATGAGGTCGATGTAGCCGACCTTGCGCACGGCCTGGCCCACGTTGGCTTCCGTCATGTCGATCTTGTAGACGCGCTTGAACTTCGCCAGGTCGTGGAAGCAATCGCTGCGCTTCTCGCCGGCCGGGCAGGCCTTGTCCGCCGTGCCTTCGCCGTTGTCGCGCTCGATGACGAGGCCGGTGGTGGCATCGACCATGTTGAAGTCCCCGATGGCGTAGTGGCCGGCTTCCAGCGGGTATTTCCAGTGGCGGCCGGTCCAGGCCTTCTTCTGCACGTCGAACTCGAGCACGCGCAGGGCGGTCTTGCCGTCCACCGTCTCGTTGGCCTTGGCAGCGGCGTTCCACAGCGGGCCTTCCAGCAGCGCGTAGAGCTTGCTGCCGTCGGGCGAGGCCGCCATGCCCTCGAAGCCCTTGGAGCGGCGCACCTCGAAGGCCGGCAGCGCGGCGTCGGGTGCGCCCGGCATGGCGATGGCGGGATGGTCGGGCGAGCGCACGGTCTTGCCGTCCGCCTGGGTCTCGAACACGGCCAGCACCTTGCCGTCCAGGTCGGCCTGGATCAGCCAGGGGCCGAACTCGTCGCCGATCCACAGCGCACCGCCGGCGAACTGGAAGCTCTCGGGGTCGAAGTCCGCTCCGGTCAGGTAGCGCTTCTCGCTGCCTTCCTGGACGATGCGAAACGGCAGCTTGCGGTCCGGGTCGTGCAGGAACACGGTCTTCTTGCGCTCGAAGCGGCCACTTTGGAAGTCCACCGCGTAGTGGTTCAGGTAGAGCATGAAGTCCGGCGAGTTGGCCTTGCTGCCGGCCCCGTTGTCCGTGAGGACCCAGAAGCTGCCGTCGGCCATGCGCTTGATGCCCGAATGGCCTTGCGCGGGCTGGCCTTCGAACGGCAGGCCGATGCCGGTGGGCCGGCCACCCGACAGGCCCATCACCGCGCCGGGTTTGTCCGTGCGCTGGGCCGTGGTGAACTTGCCGGCCATGCGCAGGTCGGCCGGCGCGTCGGCGGGCGGCGCGATCAGCGTGAGGGCGGGCAGCACGGCGTGGCCGGCCAGGGTGGCGGGGTAGGCCTGCTGGGCGTATGCGGCGGGGGACAGGGTGGCGGCGCAGGCGAGCGCGGCGAGGGTCAGGCGGAACATGCGTTGTCGGCTCGGTGAAAAGACAAGCCCGCGAGCCTGATGGCCCCAGATGACAGCCGCGTGACCTCAGCGGTTGACCAGCAGCGCCCCCTCGCGCGCGGCCGCACCAGAGCGCAGCAAATCCTCGACCAGCGCCTCGCCCCAGGCAGCGATGGCCCCGGCGTCGGCGAAATACCGCGCATGCAGGGTCTGGAAATAAGGGGTGCGCCGGGCCCAGGCCAGCAGGTCGACCTCGGCGATGGACTGCAACTCCAGCAGCTTGAACTTGAGCAGCACCTTGGCCGCGTAGAGCGCGTGCTTGCGTGGCGCCGCGACGAAGCCCTCGAGCCGGCGGCGCGCGCGTTCGAGTGCCGGCCCCACGTCGTCGAACACGCTGCCATGGCCCGGCACGACCAGGCGCGGCGCCAGCCGTTCGATGAGATCCAGCGAGGCGCCGACCTCGGCAAAGGCCGACTCGCCCTCGAGTTCGGGAAACACCACGCCGAAACCGTTCTGCCAGAGCGCGTCGCCGGCCACGAGCAGGCCCCAGGCCGGCTCGAACAGCAGCACGGCATGCGGGTCGTGGCCCGGCGCCGCATGCACCTGCCAGCGCCCGGCCCCGAGCGCGACCTCCTGGCCCGGCTGCAACAGGCCGTCGATGCCGAAACGCGGGCAGAGCTGGCCCGTGGGCGCGTAGCTCAGCGCGTCGGCGTCCCAGTCGCGCACGGCCTGCGCCTGGCCGGGCGGGATGGCCGAGTGCAGCTGCGGGTACTGCTGCTGCAAGGCCGCATTGCCGCCGCAGTGGTCGCTGTGCAGGTGGGTGTTGAGCAGCCGCTCCAGCGGCGCCTCACCCAGGGCCTGGCCCACCAGCGCCAGCGTCTGCGTGGCGTGCGTGCAGTAGCCAGAGTCGACCAGCGCGGTGGGCCCGGTGCCCTGCGGATCGCGCAGCAACAGGTTGTTGGAGGAGAGCCAGCCGCGCTCGAACAGCGCGACGCCGGGGGGGAGTTCGATGGCGGCCATGTGCTGCCGGCGACTGTAGACCAAGGACGGGTGCGGCCCGCCTCGCTAAAATCCCGGGTTTCCCCCGATTCCGACCGGAGCTGCCCACCCATGGCGAACACTGACACGCTGGCCTCTTCCACCCCCGTCGCAGAGGCCGCCGCGCCCGCCAGCCGCTTGGCCAACGCCATCCGCGCGCTGGCCATGGACGCCGTGCAGCAGGCCAATTCCGGCCACCCTGGCGCTCCCATGGGCATGGCCGACATGGCCGTGGCGCTGTGGGGCCAGCACTTGAAGCACAACCCGCGCAACCCGGCCTGGTTCGACCGCGACCGCTTCGTGCTGTCCAACGGCCACGGCTCCATGCTGCTGTACGCGCTGCTGCACCTGACGGGCTACGACCTGCCCATCGGCGAACTGAAGAACTTCCGCCAGCTGCACAGCAAGACGGCCGGCCACCCCGAGCACGGCATCACGCCCGGTGTGGAAACCACCACTGGCCCGCTGGGCCAGGGCATCACCAACGCGGTGGGCATGGCGCTGGCCGAGAAGCTGCTGGCGGCCGAGTTCAACCGCCCGAACTTCCCGGTCGTCGACCACCGCACCTACGTGTTCCTGGGCGACGGCTGCCTCATGGAAGGCATCAGCCACGAGGCCGTGGCCCTGGCCGGCGCCTGGAAGCTGGACAAGCTGATCGCGCTGTACGACGACAACGGCATCTCCATCGACGGCAAGGTCGCGCCCTGGTTCATCGACAACACGGCCCTGCGCTTCGTCGCCAGCGGCTGGCAGGTGCTGGGCCCGGTCGACGGCCAGGATGCCGAAGCCGTGTCCAAGGCCATCGAGGAGGCCAAGGCCTCGAAGGGCAAGCCCACGCTGATCATCTGCAAGACCGCCATCGGCCAGGGTTCGCCGAACCGCGCCGGCACGGCCAAGGCCCACGGCGAGCCGCTGGGTGCCGAGGAAATCAAGCTCACGCGCGAAGCGCTGGGCTGGGACGCTGCGCCGTTCGAGATTCCCGCCGACGTCTACGCCGGCTGGGACGCCAAGGCCAAGGGCCTGGCCGCCGAGGCCGACTGGGACGTGCTGTTCGCGGGCTACAAGGCGGCCCACCCGCAGCTGGCCGCCGAGCTGACGCGCCGCATGCAGGGCGAGCTGCCCGCCAGCTTCGCCGAGACTGCCGCGCGCATCGCCTCCGAAGCCCATGACCAGGCGGCCACCGTGGCCAGCCGCAAGGCCAGCCAGCTGGCGCTGGAAGGCTTCACGGCGGCCTTGCCCGAACTGCTGGGCGGCTCGGCCGACCTGACCGGCTCCAACCTGACCAACACCAGCCATACGCCGGCACTGCGCTTCGACGCCGAGACCGGCGCTGTGGTGCTGGGCGCCGCGCCGGACCGCAAGGCCGGTGCCGAGGACGAGAAGGCCGCCCCGGTGGAAGAACCGCCGCACGGCGTGATCGGCCGCCACATCAACTACGGTGTGCGCGAGTTCGGCATGGCCGCCATCATGAACGGCATCGCGCTGCACGGCGGCTACATCCCCTACGGCGGCACCTTCCTCACGTTCAGCGACTACAGCCGCAACGCCATCCGCATGGCCGCGCTCATGAAGCAGCGCATCGTGCACGTGTTCACGCACGACTCCATCGGCCTGGGCGAAGACGGTCCCACGCACCAGTCGATCGAACATGCGGCCAGCCTGCGCCTGATCCCGGGCCTGGACGTGTGGCGCCCCGCCGACACGGCCGAGACGGCCATCGCCTGGGCCGTGGCCCTGGCCCAGAAGAACCGGCCGACGGCGCTGCTGCTGTCGCGCCAGAACCTGCCCTACGCGCCCAAGAGCGAAGACGCGCTGGACCACATCGCCAATGGCGCCTACGTGCTCAGCGAACCCGCCGACGTGGGCCTCAAGGGCAAGGCCCGCGCCGTGATCATCGCCACCGGCTCCGAAGTGCAGCTGGCGTTGGCTGCGCAGAAGCTGCTGGCCGCGGCCAAGATCGCCGTGCGCGTGGTTTCCATGCCCAGCACCACCACCTTCGACCGCCAGAGCCTGGCCTACAAGAAGGCCGTGCTGCCCGAAGGCCTGCCGCGCATCGCGGTCGAGATGGGCGTGACCGACGGCTGGTGGAAGTACGGCTGCGCGGCCGTGGTCGGCATCGACACCTACGGCGAGTCGGCCCCCGCGCCCGTGCTGTTCAAGCACTTCGGTTTCACGCCCGAGAACGTGGCTGCGACCGTGCGCAAGGTTCTGTCCAAGTAAGTTTCAACCTCAGGAGAAAAAGCAATGGCGATCAAGATCGGTATCAACGGCTTCGGCCGCATCGGCCGCAACGTGCTGCGTTCGGCGGTGCAGAACTTCTCCGACATCGAAGTCGTGGGCATCAACGACCTGCTCGAGCCGGACTACCTGGCCTACATGCTGCAGTACGACTCGGTGCATGGCCGCTTCAAGGGCGACATCGCCGTGGACGGCAACACCCTGATCGTCAACGGCAAGAAGATCCGCCTGACGCAGGAGCGTGACCCGGCTGCGCTGAAGTGGAACGAAGTCGGCGCCGACATCGTGATCGAGTCCACCGGCCTGTTCCTGACCAAGGAAACCGCGCAGAAGCACATCGACGCCGGCGCCAAGAAGGTCATCCTGTCGGCCCCCTCCAAGGACGACACCCCGATGTTCGTCTTCGGCGTGAACGACAAGACCTACAAGGGCGAGGCCATCATCTCCAACGCCTCGTGCACCACCAACTGCCTGGCTCCCCTGGCCAAGGTGCTGAACGACAAGTGGGGCATCAAGCGTGGCCTGATGACCACCGTGCACGCCGCCACCGCGACGCAGAAGACCGTGGACGGCCCGTCCAACAAGGACTGGCGCGGCGGCCGCGGCATCCTGGAAAACATCATTCCCTCCAGCACGGGCGCTGCCAAGGCTGTGGGCGTCGTGATCCCCGAGCTGAACAAGAAGCTGACCGGCATGTCCTTCCGCGTGCCGACCTCCGACGTGTCGGTGGTCGACCTGACGGTGGAACTGGTCAAGGAAGCCAGCTACAAGGAGATCTGCGCCGAGTTCAAGGCCCAGTCCGAAGGCGCGCTCAAGGGCGTGCTGGGCTACACCGAGGACAAGGTCGTCGCCACCGACTTCCGCGGCGATGCCCGCACCTCGATCTTCGACGCCGAAGCCGGCATCGCGCTGGACGGCACCTTCGTCAAGCTCGTCTCCTGGTACGACAACGAGTGGGGCTACTCGAACAAGGTGCTCGAGATGGTCCGCGTCGTCGCCAAGTAAACGCGCTGCGCAAGAGGGCCGGGTGACTTGCCCGGCGCTTGCGGGTGCCCCTGGGCGCGCTACGATGGGCGCCCGCCTTGTCTCGCAAGAGTTCCAACATGTCCCAGCCTTCCAAAGATGCCCAGGCCGCCAAGCACCTGGAGCAGGCGATCGAAAAGGCCAAGGAGGTCGCCGCCGACATCCGTCAGGCGGCCGACGACCTGGCCGTGGCCAATACCGTGCTCGACACCCACCTCAGCGAGGAAGCGCGCACGCGCGAGGTCGACCAGGCGCTGGGCCACACCGGTGCCGTCGAGAAGACGCTGACCAAGTCGGCCGAGACGCTGGACGAGGTCAACACCGCGCTGGACAAGGCGGCCGCGCCGGTACCGCGCGGCTGAGCCGCATCCTTTCCATCCCACGAAAAAGGGCCGGTCGAGACCGGCCCTCCTGCTTTCCATGGACAAAGAAGTCGCACCCGCCGTCCTGGCGGTCATCAACGAGAAGCGTTTGTCGGGCGACAAGCGCACGCCGGTCGAGATCATCACCAAGATGGGCGTGTTCGACGCGCGCGACAAGGCTTCCGACATGGCCTGGCTGGCCAGCGGCGACAACATCATCGTGACCATCTGGGCCGAGCTGGTGAGCGTCGGCGAGGGCGGGCGCTGGTTCCTGCTCGAGTCGCTCGATCCGCTGCACCGCATCGGCGGCGGCGAACGCACCGACCTGCGCATCCAGCGCACCAAGGATCGGATCCAGCTCATCAAGCGCGCGCTCGACGCCGACCAGGGCGTGCGCGCCGTGCTGCAGACCAACCGCGTGGCGATTGCCGACCTGGAGACCGACAAGGCCGCCCGCATGTCGGTGCGCGTGCCCGACGAGCAGGAATGGCATGTGGCCGTCTGGAGCCCCGAGCAGCGCCATGTGGTGCTGGTGCGCGGCCCGCGCGGCTGGGTTCCGAACGAGGCCGAGATCCAGGCCGCCCGCGCGCGTGCCGGCATCGTGGATGCCGCGCCCGATGCCGCAGCCATCGCCGTCGGTGGCGGCGACCTGCAGTCGGCCGCGCTGGACCACCTGACGCGCCACTTCGCAGGCTACGGCTACAAGACCGAAATGCTGGACACGCCGAATCCGGGCTACGCCGCGGAAGTGCGCGACAAGAAGGGCAAGACCCTGCTCAAGCTCGTCGTGAAGGGCACGGCCACGGGCGCGACCGGCTATGCGCTGACAGCGGAGGAGCGCGCCTTCGCGCGGCGCGATCCGCAGTGGCGCCTGGCGGTGGTGTCCGACGTGGGCAGCCCCGCTGCCCAGCACAAGCTGTACAACGGGGCCGACATGGACAAGGCGCCGGGACTGGCGCCCGAGCTGGGCTGAAGCCCGGGCGCCTGAGACCATCAGGCCATCTTGCCCGACAGGTCCCACATGGCATCGACCAGCGCGTCGATGTCGTTGGCGTCGTGCCACAGGTGTGTGGAGATGCGCATCGCGTAGTGGTTCGACGCCGCGCCGATCACCGGGAAGCTGGCGTTGCGGATGACCAGGCCCTGCGGGTACTCGGCTTGCAGGCGCGAGACGAACTGCGTGGCCTTGGCCGAGTTCATCGCGTCGTCCTTGTTGCGGAACACGTTGAACGAGGTCAGCGCACACACCAGCTTGGGGTCGTCCTTGGGCGAGTACAGCGAATCCACGCCCCAGCGTTCGACGATCTTCTCCTTGAGGTAGGCCGACAGCGTGAGGTCGTAGGTCTCGATCTTCTTGCGGCCGATCTGGTCCCACAGCTGGCATGCGCTCACCAGCGATTGGAACAGCGGCGTGTGCGTGCTGCCGCAACTCGTCACGCTGGCGGCGATGTCGTAGGTGGCCGTGCCGTTGGTCGTGCGTTCGCGCGTGGAATAAGTGCTGGTGTGCACCGGGTACCACTTGGGCAACGGCAGCGGGTTGGAGGCGCGGATCTTGTTTCGGATGATCAGGATGCCGGTGGAGCCCGGGCCGCACTGCCACTTGTGGCCGGCGCCCGACATGAAGTCCATGCCCAGCGCGCCGTAGTCGTAGTGCATCATGCCGGGCAGGTGGGCGCCGTCGACGATGCTGATCAGCCCGTGCGTCTTCACCACCTCCATGATCTCGGCGATCGGCAGCAGCGTGCCGGTCACGTAGGTCGGCGAGGACCACATCACGGCGCGCACGCGCTTGCCCGCGTTCTTGAGCGCGCGGATGCGCTCGTCGAACAGGTTCTGGTAGGTTGCCGCAGTCTGGTTGTTGCCGGTCGGCATCTCGATGCGCGAGATCTCCACGCCGTAGCGGTCCACCGCGATGTTCAGCGGCGTGTTGCCGCCGCCGTGCTCGTGGTTGGTCGTGACGATCACGTCGCCGGCCTGCCAGGGGATGCCCAGGATCGCGTGGCACATGCCCGAGGAGGTGTTGGCCGAGAAGGCCAGCTCGTCGGTGTCCACGCCGAAGGCGGGCGCCACCAGCGCGCGCAGCGCGTTGTGGTCGGAGTAGCCGTTGCCCGACTCCCTGGCCTTCTTGCGGTTCTCGGTGTCGAACAGGTCCAGTGCCACCTTGGGCATGGAGCCGGCCGTGCCGATGTTCATGAAGGTACGCGCCGGGTCGAGCGTGAACATGCCTTGCACGTTCGTCCAGAAGGCCTCGTCGGCGACCAGCTGCGCGCGCAGTTCGGCGGCCGCCGTGGCCGAGTTGCTGCTGCCGCAGGCCATCAGGGCCGGGCCCAGGGCAGCCGCACCGGCGCCGTAGCCCAGCATGCGCAGGAAGTCGCGTCGCTTGGACGGCCAGCGCGTGGTGTCGGTCGCGGCCAGTGCGTTCAGCTCGGCGGCGCGGGCGGTGAGGATCTGTTGGTCTTGCATGGTGTCTGTACTCCGGGATGGTTCAACGGCGACCGACGATGACGGCGATCTCGACCTTCACGTCACGCGGCAAACGTGCCACTTCGACGGTGGCGCGCACCGGCGCGTTGCCCGGCTTGAAGTACTCGCCGTAGACCTTGTTCATCGCGGCGAACTCGTTGAGATCCTTCATGAACACCGAGGACGAGAGCACGTCGGTGTAGTCCAGTCCCTGCGACTGGAGCATGGTGCCGATGTAGCGCAGCACGGCATGCGTCTGCTCTTCGATGGTGCCGCCGACGACGGCGTTGCCGGCCTCGTTGAGCGGGATCACGCCCGAGAGGTACAGCGTGTTGCCGTGCGAGACCATCTGCGAGTACGGACCGATCGCCGGCGGCACGCCGGTGGTGGACAGTACCGTGCGTTTGGCGGGCATGGCGCAGGCTGTCATGAGCAATGCTGCAGCGCAGCCGGCCACCACCTTGGTGAAGCGGCCGGCACAGATATGGTTGGGCATGGAGCCACCTTTCCTTCTTCTGGAATCAAGAACCACGCACGGCATTTCGGCCATGCGGAGCGACAAGAAGCCAGACCCTCCCGGGATGTTTGCTGCAGTGCAATGCGGTCTAACTTGCGATGAATTCTAGGAATGGCATCACGGTGTGTGACGGTTTCATTTCCCTTACGTGGTAGTACGCAGCGGAGCCTTTGGGCCGCCGATTTCGCCGCACTGCAGCAGTGTTTCAAAATGAAACGTCACTGGCTGGCATCGGGATTGCTCTGCACATTCAGGCCCGCCATGCACACCGCAACACATTCCAGAACATTGGTGCAGACAGACCCCGGAGTGGGGCGCTGACATGCAGCTCCGCCTCAAGTTGGTGCTGCTGTCGGGCGTGCCCATCGTGGTCGCGCTGCTGCTCATGGGGGCCACCATGCAGCAGCAGACCTACAAGCTCGTGCGCGAGGAACAGGCCCTCGTGCAGCAAGCCTTCATGCACAGCAAGGAGGCCGAACTCAAGCACTATGTCGAGCTGGCGCGCAACACCCTCGTGCGCATCGCCGAAGGGCCGGGCGGGCTCGGCGAGCGCAAGGAACTGGCACTGGCCACGCTGGCGCGCATGCAGTTCGGCGACAACGGGTACTTCTTCGTCTACGACCAGCACGGCCAGCTGCTGATCGACCCGAAGACGCTGCCCATGCAGGGCGTGGCGTTCTGCGACCCCAACGATCCGGCGGGCGCCGATTCGGCGCAGCGCATCCTCAAGGTCGCACGCCACGGCGGCGGCGTCGTGCGCTACAGCTGGAGCAAGCCCAGCTCCCAGTCGGTCGTTCCCAAGCTGGGCTACGTGCTGACGGTGCCGGGCTGGAACTGGGTCATCGGCACCGGCATCTACCTGGACGACGTGCAGGGCGCGCTGCAGGCCATCGAGACCGGCGCGCGCACCAACATCGAGGCCACGCGCCAGCGCCTGTACGCCATCGCCGCGGTCTGCGTGGTGCTGATCGGCCTGGGCGGCCTGGCGCTCAACCTCAAGGACCACCGCGTTTCCAGCGACAAGCTGCGCCGGCTGGCGCGTCGCGTGGTGCGTTCGCAGGAAGACGAGCGCGTGCGCGTGGCCCGCGAGTTGCACGATGGCGTGGTGCAGGTGCTGGCCTCGTCCAAGTTCCTGCTCGAGACGGCACAGCTGCAGCTGGCCGATCCGGGCGCCGCCACGCCCGCGGCGCCGCGCCAGGCGCTGGACCAGGGGCTGGCGCGGCTGGGCACGGCGCTGGTGGAAATCCGGCGCGTGTCGCACGGGCTGCGCCCTGCCTTGCTGGACGACCTCGGGCTGGAGCCGGCCCTCGCCTTGCTGGCACAACAGGTGCAGGAAAGCGGGGCCTTCCCCGTCGGCCTGGTGCGCCAGGGTGTGCCGGGCCAGCTGCCGGCCGAGCACGGCACCGTGCTGTTCCGCATCGCGCAGGAGGCACTGCAGAACTGCCGCAACCACGCCCAGGCCACGCGGGTGGAACTCGTGCTGCATGGCACGCGCCATGGTGTGGGCCTGCAGGTCATCGACGACGGGCAAGGCTTCGACATGCGCGGGGTGTCCGGGGACGGCACGCGCGGCATCGGCCTGCGCAACATGCGCGAGCGTGCCGAGAGCCTGGGCGGCACGCTGTCCATCGACTCCGGCCGCCATGGCACGCGTCTCGCCGCCTGGCTGCCCTTGCCACAGGCCGCCGCGCCGGCACCCGTATCCACGCGCGCACCGCATCCCATCGCCATTGCCCGTTCCGCTCCATGACCCCTGACCCCGCCCCCATCCGCGTGCTGCTTGTCGACGACCATCCGCTGCTGCGCGACGGCGTGCGCATGCGCCTGCACGCCACGCCCCACATCCGCGTGGTGGGCGAGGCCGGCTGCGTGCGCGAGGCCGAGGCGCTGGCCGCCGCGCTGCAGCCCGACCTGGTGGTCACCGACATCCGCATGCCGGATGCCAGCGGCATCCAGTTGGCGACCCAGTTCCGCGACCGCTTTCCGGGCCTGCGCCTGCTGGTGCTGTCCATGCACCAGGACGCCGAGTACGTGCGCCGCGCCGTGGCGCTGGACGTGCGCGGCTATGTGCTCAAGGACGGGCCGGGCCACCACCTGGTCGAGGCCATCGACGCCGTGCACGCGGGCGAGCGCTACTTCAGCCCCGGCCTGCCGCTGCCGACCGAGCCGGCGCCGCCACCCGTCACGCGCGCCTGGGGCCACCTCACGCCCAAGGAGTCGGCCGTGCTCTCGCTGCTGGCCGATGGCTGCTCGAACCGCGAGATCGCCGACGCGCTGGGCGCCTCGGTGCGCACGGTGGAGACGCACCGGCTGCACCTGCGCCGCAAGCTGCGCATCGATGGCCAAGCGGCCCTGGTCAAGTACGCGGTGTCGTATGCCGACCTGCAGGTCGGCCACGCCTGAGTTTCAGGCGCCAGGTGGCTGCGGCAGCCTGCGGTAGGCCAGCGCGCCCAGCAGCAGCGCCGCCGCGATCGCCAGCAGCGGCGCCGTGAAGGTCTCCACGCCCCAGCCGGCGGCCTGTGCGGCGACCCAGCCGGTGCCCCATTGCATGAACGCCACGCCCATGAACATGGCCATGGTGAACACCGACAGCGCGCGGCCGATCATGGCCGGCGGGTAGGCGGCACGCACGTCGGCGTACTGCAGCACCATGTAGCCCGACAGGCAGGCCACGGCCACGGCCAGCAGCACGTCGGCCACCAGCCCGCGCAGCAAGGCCATCGCCACGAACAGCGCCGCCATCCCCAGCGTGCAGCGGACGATGCGCCGGCGCCGCGCCGCGATGCCACCGGGATCGAAGCGGCCGAACAGCGGCGGGCTGACCAGCGAAACCACCGACACCAGCAGCGCCACATGGCCGCTGACGAGCAGCGACAGGCCGTGGCGCTCGACCAGCACGGGCCCCAGCCACAGGCCGCGCAGCGTCAGGAACGAGGCGTAGTTGACGGCCGCCATGCAGACGATGCCCCAGGTGTGCGGCATCAGGAACAGCGCCTTGACCCCGCGCAGTGCCTGGCCCAGCGATTCGCGTGGGGCGCCGCCGGCGGCGCCGGCCGGCGTCTGGTGCGGCACCTTCCACCACACCAGCCCCCAGGCCACGACCGAACCGGCCGCCAGCAGCCACATGCCCCAGCGCCAGCCATGCGCCTCGATCAGCCAGGCCAGCGGCGTGCCCGTGAACAGCATGCCGGTGCCGCCCAGCATCAGCACCAGGCCCGACAGCATGGCGAAGCGCTCGGCCGGGAAGTTCTGCGCGATGAACAGGGTGCAGGCCAGGAAGGCCGGCGCGCAGCCCACGCCGATCAGCACCTGGCCCACGATCAGCTGGCCCTGGCCGCCGGCCGTGGCCGACACGGCCGCGCCCACCACGGCCAGCGGAAAGGCGGCCAGCACCGTGCGGCGCAGGCCGTGCAGGTCCATGCCGATGCCGATGAACAGCTGCAGCGCGCCGAACGCGAAGTGGAAGCTCGCCGCGAACAGCCCGAGCTGCTGCGGCGACATCTGGAACTCGGCCTGCAGCGGCGGCGCCAGGATGGCGGCCAGCGTGCGGAAGGCCTGGCTCATGGCGAAAGCGGCCGTCAGCGCCAGCAGCATGGGCCAGGCGGCGCGCGGAGAAAGCAGAGGGGGCGTGGACATGGCGGGCGCGAGCCTACCCGAGCCCGCGCGCGGCTACTGTCGCTTGTAGGTCGCCGTCATGAAGCGCTTCCACTGGCCGTCCTCGCCGAGCGTCTGCGAATGCAGCGTGCGCGTGTTCGCGTCGACCAGCGTGATCACGTCCTGGTAGCGCACGGTCCTGCCGTCACCGGCGAAGCTCGGGCCCTCGGTGTCCAGCGTGAGCACCTTGCCGGCGGGGTCGAGCTGGCCCTGGTAGACCCACATCAGGGTCATCATCGAGCCGACCCAGTTGCCGACGAAGGCCTGGCGGTCCGGGTCGTAGCCCAGCGTCATGCGCATGTGGCCGGTGTCGCCGCCGGCGGGCATCTGGGCCTGGCCTTCCAGCACCGCCCAGAGTTCGCCGAGCATGCGCACGCTCTCGGTGCCCGTGCTGTGGCTGGTCGGCTCGCCGGGGCCCATGTCGGCCTCGCCTTCCATGGTCCATTCACCGACCAGTTGCTGCAGCCAGCGGTGTTGTTCGAGGGGCTTGGTGGGTTCCATCGGTGTCTGCTCCTCATCGGGGGGCCTGGTTGGGATCCTGCGCCACGACCATCCATTGCACGCCGAAGCGGTCGGCCACCATGCCGAAGGACGGGCTGAAGAAGGTCTTGGCGAGCGGCATCTGCACCTGGCCGCCATCGGCCAGCGCGTCGAAGCGCTGCTTCGCCTCGGCTTCGTCGGCCACCAGCAGCGACAGCGAGATGCCGGCAAAGCTGGGCTTGCCGCTGGCCATGCCGTCGGTGGCCATCAGCGTGGAATCGCCGATGCGCAGTTCCGAATGCATGATCTTCTCGCCGTCGGGCGGCGGACCGCCAGCGCAGCCCTCGGGCGGGGGCTGGTCCATGGGCGGCGCCTCCTTGAAGCGCATCACGAGGCCGATCTGGGCGCCGAGCTGGTCGCGGTAGAAGTCGAGCGCCTCCTGGCAGCGGCCCTCGAAGGAAAGATAGGCTTGGACTTGCACGGCGTGTCTCCTGTGGATGAATGTGAACAGTGTTCACAAATATTCTGGCAGCAATAATGGACGCTGTCCACATGGCAGAAAACACATCCTCCTCCCGCACCCGGACCCTGCCTGCACGCGGCCGCTACCGGCATGGCGACTTGCGCCGCGCGCTGCTGGAGGCCGGCCTGGCGTTGGCCGCCGAGGGCGGGCCCGATGCCGTGGTGCTGCGCGAGGCCACGCGCCGCGCCGGCGTGGCGCCCAACGCGGCCTACCGCCATTTCGCCAACCGCGAGGACCTGCTCGATGCCGTGCGCGCCGCCGCCGTGGCCGCCGTGGCCGAGGCGATGGAGGTGCGCATGGCGCAGCTGCCCACGCAGGGCGATGCCGTGGCGCAGGCCCGTGCGCGCGTGCGCGCCGTGGGCGCGGGCTACCTGGATTTCGCGCAGGCGCACACCGGGCTGTTCCGCACCGCGTTCGGCGGGCGCTTCGCGCTCGCTGCCACACCCGATCCGGCCAAGGCCGGACGGTCAGGCCTGGATCCGTTCCGCCACCTCGGCGCCGCGCTGGACGCGCTGGTGGCGGCTGGCGCGCTGCCGCCCGCGCGCCGACCCGGTGCCGAATTCCTGGCCTGGTCCACCGTGCACGGGCTCGCGCTGCTGCTGCTGGACGGCCCGTTGCGCGGCCTGCCGTCCGCGCAGGCCGAAGTGCTGCGCGAACGCCTGCTCGACATGGTGGAACGCGGCCTGTAGCCCTGCGCCGGGGCGGGCTTCATTGCGGCACCGCACAATCGGCAGGTGCCCCTGCATTTCTGGCCCACCGTCACCCACCTCGGCAACTCCGCGCTGCTGCTGCCCGCCGCGCTGGTGCTGGCGCTGTGGCTGGTCAAGACACGGCACGCGCCGCTGGCGCTGGCCTGGGGGCTGTCGTTCGGCACGGCCGTGCTGCTGGTGCTGGCCACCAAGCTGGCCTTCATGGGCTGGGGCATCGGCAGCGCCGCGCTGGATTTCACGGGCATCAGCGGCCATGCGACGGTCTCGACCGCGGTGTTCACGATGGGCGTCTGGCTGGCGGTGGCCGACCGGTCGCGGCGCCTGCAGGTGCTGGGCATCGTCGCCGGCCTGTTGGTGGGCCTGCTCGTCAGCGTCTCGCGCGTGGTGCTGAAGGCGCACTCGGTGTCGGAGGTCGTGGCCGGCTTTGCGCTGGGCGCCATGGCGGCGGCGCTGCCGATCGCCTGGGCAGCGGGCCGCACGCTGCGCCTGCGCCAGCGCTGGGTGCCGATGGCGCTGGCCGGCATGCTGGGCCTGATGCCGCAGATCAGCCAGCCCGCCGAGACCCATGGGCTGGTGCAGAAGATGGCGCTGATGGCGTCCAGCCGCGACGCGGTCTACACGCGCCACATGCTGCACCGGGAGCAGCGCCGGCGCTGATCAGTGGTGGTGGCCGTGGCCGCCGTGCACGTGGCCGTGCTGGATTTCCTCCGCGGTCGCCGCGCGCACGCCGCCCACCTGCAGCGTGAACTTGAGCGCCTTGTCGGCCCAGGGGTGGTTGGCGTCCAGCAGCACCTGGTCGCCCTTGATCTTCATGACCGTGAAGACCTGCTCGCGGCCGTCCTCGGTCATGCCGCGCAGCTGGCCGCCGACCTTCACGCCGGGCGGGAAGTCCTTCTTGGAGATGCTGCGCGCAAGCGCCTCCTCGCGGCGGCCGAAGGCGTCTTCGGGCTGCAGCTCCAGCGTCACGCGAAAGCCGGCTTCCTGGCCTTCCAGCGCTTCCTCGATCTTGGGCAGCGTGTTGCCGTAGCCGCCGTGCAGGTAGTCGGTGGTTTCGCGGCTGGCCAGCGGCTTGCCATTGGCTTCGGTCACGCTGTAGTGCAGGGTGACGGCGGTGTCTTTGCTGATCTTCATGGCGGTGCGGTGTCGAATGGCGCGGGCGCGCGAGGGCGCCGATTGTCGTGCAAGCCGGTGCGGCGTCATGCGGCGTCATCGATTTCCCACGCGGAGTGCCGCGAAGCCGTGCTACAACGCCGCGCATGCTGAAATTCATTGCTGCTGCATTGCTCGCAGTTCCGTTGCTCGCGCCGGCCCAGGCCAGCCAGGAGCCGGTCCGCAACCTCATCGTGCGGCTCAAGCCGCAGGCCGAGTCCACGGCGTCGGCGCGCGAGGCGCCGCAGGCGGCGCGCGAGCGCCTGCGCGCCGTGGCCACCAGCGCGGGCGTGGGCTTCGAGGACGAGCGCCCCGTCGGCCGGCAGCACCGGCTGCTGCGCATGCCGGCCGCACAGTCGGGCGCCGAGCTCGAGGCCACCGTGCGCCGGCTGCGCCTGAACGCCGACGTGCTGGACGTCGAACCCGATGTGCGCGTGCGCCGTCTGGCCATGCCGAGCGACCCCGACTACGCCCAGCAGTGGCATCTGCAGCCGCCCACGACCTATGCCGCGGCGATGAACATGCCGGCTGCCTGGGATGTCACGACCGGCAGTGCCTCGGTGGTGGTGGCCGTGCTGGACGTGGGCGTGCGCCTGAACCATCCCGACCTCACCGGCCGCCTGGTGGCAGGCTACGACTTCGTGAGCGAGGTCGAGTATTCCAACGACGGCAACGGCCGTGACGCCGACCCGAGCGACCCGGGCGACTGGGTCAATGCGGCCGACAAGCGCTCGCCGCTGTTCTCCACCTGCGACATCGAGGACAGCTCCTGGCACGGCACCTTCATCGCTGGCCAGATCGCCGCTGCCACCAACAATGGCCTGGGCGTGGCCGGCATCGACTGGCAGGCGAAGATTCTGCCGGTGCGCATCGCCGGCAAGTGCGGCGCACTGCTGTCCGACCTGCTGGACGGCATGCGCTGGGCGGCCGGCCTGGCGGTGGACGGCGCGCCGACCAACACCACGCCGGCGCGCATTCTGAACCTGAGCTTCGGCGGCGATGCGGCCTGCAGCGCCAGCTACCAGGACGTGATCGACGAGATCACCGAGGCCGGTGCCCTGCTGGTGGTGGCTGCCGGCAACGAGGCCGGTGCCGTGGGCCGGCCAGCCGATTGCAACGGCGTGCTGGCCGTCGGTGCGGTGCAGGAGGATGGGCGCAAGACGGCCTACTCCAACTACGGTGCGCGCGTCGGCATCGTGGCGCCTGGCGGCACCAACACGCGCGCCATCTATTCCCTGGACAACCGGGGCACGACCACGCCGGGCGTGGACACCTATGGCCTGAAGCTGGGCACCAGCTTCTCGTCGCCGCAGGCGGCCGGTGTGGCCGCGCTGATGCTGGCCGTGAACCCGGCGCTGACACCGGCGCAACTCGTCGTGCGCATGCAGGATGCGGCGCGGCCGCACGTGGCGGTGGCCGGCGCACTGCGGTGCAGCACCAGCGGCACCGTGCCGTGCAACTGCGACACCAGCACCTGCGGGGCCGGCCTGCTGGACGGCGCGCGCGCCGTGTTGGCCGCGAGCTCGTCGCTGGTGCCCCAGGCCGTGGCTGCGCCCGTGGCCACGGCGCCGGCGGGCAGCACCGTGGCCCTCAACGGCAACGCGAGCACGGCCAGCGCGGGCGCCAGCATCGTCGCCTACCGTTGGGCCCAGGTCTCCGGTCCGGCCAATGCCACCATCGCCAACGCCGCGTCGGCCAACACCAGCGCGACCCTGCCCGTGGCGGGTGCCTATGTGTTCAGCCTGACCGTGACAGACAACGCCGGCCGGCGCGACGTGGCCAACCTGGCCGTCACGGCCAGCGCCAGCTCCAGCAGCGGCGGCGGCGGGGGCGGTGGCGGTGGCGCCAGCAGTTGGTGGTGGGGCGCCGCGCTCTGGGCCCTGGCGCTGCTGGCCTGGCGTCGGCGCGCCTGAGCGAACCCGTGCCCCGCGCCAGGGCTTGCGGGGCGCAGGTGACCGGCGGCGCCTGCGTGGGCAGAATGACCTTCTTTTGCGCAGCGCCGCCATGAGCACCGTCCACAGCCGCCTGAAGATCGGCCTGTCAGCCTGCTTCTCCCACGCCGACCACGCGCGCTCGCTGTTCACGGGCAAGACGCTGCAGTACGTCGAGCAGTCCATCGCGCACTGGCTGATGTCCACAGGCGCCATGGTGGTCATGGTGCCCTGCCCCACGGGCAGCACCCAGCGCGGCGACGTGACCTACGAGCACTATGCGCAGTGGCTGGACGGCCTGGTCATGCACGGTGGCGCCGATGTCTGGCCCGGCAGCTACGGCGAGGAGCCGCTGCACGAGAACTGGGCCGGCGACCGCATCCGCGACGAGTACGACAAGGCCCTGGTGGCCGCCTTCGAGGCCGTGGGCAAGCCGATCTTCGGCGTCTGCCGCGGCCTGCAACTGCTCAACGTGGCCTTCGGCGGCACGCTGTACCAGGACATCAACACCCAGGTGCCCGATTCCTTCGTGCACCGCGACGCCGTCACCTACGACCTGAACTACCACAGCGTCAACATCCTGCAGGGCTCGCGGCTGTCGCGGCTGTACCCGGGCGTGGAGCGCGTGCGTGTCAACAGCATCCACCACCAGGCCATCAAGCGCCTGGCCGACACCTTCGAGGCCGAGGCCTTCAGCGTCAGCGACGGCATCATCGAGGCGATCCGGCGCAAGGATCCGGCCAAGAGCTATGTTGCGGCCGTGCAATGGCATCCCGAGTTCCACCAGCCCGGCTCGGACACCATCGACGACGCCGCCATGCTCAAGGACTTCCTGGACGCCGTGGCCGCGTGTCGCGCGGCGAACAGCCCCTTCGCCAAAAGCTGATGGCCGACGGTGCGCAGATCGCGCACCATCGCGGCATGAGCACCACCACGCCCTCTTCTTCGACCGACCTGGACCACCTGCGCGGCTGGATCGGCCGCAGCGAATCGCGCCACGACCAGTTCACGCTGCAGCCCGTGGCCGCCATGTCCGCCACGCTGGACCGCGACGACCCGGCCCCCGCTGCCGGCGACGCGCTGCCGCCGCTGTGGCACTGGCTGTACTTCCTGCCGCTGGCGCCCGCGCGCGAGATCGGCGAGGACGGCCATCCGCGCCGCGGCGGCTTCCTGCCGCCCGTGCCCCTGCCACGCCGCATGTGGGCTGGCGGCCGGCTGCAGTTCCACCGCCCGCTGCGCCTGGGCGCCAGCGTGGAGCGCCATTCGCGCATCCTGGACGTGAGCACCAAGAGCGGCCGCAGCGGCTCGCTGGTGTTCGTGACGGTCGAGCACAGCTATGGCGATGCCGACGGCGTGGCGCTGACCGAGCAGCACGACATCGTCTACCGCGACGCGCCGCAGCCGGGCGCACCGGCCCCGGCGCCGCAGGCCGCACCGGCCGATGCCCAGTTCGAGCGCGCCATCGTGCCCGACCCGGTGCTGCTGTTCCGCTACTCGGCGCTGACCTTCAACGGCCACCGCATCCACTACGACCGCAGCTATGTGACCGAGGTCGAGGGCTATCCCGGCTTGATCGTGCACGGCCCGCTGATCGCCACGCTACTGCTGGACCTGGTGCGGCGCGAGCGGCCCGGGCAGAACGTGCGCAGCTTCTCGTTCAAGGCCGTGCGGCCGATCTTCGACATCCACCGTTTCAGCGTCTGCGGCCGCGACGAAGGCGGTGGCAAGCTCACGCTGTGGGCGCGCGACCACGAAGGCGCGCTGGCCATGCAGGCGCAGGCGGAGATCGCCTAAGGATGTCCTGAGACTGACGTGGCTACGGGGCGGGCCGGGGAGGCGGGCTGGTCAAATGGGCGCGCCATTCCCACTTGCCGAAACCGGAGAACCGATGCCCGCATCCCCCGCGTCGTCCATGCCCCTGCGCACGAAACTTCTGCTGCTCGTTGGCGGCGTCGTGCTGCTGGGTTTTGCCGTCACCGTCACGGTGCTGACGCGCCAGGCCGGGGCCTTGCAGCGCAGCACCGCGCTGCACTATGCCGAGGAGCTGGCCGCGCGCAACGCCGCGCAGGTCGAGGCCGATCTCGACGAGGCCATGCTCGCCGCACGCACCGTGTCGCAGGCCCTGGGCGGCCTGCAGGCCGGGGGCCACGCCGACCGCGCGGCGGCCGATGCGCTGCTCAAGGGCGTGCTGGGCGGCAACCCGCGCTTCCTGGGCGTGTGGACGGCCTGGGAGCCCAATGCCTTCGACAACCGCGACGCCGAGTTCGCCGGCCAGCCGGGCCACGATGCCACGGGCCGCTACATCCCCTACTGGAACCGCGGCAGCGGCCAGTTGGCCGTGGAGCCGCTGGTGGACTACGACAAGCCCGGGCCGGGCGACTACTACCTGCTGGCGCGCAACGGCAAGGTCGAGACCCTCATCGAGCCCTACAAGTACACCGTGGCCGGTCGCGAGGTGCTGATCACGAGCACGGTGGCGCCCATCGTCGTGGACGGCCGTGTGCTGGGCGTGGCCGGTGTCGACATCGCGCTGGCGGAGCTGCAGCAGAAGGTCGGCGCGATCAGCATCTATGGCGACGGCTACGCGAGCCTGCTGTCCAATGGTGGTCTCTACGTGGGTGACCGCGATGCCGCCAACGTGGGCCAGCCCTCCACCGGCGCGCATGGCGATGCCCAGGCGGCCGTGCGCGAGGGCAAGCCGTTCGAGACCACGGCCTTCCACGAGCGGTTGCAAAGCCCCGCCACCCGCATCTACGTGCCGGTGCAGGTGGGCAGCGTGCGCACGCCCTGGTCTTTCGTCGCCACGGTGCCCGAGGACCGCATCCTGGCCGAGGTGCGCCGGCTCAACTGGACGGCGCTGGTGCTGGGTGGCATCTCGGTCATGCTGGTGTCGCTGGGTCTGGCGGTGGCGCTGCAGCGTCTGGTGTTGCGGCCGCTGGGTGGCGAGCCGGCCGAGGCCGCGGCGATCAGCGCGCGCGTGGCCGAAGGCGACCTGGGCCAGGCCGTGCACGTGCAGGGCCGCGACGAGCGCAGCCTGATGGCGCAACTCGCGCGCATGCAGGCCGATCTGGCCGGCGTGGTCGCGCGCGTGCGGCGTGGCGCCGAGGCTGTGGCCAATGCCAGCGCGGAGATCTCGCACGGCAACCAGGATCTGTCCAGCCGCACCGAGAGCCAGGCCAGTGCGCTGCAGCAGACGGCCACCTCGATGGAGCAGCTGGGTGCCGCCGTCACGCAGAACGCCACCCACGCGCGCGAGGCCGACCAGCTGGCCCGCAGCGCCAGCCAGATCGCGCAGCAGGGCGGTGCCACGGTCGAGCGCGTGGTGGCCACCATGCGCGACATCGACGCCGGCTCGCGCAAGATCGCCGACATCATCGGCGTGATCGACGGCATTGCGTTCCAGACCAACATCCTCGCGCTGAACGCTGCCGTGGAAGCCGCGCGCGCTGGCGAGCAGGGCCGCGGTTTCGCGGTCGTGGCCGGCGAGGTGCGCAACCTGGCCACGCGCTCGGCCCAGGCCGCGCGCGAGATCAAGGCGTTGATCGGCTCCAGCGTGCAGCGCGTGGAGGCCGGCACCGCCCTCGTCGACGAGGCCGGCAGGACGATGCAGGAGGTGGTGGCTGCCATCGGCCGCGTCTCGCGCCTGCTGGCCGATGTCAGCAGCGCGAGCGCCGAGCAGAGCGCCGGCGTGGCCCAGGTGGGCGAGGCCGTGGTGCAGATGGACCAGACCACGCAGCAGAACGCTGCGCTGGTCGAAGAGATGGCCGCCGCGGCCGGCAGCCTGCAGCAGCAGGCCGACGAACTGGTGCGCACCGTGGCCGTGTTCCGGCTCGGTGACGGGGCACCGCATTCCAACCAGAGACGACTGACATGACCTATCCCTTCCTGAACCGCCTGCGCGTGGTCGAAAGCTCCGCCTTCATCGCCGCGCCGCTGGCCGGCCTCACGCTCGCGCAGTTCGGCGCCGACGTGATCCGCGTGGACATTCCCGGCGGCGGCATCGACTACGCGCGGCTGCCGCGCATGCCGCACCCCGAGGGGCGCGGGCGCAGCATCTACTGGGCCGGGCTCAACAAGGGCAAGCGCTCGGTCGCCATCGACATCCGCAAGCCCGAAGGCCGCGAGCTCGTGCAGGCCCTGGCCACGGCGCCGGGCCCGGACGCGGGCGTGCTGCTGACCAACATCGGCACGCCCTGGCTCGCGCACGAGGTGCTCGCCCAGCGCCGCGCCGACGTGATCAGCTGCACCATCCAGGGCAATGCCGACGGCAGCACGGCGGTGGACTACACGGTCAACTGCGCCACGGGCTATCCGTACGCCACCGGCGGCGGTTCGCGCGCGCGGCCCGTCAACCACGTGATGCCGGCCTGGGACGTGGCCTGCGCCTACCAGGCCGCCTTCGCCATCGTGGCGGCCGTGAACCGGCGCCAGCGCGAGGGCCTGGGCGCGGAACTCAAGCTGGCGCTGTCCGACGTGGCGTTCGCCACGCTGTCCAACCTCGGTGTGCTGGCCGAGGCCGAGTTGCTGCACGCCGAGCGGCCCTCCATCGGCAATCACATCTATGGCGCCTTCGGCCGCGACTTCGCGACGGCCGATGGCGAACGCATCATGGTCGCGGCGATCTCGGCCGGGCAATGGCGCTCCCTCGTCAAGGCCTGCGGCATCGCCGAGGCCGTGGCCGCCACGCAGCAGCGCCTGGGGCTGGACTTCGACGACGAGGCCCAGCGCTACGAAGGCCGCGACGCGATCGCCGAACTGGTCGCGCCCTGGTTTTCTGCGCGCGGCACGGCGGAGGTCGAGCGCGAACTGCAGGCGAACAAGGTCTGCTGGGGCCGCTACAAGACCGTGGGCGAACTGCTGGCGAGCGACAGGCGTGTGAGCAGCGAGAACCCGGTGTTCGAGCGCGCCACCACGCCCGGCATGGGCGAGCACTTGGTGGCCGGCAGCGCCGTGCGTGCACCGGCCATGGAGCGCGCGCCGACGCGGCCCGCGCCCTACATCGGCAGCAACACCGACGAGGTGCTGGCCGAGGTGCTGGGGCTGGACGCGAGCGCCATCGGCCGGCTGCACGACAAGGGCGTGGTTGCCGGCGCGGCTGACTGAACTCAGGGTCCGCGCAGGCGCGCCGTGCTCAGCTCCAGAGCAGCACCGCGCAAATGGTGGCAACCACCAGGCCCGAGAGGACCGGAATCAGCAACGCGCGCACGGCATCGAGCACCGGCACCCGCGCAAAGCCGGCCACCGCGATCAAGGACGACCACGCGATCAGCGTGCCGCCGCCGGTCCAGACGGCTCCCATCTGGCCGACGGCAGCCAGCGTCTCGGCCTGCATGCCGGCGGCAGGCGCCAGTGCGCCGGACAGGGTGCCCGTCAGCGGCAGGCCCGCGAAGCCCGAGCCGTCGATGCCAGTGATCATGCCCACGAGAAGCACGCCGAACGCAACGAAGGCGTGGCTCTTGGGGATCAGGTGCTGCGCGCTCTGGATCAGCTCGAACAACAGGTGCGGCGGCTTCACGCCATCGGCCACGCCCAGGATGGCGCCCGAGGTCTCGCCCGCTCCGATGAAGAAGAAGCCCGCGATGGGCAGCACCGAGCCCATGGCCTTGAAGGCGAACACGAAGCCATCGGTGATGTGCTCGGCGCTGGTGTCCAGCATCCTGCGCGGGCCTTCGGCCGCCAGCGTGGCCAGCATCATGAGCATGGCCGCCATGCCGCCCACCAGCGTGGCGGCGGCCCCGCCCTTGAGGTCGGGCATGGAGGTCATGACCTTGGGCAGCACCATGGCGGTGATCACGGCCATGAAGGCCAGCGGCGTCACGACGGCGAACACCTTGGACCACATCACGCGGCCTGCGTCTGCGCCCAGCGCGGAACTGATCTGTGCGGCGCTCAGCAAAGGCGCGTCGCGGCTGGTACCGCGCGCGAGCTCTGCCTTGTCGAAGGTGCCGGCCGATTCGACGGCGGGCGTGTTGCTGGACGACTGGGCTTGCCAACGCGCGAGCAAGGCGTTGCTCGCCGGCACGATCTGGCCGCGCAGCGAGAAGTAGCCGATCAGCAGCGCCACGCTGCCCGTGATGAGCGACAGCACCAGCGCGCGGTCGGCCACCACCGAGGCCACGGCACCGGCGGCCTTGGCACTGATGCCGGGCGCCACGCCGATCACGTAGTCCGACGACAACGCCATGCCCTGCCCTGCGATGGCGATGGCCACGGCGCCGGCCAGCGGCGGCAGGCCGGCGGCGATGGCGGCCGGCAGCAGCACGGCCGAGACCAGCGGCACGGCCGGCGTGGGCCAGAAGAACAGCGAGATCGCGTAGGTGATGCCGGCCAGCACGAAGTAGGCCGTGTGGCCGTTCTTCATGACGGCGCGAAACGGCTCGACCATGCGGATGTCCGACTGCAGCGTCTTGAGTGCGTTGAGCAGCGCGGTCATGAGCGCGATCACCAGGAAGATGTTGAACAACTCCTTCGCGGCCACGAAGCTCGCGTTGAAGATGCTGCCGAGTGCCGAGATCGGGCTTCCCGTCCACGCCAGCGCCACGCAGAACGTGGCGACGATGGACGGGACGACCACATTGGCACGCAGGATCATCGTGAGAACGATGACGGCGACGCCGGCCAGGTACACCCAATGGGCGGCTTCTACGGGGGCAACAGGACTCATGGGCACTCCTTCAAATAGCACGCGGGGTATTGGAATACAGTATTCCAAGAGTGATGCATGACGCAAGTTGCGTACCTGGGGCGAACCCGTAGAACAGCCCTTGAATCCGGATGAACGGCTGCTGATGCGGTCGCCTGTCCTTGGATTGCATGGTTTTGGTGCGCTGCGTGCTCCAAAACGGGGTCTGGGCGAGGCGTTTCTCCTGCGTTGGCTGAGATTGCCAGTCCAAAAGCCTGGGTAACTCCCAGGTGTAGGAATACAGTATCCCAATTAATCTGCGAGCGGTTTCCCCAGGCTGGTGCCGTTCGCGCGCCCGTCTCGCCGTGCCGGCGGCGGATCGGGTATGCGAATTGCATACTGTATGTTTTCTTGCCATTCAACCGCTTTTCCAGGAGATCCCCGATGCCCCGCCCTCCGCTCCTTTCTCGCCGTCGTGTCCTGAGGGCTGTGCCCGCCTTGGCTGGTGCGGGTCTTGCCCTGCCTGGGTGGGCGCAGACTGCGGCACCGGTCAAGGTGCGCTATGAAGAAGTCGTGCGCTCGGTGCTGTACGTGCCCATGTACGTCGCGCTGAGCCAGGGCTTCTTCAAGGAGGCCGGCCTGGACGTCGGCATGAAGACCTCCCAGGGCACGGACAAGGACATGGCAGCGCTGTTGACCGGCAGCGCAGATGTCGTGCTGATCGGACCCGAGGCCTCGGTCTACGTGGCCAACAGCGAGTCACCGGTCAAGCCCCGGATCTTCGCGGGCCTGACGGCCACCGATGGCTTCCTGTTGATGTCGCGCAGCAAGATCGAGAAGTTCGACTGGAACCAGCTCAAGGGCAAGACCGTCATGGCGTTCAGGCCCGGGTCCAATCCCGACGTGTTCCTGGAGGCGGCTCTGCGCAAGAAAGGCCTGGACCCGAAGAAGGACCTGAAGCTGGTCAACAACATCGGGCCGGCCGCGCGCGCCGGTGCCTGGGCGGCCGGTCAGGCCGACTTCGCAATCTTTCTCGAACCCGAGGCGACCGCGCTCGAAAAGGCCGGCCAAGCCTATGCCGTGGCGTCCATCGGCCGCGAAGTCGGGCCGGTCGACTACACCGTGTTCACGGCGACCGACGCCTTCCTCAAGAAGAGCCCGGCCATCGCACAGACCTGGGCGAACGTGATCGTGCGCGCGCAAAGGCACGTCGCCGGCGCACCCGCGGCCGATCTGGCCCGGCAGATCGCCGAGTTCTTCCCCGGCATGGGCCAGGCCGAACTGGTGGCCGCCATCGAACGCTACCGCGGCATCGGGCTGTGGAAGACCAACCCGGTGGTCGAGAAGGCCGCCATGGATGCACTGCAGGACATGCTGGTGGCCAGCGGCGTGCTGGAGTCCGCCAAGCGCGTGCCGTACGAGCAGTTCGTCGTGACCGAGTTCGCCGCGAAGGCCAAGTGATGAGCGAAGTCCTCGAACGCCCCCGCGCCGGCACCGTGTCGGCCCCTGTGCTGAAACCCTCGCGCATCGAGGTGCGTGACGTGTCGCTGCGCTACTTCACCCACGCGGGCGAGACCCAGGCGCTGGAGCGCATCTCGCTGGATGTCGCAGCCGGTGAATTCGTGAGCCTGATCGGCCAGTCCGGCTGTGGCAAGAGCACGCTGCTGTCCATCATCGCGGGCATTCTGCCTGCGTCGTCGGGCACGGTGCACGTCGACGGCAAGCCCGTGACCGGCCCGTCGCCGCGCATCGGCTACATGCTGCAGCAGGACTACCTGTACGAGTGGCGCACCATCGTGGACAACGCCGTGCTCGGTGCCGAGATCCAGGGCCTGGACCTGCGCCAGGCGCGCGAGCGCGCTGCGCACCTGCTGCACAAGTGCGGCATGGGCGACTTCCTGCACCACTACCCGCGCCAGCTGTCGGGCGGCATGCGCCAGCGCGTGGCATTGGCGCGCACGCTGGTCACCAACCCGGACGTGGTGCTGCTGGACGAGCCGTTCTCCGCGCTCGACTCGCAGACCCGGCTGGCGATCGCCGACGAGGTCGTCGAGGTGCTGCGCAGCGAGGGCAAGTCCGTGGTGCTGGTCACGCACGACATCGGCGAGGCCATCGCCATGACCGACCGCGTGGTGGTGTTGTCGCGTCGGCCCGGCCGCATCAAGTCGCAGCACCTGATGCGCTTTGCCGGCCACGAAAGCAGCCGGCCCGGCCCGTTCGCGGTGCGCGGCCTGCCGGAGTTCAACCGTTACTTCAGGACCCTGTGGGATGAACTGGATGTCCATGTCGAAGGCTGATCCATCATGACAAGCACCACGCACAGCGGCATCGCGGCGCCGCTCGCCCCATCCGCCGCAAAGACCCCGTCCAGTGCCAAGCCCCCCAGTCCCGAGTACCGCGCGTGGCTGGCGCGCGAACAGCGGCGCCGGCACTGGATCGTGCTGGCCCGCGCCGCGCTGCTGCTGGCCAGCCTGGCGCTGTGGGAGTACCTGGCCCGCGCGCAGATCGTGAATCCCATGCTCACGAGCTACCCGAGCGCGCTGTGGCCCACCTTCCTCGACCTGCTGCGCAACGGCAACCTCGCCATGCACACCTGGACCACGCTGGCCGCCACGCTGGTCGGCTTCGGCCTGAGCATGCTCATCGGCACCGCCGTGGCGGCGGGTCTGTGGTGGTCGGGCTTTGCCTACAAGGTGCTCGACCCCTTCCTGGTCGTGGCCAATGCCATGCCCAAGATCGCCTTCGTGCCGATCTTTTACCTGTGGCTGGGATCGGACTACTCGGTCTACGGCATGGCGGTGGCCATCGCGGTGTTCGTCACCATCATGGTGGTCTACGACGGCTTCCAGTCCATCGACCCGAACAAGATCAAGCTGGCGCAGACGCTGGGCGCGAACCGCGCGCAGGTGTTGCGCCTGGTGGTGCTGCCCGGCAGCGTGCCCACCTTGATCGCGGCGCTGAAGATGAACATCGGCCTGGCCCTGGTGGGCGTGATCGTCGGCGAGTTCCAGTCGGCCAACGCGGGCCTGGGCTTTCTCATCGTGAACGGCAGCCAGATCTTCAAGCTCAACATCGTCATGACCGCCATCGTGGTGCTGGCCGTGCTGTCCGGGCTCATGTACCTGGCCATTGCGCGGCTCGAAGCCGTGGTGGCCAAACGCTACGGCTGAAGGAGCTGCAGATGGAATTTCCGCAATGGGTGGTCGACCGGGTGCTGGCCCGCCAGGGTTGCCTGCACCCCCACGAGCGCCTGCCGGCGCGCCGGACCGCGTTCGTCGTGGTCGACCTGCAGAACTACTTCACCCAGCCCGGCTACCAGGGCGAGAACGCGCCGGCCCGCGCCACCTTCGGCGCGGTGAACCGGCTGGCGCAGGCCGTCCGCGCTGCCGGTGGGCTGGTCGTCTGGATCCAGACCTGCGCCGATGGTGCCGACCAGTTCTGGTCGCACCACCACGCCAAGATGCTGACGCCCGAGCGCAGCGCGCGCCGGCTGGTGGAGCTCAGCCGCAGCCATGCGGGCTTCGAGCTGGCACCTGGCCTGCAGGCCGAAGCGCAGGACCCGCGGGTGGTCAAGCGGTGCTACAGCGCGCTGGCGCCCGGTTCGTCCGCGCTGGACGCCGTGCTCACGGCGCATGGCATCACGCACGTGCTGATCGGTGGCACGGTCACCAATGCCTGCTGCGAGTCCACCGCGCGCGACGCGATGATGATGGACTACGCCACCGTGATGGTGCCGGACACGCTGTCCGCCGTGACGCACGCGGAACACATCGCCTGTCTGAACAACTGGATGCTGTTCTTCGGCGATGTGCTGGAGAGCGACGAGGTGATCGAGCGGCTGCAGGCCTAGCCGCCGGCGCGGGCGCCTACCAACCCGCCGCGACGCCGTCCTTGCGGCGGTCCGATGCGCCGCACAGCAGGCCATCGGGCTGGCGCGTGATCCATTGGGCGCCGCCGAAGTCGGAGCGTCCGCCGAGCTCGCCCATGCCGGCCGGGTCTGCATAGCCTGCCGCGCGCAGGGCCTGTTCGACGGGTGGGGGCGTGCCGGCTTCGATGGCCAGCGCGCCTGCAGATTCCAGCCGCCACCGCGGCGCGTCCAGCGCGGCCTGCAGCGGCTCGCCCCAGGCCGCCAGCCGCAGCAGCAGTTGCAGCTGGCCCTGCGGCTGCATCGCGCCGCCGACGACGCCGAACACCGCGTGCAGGCGCCCCTCGCGCAGCGCAGCGCCCGGTACCACGGTGTGGTAAGGCCGCTTGCGCGGCGCGGGCCCGTTGATGTGGCCGGGTGCGGAGAAGCCGAAGCCCCGGTTCTGCAGCACGAAGCCGCAGCCCGGCGCCGCGATGCCGGAGCCGAACCGCTTGAACACGCTGGTCATCAGGGACACCCCCAGCCCGTCCCGGTCGACGATGGCCGTGCAGACCGTGTTGCCGGCCGGGTCGGCCACGGTCTGCTGCGCCCACTGCATGGCCTCGTCCATGGCCTGCACGGCACGCACCGTGGTGTGCGGGTCCTGCGGGCTCAAGTCCTGCCGGGCCAGCGTGTCCAATGCGCGCAGCACCGCCACACCATGGGTGTTGGGCGGGCATTCCAGCACCGTGAGGCCCTGGAACTGCGTGCTGGCGGGTGTGCGGAAATCGCCGGTGTGGGCCGCGAAGTCTTCCGCGGCCAGCACGCCGCCCAGTGCCTGGACCTGGGCCGCCGCCGCGCGGGCCGGCACTCCCAGGTAGAAGCTGTCGGGGCCTTCGGCAGCGATCGCTTGCAGCACGCCTGCAAGCGCGGGATTGGCGAAGCGCTCTCCGGCGCGCGGCGGCGCGTTGGCCCGGTACAGCGTGCTGCTGGCGGCGTCGCGCAGCAGCACCCTGGCGAACAGCGCCCATTCGCGCGCGCAGACCGGCGCCACGGCGAAGCCGTCGCGGGCGGCGGCGATGGCCGGCTGGAACAGCGCCGGCCAGGGCAGGCGTCCGAAGCGGTGGTGCATGTCGTGCCAGCCGCGCACCGCCCCCGGCACGGTGACCGTGTAGGGGTGGCGTTCGGGGATGCGTGCGCCGGGCAGGGCCGAGACCAGCGCCGCATCCAGGCCGGCGGGCGCCCGGCCGGTGCCGTTGTAGGAGACCGGCGTGCCGTCGGCCTGCACCACCATGGCCAGCATGTCGCCGCCGATGCCGGTGGCCATGGGCTCGACCACCCCCAGCACGGCATCGGCCGCGATGGCGGCGTCGACCGCGCTGCCGCCGGCACGCAGCATGCGCAGCGCCGCCTGGGAGGCCAGGGGGTGGCCAGTGGCCACCATGCATTCGGCGCCCGCTACGCCGGCTGCGGACGCCAGGGGAGCCATGTCCGCCATGGCTAGAACGTGCCCGGGTAGGAGCCGCCGTCCACCAGCAGGCTCTGCCCCGTCATGTAGCCCGCGTACTGCGAGGCGACGAAGGCGCACAGCGCGCCGATCTCGTCGGGCTCGCCGAAGCGGGCGGCGGGCGTGGCCGCCTCGCGTTCCCGCCAGATCGATGCGAACGGCCGGCCCGACTGCTCGGCCATCTTGCGCACGTGGTGGCGCTGCGCATCGGTCGCGAAGGCGCCGGGTAGCAGGTTGTTGATCGTCACGTTGTGGCGCACGGTCTGGCGCGACAGGCCGGAGACGAAGCCCACCAGCCCCGAGCGGGCGCCGTTGGACAGGCCCAGCTCGGCCTGCGGCGACTTCACGCTGCGCGCGACGATGTTGACGATGCGGCCGAAGCGGCGCGCGATCATGGGGTCCACCGTGCGGCGGATCATCTCGATCGGGCCGATCATCATCGCGTCCAGCGCCGCATGCCAGTCGGCCGGTGACCAGTCGCGGAAATCGCCGGGCGGGCGGCCGTCGGCGTTGTTGACCAGGATGTCCGGGTCGGGGCAGGCGGCCAGCGCGGCATCGCGGCCGGCCGCTGTGGTGATGTCGGCCACGACCCAGCGCACCGGTGCCGAGGTCGCGGCGCCGAGTTCGTCCGCGGCCTGGGCCAGGGTGGCTTCGGTGCGTGCGGCGATGCAGACCTGCGCGCCGGCACGTGCCAGGTGCAGCGCGCAGGCGCGGCCCATGCCCTTGCTACCGCCGAACACCAGGGCCGTGCGGCCAGCGATGCCGAGATCCATCATCGGGTGGGCTCCTGGAAGGTGAAGGCGTCGGCGTACACGTACTGCGGGTCGGCGCCGTGCGCGATGGCCGCGCTGCGCGCGTCGGCCACCATGTTCGGCGAACCGCACAGGTAGACCGCGTGCTCGGACAGATCGGGCTGGTCTTCCAGCAGGGCCTGGTGCACGTAGCCGGTGCGCCCGCTCCAGCCGGCGCCGGGGCGCGACAGCACCGGCACGTAGCGGAAGTCGTACAGGCGCTCGGCCCAGGCCGGGATGCGGTCGTGCAGGTACAGCCCGCCCTGGTCGCGCATGCCCCAGTACAGGCTCACGGGCGGGCAGTCCGCGTCGTCCATCAGCGCTTCCAGCATGGCCTTCAGCGGTGCCAGGCCGGTGCCGGTGGCCAGCATGGCGATCGGCCGCTCGTCCTCGCGGTGGTAGCGGAACTGGCCCAGCGGCACCTCTACGTCGAGCACGTCGCCGGGGCGCAGCGCGGCCAGCGCACGGTCGGTGAAGCGTCCGCCCGCGATGCGGCGCACATGGAAGTCCACCAGGCCGCTGCCGGGCTTGGAGGCCATCGAGAAGCTGCGGTGCCGGTCGTCGCCCAGCAGCACGTTCATGTACTGGCCCGCCTGGTAGACGAGCCGGGGCTCGTCCGGCAGGCTGAGCTGCAGGTGCATCACATCGTGCGCGAGCGCCGCCACGTCCTTCACCACGGCACGCGCGCGCGTGGGGGGCGAGCACCGCAGCGGCGGCGCCACGCTCAGCACCAGGTCGCTGCAGGGCCGTGCCTGGCAGGCGATGGCCTCGCCGCGCGCCACGTCCTCGTCGCCGAGGGCGAACGGCTGCTCCTCGTAGTGCACGCGGCCTTCGACCAGCTTCACGCGGCACGTGCCGCAGCCGCCGAAGCGGCAGTCATGCGGCAGGGCGACCTGCTGGCGCAGCGCGGCGTCCAGCACGGTCTCGCCGCTCGCCACGGCGAATGTCGTGTCGCCCTCCAGCCAGTGCACGCGGTGTTCCATGGCGCTCTCCGTGCGGCTTACTTCTTGATGTCGGCCGCGACCAGCACCTCGTGCTGGCCGGCCAGGTGCTCGGCCAGCGCCTGCAGCGCGGCCACGCCGCAGGCCGTGTCCTGCTCGCCGTTGCCACCGGACAGGCCGACGCCACCCACCACCTCGCCGTTCACCACGATGGGATAGCCGCCGACGAAGGCCGCGAAACGGCCCTCGAAGCTGAGCTGGATGCCGAAGGCCTCGTTGCCGGGCAGCGCCGGGCCGTTCGGGGGCGTGGTGAACAAATGCGTGGAGCGCTTGTGGCCGGCCGCCGTGAAAGCCTTGTTCCAGGCGATCTGCGGGCCGGTGATGCGGGCGCCGTCCATGCGCTCGAGCAGCAGCGGAAAGCCGCCGTCGTCGGCGATGCAGACGGTCTCGGCCACGCCGATCTCTCGCGCTTTCTTCAGTGCCGCATCGGCCATCAGGCGGGCTTCGGCGCGTTCGATCTTCAGGGATGGTTTCATGCTTCAGACGCCTCGGTAGATGGTCTTGATCTGGGTGAAGAACTCCAGCCCGGCCCGGCCCGACTCGCGGAACGTGGAGGTGCTGGACAGCTTGATGCCGCCGAACGGCGCGTTGACCAGGTTGCCGGTGGTCGTGCGGTTGATCTTCACGGTGCCGGCCTGGATCTGGTGCGCGAAGTCGTGCATCACGCGCGGGTTGCGCGTGGCGATGGCGGCGGACAGTCCGTAGCGCGTGTCGTTGGCCTTGGCGATGGCGTCGGCGTAGCCGTCGGCCTCCAGCACCGCGATCACGGGGCCGAAGATCTCCTCGCGCGCGATGCGCGCCTCGGGCGCCACCTCGTCGAACACGGCGGGCGACACGTAGTAGCCGTGCGCATAGGGCTCGGCCGTGAGCCGCTCGCCGCCGCACAGCAGCCGGGCCTCCTGCCGGCCGATGGCCAGGTAGGACAGCACGGTCTCCAGCTGCTTGGCCGTGGCCAGCGGGCCCAGGTCCATGCCGGGCGTGAGGCCGCTGCCGATCTTCAGCTGCGTCACGCGCTCGACCAGGCGACGCGTGAACTCGGACTTGACGGACTTCAGCACGATCACACGGCTGGTGCCCGTGCAGGCCTGGCCCGACAGCGAGAAGCCGCCCTTGACGGCCAGGTCCACGGCCTGGTCGAGGTCGGCATCGTCCATCACGATCAGCGGGTTCTTGCCGCCCAGCTCCATCTGCAGCCGCGTCGTCAGGTGCACGGTGCGGTGGATGGCCTCGCCCGCGGCGGTGGAGCCCGTGAACGAGATCGCCCGCACGGCCTCGGACGTGGTGATCACCGGCCCGACATCGCCGGCGCGTCCGGTGATGAAGTTCAGCACGCCCTTGGGCAGGCCGGCCTGCACCAGGGCTTCGGCCAGGCGCAGGCCCGACAGCGGTGCGTCCGACGAGGGCTTGAACACCACGGTGTTGCCCGTGATCAGCGCCGGCGCGATCTTGCGCGCCGGGATCGACACCGGGAAGTTCCATGGTGCGATCACCGTCACCACGCCCAGCGGCTCGCGCTGGCTGTAGACGGTCATCAGCGGGTCGTCCTGCGGGTAGGTCTCGCCACCCAGGGTCTGGCCCTCCACGGCGTAGAAGCGCAGCGTCTGCGCCGAGCGCATGAACTCGTCCCGGGCCAGCGCGACCGACTTGCCCTCTTCGCGCGTGAGCTCCTCGGCAAAGCGTGCGGCATGGGTTTCGAGGTAGCTGGCCGCGTCCTGCAGGATCTTGGCGCGCTTGCCGATCGGCGTGGCGCGCCAGGCCTCGAACGCGGCCGATGCCGCCGCGACGGCCGCCTCGGCATCGGCCGGGCCCGAGGCCTGGAAGCGGCCCACGGTCTCGCGCGTGTCGTGCGGGTTGAGGCTGTCGAAGGTGCGGCCCGCGCGGCTGCGGACCCATTCGCCCTGGATGTGGTTCAGGAACTCTTCGGGTGGGGCGGACATGGTGGCGTCGGGTCCCGCGTCAGGCTGCCAGCTTCAGCGCGGGCAGGTCGTTGGCCACGTAGTCGTGGTAGAGCGCCGTCGTGTACAGCAGGCGCATCTGGGCGCCGATTTCGCAGATCTTGAGGCAGCGCTGCTGCAGCTCCACCGTGTTCGCATGCTCCAGCACGATCTGGTAGCCGCGTTCGCCATGGATTTCGTCGGAGACGATGTGCAGGTCGAAGAACTCGACCTCTTCGTCGGTGAAGCCGTACTTCTCGCGCAGCGTGGGCGTCTGCTTGCGGTAGATGGAGGGCACCTGCGATTCCAGGCCCACGACCAGGCCGGCGACGGCCACCACCGGGTCTTCGCGCATGGCGACGGCGTAGCACCAGCTCTGCAGGCCACGTGTGGTGGGCGACATGTTGTCGGGGTCGACCACGCGCTCGCGCGTCGTGCCGCAGGCTTCGGCGAAGCGCACCAGCAGGTCGGTGTGGCGGTCGCCGCCGATCTCTTCCTCGTACATGTTGGCCAGCAGGAAGTCCTTGGCCTCGGTCATGGTGTCCGGCGTGCGGGCGTAGATGTAGGCCAGGTAGTCGGCGAACGGGCCGACGTAGTGGTAGTGGTTCTCGGCCCAGCGCGCCAGGTGGGCGCGGCTCAGGTCGCCCGAGGCCCAGGCCTGGCTGAAGGGGGCCTTGTTGGCGCTCTTGCCCTTGATGGCGTCTTCGAGGGCGGTGCGGAAAGTGTCGCGGTTCATCAGTTCGGCGGTCATGGCGCAGCTCCTGCAGATTGAAGGGTGTTTCCGTGCTCGGAAGAATACAGTATACTGAAAACCAAGTTGCCCGCAACGCCAAAAAAATGGAGAGATCGGTGAATGCCCTGGGGATTCCTCTCTGGAGGGGCCTGGAGGCGATGGAATCTCTGTCGTTTGCGTTCGCCCCAATTCTTTAAACGGTATGCCGAGAGCCGATTTCATGCCCAACGTCGTTCTCCACAAACTAGGCCAGACCTACCGTGACGAGGTCCAGCCGCGGACCAATCTGGTCGTGCGCGCGGGCATCCGCCAGTTCCCCTATCCCCACTTGCAATACGGCTGCGGCATGGGCAAGTGCGCCAAGTGCGCCTGCCGGGTGCTGCGGGGGGGTGAGCACCTGCCCCCGCCGAACTGGAAGGAGAAGAAGCAGCTCGGCGAGCGCGTGGATGCCGGCTACCGGCTGGCCTGCCAGCTCTGGCTGGAGCACGACATCGAGTTGGCGCAGGACGCCCCCGAACCAGCCCCGACCGCCTGAGACCCGCGCCATGACGACCCATGTGATCCTGACAAGCAAGCCTGGCCAGTTCCGCACCGAGGTGGGCCCCGGCCTGCGGCCCGTCGAGGCCTACGACTATGTGTTCTGCGGCCGCGTGCGCGCCCAGTTCGTGATCGCCGTACTCGAAGAGGCGACCCGCGTGCGTGTGGTCGACGAGACCGAGCCGGCCACCGTGAACATGGTGCCTTCCAAGTTCCTGGAGCGTTTCGGCGACCTGGCCGGGGCCCGCGCCGAGCTGCAGGCTCTGTGCCGCTTCGGCACCATGGAAACGCAGCTGCGGCCCCGCGCGCTGGTGCCAGCCGCGACGGCGGCCGGTACCGTGCAGATCACCTTCGTGCCGAGCGCCGGCAAGGTGGTCAGCGCGCCGCAGAACAGCAACCTGCTGCGCGTGTCGCTGCGCGAGAAGGGCGGCATTCCGTTCAAGTGCGGCGGCGGCCTGTGCGGCACCTGCAAGTGCCGCATCGAGGAAGGGCTGGCGCACACGGATGCCGTGAAACCCAAAGAGCGCAAGCACCTCTCCGACGCGCAGCTGGCTGCGGGCTACCGCATGGCCTGCCAGACCTTCGTGCTGGGCGACATCGCGGTGTCCTGGTGAGCGCGGCCGGCATCCTGGCCTGGTGGCCGGCCGGCCTGGAGGCAGGCCACTACGCCGGCATGGCGTTGATGGTCCTCGTCGGTGCCTGCCTGCAGGGCGTGGGCGGCCTGGGCTTTGCGATGTTCTGCGCGCCGCTGGCCGCGCTGTGGTTCCCGGAGCTCGTGCCGGGGCCGCTGATCGCGCTGGCTTGCCCGCTGTCGCTGATGGCTGCGCTGCGCGAGGCGCGCGCGATCGACTGGCAGGCGGCCGGCACCGGGCTCGCCGGCCGCGTGGTCGGCACGGCTGGCGCCGCCCTGTGCCTGGCCCTGCTGTCGGCCGACACCTTGTCGCTGCTGTTCGCGCTGCTGATCCTGGCCGCCGTGGCCTTGAGCCTGCGCGGCTGGCGCGTTGCAGCCAGCCCGCGCAACGTGGCGATCGCGGGCGTGGCCTCCGGTGTCATGGGCACCATCACCTCGGCCGGCGCGCCCCCGTTCGCCATCGCCATGCAGCATCTGCAGGCTGACCGCCTGCGCGCGACGCTGGGCTGCATCTTCTTCGCCGGCTCCGCCGTCTCGATGGCCACGCTGGCGCTGGTGGGCCGCATGGGCCTGCGCGAACTGCAGCTGGCCCTGCTGCTGGCGCCCTGGATGCTGGGCGGCTTCGCGGCCTCCGGCCGGCTCGGCCAGCTGCTGCACCACCGCTCGCCGCGCCCGCTGCTGCTGGGCCTGGCGGCGTTCGGCGCGCTGGGCATCCTGGCGCAACGCGCATTTCCCCATTGAGCACTGCCATGCAACACATCACCGATGCCATGGTCGACGCCGCCGTCACGGCGCAGGACGCACAGCACTGCCTGCGAGAGGCATTCCGCGCCTTCGGCGATGCGCAGGCCGCCATGCAGCAGCGCATCCGCACCGAAGCCGGCGGCCTGAAGCTGTCCACGCTGGGGGCGGTGATCCCCGGCCAGCAGGTGGCCGGGGCCAAGGTCTACACCACGATCGCAGGGCAGTTCTCGTTCGTGATCCTGCTGTTCTCCGCCGAGGATGGGCGGCCGCTGGCCTCGTTCGACGCGGCAGCGATCACACGCCTGCGCACGGCCGCCTGCTCGGTCATCGCGGCGGGCTACCTGGCCCGGCCCGATGCCCGCACGTTGGCCTTGTTCGGGGCGGGTGTGCAAGGGCGCGCGCACCTGGCGCAGTTCGCAGCGGCCTATGGGCTGGACGAGATTCGCGTGTGCAGCCGCCACGTGACGCCGCAGCAGGCCGACACCTGGGCGCGCGCGTGCGGTGTGCCACTGCGCCTGTGCACGGCGGCCGAGGCGGTGGACGGCGCCGACCTCGTGGTCACGGCGTCGCGCGCGCAGCAAGCCCTGTTTGCGGGTGAAGCGCTGGCCGAGGGCGCCTTCGTCGCGGCCGTCGGCTCCAGCCTGCCGCACACGCGCGAACTGGACGATGCGGCGCTGCGGCGGGCGGCACTGGTGGCGGTCGAGTGGCGGCCGCAGTCGCTGCGCGAGGCGGGCGATCTGGTGCTCGCCGCTCCCGATGCGCTGGGGGACGCGAAGATCGTGGAGCTCGGCGCGCTGGTCTGCGGCCGGGTGCGCGGGCGCACGGACGCGCGCCAAATCATGGTCTACAAGTCGGTCGGCGTGGGCCTGGAAGACGTGGCGCTGGCGGGCCTGGCCTGGCGTCGGCTGCAGGGTGGCTGATGGGCCACCCGCCGCTCAAGGCTCCATCTGCGCGGCGTTGTACACGTGGCGGGTGGCGAGCAGCGCGGCGAGCTCCGCGTCGCCCTTGATCACGGCGCGCAGGATGGCGGCGTGCTCTTCCCAGTTCTGCTTGCCGCGCGTGCGGTTGATGGGTGCGAACACCAGCGCCGTGCGGTCGCGCAGCGAGCGCATGATGTCCTGCAGCACCGAGTTGGCCGCGCTGTTGGAGAGCGCGTCGTGGAAGCGCTGGTTCATCCGCATGGTGGTGGCCACGTCGTCGCTCTCGGCCAGGCGCGTGCCTTCTTCGAGGATGCGTTCGAGCTCGGCGATCTGGGCTGGGTCGTGGCGCTTGGCGGCCAGTTTGGAGTTGAGCCCCTCCAGGGTGGCGCGTACTTCCACCAGTTCGCGCATCTGCTGCTGGCTGAAGCTCGTCACCGAGGCGCCGCGGCGTGGCTCGATCGTCACCAGGCCCTCGGCGGCCAGCTGCCGCAAGGCTTCGCGCACGGGCATGCGCGACACGCCCAGTTCTTCGGACAGGCGGCCTTCGACCAGGCGCTCGCCTGGCGGCACCTGGCCGCTCAGGATGCGGCCGCGCAAGGCATCGACGACCAGCTGGGTCAGCGGCGAATGGCTGGCCCCCAGGGTCCCTGGCAAGGTAGTGGACGCGTCCATCGGCGTGTGTCTCGGGTGAATCAGGCGTCCGGGAGCAGGCTGCTCCGGCGAGCGGCAATTCTATTTCAGCCCCCGGGATACAAAATGCTGCAGCGGCTTCAGTGCAAGGCGCCGAATTCCTTGGCCACCCAATCGTCCACCAGCACCTTCTCGAAGCGCAGCGGGTCGCCGCTGTAGCGGGTCGGCCGCATCAGGAACGTGACGTCACGCAGCTGCCGCCTGCCAGTTTGCAGCACGCGGCCGTCGGCCGCCAGGCGCTGGAAGTGCAGGTCGATGCGCGGCGGATAGACGTCGCGCACCACGCGCAGGTCGCTCGCCTGCGGGCCGCGCCAGGGCTCGAAGCCGCCGGCGCGCTTGACGTCGGTGATGCGCACCTCGAGCTTCTCGTCTTCGGGCAGCACGGCCGCCGCCTTCTCGGCCAGATGGCGGGCCAGCGCGCTGAGCCAGGCCTCGCGCGCGGCCGGCGTGTCGGCGTGGTTCTCGCGCGCTTCGGCGAACTGGGCCGGGTCGCTCCAGCTCACGCTGACGGCACCCGGCGGTGCACCCATGGGGCGCGGCGTGGCGCAGGCCACGAGCAGGGCGGTGGCGAGCAGCAGTGCCCAGCGCGATGGCGTCGTGGTGGTCATGGCGGGTTCCTTCATTCGATGGCCGCGTAGACCAGGTGCCGGAACAGGTTGCGGAAGAAGATGCGCTGGTTGGGCGTCTGCGCCAGCAGCAGCGCGAACACGTCCTCGGCCGGGTCGACGAAGAAGAAGGTGCCGCCGATGCCGCTCCAGAAGTACATGCCCGGCGAGCCCGGCTGGGCCACCAGGCCGGGCGCCGTGCGCACGGCCACGCCCAGGCCGAAGCCATGGCCGGGCGCGAGCAGCTCGCCGGCCACGGGAATGGTGCCAAGGTGGTCGGCCACCATCCATTCCATGGTCTTGCGCGAGACCAGGCGCTGGCCTTGGAAGCGGCCCTGGTTGCGCAACAGCTGCAGGAAGCGCAGGTAGTCGGCCGCGGTCGACAACAGGCCGCCGCCGCCCGATTCGAAGGCCGGCGTGCTGCGTGCGTCCAGCATCACGACGCTCTGGCCGGTTTCGGGGCACTGCGCGAAGGGTTCGGCGATGCGGTGCTGCTGCGCCGGCGGCACGCTGAAACCGGTGTCCACCATGCCCAGAGGGCCCAGGATGAGGCGCTGCAGCAGCGCGCCCAGCGGTTCGCCAGCGACGACCTCGAGCAACGCGCCCAGCACGTCGGTGGCGCGGCTGTACTGCCAGCAGCTGCCGGGCTGGGCGCTGTAGGGCAGGCGCGCCAGTGCGTCGCAGAAGCCCGCGTTGGTCCGGGCGGTGTCGGCGAGGCCGGCCGCCTGGTACTGGCGCTGCACGGCGCTGTTGCCCAGGAACTCGTAGGTGAAGCCGGCCGTGTGGCGCAGCAGGTCGTGCACCGTGGGCGGGCGCAGCGCGCGCTCCAGCGCCAGCGCCCCGTCGCGCTCCACGCCCACGGGCGTCTCGGCGAACTGCGGCAGCCAGCGCATGATCGGATCGGCCAGCGACAACCGGCCCTGCTCGGCCAGCATCAGCGCCGCGAGCGACACGATGGGCTTGGTCATCGAATAGATGCGGAAGATCGCGTCGGCCGGCATGGCCTGCTGGCCGGCAGGGTCCCGCCGCCCCAGCGCGGCCTGGTGCGCGACCTGGCCGCCCTGGCCGACCAGCACCACGGCGCCGGGCAGCAGGCCGGCATCGATGTGCTGCTGGAGCACCTGGTTCAGGTGGTTCAAGGCGAGTGCATTCAGAAGGGCCATGGCAGGTTCCTGGGGTGGCAATGCCGGTTTATTGCGCTGGGATGAGGTGGCTTTGGGACTGAAAATTCCGCGATTACCGTCATTTTGGTCACAGATGACCCGCTGCTGCGGTGCGCAATCGAAGGCCCAGTGTCCTCTAAAGTCAGGGGACGCCGCGATGTGCCCGAGCGCGCGGCCCGTTTTCTGCATCCCCCGACGATCCTTTTCCGCATCCGGACTCCGAAAGGCCAGCCATGACCGCACGCACCACCTACCACCGCCTCCAGGTCGCGACCAACCTGGCCCGTTTCATCGAAGACAAGGTGCTGCCCGGCACCGGCATCGAAGCGGCCACGTTCTGGAAGGGCTTCGATGCAATCGTCGGCGATCTGGCGCCCAAAAACATCGCGCTGCTGGCCGAGCGCGACCGCCTGCAGACCGAACTGGATGCCTGGCACCGGGCCCACCCCGGCCCGATCGCCGACATGCCGGCCTACCGCGCCTTCCTCGAGAAGATCGGCTACCTGGTGCCGGTGCCCGCGGGCGCCAAGGCGACCACCACCCAGGTCGACGCCGAACTGGCCACCCAGGCCGGCCCGCAGCTGGTGGTGCCGATCCTGAACGCGCGCTACGCGCTGAACGCGGCCAACGCACGTTGGGGCTCGCTGTACGACGCGTTGTACGGCACCGACGCGATTTCCGAAGACGACGGCGCCGAGAAGGCCGGCGGCTACAACCCCATCCGCGGCGCCAAGGTCATCGCCTTCGCGCGCAAGTTCCTGGACGAGGCTGCGCCACTGGCCAGCGGCTCGCACAAGGATGCGACGGGCTACCGCATCGAAGGCGGCAAGCTCGTGGTGCAGACCGGCGCAGGCACGACCGGCCTGCAGGACGCCGCCCAGTTCATCGGCTTCCAGGGCGATGCCGCTGCGCCTTCTTCGGTGCTGCTCCAGCACAACGGCATCCATATCGACATCCGCATCGACCGCAGCACGGCCATCGGCCAGAGCGACGCGGCCGGCGTCAGCGATGTGGTGCTCGAATCCGCGCTGTCCACCATCCTCGACCTGGAAGATTCGGTCGCCGTGGTCGACGCCGACGACAAGGTCGTCGCCTACGGCAACTGGCTGGGCATCCTGCAGGGCACGCTGACCGAGGAAGTCGCCAAGGGCGGCAAGACCTTCACGCGCGGCCTGAACCCCGACCGCCAGTACACCGGCGCCAACGGCCAACCCGTCACGCTGCACGGCCGCTCGCTGATGTTCGTGCGCAACGTCGGCCACCTGATGACCAACCCGGCCATCCTGTACCAGGCGGCCGACGGCGCGACCCGCGAAATCCCCGAAGGGATCATGGATGCGGTCATCACCACCACCATCGCGCTGCACGACCTGAAGCCCCGTGCCGGCCAGACCGTGCGCAACTCGCGCACCGGCTCGGTCTACATCGTCAAGCCCAAGATGCACGGACCGGCCGAAGTGGCCTTCGCGAGCGAGCTGTTCGGCCGCGTCGAGCAGCTGCTGGGCCTGGCCGACAGCACGGTCAAGCTGGGCATCATGGACGAAGAGCGCCGCACCAGCGTGAACCTGGCCGCCTGCATCGCCGCGGCCGCCAGCCGCGTGGCCTTCATCAACACCGGCTTCCTGGACCGCACGGGCGACGAGATGCACACGGCCATGTACGCCGGCCCGATGCTGCGCAAGGGCGCGATGAAGACCACGCCCTGGATCACGTCGTACGAGAAGAACAACGTGCTGGTCGGCCTGGCCGCCGGCCTGCGTGGCAAGGCCCAGATCGGCAAGGGCATGTGGGCCATGCCAGACCTGATGGCCGACATGCTGGTGCAGAAGATCGGCCACCCCAAGGCCGGCGCCAACACCGCCTGGGTGCCCAGCCCCACGGCCGCGACGCTGCATGCGCTGCACTACCACCAGGTCAGCGTGGCGGACGTGCAGAAGGAACTCGAGAAGACGGACGTGGCGGCCGAGCGCGACGCCATCCTGAACGGCCTCCTGACCGTGCCTGTGGCGACGGACACCAACTGGTCCACCGCCGACAAACAGCAGGAGCTCGACAACAACGCCCAGGGCATCCTGGGCTACGTGGTGCGCTGGATCGACCAGGGCGTGGGCTGCTCCAAGGTGCCCGACATCCACAACGTGGGCCTCATGGAAGACCGCGCCACGCTGCGCATCAGCAGCCAGCACATGGCCAACTGGCTGCAGCACGGCGTGGTGACCGAAGCCCAGGTGCGCGAGACCTTCACGCGCATGGCCGCCGTGGTGGACAAGCAGAACGCTGGCGACCCGCTGTACAAGAGCCTGGTGGCCAACCCGCAGGGCGCGGCGTTCCAGGCCGCGCTGGACCTGGTGTTCAAGGGCAAGGAGCAGCCGAGTGGTTACACCGAGCCGCTGCTGCATGCCTGGCGCTTGAAGGTCAAGGCCGGCGCGTGACGCGCCACACCGGCCGGGCTGCGCGGGCCCCGGCCGCCCACGCGGCTCAGTAGCCCCGCTCGCGCGACACCTGTCCCGACACCGGACGGCCCGCCAGCCAGTCCTCGATCTTGCGGGCGATCTGCGCCACGGTCTCGCGCCGGCCGGTCTGCGCCGCCACGTGCGGCGTCACGGTGACGCGGGGGTGGTGCCAGAACGGATGGTCCGGTGGCAGCGGCTCGGTGCGGAACACGTCCAGCACCGCGCTCTCCACCTGGCCCGCGTCCAGCAGGGCCAGCAGATCTTCTTCCACCAGGTGCTCGCCGCGCCCGACGTTGACCACGTGCGCCGGCGCCAGCAGTTGGCCCATCGTCTGCGCGCGGAGGATGCCCGAGGTCTCCTCGGTGAGCGGCAGGATGTTGACCAGGATGCGGCTGCGCGCGAGGAAGGCCGGCAAGCCGTCCGAGCCAGCGAAGACCTGCACCCCGTCCACCGGCTGGCCGCTGCGCGACCAGCCCGCCACGTCGTAATCGAGCTGGGCCAGCACGGCCGCGATCCGCCGGCCGATGGCGCCCAGGCCCAGCACCCCGACCGGAAACGCGCGTCGGTCGCGCGCGGTCAGCTGTTGCCAGCGCCCCTGCGTCTGTTGCCCGGCATAGCGCCCGAACTGCCGCACGATGCCCGCCACCGCGTGCACCACGTACTCAGCGATCTGCGCCGACATGCCGGCGTCCTCGATGCGGTAGAGCGCCACCGACGGCGGCAAGGCCGGGTTGCGCAGCAGCGCGTCCACGCCCGCGCCCAGGTTGAACAGCGCGCGCAGTTGCGGTTCGCGCGCGTACAGCGCGTCCGGCGGCTGGAAGACGATGGCGAGTTCGGCGTCCTGTGCTGGCAGGCCCGCGTGCCACGGCACGAGCTCCGCATGGGGCAGGGCGGCCTGGAACTCGGCCACGTAGTCCGCCGTGTGGAGCGGGTGGGTGCTGCAGAACAGGATCTTCATGGCGATGTCGGCTGCCAGGCCCGGGGGCCTGGCGGTACGGGGAGATGGGGAGAGCGGTGGCGGGCCGGCACGGTTCAGAACACCTTGCCGGGATTCATCAAGTGGTTCGGGTCGAGCGCCTGCTTGATCCGCATCAGCAGGTCGGCCTCGATCGCGTGCGCGTGGCGCCGCGGCGCGTCCACGCCCTGTGCTGCGACGGCGCTGCCGCCGTGTTCGGTGGCCAGCGCGTGCAGCGCCTTGCCCAGCGCGTGCAGCGCCGCGTCGTCCACGGCGGCGCGGGCGGCATCGGGCACCAGCAGACCGCAGTGCAGGCTGCCGTCGCCCAGGTGCCCGAAGCAGAGCAGCCGCACGTCGGGCGCCTGGCGCCGCAGCACCGCGCCGGCCTGCGCGACGAACGCGGATAGCCGGGACAGCGGCAGCCAGACGTCGTGCTGGTGCGTGCGGCCGGCCCGCAGCTGGGCCTCGGCGATGCCCTGCCGCAGCCGCCAGAAGTCCTGCACCTGGGCCGGTGTCGACCCGAACGCGACCTCGCCGAGCGCACCTGCGGCCGACTCCTCGGCCAGCACGGCCTGCAACGGTCCGGCCAGCGGGCCGGCGCAGGTGTCGCTGCATGCGATCAGCGCCTGGAAGGCATGCCGCCCCGCCAGCGGAGCGCGCGTGCCGGGGACCTGCGCCAGCACCAGGGCCACGGCCTCGCCGGACATCAGCTCGAACGCCGCGGGACAGCCGCCGCAGCGCGCGCGCAGCGCGTCCTGCAGCGCGACGAGGGCATCCAGCTGCGCGGCGCCCACCCAGGCCGTCGCAACGGCGGCGGGCCGGGGCTGCAGCTGCAGCATGGCCGTGGTGATGACGCCCAGCGCGCCTTCGGAGCCGATCAGCAGTTGCCGCAGGTCGAGGCCGCCGTGGTCCTGGTGCCGCCTGTGCAGGCCGTTCCACACGCGCCCGTCGGGCAGCACCACCTCCAGGCCGAGCGTGAGCGCGCGCATGCCGGTGGCGCCGCCGGCATTGGTGGCCAGATTGCCGCCGATGGTGCAGCGGGCTTCGGAACCCAGGCGCAGCGCAAACGAGCGCCCGGCGTCCTGCGCGGCCTGCTGCACGCGCGCCAGCGTCACGCCCGCGTCGGCCAGCAGGGTCAGGTTCACCGGGTCGACGCCACGGATGCGGTCCATGCGCCCGGTGTGCAGGACGATCTGCGCACCGCTGGCGTCGGGTGTCGCGCCGCCGCGCAGGCCGGTGTTGCCGCCTTGGGTGACCACCGGCGTGTGCGTCTCGTGGCACACCCGCATGACGGCGGAGGTCTGTGCGGTGTCGGCTGGCCGCACGACGAGCGCGGCCCGGCCCTGCCACCGGCCCTGCCAGTCGCGCAGGTAGGGCGCCTGGGCAAGGGCGTCGTGCACCATCCCGGCGTCGCCCACGATGCCGTGCAGCCGCCGGTGCAGCTCGGCATGCGGCGCGGCGGGCCGGGCAGGTGCATCGTGCACGGGATTCATCGCGCCGGCCCGCCGGGGAACGCCAGGTGCATGCTCACCAGCCCAGCAGGATGCGGCCCAGCGCCATCGCCGCGGCGGCCTGCGTGGGCTCGACCACCGGCAGGCCGCAGGCCTCGTCCAGCGGCGTGCGGAACGTGGCCATGCCGGCGCAGCCCATCACCAGCACATGGGCGCCGCGCTCGTCCCGCAGGCGCCGGCCGGCGTCGACCATGGCCGCCAGCGTGGCCTCGCGGTCGGCCAGTGCGGACACGCCGCGTCCGATGGCGATCTCGCCGACGCAACGCTGCGCGATGCCCATGGCGCCCCAGGCGCGCAGGTGGCGCGGGATGGAGCCCGGCAGGATCGCGACCACGCCGAAGTGGTGGCCCAGGGTCAAGGCCGTCAGCACCGCCGATTCGCTGATGCCCAGTACCGGGACCGCGACGCGCTCGCGCAGTTGCGCCACGCCCGGATCGCTGAAGCAGGCCACCACGAAGCCCGCGGCGTCGGCCTGGTGGCGCGCGGCGAACGCGTTGACGGCCAGCGCGGCCTCATCCACATGGGCCTGCGTCTCCACACCGGGCGGGCCGGATGGGAGTGTCACGCAGCGGATGTCGGGCCCGCCGGCGTGCCGCAGCGGGTCCACCGCGGCATCGAGTTGCGCGGTCACGCTGGTGTTGCTGTTGGGATTGATGACGTAGAGGGTGCGGGGCATGGGGCGGGCGGTCGGCAGGGCGTGCAAAAAGTCTAGGCCGCCCGGCGGGGCATGGCACTTGCTAAGTTGTGGGTCATCCTTAACGTTCTGTTATCCGCTTGGCCCGCGGGCCGGGCCGGCACGCCATGTCCCTCAACCTGCGCCAGATCGAAGTCTTCCGTGCCGTGATGATCACGGGCTCCATCACCGGCGCGTCGGAGCTGCTGTGCGTGTCGCAGCCCGCGGTCAGCCGGCTGCTCTCGCACACGGAAAGCCGCGTCGGTTTCCCGCTGTTCGAGCGCATCAAGGGGCGGCTGTATCCGACGCCCGAGGCCAAGAAGTTGATCCGCGAAGTGGAGCTGGTCTACGCGGGCGTGGGCCGCGTCAACGAGCTGGCGCGGGAGTTGCGCGAGAACAGCGACGGCATCCTCAACCTGGTGTCCAGCCCCAGCGTCGGCCAGATGATCATTCCGCAGGCCGTGATGCGCTTTCGCCTGCGCCATCCGAATGTCAAGGTCACCTTCCAGTACCTCGGGCCGGTGCCGCTGGTGGAGCGCGTGCTCAACCACCAGGCGGACCTGGCGGTGACGCTGCGCCCGGTGGAGCATCCCAACCTGCTCGCCATGCCGCTGGGCTCGGCGCGGCTGGTCTGCGTGTGTCCGTACGACCACCCGCTCGCGCGCCTGGCCACGCTGGCGGTGGAGGACCTCGTTCCCTGGCCGCTGGTCTCCTACGAACGCAGCACCTACTTCGGCCGGCTGGTGGCCCAGCTGTTCGAGGCCGCGGGCCAGCCCGTGCGCGCGGCGGTGGAGGTGGGTTCGCCGCAGAACGCCTATGCCATGGTGCAGGCGGGGGCCGGCATCGCGCTGGTCGACGAGTTCTCGGTGCGCAGCTGGACCAACCACCGCCTGGTGGTGCGGCCGGTGCATGGCACGCCGCTGGTCCATGCGACGCTGCTGCACCTGCGCTTCGAACCGCTGTCGCAGATCGCGCAGTCCTTCATCACCGATCTGCGGGCCTTGATGCACGGCAATGGGCCATCCGTGCCCCGGCAAGGTGCAGAGATGCACCAGGACGCGACCGCTTAACCGCAGGTTATGCCTGTCGCACGAATCGGCAGGCGACAGCGCGGCGCGCGCTCGAAATAATTTCCTCCAACGCGTCGTCCTGCCGCTGCGCCACAGGCGCTCCGGCAGCCCGACGCGGCCCCGTGTGGACGCGGTCGACGACCGCGTCCGCACCTGTCCCGGCCCGTCCGTCCTTCCAGCGCCCGCACCATGACCGCTCCCTTCGACCTCACCATCCGTGGCGGCAGGATCTGCAACGCCACCGGCTGCACCGATGGCGACATCGGCATCGTCGACGGCCGCATCGCGGCCATCGGGCCCGACCTCGCGCCCGGCCGGGAAGACGTGGATGCCCGCGGCCGTTGGGTGCTGCCCGGCGGCATCGACAGCCACTGCCACATCGAGCAGCTCTCGGGCATGGGCCTCATGTGCGCCGACGACTTCTATTCGGGCACGGTGTCCGCGGCCTTCGGCGGCACCACCACCATCCTGTCGTTCGCCGCCCAGCACCGCAAGGACAGCATCCCCCAGGTGCTGGCCGACTACGCGCGCCGGGCCGCCGAGAAGGCGGTCATCGACTACGGCTTCCACCTGATCCTCACACGCCCCGACGAGGAGGCGCTGTCCGTGCACCTGCCGCAGGCCATCCGCGACGGCATCACCTCGCTCAAGGTCTACATGACCTACGACCTGCTCAAGCTCGACGACCACGCGCTGCTGGACGTGATGGCGACGGCCGGCCGCGAGGGGGCCATGGTGATGGTGCACGCCGAGAACCACGACATGATCCGCTGGATCGCGCAGCGCCTGTTGGACCGCGGCCACACGGCGCCCAAGTTCCACGGCGTCGCGCACGATCCGTTGGCCGAGGCCGAGGCCACCTACCGCGCGGTGCAGCTGTCGCGCCTGGTGGACGTTCCCATCCTGATCGTGCACGTGGCGGGCGCGGAGACCGTGGAGGTGCTGCGCCAGGCCCGCCGCCTGGGCGCGCAGGTGCATGCCGAGAGCTGCCCGCAGTACCTGTTCCTGGAAGCCTCCAACATCGACCTGCCGGGGGTGGAAGGCGCCAAGTTCTGCTGCAGCCCGCCGCCGCGCGACAAGGCCTCGCAGGAGTCGGTCTGGGCCGGCCTGCTGGACGGCACCCTGGGCGTGTATTCGTCCGACCACTCGCCGTTTCGCTTCGACGCGTCGGGCAAGCTGCCCCGGGGCGAATCGACCACCTTCAAGGAGATGGCCAACGGCGTGCCGGGCATCGAGCTGCGCATGCCGCTGCTGTTCTCCGAAGGCGTCATGAAGGGCCGCATGGGCATCGAGCAGTTCGTGGCGCTGACCGCCACCAACCATGCGCACATGTACGGCCTGGCGCCGCGCAAGGGCGCCATCGCGGTGGGCGCCGATGCGGACATCGCCATCTGGAATCCCGCGCGCGTCGTGGACGTGACGGCCGCGCTGCTGCACGACAACGTCGGCTACACGCCCTACGAAGGCATGCGCCTGACCGGCTGGCCGGAAGACGTGTTCAGCCGCGGTCGCAGCGTGGCCCGCGCCGGCGCGCTGCACGCCGCTCCGGGCTCGGGTCAGTTCCTGCGCCGCGGACCGTCGCGGCCGCTGGGTGCGCCGCCCGCCCCCTCGCCCGGCCGGGGCGCGTTCAGCGCCCTGATCGGACTCGGCACCGCCGGTGGCGCCGCCACCGCCTGACCTTGCCAGCCGCTTCCCCCACCCCTTCCACATCCATTCCATCCACGCGCCCGACCATGCACCACCACCTCCTGCCCCGCCGACTCCTCTGTGTTCTGGCCGCCAGCGCCGCGACCTTCGGGCCGTTGGCCCAGGCCCAGGACGCGCCACCCCTGCGCACCGCGGTCGATCCGACCTTCGCGCCGCAGGCCATGGTCAAGCTCGGCGGTGGCATCCAGGGCTTCAACGTCGACCTCGCCGAGGAACTGGGCAAGCGCCTGCGCCGCAAGGTGGAGATCGAGGCGACCGAGTTCTCCGGCCTGATCCCGGGCCTGAACAGCGGCAAGTACGACTTCCTGCTGGCGCCGGTCACGGTGAACCCGGACCGCGCCCGCGCGCTGCTCTTCACCGAGGGCTACACCGAGACCAACTACACCTTCCTGGCCCGCAGGGGCGGCACGAAGCTGGAAACGCTCGAAGGCCTCAAGGGCAAGACCGTGGCCGTCAACAAGGGCTCCAACTACGAAGGCTGGGCCAAGGAGAACGCCGAGAAGTACGGCTTCAAGTACGACGTGTACGGCACCAACGCCGACGCGATCCAGGCCGTCATGTCCAACCGTGCCGACTTCAACCTGGCCGGCAACACGGTCGCGGGCTGGGCCGCCAAGCAGAACCCGGCGCTGCAGACCACGTACACGGTGAAGACCGGGCTGGTGTGGGCCATCCCCTTCCGCCTGAACGACAAGGCCGGCCGCGATGCGGTCTCCAACGCCCTCAAGTGCATGAAGCTGGACGGCACCATCGCGCGCCTGGCCACCAAGTGGTATGGCATCGACCCTGCGCCAGGCAGCGTGGAGCGCACCGTGGCGCCCGGCCATGGCGTGCCCGGCACTGAGAACTACGACGCCACGCCGGTCAAGCCGAACTGCGCCTGAGCCGGACCACGCGGACGATTTCCCCATCCAGCCATGAGCGCACCCATTCTCGAACTCGTCGGACTGCGCAAGTCCTATGGCCCGCAGGAGGTCCTGCGCGGTGTCGACCTCCGCGTCCGGCCGGCCGAACTGGTCTGCGTCATCGGGCCCTCCGGGTCGGGCAAGAGCACCATGCTGCGCTGCTGCAACCGTCTGGAAGAGCCGACGGCGGGCCAGGTGGTGGTCGACGGCCAGGACATCACCCGGCCGGACACGGACATCAACCGCGTGCGGCAGAGCGTGGGCATGGTGTTCCAGCACTTCAACCTGTATCCGCACTTGAGCGCACTGGAGAACGTGACGCTGGCGCTGCGGCGGGTGCAGAAGAAGGACCGCGCGCACGCCGAGGCGATCGCCCGCGAGGCGCTCGGGCAGGTGGGCCTGGCGCACAAGGCCGATGCCTATCCGGCCCAGCTCTCGGGCGGGCAGCAGCAGCGCGTGGGCATCGCGCGCGGCATCGCCCTGCAGCCCAAGGTCATGCTGTTCGACGAACCCACCAGCGCGCTCGACCCCGAACTCGTCGAAGAGGTGCTGCGCGTGATGCGCAGCCTGCGCGACGGCGGCATGACCATGCTGGTGGTGACGCACGAGATGGCCTTCGCGCATGCCGTGGCCGACCGCGTGGTGTTCATGGACGGCGGCGTCGTCGCGGAGCAGGGCACGCCGGCCGAGGTCTTCGAGAACCCGAAGGAGGCGCGCACGCGCAGCTTCATCGGCCGTTACATGGACGCCAAGGCGTGAGGGCGGCATGAACGAAGCCAACGCCGGATTCCTCTTCACCTTCTTCAACCCCGCGGTGGCCGCGCAGTACTGGCGCGAGATCGCATGGGGCATGGTGGTCACGGTCGGCGTCGGCGCGGCGACCGTGGTCACGGGCGTGCTGGCCGGGCTGGCGCTGGCGCTGGCCCGCGCCACCGGGCGCGCCTGGCTGCGCATCCCTGTCGTGGTGTTCTCGGACGTCACGCGCTCGCTGCCGCCGCTGGTCATCATCATCCTGCTGTACTTCGGCCTGCCGGCGGTGAACCTGCCGCTCTCGTCGTTCACCTCGACCTGGCTCTCGCTGTCGCTGGTGCTCGCCGCCTACGCCACGGAAAGCATCTGGGCCGGCCTGTCCTCGCTGCCCCGGGGCCAGATGGAGGCCGCACGCTCCACCGGCCTGAACTGGTGGCAGGCCATGCGCTGGGTGCTGCTGCCGCAGGCCCTGCGGCGTGCCGTGCCGCCACTGACCAACCGCGTCATCGCCACGACCAAGAACACCGCTCTGGGCTCGGTGGTGGCGCTGGGCGAGATCCTCAGCACCGCCCAGGCATCGGCGGCCGTGGCGGGCAACCCGACGCCGCTGACCGTCGGCGCCTTCCTCTACCTGCTGGTGTTCCTGCCGATCGTCTGCGTGGCGCGCTGGCTCGAGCACCGCGCCGCCCACGGAACCTGAGCAGCCCCGCCATGGACACGCTCATCGACACCTTCTTCAACCTGGAGATCTACCGCCAGGTCTTCCCCTACCTGCTCGGCGGCCTGTGGACCACGGTCTGGCTGTCCGCCATCGTCATCCCGCTGGGCGCAGGCGCCGGGCTGCTGCTGGCGCTGGCGCAGACGCAGTCGCCCGCGCGCTGGGCGCGCTGGTCGGTCATCGCCTACGTCGACTTCTTCCGCGCGTTCCCGCCGCTGGTGCTGCTGATCTTCCTGTACTTCGGACTGCCGTTCCTGGTCGGCAACGTGCCCAAGCTCGGCGCCGTTGTGCTGGCCTTCGTGCTCAACAACGCCAGCTACTTCTGCGAGGTCTTCCGTGCCGGCATCCAGTCCGTGCCCCGAGGCCAGATGGAGGCAGCCCGCTCCACCGGACTGACCCGCCTGCAGGCGCTGCGGCACGTCGTCCTGCCGCAGGCGGTGCGCAACGTGATGCCGGACCTGCTGGGCAACTGCATCGAGGTCGTCAAGCTGACGACCATCGCCAGCGTGGTCGGCATGCCCGAACTGCTGCGGGCCGCGCGCGACACGCAGTCCCTGGTCTACAACCCTTCGCCCATCGTGCTGGCCGCGCTGCTGTATCTGGCGATGCTGTGGCCGCTCACCCGCGTGCTGGCCAGCCTCGAGAAACGCCGTGCCGGCATGGCCGGCCACTGATCTGCGACGGACCACTGCGCACCGACAGCTTCCGCCCGCCAACTGACCCCGTCCGGCCGAACCCCGGCCTTCGCCCCGCCCCTGCATGTCCTCACCCACTGCCATGAACCGCCTGATCACCGTCGCCGCCGCCCAGCTGGGCCCCATCCAACGCGCAGAAGGCCGCGACGTCGTCGTCGCGCGCATGGTGCGCCTGCTCGAAAGGGCGCACCAGCGCGGCGCGAACGTGGTCGTCTTCCCCGAACTGGCCTTCACGACCTTCTTCCCGCGCTGGTACGTCGAGAACCTCGACGAGGCCGACGGCTGGTACGAGGAGGCCCTGCCTTCGCCGGCCACGCAGCCGCTGTTCGACGCGATCCGCCGCTACGGCCTGACCTGCTACCTGGGCTACGCCGAGATCGCCCACGAGCCCGACGAGAACGGCGTGCTGCGCAAGCGCCGCTTCAACACCTCGGTGGTCATCGCGCCCTCGGGCGAGATCGTGCTCAAGTACCGCAAGGTCCACCTGCCGGGCCACAAGGAGTTCTCCACCATCCGCAAGGTGCAGCACCTGGAGAAGCGCTACTTCGAAGTCGGCAACCTGGGCTTTCCGGTCACGCGTGCGCCCGTCGGCGGCGTGGACGTGAACCTGGGCATGCTGATCTGCAACGACCGGCGCTGGCCCGAGTCCTGGCGCGAACTGGGCCTGCAGCAGGTCGAGCTCGTGATGCTGGGCTACAACACGCCGGCCGTGAACCAGGAGAACCGCGGCTTCGAAGCCCCGTACCAGCGCCAGTTCCATTCGCAACTCTCGATCCAGGCTGGCTGCTACCAGAACGCCACCTTCGGCGTGGGGGTGGCCAAGGCCGGCAACGAAGACGGCTTCGAGCTCATGGGCCATTCCGTGATCGTCAACCCGCAGGGCGAAGTGATGGCCCTGGCGTCGACCTGGGACGACGAGCTCATCGTGGCCGACTGCAACCTCGCCATGTGCGAACTGGGCAGGAGCACCATCTTCAACTTCGCGCAGCACCGCCGCCTGGAGGCCTACCAGCGCATCGCCAGTCAGACCGGCAGCAGCGCGCCGGCCGTCTGGCAGCCGGGGCAGGGCGCATGAAGGCCGCGGGTATGGCGGCCCCGGTCCTGCCCGAGCGCATCGTCCACGCCATGCTGGGCGAGCTGCGCGTGCCGCGCTTCGCCGACGTGGCGCGGGCGGCCGAAGCCATCGCGCCGCACGTGCTGCGCACGCCGCTGCTGCGCTCACCCGTGCTGGACGAACGCGCCGGCGGCCCCGTGTGGCTCAAGGCCGAGAACCTGCAGGTCACGGGCTCGTTCAAGATCCGTGGCGCCTTCAACGCCCTGCTGGCGCTGCCACCCGGGCGCCGTGCGGCCGGCGTGGTGGCCTATTCCACGGGCAACCATGGCCAGGCCATCGCCTGGGCCGCGCGCCGGCTCGGCGTGCCCGCCACCATCGTGATGCCCGTGGACGCGCCGAAGAACAAGGTGGCGCGTGCGCTGGCCCAGGGTGCGCGCGTGGTGCACTACGACCGTGCCAGGGAGAGCCGCGAGGACATCGGCATGCGCCTGCTGGCCGAGACCGGCGGCACGCTGGTGCCGCCGGGCGACCACCCCGAGGTGCTGGCCGCCCAGGGCACCGTCGCGCTGGAGGCGCTGCAGGACCTCGCGCCCGAGGCGCGCGCCCGCCTCGGGCTGTTCGCCGCGCCCTGCGGCGGCGGCGGCCTGATGGCCGGCTGCAGCCTGGCGCTGGCCGCGCTGGCGCCGCAGGCCGAGCGCGTGGCCGTGGAGCCCGCGGGTTTCGACGACACCGTGCGTTCGCTGGCCAGCGGCCAACGCGAGACCAACGCGCCCGGCGCGACCACGCTGTGCGACGCACTGATGGCCGTGACCCCGGCCGAGCTGCCCTTCGCCGTCAACCAGCCGCTGCTGGGCCGCGCCGTCGCCGTCAGCGACACCGAGGTCGCCGCCGCCATGCGCTTCGCGCTCGAAGAGCTGCGCCTGGTCGTGGAGCCCGGCGGCAGCGTGGCGCTGGCCGCGCTGCTGGCCGGCCACCTCCACCTGCAGGGGCGCAGCGCCGTCATCGTGCTGTCGGGCGGCAACGTCGACCTGCCGGTCCTGCAATCCGTCACCGCATCCCCACGACACGAGGCCGCGATCAGCGGCCCACAGGAGACCGTCCCACCCCCCTCGATCCCTGGAAAGTCCTGACCATGTCCGTTTTCGCTTCTTCGTCTTCTGTACGCCGCCTGTTGCTCAAGGCCGTGGCGGCCCCGCTGGCCGCGCTGGCTTTGGCGGGCCATGCTTCCGCGGCCTACCCCGACAAGCCGATCACGCTGATCGTGCCGTTCAATGCCGGCACCACGCCCGACATCGTCTCGCGGCTGCTGGCCGACGCGATCGGCCGCGACATCGGCCAGACCATGGTGGTCATGAACCGCGTGGGGGCTTCGGGCATCATCGGCACGCAGGCGCTGATCAACGCGCCGGCCGACGGGTACACCATCGCCTACGCCAACGTGGCGACGCTGGCCATCAACCAGTCGCTGTACAAGAAGCTCGCGTACGACGCGGACCGGCAGCTGGTCCCCGTGGCGCTGACGGGTTCGGTGCAGAACGTGCTGGCCGTGCGCGCCGACCTGGGCGTCAAGAGCGTGGCCGAACTCATCGCGCTGGCCAAGAAGAACCCGGGCAAGCTGACGGTCGCCTCGGGCGGCAACGGCACCACGGGCCATCTGTCGGCCGAAATGTTCAAGTCCATGGCCGGTGTGTCCATCGTGCACATCCCCTACAAGGGCGGCCTGGAGGCCGACCTGGCGCTGCTGCGCGGCGAGGTCGACCTGGTGTTCGAGAACATCACCTCGATCGCCCCGCACCTGAAGACCGGCAAGATCATTCCGCTCGCGGTGACCGGCGCTGCGCGCGACAGCCGTGTGCCCGATCTGCCGACCATGGCCGAGTCCGGCCTCAAGAGCTACCAGGCCGTGGCCTGGAACGGCTACGTGGCCGCTGCCGGCACCGACCCCAAGGCACTGGACTTCCTGAACGCGGCCTTCAACAGGGCGCTGCAGTCCCCGGCCGTGAAGCAGGCGCTGGAAACCCAGGCCTACGAAGTCCACACCGGCCCGCGCGAAGACCTCTTCAACCTGGCGAAGAAGGAGCGGCCGGTCTGGGCCGACGCGATCAAGCGCTCGGGCGCGACCATCGATTGACGCCGGCCGCAGCGCAGGCCGGGCCGTTCACGCCGCGCCGGTGCCGGACGGCGCCTGCGCGTTCCCACCCTCTGACCCACCCGCAACCACCATGACCTCCGTCTTCCACCTCGCCTTCAACGTCACCGACCTGGACGCCGCGCGCCGCTTCTATGGCGGCACGCTGGGATGCCGCGAAGGCCGCAGCACCGCCACCTGGGTCGACTTCGACTTCTTCGGCCACCAGCTCTCGCTGCACCTGGGCGAGCCGTTCGCCACGGCCGCCACCGGCCGGGTGGGCGACAAGCTGGTGCCCATGCCGCATTTCGGCGTGGTGCTGCTGCTGCCGGCCTGGCAGGAACTGGCACGCCGGCTGGAAGCCGCCGGCACCGACTTCGTGCTCGCGCCGCAGGTGCGCTTCGCCGGCGAACCCGGCGAGCAATGGACCATGTTCTTTCGCGATCCCTTCGGCAACCCGATCGAGGTCAAGGGCTTTCGGACGACCGAAGGCCTCTACGCCGTCTGACACGGCGGGCCGTGGGGGCAGGCGGTTTGCCGATACGATGCGCGGCACCTCCGCCAGCCCTGCCTCGTCCATGTCCTCCCAGCCCCCGGCACTCGAACAAAAAGCCTTCATCCTGCTGCTGGTGGCCGTCTCGGTCGCCTTCGGCTGGATCCTGTTGCCCTTCTATGGCGCGGTGTTCTGGGGGGCGGTGCTGGCGATCGTGTTCGCGCCGCTGTACCGGCGCCTGCTGGTCAAGACGCGCCAGCGGCCCACGCTGGCCGCGCTGCTCACCTTGCTCATCATCGTGCTGCTCGTGATCCTGCCGCTGGCCATGATCACGAGCTCCGTGGTGCAGGAGGTGACGGCGCTGTACGCCAAGGTGCGCGACGGCGGCGTGAGCTTCTCGGGCTACGCCCACCAGATCTACGCAGCGCTGCCCGACTGGTTCACGCAGCTGCTGGGCCGCTTCGGCCTGGACGACCTGGACGGCCTGCAGCAGCGCCTCGTGACCGCGCTGCAGCAGGGCAGCCAGCGCATCGCGCAGCAGGCCATCGACATCGGGCAGAACACCTTCGACTTCGTGGTCAGCTTCTTCATCATGCTGTACCTGCTGTTCTTCCTGCTGCGCGACGGCGCCCAGCTGACACGCCGCATGCGCAACGCCATCCCGCTCGATGCGGGCTACCTGCGCAACCTCTCGGGCAAGTTCACCACCGTGATCCGCGCCACGGTGAAGGGCAACATCGCCGTCGCCGCCGTGCAGGGCGCACTCGGCGGGCTGGCGTTCTGGGTGCTGGGCATCCATGCGCCGGTGCTGTGGGCGGTGCTGATGGCCTTCCTGTCGCTGCTGCCGGCCGTGGGTGCCGGCCTGGTCTGGGGGCCGGTGGCGGTCTACCTGCTGGCCACCGGCGCCACGCTGCAGGGCATCGGCCTGGTGGTCTACGGTGTGGTCGTGATCGGCCTGGTGGACAACGTGCTGCGTCCGCTGCTGGTGGGCAAGGACACCAAGATGCCCGACTACGTGGTGCTGATCAGCACGCTGGGCGGCATGGCGCTGTTCGGGCTCAACGGCTTCGTGATCGGGCCGCTGATTGCGGCCATGTTCATTGCCGTGTGGGACATCTTCGCCACCGAGCAGGCCCAGGCCAATGCGCTGGCCGAGGCCACCGCCGCGCGCCGCCCGTCCGCGGACGACGAGGTGCTGTAGCCCTCTTACAGCAGCCAGAGCGCAGCGAGGGCGAGCAGGGCCGGCAGCGCCTGGACGTAGAAGATCTTGCGGCTGACGGTGATGGCGCCGAACACGCCGGCCACCGCCACACAGGCCAGGAAGAAGACCTTGATGTGCAGGCCTTCGGCGCCCAGGTTCAGGCCCCAGAGCAGCCCGGCTGCCAGGAAGCCGTTGTACAGGCCCTGGTTGGCGGCCATGGCCTTGGTCATCTCGGCCTTCTCGGGCGTGAGCTGGAAGGCCTTCATGCCCTGGGGCTTGTCCCAGAGCACCATTTCCAGGACCAGGAAGTACAGGTGCAGCAGCGCCACGAGCACGATCAGGATGTTGGCCAGCATGAGGTTCTCCTTGTTCTGGATGGAAAGCGTCGTCCATTGTGCAGGCCGGGAAGCGGCCTTCGGCGCGGGCCCGGGCGGACGCGGGCTTGGCCTACACTCATTTGCATGCCCGTCGCACCCCTGTCGCCGCTGCCCGTGCCCGACGCTGGCACCTGCCCGCTGTGCGGCCAGGCCAATGCCTGCGTCATCGCCTGTGGCGAGGCTGCGCGCGCTGCCGACTGCTGGTGCATGCAGGCCTGCATCGCCCCCGAGGTGCTGGCCCGCGTGCCGCCGGCCGCGCGTGGCCTGGCCTGTGTCTGCCCGCGCTGTGCCCAGGGCTAACATGCGTGGCTTTCAGCCCTTGCAGGAGAACCACCCATGCCCACGTACCACGTCGAAATGATGGAAGGCCGCACCATCGAGCAGAAGAAGAAGCTCGTGGCCGAGATCACCCGCGTTTCTGTCGAGATCCTCGGCGGCTCGCCGGAATCGGTCGACATCCTCATCACCGACATCAAACGCGAGAACTGGGCCACCGGCGGCCAGCTCTGGTCCGAGAAGAAATAGGCGGGCCGGCCACGGCCCTCGTCCCTTGAGCGCGACGTCTTCCCTGCCCGACCTGCGGGCCCGCTATGGGCCCCGCTACCGCTGGCTGCTGCTGCTGTCCGTCATGGTGGGCACGATGGCGTCCATCATGTCCTCCACCATCGTCAACGTGGCGGTGCCGGACATGAGCCACCAGTTCGCGCTGGGGCCGTCGCGCGCGGCCTGGGTCAGTTCGGGCTTCATGGTGGCCATGACCAGCTCCATGCTGACCACGCCCTGGCTGCTGGCGCGCTACGGCTACCGCCGTACCTATTCGGGCGCCATGTGGCTGCTCATGACCGGCGGCATCGCGGGCGGCTTCGCCTCGGACTTCGGCCTGGTGCTGGCGGCCCGTGTGGCCGAGGGCCTGGCGGCCGGCGTGGTGCAGCCCATCCCGGCCATCATCATCCTGCGGGCCTTCCAGCCGCACGAGCAGGGGCGCGCCACCGGCATCTTCGGCATGGGCGTGGTGCTGGCGCCGGCCATCGGCCCCAGCATCGGCGGTTTGCTGGTCGAGGCCTTCGGCTGGCGTTCGATCTTCTTCATGGTCGTGCCCTTCTGCATGGCCTCGCTGTGGCTGGCGCGCACCTACGTGCCCATGACGGCGCCGGGCGGCACAGTGGCCACGCGCGACGGCGGCCGGCTCGACTGGTCCGGCCTGGTGCTGGGCACGGTGGGCACGCTGTGCCTGCTCAACGGCATGGTGGAACTGCACGCGCGGCCGGGTGCGGTGGCGGTGCTGCTGCTGGCCGCGGCCGTGGCGGCCTTCGGCGGCTTCATCTGGTGGCAGGAGCGCCAGACCCGGGGCGGCGGGCTGCCGCTCATGGACATGCGCTTGTTCCAGTCGCGCGCCTATGCCATGGGCTGCGTGGTCTCGGGCATCTACGGCACGGCGCTGTTCGGTTCCACCTACCTGCTGCCGGTCTACATGCAGTCGGCGCTGCATCTGTCGGCCGCGCACGTGGGCACCATCCTGGTTCCTGCCAGCCTCGTCCTGGCCGGCACCATGGCCTTGGTCGGCCGCCTCGCGGACCGCAAGCCCGCCTCCTTGCTCGTGAGCACCGGCCTGGCGCTGCTGGCAGCCTCGTTCGCGCTCATGATGACGGTGCCAGCGGCCAGCCCGATCGCCTGGCTCGTGGCCTGGGCCATCCTGGGCCGCATCGGCCTGGGCTTCATCCTGCCCTCGCTGAACCTGGGCGCCATGCGCTCGCTCGACAAGCCGCTGATCCCGCAGGGCGCCAGCGCGATCAACTTCCTGCGCATGCTGGGTGGCGCCACCGGCGTGAGCCTGTGCGGCATCGTGCTCGAATGGCGGCTGGCCGCGCACGGCCAGAGTCTGATGCCGCAGGCGGGCGTGAGCACCGAGCGCCTGGCCGCCTTCAACGAGACCTTTCTGATGCTGGCCGCGCTGTGCGTGCTGGCGATCGCGGCGGCGCGCCAGTTGCGCGCCGACCCGCGCGCGGGAGCCTGACCATGTGCCAACTGCTGGGCATGAACTGCAACACGCCGACCGACGTGGTGTTCAGCTTCACCGGCTTCGCCGAGCGCGGCGGCCGCACCGACCACCACAGCGATGGCTGGGGCATCGCCTTCTTCGAGGGCCGCGGGGTGCGCCACTTCGTCGACCACCAGAGCGCCTGCGAGTCGCCCGTGGCCGAGCTGATCCGGCGCTACCCGATCAAGAGCCGCAACGTGATCTCGCACATCCGCAAGGCCACCCAGGGCGTGGTGGCGCTGGAGAACTGCCACCCCTTCGTGCGCGAGCTCTGGGGCCGTTACTGGGTGTTCGCGCACAACGGCGACCTGAAGGACTTCCACCCGCGCCTGCACGGGGCCTTCCGCTCGGTCGGCAGCACCGACAGCGAGCGCGCGTTCTGCTGGATCATGCAGGAGCTGGCCAAGTCGCATGCGGATGTGCCCACGGTCGAGGAGCTCAGCATCACGCTGCGCGAGCTGGCGCCGCGCGTCGCACGCCACGGCACCTTCAACTTCCTGCTGTCCAACGGCCAGGCGCTGTGGGCCCATGCGTCCACGCTGTTGCACTACGTGGAGCGGCGCCATCCGTTCACACAGGCCCAGCTGGCCGACGAAGACCTCTCGGTCGACTTCTCCAGCCTGACCACGCCCGACGACCGCGTGGCCGTGGTCGTGACCACGCCACTCACGACCAACGAGGCCTGGACGGCCTTTGCGCCGGGCGAGCTCAAGGTTTTCGTCGACGGCGCGCTGAGCGCGTACTAGCCGGGCTACTGGCGCAGTTCGGAGCGCAGCGCCAGCGCGGTCGTGCGCTTGACGGTGCGCAGCACCAACATGGAGTTCGAGCGCACCACGCCGGGCAGGCGTGACAGCACTTCGCCATAGAAGCGCTCGAGGTCGTCGGCATCGCGGTAGGTGAAGCGCAGCAGGTAGTCGTTGCTGCCGGCGACATAAAAGCAATCCTGGATGCGCGGCTCGTCCGCCACCGCCTGCTCGAAGGCGCGCAAGGCGTCCGGCGTGGTCCGTTCGATGTTGACGATGGTGAACGAGGTGCCCGGCTGGCCCACCGCCTTGGGGTTGACCAGGGCCACGTAGTGGGTGATCACGCCGCCATCCTCCAGCAGCTTCACACGCCGCAGGCAGGCCGAGGGCGAGAGCTGGACCCGGTTGGCCAACTCCACATTGGAGAGTCTGGCGTCGTGCTGCAGCTCGCGCAGGATGGCCGCGTCAATCGCGTCGAATTGCACGTCAGCCTCGAACTTTCGCATTGGATTCTGTGATGGCCCAGGATAGTCGCATGTTATGCGAATACGCAGGGTTCACCCTCCACCCAAGCGCAACCCGATTGCGTCCTCGCCCGCCTAAACTGGCATGCGAAATGCATACGAAAAAACACAAAGAGACGAACGTGAACACCATGGGGGCGAGATCGACAAGCCTGAGGTCTTTCAGTACCGTGGTGCGGCAACCGATCGCATGGCATGAAGTGGCGCCGGCCTCCGCCCGCGCCGCGGACTGGCTCCGGGATGGTGCATTTCCCTTCTAAGGCTAGCTTCGCTTATTTATGAGCTTTCTGAGCGTCGACCAGGATCTTGCGCGCGATTCCTACTATGCGGCCACGGCGTCGCGCGAGGTCCGGTGTCCCGCGCTCGACGGTGAGGTTCAGGCCGATGCCGTCATCGTGGGCGGCGGCCTGGCCGGCCTGTCGGCCGCGATCGAACTGGCGGACCGGGGTCGCCAGGTGGTGCTGCTCGAAGCCCGGCAGGTGGCCTGGGGTGCCTCCGGCCGCAATGGCGGGCAGGCCATCGCCGGCCTGGCCTGTGACCAGAGCGTGATCGAGCAGCAGCTCGGCAAGGAACTGGCCCGCAACGTCTGGGACATGACGCTGGAGGCCCTGGACCTGATCACGCAGCGCTGCCAGCGGTTTGGCATCGATTGCGACTGGCAGCCGGGCTACATGGGCCTGGCGGTCAACGCACGCAAGGCCGCCGAGCTGCGCAAGTGGCAGGAGCACATGCACCACAGCTACGGTTACCAGACCACCTGGATCGCGCCGCAGGAGATGGGCCACTGGATCGCCAGTCCGCGCTTTCACAGCGGCATCCACGATGCCCGCTCGGGGCACCTGCATCCGCTCAAGTACAGCCTGGGCCTGGCCCGGGCCGCACAGCGCCTGGGTGTCCGCATCTACGAGGACAGCGCCGTCACGCGACTGCAGACCGGCGCCCGGCCGCGGGTGCACACGGCGCGCGGCCAGGTCGTGGCCGAGCAGGTGCTGCTGGCCGGCAACGTCTACCTGCAGGGCGTGGCCGCGCAGATGGAGTCGCGCATCATGCCGGTGGGGACCTACATCGTGTGTTCCGAGCCGCTGGATCCGGTGCTCTGCGCGGCGCTGATTCCCTCGCGCTCGGCCGTGTGCGACACCAACTTCGTGCTCGACTACTTCCGGCCCACCGCCGACCACCGCATGCTCTACGGCGGGCGTGTGAGCTACAGCACGGCCACGCCGCGCAACCTGGTGGCCAGCATGCGCAAGCGGATGGCCACGACGTTCCCGCAGCTCGCCAATTGCCGCATCGACCACGCATGGGGCGGCTTCGTCGACATCTCCATGAACCGCGCGCCCAATTTCGGGCGGCTGCTCAAGGATGGGGCGCAGAGCGCACCGTCCGATGGATCGTATTCAGTGCGCTCGCACCACGCCAATGTGTATTACCTGCAGGGCTTCTCGGGCCACGGCCTGGCGCTCACGGGCCTGGCAGGCAAGCTGGTGGCCGAGGCCATGACGGGCGACGCTGCACGCTTCGACATCTTCGCTCGTCTCCGGCACCGTTCATTTCCAGGAGGAGCCCGGCTCCGCATGCCCGCCCTTGTGCTCGGCATGGCCTACTACCGCATGAGGGATGCGCTATGAATCCTCTCGCCCGGCCTGCGCGCGCGGCGGCGGGGCTGTACCACAGCGCAAGGCCCGGGCGGCCTTGTGTTGTGGCACAGCCCTTGCACATGCCAAGGCACAGAACACTCCGTTCCCGCACCAGCAAGCCCAATGCGCCGCGTCGCAAGACCCGGGTCAAGAACCCGGCGCAGCAAGCCCAATGAGCACCACATATCCGTCCACCCAACGGAACCCGCCCATCGTGCTGGTTCCGGCCTGCAGCAAGATGCTTGGACACCATCCGTTCCAGGCTGCAGGCAAGAAGTACCTCGATGCCGTCCGGCTGGCCGGCTGCCTGCCCGTGGTGGTGCCGGCGGCGCAGCCTGACGAAGTGATGGCATTGCTGTCCCTTGCGGACGGCGTGTTCCTCACGGGGTCTGTCTCCAACACCCATCCGCGCCACTTCGGCGAGACCGTGCACGACACCAGCCTGCCGCTGGACGAGGCGCGCGATGCCTGGACGCTGCCGCTGGCGCGCGAGGTGCTGCGGCGCGGCATGCCGCTCTTCGCCGTCTGCCGTGGCCTGCAGGAAACCAATGTGGCGCTGGGCGGCTCGCTGTACCAGGCCGTGCAGGAGCAGCCCGGCATGATGGACCACCGCTCGCGCGACGAGGATCCGGTCGACGTGCAATACGGGCCGGTGCACTCGGTCAGCGTGCAACGCGGTGGCGTGCTCGAGTCGCTGCTCGGCCTGGGCGACTTCCAGGTCAACAGCCTGCACGGCCAGGGCATCCGGCGCCTGGCCGACGGCCTGCATGCCGAGGCGCTCGCGCCGGACGGTCTCGTCGAGGCCTTCTCGGTTCCCCAATCCACGGGCTTCAGCCTGTGCGTGCAATGGCACCCCGAATGGCGGGCCGCCGAGAACCCCATCTCCCGCAAGCTCTTGACGGCTTTCGGTCGCGCCTGTCAAGCTTGGCGCGCGGCGCACCACCGCAACGAAGACGACGATCTCGCGCCTGAAACCTAGCTGCCCTGACTGCAACGCATCGTTGTCAGATCCAGATAAGACGCGCCGCGCCCACAGGGCCGGTGCACAAGAAAGGTAGATATGGTCGTACGAGATAACTTCACATTCAGCGAGCTCGAGCAATGGCTCAACGAGCGCCGCGTCACCGAGATCGAGTGCCTGGTGCCCGACCTCACGGGCGTGGCCCGCGGCAAGATCCTGCCACGCGAGAAATTCACCGAAGACCGCGGCATGCGCTTGCCCGAGGCCATCGTCGCCATCGGGGTGACCGGTGAGTTCCCCGAGCAAGGGCCCTATTACGACGTCATCTCGCCGACGGACCGCGACATGCACCTGCGGCCCGACCCGGCCACCGTGCGCATCGTGCCCTGGGCGGTCGACCCGACGGCCCAGGTGATCCACGACTGCTTCGACCGCGACGGCAACATGGTGCCGTATGCGCCGCGCTCCGTGCTGCGCCGGGTTTGCGACCTGTTTGCCGCCGAGGGCTGGAATCCGGTGGTCGCGCCCGAGCTCGAGTTCTACCTGATCGAGCGCAACACCGATCCCAACGAACCACTGCGCCCGCCGCGTGGCCGCAGCGGCCGCGCCGAGACGTCGCGCCAGTCCTACTCCATCGATGCGGTCAACGAGTTCGACCCGCTGTTTGAGGACATCTACGCCTACTGCGAAAAGATGGAGCTCAACGTCGACACCTTGATCCACGAGGCCGGCGCCGGGCAGATGGAGATCAACTTCTTCCACGACCACCCGCTGGGCCTGGCCGACGAGGTGTTCTTCTTCAAGCGCACCATCCGCGAGGCCGCGCTGCGCCACGAGATGTACGCCACCTTCATGGCCAAGCCCATGGCCCATGAGCCGGGCAGCGCCATGCACGTGCACCAGAGCGTGGTCGACAGGAACGGGCAGAACATCTTCAGCAATGCCGACGGCAGCGCCTCGGACATGTTCCGCTGGTACATCGGCGGCCTGCAGCGCTACATCCCTGCGGCGATGGCGCTGTTCGCCCCGTACGTCAACTCGTACCGCCGGCTGTCCCGCGCGACGGCGGCCCCCATCAACATCCAGTGGGGTACCGACAACCGCACCGTGGGCATCCGCTCGCCGGTGGCGGGCCCGGCCGCGCGCCGCATCGAGAACCGCGTCATCGGCGCGGACGCCAACCCCTACGTGGCCCTGGCCGCGACGCTGGCCTGCGGCTACCTGGGCATGAAGAACCGGATCGAGCCCAAGCCCGAATGCAAGGGCGACGCCTACCTGGGCGAATACAGCCTGCCGCGCAGCCTGGGCGAGGCGCTGGAGCTGCTCAAGGCCGAGACCGACCTGCACACCGTGCTGGGCCAGGAGTTCGTGACCGTCTACACCGAAGTCAAGGAGATCGAGTACGAGGAGTTCATGAAGGTCATCTCGCCCTGGGAACGTGAACACCTGTTGCTGCACGTTTGAGCTGTCCTCACGCATTCCATCCACCGAACTCCATCGACCTCCATGAACACGACCACCCGCACCACCCAGGAATGGCAACGCGCCGATGCCGCCCACTTCCTGCATCCCTTCACCGACTTCCAGAGCCTGGCGCGCAAGGGCTCGCGCATCATCACGCGGGCCGAAGGCATCTACCTGCACGACAGCGAAGGCCACAAGATCCTCGACGCCATGTCGGGCCTGTGGTGTGTCAACGTCGGCTACGGCCGCCAGGAACTCATCGACGCCGCCACGCGCCAGCTGCAGGAACTGCCCTTCTACAACGCCTTCTTCCAGACAGCGACGCCACCGGCCATCGAGCTGGCGGAGCTGCTGGCCGAGGTCACGCCGCCGCAGTTCAAGCATGTGTTCTTCTCGGGCTCGGGCTCGGAGGGCAACGACACCGTGGTGCGCATGGTGCGCCGCTACTGGGACCTGCTGGGCCAGCCCCAGCGCGACGTGATCATCAGCCGCAAGAACGCCTACCACGGCTCCACCATGGCCGGCGCCTCGCTGGGCGGCATGGGCGGCATGCACGCGCAGGGCGGCCTGCCGATCCCGGGCATCGTCCACATGGAGCAGCCCTACTGGCACGAACTCGGCCGCAGCATGTCGCGCGACGCGTTCGGCCTCCTCGCGGCTGGCTGGCTGGAGGCCAAGATCCTGGAGGTCGGCGCCGACAAGGTGGCGGCCTTCATCGGCGAGCCGGTGCAGGGCGCCGGCGGTGTCATCGTGCCGCCGGAAACCTACTGGCCCGAGATCCAGCGCATCTGCGACAAGTACGGCGTGTTGCTGGTATCCGACGAGGTCATCTGCGGCTTCGGCCGCACTGGGCAGTGGTTCGGCTGCGAGCGCTTCGGCACGCGGCCCGACCTCATGACCTTCGCCAAGGGCGTCACCTCCGGCTACATCCCGCTGGGCGGCGTGATGGTGGGCGACCGCGTGGCCAACGTGCTGATCGAGCGCGGCGGCGAGTTCAACCATGGCTACACCTACTCCGGCCATCCGGTGGCCTGCGCCGTGGCGCTGGCCAACATCCGGCTGATCCAGCGCGAGGGCCTGGTCGAACGCGTGCGCGACGACACCGGCCCCTACCTCGCCGAATGCTTCGAGCAGCTCAAGGACCACCCGCTCGTGGGCGAGGTGCAGACCTGCGGCCTGATGGGCGCGGTGCTGCTGGTCAAGGACAAGGCCAGCGGCGCGCCGTTTCCCGAGGCGCTGGAACTGGGCATGGTCTGCCGTGGCCACTGCTTCGGCAACGGCCTGGTCATGCGCGCCGTGGGCGACCGCATGATCATCGCGCCCCCGCTGGTGATGACGCGGGCCCAGCTCGACGACATGATGGTGCTGATCCGCCGCGCGCTGGACCTGACCCTGGCCGACGCGCAGCGCAACGGCTGGCTCTGAACTTCTCCCTTCCCCTTGTCGCTTGCTCCCCACTCCGGAGGTTTCAACATGAAGCTGATGTCGTTCCGTCGCCGCCCGCACCGCATCGCCGGTGCCTTTGCCGGGCTTGCCCTGGCCTGCGCCGCGCTGGCCCCCCAGGCCGTGCTGGCGCAGGAGGAGAAGGTCCTCAACATCTACAACTGGTCCGACTACATCGCCGAGGACACGATCGCCAACTTCGAGAAGGAGACCGGCATCAAGGTGCGCTACGACAACTTCGACAACAACGAGATCGTCCACGCCAAGCTGGTGGCGGGCAAGACCGGCTATGACATCGTCGTGCCGTCCTCGTACTGGGCCAAGCTGCAGGCCGATGGCGGCCTGCTGCAAAAGCTCGACAAGTCCAAGCTGCCCAACCTGAAGAACCTGGACCCGGTGTTGCAGGAGCAACTGGCCAAGCTCGACCCAGGCAACCAGTACCAGGTGAACTGGCTCTGGGGCTACACCACGGTGGGCATCAACGTCGACAAGGTCAAGGCCGCGCTCGGCAGCACGCCCATGCCGGACAACGTCTGGGACCTGGTGTTCAAGCCCGAGTACATCTCCAAGCTCAAGTCCTGCGGCGTGAGCTTCCTTGATTCGGCCACCGAGATCGTGCCGGCCGCCATGCACTACCTGGGCAAGCCGCCGTTCAGCCGCAACCAGGCCGACTACAGCGGCGTAGGCCCCCTGCTCAAGACGGTCCGCCCCTACGTCACGCTGTTCAGTTCGTCGGGCTACATCAACGACATGGCCAATGGGTCGATCTGCCTGGCCCTGGGCTGGTCGGGTGACATCAACATCGCGCGCCAGCGCGCCATCGACGGCAAGACCGGCCAGAAGATCGAGGCGCTGATCCCCAAGAACGGCGGCCTGTTGTTCTTCGACGTGATGGTGATCCCGGCCGATGCGCCGCACCCTGACAACGCGCTCAAGTTCATCAACTACATCCTGCGCCCCGAGGTGCATGCAGGCCTGTCCAACAAGGTCTTCTACGCGAACCCCAACAAGGAATCGCGCAAGTTCATCAAGCCCGAAGTGGCCAACAACCCGACCATCTTCCCGACCGACGAGGACATGAAGAAGATGGTGGCGCCCGACGCCCTCAGCAACGACATCCGCCGCACGGTCACCCGGCTGTTCACATCATTCAAGACCGGCATGTGACCTGAAGGTCCAGCCAACCGCGAGGGGGAGTGGAATATGGTGAAGAGCCAGGGGCAGGCGTACCTGCAAATTCGTGACGTGGTCAAGGATTTCGGCGGCGTCAAGGCCGTCAACCACGTCAGTCTGGACATCCAGAAGGGCGAGATCTTCGCGCTGCTGGGCTCGTCCGGCTGCGGCAAGACCACGCTGCTGCGCATGCTGGGTGGTTTCGACCTGCCGACCTCCGGCAGCATCGTGCTGGACGGCAAGGACCTCAGCAACCTGCCGCCGTACGAGCGGCCCATCAACATGATGTTCCAGTCGTACGCGCTGTTCCCCCACCTCAGCGTGTGGGACAACATCGCCTTCGGCCTGCGCCGCGACGGCATGCCCGGCGACTCGGTGGCGCAGCGCGTGGAAGAGATGCTCAAGCTCGTGCAGCTCGGCAAGTTCGCCAAGCGCAAGCCGCACCAGATGTCCGGCGGCCAGCAGCAGCGCGTGGCCCTGGCGCGCAGCCTGGCCAAGCGGCCCAACCTGCTGCTGCTGGACGAGCCGCTCGGCGCACTCGACAAGAAGCTGCGCGAAGAGACGCAGCTGGAGCTGGTCAACATCATCGAGGAGGTCGGGGTGACCTGCGTGATGGTCACGCACGACCAGGAAGAGGCCATGACCATGGCCTCGCGCATCGCCATCATGAGCGAGGGCCGCTTGCTGCAGGTCGGCGCGCCGGGTGAGATCTACGAGACCCCGTCCACGCGTTTCGTCGCCGACTTCATCGGCAACGTCAACCTCATCGACGGCACGCTGGCCGAGGACCACCCCGACCACGTGGTGATCCGTTGCCAGGACATGACGCACTACGTCGGCCACGGCATCACCGGCCACCAGGGCATGGACGTGAGCGTGGCGCTGCGGCCCGAGAAGATTCGCCTGTCGCGCCAGGAGCCCACGGGCCAGTACAACAAGGTGCAGGGCAAGGTGCGCGACCTCTCCTACTTCGGCAGCTACACCGTCTACCACCTGCAGTTGGGCAGCGGCCAGGTCATCAAGGTCAGCCAGATCAACGCCGAGCGCCATCCGGAAGACGTGTTGACCTGGGACGACCAGGCCTGGGCGCACTGGTCCGATTCGGCCCAGGTCGTCCTGACCCAGTGAGGAGCATGCGATGAGCACGACCCCCGCCGCCACGCGCCGCCGGTCCTGGTGGAGCGGCCGCACGGCCGTCATCGGCATCCCCTACCTGTGGCTGCTGGTGTTCTTCCTGCTGCCCTTCCTGATCGTCGCCAAGATCAGCGTCTCCGAGATGGAGACCGTGACCTTCAAGGACCTGCTGACGCTGAAGGACGGCGTGCTGCAGCTGAGCCTGAAGTTCAGCAACTACGTCTTCATCACGCAGGACGACCTGTACTTCCGTGCCTATGTGGCGAGCCTGAAGTACGCGGCCATCACCACCCTGCTGTGCCTGGCGATCGGCTACCCGTTCGCCTACTTCATGGCGCGCGCCCGCCCCACGGCCCAGCCGCTGCTGCTGATGCTCGTGATGCTGCCGTTCTGGACCTCGTTCCTGCTGCGCGTCTACGCCTGGAAGGGCCTGCTCAGCGACCATGGCTGGGTGGCGGAGGTGCTGGTGGCGCTGGGCATCGACCAACTGCTGGCGGCCGGCGGCATGATCGCCACGCCAGGCAAGCTGCTCAACACGCCGTTTTCGCTGGTGCTGGGCATGGTCTACACCTACCTGCCCTTCATGATCCTGCCGCTGTACGGCAACCTGGCCAAGATGGACCTGCGCCTGCTGGAGGCCGCCAGCGACCTGGGCGCCTCGCCCTGGGTCGCGTTCTGGAAGGTGACGGTGCCGCTGTCCAAGGCCGGGATCATCGCCGGCAGCATGCTGGTGTTCATCCCCTGCGTGGGCGAGTTCGTGATCCCGGAGCTGCTGGGCGGGCCGCAGACCCTGATGATCGGCCGCGTGCTGTGGGACGAGTTCTTCAGCAACAACGACTGGCCCATGGCCTCCAGCGTGGCGGTGGTCGTGGTGCTGCTGATCCTGATCCCGCTGGCGCTGTTCAACCGCTACCAGGCGCAAGCCCAGGAGGCTGGACGATGAGCCGTGCACTGTTCGGGCCCCGTGCCGCCCGCACCACCGCGCGCACCTGGCTGGTCCTGGTCTACGCCTTCCTGTTCCTGCCCATCATTGCGCTGGTCGTGTACTCCTTCAACGACTCGCCCGTGCCGGGCGTCTGGGAGGGTTTCACGTTCAAGTGGTATGCCGCGCTGGCGCGCGACCGCGAGATCATCGCCGGCCTGTGGCTGTCGATGAAGATCGCGTTCTTCACCGCCTGCGGGTCGGTCGTGCTCGGCACGCTGGCCGCGTTCACGCTGAACAAGTACCAGCGCTTTCGCGGCCGCACGCTGTTCTCGGGCATGGTCAACGCGCCGCTGGTGATGCCCGAGGTCATCGTCGGCCTGTCGCTGCTGCTGATGCTGGTCTCGCTGCAGCGCCTGACCGGCTTTCCCGAGCGCGGCGCGTTCACGATCTGGCTGGGCCATGTGCTGCTGGGCATGGCCTACGCCACCGTGGTCGTCCAGGCCCGGCTGCAGGAGCTCAACCCGCAGCTCGAAGAAGCCGCAATGGACCTGGGTGCGCGCCCGGCCCAGGTGTTCCGGCTGGTCACGCTGCCCATGATCACGCAGTCCATGCTGTCGGCCTGGCTGCTCACCTTCACGATCTCGCTGGACGACGTGGTGCTGTCGGCCTTCCTGTCGGGCCCGGGCTCGACCACGATGCCGCTGGTGATCTTCTCGCGCGCGCGCCTGGGCCTGAACCCCACCGTCAACGCCGTGGCCACCGTGATCATCGTGCTGGTCTCCATCGGCGTCATCGCCGCCAGCTACCTCATTGCCCGCGCCGAGCGGGAACGCACCCGCGCGATGGCCGCCGCGCGACGTGAAGAGTGATGCGCGCCTTTCGATTCCTTTCCTGTGTCCCACAACATCCCGTTCGAGGAGTAACAAGATGACCATCTGGAAGTACACCGCCATCGCCGCCGCCCTGGCCGCCACGTTCCCGCTGCCGTCCGCGGCGCAAAGCTCGGCCGAGTTGCTGAACGAGTTGCGCGCGCTGCGCGACAAGGTCAACCAGCTCGAGAAGCGCCTGCAGGACACCGAGGCCAAGGCTGCTGCCGCGCCAGCCCCCGGCATGACGCCAGACCAGCAGCAGGAGTTCAACCGCATCGCGCTCAAGACCGAGGCACTGGAAGACACCCGCGACGCGCTGGGCCTCAAGGGCCTGCAGATCAAGGGCTACATGGACCCGACCTACATCTACAACAGGCGCCAGGACACCTCGACCTTCCAGTTCCTGAACCGGGTGGACAACGACGGCTACAACTACGACAACTCCTACTTTGGTGCCGCCGTCATCGACTTCACGAAGGAGACCGACAGCGGCACGCGCTGGCGCCTCACGCTGGCGCCGAACCGCGGCGTCGGCTCGACCTTCGACGGTACCTCCATCATCCACGAGGCCTCGGTCTCCATCCCCCTGGGCAGCCCCACGACCCGCTTCATCGCCGGCCAGGTGCCGGACTGGTCCGGCTACGAATACCTGCCGGCACCGCAGAACAAGCTCATCACCCACAACCTGCTGTTTGACTTCACGCTGCCCACGGCCTACACCGGCGCCGGCATGGAGATCACCGACGGCAAGTGGATCTACAAGGCCATGCTGGCCAACATGAACGCCACGCGGCGCGGCTCGGGCAACAAGGCGCCGGTGCTGGCCTACCGTGTCGACTACGCCAAGGGCGAGTACGCGGGCTTCGGCTTCGCGGGCGTGCATGGCAAGGCGCCAAACCTCACGGAGTTGGTGCTGGACGCGGATGGCAACCCCATTGCGCAACGCGACTCGACCGTGCACCTGTTCGAGTTCGATGCCTACTTCATCCGTGGCGACTGGACGCTGCAGGGCCAGGCCAGCGTCGGCATGCAGCGCCGGGCCTCGATCACGCCCGACCCGGACACCGGCGCCCTGCGCGACGCCCGCTGGTGGGGCCTGTCGGGCCTGGCCGCCTACAAGTTCATGCCGCGGCTGGAGGGAACGCTGCGCGCAGACTACATCCACAACAAGAAGAACGGCGGCGGCCTGTTGGGCTACACGGCCTTCGACGACCGCAACGGCATCGGCCCCGATCAGCTTGGAGATCCCAACAAGGGCGCCAACCGCTACGCGCTCACGATGGGCATGAGCTACCTGCTCAATCCCAACACCACGCTGAAGGCCGAATACCGGCTCGACCGCGCCAACCTGCCGGTGTTCCTGGATGTTCGGAGCGGTGAGTACAAGAAGTCCAACCACCTGCTCGCGACCTCGGTCGTCGTGAGCTTCTGACCTGGGGCGGAGCTTCTCCATGACGCTTTCCTCCTGGCAGGAACGGGCCGCCGCGCTGCGGCCCGACGGCCGCATGCTGATCGACGGCCAGCGCTGCGCCAGCGCCGCCGGCCAGACCTTCGACAAGCGCTCGCCGGTGGACGGTCGCCTGCTCGGCGCCGTGGCCCAGGCCCAGGCGGCCGATGTGGACCGTGCCGTGGCCAGCGCGCGCGCCGCCTTCGACGACGGCCGCTGGTCGCGCCAGCCGCCGGCCGCGCGCAAGAAGCTGCTGCAGAAGTTCGCTGAAGGCCTGCTGGCCGCGACCGACGAGCTGGCCTTGCTGGAGACGCTGGACATGGGCAAGCCCATCCGCTTCAGCCGCAGCGTGGACGTGCCGGCCGCGGCGCGCTGCATCGCCTGGTATGCCGAGGCCATCGACAAGGTCTACGACGAGATCGCACCGACCGGCCCTTCGGCGCTGGCGCTGATCACGCGCGAACCCATGGGCGTGGTCGGGGCCATCGTGCCCTGGAACTACCCGATGATCATGGCGGCCTGGAAGCTGGGCCCGGCCCTGGCGGCCGGCAACTGCGTTGTGCTCAAGCCCTCGGAGAAGTCGCCTTACACGGCCATGCGCATGGCCGAGATCGCGGTGGAGGCAGGGCTGCCGCCCGGCGTCTTCAACGTGGCTCCTGGCTTCGGCCACGAAGCGGGCGAAGCGCTGGCGCTGCACCCGGATGTGGACGCCATCGGCTTCACGGGCTCCACGCGCGTCGGCCGGCGCATGCTGGCCTATGCGGGCCAGTCCAACCTCAAGCGCGTCTACAACGAGCTCGGGGGCAAGTCGGCCTTCATCGTGTTCCCCGATTTCGACGACCTCGACCGCGCGGCCGAGACCGCGGCCGGCAGCATGTACTTCAACCAGGGCGAGTCCTGCAATGCGCCGTCGCGGCTGCTCGTGCACGAGGCCATCGCCGACGATTTCGTCGCGCGCGTGGCGCGCCATGCGCCGGCCTACGCGCCGGCCGACCCGCTGGACGAAGCGACCGTGATGGGCGCCGTGGTCGACGAAGGCCAGCTGCGCACCGTGATGGGCTACATCGCATCGGGCCAGGAGGAGGGCGCGCGCTGTGTGGCGGGCGGCCGCCAGGCCCGCGCGGACAGCGGCGGCTTCTACGTGGAACCCACGGTGTTCGACCAGGTGCGCAGCGACATGCGCATCGCGCGCGAGGAGATCTTCGGCCCGGTGCTCAGCGTGATCCGTTTCCGCGACGAGTCCCATGCCATCGCGCTGGCCAACGATTCGCCCTACGGCCTGCAGGCCAGCGTCTGGAGCAGCCACATCGACCGCGCGCACCGTGTCGCACGCGCACTGCGCGCCGGCACCGTGCACGTGAACCAGTACGACGAAGACGACATCACCGTGCCGTTCGGCGGCTACAAGCAGTCCGGCAATGGTCGCGACAAGTCGCTGCATGCCTTCGACAAGTACACCGAACTCAAGACCACCTGGCTGCGCATCCATGCCTGAACCGAACACGGCCCAGGCCCTGCAGGAGCGGCTGGCGCGGCAGGGCGTCCACACGCTGCTGGCGCAGTTCACCGATCTGCTGGGCGTGGCGCGCGGCAAGTACGTGCCGCTGGCCCAGATCGGCACGCTGCTGCGCAGCGGCGCCGGTTTTTCCGGCACCTCCATCGTCGGCACCGGCCTGCCGCGCAGTGGCGCCCGCTCCGAGTACTACGGCCGCGGCGACCCGGCCACGGCCCAGGCCTTGCCCTGGATGCCGGGCTATGCCCGCGTGGTCTGCGACGGCCATGTCGACGGCCAGCCCTTCGAGGCCTGCCCGCGGCAGATCCTGCGCCGCCAGGTGGAGCGGCTGGCTGCGCGCGGCTGGACGCTGCAGGTCGGCATGGAGCCCGAGTTCTTCCTGCTGCGCCGCGATGCGTCGGGCCAGTGGCAACCCATCGATGCGCTGGACCGCTCGGACAAGCCCTCCTACGACCTCAAGGCCCTGGCGCGCCAGGGCGGCTTTCTCGATGCGCTGAACCAGGCCCTGCTGGACGCCGGCATGGAACTGCTGCAGACCGACCACGAGGACGCGCATGGCCAGTTCGAGGTCAATTTCAGCCATGCCGACGTGCTGACCACGGCCGACCGGCTCATGCTGTTCAAGATGGCGGCGCACACCCTGGCCGAGCGGCACGGCGCCAGCTTCTCGATGATGCCCAAGCCCTTTGCCAACCAGCCCGGCAGCGGGCTGCACTTCCACGTGTCGCTGTGGAAGGGCGAGGAGAACCTGTTCGCCGACGACCACGCAGACCTGTCGGAGCTGGGCCAGTCCTTCATCGCCGGCGTGCTCGGGCGCAGCGCGGCGCTGTGCGCGCTGGCCGCGCCCACGGTCAATTCGTACAAGCGGCTGGTGGTCGGCGAATCGCTGTCGGGCACGAGCTGGGCGCCGGCCTACGTGGCCCATGGCTTCAACAACCGCACGGCGCTGGTGCGCACGCTGCGTGGCCGCTTCGAATGGCGCCTGCCCGATGCCGCGGCCAACCCCTACCTGGCCGCGGCGGGGTTGATCGCGGCGGGGCTGGACGGTGTCGACCGGCACCTGGACCCGGGCCCGGCGCGGCCCGACGACCTGTTCGACTGGCCCTTGCAGCGCATCCGCGCCGAAGGCATCGCGGTGCTGCCGCAAAGCCTGGGCGAAGCCGTCGAGGCGCTCGAGCGCGACAGCGTGCTGGCGCAGGCGCTGGGCGCCGCGGCGCATGGCGAGTTCGTGCGGCTCAAGCGGGCCGAGTGGACCGCCTATGCGCGCCACGTCAGCGCCTGGGAGTTCGAGCGCTACGCGACGGCCTTCTGAAGCGGCTCAGCGCGGCCGCTGCGCCACCCGGGCGCTCAGGTAGGTCCAGACGAACTGCGCCGCGGCGTAGCTGGTCAGCTCGGCGTGGTCGTAGGGCGGTGCCACCTCCACGCAGTCCATGCCCACGAAGGGCAGCTCGGCCATCTCCTCGAGCAGGCTCAGCACCTGGTTGGTGCTCATGCCGCCGGGCTCGGGCGTGCCGGTGCCGGGGGCGAAGGCCGGGTCCAGGCAGTCGATGTCCAGGCTCAGGTACAGCGGCGGGTTGCCGTGCGCGGCCAGCCGCCCGCGCAGTTCGGCCACCAGGGGTTGCAACTGCGTCGGGCCCTCCAGGCCGCGCAGCGCGCGCGCAGTGTGGATGATGCCGCCCTGGTCGCGCACATAGTCGCGCGCGGCGCGCTCGCCGGCCGAGCGGATGCCGAACTGCACGAAGCACTCCTTCACCACCAGGCCTTCGCGCATGGCCTCGTAGACCCAGGTGCCGTGCCCGCTGGGTTCGCCGAAGTGGTCCTTCCAGGTGTCGCAATGGGCATCGAAGTGCACCACGGCCAGCGGCCGGTCGAAGTGTTGGCGGTAGGCGCGCAGCAGGGCCAGCGTGATCGAGTGGTCGCCGCCTAGCCAGGCCATGTGGTAGTGCGCGATGAGCGTGCGCACCAGCGGCATCATCGCGGCGCGCATCTCCTTCAGGCTGGTGTTGGGCAGCGGCAGGTCGCCCACGTCGGTCAGCGCGGCCTCGGGCGAGACGTCGAACAGCGGGTGTGTGCCGTCGCACAGCATGTGGCTGGCCTCGCGGATCGCGCGTGGCCCGAAGCGGGCGCCGGGGCGGTTGGTGACACAACCGTCCCAGGCCACGCCAGCGATGGCGAACGGGCGGCGCGTGTCGTTGACGGGGACCTTGAGGAAGCTCGTGTTGGAGAGGAATGCGAAGGCGGTCATGGTGCGGTCGGGGAAGCCGCGGCCAGTGTGGCAGTTTGAGCGTGCGATGCCAACACCGCAGACGGGTCCGACGCCGGCTTCGGCAGCGCTACCCGGCGTCCTTGGGGACCGATGGCCGCCATGCATGGACGGCGTTGCGCCCCTGCGTTTCCTTCGCCCGCATTGCCACGGCACTGGCCTGCTCCAGAACGGACCAATACGCCGCACCCCCGGGCGTGGCCGCAACGCCGACCGTGGCCGTGAGGCAGTCGCCGCCGGTGCCGCCCTGGTTCGGGATGTTCAGCGTGCGGATCGCGTCGAGCATGCGGGTGGCGGCCAGGGTCGCGGCCTTTCCCGTGATGCCGGGCATGAGCACGACGAATTCCTCGCCGCCCTTGCGAAAGACCTGATCGTCCTGGCGCACGGCGGTTCTGAGTGCGGTGGCGACCTGCTGCAGCACGCGGTCGCCGGCCGCGTCGCCCTGGGCGTGGTTGACCATGCCGAAATGGTCCAGGTCGACGAACGCGATGCCCAGCGGCGCGGTGCCGTCTGCCTGGATGGTGGCCATGGTCTCCTCCAGTGCGCGGCGGTTGGGCAGCCCGGTGAGCGCGTCGGTGCGCGCTTCGTCGCGCACGGCCATCAGTTGCTGCTGCAGATTGACGACGATGGACGCCAGTTCGCGGCGGGCCGCGGGAAGGGTTTCCATCGCAGAGCCGAAGGCCACCGCCCGGTTGCGGCCGCGGTGCTTGGCCGCGTACAGGGCGATGTCGGCACGCCGCAGGAGTTCATCCAGACCCAGGTTGCCGCAGTCCGTGTAGCCGATGGAGACCGTGACGACGAGCGCGCGGCCATCGATGACATGCGGCTTTCGGAACAGCTGGAGCAGTGCCTCGCACAGCGGCGCAGCATCGTCTCCGCGGGCGTGTGGCACGAAGACGCCGAACTCCTCGCCGCCGTACCGCGTCAGCAGCGTGCCCGGCGGGGACCATTCAGACAGGCGGGCGCCAACCCTTCGGATCAGGACATCGCCTGTGGTGTGCCCGAACTGGTCGTTGACCAGCTTGAATCCGTCGAGATCCAGCATGAGCAGCGATCCACTCTGGCCCTCTTGCAGGCGCTCGCACACGATGTCGTGGAACTCGCGCCGGTTCAGCAATCCGGTCAGGGCATCGAAACGCGATGCTTCCAGTTGCCGCGCCAGGTCGTCGCGCTCGCGGACGATCCTGTCCAGTTGCGACTTCAGCGCCTGCACCTCTTCTTCCAGCGAGAACGGAACCATGCTTTGGAACGCTCCTTCGTGCGTTGCGTCTACCGGGACGCCGGCGTCTCGATGCCGGCGGCGCTCAGCGCACCCGGCCCACCATGCGCTGGGCCACCTGGTCGCGCCACCACCAGCGGTGCAACAGCACCATGCCCACGTGCCCCGCGACGAGCGCCAGCAGCACCCAGGCCAGCAGCCCGTGTGCGGCGTTGGCCGGTGCCATCAGGGCCTCGTTCTTGGGGCTGGCGCCCCACAGCGGCAGCGTATTGAACCAGATGAAGGCCCGGCCCGATCCGTAGGCGCGCACCAGGGCCAGCAGCGGCACGACCACCATGAGCAGGTACAGCGCGCGATGGCCGGCGGCCGCCGCGCGGCCCAGCCAACCTGTGCCGTGCGGCGGACGCCGGCCGGCGTTGGACAGACCCCATGCGCCACGCAGCAGCACCAGGACCATCAGCAGCAGGCCCACGCTGGAATGCGAGCCGACGAAGAACGACACGAGGGGCGTGCGGCCCAATGCCAGCCGCAGGCCCATGCCGATGAATTGCCAGGCGAACAGCAGCGCCATGCCCCAGTGCAGCCAGCGGCTGATGCGGCCGTAACGGTCCGGGGAGTCGCGCCAGACGGAGGTGTGGGCTATTTGCATGCGGCCGCACTGTAGGCACCCCGGGCAAATCCGTTGTGAACGCGGGGCTTCAGCTGCCCGTGGAGGCGTAGTGCCGCACACCCACGCGCCAGGCCGCGAACGACAACGCCAGGAAGGCGAAGCCGGCCACCGGCGAAATCCAGCCCAGCCAGTTGGGTGCGCCCAGCGGGTCGGCCCGGCCGAGGATGGCCAGGCCCGGGTAGTAGGCCACGCAGGCCAGCGGCACCACGAAGGTCAGCAGGCGACGGAACCAGCGCGCGTACACGGCCATCGGGTACTGGCCGGCCTCGACGCCGCCGTAGGTGAACACGTTGGCGATCTCCAGGCTTTCCACGGTCCAGAAGGCCAGCGTGCCCTGCAGCACCAGGATGCCCAGGAACAGGGCGACGCCGCTGGCGACGCAGAACAGCGCCAGCGCGAGCGTGGCCGGCGTCCAGGCGATGGGCGTGGCCACGCTCGCGAACGCCAGCACGGCCAGCGCCTGCAGCAGCCGGCCCAGGCGCGAGAGCCGCACCTCGTGCGCCATGAGCTGCAGCGCCAACGGGCGCGGACGCAGCAACAGGCGGTCGAAGTGGCCCGTGCGCAGGAACTCCGTGCCCAGGATGTCGAAGCCGCGGCCCAGCGCGTCGGCCAGCGCGAACATGGTGTGCACGAGGCCGTAGAACAGCGCCACCTCGCCGATGCGCCAGCCCTGCACGCTGCCGAAGCGGTCGAACAGGGCCCAGATCGCCACCACTTCGATGCCGGTGGCGAGGAACTGCGAGACGGTCAGCAGCAGTGCCGAGGCCGGGTAGCGCAGCTGGCCGCGCAGCGAGGCGGCGACCAGGCGCAGGAACAGGTGCAGGTGGCTCATGTCAGCCGCCCTGGATCTCTAACCGGCGCAGGGTGCGCGCCATCAGCAGCCGGCCCAGCGCCACCAGCGCCACAGCCCAGAACAGCTGCAGCCCGAGCAGCGCCGCCGCCTGCGCGCCGGTGGCCTGCGCCATGTACAGCCGCATCGGGATGTCCAGGAGTCCGGCCAGCGGCTGCAGCAGCAGAGCCTGCTGCCAGCCGTCGGGCAGCAGTGCCAGCGGCACGAGGTTGCCTGACAGCAGGATGACCAGCGGCACCGCGAAAGCGTTGATGCCGCGTGCGTCCAGGGCCGCGGCCGCGGCGATGTTGAGCAGCATCACGAGGGCCGTGGACAGCACCAGCGCGAGCAGCGCCGACAGCGCGAAGGCCAGCACCGCCGCCGGTGTCGCGGGCAGTTGCCAGGCCCAGGCCTGCAAGCCGGCCAGCGGCAACAGCACGGCCGCGAAGGCCGCCATCAGCGCCACGCGCGGCAGCACGCGCGCGGCGATCCAGCCCGCGCTGCGTGCGAACCACAGCGCGTAGGCGTCGATGGGGCGCAACCGGTCGTAGGCCACGGCGCCCGTGCGCACGGCCAGCGCCACCTCGGGGTCGCCGCTCCAGGGCAGCAGCGCCAGCAGGCCCTGGGCCACCCAGGTGTAGGTGATGGCCTGGGCCAGCGTCATGGTCGGCGCGGCGTGGCCGGCTTGACCGAAGAAGGCCGCCAGCACCATGACCTTGATGCCGCCCCACCAGCACTGCGTGCCAAAGCCCGCGAGCGCGGCCGCGCGGTATTGCAGCACCTGCAGGAAGCGCGAGACGAAGAGGGCACGGTAAGCCTGCATCAGCCTTCTGCCGCGCCGTGCAGCGCGTAGAAGCGCGTGATGACTTCCTCGATGGCCAGGCCTTCGAGCCGGATGTCCTCCACGGCATGCGCACCGGCGATGGCGGCGATCAGCGTCGGGGCCGCCACCAGCGCGGGATCGAAACCCAGCACCAGCGTGCGGCCCTCGCGCGCGATCTCGCGCACGCCGGGCTGCGCCAGCGTCGCGGGGGCTTCCTCGGCAAAGTCCACCAGCAGCCGGCGCTCGGCCAGCACCTGGGCGCGCAGCGCGGCCACGGGGCTGTCGGCCAGCACGCGGCCATGGCCGATCACGATCACGCGTTCGGCCAGGGCCTCGATGTCGTGCATGTCGTGCGTGGTCAGCAGCACCGTGGTGCCGCGTTCCCGGTTGGCGCGGCGCACGAAGTCGCGCACCGCGAGCTTGGACGGCGCGTCCAGGCCGATGGTGGGCTCGTCCAGGAACAGCAGGTCGGGTTCGTGCAGCAGCGCGGCCGCGATCTCGGCGCGCATGCGCTGGCCCAGCGAGAGCTGGCGCACGGGCTGGTCCAGCACGCGCTCAAGCTGCAGCGCGGCGACCAGCTCGTCGCGCGTGGCGCGGTAGCGGTGTACATCCACGCGGTAGATGTCGCGCAGCAGGTCGAAGCCCTCGCCCACCGGCAGGTCCCACCAGAGCTGGGTGCGCTGGCCGAACACCACGCCGATACGGCCCACGTGCGCCTGCCGGTCGGCGAACGGGTTGCGCCCGTCCACTGTGACGCGGCCGCCGTCGGGCTGCAGGATGCCGGCCAGGATCTTGATGGTGGTGGACTTACCCGCCCCGTTGGGGCCGATGAAGCCCAGCAGCTCGCCGCGTTCGAGCTGGAACGACACGCCGGCCAGCGCCTGCACTGCGCGGTGGCGGCGCTGCCACAGGCCGCGCAGCGCACCGCCCAGCCCCGGTGCGCGCTCGGCGATGCGGTAGGTCTTGGTGAGCTGGTCGACGACGATCTGCGGCATGGGTGGTCCGGCGAGGGGGCGCGGATTCTAGTCACAATCCCCGCTTTCCACGCCCCACAACAACACTGTGAACCCAGGCGCCAAGCCCTTCACGATCCAGGACGTCGCCCGCATCGCCGGCGTCTCCGCCATGACCGTCTCGCGCGCGCTCAACACGCCGCAAAAGGTCTCGCCCGACACGCTGGAGCGCGTGCGCGAGGCCGTGCGGCGCACGAACTTCGTGCCCAACGCCATGGCCAGCGGCCTGCGCAGCGCGCGCGCGCGGCTGGTGGCCGCGCTGCTGCCGACCATGGTGGGGCCGGTGTTCCAGGAGATGGTGGAGGCGCTGGACCTTGCGCTGCACGCGCTTGGCTACCAGCTCATGATCGGCCAGAGCGGCTACGACGCCACGCGCGAGGACGAGTTGCTGCGCGCCATCGTGCAGCGCCGGCCCGACGGCGTGGTCGTCACGGGCGTGGTGCGCTCCGAGGAGGGGCGGCGCGTGCTGCGCGCCAGCGGCATTCCCGTGGTGGAGACCTGGGAGTTCACGCCCACGCCGATCGACATGCTGGTGGGCTTCTCGCACCCTGCCATCGGCGCGGCCGTGGTCGACTACCTGCACGCGCGCGGCCACCGCCATGTGGCCATGGTCAGCGCGGGCGACGCGCGCGCGCTCACGCGCGTGGCGGCCTTCACCGAACGGGCCCAGGCGCTGGGCATGCAGACCTCGCAGGCGGCGTTCATGCCGGCGCCCAGCACCATGGGCGCGGGCCGGGCCGGGCTGGCCGAGCTGCTGGAGCGTGCCCCCGGCGTCACGGCCGTGTTCTGCAGCTCCGACATGCTGGCGCTGGGCGCGTCCATCGAAGCGCGCGAGCGCGGCATCGCCGTGCCGGGGCAACTGGCCATCGTCGGCATGGGCGACCAGAGCGTGGCGGCCGACGCCGCGCCGCCGCTGACCACGGTGCGCATCGACGGCACGCGCATCGGCCGCCTGGCGGCCGAGATGGTGGTGGCGCGGGTCGAGGGCCGGGCTCCCGCGGCGCCCGTGGTCGACATCGGCTTCTCGATCGTGGAACGCGCCAGCACCTGAGATCCGCGGTACCGATACCGCGGTGTCGCCTGCGTGACGCGCGACGGCCCTTTGTGATTTGAGGCTCGGGTAATTACCTAGATTTCTTCTGTTGGACTTTGGATATCGTTAACACATAGTTTGTTAACGATAACTTTGGCGGTTCGTGCGCTGGCACGGAGGCGTCCTTCCTTTGTTCTTCAGGAGAAATTCCATGAAAAAGTTGCTCGCCGCCATGGCCTGCACGCTCTCGCTCGTGGCCGGTGCCCAAACCACGTGGCCCGACAAGCCCGTGACCATCGTCGTGCCCTTCCCGGCCGGCGGCTCCACCGACATGGTGGCGCGCGCCATGGCGCTGCAGATGGGCACGGCCCTGGGCCAGAGCTTCATCGTCGACAACAAGCCGGGTGCCACGGGCACCATCGGCGCCGGTTTCGTGAAGCGCGCCGCGCCGGACGGCTACACGCTGCTGGTGTCCTCGCTGGGCGCCTTCGTCGTCACGCCGCACTTGGTCAAGAGCGTGCCCTACGACGCCACCAAGGACTTCGACTACATCAGCGTGCCGGTGCAGGCGCCCAACGTGCTCGTGGCCAGCCCCAAGCAGAAGGAGCGCACGCTGGCCGAGGTCATCGCGCTGCTCAAGGCCAACCCCGGCAAGGTGAGCTTCGCGAGCTCTGGCAACGGCTCGTCCGACCACCTGTCGGCCGAGGTGTTCTGGCAGCAGAGCGGCACCGAAGGCCTGCACGTGCCCTACAAGGGCGGCGCACCGGCCATCAACGACCTGCTGGGCGGCCAGGTGGACTTCTCGTTCCAGAACGTCAACGCGGTGCTGCCGCACATCAAGGCCGGCAAGCTGCACGCCATCGCAGTGACGGGCGACAAGCGCTCGCCCGTGCTGCCCGATGTGCCCACGCTGGCCGAGGCCGGCGTCAAGGGCGCCGAGGTGTACTCGTGGCAAGGCCTGGCAGCCCCCAAGGGCCTGCCCGCCGCGGTGAAGGACAAGCTGGCCAAGGCCGCCGTTGCGTCCATGAACGATCCGGCCGTCAAGCAGCGCATGCTGGAGCAGGGCCTGGAGATCGTGGCCAGCACGCCGGCCGAGTTCACGGCCTTCCAGGCCAAGGAATGGGCGCGCTGGAAGACGCTGATCGACACCCGCAAGATCTCGGCGGACTGAGCCCGTGACCAGCCCCATCGTCAAAGACCTGCGTGTCGTGCCCGTGGCGGGCCACGACGACATGCTCATGAACCTGTCGGGCGCGCACGGCCCATACTTCACGCGCAACCTGTTGATCCTCACCGACAACGCCGGCCACACCGGCGTGGGCGAGGTGCCCGGCGGCGAGAAGATCCGCCAGACGCTGGAAGACGCCCGCGCGCTCATCGTCGGCCAGCCCGTAGGTAACTACCAGGCCGTGCTGAACGCCATGCGCACGCAGTTCGCCGAGCGCGACAGCGGCGGCCGCGGCCTGCAGACCTTCGACCTGCGCGTGGCCATCCACGCCGTCACCGCTGCCGAGTCCGCCTTGCTCGACCTGCTGGGCCAGCACCTGGAAGTGCCCGTCGCGGCCCTGCTCGGCGAAGGCCAGCAGCGCGAGGCCGTGCAGATGCTGGGCTATCTGTTCTACGTGGGCGACCGGGACAAGACGGACCTGGCCTACCGGCGCGAGCCCGAGGCCGACAACGCCTGGTTCCGCCTGCGCCATGAGAAGGCCATG
>NZ_LMMT01000003.1 GCF_001422365.1 Pseudorhodoferax sp. Leaf265 | reverse complement strand
ACGACTACCTCTACTGACTCCGTATGCCTAGTCATATGCACTGTCCTGTTCCTATCTCCAAAGATAAGCGACAGGACGGGGCCGGGGAATCAGGGGGCTATCTCAGGTCAATGGCGCCAAGTCGGCTGGCAAGGCGTGCGGGATGGACACCGACACGTTACGGCCGCACGGCCGGTCCACGACAAATAAAAGCACTGAGGCTGAAGGCCCTAAGCCCTTCAAGACTCTCAGAGACGTCATCGGCGCTCGCATGCCGCAGAGAACGTCGCCGCGATCTGCTCAGCAAGAGCAGGCCCCTGCCGGCTAAGTCGCCCCACCCGCACCTTCAACCGACATGACTCCGAACCAAGACCAGACCCTCGCCGCGCTTTCGCCGGACCCTCGCGACTCCACCACGCCAGCCCCGCTGGTCCCCAACACGGCCACGCGTACCCAGATCGCCCAGGACCGCGCCGCGCCTCTCCAGGCCGGCCTGACCCAGGACAGCCTGGTCGAGACGCTCGACGAGCCCGCCTGGTACGACGTGGCCGGCGCGGTCTTCATGACGGAGACCACCGTCATGCAGGCGGCCCTCGCCATGGGCGCCCGCGAAGGCATCGGGACCGACGAGACCGTGCCCCACGACTGGAACCTGTACAGCTACTACGGCCGCAACCGTGAGCAGTACAAGGACCTGGAGTGGCTCGTGCTGCGTGGGGAGTTCGACGGGATCCGTGGCGAGCGTGCGTTTCGCGCCAAGGCCCAGGTGGCCCGTGAGAACCTGCGACTCGCCGAGACCATCGAGAAGGGCGGCGTCGCCGGCCACATCGCCGGCATGGGGCTGTCCCTGTTCGACGTCACCAGCCTGATGTCCTTTGGGGCGCTGGCTCGCGCCGGCAAAGGCGCCTCGCTGCTGTCTCGGGCCACCCGTGGCGCCGCTGTGGGTCTCGGCGACAGCGCCGTCCAGGAAGGCGCCCTGCAGTACATGGACCCCACCCGCTCCCCCGAGGACGCCTTCATGTCCATCGGGACCGGCACGTTCCTCGGCGCCGGCCTGGGCTCCCTGTTCCATCATCTGCCGGCCGACAGCCGCCTCAACCCCGACCATCCCCAGAACCCCCTACGGCCCGACGTGCCCGACAACGCGGTCTCCGAGTTCAAGCTCGGCCAGACCCCGGAGGAAGGCGTGACCGTGGGGAATCGCTTCGGGTCCATGGGCGCCGCTGGCGTCGACGAGACCGCCACCGAGATGGCCACGGGCAAGGGCCTGGGCGGCATGGCCGACAAAGCCTTCGTCAAGATCCTGGGCCACGGCACGCCCGTCGCCCGCATGGCGCACTACCTGCCCGGCACGCGCACCGCCCTGACCCGCCTGGTCGACTTGGGTGGTCGCCTGACCCGCGCCATGGCCAACGGCCAGGCCCACGCGCCCGAGGCCGAATCACTGCGCACCCTGTACCTGCAGAAGGGTCGCGCCACGCAGACCGTGGCCACCGACAACTTCCGCAAGCTCAACATGAACCTGGGGCAGTCGGCCGCCGCCACTGCCGCCAACGACACCGCCTCGCGGATGACCGCCGGCCGCTGGGACCGCAACATGTTCCGCCGAGAGGCGTTCGACCGCATGGTGTTCGTGGAGCAGTCCAACCGGATGCTCGGCGAGCAGCGCAGCCAGGCCGAGATCGTCGGCCAGCTCCAGGCCCAGCACGGCATGTCGGAGGCGGACGCGAACATGGCCTATGGCCTGATCCGCGAGACCGCCAACAACAACATGGCGTACTACCAGGAGCTGTTCGACGAGGCCAAGAAGGTGGGCCTGGCCGAGGACGACGTGGCGAATCTCGGGGGCGCCTATGGCCTCCCCGTGCAGTACGTGCGCTCGGCGATCAACGAGGACCGCCAGGGCTTCAAGTCCGCGCTGTACCGGCTGCTGGTCGACGAGCCCGACGCCTCCTGGCTGGACGAGCACCTGCTGACCCTGGTCGACCACAAGACCGGCGCGGACGGCAAGGTGACCACCGAGCCCCGCTTCAAGTCCGTGGACGAGCTGCGGGCCGACCAGCAAGCCTGGACGGACACCCTTCAGACCTGGCGCGGTGACGCCGAGCGGGCCGCCCGGGACGCCGCCGAGGAAGCCTTCGAGTCCTCGCAGCGCAAGCTCTTCGCCGCCGCCGACGTCTTCAACGAGGCGAAGGTCGGTCTGAAGGCCATCGCCAAGGAGGTCAAGGCCCAGAGCGCCAAGGCCATGAAGCTGCAGGCCCGCGCGGCCGAGGCGGACTGGCACGGCCGCAATGTCGGCTACGCCGTGGCGCGGGTCGAGAAGGCCGAGGCCAAGATCGCCGACCTGGAGCGCCGGGCCGGCGGGGATCCCCTGGACCTGGCCGGTGGCCTGCAGCGATCCCTGGACGACACCGGGACCGCCATCGACTCGGCCTTCGCCGACGCCAGCGCCGCCAGCGGCACCGCCCGCGAGGCGGACAGCCTGGTGCAGCGCCTGCGTGGCGAGAAGGATCCGCTGCTCGAACAGCGCCGCGCCAACGTCGACCCCGGCATCGCCCAGGCCCACATCGACCAGATCAACCAGGAGCTGAAGGTCGCCCGCGCCGAACGCGAGCAGGCCCAGCGAGACCTGGCGGAAGCCCGTGGTCGCCTGGACCAGGCCGCCGCCGAGCAGGCCGAGCTGCAGGACTGGATGACCGCGACCGCCCGGGAGATCGAGCGGCACCGCAAGGCCTATGACGAGGCCGAACTGGGCGCGGGATACCGGGACGTCCTGGACGGCGACATGGACCGCATCCAGGTCCTGAAGCAGGCCGCCCACGACGCCGACCAGAACACCCGATTCCTGCGCGAGCAGATGAAGGTGATCAAGAAGGGCGTCAAGGTGACCGACGCCGAGCTGGACGCTGCGATCAAGGAGAGCCGCCAGGCCCGCCGGACTCGCCGCAAGCTGGAGGGCGCCACGCCGCTGTCGAAGTACATCGACGACCTGGTGAGCGCCATGTCCGGCCAGGACCGCTTCCCGGCAGGCCTGCTGCTCGACGACGTCCCCGAGACCGGCCGCTTCAAGGAGCGTCGCTTCAAGTGGACCAAGGAGCTGTGGCAGGGGATGGCCGACAAGGGCTTCGTGGAGTCGGACCTGGGTCTGCTCGCTGACCGCTACGCGCGGGACGTGGGCGGTCGCCTGGCCCTGCACAAGGCGCTGGATGGCCGCAAGCGGGCCGATGTCCTGCAGGACGTGCTCGACGAGTACGACGCCGCAGAGCGGGCCGCCAAGACCGAGAAGGAGCGCAAGCGCATCGTCGCCATGCGTCACGCAGCGGTCAAGGACGTCGAGGCCTCCATCAACCGGATCCTGGGCAAGCACGAGATCGGCGACGACGGGGCGATCCCCTGGCTGGCCGCCAAGCTCGGCAACCTGGGCTATATCCGCATCGCTGGCGGCATCGTGTTCACCGCGATGTCGGACATCGCCACGGCCATCGTCGCGGCGCCTGGGTTCATCTCCGGGGCCCGCAAGGCCGGCAAGGAGTACCAGGACATCCTGCGCCGCGCGTCGGCCGGCGACAAGGATGCGCTGCAGCTCCGCATGATCCTGGAGTCCTTCGAGTCCGGGGCCCACATGGCGTCGACCATCAACGCCAACGGCGGCGGGATGCGCGACCACATCGGCTTCGGCACCGGGACCACCCGGGCGGTCTCCGGGAAGATCGACAAGATGCTGGAGTTCACCGGCGAGCGCGTGAACGTGCTGTCGGGCCTGGCGGGTCTGTCGAACGCGGTGCGCCGCACGGCCGGCCTGGTGCAGCTCGCGAACATCCAGCGATGGGTCAAGGACTGGGACAACCTGTCCCCTGCCCAGCAGACGGACCTGGCCGCCATCGGCATCGGCAAGACCGAGGCCAAACGCATGGCGCAGCTCTTCGAGAAGCACGGGCGCGTCCCGGGCCAGATCGATGACGCCCAGCGGGCCCTGATGACGCCCGAGGAGATCGCGCACGCGGAGTCGTTCAAGAGCACGCTGTTCGATCCTGGGATGTCCAAGTGGGTCACCGAGCCCGATGGCGACTACATGGCGGACGTGCTGAACACGGCGCTGCTCAAGACCCAGCAACGGGCGAGCTACACGTCGGGCTTCGGCCACATGCCGCTCATGATGGACAAGGCCTACGGCAAGCTCTTCTTCCAGTTCCAGAGCTACGCCTTCCAGTTCACGAACAACTTCGTGCTCGCTGGGATGCAACGCGGCGCTGTGACCGGGGACTACCTGAAGCTGGCCACGGCCCTCGGGACCTCCTTCGCGATGGCCGGTGTGGTCTCGGCGATCCGTGCGCACATGCGCGGGGAAGACCCGGACACCTGGGACAACTCGAAGTGGGCCAACGAGATCGTGAGCCGCTCCGGGATCATGGGCTGGACCCAGCCGTACGCCGACGCGGCCATCAAGCTCTTCGGCAACAACGTCAACGAGATCCTGGGCGGCAGCTACTTGCAGCCGACCTCCAAGTTCCAACAGAACACCTGGGCCGAGTCCCTGCTGGGCCCCTGGTTCGGCACGTTCGGCCAGGGGTCCCGGGCCCTCGGGGATCTCGCAACGGGCGACCTGACCGCTGCGGGCGAGAAGGCCTTCAAGCTCATCCCGCTCAACCAGCAAATCAGTGTCGGCGGTCTCCTCCTGGAGGCCTTCAAGTAACCGGCGGCACACAACCCGCAGCGCATCGCAGGCTTCGGCCGGTGGTCGCTGCGGGGCTGCGGGGCTGCGGGGCTGCGGGGCTGCGGGGCTGCGGGGCTGCGGGGCTGCGGCCAGCAAATTAAAAGCACTGAGGTAGATGCCCACCCCATAAGTCTTGGACTCTGTCCCGTGGTCGCATCCAGCCTCGGATAAAAAGCACTGAGGTAGTCCAGGATGTCCCCCATACCTCTATGAGAGGCTGGCGATCATTGCGATCCCAGTGACTCACTGGGACGTCCTGGACCATCAAAGATGGGGTACCGCTAGATCCAGCAACAAGGACAACGAGGGACACCACAGGCCTCTCAGGCCGCCCCTGCGTCCACCACGGCAGCCCAGCGCTCCCGTTCCCCCCACCTATCTCGTGCAGTCCTGCACCACCTCAACGGCCATCGTGGAGGCGGGCGCCATCGCGCCAATCACCACATCACCAATTCATCAATGAAGACCCTATACATCCTGCGCGACCACGTGGTTCAGATCACGCTGGCGGCTGACCTGGTGCGCACTGCGTACCCCGGCGCCACCGCCGTTGAAGTTTCCGACGACTATGTGACTTCCGTGGGGGCTACCTACGTCTTGCCAGTCACGGCGCGCCCTGCGACAGAGCAAGATCGACTGAACTGGTCCACGAGGACGCTGCCGAACAAGGAGGCCCTGCATCTCCTGAACTCTCAACTGGCACGTGGAGTCCGCCTGCTCGAATGCCCGGCCACAGCGATTGTGGATGGCATCACCTACGAGCTGAACTCCGCATCCCCGCGTCAGTTCGTCGCCGTGGGAACCGACCCGCGTGGTTACGGGATCAAGCCCAAGTTCCTCGTGCAGCCCCAACGACAGACCGTGCCAGCGGGGGCCAAGGTGCAGTTCAGCGTAGTCGTCCTGGCCGCAGCGAGTCTCCAGTGGCGCAAGAACGGCGCGAACATCTCCGGGGCTACCGGGGTAACCCTAGAAGTCGCCAGCGCGGCCGAGGCGGACTCCGGCGCAGCCTATGACTGCGTGGCGACCAACCCTGTCGGCAGCACGACCAGTGACCCGGCGATCTTGACGGTCGGGGCGGCCTCCGGGAACGGCACCACGCCCCCGGCGCCCTCTACGTCTCTCATGACCTTCGCCCGCCTGTCCTCCAACGGACAGCAGGCGACGAACACGGACAACTACACCCACTTCAACGACCGGCGCAGCGTCGTCAACCGGGCGGGTGTACCGGTCAACCAGATCGTTCTGCGGTTCTCCAACACTGCCGCCAACGGTGCCAGCCTGAACAACGGGTCGCAGCCTGTGACGATCTCCGTGGGCATCGGTCCCGAAAGCAGCGTCCAAGCCACCGGTGCGCTGACCCGCGCCCTGTTCCCCGGGGGCGGCAATACGTACACCCTGGCCCTGGGGAGGTCGTGGACACGCTGCCGGTCACGCTTGCGGCTGACATCGCCCACAACGCCGCCATGTGTGTCATGGTGCACAGCGCCTACACGACCGCACCGGCCCTGCTGAACGCCAGTTGCACCCCGGGAAGTCGGTCCACGGTGGACGTGAACGAAGGTGGCATCGGCATTGCCAGCAAGGCCAGCGGCGGCAGCATCACGGGCCGCTACCTAAATCGCCACATCAATGGTCCGATTGCCGTGTTCGCCACGCCTGTGGGCACGCCCACGCTCAAGAGCGTTGCCGTGTTCGGCGACTCCATCGCTGCCGGCGCCAACGACAGCACGACGGGCGGCGGCCTGACCGGCTTCATTCAGCGCTCCCTGGCAACCACGGCGGTCGGCGTGGCCTACAGCACGACGGCTCAGTCCGGGTACTCCTGGAACGCTGCGTTCAGCGGTAGCCCCAGCGACGACTTCATCCGCAAGGCGCAAATCATCAAGGACGGTGCGTACACGCACGCTCTGATGTGCCTGGGTGGCAACGACGTGAAGGACGGCGTGACGGCGGCCTCCATCCAGACGCGGATGCTGGCGGCCAAGGCATGGTTCCTGGCCCGGGGCATCAAGATGATCCCGATGACGGGCCTGCCGCGCACGAACAGCACGAACACCGGCGCCAACTCTTCGGACGCCGCCGGCGCGATGACCGAGTACCTGCAGATGAACGACAACATCCGCAACAACGTGGGCGGTGTCTCCGAGTTCGGTTACTTCGACCGGCATGTGGCGCTCGCCGACCCGGGCGACCCAACCCGCTGGCGGACGGACCTCGGCGGCAACGTGTACGACGCGGACGGTATCCATCTGACCACGCTGGGCCACACGACGCTTACGAACGCGCTGAGCGCCGCAGCGCCGACGCTGTTCACCTGAGCTGCAGACGACTTCAACCCCTTGCCCTTGGGATCAACCCGACATGCTGGCAAGTCCAAATTGAGTAGGCGTTCCCCGCGTAGCCCCCTCAATCCATTTGTCATGTGAGTCGCACTGTCGAAGGTGCTTGTCCCGCCCTGGGCGTTTGCCTGGGGCGGGTCTTTTTCCTTCGCGCGGCTCTCACCACCAAGAACCAGGCCATACGGCCACTGTGCGGCCCGGCGCTCTCCGGGATCACCTTCGACCATGTCAACAAACACTTACCACATCACCTTTCCCAGCATCCACGGCAGTACCGGCCGCGCCTTCGATGCAGAAGCGGATGCCCCCACCGAAGCCCTGGCAGTCCGCTCTGTCCTGGAGGCCTGCGCAAAGCAGGGAGTGACCCTCGACTACGTTGTTCTGTCGCATCTCCACGGACTTGACGGCGCATGGCTGGATGGTCTGCGCCTCAATGGCTGCAAGGTCGAAGACTCCGATCTTTCCGGCGCCAGTTGGCGAGCCGCGCGCATCAAGGGGACAACCTTCCGCAATGTGCTGGCGGACGGCCGTACTCATTTCGACGACAGTTTGATCTGGAACGTTGAGTTCGCCCACTGCACGATGAATGGTCTGCACGCGCCGCGCCTCAATGGAATCTCGGTGCACTTCAATCAATGCAACATGGATCGCTGGGACGTCACGGACGGACGGCTTGCTGACCTGAAGGTCTTCAACACCTCTTGCTCCGGGTGGAAGGCCGCCATGGCCACCTTCCGTCACTGTGACCAATTCACGAGCATCCTCGCCGCATCTGACCTCACGGAGCCCCAACGCGCCGCCGTCCGCGCGATGTCAGCATCGAACGGCGACCGGCTATCGGCCCAGGCATTCGCCGACGTTATTGAAGCCCAGTTGACCTCAGCGAACAAGTAAGCCGGGAAGGACAAAAACATGAGCAAGAAACTTGTTGGCGCCTCGGTGCGCTTGTTCGGTGGCGCCGGAAACTCGGCTATTCAACGCGAGACCATCGACACCGTCAACGGTGCGATCCTCGCCGGAACCGAGGGCGCCCGTGCCTATCTCGAACTCAAGGCGTGGGTTGATCCTTTGACGGCAATCGCGAACGGCATTCAGAACATGTCGTTCGACAAGCCCCAGCTGATCGCCGACATCGTCGAGTTGATCCCGCGTCTCCCCGAGTCTGCCAGCGGCATTCGGGCGAATTTGCAAGACCTCAGTGAGGCTCTGCAAGGCCGGCTGTCCAACCATTGCGGAATGAATTTTCCGGATGCCGGAGCAGCATTCGCTACGCATGTGGTGAACCTGCGTTCACATGTGGATCGCGTGACGTTCCAGCTCTACTGCGTGTTGGGCGACGCGCCCCGTCCGCCTAACCCCCTAGCGGTCAAACCCCTGGAGCGTGCCGTTTCGCGAGGCACCTGGCATTACGCAGACGGAGACTACTGATGCCATTACCCCCCGCGCCCGTCCACGTTCATCACGCAGTCGCTGCGCCCACCAAGTACCAGGGCCTGTACGACACGCCGGAGAACGCCGCGCTGATCGAGCGCTTCGTGAACGCCGCCGACACATTCGAGATCGTCAACGGTCGCGCGGTTTCGGTGCGCAACCCCGACACCGGCCAGCCGATCCCTGGCTCCCGCTACTTCTGACCTACCACGATGCCAAGCTTCATCTACTACGGTGTCCAGCACCGGGGCGCCAAGAAGATCGTCACGAGCGTGCACGATACCTGGGCCCACGACTCCACCATCTCGCAGAACCTTACCCTTCGCGTGCAAGGGCAACCGTGGGATCCATTCAAGCCCGGCTTTGGTGCTGATGCATCCCGGTCCCCCGAAGAGCGCATCGTGCTCGCAGCGACCCAATGCGGCGCCCAAGAGGTTTGGAAGTTCCAACTTCCCGCTGCGCCCGCTTCTGGCCCCTACGCTTCCGGCGTTCCCGCCTTCGACGACGCAGCGCAGAACAGCGGCACCCCGTTGGGCTACGGGCAAGTAGTAACGGGCGACATAGTGGCCCAAGTGGTCGGCGTGAACTCCCCGCTGCCCGCTGGCTCCGTCGTGGTCTCCTGGGGCCGCAATGACGGCCCCACCGCCAAGCCGGTGACCCCCTGGTCTAACTGACCCGCCTGGCCCCACGTCACGGGGCCCCTCTCGACTCCCCAACATCACCGCGCGTCCCCGTGCATCCCAGGTCCATAGCGACCTCGGGAGGCCTTCGCGCGACCACATCAATGACACCATGACCACCGCGACCACATCGACCCCTATGGCCCGCAGGCGCATCCGCCGCAAGCGCCCGCCAGTGCTGACCTATGCGCAGATCCTGGAACTGCACAGCGCCATGATCGGCCCGCCCCAGACACGCCCAACTCGCAAGGGCTTCATGGACGGCATCAAGTTGCCTGCAGGCGGCAAGCCGCGCCCCGGGGGCCGCCTGGCTAAGTTCAAGAGGATCGCGCCCATTTACGAGGGTGGCCTGGTCTTCGTCACCGTGCAGGGCTACGAGCATCGTCGCGCCGTCCTAACCGCCACGGTGTTCGCCAGGATCACCGGCCGCGATCCCTATGGTCCGTGGCTGACGCAAAGCCGCTGGTGGCTTGATGACGAAGGCCACATGCGTGCCTACAGCCACCACGAGCCGCAGCCTTCTACCGAGGGAGTCCTTGTGGCCGCTGCGATCCTCGGTGCTGTCGAGGGCGAGACAATCGAGGTGCCGGCGGATCCGTTCGACCTGCGTCTATCGGCGCTCAGGCGCCTGAACTGACCCGGCGGACATTGCACGGCGATAAGTGGTCGCCGGCCCGGTAATCTGAGCCCGCCTTGCCCGGAAACTTCTGTGTTCCATGATGCCCCCTGAAGTTCGTACGCTCCTGGATCGCTTCCGCGACGCGCTAGCGCACGTCCAACTCCCAGGCGAACTCGACGGCCTGGCTGTGGACCTGCTGGACCACCTCTTGGAATTGCACGATGGCGGCAGGCTGAGCCCGCCGTTCTTGAAGCTCGCAATGGAATCGTTCGAGGACGTCCCGCAGGTTGAACAGTTCGTCAGACCGCTCGCTCGGTTTGCCGAGCACCACTCGAAAGCTTTGGGGCATCGTGAGGCACAGCGCAGCGACGCGCTGCCATGGATCACCTCGTCGTACGCCGGCCTGGAGCCTAAGGGCGTGCTGGAGGGCATGGCGACCTCGGACGCCACGAAGCTACGCCCGAATTGAACGGGGCGCTCCTGGGGCCCTTTGCGGGGCTCTGGGAGGCATCGGGAGGTCTCGGGGAATCCCAGGGACACCCCGGCCTCATTTTTCTCCGGGAAATGCGTGAGCAGTGATCTTCCGCCCGCGCGAGCCAGGCGCCCCCCGTGGGGGCCCGGGTCTGGCCAGGCGAAGTCCACCTGGGCACCGGGGGCACGGGGGCCGCGCCAACCCGTCGCCGCGTCCCTCCAGCAGGCCCTGCCCCTGCGATAGTCCCTCCAGTGAGCACCACGACAGCCCACGCCCCATAGGAGGAATGGGCCTGTGAGCATCGGATCATGCAAACGATGCGCAAGCCTTAGCGCCTAGGTGCCCTGGGCGTTCAAAGGGCATCGTGTCAACGCGCATTGACACAGTTGGCGGCACTTCGCGAGGCCACGCGCTCTAAGCCCATGATTCATATGGCAGCGGCGGGGGTTTCAAACCTTCCTCGCTTCAGCCCTGCGAGCGCTGCGAGGCGCGAGGCCGATACCCCACCCAATAGCGGAGGCCGTGCATGGCCTACAGGCTGGCCCCTGCGACGTCCTGGGCCCCCCTGCCCGCCTCTCCCATCTTCGTGCAGTGACGCCGATGGCGCATGCGTCCGCCTTTGTGCGAGCGCGTGCACTTCCGCGCCACTGCTTCCTATGCAAACAGTGCGAGCCCGCTGCGACTCCCTGTGCCCCTTCCCACCGCCTGCGACACGCAGCGCATCCCAACGCCGGCCCCTGGCCGCGCACCACATCGCCGTGCGACAGGGCAATCTACATGTCATCCAAGAACTGCAAGACCTGCGGCACTCACAAGCCGCTCACCGACTTCTACAGGCATCCCGCTGGCTACCACTTCGCAGCCTGTAAGGCCTGCTGCATTGCGGCCCGCAGCGCCCGCTATCGCGCCGGCCCCGAGCACGACAAGGCCCAGGCCAACGCCAGACTACGCAAGGATCCCCGGGTCCGCATGGCCGCTGCCGCCCGCAAGCGCGACCGCGAGAAGGGCTATGCGTCCGACATTCGTGCAGCGCACATCACGATCCCCAAGGTCTGCCCGATCCTTGGAATTCCCCTGGCGGCCCAGGCCGGCAAGCTGGGGCCGGGCTCACCCAGCATCGACCACATCGACCCGAAGCGCGGAGCCGTGTGGGGCAACTGGCGCGTCATCAGCGCCAGGGCGAACCAGATGAAGAAGAATCACACGGCCGAGAGTCTGGCCGAGTTCATCGAGCGCGTGGAGCACCCGGAGAGGTTCCCCGGGCGCCGCAAGGTGATCATGCGGGACACGGTGTCCCTAGAGGAGTACCGCGCTGTGTTGCGGTATCTCAGCGCACCACGGGAATGGACGGCGACCTAGTCGCGCTGCCCGGGTGCCGTGGCGGGTGCATCAGCGGCGCCCAACGCGCCGATCAGTATCCCCACAAGCGTGCGCTCCACGGCTATCCGCTTGCCTGGGTCCGTACTGCTGCCGGGATCTTGGGCCTCAATGACGCCCATGGCGGCCTGGGCCATCCCCAGAACATGCAACGAGTCCCAAGGCGTCCCGGCGGTCTTAGCGGCCTCGTGGCCAGCGATGACAACGGCGCGAACCAGCGGATGCCGCACAGCCTCGCCCAGAGTGAAGACCGACGCGGGCGCGTCGTGCGTCTGTTGGCTGGGGTCAACCTCATCAGACCTACGAAGGGCCACGCGCACCGGCCTGCGGGTAAGCAGCGCTAGCGTCTCGCCGTGGGCCATGGCTTCCGTCTTGAAGGCTGCTGCCGCGTCCTGCTCGAACGCGAAGCGCAGGGGCTCCGAAGAGTCACCGGCGCGGCCCACGACATACCTGTGACCCTCTGCGCCTCTCGGGGCGGACAGGTAGACCACGGGTACATACCGCATGTCTTTGCCTAGCGCCTCCAGCCAGACGGTCGGGCCGCCATCGGCGTCGGCGTCGAACCTGTTACGCGCCTCGCAGCGTAGATGCCGGCCGACCACGAGCGTCCGCTGGTTCAAGGACAAGCGGAGCCGATGCGAAAGGCCTTCACTCACGCCAAGGCGCCCTCTGCCAGCTCGACGAACCGGGCCAGGGCTTCAGCCTCTGCAACGCGAAGACCGTCCGCCAAATGCTCCGAAGACTTGATAGTGCAGACCGTGGCGTGCCAGTCGCCCGCCATGACCACTGCAAACCCCGGAATGCCCGGGCCGATCAACAGGGACATGAGCGGCCCAGGGCGGCCCAGCGAGCCCGCAGGCAGTTCCTCGACCGTCAGCGCCGCCCAGTGCTCCGAACAGTCATCTGTCGCCCCATAGTGCAGGTCGATGACACACTGAGTCGCTGCGGCGACGCGAACGCGCAGAGACTCCAGGGAATCGCGCAGGGCCGAAGGGAAGGCCGTCGCATCGTCAGCGGCACTGGTAACCAGATGGGTGGAAATTACGGGCATCTTGCGGCTCCAAAGTAGTTGAGGAGCTGCCACTGTAGCGAGGTTTGCTGCGTTTTTTGTAGCGTGAACTTGCCTATTTTTATGGCTCAGGCAGGTTCACTCATCCTTTGCGGCAACTAGTTCGAGCGGTCGGTTGGATCAGCGTATGCGGCCTTTGCAGGTCGCGAACAAGGCCGAGCGCGGTAGCAATCAGGGCGACGCCCGAGCTGACCATGAGCAGCAAGGAAATCGCCGACCTCGTAGACAAGCGCCACGACAGCGTGAAGCGCACCATTGACGCCCTCACTGACAAGGGGCTCGTCACGATCACACAAAGTGTGGAACCGACCCCAGGCGGCGGCAAGCCGCTGACTGTCTACCACGTCAACCAACGCGACAGCTACGTGGTCGTCGCGCAGTTGTCCCCGGAGTTCACCGCGCGTCTGGTGGACCGCTGGCAGCAGCAGGAGCGCGAGGCCGCAATGCCAGCCCCAGCGCCTGCGCTTGACCTCACATCCGTCGATAGCCTGCGCATGCTCGCGGGCACGCTGGCGTAAGTCTGGCGGTTGCAAGGGTGGGACTGGCCCTGCCTATTCGTTGGCCACCCTAGCGCAGCCATGCGTATGGGATGGGCTGGCCGCTTTGCTAAGCATTCCGCCCGGCCGTGGAAGACTCAATGCAAGCATCCCTACGCGGCGACGGAATGGCTGCGGTGAAATTTTTTGCACTCATCTGTTTTGATGATGACACAAAAATTGTGCTAGCCAACATAGTGGAGGAAGGAGTAGCTATGCTAAAGAATCCCTTTGTTTTATTCTGTGTCCTTGCCCTGAATGGCTGCGCATCAAACACACCTATTCCGAAGTCTTTAGGAGAGGGCCTCTCCGGCTATACATATATACCCCTTGACCCATTTGCGGTCAAGACAGTTCCCGGAGATAGCTGCCTAGAGACAAAAGCCGCTAATGGCGATCATTTACTCAACTCGTTTCCCGACAATGCAGTAAGAATGTTGGTTGAGCAAGTAGATGCCGGAGTCACCACCTCCTACGGGCTGATCAAAGCTTCAAGCAAAGGCGCCAAGTACCGCGTAACCGTCGACTATATAAACGCTGACACTGTAAACGAGAGATTCTACATCTCTGCGTATTGGATTACCCCCGACGGCGGGGAAAAAGACGTCAACCTCAATGCACCTGGAGTTCCACGCGAGATCCTCAATTACCGTGTCAAGCGAAGATCCCTCCACGAAATGGACGCCAGTAAAGCCGCGGCCGCAGGCCCCGGGGAATACAACATTCCCATTTACATTGGAGTTGGACTAAGGATAACCGCCAATATCACGGACTTATCTGGGAATGCAAATGTCTCCGGAATCGGAGTCTTGGGCGTTGAGGCAGACGCAAAAAATGTACGCGGCGATTTGGTGGTTCAGACGCTTGGAATCAATGGAAAGTCAATTTCCGCCGCACTCCCCATCCAAAATGAACTGAATCGAACCACTGCGCAGAATGCAATCGTCTCTGTAGCATCGATTAAAGCTCTGCTCTATGCCGGGGAAACAATAGTTTGGCCGCGAGTTGTGGGACTATATTTGCCACTTCCAGGCGACAAGGCGTTAGTCAATGCAATAATTTCCGAACTCTCAAAAGAACGAGTTAGCTGGAGTCGGCCCTGCAGCGAGGCGAAGAAACTACCCTAGAGGCGTACAAATGGTGTTTCTGACATTCAAGCGGACTCGCCGCCCCTAACCGCCGGGCGGTGGATTCGCTGGAGGCTCAGAAACGGATACAACGGCAGCTCCAGTGCCCGCAGGATCGCTGCAGGCCGTACATGGGTGTAGATGGTCCGCCCTGCGCTTCCCTGAGGCGCATGACCCGTCAGTGCGTCCGCGATCTCCGTGCCGACATTGTGAGCCGCCAGGGCGCTGCGGACGGTATGCCGAAACTTGTGGAAGCCGTTGAGGGCGCCGGCCGGTAGGCCCAGGTCCTGGCGATAGCCTTTGACCCATTCGGACATGACCTCGCCGGGAGGTCGCCGGCCCTCCCTGTGCAACGAGGGGAACAGCTTGGTCTGCCCTGCCCTCCGCTGGTCCTCAACGAAGTCCAGGAAGCCAAGGCGGATCAACTCGGGCGGCACGGGTAGCGTCCGCTCGCTGTCGGCCGTCTTGATCGTGGAGCCCTCGGCGTCGTCGTGGATGCAGACCACCGGAATGCCGCTCTGCACCTGAACGTCGGCGGTCTCCAGTTGCCCAAGCTCGCCGACGCGGGAGCCCGTCCAGAGGCCCAGCAGCATGACGTAGTAGGCGTCCCAGGCCTGCACACTGTAGATGGGTCTGTAGGCGCCCTGGGTGAACAGGGTGGTCTCGAAGAGCTTCTGGAGTTGCTCGCTCGTAAATTCGTCCCGCCTCTCGCTGTCGGCCACCTCAAATTCCAGGCCCGCCCAGGGGTTCCGGTCGATCCCCTTCTCGTACTCGGCCGCAATGTTCATCAGGGCGCCCAACGCGTTCCACATGTTCTTCGCGGTCTTGTGTTTGATCCCGCGCACTGGGTCGCGGAACCAGTCCCGCAACCGGGCGCCATCGGCCTTAGTGAACTTGTTGATCGGCTTATCCATCCCGGACTCGGCCAGGCGGCGCAGCGCTAGGTTGGTGCGCTTCAGCGCGTCCGTTGACGGCTGGCGCTTGGCCTTCCACTCGGGGAGGACGTCTTTGAGATGCACAGGCGCCGCTGGGGCCTTCGGAAGCGTCAAGGCGTCCGGCGCCTCCGGTGTCTCGACCACTTCGCCTTTGTCCTTCCTGCCACGATCAATCCAGGCGGCTGTGGCGGCACGCAGGATGCCCAGCAGTGCCTGCCGGTTCTCAGGCCGGTCCCAATCGACGCGCAAACCCAGCGAGCGGCAGGCGCTCTGCGCATAACCCTTCGCGAGCGAAAGACTACCCATGGCCAGGTCGGTCGTGTGCACTGTGGCCATGAGCCTGTGAATCTCCGTCAACCTGGCTAACTGCTCTGGGCGCATCCCGTACCGTGCCGGCCACTTCGGATCGTCGCGCAGGTACGCAGGCACCTCCCCGGCGGTGAAGAACCGCAGCGGCGGTGCGAGGTACTCGAAGGCTCGCAGGAAGGTCGGAAGGGCTGACGGGTCGTAGCGAATCGCGTCGTCGTGCCCAAGGATCGCATGTGCAACCTGCCGCGCAAGCGCCCGCGATAGTTCCGGGGTCGGCACGATGTCAGGAGCAGCGGCTGTGGCCTTCGCGCCCTCCCGCTTCGCTATGAACTCGGCTTCCAGGTCCGCCTTGCGTCTCAAGGCCCGCACTGCGGCCTCCCTGGGATCGCTGGTCTCAAGGGACACGTATGAGTGTGTCGTGCGGACTTTGCCGCTGGCTGTACGCGGATACAGGTGCTGGAGGTCTTTGGGGATAGTCACCCGATGCCAGTAGATGGCACCGCGAATCTGCACGCCGGCAGGCATTCTCATGGCTGAAACTTCCTCGGTCATTGGGTCGGGAAGTGCCACTAGTGATACAGAAGATTGATACAAACTTCGCCACTAAGTCGTTGATTCACCAGGAAATCCCGGAAAATCAACGAGTTATCGTGGTGCGCGGGGGGGGACTCGAACCCCCACACCATTGCTGGCGTCAGGACCTAAACCTGGTGCGTCTACCAATTTCGCCACCCGCGCAGTTTCGGTCAACCGGGCATTTTAGCCGGTTGCGCGGGCCGGCTTTCCCGGCTGGCCGGCGCCTCTCAAACGCCCGGTGCCGGCGCCAGCGCGCGCTCCTCGTCGGTGGGCTTCTTCACGCGGAACCAGGCCGCATACATCGCCGGCAGCGACAGCAGCGTGAGCACCGTGGCGACGATCAGGCCACCCATGATCGCCACCGCCATCGGACCCCAGAACACCGAGCGCGACAGCGGGATCATGGCCAGCACGGCCGCCAGCGCGGTCAGCACGATGGGGCGCAGCCGGCGCACGGCCGACTCGACGATGGCGTCCCAGGCCGGCACGCCGCGCGCGCGGTCCTGCTCGATCTGGTCGATCAGGATCACCGAGTTGCGCTGGATCATGCCCATCAGCGCGATCACGCCCAGCAGCGCGACGAAGCCGAACGGCCGGTTCAGCACCAGCAGCGCGCCGGCCACGCCGGCGATGCCCAGCGGGCCGGTCAGGAACACCAGCACCGAGCGGCTGAAGCTTTGCAGCTGCAGCATCAGCAGCGTGAAGGTCAGGAACAGCATGATGGGAACGCCGGCCGCGATCGACGAGGAGCCGCGGCTGCTTTCCTCCACGGCGCCCGAGACCTGCACGGCGTAGCCGCCCGGGCCCTGCTGCTTCCATTGGGCCTCCAACGCACGCAGCTTGGGCAGCAGCTCGTCGGTCACGGTGGCGCCCTGCAGGCCTTCCACCACATCGCTCTGCACGGTGATGGCGTAGTCGCGGTTCTCGCGCCACATCACGCCGGGCTCCCAGCTGAACACCGGCGTGGCGATCTGCGTGAGCGGGATCGACCGGCCCGAGGCCGTCGGCACATAGGCGTTGACGATGTTGGTGATCAGCGCACGCTCGCTGGCCGGCTGGCGCAGCACGATGTCGATCAGCTTGTCGTACTCGCGGAACTGCCCCACCGTCGTGCCGGTCAGCGCGATGTTGGCGGTCTGCGCGATGGACTGGCTGGTCACGCCCAGCGCGCGGGCCTTGGTCTGGTCGATCTCCAGCCGTACGGTCTTCACGGATTCGTTCCAGTTATCGTTGACACCGCGCGTGTTCGGGCTCTCGCGCATCGCGGCCTTGACCTCGTCGGCACGCAGGCGCAGCAGTTGCGGATCGCCACCGACCACGCGGAACTGCACCGGGTACGGCACCGGCGGCCCGTTGGGCAGCAGCTTGACGCGGCCGCGCACCTCGGGGAACTCCTCGGCCAGCAGCTTGGGCAGGGCCACGCGCAGGCGCTCGCGCACCGGCACCGAGTCGGTCAGCACGATGAACTGCGACACGTTGGTCTGCGGGAACACCTGGTCCAGCGGCAAGTAGAAGCGCGGCACGCCCGAGCCGATCCACAGCGTGACCGAGCGCACGCCCTGCTCCTGCTGCAGCCGCTGCTCGACGCGCCTGGCTACCGCCTCGTTCGCGGCGAACGAGGAGCCTTCGGGCAGCCACAGGTCCACCAGGATCTCGGGCCGGCTCGAATCGGGGAAGAACTGCTGCTGCACCTTGCCCATGCCCACGATGCCCAGCACGAACACTCCGATGGTGGCCAGGATGGTCAGCCAGCGGTGCGCCACGCACCAGTTCACGGACTTGCGGAAGGCGTTGTAGAAGCCCGAGTCGAACATCTCGTGCGGCTGGCCATGTTCCGCCCCTTCGCCATGGTGCGGCTGGGCTTTGAGCAGCAGCGTGCCCAGGTAGGGCACGAAGTAGACCGAGACGAACCAGCTCAGCACCAGTGCGATCACGGTCACCGCGAAGATCGCGAAGGTGTATTCGCCGGTGACCGACTTGGCGATCCCGATGGGCAAAAACCCCACGGCCGTGATCAGCGTGCCCGTGAGCATGGGCATGGCGGTGATCTCGTAGGCGAAGGTGGCGGCACGCACCTTGTCGTAGCCCTCCTCCATCTTGCGCACCATCATCTCCACCGCAATGATGGCGTCGTCCACCAGCAGGCCCAGCGCGATGATCAGCGAGCCCAGCGAGATCTTGTGCAGGCCGATGCCCCAGTACCACATGGCCAGGAAGGTCACGGCCAGCACCAGCGGGATGGTGATGCCCACCACCAGGCCCGGCCGGATGTCGATGTAGTAGCGGCGCAGCAGGCCATGCTCGCCGGGCCGGCGGTGGAAGCCCAACGCGATGAAGCTCACGGCCAGCACGATGACCACGGCCTCGATCAGCACCTTGACGAACTCGTTGACCGAGTTGGAGACGGCGCTGGGCTGGTCCTGCACCTGCGCCAGCTGCACGCCGGCCGGCAAGCCCTTCTCGATGTCGACGAAGGCCGTCTTGAGCGCCTTGCCCAGGCGGATGATGTCGCCGCCCTTGGTCATGGACACGCCCAGCGCGATGACCTCGCGCCCGTCGTGGCGCACCTTCACGCCCGGCGGGTCGACGTAGCCGCGCCGCACCTCGGCGATGTCGCCCAGGCGCAGCTGCGCGCCCGAAGGCCCGCGGATGGGCATGTCGCGCAGCTGCTCGACGGCGCCGAACTGGCCCGTCACGCGCACCTGCAGCACGTCCAGCGGCGTCTGGATGGCGCCGGCGCTGGCCACGGCGTTCTGCTGGCCCAGCTGGTCCAGCACCTGCGAGAAGTCCAGCCCCAGCTGCGCCAGCCGGCGCTGCGAGACCTCGATGTAGACCTTCTCGTCCTGCACGCCGAACAGCTCGACCTTGGCCACATCGGGCACGCGCAGCAGCGTCTGCCGCGCGTCGTCGGCAAAGGTCTTGAGCTCGGCGTAGCTGAAGCCGTCGGCCGACAGCGCATAGATCACGCCGTAGACATCGCCGAAGTCGTCGTTGAAGAACGGCCCCTGCACGCTCTGCGGCAGCGTGTAGCGCATGTCGCCGATCTTCTTGCGCACCACGTACCAGAGGTTGGCCACGTCCTTGGGCGGCGAGTTGTCCTTGAGCTCGAAGATGATCTGCGACTCGCCGGGCTTGGAGTAGCTGCGGATGCGGAACGCGTACGGCACCTCCTGCAGCGTGCGCTCCAGCTTGTCGGTCACCTGCTCGGCCACCTGCTGCGCCGTGGCGCCGGGCCAGTAGGTGCGCATGACCATGGCGCGGAACGTGAACGGCGGGTCCTCGTCCTGCCCCAGCTGGAAATAGGCGGCAAAGCCCAGCAGCATCAGCACCACCATCAGGTAGCGCGTCAGCGCCGGGTGGTCGAGCGCCCAGCGCGAGAGATTGAAGCCAGCCTTGGGCTGGTCCAGGGAGTTCGGTTCGCTCATCGTCGACTCAGCGCGGTGAGGAGGCAGCGGCGGCCGCGGCGGGGGCGTTGGCCTTGTCGCCGCCCACCCGTGGCTGGTAGACCGTGACCTTCTGGCCCGGCGTAAGCACGTGCACGCCCGCGGCCACCACGCGCATGCCGGGCTGCACGCCGGCGCTGATCACGGCATCGTTGCCATCCGCCGTGGCAATGGTCACGGGCTGCGCGCGCACCGTCATGCTGGCCTCGTCGAGCACCAGCACCGAGGTCTGGCCGGTGCCGGCGTCCTGGCGCAATGCACTGGTCGGCAGCTTGATGACGGGCACGCCGCCGCTGCCCAGGGCCTTGGGCGATACGGTGACCGTGGTGCCCAGGGGCGGCGGTGTCTTGGTGTCCAGCGCCACCTTGACCTGGAAGGTGCGCGTGGCCGCATCGGCACTGGCCGCCACCTCGCGCACGCGGCCCGACAGCGTGTCGTCCGAGTTCCACAACCGCACCTCGACCGGCGAGCCCACCGCCATGGCCGCCACGCGGTCCTCCGGCACCGAGAACACCACGTCGCGCACGCCGCTCTGCGCCAGCCGCACCACCGGGGTGCCGGCGGCCACCACCTGGCCCGGCTCGGCCTCGATGCCGGTCACCACGCCGGCCACGTCGGCCACCAACCGCGCATAACCGGTCTGGTTGCCCTGGGCCGACAGCTGGGCCTTGGCCTGGTCCAGCTGGGCCTGGGCCGCCTGGTAGGCCGACTCGCGGCGCTCCAGTTCGGCGCCGCTGATGAAGTTCTGGCTGCGCAACTCCTTGTAGCGCTTCTGGTCGGCCAGGGCCAGGTCGCGGTTGGTCTGGGCAGCGGCGACCTGGGCGCGCGCGGCATCGGCGGCCAGGCGCAGATCCTGCGCATCCAGCTCGGCCAGCAACTGGCCCACGCGCACGGTCTGCCCCAGATCCACGTTGCGGCGCACGATCTTGCCGGCCACCCGGAAGCCCAGGCGGGACTCGATCCGCGGGCGCACCTCGCCCGCGAACTCCATGCCGAAAGTCGACGCCGCGGGCGCCACCGTCAGCAACTTGACGGAGCGCACCGGTTCGGGCTCGGCCGGCGGCTTGCTGCAGCCCGCCAACGCCGCCGCCAGGAGCAGGACAGCCGCGCACGGCCAGGAAAAACGGCGCACGCGCCTCGGCTGGTTTGACATTGGGAAGCCCCGAAAAGCGCCCTGGAGGCCCGCACACCGCCGCTCCCCAGGCCCACTACTGACTGATGGGTTAGTAATCTAGGAGAATTGCTTGCGCATTGTCAACCAAGCCCACGTCCAGATTGGCGCGGAAAACACAGCGAAAATCGCGCGCACATGCGCCCAAGGCTTCAAAGTACACCGGCTGTTGCGCCGGACGTTACACATTACGAGAATTTTCCCGTCGCCTCGTGGCTCTGTCCACCGGCACTGCGCCCTGCCGTCGCGGCCATCTATTGGTTCGCGCGCACCGGCGATGACATCGCCGACGAAGGGGATGCCGACGCGCCCGAGCGGCTGCAGAGCCTGGCGCGCTACCGTGCCGACCTGGCCGCGCTCTATGCAGGGCAGCCGCTGTCCGGCCGCTGGCCGGGCGTGTTCGCCCCGCTGGAGCAGGCCCGGGCCCGGCACAGCTTGCCCTTCGCCCCGCTGGACGACCTGCTGGACGCCTTCATGCAGGACGTCCGCAAGACCGATGCCGGCGCCGGTTACGCCGACCGCGCCGAGTTGCTGGACTACTGCAGCCGCTCTGCCGCGCCGGTCGGCCGGCTGGTGCTGCACCTGTACGGCATCCACGACCGCGCGGCCTTGCACCAGAGCGACGCCATCTGCAACGCGCTGCAGCTCATCAACTTCTGGCAGGACCTGAGCGTGGACCTGCCGCGCGGGCGCTACTACCTGCCGCAGGACCGCTGCGCCGCCCACGGCACGACCCAGGCCGCCCCGGTGCGCGCGCTGGTGGCCGAGCAGGTGCAGTGGGCGCGCGCACTGATGCTGGAAGGTGCGCCGCTGGTGCACCGCGTACCCGGCCGCATGGGCTGGGAGCTGCGCCTCGTGGTCCAGGGCGGCCTGGCCATCCTGGACAAGATCGCCGCACTGGACCATGCCAGCTGGCGCGAGCGCCCCAAACTCCACAGGACGGATGGGCCCCGACTTCTATGGCGTGCCTGGCGCATGCATGGATGAACGACCAGTCCGAGGACAATCCCGCCCCATGACAACGACACCGGAACAGTACGTGCAGCAAAAGGCCGCGGCCTCGGGCAGCAGCTTCTACTACGCCTTCCTGTTCCTTCCCAAGCCGCGCCGTGCGGCCATCACCGCGTTCTACGCCTTCTGCCGCGAGGTCGACGACGTCGTCGACGAGGTCAGCGACCCCGCCGTCGCGCGCACCAAGCTGGCCTGGTGGCAGGCCGAGGTCGCCAAGGCCTACGCCGGCCAGCCCAGCCACCCCGTGATGCGGGCGCTGATGCCGCTCGCGCCGGAGTTTGGCATCGCGCAGCGCCATCTGCAGGCCGTCATCGAGGGCTGCCAGATGGACCTGGAGCAGACGCGCTACCTGGACTTCCCCGGCCTGCAGCGCTACTGCCACCTGGTGGCCGGCGTGGTCGGCGAAGTCTCGGCGCGCATCTTCGGCCAGACGCAGGACGCCACCACGCAGTACGCGCATACGCTGGGCCTGGCCTTCCAGTTGACCAACATCATCCGCGACGTGGGCGAGGACGCCATGCGCGGGCGCATCTACCTGCCCATCGACGAGCTGCAGCGCTTCGACGTCAAGGCCCACGAGCTGCTGAACCGCGTGCATTCCGAGCGCTTCGTCGCGTTGATGCGCTTCCAGGCCGAGCGCGCCCATGGCCTGTACGACCAGGCACTGGCGCTGCTGCCGGCGGCCGACTGGCGCGCGCAGAAGCCCGGACTCATGATGGCCAGCATCTACCGCACGCTCCTGCGCGAGATCGAGCGCGACAACTTCGCCGTGCTGGACCAGCGCATCAGCCTCACGCCGCTGCGCAAGTTCTGGCTGGCGTGGAAGGTTCAAGCTCTAGGCAGGCTGTGAACCTCGCCATCGTCGGCGCCGGCTGGGCCGGCCTGGCCGCCGCCGTCCACGCCACCGAGTCCGGCCACCAGGTCGCCGTCTTCGAAGCTGCCCGCCATGCCGGCGGCCGCGCGCGCAGCGTGGTGCAGGCGCATGACGGCCGCACGCTCACGCTGGACAACGGCCAGCACATCATGATCGGCGCCTACACCGAGACGCTGGCGCTCATGCGCGCCGTCGGCGTGGACCCCGTGCAGTCCCTGCTGCGCCTGCCGCTGGATCTGCGCCTGCCCGACGGCAGCGGCATCGCCCTGCCCGACCGCGCCCCGCCCTGGGACGCGCTGGCCGGCATCCTGGGCGCGCGTGGGCTTGGCTGGCGCGACAAGGCCGCCCTGCTGGCCGCCACCACGCGCTGGCAGCTGGCGGGCTTTCGCTGCGCGCCGCAGACCACGGTGGCCGAGCTCTGCGCCAGCCTGCCAGCGCGCGTGCAACAGACCTTCGTCGAGCCGCTGTGCCTGTCGGCCCTGAACACCGCTGCCAGACAAGCCAGTGCCGGCGTGTTCCTGCGCGTGCTGCGCGACTCGCTGATGGGTGGGCGCGGCGGCTCCAACATGCTGATCCCGCGCCGGCCGCTCGGCGCACTGTTCCCTGAGCCGGCGATTGCCTGGCTGCAGGCGCGCGGTCAGTCCGTGCAGTTGGGCACGCGCGTGAACGCACTGGCCCGCGACGGCAGGCAGTGGCGCGTCGATGGCCAGGCCTTCGACCGCGTGCTGCTGGCCTGCCCGTCCTGGGAAGCCGCACGCCTGGTGCGCACCACCGACTGCGCTGCCGACGCCTGGCTGGCGCAGGCCAACGCACTGCAGTTCGAGCCCATCACCACGGTCTACGCCACGAGCGCCACACGTCTGCCACGGCCCATGATGGCGCTGACGGGCACGCCCGCCCAGTTCGTGTTCGACCGCCGCCACCTGGGAGAGGACGGCCTGCTGGCCTTCGTCGTGAGCGTGAGCCGCGGCACGCGCGAGGCGCTGCAGCAGCAGGTCATCGCCCAGGGCCGCGCGCAGCTGGGCCTGCCCGACCTGCAACCTGTCGTCACCATCGTGGAAAAGCGCGCCACCTTCGCCTGCACCCCGGGCCTGGAGCGGCCCGGCCTGCAGATCGCGCCGGGCCTGGCGGCCTGCGGCGAGTACGTGGCCGGCCCCTACCCCGGCACCATCGAGGGCGCGGTGCGCAGCGCGCGCGACGCCCTGGCCGGGATCAGCTGAACAGGGCGCAGAGTTCGCGCAGGTCCCTCAGGCTCGCGTGCGGCTGCACCGTCTGCGTCCACGGGTGCTCGCCGCGGTTGATCCATGCCGTCTGCATGCCCACGGCATGCGCGCCCAGCACGTCGAGCAGCGCATCGTCGCCCACGTGCAGCACGGCCTCGGCCGGCACGCCGGCGGCCTCGGCCGCGGCCAGGAAGATGCGCGCGTCGGGCTTGCCCACGCCGAAGCTCGCGGCGCTGAAGGCCGCGCGGAAATGCGGCATGAGGCCGATGCGGCCCAGGTCGGCATTGCCGTTGGACACGGCCACGAGCGGAAAGCGCGAAGCCAGGAATTCGAGCGCTTCGAGCGCATCCTCGTAGAGCTCGACCTCGTGGCGCACGGCGATGAACACATCGAAGGCCGTGGTGGCCAGCGCCTCGTCGTCGCCGGCCTGCGCAAGCGCGCGCCGGATCGACTCGCGCCGCAGGAAGGCCATGTCGTGCACCAGGTGTTCGTGCTCCTGCATGACCTGCTCGCGCAGCAGGCGGCGCCGCTCGGCATCGCTCCAGAACTGGCCGGTGGCCGGTGCGTTGTCGGTGAACCAGGCGCCGAGCGCCTTCTCGGCCTTGGCGATGGTGGGCCAGATCGGCCAAAGGGTGTCGTCCAGGTCGAGCGTGATGGCCCGGACTTTGTGGGTCTGCAGCATGGGTCGCCGAGAATAGCGCAATGCCCTTTCGCCCCGCGCCCACCACCTCAGACGCCTCTGGCAAGACCGCCGTCCTGTACTGCAACCTCGGCACCCCCGATGCCCCCACGGCCCCCGCCGTGCGGCGCTACCTGGCCGAGTTCTTGTCCGACCCGCGCGTGGTGGAGATCCCCAGGCTCGCCTGGTGGCCCATCCTGCACGGCATCATCCTGCGCGTGCGCCCGGCCAAGTCGGCTGCGAAGTACGCGAGCGTCTGGACGCCGCAGGGCTCGGCGCTGAAGGTCTGGACCGAGCAGCAGACCGGGGGCCTGCGCAGCCTGCTGGCCGAACGCGGCCACCGCGTGGGCGTGCACTACGCGATGCGCTATGGCCAGCCCGCCATCGCAGCGCAGCTCGACGCGCTGGTTGCCGAGGGCGTCACGCGGCTGCTCGTGCTGCAGGCCTACCCGCAGTACTCGGGCACCACCACCGCCAGCGTGCTCGATGCCGTCGGCGCCTGGAGCCGGCGCCAGCGCCGTCTGCCTGAGTTCCGTTTCGTCAACGACTACCACGACGACGCCGGCTACATCGCGGCGCTGGCCGACAGCGTGGAGCGCCACTGGGCCCAACACGGCCGCGGCGAACTGCTGCTCATGAGCTTCCACGGCATCCCCGCCCGCAACATCGCGCTGGGCGACCCCTACCAGGCGCAATGCCAGGCCACGGCCCGGCTGCTCGCACGCAGGCTGGGCCTCACGGAGCAGCAATATCGCCTGAGCTTCCAGTCGCGTTTCGGCCGCGCCAAGTGGCTGGAGCCCTACACCGAGCCCACGCTGCGCGCACTCGCCCAGCAAGGCACCAAGCGCATCGACGTGATGTGCCCGGGCTTTCCGGTGGACTGCCTGGAGACGCTGGAAGAGATCAACATGGAGGCGCGCGAGGCCTTCCTCGCGTCCGGCGGCGAGACCTTCAGCTACATCCCCTGCCTGAACGACAGCCCGGCCTGGGCCCAGGCCCTGACCGACCTCGCTGAGCGCCACCTGAGCGGCTGGAATACCCGGGCCGGCCAGGCGGATCAGCCAGCCGTCAGTTAGCGCTTCTTACGCTCGCCGCACAGCCGCGCCTTCTGCGTGGCTGCGCCGGTGCGCGAGCGCGTGCCGGCCCGATCCACTTCGGGGCCGCGTGCTCCCCTGTCTTCATGAAAACCACCCGAGACATCCACGACCTGGTCGGCGGACTGCTGATGACCGCCGCCGGCATCTTCTTCGCGCTGTACGGCCAGCGCTACACCTTCGGCGACGCCGCCCGCATGGGCCCCGGCTACTTCCCCGTCGTGCTGGGCTGGACCCTGGCCGTGCTGGGCCTTCTGGTCGCCCTGCCCGCCTGGTGGCGGCGCGGCACCGGCATCACCGTGCAGTGGAACAACCTGCTGTGGTGCATCGCCGCGCTGCTGGCCTTCGCCTTCACGCTGCACCCGCTGGGCGTGGTGCTGTCCTCGTTCTTCGCGGCATTGCTCTCGCTGGTGCCGTCCACGATGGTGCTGCGCACGCGGCTGACGGTCTGCGCCGTGGTCGCGCTGCTCACCACGCTGATCTTTCCTGTGGGTCTGCAGATGATCCTGCCGCTGTGGCCCTGGAGTTCATGAGACCACCCCGTTTGGCTGGCTCGCTTCGTGTAGCCACCCGATCCCCCTCCAGGGGCGCACCCGGCGGTCCGGCAAAGCCGGTCCCGCGGGTGCACCCGCATGGCCTGCTCCGCGACCTTCCGAACCTGCCTGCAGAACACCTGGGCGCACTGCGAATGACGCCCAGCGCAATGGACAACTGAACGATGGAACTACTTTCGAACCTCTGGCTCGGCCTGCAAGTCGCCGCCGAGCCCATCACCTTGCTCTACTGCTTCGGCGGCGTGCTGCTGGGCACCGTGGTCGGCGTGCTGCCCGGTATCGGCGCGCTGGCCGCCATCTCGCTGCTGCTGCCGCTGACCTACCACATGCCGCCCACGTCGGCCATCATCATGCTGGCCGGCGTCTACTACGGTGCGCAGTACGGTGGCTCAACCGCCTCCATCCTGCTCAACCTGCCCGGCACGCCGTCCTCGGCCGTGACCTGCCTGGACGGCTACCCCATGGCCAAGAACGGCAAGGCCGGCGTGGCCTTGTTCGTCACCACCATCGCCTCGCTCGCCGGTGCGATGTCGGGCCTGGTGCTGCTGGTGCTGTTCTCGCCCGCGATCTCCGAGATCGGCCTGAAGTTCGGCCCGGCCGAGTTCTTCTCCATGATGGTGCTGGGCCTGGTCGCCGCCTCGTCCATGAGCACGGGCTCGGCCGCCAAGGGCCTGGCCATGGTGGTATTCGGCCTGCTGCTGGGCATGGTGGGCACCGACGTCAACTCTGGCGTCGCGCGCTTCTCGTTCGACGTGCCCGAGCTCATGGACGGCATCAACCTGATCGCGCTGGCCATGGGCCTGTTCGGCGTGGCCGAAGTGGTGCGCTGCATCAACTCGGCCGACACCGCACGCCGGCCCGACAAGGTCACGCTGCGCTCCATGGTGCCGACCAAGGAGGACTTCAAGGCGACGATCAAGCCCATGGCGCGTGGCTCGGCGCTGGGCTCTGCGCTCGGCGCGCTGCCCGGCGTGGGCCCGTCGATCGCGGCCTTCATGTCCTATGCGATCGAGAAGAAGGTCGCCAAGGACCCGAGCCGCTTCGGCCACGGTGCCATCGAAGGCATCACGGCGCCCGAGTCGGCCAACAACGCCGCCGCGCAGACGGCCTTCGTGCCCTCGCTGTCGCTGGGCATCCCGGGCGACGCGGTCATGGCCGTGATGCTGGGCGCGCTGATCATCCACGGCATCCAGCCCGGCCCCATGCTCATCACCGAGCAGCCGCAGCTGTTCTGGGGCCTGGTGGTCAGCTTCGCGATCGGCAACATCATGCTGGTGGTGCTGAACCTGCCGACCATCGGCCTGTGGGTGGCGCTGCTGCGCATCCCGTTCGCGTGGATGTACCCGGCCATCCTGGTGTTCGTGGCGCTGGGCGTGTACAGCGTCAACAACAACACCTTCGACATTTTCTCGGTCGCCGCGCTGGGCATCATGGGCTATGCGCTGATGGTGCTGCGCTTCGAGCCCGCGCCGCTGCTGCTGGGCTACATCCTGGGGCCGATGCTGGAGGAGAACCTGCGCCGCTCGCTGCTGCTCTCGCGTGGCGACCCCATGGTCTTCATCGACCGGCCGATCAGCGCGGGCCTGCTGGGCTTCACGCTCTTGCTGCTGCTGTGGGCGGTCTGGTCCACCGTGCGCGCGACGCTGCGCTCCAAGCGCCAGCTGGAGCTGGCGGAGCAGGCCGTATGAACGCCGCATCTGCTAGCCTCGCGCCCCATGCGAATCCTGCTGGTTGAAGACGATGCCGTGCTGCGCGAGGTGATGTCGCGCAGCCTGGAACACGCGGGCCACCGCGTCGACCCGGCCGAGAGCGTGGAGGACGCCGCCCACCTGTGGCGCGTGCAGCCGTTCGACGCCGTGCTGCTGGACCTGAACCTGCCGCAGCACGTGCGCCCCGGCAGCACCATGGGCTCTGGCCTGGCGGTGCTGCGCGAGGCGCGCGCGCGCGGCGACCGCACGCCGGTGCTGGTGCTCACCGCGCGCAACCGCACCGAGGAGCGCATCGCCGGCCTGGACGCCGGCGCCGACGACTACCTGGGCAAGCCCTTCGACCTGGCCGAGGTCGAGGCCCGCCTGCGCGCCCTGGTGCGCCGCGCCATCGGCAGCGACGACCTGGCGACGCTGGGCCAGTTGCAGCTGGACCGCCGCGCGCGCCGCTTCAGCGTGGCCGGCGAACCGCTGGACCTGCCCGCGCGCGAGTTCGAGGTGCTGTGGGAACTCATGAGCCCGCCCGGCCATGCGGTGAACAAGCGCACGCTGTCCGACAAGCTCTCGGGCTTCGACGACGCGCTGGGCGACAACGCGCTGGAGGCCTTCATCTCGCGCCTGCGCAAGAAGCTCGTGGGCAGCGGCGCGGCCATCCGCACGCTGCGCGGCATCGGCTACCTGCTGGAGCCCGAGGCTTGAGCATGCCCGCTGCGGCTGCGCGCTCGCTGCGCATCCGCATGCTGCAGCACGTGATGCTGCCGCTGGTGCTGACCTGGCTGATCGGCACCGTCGCCACGCTGGGCGTGGCCAGCCATTTCACCGAGCAGGCCTTCGACCGCGCGCTGCTCGACGACGCCTACTCCATCGCCTCGCAGGTCGGCCCCGCACCCGACGGCCAGGTGGTGCTGCGCCTGACCACGAGCGAGCTCACGGCCGCGCTGTTCGACCAGGCCGAGACCGTGTACTTCAGCGTGCTGCGGCCCGATGGCACGCGCCTGGCCGGCGAGCCGCTGCCGCCGATGCCGCTGCCCAGCCAGGCCGAAGGCCATCTCTACAGCGACAGCCTGTACCAGAACCAGCCCGTGCGCGCCGTGGTGCTGCGCCATGGCGTAGACGGCGTGGACTACCACGTGGTCATGGCCCACACCACGCGCATCCGCGGTGCGCTGGTGCAGCGCCTCCTGGTCTTCGGCGCGCTGCCGCTGCTGTTGCTGCTGGGCCTGCTGGCCATCTGGCTGTGGCGCGGCATCCAGCGCGATCTGGCGCCGCTGAGCCAGCTGCAGGCCGCGCTCGCGCACCGCGACGCCAACGACCTTTCGCCCGTGCCGCTGGCCCCGTCGACGCAGGAAATCGACGAGGTCGGCCAGGCCGTCAACGCCTTGTTCGAACGCCTGGGCCGCAATGTGCGCGCGCAGCGCGAGTTCGCCGGCAACGTGGCGCACGAACTGCGCACGCCGCTGGCCGGCATCCGCGCGCTGGCCGACTATGGCCTGGCGCATCCCGGCACGGCGGTCTCGCGCCAGCAGCTGCAGCAGATCGCCACCAGCGCCGAGCGCGCCGGCCGGCTCGTCAACCAGCTGCTGGACCTGGCCCTGGCCGACGAGGGTGAACTGGTGCTCCAGCGCGAACGCCTGGCGCTGGGGCCGCTGGTGGGCCAGACCATCGTGCGCCACCTGGACAAGGCCGACGCGCGCGGCGTCGACCTGGGTGCGCGCGGCCTGGACGAGGCCGGCGACGAGGACTTCACGGTCTGGGCCGACGCGGCACTCGTCGAAGGCATCCTGGACAACCTGGTCGACAACGCACTGCGCTACGGCGGCCGCACGCTGACCATCGCGCTGCAGGAGACGCCCGAGCGCGACGCCTGCGTGCTGGCCGTGGTCGACGACGGCCCCGGCATCCCGGCCACGGCGCGCCAGGCCCTCATGCAGCGCTGGGCCCAGGGCCGCGACGGTGAGAAGCTGGGCCAGGGCGCAGGGCTCGGCCTGTCCATCGTGGCGCGCTATGCACAGCTGCTGGGCTCCGAGCTGCGCCTGGACAGCGGCGAGGACGGCCGCGGCCTGCATGCCAGCGTGACGCTGCCGCGCGCCTGAGCCGGCGGGCAGGGGCGCCAAGCCGTCCCGCCCCATGTAGGACCCGATGTGACGACCGGTTACAAGTGGCCGCCGAATGGACTGTGTGGTGCCCGGCCGAGCCGCTGCATGCGCCTACATTCGGCCGCGCACATCGCCACGCACCCCCGCCACGCGGGACCGCGTGCCTTCCTCCCAACGACGGAAAGAGCATCTCGACCATGACGGAAACTGCATGAACGTCCTGAAGAATCTCAAACTCGGCACGCGCCTGGCATGCGGCTTCGGGCTGGTGGTGCTATTGCTGGTGGGCGTCGCCGTCCTGGGGCTGGTGTCCATGGCCCAGGTCCAGGACCGGCTGGACGACATCGTGTCGGTCAACAACAGGGAGTCCAACCTGGCCGGCGCCATGCGCAGTGCGGTCAGCCAGGTAGCGCAGCGCAGCCGCGACATCGTGCTGTACGACGGCGTGCGCAAGCGCGTGGCCATCGAGGGCATCACGCAGGCCCGCCAGCGCTACGAAGCGGCCGAGAAGGAACTGGCGGCGATGTTCGAGCGGCCGGACACCACCGCGCACGAGAAGGAACTCTTCGCCAAGATCGCCACGCTGAAGACCACGGCCGTGCCGCTCGTCAGCAAGGTGGTCGAGCTGGGCCGCACGGACATGACCGACGAAGCGGCCCGCTTCCTCGGCACCCAGGTCGATGGCCCGATGCAGGCCTGGTACGAAGCGCTGGGTGAGCTGTCCGACTCTGAGGAGAAGGCCAACAACGAAGCGGCGGAAGAAGCGCAGACGGCTTACGCCCGCGCCCGCACGCTGATGCTGGCTCTGTGCGCCGCCGGTGTGGCGCTGGGCCTGCTGGCGGCCTGGTGGATCACGCGCAGCATCACGGTGCCGATCTCCGAAGCCGTGCGCATCGCGCGGACGGTCTCCGCCGGCGACCTGACCTCGCGCATCGAGGTCCGCGGCAAGGACGAGACCGGCCAGCTGCTGGCCGCGCTGCGCGACATGAACGACAACCTGATCCGCGTCGTCTCCACCGTGCGCCACAGCAGCGACTCGATCGCCACCGGCGCCGGCGAAATCGCAGCGGGCAACCAGGACCTGAGCCAGCGCACCGAGGAGCAGGCCAGCAACCTGCAGCAGACGGCGGCCTCGATGGAGCAGATCGGCTCCACCGTGCAGTCCAATGCCGAGACCGCGCGCCAGGCCGCGCAGCTCGCCACCGCTGCCGCAGCGGCGGCCCAGCAAGGCGGCGCCGTGGTCGGCCAGGTGGTCGGCACCATGGACGCGATCTCGGGCGGTTCGCGCAAGGTCAGCGAGATCATCGGCCTGATCGACGGCATCGCTTTCCAGACCAACATCCTGGCGCTCAATGCTGCCGTGGAAGCGGCGCGCGCGGGCGACCAGGGCCGCGGCTTCGCCGTCGTGGCCACCGAGGTGCGCAGCCTGGCCGGCCGCTCGGCCCAGGCCGCCAAGGAGATCAAGGGCCTGATCGGCGAGAGCGTGAAGATGGCCGAGGTCGGCACCACGCAGGCCGATGCGGCCGGCGCCGCCATGGGCGACATCGTCAAGCAGGTCCAGCGCGTGGCCGACCTGATCTCCGAAATCAGTGCCGCCAGCCACGAGCAAACCGCCGGCATCGGCCAGGTCAGCGGTGCCGTCAACCAGCTCGACCAGGTAACGCAGCAAAACGCCGCGCTGGTGGAGCAGTCCGCCGCGGCGGCCGACAGCCTGAACGCCCAGGTCGGGCGCATGGTGGACGCGGTCGGCGTGTTCCAGCTGCCGGCCGGCGCTGGCGCCACGGCGCAGCGCGCGCTCACGGTCTGAACCTGCTCAGCCGCGCGGGTGGTGCCGCGCGTGCAGCGCGTGCAGCCGCTCGCGCGCCACGTGGGTGTAGATCGTGGTGGTGGAGATGTCCGCGTGGCCCAGCAGCATCTGCACCGCGCGCAGGTCGGCGCCATGGTTCAGCAGGTGCGTGGCAAAGGCATGGCGCAGCGTGTGCGGCGACGGCGCCACGGCGACGCCGGCGGCCTGCGCATAGCGCTTGACCAGGCCCCAGAACATCACGCGCGACATGGCGCTGCCGGCCTGGGCGCCGCGCGTGGTCACGAACAGGTCTTCGCTCTGGCGCCCGTCCAGCAGCGCGGGCCGGGCCTCCTCGAGGTAGCGCTCCAGCCACTCCTGCGCGAGTTCGCCGAACGGCACCAGCCGCTCCTTGTTGCCCTTGCCGGTCACGCGCAGCACGCCCTCGTTGAGACCGATCTGGAAGGTGCGCAGGCTGACGAGCTCGCTCACGCGCAGTCCGCTGGCGTAGAGCAGCTCCAGCATGGCGCGGTCGCGCACGCCCAGCGGGGTCTGCACGTCGGGGGCGGCCAGCAAGGCCTCGACCTGGGCCTCGGTCATGGTCTTGGGCACGCGCAGCGGCTGGCGCGCCGATTGCAGCTTGAGCGTGGGGTCGGCCGTGATGGCCCGCTCGCGCAGTGCCCAGCGGAAGTAGCGCTTGAACACCGTGAGCCGGCGGTTGGCCGTGGTGGCCTTGGTGCCCTTGTGGCGGGCCGCGAAGTAGGCTTGCAGGTCCATCTCGCGCGTGGCGTCCAGGCTGCTGCCGCGTTCGGCCAGCCATTGCGCATACAGGGCGAGGTCCTGCCGGTAGGCGGCCAGCGTGTTGCGCGCCAGGCCCTGCTCCAGCCACAGCGCATCGACGAAGGCGTCGATGCGGCCCTGGCTCTCGGTCAGCACCGCTGGTGGCGGCGCGTTCACTCCAGCGTCAGCTTGGAGGTCTCCACGACCTTCTTGTAGACGTCGAACTCGGCCTTGATCTGCGCGGCGAATTCCTCGGGCGAATTGCCGATGATGAGCGAGCCCGTGTCCTCGATGCGCTTGCGCACGGCCGGGTCCTCCAGTGCCTTGCGCACGCCCGCATTGATCTTGTCGACGATGTCCTTGGGCAGGTTCTTGGGCCCGACGATGCCGTAGTAGGCCATGCGGTTCACGGGCTCCAGGCCGACTTCCTTGAAGGTCGGTACGTCGGGCAGCGCAGCGACGCGCTGCGGCGCGGCCACGACGATGGGCACCAGCCGCTTGCTCTGCACGAAGGGCAGCGTGGACGGCAGGTTGTCGAAGATCATGGGCACCTGGCCGGCCACCGTGTCGTTCAGCGCCGGACCCGCACCGCGGTAGGGGATGTGGGTGACGAACACGCCCGCCATGTTCTTGTACAGCTCCATCTGCAGGTGGCCGATGCCGCCCGTGCCAGAAGACGAGTACGAGTACTTGCCCGGCGACTTCTTGAGTTCGGCGACGAAGCTCTTGTAGTCCTTGCCCGCGAACGTGGGGTTCACCGCGATGATGTTGGGCGTGGCCGCGATGTTGATGATGGGCGTGAAGTCGGTCAGCGGGTTGTACGGCGTCTTGGGATTGATGGCCGGATTGGCAGCCGTGGTCGAGACCGTGGCCACGCCCAGCGAGTAGCCGTCGGCCGCCGAGCGCGCCGTCTCGGAAGCGCCGATGATGCCGCCGCCGCCGCTCTTGTTGTCCACCACCACGGGCTGGCCCAGGACCCTGCCCAGCGGCTCGGCGATGACACGCGCGATGATGTCCGTCGTGCCGCCCGGCGCGAACGGCACGACCAGCTTGACCGGCTTGTTCGGATAGGACTGGGCAAAGGCCGAGCTGGCAGCGGCCAACAGGGCCAGGGTGAAAACGGAACGGCGTTGCATCGGGGGAGTTCTCCGCTGAGGGTGGATCGGTGGCAGGTGGCCGGCTTGTGGCCAGGCCCCGAAAAATTATAGGAGTGGCCCCGGCCCGGCCGTCCCCGGGCATGCCCTTGTGCACCGCTGGTATTCTCGGGCGCCGACCTGCGCCGCTGTGCGTCCAGCCCCGTGAACTACGCGCAACTGCTGCTTCCCGATTTCTCGCTGATCCTGATCGGCTTCCTGTTGTGCCGCTACACGCCCATGAACCGCGAGGTCTGGGCCCAGGTCGAGAAGCTCGTCTACTACGTGCTGTTCCCGGTGCTGCTGTTCCAGTCGGTGCTGCGCTCGCGCATCGACCTGGCCGCCACCTCGGACCTGATCCTGGCCGGCCTGCTGCTTGCGGCCTGCGGCATCGCACTGTCCTACAGCCTGCCGCACTGGCCGGGCCTGGCGAAGCATGTGGATCGGCGCGAGCATGCGGGCGCCGCGCAGATCGCGTTCCGCTTCAACTCCTTCATCGCGCTGCCGCTGGCAGAGCGGCTGGCCGGCGCGCCGGGCGCGCTGACCATGGCCGTGCTGATCGCGGTCTGCGTGCCGATCTTCAACATCGCAGCCGTCTGGCCCATGGCGCGCGGCGCCAGCGCGAACTTCGGGCGAGAGCTGCTGCGCAACCCGTTGATCGTGGCCACGGCCACCGGCCTGGCGGCCAACCTCGCGGGCCTGCGCATCCCGGAGTGGATCGAACCCACGGCCACGCGCATCGGCGCCTCCTCGGTGGCCATGGGCCTGATGGCGGCCGGCGCCGGCATGCAGTTCGGGCCGCTCGCGCGGGCCAAGGCGCTGGGCGTGGGCCTGCTGGCCATCCGCCACCTGCTGCTGCCGCTCGTGGCGCTGGGGGTGGTGCTGCTGCTCCGGCTGCCGCCGGTGCAGGCCACGGTGCTGCTGATCTTCTCGGCCCTGCCCACGGCGTCCAGCTGCTACGTGCTGGCCGCGCGCATGGGCTACAACGGGCCTTACGTGGCGGGGCTCGTCACGCTGTCCACGCTGGCCGGCATGATGAGCCTGCCGTATGCGCTGGGCATCCTGCGGCCGCTGCTCCCTTGAGGCTCAGGCCGTCCTGTCGGCGCGCAGCTGCAGCTCGTCGCTCATGACCTCGCGGATCCGGAACTTCTGGATCTTGCCGGTCACCGTCATCGGGAACTCGGCGACGAAACGGATGTAGCGCGGCACCTTGTAGTGCGCGATCTTGCCCTTGCAGAATTCGCGCACGGACTCCTCGCTCAAGGCCTGGCCAGGCTTGGCGATGATCCAGGCGCACAGCTCCTCGCCGTAGCGCGCATCGGGCAGGCCGACCACCTGCACGTCCTGCACCTGCGGATGGCGGTACAGGAACTCCTCGATCTCGCGCGGGTAGATGTTTTCGCCGCCGCGGATCACCATGTCCTTGATGCGGCCGACGATGTTGACGTAGCCCTCCTCGTCCATGGTCGCGAGGTCGCCGGTGTGCATCCAGCCCTCGGCGTCGATGGCCTCGCGCGTCTTCTCCACGTCGCCCCAGTAGCCGTGCATGACGGAGTAACCGCGCGTGCAGAGCTCGCCCGACAGGCCTCGCGGCACCAGGGCGCCGCTGGCCGGGTCGACGATCTTGACCTCCAGGTGCGGCTGCACCTGGCCGACCGTGGACACGCGCTTGGCCAGCGGCGTGTCGGTCGAGCTTTGGCAGCTGACCGGGCTGGTCTCGGTCATGCCGTAGGCGATCGTGATCTCCGACAGGTGCATCTGCTCGACCACACGCTTCATGACCTCGATCGGACACGGCGAGCCGGCCATGATGCCGGTGCGCAGCGAGGACAGGTCGAACTCCGCGAAGCGCGGGTGGTCCAGCTCGGCGATGAACATGGTGGGCACGCCGTGCAGGCCCGTGCAGCGTTCGGCCTGCACGGCCTCGAGCACGGTGAGCGGATCGAAGCCGTCGTTCGGGTAGACGATGGCGCTGCCATGCGTGAGGCAAGCCAGGTTTCCGAGCACCATGCCGAAGCAGTGGTACAGCGGCACCGGGATGCACAGGCGGTCAGAGGGCGTGAGCCGCATGCACTCGCCGATGAAGAAGCCGTTGTTCAGGATGTTGCGGTGGGTCAGCGTCGCGCCCTTGGGAAATCCCGTGGTGCCGCTCGTGAACTGGATGTTGATCGGGTCGGTGTTCTTGAGACCGCGCTGCACCTCGGACACGCGCGGGTCCGCGGCATCGCCCGAGGCCAGCAGGCTTGAAAAGCGCGTCATGCCGGGCTCGTCCGCGCCCTCGCCGACACGGTCGATCCAGTAGGTGCGCTCGAGCTGCGGCAGCTTGCCGTCCAGTTCGCGCAGCATGCCCAGGTAGTCGCTGGTCTTGAAGCGCGCCATGGCCACGATGGCGCGGCAGCCGACCTTGTTCAGCGCGTATTCGAGCTCGGCCGTGCGGTAGGCCGGGTTGATGTTGACGAGCACCAGGCCGGCCTTGGCCGTGGCCAGCTGCATGAGCAGCCAGGCCGCGTTGTTGTGCGACCAGATGCCGATCCGGTCGCCCGGCACCAGGCCCGAGCGCAGCAGCGCGCTGGCCAGGCGGTGGGCCTCGGCCTGCAGTTCGCCATAGGTCTTGCGCACGCCCTCGTGGCGGCTGACCAGGGCCAGCGCACCGGGCTGGCGTGCGGCCATGGCGTCGAAGCAGTCGCCAATCGTCTGCTCGATCAGCGCGGGCGTGGTGGCGCCTTTCGCGTAGCTGTCCACGTTCAGACGGTCTCGGAGAACAGCTCGCGGCCGATCAGCATGCGGCGGATCTCGCTCGTGCCCGCACCGATCTCGTAGAGCTTGGCGTCGCGCCACAGGCGCTCGACCGGGAAGTCCTTGGTGTAGCCCACGCCACCCAGCGTCTGGATCGCCTCGCCGGCCATCCAGGTGGCCTTCTCGGCCGAGTACAGGATGGCGCCGGCCGCATCCTTGCGGAAGCTGCGCGCGTGGTCGTTGCGGTCGCAGGCCTTGCCCACGGCATAGACATAGGCGCGCGTGGCCTGCCAGGTGCTGTACATGTCGGCGATCTTGCCCTGCATGAGCTGGAACTCGCCGATGGCCTGGCCGAACTGCTTGCGCTCGTGCACGTAGGGGATCACCGCGTCCATGCAGGCGGCCATGATGCCCAGCGGGCCGCCGGACAGCACGGCACGCTCGTAGTCCAGCCCGCTCATGAGCACCTTGGCGCCCATGCCCTCGCCGCCCAGCACGTTGGCCTCGGGCACCTCGCAGTTGTCGAAGAACAGCGGGAAGGTGTTGGAGCCGCGCATGCCCAGCTTGTCGAGCTTGTTGCCGGCGGAAAAACCCTTGAAGCCCTTCTCGACGATGAAGGCCGTCATGCCGCGCGCGCCCATCTCGGGTTCGGTCTTCGCGTAGATGACCAGCGTGTCGGCGTCGCCGCCGTTGGTGATCCACATCTTGCCGCCGTTGAGCACGTAGTAGCCGTCCTTCTTCTCGGCCTTGAGCTTCATGCTGACCACGTCCGAACCGGCATTGGGCTCGCTCATGGCCAGCGCGCCCACGTGCTCGCCGCTGACGAGCTTGGGCAGGTACTTGGCCTTTTGCGCGGCGCTGCCGTTGCGGTGGATCTGGTTCACGCACAGGTTGGAGTGCGCGCCGTAGGACAGGCCCACCGACGCGGATGCGCGCGAGACCTCCTCCATGGCCACGATGTGGGCCAGGTAACCGAGCTCGGTGCCGCCGTACTCCTCCTTGACCGTCATGCCGTGCAGGCCCAGGCTGCCGAGCTTGGCCCACAGGTCTTTGGGGAACTGGTTCTCGCTGTCGATGGCGGCCGCGCGCGGGGCGATTTCGGCGGCGCAGAAGTCGGCGACGGCGTCGCGCAGCGCGTCGATGGTTTCGCCGAGATCGAAGTCGAGGCCGGGCAGTTGTGTGGCGGGCATGGGTGCAGTCTCCTGAAGGGGGTTGGGTCGCAGCGCGACAGCTTACGCCGGCCCGGCGGCCATTTGACGCCACAATGGTTGCAGATTGCGCCACGCCCCTCGCCTGCTGCCATGCCTTCCCCGCTCGCCCCGCCGCCCGCCCGCGCCGCCACGCCGATGGCCTTCGTCCAAGCCATCGTGCAGGCCTATGCACAGCGCGGGCTGGATCCGGCCGCGGCCCTGCGCGCGGCACAGATCGCGCCGCGCGATCTGCAGCAGAGCGGCGCGCGCGTGACAGCCGCGCAGTTCGAGGCGCTCAACGCGCACGCCATGCAGGAGCTCGACGACGAAGCCCTGGGCTGGTTCGGCCGGCGCCTGCCCTGGGGCAGCTACGGCATGCTGTGCCGCGCCTCGTTGACCTCCCCCAACCTGGGCGTGGCACTGGCGCGCTGGTGCCGGCACCACCGGCTGCTGGTGGACGACGTGCTGCTGCACCTGCAGGTCGAGGGCGGCAGCGCACGGCTGTGGATCGAGGAGCAGCGCGACCTGGGCGCCATGCGCGAGTTCTGTCTGGTCTCCTGCCTGCGCTTCGTGCACGGCTATGCGAGCTGGGCCATCGACTCGCGCGTCTCGCTGCAGGAGGCCAGCTTCCCGTTCCCCACGCCCGCGCATGCCGATGCCTATCCGCTGATGTTCGGCGGCGCCATCCGCTTCGGCGCGCGCGAGGCCGGCTACCGCTTCGACGCGGCCTACCTCGGCCTGCCGCTGGTGCGCGACGAGCGCGCGTTGCGCACCATGCTGCGGCGCGCCTTGCCGCTCACGGTGCTGCAGTACCGGCGCGACCGGCTGCTGGGCCAGCGCGTGCGCGAGCTGCTGCGCGCGCGCAGCGAGGCCGGCACGGCCGATGCGCTGGCCGGCCTGCTGCACGTGTCCACGCGCACGCTGCACCGCCAACTGCAGGCCGAGGGCCTGTCGCTGCAGGGGCTCAAGGACCAGGTACGGCACGAGCAGGCCGTGGAGCAGTTGCGCCGCACCCAGCGCTCGGTCAAACAGATCGCGCTCAGCGTGGGCTTTCGCAACGAGAAGAGCTTCGCGCGCGCGTTCCGGCAGTGGACCGGCATGGCGCCGGGCGCGTACCGGCAGGCGCACGCGCCGGCTCAGCCCTGAGCCAGGGCCCAGGCCACGTGTTCGCGCACCAGCGCGCTGGCGTGTCCGGCGCGCGCCTGCAACGCGGCGCGCAGCGGCGCCCGTTCGTCGGCCGGCGCCTGACGCAGCGCATTGCCGAGCGCCACCGCGATGTTGCGCAGCCAGCGCTCGTGGCCGATGCGGCGGATCGCGCTGCCCTCGGTGCGGCGCAGGAACTCATCCTCGCTCCAGCCGAACAACGCGGCCAGTGCGCTGCCGGCCAGGCCGTCGCGCGCATCGAAGTCGGGCAAGGCCGCGCGGCCCGCGAACTTGTTCCAGGGGCAGGCCAGCTGGCAGTCGTCGCAACCGTAGATGCGGTTGGCCAGCAAGGGGCGCAACGGCAACGGAATCGGGCCGGCGTGTTCGATGGTCAGGTAAGAGATGCAACGCCGCGCGTCCAGGCGCTGCGGGCCGACGATGGCGCCCGTGGGACACACGTCGATGCAGGCCTGGCACTCGCCGCAATGGGCCGTCACCGGCGCGCTGACCGGCAGCGCGATGTCCAGGTAGATCTCGCCCAGGAAGAACATGGAGCCGCCCGTGCGGTTCAGCACCAGCGTGTGCTTGCCGCGCCAGCCCTGGCCGCTGCGCGCGGCGAGTTCGGCCTCCAGCACGGGCGCCGAATCGGTGAACACGCGCGAGCCCAGGGGACCGACCTCTTGGGCGATGCGCTCGGCCAGCTTCTGCAGCCGCGTGCGCAGCACCTTGTGGTAGTCGCGGCCCCGCGCGTAGACCGAGACGATGGCCTCGCCGGGCCGCGCCAGCCGCGCGAATTCCGCGGCCTGCCAGTCGGGCGGCGTGTCCTGCGGCAAATAGTCCATGCGTGCGGTCAGCACGCTCAGCGTGCCCACGACCAGTTCGGCCGGGCGGGCTCGCTTCATGCCGTGGCGGGCCATGTAGTCCATCTCGCCATGGAAGCCGGCCGCGAGCCAGGCCGCAAAACCCGGTTCGGCCGACGACAAATCCACAGGGGCAATGCCGATTTGGGAGAATCCGAGCGCGCTGGCCCAGTCCCTGATGCGGGACACCAGCCGGAGAGCATCGATCTGAACCACAGCAGCCGTCACCCGCCGATTGTAGAAACCGCACCATCCCCGGCGGCTGGTGCGCAGGATGCGGCCTCCTCCTCCCTGGTGTTGCACTGGCCCGACGAAGCCGCGACGGCGGCGTTCGCCGCGCGCCTGGCCGCGCAGCCAGCGACCCAGGACGCCTTCGTCACGCTGCACGGCGACCTGGGCGCGGGCAAGACCACGCTGGTGCGGCACCTGCTGCGCGCCCTCGGCGTGCAGGGCCGCGTCAAGAGCCCGACCTACGCCGTGGTGGAGCCGCATGCCGTGGAGACCCGCCAGCCGCCGCTGGCGATCTGGCACTTCGACTTCTACCGCTTCGACGATCCGCGCGAGTGGGAGGACGCGGGCTTTCGCGACATCTTCGCGAGCCCCGGCCTGAAGCTCGCCGAGTGGCCCGAGAAGGCCGGCGCGCTGCTGCCGCCGGCCGACCTGGCCATCACGATCACGGCGCAGGCCGACGACGGCCGCGACGTGCAGGTCGCGGCCCGCACGCCGCGCGGGCTCGGACTCCTGGAGAACCTCAAGACATGAAACGCCGCCGCCTGCTCGGCCACGGCGCGCTGGTGCTGCTGCTGGGCGTGACCCATGCGGCGCGCGGCGCCGGCATCGTCGCCGTGCGCGTCTGGCCCGCGCCCGACTATTCGCGCGTGACCATCGAGTCCGACGTGCCCCTGACCACCAAGCAGATCTTCGTGGCCGACCCGCCACGCCTGGCGGTGGACATCGAGGGCATCGACCTGGATGCCGCGCTGCGCGAACTGGTGGGCCGCGTGCGGCCCGACGACCCCAACATCGAACGCATCCGCGTGGGCCAGAACCAGCCCGGTGTGGTGCGGCTCGTGATCGACCTGAAGCGTCCGGCCGTGCCGCAGGTGTTCACGCTCAAGCCGGTGGCGGCCTACCAGAACCGCCTGGTGCTGGACCTGTACCCCGCCGAGAAGGAAGACCCACTGCAGGCCCTGATCAGCGAGCGGCTGCGCGACGTGGATGCCGGCAAGGCGCCCGCGGCCGACCCACTGGACGACCTCATCGCGCGCCACACCGGCCCCGGCGCCACCACGGGCCCGGAACTGCGCGAGTCGCCTCCCCCCGGGCGGGTCTTGCCCCTGCCCGGCCCGGACAGCACGGCGCGCCCGCCCTCGCCGGAGCTGCCGCACGGCACGCTGGCCGCCGCGCCCGAGAAGGCGCCGCCGCGTCCGGCCAAGGCACCGGCCCCGGCACCGAGCCGCACCGACCGCCTGATCATCGTCGCGCTGGACCCCGGCCATGGCGGCGAGGACCCGGGCGCCATCGGCCCCAAGGGCACGCGCGAAAAGGACATCGTGCTGCGCGTGGCGCACAAGCTGCGCGAGCGCATCAACGCCTCCAGCGTCAACGGCAACCCGATGCGCGCCTTCCTCACGCGCGACGCCGATTTCTTCGTGCCGCTGCAGACGCGCGTGCAGAAGGCGCGCAACGTGCAGGCCGACCTGTTCATCAGCATCCATGCCGATGCCTTCACGACGCCGGCCGCGCGCGGCGCCAGCGTGTTCGCGCTGAGCCAGCGCGGCGCCACCAGCACGGCCGCGCGCTGGCTGGCCGACAAGGAGAACCAGGCCGACCTGATCGGCGGCGTGAACGTGCAGGCCAAGGACCAGCATGTGCAGCGCATGCTGCTGGACATGAGCACCACGGCGCAGATCAACGACAGCCTGAAGCTCGGCAGCGCCGTGCTCGGCGAGATCGGCGGCATGGCCCGCCTGCACAAGCCGCGCGTGGAGCAGGCCGGCTTTGCGGTGCTGAAGGCACCGGACATCCCGAGCGTTCTGGTGGAGACGGCCTTCATCAGCAATCCCGAAGAGGAATCGCGCCTGCGCACCGACGACTACCAGGACGACCTGGCGGACGCGATCATGCGCGGCATCCGCGGCTACTTCGCGAAGAACCCGCCGCTGGCGCGCAACCGCACCGTCTGATCTGGCGCGGCCCCACACGCCGCGCCGGCCGCCGCCTACAGGCCCCGGCCCCTCGCCCTCCTACAGTGCAGACACGGGCTCGTGAAGCGAAGCCTGGCATCGCAACAGCAAGAGACGAGGTATCCCATGATCAAGACCCTCCTGGCAGTCACCGCGGCATCGCTCATCGGCTTGACGGGCTGTGCATCCAACCCCACCAGTGCCCAGGTCGGCACCGGCGTCGGCGCCGTCGCCGGCGGTGTCGTCGGCAACGCCGTGTTCGGCAGCACGCTGGGCACCGTGGGCGGCGCGGCCGCCGGCGCGCTGGTCGGCAACGAGGTCGGCAAGCGCCGCGACAACCGCTGACGCCTGCCCGTCAGCAACCGAAGGGCCCTGCGGGGCCCTTTGGCGTTCAGGGGCCATCCTGCGGCAGCTTGGCCGATTGGCACTGGATCGCGCCGCCGCCCCCGCTCGCCAGGTGGCAGGCGATGGCCCGCCCGCTCGAGGGGTCATGGAACCAGGCCGTGCTGCCATTGCCGCTGGCCGACACGCCGACGGGCTGGTAGCTGGGGTTGGCGCGGATCTGCGACTGAGCGCTGGGCACCAGCGCCAGGCCCAGGGCGACCGCCGAGGCGCCGGCCAGCGCCATGGCGGGAATGCGGAAACGGGACAGCGAGGACATGCAAGGCTCCTTCGAACGAAACCCGCATCATGGCCCAGCGCCGGGGCGCCAGGCGTGACAAGCCGTGTTCAGGGCGTCGCAGCGGCGGCCGCGTCGCGCTCGGCCTGGCGCTTGGCCTTCCAGGCGCCGTAGATGGCGATCAGACCGGGGATGAAGATCATCGCCCAGATGATCTTGTCCAGGTTGGCCTTGACCCAGGGCAGGCCGCCCAGGAAATAGCCCGCCGTGCAGATGCCGAGCACCCAGATCAGCGCGCCGGCCACGTTGTAGGCCGTGAACTTGGTGCGGCTCATCTCGGCCACGCCGGCCACGAAGGGGGCGAAGGTGCGGATGAACGGCATGAAGCGCGCCAGGATGATGGTCACGCCGCCGTAGCGCTCGTAGAAGGCATGGGCCTGGTCGAAGGCCTTCTTGTTGAAGAAGCGCGAGTCTTCCCACTGGAACACCTTGGGCCCGAAATAGCGGCCGATGCTGTAGTTGCACTGGTCGCCCAGGATCGCGGCCACGACCAGCACCGCCATCGCGATGGGCAGGCTCATGAGCCCCAGGCCGCACAGCGCGCCCACCACGAACAGCAGCGAATCGCCGGGCAGGAAGGGCATGACCACCACGCCCGTCTCGACGAAGACGATCAGGAACAGCAGCGCATAGACCCAGGTGCCGTAGTTGCGCACGAAGGTCTCCAGGTGGGCGTCCACGTGCAGGATGAAGTCGATCAGAAAGCTCACCAGTTCCATGCGCCGGCATTATGGCGGCCCCTCCGTGCCCGGCGCATGACAGGCCCGCACGGCCGGGGAATTGCGCAGGCAGCGCATTTGCTAGCATCGGCCCGCCCTGGCGCAGGCCGGCCGCGGCCGGCGCCGCCGGTGCACCACGGTCCCGTCCACCCGCTGTTCTCCTTTGTCCAAGACCTGCCCCGCATGCGGCACCGGCAACCGGCCCATCGCCAGGTTCTGCAGGAAGTGCGCAACGCCACTGGATCCGGCCATGCCGGCCGCCGGGGCTGTTGCACGCGCGCAAGCGGCGCCTGCGCCGGCGCCCATGCCCCCCGGGTCGCCCGTGGCCTGCGCCGCCTGCGGCAAGCCGAACCGGGCCGGCGCGCGCTTTTGCCGCAGTTGCGGCAAACCATTGGCCACGCCGGCACAGCCTCCCGTGGCGCCCCGGCTGGTGCAGCCCGACCGGCAGCGCGACTCACCGCAGGAGACGGTGGCCAAGGCGGCGGCCAGGACTGCCGCCGTGCCCGCGCCGCCGCGGCACCGCCCCGTCCTGCCGCTGCTGCTGCTCGTGCTGGTGCTCGGGGCAGCGGTGCTGTGGTGGCAGCGCAGCAGTGCGCCACCGCCCGCCGCCGCGCCAGCGCCAGCGCCATCGCCAGCGCCGACGCCGGTGGTAGAGCCGGTCGAGGAGTTCCTGACCGATCCGCCGTCCGTGCCCCCCGAAACCCGGCCCGCCCCGGCCGAGACGCCCGGCGCCGCGCTGCCGCCGGCATCCGTGGCGTCCGGGCCCGAGCACGCTGGCGCGCCGGAACGCCGCCGGCCGCAGCCCGCAGCCGCCCAGCCGCCCCAGCCGGCGGCCAGCGCCGTTCCCGTCGTGCCCGCGCCGCCGGCCGAACCCGCCGCCGTCTACACTGCGCCCCCCGCGCCCAGCCCGCCGCCACCGCCGCCGCGCCAGGCCGCCGCCCCACCCGCTGCGCCCAGCCCGGAATCCGTGTGTGCCGACAGCAACAGCGGGCTCGCGCGCTCGCTGTGCATCGGCATGCAGTGCTTCAAGTCGGAGTTCCGCCGGCACCCGACCTGCGTCCGATTGGAAAATGAGGCCCGCGAGCAGCGTCGGCGCGAGATCGAACAAGGTCTGGTCGGCAGCTAGCCGGCCGCGCCGCAGCCAACTTCAGGAGTACCCAGCCCGTGCTTTCCCAACAGGTCAAGGACAGCAGCAGCCTCGTCGACAGCATCGACGCCATGCGCAACTGGCGCGCGCTCGTGCTGCTGCTGGTCACGCTGGTCGCGGGCGCCATGGTCATGGGCCTGGGCACGCTGCTGGCCGGCGTCAGCTACTTCTTCGTCGCGCTGTTCGCGGTGGCAGCCTATGCCGTGCTGTTCTACGGCGTGAATGCCGCCGGCGTGATGCTGATGGACGAAGCCCACGGCGTGCGCTCGCGCTCCATCGTCGAAGCCGTCTCGCATTCGCTCACGCATTCGCACCGCCTGTTGCTGGTCTACCTGTGGATCGCGGGCCTGTACCTGGCCGGCGTGCTGGTGCTCATGGTGGTGGTGTTCCTGTGCAAGCTGCCCCTGCTGGGGCCGCTGCTGTACGCCTTCGTGTTCCCGGTGGCCGTGGTGCTGACCGGCGTGGCGCTGTTCGCGCTGCCCATGGTGGTGTTTCCGCTGTCGGCACCCTCGGTGTGGAACGGCGCCACGGCCATGGAATGCGTGAGCCAGCTCATTGCCATCGCGCGGCGCCGGCTTGGCATGGTGCTGCTGCTGATGCTCGTGGTGTCGCTCATCGCCGCCCTCATCGGCCTGTTGATCGGCACCATCCTGTTCGGCGGCGTGGCCATCACGGCCGGCATTTCCGCGCCCATCCTGGGCAACATCGACATGGGCAGCTTCGGCATGGGCAGCGGCGGCGCGCACGCGGCGGCCGCCGGTTTCGGCAGCGGCGTTCTGTTCGCGGCCGCCTGCACGCTGCCGGGCCTGGTCTACCTGCGCGGCGTCAGCAGCGTCTACCTGCGCGCGCTGGACGGTCTGGACCTGGCGGCCGAGCAGGCCCATGTAGACGCCCACCTGGCCTACGCCGTCGACAGGGCGCGCGGCATGCAGGAGCAGGCCCAGGCGCGCGCCCAGCGCGTGGCCGAGCGCGCCCGCGCCGCGGCCGCCAATGCCGCGCAGCCGGCCGAACCGCCCAAGCCGCCGGCGACCTGCCCTGCCTGCGGCACCAACGTGCGCGCCAGCGACACCCAATGCGCCGCCTGCGGCCAGGCCCTGCAATGAGCAGCGAACGCCGCCAGATCCGCGAACTGCCCGACGAGCTGATCAGCCAGATCGCCGCCGGCGAGGTGGTCGAGCGACCGGCCTCGGTGGTGCGTGAACTCGTCGACAACGCGCTCGATGCCGGCGCGCGCCAGATCACGCTGCGCCTGCTGGCCGGCGGCGTGCGCCTGATCGCCGTGGAGGACGACGGCATCGGCATTCCCATGGCCGACCTGCCGCTGGCGCTCAAGCGCCACGCCACCAGCAAGATCGGCAACCTGCAGGAACTCGAGAGCGTGGCCACCATGGGCTTTCGCGGCGAGGCGCTGGCGGCGATCAATTCGGTCTCCGACATGGCGATCGCCTCGCGCACGGCCGAGCAGCCGCACGCCATGCTGCTGGACGGGCGCACCGGCGAGATGAAGCCCATTGCCCGCGCCGTCGGCACCACGGTGGAGGTCAAGGAGCTGTTCTTCAGCACACCGGCGCGGCGCAAGTTCCTCAAGACCGACGCGACCGAGCTGGCCCACTGCATCGAGGCCGTGCGCCGCCACGCCCTGGCGCGGCCCGACGTGGGTTTCGCCATCTGGCACGAGGGCAAGCTGGTGGAACAATGGCGCGCCGCAGCCGACAGCGAGGACGCCGGCATGGACCAGCGCCTGGCCGACGTGCTGGGCGAGGACTTCTGCGAACGCTCGGTGCTGGTGGACTACCGCAGCAGCGCGCAATCCGAAGGGGGCGGCCCGCTGATCCGTGTGCGCGGGCGCGCCGGCATCCCGGACGCGGCGCGCACGCGCGGCGACCACCAGTTCGCCTACGTCAACGGCCGCTTCGTGCGCGACAAGGTGCTCGCGCATGGCGCGCGCAGCGCCTACGAGGACGTGCTGCACGGCCAGCGCCAGCCGGTCTACGCGCTCTACGTGGACATGGACCCCACGCGCGTGGACGTGAACGTGCACCCGACCAAGATCGAGGTGCGCTTTCGTGACAGCCGCGAGGTGCACCAGGCCGTGCGCCGCGCCATCGACCAGGCGCTGGCCGCGCCGCGCGCCGCGCTGGCCCAACCGGCCCCGCAGCTTCCCCTGGCCCCGCGGGTGACGGTGGTGCCACCGTGGCAGCAGCCCTCCATGGTGTTCGCCGAGCGCGCGCCCGCGGCCGATTTCACCCCCTGGAGCCCGGCGCCGGCCGCCCGCGTGGCCGAACCCGCCCCGCGCTGGGCAGGCGAAGCTGCGGTGGACTCCGTTGCGGAGCTCGCCACCCTGCCCGAGGCAGACGCGCGCGATGCCGAGCGCAGGCCCACGCCCGGACGCGGGCCGGCACCGGCCCAGCCGGCACCGGCCGACACTCCCGCCTGGCCGCTCGGCCGTGCGCTGGCCCAGTTGCAAGGCATCTACATCCTGGCCGAGAACCAGCAGGGCCTGGTGGTCGTCGACATGCATGCCGCGCACGAACGCATCGTGTACGAGCGGCTCAAGGCGCAGGCGGACGACGCCGCCATGGCCAGCCAGCCGCTGCTGATCCCGGCCACCTTCGCGGCCACGCCGACCGAGCTGGCTGCGGCCGAGGCGCATGCCGACACGCTGCTCCAGCTCGGCTTGGACGTGGCGCCGTTTTCGGCGCGCACGCTGGCCGTGCGCGCCGTGCCGGCCAGCCTGGCCCAGGGCGACGCCGTGGCGCTGGCGCGCAGCGTGCTGGCCGAACTGGCCCAGCACGACGCCAGCGGCGTGGTGCAGCGCGCCCGCAACGAACTGCTGGCCACCATGGCCTGCCATGGCGCTGTGCGTGCCAACCGCCGGCTCACGCTGGAGGAGATGAACGGCCTGCTGCGCCAGATGGAGGCCACCGAGCGCTCCGACCAGTGCAACCACGGCCGGCCGACCTGGCGCCAGATCAGCGTGCGGGAACTCGACCAGCTGTTCCTGCGGGGGCGCTGAACGGTCGCCGGGCCTGGCCTCGATCGTGCTTGCGCTGCGTAGGATTGAACTTACGCCGCACAAACGAAGTCAGTGCCTGCCATGCGCCGCCTTTCCCTGATCGCCTTGCTGTGCTCGACCCTGTCACTGGGTGCGGTCACGGGTTGCAGCCTCCTCGACGAGCGCCAGCGCGACTGGATCTTCCAACCGGGCGACCGCGCCTGGGGCGGCAGCGCCGCCAGCGCCGAGGGCATGGAGGAGGTCTGGATCGGCTTCGATTCCAAGGTTTCCAAGGAAGCCGTGCGCCTGCACGGCCTGTGGCTGGAGAACGAATCGGCACTGCACGCAGACGGTGCGCAGGCGCCCATCCTGCTGTACCTGCATGGCGCGCGCTGGAACGTGCAGGGCTCGGCACCACGCATGCGCGCCATGCAGCAACTGGGCTTCTCGGTGCTGGCGATCGACTACCGCGGCTTCGGAAAAAGCACCTCGGAGCTGCCCTCCGAGGACCGCGCCTTCGAGGACGCCCGCGCCGCCTGGGACTGGCTGGCCGCCCGCTACCCCGACCGGCCGCGCTACATCTTCGGCCACTCGCTGGGCGGCGCCATCGCGATCGACCTGGCCTCCAAGGTCAAGGACGAGCGCGGCGTGCTCGTCGAAGGCACCTTCACCTCCATCCCCGAGGTGGCGGCCAGCATGAAATGGGGCTGGCTGCCGATCGGCTGGCTCATCACGCAGCGCATGGAGTCCATCCGCAAGGTGCCCCACATCGGAGCGCCCCTGCTGGTGGTGCACGGCTCCAACGACAGCCTGATCAAGCCCGACCTCGGCCGGCGCCTGTACGAGGCCGCGCAGGAACCCAAGGCCTTCGTCGTGGTCGATGGCGGCACGCACCACAACACCATCGTGCGCGGCCAGGCGCAGTACCGCACCGCCCTGCAGCAGCTGTTCGGCTGGCCCCCGGCCGGCACGCTGGCTCAGGCCGGCGAATAGGGGCAAGCTTCCCGAGTGTTGTTCTTCCGCTCAGTTCCTGCGCAGTTGGGGCAAGCGAGTACATCGATAAGCGCGCGAATGCCCATAATCGGCGCACTCTAGGCTCTCGGGAGGCTTGTTGTGCACCAAGACGAAGTACATGTCCGGACCGGTTCTGCGCTGCCTGGCGGCGTACACGCCACGGCCCACGGGAGCGCAGCATGAGTGGCCTGCGTCAACTGCGCATTGGCGCCCGGCTGACGCTGGCCTTCAGCATCCTGCTGCTGGTCATTGCCGTCAGCGCCGCTGTCGGCTACTGGCGGCTGCAGCAGACCGCCGCCGACGCCCAGCGGCTGGGCACCCTGGACAGCGAGAAGCTGCGCCTGGCCGAACGCTGGCGCCAGAACATCGAGATGAACTGGGTGCGCACCCAATCCACGCTGCTCGAGGCCGATGTGAGCCGCATCCCGTCATGGATCGCGCAGATGGACCGCACCTCCAAGCGCATCTCCGAGGTCAGCGAGCGCATCGGCCAGCTGGCCGTGACGGAGGAGGAAAAGGCCCAGATCGCCGAGATCAACGCCCGGCGCGAGGCCTACCGCAGCCCCCGTGCCCAACTGATCAAGCGGCGCCAGGCCGGCGAGGATGTGGCGGCACTGCTGGGCACCCAGTTGCGCCCGCTGGCCGACCAATACGACGCCGCCCTGCAGCGCTTCGAGGAAGGCCAGCACAAGATCTACGAGGGCTCGCTGCGCGCGACCGCAGACCAGGCGGCGCTGGGGCAGTCCATCCTGGTCGGCTTCGCCGTCGTGGCACTGGGGCTGGTGGCCCTGTTCGCCTGGTTGCTCACGCGCAGCATCACCGGCCCGCTGGCGCAGGCCGGCAGCGCGGCGCGCCGGGTGGCGGCCGGCGACCTGACCGAAGACATCCAGGTGCATGGCCGCGACGAGGCCACTGCCTTGCTGGCCGCGCTGAAGGAGATGCAGCAACAACTGGCCACGGTGGTCTCGGGCGTGCGCAGCAGCGCCGAGGGCGTGTCCACGGCCAGCAGCGAGATCGCGGCGGGCAACAACGACCTGTCCGGCCGCACCGAGCAGCAGGCCTCGGCGCTGGAGGAGACGGCCGCCTCCATGGAGGAACTCAGCTCCACCGTGCGCCAGAACGCCGACAACGCGCGCCAGGCGAATGCGCTTGCGGCCAATGCCTCGTCCGTCGCGAGCAAGGGCGGCGAGGTGGTCTCGCGCGTGGTGGCGACCATGAAGGGCATCCACGAAAGCTCGGACCGCATCGCCGACATCATCGGCGTGATCGACTCCATCGCCTTCCAGACCAACATCCTGGCGCTGAACGCGGCCGTGGAGGCGGCACGCGCCGGCGAGCAGGGCCGCGGCTTCGCCGTGGTGGCCACCGAGGTGCGCAGCCTGGCCGGCCGCTCGGCCGAGGCGGCGCGCGAGATCAAGACGCTGATCGGCGCCAGCGTGGAACGCGTGCAACAGGGCACCACGCTGGTGGACCAGGCCGGCAGCACCATGGAGGAAGTCGTCGCCGCGATCCGTCGCGTCACCGACATCGTGGGCGAGATCAGCGCGGCCAGCAGCGAGCAGAGTTCGGGCGTCGAGCAGATCGGCCAGGCCATCACCGAGATGGACCAGACCACGCAGAAGAACGCGGCCCTGGTCGAGCAGTCCGCCGCCGCCGCCGACAGCCTGCGCCACCAGGCCCAGCAACTGGTGCAGGCCATGGCGGTGTTCCAGCTGCGCGACGGTGCGGCGATGGCACCGCCTGCAGCCCCGGCGCCAGCCCGCGCCGCGGCCCCGGTCCGCGCCCCGGTGCCGGGCCGCGCCCCTGTCTCGGCCCGCGCCCCTATCTCGGCCCGCGCCCCGACGTTGGCAACCCGCCCCGCCACCACCCCGGCACCGCGTGTGGCCGCGAAGCCCGCCCCCGCGCCAGCCGGCGTGCGGGCCCAGCCTGCCGCCGCGGCACCCAGGGCACTGCCGGCCGCCAAGGCTCCTGCCAAGAACGAAGAAGGCGAGTGGGAGAGCTTCTGAGCGGGTGAGCGCGCCGACACATGCGGCGCGCGTACGGAAATGGGCAGGGTGCAGCGTGGCTTTGCCACAATCGCGGGCCCGGCATGCCACGGCGTGCCGCCCGTCCGCCCCGCCTCGACACCATGCGCCCGCCCCGCCTTCTCCTGACCATCGCCCTGCCCTGCCTGCTGCCCACCGCCGCAGCGCGGCGCTGAGGCCGCCACCACCGTGGACATCCACTGGATCGGCCTGGCCGGCCCCACCGCCTCCGGCAAGACCGCAGCCGCGCTGGCCATCGCCGCGCGCCGGCCGGTGGAGATCGTCAGCGTGGATTCGGCCCTGGTCTACCGCGGCATGGACATCGGCACGGCCAAGCCCACGCCCGCCGAGCGCGCGGCCGTGCCGCACCACCTGATCGACATCCTCGACCCGTCCGAGGCCTACAGCGCAGCGCGCTTCGTCGCCGACGCCACACGCCTTTCGGCCGAGATCCGCGCGCGCGGCGCGCTGCCCCTGCTGGTGGGCGGCACCATGCTCTACTTCAAGGCGCTCATCGAGGGGCTGGACGCGATGCCGCCGGCCGACCCCGCGCAGCGCGCCGCGCTCGAGGCCGAGGCCACCGCGCGCGGCTGGCCCGCCATGCATGCCGAGCTGGCCCTGCACGATCCCGCCACCGCGGCCCGGCTCGCCCCCAACGATTCCCAGCGCATCCAGCGCGCGCTCGAAGTCTGGCGGGTGACGGGCCGGCCGCTGTCGTCCTTCCACGGCGTGCGCGACCCCCAGGCCGCGCCGCGCCACCTCCTCGTCACGCTGGAGCCGCGCGAGCGCGGCTGGCTGCACGCCCGCATCGCCGAGCGCTTCGACGCCATGTTGGCCGGCGGCTTCCTCGACGAGGTGCGCGCCCTGCGCGCGCGCGGCGACCTGCATGCCGAACTGCCGTCCATGCGCTGCGTGGGCTACCGCCAGGCCTGGCAGGCGCTGGACGCCCTGCCCGCGCCCGACGCCCCGCTGCCACCGGCCGCGCTGACCGCACTGCGCGAGCAGGGCATCGCCGCCACGCGCCAGCTGGCCAAGCGGCAGATCACCTGGCTGCGCGCCATGCCGGCGCGCGAGGCCGTGGCCTGCGACGCGCCCGACGCGCTGGCCCAGGTGCTGGAGCGCATCGCATGACGCCGGCCCTGGCGGTGGACGGGCTGGCCAAGCGCTACGGCGAGGCCACGGTGTTCGCCGATGTCACGCTGCGCGTGGCACCGGGTGAGTTCGTCGCCATCGTCGGCGAATCCGGCGTGGGCAAGTCCACTCTGCTCAACTGCATGGCCGGGCTGGACCACTGGGATGCCGGCCGCGTGCTGCTGGCAGGCAAAGACCTCGCGGCGCTGGACGACGACGCGCGCGCGCGGCTGCGCCGGCAGGCGCTGGGCTTCGTGTTCCAGGCCTTCCACGTGTTGCCGCACCTGGACGTGGCGCAGAACGTGGCGCTGCCGCTGATGCTGCTGGGCCGGCACGACGCGGCCGCCGCGGTCGATGCCATGCTGGACGCCGTCGGCTTGCAGGGCCTCGCCGCGCGGCTGCCCCAGCAGCTCAGCGGCGGCCAGCTGCAGCGCGTGGCGATCGCGCGCGCGCTGGTGCACCGCCCGGCCCTGCTGCTGGCCGACGAGCCTACCGGCAACCTGGATCCGGGCACGGCCGCGCGCGTGATGGACCTGCTGATCGCTCAGGTGCGTGCCCACGGCGCCGCGCTCGTGCTCGTGACGCATTCGGAGGCCGCGGCCGCACGCGCCGACCGCGTGCTGCACCTGACGGCGCAGGGCATCGCCGATGCCCGGGGCTGAAGCGCCCGCCAGCGTGCTGCGCACGCTGCTGGCCAGCTACTCCTGGCAGGAGCTGCGCCAGCACCCCTGGCGCAACGCGGCCGCCGTGCTGGCCGTGATGCTGGGCGTGGCGCTGGCCTTCTCGGTGCACCTGATCAACGCCTCGGCACTGGACGAGTTCGCCAGCGCCGTGCGCAGCGTCAATGGCCAGCCCGACCTGGAACTGCGCGCTGCGCAGGGCGGGTTCGACGAAGACCTGTACGCGCGCGTGGCCGCCCATCCGCAGGTCCGCCACGCCAGCCCCGTGCTGGAGCTGCAGACGCTGGCCGGCTCCGACCGCGCCACCCAGCGCGTGCCGCTGCGCGTGCTGGGCCTGGACGCGTTGCGCGTGGCGGCCTTCGCGCCGCAGCTGCTGCCTGCGCCCACGCCGGGCCTGGCCGGCGCGCGCGAAGCCTGGTTCGCGCCGGCCACGGTGTTCCTCAACCCGGCCGCCCAGCAGGCGCTGGGCATGGATGGCGTGCAGCTGCAACAGGGCCTGGCGCTGCGACCCGTGCGCGTGGCCGGCACCGTCGCGGCCGGCGGCCCGCCGCTGGCGGTGATGGACATCGGCGCCGCGCAGGATTTGTTCGAGCGCCTCGGCGAAATCTCGCGCATCGACGTGCAGCTGGCGCCCGGCACCGCGCGCGACGCCGTGCTGGCCGCGCTGGCCCTGCCGCCCGAGGTGCGCGCGCAGACGCCAGGCCAGGATGCGCAGCGCGTCAGCAACCTCTCGCGCGCCTACCGCGTGAACCTGACGGTGCTGGCGCTGGTGGCGCTGTTCACGGGCGCCTTCCTGGTGTTCTCGGTGCTGTCGCTGTCGGTCGCGCGGCGCACGCAACAGTTCGCACTGCTGGGCGTGCTGGGCCTCACGGGCCGCGAGCGCCAGCACCTGGTGCTGGCCGAGTCCGCGGTGCTCGGCTTGGTCGGCAGCCTGTCCGGGCTGGCGCTGGGCACGGCACTGGCGGCCGCGGCCCTGCGGCTGCTCGGGGGCGACCTGGGCGGCGGCTACTTCAATCAGGCGGCCCCGCCGCTGCAGTGGAGCCCGGCGGCCGCCGCGGTCTACGGCCTGCTGGGCATCGCCGCCACACTGGCCGGCGGCTGGTGGCCGGCCCGTGCCGCACAGAACCTGCCGCCTGCCCAGGCGCTCAAGGGCCTGGGCCATGCGCCGCCAGGCCGCCGCCGGCAGCTGTGGAGCCTCGTGCTGCTGGCGCTGGGCGGCCTGCTCGCGCTGGCGCCGCCGGTGGGTGGCATCGCGCTGGGCGCCTATGTCTCGGTCGCCCTGTTGCTGGTCGGCGGCATCACGGCACTGCCGCTGCTGATCCAGGCCCTGTACGACCGGCTGCAGCCGCGCGTGGCCCAGCGGCTGCTGCCGCTGCTCGCGGTGGAGCGCGCGCGGCGCGTGCGCGAGAGCGCGGCCGTGGCCGTCAGCGGGGTGGTCGCGGCGCTGAGCCTGGCGGTCGCGCTGACGGTGATGGTGGCGAGCTTTCGCGAATCCATGATCGACTGGCTGGACCAGGTGCTGCCGGCCGACCTGTACCTGCGCCCCGCCGTGGCCGCCGGCGATGCGCTGTTCTTCTCTCCAGAGACCGTGGCCGCGGTGGCCGCCAGCGAAGGCGTGGCCCGCGTGGCCACCACGCGCCAGCGCGCCGTGCAACTCAACCCCGAGCGGCCGGCCGTGCAGCTGCTGGCGCGCAGCATCGCCGACCCGGCCAGCAGCCTGCCGCTGGTGGGCGCGGCGCTGCCGGTGCCGCCCGGCATGTTGGGCGTGTACGTCAGCGAGCCCATGGTCGACCTGTACGGCGCCACGCCGGGCAGCCGGCTGGACGCGCTGGCCGCCGCGGCGTTCCCCCAGGCGACCGCGCCGCCACTGTTCGTGGCTGGCGTGTGGCGCGACTACGTGCGCCAGTTCGGCACGGTGGTGGTGCCGCAGCAGGCCTACCAGCAGCTCTCGGGCGACCTGCGCATCAACGACATCGCGCTGTGGCTGGCGCCCGGCACCGATGCCGCGGCCCTGCAGCAGCGCCTGCGGGCGCTGGTCGAGGCGCAGGCCCCCGGCGCCGGCGCACTGCTGGAGTTCACCTCGGTCGGCGCCCTGCGCGCCAACTCGCTGCGCATCTTCGACCGCAGCTTCGCCGTGACCTACTGGCTGCAGGCCGTGGCCATCGGCATCGGCCTGTTCGGCGTGGCAGCCAGCTTCAGCGCCCAGGTGCTGGCGCGGCGCAAGGAGTTCGGCCTGCTCGCCCACCTGGGCCTGACGCGCCGGCAGATCCTGGCCGTGGTGGCCGGCGAAGGCGCGGCCTGGACGCTGATCGGCGCCATCGCCGGCCTGGCGCTCGGCCTGGCGGTGGCGGTGGTGCTGGTGCACGTTGTCAATCCGCAGAGCTTCCACTGGACCATGGACCTGCACGCCCCCTGGGGTCGGCTGCTGGCGCTGTGCGCGGCCGTCGTCGCTGCGGGCACGTTGACGGCCTGGCTGGCCGGCCGCGCGGCCGCGGGGCGCGACGCGGTGCTGGCCGTCAAGGAGGACTGGTGAACCGGCAGCGCGGCCTGGTGCTGCGCGGCGCGGTTGCCATGGTGGCCTTCTGGCTTGCCGTGATGGGGCTGTTGTACTGGGCCATGGACCGCTGGCAACAGCCGCGTGCGGCACGCGTGATGGCCACGGGCGAGCTGGTGATCCCGCGGCATGCCGACGGCCACTTCCGCATCGCTGGCAGCATCAATGGCGAGCCGGTGCTGTTCCTGGTCGACACCGGCGCCAGCGTGGTCAGCGTCAGCGAAGCCCTGGCACGCCGTGCGGGCCTGGAGGGTGGCGAGCCTGCGAGCTTTCGCACCGCCAATGGCGTGCGCGCAGGCCGCATGGTGCGGGCCGGCAAGATCGCTCTGCAAGGGGGCGCGGCCGTGACCGGCTTGCGTGTCGGGGTCGGTCTGCAGATCGGCGCCGACGATGCCCAGGCGCTGCTGGGCCAGAACTTCCTGCAGCACTTCGAGGTCCACATGGACCGCGACACCATGCAGCTGCGCGCGCGGGCAGACTGAACTCGGCCAAGAGGCCAATGGTTTATGGAGAGGGGGCACCGAAGTGCCAATGACGCGCCCTGCGAAGAGCGGAAGAATCCTGGAGGAGCTACGGGGAATCGAACCCCGCTTCTCAGAATGAAAATCTGATGTCCTAACCGATAGACGATAGCTCCGGAAGCTAGTATTCTAGCCCAGAAATTTGGCACTTCTGGCGCAGGGGCTGAAAATTACACAAAGAATTTGCAGCAGCAAAACGGTACTTGCAAAGCAAAAAGCCGCCTCGGTGAGGCGGCTTTGCGTTGCCAGAGGAACTGTATGTTCCCCGTCAAGCTTTCCGAAAACCCGAACGCTGGTTCCGTTCAGAAGGAAAACTTGGTAGGCGCGATTGGACTCGAACCAACGACCCCCACCATGTCAAGGTGGTGCTCTAACCAGCTGAGCTACGCGCCTGTCGTAAGCCCACGATTATAGCCACGGTTTTGGGACTCTGTCACCTACCGCGCAAAAAATTATCGCCGGCGCGCGGAGCGCACGCCCTGCACCTCGGCCACCACGCCCAGCACGCGCGCCAGGCGGGCCGCATCGGCCACCTCGACCGTGAAGGTCATCCAGGCCGTGCCCTTGACGGACTGGGTCTGCACGCCGATCACGTTCATGCGCTCCTTGGTGAAGACATCGGAGATGTCGCGCAGCAGGCCCTGCCGGTCGGCCGCCTCCACTGCGACATCGACCGGGTACACGGCCTTGGTCTCCTGGCGTTGCTGGCCCCACTCGACCTCGATCACGCGCTCGGCATTGCGCGCGGCCATCTCGCGCAGGTTGCTGCAGTCGGCGCGGTGGATGCTGACGCCCTTGCCGCGCGTGACGAAGCCGACGATGCCGTCCGGCGGCGCCGGCTTGCAACACTTGGCCAGCTGGGTCATCAGCGAATCGATGCCCACCACCAGCACGCCGCCCTTGCTTGCGCTGCGTGCCTTCTTGAGCAGCGGCACGTCGTCCTGCGGCGGCGCGGCGGGGCGCAGCAGCAGCTCGATATTGCGCAGCGAATACTCGTCCTTGCCGACGACCTCGAACAGCCCGTCGGCCGACTTGAAGCCCAACTGCGTGGCGATGTCGTCCAGCTTGAGCGCGGTCTTGCCCTCGCGCTGCAGCAGCTTCTCGACGGCCTCGCGCCCGCGCGCCACGGTGGCGTGCAGTGCCGCCGCGTTGAACCAGGCCCGCGCCTTGGCGCGCGCGCGGTGGCTGGCCAGGTAGCCCAGCTCGGCATTGAGCCAGTCACGCGAGGGCCCGCCCTCCTTGGCCGCCGTGATCTCCACGGTCTGCCCGTTCTGCAGCGGCGTGTTGAGCGGCACCATCACGCCGTCCACGCGCGCGCCGCGGCAGCGGTGGCCCAGGTTGGTGTGCAGCGAATAGGCGAAATCCAGCGGCGTGGCGCCGGCCGGCAGTTCCACCACGGCCGCATCGGGCGTCAGCACGTAGATGCGGTCGCTGAGCAGGTCCGTGGCGCCGCTGGCCGGCAGCCCCTCGGGCCGCATGGCGCCCGACAGGTCGCGCTCCCAGGCCAGCAGTTGGCGCAGCACGGCGATCTTGGCGTCGTAGGTACCGCCGGCCGAGACGCCGGCATAGCCCTTGGCACCGGCCTCCTTGTAGGCCCAGTGGGCCGCCACGCCATGCTCGGCATGGTCGTGCATGGCCTGCGTGCGAATCTGGATTTCGATGGGCTGGCCCAGCGCGTCGCCTTCCAGACGCGGCCGCACCACGGTGTGCAGCGACTGGTAGCCGTTGCCCTTGGGCTTGGCGATGTAGTCGTCGAACTCGCCCGGCACGGGCTGGAAGTGCGCATGCACCCAGGCCAGCACGGCGTAGCAATCGGCCACGGCGGGCACGATCACGCGCAGCGCGCGCACGTCGAAGACCTGGGTGAAATCCAGCGACTTGCCACGCATCTTCTTGACGATGCTGTAGATGTGCTTGGGCCGGCCTTGCACGGTGGCGGCCAGACCCAGGGCGCGCAGCTCGGCCTCGACCGCCGCGCGCAGCTCGGCCATGCCGGCCTCGCGCTCGACGCGCTTCTCGTCCAGCAGCCGCGCTACCTCCTTGTAGGTGACAGGCTCCAGGAAGCGGAAGGCCAGGTCCTCCATCTCCCACTTGATCTGCCAGATGCCCAGGCGGTTGGCCAGCGGTGCGAACACCTGCAGTGACTCGCGCGCCATGGCCTCGGCCACCGGCGTCTTGCTGGCGGCATGCCAGCGCAGCGTCTGCAGCCGCGAGGCCAGGCGCAGCATGACCACGCGCAGGTCGCGCGAGAAGGCCAGCAGCATCTTGCGCACGGTCTCGGTCTGCACACCGGCGTCGTCGACCAGGTGCCCGGACGACAGCGCGCCACGCGACAGCCGCTGCACGCGCATGAGCTGGGTGGTCTCCACAGCCAGGGTGGCGAAGTTCTCGCCGAAGGCCTTGGCGATGACCTCGTGCGGCCGGTTCAGGTGCACACAGGCATGCACCAGGTAGCTGGCCGCCTGCATGGCCTCGGAACCGCCGACGTCGCGCAGGATGGCGGCCACGGCGTCGGCGTGGGACAGCGTGTTCTCGCCCGAATCCAGCGTCTCGTCGGCGATCAGCGGTTCGGCGAAGGCGCGCGCACGCGCCAGCGCATGGACCTGGTCGGCCAGCAGGCGTTCGCTGGCCGCGATCAGGTCATTGACGGGAACGGGCGTGGTCAGGGGCCCGGTGGGCTGCGCACTGGAAACCTTCACATGCAGCTCTTCACTTGAGGAACGCCACGACCGCCTGGCGCTGGTCATCGGCCACCAGCGTAGGCGCATGGCCGACGCCGGCGAACTCCAGCAGCCGCGCGCGCGGGCCGCGCAGCACCATCTGCTCGGCCGTGGCGCGCGTGAGCAGGTCGGAATCGGCCCCGCGCAGCAGCAGCGTGTCGGCCTCGATCCGGTCGTACAGCTGCCACAGCATGGCCTCGCCCTGCTCGGCCACCTGCTGCGTCAGCGCGCCGAAGGGCTCGGCGATGCGCGGGTCGTAGTGCAGCACGAGCGGGCCGTCCGGCGCGCCCGCCACGGCCGGCCGCACCATGTGGCGCGACAGGTCGAGCCACTGCTGCGGGCTGTGCGGGCCGAAGCCGGTGGAAACGGCCCACATGGCCGCTGCCGCCTGCTCGAGCGAGGCGTAGGTTCCGCTCTTGCCCAGGTAGGTGCCGATGCGCTGCAGCGCATCCCACTGCACCACCGGGCCGACATCGTTGAGCACCAGCCGGCGCACGGGCGCCGGCAGCGGCAGACCGGCCTGCCCGGCCACCACCAGTCCGATCAGGCCACCCATGCTGGTGCCGACCCAGTCCAGCTGCGTGATGGGCGACTGCGCCTGCAGCTGCGCCAGCATGGCCAGCATGTCGGCCGCGTAGACCGGCATCTGGTAGTGCGCCGGGTCGGCCAGCCAGTCGCTGCGGCCACGGCCCACCACGTCGGGACAGACCACGCGCATGTACGGCGCCAGCACGCGCGCCAGCGCGTCGAAGTCGCGGCCCTGGCGCGACAGCCCGTGCACGCAAACCACCACGTGCGGATTGCCGGTGTCGCCCCACTGCCAATAGGCCATGCGGTGGCCGTCCGCGCCGCCCGGTGCGGCCGCAGGGCCAGGACAGACGACATGGTGCAAAACAGGAGCAGTCATGGTGCGGGATTCGTTAAATTTGCGGCCAGCTGGCCCATCCTAAAGGATAGGCGCTGGCGCTGCAGTGCGGGCCGGCCCGCGGGTCCGCCGAATGGCGTACGCGGGCGGCCGTTCGGACTCAGCGCAGTTGCACGCCGCCCGAAACCGTCACCGTCACCATGCTTTTGCCGGCCTCCACCGGCACCGGGGCCGAGTCGGCGTACGAGGCCTTGGCCTGCATGGGCATCATGCGCGGACGCGGCATGCCGCCCTCGTCGGCCATCACGGACACCTCGCGCAAGCCGTAGTCGGCAAAGCCGAAGCTCTTGGCGATGTCGGCCGCCTTGGCCTTGAACTGCGCGATGGCCTGGGCCTGGGCCTGGCCTTCCACGCGCGCGCGCTCCTCGCGGCTCAGGCTGAACGCGACCTGGCCCACCGTGAGCCCCTGCACGCGCCCGGCCGCGCTGCTGATGCGGCCGAAGTCGCGGCCCTCTAGCACGATCTCGGCCGTGCCCTGCCAGGTGCTGATGCGGCCTTCCTTGGTGTAGCGCGGCGATAGGCTGAAGGCCCCGCTGCGCACGTCCATCTGGCCGGGCTGGGCGGACTTGCGCGCCTCGGCCAGCGCGGCGTCGATGGCGGTCTTGAGCTGGCTCTGCACGGCGGCGGCGTCGGCCGCCTCGCGCGTCGTGCTGAGCGTCATGGTCAGGAAGTCCTGCGGCACCTCCACCACGCCGGAGGCAGACAGCTGCACCACGTTCTGCGGCACCGGCTGCACGCCCTGGGCATGCGCGGGCAACAGGACGGCGGCGCCCAGGCAGACGGCCAGCAGCGAAGAATGCAGACGGAAAACGGACATGGAGGATGGGCCTTTCATCAAAAAAACGGACCGTAGCACAGCACCTGCCGGGCCACGCATCCATGGTCGACGCAAATCGCATACACCTTATGAAGCCTGCGCGCGTACTTGTAACAGTGTGTGCCGGACGGGGCTTTTTGCCGGAATCGCGGCCGGACCGTTGCAGAATTGCCGCTGTTACACATTTATCAGCCAGCCCATGTCCCAGACTTCTTCCCGGCCCGACAAGATTTTGGTAGTGGATGACGACTCGCGCATCCGCGATCTGCTGCGCCGCTACCTCGTGCAGGAAGGCTTCGAAGTCATCCTCGCCGAAGACGGCAAGGCACTGAGCCGGTTGATGCTGCGCGAAACCGCCGACCTGATCGTGCTCGACCTCATGATGCCCGGCGAGGACGGCCTGTCGATCTGCCGGCGCCTGCGCGCCGCCAACGACCGCACGCCCATCATCATGCTGACCGCCAAGGGCGAGGACATCGACCGCATCGTCGGCCTGGAGGTCGGCGCCGACGACTATTTGGGCAAGCCTTTCAACCCGCGTGAGCTGCTGGCCCGCATCCACGCCGTGCTGCGCCGCCGCCCGGTCAAGGAGGCGCCAGGCGCACCGTCCACCGACAACGAGGTCACGAGCTTCGGCCCCTTCGCGTTCGACCTGGGTGCGCGCACGCTGCGCAAGAACGGCGACGAACTGCCGCTGACGACCGGCGAGTTCGCCATGCTCAAGGCCCTGGTGCGCCATCCGCGCCAGCCGCTGTCGCGCGAGAAGCTGGCCCTGCTGGCGCGCGGCCGCGAGTTCGAGCCCTTCGACCGCAGCCTGGACGTGCAGGTCTCGCGCCTGCGCAAGCTGGTGGAACAGGACGCCGCCGCGCCGCGCTACATCCAGACCGTCTGGGGCGTGGGCTACGTCTTCGTGCCGGACGGCGCCAACTAAAGGCAGCGCGTTCGCCCGTCGTGCCGTTCAGTCGCAGCACGCAGCCCCCGGATTTCCCGGACGCCACCAGTCCGGCGCCGCTGGAGCTGCTGCCCCCCAAGAAGAGCATGGTCCGGTCGCTGCTGGCGATCAACATGTTCTGGCGCACCTTCATCCTGCTCGCCATGCTGCTGCTGGGCAGCATGCTGGCCTGGCTCAAGACCATGCGCGAGCTCGAATTCGAGCCACGCGCGCTGCAGACGGCCCAGCAGATCGCGGCCCTCGTCAACCTCTCGCGTGCTGCGCTGCAGTACGCCGACCCGATCGCCCGCGTGTCCCTGCTCAAGGCCATGGCCGAGCAGGAGCGCGTGCGCATCGCGCCGCACGAACCCAGCGACCGCTATGTGCTGCTGGACGACGACGCGCTCGACCGGCGCATCGTCTCGGCGCTCGAGTCGCGCCTGGGCGCAGGCACCGTGGTCGCCAGTTCGGTCAACGGCGAGCCCGGCCTGTGGGTCGGCTTCACGATCAACGGCGACCCAAACTGGCTGCAGACCGACCGCGAGCGCTTCAACCCGGGCGGCGGCCGCACCTGGCTGGTCTGGCTGCTGACCACGGGCGGCGTCTCGCTGGCCGGGGCGGCGCTGATCGCCGGCCTCATCAACCGTCCGCTCAAGCGCCTGCTGGTGGCCACGAGCCGCGTGCGCGAGGGCGATTTCGACGCCGGTCAGCTCGACGAAGGCGGCGTGACGGGCGAGATCCGCGAGGTCAACATCGGCTTCAACCGCATGGCCCAGCGCCTGGCCAAGATCGAGCAGGACCGCGTGGTCATGCTGGCCGGCATCTCGCACGATCTGCGCACGCCGCTGGCCCGGCTGCGGCTGGAGACCGAGATGAGCGTGGTCGACGCCGATGCGCGCGCCCACATGGTGGCCGACATCGAGCAGCTGGACCGCATCATCGACAAGTTCCTCGACTACGCGCGGCCGGACCACATGGACCTCAAGCCCGTGTCGCTGAACAAGATCGTCGACGCCTGCTGCTACGCCGTGCGCGACCACGAGGACATGCGCATCAATGTGCAACTGCCCGAGCCACTGATGGTGATGTCGGACGCCACCGAACTCGCGCGCGTGCTCTCCAACCTGCTGGAGAACGCGCGCCGCTACGGCAAGACGCCCGGCTCGGACGTGGCCGACATCGACATCGTGGCCAAGGGCCGCGACGAGTGGGTGCTGATCAAGGTGCGCGACCGCGGCCCCGGCGTCAGCGAGTCGCAGCTGGCCGACCTGGCCAAGCCCTTCTTCCGCGGCGACACGGCGCGCACAGCGGCCACCGGCGCGGGCCTGGGCCTGTCCATCGTGGACACCGCCATCCTGCGCATGGGCGGCGTGTTCCAGCTGGCCAACACGCGCTCGGGCGGGCTGGCTGCCCACATCAAGCTGCGCCGCGCGCTGCGCTGATCAGGCAGAACGCTCGAGCAGCACGGCGGCGCGCGCCTCCATGCTCTGGCCCTGGCCCACGGGGCCGAGCTTTTCGGCCGTCTTGGCCTTCACGTTGACCTGGTCGACGTCCAGTCCCAGTGCCTGCGCGATGCCGGCGCGCATGGCCGGGATGTGCGGCATGAGCTTGGGCGCCTGGGCGACCACAGTGCTGTCGATGTTGCCGATGCGCCAGCCCTTGGCCGCCACGCGGCGTGCGGCTTCGACCAACAGCTTCATCGAGTCGGCACCCGCGAACTGCGGGTCGGTGTCGGAGAAGTGCGTGCCGATGTCGCCCAGCGCGGCCGCGCCCAGCAGCGCATCGGTGATGGCGTGCAGCAGCACGTCGGCGTCCGAATGGCCCAACAGGCCCAGGTGGTAAGGGATGGCGACGCCACCGATGGTGAGTTGGCGACCGGGCACGAGCGCGTGCACGTCCCAGCCTTCGCCGATGCGGAAGTTCATGTCTTGCCCCTGGCCCGGCCGCGCAGCACCTGCTCGGCCAGGGCGAAATCCTCGGGATAGGTGACCTTGAAGTTGAGCGCGCCGCCGGGCACCAGGCGTGGCGCCAGGCCCAGCGCCTCGATGGCGCTGGCCTCGTCGGTCACGGCGTCGGGGTCGCTTGCCAGCGCCGCGTCCAGCGCACGGCTCAACAGACCGATGCGGAACATCTGCGGCGTCTGCGCCAGCCACTTGTCGGCGCGTGCCAGCGTCGCGGCTACGCGGCCGCTGCCGTCTTCCTGCTTGAGCGTGTCGGGCAGCCGGTGCGCGAGCAGGCCGCCGACGGAGTCGTCCCGGCAGGCGGCGATCAGCGCCTCGATCTGGGCTGGCGTGACCAGGCAGCGTGCCGCGTCGTGCACGAGCACCCAGTCGTCGCCGCGCGCGCCCTGCTCGAACAGGTCGTGCAGGCCGTTGCGCACGCTGCGTGCACGCGCGGGCCCGCCACAGTCGCGTACCACACAGGGCGCGCTGTGGCGCTCGAAGAAGTCGTCGCCGGGCGCCACCACCACGAGCACGTCGCGGATGGTGGGCACGGCCGCGAACGCCGCCAGCGTGTGCATCACCATGGGCTGGCCGGCGACGCTCTGGTATTGCTTGGCCAGGGTCGCACCCGGCGCCTGCGCGCGGCTGCCACTGCCCGCGCAGGGAATCAGCGCATAGAACCGCGCCGAGGCTTGGGAATCAGTCATTGCCGCGATTCTAGAAAGCCGGGCGCCCTGCCTAAAATGCGGCCAGCACCCCCCGCCCTCACCCGGCGGGGGGCTTTTGCGTTTTGCGTCCCGTCTGTCGCCCCATGGATCTTCCCAAGCTCATCCCCGGCAAGCGCTTCACCTTGCCCCGTCCGCCCGGCTCGGCCGACGCATTGCTGCTGGCCCGCCTCGCCGAGCGCGAGAAGGCCGGCCGCAAGGTCGTCGCCATCGTCACCTCGGACGCCACCGACGCCCAGCGCCTGCTCGATGAAATTCCGTTCTTCGCGCCTACGTTGCGCTGCGCGCTGTTCCCGGACTGGGAGACCCTGCCCTACGACACCTTTTCGCCACACCAGGACCTGATCAGCGAGCGCCTGGCCACGCTGTGGCGCCTGTACGCGGGCGCAGCCCAGGGCGACCCCGAGGCTGGCGTGGACGTGGTGCTGGTGCCCGCCACCACGGCGCTGTACCGCGTGGCGCCGCCCGGCTTCCTGGCCGGCACCACCTTCCAGTTCAAGGCCAAGCAGCGGCTGGACGAGGCGCGGCTCAAGTCGCAGCTGACGCTGGCCGGCTACAACCACGTGACCCAGGTCGTGAGCCCGGGCGAGTACGCGGTGCGCGGCGGGCTGATCGACCTGTTCCCCATGGGCTCGCCCGTGCCCTTCCGCGTCGACCTGTTCGACGACGAGATCGACTCGATCCGCACCTTCGATCCCGACAGCCAGCGCAGCCTGTACCCCGTGCCCGAGGTGCGGCTGCTGCCCGGCCGCGAGTTCCCGATGGACGACGCCGGCCGCGCACGCTTTCGCAGCCGCTGGCGCGAGCTGCTGGAGGGCGACCCCACGCGCAGCCGCATCTACAAGGACATGGGCAACGGCGTGGCCACGGCCGGCATCGAGTACTACCTGCCGCTGTTCTTCGAGGAAACGGCCACCGTCTTCGACTACCTGGGCGCCGGCGCCACCGTGGTGCTGCACGGCGACCTCGAGGCCGCGTTCCAGCGCTTCTGGCAGGACACGCGCGAGCGCCACCGCGTGCTGGTCGGGGACCCAGACCGGCCGGTGCTGCCGCCCGAGGCGCTGTTCCTGTCCAGCGAGCAGTTCTACGGCCAGGCCAATGCCCACAGCCAGCTGGCGCTGCGGCCAGTGCAGGCCGAGGCCGCCGACGCCACGCCCTATGCTGAGTTCGCGCCGCTGCCCGCGCTGTCCGTGGTGCGCGGCGCCGACGAGCCGCTCGCACGCCTGAACAGCCACCTGCGCAACACCCAGCAGCGGCTGCTGCTGCTGGCCGAGTCCGACGGCCGGCGCGAGAGCCTGCTGGACTTCGTGCGCGCCAGCCAGCTGCAGCCCCCCGTGTTCGACAGCCTGGCCGAGTTCCAGGCCAGCGACGAGCGCCTGGGCATGGCGACGGGCGCGCTGGGCGTCGGCTTCTCCTGGCTCGAAGGCGGCATCGACCTCGTCACCGAGACCGAGCTGTTCGCGGCCGGCCCGACCGCGCGCCGCCGGCGCAAGCAGGAACAGGTCAGCGACGTCGAAGCGCTGATCAAGGACCTGGCCGAGCTCAACGTGGGCGACCCCGTGGTGCACGCCGCGCACGGCATCGGCCGCTACCTGGGCCTCGTGAACCTGGACCTGGGCCAGGGCAGCACCGAGTTCCTGCACCTCGAATACGCCGACAAGGCCGCGCTCTACGTGCCGGTCAGCCAGCTGCACCTGATCAGCCGCTACACGGGCGTCAGCGCGGCCGAGGCGCCGCTGCACAAGCTCGGCTCTGGCCAGTGGGACAAGGCACGCCGCCGCGCCGCCGAGCAGGTGCGCGACGCCGCGGCCGAGCTGCTCAACATCTACGCGCGCCGCGCCGCGCGCGAGGGCCATGCCTTCCGCTACTCGCCGCAGGACTACGAAGCCTTCGCCAACGACTTCGGCTTCGACGAGACGGCCGACCAGAAGGCCGCCATCCACGCCGTGATCCAGGACATGATCTCGCCCCAGCCCATGGACCGCCTGGTCTGCGGCGACGTGGGCTTCGGCAAGACCGAGGTGGCGCTGCGCGCGGCCTTCGTTGCCGTCACGGGTGGCAAGCAGGTGGCCTTCCTCGCGCCGACCACGCTGCTGGCCGAGCAGCACTACCAGACGCTGGTGGACCGTTTCTCCAAGTGGCCCGTGAAGATCGTCGAGATGAGCCGCTTCCGCTCGGCCAAGGAGATCGCGGCCGCGGGCAAGGGCCTGGAAGACGGCAGCGTGGACATCGTCGTCGGCACGCACAAGCTGCTCAGCGCCTCGGTCAAGTTCAAGAACCTGGGCCTGCTCATCATCGACGAGGAGCACCGTTTCGGCGTGCGCCACAAGGAGGCCATGAAGGCCATGCGCGCCGAGGTCGACGTGCTCACGCTGACGGCCACGCCGATCCCGCGCACACTGGGCATGGCGCTCGAAGGCCTGCGCGACCTGTCGGTCATCGCCACCGCGCCGCAGCGCCGCCTGGCCATCAAGACCTTCGTGCGCAGCGAGAACAACGGCGTGATCCGCGAAGCCGTGTTGCGCGAGCTCAAGCGCGGTGGCCAGGTCTACTTCCTGCACAACGAGGTCGAGACCATCGAGAACCGGCGCGCCAAGCTGGAGGAACTGCTGCCCGAGGCGCGCATCGCGGTCGCCCACGGCCAGATGCCCGAACGCCAGTTGGAAGCCGTGATGCGCGACTTCACGGCCCAGCGCAGCAACCTCCTGCTGTGCTCGACCATCATCGAGACCGGCATCGACGTGCCGACCGCCAACACCATCGTCATGAGCCGCGCCGACAAGTTCGGCCTGGCGCAGCTGCACCAGCTGCGCGGCCGCGTGGGCCGCAGCCACCACCAGGCCTATGCCTACCTCATGGTGCCGGACATCGAGGGCCTGACCAAGCAGGCATCTCAGCGGCTCGAGGCCATCCAGCAGATGGAGGAGTTGGGCTCGGGCTTCTACCTGGCCATGCACGACCTGGAGATCCGCGGCGCCGGCGAGGTGCTGGGCGAAAACCAGAGCGGCAACATGCTGGAGGTGGGCTTCCAGCTCTACAACGAGATGCTGTCCGAGGCCGTGCGCAGCCTCAAGGAAGGCAAGGAGCCCGACCTGCTGTCGCCGCTGTCGGTCACGACCGAGATCAACCTGCACGCCCCCGCCCTGCTACCCGACGACTACTGCGGCGACGTGCACCTGCGCCTGTCGTTCTACAAGAAGCTGGCGACGGCCAAGACCGCCGACCAGGTCGACATCCTGCTGGAAGAGATCGTCGACCGCTTCGGCAAGCTGCCGACGCAGGCCCAGACGCTGATCGACGTGCACCGGCTGCGCGTGCTCGCGCGGCCCTACGGCGTGGTCAAGGTCGATGCGGCGCCCGGCGTGATCCACATCACGTTCAAGCCCGACGCACCGATCGAGCCCATGCGCATCATCGAGCTGATCCAGAAGAACAAGCACATCAAGCTCGTGGGCAACGAGAAGCTGCGCATCGAGCGCGAACTGCCCGAACCCAAGGACCGCGCCCAGATGGTGCGCGACGTGCTGCGCCACCTGGGCAAGCCCGTCGCGCAAGCGGCCTGAACCCTTCACAAAGAACTGCATGACTGCATCCACCTTCGCGCCCGGCCTCGTGGTCCGCGGCTTCACGCCACCGCTCGCACTGTCCGACTTCAAGCTCATCGCGTTCGACATGGACTCGACGCTGATCAACATCGAGTGCATCGACGAGATCGCCGACGCGGTCGGCAAGAAGGCCGAGGTCGCGGCCATCACCGAGGCCACGATGCGTGGCGAGATCAAGGACTTCAAAGAAAGCCTCACGCGCCGCGTGGCGCTGCTGCAAGGCGTGCCGGTGGCCGCGCTGCAGCAGGTCTACGACGAACGCCTGCGCCTGAACCCCGGCGCCAGCGAACTCGTGGCCGCCTGCAAGGCGGCCGGCCTCAAGGTGTTGCTGGTCTCGGGCGGCTTCACCTTCTTCGCCAACCGCGTGCGTGACCGTCTGGGCATCGACTTCACGCGCTCCAACCTGCTGGACGAGGCCGACGGCGCGCTGACCGGCCGCGTCGTGCCGCAGGCCTGGGGCGACATCTGCGATGGTGCCGAGAAGCGCCGCACCTTGCTGGAGGTGGCCTCTCTGCTGGGCGCTGCGCCGCAGCAATGCATCGCGGTCGGCGATGGCGCCAACGACCTGCCGATGATGGGAGAGGCTGGCCTGTCGGTGGCCTACCACGCCAAGCCCAAGGTCCGCGAGCAGGCCATGGTCTCCATCGAAGCCGGCGGCCTGGACCGGCTGCTCGAACTGCTGCGCGGCTGAGGGCGCGCCCCGCACGGCGGGCGCGGGGACACCATTCTGCAGGCCCATCGACGCCCGTGTCGAAAGGGTTTTGGAAGTCCCGCAACACCACGCTTATTTGTTTTCTTGTGCCTGGCGGGGAAGGACTATGATGGTTCGAACCTTCTTGCCAAACGCCCCTCAAAGCGTTGACAGCTGTTCCCAATCCACAGGAGAAACGATGTCGATCTTTGCCCGTTACCAGGACCGATTCGAAGCCGCCCAGGAAGAGGAAATGTCGGTCCAGGAATACCTGGAGTTGTGCAAGCGCGATCCGACCGCGTATGCGAGCGTTGCCGAGCGCATGCTGCTCGCGATCGGCGAATCGGAGCTGGTAGACACGCGTTCCGACCCCCGCATGTCGCGCATCTTCGCCAACAAGATGATCCGCGTGTACCCCGCCTTCCGCGACCTGTACGGCATGGAAGAGGTGATCGAGAGCATCGTCTCGTACTTTCGCCACGCGGCCCAGGGTCTGGAAGAAAAGAAGCAGGTGCTGTACCTGCTGGGCCCGGTGGGCGGCGGCAAGTCGTCCCTCGCCGAGCGACTCAAGTACCTCATCGAGAAGGTGCCGTTCTACGCGATCAAGGGCTCGCCGGTGCACGAGTCGCCGCTGGGCCTGTTCGATGCGAACGAAGACGCCGGCATCCTCGAAGGCGACTACGGCATCCCGCGCCGCTACCTGTCCACCATCATGAGCCCCTGGGCGGTCAAGCGGCTGCAGGAGTTCGGCGGCGACATCACCAAGTTCCGCGTGGTCAAGATCCGACCCTCGGTGCTCAAGCAGATCGCCGTGTCCAAGACCGAGCCCGGCGACGAGAACAACCAGGACATCTCGGCACTGGTCGGCAAGATCGACATCCGCAAGCTCGAGACCTATTCGCAGGACGACCCGGACGCCTACTCCTACTCGGGCGGCCTGTGCCTGTCCAACCGTGGCGTGCTCGAGTTCGTGGAGATGTTCAAGGCGCCGATCAAGGTGCTGCACCCGCTGCTGACCGCCACGCAGGAAGGCAACTACAAGGGGACGGAAGGCTTCGGCGCGATCCCGTTCGACGGCCTGATCCTGGCCCACTCGAACGAGGCCGAGTGGCAGGCCTTCCGCAACAACCGCAACAACGAGGCCTTCCTCGACCGGATCTACATCGTCAAGGTGCCCTACTGCCTGCGCGTGGCCGACGAGATCAAGATCTACGAGAAGCTGGTCGTCAACTCCTCGCTGGCGCAGGCGCCTTGCGCGCCCGACACGCTGCGCATGCTGGCCCAGTTCTCGGTGCTGTCGCGGCTGAAGGAACCTGAGAACTCGAGCATCTTCTCCAAAATGCGCGTGTACGACGGCGAGAACCTCAAGGACACCGACCCGCGCGCCAAGAGCTTCCAGGAGTACCGCGACTTCGCCGGTGTCGACGAAGGCATGACCGGCCTGTCCACGCGCTTCGCGTTCAAGATCCTGTCGCGCGTGTTCAACTTCGACCACCGCGAAGTGGCGGCCAACCCCGTGCACCTGATGTACGTGCTGGAGCAGCAGATCGAGCAGGAGCAGTTCCCGCCAGAGGTCGGCGAGAAGTACCTGCGCTACATCAAGGAGTTCCTGTCGCCGCGCTACGCGGAGTTCATCGGCAAGGAGATCCAGACCTCCTACCTGGAGAGCTACTCCGAGTACGGCCAGAACATCTTCGACCGCTATGTGGTGTATGCCGACTTCTGGATCCAGGACCAGGAGTACCGCGACCCGAACACGGGCGAGATCCTGGACCGTGGCGCGCTCAACGACGAACTCGAGAAGATCGAGAAGCCCGCCGGCATCTCCAATCCCAAGGACTTCCGCAACGAGGTCGTCAACTTCGTGCTGCGCGCACGGGCCCGGCAGGACGGCAAGAATCCGGCCTGGACTTCGTACGAGAAGCTGCGCGCCGTGATCGAGAAGAAGATGTTCTCGAACACCGAGGAGCTGCTGCCCGTGATCTCCTTCAATGCCAAGGCCAGCGGCGAGGAGCAGAAGAAGCATGCGGACTTCGTGAACCGCATGATCACCAAGGGCTACACCGAAAAGCAGGTGCGCCTGCTCTGCGAGTGGTATCTGCGCGTACGCAAGTCCTCGTGAGAAAGGCCTTAGATGACCGTGCGCATCGTCGACCGGCGTAACGACAGCAAGAACAAGAGTTCGGTCAACCGCAGCCGTTTCATCCGGCGCTTCAAGGGCCAGATCCGCAAGGCCGTGTCCGACGCGATCAACAAGCGCGGCCTCAAGGACCTGGACGAAGGCGAGAAGATCGGCATCCCCGGCAAGGACATCGACGAGCCCCAGTTCGAGCACGGGCGCGGCGGCGTCTGGGACGCGGTGCGGCCCGGCAACGACCGCTTCAACGCGGGCGACCAGGTCGACCGGCCCAAGGGCGGGGGCGGCGGGGGCGGCGGCAAGGGCCAGGCCAGCAACGAGGGCGAAGGCCTCGACGAGTTCGTCTTCACGCTGACCAAGGACGAGTTCCTGGACATCTTCTTCGACGAGATGGCCCTGCCCAACCTCGTCAAGCAGCAGCTGGCCCAGATCGAGCAGTTCAAGCGCACGCGTGCGGGCTTCGTGCAGACCGGCGTGCCGACCAACGTGAACCTCACGCGCACCATGCGCGGCGCGGCCGGCCGGCGCGTGGCCATCGGCGGGCCCTACCTGAGCCAGCTGCGCGCGCTCGAGAAGGAACTGGCCGAGCTGCGCGAGAAGTTGCCCGAGGACGATCCCGAGGTCGAACGCGTGCGCAAGGAGATCACCAAGCTGCGCGCCAAGATCGACCAGATCCCTTTCGTCGACACCTTCGACCTGCGCTACAACAACCGTGTGAAGACGCCCAAGCCGTCCACGCAGGCCGTGATGTTCTGCCTGCTCGACGTGTCGGGCTCCATGGACGAGGGCCGCAAGAACGTGGCCAAGCGCTTCTTCATGCTGCTGTACCTGTTCCTCAACCGGAACTACGAGCACATCGAGGTGGTCTTCATCCGCCACCACACGGTGGCCAGCGAGGTCAGCGAGGAGGATTTCTTCACCTCGCGCGAGTCCGGCGGCACGGTGGTCTCCAGCGCGCTGACGCTCATGCATGAGATCATCGCGGCGCGCTACCCCAGCAGCCTGTGGAACATCTACGGCGCCCAGGCCTCGGACGGCGACAACTGGCACGACGACTCGCCGCGCTGCCGCGAGATCCTCGGAAACCAGATCCTCGAACTGACGCAGTACTTCGCCTACATCGAGATCACCGACGGCCCGCCGCAAAATCTCTGGGAGGAGTACCTCAAGCTCCAGGAAGCCCATGCCGGCCGCTTCGCGATGCAACGCATCGCCAATCTGGCCGACATCTACCCCGTGTTCCGAGAACTCTTCAAGCGTCGCGCTTGATCGTCAGGGAGTGACATGACCCCGGCCCAGTTCAAACCCCTTCCCGCCGGCTCGGAGTGGACCTTCGAGGCGATCGAGGAGTACGACGAAGCCATCGCGCGCGTGGCGCGCGACTACGGGCTGGACACCTATCCGCACCAGATCGAGGTGATCAGCGCCGAGCAGATGATGGACGCCTATGCCTCCATCGGCATGCCGGTCTACTACCACCACTGGTCGTTCGGCAAGCATTTCCTGGCCACCGAGAACCGCTACAAGCGCGGGCAGATGGGTTTGGCGTACGAGATCGTCATCAACTCCAACCCCTGCATCGCCTACCTGATGGACGAGAACACGCTGCCCATGCAGGCACTCGTGATCGCCCACGCGGCCTATGGCCACAACTCGTTCTTCAAGGGCAACCACCTGTTCCGGCAATGGACCAGTGCCGACGCCATCGTCGACTACCTGGTGTTCGCCAAGAACTACATCGCGCAGTGCGAGGAGCGCCATGGCGTGGAGGCCGTGGAGCGGCTGGTGGATGCCTGCCATGCACTGACCAACGTGGGCGTGGACCGCTACAAGCGCTCGCCGCGCCTGTCGCTCGAGAAGGAAACGCTGCGCCAGAAGGAGCGCGAGGAGTACCTGCAGGCCCAGGTCAACGACCTGTGGCGCACGCTGCCGCCGCGGCACGAGGCCGAGCAGCAGGCCAAGGAGGAGCGCTTCCCCAAGGAGCCTGAAGAGAACCTGCTGTACTTCATCGAGAAGCACGCGCCGCTGCTGGAGCCCTGGCAGCGCGAGGTGGTGCGCATCGTGCGCAAGATCGGCCAGTACTTCTATCCGCAGCGCCAGACCCAGGTCATGAACGAAGGCTGGGCCACCTACTGGCACTACACCATCCTGAACACGCTGTACGACCAGGGGCAGCTGTCGGACGGCTTCATGATGGAGTTCCTGCAGTCCCACACCAACGTGGTCTACCAGCCGCCCTACAACAGCCAGCACTTCTCGGGCATCAACGTCTACGCGCTGGGCTTTGCGATGTGGCGCGACATCCGCCGCATCTGCGAGGAGCCGACCGCCGAAGACCGCGCCTGGTTCCCCGACTTCGCCGGCTCGGACTGGCGCAAGACCTTCGACTTCGCGATGCAGAACTTCAAGGACGAAAGCTTCGTCGCGCAGTTCCTGTCGCCCAAGGTCATGCGCGACTTCCGCCTGTTCTCGGTGCTCGACGACGACAGCCGCAGCAAGCTGGAGATCCAGGCCATCCACGACGAGAACGGCTACCGCGCACTGCGACGCCAGTTGGCCGAGCAGTACGACCTGGGCAGCCGCGAGCCCAACATCCAGGTCTGGAACGTCGACCTGCGCGGCGACCGTTCGCTGACGCTGCGCCACTTCGCGCACCAGCGCCGCCCGCTCGGCGATTCGGCCGCCACCATGCTCTCGCACCTGGGCACCCTGTGGGGCTTCAACGTGCGGCTCGAACGCCAGAACGCCGACGGCTCGGTCGAGCCTGTGGCCGAGCACCGCCAGGACCGCCGCAGGCGCGCATCCGACCCGGCCTGAAGCCCCCGCTGCCCCGTCCGGCCGGTTCCGTGGAACTTCGGCCGCGCGCGCTCGTCTACTTGCAGTTCTCAGCCAACAGCCAGGAGCCCCGATGCGACGATTGAACGTGAACGGAGTGCAACGCGAGGTCGATGTCGAAGACGACACCCCTCTCCTATGGGTGCTGCGCGAGCAGCTCGGCCTGACCGGCACCAAGTACGGCTGCGGCATCGCGGCTTGCGGGGCCTGCACCGTGCACCTGGACGGCGTGCCCACGCGCAGTTGCGTGCGGCCGGTCTCCACCATCGAGCCGACCGAGAAGATCGTGACCATCGAGGGCCTGTCGCCCGATGGCTCCCACCCGGTGCAAAAGGCCTGGGTGGCGCTGGACGTGCCGCAGTGCGGCTTCTGCCAGTGCGGCATGGTCATGGCCGCGAGCGCATTGCTCAAGACCAAGCCCAACCCCAGCGACCAGGACATCGACGAGGCCATCACCAACATCTGCCGCTGCGGCACCTACAACCGGGTGCGCGCCGCGATCAAGGCCGTCGCCCAGGGCAGCACCAAGTCGGCCGGCCTGTCGATCCGGCATGTGGACGGGAGCGTGACATGAACGTCGCCACCCTCACCCCCGCCCCCACCCGCCGCCGTTTCATCGGCGGTACCGCCGCGACGGCCGGCGCGCTGGTCGTCGGTTTCCACATCCCCCGCAAGAGCCTGGCGCAGACGCCACTGCCCGACGAGGTCAACGCCTGGGTCGTCGTGAAGCCCGACGACACCGTGGTCGTTCGCATCGCGCGCTCCGAGATGGGCCAGGGCACGCTGACGGGCCTGGCGCAGCTGGTGGCCGACGAGCTGGACTGCGACTGGGCCAAGGTCACGACCGAATACCCCACGCCGGGCCAGAACCTCGCGCGCCAGCGCGCCTGGGGCAACTTCTCCACGGGCGGCAGCCGCGGCATCCGCGAGTCGCACGACTACGTGCGCAAGGGCGGCGCCGTCGCGCGCGTGATGCTGGTTCAGGCCGCGGCCGACGGCTGGAAGGTGCCGGCAGCCGAATGCCGCGCGGCCAAAAGCGTGATCACGCACCAGCCCACGGGCCGCACGACCACCTACGGCAAGGTGGCCGCTGCCGCCGGCAAGCTCAAGCCGCCGGCCGACGTGCCGCTCAAGGATCCCAAGGACTGGCAGCTCATCGGCAAGCGGCTGGCGCGGCTGGACACGGTGGAGAAGGTCACGGGCAAGCAGGTCTACGGCATGGACCTCAAGATGCCCGGCCTGCTGAATGCCGCGATCAAGGCCTGCCCCGTGTTCGGCGGCACGCTCAAGTCCTTCGACGCGGCGGCCGTGGAGAAGCGGCGTGGCGTGCAGAAGGTCGTGCGCGTGGGCGACAACGCCGTGGCCGTCGTGGCCGACACCTGGTGGCGCGCCAAGACCGCGCTGGACGCCCTGCCCGTCGAATGGGACTTCGGCCAACACGCCCAGGCCTCCAGCGCCGGCTTCGCCGAGGTGCTGAGGGCTGGCCTCACGGCCGAGCAAGCGGTCGTGGGCAACAGCAACGGCGACGCCAAGGCCGCGCTGGCCGGCGCCGCGCGCCGCATCGAGGCCACCTACAGCTACCCGCACCAGAACCACGCGACCATGGAGACCATGAACGCGACGGCGCGCTGGACGCCGGAGCGCTGCGAGGTCTGGACGCCCACGCAGAACGGCGAGGCCGCGCTGGCCGCCGCAGCCGAAGCCGCCGGCCTGCCACCGGCGCAGTGCGAGGTCTACAAGATCCACCTGGGGGGCGGCTTCGGCCGCCGCGGCGCCGTGCACGACTGGGTGCGCCAGTCCGTGGCGATTGCCAGGCAGATGCCCGGCGTGCCGGTCAAGCTGATCTGGTCGCGCGAGGAGGACATGCAGCACGGCCTGTACCACCCGGTCACGCAGTGCCGCTTGGTGGCAGGGCTGGACGCCAAGGGCGAACTGCAGGCCTTGCACATGCGCATTTCGGGCCAGTCCATCGTGGCCGGCATCTTTCCTCAGAACATCAAGGACGGCCGCGATCCCGTGGTGTTCCAGGGCCTCAATGCGCCGGGGCCCGAGGCCTCGATCGGCTACAGCGTGCCGCACTTGCTGGTCGACCACGCCATGCGCAACCCGCATGTGCCGCCGGGCTTCTGGCGCGGCGTGAACCTGAACCAGAACGCGATCTACCTGGAGTCCTTCATCGACGAGATCGCGCACGCGACGAAGCAGGACCCCCTGGCGCTGCGGCGCAAGCTCATGGCCCAGCACCCCAAGCACCTGGCCGTGCTCAATGCCGTGGCCGAGCGCGTGGGCTGGGACAAGCCGGCGCCGGCCGGGCGCTTCCGCGGCCTGGCGCAGACCATGGGCTTCGGCAGCTACGTGGCGGCCTGCGCCGAGGTCTCGGTCAGCGACGACGGCAAGCTCAAGGTGCACCGCATCGTCGCGGCCACCGACCCGGGCTACGCCGTCAACCCGCAGCAGATCGAGGCCCAGGTCGAGGGCTCCTTCGCCTACGGCCTGTCGGCCGCGCTGTACGGCGAGTGCACGGTCAAGGACGGCCGCATCGAGCAGGACAACTTCGCCACCTACCCTGTTCTGAAGATGGACGAGATGCCGGCCGTGGAGACCGTGATCGTGCCCTCGGGTGGCTTCTGGGGCGGGGTCGGCGAGCCGACCATCGCGGTGGCGGCGCCGGCCGTGCTCAACGCCATCTTCGCGGCCACGGGCAAGCGCATCCGCACGCTGCCGCTCAAGAACCACGATCTCAAGAAGGCCTGATGCGCGGGCTCCTGCCGCTGCTGCTGGCAGGCGCGGCGGTCGCCCAGCCGCTGGCGCCCTACACCATCGAAGGCGATGCCATCGCGGCGCCGCTCGCGGGCCTGGCCGGCGATGCCGCACGCGGCCGCGCCATCGTGGCCAACCGGCAGCTGGGCCTGTGCCTGCTGTGCCATGGTGCGCCGATCCCGGAGGAGCGCTTCCAGGGCGACCTGGCGCCGAACCTGGCGGGAGCCGGCACCCGCTGGCGCCCTGGCCAGCTGCGGCTGCGGCTGGTGGAGCCGCAGCGCCTGGTGCCCGGCACCATCATGCCAGCCTACCACCGCACCGAGGGCCTGCAGCAGGTGGGCGCGGCCTGGCGCGGCAAGCCGCTGCTGGACGCGCAGCAGATCGAGGACGTGGTGGCCTACCTGTCCAGCCTCAAGGAGTGATGTCTTGACCGTCTTCGACCCGCAACGCCGCCACGCCCTGGCGCTGGGCACGGGCCTGGCCGCCAGCCTGGTCGTGCGCCCAGGCATGGCCGCCACGGGCGACCTGGCGGCTGCCATCGCCACCTTCACCGGCGGCCGCACACCCGAGCCCGGCCGCGTGCGGCTGGACATCTCCACGCTGGTGGAGAACGGCAACGCCGTGCCCGTCACGCTGTCGGTCGACGGGGGCATCGCGCTGCCGCAGCTGCGCAGCCTGGCACTGTTCAACGAGCGCAACCCGCAGCGCGACGTGGCGCGCTTTCGCTTCGGCCCGGCTTCGGGCCGGGCCTGGGCCGCGACACGCATCCGCCTGGCCACCTCGCAGAAACTCGTGGCGGTGGCCCTGCTGGAGGACGGCTCGGCCTTCTCGCACACCGTGGACGTGGTGGTCACGTTGGCCGCCTGCATCGAATAGAGGAATTCGCATGGCCCGTACCCTGATCCACGTCCCGCCCAGCGTGCGCCGCGGCGAGCCCTTCGAGGTGCGCACCACGATCGCCCACCCGATGGAAACCGGCTACCGCCCCGACGAGAACGGCCGCGTGCTGCCGCGCGACATCGTCACACGCTTGCAGTGCACGCTGGACGGCGCGCTGGTCTTCAGCGCCGACCTGTACCCCGCCATCGCGGCCAACCCCTACATGGCCTTCCAGGTGCGCGCCGAGCGCAGCGGAGAGTTGCGCATCACCTGGGAGGGCGACAAGGGCTTCTCGCAGACCGAGACCGTCGCCGTGCGCGTCGAATGAGGGCCTGGCTCGCACTGCTGCTGGTGTGCACATCCGCCGGCGCGCAGCAGGCGCGTTCGGGGCTGGACTTCATGGGCCCGACGACGCAGGCCATGCAGCGTGACGACAGCCAGAACCCCGCCATGCTGTGGCTGCACGAAGGCCAGGCGCTCTGGCACAGGCCCGAGGGCCGCGACCAGCGCAGCTGCATGTCCTGCCATGGCGACGCCAGCCAGTCCATGCGCGGCGTGGCCACACGCTACCCGGCCTTCGACCAGGCCAGCCAGGGCCCGCTCAACCTGTCCCAGCGCATCCTGCAGTGCCGGGTGCGGTACCAGCAGGCCGCGCCCTGGGCACCCGAGAGCGAACTGCTGCTGAGCCTGGAGACCTATGTCGCGCAGCAGTCGCGCGGCTTGCCGATCGCGCCCAACGAAGACCCGCGGCTGGCGCCGTTCACGGCGCGCGGCCAGGCCGCGTACACCCGCCGCATCGGCCAGCTCGACATGTCCTGTGCCCAATGCCATGACGGCGCCTGGGACCGCAAGCTGGCCGGCAACCCCATCACCCAGGGCCAGGCAACGGGCTATCCAATCTACCGGCTCGAATGGCAGGGCATGGGCTCGCTGCAGCGCCGGCTGCGCAACTGCATGACGGGCGTGCGGGCGCAGGCCCCCCTGTTCGGCGCGGCCGAACTGGTGGAGTTGGAGCTGTATCTGGCGCAGCGCGCGCGGGGCTTGCCGCTGGAGACGCCGGCCGTGCGGCCCTGACGATGAAGCCACGCGACGCGGTGGTTTTGGCCGCGCAACGCTGCCCGCCGACCACAATAGCTGCCATGCCCCTGCACCGTCGCCGCTGCCTGTTCCTCACCTTCGCCGCGCTCCCGGCCATCGGCCAAGCGGGCTTCAACTTCTTCACGGGCGAGTACACCGCCAGCCATGCCGAGCTGCAAGCGCTCGTGGAGAAGCAGTTCCCGCTCGAGCAGCGCTATGCCGAGATCTTCCGCGTGCGCCTGCAGGACCCGCGCCTGGGCCTGAATGCGCCGGTCCAGCGCACAGGCCTCACGGCCGCGCTGACCATCGCCAGCCCCTGGCTGCGCGGCGGCCAGGTCGGCGGCACCGTGGCCCTGAGCAGCGCGCTGCGCTGGGACGCCGCCGCGCGCGCATTGCGGCTGGACCGGCCCAGCGTGGAGCACCTGGAATTGCAGGGCCTGGCCGGCGGCGATGCCGAGCGGCTGCGCCGCATCGCCGCCGTGGTCGCGCAGGAGTTGCTGCACGACCATGTGCTGCGCAGCTTCACCAGGGAAGAGATGACCGTGGGCCTGAAAACCTACGAGGTCGGCGCGATCACGGTGCTGGACGAGGGCATCAAGATCCAGCTGGAATGACCGCATGAAAAGGGGCCGCACGTGGCGGCCCTCGCACATGCGCGCGAACGCGTCACTTCCTGACCGGCGGCAGGTCCGTGCAGGTGCCGTGCGCCACCTCGGCCGCCATGCCGATGCTCTCGCCCAGCGTGGGGTGCGGATGGATGGTCTTGCCGATGTCGATTTCGTCGGCGCCCATCTCGATGGCCAGCGCAATCTCGCCAACCATGTCGCCCGCGTGCGTGCCGACGATGCCGCCACCCAGGATGCGGTGCGTCTCGGCGTCGAACAGCAACTTGGTAAAGCCTTCGTCGCGCGTGTTGGCAATCGCCCGGCCCGAGGCCGTCCACGGGAAATGGCCCTTCTTGACCTTGATGCCCTCGGCCTTGGCCTGGTCCTCGGTCAGGCCGACCCAGGCGACCTCGGGGTCGGTGTAGGCCACGCTGGGGATCACGCGGGCGTTGAAGGCCGCGCTCAGCAGTTCCTTGTCGCCCTTTTGCTCGCCGGCGATGACCTCGGCCGCCACATGCGCCTCGTGCACGGCCTTGTGTGCCAGCATGGGCTGCCCCACGATGTCGCCGATCGCGAAGATGTGCGGCACGTTGGTGCGCATCTGGATGTCGACCGGGATGAAGCCGCGATCGCTCACCGCGACGCCAGCCTTCTCGGCGCCGATCTTCTTGCCGTTGGGCGTGCGGCCCACGGCCTGCAGCACGAGGTCGTAGACCTGCGGCTCCTTGGGTGCGTTGGCGCCTTCGAACATGACCTTGATGCCCTCCTTGGTCGCCTCGGCGCCCACGGTCTTGGTGGAGGTCATGATGTTGTCGAAGCGCGGCGCGTTCATCTTCTGCCAGACCTTGACGAGGTCGCGGTCGGCGCCCTGCATGAGGCCGTCCAGCATTTCCACCACGTCCAGGCGCGCGCCCAGCGTGGAGTAGACCGTGCCCATCTCCAGGCCGATGATGCCGCCGCCCAGGATCAGCATGCGCTTGGGATCGGTCGCCAGGTCCAGCGCGCCGGTGGAGTCGACCACGCGCGGATCGCCCTTGGGCATGAACGGCAGGTGCACGGCCTGCGAGCCGGCCGCGATGATGCAGTGGCGGAACCTGATGACCTGCTTCTTGCCCGAGAGCTCCTGGCCGCTGCCGGAGGTCTCCTGCACTTCCAGGTGGTGCGGGTCGATGAAGCTGCCGACGCCACGCACGGTGGTCACCTTGCGCATCTTGGCCATGGCCGTGAGGCCACCCGTCAGCTTGCCGACCACCTTGTTCTTGTGCGCGAGCAGCTTGGCGCGGTCGACCTTGGGGGCGCCGTAGTCGATGCCCAGATCGGCGAAGTGCTTGACCTCGTCCATCACGGCGGCCACGTGCAGCAGCGCCTTGGACGGGATGCAGCCCACGTTCAGGCAGACACCGCCCAGCGTCGCGTAGCGCTCCACGAGCACGGTCTTCATGCCGAGGTCGGCGCTGCGGAAGGCGGCTGAGTAGCCGCCGGGGCCGGCGCCCAGGACCAGCGTGTCGCACTCCAGGTCGACGCCGCCGCCGTAGCTGCCGGCAGCTTGCGGGGCAGGCGTCGGTGCGGCGGCCGGGGCCGCCGGTGCAGCAGCAGGTGCCGGCGCGGGTGCGGCAGCAGTGGCTTCGCCTTCGGCTTCCAGCGTCAGCACGACCGAGCCTTCGGCGACCTTGTCGCCCACGGCCACCTTGAGCGCGGTGACCTTGCCACCGTGGCTGGACGGAATCTCCATCGAGGCCTTGTCGCTCTCCACCGTGATCAGCGACTGCTCGGGCTTGATGGTGTCGCCCACCTTGACCAGCAGTTCGATGACGGCGACCTCGCTGAAGTCGCCGATGTCCGGAACCTTGATGTCGATGCTTGCCATGAATCTCTCTCCAATGCCGCGCGCTCAGGCGGCGGCTGATTTCTTCATCTTGACCGTGAAGACCTCGACCGGACCGGCCGAGTTCTTGTCGAATTCGCAGCCGGTCTGCACACCGATCAGCGCGAGCTCACGTGCCGTCTTGGTGTGCGTGGACGCCGCATGCATGGCCCCGAGCGCGAAGCTGCGGCCCGAACCGATGCCCCAGAACTCCTTGAACTCGAACACCTCGCGGTAGCTGTACAGCCCGTAGATGCCACTGGCGTTGGCCAGCAGCACACTGAACTGGCTGGACTCGTACGGGTCGCCGTCGTCTTCCTTGGTCTGCAGGAAGAACTTCTCCTTGAGGACCGGGTGCAGCCGCGTGAAGGTCTCGAACACCTCGTCCTTGCTCGACAGCCGCAACTCCTCGCGCGGCAGGCCCGCCAGGGCCTTGCGCAGCACGGGGAAGTGCGCCACGGTGCCGGCCATGCCCACGTAGGTGGGCCCGGCTGGCGTGTCGAGCTGGAAGATCTTGCTGTTGTCCTCGAAGCGGTGCGTCAGGCGCGTGTCACCGAAGGTGACCAGCGTGTCGGCCGCGATCGCGACCTGACCCGCCTTCTTCGCGACAACGACGGTCGTCATGCCTGCCGGCGCTTCAAAGAATGATGCGGCGGAAGTCCGCGAGCACCTGGCCCAGGTACGCGTTGAAACGCGCGGCCGCGGCACCGTCGATGACGCGGTGGTCATAGGACAGCGACAGCGGCAGCGTCAGGCGCGGCACGAACTGCTTGCCGTCCCAGACCGGCTTCATCGCGCTCTTGGACAGGCCGAGGATCGCCACCTCGGGCGCGTTCACGATGGGCGTGAAGTGCGTGCCGCCGATGCCGCCCAGGGAGCTGATCGAGAAGCAGCCGCCGGTCATGTCGGCCGGGCCCATCTTGCCGTCGCGCGCCTTCTTGGCGAGTTCGCCCATCTCCTGGCTGATCTGCATGACGCCCTTCTTGTCGGCGTCGCGCAGCACGGGAACGACCAGGCCGTTCGGCGTGTCGGCCGCGAAGCCGATGTGGAAGTACTTCTTGTAGACCAGCGCGTCGCCGTCCAGGCTGGCGTTGAACTCGGGGTACTTCTTGAGCGCCGCGACCACCGCCTTGATCACGAAGGCCAGCATGGTCACCTTGATGCCGGACTTCTCATTCTCTTTGTTGGTGGAGACGCGGAAGGCTTCCAGCTCGGTGATGTCGGCGTCGTCGTTGTTGGTGACGTGCGGGATCATCACCCAGTTGCGGTGCAGGTTCGCGCCCGAGATCTTCTTGATGCGCGACAGGTCCTTGCGCTCGACGGGGCCGAACTTGGCGAAGTCGACCTTGGGCCAGGGCAGCAGATCCAGGCCGGCACCGCCGCCACCGCCAGCCGGGGCCTTGGCGGCCTGGGCCTTGGTCTGCACGGCACCGCTCATCACCGACCTGGTGAAGCCCTGCACGTCGTCCTGCGTGATGCGGCCCTTGGGGCCCGAGCCCTTGACCTCGGCCAGCGGCACGCCCAGCTCACGGGCGAACTTGCGCACCGAGGGTGAGGCATGCGGCAGCGCGCCGGTGGGCGCGACGGTCGGGTTGTGCGCGGCAGCGGGTGCAGCGGCCGCAGCAGGTGCAGCAGCGGGGGCCGGCGCGGCCGCCTCGCTCTTGGCGGCGGTAGGTGCGGCGGCGGCAGCCGCCGGCGCGGGGCTGGCAGCAACCGGAGCACCAGCGGATTCCACCGTGCCCAGCAGGTCACCGATGTTCACGGTGTCGCCGACCTTGACCTTGAGCTCCTTGAGCACGCCGGCCGCGGACGACGGGATCTCCATCGAGGCCTTGTCGCTCTCCACCGTGATCAGCGATTGCTCGAGTTTGATGCTGTCGCCTGGCTTGACCATGATCTCGATGACGGCCACGTCCTTGAAGTCGCCGATGTCGGGCACGCGGATCTCGACCGTGCCGCCGCCTTGCGCAGGGGCCTGCGGCGCGGCAGCCGGCGCCGCAGCAGCGGGCGCAGGTGCGGCAGCAGGCGCAGGTGCTGCAGCTGCCGGGGCGGCCGCCTCGCCAGCGCCTTCCAGCACCAGCACCAGCGAGCCCTGCTTGACCTTGTCGCCCACGGCGACCTTGATCTCCTTGACCACGCCGGCGGCGCTGGACGGGATCTCCATCGAGGCCTTGTCCGATTCGACCGTGATCAGAGACTGCTCGGCCTTGACCGTGTCGCCCGGCTTGACCATGACCTCGATCACGCTCACTTCATCGAAATCCCCGATGTCGGGGACTTGCACTTCCACCAATGCCATGTTGTTCGTCTCGCTCGTGTGTTGTGGAATCAGGCGTACAGCGGGTTGACCTTGTCGGTCTTGATGCCGTACTTGGCGATCGCTTCTGCCACCTTGGCGACCGGCACGGTGCCATCTTCGCTCAAGGCCTTCAGCGCGGCCACGACGATGTAGTGGCGGTTGATCTCGAAGTGCTCGCGCAGCTTGCTGCGGAAGTCGCTGCGGCCGAAGCCGTCGGTGCCCAGCACCTTGTAGTTGCGTCCGGGCGGCACGAACGGGCGGATCTGCTCGGCATACGACTTCATGTAGTCGGTCGAGGCAACCACCGGGCCCACCGAGCCCGACAGCTGCTGCGCCACGAAGCTCTGGCGCGGCGTTTCGGTCGGGTGCAGCAGGTTCCAGCGCTCGGCGTCCTGGCCGTCGCGGCCCAGCTCGTTGAAGCTCGGGCAGCTCCAGACACCGGCGGCAACGCCCCAGTCCTTCTCGAGCAGTTCCTGGGCGAAGAAGGATTCGCGCAGGATGGTGCCGCTGCCCAGCAGTTGCACGGTGGGCGCACCGGCTGCCAGCGCAGGCGCCTGCTTGGCCAGGTACATGCCCTTGATGATCTGCTCTTCCGTGCCGGGCTGCAGGCCGGGCATGGGGTAGTTCTCGTTGAGCAGCGTGATGTAGTAGTAGACGTTGTCCTGGCGCTCGACCATGCGCTTGAGGCCATGGTGCAGGATCACGCCGACTTCGTGCGCGAAGGTCGGGTCGTAGCTCACGCAGTTCGGGATGGTGCCGGCCAGGATGTGGCTGTGGCCGTCTTCGTGCTGCAGGCCTTCGCCGTTCAGCGTGGTGCGGCCCGAGGTGCCGCCCAGCAGGAACCCGCGCGCCTGCATGTCGCCGGCCGCCCAGGCCAGGTCGCCGATGCGCTGGAAGCCGAACATCGAGTAGTACACGTAGAACGGCACCATGATGCGGTTGCTGGTGCTGTAGCTCGTGGCGGCAGCGATCCAGCTGGCCATGCCGCCGGCTTCGTTGATGCCTTCCTGCAGGATCTGGCCGGCCTTGTCTTCCTTGTAGTACATGACCTGGTCCTTGTCGACCGGGGTGTACTGCTGACCGTGCGGGTTGTAGATGCCGACCTGGCGGAACAGGCCTTCCATGCCGAAGGTGCGGGCCTCGTCCACGAGGATGGGCACCACGCGCGGCCCCAGCGCCTGGTCGCGCAGCAGCTGCGTCAGGAAGCGCACATAGGCCTGCGTGGTCGAGATCTCGCGGCCTTCGGCCGTGGGCTCGATGACCGACTTGAAGGTCTCCAGCGCCGGCACGGTGAAGCTCTCGTCGGCCTTGGTGCGGCGGTGCGGCAGGTAGCCGCCCAGGGCCTTGCGGCGCTCGTGCAGGTACTTCATCTCCGGCGTGTCGTCAGCCGGCTTGTAGAACGGCAGTTCGGCGATCTGGCTGTCCGGGATCGGGATGTTGAAGCGGTCGCGGAAGGACTTGATGTCCTCGTCGCTGAGCTTCTTGGTCTGGTGGACAGTGTTCTTGCCCTCGCCGATCTTGCCCATGCCGAAGCCCTTGACGGTCTTCACCAGCAGCACGGTGGGCTGGCCGCTGTGGTTCTGCGCGGCGTGGAAGGCGGCGTAGACCTTCTGCGAGTCGTGGCCACCACGCTGCAGGTTCCAGATCTCGTCGTCCGTCATGTTCTCGACCATCTTGGCCGTGCGCGGGTCACGGCCGAAGAAGTGCTTGCGCACGTAGGCACCGTCGTTGGCCTTCATGGCCTGGTAGTCGCCGTCGTTGGTCTTCATCATGAGCTCGCGCAGCGCGCCGTCATGGTCCTTGGCCAAGAGTGCGTCCCAGCCCTTGCCCCAGATCAGCTTGACGACGTTCCAGCCCGAGCCGCGGAACTCGCCCTCGAGCTCCTGGATGATCTTGCCGTTGCCGCGCACCGGGCCGTCCAGGCGCTGCAGGTTGCAGTTGATGACGAAGATCAGGTTGTCCAGATTCTCACGGGCGGCCAGGCCGATCGCGCCCAGCGATTCGACCTCGTCCATCTCGCCGTCGCCGCAGAACACCCAGACCTTGCGGTTGGCGGTGTCGGCGATGCCGCGGGCATGCAGGTACTTCAGGAAGCGCGCCTGGTAGATCGCCATCAGCGGGCCCAGGCCCATGGACACGGTGGGGAACTGCCAGAACTCGGGCATGAGCTTGGGGTGCGGGTAGCTCGACAGGCCCTTGCCGTCCACTTCCTGGCGGAAGTTGAGCAGTTGGTCTTCGGTCAGCCGGCCCTCCAGGTAGGCGCGCGCATAGACGCCTGGCGAGACGTGGCCCTGGATGTAGATGCAATCGCCGCCGTGCTTTTCGCTCTCGGCATGCCAGAAGTGGTTGAAGCCGGCGCCGAACATGCTGGCCAGCGAGGCGAAGGAGCCGATGTGCCCCCCCAGGTCACCGCCTTCGGCCGGATGGTGGCGGTTGGCCTTGACCACCATGGCCATGGCGTTCCAGCGCATGTAGGCGCGCAGGCGCTGTTCGATCTCCAGATTGCCCGGGCTGCGGGCCTCTTCGCCGGGCTCGATGGTGTTCACGTAGCCGGTGTTGGCCGAGAACGGCATGTCCACCGTGTTCTGGCGCGCGTGTTCCAGCAGTTGCTCAAGCAGGTAATGGGCACGTCCGGGACCGTCGCTGGCGATGACGGCGGACAGCGCGTCCATCCACTCGCGTGTCTCCTGGCGGTCGGTGTCCTGGGGGTCGTTGGCGGCGCCAGACGGGTTCTGGGGTTGGGCTGACATGCGGTCTCCTCGAAATAGATGGACGGTATCTAGGGGCCGACTCTCGGCCGCGCGGCGAAGTGTCGCACACGCCCTTCAGTTTTCAAATAGCAATTTACAATTCTACATTGTGAAATATCGAAGTGGTGGACGTCCCGGCCATTCGACACACCATGCCCGTTGATGGGCAACTGCTGCAAACCCTCACATACACTGCCGCCCATGCGCGTTCCCCCCCCTGATCAGACGCCGGCGACGAGGCCCGCCGCAGCCCCGCTGCGCAAGCCCTGGCGCGCCTGGTGGGTGCGTCAGGCGCCGCACCGGCAGGACCGTTTCGCGGCGCTCGCGCCGCTGGTCGCCGTGGTGCTGTTCCTGGCGGCGATCGCCTCCTCCTTTCTCTATCTGCGACTGGAAGAGATCGACCGCGAGCAGGAGGCCGTCAAGCGCGATGTCGAGTACGCGCAACAGCAGATCCGCCTGCGCCTGCTGGAGCGCCAGGAGCAGCTCATGCGCGTGGCGCGCGATGTCGCCAACGAGGAAATCGATGTCGAGGAGTTCGTCAGCCGTTCGCAGTCGCTGATCTCGCAGTACCCCGAGCTGCAGGCGGTCAGCTGGATCGACGAGCGCCGCCGCATCAAGACCAGCTACGCCGCGCCCAGCCTGCACACGCCGCTCATGCGCATGGTGGACGACGTGCTGCGCCCGGGCGAGACCGAGACCAACTTCAGCCTGGCGCGCGACCTGCACCAGCCGGTCTACGGCCAGCCGCTGGGCACGTCCGGCGACCCGACGCCGCTGCTGCAACTGCACATCCCGCTGACCGACCGCGGCCGCTTCGCCGGCGTGGTGCTGGCCGAGTACGGCACCGACGCGCTGCTGCGCCACGGCGTGCCGGCCGAGGTGCTGAACAAGTACGCCGTGGCCCTGGTGGCCAGCGACGGGCGCATGCTGGCCGGCACGGTCATGCCGCAGCCCAGTTCCGGTTCGCGCCTGCTGCCCTGGTCCAGCCAGGCCGAGCCCTACGAAATCCCGGTCTCGCCGGTCGGAAACGGCCTGGTGCTGCGCGCCCAGGCCTACCGCACTTCGCAGGGCGTGGTCGGCAGCGGGCTGTTCTGGCTGGTCGGCGCACTGTCGGTGCTGACGGCCTGGATGCTGATCGGCAGCTGGAGCCACACGCGCAAGCGCCAACAGGCCCAGCAGGCGCTGATGGCCGAGACCAACTTCCGCCGCGCCATGGAGAACTCCATGCTGACCGGCATGCGCGCCATGGACCTGCAAGGCCGCATCACCTATGTGAATGCGGCCTTCTGCCAGATGACGGGCTGGAGCGAAGGCGAACTGGTGGGCCGCACCGCGCCCTTCCCCTACTGGCCCGAGGAAGACCTGGAGTACCTGATCGCGCGGCTCGAGGACGAGCTCAACGGCCGCAGCACGCCCTCGGGCTTTCAGTTGCGCATCAAGCGGCGCGACGGCTCCATCTTCGACGCGCGCCTGTACATCTCGCCGCTGATCGATGCCGTGGGCAAGCAGACCGGCTGGATGGCCTCGATCACCGACATCACCGAGCCCAACCGCATCCGCGAGCAGCTGTCGGCCTCCTACGAACGCTTCACCACCGTGCTGGAAGCGCTGGACGCTGCGGTGTCGGTGGCGCCGCTGGGCAGCCCCGAACTGCTGTTCGCCAACAAGCTCTACCGGCAATGGTTCGGCGCGCAGACCCACGGCCACGAGAGCCTGGTGGTGCGCGCCGGCATGCCGACCACCCCGCCCAACGACGAGCACCTGGACGATGTGGATGCCTACGCCGGCCTGCCCACCGATTCGCTGACGACCAGCGACGCCGAAAGCGCCGAGATCCAAGTGCCCGAACTCGGCAAGTGGCTGGAAGTGCGGGCGCGCTACCTGAGCTGGGTCGACGGCCGGCTCGTGCAGATGGTGATCGCCACCGACATCACCCAGCGCCGCCAGGCCGAGGAACAGGCCGCGCACCATGCCGAGCGCGCCCAGACCTCCAGCCGCCTGATCACCATGGGCGAGATGGCCTCCAGCGTTGCACACGAACTGAACCAGCCACTGGCGGCCATCACCAACTACTGCAACGGCATGGTGTCGCGCATCAAGGGCAACGGCATCGCGCACGAGGATCTGCTGGCTGCGCTGGAGAAGACCTCGCGCCAGGCCCAGCGCGCCGGCCAGATCATCCACCGCATCCAGTCCTTCGTGAAGCGCAGCGAGCCGCAGCGCAGCCTCAGCAACGTGCAGGACATCGTGCAGGAATCCGTCGAGCTGGCCGGCATCGAACTGCGCCGGCGCAACGTGCGCCTGAGCCACTACGTCGCCGCGCGCCTGCCCCCGCTGATGGTCGACCCCATCCTGATCGAGCAGGTGCTGGTCAACCTGCTGCGCAACGCGGCCGAGGCCATCGACTCGGCCGAGCGGCCGCCCGCACGGCGCAACATCGAGATGCGCGTGCTGCCGCGCCAGGAGTCCGAGGTGCCCGGCATCGAGTTCATCGTCACCGACACCGGCACGGGCCTGGCGCCCGAGGTCATGGAGCACCTGTTCGAAGCCTTCTTCTCCACCAAGGCGCATGGCATGGGCATCGGCCTCAATCTGTGCCGCTCCATCGTCGAATCGCACCTGGGCCGGATGCAGGCCGAGAATATCTACAATGGCCCCGAGTGCATGGGGTGCCGGTTTTCCTTCTGGATCCCGTTGGCGAAAGCTGCCAACGCCCTGCCAAATCCAGCCAATACAGCCAAGAACCCCGGAGTACCCGCATGAGCCTGATCCCCAAGAAAGGCACGGTCTATGTTGTCGACGACGACGAAGCCGTGCGCGATTCGCTCCAGTGGCTGCTGGAGGGCAAGGACTACCGCGTCCGTTGTTTCGAATCGGCCGAGGCCTTCCTGTCGCGCTACGACGCACGCGAAGTGGCCTGCCTGCTGGTCGACATCCGCATGGGCGGCATGACCGGCCTGGAACTGCAGGACAAGCTCATCGAACGCAAGTCGCCGCTGCCCATCGTCTTCATCACCGGCCACGGCGACGTGCCCATGGCGGTGGACACGATGAAGAAGGGCGCCATGGACTTCATCCAGAAGCCGTTCAAGGAAGAGGAACTCGTGGCCCTGGTCGAGCGCATGCTGGACCACGCCAAGGATGCCTTCACCGACCACCAGCAGGCCGCCAGCCGCGGTGCGCTGCTGTCCAAGCTGACCTCGCGTGAATCGCAGGTGCTCGAACGCATCGTCGCCGGCCGGCTCAACAAGCAGATCGCCGACGACCTGGGCATCAGCATCAAGACCGTGGAGGCGCACCGCGCCAACATCATGGAAAAGCTGAACGCCAACACCGTGGCCGACCTGCTCAAGATCGCACTGGGCCAGGCCGCCAAAGCCTGACCCACCCCACCCCGCAGCGCCCGTCCACCGTCCGGTTGGCGGGCGTTGTTCTTGGAGATTCCCCATGACAGCCCAACTGATCGACGGCAATGCCCTCGCCCGCCAGATCCGTGCCGACGTGGCCGGCCGCACCGCCGCCCTGAAGGCCCGCGGCGTCCAGCCGCACCTGGCCATCGTGCTGGTCGGCGACGACCCGGCCAGCCAGGTCTACGTCAAGCACAAGGTCAACGACAGCAGCGAGACCGGCCTGAAGGCCACGCTGGAACGCCACCCGGCCGACCTGGCCGAGGCCGACCTGCTGGCGCGCATCCACGCGCTCAACGCCGACCCTGCCGTGCACGGCATCCTGGTGCAGCTGCCGCTGCCCAAGCACATGGACGCGAACAAGGTCATCGAGGCGATCTCGCCGGCCAAGGACGTGGACGGCTTCCACGTCGCCAGCGCCGGCGCGCTGATGGTCGGCCAGCCGGGCTTTTGGCCCTGCACGCCGCACGGCTGCCTGCGCATGCTGGAATCCATCGGCTACGGCCTGCGCGGCAAGCACGCCGTGGTGATCGGCCGCAGCAACATCGTCGGCAAGCCCATGGCCATGATGCTGCTGGCGCAGAGCGCCACGGTCACCGTCTGCCACAGCGCCACGCCGGATCTCGCGGCCTTCACGCGCCAGGCCGACGTGGTCGTCGCCGCGGTCGGCAAGCAGAACCTGCTCACGGCCGACATGGTCAAGCCCGGCGCCGTCGTCATCGACGTGGGCATGAACCGCAATGCCGAAGGCAAACTCTGCGGCGACGTGGACTTCGAGGGCGTCAAGCAGATCGCCGGCTGGATCACGCCCGTGCCGGGCGGCGTCGGCCCGATGACGCGCGCGATGCTGCTGGTCAACACGCTGGAAGCAGCCGAGCGCGCTGCAGCCTAAGGACGCGATAGCCGCATCCAGGGCTTGTGATTGCCGGGGCTGGCGCAAAATGCCCTGCATGCAGTCCAACCCCCTCCTCTCGTTCTCCGACCTCCCGCTGTTCGACCAGATCCGGCCCGAGCACGTGGCGCCCGCCATCGACCAGTTGCTGGACGAAGCCAGCGCGGCGCTGGAGCAGGCCACGGCGCCGGACTTCCCGGCCGACTGGAGCGCCATCTCGCGCGTGCTGGACACCGCCACCGAGCGCCTCGGCCGGGCCTGGGGCGCCGTGAGCCATTTGAATGCCGTGGCCGACACGCCCGAGCTGCGCGCCGCCTACAACGAGGCGCTGCCGCGCGTCACCGAGTTCTGGACCCGTTTGGGCGCAGACGAACGCCTGTACGCCAAGTACAAGGCCATCGACGCCAAGGCGCTGACGCCGGCCCAGCAACAGGCGCTGCGCAACGCGGTGCGCAACTTCGTGCTGAGCGGCGCCGAGCTGACCGGCGCGGCCAAGGAGCGCTTCGCAGCGATCCAGGAACGCCAGGCCGAGCTGTCGCAGAAGTTCAGCGAGAACGCGCTGGACGCCACCGACGCCTATGCCTACTACGCCACCGCCGAGGAACTCGACGGCGTGCCCGAGGACGTGCGCCAGGCCGCGCGCGCCGCCGCCGAAGCCGAGGGCCAGGCCGGCTTCAAGCTCACGCTCAAGCTGCCCTGCTACCTGCCCGTGATGCAGTTCGCCAAGAGCGGCGCGCTGCGCGAACGCCTGTACCGTGCCTACGCCACGCGCGCTTCCGACCAAGCCGAGGGTGACGCGACCAAATTCGACAACACTGCACTGATCCGCGAGATTTTGGCGCTGCGCCAGGAAGAGGCGCAGCTGCTGGGCTACGCCAACTTCGGCGAGGTCTCGGTCGTGCCCAAGATGGCCGATTCGCCGGCGCAGGTGACGGGCTTCCTGCGCGACCTGGCGCAGCGCGCCCGGCCCTATGCCGAGAAGGACGTGGCCGACCTGCGCGCCTTCGCCGCCGAGAAGCTCGGCCTGGCCGACCCGCAGCCCTGGGACTGGAGCTACATCGGCGAGCAGCTCAAGGAAGCCCGCTACGCCTTCAGCGAGCAGGAGGTCAAACAGTACTTCCCGGCACCCAAGGTGCTGGCCGGGCTGTTCAAGATCATCGAGACGCTGTTCGAGGTCAGCATCCGGCGCGACGACGCGCCCGTGTGGCACCCCACCGTGGAGTTCTACCGCATCGAGCGTGCGGCAGCCCAGGCCGGCCGGAACGACGCAGGGCCGCAACTGGTCGGCCAGTTCTACCTCGACCCCTCGGTGCGCAGCGGCAAGCGCGGGGGCGCCTGGATGGATGACGTGCGCGCACGCTGGCTGCGTCCGGACGACGGCCGCCTGCAGACCCCGGTGGCGCAGTTGGTCTGCAACTTCGCGGCCGGCGTGGACGGCAAGCCCCCGCTGCTCACGCACGACGACGTGACCACGCTGTTCCACGAGTTCGGCCACGGCCTGCACCACATGCTGACTCAGGTGGACGAGCGCGACGTGTCCGGCATCAGCGGCGTGGAGTGGGACGCCGTGGAACTGCCCAGCCAGTTCATGGAGAACTTCTGCTGGGAGTGGGACGTGCTGCGCCACATGACGGCCCACGTGGACACGGGCGAGCCGCTGCCGCGCGCGCTGTACGACAAGATGCTGGCTGCCAAGAACTACCAGAGCGGCATGCAGACGCTGCGCCAGATCGAGTTCTCGCTGTTCGACATGCTGCTGCACACCGAGCACGCGCCCGATGCCGACTTCATGGCGCTGCTGGCTCGCGTGCGCGCCGAGGTGGCCGTGCTGCCCTCGCCCGCGTTCAGCCGCACGCCCAACACCTTCAGCCACATCTTCGCGGGTGGCTACGCGGCCGGCTACTACAGCTACAAGTGGGCCGAAGTGCTGAGCGCCGACGCCTACGCCGCCTTCGAGGAGACCGCGGGCCCGGACGGCCTGCCCAGCATCGAGACCGGCCGGCGCTACCGTGAGGCCATCCTCGAGGCCGGCGGCAGCCGGCCCGCGATGGAGTCGTTCAAGGCCTTCCGCGGCCGCGAACCCACGCTGGACGCGCTGCTGCGCCACCAGGGCATGGCCTGATGTCGGGCGCCGCGCCCGCCGGCAAGCACGCCGTGGCCACGGCGCTGCTGCTGGCCGCGGGCCTGTGTTCGGCCCAGGCCGTGTACCGCAGCGTGGGACCGGATGGCCGCGTCACCTTCTCCGACCGGCCCATCACCAGCGACACCCAAGCCGCGACGACGGCCAGCCGCGGCGGCATTCCGCCCGCCCCCACCGCATTGCCCTACGAATTGCGGCAGACCGCGGGCCGCTTTCCGGTGACGCTGTACACCGGCAGCGACTGCGCGCCCTGCGACAGCGCGCGCCAACTGCTGGCCGCACGCGGCGTGCCGTTCAGCGAACGCACGGTGCAGAGCAACGAGGACATCGAGGCCCTGCGCCGCCTGTCGGGCGACAACAGCCTGCCCGTGGTCACGATCGGCGGCCAGCGGCTCAAGGGCTTCGCGCCCGGCGAATGGACGCAGTACCTGGACAGCGCGGGCTACCCGCGCAGCTCGCAGTTGCCGGCCGGCTACCGGATGCCGCCCGCGCAGCCGCTGGTGGCCGTGCGCACGGCCGAACCCACGGAAGCGGCGCCCCCCCGCACGGCCGCGGCGCCGGCGCCCGCACCGGCGCGGGCTCCGTCCAACCCGGCCGGCATCGTCTTTTAGAACGTCAGCGTCTGCACGCCCTCGGGCGTGCCGAGCAGGCAGACCTGGGCGCGCTGGTGCGCGAACACGCCCACTGTGACCACGCCGGGCCACTGGCTGACCTGGGTCTCGAAGCCCAGCGGGTCGGCGATGGCCAGGCCGGCCACGTCCAGGATGTGCTGACCGTTGTCGGTCACGAGCGGGCCGCTGCCATCCTTGGCCTGGCGCAGCGTCGCCTGGCCGCCCATCGCGGCGAACCGGCGCACCAGTTGCTGCGCCGACATCGGCACCACCTCCACCGGGATCGGGAAGCGGCCCAGCACCGGCACCTTCTTGGACGCATCGGCGATGCAGACGAAGCGGCGCGACTGGGCCGCCACGATCTTCTCGCGCGTGAGCGCGGCGCCGCCGCCCTTGACCATGTGGCCTTGCCCGTCGATCTCGTCGGCACCGTCCACATAGACGGCGAGTTCGCCGACGGCGTTGGCGTCGAACACCGGGATGCCCAGCGCCTTCAGCCGCGCCGTGCTGGCCTCCGAGCTCGACACCGCGCCCGGGATCTGGTCTCGCATTTCGGCCAGCGCATCGATGAAGCAATTGACGGTGGAGCCCGTGCCCACCCCCAGGATCTCGCCCGGCACCACGTAAGCGAGGGCGGCGCGGCCCACCAGGGCCTTGAGTTGGTCTTGCGACAGCGAAGCGTTGGAGGTCATCTGGGAGAATCCGGCGTTTGTTGAGAACTGGCCGAGAATTATCCGATGCCCTTGCTACCGACCCGGCTCACCTATGCCCTGGCCCGGCCCCTGCTGTTCGGCCTGGATGCCGAAGCCGCCCACGACGCCACCATGTCCGCCCTGGCCCGCACCCATGGCACACCGCTGTCCTGGGCCTGGTGCGACCGCCGCGTCGATGACCCCGTCACCGTCGCCGGCCTGCACTTCCCCAACCGTGTGGGCCTGGCCGCCGGCCTGGACAAGAACGCCCGCTGCATCGATGCGCTGGGCGCGCTGGGCTTCGGCTTCGTCGAGGTCGGCACGGTCACGCCGCTGGGCCAACCCGGCAACCCCAAGCCGCGCATGTTCCGGCTGCCGCAGGCGCAGGCGCTGATCAACCGGCTGGGCTTCAACAACGACGGGCTGGACGCCTTCATCGCCAACGTGCAGCGGGCCAAGTTCCGCCAGCAGGCCGGCAAGCCCATGCTGCTGGGCCTGAACATCGGCAAGAACGCCGCCACGCCCACCGAACGCGCCACCGACGACTACCTCGCGGGCCTGTCGGGCGTCTACCCGCACGCCGACTACGTCACGATCAACATCTCCAGCCCGAACACGCAGAACCTGCGCACGCTGCAGGCCGACGCCGCGCTGGACGCCCTGCTCGGCGCGCTGGCCGAGCGCCGCGCCCTGCTTGCGCGCGAACATGCGAGCACCAGCGCTGATGGCCGCACGCAGCTGCGCCGCGTGCCGCTGTTCGTGAAGATCGCGCCCGACCTGGATGAAGCCCAGGTCGCCGTGATCGCCGCCACGCTCAAGCGCTACGCGGACGCCGACAACGCCGCCGACCAGTTGGGCTGGGGCCTGATCGCCACCAACACCACGCTGGCGCGCGACCGCGTGCAGGGCCTGCCGCATGCCGAAGAAACCGGTGGCCTGTCCGGCGCGCCGCTGCTGGCCGCCAGCAACCGCGTGATCGCCCAGCTGCGCCAGGCACTGGGCCCGGCCTTTCCCATCATCGGCGTGGGCGGCGTGCTGTCGGCGCGCGATGCGCTGACCAAGATCGAGGCCGGCGCCGACCTCGTGCAGATCTACACCGGCCTGATCTACCAGGGCCCGGCGCTGGTGCGCGAGGCCGCCCAGGCGATCCGCGACCGCAAGGCCTGATGTCCACGGCAGAGCCCGGGGACGGCCTGCCGACGCCGGCCCGCTACTGGTCGATGGCGGTGATCCTGCTCGGCATCGGCATCTCGGTGCTGGACGCCACCATCGTCAACCTCGCGCTGCCCGGCATCGCGCGCGACCTGAACCGCCCGGCCTCCGATGCGATCTGGATCGTCAACGCCTACCAGCTCGGCGTGCTGGTGCTGTTGCTGCCCTGCGCCAAGTTGGGCGACCTGCTGGGCTACCGCCGCATCTACCTCGCCGGCGTGGCCGTGCTGCTGCTGGGTTCGCTGGGCTGCGTGCTCGCGCGCGACCTGCCCACGCTGGTGGCGGCGCGTGCGCTGCAGGGCATGGGCGCGGCCGGCGTCATGGGCGTCAACTCGGCGCTGGTGCGGCTGACCTACCCGCGCGCGCTGCTGGGCCGCGGCATCGCCATCAATTCCATGACCGTGGCCGTGGCCTCGGTGGCCGGCCCCAGCGTGGCCGCGGCTGTGCTCTCGGTCGCCAGCTGGCCCTGGCTGTTCGCGATCAACCTGCCGGTTGCGGCCGCGCTGCTGCTGCTGGGCCTGCGTGCGCTGCCGGCCAACCCGCTGCCGCTGGCCAAGGGCGGGCTGTCTCTGCTGGACGTGGGGCTCAACGCCGCCATGTTCGCGCTGGTCTTCCTGGGCGTGGACCAGCTCGGCACGCGCGCCCGCCAACCCGGCGTGGCACTGCAGTCGGTGCTGCTCATCGCGGTGGGCCTGGCGGTGGGCGTGGTCTACGTGCGGCGCCAGCTTGGCCAGGCCGTGCCGCTGTTCCCGGTCGACCTGCTGCGCATCCGCGTGTTCGCGCTGTCCATGGGCAGCTCGGTCACGGCCTTCGCCGCGCAGATGCTGTCCAACATCGCGCTGCCCTTCCTGCTGCTGGACGGCTACGGCCGCTCGCATGTGGACACCGGCCTCCTGATCACGGCCTGGCCGCTCGGCAGCATCGTCGCAGCGCCGATCGCCGGCCGCTTGATCGGCCGCGTGCAGCCCGGCCTGCTGGGCTGCGCTGGCATGTGGACCATGGCCACCGGGCTGGCGCTGCTGGCGCTGCTGCCCGCACAACCGCACAACGCCGACATCGCCTGGCGCATGGCGCTGTGCGGCATCGGCTTCGCCCTGTTCCAGTCGCCCAACAACTACCTGATCGTGACCTCGGCGCCGCCGCACCGTGCCGGCGGCGCCAGCGGCATGCTGGGCACGGCGCGGCTCACGGGCCAGAGCATCGGCGCGGTGCTGCTGGCCGTGCTGTTCAGCCTGGCCGCGCCACGGGCCGGCCATGCCGACGGCGCCAAGCTGGCGCTGGGCCTGGCCGCCGCACTGGCCGCCGGGGCCGGCCTGTTCAGCCTGCTGCGCACCAGGCGGACCTGAAGTGCACCGGTGGCGGCCGTCGCCGCCCGGCTGCCGTCCGTCCGTGCAGTGCACCGCCGCCACCGGGAAGCGGCCTAGACTGGCTGCGGCTCCACTCCCTGCCCGCACATGCAGCACCCCGCCCGCCCCACCGCGCCTGCGCCCAGGGTGCTGGTCGTGCCGCGCTACAAGCGCAGCGGCCACGGCGCGCTGGACGACTCCCTGCAACGCCTCACCGTGCTGTGGATGAAAAGCCTGCCCGAAGCCCTGCGGCCGCAGCAGTGTGCGCGCCGCCATCCGCGGGTGCTCAACCACATCGCCGCGCTGTGGGCCCTGCCGATGCGCTGCATCGATTACCTGGACGAACTGCAGACCGACCGCCGCGGCAACCGCCAGGGCTTCGGCCCCGGCGTGGCCCTGGAACTGCAGCGCCTGCGCGCGCGCCGCGCGGCACTGGCCGCGACGGCGCGGCAGATGGCGGCCGGCGACTTCCCAGTCACGCAGCCGATGGCGCTGTGAGCGCCGAGCGGCTCAAGCCGGCTGCAGCAACTGCGCGACCTGCTCGCCGATGGCCAGCGAACTCGTGAGCCCCGGCGACTCGATGCCGAACAGGTTCACCAGCCCCGGCACGCCGTGCACGGCCGGGCCCTGCAGCACGAAATCGCGCGCCGGCTCGTGCGGCGCCTGGATCTTGGGGCGCATGCCGGCGTAGCCCGGCTGCAGCGCACCATCGGGCAGGCCGGGCCAGTACTTGCGCACCTCGGCATAGAAGCCATCGCCACGGCGTGGGTCGACCACCAGGTCTTCGGGGTCGTCCACCCATTGCACGTCGGGGCCGAACTTGGCCTGCCCACCCAGGTCCAGCGTCAGGTGCACGCCCAGGCCAGCGGCCTCGGGCGCCGGATAGATCAGCCGCCTGAACGGCGCGCGGCCAGCCAGCGTGAAGTAGTTGCCCTTGGCGAAATGGCTGGGCGGCACATGGGCCGGATCCAGCCCGTCGAAGCGCCGTGCCAGCAGCTGGGCCGACAGGCCGGCCGCATTGACCACGGCGCCGGCCAGCAGCTCGGTGCCGTCGGCCATGGTCAGCACGATGCCGTCTGCCGTGCAGTGCGCCTGCGCCAGCGCGCTGTTCAGGGCCACCAGGCCGCCGGCGTTCTCGAAATCGCCCTGCAGCGCCAACATCAGCCCATGGCTGTCGACGATGCCGGTGGACGGCGAGTGGATGGCTGCCGTGCAGCGCAGCTGCGGCTCCAGCGCGCGCGCCTGCTCGGCCGAGAGCAGCACCAGGTCGTCCACGCCGTTGGCCGCGGCCTTGGCGACGATGCCCTGCAGCTGGGCGACCTGGGCCTCGTCGGTGGCCACGATGAGCTTGCCGCAGCGGCTGTGGGCAATGCCGCGCTCGGCGCAGTAGGCGTACAGCAGCGCCTTGCCGCGCACGCACAGCTGCGCCTTGAGCGAACCGGCTGCGTAGTAGATGCCGGCATGGATCACCTCGCTGTTGCGCGAGCTGGTGCCGGTGCCGATGGCGTCGGCCGACTCCAGCACCATGCACTCGCGCCCCGCAAAGGCCGGTGACAGCGCCAGCGCACGGGCCACGGCCAGGCCCACGACCCCGGCGCCGATGACGACGCAATCGACGCGGTCCATCACAGGCTCCGCGGATCGGTGGCCAACAGCAGCGCGACCAGCGAACGCAGGTGGGCCTTCAGGGCGTCGGCGCCCGCATGCAGGGCCAGCGTGTTCTCATCCATGTAGAGCCTGCGGTTGATTTCCAGCTGCACGCTGTGGCGCTGCTGCGCGGGGTCGCCGTAGCGGCGCACCAGTTCGACGCCCTTGTAGGGGTGGTTGTGGGCCACGTCGTAGCCCAGGCTGCGCAGGTGCTCGACGATGCGGGCGGACACCGCCGCGCCCGCCGTGCTGCCGTCGCGGTCGCCGACCACGAAATCGGCATGGGCCAGACCCGGAAAATCGGTCGCGAAGCGCGAGGCCACGGCCGGCATGGAGTGGCAGTTCAGATGCAGGCTGTAGCCGTGGCGCGCGTGCGCGGCGTCGATGGCGGACTTCACGGCCGCGTGGTAGGGCTGCCAGCAACGCGCGATGCGCGCCTGCACCTCGGCCACCGTGAGCTTGCGTGCATACAGCGGCGTGCCCTCGTCGGTGGTGCGCCAGATCAGCCCCTTGCCCAGGCGCACCTTGGACAGCACGCGCGCATCGGTGGCGACCGGGCCGGGCCAGGGCGCGTCCAGCAGCGCCTGGTCGATCTCGGTCACGTCGCGGTTGGCGTCCAGGTAGCTGCGCGGAAACAGCGCCTCGATCCAGGCCACGCCCAGCGCCGGCGCGAAGTCGTAGAGCTTTTCGACATGGGTGTCCTCGGCGCGGCGCAGCACCAGCGGGTCGCAAGCATGGTCGAAGTCGGCCGGATAGACCGTGCCGCTGTGTGGGGAATCGAGAACCAGCGGGGTGGTCCCCGCGGTGGTGAGGATGGCGGCGGACATGGGGCGGGATTGTGCAGCACGCCCGAGGCGCAGTCGCGCATCGCCCCCGCCTCCGCCTGCCGTCCTACGGGGGGCGGAACCAAACATGGAATACTCGTATCCGTCATGCGGGGCCCACGCCGGGATGTCCTGTCGTACACATTGGTGAAGGTTCCATGATCGAGTTGCACTACTGGCCCACGCCCAACGGATGGACATGCTCCATCATGTTGGAGGAGTGCGGCCTGCCCTACCGCATGGTGCCGGTGAACATCGGCCGCGGCGAACAGTTCACGCCCGAGTTCGTGGCCTTGATCAATCCGCACCACAAGATGCCGGCCATCATCGATCCGGCGCCGCTGGACGGTGGCCCGCCCATGCAGGTCGGCGAGGCCGGCGCCATCCTGGTCTACCTGGCCGGCAAGACCGGCCGCTTTTTGCCGGTGGACACCGTGGGGCGGCTGCAGGTGCTGCAGTGGCTGATGTGGCAAGTCGGCGGTCTCGGCCCCATGACCGGCCAGAACAGCCACTTCCTGCAGTACGCGAGCGAGAAGGTTCCCTATGCGATCACGCGCTACGGCAACGAGCTGCGCCGCCTGTACGGCGTGCTGGACCAGCAGCTGGGCCAGACCGGCGCCCACGTGGCCGGGGCGGAGTTCTCCATCGCCGACATCGCCATCCTGCCCTGGATCCGCATGCACAACGCCCAGCGCATCGACCTGTCGGCATTCGCCCACATCGGCCGCTGGTACGAAACGGTGCTGGCGCGCCCGGGCGTGCAGCGCGGACTGGCCCTGGGCCGCGAGCTGCGTGCGCCGGTGCTCAGCGAAGCCGCCCGCGAGGCATTGTTCGGCAGCGGTTCCGGCGCGCAGGGCGTGGCGCGCCAGCGCTGGGGCGACTAGCCGCCCAGCACCCCGCGGTTGAGCCGCAGCAGCCGGCCGCAGCGCGCGGCCAGCGATTCGTCGTGCGTGACCACGATGAAGGCCGTGCCGTGCTCGCGCGCCAGCCGCAGCATCATGCCGAACACGGCCTCGGCCGTGCCGCGGTCCAGGTTGCCCGTGGGTTCGTCGGCCAGCACGCAGCGCGGCGCGCCGACCAGGGCCCGCGCGATCGCCACGCGCTGGCGCTCGCCGCCCGACAGCTCGGCCGGCCGGTGCGCCATGCGCTCGGCCAGGCCGACCTCGGCCAGGATGGCTGCCGCGGCCTGGGCAGCCGCCTCGCGCGACTGGCGCCGGATCCACAGCGGCATGGCCACGTTGTCCTGTGCGCTGAACTCGGGCAGCAGGTGGTGGAACTGGTAGACGAAGCCCAGCTCGCGGTTGCGCAGTTCACCCTGGGCGGCCGGGCTCAGCGTGGCCAGGTCCTGGCCGGCCAGCTGCACGCGGCCCGTGGTCGGCGCGTCCAGCCCACCCAGCAGATGCAGCAGCGTGCTCTTGCCCGAGCCCGAGGCGCCGACGATGGCCACGGTCTCGCCGGCGTGCACCGCGAGGTCCACGCCCTGCAGCACCGTGAGGTCGATGCGGCCCTCATGGAAGCGCTTGGACAGGCCCTGGGCCTGCAACACGGGCTGGCCGGCGGCGGCAGATTTGATCGCATCACTCATAGCGCAGCGCCTCGGCGGGGTTCACGCGGCTGGCCCGCCAGCTGGGGTAAATGGTGGCCAGGAAAGCCAAAATCAGGGAGATGACGGCGATCGGCAGGATGTCGGCCTGCTGCGGGTCACTGGGCATGCGGTTGATCAAATACACCTCACGCGGCAGGAAACTCGCGTGGAACAGCTTTTCCAGCGCCGGCACGATCACGTCGATGTTGTAGGCCACGCCCAGACCCAGCGCGAGGCCGGCCAGGGTGCCGATCACGCCGACCATGGCGCCCTGCACCATGAAGATGGTCATGATGCTGCGCGGGCTGGCGCCCAGCGTGCGCAGGATGGCGATGTCGGCGCGCTTGTCGGTCACGGTCATCACCAGCGTGCTGACCAGGTTGAACGCGGCCACCGCCACGATCAGCGTGAGGATGATGAACATCATGCGTTTTTCGAGCTGGACGGCGGCGAACCAGGTCTGGTTCTGGCGCGTCCAGTCGCGGATCAGCAGGTCGCCGGAGAGGCTGCGGGCCAGCTCGAAGGCCACCTCGCGCGCCTGGTGCAGGTCGCGCAGCTTGAGCCGCACGCCGCTCGGCCCCTCCAGCCGGAACAGCCGGGCCGCGTCCTCGATGTGCACCATGGCCAGCGCCGAGTCGTACTCGTAGTGGCCGGAGCTGAACAGGCCCACCACCGTCATCTGCTTGAGCCGCGGCACCACGCCGGCCGGCGTGACCTGGCCCGAGGGCGCGACCAGCGTGACCGGGTCGCCCTCGCGCACGCCCAGGCTGCGCGCCAGGTCCGTGCCCAGCACGATGCCGAACTGCCCCGGCACCAGCCGCGCGATGGCTTCGGCGCCTGCACCGCCCGCCACGTCGGTGACCTGGCTCTCGGTGGCCGGGTCGATGCCGCGCACCAGCGCGCCCTTCATGTCCTCGCCGCGCGCGATCAGCGCCTGGCTGGCGATGAAGGGGGCGGCACCGATGACCGCGGGGTTGCGTTTGGCCTCCTCCATGGTCTTGGCCGGATCGGGGATGGCCTGGCCTTGCGGCGCGTAGATCTCGATGTGCGAGACCACGCCCAGCATGCGGTCGCGCACTTCCTTCTGGAAGCCGTTCATGACCGACAGCACGATGATGAGCGCCGCCACGCCGAGCGCGATGCCCAGCATGGAAACGCCAGAGATGAAGGAGATGAAGCCGTTGCGGCGCGTCGCGCGGCCGGCGCGGGTGTAGCGCCAGCCGACGGCCAGTTCGTAGGGAAGGTGCATCGCGCGCGGGCCTGGGCTCCGCAAAAATCGGGGATTGTGGCATCCCGGACAATCCCCCCGATGTCTCTGCCCATGCCTCCGGACAACCCGGCCCACCTGCTGATCCTCGACGCCGCCTGCGATGCGCCCGCCTGCCGCAGCGCGCTGGCGGCATTGCCATTGCGTTCCCTGTCCGCCCTGCTGGCCGGACTGACCCCCGCCCCGCTGGAGCGCCTGCCCGACGAAGCGCTGGACACGCCCGCCGAACGCGCGCTGGCCCGGGCTGCGGGCCTGGCCGGCGACGACGGCCGCCTGCCCTGGGCCGCCGCCGCGGCCATGGCCGCCGGCCTGCCGCCCACGCAGGACTGGGCCTTCCTCACGCCCTGCCACCTCGAGGTCGGCATGAACCAGGTGCGCCTGACCGATCCGGCCACGCTGGCGTTGCCCGCCGACGAGGCCGAGGCCCTGATGGCCAGCATGGCGCCCTACCTGGCAGAGGACGGCATCGTGGTCGAGCGCTGGCAGGACGGCCGCTGGCTCGCCCATGGCGCGCCGTTCGCCGGCCTGGCCACGGCGTCGCCCGAGCGCGTGCTGGACGAGGACAACCTCAACGCCTGGCTGCCCGCCAGCCCGCTGCTGCGCCGCCTGCAGAACGAGATGCAGATGCTGCTCTACACCCACCCCGTCAACGACGCGCGCGAGGCCCGGCGCCAGGTGACCGTCAACGCGCTGTGGATCAGCGGCTGCGGCAGCTGGCCGGCCACGCCACCCCGCCCGTCCGCCGTGCAGGTCGTGGACGCGCTGCGCAGCACTGCGCGCCAGGGCGACTGGGCCAGCTGGTCCGCCACCTGGCAGCAGATCGACCAGACGCACTGCGCGGCGCTGCTGCAGCGCCTGCGCGCTGGCGAGCCCGTCGCGCTGACGCTCTGCGGCCCGCAGGGCAGCCGCCGTTTCGACGGCCAGCCCCGCGGCGCGCTGGCGCGCTGGCTCGCCAGCTGGCGCAAGCCGCAGCCGGTCCAGCTGCTGGAGGGCCTGTGAAGATCCGCGCCCGCGATGTGCCGCCACGCGCGGCCTGGGCACTCGAACAGGCCGGCGTGCACCCGCTGCTGGCACGGCTGTTCGCCGCGCGCGGCGTGCAGGCCTTCGACGAACTCGACGATGGCCTGGCCAAACTGCTGCCGCCGACCGGCCCCCAAGGCCTGCTCGGCGCCGACGCCGCGGCGCGGCTGCTGGCCGACGCGATCGCGCGCGACGCGCGCATCTGCATCGTGGCCGACTACGACTGCGACGGCGCCACCGCCTGCGCCGTGGCCGTGCGCGGGCTCCGCCTGCTGGGCGCGCGCCAGGTGGACTACCTGGTGCCCGACCGCGTGGTCGATGGCTACGGCCTGACCGCCCCCATCGCCGAGCGTGTGCACGCGCGCGGCGCCGACCTGCTGGTCACGGTGGACAACGGCATCGCCAGCATCGAGGGCGTGGCCCATGCCCGCGCGCTCGGACTTGCGGTGCTCGTGACCGACCACCACCTGCCCGCGCCCGCGCTGCCCGCGGCCGATGTGATCGTCAACCCGAACCAGCCCGCCTGCGGCTTCACGAGCAAGTGCATGGCCGGGGTCGGCGTGATGTTCTACGTGCTGCTGGCGCTGCGCGCCGAACTGCGCGCGCGCGGGGCCTTCGCCGACCGCCCCCAGCCCAAGCTCGATGCGCTGTTGCCGCTGGTCGCGCTCGGCACGGTGGCCGATGTGGTCAAGCTGGACGCCAACAACCGCCGCCTCGTGGCCCAGGGCCTGCGCCGCATCCGCGCCGGCCAGATGCCGGCCGGCGTGGCTGCGCTGTTCGACGCGGCAGGCCGCAAGAGCAGCCAGGCCACGGGCTTCGACTTCGGCTTCGCGCTGGGCCCGCGCATCAACGCCGCCGGCCGGCTGGCCGACATGACGCTGGGCATCGAATGCCTGCTGACCGACGACGCCGGCCGCGCGGGCGAACTCGCCCGCACGCTGGACGCGATCAACCGCGAGCGCCGCAGCATCGAGACCGACATGCGCGAGCAAGCCGAGCTCGTCGCCGAATCGCTCTTCGGCGACGGCGAGGAACCGCCGCCGGCCATCAGCGTCTACGACCCGGCTTTCCACGAGGGCGTGGTCGGCATCGTGGCCTCGCGCCTGAAGGACCGGCTGCACCGGCCCTGCTTCGTCTTCGCCGCCTCGCGCGCCCCCGGCCACGAGGGCGAGATCAAGGGCTCGGGCCGCTCGATCCCGGGCTTCCACCTGCGCGATGCGCTGGACCTGCTGGCCAAGCGCCACCCCGGCGTGCTGCTGCGCTTCGGCGGCCACGCCATGGCGGCCGGCTGCACGGTGGCGGCCGAGCGCTGGCCCGAATTCGAGGCCGGGCTGCGCGCCATCGCGCGCGAGTGGCTGGACGAGGCCGCGCTGACGCGCCGGCTCGACACCGACGGCCCGCTGGCACCCGAGTACCGTCGCGCCGACATGGTCGACACGCTGCACCGCGAGGTCTGGGGCCAGGGCTTTGCCGCGCCGACCTTCAGCGAAGAGGTGGAGATCGTCTCGCAGCGCCTGGTCGGCGAGCGCCACCTGGCGCTCAAGCTGCGGCACCAGGGCCAGCCCGTGGACGGCATCTGGTTCGGCCGCGTGGAGCCCCTGCCCAACCGCGCCGTGCTGGCTTTCCGGCTCGACGCCGACGAGTGGCAGGGTCAGCGGCGCGTGCGCTTCCTGGTGGAAGGCATGGCCGGCTGAGGTCGGCCGGCCGTCGACCTCAGAAGCTCTCCCACTCGCCTTCTTCGGCGGGCCCGGGCTTGGGCTTGGCGGCCGGCGCCGTGCGTACGGAGGCGGCCAGTGTCTTGGGCGCCACCGGCCGGGCGGGTGGCTTGGACACGGCCTTGGGCGCAAGCTTGGGCGCTGCAGGCGCGGCCGCCCCCAGGCGCTTGGCGGCGGGCGCCGCCACCGCCGGCGCTGGCCGCTTGGCGGGGATGGGTGCCGCGGGCGCGGCCACCACGGCCGCGCGCGGCGCCAGCGCCGGCACCGCACCGCTGCCGACGTTGAACACGGCCACCACCTCGGACAGCCGCTGTGCCTGCTCCTTGAGGCCGGACGCCGCGGCGGCCGACTCTTCCACCAGGGCCGCGTTCTGCTGCGTCATCTGGTCCAGCTGTGTGACCGCCTGGTTGACCTGCGCGATGCCGTCGCGCTGCTCGGTGGACGAGGCGCTGATCTCGCCGATCAGGTCGCTCACGCGGCGCACGCTGGCCACGATCTCCTGCATCGACGAGCCGGCATGCTCGACCTGGGCCGAGCCGGTCTCCACGGTCTGCACCGAGGCGTTGATCAGCGCCTTGATTTCCTTGGCCGCCTCGGCCGAGCGCCCGGCCAGCGCGCGCACCTCGGAGGCCACGACCGCGAAGCCCCGGCCCTGCTCGCCGGCACGCGCGGCTTCCACCGCCGCGTTCAGGGCCAGGATGTTGGTCTGGAAGGCGATCGCATCGATGGTGCCGATGATGTCGGCGATCTTGCGCGAGGCCTCGCTGATGTCCTGCATGCTGCGCACCACCTGGCCCACGACCTCGCCACCCTGGATGGCGGCCTGGGCCGCCGTGCTGGCCAGCTGGTTGGCCTGGCGTGCGGTGTCGGCCGACTGCGTGACGGTGCTGGTCAACTCCTCCATGCTGGCTGCCGTCTGCTGCAGGTTGGAGGCGGTCTGTTCGGTGCGTGCCGACAAATCGTGGTTGCCGCTGGCGATCTCCGTCGAGGCGGTGGACACCGACTCCACGCCGCTGCGCACCTCGCCGACCAGGCCGCGCAGCCGCTCGGTCATGGAAGAGAGCGCCCGCAGCAGCCGGCCGAACTCATCGCGGCGCGCATCGTCCAGGCGCTGCGTGAGGTCGCCGCCGGCGATGGCGTCGGCCGCTTGCAGCGCGCGCTCCAGCGGCCGCACGATGGAACGCACCAGCGCCACGGTCAGGCCGATGCCGACCAGGAACACCAGGACGATGGCGGCCAGGCCCGTGAACGAACCCGTGCGGCGCGCATCCTCGGCCGCCGCGCGGGCCTGGTCGCGCAGCCCTTCCTGCACGGTCACGAAGTTCTCCAGCGCCTTGAGGTACAGGTCGATGGCCGGACGGAAGTCGCGTTCGACGAAGGCCTGCACATCGGCGCCGCTGTTGCGCACCTCGGCGACGCGGGCGGTCAAGGCCAGCACACGCGTGCGCTGGTCGGCAATCGCCTGCAGCGCGGCCTTGCTCTCCTCGGTGGTGGACGCCTTGGTGATGCGCTCCTGCACCGTCGAGATCTGCGCAATCAAGGCCTTCACCCGGCCGTCGTAGAGCTTGGCGATCGCCGGATCGGCGGTCAACGCGTTGCCTTCGACCATGGTCGTGGCGGTCTCCGTCATGCCGCGCCAGCGGATGGCGTCGGAGATCCGGCCTTCGTAGGCCATCACCGAGCGCAGGGCGCTGTCCATCACGTTGGCTGAATTGATCTGGGCCCAGGCCGCGATCGCCAGCATGGCGACCAGCAGTCCCAGCACCACCAGCCACAGCCGGCGCCCCACTCCGATGTCGTTCCACTTCATGTCGTCTTCCCTCGTCCGCACTCAATTGGCGCGGCCTACGCGCTAATCCACACGCAGTTTAGGGGGAAGGAACGCGCGAAACAGCACCTTCCATCGCGCTGGATCAGCCGGCCAGCACCTCGCGCACGGCAGCCAGCTGCCGGCGCGAGACGGCCAGCGGTTCGTCCAGGCCGTGCAGCCGCACCGCCCAGCCCTCGCCCTCCTCCGGGTCGTGGTGTTTTTCGAGCGCCCGCAGCGCCTTGCGTGCCACCAGGGCGTTGCGGTGCACGCGCACGAAGTGCAGGCGGTGGCGCGTCTCCAGTTCGTTCAGGGCGCCGTCCAGGATGTAGCTGCGCGCCAAGGTGCGCACCGTCACGTACTTGAGTTCGGCCTTGAGGTACAGGATCTGGGCCAGCGGCACGCGTTCGGTGCGGCCGCGATCCTGGATCAGGATGAAGGCCTCGGCATCCGCCTCCGCCGGCTGCCCGGCCAGGCCGCGCAGGCGCTCGACCTTCTGCAGCGCATGCTGCAGCCGCTGCAGGCGCACGGGCTTGGTCAGGTAGTCGATGGCCTCCACGTCGAAGGCCTGCAGCGCATGCTGGGCATAGGCCGTCACGAACACCACGGCCGGCGGCGCCGGCAGCGCGCGCAACGTGTTGGCCAGCACCAGGCCGTCGCTGCCCGGCATGTGGATGTCCAGCAGCGCCAGGTCGAAGCGCTCGCGCTGCAGCAGCACCATGGCCTCGCTGGCGTTGCCTGCCTCGCCGCAGACCATCGCCGCGGGCGCATGGCAGTCACCCAGCAGCGTGCGCAGCCGGGTGCGCGCCAGGGGTTCGTCGTCGACGATCAACACACGCAAGGCCATGGCTTGCTCCGTTCCTCGTTGTTGTTCATGCCGGCACCTCGATGCGCACACGGAAGACGCCGTAGCGCAGTCCGGCCCGGAAGCTGCCGCGCACGTCGTGCAGCAGCCCGAGCCGGGTGCGCACATTGTCCAGCGCCACGCCGTGGCCGCTGGCGCCCTGCCCGGCCGGCACCGTGTTGACCACCGTGATGCGCACGGTGTCGCCGCGCCGCTCGCTGGCGATGCGGATGTCCGCGCCCCTGTCGCTGGGCTCCACGCCGTGCTTGACGGCGTTCTCCACCAGCGGCTGCAGCAGCAGCGGCGGCAGCCGCACCTGGTCGGCCGCGGGATCCAGCGACCACTGCACGCGCAGCCGGCTGCCGAACCGCACCTGCTCGATGGCCAGGTAGCGCTCGGCCAGCGCGATCTCCTCGCCCAGCGTGACCGACTCGCCCGGGTCCTTCAGCACGTGGTGGAACAGGTCCGAGAGGTCTTCCAGCAGCGCCTCGGCCTTGGCCGGCTCCTCGCGCACCAGGGCGATGGCGCTGTTGAGCGTGTTGAACAGGAAGTGGGGCCGGATGCGGGCCTGCAGTTCCGCCAGCCGCGCCGCCGTGGCGGCCGGCGTGCGTGCCCGCGCGCGCAGGCCCAGGCCGATCACGAGCAGCACCGACAGCAGCAGCCCCGTCACCGCGCTGGCCAGCCAGGGCGGATCGCCGGTCACGCCCAGGCCGGTGAGCACGGCGCAGGCCACCAGCCCGGCCAGTGCGCCCAGCACCACGCCCACCGGGTAGTGCGCCTGCCGGCCGAGCCGGCCCAGCCGGTGCTTGAGGCTGCAGGCCACCAGCAGCCAGAGCAGCGCGGCCGGCATGGCGCCGGCCGTCAGCAAGGCCAGGCGCTCGGCCCACTGCAACAGGTTGTTGCTGCCGAACATGGCGCCCACGGCCATCACGGTCTCCACGAACAGCACGGCGCGCAGCACCACACCAGGCTGGCACGCATCGAACACCAGAACCGCGTTTGCGCGCCCGCGCGCGCGGCGGCGTGGCGTCGGCGCGGTCGGGTCCTGGAAGGTCGATAAAATTTGCGGCTTCATGCGCAGGCTGCGGGGGTGCGTCCGATTATGGTGCACCACCCCGCACCCGACGCCGCACCGGCGCCCGCGCCCTTCTTCTCCAGCCAACGGCATTCCATGTCCCACAACCAACTCGACCAGAAGTCCCAGGCCTGGTCCGCGCTGTTCTCCGAGCCCATGAGCGACCTGGTCAAGCGCTACACCTCCAGCGTCTTCTTCGACAAGCGCCTGTGGCAGGCCGACATCGCCGGCAGCCTGGCGCATGCCGAGATGCTGGCCGCGCAGAAGGTGATCTCCGATGCCGACCTGGCGTCCATCCAGAAGGGCATGGCGCAGATCACGGCCGAGATCGAGGCCGGCCAGTTCGATTGGAAGCTCGACCTGGAAGACGTGCACCTGAACATCGAGGCCCGCCTCACGCAACTGGTCGGCGACGCCGGCAAGCGCCTGCACACGGGCCGCAGCCGCAACGACCAGGTCGCCACCGACGTGCGCCTGTGGCTGCGCGGCGAGATCGACCTGATCGCCGGCCTGCTGACAGACCTGCAGAAGGCCCTGGTCGGCATCGCCGAGCAGAACGTGGATGTGATCCTGCCCGGCTTCACCCACCTGCAGGTGGCCCAGCCCGTGAGCTTCGGCCACCACATGCTGGCCTACGTGGAGATGTTCGCGCGCGATGCCGAGCGCATGGCCGACGTGCGCCGCCGCACCAATCGCCTGCCGCTGGGCGCGGCCGCGCTGGCCGGCACCAGCTACCCGCTGGACCGCGAGCGCGTGGCGAAGACGCTGGGCATGGAGGGTGTCTGCCAGAACAGCCTGGACGCCGTGAGCGACCGCGACTTCGCGATCGAGTTCGCCGCCGCGGCCAGCCTGGCCATGGTGCACATCAGCCGCTTCAGCGAGGAACTGATCCTGTGGATGAGCCAGAACTTCGGCTTCATCCGGATCGCCGACCGCTTCACGACCGGCAGTTCCATCATGCCGCAGAAGAAGAACCCGGACGTGCCGGAACTGGCGCGCGGCAAGACCGGCCGCGTGGTCGGCCACCTGATGGGCCTGATCACGCTCATGAAAGGCCAGCCACTGGCCTACAACAAGGACAACCAGGAAGACAAGGAGCCGCTGTTCGACACGGTGGACACCTTGAAGGACACGCTGCGCATCTTCGCCGAGATGGTGGGCGGCATCACCGTGGTGCCCGCGGCCATGGAACAGGCCGCCGCGCGCGGCTATGCCACGGCCACCGACCTGGCCGACTACCTGGTCAAGAAGGGCCTGCCCTTCCGCGACGCGCACGAGACCGTGGCGCACGCGGTGAAGGCCGCGCAGTCGCACGCCTGCGACCTGTCAGAGCTGCCGCTCACGGTACTGCAGGGCTTTCACCCGGCCATCGAGAAGGACGTGTTCGACGTGATGAGCCTGCGCGGTTCGCTGGAGGCCCGCAGCACGCTGGGCGGCACGGCACCCAGCCAGGTCAAGGCCCAGATCGCGCGGCACCGCGCACGGCTGGGCTGACCGGCAAGGACGGGCCGCCGACGCAGCGGCCCGCCCGGCCCACTCACAGGGCCTCGGCAGCCCGCACGATGGTGTTGGCCTGCGACACCAGCAGTTCGCCCGCCGTGGCCGTCACGCGGCCCTCGGCCTGGGCTGCCCGCACCAGTTCGATGTATTGCTGCAGCGACGCGATCGCGAAATTGAAGTGGTAGCGCGCCGCGCTGCCGCTGCTGGAATAGCCCGAAGCCATCCAGTAGTGGGCCGCGTCGATGGCCTGCTGGATGCGCTCACCGTCCCGGATGGCGTAGTAGGCGGTGTTCTCGCGCAGCAGGCCGGTGGACGAGAAGTCGGCACGAAAGTGGCCGGCCGCCTGGCACAGCAGTCCGCATTGCAGGCCGCGGCCGATCACCGAGGTCTGGGCTTCGGCGATGGTCCTGGCGCCGTCCTCGGCACGCACGAAACCGGCCGCCACGGATGCGCCCACCGCGGCCGTGACCTTGGCCACGTAGTCTGCCTGCGAGGGGTACAGCGTGGCCAGCTGGGCCGTGTCGAACGGCACCCAGGCGCCCACGTTGCCGCACTGCACGCCGTCGGCGCGCGCGGTCGGCACCTCCATGTGCGCCAGCCGCACCCCGCCCAGCGCGTTGCCGTTGGCGTCGCGCGCGATGCTCTGGCCATCGGCCGCCAGTGTCAGGGCCGGGGCCGAGGGCGGCGTCGCGCCGGTTTCCACCTGCTGCTTGAGGTGGTGCACGGCCGCGCCCACCACATGGCCCAGCGGTGTGCGCGTGCGCGTGGCCACCGTGCCGCCGAGGCAGGCATCGTTGCCGGTGTTCTGCGGGCCCAGGTCGCGCAGGCGCACCCCCGTGCGGCCCATGCGCTGCACCACGTCGCCGTGCGAGGAGCCGGCCACCCAGTAGGTCTTGCGCGTGGCGGTGTCGGGCTGGCTCGCAGCGAGCCGGCCACCCGTGGCCTCGGACTCGCTGAGCACCTTGATCACCGGTGTCTTGAGGTCGTCGCGCAGCACCGGCGTGGCCACCTGCACGAGGATGGCGTCGTAGATCGGCGCGCGCGTGTGGATGTAGTTGGCATACGGCCCCATGCGCCAGCCCGACTGCGACATGCCGGCGGCGATGACGTTCTTGACCGGCAGGCCGTCGAGCACCGCGGGCACGGCGCGCGCGGCCTTGGCAGTCTGCGAGTAGATGTCGTAGGACAGCTTGTCCTGCGTGACGCTGCCGCCGGCCGTGACGTCCAGGCTGCCGTAGCGCGTGGGGCTGAACCACTTGAGGCCCAGGTTCGGGTTGGCGATGCCGTTGTTCTGCGCACTGACGCCGATGTAGGCATAGCCGGCGCGCAGCAGTTCGTCCTTGGCCTGCACCCAGAAGTACTCACCGTCGAAGTTGTCGGTGACGTTGAACCACTCGACGACCACGGTGCCGTTGAACTTGGCCGGGTCGGTCGGGCGCCGCACGACGATGCGGGTCTTGTAGGGCACGCCCTCGGCCACGACCGCGGCATCGCCGCTGAAGGCCGGCAGCGTGGTGGCGGCGTAGTCGACCGCCGGTTCGTTGTAGACCTTGGCCTTGCCTTCCAGGAAGAACTCCTGCTCGACATAGCCACGGCTGGCCAGCGCGACGTCGGTCGCGTAGAAGGTGTAGTTCCTGGTCGCGCTCAGGAAGCCTTCGCTCGCGACCGGGCCGGTCACGGTCGGCGTGGCGACCAGCGGGTAGGCATCGACCGGCGGCGTGCCGGCATTCGCATCGCCGTCGCCACCCCCGCCGCAAGCGGCCATCAGCGCGGCGGCGGCCAGTACCGCCAGGGCGCCGTGGCGGCGCGTTGCATGGGTTCCAGGGAATCGTTCGTTCTGCATCGTTGTCTCCTCTTCCACCGCGGCAAACGCGCCGCAACGCTCTGTCCGGCCGGCGCTCAGCGCCCTACTTCTTGGCGCGCAGGGCAACCAGCGCCGCCTGGGTTTCGTTCCACAGGTCCATGCCCACCGTGGTGGCGATGCCGGCATTGACCTGCGTCAGCTTGTCGCGCATGCGCGCGGCCTCGCTGGCCGGCAGCTCGTTGATTTGCATGCCCTTGGCCTTGAGGTCGGACAAGGCCCGGGCGCCCTCGCTGCGCGTGTCGATGCGCTCGGCGTCGCGGCTGGCGATGGCGGCGTCGCGCAGTACCTTCCGCTCGTCCTTGGACAGTTGGTCCCACCACTTCTTGCTGACCAGCATGATCCAGGGGCTGTAGACGTGGTTGGTCACGCTGAGGTACTTCTGCACCTCGTAGAACTTGCTGGACAGGATGGTGTTGTAGGGGTTCTCCTGGCCGTCGACGGTCTTGGTCTCGAGCGCGCTGAAGAGTTCGGAGAACGGCAGCGGCACGGCGTTGGCGCCGAGTTGCTTGAAGCTGTCCAGGTAGACGTTGTTCTGCATCACGCGCAGCTTGATGCCGCTGAGGTCTTCGAGCTTGGCGACCGGGCGCGTGCTGTTGGTCAGGTTGCGAAAGCCGTTCTCCCAGTAGGCCAGGCCGACCAGGCCCTTGGCCTGCAGCTGGTCCATCACCTTCTGGCCGATCGGGCCGTCCAGCACGGCGTCGGCCTCCCTGGTGTTGTTGAACAGGAAGGGCGTGTCCCACAACGCCATTTCCTTGGTGATGCCAACCAGCGTGGCGGTGGAGCCGACCATCATCTCCTGTGCGCCGCCGACCAGCGCCTGCTGCATCTGCGTGTCCGGGCCGAGCGCGGCGGCGCCGATGGCGCGCACGCGCATCTTGCCGCCAGAGGCCTTCTCGACGGCCTGGGCGAACACCTTGGCGGCGCGGCCCTGGTTGCTGTCTTCGTTCAGGCCGTAGCCGAAGCGGATGATGCGCGGCTTGATGTCCTGGGCCGAGGCGATGCCGCCAACGGCCACGGCTGCGGCGGCGGCCGCCAATACCAGCGTGCGACGCACGAACTTCATGGGGAGTCTCCTTGGATGGATGAACGGGAAAAGCCGGTCAGCGGAACCACGCGATGGGCGCGATGACAAGCTGGGGGAACAGCACGAACGTGAACAGGATCAGCGTGTACGTGAGGAGGAAGGGGTTGACGCCGCGGATCACGTCGACGAGCGACATGCGTCCCACACCGGCCACCACGTTGAGCACGGTGCCCACCGGCGGCGTGATCAGGCCGATGGTGCCGTTCAGCACGAACATGAGGCCGAAGTACACCGGGTCGATGCCGGCCTTCACGGCGATGGGCAGCATCACGGGCGCCAGGATCAGGATGGTGGGCGTGAGATCCAGCGCCGTGCCGATCAGGATCAGCACCAGCATCATCACGAGCATCAGCGTGCGCGGGTGCTCCACCAGCGGGCCGAGCCAGTTGCCCAGCACGCCGGGCAGGTCGGCCAGCGTGATCATGTAGCTGGCCACCTGGGCGCCGGCACACAGGAACATGACGATGGCGGTGGTCTTGGCGGCGCGCACCAGCACGCCCTCGATCTGGCGCAGGCGCATCTCGCGGTGCACCACGAGCGCGACGAACAGCGCGTAGAACGCGGCCACCACGGCGGCCTCGGTCGGCGTGAACACGCCGGTCTTCATGCCGCCGATGATGATGATCGGCATCAGCAGCGCCCAGAACGCGCGGCCCGTGGCACGCAGGCGTTCGCGCAGGGGCAGGGCCTGGCCCGCGGGCAGGTCCAGCTTGCGCATCGTGAGCTTCCACGCAACGATCAGGCCCAGGCCCATGATGAGGCCCGGCACGATGCCCGCCAGGAACAGCGAGGAGATCGAGGTGTTGGTCGTGACGCCGTAGATGATCAGCGGCATCGACGGCGGGATGATGGGGGCGATGATGCCGCCCGAGGCGATCAGGCCCGCCGAGGTCGGCATCGGGTAGCCCTGCCTGCGCATCATCGGCAGCAGGATGGTGGCCAGCGCCGCCGTGTCGGCCAGCGCCGAGCCGCTCATGCTGGCCATCAGCACGGCCGCGCCGATGGCCACGAAGCCCAGCCCGCCGCGGATGTGGCCGACCCAGGCCTGCGCCATGTCGATGATGCGCCGGCTGATGCCGCCGGCGTTCATGAGCTCGCCGGCCAGGATGAAGAAGGGCACGGCCAGCAGCGGGAAGCTGTCGACGCCGGCCACCAGGTTCTGCGCCAGCAGCTGGGTGTCCCAGAAGTCCAGCGCCCAAGCCATGCCGGCGCCGGTCAGCACCAGGGCCAGGCCCATGTTCATGCCGATGCCCATCAGCACCAGCATGCCGACGGTGAAGACCACGAAGGCGAGTGCTTCCGGGCTCATTCGACCTCCGCGCCGTGGCCCAGCTGCAGCGGCGTGCCGCGCAGCAGTTCCATGCAGGCCATCGCGCCGATGGCCACCGCGCACAGCAGCGCCGGCAGCGGCTGCAGGGCCGTGGGATAGCCGAGCACGACGGAATGGCTGCCCAGCCCCACCAGCACCTGCTGCCAGGCGCCGCGTGCGAGCAGCACGCAGGCCAGCAGCACCAGCAGGCGGATCACGATGGTGGCGGCACGGAAGGCCGCCGGCCGCGTGCGCAGCAGGCCCACCAGGCCCGTGAAGGCCATGTGCTCGCCGCTGCGGTAGGCGAGCGTGGCGCCGATGAACACCACCCAGATGAACAGCAGGCGCGACAGCTCCTCGCTGGCGGCCACGCCGCCGCCGAAGCCGTAGCGCAGCACCACGTTCAGGAACACTGCCAGCGCCATCACGCCCAGGCAGGCCGCCATCACGCGGTAGAACAGGCGCTCGATGCCGTTCGCGGGAGCGTCGGCGGTCAGCGCTTCAGGGGTTGGCTCAGCCATGCGTGGATCTCTTGTTGAAGTTGTGCGAGCGGCGCGGTGGCATCCAGGCGCAGCACGCCGGGCTCGCCGGTCGGCACCTCCAGGGTGGCGAACTGGCTGTCCACCAGCGAGGAGGAGAAAAAGTGCGTGGCCGCGCGCGCCTGCACGCGGGCCAGCGCTTCGTCGCGCGCGATGTCCAGGTAGGCGAAGCGCAGGCCGGGCAAGGCCTGGCGCAGCCGCTCGCGGTAGGCCCGCCGCAGCGCCGAGCAGGTCAGCACCACGCCGCCGTGGGCATGGGCCGCCAGTTGCTCGCCCAGCGTGGCCAGCCAGCCCTGGCGGTCGGCATCGGTCAGCGCGATGCCCTGGCTCATCTTGTGGCGGCTGGCTTCGCTGTGGAAGCTGTCGCCCTCGATCAACACCGCCCGCTCGGATTGCGCGACCAGCGCCCCCAGGCTGGATTTGCCGCAACCGGCCACCCCCATCACCACCAAGCCGTCAACCATTTGGATAGCGCTATCCCATCAAATCAAAAAATAAAGACATGGGCGCAGTCTGATTTGTCACAAATGCGACAAGAGCCTATCCACGTCTTTGGACAGCGCTATCCTATCGAAAATCGGTCCGGCACCAGCTCCGGGATAACCCGAGGGTCGGCCTTCGCGTATGCTCCGCGGCCCATGGCCAGTTCCGTTCCGCGCGCGCGCTCCACAGGTCGGGTGACCCTGGACGATGTCGCCCATGCGGCGGGCGTGAGCCCGATCACCGTGTCGCGCGCGCTGCGCGGCGAGCGCGCGGTGGCGCCCGAGCTGGTCGAGCGCGTGCGCGCCGCGGCCCTCAAGCTGGGCTATGTGCCCGACCCCGCGGCCCGCGCGTTGGCCTCGCGGCGCAGCACCCATGTGGCGGTGCTGATCCCCATGCTGTCCAACGCCTTGTTCGTGGACATGGTCGAGGCGATCCAGCGGCGGCTGCGCCCGGCCGGCTACCAGACGCTGATCGGCATCACCCACTACGACGCCAACGAAGAGGAGCAGCTGCTGCGCGAGCACCTGCTGCACCGCCCCGCCGGCCTGATGGTGACGGGCCTGGAGCGCACGCCGGCCACACGCGCGCTGATCGCCCACAGCGGCGTGCCCTGCGTGCACCTCATGGAGCTGTCGACCGAGCCCGAGGTCTACAGCGTGGGCTTTGGCCAGGCCGATGCCGCCGCGGCGATGACCCGCCACCTGCTCGACAGCGGGCGGCGGCGCATCGCGTTCGCGGCGGCGCAGCTCGATGCGCGCACGCTGCAGCGCCTGTCGGGCTGGCGCGCGGCGCTCACGCAGGCCGGCCTGTACGACCCGGTGCTGGAGTGGCGCAACCCCGCGCCCTCCTCGCTGGCACTGGGAGCCTTGCTGTTCGAGCAGATCGCCGCGCACCGGCCTGCCGTGGACGCGGTCTTCTTCTGCAACGACGACCTGGCCCAGGGCGCACTGCTGGCCGCCATGCGGCTGCGCGTCGCGGTACCCAGAAAGGTGGCCATCGCCGGCTTCAACGACCTGACCGGCAACGAGCAGATGCTGCCGCCGCTGAGCTCTGTGCGCACGCCGCGCGCGGAGATCGGCAACGCCGGTGCCGGCATGCTGCTGACGCTGATGCAGGGCGGCCGCCCGCCCAGCCACACCGTGGACCTGGGCTTCGAGCTGGTGGTGCGCGCCAGCACCTGAGGCCGTTCGGCCGAGCACCTGCTCGCCGTACGGGTTTGCGCCGCGGCTGGCCAGCAAGGCTCCTACACTGGGTGGCCCCGCGCGGGGCCACAACCAAGGGGGCAGCCATGTCGACGACATCTTCCCGCACCACGATTGCGCGCCGTGTCTCCCTGCTGGCCAGCAGTGCCATCGCGGCCATGCTGATCGCGATCTGCGGCGTGCTGTCCTGGGTGCTGACCCAGCAGGCCTACCAGCGCACGCTGGACTACATGGCCAGCGAGGCCGGTGCCGTGGCCCACATCGCCGATGCGCTGGACCGCACCGCACGCGATTCGGCGCAGAAGCTGTACGAGGTGCTGGGCAACGAGTACCGCGGCAACTTCACGCTGCAGGGGCCAGGCCAGCTGATGCTGGACGGCAAGCCGCTGGCCGGCGACTTCGAACGGGTCGATCGTTTCGCCCGCACCACCGGCGGCGTGGCCACCGTCTTCGCGCGCCAGGGCGACGACTTCCTGCGCGTGGCCACCTCACTGACCAAGCAGGACGGCACGCGCGCCATCGATACGCGGCTGGGCCTGCAGCACCCGGCCTACGCCCGCATGGTGGCCGGCGAAAGCTACGTGGGCATGGCTGTGCTGTTCGGCGTGCCCTACATGTCGCGCTACCAGCCCGTGCGCGATGCCACCGGCCAGGTGGTGGGCATCCTGTTCATCGGTTTCAACATGCAGGGCCTGCGCCAGGAACTGGTGTCGCTCACCGAGGACAAGCGCTTCCTGGGCGGCGGTGGCCTGTACCTGCTGGACCCCGGGCGCACGCCGGCCGAAGCCCTGCTGCTGGCGCATCCGAGCGCCAAGGGCCGCAAGCTGGCCGAACTGCTGCCACCGCCGCAGGCCGAAGCCCTGCTCACGGCCCTGGCCGCGGCGCCAGGTGGCGTGCTGCAGGGACAGGCGGCCGTGCAGGACCCGGCGCGCACCGATCCCATCGCCGTCAGCGCGCGCAGCCAGGCCACCGGCTGGTGGGTGGTGGCCGAGGCCTCGCGCGCGCAGGCCCTCGCCGCGCACAACGCCACGCTGGCCTGGCTCTGGGGCCTGATGCTGGCGGCCGTGGTGTTGATGGGCCTGGGCATCACGCTGCTGCTGCGCCGCATGGTCGGCCAGCCGCTGCTACAGCTCAACGCACAGGTGGCGGCCATCGCGGACGGCGACCTCTCGCAGCCCATGGCCAGCGTGCGGCGCGACGACCTGGGTCTGCTGGCCAGCGGCGTGGACACCATGCGCCAGCAGCTGGCCCGCACCATCACCGAGGTGCGCGCCGTCAGCGAGGGCGTGGGTACGGCCAGCGCCGAGGTCAGCTCGGGCAGCCGCGATCTGGCCCAGCGCACCGAGCAGTCCGCCAGCCAGCTGCAGGAGACCGCCGGCGCGCTGGAACAACTCACGGCCTCGATGCACCAGAGCGCCGACGCCGCGGCCCAGGGCAGCCAGCTCGTGCAGTCCTCCAACCAGGCCGTGCAGCAGGGCCACGCCACGGTGCAGCAGGTCGTCGGGACGATGGCGCAGATCCGCGAGGCCAGCGGCGCCATCGGCGACATCACCAACACCATCGACTCGATCGCGTTCCAGACCAACATCCTGGCGCTCAACGCCGCGGTCGAGGCGGCGCGCGCTGGCGAGCAAGGCCGTGGCTTCGCCGTCGTGGCCAGCGAAGTGCGCCAGCTGGCGCAGCGCAGCGCCGACGCGGCCAAGCAGATCAAGGTCTTGATCACGCGCAGCCGCGAACAGGTGGAGGACGGAGCAACCCGGGCCGAACAGGCCGGCCAGGCGATGGGCGAGATCCTGGGCAGCGTGGGGCGCGTGTCCGGCCTGATCGGCGACATCGCCACCGCGGCGCGCGAGCAGGCCGAGGGCGTGCGGCAGATCAACAGCGCCGTGGCGCAACTCGACCAGAACACGCAGCAAAATGCGGCCCTCGTGGAGCAGAGTACCGCCGCGGCCGAGAGCCTGCGCGACCAGGCCGAGCGCCTGGTCCAGCAGGTCGCCAACTTCAGGCTGTGAGTGGCGGCGTGCCTGTGCTCCTGATCGACCACCCCGCACACAGGCCTGCCCCATGACACGCATCGACGACCCCACCCACGACCAGGAAGCCGGCGCGCGCGACAGCACGCAGGACACCACGCGCATCGACGACGTGCGCATCTCGGCCGTGCGCCCGCTGATCTCGCCGGCACTGCTGCTCGATGAGCTGCCCGTGCCGCCGGCCGTGCAGACACTGGTCGAGCAAAGCCGGCTGGCCATCGCCGACATCCTGCACGGGCGCGACGACCGGCTCGTCGTGGTCACCGGCCCCTGCTCCATCCACGACCACGGCCAGGCCATGGCCTATGCCCAGCACCTGAAGGCGCTGCAGCCCAAGGTCGAGAAGGAGCTGCTGCTGGTCATGCGCGTGTACTTCGAGAAACCGCGCACCACGGTCGGCTGGAAGGGCTACATCAACGACCCGCGGCTGGACGGGAGCTTTCGCATCAACGAGGGCCTGCGCAAGGCGCGTGAACTGCTGCTGGAGGTCGGTGCCCTGGGCCTGCCCACGGGCAACGAGTTCCTGGACCTGCTGAGCCCGCAGTACATCGCCGACCTGATCGCCTGGGGCGCCATCGGCGCACGCACCACCGAGAGCCAGAGCCACCGCCAGCTGGCCTCGGGTTCAAGCTGCCCGATCGGCTTCAAGAACGGCACCGATGGCGGCGTGCAGATCGCGGCCGACGCCATGGTCGCGGCACGCGCGCCGCACGCCTTCATGGGCATGACCAAGATGGGCCAGGCCGCGATCTTCGAGACGCGCGGCAATCCCGATTGCCATGCCATCCTGCGCGGCGGCAACAAGGGCCCGAACTACGAGGCCGAGCACGTGGACGCGGCCTGCGCCGTGCTCAAGAAGGCCGGCCTGCGCGAGCAGCTCATGGTGGACTGCTCGCACGCCAACTCGTCCAAGCAGCACGCGCGCCAGATCGTCGTGGCCGAGGACGTGGCGCGCCGCATCGCGGCCGGCGAGCGCCGCATCACCGGCCTCATGATCGAAAGCCACCTGGAGGAAGGCCGGCAGGACCTGAAGCCCGGCGAGCCGCTGCGCTACGGCGTGTCGATCACGGATGCCTGCATCGGCTGGGCGCAGACGGAGCCGGTGCTGCGGCAGCTGGCAGAGGCGGTGCGGCAGCGGCGATCCGGTGGCGCGGCGAAGATGTAACAGCCGGGAACTTTGGTGTGCACAGGCTCCTCCCCCTATGCCATGTCCTTTGCATTCCCCACCGTTCTCCGCATCTTCGTCGCAGTCCTCGCGCTGCACTCCTTCGGCGCCTGGGCGCAGCAGTACGTGAGCATCACGGCGCGCGAGGCCAACATGCGCTCGGGCCCCGGCACGCAGCACGGCGTGCAATGGTCGCTGAGCCGCGGCTACCCCTTGCAGGTGGTGGCGCGCCGCGGCGAGTGGCTGCAGGTCCGTGACTTCGAACGCGACACCGGCTGGGTGCACCGCAGCCTCACGGGCAAGAGCACGCACAAGGTTGTGCGTGCGTCCGTGGCCAACCTGCGGGCGCAGCCGCGTGCGGGTGGCAAGCTCTTGGGCAAGATCGAACGCGGCGAGATCGTGAAGCGCCTCGCGCGCCGTGGCGACTGGGTGCAGGTGCAGCGCGAGGGCGGCCAGCGTGGCTGGGTCGCCAGCCGCCTGCTGTGGGGCGGATAGCGCGCGCCCCGCGCTTGTGTATCGTGCGGTGATGCATCGCCGCACCCTTTTGCTCGCCGCACTGGCAGCCGCCCACCAGGCCCATGCGCTACCGCCGCTCGCGCTGCAGTTCCCGCGCGACCTGGGCAGCCATCCCGAGCTGCGCACCGAGTGGTGGTACATCACGGGCCAGGCCACGGGCAGCAGGCGCGTGTTCGGCTTCCAGCTGACCTTCTTCCGCTCGCGCGTAGACGCCGCGCAGCCGCTGCGCTCGCGCTTCGCGGCCCGGCAGCTGCTGTTCGCGCATGCCGCCATCACCGACCTGGAAGGCCGCAAGCTCTGGCACGACCAGCGCATTGCGCGGGCAGGCTTCGGCATCGCCGAGGCCAGCGAGACCGACACCGGCGTGCGGCTGCAGGACTGGCACCTGCTGCGCGCGCCCGACGGCACGCTCAGGGCCGAATTGCCCGCGCAGGATTTCGGCCTGCACCTGCGCTTCGCCGAGACCCAGCCACTGCTGCTGCAAGGCCAAAGCGGCCTGTCGCGCAAGGGGCCCGACGCGGCGCAGGCCAGCTACTACTACAGCGTGCCGCAGCTGGCGGTGACCGGAGCCCTGGTGCTGCGAGGCCAGCACTTTGCCATCGACGCCGAGCCCGCCGACGCCAGCCTGCGCAGCCGCGCCTGGCTGGACCATGAATGGAGCGAGGCGCTGATGCACCCCGAGGCCGTGGGCTGGGACTGGATCGGCATGAACCTCTTCGACGGCAGTGCGCTGACGGCCTTCCACCTGCGCCGTGCCGACGGCTCGGGCCTGTGGGACGGCGGTTCGTTCCGCGCGTCCGGCCAGGCCGCGCGCATCTTCCGCCAGGGCGAGGTCCGCTTTACGCCGATGCGCTGGTGGACCAGCCCGGCCAACCAGGCCCGCTACCCCGTGGAATGGCAGGTGGACACGCCAAGCGGCAGCTTCACCGTGCGCGCCCTGCTCGACGCACAGGAGCTCGACAGCCGCGGCTCCACGGGTGCGGTGTACTGGGAGGGGCTGTCCGAGCTGCTCGATGCGCAGGGCCGCGTGGTCGGCCGCGGCTACCTGGAGATGACGGGCTACGCGCAACGGCTGCGCCTGTAGCCCGCCCTGCTCAAGCCTTTCGGGTGCGCTGCAGGAAGGCGATGATCTCGCCCATGATGCCGCGGCGGAACGCCAGCACGCAGACCACGAAGATCAGGCCGGTCACCATGGTCACCGACTCGCCCAGCGTGGTGAACCACTCGATGCCGGTCAGCGAGGCCAGACCATGGCCCATCTCGCCGATCTTGTTCTCCAGCAGGATCACCACGGCCGCGCCGACCAGCGGGCCGGACAAAGTGCCCAGGCCACCGACCAGCGTCATCAGGATCACGCCGCCCGAGGCCGTCCAGTGCACATCGGTCAGCGTGGCGAAGCCCAGCACCAGCGTCTTGAGCGAGCCCGCCAGGCCGGCCAGCGCGGCCGATAGCACGAAGGCCAGCAGCTTGAAGCGGTGCGTGTCGTAGCCCAGCGAGATCGCGCGCGGCTCGTTCTCCTTGATGCCCTTCAGGACCTGGCCGAACGGCGAGTGGATGGTGCGCACGATCAGCGCGAACGCCGCCACCACGATGACCAGCGTCACGAAATACATGGTCAGATCGCTCTGCAAGGGCAGTACGCCGAACAGGCTGCCGCGCGGCACGCCCTGCAGGCCATCCTCGCCGCCCGTGAACTTGGCCTGCAGTGCGACGAAGAACACCATCTGCGCCAGCGCCAGCGTGATCATGGCGAAGTAGATGCCCTGGCGCCGGATCGCCAGCAGGCCGAACAGCCAGCCCAGCAGCGCGCCCGTGGCGGTGCCCAGCACCAGGCCGACCTCGGGCGTGAAGCCCCAGACCTTCATGGCATGGCCGGCGATGTAGGCCGAACCACCCAAGAAGGCCGCATGGCCGAACGACAGCAGGCCGGTGTAGCCCAGCAGCAGATTGAAGGCCGAGGCGAACAGCGCGAAGCACAGCAGCTTCATCATGAAGACCGGATAGGCCCCCACGAAGGGCGCGGCGACCAGCGCCAGCAACAACAGGAGATAGCCCCAGGAGCTCTTGCTCATTTCTCTTTCCCGAACAGGCCCGCAGGGCGGATCAGCAGCACGACGGCCATGATGATGAAGACCACGGTCGACGAGGCCTCGGGATAGAACACCTTGGTCAGGCCCTCGATCACGCCCAGCCCCAGCCCCGTGATGATGGAGCCCATGATGGAACCCATGCCGCCGATCACGACGACGGCAAACACCACGATGATGAGGTTCTGCCCCATCAGCGGCGAGACCTGGATCACGGGCGCGGCCAGCACGCCGGCCAGCGCCGCGAGTGCCACGCCGAAGCCGTAGGTCAGCGTGATCATGAGCGGCACGTTGACGCCGAAGGCCTCCACCAGGCGCGGGTTCTCGGTGCCCGCGCGCAGGTAGGCACCGATGCGCGTCTTCTCGATCAGGAACCAGGTCGCGAAGCACACCACGAGCGAGGCCACGACGACCCAGGCCCGGTAGTTGGGCAGCATCATGAAGCCCATGTCGGTCGCACCCGTGAGTGCGTCCGGCGTGTCGTAGGACAGGCCCGAGACACCGTAGGCCGAGCGGAACGCGCCTTCGATGAGGAGCGTGAGGCCCAGCGTGAGCAACAGGCCGTAGAGGTGGTCGAGCTTGTAGATCCAACGCAGCAGCAGCCGCTCGATCAGCACGCCGAACACGCCGACGATGAGCGGCGCGGCGACCAGCATGACCCAGTAGCTGATGTCCCAGTAGTTCATCGCCATCCAGGTCACGATGGCGCCCATCATGAACAGCGCGCCGTGCGCGAAGTTGATGACGTTGAGCAGGCCGAAGATCACCGCCAGGCCCAGGCTCAGGATCGCGTAGAACGAGCCGTTGACCAGGCCCAGCAGCAGCTGGCTCAGCAGGGCAGGCAGGGAGATCGTCATGACGGGATCAGGACCTCGTCACTTCCACAGCGCGCACTTGGACTCGGCCTTGGTCGTGAACACCTCCTCGCCCTTGAGCTTGGAGACCACCTTGTAGTAGTCCCAGGGCTGCTTGGACTCGGCCGGCGACTTGACCTGCATCAGGTACATGTCGTGCACGAAGCGGCCATCGGGGCGCACCACGCCCTTGGCGTAGAAGTCGTCGATCGGCGTCTTCTTGATGTACTCCATGACCTTGTCGGCATCCAGCGTCTTGGTGGCCTGCACCGCCTTCAGGTAGGTCATGGTGGCGGAGTAGTCGGCCGCCTGGATGTCGGTCGGCATGCGCTTGACCTTCTCGAAGAAGCGCTTGCCGAAGGCGCGGCTCGCGTCGTCCAGGTTCCAGTCCCAGCTGGTGGTCAAGAGCAGGCCTTCGGTGTTCTTCAGGCCCAGGCTGTGCACGTCGGTCACGAACACCAGCAGGCCGGCCATCTTCATGGTCTTGTTGATGCCGAACTCGCGCGCCGCCTTGACGGCGCTGATGAAGTCCCCGCCGGCGTTGGCCAGACCCAGGATCTGCGCCTTGGAGTTCTGCGCCTGCAGCAGGAAGGACGAGAAGTCCGAAGCGTTCAGCGGATGCTTGACGCTGCCCGCCACCGTGCCGCCTTTGCTCTGCACGACCTTGGCGGTGTCGGCCTCCAGTGCGGCGCCGAAGGCGTAGTCGGCCGTCAGGAAGTACCAGCTCTTGCCGCCCTGGGCGACGACGGCACCGCCCGTGCCCTTGGCCAGCGCCACGGTGTCGTAGGCGTAGTGCACGGTGTAGGGGCTGCACTGCTCGTTGGTCAGCGCCGAGCTGCCGGCGCCGTTGACGATGTAGACGCGCTTCTTCTCCTGCGCCACCTTGGCCATGGCCAGGCCTGCCGACGAGGTGGTGCCACCGACCAGCATGGACAGGCCCTGGGTGTCGATCCACTCGCGTGCCTTGCTGGCGGCGATGTCGGCCTTGTTCTGGTGGTCGGCCGACAGCAGCTCGATCGGCAGCCCGTTGACCTTGCCGCCGAAGTCGTCGATGGCCATCTGGATCGCCGTCGCCCCACCCTTGCCGTCCACGTCGGCGTACAGGCTGGACATGTCGGTGATGAAGCCGATGCGGACCTTGTCCTGGGCCTGTGCTGCGCCGGTGGCGAGCAAGGTGGCGAACATCAGGGCGGAGAGCGGGAACTTGGCGGTCATGGTCAATCTCGGAAACGGAAGAGAAAATGCAGAACGGCGCTCACTTCCACAGGGCGCACTTGGTCTCGGCCTTGGTCGTGAACACCTGGTCGCCCGGCAGGGTCTTGACGACCTTGAGGTAGTCCCAGGGCTTGGTGGATTCCTTAGAGGACTTCACCTCGACCAGGTACATGTCGTGCACGAAGCGGCCGTCGGCGCGGATCTGGCCCTTGCCGAAGAAGTCGTTGACGGGCATCTTCTTGAGCTGCTCCATGACCTTGTCGGCGTCCACGCTGCCGGCGGCCTGCACGGCCTTGAGGTAGGTCGTGGTGGCCGAGTAGTCGGCGGCTTGCACGTCGGTGGGCATGCGCTTGGCCTTGTCGAAGAACTTCTTGGCAAACGCGCGGGTCTGGTCGTTGAGGTCCCAGTACCAGCTCGTGGTGTGCAGCAGGCCCTCGGTGTTCTTCAGGCCCAGGCTGTGCACGTCCGACAGGAAGACCAGCAGGCCGGCGGTCTTCATGGTCTTGTTGATGCCGAACTCGCGCGACGCCTTGATCGAGTTGATGGTGTCGCCGCCAGCGTTGGCCAAGCCCAGGATCTGCGCCTTGGAGTTCTGCGCCTGCAGCAGGAAGGACGAGAAATCGGAGGCGTTGAGCGGCGTGCGCACGGCGCCCACCACGGTGCCGCCCTTTTCCTTGACGACCTTGGTGGTGTCGGCCTCCAGCGCGTGGCCGAAGGCGTAGTCGGCGGTCAGGAAGAACCAGCTCTTGCCGCCGGCATCGACCACGGCCGCGCCCGTGCCCTTGGCCAGCGCCACGGTGTCGTAGGCGTAGTGCACGGTGTAGGGGCTGCACGCCTCGTTGGTCAGCGCCGAGGAGGCTGCGCCATTGTTGAAGTAGACGCGCTTCTTCTCCTGCGCCACCTTGGCCATGGCGATGGCGGCGCCCGAGTTGGTGCCGCCGAACACCATGGTCAGGCCCGCGGTGTCGATCCACTCGCGCGCCTTGCTGGCCGCGATGTCGGCCTTGTTCTGGTGGTCGGCCGTCATGAGCTCGATGGACTGGCCCAGCACCTTGCCGCCGAAGTCGTCGATGGCCATCTGGATCGCCATCGCGCCGTTCTTGCCCTCCACGTCGGAGTACAGGCTGGACATGTCGGTGATCAGGCCGATCTTGACCTGGGCGGCAGCGCCGGTGGCGAAGCCTGCGGCGGCGAGCGACAGGCAGAGCGTGGTCAGGGAACGTTGCATGGCGGTCTCCTCAGGTGGTGGTCGGAAAAGCGGTTCAGACGCCCAGCAGCTCGTTGAGCACAGGCATCTTCTGCTGGAGTTCTGCGGCGGCGAAGTGCTCGACCATGCGGCCGTGCTCCATCACGTAGAAACGGTCCGCCAGCGGCGCGGCGAAGCGGAAGTTCTGTTCCACCATGACCACCGTGTAGCCCTTGGCGCGCAGCGTGGCGATCATGCGCGCGAGGGCCTGCACGATCACGGGCGCCAGGCCCTCGGAGATCTCGTCGAGCAGCAGCAGCTTGGCGCCGGTGCGCAGGATGCGCGCCACGGCCAGCATCTGCTGCTCGCCGCCCGACAGCCGCGTGCCCGGGCTGTTGCGGCGCTCGGCGAGGTTGGGGAACATGGTGTAGATCTCGTCCAGCGACATGCCCGCGCCCATGCCCTTGAGCGGTGGCGGCAGCAACAGGTTCTCCTCGCACGAGAGGCTGGCGAAGATGCCGCGCTCCTCGGGACAGTAGCCCACGCCCAGGTGGGCGATGCGGTGCGTCGGCCGGCCGATGGTCTCGGTGCTGTGGATGCGCACCGAGCCCTCGCGCCGACCCGTGAGGCCCAGCACGGCGCGCATGGTGGAGGTACGGCCTGCGCCGTTGCGACCCAGCAGTGTCACGACCTCGCCGGGCTGCACAACCATGTCCACGCCGTGCAGCACGTGGGACTCTCCGTACCAGGCCTGCAGGCCCTTGATTTCGAGCGCCGGAGCAGACATCAATGCGCTCCCTGCAGTTCGCCGTCCACGGTGCCCATGTAGGCCTCCATGACCTGGCGGTTGCGCGAGACCTCGGCGTACGGACCCTCGGCCAGCACGGCGCCGCGCTGCAGCACCGTGATGGTGTCGGCGATGGTGGAGACCACGCCCATGTTGTGTTCGACCATGAGGATGGTGCGGCCCTGGCTGACCTTCTTGATGAGCTGCGCCACGCGGTCCACGTCCTCGTGGCCCATGCCCTGCGTGGGCTCGTCCAGCAGCATGAGCTCAGGCTCCATGGCCAGCGTGGTGGCGATCTCCAGCGCGCGCTTGCGGCCGTAGGGCAGATTGACCGTGACCTCGTCCGCCATGTCGGCCAGGCCGACCTGGTCGAGCAAGGCCACAGCCTCGCCGTTCAGGCGGTCGAGCTGCCTCTCGCTCTTCCAGAAGTGGAACGACCAGCCGAGCTTGCGCTGCAGGCCCAGGCGCACGTTCTCCATCAAGGTGAGGTGCGGAAAGACGGCCGAGATCTGGAACGAGCGGATCACGCCGCGCCGCGCGATCTGCGCCGGCTGCTCACGCGTGATGTCGTGGCCGTTGAAGGTGATGGTCCCCGTGGTGGGTTCGAGGAACTTGGTGAGCAGGTTAAAGCAGGTGGTTTTGCCGGCGCCGTTGGGGCCGATCAGCGCGTGGATGCTGCCGCGCTGCACCGCCAAGTTGACCTTGCTGACCGCAGTGAAGCCCTTGAACTCTTTGGTGAGGTCCCTGGTCTGCAGAATGATGTCCGCCAATTTCGCCTAGCCTTCCGCCGTTGCCGCGTGGGATCGTTCGCGCGGCCGTTGCCGGCCTTGCACTGCGGCGCACTGTACGGGGCGACCCCTGTGCAAAACACTAGGACAAACGCCAATGCTGCACTGCGATATTGCTGAATTCTTAAGCAAAACGGCCGGGCACTGTCGCCCGGCCGGCAAGCTTGACGCGAAGCTGACAAACCGCGCTCAGTGCGCGCCCGCCGCGGCCTCCGCACCGCCCGCACCGCCCGCACCGCCGCGTTGCGGACGCGTGAGCCAGACCAGCGGGATCAGCAACATGAACAGCGCCGCCGAGGCGTAGAACACGTCGTTGGCCGCGAGCATGAACGCCTGCTGGTCGACCACGCGGTTGAGCTGCGCGAGCGCTTGGTCGGCGTTCATGCCCGCGTTGCGGTAGACCTGCAGCGCCTGCTGCGTGGCCTCGCTGCCACGCTGCACATACTCCACCAGCTGCGCGTGGTGCAGCGCCGCGCGGTTCTCCCAGACCGTGGTGACGATCGAGGTGCCCATCGCGCCGGCCGTGATGCGCGCGAAGTTCGTCAGGCCGGATGCCGCGGGAATGCGGTCGGGCGCGATGCCCGACAGCGTGATCGTCGTCAGCGGGATGAAGAAAAACGCCATCGCGATGCCCTGGATCACGGTGGGCACGAGGATGGTGAACATGTCGGCCTGCGTGGAAAAACGCGAGCGCAGCCACAGCACCAGGCCGAAGGTCAGGAACGCGAAGGTCACGTAGCGCCGCGGGTCGACCTTGTGCACCGTCTTGCCGACGATGGGCGACAGGACGATGGCCATGAGGCCCACGGGCGCGGTGACCAGGCCGGCGTCGGTGGCGGTGTAGCCCATGTACTGCTGCAGCCACAGCGGCAGCAGCACCACGTTGCCGAAGAACAGGCCGTAGGCCACCGAGGTCGCCAGCGTGCCGCCCCAGAAGTTGCGCCGCGCGAACAGGCGCAGGTCCACCACCGGGTGGTCGGCCGTGAGCTCCCAGACCAGGAACACCGCGAAGGCGATCACGAACACCACGCCCAGCCCGACGATCAGGTCGGAGTGGAACCAGTCGTACTCCTTGCCCAGGTCCAGCATCATCTGCAGCGAGGCGATCCAGACCACCAGCAGGGCCAGGCCCATGGCGTCGATGGGCAGCTTGCGCACCTGGCTCTCGCGACTGGCGTAGATGCGCCAGGCCCCGAACGCGGCCAGCAGGCCGACCGGCACGTTGATGTAGAAGATCCAGGGCCAGGACATGTTGTCCGTGATCCAACCGCCCAGGAGCGGCCCCATCACGGGCGCGACCAGCGTGGTCATGGCCCACATCGCCATGGCGGTGCCGGCCAGGGCCGGCGGATAGCTGGACAGCAGCAACGCCTGCGACAACGGGATCATCGGCCCGGCGACGAAGCCCTGCAGCGCGCGCAGCGCGATCAGCGTGGGCATGCTGGGCGCCAGGCCGCAGGCCCAGGACGCCAGCACGAACAGCAGCACGCTGGCCACGAACAGGCGCACCTGGCCGAAGCGCTGCGACAGCCAGCCCGTGAGCGGCACGGCGATGGCGTTGGCCACGGCGAAGCTGGTGATGACCCAGGTGCCCTGGTTGGGGCTGACGCCCAGGTCGCCGGCGATGGCCGGCAACGAGACGTTGGCGATGGACGTGTCCAGCACGTTCATGAAGGTGGCCGCCGACAGGGCGATCGTGCCCCACATGCGGGCGCTGCCCTGCAGCGGCTCGGGGCGGACGAAGGTGGCAGTGCTCATGGAGCTGCGGGCTTGCCGTCCTTCAGTGCGCGGCCTGGGCCGTCTGCGTGGTGGCGGCACGCGCCGGTGCACGGGCCACCGGCGACTGCGCGCCGCGCAAGGCCGGGCCGACGTTGGCCGCGATCACGCGGCGCACCTGTTCGTCCGCACCGCGGGCATCGGCCGCGTAGACCGCCGTGGCGGCCAGTGGCGCACTGCGTGGCGCCTCGGCCAGCGTGCGACCGTCCTTGTGCGTGACGTCCACCGTCACGTCCATGGACAGGCCCACGCGCAAGGGGTTGGCCAGCACCTGCTGCGGGTCGAGCGCGATGCGCACGGGCACGCGCTGCACCACCTTGATCCAGTTGCCGGTGGCGTTCTGCGCCGGCAGCAGCGCGAAGGCCGCACCCGTGCCGATGCCCAGGCCCGAGACCTCGCCCTTGTATTCGACCTTCTTGCCGTACACGTCGGCCGTGAGCTTGACGGGCTGGCCGATCCGGATGTTGCGCAGCTGCACTTCCTTGAAGTTGGCATCGACCCACAGCTGGTCCAGCGGCACCACCGACATCAGCGGCGTGCCGGCGGCCACGCGCTGGCCCAGCTGCACGCTGCGCTTGGCGACATAGCCCGAGACCGGCGCCGGCAATGCGGCGCGCTGCGTGGCCAGCCAGGCTTCGCGCACCTTGGCCGCGGCGGCCAGCACGCTGGGGTGCTGCTCCACGCTGGTGCCTTCGGTCATCGACTGGTTGCTGGCCAGTTGCTCGCGCGCGGCTGCAGCGGCGGCCTGGGCCGACTGCACGCCGGCCTCGGCCGCAGCCAGCGCGCTCTTGGTGTTGGCCAGCGTGGTCTGGGCGTGGTTCAGTTCCTCCCGCGAGACCGCGCCGTTGCCCGACAGCGCCTGGCGCCGGTTCAGGTCGTCGTTGGCGCGGGCCACCTCGCTCTGGGCGCGGCCGATCTCGGTGCGGGCGCGCACCACGTCGGCATCGCGCAGCGCAACCTGGGCACCCAGCGCGCCATTGTTGGCGTACAGCGTGCGCACCTGGCGCACGGTCTGCGCGAGCTGGGCCTCGGCCTGCTCGAGCGCGACGCGGCCGTCGGCCGGGTCCAGCTGCACCAGCGGCTGGCCGGCCTGCACCCGGTCGGTGTCGTCGGCCAGGATGGCCATCACGGTGCCGCCGATCTGCGGCGTGATCTGCACCAGGTTGCCCTGCACGTAGGCGTTGTCGGTTTCCTCGTAGTGGCTGGCGACCAGCCATTCGTAGGCGGCCAGGCCCAGGCCGGCGACGACGACGACGGCGGCGATGGCGGTCAGGGCCTTCTTGCGCTTGCCCGAGGCAGCGGGTTCGGAAGGAGCGGCGGATGTTGTGGTGGTGTTCATGGTGATCGGATCCGAAAGGGGAAGACGGTTCAGCGCGCGGTGTTCTGCGCCAGCGGCGTGCCATCGACCGCGACGCCGCCGCCCAGCGCATGGGCCAGCTGCGCCTGCGCGTCGAGCGCGCGGGCGGCCAGGTCGACCTGCTGGCGGCGCTGGGCCAGCACGTTGGATTCGGCGGTCAACACCTGCAGGTAGTTGCCCAGGCCGGCGCCGTAGCGCTGCCGGGCGATGGCGTAGGCGCCCTCGGCGGCCTCCTGGGCGGCACGCTGTTCCTGCTGCTGCACGGCGACCGAGCGCACCGAGACCAGCTGGTCGGCCACCTCGCGCACGGCGCCGACGATGGCACCGTTGTAGCTTTCCACGGCAGCATCCACATCGGCGGCCTTGCCGCGCAGGTTGGCGCGCAGCCGGCCCGCGTCGAACAGCGGCAGGCGCAGCGCCGGGCCGATGCCCCATTGCAGGCTGCCGGCCTGCACCAGGTTGCCCAGGCCGATGCTGGACAGGCCGGCGAAGCCCGTCAGGCTGATGTTGGGATAGAACTGGGCACGTGCCGAATCCACGTCGCGCGTGGCGGCCTCGACGCGCCAGCGCGCGGCCTGCACGTCGGCGCGGCGGCCCAGCAGGTCAGCCGGCAACACGGTCGGCAGGCTGGGGATCTGCAGCCGTGCCAGCGAGGGCGCGGCGTCCTGTAGCGCAGCGGGCGGCTGGGCCGCGAGCGCGGCCAGTGCATGGCGCGACAGCTGGATCTGCTCGCGCAACGCTTCGATCTGCTGGCGCGCCTCGGGCAGTCCGCCTTCGGCCTGGCGCAGTTCGAGCCGCGTGTCCAGGCCGGCGTCGAGGCGGTCCTTCACCAGGGCCAGTTGCTCGCCGCGCTGGGCCAGCGTGCGTTCGGCCACGGTCAGCTGGTCCTGCGCGCGGGCCAGCTGCAGCCAGCCGCGCACGATCTGCTGGGCCAGCAGCGCACGCGCGGCCTGGGCATCGGCCGCGGCGGCGCGCGCGCTGCCCAGGGCGGCGTCGAGCGCAGCGCGGTTCTTGCCGAAGAAGTCGAGCTCCCAGCTGCTGGACAGCTGCAGCAGCCCGTTGTTGCGCACCGAACCGGCCAGCGGCGCGGGCACGGCCCCGTTCTCGGTGTAGCGCTGGCGCGTGAGGTCTACGCCCAGGCCCAGCTGCGGCAGCAGGGCGGCGTCGGCCACCTCGACCACGGCCATGGCACGCGCGAGCCGCGCCTGCGCCAGGCCCAGGCTGGGGCTGCCGGCCAGGGCCTGGTCGACCAACTGGTCGAGCGCGGGATCGCCGTAGGCCCGCCACCAGGCGGTTTCGACGGCGGGCACCGTGGCCGCGGTGGCTGCAGTTGGCACACCGACCGAGGCAGCCTCGCGCAACTGGGCCTGCGGCGCGATGCCGGAGGGGTTGGCGCAGGCCGCCAGGGCCAGCACCAGAGCCGCACCCAAAGTCAGGCGCAGGGTTGAAGCGGGAGTCATGCGTTCTTCTTTCCAGCGCAGCCTTGCTGCGCGTTGTCCAGGATGCGGGAGAGGAAGCTCTTGAGCAGCAGCCATTCCTCGCGCGAGAAACCGGCGAGATAGGCGTTCTGCACGCGGCTCAGCGCCACGGGAATCTGTTCGGCCACGGCCTTGCCCTGCTCCGTCAGCGCCAGGCGCACGACGCGGCGGTCTTCCGAGGAGCGCTCGCGCAGGCACAAACCCTTGGCCTCGAGCCGGTCGAGCAGGCGCGTCATCGCGCCGGCATCGAGCTCGCAGAGCCGCGCGAGCTCGGCCACGGTGGCGCCGCCCGGGTGCGCGGCCAGCTTGAACAGCGGGATCCATTGCGCATGCGTGAGGCCGGTGGATTCCAGCTCGCGCTCCACCGCCAGGGCCACCAGGGACATGATGCGGCGCATCAGGTAGCCCACGCTGTCGCTCGGGTTGTAGCTCGTCGGCGCGTAGAAATCGGCCGGCGGCGGGCGACCGGCAGCGGCCGGCATGGGTTTGCGCGAGGGTCTTTCGTCCATGTCCAGAAATTTAATTGCCTAGGCAAATATTGTCAAGGCTGTTTTTGTCATGACAATTTTCACAGTTGTGGCTGGATACACTCTCGCCCCATGCCTTCTTCTGCACATTCGGCGGCCGAGCCGGCCAAGGGTTCGCCGCGGTCGCTGCGTGGCCTGCTGCCGTTCCTCGCGCCCTACCGCGGCCACATCGCGCTGGCCGCCCTGTTCCTGGTGCTGGCCGCCTGCGCCACGCTGGTGTTCCCGCTCGCGCTGCGCAGCCTGATCGACAACGGCCTGGTCAGCGGCGGCACCACACCCGCGGACACGGGCGCGCGCCTGCTCGCGCTGCGCACGCACTTCTTCGAGCTGTTCGCCGTGGCGGCCGCGCTGGGCCTGTTCTCGGCCGGCCGCTACTACGTGGTCAGCTGGCTCGGCGAGCGCGTGACCTCGGACCTGCGCAACGCCGTCTACGCCCATGTGGTGCGGCAAAGCCCCGAGTTCTTCGAGACCACGCAGACCGGCGAGGTGCTGTCGCGCCTGACCGGCGACACCACGTTGGTGCAGACCGTCGTGGGCTCCTCGCTGTCGGTGGGCCTGCGCAATGCCGTGATGGGCGCAGGCGCCCTGGGCATGCTGGTCTGGTCCAACCCCTATGTGATGACGCAGGTGCTGGGCATCCTGGTGCTCGTGGTGCTGCCGACCATGTGGTTCGGCCGGCGCGTGCGCAAGCTCTCGCGCGCGAGCCAGGACCGCGTGGCCGATTCGAGCGCGATCGCGGCCGAGGTCTTGAACGCCATCCCCGTGGTGCAGAGCTACACGGCCGAGGCGCGCGAGGCCGCGCGTTTCACGCAGTCCACGCAGAACGCCTTCCATACCGCCGTGCGGCGCACCCGCGCACGCGCCGTGCTGGTGGCCTTCATCATCACGGCCACCTCGGCCGCACTGCTGTGGGGCCTGTACCAGGGCACGCAGGCCGTCATGCGGGGCGACATCTCGGCCGGGCATCTGGGCCAGACCGTGGTCTACGTGATCATCCTGGCGGGCGCCTTCGGCGCGCTCAGCGAGGTCTACGGCGACCTGCTGCGTGCGGCGGGCGCGACCGAGCGCTTGATGGAGCTGCTGCACATGCGCTCGCCGATCGCCTCGCCGGACCAGCCGGCGCTGGCGCCCGCACGCAACGGCGGCAGCCGCGTGGAATTGGCCGACGTCACCTTCCACTACCCCTCGCGCCCGGCCCAGGCCGCGCTCAGCGACTTCAGCCTGGCCGTGGCGCCAGGCGAGACCGTCGCCCTGGTGGGCGCCAGCGGGGCCGGCAAGAGCACGGTGTTCCAGCTGCTGCTGCGCTTTTACGACCAGGAACGCGGCAGCATCGCGCTGGACGGCGTGGCCACGCGCGAGATGGCGCTGGACGAACTGCGCGGCCGCATCGGCATCGTGCCGCAGGACCCGGTGCTGTTCTCCACCAGCGCGCGCGAGAACATCCGCTACGGCCGGCCTTCGGCCAGCGATGCCGAGGTCGAGGCGGCAGCCCGCGCGGCCTTCGCGCACGACTTCATCGCCGCCCTCCCCCAGGGCTACGACAGTTTCCTGGGCGAGCGCGGCGTGCGCCTGTCGGGTGGCCAGCGCCAGCGCATCGCGATCGCGCGTGCCATGCTCAAGAACGCGCCCCTGCTGCTGCTCGACGAGGCCACCAGCGCGCTCGATGCCGAGAGCGAGCGCATGGTGCAGGCCGCGCTGGAATCGGCCATGCAGGGCCGCACCACGCTGGTCATCGCGCACCGGCTGGCCACTGTGCAGCAGGCCGACCGCATCGTGGTGCTGGAACACGGCCGCATCGTTGAACAGGGCACGCACGCCGCGCTGGTGGCGGCCGGTGGCACCTATGCGCGCCTTGCGGCGCTGCAGTTCACACAATAGACGTTCATCGCCCCGGCAGCCTATGCATGATATGCATAAGGCACGAACCGGCTGCTGGCGGGCTTGGACAAGCCCGGTAGCCCACGCCTAAGCTTGCGCTCCTCGACAACAACAGGAGCCAGTCCATGGCAACCTCCTCCTCCAACCCGGCGCCCACCGCGCACCCCCTGCCCTCCTACCTGCAGGCCGACCACCTCGGCCCCTGGGGCATCTTCCTGCAGCAGGTCGACCGCGTGGAGCCCTACCTGGGCAACCTGGCGCGCTGGGTGGAGACGCTCAAGCGGCCCAAGCGCATCCTGGTCGTGGACGTACCCATCCACCTGGACGACGGCCGCATCGCCCACTTCGAGGGCTACCGCGTGCAGCACAACACCTCGCGCGGCCCGGGCAAGGGCGGCGTGCGCTTCCACCAGGACGTGACGCTGTCCGAGGTGATGGCGCTGTCGGCCTGGATGTCGATCAAGAACGCAGCTGTGAACGTGCCCTACGGCGGCGCCAAGGGCGGCATCCGCGTCGACCCCAAGACGCTGTCGCGCGGCGAGCTGGAGCGCATGACGCGCCGCTACACCAGCGAGATCGGCATCATCATCGGCCCGACCAAGGACATCCCGGCACCGGACGTCAACACCAACGAACAGGTCATGGCCTGGATGATGGACACCTACTCCATGAACCAGGGCTCGACCGCCACCGGCGTGGTGACCGGCAAGCCGGTCGACCTGGGTGGCTCGCTCGGTCGGCGCGAGGCCACCGGCCGTGGCGTGTTCACGGTGGGCGTGGAAGCGGCCAAGCGCATCGGCCTGGACGTGGCCAAGGCGGCCGTGGCCGTTCAGGGCTTCGGCAACGTGGGCGGCATCGCCGGCAAGCTGTTCGCCGAAGCCGGCGCGCGCGTGGTGGCCGTGCAGGACCACGGCGGCGCGATCTACCGCGAGGCCGGGCTCGACGTGCCCTCGCTGCTCAAGCACGTGGCCGACAAGGGCACGGTGGCGGGCTTCGAGCATGCCGAGGTGCTGGCGGCCGACAAGTTCTGGGACGTGCCCTGCGACATCATGATCCCCGCCGCGCTGGAGCAGCAGATCACCAAGGCCAACGCGCACCGCATCCAGGCCCGCATGGTCATCGAAGGCGCGAACGGCCCGACCACGCCCGAGGCCGACGACATCCTGCACGAACGCAACGTGCTGGTGCTGCCCGACGTGATCGCCAACGCCGGCGGCGTGACGGTCAGCTACTTCGAGTGGGTGCAGGACTTCAGCAGCTTCTTCTGGGACGAGGACGAGATCAACAAGCGCCTGGTGCGCGTGATGCAGCAGGCCTTCGCCGGTGTCTGGGCAGTGGCCGAGCAGCACAAGGTGAGCCTGCGCACCGCCACCTTCATCGTGGCCTGCGAGCGCATCCTGCACACACGCGAGCTGCGCGGACTGTACCCCTGACTGCAGCCCGGCCGCCCGAAGGCGGTCGCATCCTGTGCCCAACGGGCACAGGGTTCCAAGCCACTGGGCTACTGCAGAGGCTCTTTGAGAGCCTTGGGGATCGGCAAGGGCATCACGGCGATGCCCTCCTCCAGCAAGGATTCGGTTTCCTCGCGCGAGGCCTGGCCGCGGATGTTGCGTTCCGTGGTCTCGCCGTAGTGGATGCGGCGCGCCTCCTCGGCGAACCTGCCGCCCACATCTTCGGTGTTGGCCAGCACATGGCGCACCATCTTCATCCAGGCCGCCTGCAGTTGCGGGTCCACCGCTGCCACCTCGCGCTTCGGACTCTCGGCCGGCGCGCTGGCGCCCAGGTTCAGGCGCGGTGCCGACAGCTTCTTGGCCACGGCCGTGTCGCCACAGACCGGGCATTCCACGAGGCCGCGCGTCAGCTGCGACTGGAAATCGTCTTCCGAGCCGAACCAGCCTTCGAAGCCGTGGCCGTGGGCGCACTGCAGATCCAGGACTTTCATGGCCACGATTATCCGGCGCCGGTCCCATCCGGGTTCGGCTGCCAGGACAAGTCCCAGGCGCCCGCACGCCAATTCTGCAGCCACAGCGCGGCGCTCAGGGTCTTGGCGTCGGTCACCGTGCCATCGCGGCACCAGGCCAGCAACTCGTCCACGCTGGCGCTGAAGACGTCGAGGAACTCGCCTGCATCGAGATGGCGCTGCTGCAGCGCAAGGCCACGCGCAAACCAGATCTCGATGAATTCGGTGGAGTAGGAAATGACGGGGTGCAGCACACCGGCTTTGGCCCATTCACGCGCCGTGTAGCCCGTCTCTTCCAGCAGTTCGCGCCGGCCGCAGGTCCAGGTGTCCTCGCCGACGTCGAGCTTGCCGGCCGGGAACTCGACCATCACCCGGCCCATGGGGTGGCGGTACTGGCGCTCCAGCACGACACGGCCGTCGTCGAGCAAGGGCACGACCATCACGGCGCCCGGGTGCACGATGTATTCGCGCGTGTCGCTGCCGCCATCGGGCAGGCGCACGGTGTCGCGCAGCACCTGCAGGAAGCGGCCGCGCAGCAGCTCCTCGCGCTGCACGGTCTCCTCGGTCAGATGGGCGTCGCCGCTGGCCATGTCAGTGCCTATGCTTGAGCAGGTAGCGCCAGACGAAGCCGGGGAATGCCAGCGTCACGAACAATGCGGCGGTCACGGCATAGAACTCCCAGCCCTGGGGCGCGATGCGGCCCACGTTGCGCTCGAGCAGCAGGCCCAGCGCTCCGACCACCAGGTAATACACCAGCAGTTCCAGCAGGCGCCAGGCCAGGCCCTTGCCCTGCGCGAGGCGCAGCGCCAGAAACAGGCGCTGCGTGAGGAATGGCAGGTTGGCGGCCACCACGGCCGCCAGGATCACGAGCCAGACCGCCGCATCGGGCGCCAACTCAGGTGCCCAGCGTCAGGGTGATGGCCTGCACGCACAGCGCCATCAGCCCGCCCGGGACCACGCCCAGCAGCAGCACCAGGGCGCCGTTGACCGACAGCACGGCGCGCACATCCAGCGGCGCGGAGACGGTGCTGGCCGTGATTGGTGCGTCGAAGTACATGACCTTGACCACGCGCAGGTAGTAGAAGGCGCCGATCAGCGACATGATCACGGCAAAGATCGCCAGGCCGATCAGGAAGGTCTCGCCCGAGGCCACCAGGGTCTGCAGCACCGACAGCTTGGCGTAGAAGCCCACCATCGGCGGAATGCCGGCCAGCGAGAACATGCAGATCGCCATCACGGCCGCGTACAGCGGGCTGCGCTGGTTCAGGCCGGCCAGGTCGGCCACCTCGTCGCTCTCGAAGCCTTCGCGCGCCAGCAGCAGCAGCACGCCGAAGCTCGCCAGCGTGGTCAGCACATAGGTGATGACGTAGAACATGGCCGAGCTGTAGGCGTTGGCGGCCGACAGCGTGTTGCCGTTGACCACGCCGGCCAGCAGGCCCAGCAGCACGAAGCCCATCTGCGAGATGGTCGAATAGGCCAGCATGCGCTTGAGGTTGCTCTGCATCACCGCGGCCAGGTTGCCGATCAGCAGCGATGCCACGGCCAGCACGACCAGCATCTGCTGCCAGTCGATGGCGAGCGGCAGCAGGCCTTCGACCAGCAGGCGGATCACGATGGCGAAGGCGGCGAGCTTGGGCGCGCCCGCGATCATCAGCGTGACGGCCGTGGGCGCGCCGTGGTAGACGTCGGGCACCCACATGTGGAAGGGCACCACGCCGAGCTTGAAGGCCAGGCCGGACACGATGAACACCAGGCCGAACACCAGCACCTGGTGCTGCACCTGGCCCGAGGCCACGGCCTTGAACACCTCATTGATGTCCAGCGAACCGGTGGCGCCATACATCATCGACAGGCCGTACAGCAGGAAGCCCGAGGCCAGTGCGCCCAGCACGAAGTACTTCATCGCAGCCTCGCTGGCGACCGCGTTGTCGCGGCGCAGCGCCACGAGCGCGTAGCTCGACAGCGTGAGCAGTTCCAGGCCCATGTAGATGACCAGGAAGTTGCCGCCCGAGATCATCACCGACATGCCCAGCAGCGCGAACATCGACAGCGTGAACAGCTCTCCGCCGCGCAGCATGCCGCGGTCGGCCGAGTAGGGGCGACCATAGACCAGCGTGACCATCACGGCCACGGTGGCAAAGCACTTGAGCCAGTTGCCCATGGGGTCGCTGACCACCATGCCGCCGAAGCCGTACAGGGTGGTGTTACCCGACGCGTAGGTGCCGTGCAGCACGGCGACGACGGCCAGGCTCAGCAGCGTGAGCACGTAGGTGGCGGTGCGGCGCGGGCTCTTGACCGCGAGGTCGACCAGCGCGATCACGCAGGCCATGACCAGCAGCACGATTTCCGGGTAAACGGTGATCCAGCTGATTTTGTCCATAACTTTTCTTCTCTCGCCCCGCTCAGTTCAGCTTGGACACAGCCACGTGCTTGAGCAGCTCGGCCACCGACACGTCCATCACGTCGGTGAAGGGCTTGGGATAGATGCCCATGGCCAGCACCGCGATCGCCAGCAGCGCCAGCATCAGGAATTCGCGCGCGTTGATGTCTTCGAGTTCCTTGACGTGGTCGTTGCCCACCGGTCCCAGGTAGACGCGCTTGTACATCCACAGCGTGTAGGCCGCGCCAAAGATCAGTGCCGTGGCCGCCAGCAGGCCGAGCCAGAAATTGGCCTTGACCGCCCCCAGGATCACCATCCACTCGCCCACGAAACCGGCCGTGGCCGGCAGGCCGCAGTTGGCCATGGCGAACAGCAGCGCGAAGGCCGCGAACTTGGGCATGGTGTTGACAACGCCGCCGTAGGCCGCGATCTCACGCGAATGCACGCGGTCGTACAGCACGCCGATGCACAGGAACATCGCGCCCGACACGAAGCCGTGCGCGATCATCTGGACCAGGCCGCCGGAGACGCCCAGGTCGTTGAAGATGAAGAAGCCCAGCGTGACGAAGCCCATGTGGGCCACCGACGAGTACGCCACCAGCTTCTTCATGTCCTGCTGCACCATCGCGACCAGGCCGACGTAGACCACGGCGATCAGCGACAGCGCCACCATGAGCCAGGCCCATTCGTGCGCGGCGTCGGGCGCGATCGGCATCGAGAAGCGCAGGAAGCCGTAGGCACCCAGCTTCAGCATGATCGCCGCCAGCACGGCCGAGCCGCCGGTGGGCGCTTCCACGTGCACGTCGGGCAGCCAGGTGTGGACCGGCCACATCGGCACCTTGACGGCGAAGGCCGCGAAGAAGCCGAAGAACAGCAGCGTCTGCGCATTGCGCGCCAGCGGCAGGTCGTGCCAGGTCTGGATGTCGAAGCTGCCGCCCGAGTGCACGTACAGGTAGATCAGCGCAATCAGCAGCAGCAGCGAGCCCAGCAGCGTGTACAGGAAGAACTTGAAGGCCGCGTAGATCTTGTTCGGGCCGCCCCAGATGCCGATGATCAGGTACATCGGGATCAGCGTGGCCTCGAAGAACACGTAGAACAGCAGGCCGTCCAGCGCCGAGAACACGCCGATCATGAGACCGGACAGGATCAGGAACGCGCCCATGTACTGGTTCACACGTGTGGTGATGGCTTCCCAGCCGGCGATCACGACGATCACCGTGATGAAGGCCGTCAGCGGCACGAACCAGAACGAGATGCCGTCCAGGCCCAGGTGGTAGTGCACATTGAAGCGCGCAATCCAGGGCGCCTTCTCGACGAACTGCATGGCAGCCGTCGCGTTGTCGAAACCGCTGTACAGCGGCAGCGTGACCAGCAGGCTGATGATGGCGCCCAGCAGCGCCAACCAGCGCACGGCGCGCGCGTGCTCATCCCTGCCCAGGGCCAGCAGCACGGCGCCGAAGAAGATCGGCGTCCAGATCGCAAGGCTCAACAAACCCATTTTTGTTCTTCTCCCTCAGCCTTATTTGTTGAACCAGACGAAGTACGTCATCAGCACGAAGATGCCGAGGATCATGACCAGCGCGTAGTGGTAGATGAAGCCGGTCTGCACGCGGCGCACGACGCCGGCAACCCAGCCCACGAGCTTCCACGAGCCGTTCACCACGGCGCCATCGATGATGGCCTGGTCGCCGCCCTTCCACAGGCCGTAGCCCAGGGCACGGGCGCCGCGCGCCAGGATGTTCTCGTTGATCCAGTCCAGGTAGTACTTGTTTTCCAGCAGCGTGTAGATCGGCATGCAGGCACGCTTGATGGCCGCCGGCAGTGCCGGGTTGACCATGTACATGTAGTAGGACAGCGCGACACCGGCCAGCGCCAGCCAGAATGGCGCGGTCTGCAGGCCGTGCAGGGCCATGGCGACGGGGCCGTGGTACTCCTCGGCCAATTCGGCCATGGCGTGGTGGATCTGGCCGTTGACGAAGATCGAATCCTTGAAGAACTCGCCGAACAGCATCGGGCCGATGGTCAGGTAGCCGATGATGACCGAAGGGATGGCCAGCAGCACCAGCGGCGCCGTGACGACCCAGGGCGACTCGTGCGGACCGTGGCCGTGGCCATGGTCGTCGTGCCCGTGGTGGTCGTCATGGTGCGCGTCGGGGTTCTGGTCGTAGCGCTCCTTGCCGTGGAAGACCAGGAAGTACATGCGGAACGAGTAGAACGCCGTGACGAACACGCCGGCCATGACCGCGAACTGCGCGAAACCGGCACCGGGCAGGTGGCTGGCGTGCGTGGCGATGATGATGCTGTCCTTGGAATAGAAACCCGAGAACAGCGGCGTGCCGATCAGTGCCAGCGAGCCCAGCAGCGAGGTGATCCAGGTGATGGGCATGTACTTGCGCACGCCGCCCATCCAACGGATGTCCTGGTTGTGGTGCATGCCCATGATGACCGAGCCGGCACCGAGGAACAGCAGCGCCTTGAAGAAGGCGTGCGTCATCAGGTGGAACACCGCGACCGAGTAGGCCGAGGCGCCCAGCGCCACCGTCATGTAGCCCAGCTGCGACAGCGTGGAATAGGCCACCACACGCTTGATGTCGTTCTGGATGATGCCCAGGAAACCCATGAACAGCGCCGTGATGGAACCGATCACGAGGATGAAGTTCAGCGCGGTGTCCGACAGTTCGAACAGCGGCGACATGCGCGCGACCATGAAGATGCCGGCCGTCACCATGGTGGCGGCGTGGATCAGCGCGGAGATCGGCGTGGGACCTTCCATCGAGTCGGGCAGCCAGACGTGCAGCGGGAACTGCGCGCTCTTGCCCATGGCGCCGATGAACAGGCAGATGCAGATGACGGTGACCAGCATCCAGTCGGTGCCGGGGAAGCCCAGCTTGCCGATGGCGTCGGCCTGGCCAAAGATCTCGGTGTAGTTCAGCGTACCGGCGTAGGCGGCGATCAGGCCGATGCCCAGGATGAAGCCGAAGTCGCCGACCCGGTTGACCAGGAAGGCCTTCATGTTGGCGAAGATGGCCGTCGGCTTGTTGAACCAGAAACCGATCAGCAGGTAGGACACCAGGCCCACGGCTTCCCAGCCGAAGAACAGCTGCAGCATGTTGTTGCTCATCACGAGCATCAGCATGGAGAAGGTGAACAGCGAGATGTAGGCGAAGAAGCGGTTGTAGCCGGCGTCCTCTTCCATGTAGCCGATGGTGTAGATGTGCACCATCAGCGAGACGAAGGTCACGACGACCATCATCATGGCCGTGAGGCCGTCGACCAGGAAGCCGACTTCCATCTTGAGCTGGCCGACCACCATCCAGGTGTAGAGGGTCTCGTTGAAGCGGGCACCGTCCAGCGCGACGCTCTTGAGCGTCATCGCCGCGATCACGAAGGCGACGAAGACGCCGAGGATGGTCAACGAGTGCGACAGGCGGCGGCCGATCTTGTTACCACCGAAGGCGGTGCCGAAGATGCCGGCCAGCGCGGAGCCGACCAGCGGCGCCAAGGGGACGGCCAATAGCGTGGAGGCCGAGAGTGTTTGGCTCATGTTGTTGTTCTCAGCCCTTGAGCGTGTTGAGTTCGTCCACGTTGATGCTGGAGCGGTTGCGGAACAACAGCACCAGGATCGCCAAGCCGATGGCGGACTCGGCGGCCGCCACGGTCAGGATGAAGAACACGAAGATCTGCCCATGCATGTCGTTCAGGTAGTACGAGAACGCCACGAAGTTCATGTTGACCGCCAGCAGCATCAGCTCGATGGCCATCAGCAGCACGATCAGGTTCTTGCGGTTCAGGAAGATGCCGATCACCGACAGCGCGAACAGCATCGCGCCCAGCGACAGGAAGTGTCCAAGACTGAGCGTCATGCCTTCTTCTCCTCGGCTGCAGCCGGTGCGGGCGGTGGGGGCGCGGGGCGCGTGGCGTCGACCTTGACCAGCGCAACACGCTCGGCGGCACGCACGCGGACCTGGTCTTCAGGACGGACGTTGCGGGTGTCCTTGCGGCCGCGCAGCGTCAGCGCGATGGCGGCGATCATGGCCACCAGCAAAATGCAGGCCGCCACCTGGACCGGGTACAGGTACTCGGTGTACAGCAGGATGCCGAGCGCCTTGGTGTTGGACATCTGCGTGGCGGCCTGGGCGGCGGCACCGGCCAGGTTGCGCGATTCGTCGGTGGCGCGGAAGCCGCCCATCAGGATCCACGCCATTTCGAGCGCGATGACCAGGCCGAACAGCATGGCGAACCAGAAGTGCCTGCGCAGCGTTCTACCGAGTGAGGCGACGTCCACGTCCAGCATCATCACGACGAACAGGAACAGCACGAGCACCGCTCCCAGGTAGACCAGCACCAGCACGATGGCCAGGAACTCGGCCTGCAGCAGCAGCCAGATCGCAGAAGCCTGCGAGAACGCGAGGATCAGGTACAGCACGGCGTGTACCGGATTGCGCGCTGTGATCACCCGGAATGCCGCGAACAGCAGCACGAGCGAAAACAGATAGAAGAAGCCTGTCTTGACGTCCATTTTTTTCTTCGGGGCGCCTGGCCGTTAACGGTACGGGGCGTCGGCTGCCTTGGCGGCCGAGATTTCTTTTTCGTAGCGGTCGCCCACGGCCAGCAGCATGTCCTTGGTGAAGTACAGGTCGCCGCGCTTTTCGCCGTGGTATTCGAGGATGTGGGTCTCGACGATGGAATCGACCGGGCAGCTCTCTTCGCAGAAGCCGCAGAAGATGCACTTGGTCAGGTCGATGTCGTAGCGCGTGGTGCGGCGCGAACCGTCGTCGCGCACGTCGGACTCGATCGTGATCGCCATGGCGGGGCACACGGCCTCGCACAGCTTGCAGGCGATGCAGCGCTCTTCGCCGTTCTCGTAGCGGCGCAGTGCGTGCAGGCCGCGGAAGCGCGGCGACAGCGGGGTCTTCTCCTCGGGGAACTGCACGGTCACCTTGCGCTTGAACGCGTAGCGGCCGGTCAGCACCATGCCCTTGAAGAGCTCGGCGAGCATGAAGCTCTTGAGGAAATCCTTGACCGAGAAGCCAGAGGAAGCGGTAGCGGTGGTCATCGTGGGGTCTCCGCCTTATTTCCAGATGTTCCAGGACGTCTGCATCCAGCCACCGACCAGCAGCAGCCACACCAGCGTGACGGGAATGAAGATCTTCCAGCCCAGACGCATGATCTGGTCGTAGCGGAAGCGCGGGAAGGTGCCGCGGATCCAGATGAACAGCGAGAGCACGAAGAAGGTCTTCAGGCCCAGCCAGATCCAGCCCGGAATGAAGTCCAGGAAGCCGATGGGCGACAGCCAGCCGCCCAGGAACATCAGCACCGCGAGGATGGAGACCAGCCACATGCTGGCGTACTCGGCCAGGAAGAAGATGGCGAAGCCCATGCCCGAGTACTCGACCATGTGGCCGGCCACGATCTCGGCCTCGCCTTCGACCACGTCGAAGGGGTGGCGGTTGGTTTCGGCCACGCCAGAGATCAGGTAGACCACGAACACCGGCAGCAGCGGCAGCCAGTTCCAGGACAAAAAGCCCAGGCCCATGTTGGCGCCCATGCCCTTGGCCTGCGCGGCAACGATCTCGCCCAGGTGCAGGCTGCCCGACACCATGATCACGATCACGAGGCAAAAGCCCATCGCGATTTCATAGCTCACCATCTGGGCCGAGGCGCGCAGCGCGCCCAGGAAGGCGTACTTCGAGTTCGAGGCCCAGCCCGCGATGATCACGCCATAGACCTCGATCGAGGTGATGGCCATGATCAGCAGCAGACCGGCGTTGACGTTGGCGATCACGGCCTCGGGGCCGAAGGGCACGGCCACCCAGGCCGCCAGCGCCGGCATGATGGCCATGATGGGGCCGAGACGGAACAGGCCCGAGCTCGCGGCGGACGGGTTGATCAGTTCCTTGGTCAGCAGCTTGAGCGCGTCGGCGATCGGCTGCAGCAGGCCCAGCGGGCCCACGCGGTTGGGACCGTGGCGGACCTGGATCCAGCCCAGGAACTTGCGCTCCCACAGCGTGGCATAGGCGACCGCGCCCAGCAGGGGCAGCAGCACGCAGAGGATCTTGATCATGCCCCAGACCACGGGCCAGATGCCGCCGGTCCACCAGCTGGCTGCGACCAGGCCTTGGCCGAAACCGTAGATGCTGTCGATCATGCTGCGCTCGCTCCCTGGGCTTGCCGCGCATCCGCGGTCAACTGCAAGGACGTGGCCCGGCGCACCAGGCTGTCCAACTGGTAAATGCTGGCGACCGCGGGCGCCGCGACGGCAGCCACGGGGGCCACGGCAGCGCGGGTCGCGTTCGACAGGCGGTCGGCCGGCACGTGGGTGCCACCGTCGGCCTGCACCAGGCCCAGGCTGGCCAGCACGTCCTGCGAGGACTCCTGGGCAAAGCCCGGCAGGCCCAGCATGTTGCCGAGCACGCGGATCACCTTCCAGGCCGGACGCGTCTCGCCGAGCGGGCGCACGACGGCGTGGAAGCTCTGCACGCGGCCTTCGGCGTTGGCGAAGCTGCCCGAGGTCTCGGTGAATGGGGCGATCGGCAGCAGCACGTCGGAGAAGGCCATGTTGGCCTTGAACGGGCTCAGCGTGACGACCATCTCGGCCGCGTCGAGTGCCGCGGCGGCGCTGGCGCCAGCCGCGGAATCGAACTCGGGCTCGTTGTTGAGCAGCAGCACGGCCTTGAGGCCACCGGCCAGCATCTGGGCGGCGTTGCGGCCATCGGCCTTGGGCTGGGCGCCGACGAACTGGGCACCCACGGTGTTGGCCGCTTCGGTCAGGTAGCCGAAGCTGGCACCGGTCTGCTCGGCGATCCACTGCGCCAGCGCCAGCAGGCTGGCGGCCTGGGCGTGGTGCGCAGCGGCATTGCCCAGCAGCACGGCCTTGCGGTCACCGGACAGCAGCGACTTGGCGACGGTCTGTGCGGCTTCGTGCGCCTGGCCTGCGGCAGGGGCGGCGACGCCCTTCTCGGCGCCGATGGCAGTGGCCACATCGGCCAAAGCCTGCAGCCAGTCGCCGGCTTCGGCCTTGAGCGTGGCGCCCAGCGTCATGGCCCAGGCGTCGGCATCGGCCAGCTGGCTGCACGAGGCGATGGCGTGCACCTTGGCGCCCTTGCGCGCGGCTTGGCGGATGCGCTGCGCGAACAGCGGGTGGTCCTTGCGCAGGTTGGAACCCACGACCAGCACGCGCTGCAGCGTGGACAGCGCCGTGATCGGCATGCCCAGCCAGCGCACGCCTTCGGCAGGCGCGAATTCGGCATGGCGCAGACGGTGGTCGATGTTGTCGCTGCCCAGGCCGCGCACCAGGGCGCCGGCCAGGCTCAGCTCTTCCAGCGTGCTGTGCGGGCTGGCCAGCAGGCCGATGCTGGACGCACCATGGTCGGCCTTGATCTGCTTCAGGCCATTCGCCACGTATTCCAGCGCGGTCTGCCAGTCCACGGTCTGCCACTGGCCGCCCTGCTTGAGCATGGGCTGGGTCAGGCGCTCGTCGCTGTTCAGCGATTCGTAGGAAAAGCGGTCGCGGTCGGCGATCCAACACTCGTTGACGGCCTCGTTCTCGAGCGGCACGACACGCATGACCTTGTGGTTCTTGACCTGCACGATCAGATTGGCACCGGTGGAATCGTGCGGGCTCACGCTCTTGCGGCGCGACAGCTCCCAGGTGCGGGCGCTGTAGCGGAAGGGCTTGCTCGTGAGCGCACCGACCGGGCAGATGTCGATCATGTTGCCCGACAGCTCGGAGTCCACGGTCTCGCCCGTGATGGTCGTGATCTCGGAGTGCTCGCCCCGGTGGATCATGCCCAGTTCCATGATGCCGGCCACTTCCTGGCCGAAGCGCACGCAGCGCGTGCAATGGATGCAGCGGCTCATCTCCTCCATGGAGATCAGCGGGCCCACGTCCTTGTGGAACACCACGCGCTTTTCTTCGACGTAGCGCGAAGACGAACCGCCGTAGCCCACGGCCAGATCCTGCAGCTGGCACTCGCCGCCCTGGTCGCAGATCGGGCAATCCAGCGGGTGGTTGATGAGCAGGAACTCCATGACCGACTTCTGCGCCTTCAGCGCCTTGTCGCTCTTGGTGTGGACGATCATGCCCTGCGTGACCGGGGTGGCGCAGGCCGGCATGGGCTTGGGCGCCTTCTCCACGTCCACCAGGCACATGCGGCAGTTGGCCGCGATGGACAGTTTCTTGTGGTAGCAGAAGTGCGGGATGTAGGTCCCGGCCTTGTCGGCCGCATGCATGACCATGCTGCCTTCGGCGATCTCGACCTTCTTGCCGTCGACTTGGATTTCAACCATATCGGGTGCTTCTCGTTCAGGCCTGCGCCGTCGCGGGTTTCTTGCACATGGCCTCGAATTCGTGGCGGAAGTGCTTGATCATGGCGCGCACGGGCATGGCCGCGGCGTCACCGAGCGCGCAGATCGTGCGGCCCTGGATGTTGTCTGCGATGGAGTTGAGCAGGTCCATGTCGCTGGACTGCCCTGCCCCACGGTGCACCTTGTCCACCAGGCGCCAGAGCCAGCCCGTGCCTTCACGGCAGGGCGTGCACTGGCCGCAGGACTCGTGCATGTAGAAGTACGACAGGCGCTTGAGCGACTCGACCATGCAGCGCGTGTCGTCCATCACGATCAGTGCGCCCGAGCCCAGCATGGAGCCGGCCTTGGCGATGGAGTCGTAGTCCATCGTGCACTCGTTCATGATCGCGGCCGGCAGCACCGGCGAGGACGATCCGCCCGGGATCACGGCCTTGAGCGTGCGGCCTTTGCGCACGCCACCGGCCAGCTCCAACAGCTTGGTGAACGGCGTGCCCATCGGAATCTCGTAGTTGCCCGGCAGCTCGACGTCGCCCGAGACCGAGAAGATCTTGGTGCCGCCGTTGTTGGGCTTGCCGCATTCGAGGTAGGCGGCCCCGCCATTGCGGATGATCCACGGCACCGCCGCGAAGGTCTCGGTGTTGTTGATCGTGGTCGGCTTGCCGTAGAGGCCGAAGCTGGCCGGGAACGGCGGCTTGAAGCGCGGCTGGCCCTTCTTGCCTTCCAGCGATTCGAGCAGCGCGGTTTCCTCGCCGCAGATGTAGGCGCCGAAACCGTGCGAGGCATGCAGCTGGAAGCTGTGCTTGCTGCCCAGGATCTCGTTGCCCAGGTAGCCGGCCGCGCGGGCTTCTTCCAGGGCTTCCTCGAAGCGTTCGTAGACCTGGAAGATCTCGCCGTGGATGTAGTTGTAGCCGACCGTGATGCCCATCGCGTAGGCCGCGATGATCATGCCCTCGATCACGATGTGCGGGTTGTACATCATGATGTCGCGGTCCTTGCAGGTCCCGGGTTCGCCCTCGTCCGAGTTGCAGACCAGGTACTTCTGCCCCGGGAACTGGCGCGGCATGAAGCTCCACTTCAGGCCGCTCGGGAAACCCGCGCCACCGCGGCCGCGCAGGGCCGATTCCTTCATGGTCGCAATGACCTGGTCCTGCGTGAGGCCCTCGCCACCGTCGGCGGCCAGGATCTTCTTCAGGGCCTGGTAGCCGCCGCGGGCTTCGTAGTCCTTCAGGCGCCAGTTGCTGCCGTTCAGATCGGCGTAGATCTGCGGGTTGATGTGGCGGCCGTGGAAGCAGGTCTGCACGCCGGTGGCGGCGAACTGCGCCAGAACTTGATCTGCGTTCATGCTTTGCCTTCCGCTGCACGCAGCCCGTCGATGAGCTGGTCGAGCTTCTCGTTGCTCATGAAGCTGCACATGGTGCGGTCGTTGACCAGCATCACGGGCGAGTCGGCGCAGGCGCCCAGGCACTCGCTCTGCTGCAGCGTGAACAGGCCGTCGGCCGTGGTCTCGCCCATCGTGATGCCGAGCTTGTGCTCCAGGTGGTGCAGCGCCTTGTAACCGTCGCGCAGCTGGCACGGCAGGTTGGTACAGACGTTCAGCTTGAACTTGCCGACCGGCTGCTGGTTGTACATGTTGTAGAAGGTCGTGACCTCGTGCACGGCGATCGTCGGCATGCCCAGCAGCTCGCCGATGATCTTCTCGTGCTCGGGGTACACGTGGCCGTGCTGCTGCTGTGCGATCGACAGACATGCCATCACGGCCGACGCGCGGCCCTCGTAGGGGTACTTGGCGATCTCGCGCGCGAAACGGTCCAGCGTCTCCTGCGACAAGGCAGGCGCCGGCGCGGCGGATGCGGAATGGGGAGCTGCTGCGCTCATCGGTCGATCTCTCCGAACACGATGTCCAAGGTGCCGATGATCGCCACGGCGTCGGCCAGCATGTGGCCGCGCGACATTTCGTCGAGCGCTGCCAGGTGCACGAAGCCGGGCGGACGGATCTTCAGGCGGTAGGGCTTGTTAGCACCGTCGCTGACGAGGTAGATGCCGAACTCGCCCTTGGGATGCTCAACGGCGGCATAGGCCTCGCCCTCGGGCACGTGGAAACCTTCGGTGAAGAGCTTGAAGTGGTGGATCAGCTCTTCCATGTTGGCCTTCATGCCCTCGCGCGAGGGCGCCGCCACCTTGTGGTTGTCGGTGATGACGGGGCCGGGGTTCACGCGCAGCCAGTCCACGCACTGCTTGATGATGCGGTTGGACTGGGCCAGCTCTTCCATGCGGACCAGGTAGCGGTCGTAGCTGTCGCCGGTCTTGCCGACCGGGATGTCGAAGTCCATGCGGTCGTAGACGTCGTAGGGCTGCTTCTTGCGCAGGTCCCAGGCGATGCCGGAGCCGCGCAGCATCGGACCCGTGAGGCCCAGGTTCAGTGCGCGGTCGGCATCCATGACACCGATGCCCACGGTGCGCTGCTTCCAGATGCGGTTGTCGGTCAGCAGTGTGTGGTACTCGCCCAAGTAGGTCGTGAAGCGCTTGGTGAAGTCGTCGATGAAGTCCAGCATGGACCCCTGACGGTTCTCGTTCATACGCGCCAGCGCCTTGGCGTTCTTGATCTTGCTGACCGTGTACTGCGGCATGGTGTCCGGCAGGTCGCGGTAGACGCCGCCCGGACGGAAGTAGGCCGCGTGCATGCGCGCGCCGGAGACGGCCTCGTACATGTCGAACAGGTCTTCGCGCTCGCGGAACGCGTAGATCAGGATGGTGGAGCTGCCGCAGTCGTTGCCGTGCGAGCCGAGCCACATCAGGTGGTTCAGCATGCGCGTGATCTCGGAGAACATCACGCGGATGTATTGCGCGCGGATCGGCACCTCGATGCCGAGCAGCTTCTCGATGGCCAGGCAGTAGGCGTGCTCGTTGCACATCATCGAGACGTAGTCCAGCCGGTCCATGTAGGGCAGCGACTGGATGAAGGTCTTGTGTTCGGCCAGCTTCTCGGTGGCGCGGTGCAGCAGCCCGATGTGCGGGTCGCAGCGTTGCACGACCTCGCCGTCGAGCTCCATCACCAGCCGCAGCACGCCGTGCGCGGCCGGGTGCTGCGGGCCGAAGTTCAGGGTGTAGTTCTTGATTTCTGCCATGGGGTGTCCGCGGGTCGGCCTCGCGCGCTCAGTGCAGGCCGCCGTAGTTGTCTTCGCGGATCACGCGGGGCGTGATCTCGCGCGGCTCGATGCTCACGGGCTGGTAGACCACGCGGCGGAGCTCTTCGTCGTAACGCATTTCCACATGGCCCGACAGCGGGAAGTCCTTGCGAAAGGGATGGCCGATGAAGCCGTAGTCGGTCAGGATGCGGCGCAGGTCAATGTGGCCGTCGAACAGGATGCCATAGAGGTCGAAGGCCTCGCGCTCGAACCAGTTGGCCGAGGCCCACAGGTGCATGAGGGACGGCAGCATGGGCAGGTCGTCATCAAGGCAGAACACCTTCACGCGCAGGCGCTGGTTCAGACTCACGGACAGCAGGTGCGAGACCACGCAGAAGCGCGGACCTTCCCACACCGCATCGCGGTAGGCGGAGTAGTCGACGCCGCACAGGTCGATGAGTTGCTCGAACTTGCAGCCGGGCGCGTCGCGCAGGGTCTGCATGGCGTCGATGTAGTCGGCGGCCTTGACGGTCACGGTGACTTCGCCGCGCTCGAGTTTGAGCGCCTGCACCTTGTCGCCCAGCGTCGTGGCGACCGTGTCCTTGAGGACTTGGAGATCAACAGCAAAGACGGTCATGGATCAGACGCGGGCAATGGTTTGGGTGCGGCGGATCTTCTGCTGCAGCTGGATGATTCCGTAGATCAGCGCTTCGGCCGTGGGCGGGCAGCCCGGCACGTAGACATCGACCGGCACGATGCGGTCGCAGCCACGCACCACGGAATAGCTGTAGTGGTAGTAGCCGCCGCCATTGGCACACGAGCCCATGGACAGCACCCAGCGCGGCTCGGCCATCTGGTCGTAGACCTTGCGCAGGGCCGGCGCCATCTTGTTGCACAGCGTGCCGGCCACGATCATGAGGTCGGACTGGCGCGGGCTGGCGCGGAACACCTCGGCGCCGAAACGGCCGATGTCATAGCGCGCAGCGGCCGCGTGCATCATCTCGACCGCGCAGCACGCCAGACCGAAGGTCATGGGCCACAGCGAGCCGGTCTTGGCCCAGTTCACCACCGCGTCGTACGAGGTCGTGACGAAGCCTTCCTTGAAAACGCCTTCAATGGCCATAGCTATTCTCCAGTTGCCCGACCAGGATCACTCCCAGTCCAGCGCACCCTTTTTCCATTCGTAGACGAACCCGACGACCAGGATGGCCAGGAACATGACGACGGCCCAGAAGCCCACCACGCCCACGTCCTTCAATGCCACGGCCCAGGGAAACAGGAACGCGATTTCCAGGTCGAACAGGATGAACAGGATGGCGACGAGGTAGTAGCGCACGTCGAACTTCATGCGCGCGTTTTCGAAGGCTTCGAAACCGCACTCGTAGGGGGAATTCTTGGCCGCGTCGGGCCGGTTGGGGCCGAGCAGGTAGCCCAGCAACTGCGGTGCGATGCCGACCGCTATACCCACCAGGATGAACAAAAGGACTGGGAGGTATTGGCCGAGGTTCATCTGGGGACTTCTTCACCGCTGCGTCGGCATGCAAGCGTGGGGTGCTTGCATGCCGACTTAAGTTGGTGCCGTCGGCGAGACTCGAACTCGCACAGCTTTCGCCACTACCCCCTCAAGATAGCGTGTCTACCAATTTCACCACGACGGCGGTTTTGTCGTGCCTGGATGGCATGAGGAACTTCGCTCTTGTCGAGCTAGTTGTTTGGCTTTCCAGACAGCATTCGAGTTTACCCTGAAACCGCAGGGTTCCCAGGCTGACGCCAGGGAAATTTCGCTGACGCATCCAGAGATGCGCCAGCATGGGATCACTGCGTCGGGATCTGGCCCGCGCCCGAAGCCGGAACGGCCGGTGCTGCCGGCGCCGAGACACCCGAACCCGGGATTTGCGACGCCGGTGCCGGCGCCTCCTGCACCGCGCGCTCCAGCACACTGCCTGCGCTCGTGGGCTGGCGGTTGCCGAAGTAGGCCAGCGCCAGCGTCGCGACGAAGAACACGACGGCCAGCACCGCCGTGGTGCGTGATAGGAAGTTGGCACTGCCGCTGGCACCGAACAGGCTGCCGGCGCTGCCGCTGCCGAAGGCGGCGCCCATGTCGGCGCCCTTGCCATGCTGGATCAGGATCAGGCCGATCATCCCGAGGGCCGACAGGATCTGCACCGCCAGGACCAAGTTCAACAACACATTCATCTCTGCAAAACCTCTTCAGGGCCCTCAGCGGGCGGCGGCCACGATGGCCAGGAAATCCGGAACCTTGAGCGACGCGCCGCCGATCAGGCCACCGTCGATGTCGGGCTGGGCCAGCAGGCTGGCCGCGTTCGATGCGTTCATGCTGCCGCCGTACAGCAGCGGGATGCGGTCGGCATGGCTGCTGGCCGCGGCGAGCTGCGCGCGCAGCACGGCATGCACCTGCTGGGCCTGTTCGGGCGTGGCGGTCTTGCCGGTGCCGATGGCCCAGACGGGCTCGTAGGCCACCACGATCTCGGTGATGCAATGGCCGTTCACATGGACCACTGCCGCCAGCTGACGCCGCACCACTTCTTCGGTGTGGCCGGCTTCGCGCTCGGCCAGCGTCTCGCCCACGCAGACGATGGGCGTGATGCCCGCCGCCAGTGCGCGCTGCGCCTTGGCCGCGACGACCTCGTCGGTCTCGCCGTGGTATTGGCGACGCTCGGAGTGGCCGACGATGGCGTAGCGCACGCCGAAGTCGCGCAGCATGTCGGCGCTGACCTCGCCGGTGTAGGCGCCGCTGGCATGCTGCGACACATCCTGCGAACCAGCCTGCACGGCCGTCTGGCCCGCCAGCCAGCCCTGCACGGCCGCGAGGTAGGGCGCGGGCACGCACATGGCCACATCGCACATGGCGGGCGCCGCAGCCAGGCCTTCGAGCACGCCGCGCACCAGCGCCTCGCTGCCCGCCAGGCTGGCGTTCATCTTCCAGTTGCCTGCAATCAGTTGCTTCTTGCTCATCTTGCTCACCAGGTCAGGACGATCTTGCCGATGTGCTGGTTCGATTCCATCAACGTGTGGGCCTTGGCGGCCTCCGCCGCGGCAAAGCGGCTGTGGATCACCGGCTTGATCTGGCCGGCCTCGATCAGCGGCCACACATGGCGGCGCAGCGACTGCGCGATGGCCCCCTTGAACGCTACCGGCCGCGGCCGCAGCGTGGAGCCCGTCACCGTCAGGCGGCGGCGCAGCACCAGGCCGGCATTGACCTCGGCCTTGGTACCGCCCTGCACCGCGATGATGACCAGGCGGCCGTCTTCAGCCAGGCAGTTGATCTCGCGCGCCACGTAGGCACCGGCGACCATGTCCAGGATCACATCGACACCCTTGCCGTCGGTCAGCCTGTGGGCCTCCTCGGCAAAGTCGGCAGTCTTGTAGTTGATCGCGTGGTCGGCACCCAATGCCAGGCAGGCCGCGCACTTCTCGTCGCTGCCGGCCGTGGCGATCACGCACGCACCCAACGCCTTGCCGAGCTGGATCGCCGTCACGCCGATGCCGCTGGTGCCGCCCTGCACCAGCAGGGTTTCACCTGGCTGCAGGCGCGCGCGGTCGAACACATTGCTCCAGACCGTGAAGAAGGTCTCGGGCAGGCTCGCGCCTTCCTCGTCCGTCAATCCGGCGGGCACCGGCAGGCATTGCGCGATCGGCGCCACGCACAGCTCGGCATAGCCGCCGCCGGCCACCAGGGCGCAGACGCGGTCGCCGATGCTCAGGCCCGCGGCACGCAGCTCTTCCGCATCACCGGACTCGATGACGCCCGCCACCTCCAGGCCGGGAATGTCGGACGCGCCGGGCGGCACCGGGTAGTTGCCGGTGCGCTGCAGCACGTCGGGCCGGTTCACGCCGCTGGCACGCACGCGCAGCAGCAACTCGCCAGCGCCGGCCACGGGGTCCGGGCGCTCGGCCAGCTGCAGCACCTCGGGGGCGCCATAGGTCGTGATCTCGATAGCTTTCATCGCGAGTCCTCGAAAGTACAAGGTACCGGCCCAGCATCGCTGCAGCCGGTGCGGTGCGCCGCGTCAAGCAGACGCGGCGCGTCGCAACGCAGGCTTACTCGGGCTGGCCGGGTGCAGCGTCGACCGGTGCGGACACCGGTGCGGGTGCGTACGCCTGCGGCGCCGAACGGTCCAGCAGCGCCTTCATGGACAGCTTGATGCGGCCCTTTTCGTCGGTCTCGAGCACCTTGACCTTCACGATCTGGCCTTCGCTCAGGTAGTCCGTGACCTTCTCGACGCGCTCGTGCGCGATCTGGCTGATGTGCAGCAGGCCGTCCTTGCCGGGCAGCAGGTTGATCAGCGCACCGAAGTCCAGGATCTTGGTGACCGGGCCTTCGTAGACCTTGCCGATCTCGACCTCGGCCGTGATCTGCTCGATGCGGCGCTTGGCTTCCTCGGCCTTGGCCGGATCGGCGGAAGCGATGGTGATGGTGCCGTCTTCCTCGATGTTGATCTGCGTGCCGGTCTCTTCGGTCAGCGCGCGGATCACGGAGCCGCCCTTGCCGATCACGTCGCGGATCTTCTCGGGGTTGATCTTCATCGTGAACAGGCGCGGCGCGAAGCTCGACACCTCGGTCTTGGCAGCGCCCATGGCCTCCTGCATCTTGCCCAGGATGTGCATGCGGGCTTCCTTGGCCTGGGCCAGCGCGACCTGCATGATTTCCTTGGTGATGCCCTGGATCTTGATGTCCATCTGCAGTGCCGTCACGCCATTGGTCGTGCCGGCCACCTTGAAGTCCATGTCGCCCAGGTGGTCCTCGTCGCCCAGGATGTCGGTCAGCACGGCGAAGCGGTTGCCGTCCTTGATCAGACCCATGGCGATGCCGGCCACGTGCGCCTTCAGCGGCACGCCGGCGTCCATCATCGACAGGCAGCCGCCGCAGACCGAAGCCATGGACGAGGAGCCGTTCGACTCGGTGATCTCGCTGACCACGCGCACGGTGTAGGGGAAGTCTTCCTTGGTCGGCAGCACGGCCACCAGGGCGCGCTTGGCCAGACGGCCGTGGCCAATCTCGCGGCGCTTCGGCGAACCCACGCGGCCCGTTTCGCCGGTGGCGAACGGAGGCATGTTGTAGTGCAGCATGAAGCGGTCTTCGTAGTCGCCCGACAGTGCGTCGATGCGTTGCGCGTCGCGCTCGGTGCCCAGCGTGGTCACCACCAGGGCCTGGGTCTCGCCGCGCGTGAACAGCGCCGAGCCGTGGGTGCGCGGCAGCACGCTGTTGCGGATCTCGATCGGGCGCACGGTGCGCGTGTCGCGGCCGTCGATGCGCGGCTCGCCGGCCAGGATCTGGCCGCGCACGATGCGCGCTTCGATGTCGAACAGCAGGCCTTCGACCTTGACGCTGTCGAACTCGGTGCCGTCGGCCTTCAGCACGGCCAGCACATCGGCGTAGGCCGCGCGCGTGGCTTCGGTGCGGGCCTGCTTGTTGCGCAACTGGTAGGCGGCGCGCAGCTTCTCTTCGGCGGCGGCGGTGACCTTGGCGATCAGCGCTTCGTCGCGGGCAGGCGCTTGCCAGTTCCAGACCGGCTTGCCAGCGTCGCGCACGAGTTCGTGGATCGCCTCGATGGCGATGCGGGCCTGCTCATGGCCGAACACCACGCCACCCAGCATGACCTCTTCGCTGAGCTGCTGGGCCTCGGACTCGACCATGAGCACGGCGGCTTCGGTGCCGGCGACGACCAGGTCCAGCACCGAATCCTTGCGGGCGGTCTGGCCCGGGTTCAGCACGTACTGGCCGTTGACATAGCCCACGCGGGCCGCGCCGATGGGGCCGGCGAACGGCACGCCGCTGACCGACAGCGCAGCGCTGACAGCGACCATGGCGGCGATGTCGGCATCGACCTCTGGGTTCAGCGACAGCGTGTGGATGACCACGTGCACTTCGTTGAAGAAGCCTTCGGGGAACAGCGGGCGGATCGGCCGGTCGATCAGGCGGCTGGTCAGCGTTTCGTATTCGCTGGGGCGGCCTTCGCGCTTGAAGAAGCTGCCCGGGATCTTGCCGGCGGCGTAGCCCTTTTCCAGGTAGTCGACGGTCAGAGGGAAGAAATCCTGGCCGGGCTTGCCGGTGGTCTTGGCGACGACCGTGGCCAGCACCACGGTGCCGTCCATGTCCAGCAGCACGGCGCCGGTGGACTGGCGTGCGACCTCGCCGGTCTCCATGCGGACCGTGTGCTGGCCCCATTGGAAGGTCTTGGTGACTTTATTGAACATCGTCATGCGGTACTCCTCGTTGGTTTCGGCGCGGCGTCATTGCCGGCCGGGATGGAGACAGCGCCTGCGAAGGAACGATGCCATTCCACAAGAATCCGCGGTGCGGGCCGCTTGTGGAATGACACAGCGCGTACCCGCGCGTGGCAACTGTCGGTTTTTTGTCGGTTTTTGAAGTGCAAAGCGCCTGAGCCAGCGAACCAACTCAGGCGCCTTGTGAACCTTCAGGTTCGGCGGATTACTTGCGCAGACCCAGCTTGGCGATCAGGGCCGCGTAGCGGTCGTGGTCCTTGGCGTTCAGGTAGTCCAGCAGCTTGCGGCGGCGGCTCACCATGCGCAGCAGGCCACGGCGACCGTGGTGGTCCTTGGCGTGGGTCTTGAAGTGGGGGGTCAGCTCGTTGATGCGTGCGGTCAGCAGTGCAACTTGAACTTCGGGGCTGCCAGTGTCGTTGGCGGCGCGGGCGTTGGCCTTGACGACCTCGGCCTTGATGGATGCTGCAATCATGGAATTTCCAGAATGGACCGGACCCTGACGCATCTCGCCGCGGTACGGCAAGGGCAGGTTCCGGAGGTTTCACTTGCGTTGGCCGACGGAACTGACCGCCAACGTGCGCCTTGCACGAGGCAAAGCCCGAAGATTATAGCGCGATGCTCAAAGTGAGCCGGCCGAGAAGGTATCGCAAGCCTTCACGCTGCCGGTCTTGAGGCCGTTGGCGAACCAGCGCTGGCGCTGGGCGCTGCTGCCGTGCGTGAAGCTCTCGGGCACGACGGCACCGCCGCTGCCGCGCTGCAGTGCGTCGTCGCCGATCTTGGCGGCCGCGTTCATGGCCGCCTCGATGTCGCCGTTCTCCAGGATCTGGCGCGCGTCCTGGGCCTTGTTCGCCCATACCCCGGCAAAACAGTCGGCCTGCAGTTCCAGGCGCACGCTCATGCCGTTGTATTGCACCTCGCTCATGCGCTGGCGCATCTGGTCCATCTTGGCCGTGATGCCCAGCAGATTCTGCACATGGTGGCCGACCTCGTGGGCGATCACATAGGCCTGCGCGAACTCGCCCGGCGCGCCGAGGCGGTTCTTGAGCGTCTCGTAGAAGCCGAGGTCGATATAGACCTTCTGGTCGGCCGGGCAATAGAACGGCCCCATGGCGGCCTGGCCCTGGCCGCAAGCCGTGCGCGTGGCGCCACGGAACAGCACGAGCGTGGGGTCGCGGTACTGGCCGCCGGCCTCGGCGAACTGCTTGCGCCAGACGTCCTCGGTGTCGGCCAGCACGGTGGAGACGAACTTGGCCATCTGGTCGTCGGCCGGCGGGCGCTGGGCCGGCCCCTGCGGCTGCTCGATGGCCACCGGCCCTCCTCCACTCAGCATGCCCAGCAAGGTCAGCGGGTTCACGCCCAGCACCCAGCCGCCGACCAGCGCGATGACGATGGTGCCGATACCGATGTTGCGGCCACCGAACACTGGGCGGCCGCCGCCGCCCTGCCCGCGCCGGTCTTCGACGTTCTCGGACTCTCGATTTCCTTCCCAGCGCATGGGTCTCTCCTGCCTTGTAGTGGCGTGATGGTACCGCTCGTCCGGCGGACAGGCGGGCGGCGCCCGACACCAATGTTTCCGCATGTACGATCCGCCGCGGATGCCGGTCTTGCCCCGCCCCTGGCACCGCTGCACACCGAAGGAAGCCTGCCGATGGACCTGACCCCGGCCGACAAACCCACCGTCCTCGTGGTCGACGACACCGCGGACAACCTCACGCTGATGGCCGCGCTGCTGCGCGACAGCTGCCGCGTGAAGGTCGTGAACCACGGTGCCAAGGCGCTGGCCACGGCCGCCAACGCGCCGCCCGACCTGATCCTGCTGGACATCATGATGCCGGAGATCGACGGCTACGAGGTCTGCCGCCGGCTCAAGGCCGACCCCACGCTCTCGCACATCCCGGTGATCTTCCTGACCGCGATGACGGACGAACATTCGGAGGAAAAGGGCTTCGAGCTCGGCGCGGTCGACTACATCACCAAGCCGCTGAGTCCGCCCATCCTGCTCGCGCGCGTGCACAACCACATCGCGCTGTCCACGCGCACGCGCATGCTGCGCTCCTTGTCGGAAAAACTCTCGCGCTACCTCTCGCCGCAGATCTACAAGTCGATCTTCGAGGGCGCGCAGGACGTCTCGATTTCCGCCGTGCGCAAGAAGCTCACGATCTTCTTTTCCGACATCAAGGACTTCACGCGCAATGCCGAGCGCATGCAGCCCGAGGACCTGACCTACTTCCTGAACAACTACTTCTCCGAGATGTCCAAGATCGCGCTGGACCACGGCGCGACCATCGACAAGTTCATCGGCGACGCCATCGTGATCTTCTTCGGCGACCCGGAGACGCGCGGCGTGGAGGAGGACGCGCGCCAGTGCGTGCGCATGGCCGTGGCCATGCAGCGCCGCATGCGCGAGCTGCAGGCGGTCTGGCGCGACAAGGGCTATCGCCAGCCCTTCCAGGTGCGCATCGGCATCAACACCGGCTTCTGCCACGTCGGCAACTTCGGCAGCGAGCAGCGCATGGACTACACGGTGATCGGCAGCGAGGTCAATATCGCCGCGCGGCTGGAGCAGAACGGCACGCCCGATGGCGTGGTCATGTCCTACGAGACCTATGCGCTGGTCAAGGACGAGTTCCAGGCCGAGGAGCGCGAGCCGCTGGCGGCCAAGGGCGTCTCGCGCGATGTGCGCTGCTTCGCGCTGCAGGGCATCCACCCCGACGAGCCGGAGCAGCGCCCCGGCATCCACCAAAACTACGCCGGCCTGCAGCTCACGCTGGACCCGAACCGGCTGACCGAGGAAACGCGCGCCCGTGCGCGCCAGGACCTGGCAGCGGCGCTGGCCGCGCTGGACGCGGCGCCGCCCGCCTGACGCATCAGGTCTTGGGCAGCGTCACGCCGACCTGGCCCTGGTACTTGCCGCCGCGGTCCTTGTAGCTGACCTCGCAGACCTCGTCGCTCTCGAAGAACAGCACCTGGGCGCAGCCCTCGCCCGCGTAGATCTTGGCCGGCAGCGGCGTGGTGTTGGAGAACTCCAGCGTCACATAGCCTTCCCATTCGGGCTCGAACGGCGTCACGTTGACGATGATGCCGCAGCGCGCGTAGGTGCTCTTCCCGAGGCAGATGGTCAGCACGTTGCGCGGGATGCGGAAGTACTCCACCGTGCGCGCCAGCGCAAAGCTGTTGGGCGGGATGATGCAGCTGTCGCCGTGGAAGTCCACGAAGCTCTTCTCGTCGAAGTGCTTGGGGTCCACCACCGTGCTGTGGATGTTGGTGAAGACCTTGAATTCCGGTGCGCAGCGGATGTCGTAGCCGTAGCTGCTGGTGCCGTAGCTGATGATCTTGTGGCCTTCGCGCTCGCGGACCTGGCCGGGCTCGAACGGCTCGATCATGCCGTGCTGTTCGGCCATGCGGCGGATCCACTTGTCGCTCTTGATCGTCATGGGTGAAGGCTCTCTCTGAAACGGGCGGCGATTGTAGGTGCCGCCCGCAGCCTGGGATGTCAGCGCGGCAGCCCGCCCACCACGCCTTCGGCCAGCCAGTCCATCGCGAGGATCTGCGGATCGGCCAGCGTGCGGCCGGCCTCCAGCACCACGCGGCCCGTGTTGTCGCGCAGCGCGCCGGTGGCATGGAAGGGATGCAGGCGCCCAGCCGCGATGTCCTGCTGGCGTGCCAGCACCTCGTCCTGCACGGCCTTGGGCACGCGCGAGCCGAAGTCGCCCACACGGATCATGCCTTCGCGCACACCGCCCCAGACGCTGGCGCTCTTCCAGCTGCCGTCCAGCACGGCGCGTGCACGCCGCGTGTAGTAGTCGCCCCATTCGTGGCGCACCGACACCAGCTGCGCATCGGGGCCCAGCTTGCGCATGTCGGAGTGGTAGGCGATGGCCAGCTTGCCGCGCTCCTGCGCGGCCGTCATGACCGCGCCCGAACCGGTGTGGAAGGCCATCACGTCGGCATCCTGGTTCATCAGCGTCATGGCCGCGTCGCGCTCGCGCGGCGGATCGAACCAGGCCTGCAGCCAGACCAGCCGCACGCCTGCCTGCGGCGCCACCGAGCGCAGGCCCAGCGTGAAGGCGTTGATGCCCTGCAACACCTCGGGAATCGGAAAACCCGCCACGTAGCCGGCCATGCCGGTCCTGGTCATGCGGCCGGCCGCCACGCCGGCGAGATAGCGGCCTTCGTAGTAGCGCGCATTGGCCGTGGCCACGTTGGGCGCGGTCTTGTAGCCCGTGATGGACTCGAAGCGCACCTCGGGAAAGTCGCGCGCCACGCGCAGCGTGGGCTCCATGTAGCCGAAGCTGGGCGTGAAGATCAGGCCGCAGCCCTGCTGCGCGAGTTCGCGGATCACACGCTCGGCGTCCGGGCCCTCGGCCACGTTCTCCACGTAGCGCGTCTGCACTTGGCTGCCGAGCGCGGCCTGCACGGCCTTGCGGCCCTCCTCGTGCTGGCGCACCCAGCCCGCATCGGTGAGCGGGGCCACGTAGAGGAAGCCGATCTTGAGCGGATCGCGCGCCGCGGCCAGGCCGGGCAGGCACACGGTGGCGACGGTGGCCAGCAGGTGCCTGCGCGACAGCGCGGAGGAAGAAGGTTGTGCCGTGCAGCGGTCGGCAGAAATGAAAGCGCGGCCAAGGCCGCTGCTGCGTATTTTAGAAGTGACGCTCTTCATGGGATGTCCGAAAGGGACGGGGAAAGGGGCGCGTATTGTCCACCATGCGCGGCGCACGCAGCGCCGGCCGCCGGCTCCCCTTTACCGAGAGGCTTCGGCCAGGGCCTGCAGAACCGCCTCGACCACCGGCCCCGGCGACAGCTCCCGCCACACCAGGCCGACGTTCCCCGAGTCGTGCGTCAGGCTCAGCGGCAGCGCCACCAGCGCGCCCTGCTCCTGCAGGCTCTGCGCGACCACGCTGGAGTGCAGGGCCAGGGCGTCCGACTGCCCAGCAGCGCGACGTTGGCGGCACCCGAGGCCGAGGTCAGCAGCACGGGCGGCATGGCCAATCCCGCTGCCGCGAACGTGGCGCTCAGCGCCTCCTGCAGCGGCGTACCGGCCCCAGGCATCAGCCATGGGTGGCGCGCAGCATCCCGCCAGCCCACGCGCTTGCGCCCCGCCAGCGGATGCTGCGGCCCGCACACCACGCGGTAGCGGTCGGCGAACAGCGCCCGGTGGGGCAGGCCGGAGCCCAGCACGCGGGTGTCCAGCCTGGTCACGAGCACATCGAGTTCGTTGCGCTCGAAGGCCTCCCACAGGCGCGCGGCGATGTCCTCGACCAGCGCCAGTTCGACACCCGGCACCTGCGCCCGCAGCCGCAGCACCGCCGCCGGCACCAGCGACGCGGCCGCCACCCGCATGGCGCCCACGCGCACCAGGCCGGCACCGCCCGCGCGGATGACGGACAGCTCCGCGAAGGCGCGCTGGGCATCCTGCAGCACGCGGCCGGCATGGGCCAGGATCGGCGCGGCGAACGGCGTCGGCCGCAAGCGCTGCCCACGCTCGAACAGGCGCACCCCGGCGGCCGCCTCGATGTCGGCCAGCCACTGCGACACCGCCGGCTGGGTGATGTCCAGGGCGACCGCCGCCTCCGTGAGGCTGCGGTGCCGCGCGATGGCCAGCAGCACCTCCAGGTGGCGCAGACGGATGCGGCGTGTCCACTGCATCGCCATGGCACTGGCCGCGTCGGTTCGGGCGCGAGGGCGGGTCATAAGCGGATGGTAATGACGGCAGTAGAACTTGGCCGTTCTGGTCGCTGCCGGTTTCCGCAATCATGCGTCGCATCGCCCCTCCGAATGGCCATGCCCGGAGCCGCGGCGCCCGCTGTCGCAACCTGCTCCAAGGAATCCACCATGCCGTCCATCCCCCGTCGCCCGCCCATGCCGCTACACCACGACGCCGGCCGGCGCCAGGCGGTCCAGCGCCTGTTCACGACCGCCGCAGCGGCCGTGGCGGGGCTGCCGTTGGCGTCGGCGCACGCCCAGGCGGCCGCAGCATCCGGCGGCTGGCCCGACCGCCCCATCCGCCTGGTCCATCCCTGGGCCGCCGGCGGTGGCGGCGACATCGTCGCGCGCCTGCTGGCCGAACGCATGCAGCCGCTGCTGGGCCAGCCTGTGGTCGTCGACAACCGCACCGGTGCGGGCGGCAACATCGGCGCGCAGTTCGCGGCACGGCAGGCGGCCGACGGCTACACGGTCATGACCACGGCCGGGGGATTCGCGATTGCGCCATCGCTGTTCCGCAGCCTGGGCTACGACCCGGTCAAGGACTTCGTGCCGGTCACCAAGATGGCGACCGCCCCCCTGCTCGTGCTGGTGCGCGCGGACTCGCCGCTGCGCAGCATGGCCGACCTGGTGGCACTGGCCAGGAAGGAGCCCCAGGGCGTGAGCTTCGCCTCCTTCGGCATCGGCTCGCCCTCTCACCTGATGGGCGAGAGCATCAACCGCCTGGCCGGCATCACGATGACGCATGTGCCCTACTCCTCGGGCAACGCAGGCACCGACCTGATGGGCGGACAGGTGACGCTGGCCATCCTCGACGCGCTGTCGCAGACGCCGCAGGTGAAGGCCGGCAAGCTGCGCGCGCTCGCGCTGAACGGCACCGCCCGCTTGCCATCGCTGCCCGACGTGCCCACGCTGGCCGAGCTCGGCATCCCCTTCGAGCTGGTCGGCTGGCACGGGATGTTCGCGCCGGCCGGCACGCCGCGCGCGGTCGTGGACCGCCTGAACCGGGTGGTCAACCAGATCATCGCGCTGCCCGAGGTCAAGGGACGGCTCTTCGACCTGGCCCTGTTCCCCGTGCAGCCACCGACCACACCCGAGCAATGGGGCGCGATGTTCCGCCAGGACGTGCAGAGCTGGGGCGAGCTGGTGCGCAGCGCCGGCATCCAGCCGACCTGATCGCCGCATGCAAGGGCCCGACACCATGACCACGACTTCCTGCGCCGGCGCCGCGCCGATCCGCACCGAGCTTGACCTGTGCTACGGCGAAGCCGCCATCGGCCACGGAACCGACAGGCCAGGCGTTCGCGCGCTGCGGATGGACGCCTACCTCCCGGCCGGCGCTGCGCCGCCCACGGGCCGGCCGGCGCTGGTGCTGGCGCACGGCGGCGCCTACCACCGCGGCGCCAAGGACCGCGACGAGTTCGACCAGGACGGCGCGCACAACACGCCCGTGCACGAATACTGCGCCCGCTTCGCCGCGCGCGGCTATGCCTGCTTTTCCATCGGCTACCGGCTGACCCAGGAGCGTGCCGCGCCGCAGGCCTGGCCGATCAAGCGCGACCGGGGCTCGTCCTCGCGCGAGCGGATCGACTGGGTGCGCGCACAGCTGGGCCTGCCGCCGGCCAGCCACGACGAGCTGCTGAACGGGGTCGAGGCGGTGTACGCCGATGTCGCCAACGCCTTCCGCTTCATCGGCGAGAACGCCGCGCGCTGGGGCATCGACACCGAGCGCATGGCGATCGGCGGCTTCTCCGCCGGCGGCTTCGCAGCGGCCTATGCCGCCTTCGCGCTGGGCGTGCCCGCGGCCGCCCTGATCGGCCTGTCGGCCGGCATGGACGCGGAGGACGCCGCGTACTACGTGCATGGCGGCCGCGGCCTGCCGCCGGTGCTGCTGTTCTACGGCGAGCACGACCTGCCCGCGATTCCTCCCCGTACCGAGGCGCTCGCCTCGCGGGCGGCACAAGCCGGCCTGGGCATGCGCCACTACCTGGTGCCCGGCAAGCCGCACTTCTACGACCGCGCCGCGCCCGTGGTGCTGCAGCAGTCGACCATGGCGGGCGGCGAGGCCTGTGCCACGGTCGAGGACGCCATGCTGCGCTTCCTGGACGATGCCCTGGTGCGCCCCAGCGTCGGCGTCGCCCGGCTCGAGGCCTTCGCCCAGGCCTGGACGCGCCACGACATCGATGCGCTGATGGATTGCATGGCCGATGACTGCGTGTTCCACAGCGGAGCCGGCCCGGACGCGGGCGGCACGCGCTACATCGGCCGCGCGGCGGTGCGCACCGGCTTCCTGCGCGCCTGGGCCGACTTTCCCGACGCGCAGTGGACCCGCGCGCGGCATGTGGTCACGGGCCGGCGCGGCATGTCGGAATGGACCTTCGTGGGCACCCGCGCCAGCGATGGCCAGCGCATCGAGGTCGATGGCTGCGACCTATTCACCTTCCATGGCGACAAGATCCGCGTGAAGGACTCCTGGCGCAAGCAGCGCAGCTGAACCGACGGGCAACGGGGCTTGCCAGGTCATCCAATATGGTGGAATATTCATCCACCATGACAGAAGAAGCCCAGCCATCTCTGCACGAGCGCATCGCCGCGCAGGTGCGCCAGCTGCGCGCCGCGCGCGGCCTATCGCTGGACGCGCTCGCCAGCCACTGCGGCGTGAGCCGCTCCATGATCTCGCTGATCGAGCGCGGCGAGAGCAGCCCCACGGCGGTGGTGCTCGAGCGTCTGGCCTCGGGCCTGGGCGTGCCGCTGGCGGCGCTGTTCGAGGCCGCGCCCGACGCGGCAACGGAGCCCGTCGCGCGCCGTGCGGAGCAGCCGCTCTGGCGCGACCCGGCCTCCGGCTATGTGCGCCGCAACGTGTCGCCGGCCGGCGCCGGGTCGCCCATCCGCATCGTGGAGGTCGAGTTCCCCGCCGGCGCGCAGGTGGCCTACGACACCGGCGCGCGCAGCCCGCGCGTGCACCAGCAGATCTGGGTGCTGGAAGGCCGCATGCAGATCCGCCTGGGCGAGACCGTGCACGACCTCGCCACCGGCGACTGTCTGGCCCATGCGTTGGACCGCCCCATCCTCTACAGCAACCCCACGCGCCGGCCGGCGCGCTACGCCGTGGTGCTCGTCAGCGAGGACGCGGCATCGGCCGGGAGATGAGATGAGCACCCCTGCATTCCAGATCCACCGCCTGCCGCAGATCGACGCCGACCAGCGCCACGCACTGGCCGATCTGCTGATCGACTGCGTCGAGGGCGGCGCCTCCGTCAGCTTCATGCATCCGCTGGCGCCGGAGCGCGCCCACGCGTTCTGGCACGGCGTGGCCGAAGGCGTGGCGCGCGGCGAACGCGCGCTGCTCGTGGCCGAGGATGCGCTGGGCATCGCCGGCACGGTGCAGCTGGTGCTGGCCCAGCCCGAGAACCAGCCGCACCGCGCCGACCTGGCCAAGATGCTGGTGCACCGGCGCGCACGCCGGCTCGGCCTGGGCGAGGCCCTCATGCGCGCGGCCGAGGCCCTGGCGCGGGACTGCGGCAAGACGCTGCTGGTGCTCGACACGGTGGACGGCTCCGACGCCGAACGGCTGTACCGCCGGCTCGGCTGGCAGTCCTGCGGCGTGATCCCCGGTTATGCGCTGTGGCCGCAGGGCGGGCTGTGCGCCACGCACGTCTTCTACCGGGCGCTGCCGTGAGGCCGCGTCAACCGATCGGCCGCAGCAGCTCGGCCACATCGTCCTCGCTGAACAGCGGCGCCTCGCGCGTGGCCGCGCCGTGCAGCAGGCCCTGCGCCAGCGCCGCCTTGCGCGCCTGCAGGTCCAGGATGCGCTCCTCGATCGTGCCCTCGGCCACCAGCTTGTAGACCATCACCTGGCGCTGCTGGCCGATGCGGTGCGCGCGGGCCGTGGCCTGTTCCTCGACGGCCGGGTTCCACCAGGGGTCGTAGTGGATCACGGTGTCGGCCTGGGGCAGGTTCAGCCCGGTGCCGCCGGCCTTCAGGCTGATCAGGAACAGCGGCACGGCACCGCTGGTGAAGCGCTCGATCACGGCGTCGCGCTGCTGGGTCTGGCCGGTCAGCGTGGCGAACGGGATCTTGCGCTCGCGCAGCGCGGCCTCGATCAGCGCCAGCATGCCCGTGAACTGCGAGAACAGCAGCACGCGCCGACCTTCGTCCAGCAGCTCGGGCAGCATCTCCATGAGCAGGTCGAGCTTGGCCGAGCCCGCCGCCCGGGTCACCCCCGGCGTGGCCTTGACCAGCCGCGGGTCGCAGCAGACCTGGCGCAGCTTGAGCAGCGCGTCCAGCACCTGGATCTGTGAACGCGCCAGGCCCTTGTCCGCCAGCGCCGCGCGCACGGATTTCTCGGTCGCCAGCCGGATCGTCTCGTACAGATCGGCCTGGGCGCCGTCCAGCGTCACGGGCGAGACGCTCTCGCTGCGCGCGGGCAGCTCGGTGACCACGGCCGCCTTGGTCCGGTGCAGCATGAAGGGCGTGATGCGCCTGCGCAGCAGCGCCAGCTGCTGGGTGTCCGCATGCTTCTCGATGGGCTGGCGGAACACCTCGCGGAAACGCGCCTGGCTGCCGAGGAAGCCCGGCATCAGGAAGTGGAACAGGCTCCAGAGTTCGCCCAGGTGGTTCTCCATGGGCGTGCCACTCAGGCACAGGCGCTGGCGCGCCTGCAGCGAGGCCGCCACCTGCGCGGCCTGGGTGCTGGCGTTCTTGATGTGCTGGGCCTCGTCCAGCACCACCAGGTGCCAGCGCTGGCCCAGCCAGAGCTCACGGTCGCGCTGCAGCAGCGAGTACGGAGCGACCACCAGGTCGCAGCCGGAGAAGTCGGCCTTGTGCCGGTCGGCGCCATGCCACACGCGCGTGCGCAGCGCCGGCGCGAAGCGCTCGGCCTCGCGGCGCCAGTTGCCCAGCACGCTGACGGGCGCCAGCACCAGGCTGGGGCGGTCCAGCCGGCCGTCCTCGTGCTCACGCAGCAGATGGGCCAGGGTCTGCAGCGTCTTGCCCAGTCCCATGTCGTCGGCCAGCAGGCCGGAGAGGCCGGCCCGGCGCAGGAACTGCAGCCAGTTCAGGCCCTGCTGCTGGTAGGGCCGCAGCTGCGCGTTCAGGCCCGTGGGCGGCGCCACGGCCGGCGGCGCGCCGCCGACGAGCTCGCGCAGCAGCTGGCGCAGGCCCTCGGCGCCATCCCAGACCGCGCCCTCGCCCAGCAGCACGCCCATGCGCAGGGCCTCCAGGCGCGACAGCCGCAAGGCATCGGCCTCCAGATCGCGTTCGGGGCGCTCGCCCACGAGGTCCAGCAGCGCCTGCAGCCAGGGCTGCAGCGGCGCCGAGGGCAGGCGCAGCCAGCGGCCATCGAGCTGCTCGCGCCAGAGCCATGGCGGCATCTGCGGGCCGTCGGGCGTGTAGCGCACCTGCCGCAGCAGCGCCGGCAACCAGGGCAGCACGTTGTGGCGCGCACCGTCGATGGCGATGCCCAGCGAGAGGTCGAACCAGGCGACATCGGTGCCGGCCCGCAAGGCGTCCTCGAGCGCGGCGTCGTCGTGGCCGGGCGGCGGCGATGCCACCTGCACCAGCAGCGCGTCGGCCTGCTGCACGAAGCCGGCCAGGTCCGCATCGGCCTGCACGTCGAAGCCCGCGGCGCGCAGCGGCGCCCAATCGTCCATCGCCCAGTCCAGCCAGACCATGCTGGCGGCCGACAGATGGAAGCGCGACACGGCGTCGCCGACCAGGCCCAGGGCCTGCAGGCGCGCCTCGGCCCCGCGCTCGGCGGCCACATCGCGGGTCAACACCACGCGGCGGCCGGCGTGCGCGACCAGCACCTGGGCCTGCGGCACGAACCAGTGGCCGCGCAGGCCGGCGTAGTCGAAGTCCAGCGTGGCGCGCAGCAGGCCGCGCTGCGCACGCTCGGCGGCCGGAACGCGCGCCAGCCGCAGGCAGGGCACGGGTGGCACCTGCGGCCAGCGCTCGGGCGGCGCCACCACGGGCGGCAGCGGCAGGCCGGCCAGGCGTTCGAGCAGACGGCTGTGCTCATCGCCGAAGGCCGATTGCGGCAGCGGCGGCGCGGCCAGCAGCAGGCGCAGCTGGGCCGCGTCCAGGCCCGGGCTGTCCACCGGGCCGCAGCAGCGGTGTTCCAGGTCCAGGTACAGCGGCGACTGGGCACCGTACACGCCCGTGCGCGGCGCGGGTCTGGCGTCAGCGGCCTCGGGGTCGGCGCCCTGCTCCGCCACGCCGGCGCGCAGCACCCACAGGCTCTCGGCCTCGCGCGGCTGCTTGGTCTCGTGCCATTGCCACAGCAGGCGGCGCGGCGGGCCCCAGCGCAGCGGGGTCTCGCCCATCTCGCCCGACTCGACCACCGCGAACAGCCGGCCCGTGCGCGCGGCGGCCTGCAGGGCCAGGCTGCCGACCGCGCCGTCGACGGTGCCGCTGTGGGTCGTGCCGTAACCATGGCGCTGCCCGCCCAGGGACTGGATCAGGCGCACGCACTCGCGGTCGTCGTTGGGCTCGGCGGTGGCCAGCGCGGCAATGCGCAGCAGGGCGTCGTGGCCGGGCACCTTGGGCTTGGACCAGCCGCCGCGCTTGAGTGCGCGCGACACCTGCCAGGCCAGCTGCAGGCGTGGCGGCTCGCGCGTGCCGTACGCGGCCTGCGGCGCCACCGACAGCAGGTACAGCGGCACGTCGGCGTTGCCCGCCGCCGCGCGCGCGGCGCTGTCCACGGGTGCGGTGTCGAACAGGTCCAGCCAGGCGTGCATGGCCGCCTCCGCACGCGGCGCGGCCACAGCCGGCTGCGGCGCTGGCCTGGTGGCCGGCGTCGCCGGGCGACGCACGGCGCCCGCGGCATAGGCGGCCTTGAGCGCCAGCGCCACCGCATGCTTGCAGCGCTGCGCCACCGGGCAGGAGCAACTGGCGTCGAAGCGCAGCACCTGGCCGTCGTCGCCCAGTTCCATCACCAGGCTGGTGTCGTAGGGTTCGCGCTCGCTGCCGCGCACCACGCCGTCCACCTGCCAGCGCTGCGCGCTCTCGGCGCGCAGCTGGTGCTCGAGCACACCCTGGTTCAGGTAGACCTGCAGTCCACGGGCGTAGGTGGCGGCAGGCAGGTGCGGGGCGATGGACTGGGGATCGATCAGCAGGTCCACCGGCAACTCAGAACCCGGCGAAGTGGGCTTGCAGCCGGTCGCGCCAGGCCTGCTTCTGCGCAGCACCGGCAAAGGTCGCCACAAAGCTGTTGTCCGCCAATTGAAAGGCCTGCTGCGCCGTGAGCCCCGTGGCCGCGAAGGTCTGCAGGAAGTTCTCGTTCATGTAGCCGCCGAAGTAGGCCGGGTCGTCGGAGTTCACCGTGGCGACCAGGCCGGCGTCGAGCAGCGCACCGAGGTTGTGCTGCGCCAGATCGGGGAACACGCAGAGCTTGAGATTGGACAGCGGGCACACGGTCAGCGGGATGCGGTCGGCCGCCAGGCGGCGCATCAGCGCCGGGTCCTTGGTGCTCTGCACGCCGTGGTCGATGCGCTCGACCTTGAGCAGATCGAGCGCCGTCCACACATAGGCCGGCGGCCCCTCCTCGCCCGCGTGCGCGACCAGGTGGAAGCCCAGCTCGCGGCAGCGCGCGAACACGCGCGCGAACTTCTCCGGCGGGTGGCCGACCTCGCTGGAGTCCAGGCCGATGCCGATGAACTTGTCGCGAAAAGGCAGCGCCTGCTCCAGCGTCTCGAAGGCTTCTTCCTCGCTCAGGTGGCGCAGGAAGCACAGGATCAGCTCGGCGCTGACGCCCAGCTGCGACTGTGCGTCGACGCAGGCGCGGTGCAGGCCGTTCACCACGGTCTCCATGGCCACGCCGCGCGCCGTGTGCGTCTGCGGGTCGAAGAACATCTCGGTGCGGATGACGTTGTCGGCCGCGGCACGCTGCAGATAGGCCCAGGCCATGTCGTAGAAATCCTGCTCCTTGAGCAGCACCGAGGCACCTGCGTAGTAGATGTCCAGGAAGCTCTGCAGGTTGGTGAAGGCGTAGGCCTTGCGCAGGTCTTCCACGCTGGCGTAGGGAATGGCCACGCCGTTGCGCTGCGCCAGCGCGAAGATCAGTTCGGGCTCCAGCGAGCCTTCGATGTGCATGTGCAGCTCGGCCTTGGGCATGCCGCGCAGCAGTTCGGGCAAGCGCTCGGCCGGGATGGCGGAGAAATTCAGGGCGTGGGGTGTCATGGCGCAACTCTAAGGCGTAAAGCGCGCCACTGTCCTAATATCGCGCCCTTTTCGCCCACCGGTTCCCCATGTCGCTCTCCCGCCTGCGCGCGGAATGGTGCCCCAGCATTCCACGCGAACTGCTGGCCGGTGCCGTCGCCACCTTCGCGCTGATCCCCGAGGTCATCGCCTTCTCCTTCGTGGCCGGGGTCGACCCCTCGGTCGGCCTGTTCGCCTCCTTCGTCATCAGCATCGTGATCGCGTTCACGGGCGGGCGCCCGGCCATGGTCTCGGCCGCGGCCGGCTCGGTGGCGCTTGTTGCAGCACCGCTGGTGCAGTCGCACGGGCTGCCGTATCTGCTGGCGGCGGGTCTGCTGGCCGGCCTCGTGCAGATCGGCTTCGGCCTGCTGCGTCTGGGCGTGCTGATGCGCTTCGTTTCCAGCTCGGTGCGCACGGGCTTCGTCAACGCGCTGGCGGTGCTGATCTTCGCGGCCCAGCTGCCGCACCTGGACGGGGCCAACGGCGCCACCTGGGCCATGCTGGCATTGGGTCTGATGCTGATCTACGGCCTGCCGCGGCTGCCGTTCCGGCTGTTCACCGTGCTGCCCTCGCCGCTGATCTGCATCCTGGTGCTGACCGGCCTGTCGCTGGCGCTGGGCCTGCCCCTGGCCACCGTGGCGGACCTCGGCAAGCTGCCCGACACGCTGCCCCAGTTCGGCTGGCCCGGCGTTCCGCTGACGCTGGAGACACTGCGCCTGATCGCCCTGCCCGCCCTGGCCATCGCCATGGTCGGCCTGCTCGAATCCATGATGACGGCCAGCGTCGTCGACGAGATGACCGACACGCCCAGCAGCAAGAACCGCGAGTGCACGGGCTTGGGGCTGTCCAACATCGCCGCCAGCCTGTTCGGCGGCATCGCGGGCTGCGGCATGATCGGCCAGACCGTCAGCAACGTGAAGTACGGCGGCCGCGGCCGGCTGTCCACCCTGTTCGCGGGCCTGTTCCTGCTGATCCTCATGGTGCTGCTCAAGCCCTGGGTGGCGCAGGTGCCGGTCATCGCGCTGGTAGCCATCATGGTCATGGTGTCGGCTGCGACCTTCGACTGGGGTTCGCTGCGCACGCTGTTGCGGCACCCGCGCCTGTCCAGCGCGGTGATGCTGGCCACCGTGGCCGTGACGCTGGCCACGCACAACCTGGCGGCCGGCGTGGCCGTGGGCGTGGTCATGAGCGGCGTGTTCTTCGCCTTCAAGGTGGCACACATGCTGGACGTGCGCACCGAGGACGATGCCACCGGCCTGCGCAGCTGGACCGTGACGGGCCAGGTCTTCTTCGCCTCGGCCGACGCCTTCATCGAGGCCTTCGACGTGCTGGGCGCCGAGGGCCGCGCCGTGCGCATCGACGTGGAGCGCGCCCACTTCTGGGACGTGACGGCCGTGGCCGCGCTCGACAAGGTCGTGCAGCGGCTGCGCCACCATGGCTGCACGGTGGAGGTGGTCGGCCTCAACGCGGCCAGCGCGGTGCTGATCGACCGGCTCGCGCCGCAGCGTTGAAAAGACAACGGCCGCCCAAAGGCGGCCGTTACTGTGCAGGCGCAGCTTACTTGTCGCCCGGCACCTTGCCTTCCACGCCCTTGACGTAGAACTTCACGCCCGACAGGAACTGGTCGTCGGCCACGGCGCCCGCCGCCACGACTTCCTTGCCCGTGTTGTCGACGATCGGCCCCTTCCAGATCGCGAAGCTGCCGTCCTTCAGACCCTTCTTGATCTCGTCGATCTTGGCCTTGGTCTCGGCCGGCACGTCGGCGGCGATGGAGACCATGTCGATCGCGCCTTCCTTCACGCCCCACCAGACGGCGCCCGTGGACCAGGTGCCTTCCAGCGCGTCCTTGGTGGCCTTGATGTAGTACGGCGCCCAGTTGATGATGGCCGAGCCCAGGTGGGCCTGCGGGCCGTAGGCCGTCATGTCCGAATCCCAGCCGAAGGCGCGCTTGCCCTTGTCCTGCGCGGTCTTGAGCACGGCGGCCGAATCGGTGTTCTGCATCAGCACGTCGGCACCGCCGTTGATCAGCGCGGTGGCGGCCTCGGTTTCCTTGGGCGGGTTGAACCACTCGTTGACCCAGACCACCTTGGTCGTGATCTTGGGGTTCACCGATTGCGCGCCGAGCGTGAAGCTGTTGATGTTGCGCACCACTTCCGGAATTGGAATGGAGGCCACCACGCCCAGCGTGTTGCTCTTGGTCATGGCGCCGGCGATCACGCCGGCCATGTAGGCGCCTTCGTAGGTGCGGCTGTCGTAGGTGCGCAGGTTGGGCGCGGTCTTGTAGCCGGTGGCGTGCTCGAACTTCACGTCGGCCGCATCGGGCGCGACCTTGAGCATGGGCTCCATGTAGCCGAAGGTGGTGCCGAAGATCAGCTTGTTGCCCTGGCCCACGAGGTCGCGGAACACGCGCTCGGCGTCGGCCGACTCGGGCACCTTCTCGACGAAGCTGGTGACGATCTTGTCGCCGTATTCCTTCTCCAGCGCCTTGCGCGCGTTGTCGTGCGCGAAGGTCCAGCCACCGTCGCCGACCGGGCCGACGTAGGCGAACGCGATCTTGAGCGGCTCGGCCTTGGGCGCGGGCGCCGGTGCGGCGGCGGCCGGTGCCGGTGCGGGCGCCGGCTCTTCCTTCTTGCCGCAGGCGGCCAGCGCGGCGGCGGCCGCTGCGCTCAGCGCAAGCACGCGCAGCATCGAACGTTTGTTCTGGTCGGTCATGGATTCTCCGGAGGTGTCAACGAAAAAAGCGGCCCGATTATGAGCCGGGGTAGAAGGGCTTGCCGATGGAATTGGGCATGTTGGCCCGGATCCACGCGGGGTTGCGCGAGATGATGGCCAGCACTACCACCGGCGCGATGTACTGCAGCATCGACAGGAACTGGCTGGGCACCTGCACGCCCTGGCTCTGCAGGAAAAATCCCAGCTGGCCGACGCCGCCGAACAGATAGGCGCCCAGCAACACGCGCGCGGGCCGCCAGGTGGCAAACGTGGTCAGCGCCAGCGCGATCCAGCCGTTGCCAGCCACCATGCCCTCGACCCACAGCGGCGTGTAGACCACCGACAGGTAGCTGCCCGCCAGCCCACACAGCGCGCCGCCGGCCAGCACCGCGAGGAAGCGGATGCGCCGCACCGGATAGCCTAGCGCGTGCGAGGATTCGGGCGACTCGCCGACCGAGCGCAGCACCAGGCCGGCGCGCGTGCGCATCAGGAACCAGATCAGCGCGAACGTGAACAGCACGGCGATGTAGACCATGGGATGGTGGCGGAACAGCGCCGGCCCGAACCACGGGATGTCGGCCAGCACCGGGATCGCGTACTGCGGCGAAGGCGGCAGCTTCTCCTGCACATAGCCCACGCCCACGAAGGCCGAGAAGCCGCTGCCGAACAGGCTCAGCGCCAGGCCCGTGGCGTACTGGTTGGTGTTGAACCAGATCACGAGCACGCCGAAGGCCGCGGCCATGGCCGCGCCGGCCGCCATGCCGGCCGCAAAGCCCACCCAGGTGCTGCCGCTGTGCACGGCGGCCGCGAAGCCGGCGATGGCGGCGCACAGCATCATGCCCTCGGCGCCCAGGTTGATGATGCCGGCCTTCTCGTTGATGAGCAGGCCCAGCGCCGCGAGCGCGAGCACGGTGCCTGCATTGAGCGTGGCGGCCAGCAAGAGTGCGTACGCGTCCATCACGCAGCCCTCCGCAGGCCGGTGAAGCGCACACGGTAAGCGATCAGCGTGTCGCAGGCCAGCAGTGTGAACAGCAGGAGGCCCTGGAACACGCCTGTGAGCGATTTGGGCAGGCCCAGGCGCGATTGCGCGAGTTCGCCACCGATGTAGAACATGCTCATGAGGATGGCCGAGAACACCATGCCGATGGGATGCAGGCGGCCGACGAAGGCCACGATGATGGCCGCGAAGCCGTAGCCCGCCGGCACATAGGGCGTGAGCTGGCCGATCGGGCCGGCCACCTCCAGCGCGCCGGCCAGCCCGGCCGCGCCGCCGGACGTGAGCAGCGCGATCCACAGCGCGCGGCGCGACGAGAAGCCCGCGTAGCGCGCCGCCGCCGGCGCCAGGCCGCCGACCTGCTGCGCGAAGCCCGCCCGCGTGCGGAACAGGAACACCCACAGCGCCCCAGCGCCGAGCAGCGCGATCAGAAGGCCGACGCTCACGCGCGAGCCCTTCATGAGCCGCGGGATCTGCGTGACGGCCTCGAAGGTCTTGCTCTGCGGGAAGTTGTAGCCGCCCGGGTCCTTGAGCGGCCCCTGCACCAGGTAGCCCAGGAAGTGGATCGCCACGTAGACCAGCATCAGGCTGACCAGGATCTCGCTGGCGTTGAAGCGATCGCGCAGCAGCGCCACGATGCCGGCCCAGACCATGCCGCCCAGGATGCCGGCGAGCAGGATGGGCACGACGATCCAGCCCGACGTGCCCTTGCCGGCCATCAGCGCGACACAGCCCGCGCAGACCGCGCCGATCACGAACTGCCCCTCGGCGCCGATGTTCCAGACGTTGGAGCGAAAGCACACGGCCAGGCCCAGCGCGATGATGAGCAGCGGCGTGGCCTTGACCATGAGCTCGCCGAGTGCGTAGGCGTTGCGCAGCGGCTCCCAGAAGAACACGCCGAGGCCGCGCAGCGGGTCCTTGCCCAGCGCGATGAACAGCAAGGTGCCGATCCCCACCGTGATGGCCAGCGCCAGCAGCGGCGAGCCGAAGCTCCAGAACTTCGACGGTTCGGGGCGGGCTTCAAGCTTGAGCATGCTGCGCCTCCCCTGCTCCGGTCCACAGGCCCGACATCCATTCGCCGATCTGCGGCACCGTCGCCTGCGCGCGCGCCACGGAGGGCGACAGCCGCCCCTTGGCGATCACGTAGAGCCGGTCGCTGATCTCGAACAGCTCGTCCAGCTCCTCGCTGACCACGAGCACGGCGCAGCCTGCATCGCGCAGCGCGAGGATGGCGCCGCGGATCTGCGCGGCCGCGCCCACGTCCACGCCCCAGGTTGGCTGCGAGACGATCAAGAGCTTGGGATTGGCGTCGATCTCGCGGCCGACGATGAACTTCTGCAGGTTACCGCCCGACAGCGACTTGGCCGCTGACTGCGGCCCGCCGGCCTTGACCTTGTAGCGCGCAATCGTCTCGCGCGCCTGCTCGGTGAGCCGGCGCACCCGGATCCAGCCGCTCTTGCCGACGGCGTCGTTGCGCGTCAGCAGCAGGTTGTGCGCCAGGCTCAGCGTGGGCACGGCGCCGCGGCCCAGCCGCTCCTCGGGCACGAAATGCAGGCCCAGCGCGCGACGGCGGCCAGGCCGCAGGCGTGCCGCGTCCTGACCGAAGATGCGCACCATGGCGGGCTGGGCACGGCAGTCCTCGCCCGACAGCGCGTAGAGCAGTTCCTTCTGCCCGTTGCCCGAAACGCCGGCGATGCCGACCACCTCGCCCGCGCGCACGTCCAGGTCGATGCCCTCCAGGTCGACGCCGAACTGGTCCTCGCGCGCCAGGCTCAGGCCCTGCACCTGCAGCACGGTGGCGCCGGCCTTCACCTCACGGTGCTGCAGGGCCGGCGGCTCGGCGCCGATCATGAGCCGGCTCAGCGAGGCATTGCTCTCCTCGCGCGGGTTGCACACGCCCGTGACCTTGCCGCCGCGCAGCACCGTGCAGGCCGTGCAGAGTTCGCGGATCTCGTGCAGCTTGTGGCTGATGTACAGGATGCTGCAGCCCTCGGCCGCCAGCTTCTTGAGCACCACGAAGAGCTTCTCGACGGCCTGCGGCGTGAGCACCGAGGTCGGCTCGTCCAGGATCAGCAGCTTGGGGTCGGTCAGCAGCGCGCGGATGATCTCCACGCGCTGCATCTCACCGACCGACAGCGTGTGCACGGGCCGCGTGGGGTCGATGTCCAGGCCGTACTCGCCGGCCTTGGCCGTGATGCGCTGGGTGACCTCGGCCAGCTTGAGGCTCTTGTCCAGCCCCAGCCAGACGTTCTCGGCCACGGTCAGCGTGTCGAACAGGCTGAAGTGCTGGAACACCATGCTGATGCCCAGGGCGCGTGCCTCCTGCGGGTTGCGGATGTGCACCTCGCGGCCGTCGAAGGTCACCGATCCCTGGTCGGGCTTGACCGAGCCGTAGATGATCTTCATCAGCGTGGACTTGCCGGCGCCGTTCTCGCCGAGCACGGCGTGGGTCTCGCCGGGCATCACGGTCAGCGAAACGTCGCTGTTGGCCACGACGGCCGGGTAGGCCTTGGTGATGTTGGCGAGCGCCAATCGGGGAATGGTCATGGACAGCGGGGCACCTCTGGGCGGGTCTTGGATGTGTTTCGGTCACACCAGCAAGGTCGATGCCACCCCACGGCGGCCCTTCCCCGCCGGCCATGCACCAAAACCGAGCGTGGGCGCGATGTTAAGGGCCCCCGCCCCCGCGCCCACGGCCCGGGGAAACCCCAGGCCGGCCGTGCTCAGACCGCCACGATGCGCCGGTTGGCCGCGCCAGGCAGCACGCGCAGGGCCTTGTCCGTCACCGCCTGGTAGCTGCGGCTGGTGATGGTGTTGACGTAGGTCCAGTCGGCCCGGCACTCGGCGGCCGTGGTCGTCAGCACCATGTAGCCGCGGCGCGCCGTGTCGCAGTACTGCAGCGGGCCGACCAGCTGGGTCAGTGCGCCGGCCAGCACGGCCGGGTCTTCGCCCGGCAGGTAGTCCTCGAAGCCGGGCGAGGTGACCGACGAGGTGGCGAACTCCACGCCGACCTGGCGGCCCTGCGCGTCCAGCAGGTCGCTGGCCCAGGCGTTGTGGGTGTCGCCGGCCAGCACCACGAGGTTCTTGCCCTGGCTGCGCGCCATCTCCAGCACGGCCTCGCGCGCAGCCGGGTAGCCGTCCCAGGCGTCCAGGTTGTAGGGAATCGCGGGCGCCTGCAGCACGGCCAGTTCCTGCGCCGTCAGGGTCTGCGGCGCAGCCTGGGCCTTGGCGGCGATGGCGCTGTACGCGGCCAGCGAGACGCCGCCCAGCCCGAGCAGGCCGAACAGCAGCGGCGCCGGCACCTGCATGCGGCCCATCAGCACCTGCTGGCCCAGCACCTGCCAAGTGGCGGTGGAGGCGGCCATCTGACCCGCCAGCCAGTTGGCCTGGGTGCTGCCCAGCAGCTGGCGCGCGGGATCGCCCACGGCCGCCGTGAAGCCGGCCGCGTCCAGCCCGGTCTGCGTGATGTACGGGGTGTAGGACAGCTGTTCGTCGCGGCCGACCACGCGCGTGTCCAGCATGTGCAACGCGAGCAGGCCGCCGAAGTCGAAGCTGCGGTAGATCCGCCCGGTGTCGGCACCGCTGCGGATCGGCATCCACTCGTGGTAGGCCTGGATGGCAGCGGCCTTGCGCGCGGCGAAGTCGCCTTCTGCGGGCTGGTGGTTCTCCGCACCGTTCATCCAGGTGTCGTTGCTGATCTCGTGGTCGTCCCAGACCGCGATCATGGGCACGGCCGCGTGCAGGGCCTGCAGGTCGGCGTCGCTGCGGTATTGGGCGTAGCGGCGCCGGTAGTCCGTCAGTTGCACGGTCTCGGTGGAGGGCTCGGACAGACGGCCCAGCGCGGCCGCGTTGGCCGACGCATAGCCGCCCTGCGCGTACTCGTAGATGTAGTCGCCCAGGTGCACGGTGGCGTCCAGGTCGTTGCGTTTGGCAGCCTCGGCGTAGACGTTGAAGTAGCCGGCCGGGTAGTTGGAGCACGAGAACACCGCCAGCCGCACCTGGGTGGCACCTGCAGCCGGCAGCGTGCGGGTGCGGCCCACGGGCGAGAGCTGGCCGTAGGCGTTGAAGCGGTACCAATAGCTGCGCCCGGCCGCCAGGCCCGTGGCATCGACCTTGACCGTGTGGTCGCGCGCGGCCGAGGTGCGGGCCTCGCCGCTGGCGACGATGGCGGTGAAGCCGCTGTCGCTGGCCACCTCCCAGCGCAATGCGATCTCCTGCGTGGCCGCGGTGCTCACGCGGGTCCACAGGATCACGCGGTCCGCGAGCGGATCGCCGCTGGCCACGCCGTGCGCGAACGCGACCTCGGGATCGTCGTCGCTGCCGCCGCAGCCGCCAGCGCCAGGCCGCCGAAGGCGGCGGCGCCCAGTGCCACCTGGCGCACGAAGCGGCGACGGCCGGGTTGCGGGGGCACGGCCTCGGCCAGCGGATTGACCATCGCGGGGATCTTCTTCATCGGGGACCTTGTGGAAGAAACAAAGCCAGGCAGCTTGCCGGCCCCCCATGACGTGCGCGTTAAGCCGCAGCGGTCGCGAACAGATTCACGATGAATTGGCGCAGCCAGGCCCGCGCCGGCTCGCTGGCGTGGCGACGGCTCCAGTGCAATGACACCGTGAATTCGGCCAGCGGCAGCGCCGGCTCCACCAGCGCGTAGCCGCCCTGCTCGGCAAAGCCCAGCGCGATGTTGCGCGGCATCACCACGGCCAGGTCGGTCGCGCGCACGATGGCCGGCAGCACGAGGAAGTGGTGCGTGGTCAGCCGCAGCCGGTCCTGCAGCTGCAGCAGTTCGAGGATGCGCAGCGTGTCCGAGTGCGTGCGCACGGCCACCAGTTCCAGTTCGCGCAGCCATTGCAGGTCGCCGGCCTTGCGGCGCGTGCGCAGCAGCGGATGGCCTTCGCGCAGCAGCACGATGTAGCGGTCGCGCAGCAGCGCCACATGCTCGGTGCCCTGCACCTGGGGCAGGAAGCCGAAAGCCAGGTCGATGCGCCCGTCGTCCAGCGCCGGCGCGATCTCGGCGGCTGGCAAGGGCATGGTCTCCACCCGCACACCCGGCGCGGCCCGCAGCAGCGCGGCCATGAGTTCGGGCAGGAAGCGCGCCTCGCCGATGTCGGACAGATGCAGGCGGAACACCTGGCGCGCGCTGGCCGGATCGAAGCTGGCCTGCGCGTTGAGCGCCTGCTCCAGGATGCCCAGCGCCTCGCGCACCGCGCTGCCCAGGGCCTCGGCCTTGGGCGTGGGCCGCACGCCGGCGCCGGCGCGCACGAACAGCGGGTCGTGCAGCAGCGTGCGCAGCCGCGCCAGGCCCTGGCTCGCCGCGGGTTGGGTGATGTCCAGCAGCTCGGCCGCGCGGCTCACGTTGCGCGTGCGGCCGATCGCATCGAACAGCCGCAGCAGGTTCAGGTCGAGTGCGTTGATATGCACAGGGCGCATGGTTCTTATCCATACCATTTTATTGATTGCATGAGCCCGGCGACAGAAGATCGCGGGCTCCCGTTCCTTCCGACTGCCACCATGTCCGACCAACCCACCGTCCGCGAAGCCGTGCTGGCGCTGCTGCGCAGCTTCGGCATCGACACCATCTTCGGCAACCCCGGCTCCACCGAGCTGCCGCTGTTCCTCGACTTCCCGGACGACTTCCGCTACGTGCTGGGCCTGCAGGAATCCGTGGTCGTGGGCATGGCCGACGGCTACGCCCAGGCCACGGGCAACGCGGCCTTCGTCAACCTGCATTCGGCGGCCGGCGTGGGCCACGCCATGGGCAACATCTTCACGGCCCACAAGAACCGCACGCCCATGGTCATCACGGCCGGCCAGCAGGCGCGTTCCATCCTGCCGTTCGAGCCCTTCCTGTTCTCGGCCCAGGCGACCGAGCTGCCCAAGCCCTATGTCAAGTGGAGCGTGGAGCCGGCCCGCGCCGAGGATGTGCCGCTCGCCATCGCACGTGCCTACTACGTCGCCATGCAGGAGCCCAAGGGCCCGGTGCTGGTGTCGATCCCGGCGGACGACTGGGCGCAGCCGACCGAGCCCGTGCTGGCGCGCACGGTGAGCCAGGTGGCGCGGCCCGATCCGGCGCTGCTCGCGCGCATCGGCCAGTTGCTGGAGGCGAGCCGCCGGCCGGCGCTGGTGGTCGGTGCGGCCACGGACCGCGCTGGCGCCTGGGACGTCACCGTGGCCCTGGCCGAACGCCACCAGGCCCGCGTGTGGATCGCGCCCATGTCGGGCCGGGCGGGCTTCCCCGAAGACCACCCGCTGTTCGCCGGCTTCCTGCCGGCCATGCGCGAGCAGATCGTGCAGAAGCTTTCTGGCCACGACTTCGTGCTCGCGCTCGGCGCGGCGGCCTTCACCTACCACGTGGAGGGCCAGGGCCCACACCTGCCGGCCGGCGCCAGCCTGGCGCAGATCGTCGACGACCCACAGGTCGCGGCCTGGGCGCCCGTGGGCCTGGCGGTGGTCGGCAACATCCGGCTCGCGGTCGAGGAACTGCTGGCACGGCCGGCCGCAGCAGCAGGCCACCGCGAGCCGCCGCCCGCGCGCCAGCCGGCCCCGGTGCCGCCGGCCCCGGCCGCGGGCGAGCGCCCCTCCACCGCCTGGGTGCTGCACCGGCTCGACAAGCTGCGGCCGGCCGATGCCGTGGTGGTCGAGGAGGCGCCCAGCGCCCGCGCCACCATGCAGCAGCAGTTGCCCATGCGCGCGGCCGCCAGCTTCTACACCATGTGCAGCGGCGGCCTGGGCCACAGCCTGCCGGCGGCCGTGGGCGTGGCGCTGGGCCGGCCCGGCCGGCGCGTGATCGCGCTGATCGGCGACGGCTCGGCCATGTACGCGATCCAGGCGCTGTGGAGCGCGGCCCAGCTGCGGCTGCCGCTCACGGTGCTGATCCTCAAGAACCGCAGCTACGCGGCACTCAACATGTTCGCGCCGGCCTTCGGCTTCGCGGCAGGCGCCGAACTGCCCGGCACCGCCCTGCCCGACCTGGACTTCGTCGCGCTGGCGCATGGCCATGGCTGCCAGGGCCTGCGCGCGGCCGATGGCGAATCCCTGGAGCGTCTGTTGCCGCAGGCGCTGGCCGCGACATCGCCGACGCTGCTGGAAATCGAAGTCGACTGAACCGCACCACAAGACAAGGAGACAAGCATGACCATCCCCCGCCGGACCGCCCTCGCCACGCTGGCCGCGTTCGCCACTGTCGGCCCCGCCCGAGCCCAGGCCTGGCCCGCCAAACCGATCCGCGTGGTCGTCAACTTCCCGCCCGGCGGCGCGGCCGACCAGATCGCGCGCGCGGTCGGCCAGCCGCTGTCCGAGGCGCTGGGCCAGCCCGTGGTCGTGGAGAACCGCGGCGGCGCCAACGGCAACATCGGCGGCGAAGCCGTGACCAAGGCCGCGCCGGACGGCTACACGCTGCTCATGAGTTCGGGCGGCATGGTCTCGGTGAATCCGCACATCTATGCGCGCATGCCCTTCGACCCGGTGCGCGACATCGTGCCCGTGGCCTCGGCCGCGCGCGTGCTGGTCTACCTGCTGGTGCGGCCGGACCTGCCGCCGAAGAACATCGCCGAGTTCATCGCCTACCTCAAGGCCAACCCGGGCAAGCTGTCCTACGGCTCTCCCGGCAACGGCAGCTCGCCACACCTGGCCGGCGAGATGATGAAGGCGCAGGCCAATGTGTTCGCGGTGCACGTGCCCTACCGCGGCGCAGCGCCCGCGCTGCAGGACCTGCTGGCCGGCCAGATCGACTACTTCTTCGACCCCGGCATCGGCCTGAACCAGGTGCGTGCCGGCAAGCTGCGCCTGCTGGCCGTGGGCAGCCCCAAGCGCTCGCCGGCCTTTCCCGACGTGCCCACGCTGGACGAGGCCGGGCTCAAGGGCTTCGACGCGGACACGGTGTTCGGTTTCTACGCGCCGGCCGGCACGCCGGCCGATGTGATCGCGCGGCTGAACCGCGAGATCAACCGCATCCTGCAGACGGCGCCGCTGCGCGAACGCATGCTGGCGCTCGGTGGCGAGGCACTGCCCTTGAGTCCGGAGCAGTTCCACCAGCGCGCGGAGGAGGATTCCAGGCGCTTCGGGGCCATCATCAAGGAGCGCGGCATCCGCGGGGACTGATCAGGCCAGCACGATCTCCAGGCGCGCGCTGTCTGCGGCCTGCGCGAGCGCATCCGTCCAATCTTGCAGCGCGACGCTGGCCGCGCCCAGTCGGTAGCGGTTGGGCAAGCGCGTGAACGCCAGCACTTGCCCGTTCAGCACCAGCTGCTGCACCCCGCAGCCGCGCGGCCCGACGCGGTAGCGCACCTCCAGGGCCGTGCCGCGCAGCGTGGCCTGCGCGACCAGACCATCCAGGCTCGCGGGCATCACCGGGTCGAAGTGGACCGCGTCGTGGCTGCTGCGCAGCCCCAGCAGCTGGCGCACGACCAGGCTCAGCGCGATGCCCGCGCCGCTGGAGTACACGCGCCAGCCGCCCTGCACGCCGACCTCGCCGGCGGACAGGCGGTCGTACTGCTCCGCGGCCTCGTAGCGGTCGGCGAACTCGGCGTCGGAACTGGAGTAGTAGCAGTTGGCCTGGCGCAGCCGCGCCTGCGGTAGCCACGCCTGCATGCCGATCGGGTTGGCCTGGCACAGGGCCTCGAAGAAAGCCTCTGCATCCCCGTGCTGCGCCAGCGCCTCGGCGTAGCGCAGGTGGGCATGGGTGTACATGAGGCCGATCTCGCGGCCGAAGAAGCTGCTGCTTTCGGCGCGCTGGAACAGGGTCTGCGGGCCGCCGCAGTAGGCCAGCGGGCGGTCGAACAGACGGGCGCCGTCAGGGCCCAGCAGGTGCGTACGGACCAGGGCCAGGTGCCGTGCGGCCTGGTCCGGGTCCAGCATCTCGTGGATGACGGCGTGGACCATGGGCAGCAGGCTGTAGTGCGCCCCCGTCAGCGCGTCGCGCGGGTGCAGCAGGTAACGCGGCGCGCCTGTGGCCTCGAACAGGGCATAGCCTGCCAGCACGCCATCGGGCATCAGCTGCTGCTGGAAGTCGTGCAGCGCCGCCTGGGCCTGCGCCGCCAGCGCATCGGCCCGGTCCGTGCGGCCCAGGGCCTGCAGCGCCTGCCCCAGCGTGCGCAGCATCTGGTAGTGCAGCGTCACGGTCCAGGCGCTGCACAGCCGCTCGCGCAGGGCCGGGTCGGCCGGCTGCAACGAATCGTTCCAGTCGCCATGGCCATAGGCCGCCAGGTGGGTGGCCGGGATGCGCCGGCGCGCGATGACGCCCAGCGCGCGCTCCACGTGCTGCCAGACCGTGGCCTGCTCGGCATGCGACGGTCCCTTCGCGTGGAAGAACGGCAGCCGTTCGTCGAGCAGGCCACCATCGCCCGAGGCCTGCAGGTACTGGCCCAGCGCGACGAGCGGCCAGAACACGATGTCGCCGTGCGAATCGCCGGCGCGCACGAGGCGGTCGCGCGCGAAGAACATGAACCACTGCGGCCAGTCGCCGTTCGGCTGCTGCTCGGCGAACACGCGCAGCAGCAGGTCGCGCAGCGGTGGCAGGCAGCCGTGCGCCAGCAGCAGCTCCACAGGGCCCTGGCTCACGTCGCGCGTGCCCCAGCCGCCGCCCGTGTACTGCTCCAGGCCGCGCGGCGCGAGGTAATGCACCAGCGCGTTGTCCTGCAGCCAGGGCAGCCACTCGGACAGCGCCGCCAGCCTGGGCTGGGCCGTGCCTTGCGGTAGCTCCAGCCGTGGCAGGCGCAACGCAGGCAGGCGGGGCAAGGCGGCATCGGGCGCGGCCAGCGGCCCGAGCAGGTGGGAGCGGATGTCCAAGCCGAAGTCGGTGCACGGCAGGGTCCGCAGGCACAGGAAGGGCTGGCCGCGCGATCGCCCGTCCAGGTACAGCAGCTCGTCCGCACCGACGTGCTCCAGCAGCGCCGCACTGCGCGCGTCGGGCTGCAGCGCGAAGCTGCCGCCCGGGTACTGCCGCTGCGCGGCGCTGCCGGGCGCGGGCGCCACGGTCACCGCACCGTCCGCGCCGCGCTGCCAGGCGGGCATGCCCGGCGCGAGGCCGTCGTCGCCCTGCAGGGCCAGGTGGTGCGTGACGAGGAAGCGCCGCGCGGGACCGGCGTCCACCTGCAGCGCGAGCGACAGCGCATGGTCCTCGGCCGCGGCGCCGGCGCGGACCGTCAGCACGCCCTCCGCGTGGGCATAGACCCATTGGCATTGCCGCCCGGACATGGCGAACGCCGAGGGCAGCCCCAGCAGTTGCCATTGCCCGCCGATCTCCACCAGCACGCGCTGGCCGCTGCCGCGGTTCAACCCCAAGTAGCTGCGCACGGTGGACAGCAGCCGGTTGCTGCTGACATGGCCCTGGGTCACCATGGAATGGAAGACCCCGCCCATCCAGCAGGTGCTGGTCAGGCTGCGCTCGTCGGGCACCAGGTGCGCGCCCGTGCGCAGCAGCTGACCATGCGGGCGCAGCGCCTGCCGCTCCTTGCGCGGCAAGGCCACATGCGTACCGCAGGCCGCGAAGAAGGACAGCAACAACCCGTCGGCGTCGCGCTCCACCTGGCGCCAGGGAAGCGGAAACCGCTGGGCCAGCTGCGCCTCGGACAGCTCCCGCGCCGGCAGGTCGCCGGCCTGCGTGAATAGGCTGGGCACGGCCTCGCGCCAGCGCGGACCCGGCTCATCCGGCGCCGGCGCGGCCGCGGCCAACGCCGCCCAGGCATCGGCCTGGGCCAGGTCGGCCGTGCCTGTCGCGCCTGGATGGTCGGCCTGCACACCGGCGAAAAATCCCAGCCGCACATCGGCATGCGCAGCCAGCACGCAGGCTTCGTCCTGCAGCGCCAGCATGGCGTGTTCGTGCTGCAGCCGCTGGTTGGGCAGGTCGGCCACGGCTGCAACGGGTGCCTCACCGCTGCGCCAGCCCAGGCCGACGGACTGCAAGGCGTCGGTCGCGAAGCCGACCGCCTGCCGCAGCGAGCCCATCAGCAGCCAGGGATGGCGCTGGCCCGCGCCCGCCAGGTTCTGCCGCGTTGCCAGCACGGTGCCGCGCGACGGATGGTCCAGCGGCACATGGTCCAGGTACTGGCTCACGTAGTACTCGTTGATGCGGACCGCACCATAGGGCGCCAGCGCGACGTCCTGCAGCAGCACGAGATCGACCGCCTGCGCGCTGTCGCCCGCGTTGTGCAGGTCCACATGCCACGACCAGACCGGTGCGCTGGCGTGCAGTTGCAGCCGCACCAGGTAGCGCAGAGCGCCCCAGCGCCCGCGCGCCTGCCACGCACCGGCGTGCAGGCGCCACTGCGCCCCGCTGGCCGGCGCGAGCAGGTTCAGGCTGTCCAGCACCGCCCCATCCTGCCGCCGCCGCAGCCACAGCGCCGTGGCCGCCGCTTCGAGCGCGTGGCCCGAGAACAGCTGGAGGGTGGTGTCGCCGAAGTCCAGGCGGTGCAGCGTGCCGTTGGCATGGAAGGCCGCGGACAGGCCGCCGGGGCTGGTCAGCAGAAGCTCGGAAGAAGCGCTCATGGGTGCGGCAAGGGCGAACGGTGGAGGGATGGGCAGGGTTTCAACGTGGCGCCGCCGGCGGCCACGGTAAAGCGCAGGCGGGCTGGCAGCCGGTGCACCACGAGGCCGGCGGGTGGCAGGCAGGCCAGCGCCTGGCCGTCGATGCTGGCCTGCGCTGGCGCGGCGCTGCCGGGCAGCGCGATGACGAGGCCGCCAGCTGGCAGGCGCATGCCGCCCGCGATGTCCACGGTGGTGGTCGCACCGGCGCGGCGAGCACGGTAGCTCAGCGGGCCGTGTGGCGTGTGCAGGTCGCGCAGCGCGAGGCCCTGGCCTTGCAGCCAGGCCGGGGACACGCCCGCGCCGAGCACCCAGGCCGAGCGCTCGGGCGCCTTGTAGGCGAACAGGTCCAGCGCGGCGCGCAGGAAATCCGAGGCCACCCAGCCGTGCGGCATGTCGCCCACGAAGCGCGGCGCGCGCGGGTCGCGCCCGACGACCTCGGCCCATTGCTTCCAGCCCAGCGGCCGGCGGTCGCGCAGGAAGTAGTCGGCCGCGGCCAGCGCGCGTTCGCGCGCGCCCAGGCGCAGCAGCGCGCCCACCGTGCGCCATTCGTAGGGGGTATAGGCATCCCAGGTGGGCGGGCCGTCGCGGCGCGCTGTGAAGTGCTGCCAGTACTGCGCGAAGGTGGCGTTCAGCGCGTCCTGCGGCAGCACGCCCTGCAAGCCGGCTGGCGCCAGGGCCACGGTGGTCGAAGTGGCGTCGAAGTCGCCACGATCGGCCGCGCCGGGGATTGCGGCCATGCCGTACTTTTTCTGCGCCAGCGCAATGGAGGCCAGCACATCGCGCTGGAAGTCGACCTGCTGTGCTTGCCAGTGCGCTGCGGCCGCCGTGTCGCCAAGCGCCCGCGCCATCGCCACCCCGTCGGCATAGCCCAGCAGGCCCCAGAAGTTGTCCCAGTACGCGTACGCAGCCTGGTCGGAATAGCCTTCGTGGCTGATGGAGGGCGGCAGCAGGCCCTGGTACAGACGGCGCTCGGGCGTGCCGTTCTTGTGCGCGCCCTCCTCGGCACGCAGGGTGTCCATGTAGGCCAGCACCTTGACGGCAGCCGGCCATTGGGCGCGCAGCCAGGCCACGTCGCCGGTGTGGCGGTAGGTGGTGGCCAGCAGGTGCAGGTAGGCGCCCATGCTGTCGTTCTCCGGCACCGGATCGGCGCCGCGCGCATCGATGCAGCACGGCACCTTGCCGTTGGCGAAAAGCTGCGGCGTGAACCAGTCGGCATAGTCCCGCGCCACCTGGGCGTGACCCAGGCTGGCCAGCGCGGCGCTGGTCATCGCGCCGTCGCGGATCCAGGAGCGCGCGTACGAACGCGTGCCCGGCCGGATGGCCGCGCCCTGCTGGTTGATCAGGATGTGGGCCAGGGCCGTGCGCACGGTGTCGGCCAGGCCCTGGGTGTCGCCCTCGAAACGCAGGCCGGTGCGGTTGAGCCGGGATGCCCATTGCGCGGCGCTGCGCTGGCGCGCGGCCTCGAACCAGGCGGCCGGCGCGACGGCCTGCGGCAACCTGGCCGGCCCGGCCTGCGGCAGCACGACCACGATGTCGCGGCTGGCACCGGCCGGCAGCGCGATGGCGTACTGCAGCGCCACCGATGCGAAGCCTTGCGGGTCGTCCCAGCGCACGGCCTGGTCGGCATCCAACGGCTGCCGCAGCGCTTGCAGGCTGCCCGCACCGCCCTGGCCGAACAGCAGCCGCGTGGGCCGGGTGGTCGTCGCGAGCCAGGGCCGTTCGTCGCGCGCCAGCACGCCGTCCTGCCAGTCCAGCCGGTGCAGCGGCGCGGCGCCACCCGGAATGTTCAGGAACTGCGTCGGCGGATTGACCTGGAAGGGGCGCGCCGCGAGCCACAGCGTCATGGTGCGGGCCTCCCGTGCGGGGTTGTGCACGCGGTAGCGCACCTGCGTCTGCAGGCCGCCCGCGTCGTCGGCGAAAGCCGTGGTCTCCAGGCGGAACAGCGGATGCGTCCACGTGACCTGCGGGATCGGCATGTAGCCGCGGGTCAGGCTCTGCGCCACTTGCACATCGGCCCAGCCGTGCAGCTGGCCATCGACCTCGACGAAGGGCTCGAGCGAAGGCCCGGCCTTCATCGGCTCCACGGTACCGTCTTCGGACATCAACGCCTGCTCGCCCCCGCCCGGCACGCCCAGCACGGTCCAGTAGGCCTGCTCACCGCTGAAGCCGCGTGGGAACTGGCCGCGCTGGCCGAAGGCGGCCTGCTTCTCGACCAGGGCGTTCAGCGAGCCCAGCGCGCCGGCCGCCAGGAACTCCACGCTCTGCAACGCGAGACGCTCGCCCGCCCCCTGCTCCAGCACCAGGCGCAACTGCTGCGCCTCCTGCTCCGGGGTGTAGAGCACCTCATGTCCGCCCAGGCCCGCCGCCACCGTCTGCAGGGTCCGCCACTCGTGGCCATCCAGCGAACCCTCGACGCGGTAGCGGCTGGCGTGCTGGCCGGGCGCCCAGTGCAGCACCATGCCGCTGAATTCGCGTGGCTGGCCGAAGTCGGTCTGCAGCACGAGCGGCTGGCCCGCTGCGGCGCTCCAGGGCATGCTTCTCGGCACATCGGCGCCGGCCTGCCACAGCGGCTCGGGCCACTGCGCAGGCGGCTCCGGCAACGGCGCGATGGCCAGCGCGTCGAAGCACAGCTCGCCACGCGCGCCCTGCGCACCGACCAGCACCAGCTCGAAGCGTTCTGTATGGCGCAGGGTCTTGTCGGCCGCCGGCCCCCAGGCGAACCCGATGTGCCGGCGCTTGGTGGCCAGCGCCGTCCACTGCACCGGTGCGGCGAAGTCCGCGCGCCGGTGCCACCAGACGTTGAGCCCGCTCGCGTCGACGAGCTTGAGTTCGAGGGCCGTCAGCCCGCCCTGCCCGCGCGCCGGGAGGCTCAGCGCGAAGTTGCCCGCGACGTCCAGCGGCACCGAGCGACCCAAAGCCACATGGCCCGCGACACGACCGAAGTCGTAGCGCACGCAGGCCGCGGTCCGGCTGTCAGGTGCGGGCAGGAGTTCGGCCTGCACCTGGTCGGTGGCCGACAGCTGCCAGGCCTGCAGGTCCGCGAAATCGGCCAGGGTGCGCGCCTGCGCCGGCGCGGGCAGGAGCCAGGCGCAGAGCAGCAGTGCCAGCCACTTCATCACTTGACGCCCCCCGACAGGATGCCGCTCACGTAGAAGCGCTGCGTGCACAGGAACAGCAGCAGCACGGGAAGCACGGTCACGACGGCACCGGCCATCATGAGTTCGCTGTCCTGCACATGCTCGCGCGACAGCGAGGCCAGCGCCAGCGGCAAGGTGTGCAGGCGGTCGCCGGTCAGCACGATCAGCGGCCACATGAAGTCGTTCCAGCTTCCGAGGAAGGTCAGCACGGCCAGCGTCGCGAGCGCGGGGCGCAGCAAGGGCAGAACGATGCGCCGGAAGATGTAGAACTCGCCCGCGCCGTCCACGCGCGCGGCATCCAGCAGTTCGTCGGGGATGGTCTCGGCCTGGCGGCGGATCAGGAAGATGCCGAAGATGCTGGCCATGCCGGGCACCAGCACACCCAGGTAGGTGTTGACCAGGCCCATGTTCTTGAGCAGCAGGAACAGCGGCAGCATCGCCACCTGGCCCGGGATGACGAGCGCGCTCACCAGCAGCTGGAAGATGCGCTCCTTGCCCGCGAACGCGAGCTTGGCGAAGGCGTAGCCCGCGGCGCTGTTGAAGGCCAGCGACAGCAGCGTGCTCGCGCTGGCCAGCAGCACGCTGTTGGCGATGTAGCGCCACAGGCCTTCCAGGGCAAACAGCTCGCGGTAGTTCTGCAGCGTGGGCTCGGCCGGCAGCAAGGGCGGCGGCACCGTGCTGGCCTCGCCGGGGGCCATGAACGAGACGCTCAGCATCCAGACCAGCGGGCTCAGCGCGAACAGCGCGATGAGCAGCAGCAGGCCATGCACGGCGATGCCCTGCCCCGTGCTGCCGTGCCCCTGCATCACCAGCGGCTCCAGCGGCGCAGCGCCAGCAGGACGCCCGTGCACACCATCATGAGCACGAACAGCAGGAAGGCCACGGCGCTGGCCGAGCCCAGGTTCCACCACTTGAAGCCTTCCTCGTACATCAGGTAGAGCACGCTGACAGTGCTGCGCGCCGGCCCGCCCTGGGTCATCACATAGGGCTCGCCGAACAGCTGGAAGTAGCCCGTCACCGTCAGGATGCCGACCATGCCCAGCGTGGGCGCCAGCAGCGGCAGGGTCACGCGGAGGAAGCGCTGCCAGGCGCCGGCACCATCCATCGCCGCCGCCTCGTAGAGTTCGCGCGGAATGCTCTGCAGCCCGGCCAGCAGGATCACGGCGTTGTAGCCAAAGTTCTTCCACACCGCGAACAGCACGATGGCCGGCATGGACCAGCGCGGATCGCCGAGCCAGTCCACGGGCGCGATGCCGAGCTGCGCCAGCAGGTGGTTGACCCAGCCGTAGCGCGTGTGCAGCAGGTAGCGCCAGATCACGGCCACGGCCACCATGGTCGCCACCACGGGCGCGAACACCGCCGTGCGGAACAGGCCCTGCACGCGCGCGGCGGCCGCGTGCAGCAGCAGCGCGCACAGCAGGGACAGTCCCAGCGACAGCGGCACGCCGAGCAGAACAAAGTACAGCGTGTTGCCCAGCGCGTTCCAGAACTCCGCCGAGCGCAGCAGGGCCAGGTAGTTCTGCAGCCCGACGAAGCGCAACTGGCGCGGGTCCGCCAGCGCGTAGAGGTCGAAGTCCGTGAGGCTGAGCAGTAAAGCCATGAGCACGGGCAGCAGGAAGAACACGGCGATCAGCGCGAGCGCGGGCCCCGCGAAGACCCAGGCCACCCAGCGCTGCGTCATGCACGCGCCTCGGAGCCTTGCAGCAGCCAGCGGCGCTTGGCCAGGATCGCGTCGACCTGGCCGTCGAGCGCAGAGAGCGTGGGCGCCAGCGCGCCCTGGCCGCGGACCAGCTGTTCGGCTGCGCGCTGCATTTCCACGGCGATGCGCTCCCACTCCAGCACGGCGGGCGCAGGCTTCACGCGCTGCAGCTGGTCGGCGAATGCTGCCGTCCTGTCGTCGGCGTGCAGGCCCGCCAGCGCCCAGGCGCTGCGGCGCGCGGGCAGGTTGCCGGTCAGGGCGTGGAAGCGGGCCTGCACAGCAGGCTCGTTCATGTACTCGACGAAGCGCCAGGCCGCGTCCTGCCGCGGGCTGTGTCTGTGGACCACGAGGCTCGCGCCACCGGCAATCGACGCCCCCGGCCCCTGCGGCCCCGGCATGGCCGCGCAGCCCCAACTGGCCTGCAGCTCAGGCGGCAGCCGGCGCCGGAGTTCGCCCATGCTCCAGGGGCCGGACACGAAGAACGCGAAGCGGCCCCTGCCGAACTCGGTCCACAGGTTGCTGATCTGCTCCTTGCCTTGCAGGTCCGCCCAGCCGCGGCGAAAGAAGCCGCTGTAGAAGTCCAGCGCGCGGCCGAAGCCGGGGCTTGCGAAGTTGCCGCGCGTGTCCTCTTCGCGCAGCAGGCCCTCGTCCTGCTGCAGCGCCAGCGCCAGCAGTGGCTCGAACTCGTTGACAGCCAGGAACATGGGCTGGCCGCGGCCCGCGAGCCTGGCCTTGAGCGCCTCCAGCATCTGCGCCCAGCCGCTCCAGTCCTGCGCCATCTGCGCGAAGCCGGCCTGCGCCAGCAGGTCGCGGCGGTAGAACAACAAACGCGTGTCCACGTACCAGGGCAGGCCCAACAGGACCGGCGCGCTGGAGGCCGCGCGTGCGGTGATGCGCGCAGCCCGGTTGGTGGCCAGGATGCCGGGAAAGTAGTCGCCCGTGTCGACGACCGCGGACGCCTGCACGCGCGCCTGCAGTGGCGCCAGCACGTCGAGCTGGGCCATCTCGGCGATCCAGGTGTTGCCGAGCTGGAACACGTCGGGCAGGCTGTTGCCCACGTAGGCCGTCAGCAGCTTCTCGTGTGCGGAGGACCAGGGGATCTGCTGGACCTGCACAGAAATGCCAGGATGCCGCTGCGCGAAGCCCGGCAGCAGTTCCCGCACGACCTCGGCCTCGCGGCCCATGGCCCAGAACTGCAGGGGCTGCTTGCTCGAACGCCCAGTGCAGCCGCTCAACGCCACCGACGCGCCGGTGCCCAGCAACAGCGCGCGCCGGCGCATGCCGCTCACGACACCTCGTCCGCGTCGCCCTCGCTCAGCCACCCGCCCTGGAACCCGGCCCGCTCCAGCCCCAGCCGCACCGCGGGGTTGCTGCGCATGCGCTCCCAGACCAGGCCGCTGCGGTGGTTCTCGAACATGGCCACGATCGGCCCCTGGTCGATGCCCAGGTAGTCGGTGTCCACCCAGCCGAAGCCCGGCTTGATGCTGCCGTGCTGGAGCGTCACGTCGGCCGGCACGCTCTGGTTGAAGGCGTCGAAGAAGCCATAGGAGCCCATGATGTACGGACCATGCCTGGACGCCATGCTGGCCAGCGTCGGCAGCACGATCTCGGGTGCGAACGGCAGGGATGCGGCGACGGCCGTGGGCGTGATCGTGCCGTCGTCCACGGTGCCGTCCAGGCCCACGCCGCGCGCGGCATAGGTGCGAAAGCGCCGCGGCGTGCCCTTGACACTGCGCACCACATCGGCCGGGCCGTTGCAGGCCGCCAGGCCCCACATGCTGCTGCCGTAGCCCTTCCAGCCCATGGGGTTGCGTTCGGCGTAGGCCTGTTGCGCATAGGTGGCGCGGCGCGAGTTCTCGAAGTAGTCCAGGCCCTTGCTGCGCATGTACGCGTCGCGGATGCCACGCAGGTCCAGCCAGACCTGGGCGTACTGGTGGCCGAACAAGGGGCCGAAGCTCAGGTGGGTCTGGCCTTCCACCGTGCCCCAATGGGCCTCGTAGCCCCGCGTCCAGGCGCCGTAGGCGTCGCCCCGCACGGGGTGGGTGGGCGAGCCGAGCGCGAGGACGTAGACCAGCATGGCCTCGTTGTAGCCGACCCAGTCCAGGCTCAGGAAGCCCGCGTGGCGCGCCTTTGCGCTCGCGGTGTGGTCGCTGCCCGCGACCAGCAGGTCTGCAGGCGCCTTGCGCACGTCCGGCAACCAGCCATGGGCGATGGCTGGCGGGCGCGCCTGCATCCACTGCCAGTCCACCCGTTCGTACAGGGACGCGCTGAGGCGGCGGATCTCCTGCTCGACCGGGTTGTCGCCATCGAAGTACTGGCCGGAAAACAGCACGCCGGCCATCAGCAGCGCGGTGTCCACGCTGGACAGTTCGATCTGCCTGTAGCGCCGCCCGCTGGCCAGGTCCAGGAAGCGGTAGAAGAAGCCACGGTGGCCCGCCATCCCCCGCTCCGTCTCGCCCTGCGGCGCGTTCCACAGGAAGCGCAGCGTCCTGCGCGTGCGCGCCGCGGCTTGTGCGCGCCGCACATAGCCGCGCTCGGCGCCGATGCCGTAGGCCGTGAGACCGAAGCCGACCGCGGCGATGCTGCAGAACGTGGGCGTTGGGAAGCGGTCCGGGACCAGGCCCGTCACCGGATGCGCGGTCTCCCAGAAGTAATTGAAGGTCCGGCGTTGCAGCTGGTCGAACGCGAAGGCCGGCGCCGTGCCGGTGGCAGCGGGCAGGCGCGCCAGCGCCGGCCCGCTGGCGGCAGCCAGCGCGGCCAGGCAGAACTGGCGGCGCGAGGCCATGGCGGCGGGGTGAAGGGAGAAGGTCATGGCATCACTCCTCGTCGAACAGGCATTGGCCTTGGCTGGCAATCACACGCGCGTAGTACGCACCGCTGTCCTTGAGCGTGCGCCGCTGGCTCTGGAAATCGACATGCGCCAGGCCGAAGCGCTTGGAGTAGCCGTGCGACCACTCCAGGTTGTCCAGAAGCGACCAGGCGTAGTAGCCGCGCAGGTCGCAGCCGTCGGCCATCGCCCGGTGCAGCACGCGCAGGTGCTGGCGCAGGTACTGCGTGCGCAGCGGGTCGTGCACCGCCCCACCCTGCGCCACCGGCGGGTCGTAGAAGGCCGAGCCGTTCTCGGTGATGTAGACGGGCGGGTTGCCGTAGCGCGTGCGCACCCAGTTCAGCGTGTCCAGCAGGCCCTGCGGGAACACCTCCCAACCGGTCTCCGAATAGGTCGCGCCGCGCTGCACGGGCCGCTCCACCGGCAAGGGGAAGCGGCCCGCGTCGTCGCGCACCACGTTGCGCGTGTAGTAGTTGATGCCCAGGAAGTCGATGGGCGCGCGGATGAGGTCCAGGTCCGAGGCCGGGAATGCCGGCCAGGCCGCGCCGAACATCCGCACCAGCACCTCGTCGTAGCGACCGCGGAACACCGGGTCCATGAAGTGCCGGTTCATGTAGGCATGGGCCCGCCGCGTGGCGGTGCGGTCCTGCGGCGCGTCGGAGGCCGGGTACTTGGGTTCCAGGTTCACCACCAACCCGATGCGGTGCGCGCCACAGGCGCGGTAGGCCTGCACCGCCTTGCCATGGGCGCGCAACAGGTTGTGCGACACGAGGGGCGCCTCGTACAGGTTGCGGTGCCCCGGCGCCAGCGCGCCCGACAGGTAGCCGCCGTCCATCACCACCCAGGGCTCGTTGAGCGTGGTCCACATCTGCACGCGGCCGTCCAGGCGCCGGAACACGCGCTCGGCGTACTCGGCGAACCAGTCGGCGCTGTCGCGGTTGAGCCAGCCGCCGCGGTCGTCGAGCGCTGCCGGCAGGTCCCAGTGGTACAGCGTGGCGTTGGGGGCGATGCCGGCCTCGAGCAGGCCGTCGACCAGGCGTTCGTAGAAATCGAGGCCGGCGGCGTTCACGGCGCCCGTGCCCTGCGGCAGCACGCGGCCCCAGGCGATGCTGAAGCGGTAGCTCTGCAATCCCAGGCGGCGCATCAGCGCGATGTCCTCGGGCCAGCGGCGGTAGTGGTCGCAGGCCACATCGCCGGTGTCGCCGCCGTGGACCAGGCCCGGCGTGTGGCAGAAGCGGTGCCAGATCGAGGCCCCCGCGCCATCTGCCAGGGGGGAACCCTCGATCTGGTAGGCGGCCGTTGCCGCGCCCCACAGGAAACCGTCTGGGAATGCCATGCCATCCACCCGTTCTACAGATGCCCATCCAGCCCGCACGCCCCAGGACATGCAGACCTTCCCGCTTGCGTCGCCTTTCGGCCTGGCCCCGCCGAGAGCACCGGCAGCCACATGGTGGCGGCCGGGCCATCGACCTGGCAAGACCTTCCGCCTGAACGGTTGGCAGTCGAACGACAAACGGTTACAGCCAGTGTGCGCCGCCATCCCGCGCAGCGCCATGGTCGTAAACACTGCCTTGCGATGATCGGACCGAGGCGACGAGTTACAACTTGTTAGTACTGCCGTAATGCCATATAAAGCTCCAACTTCGTTCGATTCCATGCGCTAATCCGCGCTTCAGGCGCTCCGGCCAAGCCGTCGACGGAGTCCGCACCGTCCAATGGCCACCCCAGGCCGCATGCCCGCGACCGGGCTGGAGACACATGAACGAAGTGGCCCTTGGCACGCTGGCGCTGGTTCTGTTCGGCATCGCCGTGGTGGCGCTGTGGCGGCAGTCCATGGCGCAGCGCGCCCTGCGAGCGCTGCAGGCAGACACCGAGCGGCGCGCCGCGGCCCTGTCGGAAAGCGAAGCCTTCATGCGCACGCTGACCGAGACCGGCCAGGCCAGCCTGATCGTGACCGACCGCAACGACCGCGTGCGCCATGCCAACAGCCAGTGGCTGCAGCTGTTCGGCTACACCAGGGGCGAGCTGGCCACGCTGGCCGCGCAGGACGTGCATGCCGACGGCGAGGCAGCGCGCGCCCGGCTGTTCGCCCAGATGCACAGCGACGGCGCGCTGCGCCACTGCGAGACGCGCTTTCGGCGCAAGGACGGCAGCGAGTTCTGGGGCCTCGTGGACTCGGCCCGTGTGCGCATCGCGGGCGAGATGCTGCGCGTGACCTGGATCACCGACAACACCGACGAGCACGCCGCCGCCGAGCGGCTGCGCGCGCTGGCGGCCGAGCAGGAACTGCTGCTGCAGAACCTGCAGGTGGGCATTGTCTACACCGGCGACGGCAAGCTGCTGCGCGCCAACCCGCGCTTTGCCGAGATGTTCGGCTTTGCCGACACCGACAGCCTGGTGGGCCGCGGCAGCGCCTGCCTGTATCCCGACGAGGCCGAGCTCAAGCGCTTCGGCGCCGAGGTCGGCAAGGCCTTCGCGGCCGGCCAGGTGTACAGCGGCGAATGGAAGGCGGCGCGCCAGGACGGCAGCACCTTCGACGCCTATGCCCGCGCACGCGCGATCAGCCACCCGGGCTACCAGTACGCCACGATCTGGATGATCGACGACATCACCGAGCGCAAGCGCTCGGAGGAGGCGCTGCGCGTGGCGCACAAGGCACAGCTGGCGATCTTCGAGGCGGCCAGCGTGGGCATCGGCATCCTGCGCGAGGGCGTGGTCCTGCGCTGCAACCGCCGGCTCGAGGAGATCTTCGGCTACGAGGCCGGCGAACTCGATGGCCGGCCGACGCGCATCTGGTATGCCAGCGACGAGGCCTATGCCGAGGGCCGGCGCATCGCCAACGAGCGCATCGGCCACAGCAGCCGCCACGACCTGCTGCTGCAGCGCAAGGACGGCACGCCGTTCTGGTGCCGCATGCAGGCGCGCTACATCGACCCCAATTCCACGCACGGCAGCGTCTGGGTCATGGAAGACGTGACCGAGGAGAACCAGACCGCCGAGGCGCTGCGCGAGGCCAAGCGCCTGGCCGACGAGGCCACGCAGGCCAAGTCCATGTTCCTGGCCAACATGAGCCACGAGATCCGCACGCCCATGAACGCCATCATCGGCATGTCGCACCTCGCGCTCAAGACCGGCCTGACGCCGCGCCAGCGCGATTACATCGCCAAGGTGCATGGGGCCGGCACGGCCTTGCTGGGCATCGTCAACGACATCCTGGACTTCTCCAAGATCGAGGCCGGCAAGCTGGAAATCGAGCATGTGCCCTTCGAGCTGGCCCAGGTCCTGTCCAACGTCGGCACGCTGCTCGAAGGCAAGGCCGGCGAGAAGGGCCTGGCGCTGACGGTGGACCTGGCGCCCGACGTGCCGCCCGCGCTCGTCGGCGACCCGCTGCGCCTGGGCCAGGTGGTGACCAACCTGGTCGGCAACGCGATCAAGTTCACCGACCAAGGCCACGTGGCCGTGCAGGTGCGGCTGCTCGAGCGCCTGGCCGACGGCGTACGGCTGCAGCTGGAGGTGCGCGACAGCGGCATCGGCATGGACGCCGCGCAGACGGCGCGGCTGTTCCAGGCGTTCTCGCAGGCGGACGGCTCGACCACGCGCAAGTACGGCGGCACCGGCCTGGGGCTGACCATCAGCAAGCGGTTGGTCGAAGCCATGGGCGGCGCCATTGCGGTGGACTCCGCGCCCGGCCGGGGCAGCCGCTTCTGGTTCAGCGTGCGCTTGGGTGTGGCCGAGCGCACGGGCTCGGCGGCCATGCCGATGCCCGAAGCGCTGGAGCCCATGCCGCTGCGCGGCGTGCGCCTGCTGCTGGCCGAGGACAACGAGATCAACCAGCAGATCGCCGTCGAACTGCTGGAAAGCGCCGGCGCCGCCGTGACGGTGGCCGGCAACGGCCAGCTGGCGCTGGACCTGCTGGCCGGCGGCGCGGCCTTCGACGCGGTGCTGATGGACCTGCAGATGCCGGTGATGGATGGCATGCAGGCCACGGCGCGGATCCGTGCCGATGCCCGCTTCGCGCAGCTGCCCATCATCGCGATGACCGCCCACGCCATGGTCGAGGAGCGCGAGCGCTGCCTGGCCGCGGGCATGGTGGACCACATCACCAAGCCGATCGACCCACCGACGATGCTGCGCACGCTGGCGCGCTGGGTGCAGCCGCAGCGCGACGCGCCCCACGTACCCACCGCGGCCGCGCCCACCGCCACCGACCAGCCCCTGCCTGTGCTGGCCGGGCTGGACACCGCGGCCGGCCTGTCCCGCGCGGGCGGCAAGCCGGCGCTCTACCTGCGCCTGCTGCAGCAGTTCCACGAACGGCAGGCCGATGCCGGCGACCGCATCGCCGCCGCGCTGGCGGCGCAGGACGCGGCCACGGCCGAGCGCATCGCCCACACCGTGCGCGGAGTGGCCGGCAACCTGGGCTTCGGCGCCCTGCAGCAGCAGGCCCAGGCGCTGGAGGCGGCCATCGGCTCGGGCGCGCCGCACGCCGAAGCGCTGGCCGCCTTCGCGCAGCAACTGGCGGCCGCGACCGCGGGCCTGCGCGCCGCGCTGGCCCCGCCCGCGGTGCTCGCCGAAGAGCCCGCGCCCCACACCGCCACGCCGGCCGAACTGGCGCAGCACGCCAGCCGCTTCGCCGCGCTGCTGCAGGCCAGCGACAGCGATGCCGGCGACTACTTCAACGCCCACCGCCCGGCCCTGCGCCAGCTGCTGGGCGAGGGCGCGACGGCCCGTGTGGCGAGCGCGCTGCAGGACTACGAGTTCGACACCGCACTCGACCAGTTGCGCGGCGCGGTCCAGACCCACGGCATCGCCGTATAGGAGGCTGTCGGGCCTGGGCATGGCCCCGCGTTGCGCCAGACGGGGCGCAGGCCAGGCGCCGAGCGCAAGCTGGACTGGCGTCCAGCGAGCATTGGCAACGCCGCATGCGCACTGTCTGGTGCAACCCTTCGGGCGCGGGGCCATGCCCAAGCCCGACAGCCTCCTGGAACCGGCCAGCGCGGCCGGCCGGCCACGTAACATCCAGCCGCTTCCCTTTCCGAGGAGACCCATGCCGTCCAACCCGTTCCCCCGGCTGCGCACGCCTGCGCAGCCCGTCACCCGCCGCTGGCTGGCCCGGCTCGCATTGGCTGCCTGTGCCGCCCCTGCCTTCGCCCAACCGCTGGACGGCGGCCCGCTGCGCATCCTTGTCGGCTACCCACCGGGCGGTGCCACCGACCGCGTGGCCCGCATCGTCGGCGACAAGCTGGCCGGCAAGCTCGGCGTGCCCGTGCTCGTGGAGAACAAGCCCGGCGCGGGCGGCCGCCTGGCCGCCCAACAGGCCAAGGCCACGCCCGCCGGCCAGAACCTGCTGATGCTGGCCAACCCCGCCGTGATGGTGGTGGCGCCGCTGGTGTTCAAGGACAACGGCTACGACGCCGAGCGCGACTTCGTGCCCGTGGCGCATGTCAACGACTACGAATTCGGCCTGGCCGTCTCCACGGCCGTGCCGGTCAAGGAGCTCGCGCACCTGCTGGCCTGGATGCGCGCCAACCCCAACCAGGCCAACGTGGGCGTGCCGGCCACGGGCAGCCTGCCGCACTTCTTCGCGTTGATGCTGGGCGACAAGGCCAAGGTGCGCACCGAGGTCATCGGCTACAAGGGCTCGGCCCCGGCCATCACCGACCTGATCGGCGGCCAGCTGCCGATGGCCGTGGACACTTTCGACGTGCTGGTGCCCCAGCACGAGGCCGGCAAGCTGCGCGTGCTGGCGGTCTCGGGCAGCAAGCGCTCGGCCTTCGCGCCCGATGTGCCGACCTTCAAGGAAGCCGGCCTGGACCTCGCCGCGCTGGGCTGGAACACCTTCTTCGCGCCCTCCACCATGCCGCCCGAGAAGGCCGCGCGGCTGGCCAGCGCCATCCACGAGGTCATGCAGGATCCGGACACGCAGCGCAAGTTCACCGATGCGCGCATGCAGCCCGTGGTCAGCACGCAGGCGCAGACGACAGCCATGCTCCAGGCCTACCGCGCGCAGTGGGCGCCGGTGGTGCGCAAGTCGGGCTACCAGCCGTGAGCGGTGGCGCCGCGCCGGTGCGTGGCTGAGCGCCGGCCACTGTTGCGCCGGGCCTGGTGGGGCTGCCTGCTGGCCGCAGGCTGCAGCGCAGCGCTGGCGTGCGAGCGTTCCGTGGTTTCCGTGGTCGTGCCCTACCCGGCCGGCGGCTCGCTGGACGGCGTCATGCGCATCGTGGCGGACGCGGCCAGCCAGGCCACGCAGCGCAGCTTCGTGGTGCGCAACATCGGCGGCGGTGCTGCCACCATCGGCGTGCAGCACGTGCTGCGCCAGCCGGCCGATGGCTGCACGGTGCTGGCAGGCAACCTCAACACGCTGGTGCTGGCACCCGCGCAGATCGCCTCGGCCGGGTATGTCCCGCACGACTTCCAGCCCGTCGGCCTGGTCGGCCAGACCGACTAGGTGGTGATCGCCGCCCCGGGCCTGGCCGCCGAGCGACTGGAAGACCTGCCGGCGCTGGCGGCGCAGCGCGCCTCTGCGCTGACGGCCGGCCACCCCGGCCCGGAGAGCGTGCAATACCTTGCGCTGCCGATGCTGGCGCACCAGCTGCAGCTGGCGCTGCTGCCCGTGCCGTACAAGGGCTCGGCGCCGCTGCTCAAGGACCTGGCGGGCGGCCACATCGACCTGGCCGTGGTGGCCAGCCCCGCGGGCGTCGCAGCTGCCGCGCATGGGCGCGTCAAGCTGCTGGCCCACCTGTCGCAATGGCTGGCCAGCGAGGCCGGCGGGCGCGCGCCGCCGCTGGCGTCGTGGGCCGGCTGGTTCGTGCCGCGCACCGTGCCCGAGCCGGCCAGCCAGTGGCTGCGCCAGGCGCTGCACGATGCACTGGCTGCGCCGCGGGCGGCCCGGGCCTTGCAGGCCCTGGGCTCGCCCGTTCCCGCGCTGGCCGCGCAGGAGGGCTTTGCCGAGCGCTTTGCGCGCGATGCGCAGCGCTTCAATCCACGCCAGGAGCAGGCAGAGGATGTGCCTGCGCCCAACGCTGGGCATGGGCGATGAACTGCACCACGCCGGCGCTGCAGCGCGCCTGATCGCGCGGCACCACCAGCCCGACCGGCGGCATGGCTGGCGTCATCTCGGCGCTGCAGGCCAGCTCGACCAGCAGCCCGGCCTGCAGCAGCTGCACCACCACATTGCGTGGCAGCAGCACCAGCAGCTCGCGCTGCTGCAGCATGGCCAGCGTCAGCAGCACGGCCCGGCCGGTGACCCAGCACACCGGCGGCGCAATGCCCAGCAGGCCGCAGAGCCGGTCGAAGTCGCGCGCCGCCAGGCCTGAAGGCGGCGGCAGCAACCAGGTGGCGGTGCCCAGCTGCGCCGTGCCGACCGGCTGCGCGGCAACCAGCGGATGCTGCGGCCCGCACACCACGGCGTAGCGGTCTTGCACCAGCGGCAGGAATTCCAGATCGGCCGGCAGTTGCTCCGGCGCACGGCAGGCCAGCAGATCGACCGAGCGCTCCTCCATGAGCCGGAGCAGCTCGTCGGCACTGGCGGGCCGCACATCGACGGCGACATCGGGATGCTGCACCGTGAAGCCCGGCAGCAAAGGCGCAACCAGGCCCGACATCGCAGCCCCGATGGCCGCCACGCGCACGCTGCCGGCCGCGCCGGCGTGCACCGCCGCCGCGGCCTCGGCACCGGCCTGCAGCTGCGCGATCGCATTGCGCACCAGCGGCAACAGCGCGGCGGCCATCGGCGTCGGCCGCATGCCGCGCGCATGGCGTTCGAACAGCGGCGCACCCAGCACCGTCTCCAGCTCGCCCAAGGCATGCGTGGCGCCGGGCTGGCTCATGTGCACCGAGGTCGCGGCGCGCTGCAGGTTGCCCAGCTCGGCGGTGCGCACCAGCAGCTGCAGATGGCGCAGTCGAGCGCGCGCCATGAGGCGGCCAAAGAGGACGGAAGGGGTCACAAGACATTCTATAAATGAATGATGTGGCCATCCGATGAATTGGACATGCGCCCTGTTGCTCCCCAGAATCCGCGGCACTCGCGAGACAACCATTCAATTTCTCAATACCAACAGGACGCTGACGGTGTTGCAGATCCCTCCGGAGACAGACACGATGAAGATCCACAATGTGGCGTGGCGCCTTGGCACGCTGGCATTCGCCACCACCCTGGTCGCCTGCAACGGCGGCGGTGGTGACAACGACACCCCTGACGCCCGCCTGAGCACCGTGGACAAGGCCCAGCTGATCAGCCCAAGCGAGGCCACGCAGTGGTTCCAGACCAAGGCCGGCTGGGGCGCCACCTACACCGGCTCGCCGGCCTGGAAGTCCTACATGGGGTTCATCGAGGCGCGGCTCGAAGAGTACGGCGCGCAGAACATCATCCGCGCCCGCTTCCCGTACGAGCGCTGGTACACCACCGAGTACCCCGACAAGACCGGCTGGTCGCTGAGTTCGGACGGCACGCCGGTCGAGGTCGCCTCGTACGCCACGCAGTCCGGCTCGACGGGCCCGAACGGCGTGACCGCCCAGATGGTGCTGTACGACCTGTCGGCGCCCGCGGCCACGCGGCCCACGGCCGCGCAGATGGCCGGAAAGATCGTGGTGGTGAAGCAGGCGCCCTACACCTACACCGGCCTCAGTGCGGGCTACACCGACTACGAGTTCCGCACCAACGACGACCAGTTCCTGGCGCCGTTCACGGCCGTCGATCCGAGCTACGAAGCGAGCTACCGCAACCGCCAGCAGTACGGCCAGATGGGCAGCACCATCAACAGCTTCTTCCGCGCCACCAGCAACCTGCCGGTGGGCCACGTGGTGGTGCTGGACATGCCGCCCGGTGCCGCCCAGGGAGGCCGCCAGCACGGCACGCCCAACCGCTACGAGGTGCCGGGCCTGCTGCTGGACAAGGTCAACGGCGCCAAGGTGATCGAGGACGCCCGCGCCGGCAAGACGGCCACGCTGAAGCTGGACGCGCAGGTCGAACAGGATGCCTTGGCCTACACGCTGGTGGCCACGCTGCCCGGCAAGGACTACGGCACCGACAAGGACACGGCCGTGATGATGGCCACGCACGTGGACGGCCCCGCGCTGATCCAGGATGCCGGTTCGCTCGGCATCCTCGCCGTGGCCAGGTACTACAGCCAGATCCCGCGCGAACAGCGTCCGCGCAGCATCTACATGGTGTTCGACACGCGCCACTTCGTGCCGGGCGCCGAGCGCACCTATCCGTACGACTTCGTCGAGGACAACCATGACATGCTGAGCAAGTACATCATCGGCGGCGTCTCGATGGAGCACGTGGGCGGCGCACAGATGGCCGATGCGGGCAACGCGTTCCGCGCCACCGGCCGGGCCATGACCACCTACATCAACACCCACGGCAACGATGTGACCGTGGCCAAGGCCATCGAGGCGGTGAAGATGGCGGCCCTGCCGCGTGCGCAGGTGAACGCAGAGGAACGCCCTGGCGTCAACGGCAAGCAGCAGAACAACTGGTTCGGCCGCAACTTCGCCGCGCACCTGGAGTCGCTCGGCAACCACCCGGTCTGGCACGTCACGGGCGACTGGCCCAGCTCCGGCTACCAGGCGTTCTACCCTGGCATGGACCGCTTCTCGTCCGAGGTCTTCATCGCCCAGGTGGCCACCGCCTCCAAGCTGGTCGGCGACCTCATGACGACCAAGGACCTGGTGCCGATGTCGTCGTCGTGGTCCAAGATCGACCAGGGCATCCGTGCGCTGTTGGATGCCGACTTCAATGCCCCGACCGAAGCCGCAAGCCGCCGCGCTGCACTGCTGGCGCAGAGCAAGGACATGTTCGCTGCGGTGCAGAAGAGCGACTACAGCAAGACGCCGGCCCAGCTGGACGCGCTGAAGGCTGCCGTGACCGGCGCCACCGTCGCAAATGCGCGGCAGCAGACCATCCTCGACCTGATCGAAGACGTGCGGGCGCGCGTGGCAAAGGCGACCAGGTCGAGCTGATCCCCGCCCGGCCAGGCAACCAGGCCTGCCGATCCAACTTCCGACAGGCGAGACCGCCTGCCTGCCCTCTTCGCGGCCACTTGCCGCGACCGAAAGTGCCCGCGCGTTCGTCGCGGGCTCCCATGACACCGAGAAGTCCATGCACAAGAAATCCCACCCCCTGTCTGTCGGCCGCTGGATGCTGACCAGCATCGTCGCGGCCGGCCTGGTCGCCTGCGGCGGCAGCGACGGCCAGAACCCCGAAGGGACTGCACCGCCCGTCGTCACCCCGCCCGGCGAGGAAACGCCTTCTGCGCCAGATGCACAACCCGTGGCCCTGGAGAAACTCAGCGTGACCGTCGACGGCAAGGAGCGCACGTACTTCGTCTACGCACCCGCCAACGTCGCAGAGCTGCGCGAGAACGACGCACGTGGCGTGCGCGTTGTGATCTCGCTGCACGACAACGGCCAGGATGGCCAGGCCAACGCCGACCGCACGCGCTGGAGCGACGTCGCAGACGCCAAGGGCTTCGTGGTCGCATTTCCGAATGCCGCAGGCGGCAACTGGAACACCCAGCGGCAACCTGGGAGCGCCGACGAGATTGCGTTCGTGCGCGCCATGGCCGCCGCCGTGCGCACCAAGTACGCGCTCACCGCCACGATCCCGACCTACCTGACGGGCATCGGGGCCGGGGCCACGATGGCGCAGCAGATTGCGATGATGGCGCCCAATCTTGCGACCGCGGTCGCGGGTGTGGGCGGCGTCGCTGGCGCCTCGACCTTCGAACTGCCGGCGTCGGAGAGACCCGCCTCGGCCATGGCGGCCTGGATCGTGCGCGCCGCGGGCGAGCCGCTCGCGTTGGATGAAATGCGCCAGATTGCGTACTGGAGCACCGCCAACGGCACGGCCAGCAGCGGCACGCGCACCGAGACGGAGTTGGCCGAAACCGTGAGCTATGCACACCCGGACAATGCGGTCCAACAGCTGAAGGTCTCCACGCTGCGCACCGGCCGTGCCGGCGATGGCAAAGCCATGAGCGAACTGTTCTGGAACGAGATGTTCGACAAGACGGTCCGCTTCGCCGACAACACACAGACCAACGGGACCTTGCATGCCAACCAAACGATTGCGTCCATGCAGTTGGTCGAGACGACGAAAGCGCTGAACCCAGACGGTCCTCGGCGCTGGCTGACCTACGTGCCGTCCAACTACGCGGCACTGACTGCCGGTGGGGCCAAGCTTCCCATCATCTTCTCGTTCCACGGCCGCAACGGATCCGCGCGCTTTCAGGCCCTCATCACGGAATGGCACAAGGTGGCCGAAGCCAAGGGCTTCATCGTGGTGTATCCGCAGGGCATCGGCGCGACGTGGTCGGCATCGATGGAGCCGGACACGCGCGACGTGCGCTTCTTTCTGGACCTGTTGGCCGAGATGAAGGCAAGCTACGCCATCGATGAAACGCGGGTGTTCCTGAACGGCTCATCCATGGGCACGGCCTTGACCAACCGCATCGCGGTGCAGTACCCCGAGCTGTTCGCGGCGATCGCTCCTTGCTACTCGGGACACTTGAGCCCGGCGAACTACGGCAATGCCATCGTCAAGACCAACGTACCGCTTCCCGTTTGGCAGTGCCGTGGTGTGGACGAACTACCCACCGAGTTTCCCGGCGGTACGGCAGGCGAGACGGCGGCGCGCAACTTCTGGCGCGAGACGGTCAATCGCAACATGGGGCCATTCACACTGCAGGTCGACGGCCGCCGCAAGACGGAGATCTGGAACGATGGCCTGGCGGAGTACCGCTGGCAACTCACCGACGACATCGGGCACTTCTGGCACCCCGGACAGGCCTTGAAGATGTGGGACGAGATGCTGTCCAAGTACCGGCGCACGGCGGACAGCCATCTGGTCCGACGGTAAGCGGCGCCCCTGTCGCGCCGCGACCGGCGGCGCGGCCTCCAATTCTTCACACGGAGTCTGATCTTGAAACATTGCACTGCACAGGCCATCTTCGGCCTCACCATCTCGACGCTGGCGCTCGCAGCCACCGCCCAGGATTTTCCGGGCGGCAAGCCCATCACCATGGTCGTTCCGTTCGCGGCAGGCGGCCCGACCGACCGCGTCGCGCGCGATCTGGCCGAGGCCATGCAGCGCCAGCTCGGCAACAACCCCGTCATCATCGAGAACCTGGGCGGCGCCGGCAGCACCATCGGCACCACCAAGGTGGCGCGCGCCAAGAACGACGGCTACACGCTGCTCGTCACGCACGTGGGCATGGCCACCACGCCCGTGCTGTACCGCAAGCTGTCCTACAACTACGAGACCGACTTCGAGAGATCGGAAGAGCGNACCAAGGTGGCGCGCGCCAAGAACGACGGCTACACGCTGCTCGTCACGCACGTGGGCATGGCCACCACGCCCGTGCTGTACCGCAAGCTGTCCTACAACTACGAGACCGACTTCGAGTACCTGGGCATCATCAACGACGTGCCCATGACGCTGATCGGCAAGCCCAGCCTGGCGGCCAACAACTTCGCCGAGCTGCGCACCTGGATCGGTCAGAACGCGGGCAAGGTGAACCTGGGCAATGCCGGCATCGGCTCGGCCTCGCACCTGTGCGGCCTGATGTTCCAAAGCGAACTGAAGGCCGAGATGACCACCGTGCCGTACAAGGGTACGGCACCGGCGATTGCCGACCTGCTGGGTGGCCAGATCGACCTGCTGTGCGACCAGACCACCAACACCACGTCGCAGATCGAGGCCAAGAAGGTCAAGGCCTATGCCGTGACCACGCCCAAGCGCCTGGCCACGCCGGCGCTGAAGGACCTGCCGACGCTGGACGAAGCCGGCATGAAGAACTTCCAGGTCACGATCTGGCACGGCCTGTACGCGCCCAAGGGCACGCCGGCCGCGGTGCTGACCAAGCTCAACACGGCATTGAAGGCCGCGCTGAAGGACCCCGAGTTCATCAAGAAGCAGGAGGGCCTGGGCGCCGTGGTGGCGAGCGACAAGCGCATCGAGCCGGCCGAGCACAAGAAGTTCGTGCAGGCCGAGGTGGCGCGCTTCGGCCCCGTCATCAAGGCGGCTGGCGTCTACGCCGACTGAGCG
>NZ_LMMT01000002.1 GCF_001422365.1 Pseudorhodoferax sp. Leaf265 | reverse complement strand
CGTGATCGCTGCCGTCAGCGTGGTCTTGCCGTGGTCCACGTGGCCGATCGTGCCGACGTTCACGTGCGGCTTGGTCCGCGCGAATTTCTCTTTTGCCATATCAAATCTCCAAAGAGCATGTCCCGTGATGAGGTTTTAGGTCTGCACGGCGTTGCTTGATCGCCACGCACGGGCACGTGGCGGCACGCCGTCGCAGACCGACTGAAAACTTACTTTGCGCGCGCTGCCATGATGGCTTCGGACACGTTGCGCGGGGCTTCCGCGTAGTGCTTGAATTCCATCGTGTAGGTGGCGCGGCCTTGCGTGGCCGAACGCAGCGAGGTCGAGTACCCGAACATTTCCGACAGCGGAACTTCGGCCTTGATGGCCTTGCCGCCGCCGACCATGTCGTCCATGCCCTGCACCATGCCGCGGCGCGAGGACAGGTCGCCCATCACGGTACCGGCGTAGTCTTCGGGCGTCTCGACTTCCACGGCCATCATGGGCTCAAGGATGACGGGGCCGGCCTTGCGGCAGCCTTCCTTGAAGCCGAAGATAGCGGCCATCTTGAACGCCAGTTCGTTCGAGTCCACGTCGTGGTACGAACCGAAGTGCAGCGTGACCTTGACGTCGACCACCGGGTAGCCAGCCAGCACGCCTTGCGTGACGGCTTCGTTGATGCCCTTCTCGACCGCAGGAATGAATTCGCGCGGCACCACACCACCCTTGATCGCGTCGACGAACTCGATGCCCTTGCCGGCTTCGTTGGGCTCGATCTTCAGGACCACGTGGCCGTATTGGCCCTTGCCGCCGGACTGGCGAACGAACTTGCCTTCGGCTTCGTCGACGGTCTTGCGGATGGTTTCGCGGTAGGCCACCTGGGGCTTGCCGACGTTGGCTTCCACGCCGAATTCGCGCTTCATGCGGTCGACGATGATTTCCAGGTGCAGCTCGCCCATGCCGGCGATCAGGGTCTGGCCGGATTCTTCGTCGGTCTTCACGCGGAAGGACGGATCTTCGGCAGCCAGGCGTTGCAGGGCGATGCCCATCTTTTCCTGGTCGGTCTTGGTCTTGGGCTCGACAGCCTGCGTGATCACGGGCTCGGGGAACACCATGCGCTCCAGCACGATGGGTGCATTGACGTCGGCCAGCGTCTCGCCGGTCGTCACGTCCTTCAGGCCCACGCAGGCCGCGATGTCGCCGGCACGGATTTCTTCGACTTCCACGCGGTCGTTGGCCATCATCTGCACGATGCGGCCGATGCGTTCCTTCTTGCCCTTGACCGAGTTGAACACCGTGTCGCCCTTGGTCAGCACGCCCGAGTAGACGCGCACGAAGGTCAACTGGCCCACGAAGGGGTCGGTCATCAGCTTGAATGCCAGCGCCGAGAACTTCTCGCCGTCGTCGGCCTTGCGGGTGACGGGCTGCTCTTCCTCGTCGGTACCCGACACGTCCGGGATGTCCACGGGCGAGGGCAGGTAGTCGATCACGGCGTCCAGCATGCGCTGGACACCCTTGTTCTTGAACGCCGTGCCACACAGCATCGGGTGGATCTCGGTCGCGATCGTGCGGCTGCGCAGACCGGCCTTGATCTCGTCTTCCGTCAGCTCGCCCTCTTCGAGGTACTTGTTCATGAGCTCTTCGGAAGCCTCGGCGGCGGCCTCGACCATCTTCTCGCGCCACTCTTCGGCCTGGGCCTGCAGTTCGGCGGGGATGGCGACGTAGTCGAACTTCATGCCCTGCGAAGCCTCATCCCACAGGATGGCCTTCATCTTCAGCAGATCGACCACGCCCTTGAAGCCTTCTTCGGCGCCGATCGGGATCACGACGGGCACGGGGTTGGCCTTCAGGCGCAGCTTCATCTGGTCGTAGACCTTGAAGAAGTTGGCACCGGTGCGGTCCATCTTGTTCACGAAGGCCAGACGCGGCACCTTGTACTTGTTGGCCTGGCGCCAGACGGTTTCCGACTGCGGCTGCACGCCACCCACGGCGCAATAGACCATGCAGGCGCCGTCCAGCACGCGCATGGAGCGCTCGACTTCAATCGTGAAGTCCACGTGGCCGGGGGTGTCGATGATGTTGAAGCGGTGCTCAGGGTAGGACAGGTCCATGCCCTTCCAGAAGCAGGTCACGGCAGCCGACGTGATCGTGATGCCGCGCTCTTGCTCCTGCTCCATCCAGTCCATGGTGGCCGCGCCATCGTGCACTTCGCCGATCTTGTGGTTCACGCCGGTGTAGAACAGGATGCGCTCGGTCGTGGTGGTCTTGCCGGCGTCGATGTGCGCCGAGATACCGATGTTGCGGTATCGCTCGATGGGGGTTTTGCGGGCCATGAAAGAAACTCCTTGAACGGCGTAGAGCCCGCCCGCCTCGTGGGCAGGTCGGGCTCCAGGCCTTTAGAACGACAGGGTGGGGATCAGAAACGGAAGTGGCTGAAGGCCTTGTTGGCCTCGGCCATGCGGTGCACTTCGTCACGGCGCTTCATGGCACCACCGCGGCCTTCGGTCGCTTCCATCAGCTCGTTGGCCAGGCGCAGCGACATGGACTTCTCGCCACGCTTGCGGGCGGCTTCCTTGATCCAGCGCATCGACAGGGCCAGGCGGCGCACCGGGCGCACTTCGACCGGCACCTGGTAATTGGCGCCACCGACGCGGCGGGACTTCACTTCCACCATCGGCTTGACGTTGTTGATGGCGATCGTGAAGGCTTCCAGCGGGTCCTTGCCCGGGTTCTTCTTCTCGATGAAGTCGAGCGCGCCGTAAATGATGCGCTCGGCGACCGCCTTCTTGCCGCCTTCCATGATCACGTTCATGAACTTGGACAGCTCGACATTGCCGAACTTGGGATCCGGCAGGATTTCACGTTTGGGAACTTCGCGACGACGTGGCATGTTTCACCTCTTTGCTTCAGTTGGCCTTCTTGCGAAAGCCGCGGGAGCCATCTCGGACACCCACTTACTCGACCCCTCCGGAACATCCGGAATTCGGGTCACTACGCTGCCTCACCGCGCCACGCGGCAGACAGCACCTGCTATCTCTGAAAAACCGAAAGGACTTACTTAGCCTTCGGCTTTTTGGCGCCGTACTTGGAGCGCGACTGCTTGCGGTCCTTCACACCTTGCAGGTCCAGCGAACCGCGCACGATGTGGTAACGCACACCGGGCAAGTCCTTGACACGACCGCCGCGAACCAGCACGACGCTGTGTTCCTGCAGGTTGTGGCCTTCGCCGCCGATGTAGGAAATGACTTCGAAGCCATTGGTCAGACGGACCTTGGCAACTTTACGAAGCGCCGAGTTCGGCTTCTTCGGGGTCGTGGTGTACACCCGGGTGCAGACGCCGCGGCGCTGCGGGGAGTTTTGCATCGCGGGGCTCTTCGAGTTGATGGTCTCGACTTCCCGGCCCTGACGCACGAGTTGATTGATGGTTGGCACTAAGCCTCTCCTTGTGATGGCGCTCGCCTGGCGTTCCAACAACGCAGGCCACACACCGACAACCGCTTCGACTAACGTCTCTAACGGCAAACGTGAATCCCTCGGAATTTTCCGAAAAGCCCGCGAGTATAGCGTTGCGGGCGCTGCGCTGCAAGACGGGGGACCCTCTATTTGATCCAGAGCCGCACGGCGTCCCAGGCGCGGCCGAGCACGCCGGCCTGCGCGACTGGCTCAAGCACCTGCAGCGGCACGACGACGAGCTCCTTGTCGTCCAGCACGACCTTCAGCGAACCGACAGCCTGGCCCTTGGTGAAGGGGGCAACCAGCGGGTCCGGGCGCGCCACGTCGGTCTTGATCCGGCTGGCGCCGCCGGCCGGCACGGCGACGACCACGGCCTCGGTGCGGCCCAGCTTGAGGGCGTTCTCCTTGCCCTTCCAGACGGCAGGCGTGACCACGGCCTGGTTGGCCTGGAACAGCTTGACGGCCTCGAAGGCCGTGTAGCCCCAGTTCAGCAGCTTCTGCGATTCGTTGGCGCGCGCGTTCTCACTGGAGGCACCGAGCACGATGGACAGCAGGCGGCGGCCGCCGGCCAAATTCGGGAAATCGCGCTTGGCCGTGGCGACCATGCAGTAGCCCGCCGCGTTGGTGTGGCCGGTCTTCAGGCCGTCGACGGTCGGGTCGCGGAACAGCAGCAGGTTGCGGTTGGTGTCGTTCGCCACCGGCGTGCCTTGGTAGCGGTACTTCTTGATGCTGTAGTAGTGCATGTACTCCGGGAAGTCGTGCATCAAGCGCATCGACAGGATGGACAGGTCACGCGCCGTCGTCGTGTGGCCGGCCTCGGCCAAGCCTTCGGGGTTCTTGTAGGTGGTGTTCTTCAGGCCCATGGCCTTGGCCTGGTCGTTCATGAGCTGCACGAAGCGCTCGGCCGTGCCGCCCACACCCTCTGCCAGCGCCATGGTGGCATCGTTGCCGGACTGCACGATCAAGCCCTTGAGCAGGTCTTCCACGGGAACCTGCATCTTGGGGTCGATGAACATGCGCGAGCCCGGCATCTTCCAGGCGCGCTCGCTGACCGGCAGGGTCTGCGCCAGCGTGAGCTTCTTGGACCTGAGTGCATCGAACACCAGATAGGCACTCATGAGCTTGGTCAGGGATGCGGGCTCGACGGGGGCGTCGGCATTCTTCTCGAGCAGCACCTGGTTGGCGGTCACATCCACCAGCAGATAGGCGCTGGCGGTCACTTCGGGGCCCCGGGGCGCCTGGGCTGCGGCCAGGGAAACGACAACAGCCAGCAGCGGCGCCACCAGCAGTTTCAAAAAACGGCGCATGGAAATCAGCAAGAAAAGCGGCTGCGCGCGCGGTCGGGACCGGCGTCAGCGAAGCGTCAGAGAGGAGCGGCGCCCTGGAGGTGGCGGACCACCAGGCCCTTGAGCAGCGGCAACTGTCCGTGAAAGAAATGCCCACCGCCTGGCACGACGGTAACAGGCAGTGACTGCGGACGCGCCCAATCCAGCACGGCAGACAGGGGCACGGTGTCGTCCTGCTCGCCGTGCACGACCAGGGTGCGGGCATGCATGCCGGACGGGATGGCGGCGACCTCGAAGCGCGATGCCGCCGTGCCCACCAGCACCAACTGCTCGACGGCGCGCTCCGGCGGCAAGGCGGCAAGCGCACGGCTGGTGACGAAGGCACCGAAGGAGAACCCGGCCAGCGCCAGCGGCCCATCGCCGGCCAGCTGCGCCAGCACGGCGCCGAAGTCCTCGGCCTCGCCACGCCCCTCATCGTGCACGCCAGCGCTTGCGCCCACCCCGCGGAAATTGAAGCGCACGGCTGTCCAGCCGCACTGCACGAAGGCGCGCGCCAGCGTCTGCACGACCTTGTTGTCCATGGTGCCGCCGAACAGCGGGTGCGGATGGGCGATCACGGCCACGCCGCGCGCAGCGACAGACGCGTCGGGGGTGTCGCGCAGAACCTCGATGGCGCCGACGGGGCCTTGCAGCGTGAGCCGCTCCGTGGATGCATTCATGGCTCAGCGCCCCAGGTGCGCGGGCGTGCGCAGGCGCTCGACAACCTGGCCGTTCTTCAAATGCGATTCGACGATTTCGTCGATGTCCTGCTCATCCACGAAGCTGTACCAGACCGCCTCGGGGTAGACCACCGCCACCGGGCCGGCCGCGCAGCGGTCCAGGCAGCCCGCCTTGTTCACGCGCACTTTGCCCGGCCCGGCGAGGCCGGCGGCCTTGACCTGTGCCTTGCAGCGGTCGAAGGCCTCCTGGGCGCCGTGGTGGGCGCAGCAGTCTTCACCGTTGGTGCGCTCGTTCAGGCAGAAGAAGATGTGGCGCTCGTAGTAGGAGGGGGGCGTGCTCATCGCGGCATTTTAGGAAGCTGGCGCGCCGTGGTGTCCGGCCCCGACAGCCGCAGCAGCAGGTACAGGGCGGCCACATAGGGCCAGCCCCAGCCCAGCCACTGGGCCAGGCCGTTGAAGCGGATGAAGCGGCCCTGCTCCCAGGTCTGCAGCGTCTGCGCGAAGTAGGCGCTGGTGGGCGCCTGGTTCAAGAGGCTCAGATGCAGCGCCAGCGCCAGCAGGGCCAGGGCGGCACAGCCCCGCGGCCGCGCCCGCAGCAGCAGCACCGACACCAGCAACGCCGCCGCCCAGCCCACGCGCACCGGCAGCGTCCCCCAGGCCCAGGCGTGGTTGGGGCCATAGCTCAGCGCGGCCGACAGCGCCGTGGCGCCGATCCCGACCACGGTCAGTACCAACAAGAACCAGGCGCGCCGCCGCACGCCGGTGATCACGCCGTAGCCGATCAGGCAGGGCACCAGGGCGCCCAGCAGCACGCAGAACATCTCGCTGCCCGGCACCAGCGGCTGCAGCTCCACATCCCGCACTGGCAGCCAGTCGAGGAAGGGGGTGTCCTCCAGGAATTCCGCCAGCGCTTCCTCCAGCCGCTCGAACACCTGGCCCAGTCCCAGCGGCACGGAAGCCGGGAACAGCAGGGCCAGCGGCCACAGCGCCAGCAGCACCAGCGCGCCGCGCGCATCCGGTGTCAGCCAGCCGGCGCGAAAGCGGCTCCAGCGGTCGATGGTGCCGGTGCGCTGCAACAGCCAAGCCAGCAGTGCCCCCAGCCAGGTGCCGGCGGTATTGAGCGCGAAATCGACGTTGGAAGGCACACGCCGCGGCAGGTAACCCTGCGTCGTCTCCATGAGGAAGGACACCGCGGCGCCCGCCAGCAGCGTCAGCAGCACCGGCGCACGCGTGCGGCCCGAACGCAGTCCCGCCAAGGCCAGCAGAAAGCCCAGAGGCGCGTAGCCGAGCACGTTGATCTGCACGTCGAACCAGGTCCACCAGCGCGGCAGCGGCGCGGCCATGAAGGCCCAGGGCGCGATGCCCTGGTCGCGCCAGCCCTCGAACGGGAACAGGCTGGCATACACGACCAGCGCCAGGTAGACCAGCGCCAGCGGCCAGGCCGAGGTCTTGTGCATGGTGGCGCCCGGCCTGCGGCGTCAGAACGGCTTGACGACGACCAGCACCACGGCCGCCACCAGCATCAGCACTGGCAGTTCGTTGAACCAGCGGTACCAGACATGGCTGCGCAACGACTGGCCGTCGCGCAGGCGGCGCAGTTGCGCCGCGCAGGCGTGGTGGTAGAGCAGCACCAGCAGCACCACCGCCAGCTTGGCGTGCATCCAGCCGTTGCCGGGACCGCGGCCGATGCCGTAGTGCAACCACAGCACCAAGCCCAGCGCCAGCGCCGGCACGGCCAGCAGCGTGGTGAAGCGCAGCAGCTTGCGCGCCATCAGCAGCAGCCGCTCGCGCTCGGCGTCCGAGCCCGGCGGCACCATGGCCAGGTTCACGAAGATACGCGGCAGATAGAACAGGCCGGCGAACCAGCTGGCCACGAAAACGATATGGAAAGCCTTGACCCACAGCATGGTGAAAGTGTAGGCGAGGCAAAAATGCCCCAAGGGCAGGCGCTACGCGCCCACCCGTGTCCCCCGAGGGGACGCTTTTGGTCTTGGGGCGGCCCAACGCCAAAAAAATACCCCGGCCGGTGCAAGCGCGACGGGCCGGGGTGGCAAGCCTGTTGGTTGTTACACGTCGAGGCCCCCGCTCAGGGAGGTGAAGCGGGTAGGCGGCGGACCGCCCGCGGGCAATCTAGCAAAGGCCGCCAGGGCCAGCAAGAGGGCGAATCCGGGGGCCGCGCGGACCCGCAACGGGCTTGGGGCACACTTCGGCCATGAGCCGCCCAGACCTTTCCCCCCTCGCAGCCTTCCCCGCCGCCCGTCCTCGCCGGTTGCGCTATGACGCCTTCACGCGCGACCTGGTGCGCGAGCACAGCCTGTCCACGCACGACCTGATCTACCCGGTGTTCGTGCAGGACGGTAGCGGCCAACGCCATGCCGTGCCTTCGATGCCCGGCGTGGAACGGCTGAGCCTGGACCTGCTGCTACCCGTCGCCGAGGAATGCGTGCGATTGCAGATCCCGGTGATGGCGCTGTTCCCGGTGATCGACCCCGGCCTCAAGACCGCCGACGGCGCCGAGGCCGCCAACCCCGACGGCCTGATCCCGCGGGTGGTGTGTGCGCTCAAGGACCGCTTCCCCGAACTCGGCGTGATGACCGATGTGGCACTGGACCCCTACACCAGCCATGGCCAGGACGGCCTGCTCGACGACGCCGGCTACATCCTCAACGACGCCACCACTGCCGTGCTGGTGCGCCAGGCACTGACCCAGGCCCAGGCCGGAGTCGACATCGTCGCGCCCAGCGACATGATGGACGGCCGCATCGGTGCGATTCGCCAGGCGCTGGAGGCCCAGGACCTGGTCCACACGCGCATCATGGCCTACAGCGCCAAGTACGCCTCGGCCTTCTACGGTCCCTTCCGCGATGCCGTGGGCTCGGCCGCCAACCTGGGCAAGAGCAACAAAAAGGTCTACCAGATGGACCCGGGCAACACCGACGAAGCGCTGCGCGAAGTCGCCATGGACCTGGCCGAAGGCGCCGACATGGTCATGGTCAAGCCCGGCATGCCCTACCTGGATGTGGTGCGCCGCGTGAAGGACCAGTTCGGCGTGCCGACCTTCGCCTACCAGGTCAGCGGCGAGTACGCCATGCTCAAGGCCGCCGCGCAGAACGGCTGGCTGGACCACGACGCCGTGATGCTGGAAAGTCTGCTGGCCTTCAAGCGCGCCGGCGCCAATGGCGTGCTGACCTACTTCGCGCTGGACGCGGCACGCAAGCTGCGCGGCTGACACCGCCCATGCAGATCGTCGAGTTCAGCCCCGGCACGCTGCGCTTTGCCGAGGAGTTGCCCGCACGCGCGCCCGAAAACGGCTTCGTCTGGCTGTTCGTCGAGCGCGAGCAGCTGGAGGCCGAGCTGCCCCTCGTGCAGCGCGCGGCCCAGCGCCTGGGTGGCTCGCAGCTGCTGGACCTGCACTGCGCCGACCTGCTCAACGCAGCCCACCCCTCGCACTACGACTACACCTCGGTCTATGACCTGATCGTGTTCCGCCGGCTGGCCACGCAGGAGGAAACCGGCAAGGAGTCCGAATCCAACGGCCCGGCCCGCTCCATGCCGGCCGCGTTCCGGCGCATCAGCACGCGGGCCGTCGGCTTCGCTGTGTTCGACCGGCTGCTGGTCAGCGTGCACCCGGCCGGCTGCTTCACCGCGCGCGCGTTCCTGCAGCGCTACCTGTCCGACGCCGTGCACAGCGACGGCCTGACGACCACGGTGCGCTCGCGCCTGCCGACCCTGCCTGCCGACCTCATGTTGCGCATGGTCAACGTCATGGTGGACAGCTACCTGGAGCTGCGCAAGGTGCTGAGCCAGCAGTTGGACCACTGGCAGCAGGAACTGCTGCGGCCCGGTTCGCGCTTTTCGAACTGGAACGCGCTGATGGCGGCCCGCAACGAACTGCACATGCTGGAAGACCTTTGCGAGGAGCAGCACGACGCCATGCAGGAATGGCTGGACACGCTGCGCGAGCAGCCCGCCAGCGCCATGCCGCAGGCCGAGCGCGATGGCCTGGTGGCGCGCTCGCGCGACGTGATCGAGCACATCCAGCGCGTCGTCCACCATGTGCGCCGGCTCGAGCAGAACGCCGAGACCGTGGTGCAGATCCACTTCTCGGCGCAGAGCAACCGCACCAACGACATCATGCGTGTGCTGACCGCGCTGACCGCCGTGTTCCTGCCGCTGAACCTGATCGCTGGCATTTTCGGCATGAACTTCGAGTTCATCCCGCTGATCCACCAGCAGGACGGCTTCTGGTGGGCCATGGGCGCCATGGGCGTGATCGCCGCGCTGCTGATCGTGCTGTTCCGGCGCAAGCGCTATCTGGCCCGCAGCGCGCGCTGAGCCTTCAGCCGGCCGCGGCCTCGCGCTGCAGCCGCACGATGCGCAAGGCCTCTGGCTGCTCCACCATGACGCAGGTCTTGCCGGTGCGCCGGCAATGGTCGCGCACACGCCAGTAGTCGCCATGGCTCAGGCAGCCAGTCTGGCAAATCACGAGATCGGCAGCGCGCAGGCTTGCGTCCAGCGCGGCGGGATCGTGTTCGTCGATGGACGCCACATCCTGCTGGCGCGCCCAGGCCAGCGCCGTGGTGCGCAGCACCAGCGCCGCGCGCGTGCGCAGCAGTTGCGCCTCCAGTTGTTCGATGCGCCGGTGCTGCGCGGCGATCACGGCACTGCAGCGCTGCTGCGCCGCGCCCAGCTGGCGCACGAGCACCAGGGGTTCCGCCGCCCACACACTCTCATCCATCCGTGCCGCCATGGCCATCCTTTTCCTTCGAGATGGCCGATCTTAGTTGAGAGAAATTCTCAACAACACGCCCACCCCCAGCCGCAGCCCGGGAATGGCCGGCGCGGGCTCAGCTGGCCAGCGCCAGCTCCAGCGGCTTCTTGGCGCGGAAGGCCCACTTCGGCCCGAGGCGGAACGACTCCAGCTGGGTCGAGCTGGCCTCGGCGAAGAAGAGGTCCTCGGACAATCCCAGGCGCTCGAAGGCGCGGCGCTGGCGCACCGAGCGGCGGCGCAGGTCGCCTTCGAAGGCATTGCTGTCGCCGCGCGACTGCTCGAAGAAGGACGCCGCGCGTGCGAGGTTCTGGGCCGCCTGCGCGGTCAGTGCCGGCACCGCGCGCGGCGCCGACAGCCGGGCCTGGGTGATGAAGGGGTTGCGCCCCACCAGCAAGCCCCAGGGCCGGCGGCCCTCGGCCGGGTCCACGCTGAGCGCCTCGAGCTTGGTCAGGCCGAAATCGCGCGCCAGCGTCAGCCGCATGGCCAGCCAGGGATCGCTCTGGCGCAGCTGCTCGATGGCACTGCGCGCCGTCGCCTCGTCGCCGGCCACAGGCAGCACCAGCGATTGCAGCAGGCGCTGGGCATGGGCGTCGTCCTGCGCCGCGGCGGCATGCAGCCAGCCGATCGCCTGCTCGCTCTCGGCCAGCGTGGTGGCCGCACGCAGCGCCAGCGCGCCCAGCTTGCGTTGCGCCTCGGCCTGGCCCAGCGTGGCCGCCTTTTCGAGGAAGAAACGGGCCAGCTGCGGGTTGGAGACCGACAGCCGGTGGTCCGAATGCATGGCGTACAGGTCCAGCCAGGCGTCATCGCGGCCGCCATCGGCTGCGCGCAGCAGCAGTGCCACGCCCTTGCGCATGTTGCTGCCGGTGGCCAGCCGCGCCGGGGCGAGGCCGCTGTGCGCAATGCCGCACAGCGCCCGGCCGAGCAGGCAGGCCGCATCGCGCTCGCCCCGTGCAATCGCCATCTCCAGGCTGGCCTCGACCTGTTCGGGCAACAAGCCACGCAATTCGCTGCCTTCGCGCTCGGCCAGCAACACGGCGGCCACCACCAGATCCGACAGCCCATGCGTGAGGCGCGGCGCCAGCAGCAAAGCCACGTGCACGCAGTCGAGCAGCAGATCCAGCGAGCCGCCCTCGCGGGCCTGGCGTGCGGCCATCGTGGCGACCTGCGCCACATCCACAGCAGCGCTGCCGGACACGGCACGCAGCATGGCCGCCAAGGCATCGGCGGCACGTGCCTGGCGCAGCGCCGCCACGGCCTGGCGCGCCTCCACATGGCCACCGGTGGCCGCGGCCTCGAGCCATGCCACGCCGGCATCGACACGGCTGTGCTGCAGGCAGAGCCACACGCCGAGCTTGAACTGGGCCAGCAGACTGCCGGCGCCGGCGGCCTTGCGCAAAGCCTCGTCCTGCTGCAGCTGCAGCAGGTCCTGCAGCGGCAGGCTTTCGGCGATGGTTCGGGCGGTCTCGATCCGGTCGCGCACGCTGGGGTGGCTCAGGTACTCCATGCCGGTAGCGACATGGCGGGGAAAGCCGTCGCCCCCGACCAGGTAACGGCGCCCGGCTTCGCTGCGCGCTGCGGCGTCGCCCTGGCGGGCCAGGGCCAGCAGTTGGATGTCTTGTCGGCGCATGTCTTGGACTCCTTTGTTGCGAGAAAGCTACGTTTGCAGCGCCTGGGCCACCTCTTTGCAGTGCGCCCCCCCGCGGTTTGGGATGTCCGGAAGAATAAATCTGCCAACCTGACAGCAGCATTTCTCCTAGATTACATCTCTGTAATGATCAATAGTGGTAACCCGATAGTTACATACAAACAACAAAAAGCCCGCCTCTCTTGCAAGAGGCGGGCGACAAGTCACCTTGGAGAAGCTCGCCAATCAAATGGCGAAGCGGTGATCCTTAGAAGGCGTGGCGCAGGCCGATGTCCAGGCCCTTGGAGCTGTCGCCAGCACCGGTCACGGAACCGTTCAGAGCCAGGCTCGAAGCGTCCTTGTTCTTCAGGTAGGCAAACGTGGTGTACAGAGCAGTGCGCTTGGACAGGTTGTGCACGTAGCCGAGGGCGAACTTGTCTGCACGGACTTCGCTGTCCTTCTGGCTGGCACGGGTCCAGGAAGCGCGGACCAAGCCAGCGCCCACAGGCACGGTCGTGCCGACGGTGTACAGGCGGGTCTTGGCGCTTTCGCCCAGTGCTTCACCCTTATCCTGGCCGACCGACACCAGCAGCTTGGCGACGCCGAAGTCGTAGGAGCCACCGAAGTTGATGTTCTTCGTGTCGACCTTCGCGCCGATCGTGGTGTCGTTGTAGTCGGTATCGCCGTAAGCAACGCCCACGCTCACCGGGCCGTTTTCGTAGCCGACGCGAACGCCATAGCCGTTGCCGTACTGGTCGCGGTTGGCAGCGGGGCTGGCATCGCGGCCATTGCGGTAGTACTGGACTTGACCGAAGAAGCCACCCAGGGTCTTGGGGGTGAAGTACGAAACAGCGTTGCTGGTACGGGTCTGCAGACCGTAGCCGAGGCCCAGGTCCTGGGTTTCCAGGATGTTGCCAACGCCGTTGTCGCCGAAGGCGTCATACAGGTTGTTGTAAGGTGCCGTGAAGTCGCGGCCCAGGCGGATTTCGCCCCAGCTGTCGCCCATCAGGCTGACGGTCGAACGGCGGGTGAATGCCAGCGCGTTGCTGTTCTGGCCGTTGCCGTTGTTCAGGGTGTAACCGGCTTCGAGCCAGAAGCCAGCCTTCAGGCCGCCACCCAGGTCTTCCACACCGCGGAAGCCGATGCGGCTGGTGGACAGACCACCGCTACCCAGGCCGACGTTGTTGTCGACGCTGCCGCGGCCGACTTGGACCGTCGCGTCGGCGATGCCGAACAGCGTGACGGAGGATTGGGCGTAGGAAGCGGAAGCGGCAGCGGCCAGCACTGCCAGCGTTGCGATCTTTTTCATGGTCATCCTTGAGTGAGGTTTCGTGATCGGGTCATGTCCCGCGACTCTTCGCAGAGAACATGACCGTGAGCGTAGGGATCGGCCGGGCGCGCCGACAGGCCCGGTGTCGCAAAACCAGGGGGGTCGTTCGCAAACCCCCAGCACTTTTGGCACAAGCTGTTCCTCAGCCGCCACACAAGCACCCGGCGCCGATGCCGGTGCGCCACGGCCGCCAAACCCGGTCTGGCTATTTCCAGTTCGGCAACAGTGCGTTGCCGCCATCTGTCTTGATGGCGTCAGGACGGCTCTCTACAGTCGCTGTCATCTCCCGGTAAGGTTGGACGCAGCACTGCAGTTGCCCCGGCCAAGGACTGTTTTGACCATGCGCCTGCTTTCGATCGAAGACGAACCCACCACCGCCGCCTACTTGCACAAGGGGCTGACCGAACACGGCCATGTGGTCGACACCGCCCAGGACGGCATCGAAGGCCTGCACCTGGCCACCTCGGGCCGCTACGACCTGATCCTGCTGGATGTGAGCCTGCCCGGTGCCGACGGCTGGCAGGTGCTGGAAAGCCTGCGGGCGCGCCAGCACACCCCTGTGTTCATGCTCAGTGGGCACGACCAGGTGGAGGACCGCGTGCGCGGCCTGCAGCTGGGCGCCGACGACTACCTCGTCAAGCCCTTCGCCTTCGCCGAACTGCTGGCGCGCATCCAGGTGGTGGCGCGCCGTGCCGCGCAGCCGGCCACACCGCCCGTGGTGCGCGTGGCCGATCTGGAGGTGGACAGCGCGCGCCGCCTGGTGCGCCGTGCCGGCCGGCACCTGGCCCTGACGACCAAGGAATTCGCGCTGCTGGACTACCTGGCGCGCCACCTGGGCCAGGTGGTCTCGCGCACGCTGATCGCGGAGAACTGCTGGGACATGCACTTCGACAGCGACACCAACGTGATCGACGTGGCCGTGCGGCGCCTGCGCGCCAAGGTCGACGACCCGTTCGTGGACAAGCTGATCCACACCATCCGTGGCGTCGGCTATGTCCTCGACTCCCGTCCTGCCTGAAGTTCCGCCGCCGCAAGCCGTGCGGCACCGGCTGCCGCTGCGCAATTCGATGGCGGCGCGGATCGCGCTGGCGATTTCGGTCGCCACCGTGCTGCTGATGCTGGTGGGCTGCTGGATGGTCGGCCGCCTGCTGGAGCAGGAGTTCACGGCCCTGCCCATGGCCATCCCGGAACAGCAGCGCGATGCCTTCATCGAGCGCGCCTGGCGCGTGATGTTCTGGACGCTGGCGGCCGGCGCCCTGGCCACCGGGCTGCTGGCCTGGTGCATCACGCGGCGCATCCTGACCTCGGTGCGGCAGCTGGGCACCACCGCCAACCGCATCGGCGCCCAGGCCCTGGGCGAGCGCCTGCCGGCCGATGCCGTGCCGGCCGAACTGGCGCCCGTGGCCCAGGCCTTCAACGGCATGCTGGACCGGCTGCAGGACGCGTTTTCACGTCTGTCGGGCTTCTCCTCCGACCTCGCGCACGACCTGCGTGCCCCCATCCACCGCCTGCTGACGGCTGCCCAGGTCACCTTGTCGCAACCGCGCAGCGCCGACGAGTACCGCGCCGTGCTGGAGGCCGCCGTGACCGACTACGAACGCATCGGCCGCCTGATCGAGAACATCCTGTTCCTGGCCCGCGCCGACCATGCGCAGACGCTGCTCAAGGCGGACTGGCAGAGCATGCGCGAGCGTCTGACGGGCATGGTGGAGTTCTTCGACGTGCTGGCCGAAGACCGCGGCCTGCAACTCGCGCTGGACGTGCAGCCCGGCCTACGCGCCTGGGCCGACGAGGTGCTGTTCGCCCGCGCGGTGGGCAACCTGCTGACCAATGCGCTGCGCCATGCGCGCCCGGGCAGCACGGTGCGGCTGTCCGCCCATTCCATTGCCCCGGGTTTCACGCGCGTGACCGTGGCCAACGAGGGCGAGCCCATCGACCCGGCGCACCAGGCCGACATCTTCCAGCGGCGCTACCGCATCGAGAACCCGGCCGCCGAGACCGGCTCCGGCCTGGGCCTGGCCATCGTCAAGAGCGTGATGGACCTGCACCAGGGCCGCGTCGGCGTGCGCAGCGCGCCGGGCCTGCCGACCGTGTTCACGCTGGACTTCCCGCCGCCGGCACGGCGGCGCGTGGACTTCAGACCGGCGGCGCGCCGATCTGCTCGGTGACGTAGGCGCGCTGCACGGCGGGCCGCGCCAGCACACGCTGCAAGTAGGGTCCCAGGTGCGGCAGCTCACGCGCCGGCCGGCCGAAATGCCGGGTCCAGCGTGCCAGCATCAGCGTGTAGGGATCGAGCGCCGTGAAGCGCTCGCCCAGCAACCAGGCGCTGCCGTGGCGCGCCAGTTCCTGGTCCAGGATCTCCAGCAACTGGCCGGCACGCGCCTCGGCCCGCGCCTTCACCGTGGTGGCGCCGTGCACGTGGTCGGGCGAGGCCCAGCGTTCGGGGTAGAAGTACAGGCCCAGCGTGGCGTGCAGCGTGTTGCTGAGCCACAGCATCCACTTGTAGTAGTGCGCGCGCTCGGCCGAGCCCAGCGCGGGGGCCAGGCCAGCCGCCGGGTGCGTGTCGGCCAGGTGCAGCAGGATGGCGGCCGTCTCGTACAGCACGGTGTCGCCATCGACCAGCACCGGGATCAAGCCGTTGGGGTTGAGCCGCAGGTAAGCCTCGGACTTGTGGGCCTGGTTGGCCCGGTCCACCAGTTGCAGCTCGAACGGCACGCCCAGCTCCTCGAGCAGCATGTGCGGCGCCATGCTGGCGTCGGTCGGGTGGTAGTGCAGCTGCAGCATGGTGCGAAGGCTTACTTGGCGGCCGTCACCATGATCTCGACCAGGAGGCGCGGATCGGCCAGTTTGGACTCGACGCAGGCACGCACGGGCAGGTTCTTGGGGTCGACCCAGGCCGACCAGACCTCGTTCATGGCCGCGCGGTTGCCGATGTCGGTCAGCCAGATCTGGGCCGACAGGATGCGCGACTTGTCGCTGCCGCAGCGCGCCAGCAGCGCGTCGATGCGGGTCAGGATCTGCTGCGTCTGGCCCTTGACGTCGGCGCTCGGGTCGTCGGCCACGATGCCGGCCAGGTAGACGGTGTTGCCGTGCTCGACGGCGTTGGACAGGATGGGGGTGGGTTCGTGGCGTTGGATGCTCATGGGAACTCTCTGCAAAAAAGGTTTCAGGGTGGCGTCGGAACTCCGAACAGCGCGGCCGCATTGTCCCAGGCGATGCGTTGCGCCAGCGGCGCCGGCAGCGCGCCCAGCCAGCGGCGGTACTCCTGCATGAGCAGGTCGTAGGCGCTCCAGCGCTGGTTGACCCAGGTGTCCGAACCGATCACGAAGCGCGTCGGGTGCTGGCGCAGCAGCGCGTCCCAGTCCGGACACAGCGTGCCGTTCTCGCAGGTGAGGCCCGGCCGGTACGAGAGTTCGCCGACGAGGCGCGGATAGCGCTCCAGCAGCGCCTGCACGCGCGCCACGGGAGCACCGCCGATGCCGGTGTGGGCCCAGACCAGCCGCGCGCCGGGCGCATGGGCCATCAGCTTGTCCACGGCCACGTCGTCCACATGGGCCAGCACGGCCAGGCCATGCCGCTCGGCGAACTGCATGAGCTGGCGCGCCACCGGCCCGTCGGCGTTGGCGCTGTCGTAGAGGTGGAACTCGCCGATGCCGCGGTACGGCCCGCCCTGGGTGCCGCGCGCGAACTCCTCCTCGACCATGGCATAGATGCTCGGGTCGCGGAACCAGTTCGTGTAGTCGTCGCGGTTGCGGTACAGCCGGATGAAGGGCACCACGGCCACGCCGGCCGCGCGCGTCTCAGGGCTGGCGGCCAGCAGCTTGGTGCCGTCGTTGGTGCGCGAATTGGCGACGATGGCGCGCACGCCGTTGCGCTGCATGCGCGCCAGCACGTCGGCCAGCGGATGCGGTCCCTGCTGGCCGTTCCAGGCCTCGACGTTGTAGTGCAGGTGGGTGTCGAACAGCGGGCCGGCATAGTCGGCCGCCAGCGCCGGAAGCGCCAGCAGCCACAGCCAGGAAGCCACCAGCCGGCCGCGCATGCTCAGCTCAGGTGCTTGCCAAAGAAGGCCAGCGTGCGCTCCAGCGCGAGCTTGGCCGCGGCCGCGTCGTAGGAGCCGCGCTGGTCGCAGTTGAAGCCGTGGTCGGCCGCGTAGACGTGGACCTCGACTTCGGGGTGGGCTTTCTTGAAGGCCTCCACGCTGTCCAGCGGGATCCAGTGGTCGCGCTCGCCGAAGTGCGCAAGCACCGGCACCTTGGGGCTGCGCGCCACCTCGGCCTCGGTCGTCACGCCGCCACCGTAGTAAGGCACGGCCGCCGACAAGCCGTTCAGCGTCGCCGCGCTGCGCCAGACCAGCAGGCCGCCCCAGCAGTAGCCGACGATGCCCACCTTCTTGCCGCTCTCCTTGGCGGCATGGTCGATGGCGGCCTGGATGTCGGCCAGCACGCCGGGCGCGGGTAGCTCTTCCACGGCGGTCTTCAGCGCAAAGCCGGCCTGCATGTCCTCGTTGGTGTAGCCCAGCTCCACGCCGGGCTTGACGCGGTGGAAGGTGGCCGGCGCGACCGCCAGGTAGCCCTGCGCGGCGTAGCTGTCGGCCACGCTGCGGATGTGCGAGTTGACGCCGAAGATCTCCTGGACCACCACGATGGCGCCCTGGGGCGTGCCGGCCGGTCGGGCCACGTAGGCAGGGAAAGTGAATCCGTCGGCAGACTTCAGGTCGATGAACTGGCCCATGGTGCGGTGCTCCTTCGTTGCGTGTTGGCGAAACGGGCGGTTGTAGCAGGAAACCGCTTGCCCCTCCACCGCACGCCGTCTTGGCGGCGACCCGCACTACCATGCGCCCTCCCCTCGCATGGAGACCTGCATGGACAAGATCGCACTCGTCACCGGCGGCAGCCGCGGCATCGGCGCCGCCACCGCGCTGCTGGCGGCCCGCCAGGGCTGGGCCGTGGCCGTCAACTACACGCACAACGCAGAGGCCGCGCAGGACGTGGTGCGCCGGATCACGGACCAGGGCGGCCGCGCCATCGCCGTGCAGGCCGACGTGTCCGACGAGGCCCAGGTGCTGCGCATGTTCGGCGAAGTCGACGCCGGGCTCGGCCGGCTCACCGCCCTCGTCAACAACGCCGGCGTGGTGGACCGCAGCCAGCGCCTGGACGAGATGGACCTGGCACGCTGGCGCCGCATGTTCGACATCAACCTGCTGGGCAGCCTGCTCTGCGCGCGCGAGGCCGTGCGCCGCATGAGCACGCGCCATGGCGGCCAAGGCGGCGCCATCGTCAACATGTCGAGCGCTGCCGCGCGCCTGGGCGGCGCGGGCCAGTACGTGGACTACGCGGCCAGCAAGGGCGCCATCGACACCTTCACGCTGGGCCTGGCCAAGGAGGTCGCGGCCGAGGGCATCCGCGTGAACGCCGTGCGGCCTGGCCTGATCGAGACCGAGATCCACGCTTCGGGCGGCCAGCCCGACCGCGTGCAGCAGCTCGCCCACCTGGTGCCCATGCAGCGCGGCGGCTCGGCCGAAGAGGTCGCCGAAGCCATCGTCTGGCTCATGGGCGAAGGCGCGAGCTACACCACGATGGCGCTGCTCGACGTTTCGGGCGGGCGCTGATCAGGCCGCCACGGCCGCGCCGCGCACCGGCCCCACGCGGGCCTCGATCTGCTGCTGCAGTTCGCGCCGCAGGCCCAGCAGGAAGGCCAGCTCGGCCAGCACGAACAGCGGGCCGATGACCAGGCCGACCAGGTCGTCGACGAAGGCCGGCTTGCGCCCTTCCCAGTAATGGCCGACGAACTGGAACAGCCAGCCGACCACGAACAGGCCCAGGCCCCAGCCCAGCCAGACTGGCGTGGGCTGCGCCGCCAGCAGCTGCGCGCACCACAGCGCCAGGCCAAGCAACACCGCCATCACAGCGCCGAGCCGCGCGTCCAGCCGCAGGTAGTACAGCGCGGTGGCCAGCGTGACCAGCGTGGCCGCCGAGACCGCCAGCGGCCCGGCCTCGGCCAGCACCGGCCGGGCCAGCAGCACGGCCACGGCCTGCACGATCATGGGGATGCCGATGAAATGCGTGGCGATGTTGCGGCGATCGCGGTGGTACGCCGCGTACTGGCTCAGCTGGTCGACGAGGTTGCGCATGGCGGTCTCCTTGGCGCGTGTCTGTCACGCGTGTTTGTGCCGCGCTTGTACACCCGCGGCGCCGGCCGCTCAAGCCAGCAATGCGTCGCGCCAGGCGGCGGTCTTGGCCGCCAGCGGCATGCCGGCATGGGCCGGGCTCGTCGAAGGCAGGCGCAGCAGTTCGAGCGGCTGCGTCAGCTGCGGCAGCACCTGCCGGCGGAACACGGCCTCGGCCTTGGCGCCGTTGAAGCACACGCGGTGGACCTGCGGATGGGCGGCGAGGAAGGCCGCGAAGTCGTTGGGCACGATGCTGGCCGGCACGATGGCGCTGTCCAGGCTGCCGGGCCGCTCGCAGCTGGCCAGCACGTCCCACAGCGCGACGCCGCCGTCCCGCAAGGCCATCAGGCGCTCGTCGTACGCCGTGTGCAGCGGATCGAAACCGAACACCGCGCCCATGATCTTCCAGAACGCGTTCTGCGGATGGGCGTAGTACTGCTGCAGACGCAGCGACATGGCGCCCGGCATGCTGCCCAGCACCAGCACGCGCGCGTCAGGCCGCGCGACCGGAGGAAAACTCTGGACCTGCGACATCGTCAAAACGGCCGCTGCGCCTCGGCATGCAGCCAGGCGATGAAGTCGCGTGCGTCCGGGTTGGCCTCGGCCTGCGGACCGGCCGCCACGAAGTAGCCGCGCTGCGAATGACCGCTGCCCTCGAAGGGCGCGACCAGCTGGCCCGCATGCAGCAGCGCGCCCGCCAGCGGCAGCCGGCCGATGGCCACGCCCTGCCCGGCCAGCGCCGCGGCCACGGCGTCGTTGTAGTTGGAAAAGCGCAGCTGGTTGGTGCCGCGGATGCCGGCCAGCCCCATGACCTGCAGCCAGGGCGCCCAGTCCTCCATGGGCGCCATGCCGTGGTGGCCCTCCATGACCAGCAGCGTGTGGTGCACGAGGTCGGCCGGGCTGCGCAGCGGGCGCGCCGGGTCCTGCAGCAGGCGCGGCGCGCAGACCGGCAGCACGGTCTCCTCGAACAGCGGCCGGCCCATGCCCTGGGCGATCGCGCAGAAGCGCACCGCCACGTCGATGCCGGCCCGCTCCAGGTTCAACAGCTCGTTGGTGGCCGACACCCGCACGTCCACCAGCGGATGGTCTGCCGAGAAGCGCGCCAGCCGCGGGATCAGCCACAGCGAGGCAAAGCCCGGCGTGGTCGTCACGGCCACCTGGCGCGCCCGGCGCACGGCACGCACGCTGGCCGTGGCGTCGCGCAGGCGCTCCAGGCAGTCCTGCACGGCGCGGTACATGGTCTCGCCGGCCGGGGTCAGCGCGAGCGCGCGGTGGCGCCGCTCGAACAGCGCCACGCCCAGGCCCTCCTCCATCTGCTGGATCTGCCGGCTCACGGCCGACTGGGTGAGCGCGAGCTCCGCGCCGGCGCGCGTGAAGCTCAGCGTGCGCGCCGCCACGGCAAAGCTGCGCAGCAGGTCCAGCCGCGGCAGGTCGGCACGTGCGATGCCCACATCGTCTGGCGTTTTCACATTCTCATTTCGCATGCAAAACATTCAAAACGACAGTTGGAACGATCGGATTCTAAGTTCTACATTCATTCCACCGAAGCATGTGATGGAGAACGACATGGATGCTCTGACCGAATACGAACTGCCCCTGCGCGGCCTGCTGCGGCTGCCGCCAGGCAGCCGCGTGGCCTGCGACAGCGGCAGCCTGTGGATCACCGAGGACGACCAGATGCTGGACACCGTGCTGGAGCCCGGCGAGCAGTTTGCGCCCGTGGCGCGTGGCGCGCTGCTGGTCTACGCGCTGTCGCCTGCCCGACTGCACCGGCTGCAATAACACGGGGGGCCAGGCCATGGACACCGCCCTCGCCTGCCCGGAGCGCAACGCCAGCGCGCGCTGGGACTTCGCCGACGGCCGCGCCGTGACCGTGCGCGCCGTGCAGCCCGGCGACCTGCAGCTGGCCTCGGAATTCGTGGCACGCGGGCTCACGCAGCAGTCGCGCTACCAGCGCTTCCAGACCGGGCTCAGTGCGCTGCCGCCCGGCATGGCGGCCTACCTGACCGACATCGACTTTCGCCAGCATGTCGCGCTGCTGGCCGTCGCCGAACACGGCGGTCGTGCGCAGCAGGTCGGCGAGGCGCGCTATGTCTGCGACGGCGACCTGCCCGACCAGGCCGAGTTCGCACTCGCCGTGGCCGACGATTGGCAGGGCCTGGGCCTGGGTGGCAGGCTGCTGCGCCAACTCGTGCGCGTGGCGCGCCGGCACAGCGTACGGCGGCTCTACGGCGATGTGCTGCGCACCAACCAGCCCATGCTGACGCTGGCCCGCGCCCATGGCTTTTCGCCCGAACGGCAGGGCGATGCGCGACTGGCGCGCGTGGCCCTGGCGCTGGACGAGCCGCTGCCCCAACCCATCCACCGCACGGCACGCGCCTGACGGCCCGGCGGCGCCGCAAGGCCGCTACCCTATGGGCCATGCTGCGGCCCCCAACCCACGCGTCGACCACGCCCCTGCCCTGGCTGGGGCGCGCTTGCCCACGACGGGAGGACGAGCACCTGCTGCGCGGCCAGGGCCGCTACCTGGCCGACCTCGCACCGCCGGGCTGCCTGGACGCCGCATTCGCGCGCAGCGGCATGGCGCACGCCCACATCGCACTGGCCAACCTGGCGGACCTGCGTGCCATGCCCGGCGTTCGCCTCGTCCTGACAGGCGAAGACCTGCAGGCCCTGGGCCAGCTGGCCATCAACCCCCTGTTCCCAGGCGTGCGCGCCTTCGGCACCCCGGTGCTGGCGCGCGGTCGCGTGCTCTGCGTGGGCATGCCCATTGCGCTGGTGGTGGCCGACACGGCGGTGCAGGCCCGCGACGCGGCCGAGGCGCTGGCGGTGGACTACGCACCGCTGCCTGCCTGCACCACAGCCGAAGAAGCGCTCACGGCGGCGCCGCTGCTGGAAGGCTGGCCCGACAACACCGCCTTCGCGCAGCGCCACCAGGCCGGCGATCTGGCGCGGGCCAGCGCCCGGGCCGCGGCCGCTGTGCAGCTGCGCGTCGCCTGCCCGCCCGTCGCGCCCATGGCGCTGGAGCCGCGCGGCTTTCTCGTGCACTGGCAGGCCGGCCGACTCACGGCCTGGACGCCGCTGCAGTCGCCGCACCGCGCGCGGCTGGAGCTGGCCCGGGTGCTGGGCCTGGCGCCCGAACAGGTGCGCACCATCGCGCCCGACGTGGGCGGCGCCTTCGGCGGCAAGGCCTCGCTGGGCCCGGAGGAGGTGGCACTGGCCGCCGCCGCGCTGCGCCTGGATGCGCCCGTGCGCTGGATCGCCACGCGCGAGGAAGACTTCGTTTCCGCGCCGCAGGGCCGGGCCGGCCACCTCGCCGCCCGGGCCTTCTTTGCCGCTGACGGCCAGCTGCTGGGCCTCGAAGCTGAGCTGCTGTAAGCGCTGGGCTGCCGCAGCACCTGGAGCACGCCCGTGCCCGCGCTCAACGCGGCGCGCATGCTGCCCGGCCCCTACCGCTGCGACGCCATCGACACCGTGGCGCGCGGCGTGGTGACCAACACGGCCGCCGTCGGCATCTACCGCGGCGCTGGCCGGCCCGAGGCCGCGCTCGTCATGGAAGGCCTCTTGGACGCGGCCGCACGCCGGTTGAACCTGGATCCGGTGGCGATCCGCCGCCGCAACACCGTGCCCGCCAGCGCCATGCCCTGGACCACGCCGACCGGCCAGTGGCTGGACTCGGGCGACTACGCTGGCCTGCTCGACGCCGCCTGCCTGCTTGCCGACCTGCCCGCGCTGCGCGCCGACCAGGCACGCCGACGCGCCGCCGGCGAGTGCGTGGGCATCGGCATCAACCTCTATGTGGAACCCTGCGGCACGGGCTGGGAGAGCGCCCGCCTCACCCGCTGGCCCGACGGCCGCGTGACCGTGGCCAGCGGCAGCAGCACCCAGGGACAGGGCCATGCGACGGCCTTCGCGCAGATCGCGGCCGACGCGCTGGGCATCGCACCGGAGCAGATCGAGGTGGTCGAAGGCGACAGTGACCGCGCTCCGGCCGGCATCGGCGCGCTGGCCAGCCGCAGCATGGCCATCGGCGGCAGCGCCGTGCTACGCGCCGCGCAAGCCTTGCGCGACCTGCCCGCCGCACCACAACCCGTCAGCGTCGAGACCCGGCACACCGCACAGGCCGAGGCCTGGAGCGCGGGTTGCTGCATCGTGCTGGCCAGCGTCGACCCGCGCACGGGCGCGGTGCGCACCGAACGCGCCTTCTGGGTCGACGACGCCGGCACGGTCGTCAACCCCCTGCTGTTCGCAGGCCAGATGCACGGCGGCTTCGCCCAGGGCCTGGGCCAGGCCCTCATGGAGCGCATGCACTACGACGCCCAGGGCCAGTTGCTGACCGGCTCGCTGATGGACTACGCGGTGCCGCGCGCCGACGACCTGCCGGAACTCGTGCACCGCAGCCGCCCCAGCGCCACCGATGCCAACCCGCTGGGCGCCAAGGGCGTGGGCGAGTCCGGCGCCATCGCCGCGCCGGCCGCGCTGCGCGGCGCCGTGCTGGACGCGCTCGCGCCCCTGGGCGTCCTGCACCTCGACCTGCCCATGACGCCCGCGTCGGTCTGGCAGGCCATCCAACACGCCACCACCGGAGACACCCCATGCTGAAGTACCGCGCGCGCGACGCCAAGGCCTATGCGCGCGAACACCTGCGCGGCGTCTGGGCCGCCGCGCCCACGCCCTTCCTTCCCGACAGCCTGGCGCTCGACGAGGCCGGCCTGCGCCGCAACCTGCGCCACTGGATCGGCGACCTGGGCATCGGCGGCCTGTTCATCTCGGGCAAGCAGGGCGAGTTCTTCTCGATGTCGGTGGCCGAGCGCAAGCGCAGCTTCGAGATCGCGGTGGAGGAGACGGCCGCGCTCGGCCACCGCAGCGGCACCATCCTGTCGTGCTCGGACCAGAACATCGACACCGTGGTCGAACTGGCCCGGCACGCCCAGGCCATCGGCGCCGACTACATCGTGGTGCATGCGCCGCTGCTGCACTTCGGCCGCGACGTGGACGACACCGTGTTCGCCTACTACGAACACATCGCGGCGCAGGTGGACATCGGCATCGCCATGTGGAGCCACGAGGACGCCGGCTACCTGATGTCGCCCGCGCTGTGCGCGCGCATCGCGCGCGCCATCCCCAATATCGTGGCCATCAAGTACAGCGTGCCGCGCCCCATGTACGTGGAGCTCACGCGCATGACCGAGGGCGAGCTGATCGTCAGCACCGCCTCCGAGGAGGAATGGCTGGACAACATCCTGGAGCTGAACTGGCAGGTCTACCTGTGCTCGATCCCGCCGCTGCTCTACCAGACGGCCGGCGACCGCCGCATCGACCAGTACACGCGGCTGGCGATGGCCGGCGACGCCGTGGGTGCGCGCCGCGTGCGCGACAGCCTGGAACCCGTGCGCCAGGCGCTCAAGTCCTGCCGGCCCCCTGGCACACCGCAGGCCTTCCAGAAGCACTGGCTGGAGCAGTTGGGCCAGGTCGGCGGGCCCGTGCGCCGGCCGCTGCTAAACCTGGACGACGCCCAGCGCGCCAAGGTGCGCGCGGCCTTTGCCGCCAGCGGACTGGGGGCGGCATGACACAGCGCATCGCCCTGATCGGCTTCGGCGCCATGGGCCGTTCTCTCGTGCGCATGCTGGCCATCCACGGCGACAGCGTGCATTGCGTGGCCGTGTTGCAGCGCCCCGGCACGCCGGCGGGCGCCGGCTGGCCCGAAGGCGCCGAACGTGTGGAGACGGTGGCGGCCTTGCTGGCGCAGCGGCCCGACCTGGTCGTCGAATGCGCGGGCCATGCCGCCCTGCAGCAACACGGAGCCGAGGTGCTCGCGGCCGGCACCGATCTGCTGGTGGCGGCCGTCGGCGCGCTGGCCGACGCCGCACTGGAGCAGCGCCTGCGCGCCGCGGCCCAGGCCGGCCGTGCCCAGGTGCTGGTGCCGGCCGGCGCGCTGGGTGCGCTCGACATCCTCTCGGCCGCGCGGCTGGCCGGTCTCACGCAGGTGGACTATCTCTCGCACAAGCCCGCGCGCGCCTGGAAGGGCACGCCGGCCGAGCAGCTCTGCGCACTCGACACGCTGACCGCGCCCACCGTCTTCTACGAGGGCACGGCGCGCGAGGCCGCGCTGCGCTTTCCGCAGAACGCCAACGTGGCCGCCGCCGTGGCCCTGGCCGGTGCCGGCTTCGAGGCCACGCGCGTGCGGCTCATGGCCGACCCGGCGGCCGAGGGCAACCGCCATGTGCTGCATGCCGAAGGCGCGTTCGGCCACTTCGACTTCGCCGTGACCGGCCAGGTGCTGCCCGACAATCCCAAGACCTCGATGCTGGCGCCGGCCAGCCTGGCGCGCGGCATCCTGAACCGCGGCGCCGCCATCGCCCTCGCCTAGGAGACACGCATGCCGCGCTACGGCCCGCCCATCAACTTCCCGCAATGGATCGCCGAGCACGCCGACCGGCTCAAGCCGCCGGTGGGCAACCAGCAGGTCTGGCAGGACGCCGACATCCTCGTGACCGTGGTCGGCGGCCCGAACCAGCGCACCGATTTCCACGACGACCCGCTCGAGGAGTTCTTCCACCAGTTCAGGGGCAACGCCAGCCTGCTGGTGCTGGACCGCGGCCAGTTCGAGCGCATCCACCTCAAGGAGGGCGACATCTTCCTGCTGCCGGCCCATGTGCGGCATTCGCCGCAGCGGCCCGAGGAAGGCAGCCTGTGCCTGGTGGTCGAGCGCGCGCGGCCGGCCGGCCTCGTCGACGGCTTCGAGTGGTACTGCGCCCACTGCGCGGCGCTGGTGCAGCGCTCGGAGGTGCAGTTGCAAAGCATCGTGGCCGACCTGCCGCGCGTGTTCGACGCCTTCTACGGCAGCGACGCGGCCGCACGCCGTTGCCGCTCCTGCGGCCAGGTGCACCCGGGCCGCGACTGGCAGGCCTGGCACGCCGCGGTGGCGGCCTGAGCATGGCGACCGAACTGCGCGTCGAGGTGCTGCGCCTGGCGCCCGGCGACGACCTGCGCACGGCCTTGCAGCGGTGGGCCGACCAGGCGGCCCATGCTGCCGAACCCGTGCACGCGGCCTGCGTGCTCTCGGCCGTGGGCAGCCTCACACGGGCCATGCTGCGCTACGCCGACGCGCCCACCGGCACGCGCATCGACGGCCCGCTGGAACTGCTGGGCCTGGCCGGCACGCTGGGGCCGGGCGGGCTGCACCTGCATGCCAGCGTGGCCGATGCCAAGGGCCAGGTGCTGGGGGGCCACGTGATGCCCGGTTGCAATGTGCGCACCACGGCCGAGATCGTGCTGGGGCTGCTGCCGGCCCACCAGTTCGACCGGGTGGCGGACCCGGCGACGGGGTATCTGGAATTGCTGGCGCAGCGGCGCTGAGGCCCCAGAGCCGCTCAGCGCCTGGGTGCCGGCCTGGCCGCTGCCTTCGCGGGCGCCTTGTCGCCCTCGCGCACCTTGACGCAGGACACCGTGCCCACGCCGCTCGGGTACTGCACGTTGCAGCCCTCGTTGCCGTTGCAAACGGTGTTGGACGGCACGCTCACAGGCACGTAGAAGTAGCAGGCCACGCCGTCCGCGCCGTCCATCAGCTTGACCACCTTGGTGCCGGGGAAGGGGCCCTGCCATTCGCCGACGATGGACATGGCCGGTACGGTCTCCGCAGCGGCTGGCGCTGATGCAGCGGAGGCAGCCGGTGCAGGTACCGGTGCCTGCGCCCTCGCGATCAGGCAGGCGCAGGCCGCAGCGGCAGTAAGAACCCAACGCCCGGCCGGCTTCACCGCGCCACCGTCTCCAGCCACTGCGACAACTCCGCCGCCGCCGCGTCCGTGGCCTCGGCCAGCGCACGCACGCCGCCGGCCGCATCGGCCGTGGGCGCGGGCCGCTGCACGATCACCTGGCGCTGGGCCAGCACCTTCTCGCCGGCCGGCAGGTTGTCGACCACCGTGGCGCGCAGCCGCATCAGGCCCGCGCTCTGGGCCGGCGCCGTGAACAGCTGGCTGAATTCCAGCAATTCCACGCGCAGCACCAGCGGCTGGCGGCCGTCATTGCGCAGCATGGCCGCGCCCTCGCCGGCACCCACGACGGTGCGGCGCTGGCCCAGCTGCTCGCGCAGGCGCTGGCGCACCAGTTGCGCGGGCGGCATGCTCCAGCGCGCCTGGGCATAAGGGCGCAGCTGCTGCGCATCGGCATAGCCCAGCCGGTACAGCACGGCCGTGCCGGCCTCGAGCGGGCCTGCGGCCTCGACCTCGTCCAGGGCCAAAGGCGCCAGCGGAGCACGGCGGTCCGTGGGCGCATCGGCGACCGGGCCGGGGCCGAAGTCGTACTGCGCGGGGCGCGTCGGCTTGTCGGGCAGTGCCGAACAGCCGGCCAGCAACGCGGCCAGCAACAAGGGGGAAAGCAATGCGGTGCGGCCCATCATCTGGCTCCTGCGGCGGCGGGTGGCGCGAAGCCGGCTTCGCCCGGCCCCGGTGGAACATTGCCGCTGCCGAAGATCAGCGACTGCGGGTTGTCGTTGATGCCGTTGACGGTGCGGCTCAGCTGGCGCGCCGCGCGGGAGGCGTCCTCGCTCACACGGTTCACGCGCGGCAGCGTGGCGGCGCCGAAGGTCTCGGCCACGCGCGACAGCGCGGCCGTGCCTTCGGCCAGGCGGTCCAGCGGGCCGTCCTTCTGGTTCAGCCGGTCGGCGGTCTTGTCGATGTTGGTGGACATGCGGGCCACGTCGTCGGCCGCCGTGCGCACCGCCTGCAGGCTGCGCGTGAGCTCCTGCGCCATGCCCGGCACCTGGGCCAGCGCCGGGTCCACGCGCTGGCGCAGCGTGCTGTCCAGCTGCACGACGAGCTGGTTGACGTTCTGCGCCACGGCAGCGATGCGTTCGGTCGCCACGGCCGTGTTGTCGAGCACGGCGCCGACCTTCTTCTGGTTCTGCTCGCCCAGCATCTTGTTCACGCTGTCCAGCGCCTGCTGCACCTTGGCCAGCAGCTCCGGCGCCTGGTCGGTCAGCTCGCCCAGGCGTGAGTTCTTGAGCGGCAGGCGCGGCACGCCGCTGGCACCGGCCGGCAGCGGTTGCGCGGTCTCGCCGGAATCGTCCAGCTGCACGAAGGCCAGCCCGGTGATGCCCTGGTAGCTCAGCGTGGCGAAGGTGCTGGGCGACAGCGGCGTGGTGTCGTCCACCGTGAGGCGGATCACGATGTTGCCGGGCACGTCGGGGTCGAAGCCGATGAAGGTGACCTTGCCCACGGCCACGCCCTTGTAACGCACCGGCGCCTGCGGCTGCAGGCCGGTCACGGTGTCACTGGTGGACAGCTCGTAGGTGTGGCTGCTGCCGCTCTCGCGGCCGAGCCAGACCGCGAGCGCGATCAGCAATGCGGAGACCACCAGCACGAAGATGCCGGCGGCCATGGCGTGGGCTTTGTTTTCCATCTCAATCCTTTTCGGTGGACACCGGCGCGGGCACGATGCGCCCGATCGGCGTCATGGCGCGGCGGCCGCGTTCGCCCTGGAAGAAGTCGCGCACGAAGGGGTGCTCGTAGGCGGCCACCTCCTGCGGCGTGCCGTGCACGAGCACGCGCTTTTCGGCCAGCACCAGCACGCGGCTGGACAGTGCGAACAGCGTGTCCAGGTCGTGCGTGACCATCACCACGGTCAGGTTCAGTTCGCGGTGCAGCGAGCGCAGCAGCTCGACGAACTCGTCCGAGCCGTGCGGGTCCAGCCCGGCCGTGGGCTCGTCCAGCAGCAGCAGCGGTGGGTCCATGGCCAGCGCACGTGCCAGGGCCACGCGCTTGACCATGCCACCCGAGAGGTCGGCCGGCATCTTGCCGGCGTGCTGCGGGCCCAGGCCCACCATCTGCAGCTTGACCAGTGCGGTGTCGTAGACCAGCTCGTCGGGCAGGCGGCGCAGCTCGCGCAGCGGAAACGCGATGTTGTCGAGCACGCTGAAGGCCGAGAACAGCGCGCCCTGCTGGAACAGCATGCCCACGCGGCTGGCGGCGCCGCGCCGGCCCAGCTGTGCGGCCGGCTCGCCCAGCACCGTGACCTCGCCGCGGTAGGGCTTCTCCAGCCCCAGCATCTGGCGCAAGAGAACGGTCTTGCCGGTACCCGAGCCGCCGACCAGCGAGACCACCTCGCCGGCGCGGATCGACAGTTCCAGGTCCTTATGGATCACGACCTGGTCGCGGCCTTGGCCGAAGGCGGTCCACAGCCCCTGGATGGAGACGACGTCCTCGGAACTCATATGCCGACGCTGCGGAAAACCACCGCGAACAGCGCGTCGACCAGGATCACGGCCGTGATGGCCGAGACCACCGAGGCCGTCGTCCCCTGCCCCAGGCTCTCGGTGTTGGGCTTCACGCGCAGGCCGTAGTGGCAGCCGATCAAGGCGATCAGGATGCCGAACACGACCGACTTGCTGACCGCCAGGGAGAGGTTGGCCGCGCTCACCGCATCGGGCAGCGCGCCCACGAAATAGGCCGGCGTGATGCCCAGCGCGAGGTCGGCCGCGAGCATGCCGCCCGCCATCCCGGCCAGCGTGGTCCAGGTGGCGATCAGCGGCATGGCGATGGCCAGCGCGATGGCGCGCGGCAGCACCAGCCGAAAGCCGTGCGCGATGCCCATCACGCGCATGGCGTCCAGCTCCTCGGTCACGCGCATCACGCCGATCTGCGCCGTGATGGCCGAGCCCGAACGCCCGGCCACAAGGATGGCGGCCAGCATGGGCCCGAGCTCGCGCACCAGCGAGACGCCCAGGATGTTGACGATGAAGGACTCGGCGCCGAACTGGCGCAGCTGCAGTGCCGTCAGGTAGGCCAGCACCACGCCGATCAGCGCGCCGACCAGGGCCGTGATGGGCAGGGCCATCGCGCCCATCTGGTACAGGTGGCCCGAGATGTCGCGCCAGGGGCCGTACTGCGGCCGGCGCGCGAAGCGCAGGCCGTCCAGCGCGAGCTGGCCGATCAGGCGCACGCCGCTCTTGAGCTGGCCCAGCCCGCGCAGCACGCTGGCGCCCAGCGTGTCGATGGTCTGCGCGAAGCTGCCGTCCGCTTCGACCTTGCGCGCGCAGCTGAATTCGGCCACGCGCTCCAGCATGCTGCGCTGCTCGGGCAGCAGCGCCAGCCGTGCCGGCCATTGGCGGCCCCAGTGGTTCCAGAGCAGCTGCGCGCCCAGGTGGTCCAGCCGCTCGATCTGCTGCAGGTCCCAGCCGGCCGTGGCCGGCAGCGCGGCCAGGGCCTGGCGCACGCGGCCCAGGTGGTCGCCGCCCGCCAGGTCGGAAGCCGTCCAGCGGCCCGTCAGCACGGCCTGGCGGTCGTCGCCCTGCCCGGAGGCAGCGATGTGCGGTGATGACGGGGAAGCAGCGTCCATGCAGGCAGGATGGGCGGTGTACGGCGGGTGCAGCGAGGCCGGCATCGTACCAAGCCGCTCCGCGCACGCCGTAGGACCGCGGCCATACGCAGCTACAGGCTTTTGCGGTACTGGATGAATCCGGCGTTCTGCGCCACGCGGTCGTACAGCAGCCGGCCAGGCGCGTTGCTCTCGTGCGTCAGCCACCAGACGCGGCTGGCGCCCTCTGCGGCCGCGCGCGCGTAGACCGCCTCGATCAGCGCGCGGCCCACGCCGCGGCCGCGCGCGGCCGGCACCGTGAACAGGTCCTGCAGGTAGCAGTAGGGACCCTCGGTCCAGGTCGAGCGGTGGAAGATGCAGTGCACGATGCCCAGCAACTGGCCCGCGGCGTCGAAGGCGCCGAGTGCGTGCATGGGCTCGGCCGGGTCGAGTAGCCGCTGCCAGGTGCGCGCGTCGAGCGCATCACCCAGGTCCACCTTGTAAAAGCTCTGGTAGCCCCGCCACAGCGGCAGCCAGGCTGCATGGTCGGTGGCCGCGAGCGGACGCAGCTGCAGGTCGGCGCGGGCAGCGCCGCTGTGCGCGGCGCGCAGCGCGGCCAGGCCCTGGCGCTGGTGGCCGTCGGCGTCGAAGTTGTCCGGGGCCAGCCAGGCCTCGAAGGCTGCGCGCAGGGCGGGCCAGTCGCCATCGATGACGGCGAACCAGGCCGTGTCGCGGTTGCGGCCCTTGGTCACGATGGCCTGGCGGAACACGCCCTCGAACGTGAAACCCAGGCGCTGGGCGGTGCGGCGCGAGGGCGCGTTCAGGCTGTCGCACTTCCACTCGTAGCGGCGGTAGCCCAGCTCGTCGAACACATGGCGCATGAGCAGGTACTGCGCCTCGGTGGACAAGGGCGTGCGCTGCAGGTGCGGCGAAAACATCACGTGGCCGACCTCGACCACGCCGTTGGCCGCATCGATGCGCATGAGCGCCAGCGTGCCCACGGCCCGGCCGCTGGCCAGGTCGACGACGGCGAAGTGCAGCGGGTCGCTGCTCTCGGCCATGGCCTGGGCATGGCGCCGGTAGGCCGCCGCGTCGGCGAACGGCTCGCTGGCCATGTAGGTCCAGGCACGCCCGTCGGCCGCGTCGGCGTAGGCCGCGTGCAGGTCGGCCGCGTGGCGCTCGGCGTCCAGCGGTTCGAGCCGGCACAGGCGGCCGGTGAGGGTCACGCGCTGCGGGCGCGGGCGCGGCGTCCAGTCCGACACGGCGGCGCCGATGGGTTGGTCGAAGGCATTCACGCGCTGGGTCATGGTGTGCGGTTCCGGTGAGATGGGCAGCGGCCGAAGCTACCTGCATACCGGCCTGCCGCAAAGATCCAATCCTGCGATGCACGAGGGGACCAAGCCGCACAGCCCCCCCCACCTACAATTTGCAACCGCCCCGCCCTGTCCCCCTTCCTCCAGGCCCATGGACTCCTCGACGGCACGCCAGCGCTTTCACGACGAACTGCTTGCCCGGCACCTGTCGACCATCTTCGGCGAGGTCGAACCGACCGCCCTGGCCCATTTGCGCCGCCACCTGCGCTGGATCGAGATCGCCGGCGGCGAGACGCTCATGCACCAGGGCGAACAGGGCGATTCCATGTACCTCATCGTCAGCGGCCGGCTGCGCGCCTACGTGCGCGCGGCCGACGGCAGCGAGCGCATGGTCGGCGAGATGGCGCGCGGCCAGACCGTGGGCGAGATGAGCCTGTACACCGGCGAGCCGCGCGCGGCCACCGTGGTGGCGGTGCGCGACTCGGTGCTGGTGCGGCTGGCCAAGTCCGAGTTCGTGCCGCTGCTGGAAAGCAGCGCCCAGGTGTCGATCGCGCTGACGCGCCAGATCGTGCAGCGCCTGAAGGGCGAGCAGCGCCAGCAGGCGCACGAGCGCCCGGTGGCGATCAGCCTGGTGCCCATCACCGCGGGCGTGGACGCCGCGGCCTTCGCCGCCGACCTGGCACGCCAGGTCGGCGAGCGGCTGGCGCTGACCCAGGGCCAGGGCCGCGTGCGCATCGTCGATGCCGCGCAGGTGCGCCAGGCCCTGGCCGATGCCGGCGTCTCGCTCGACGATGCCGACCCCGAGGCCCGCGCCGACGCCAGCCGCCGCGTGGCGCTGCTGCTCGACGAGATCGAGGCCACGCACGACGCCGTGCTGCTGCTGGCCGACGCCGGCCCCACGGCCTGGACGCAGCGCTGCTGCCGCCACTGCGACGAGCTGCTGCTGCTGGCCGACGCCGGGCAGCCGGTGGCGCTGCACGCGGTGGAGCAGCAGTTCCTCATGCACCGCCCGCCGCGCACCGAGGTGTCAGAACTGCTGGTGCTGCTGCACCCGGCCGAGCGGCGTTCGCCCCAGGGCACGGCGGCCTGGCTGGAACGCCGGCCACTGGCCGGCCATGTGCACCTGCGCCCCGCGCTGGCACGCGACATGGCGCGCATGGCGCGGCTGCTCACGCGCACGGCAGTCGGCCTGGTGCTGGCTGGCGGTGGGGCGCGCGGCTTCGCCCACCTGGGCGTGTACCGCGTGCTGCGCGAACAGGGCGTGGAGATCGACTGGGTCGGCGGCACCAGCATCGGTGCCGTGATGGCGGCCTATGTGGCGTCCGACCAGTCGCTGGAGACGGTGATGGCCAACGCGCGCAGCGCCTTCGCCGTGAACCCCACGGGCGACATGAACCTGTTCCCGCTGCTCTCGCTGTTCAAGGGCGTGCGGCTGCGCGGCGTGCTGCGCAGCGCCGTGCAATCGCTGGTGGGTTTCGATGCCGACATCGAGGATCTCTGGAAGAACTACCACTGCGTGGCAACCAACTACTCGCGCGCCAGCGAGCAGCGCATCGCGCACGGCAACCTCGTGCAGGCGCTGCTGGCCAGCATCTCGATCCCGGGCGCGCTGCCGCCCGTGGTGCGCGACGGCGAGCTGCTCTGCGACGGCGGCACCTTCAACAACTTCCCGGTCGACCAGATGCGCCGCATGCGCGGCGTGGGCTATGTGATCGGCGTGAACCTGAACACGCGCGGCCCCACGCAGGTGCCGGCCGGCGAGCTGCCCGGCAACATCAGCCTGTGGCGCGACCGGCTGCGCCCGCCGGCCCAGCGGCGCTACCGCCTGCCCTCGCTGCCGAGCTACCTCATGACGGTGACGGGGCTGTACAGCATGTCGCGCCAGGCCCAGGCCCAGCAGGGCTGCGACCTGTACTTCCATCCGGCGCTGGAACGCGTGGGCATGCTGCAATGGAAGAGCATCGACCAGATCGTGGCGCGCGGCTACACGCATGGCAAGACCGTGGTCGCCAGCGTCGACGCGGCGCGGCGCGGCCTGCTCGGGATGGGCTCAGCGCCGATTGCCCAGGGCCAGGATGGACAGGCCGGAGACCACGAAGGTCGCGCCGGCCCCGATGTTGAGCCAGGCCGTGGCGCGCGGTCGACGTGACAGCCAGCCCGACAGCCGCGCCGCGGACGCGCCGAGGAGCGAGAAGATCACGGCCGTGAGCACCGCGAAGATCGCGCCATAAGCCAGCATCTGCAGCGGCACCGAACCGCGCTCCGCGCTCACGAACTGCGGGATGAAAGCCAGCACGAACAGGCCCGGCTTGGGGTTCAGCACGTTGGACAGCAACCCCGTGAAGAACACGCGCGGCAGGCTTTGGTGCGCCGCCGGCGCGAACGAGATCAGGCTGCGCGCGCGCAGCGCCTTGACGCCCAGCCACAGCAGGTAGGCCGCGCCCACGATCTTGATCGCCCAGAACGCCAGCGGCGAGGCCTGGATGACCAGCGTGAGGCCCAGCGTGGCGGCCAGCGTGTGGACCATGATGCCGAGCCCGGCGCCGACCGAGGAGGCGACCGCTGCCGTCCGGCCCTGGCCCAGGCCGCGGCTCAGCGCGAGGATGTTGTCGGGGCCCGGCGCCAGCACCACCAGCAGCGTGGCGAGCAGGTAGGCGATCAGGATGTCGGCGGGGAACATGGGAAGTCTCCTTCAGTGGGGGGATTCGTCAAGGCTTCTTGCGGCGCAATTCCTGCAGCCGCTGCAGCAGCCAGGCACGGCTGTCGACCGGCTCGGCACCCGCGCAGCGCACGCGGTAGGGCTGGCTGCTCATGCTGCTTTCGGAGGCGGCCAGCCCGATGAAATCCTCGGTGCTGCGGATGGCGTCGCGGTTTTCCAGGTAGTCGCGCTTTTTCTGCAGGTGGGCGACGGCCTCGGCGCCCGCATGCCAGCGGCCGTTACGCTGGAATTCGCAGCCCGAGGCCTGCAGGCCGGCCAGCAGTGCGTCGATCTCGGCCTGCACAGGCGCGGGCGGCGGCGCGGCCTGGGCCAATGCACAACAGCTCGAGAGGACAGCAACCACGCGACGCATCTCAGGACCTCGCCAAGGCATACAGGCGCAGCGAGCGGTCGCCGACCGGCACCATGCCCTGGAAACGGAAACCCAGCGCGCCCAGCAGCTTGGTCGAGCGCAGGTTGGTCGGTGCCGTGACGGCCAGCAGCCGTGCCAGCTGCAGCTCGCCGAAGGCATGCCAGAGCACGGCCTGCGCCGCCTCGCGCGCATAGCCCAGGCCTTCGTGTTCCTGCAGCAGCGCAAAGCCGAGGTCCGGTGCCGGCAGCGCCTCGCGCTGCACCAGGCCGCACAGGCCCAGCGGCGCGCCATCGCTGCGGCGCTGCACCAGGTACATGCCGAAGCCGTGGCTGGCGTAGGGCACGAGGATGTGGGCCGCGATGTGGGCCTGGGCATCCGCCAGCGTGCGCACCTCGCGATCGCCGATGTGGGCCAGCCAGGTCGGCCCGTTGAGCAGCTGCAGGTAGAACGGCGCGTCGGCCAGCGTCAGGCGGCGCAGCGCGAGGCGCGGGGTCTCGGCGACGGTGACTGCGGCCCCCACGCTCCCCGCTGCGCGCGGTTCGCTGCCCCCCGAAGGGGTGCGGGCTTGCTTGGGACGGCCCGGCGCGGCGCTCACACCAGCTCCTGGATGCGCGCCGTCGCCTCGCCGCTGTCCACCAGCAACTCGGCCGCCGCGATCGGCAGCGTGAAGCGGCGCGGCCCGCAGCTGCCCGGGTTCACGTAAAGCACGCCTCCCTCGCGCGCGATGCGCGGCTTGTGCGAATGGCCCGTGACGACCACCTGCACACCCGCGGCCGGATCCAGCCGCAGCTGGGCCAGGTCGTGCAGCACGCACAGGCGCAGGCCGCCGATGTCCGCCACGCAGGTCTCGGGCAGGCGCTCGGCCCAGGGGCCGAAGTCGTTGTTGCCGCGCACGGCCGTCAGCGGCGCGAGGGCGGCCAGCTGGTCGAGGATGGCCGGATCGCAGATGTCGCCCGCGTGCACGATGTGGTCGCTGCCGCGCAGAAAGGCCAGGGCCTGCGGACGCAGCAGGCCGTGGGTGTCGGAGAGCAAGCCGATGCGGAACATCGGCGCAGTATGCAGGAAGGCCTGCCACCGCAGCATCGGCGTCCACCCTGCTCTGCGCCCTGTGGCGAGCGTCAGGCCGGCGGGCGACCGCGCCTGCCTTCCGGCGCCTACGGCGCGATCAGGCCGACAAGGACGGCCCACGGCACCACGTGTTCCATTTCCGCCAGGAACGCGCTCTTGCTGGTGAACCGCAGGCCAGCAGCGGGGTGAAGCGGGGTGGTGTCCACCGCCAAGCATCGCCTGTGCAGTGCGGGGTGCGTGGCGGCACGAAGGATGGCTGTCCCGCTTGCTTGGCCATCGACTCTTCGATGCGCCGCCCTGCGCCGTGCAGGTATGGCAGACTTTGCACAGCCGTGCGGTGCGAGGCCGGCCGCTTCAACGTATTCCAGTCTCTCACTCTTCAAGGGCGGGCGTATGAACCAGAGGTTCGGATGGGTTTGGAACGTGGTCCGTCGGGCACACCGGCCTGGCCTGCACACGGTGGGCCTCGTCGTGGCGACGTGCGGCGTGCCCCTGGCCCATTCGGGCGACTACACCGTGGCCACCCCCGTGGAACTGGGAATGGCGATCAACGCAGCGAATTCCGACGGCACTGCCAACACGTACATCACGCTGTCGAACAACATCACGGTGTCCGTCGGCGGGGTGTTCGACGCCTCCACCAATCCGGTCTCGCTGCTCCTGGACACCGCCGGATTCACCCTGCGCTTCCAGGGAGCGCAGGCCTCGGTCACCGGCACGGGAAGTTATACCTACATCGACTTCTTTGGCGTGCCAGGATCTTCGGGCCTGGCAGTGGCCGATGGCGCCATGCTGCAGACCGTTGGCGACATGTTCCTTTCCTCGGGAGGGTTCGACATCCGCGGCAACGGCAGTGCGCTCGTGGTCGCCAAGGACTTGGTGCTGGGCCGGGGCGACGATGTCACGCTCTCGCTCTCCAATGGCGCCAAACTCTCCACCGGCCGCTCCTACGTGGGGGAGATCCCGGGCTCCACAGCCGCGACCACCATCACCGCCACCGTGGACGGAGCGGGCACGGAGTGGAATGCCGGCAGCTTCCTTGCCATCGGCGGCGCCAGTGACAGTGTGGCCGTGACCGTGTCCAACGGGGGCAGCATCCGGCTCTCCAGCCCGGGTGCGGTCGGCGCCATCGGCCGTGGGGGAAACGGCTCGCTGCTGGTGACCGGCGCGGGCTCCCGCCTGCTGCTCGATGCGGGCAGGTTGGACGTCGGGACCAAATTCGAAACGACGTCAGGGGCAGGGACCCTCACCATCCGCGACGGCGGTCTGGTCGCGGCACCTTCGGTGCAGATGGCGGTGGCCGACGGCGCGACGACGGGCACCCTCGTCGTCGACACCGGAGGCATCCTCGAGACGGCGGCGCTGTCCAGGCGGGTGGGCACGGCATCCGTGAGCTTCGACAACGGCACCCTGCGCGCGAGCGCGGCCAGCACCACCCTCGCGCCGTTGATCTCCGGGTTCATGCCCGGCAGCTTCCAACTGGCGACCGGCGGCATGCGCCTGGATTCCAATGGCTTCGATGTCACGGTGGCCAGCGTGCTGTCGGGCCCCGGTGGCCTGGCCAAGGAGGGTGCCGGTACGCTCACGCTGTCCGACAACAATGTCCATGGAGGCACCACCACCGTTGGCCAAGGCCGGCTGCTGGCGGGAGTGACCAACGCCTTCAGTCCCAACTCCGCGCATGTGGTGGCTCCCGGCGCCGTGCTCGATACGGCGGGCCTGAACCAGGTGGTGGCGGGCCTGGACAACCGTGGCACGGTGTCCCTGTTCGGCAACGCCCTGGGCAGCACGCTGCGCACCACCGGCAACTATGTCGGCCGCGACGGGGTCCTGCGCATCGGCACCGTGCTCGGGGGCAGTGGCAGCATCAGCGACCGGTTGGTGATCGACGGTGCTGGCGTCACTGCGAGCGGAACCACCACAGTGCAGGTCAACGTGCTCGGCGGGTTGGGCGCGTTGACCGTGGGCGACGGCATCGAAGTCGTCAGCGCGATCAATGGCGCGACCACCACGGCCCAGACCACCCGGGACGCGTTCAACCTGGCCGGCGGCCGCATCAATGGCGGAGCCTACGAATACCGGTTGTACGCGGCGGATGCCACGGGCGCGGGCGAGAACTGGTACCTGCGATCCACGGTGCTGGTCCCCGAGGTCGCACCGACACCCGTTCCCCCGCCCCCTCCTGCACCTCCTGCACCTCCGGCCCCTCCCGCACCTCCGGCCCCTCCGGCACCAGCACCGGTGGTCGTCCCCACCTACCGTGTCGAGGTCCCCCTGTTCTCGGCGCTGCCGGAGCAGTTCCGCGAAGCCGGCCTGGTCATGCTGGGCAACTTGCACCAGCGCGTGGGAGACGATGGCATCCGCATGGATGGCGGAAACGGTACCGGTATCCGCCAGCGCCAGGCCTGGGCGCGGTTCATCAACGCGGACCGCAGCATCCGCCAGGGCGGCAGCGCAGCCCCCCACAGCGAAGGCCGCCTGAAGGGTTTCCAGACCGGCACCGACCTGTGGGTCGACACCCACTGGCGTGCCGGCCTCTACGTGGGCATGCTCGAGAGCAACATGCGTGTCTACGGATTGGCCTCAGGCATTGCCGATACGGCCGTGGGCAGCAGCGATCTGCGCAGCCAGAACCTCGGCATCTACGGCACGTACATGGGCGACAACGGCTTCTACGCCGATGCCGTGTTGCAGGCAGGGCGCCTTCGGTATGACCTGCGTCCCGACGCCGCAGCCGCTGTCAACGACAACAAGGGCCACAGCCGGCTGGCCTCCATCGAAGTGGGGCAGTCGTGGCAGCTCACACCGCACTGGCGGGTGGAGCCTCAACTGCAGCTCGTCTACCAGCGCCAGAAGCTGCAGGACACGCAGATCGCCGCCGCGCTGGTTCAGCAGGACAGCCACAGTGGCTGGATGCTGCGCGCGGGTGTGCGTGTGAAGGGCGAGATCCACACCGCTGCCGGCGATGTCGTACAGCCCTATGCGCGGTTCAACCTCTACCGCAGAAGCAGCGGCACCGACATCACGCGCTTCATCGGCCCGGGAGGCTCTGCGGACATCGCCACCAGAACCGGTGGCACGAGCAGCGAACTGGCCGCCGGTGCGACATGGAAATTGGGCCCCAGCGTGAACCTCTATGGTGAACTCGGCAAGCTTTGGGCCGCGGGTGGCGGAGCGCGCACGCGCAGCGGCGTCAACGGCAGCCTGGGCCTCCAGGTCCTTTGGTAAGGGCGCCGACGTGCCGCAGGCGCGTCGGCGATCAGCGAGCTGTCCTGGTCGCTGGGGTGCGCCTTCGTGGGGCTGTTCGGGCGACGGCGCGTGGCCGCAACGAAGGGGCGCTACCTAGGCCCCGGACTTCTGCTGCGCAGCCACCTGCTCGCGCAGCCGCTCCTCCTGCGCGCGCAGCTCGGGCGTCAGCGCCTCGCCGAAATCCTCGGCATCGAACACCTGCCGAATCTCGAGTTCGGAGTCCCCCGGCATGGGGTTCGGGCAGCGCTTGGCCCACGCGATGGCCTCCTGCAGCGACGCGCACTTCCAGAGCCAGAAGCCGGCGACCAACTCCTTGGTCTCGGCGAACGGCCCGTCGACCACGGTGCGTGCCGGGCCCGAGAAGCGCACGCGCGCACCGCGCGAACTCGGGTGCAGGCCCTCGCCGGCCTGCATCACGCCGGCCTGCACGAGTTCCTCGTTGTACCGGCCCATCGCGGCCAGCATGTCCGCACTGGGCATCGCGCCCGCTTCGCTGTCGGCCGTGGCCTTGACGATGACCATGAATCGCATGTCGATCTCCTCTTGGGGGTTGAACACAGTCGCTTGTAGCTGCACGACGCACCAGGGCGCATGGTTTCGACAGGGGCCGGAACCAGCCGGCGAACTGGCTGGCTTTTCCGGCCCATTTCCGGCACTGCCGGCGCCTTCGCCTGACTATCCTTGCCGCCATGCGCACTGGCAACATCTCCGTCGACAGCGTGCTCGCGCAGGCCCAGGCCAAGCTGGCCAGCAGCACGCAGCAGACCCCATCGAAGGCCCCATCCGCCGACACCGAGGCGCTCGGGAAGATCTCGCCGGTGCTGGCGCAGGTGCAGGAACGCATCGCCGCGCAGGCGCAGACCGTCACGGCCTCGCTCTCGGCGCTGGGCAGCTTCAAGTCCGGCCTGGCCGACCTGGGCACGGCGGCCAAGGGGCTCACCGCGCTTTCGGCATCCAGCACGCCCGAGGCGATCCAGTCGGCAATGACCAAGCTGGTCACCGCCTACAACGCCACCCGCAAGGCTGGCGCGGCCGTGGGCAGCGACGCGGGCGTCGGCCGCACCGAGCGGGCCCTGGACAAGGCCATCGACGCACTCGACACGCCGCGCGGCAACCTGGCCAGGCTGGGCATCGGCCGCCAGGAAGACGGAGCGCTGGTGCTGGACAGCAGCGCGCTGGGCAAGGCCGTGGCCGGCGGCGCGGCCGGCGTTGCCGGTGCCTTGTCCACGCTGGGCGACAGCCTCGCCGGCGCCAGCACCCAGGCGCTGGCCGACGACGGCCGCCTGAGCGACTACCTGGCCCGCCTGGACAAGCGCTCGCAGGCGCTGAAGGACCAGCAGGCCGCCGTGCTGAGCACGGCGAACAAGCTCTCCGCCATCGGCAGCGCCAGCAGCAGCCTGAGCGCCATGGCGCTGGCGGCCTACCGCAACAGCTGATCCTTGCCTGGCGCGCGTCGGCGGCCGGTCCGGGGCTGCGTGCTCAGCGCCGGTTGCCGGGCACCTGCCCGTACAGCGGCGAGCGCGGGCCCGGCAGCACGCCATCCAGCCGCGGCGCGCCGAGCAGGCGCTGGCTGGCGATGCCGGCGTAGTTGTAGGCCGCATCGGTGCTGGTGTTGACGATCTGGTGCACGATGGCGGTGACCAGCATGCCGATGATCCCGCCCTGCGACTGCTGCCCCTCGGCCGACGAGGCCGTGGCCTTGCCCGCCCACAGCTGCGTGCCGGTGCGCAGGTCGACGATGCGGGCCTCGGCCGTCACGCGCGTGTCGCTGGCCAGCAGCTGGTAGCTCGTGCCGTACTGCGTGATCTTGAGGTAAACCGCAGCGTCGGCACCGAAGAATTCGCGCAGCTTGGCCGGTGCAATGGCCTGCGCGTCCTGCGGGGTCTGCACGCCATTTTGGTGGAAGGTCTCGTCGACCAGCGCCACCGGCAGCACGTAGTAGCCGGCCTCGGCCAGCGGCAGCGTGGTGTGCGACCACAGGCCTGCCGTGGCATTGACCTCGGGCGAGTCGTTGAGCGGCGGCAGCACCAAGAGCGTCGCCGGCTTGGCCTGCTGGAAGGCGCTGTAGTCGTAGGGCGCGCGCTGCGTGGCGCAGCCGCTCAGCAGCAGCGCGCCGGCAACGGCGGCCAGGCTTGCAAGGCGGAGTTTCATGACGGGTTCGCGGGTGCGGGCTGGGCGGCGGTGCCGCCATCCAGCCGCTTGAGTAGCTGGTCCATGTAGGGCGCGGATTCGGGAAAGGCCAGTTTCTCCGCCTGCCAACTCGCACGGGCCTGCTCGGCTGCACCCGTGGCCAGCTGCAGCATCCCCAGGTGCGCGCGGAAGCCTGGCGGCAGCGCGGCGCCCGCGGCGCGCGCCTTCTCCGCATGGGCCTGCATGGCCTGGATCTGCGCGTTCGGGTCGGCGCCCGAGCGCTGCAGCACCTCGTACTGCTGGCGCGGGAAGCCTTCCCAGGAGTACAGCGGCTTGTTCGGCGCCGCGCAGGCCGACAGCAGCAGCGCACCGGCCAGCGGCAGCGCGCGCCAGGGCAAGGACGTGCGGCTCACTTGCGCTCCTGGCCCCAGCGGCCGGCGTCGCGGCCCGCGACCAGCGCATCGACGGCCTCGCGCATGGCCAGGTCCAGCACCTTGCCGTTCAGCGTGGCGTCGTAGCCCGCGGTGCCGCCGAAGCCCAGCACCTCGCGGTTGGACAGCGCGTACTCGCCGGCGCCGCCGGCCGAGAACACCACCTCGGAGGTCAGCGTGTTGACCACGTTGAGCGTGACCTTGGCATAGGCCACCTGCTCCTTGCCGCGGCCCAGGATGCCGAACAGCTGGCGGTCGCCCACGTCCTTGCGGCCGAACTCGGTGATGTCGCCCGTCACCACGTAGGAGGCGCCGCGCAGCTGCTGCGCCTGGCCCTGCAGCTTGGCCTCCTGCGCGGCCTCGGCCATGTTGTCGCGGTCCAGCACCGAGAAGCGCTGCGACTGCTGCAGGTGCGCGACCAGCACGGTCTTGGCCTGGCTGCCCAGCCGGTCCACGCCGTCGGAGAACACACCGCGCATGAAGCTGGAGCGGTTGTCGAACTTGCCCACCGCGATCGGCAGGCGCGGGCCGCCATAGGGCGTGGCAGCCGCCGCCACCTGCGCCACCTGCACGGTGCGCGAACTTTCGGTGGCGCAGCCCACCAGGGCCAGCGTGGCCACAGCAGCCATCGAGACGGCCAGACGTCGTTGCATGGAAAAACTCCGGTTCGAGAAAACAAACCCGACCCACAGGAGGCCGGGGAAAGAAATTGTAGACAGGCGAACTTCCCCGAAGGCGTGAATGCAATGCACAGCCAGACAAGCGGCACCGCAAGGCCGCTGGACGCTCAGTTCACCAACTGGATGCGACGCCGGATGTGTTGCGCCGCGTCGACATCGCCTGCCGACTCGGCCCCGCGCAACTGCGCGCCGAGCCAGGCCAGCAGCGGCCGGCGCCAGCCCTGGCCGGAGGCCGTCTGCACGGCCGCCGCGACGTCGGCCGGGGCTGCCCGCCCTTGGCGCAGCAGCACCGCCGTGCCGACCAGCCGCGCCAATGGGTCCTGCGGCTCGGCTCGCGGCGAACCGCCCACGGCCACCGCGCGGTGCTGTGCCGGCAGCAAGTCGACCTGCGCTGGAAGCACCGTGCCGTACAGGAAGGCCGCGTAGGCCTGCTCTGCTGGCGCCGCGTCCACAGCCAGCGCCGCATAGGCCGGACAGCCGTCCAGATCCAGGCTGGCCACGCGCGCGGCGCACAGCACCAGTTCGGCCCGGGCCAGCAAGGCCGGCTGGCCGGTGCGCGCGATCTCGCTGCGCGCCCGCGCCATCTCGGCCTCGGCCACGCGGTTCTCGCCGTTCAAGGTGGCGGCCACCGCCGCCTGCAGCGCGCCATGGGCGTTGCCTTGCCAATCGGGCACGGGCGGGCGCGATGCGCAGCCCACCAGCAGCAGCACGGCCAGCAGCGCGGCCCTCATGGCAGCTTGATCTCCGTGTCGCGCGCGAACGGCCATTTGCGGTTGACCTCGCCCAACAGCGCATCGACCCGGCGCAGGCTGCGCTCGACCTCGGCGCGCAGCGGCGCCAGATCGGCCGTGGCCACGCGCGCATTGGCGCCGACGGCCTGCGCCTCGACCAGCACCGCGTCGAGCTTGGTCAGGCTCGCGCGCGCATCGGCCAGCAGGGCGTTGACCTGGCGCAGCGTGGCCTGCGCATCGTCGGCCATGCCCTTCGCGCCGAACAGGCGCCGGTCGGCGTTGCCCACCAGCTGGTCGGTGCGGCCCAGCAGCGCATTGGCGCGGTCCAGCGCCGCGACCAGCTTCTTCGCGTTGTCCTCGCCGCCCAGCGCGGCGCCCAGCACGCCGTAGCGGCCGTTGAGGCCCTCGCTCAGCTGGCGCAGGTTGGCCAGGCTGGTGTCGACATGGCCGCCTTCCTGCGTCAGGCGCTCCAAGTTGCCCACCAGTGCCTGCATGGTCGCCACCAGGCGCGGGATCTCGGCGCTCACGTCGCCGCGCAACACCGGACGCTCCGCCCCCGGCGGCAGCGGCGGATCGGTCAACACGCCGGTGAACGCCCGCAGCCGCGCCTCGCCGACCAGGCCGCGCTCCAGCGTGTAGATGCTGGTGCTGCGCAGCCAGCCCACGTCCTTGGTCGCCACGGCCACCACGATGCGCACCTTGGCGTCGTCGGCCAGCTCGATGCGGCGCACGCGGCCCACCGGGAAGCCGGCGAAGGTCAGGTCCATGCCCACGCTCACGCCTTCGGAGTCGTCGGCCAGGAGGCGCAGCTCCTGCGTCTCCTCGAACACGCCACGCGCATAGAGCAGGTAGGCCACGGCGCCGCACAGCAGCACCAGCACCAGGGCCAGCAGCACGCCGGCCTTGAAGCCCACGTTGCGCGGCGGCGCAGCGTCCTGCAGTTCGTCCATGTTCACAGGAACTTCAGCGCGAGCGACGCCGCCTGCAACAGCACCAGCACCGCCAGCACGCGCCGCGTGCCGCTGCGCACCGCGAAGCCGCCGGCACGGCGCTGCGCAGGGAGCTCCTGCAACGCGCTGGCCAACGGCACCACGGCCACCGTGAGCGCGAACAGCGCGGTCTTGAGTCCCAGGGCCAGGCCCACGGCCGGGTCGAACACACGGCCCACCATGCGCGTGTAGGCCTCGAAGCCCCAGGGCGAGATGCCATAGACCACGGTGTAGGCCAGCACCAGCGCCAGCACGCCGCTGGCGATCGCCAGGGCCAGCACGGCGAAGCCCAGCGCCAGCACGCGTGGCACCAGTTCGAGCCGCCAGCGCGGTGCCGCGATGGATTGCGGCGCCAGGCCGCCGGCCGCATCGGGCGCGGGCAGGAGGTCGCCGGCCAGCGCCACGCGCAGCAGCACGAACAGCGCCGCGCCCAGCGGCACGAATTCGAGCACCAGCACGCGCACCACCATCTCCAGCGCGAACTGCGACAGCCCGTAGCTCTGCGCCGTGACCACCAGCGTGCGGATCAGCGCCAGGCTGATCAGCGCGCTCAGCAGCGCGAACCAGGGCAGGGCTAGCCAGGTCGTCGCGTGCAGCAACCGCGCGGTGGCGTCGCGGCTGCGCGCGTCGTGGCTGGACGGCGACAGCGCGTAGACCGCCGCGACCGCGCCGAACAGCAGCACCGCCCACCATTGCGCCAGCAGGCGGCGCACGCGCCCGCCCGATGGCATCGGCACGGGCGAAAACGGGAGGCTGGCGGGCATCGGACGATGATAGCGAGCGGGCATGCCCCGCCTGGGCGGCGCCCGTACGCAGCCTGGGGATGCCACGCCGCGCTACGCGCCCGCCCCGTCTTGCAGCCATGCCAGGAAGGCCTGTGCGGCCGGCCCGGCATCGGGCGCCTGGCCGATGTAGTAGCGCTCCAGCGGCAAGCACAGTGCCGGCAGCGGCGCCTGCAACCGGCCGCTGGCCAGGTCCTGCACCACGGTGCTGGCCGGCGCCAGTGCCAGGCCCAGGCCATCCAGCGCGGCCTGCAGCACGAAGTGCAGGTGGTCGAAGTGCAGCCATCCGGCCGGCCGCAGCCGCGCCAGGCCGGCCAGGCGGCGCCAGCGTGCCCAGTCCTCGCCACGCGAATGCGAGGCCAGCAGCACATGGGCCGCCAATGCCTGCGGCGTGGCCACGGGGTGCGCACGCAGCAAGGCCGGCGCGCCGACGACCAGGGCCCCGTCTTCGAGGAAGGGCTGCAGCCGCAGGCCCGGCGGCCAGCCATCCAGGCCGCGCCGGATCGCCAGGTCGAACGGCTCGGCCCCGACCGCGCCCGGCGTCTGCGTGCTCGTGACGACCTGGGGCACGATGTCCGGGTGCAGTGCCACAAAGCCGGGCAGCCGCGGGATCAGCCAGCGCACTGCGAACGAGGGCCGCACGTTCACGCGCACGGACTGCACCGGCGCCGGCCCGCGCGTGGCCTGCGCGGCCAGCGCGATCTGCGCCAGCGCGGGCTCGACCTCGGCATGGAAGCGCTGGCCGGCCGGCGTCAGCAGCAGTTGGCGGATGCGGCGCTCGAACAGCGGCGTGCCCAGAAAATCCTCCAGCGTGCGCACCTGCCGGCTCACGGCGCCGTGCGTGACGTGCAGCTCGGCCGCCGCGCGCGTGAAGCTCAGGTGCCGCGCCGCCACAGCGAACACGCGCACGGCGTTGAGCGGCGGCATGCGGGAGGTCATGCGTGACATCTTCTCACGCATGAACGGCCGCAATCTCGTTTGCCGACGCGCACGTGGCCAGCCACCATGGCGCCATGGACACCCACCCCGACCACCTGACCACGCCAGCCCAGCTCGACGCCCTGCTCGGCCCACCCGCCCCGGCCGCCCAACACAAGGAGATCGACCATGTGCACCCGCTGTACCGCCGCTGGATCGAGGCCGCGCCGTTCGCGGTGCTGGCCACCAGCGGGCCCGGCGGGCTGGACGCCTCGCCGCGCGGCGACCCGCCCGGTTTCGCCGTAGTGCAGGACGCCAAGACCGTGCTGCTGCCCGAGCGCCGCGGCAACCAGCGCGCCGACAGCCTGCGCAACATCCTGGCCGACCCGCGCGTGGCCCTGCTGTTCCTGGTGCCTGGCCTGGGCGAGACCTTGCGCGTGAACGGCAGCGCGCGCATACGCACGGCGCCGCAGCTGCTGGCGCGCTTCGCGGTGCAGGGCAAACCGCCGTTCTGCGTGCTGGAGATTGCGGTGCAGTCGGTCTACTTCCAGTGCGCCCGCGCGATCCAGCGCAGCGGACTGTGGCGGCCGGCACCGCCCCGCACACAACTGGACCTGCCCACGCCCGGAGCGATCCTGTCGGCGCTCACGCAGGGCGGTTTCGACGGCGCGACCTACGACCGCGAACTGCCGGCCCGCCAGCGCGCCACGCTGTACTGAGACCGGACGGCCGGCTGGGTAAGCTCGGCCCATGCCGCAGTCGATCGCCCGTCCCGTCCAGCACGAACTCGTCATCAAGAAGAGCCGCTTCCTCGGGCAGGTGCAGCCCGTGGCCGACCGCGCCGAGGCGTTGCGCGTGGTGGCCGGCCTGCGCGCCGAACACCCTGGGGCGGCCCATGTCTGCTGGGCGCTGCTGGCCGGCGGCGACTCGGCCGCGGTGGACGACGGCGAGCCCGGCGGCACGGCCGGCCGGCCCATGCTGCACGTGCTGCGCCAGCAGGATCTGGACGGCGTGCTGGCCACGGTGGTGCGCTACTTCGGCGGTGTGAAGCTGGGCGCCGGCGGCCTCGTGCGTGCCTACACCGACGCCGTGGCCCAGCCCCTGCTGCTGGCCGACAAGGTGGCGCTGGTGCGCTGGCAGCCGCTGGCCTGCGTGCTGCCCTATGCGTTGGAGGGCGGCGTGCGCCGGGCGCTCGAGGCGGCCGGTGCGCGCGGCCTGGCGGTGGAGCACGGCCCCCTGGTGCAGATGCGCTTCGAGGTCGCGGCCGACGCCCAGGCCGCGCTGCGCGAGCGGCTGGACCAGCTGGGCCAGGGCCGCATCGGCTGGCCCTGACTGCGCAGTTCTTGCGCTAACGCAAAACCCGCGGCACCGCGCTGGTCCACAGTGCCGCCATGCCCATGTCCGCCGCCCTCCTGCTCGATGCATCGCCGCGCCATGCCTTGCCCGGCGAACTGCTGGCCGCGCGCTTCGCCACGCCGCAGACCGCGCTGTACCTGCAGAGCGGCCTGGTGGTCGCCGGCCTGCTGCAGCGCGGCCACCTGCGCCACCGGCTCGCGGAGTTCGAGGCGCCGTGCTGGCTGGACGCCGCCTCCGCGCTGCTGGACCAGCCCTCGCCCTGCGACTGGGTGGCCGAAACGCCGGTGGACCTGCGCACGCTGCCGGCCGCCACGCTGCGCCGCTGGCATGCAGGCCTGCCCGAGGCCGCAGCCCGCATGCTGCTCGACCTGGCCCGGGCCCAGCGCCGCCAGACCGAGGCCACCCTGGCCCTGCTGGCGCAGGACGCCGAGGCGCGCTGCGCCCAGTGGCTGCTGCAGCATGCCCGGCAGGCGGACGATGGCCGCGTGGGCATCGCGCTGCAGCAGCGCAAGCGCGCCATCGCCGCCCAGCTGGGCATGGCGCCGGAGACCTTCTCGCGCGTGCTGCGCCAGCTGCGCGAGCGCGGCCTGGTGCAGCAGAGCGGCGCGCAGCTGCTGCTGCCGGACCCGCAAGGGCTGCAGCAGCTCGCCGCAGCCTGATCAGAAGCGGTAGGTCGCGCTGGCCACCACGTTGCGCCGCGCACCCCACCAGCAGTCGCCGCGCGACAGGCAGGTGCTCACATAGGTCTTGTCGGTGGCGTTGTTGACGTTGAGTGCGAAGCGCCAGGTGTCGGTGTCGTAGGCGAACACCAGGTCCAGCAGGGTGACCGAGGGCACGCGCGGGCCGGAGGTGCCATCCTGTCTGTCGATGAAGTCGCCCATGTAGCGCAGGCCTGCGCCGACAGAGAAACCCCTCAGCCCTGCGATCGCGAAGCGCTGCTTGCCCCAGACCGCCGCCTGGTGGCGCGGCATGCCGGGGAGCTTGCGGTCGGCATCGATGTAGTTGTAGTGCGCGATGACGTCCGTGTCCCTGGCCATGGTGGTCTTCATCTCCAGCTCCACGCCCTTGTTGCGCGTCTCGTCGAGCTGCCGGCCGAACCGCAGCAGGTCGGCCGGATCCCAGACCGTGCGGTTCTTCTCCTTGAGCCGGTAGACCGACGCGGTGAAGGCCAGGGGCACGCCATCGGGCAGATACTTCACGCCCGCCTCGACCTGCTCGCCGCGCAGCGGCTTGAACAGACCGCCGCCGACCAAGCGCCCCGCCTGCGGCGTGAACGACTCGGTGTAGCTCAGGTAGGGCGACCAGCCTGCCGGCAGCGCGTACATGAGGCCCAGGCGCTTGGTCGTGGCGGTCGTGGTCTCGCTGTCCTTGCCATCGGTGCTGGCAGTGGCGCGGTCGTGCCGCAGGCCGGCGACGAAGATCCAGCGGTCCAGCTTCATCTGGTCCTGCAGGTAGATGCCGATGTTGCGCTGCGTGGTGCCGGGCTGGCCCACGAGGTTGCCGCGATCCGGCACATCCACGCCGTAGACCGGCGCGTAGGCATCGATCACGCTGGCCTGGGAAGTCCCCTGGCGCTTGTGCTCGCGCTGGCGCGAATAGTCCAGGCCGGTCAGCAGGGTGTGCTGCACCGCGCCGGTCTGCAGCCGGCCTTCAGCGTGCGTGTCCACACCGGTCATGCGGGTGCGCGTGATGGTGCGGCTGTAGCGGCGCTCGATGAGCCGCTGATTGACCGGATCGACGCTCCAGCCACCCGCGGGTACGTCGGCGTTGTTGCCGAAGAAGTTGGCGTAGAAGTAGTCCGAGTCGTTCTCGTTGCGCGCCGTGCGCAGGTTCTGGCGCAGCGTCCACTGGTCGTTGAAGCGGTGCTCGAACTGCCAGCCGAAGGACTGGCGGTCGCTGTCGTAGCCGTCGCCCGGCTCGCCGATGAAGCGGTTGGTCGGCAGCTGGCCGTTCGGGTTGGACAGCAGCGTGCCGGCCCAGGGGAAGAACTGCGAGGTGCTGCCCGTCTTGTCCTTCTGCCAGAAGCCCTGCAGGATCAGCGAGGTGGCGCCGTCGGGCCGCCAGGCCAGCGAAGGCGCGATCAGCGTGCGGTCGTCGGGCACGTGGTCGACCTGGGTGTCGGCCTTGCGGTGCAGCGCGACCAGCCGGTAGGACCATTGCGCCGACAGCGGCCCCGTCAGGTCGGCCTGCACCTGCTTGCGGCCCCAGCTGCCGAACTGCACGCCCACTTCGCGCTGCGCCTCCTGCAGCGGCCGCTTGCTGACCATGTTGACGACACCGGCCGCCGTGCCGGCGCCGAACAGCATGCCGGCCGGGCCGCGCAGCACCTCGATGCGCTCCATCGTGTAAGGGTCGGGCCGCGTGGTGCTGGTGTACCAACCGGCCGAGTTCTGCTGCAGCCCGTCCAGGTAGACGCTGGGCTCGGTGCCGCGGATCATCACCGAGTCGGCGCGCGAGTCCAGGCCATAGCCATCGGAGCGCACGCCGGCCGCGTAGCTCAGCGCGTCCTGCAGGTTGGTGGCGCCCTGGTCCACCAGTTGGTCGCGCGTGACCACGGTGACGGACTGCGGCGTCTCGGCCAGCGGGGTGTCGGTCTTGGTCGCGGTCAGGGCGCGCCTGGCGCGGTAGCCGACGACGGGCGAGGTGGCGGTCTCGCGCTCGGCGTTCGCGTTCACACGGATCTCGCCGAGCGTGCCGGCTGTGGGTTCGGATTGCTGCGCGAAGGCTGGCAGGACATGGACGAAGGCCAGCACGGCCAACGTGGCCGCGCGGTGCGCGAAAGGAGCTTGTGCGATGGACATGGTGTTCAAGGCTTCAGGTTGGAAAAGGGGTCTCACCAGCTGTAGCACACCGTCAACGTGGCATTGCGCTCGTCGCCGTAGAAGCAGGCATAGGTGCAGTCGGCCAGGTAGTTCTTGTCGGCCAGGTTCTTCACGTTCAACGCGAAGCGCCAGGGGCCGGTCTCGTAGCGCAGCGCGGCGTCGACCAGCGTGAAGGCCGGCACGTTGAGCCCGGCCACGCTGCTGGCCTGGGCGCCCACGCGCCGCACGCCCAGTCCAGCCGACAGGCCCGGCAGGGCCGCGAAGCGGTGATCGACCCAGACGGAAGCCGTGTTGCGCGGAACCGAGGTCGGCCGCGTGCCCAGGTTGGCGGTGTTGCTCTTGGTCACGCGTGCGTCGATCGCACCCAGCGCGGCCGTCACGTCCCACTGCCTGCTCAGGCTGGCGCGCGCTTCCAGCTCGAATCCCCTGGAGCGGATCTCCCCGGTCTGGATCGAGAAGCCCGGATGGTCCGGATCGCCGGTCGAGACATTGGTCTGCGTGAGTTCGTAGACCGCGGCAGTGACCAGCAGGTTGGTGCCCCGCGGTTCGTACTTCAGGCCCAGTTCGTGCTGCGTGCCCTCGGTCGGTTTGAAGGCCCGGCCGAAGTAGTCCACGCCGGAGGCCGGCTGGAACGAGCGCGTGTAGCTGTAGTACGGCGCCAGGCCGTTGTCGAAGTGGTACAGCAGGCCGGCCCGCGGCGTGAAGGCGTGCGACCTCTCGTCCGTGGCCGAGGCTGCGCCGTTGGCCAGGACGGTGCTGCCCTCGTTGTGCGCCTTGTCGTAGCGCGCGCCGAGCAGCGCGACCCAGCCCGCGCCGAGCTTGATCTGGTCCTGCAGGTACAGGCCCAGCTGCCGCGCCGACGTCGACGACCGCGACCCAGCGGCAGCCAGGTTCACGCTGTTGCCGTAGACCGGGTTGTACAGGTCCAGCGCGGTCACGGTACCGGTGCGCTGCGCGCGCCTGAAATCGCGGTCGCTGAAGTCCAGACCCGCCAGCAGCAGATGGTCCAGCGGACCGGTGCGCAAGCGGCCCTGCAGCTGGTTGTCCAGGCTCCAGCCCTTGTCGGTGTCATAGCGCACAGTCGGGTCGCGCTTCACCGTGCGCAGGCCGGTCGCGGCATCGGCACGGCTAGCGATCGAGGCGTAGGCGTTGTCGGCCGTGTAGTCGAACACCAGCAGGTTCTGCTTGAGCGTCCAGTCCTCGTTCAGCCGGTGCTCCAGCAGCCAGCCGGCGGTCTTGCCTTCGGTGTCGAAGTGGTCGAAGCCCGGCTCGCCCACGAACAGATCCCGCACGATGCGCCCGTTGGGGTTGGGCAGCAGCGTGCCGTCGTAGGGCTTGCCGTAGTCGTACTGGCTCTTGCCCCGGTTGTAGCCGGCCAGCAAGGTGATGTCGGTGTCGGGCGTGAGCTTCCAGGCCACCGCGATGTTGAGCAGCCGGCGGTCGTCGGCCAGCTGTGGGACCATGGCGTCGGCATTGCGCGCGAGCGCCGTGATGCGGTAGCCCACGCGGCCGTCCTCGGTCAGCGGGCCGGCCAGGTCGACAGCGGCCTGGCGCCGGCCCCAGCTGCCGGCCTGCAACTCGACCTCGCGCAGCGGCGTGGCCGTGGGCCGCTTGCTCACGAGGTTGATGATGCCGCCCGGCGCGGTCTGGCCGTACAGGATCGAGGCCGGGCCCTTGAGCAGCTCGACGCGTTCGAAGGCGTACAGCTCCATCGCGCCGGACAGCGAGTTGATCGGGAACTTGCTGCCGTTCAGGTACAGCGGCGCCTGGCCCGTCACGTTGAAACCGCGCACCGTGAAGCTCGTCGAGATGCGGCGCTGCGAGCCACCGGACAACGGCGTGATGCCGGCCGAGTAGCCGAAGGCCTGGTCCAGCGAGTCGGCCGCCTGGGCCTCGACCTGCTCGCGCGTGACCACGGTGATGGACTGCGGCGTCTCGACCAGGGCCGTGTCGGTCTTGGTGCCCGTGGCGCTGCGCTTGGCCACGAAGCCCCTGGCCGGGCCGCTGGCGGTCTCGCCCTCGGCCGTGACCTTCACCTCGGGCAGGCTGGCGCCGGTCTGGGCCCAGGCCGGGCATGCCATCCAGCAGGCCAGTGCCAGGGAGGTCCTGCGATGGCGAAAGAGCTTGTTCGTCATTCGCTTCTCCGTCCATCCCCTCACAGGTTCACCTGCACCGACGCCGCCACCGTGCGCGGCTTGCCCACGTAGTTGCCGCTCAGCCAGTAGGCCTTGTTGGCCAGGTTGTTCACGCCGAGCCGCAACACCCAGGGTTTGCCGGCTGCCCGCAGCTGGTAGCGCAGGCCAGCGTCCAGCAGCGTGAAGCCGGGCACGCTGTCGGTGTTGTCGGCATTGATCTGCTGCCGACCGGTGTAGGAAATGCCGCCGGTCAGGGTGAGCCCCGGCACGGCCGCCAGGTCGTACTCGGCATAGAGCTTGGCGATGCGCTCGGCCACGTTGGCAGGCGTCTTGCCTTCGAGCGCCGGGTTGACAGCGTTCTCTTCCATCCTCGCGTCCATCAGCGTCAGGCCGCCCCACAGCGAAAGCTGCCGCGTCGCCCGCCCGCTGGCCGTGATCTCCAGTCCCTGGTGCACCTGGCGCCCGTCCTGCACGTAGACGGGCGCTGCCGCAACACGCGCGTCGGTGTATTGCAGGCCTTTGTCGATGCGGAACAGCGCACCGGTCAGCAACATGCCGCCCAGCTCGGCCTTGGCCCCGAGCTCGACCTGCTCGCTCATGAGCGGCGCCATCACGGCACCGGCGTTGACCAGGGCCACGCCGTTGAACACCAGCGGCGCGGTGCCGCCCTTCTCCATGCTTTCCATGTAGCTGGCGTACAGCGTCAGCGCCGGCCGCGGCTTGAATAGCACGGCCACAGACGGCGTGGCGCGGCTGTCGCTGTAGGGCGCCTCCTGGATCCGCGCCCTGGTCAGCCCGAGCAGCGCCGACCAGCGCTCGCCGAAGGTGAGCTGGTCGCCCAGCACGAAGTTGTCGAAGCGCGAGCGTGGCCCTCGAACCTTGTCTCCGGCCGGCACCAGGCCCGGATCGGCGAACTGCGCCGGCGCGCCGACGTTCATGAGGCCGGAGGTCAGCGTGGCCCAGCCGCCCGCGGAGCTGCGGAAGTTGGTGCGCGTGTCGCGGTCGCCGAACCAGCCCAGCGTGAACTTGTGCTGGATGCCGCCCGTGCGCAGCGTGTGGTCGAACAGCGCGAAGCCGCCCAGGGCGTCCACGTCCGGGTACTCCCAGGCACTGCCCTGCACGCGGTAGCTGCCGCCGGGGCCGGCGGCAAAGGTGTTGTTGACGACCACGAGGTCGATCGTCGACTGGTGCCGGGCCAGGCCTGCGCGCAAGGCCGAGTCGGCGCCGAGCCGCCAGTTCAGCCGGGCACCGAGGCGGTCCTGCGTCGTGACCGTGCTCGTGAAGGCCTGGCCGTAGAAGCGCTCGGGATCGGGGGCACGCGGATACAGCACGCCGGCATCGGCCGCCCAGTAAGGTTCGGTGCCGCGCATGCGGTAGTGGCTGCGCGACGCCTCGAACTGAAGCTGCACCTGGTCCGTGAGATTCCAGTCCAGTGCGGCGCTCACGAGGCCGCGCCGGATCGACTGGTGGTTCGTGGCGGTGTCGCCGTTCTGGCCGACCACGTTCAAGCGGTAGGCGAAACGGCCCTCGCCATCCAGGCGGCCGCCCAGATCGGCGTGCAGGCGCAGGTTGCTGCCCTCGGTGATGCCGGCCGTGATCTGGCGCAGCGGCTGGTACGTGGGTCGCTTGACCACATAGTTGACGGTTCCCCCCACATTGCCCGAGCCGTACAGAAAGCCGGACAGCCCGGTCAGCACCTCGACGCGCTCTTTGTCCTCCAGGTCCAGGTTGACATAGCTCGTGGTGTTGGGAATCCCGTCGATGCGCCGGGTGGAACCGACGCTGAAGCCGCGCAGGGTCAGGCTCGTGAAGAAGCGCGACTGCGGCCCCGTCACCTGGACCACGGGGTTGTAGCGGAACACGTCTTCCGGTTTGCTTGCCTGCAGGTTCTCGATCAGTTCCCTGGGCGTCACGCTGATGGAGAACGGGGTATCCAGCAGGTCCACGTCGCCGAGCGGACCGAGCTGGCGCACCTTGCCCGGTCGGTAACCCTGGGCGGCACCCTCGCGCTCGGTCTCGGCACTGACCTTGACCTCGGGCAGCGCCGCGGTCTGGGCCAGCGCGCCACCAGAACAGGCTATCAGGCAGGCCCAGCCCAACATCGTGCGGCGATGGCCGCGGAATCGACAGTCGTGCGACATGAAAAGCTCCCTCCAGAAATGGGTTCGGAGCAAGACACGTGGCGGCGGCTGCGGGCTTGCGTGGTGATGAAAAGAAAAACTAGGGTCGGCGGTCCTTGGGCGGTCCCCACCAGTGCCAGGCGGCCAGCAGCAGCGGCAGGCCCAGGCCGGCCCAGGCCCACCAGTCGCCCCAACCATCGGCCACCAGCGCGCTGACCAGGCCCGTGCCGCTGGCCAGGCCGACCACGAGCGGCCAGCCCCACAGGTGCCAGAACGCGCGGCGCATCAGGCGCGGGCCCTGGCGGTGGCCGCGCTGGCCTGGCGCGCCGGCGCGCGCTTGCGCCACCACAGCACGAGGCCGGTGGCGAGCACGACGATGGTCGCCACATCCAGCAGCGCCCACAGGATCTGCATGGGCAGGCCGCCGTAGTCGCCGAAGTGCAGCGGCTGCGAGACCAGCAGCGTCTTGAGGTACCAGGGTAGCTCCCGGCTGTCGGTCACCCGGCTCGTCGCGGCGTCGACCAGCACGGGCTTGAGCAGCCTGGCCGTGACATGCTCGCCGCCGCGCAGGAACACGCCGTAGTGGTGCGGGCTCGCGAAGCTGGTGCCCGGGAAGGCCACGAAGGCCACCTTCATGCCGCGCTCGTGCGCGAGCGCGGCGGCCACCGCCCCCTGCAGCGAGCCCGGCGAGGCCAGCGGTGGCTTGCCCTTGTAGGGCGCGAGCATGGCCGCGACCTCGGTGGACTGGTAGTACTTGACCAGCAGGTCGGCCCAGGCGTTGATGACGCCCGTGGCGCCGACCACCGTGAACCAGACCAGCGTGACGATGCCCACCAGGTTGTGCAGGTCCAGCCACTTGGCGCGCGTGCTGCGTTCGCGCCGGATCTCGCCGAAGCGCAGCTTGCGCATGAAGGGCGCGTACAGCACCGCGCCGGACACCAGCGAGGCCAGCAGCAGCACGCCCATGAGCCCCAGGAACAGCATGCCGGGCAGGCCCATGAACAGATCGATGTGCAGCGATCGCATGACGTACATGAAGCCGCTGTCCAGCGAGGGCTCGCCGAGCGGCTGGCCGGTGCGCGCATCGACGGCCACCTGCTTGAAGCCAGCCTTGGCGTCGGGCGTGGGCGCCAGCGTGACGTACCAGACGCGTTCGTCGTCCTCCTCCTGCGAGGCGAACATGCCCTGCAGTGTGGGATGCCGCGCGATGGCCGTGCGCAGCACGGCGTCCAGGTCGGCACGCGGCGTGTTCGCCGGCATCTCAGCCGCCTCGATCTCCGTGCCGAGCAGGTGGCCGATCTCGTGGTGGAAGATCAGCGGCAGGCCGGTGATGCACAGCAGCAGCATGAACACCGTGCAGACCAGGCTGGACCACTTGTGGGTCCAGGTCCAGGCACGGATGGCGCGGGTGCTGAGCATCGGGGCCGCCGGATCAGAAGTCGACCGAGGCGCTCAACATGAAGGTGCGCGGGGCACCGACGACGAGGTAGCCGGAGCCCGGATAACCGCCGGTGGAGGCCCAGTAGTTCTTGTCGAACAGGTTGTCGACCCGGGCACGCAGCGTCAGGGCCTTGCCCTGCACTTCCATCAGATAGCGTGCGCCGACGTCCAGGCGTGTCCAGGACGGGGCTTGCAGCGTGTTGACTGCATTGGCGTAGCTGCTGCCGGTGTAGACCACGCGACCGTCGACCGCCAGACCGCGCACGCCCGGTACATCGAGCTCGGCGCCGATGCTGGCCTGCGTCTTGGGAACACCGATCACGCGCTTGCCATCGGTCGTCGACGAACCGGTGGAACGCTGCTTGGCATCCAGCCACGTCAAGCCACCCAGCACACGCAGTCCGCGCATGGCTTCGCCGTACATGGTGAGTTCCACGCCCTGGTGGCGGTCCTTGCCGGCGGCGGAGAACACCGCAGTGTTGCCAGTGACCGTGGTGACCGCGCGGGGCCTGTCGATGCTGAACAACGCCACCCCGCCGCCAAAGCGGCCGCCATCGAACTTCAGGCCGATCTCCTTTTGTTTGGAGACATAGGGCGGCAGGTCCTCGCCGGAATTCGTGACGGGCACATTGCCCAGAACTGTCGCCGGAGCGGAGTCCCCCTTGACCAGGCCTTCGATGTAGTTCGCGTATGCCGAGAACTGTGGCGTGATCTTGAACACCAGACCTGCCACAGGGCTGGTGCGGCTCTTGTCGTATTCCTTCCGTACGCCACCGGGTTGGGTGACGACGCCGTTGTCGACGATGCGGTAGCTGACATCCTCCACCTTCATCTTCTGATGCCTCAGCCCCAACGTCAGCAGCAGCCGTTCATCCATGAGCGACACGGTGTCGCCGATCGCAAAACTCTGCAGCTTCGTCGCGCCGTTGTATGCCGGGTCGGAGAGGTCGTTGCCCAGATAGGTCAGCGCGGGCTGCGCATACGCAACCGGGTTGTACAGGTTGGTTGCGAGTGTGCTGCCCCGGCCCAGCGCATAGGCGTTGTCCTTCTTGAGCTGGAAGGCCGAGATGGACGCCACGACTTCGTGGCCCACGGAGCCTGTGCGGAACTTGCCACGCAGACCGAGCTCGCCGGTATCGACACGGTCCTCCCGCGCGTTGTCGAAACGGCTCGTCGTGCCGGCGCCGGTGGCAGCGTTGGCAAGCGTGAGGTTGGCGAGCGAATTCGCTTCTTCACTGCGGCGCAAACCGTAGGCGGCCCAGGCCGTGAGATTGGAATTGAGATCGACCTCCGCCCGGAAGGTCCCGAACCAATCCTTCTCGTTCGAATAAGACCACGGTTGCGCATAGTTGGCGCTGGCGTCCGGCGCTGCCGGGATGGAAGTCAGGGCCGCACCAACCGCCACATTGGTCCGCGTGCGCTTGAGCCGGTTGTCCTGCCATCCGATATCGCCCGACAGACGTACATCGCGGCTGCGCCAGTCCATGCCCAAAGCGAGCAAACCCAGCTTGCTGTGTTCGTCATCCACCGCCGTGTCGCCCCCGCGGTAGGCGGCATTCAGACGGATGCCGGTCGCGCCATCCGGACCGAAGCGGCGCGCGATGTCGGTCGAGACGCTGGCCTGCCCACCGCTGCCCACGCCGACCGTGACACGCGACAGCGGCTCATTGGGCGCCCGCTTGGGCAGCAGGTTGATGGCTCCGCCCAGGCTGCCGTTGGGTGCCGCACCGGTCAGAAAAGCCGAGGCGCCGCGCAAGACCTCCACCCGCTCGAACAGTTCGGTCGCGATGTACTGGCGCGGCATCAGGCTGTACAGACCGTTGTAGGCCGTGTCGTCCGAGTTCAGGATGAAGCCGCGCACGAAGTAGGCTTCCTGGAAGTTGCCGAAGCCGCGCGCCGTGCGCACGGTCGGGTCGCTCTGCAGCACCTCGCCGACGCTCCTGGCCTGGCGGTCCTGGATCAGTTCGTTGGTGTAGCTCGTGATGGAGAACGGCGTCTCCATGTTGTCGCGCGTGCCCAAAATGCCGGCACGCCCGCCGCGCGCCACCTGGCCGCCCGCATAGGACGGCGACAGACCTTCGGCCGAGGCATCGGCGCTGGCATTGACCGTGACGGTGGACAGCGACTTCTCGCCCGCGGCCGGCGCGGCTTGCGCCCAGACGGCGTGCGACAGGCACAGGGCCAGGGGCGTCAACGCGCAGCCGGCAACGGCGCGCAGGGAGGAGGAACGGACAGGCATGCGAGCTCACCCAAAGAGGGATGTGGTGGGCTGGCTTGGCACATGGCGTCATGTGGACGCATGCCTGGCTGGCGGGGGACGGCGAGTTTACGCCGGCCCCTGCGAGCAGAGACGAAATCGTTGCGCATTGGCAACGATTCCGTGGGGTGTGAGAACCGTTTCAGCGCAGCAGCAGCACCGGCACCTTGCACTGGCTGAGCACCTTGGTGGCGACCGAACCCATGATCAGATTGCCGAGCGCGCCATGGCCGTGGCTGCCCAGGGCCAGCAGGTCGTAGCCGCCCTTCTCGGCGGTTTGCGCCAGCTCGTGCGCGGGGTGGCCCACCTTGAACTCGAACTGGGCGCTGATGCCCTTTTGCGCGAAGAAGGCCTTCACGGGCTCGAGCACCTTGTCGGCCTCTTCCTGGTAATAGCCCTTGACCACGTCGGCATTCACGTAGGAAGCCGCGCGCTTGGGCAGTTCCAGCACCACGGTCAGCACCGTGTACTCGTTGCCGGCGGCCAGCAGCTGGTGCTGGGCGAGATAGGTCAGCATGCGCTGGGTCTGTTCGCTGCCGTCGACGGCGATCAGGATCTTCATGGCTCGATCTCCTGGTGGTTCTGATCGGACCAGTATCTGCCCAAGGCCGCCGGCAGGCCTTGATCTCCCTCAAGACAGCAGGCAAAAGCAACGCACGCGGCCCGGCACAATGCCGCTCCGATGAACACCGCCACGACCCTGCCCCGCTGCACCTGGTGCGGCACCGACGCGCTGTACCAGCACTACCACGACACCGAGTGGGGCGTGCCCCAGCGCGATGCGCGCATGCTCTGGGAGATGCTGATGCTGGAGGGCTTCCAGGCCGGGCTGTCGTGGATCACGATCCTGCGAAAACGCGAGGGCTTCCGCCGGGCCTTCGCGGACTTCGACCCCCGGCAGGTGGCGCGCTTCGGTGCCGCCGATGTCGAGCGCCTGGTGGCCGACCCGGGCATCGTGCGCGCCCGCGCCAAGATCGAGGCCACCATCGCGGGCGCAAAGATCTACAACGCGATGATGGCCGCTGGCGAGGACTTCGCCGACTACTGCTGGGCCTTCAGCGGCGGCCAGGTGCTGCGCGGCGACGGCGTGCACTTCGCCACGTCCACGCCACTGTCCGAGACTATTTCCAGGGACCTCAAGAAGCGCGGCTTCAAGTTCGTCGGCCCGACCATCGTCCACGCCTGGATGCAGGCCATCGGCATGGTGGACGACCACGCCGCGCATTGCTTCAAGTTCGCCGGCGCGCCACCGGGCTGACACGCATGCGGGCACCACTTCAGGCGCTGCGCCGCAACAGCACCGGGATCGACTTCGAGGTTGGCGTACCAGATCCATCCGCCCTGCTTCCCAGCGGCACCAGCGGATTGGTCTCGGGGTAATAGGCCGCGATGCACCCGCGCGGGATGTCGTAGGCCACCAGCAGGAAGCGGTCGGCGCGGCGCTCCACGCCGTCGCCCCAGACGCCGACCAGGTCCACCCACTCGCCGGCGTCCAAGCCCAGCATGCGCAGGTCCTCCGCATGCACGAACACCACGCGCCGCTGGCCGAACACGCCGCGGTAGCGGTCGTTCAGGCCGTAGATGGTGGTGTTGTACTGGTCGTGCGAGCGCATGGTCATCAGCACCATCAGGCGCTCGCCGTGCAGCACACGGGCGCGGGCGATGGGCGTGTCGGTCTCGATGGGCGACACCACGAACTGCGCCTTGCCGCTGGCCGTGGACCAGCGCCGCTCGCGGGCCGGCGTGTCCAGATGGAAGCCGCCCGGCACGGCCACGCGCGCATTGAAATCGGCGAAGCCCGGCAGCGCCTGCGCAATCGCATCGCGGATGCGGGCGTAGTCGGCCGCCAGCCATTGCCAGTCCACCGGATGCGACCCGAGCGTGGCCTGCGCGATGCCGGCGACGATGGCGGTCTCCGAGCGCAGCTGCTCCGACGCCGGGGCGTTGATGCCGTAGGACAGGTGCACCATGCACACCGAATCCTCCACCGTCACGCCCTGCGCCACGCCGCCCTGCAGGTCGATCTCGGTGCGGCCCAGCGTCGGCAGGATCAGCGCGTCGCGGCCGTGGATCAAATGGCTGCGGTTGAGCTTGGTGGCCACATGCACCGTGAGGTCGCAGGCGCGCAGGGCCTCCCAGGTCACGGCGGAGTCGGGGCTGGCCATGGCGAAGTTGCCGCCCAGCCCGAAGAACACCTTCACGCGCCCGTCGCGCATGGCCTCGATGGTCTGCACCACGTCCAAACCCGGGGCCTGCGGCGGGTGGAAGCCGAAGGTCCGCTCCAGCCGGTCGAGGAAGGCCTGGCTGGGCAGGTTCTCGATGCCCATGGTGCGGTTGCCCTGCACGTTGGAATGCCCGCGCACCGGCAGCAGGCCAGCGCCGCGGCGGCCGATGTTGCCGCGCATCATCATGAGGTTGGACAGCGTCTGCACGGACGCCACCGAATTCTTGTGCTGCGTGAGGCCCATGCCCCAGGTGCAGACGACGGCACGGCCGCGGATGTAGATCTCCGCCAGGTGCGCGATCTCCTCGCGCGTCACGCCGCTGGCCTGCTCCAGCACCTCCCATGATTCGGCGCGCAGATCTGCGGCGAAGGCGTCGAAGCCCGCGCAGTCCGAGGCGATGAAGGCGGTGTCGAGGATGCGCTCTGCGCCCTGCTCCCGGGCCGCGTCGTCGCGCTCCATCACGCGCTTGGCCACACCCTTGATCAGCGCCTGGTCGCCGCCCAGGCGCGGCCGCACGAACACCGAGGCGATGTCGGTGCTGCCCATGGTCAGCATCTCGGTGGGGCTCTGCGGGCTGGTGAAGCGCTCCAGCCCGCGCTCGCGCAGTGGGTTGATGGCCACGATGGTCACGCCGCGTTTGGCGCATTCGCGCAGCTCGCCCAACATGCGCGGGTGGTTGGTGGCCGGGTTCTGGCCGAACAGCAGCAGCGTGTCGCAGTGCTGCAGGTCGTCCAGCGTCACCGTGGCCTTTCCCACGCCCACCGTCACGGGCAAGCCACGGCTGGTGGACTCGTGGCACATGTTCGAGCAGTCGGGAAAGTTGTTGGTGCCGTAGGCCCGCACGAACAGCTGGTAGAGGAACGAAGCCTCGTTGCTGGCCCGCCCCGAGGTGTAGAAGGCTGCGGCGTCGGGCGAGGGCAGCGCCTGCAGGTGCTGCGCCACCAGCGCATAGGCCGCCTCCCAGCCGATGGGGCGGTAAGTGTCGGTGGCGGCGTCGTAGACCATCGGCTCGGTCAGGCGGCCATGCTCCTCGAGTTCGTAGTCCGACTGCGCCAGCAGCTGCGTGACCGAGTGGGCGGCGAACAGCGCCGGCGTGGCCCGCTTGCCCGTGGCCTCTGCCGCCACCGCCTTGGCGCCGTTCTCGCAGAACTCGAAGGTGGAGGTGTGCACGCGGTCGGGCCAGGCGCAGCCGGGGCAGTCGAAGCCCTCGGGCTGGTTCTGCCGGAACAGCGTGCGGTACTTCGCGCCCGGAACCTGCTCCTTCACCAGCGAGACGGCCACCTGGCGCAGCGCGCCCCAGCCCCCGGCGGCATGGGTGTAAGGCGCGATCTTGGGCGTGGGTTCGGTGGGTGGCATGCGGGGTTCCTGGTGGCGGGTGGTGGTGCCCGGCGGATGGGGTGCGGGCCGGTGCAGGCATGGTCGCGCGGGCGGTGTGCGGGCCGATTGCAGGCGCAGCACCGATTGCTACGGCTGCAATCCGCGCGATTGCGGCTGCATTGCGGGCCGGGCCCAGGGCAACGGCGCCGCAATGCCCGGCCACCACAGTGGACCCCACGCATTCGACAGCATGCGTCGCGGCCCACCCACCGCCTGGTGCGCAGGCCGCGCAGCAAGCCCCGATCCACCCTTCGACCCACCACCGCACCAAGGAAACACCATGCCGACCATGACCATGCAAGACGGCACCGAGATCTACTACAAGGACTGGGGCAGCGGCACGCCCGTGGTCTTCAGCCACGGCTGGCCGCTGAGCGCCGACGCGTTCGAGGACCAGATGTTCTACCTGGCCGCACGCGGCTACCGCTGCATCGCGCACGACCGGCGCGGCCACGGCCGCTCCAGCCAGCCCTGGACCGGCAACGACATGGACACCTACGCCGATGACCTGGCCACACTGGTCACCAGGCTGGACCTGCAGGGCGCGATGCACGTGGGCCATTCCACGGGTGGCGGCGAGGTGGCGCGCTACATCGGCCGGCACGGCACGGCGCGTGTCGCCAAGGTGGTGCTGGTCGGTGCCGTGCCGCCGGTCATGCTCAAGAGCGCCACCAACCCGGGCGGCCTGCCGATGGAGGCGTTCGACAGCATCCGCGCTGGTGTGCTGAAGGACCGCTCGCAGTTCTGGCTGGACCTGAGCCTGCCCTTCTAAGGCTACAACCGCCCGGGTGCGGCCAAGTCCGACGCGGTGCGCCAGGCGTTCTGGCGGCAGGGCATGCAGGCCGGCTTTCCGGCCGCGTACTTCTGCATCAAGGCCTTCTCCGAGACCGACATGACCGAAGACCTCAAGCGCATCGACGTGCCCACCCTGGTGCTGCATGGCGACGACGACCAGATCGTGCCGATGGCCGCCTCTGCCCTGCGCACGGTGGAACTGGTGAAGAACGCCACGCTGAAGGTCTACGCCGGCGCGCCGCACGGCCTGTGCACCACGCGCAAGGACGAGGTCAGCGCCGATCTGCTCAGGTTCTTCAGCGCATGAGCCGCCAGCTTCATCCCTTGCAGCGGAGGCGGCCATGAAAGACACCGCGCCGCCCCGCGCGCTGGTCATCGGCGGCTCGCTGGCCGGCCTGTTCACCGCCACCGCCCTGCGCGCCATCGGCTGGCGTGTCGACGTGTTCGAACGCTCGCCCAGCATGCTGGACAGCCGCGGCGGCGGCATCGTTCTACAGCCCGACGTGGTGCAGGCCTTCCGGTTCGCGGGCATCGCACATGCGGGCGCGCTCGGCGTGCGCTCGGGCGACCGCATTTTCCTGGACCGCCATGGCCAGGTGCTCCAGCGCATGGCCATGCCGCAGACGCAGACCTCGTGGAGCCTGGTGCACGGCACGCTCGCACGCGCGCTGCCCGAGGACACCGTCCACCGGGGCGAAACCCTGGAAGGCTTCGAAACGCAAGGCCACACCGTCACCGCGCGCTTCGCCAGCGGGCGCGTGGCGCAAGGCGACCTGCTCGTGGGCGCCGATGGCCCACTGTCGACCGTGCGCGCCACCCTGCTGCCGCAGCTGGCGCCCACCTACGCCGGCTACACGGCCTGGCGTGGCCTGCTGCCCGAGCGTGCGCTGCCCGACCGGTCCTCTGACCAACTGACCGGCAGCTTCGCGTTCCAGGACGGTCCGGACTTCCAGTTCCTGGCCTACCTGGTGCCGGGGCCCGACGAGAGCACCACCCCCGGCCAGCGCCGCTGGAACTGGGTCTGGCACCGCCGGCTGGACGCCGGTGCGCCCCTGGACGCCGCCATGACCGACATCCACGGCCGGCGCCGCGCCTACTCCGTGCCGCCCGGCGCGCTGCGCCCGCAGGTCGCGCAGGACCTGCGCGACGCGGCCCGTGCGCACCTTGCGCCCTCGTTCGCCGACATGGTGACCGCCACCGAGGAGCCCTTCGCCCAGGCCATCACCGACCTGCGCGTGCCGTGGATGGTCTTCGGCCGCACCGTCGTGCTGGGGGACGCGGCCTTCATCCCGCGCCCGCACACGGCCGGCGGTGCGGCCAAGGCGGCCGCCGACGCGATGGCGCTGGCGCAGGCCCTGCGGGCCTCGTCGAACATCGACCAGGCGCTCGCCGGCTGGAACCGCGCGCAGATGCGCGTGGGCACCGCGATGTGCGACCGGGGCATCGCGCTGGGCAACAGCATCGTCGGACTGGGCGGCGCGCAGCGGTGACGGGCCGGGGCGCGACCAGGCCGGTGGCCCCCCATGGCGGCACCGGCACGCCGCCAGCCCGGCGCATGGCCGCGCTCTGGTGCTGGGCGGCGGTGGCCGGCGCCCTGGCGGCTGCGGCGCCGGTCGTCTTCCACTGGCTGGTGCAGCAGGCCGAGCTGCTCGCCAACGGCCGCGGCGGCGGGCTGGAAGCCGTGGCCGGCGCCCCGCCCCCGTGGCGCCGCGTCGTGGTCTGCACGCTGGGCGGGCTGCTCGCCGGCCTGCTGTTCACCCCGTCGCTGTTCCTCGGTGCGGCGGCGGGCAACCTGCTGGCGCAGTGGGCCGCGCTGTGGCTCCCGACGGCGTGGGTGGGCGACCCACGCACGCTCAGCGTCATCGGCATGGCCTCCGTGCTGACGGCGGTGACGCATGCGCCGCTGATGGCCATCGTGATGGTGCTGGAGATGACGCAGCAATTCCAGCTCACCGTGCCCGTCATGCTGGCCTGCGGCGTGGCCTATGCGGTCAGCACGCGGTGCGGGGCGCGGCCTTTGTACGGGAACCCGATCGAGCTGTCGCGGTGATCGCCGGGCGCAGTGGGCGGGGGGCCAGGAGCAGGCCCGCCCAGGGGCCCCAGCAGGCGCCTCCGCCGATGCAGGCGGCTCTCGTCACTGGATGACTCCAGGCTCTCCCTCGCATCCTCTGGTACGGCAGGCCGGAGTGGCGGACGTCGCCGCCATGTTCAAGGTGCGCACATCGGTCCGGGGGAACACGCTGACCCGCGACGAATCGGCCAGTCTCGGCATCACGCCGGAAGCCATCGCGCAATCCTCCCGCAGCGCGGTGGACCTGGAGGACGCCTGCCTGTTCGCAGCCTTCGTGCTGCCCGAACATGCGGGCCAGGGCCTGGGTCGACGGCTTGTGCAAGCCGCCGAAGCGGCATTGTTCGCGCGGCATCCGGCCGCCTGGCTGGAGACCGGCGCCGCAAGCCGCGCCACGGGCTTCTACCGGCGCCTTGGGTGGGCATTCGACGCCGACGCAGGGGCAGCGACGTCCGGCTGGTAAAACGGCGCCGCTGACCACGCGGGCCGCGGCGCCCTCCGGACGCGTCGGACGCGCCCCGGCTGCGCCTCAATGCCCGCTGGAATCGCCCGGCCGCACCGCCTCGAACAGGAACCAGGTGCGCCGCTCGGTCTCGTCGATCCAGTTCTCGATCAGGCTGGCGGTGGCGATGTCCTGGGCCTCGTCGCACACGGTGTGCGCGGCGCGCAGGCGGGCGGCCAGCGTCTTGTTGTCCTCGCACAGCTCGGCCAGCATGTCCGAGGGCTCGACGAAGTCGGCGTCGTTGTCCAGGATGCGCTGGTTGCGGGCGATGTGGCCGATGGAGCGCAGCGTGGTGCCCCCCACCTTGCGCACGCGCTCGGCGATGGCGTCGGTCATCGCGAAAATCTGGTCCGACTGCTCGTCCAGCATCACGTGGTAGTCACGGAAGTGCGGGCCGCTCATGTGCCAGTGGAAGTTCTTGGTCTTGAGGTACAGCGCGAACACGTCGGCCAGCACGCCGTTCATGGCCGCCGCGATGTCGCGCGTGGCGGTGGCCTGCAGGTCGGTGGGGGTGCGCAGCACCGCGCCCTGGTGGGGCTTGGCGGCGTTGGCATCGGCGGTGTGGGAGCGGGTGAGCGTGGTCATGGTGCACTTCCTCGTGGGGGTTGAAAAGTTCCTGTCGCGCAGTGAACTGTCCGTGCCGGGCGTTGCCGGGGCATTGCAGGGCGAAGCGGGGCCAATACGGGTGAAGCCCGTGGTGGTTTCAGCTGCAATGCGAAGGCTGGGGGGGCCAAGCAGGCCGGGCGCGGCACCCGCAACAGTCCCTCCGCCCGGACCGGTCCGCCGCGGCCCGCGCAGCAGACCGCCGCGCCGCTTCGCGAGACAGCTCGACGAACTGCAGAGCCGCGCGGACGGAACACTGCGGAACATTCCGTGCAGTCTCGGGTTCGGTGCCTGGACGGCGGATACCTCGGCGCTGTCGAACGCGTCTCTGATGGATGTCCTCACGGGCAACGCCGAACGCATCTTCGATTGCCCGGGCGATGGATACATCAACAAGGTCGGTCCGCCGATCGAGGTCCATCTCGCGCCGATGCCCGGAACCTTGGTGGTGATGGCCCCTGCGCTGCTCGCCCTTCTGGCGGTGCGCAGAGGCCGCAGGCCGGTCGGGCGTGTCGGGCGCGGGCGGCCATGCGCGGCGGCGCTTCGGTGAATTGGCGGGCAGCGGCAGCGCGGGCGGCGGACCTGGGGTGATAGGCCCGATGGCGCACGTGTCTGCGCCTGCGTCAGCCGGGCACCGCTTCAACGCCCGTCCGCAAGAATCCCCGCCAGCACCTCCGCCAACGCCTGCAACGCCAGCGGCTTGTGCAGCACCCCCCGCACCCCGCCCGCCAGCACCCGCTGCTCCGTCGCCGCGCCCAGGTTGCCGCTCATCAGCAGCACCGGCAGCCCCGGCCGGATGGCCAGCAGGCGCTCCGCCAGGGCGTCGCCCTGCAGGCCGGGCAGGGCCAGGTCGGTGACGACGGCGTCGAAGCGCTGGGGCGCGGCTTCGAAGGCGGCCAGCGCGGCCTCGGCGGTGGTGTAGCCCACAGGCTCGTAGCCCAGGCCGGCCAGCAGTTCCTCGGCCAGGTCCAGCAGCGCGCGCTCGTCGTCGATGACCATGATGGTCTGGCCCGCACCGGTGGGCCAGTCGGCCGGGGCGACGGCGGCGGACACCTCCACCTCGCCACACACGGGCAGCCACACGCTCACCAGCGTGCCGTGGGGTTCACGGCCCCGCACGTCGATGGCACCGCCCAGATCGGAGACGATGCCGTGCACCACCGACAGGCCCAGCCCTGTGCCCTCGCCCACTTTCTTGGTGGTGAAGAAGGGGTCGAACATGCGCGCCATGACGTCGGGCTGGATGCCGGGGCCGGTGTCGCCCACCGACAGGCGCAGGTAGGGTCCGGGCTGCAGCTGCCCGTGCAGCAGCGCGCGGTCCTCGGCCAGCTCCACACGGACCAGGCGGATGTCCACCGTGCCCGCGTCACCCATGGCCTGCACGGCGTTGGTGCACAGGTTCATCGCCACCTGGTAGAGCTGGGTGGGGTCGCCGACCACCGCGGCGGTGCTGGACGCGAGCTGCGTCTGCACGTGCAAGCCGGCGGGGAGCGAGGGCGAGAGCATGGCCACGACCTCCTCCACCACGCCCTGCAGGTTCACCGGCACGCGCTCGGCCACGCTGTTGCGGCTGAAGTCGAGGATGCGCCGCACCAGCAGCCGCGCACGTGCGCCGGACTGCATCACCTGGTCGATGTGGCGGCGGATGGGCGTGCCGGGCTCGGCGCGCTGCTGGGCCATCTCGCCGAAGCCCAGGATGGCGCCCAGGATGTTGTTGAAGTCGTGCGCGATGCCGCCGGCCAGCGTGCCCAGCGCCTCCAGCTTCTGCGTCTGCTGCAGCCGGGCGTCGAGCAGCGCGCGCTCTTCGGCGGCGCGGCGGCGCTCGCTGACGTCGACGGCCGAGCTGAACACGCGCACGGGTTGGCCTGCGGCATCGACCACGCGGCGACCCCGCGCATGGATCCACCGCCACTCGCCGCCCTGGGCCTGCACGCGGTAGTCCATCTCGATGGCCGGGGTGCGGCCCTCCAGGTGGTCGCGGATGCCCTGGCGCACCGCCTCCGTGTCCTCGGGGTGGATGGCGACGTGGCGCAGCAGGGCGTCGGCGCTGGCCAGGCGCACAGCCGGGTCCACCCCGTGCAGCGCGGCCCAGCGCTCGGACGGGAACACGGCGCCATCGGCCAGGTGCCATTCGATGTGCCCTTCGTTGGCGGCCTCCATCACCATGGCGTAGCGCTCCTCGCTGGCGCGCAGGGCGGCCTCGCCGCGTTCGAGCCGGCGCATCTGGCGCAGCAGCCCGGCGATGGTGACCAGCACCAGCAGCGACAGCAGCACGGTGCGCACCACAGCGCTGCGCATCTCGTCGACCCAGGGCAGCAGGGCCTGCTGCTCGTCGCGCGTGATGGCCAGTACCAGTGGCTGCTGGCCCACGCCCACCGCCGCCACCAGCTTGGTGCGCCCGTCCATGGGGCTGGTGCTGCGGTCGATCAGCTGCCCGCCCTTGAGCGCCACCAGCTCGGGGTACTTGACGCGGCCTTCCAGCTCGGCGGCCGGCGGCTGGCGCGCCACCAGCGTGCCGTCGGCCAGGGTCAGCACGAGGGAGCTGCGTTCGCCCAGGTCCAGCGCGGTGTAGGCGGTCTGCAGTTGCTGCAGGGTGACGATGGCGGTGACGACACCGTCGAAGGCGCCGCTGGGGCCGTCGAGGCGGCGCGACAGCACCAGCGCGGGGATGCGTTCGGTGCGGGTGACGATGGGCTCGTTGATGAACAGGCCCTCCTGTGCCCGCTCGCGCTGGCGCTGGAAGTACGGCCGGTCGGCCACGTTGGCCATGGGCTCGCCGGTTTCGCGCGAGCGGGCCAGCTGCTGGCCACGGGCGTCCACGATGCTCAGCACGCTGACCTGCGACACGCCGGCGGCGCGCGTGGCCAGCCCGCTGGCGATCCCCATGGGGTCGCGTGGCGCGTCGGGCTCCTCGTACCAGTCGGCCGTCTCGCGCAGCAGCACGTCCACCGCCTCCAGGCTGCGCGCGGCCTCGGCGCCCAGGGCCTTGGCCAGGTTGCCTAGTTCGCGCTCGTTGGCCGACGTGATCTGCTGGTGCAGGCGCCAGCCGTCGTAGGCGGCCGAGCCGATGAAGGCGAGGATCAGGGCCGCGCCGAGGGCGATGGTGCGCAGGCGCAGGGCGTCGCGGCGTTGCATGTCAGGAGACCCTGGAAATGCTTGAACTCCAGCGTTGTGTGGGGGTCGCTGTCGTCCGCCCGGACAACGACGACGCAGAAGGACCGCGATGGCGTGCTCTGTGCAGCGAAATCAAGGTAGAGCCACGGGCCGCCTGCGGCCCGGTGCGGAGGACATTCGCAGAGCAGAGTAGCCGTCGGCGTGGGCCCGCGCGGCACCAGCCAGCCCGGTCATGCAGCCGCGCCGATCGCGTCCGCCACTGCCGCCAGCAGCTCATCGCGCGCACACGGCTTGGCCACCAGCGCGCTCACGCCCAATGCGCGTGCTTGTGCAGCGTCGGCACCCAGCGTGCGGCTCATCTGCGTGGAGATGCCGATCAGCGCTGCGCCCGGGTAGATGGTTCTGACAAGTCGCACGGCCTCGGCCCCTTGGGTGGGTAGGTTGAGAAGATCGACGATGACCAGGTCGATGCCGGGCTCCACGGCCGCACCGCGCGCGCTGCGGCCCTGCACCCGGTAGTCCTCGGCCTGCAGCCATTCGCAGAACAACGCGCGCATGGCCACGTCCTGTTCGATCACCACGATTGTCGACATCATCCCATCCACCGAGCCGTGCGGCACCCATTGCCGCTGCCTTGCATTGGCGCATGGGCAGATGCCGCGATGATGTCGGGCGGAGCCGGCATATTTCAGTTGAAATCAAGTCCTCACCGCTCCGTAGCAAACCCCCACTAGCCTCCACCGCATGGCACACACCTCGGCACCCCACATTCTTGTCGTCGACGACGACCCGGCCATGCGCGCATTGATGGGCGAGTACCTGGAAGAAAACGAGCTGCGCGTCTCCACCGCAGCCTCGGGTGCCGAGATGGCCCGCGTGCTGCAGGACCAGATCATCGACCTGGTGATCCTGGACCTGCGCCTGTCCGGCGAGGACGGCATGCAGCTGGCGCGCGAGCTGCGGGCCACCACGAAGATCCCGGTCATCATCGTCACCGGCAAGCGCGACGAGGCCGACCGCGTGATGGGCCTGGAGATCGCCGCCGACGACTACATGACCAAGCCTTTCAGCAACCGCGAGCTGCTGGCGCGCATCCGTGCGGTGCTGCGGCGCTGCCAGGCCAGCAGCGAGGCGCCGGCGCCCGGCCGTCCATCGCAGCGCCGGGCCTACCGCTTTGCCGGCTGGGAGCTGAACCTGCTGGCGCGCCGCCTCACGGCGCCGCAGGGCCACCGCGTCGAGCTGAGCAACGGCGAGTTCAACCTGCTGCTGGCGCTGTGCGAGGCGCCGCAGCGCGCGCTCACGCGCGACCAGCTGCTGGAGCTGTCGCGCCTGCACGGTGCGGAGGTGTACGACCGCTCCATCGACGTGCAGATCCTGCGGCTGCGCCGCAAGATCGAGGTGGACGCCTCGGCGCCGCAGTTCATCCGCACGGAGCGCGGCGTGGGCTACCTGTTCGACGCCCAGGTCGAGGCGCTGAACTGAGGAACAGCGCCCTGCGCGGCGGTCAGACGTAGCGCGGGATCGGCCCGTTCTGCGGCGTGGTGTCCTCGCCCAGGTCGAGCATGACCTTGTCGACGAAGCACCAGCCCCAGCCCTCCGGCGGGTCGTAGCCTTCGATGATGGGGTGGCCGGTGGCGTGGAAGTGCGCCCGCGCATGGCGGTGCGGCGAGTCGTCGCAGCAGCCGACGTGGCCGCAGTGCCGGCACAGGCGCAGGTGCACCCATTCGCTGCCGATCTTCAGGCATTCCTCGCAGCCCAGGGCGCTGGGGTGCACGCGCAGGATGCCGCCGGTGTGGGAACAGACTGGTCGCATTCGGGAACTCCTCAGGCTTGGTGCAGGTACTGGTGGACGAAGGCCACCGCCATGGCGCCTTCGCCGACGGCGGTGGCCACGCGCTTGATGGAGCCGTGGCGCACGTCGCCGATGGCGAACGAGCCCGGAACGCTGGTCTCCAGATGGTACGGCGGGCGCTGCAGCGGCCAGGGGCTGGCCGGCGTGGCGGCGGCCAGCACGTCGGCGCCGGTCAGCAGGTAGCCGGCGGAGTCGCGCGCGATCGGCGTGTCGCGCGCCCAGTCGGTGTTGGGCAGGCCGCCGATGCAGACGAACAGGTGGCGTGTGGGCAGCGTCTCTTCCTTGCCGGTCTGGCGGTCGCGCACGGTGATGGCTTGGAGCGACCCCTCGCCCTGCAGGGCCGCCACCTCGCAATGCGTCACCACGCGCACGTTGGCGGTGGCGGCGATCTTGCGCACCAGGTAGTCCGACAGGGTGTCGGCCAGGCTGTTGCCGCGCACCAGCATCACCACGGCATGCGCATAGGCCGAGAAGTGCATGGCCGCCTGCCCGGCCGAGTTGCCGCCGCCCACCACGTACACCGTCTCGCCCTGGCACATGGGTGCCTCGCTGGCGCCGGCGCCGTAGAACACGCCGGCACCCAGCAGGCGGTCTTCGTTTTCCAGGCGCAAGCGGCGCCATTCGATGCCGGTGGCGCAGATGTTGACCCGCGCCGCGAGGTGGCTGCCGTCGGCCATGTCGACGTGGATGCCGTCGTCGCGGAAGGTGGCGTAGACGCCCTCGCGCAGTTGCAGGATGTCGACGCCGAAGCGCGCGGCCTGCTGGCGGGCCCGCTCGGCCAGCTCGGCGCCGCTGACGCCCTGCGGAAAGCCCAGGTAGTTCTCGATCAGCGACGAGCTGCCGGCCTGCCCGCCGATGGCCTGGCGCTCGACCAGCACGGTCTTGAGCCCTTCGGAGGCGGCGTACACCGCGGCGCTGAGACCGGCCGGCCCGGCGCCGTAGATCGACACGTCGTAGGTGGCCAGGCGCGGTGTGGTGATCCAGCCCAGGCGCGCGGCGACGGCGGGCACGGTGGCCGCGTCGATCCGGGTGCCGTCGGGGAATTCGCACACCGGCAACCGGGCGCTGTCCACCGGCTGTACACCTGCCAGCGCCTGGGAGGCCGCGCCATCGAGCTCAAGCCAGTCGTAGGCCACCCCGCTACGGCTCAGGAAGTCGCGGATCTCGAAGGCCTGCACCGAGTGGGGCGCGCCCAGCAGGCGGATCCGGGCTGGCTTGGGCGCATCGTGGGCGGGGGTCATGGCGGTCGTCTGAAAGTGGGGACAGCGCCAGTGTCGGCAGGGCCCGTTGCCGGCCAGTGTCCCGTGGTGGGCCTTTCAATGCAAACGCAACACGGCCCCATGACAGGTGTACGCAGCCCGTCGTCGCGCTGAAAGGGGGCGCGCCGAGACTGGCCGCACCGCTTCATCCGGGATGCCCCATGCCACACGCTTCGAACCCCACATTCCACACACCGGTGCCGGCCAGCGCGGCCGACCGGCTGCCCCAGTCGCTGGTGCTGCTGCTGGCCACCAGCGCCGGCATCTCGGTGGCCGCGCTCTACTACAGCCAGCCCATGCTGGGCGACCTGGGGGCCGACATCGGCGCCACGGCCCACACGCTGGGCTTCGTGCCCACGCTCACGCAGCTGGGCTATGCGCTGGGCATTCTGCTGCTGGCGCCGCTGGGCGACCGCTACGACCGCCGCCGCATCGTCCTGCTGAAGGCCGCGGTGCTGGTGGCTGCCCTGTTGCTGGCGGCGGCCGCGCCGTCGATCGGCGTGCTGCTGGTGGCCAGCCTGGCCATCGGCGTGGCGGCCACGATGGCGCAGGACATCGTGCCCGCCGCCGCCACGCTGGCGCCCGACGCGCACCGCGGCAAGGTGGTGGGCTCGGTGATGACCGGGCTGCTGCTGGGCATCCTGCTGTCGCGCGTGGTCAGCGGCGTGGTGGCCGAGCACTTCGGCTGGCGCGCCATGTTCATCGCCGCCGCTGCCAGCGTGGCCCTGATCGGGCTGGCCTGCTGGCGCGGCCTGCCGCGCTTCAAGGCCACCACGCACCTGGCCTATGGCGCGTTGATGGGCTCGCTGGCCAGGCTGTGGCTGCACCACGGCGCGCTGCGCCGGGCCGCGCTCGCGCAGGGCCTGCTGGCGGCGGGCTTCAGCGCCTTCTGGTCGACGCTGGCGGTGATGTTGCACGGCGCGCCCTTCCACCTGGGCAGCGCGGCGGCCGGCGCCTTCGGCCTGGCGGGCGCGGCCGGTGCGCTGGCCGCGCCGCTGGCCGGTCGGCTGGCCGACCGGCGCGGGCCGGAGCTGGTCACGCGGCTGGGCGCCGGCCTGGCTGCGCTGTCGTTCGTGGCCATGGCGCTGGCGCCGATGCTGTCGACCCAGGCGCAGCTGGTGCTGCTGGCGCTGTGCGCGGTCGGCTTCGACCTGGGCTTCCAGGCCACGCTGATCGCCCACCAGACCATCGTCTACGGCCTGGACGCGGGCGCACGCAGCCGGCTCAATGCGCTCCTGTTCACCGGGATCTTCGTCGGCATGGCGGCGGGAGCCGCGGTGGGCAGCCTGCTGTTCGCACAGTGGGGGTGGATGGCCGTGACGGCGTTCGCGACGGCGGCGGCGGTGGGCGCGCTGCTCGTGCGGTTGCAGCGGGCACCACTGCCCCGTGTTTGATCGGCTGCGACGCTGGCGTGCCTCTCAGGCCAGTGCGGCCTGCAACTGCAGCGCGGGCGCCCCCCGTGCACCTGCGGGATCGGCGCCAAGGGCCAGTCTGCGCTGCGCAATGCACTCGGCCAGGTACGCCGCATCGCGCGCCACACCGCTGAAGCGCCCCGACCCCCAGGTGTGCAGCCAGGGCAGGCCCAGGAAGTACAGGCCCGGCACGGCCGTCACGCCGCGCTGGTGCACCGGGTGGCCGCGGCCGTTGAACACCGGTGCGTCGAGCCAGCCGAAGTCGGGTGCGAAGCCGATGCACCAGACCACGGACGTGATGCCGGAGCCGGCCAGCGACAGCGTGGCACGCTCTTGCGCAGGCTGCCAGACCGGCTCGTACGGTGCGCCGGCCGGCGCGACGATGCCGCGCTCGGCGATGTACTTGTCGATGGACGCGTTGATGCCGTTGTAGGTGCGATCGGCCTGGTCCAGCACCTCTTTCAGGCGCGGCGCGAAGCGCAGCGTGTCGCCATCGGCGTCCAGGCCCTCGAGCACGCCGAACAGGTCCATGCCCTCCAGGGCGAAGCGACGCAGGTCGATGTCGCGCCCGCCGTCGCGGCCGGTCACGTAGTGGTTGGTGTTGTCGCGCACGCCCTCGCGCAGCGGGTGCTGGGTGACGGGCATGTCGTAGTACTGCATGTCGGCCAGCCAGTCGACCACGTCGCGCCCACGGTAGAAGCGGGCGCAGCGCGGCGCATCGCCCACGGCCAGCACCACCTGGCGGCCGGCCAGGTGCAGGTCTTCGGCGATCTGCGCGCCGCTCTGGCCCGATCCCACCACCAGCACCCTGCCGGGCGGCAGCTGGTCGGCGTTGCGGTAGGCGGCCGAATGGATCTGGCGCACGCTGGCCGGCAGGCGTTCCGCGAGGCGCGGCACGATGGGGGTGTGGTAGCCGCCCGAGGCCACCACCACCTGTTCGGCGAAGCATTCGCCCGCGCTGCTGCGCACGACGAAGCCACCCGGTGCGGGCCGCACCTGCTGCACGGCCACGCCTTCGCGCAGCGGCGCGTTCACGCTGGCCTTGAAAGCGGCGAGGTATTCGATGATCTGCGGCTTCTTCATGAAGCCGTGCGGGTCGTCGCCCTGGTAGGGGTGGCCCGGCAAGGCGCACTGCCAGTTGGGTGTGACGAGGCAGAAGTTGTCCCAGCGCTGGGTGCTCCAGGCGTGCATGGCATGGTGCTTCTCGAACACGACGTGGTCGATGCGCTGGGCCTTGAGGCCGTGGCTCAGCGAGAGGCCGGCCTGGCCGCCGCCGACGATGACGACGCTGTGGCGGGGGATGGTGGAAGTGGTCATGGGAATCTCCGGGGAGTGTTCAGGCGGGGGTGAAAGCAAGAACGCGCACGCGCGCGTCGGGCTGGTCGGCGAAGGGTGCGGCGCGCGCCTCGGTGTCGGCCAGCTGGTCGTGCGCGCGCGAGCAGGCGAAGCCGTACCTGGCCTCGACGCGGGCGCTGGCAATCGCCGTGGCTTCGCGCACGCGGCGCAGGAAGTCGGCCAGCGGGTAGTCCTGCCCGGGGGTGAAGAACTCCTCGATGACGAGGGAGGGCGAGTAGGCCAGGCTCTCGCTGGCGTCTGGCCAGCGGAGGCGGTAGTGCATGGCGGGCATGGGCTTCTTTCAGGCAATGGCGGGTTCAGCAGCCAGCACGCGCTGGTACCAGTCTTCGTGCAATGCGGCGCTGCGGGCCCAGCTGTGGGCCATGCAGACGGGCGGCGGCGCCTGCAGGCGCGGCAGGGCCAGCGCCTGCTGCAGGCCGGTGGCGATGGAGGCCACGTGCTCGGGATCGCACCAGGCAACGGCCGCTGTGTCGTGCAGCGTCTCGGTGAACGGTGGCCGGCGCGAGACCAGCACCGGCGTGCCGCAGCCCAGTGCCTCCAGCGCGGCCAGGCCGAAGCCTTCGACCAGCGAGGGCATGGCCAGCACGCTGGCGCGGCGCATCAGTGCGGGCAGCAGCGCATCGGGCAGCGGGCCGGTGCGCAGCACGGGCTGCTGCGGGCCCTCGGCGAGGCCGGTGGCGCACAGCGTGGCCAGCCAATCGCGCTGCGCGGCGCCATGGTCCAGCATGCTGGCACCACCGGCCACGACCAGGCGCGCATCCGCCCAGGCGGCATCGGTGGCGCGCAGCTGCGCGAAGGCCTGCAGCAGGCGCACGCTGTTCTTGCGCTCCTCCACCCCGCCGACCAGCAGCAGCATGGGGCCTGTGCATGCGGGCAGGCCCAGGGCCTCGACGGCGGCGGCATCACCGGGCTCCGCAGCAGGCCGGTAGCGCGCCAGATCCACGCCGTTGAACATGCGCTCGGCTGGCCGGTTCCACTGCTCGCGCAGGTTCCGGCGCCAGAAGTCGCTGACGCAGGCCACGCCATCGGCCGCACGCCAGGCGCGCTCCTGCCAGCGGTTGAGCAGCGGTTGGCTGAAATCGTCCAGGTGGTGCACGGTGCGCAACCAGGGCGGCAGCACGTAGCCGGCCTCGCGCAGCAGCGCCAGCGCGTTGCCCGAGAGGCTGTCCTGCGCGTGCAGCAGGTCGAAACCGCCGCGCGCCAGCAGCGGCGGCAAGGCCGCCACCAGCGTGTCGATGCGTTGCGCGACCTGGGCGACGAGGTCGCCCTGCAGCTGCGGCAGCGCGATGGTCTCGACCGGAAAGCCCACGGCGCGGAACAGCCGCTCGCCAGGTTCGGCCGCGGCGAGCACGGTCACGGCATGGCCCCGCCGCACCAGTGCCTGGGCCAGCTCCAGCGTGTGGACCACACCGCCGCGCGGGCGCAGCGAGTGCGTGAACAGGCCGATCTTCATGCGACCCTCCGCGGCTCGACGGCCGGTGCGATGAAGGGCTGGTCCGCCAGGTCCCACAGGGGCACGCGCGCGTCGCCGAGCTGCAGGGCCAGCACGCTGCCGCGGTGCACCGTGCCCACATCGGCGCAGGCGATGCCGCGCCGGGCGAAGCGTTCGATGGTCTCGTCGGCCTGTGCCGGCCGCACGCTCAGCACGTAGCCGAAACTGGGGAAGGCGTTGAGCCAGCGCAGGCGCTGCGCCGCGGCCGCGTCGCCCGCCACCGACCAGTCGGGCACGCCGGCTGGGCGCGGCAGCCTTGCCAGGTCCACGGTGGCGCCCACGCCGGAACACTCCAGCAGCATCAGCGCCGTGCCCAGCACCCCGGCCATGCTGATGTCCTTGCCGGCATCGACCAGCCCGGCCTCGGCCAGCGCCGGCAGCAACGCCATGTCACCGCGCAGGCGGTCGGCCGGTGCCGTGGTCGATGCGTTCCAGAACGGCGCTTCGCCCTGCCACTGGCCGCGCAGGTCCACCGCCACGAGCACTCTGTCGCCCGGTTGTGCAGCGAAGCTGCTGATCAGGCGCTGCGCGCGGCCCAGCACGGCCACCGCCAGCTGGCCGCTCGCGCTGCGCAGGTTGGTGTGCCCGCCGACCAGCGGCACGCCGTAGCGCTCGGACGCCGCGCGCATGCCGGCCAGCACGGCGCGGCCCTGCTCCGCGCTGCCGGCCCACAGCGCATCGACCACGGCCAGCGCGCGGCCGCCCATGGCGGCGATGTCCGAGAGGTTGACCATCACTGCGCTGTAGCCGGCGAACCAGGGCTGCTGCTCGACGAAGTCCTGCACCATGCCCTCGATGGCCAGCAGCAGGTGGCCCTGGCCGTCGGTGTCGGGCAGCACGGCGCAGTCGTCGCCGTTGGGGACGGCCGTGGCGAAGCTGCTCGGGCCGAGCTGCGGCAGCACGGCGGCGATGTCGCGCTTGTGCACGAAACCGCGGCTCGCGCGCAGCGCATCGGCCAGTTGCTCCAACACAGTGGTTTCGAGAATCGCGCTCATGACGTCCTCCGCGGCGAAACGACGAAGCCCGCGTACGGCGTGTCGCAGGGCGGGTAGTGCGCGAGGTCGGCCCGCATCAGCGCGTGCACGCGCCCGTGCAGCACCATCTCGTCCAGCACCTGCCAGTGCAGGCGCTCGAACAGCGGCACGTTCTGCGCCTGCACATGGGCCAGGAACTCGTGGCAGCCCAGCGCATGTGCGCTGCTGACGGCCAGGCGGATCAGCTCGGTGCCCAGCGCGCTGCTCTGGCGGAACGCGCGCCGCACCGCCAGGCGCGAACCCCACCACAGGCCGGGCGAGGCCTCGTGGATGCGCACCGTGCCCACCATCTGGTCGGCCTCGCCAGCCAGGACCGACAGCGCGACCAGGGTGTGCAGGCTGGGGTCGGCGTCGATCGCGTCGCGGTCGTCGCCGTCGAACAAGCCCTGCTCGGTGCAGAACACCTGGCGGCGCAGGGCTGCCGCCTCGCGCAGCATCCAGCCATCGCTGGCCCATTGCACGCGGAAGGCCTGCGGCCGGTAGTCGGTGGCGAGATCGCACCAGGGGATGGCGTGGGCGGTCAGCATCTGCGTCTCCTTCAAGCGGCCAGGGGCGCTTCGTAGCGCGACAGGGTCGAGCAGGCCGCGCAGCGCCCGCAGCCGGCCTTGATGTCGGACGCGCGCACGCCGGCATCCGCCACCATCGCGCCCAGCGGCTCCAGCACGCTGCGCATGAACGCCGGCGTGGGTGCGGCCCGGTCCTCCAGCGGTGTGCCGCTGATCGGCACGAAGGGCACGACGAAGGGGTAGACGCCCAGGTCCAGCAGGCGCCGGCTGGTGGACAGCAGGGTCTCGGCGCTGTCGCCCAGGCCGGCCAGCAAGTAGGTGCTGACCTGGCCGCGGCCGAACACCTCGACCGCCGCGGCGAAGGCGTCCCAGTAGCGCGCCATGGGCACCTCGGCCTTGCCGGGCAGGATCTGGCGCCGCAGTGCTTCGCCGATCACTTCCAGGTGCATCCCCAGCGTGTCCACGCCAGCGTCCTTCAGGCGCTGGAACCATGCGTCGGTGTCGGGCGGCTCGCACTGGGCCTGCAGCGGCAGGTCCACGGCGGCGCGGATGGCCTGTGCACTCTCGCACAGGATCTGCGCGCCGCGGTCGGGCGTGGGCGGCGTGCCCGTGGTCATGACCATGTGCCTGACGCCGTCGAGTTCCACGGCGGCCTTGGCCACCTCGGCCAGCTGGGCCGGCGTCTTGCGCGCGATGGTGCGGCCGGCCGCGAGCGACTGGCCGATCGCGCAGAACTTGCAGGCCTTGCGCCGGCTCTCGTAGCGGATGCAGGTCTGCAGCACGGTGGTGGCCAGCACGTCGGCACCGTGCAAGGTGGCGATCTGGTTGTACGGAATTCCCTCGGCCGTCTGCAGCCCGTAGAAGCGCGGCGCGCGCGGGAACGCGATGCTGGCAATCGGAATGCTGCCCCGGCGCAGGACGCTGCGGCCGTCCGGCCCAGGCGCCTCGGCGACGAAGGGCGAGCTGAAGGCCGTGGCCGTGTGGACCGGCACCATCAGCGTCACGCCGTCCACGGTCACGGCCTTGTGGTCGGACGGGCCGGCCCCGCCGCGCCGGCTGGCCGCGCCCGCGCCGGGATCGACCAGGCGCAGGCCCTGGCTCTGCAGCTCGGTCATGAGCTGGCGTGCGCTCTCGGCAGAGGTCTCTGCGGGTTCGAGGACGACGGTGGTCATGGACGGGGCTCCAAGGTCAGGCGACGCGGCGCAGCGGCGCGTCGGTTTCAAGGGGAAGGTCGGCTTCGTCGAGCAGCGCCTCGCCATCGGGCAAGGGCATCGTCGTGCGCGCCGCATCGCGCCGGATCGCCAGGCGCAGCAGCTCGGGCCGCGCGTAGTGGCCCACCGAATCCATCATGCGTTTGCGCTTGGCGATCAGCGCGAAGTCGAGGTCGGCGACCACCAGGCCCTCGCCCTCGGTCAAGGGCTCGGCCAGGTACTTGCCTTCGGGCGAGACGATGGCCGTGTGGCAGCCGCCGCGCAGCGCGCCCTGCAGCTTCTCGTCGGGCGTCACGGACTGGATCTGCGCGTCGTGCAGCCAGCCTGTCGCATTCACGACGAAGCAGCCCGACTCCAGCGCATGGTGGCGGATCGTCACGCCCATCTGGTCCGCGAAGATCGGGCCGACCAGCGAGCCCGGGAACTGCGCGCAGTGGATCTCTTCGTGTTCGGCCATCAGCGCGTAGCGGGCCAGCGGGTTGTAGTGCTCCCAGCAGGCCAGCGCGCCGACACGGCCCACGCGCGTGTCCACGGCCGTGAGGCCGGCGCCGTCGCCCTGGCCCCAGACCATGCGCTCGTGGTAGGTCGGCGTGATCTTGCGGCGCTTGAGCACGAGCCGGCCGTCGGCATCGAACACCAGCTGCGTGTTGTACAGGCTGCCGTGGTCGCGCTCGTTGACGCCCAACGCCACCACCATGCCGTGCTCGCGCGCGGCGGCGGCCACGGCGTCGGTCAGCGGGCCGGGCACCGTGGGCGCGCGCTGCATCAGCAGCAGGTGGTCCGCGCCCTGCAGCACGGGGGGCTGCACGAACGAGAAGTAGGGGTAGTAGGGCACGAAGGTCTCGGGGAAGACGATCAGCTCCACGCCCTGCTTCGCGGCGTCGCGCAGGGTCTGCAGAACGCGCGCCAGCGTGCCGTCGGCGCTCGTGAGATCGGGCGCGATCTGCGCCGCCGCAGCGCGGACGGTGCGGTGCGGGGTGCTCATGCGCCGTCTCCTTCGCACAGCGGCGCGTCGCACGACACGGTACAAGAGGCCGCGAAGCAGGCCGTGCCGGCGGACGCCGCGGAACTGGCTCTGCCAGGCCGCTGGCGGCGCCCCTTGAGGGGTATGGGATGGCTACACGCAGTGAGCCAGCCAAACGGGGTGGTCATTTACAGCGTCCAGGTGTCGATGATCACCGCGCCGGCCTTTTTGTGGAGCAGCACGATGTCCAGCACGTCGAGCGGGTTGATCGGGCGCACGCCCTCGATCAGCGAACCCTCGCCGTGGCCGTACAGCGCCTGCAGCGCGAAGCGGCAGGCGTAGACCTTGCCGCCCTCGGCGATGAACTTGGTGATCTGGTTGTTGAAGTTCTGGTGGCCGGGGAAGGCCTCGTCGCCGATCTTCGGGAAGCCGCGCTTGACGCCCAGCGTGACGCCCGGGCCGTACAGCAGCACCGAGGTGTCGTAGCCCTTGCGCTGCAGGCGCGTGGCCTGCAGCAGGTTCACGAAGCCGATGGAGCCTTCGAAGGCCACGGTGTGGAAGGTGACCAGGGCCTTCTCGCCGGGTTCGGCCTTCACGTCCTCGAAGACCTTCTCTTCGTAGTCGACCAGGAAGTCGCCGTTGCGGTGGGCGGGGTGCGTGACTTGGGGCATGGTGGTCCTCGTGCGGTTGGGTTGGGTGGCCGGCGGAATGGCCGGACGCCTGTCGCTTTGCGAAGGACGTACCAGGCCGGCGCAAGACCATGCGATCAAGGACCGATCAAAGCAGCGTCAGGGCCTTCGCACGCCCTGTGGCGGGCCGCGCAGGCCGTGCGCCCCATGCACCAGCACAACGCGCCGGCCATGCAATCAATGCACCCGATCAATGGACGGCATGCACCAAGCTGCGCCGGACGCGGCCATGCAATCAGCCCGTGCAGCAGGCAAACTCGCCGCATGCCCTTCGCCCACTGGGTCCACCGCCTCAAGTCCAGCCCGCTGCCGGCCTACCAGCTGATCCCCGACCTGATCGCCGAGGACCTGCAGCAGGGCCGCCTCGCGCCGCGGGAGCGCCTGCCGCCGCTGCGCGAGCTGGCCGCCCGACTGCAGCTGAACTACACGACCGTGGTGCGCGGCTTCGCCGAGGCGCGCGAGCGCGGGCTGATCGCCTCGCGGCCCGGCATGGGCTCGTTCGTGCGCGGCTCCTTCATCGGCCTGCCGCTGCGGGCCGGCACCGGCGCCGAGATGACGATGAACATGCCGCCCGAGATCGAGGACCACCCCGCCATGCAGGCGCTGCTGGAAGGCGCCAACGCCGGCCTGGCCGCCGTACCGCTGCACGACCTGATGCGCTACCAGGACTTCGGCGGCACGCCGCGCGACCGCGCGCTCGGCGCGCAGTGGTTGTCCCAATGGGTGGAGGCCGATGCCGCGCGCGTGCTGGTGGCGCCCGGCATCCATGCCGTGCTGCTGGCGCTGGTGTCGCTGCTCGTCAAGCCCGGCCAGAGCCTGTGCGTGGAGGCGCTGACCTACCCCGGCATCAAGGCCATCGCCGCGCAGTTGGGCACCCGCCTGCACCCGCTGGCCATGGACGAACTGGGCCTCGTGCCCGACGACTTCGAGGCCGCATGCAAGAGCACGCCCATCGGGGCGCTGCACCTGTGCCCCAACCTGCACAACCCGACCACGGCCACGCTGCCGATCAAACGACGCGAGCAGATCGCCGACATCGCGCTGCGCTACAGCATTCCCCTCATCGAGGACGATGCCTACGGCATGCTGCCGGCCGCGATCCCACCGTCCATGGCCGAATTCGCGCCCGACCTCGTGTACTACGTGAGCGGCATGTCCAAGTGGCTGGGTGCGGGCCTGCGCGTGGCCTACGTGCAGGCGCCCTCGGCCGCAGCGCATCTGCGCCTGGCCGGCGCGCTGCGCGCCACCACCGTGATGGCCTCGCCGCTCGTCAACGCCATCGTCGCCAACTGGATGGAGAACGGCCAAGCCGAGGCCGTGCTGCAGGCCGTGCGCGCCGAATGCGCCTGGCGCAGCACGCAGATGCGCCAGCTGCTGGGGCCGCATGGCGTGCGCACGCAGCCGCATGGCTTCCATGGCTGGCTGCCGGTGCTGGCCTCGGACAGCGAGAGCAGCCCGGCCACACGCATCGCAGCCGAGCTGCGTGCGCTGGGCATCGCCGCCGTGGACGGCACGGCCTTCTCCACCGACCGCCAGCCGCCCGAAGCGCTGCGCCTGTGCCTGGGCGGCGGGCTCACGCGCGACGACTGCGGCCGCGCGCTGCAGGCGGTGCGCGAGGCGCTACCGCCGGCCTGAGCCTCACTCCGCCCGGATGTCGTTGGCCTTCACGATGTCGCGCCACAGGTCGAAGTAGTAGCGCGTCATCTTGGCCAGTTGCTCGGGCGTGCCGCCGCCCACTTCGTCGCCGCGTTCGGTGATGCCGCTGACGATCTTGGGGTCCTTGAGCGCGGTGTTCATCGCCGCATTGGCCTTGGCCACGATGTCGGCCGACAGGCCGGGCGGGCCGTACAGGCCGATGAAGGAAATCACCTCGAAGTCTTTCACGCCGGCCTCGGCCGCGGTCGGGATGTCGGGGAAGGCCGGCACGCGCTGGGCGCCCGTCACCAGCAGCGGGCGCAGCTGGCCCGACTTGATGAAGGGCGCGATGACCGATGCCGCGTCGAACATGGCGCTCACGCGGCCGGCGATCAGGTCGGTCATGGCCGGGCCGCTGCCCTTGTAGGGCACGTGGTTCATCTTGGGCTTGCCGATGCGGTCGCGGAACAGCTCCATGCTCGCGTGCGTGAGACTGCCGGGGCCGGCGCTGGCGTAGTCGATGTCCTTGCCGGCCTTGTCCTGGGCCTTGACCCACTCGACGAACTCCTTGAGGTTCTTGGCCGGCACGGTGTTGGGCACCGCCAGGATCAGCGAGGAGGTCAGCAGCAAGCCGATGGGCGTCAGCTTGAGCGGGTCGGCCATGGCCGTGTTGCGGTAGGTGTGCGGGTTCAGCGTGATGTTGCCGTTGCCCACCAGCAGGCGGTAGCCGTCGGGCGCGGCCTTCACGACGTTGTCGGTGCCGATGTTGCCGCCGGCGCCGGCCTTGTTGTCGATGACCACGCCCTGGCCCAGCACGGCCTGCATGCCGGCCGTGACCATGCGGCCGGCGAAGTCGGTCTGGCCGCCGGGCGGGTAGCCCACGACCAGCGTGACGGGCTTGGTGGGCCAGGCGCCCTGGGCGAAGCTCAGCGGGCTGGCGATGGCTGCAACTGCGGCCAGGCCGTGTTGCAGGGCGGTGCGGCGCGTGGTGGCCGTGCCAGATGTGTGATGCATGGTGTGTCTCCTCGTCGGGTGGATGGAATCGTCATGTTCTTGTGGTGCTCTCAGTGCGCGGCCAGGCTGCCCTGCAGGGCCGACAGGCCGGCGATGCGCTGCACCGAAGCGGGCAGGTCGGCCGGATGCTCGCCGAGCGCGAACACGCGCATGCCGGCGGCGATGCCCGCCGCGATGCCCGAGGCGCTGTCCTCGACCACCGCGCATTCGGCGGGCGCGAAGCCGATGGCGCGCGCGGCGTGCAGGAACAGGTCGGGCGCAGGCTTCCAGGCACCGATGTCGTAGGCGCTGAAGATGCGGCCCTCGAACCAGGGCAGCAGCCCCGTGAGGCCCAGCACGAGCTCGATCTTGTGGCGCGGCCCGTTGGAGGCCACGCAGAACGGCAGCTGCAGGCCGCGCACGAGCTCCAGCGCACCTTCGATGGGTTGCAGGTGCGCCTTGAAGTAGCCGGCCATGCGCGCACGCACGCGGTCTTCGAAGTCGGCCGGCAGCGGCTGGCTGCTGCGCTCGGCCACCACGCCGATCTGGCGCGACATGGGGGCGCCGCGCTGCGCGTCCAGCACGGCGCGCGCCGTTTCAGGCAATCCATGCAGCGCGCCCTCGGCCAGCATGGCCTCCACGAGCCAGGGCTCGCTGTCGACCAGCGTGCCGTCGCAGTCGAAGATCAGGGCGCGGATGGAATTCATTGGATGCCTTCGTGCTTCGCACTGCGGTGCCGAGCCCCTTGGGGCGGCCCGGCGGTGCTCATGCGTTCTGCGGGTTCTGCTTGAGGTCGTACAGGATAGCCGCGCTCGTGAGTCCCCCATCGACCACGAGGTCGTGGCCGTTGACGAAGCGCGCGTCGTCGCTGGCCAGGAAAGCGATGGCGTCGGCCACCTCGTCGGCCTGGCCGTAGCGGGCCATCGGCGTGGCCTGCACGATGGCCTGGCGGATCACGGGGCCGTGCAGGTTGGCGGTCTGCGCCGTTTCGATGGGGCCGGGCGAGACCGAGTTGACCGTGATGCCGAAGGGCGCGAGGTCGATCGCGCACGACTTGGCCAGCGCCAGCACCGCACCCTTGGACGAACAGTAGGCCACGCGGCCGGACCAGACCTGCTGGCCCGAGATCGAAGCGATCATGACGATGCGGCCCTGGCGCCGCTCCACCATGCGCCGCGCCACGGCCTGGGTGGTGAGGTAGGAGCCGGTCAGGTTGATGTCCAGCACGCGGCGCCAGGCCTCGATGGGCGTGTCCAGCACCGAGCCCTGGAAGCTCACGCCCGCGCTGTTGACCAGCACGTCGATGGCCCCGTGCGCCTGCCAGGCAGCGGCCACGGCCTCCTCGACCTGGGCCGCGTTGGTCACGTCCAGCGCGTGGTAGCTCACGTGGCCGGCCGGCTGCGCGAGTTCCTCGGCCACGCGGCGCAGCTCGTGCGCGTTGACGTCGGCCAGCGCCACCTTGGCGCCCTCGCGCAGCAGGCGGCGCGCGCTGGCCAGGCCCAGGCCGCTGGCGCCGCCCGTGATGAAAGCCGTCTTGCCGGCGAAGCGGCCCCAGGTCTCGTTGCCCATGTCTGCGTCCTCGGTGTTCACGCCGGCTTGATGCCCAGGCGTTGGATCAGTTCGCGGAATGTAGCGTTGTCCCGCGCGATCAGCGACTTGAAGTTCGCTTCGTCCAGGTAGCCCTCGCCCATGTTCTGCTTGGCCATGGTCTCGCGCAGGGCCGGTTCGCGCAGCGTCCTGGCCATGGCCTCGCGCAGCACGGCCAGGGCCTCGGGCGGCGTGCCCTTGGGCGCGGCCAGGCCGCGCCAGCCGCCGACCACGAGGTCGATGCCGCGCTCCTTGAGCGTGGGCACCTGCTCCCAGCCGGCCGCGATGCGCTTGTCGGCCATCACGGCCAGCGGGCGGATCTTGCCGGCCTGCACGTAGGTGGCCACCTCCACGGGCGTCACGGCCACCGCGTCGATGTGGCCGCCCATCAGGTCCAGCACGGCCGGGTTGGCGCCGCGGAAGGGCACATGGTTGAGCTGCACGCCGGCCTTGTCCTCCAGCGCCGCGGCGGCCAGGTGGCCCAGCGAGCCGGGGCCGGCATTGCCCACGCGCAGGTCGCCAGGCGCCTTGCGTGCGGCGGCCAGGAATTCCTCCACCGTCCTGTACGGCGCCTCGGTGCGCACGGCGATGGTGGCCGGGTCGGCATTGAGGCGTGCGATGGGCAGCACATCGTCGGCGCTGAACTTCACCACGCCCATGTGCGGGATCATGGTGATCTCCACCGTGATGATGGCCAGCTTGTAGCCGTCGGGCCGCGCGTTGATGAGCTCGGCCCAGCCCACGCCGCCGCTGGCGCCGGCGCGGTTCACGACGATCAGGCTCTGGCCCAGGTGCGGGCGTGCGGCCTCGGCCAGCGCACGCGCCAGCACGTCGGTGCCGCCGCCGGCCGCGAAGGGCACGATCAGTTCGATGGGCTTGTTCGGATAGGCCTGGGCAGCGGCGCTGCCCAACACGGGCAGCGCGCCCAGGGCGGCCACGCGGGCCAGGGCTTGTCGGCGGGTGGTGATGTTGGTCATCTCGGTGTGCAAGGAGTGGTTCAAGAGGCCGCGGAGCAGGCCATGCCAGCGGCCGCCGCGGAACTGGCTTTGCCAGGCCGCTGGCGGCGCCCCCCCGGGGGGGATGGGACTTCTACACGCAGTGAGAAGTCCAAACGGGGGTCAGTCCAATCTGATGTTGGCGGCCTTGATGACGCCGCTCCAGAGTTTCTGTTCGCTGGCCACGAAGCTGCCGAGCTGGGCCGGCGTCATGGGCATGGGCTGGATGCCGATCTCCTCGAGCTTGGCGCGCGTCGCCGGGTCGGCCAGCGCCGCGCCCAGGTCCTTGTTCATGCGTTCGACCACGGGCGCGGGCAGCTTGGCCGGGCCGACCAGCACCTGCCAGGCATAGGCCTCGAAGCCCGGCACGCCGGCCTCGGCCATGGTGGGCACGTCGGGCAGGATGGCCAGGCGCTCGGGCGTGGCGATGGCCAGCACGCGCACCTTGCCGGCCTTGATCATGGACAGGCTGGGCGGCAGGTCCACGAACATGCTGTTGACCTGACCGGCCATGAGGTCCTGCAGCGCCGGGGCCGAGCCCTTGTAGGCCACGTGCAGGATGTCGGCCTGCGTCTTCTGCTTGAACAGCTCCAGCGCCACATGCAGCGGCGAGCCGGGGCCCGACGAGGCCGAGGACACGGCGCCCGGCGTCTTCTTCGCCAGCGCCAGGAGCTCCTGCACGTTTTTTGCCGGGAAGCTGGGGTGCACGGCCAGCACCAGCGGCATCTTGCCCAGGCCGCCGATCCAGCTGAAGTCCTTCTGCGCGTCGTAGGAGAGGCTGGCGTACATCGCCGGGTTGAAGGCCAGCGTGCCCGAGTCCACCGTGCCCACGGTGTAGCCGTCCGGCAGCGCGCGCGCGATGAAGGTCGCGCCGATGATGCTGGCCGCACCGGGCTTGTTGTCGGCGATCACGGGCTGGCCCAGGGTCTGGCCCATGCGCACCGCGAGCTGGCGCGCGATCACGTCGGTGGTGCCGCCCGGCGCGTAGGGCACGATCCATTTGACGGGCTGGTGCGGGAAGGCGGTCTGGGCCTGCGCCGTCGGCAGCCCGGCCGCGAGGGCCGTGGCGGCCAGCAGTTGAAGAAGTGATCGCTTGTGCATGGTGTCTCCGGTGGTTGAAGGCGTGCGGGGGCCTGCCGCGGCGGGCCGGTTGTTGTTCTTTCGGGTGGACTGCGGCGGCGCTCAGCGCGGCGCGAGCATCCATTCGTGCGCGGGATCGTTGCGGAAGGCCCAGTGCCGGCGTGGGCCGGCCATGGTGTTCAGGTAGTACAGCGCGTAGCCGTGCGGCGCCACGCAGGGGTGGTAGCCGCGCGGCACCAGCACGGTGTCGCGGTGCTCCACAGCCATGGTCTGGTCCAGGCTGCGGTCGTCGGTGTAGACGCGCTGGAACGCGAAGCCCTGGGCCGGGTCGATCTGGTGGTAGTAGGTCTCTTCCAGCACGGTCTCGCCCTCGCCGGCCGTGTCGTGCTTGTGCGGCGGGTAGCTGGAGGCGTGGCCGGGCGGGGTGATGACCTCGACCACGAGCAGGCTTTCGGCCTCTTCGGTCTGCGGCAGGATGTCGCAGACGTAGCGCGTGTTGCTGCCCTCGCCGCGCCGGCTGCGCGCCATCTGTGCCGGCGCGATCACGCGCGTGGCGAAGCGGCCCTCGGCCGGCGCGGTGCTCAGCGCGACCTCGGCCGGGCCCGCGGCCACGATGCGCACGGACTGGCCCGGCGGCACGTACACGGCGGCCGGGGCGCGGTCTTCGAACACGGTGGCGCGGTTGCCGATGGCGCTGAAGCGCTGGGCGCCGACCTGCACGTCGACCGCCCCCGCCAGCACGGTGATGCAGCATTCGCGCGCACCGGTGTCGAAGGCCTCTTCGTCGCCGGCCGCGAGGCGCAAGGCCTTGAAGCCCACATAGGTCCAGCCGGCCGAAGCGGGCGTCACGTCGGCGATCACACGGCCCATTGCCTGGGCCTTCACGAGAAGATTCATGCGGCCTCCGCCATCGGACGGCTGGCGCGCCAGCCTGCAATCAAGCGGCGGAAGTTGGCCGCCACCTGGGCCGTGAAGGCCGCATCGTCGATCTCCCCCTGCAACCAGGCCGCGGCCGGCGCGGTCCAGCAGCTGCGGCCCACCATGAAGCCCTTGACGATGGGCGCCTGTGCGGCGTGGAAGCTGTCGACGAGCTGCTGCAGCGGCTGCGACAGGCCCAGGATCACGGCGCCGCGGCACCAGGGGTCGCGTTCGCGCACCAGCGCGTCCAGCGCCTGCCATTGCGCGGCGGCCATGGGCGGCAGCTTCCACCACTCCGGCTTGAAGCCCAGGTCGTAGAAGCGGCGCACGGCGCGCACCACGGCCTCGCCCTGGTCGCCCGGGGCCAGTTGGTCGGCGGGCGGGATCACCTCGAGCAGCAGCTCGTGGCCGCTGGCGCGCGTGGCTTCCCAGACCTGTTGCAGCCATTCCTCCTGCTCGGTGCGCAGCGCCTCGGCGTCGTCGGGGTGGTAGAAGGCCAGGCACTTGACGGTGTGTTCGCGCGGCCAGTGCGCCAGTTCCGAGGCCAGCGAGGCCGTGCCGTCGAAGCGCAGCGGGCGCGAGCCCGGTTTCTCGATGGGCCGGCCGATCCACCAGCCGCGGCCGGCGGCGGCGTGCAGCGCGGCCTGGCCGATGCGCCCGTCGATCAGCACACCGATGCGGCCGCGGTTGCCGGCGTCCTGCTCGACCTCTGCAACCACCTCGTTGAGCAGCAGCTTGAGCGTGGACAGGCGCGCGGCGTCGGCGCCGGTCTGGCGTGCCAGGTCTTCGAGTTGCGAGCGGTGGTCGTAGGCCATCACGCAGACCTCGGGCCACTGCGGGCGGGCGGCAGACACGCGGTGCAGGTGGGAGAGCACGGGGTCCTTGTCGGGCCGCGGATGGCGGTGGCCCGAGAACCAGTGCGCGAGTTCGGCCTGCGTGGGCATGGCGGGCGCGCAGCCATGGCGCGAAACCACGATGGCGCCGCAGGCGTTGGCGATCGCGGCCGATGCGGCCAGCGTCTTGCCGCGCAGCAGGCCGGACAGCAGGCCCGAGGCGAAGGCATCGCCCGCGCCCAGCACGTTGAGCACCTCGATGCGCTCGCCCAGCACGGTGGGCGCATCGTCGATGGCGGCCGGCACGGCGCCTTCGATCAGCGAGCAGCCCAGCGGGCCGCGCTTGACGACGAATTGCGCCTGCGTGTGTTCGCGCGCACGGCGCAGGCTGGCCATGAGGTCGCCCTCCACGCCGCCCGCGATCATCCATTCCTCTTCGGTGCCGATGATGAGTTCGAACTGGCCGAGCTGGGCCTGCAGGTGGGCCGAGACACTGTCGCTGCCCACGTAGCGCGTCTCGCCATCGCCCTTGGCCGCGAGGCCCCAGAGCACGGGGCGGTAGTCGATGTCGAGCGCGCGCACCAGGCCGTGGCGGCCCGCGATCTCCAGCGCGCGCCGGCTCGCGGCCAGCGTTCCGGGCGTGGACAGGTGCGTGCCCGTGATGACCAGGCAGCGGCAGCGCGCGAGGAAGTCTTCGGAAATGGCGGCAGCGTCGATCGCCATGTCGGCGCAGTTCTCGCGGGCGAACAGCAGCGGGAAGCTGTGCTGGTCACGCAGGCCCAGCAGCACCATGCCCGTCAGGCGCTCGCGGTCGATCTGCACCTGGCTCACGTCGCAGCCTTCGCGGCGCAGCGTCTCCAGCAGGAAGCGGCCGTTCTGCTCGTCGCCCACGCGCGAGACCATGGCCGAGCGCAGGCCCAGCCGCGCCGTGCCGAAGGCCATGTTGGCGGACGAGCCGCCCAGGTACTTGTTGAAGCTGTGGGCCTCCTCCAGCGAGCAGCCGATCTGCTGCGCGTAGAGGTCCACGGCCATGCGGCCCAGGCAGGCCACATCGAAGTCGCGCGCATCGGCGCTGGGGAAGTGCAAACTCTGCATCGGAACCAGGGTCTCCGTTGGAATGGCGCCATGGTATCGTGATTAGAAATAAATTTCCAATACTTTGAAAAATAGAAATCCAGTTCCAGCTGTGACGCAGGCGCCGTACACCGATGCCGACGCCTTCCTGGCCGCCGTGCGTGCGGGCTACGAGCCGCTGTCGCGCCAGCTCAAGGCCATCGCGCGCCATGTGGAGGCGCAGCGCGACCGGCTCGCACTGGACGGCATCCAGGAGACTGCGCGCCAGTGCGAGGTCCAGCCCTCGGCCGTGGTGCGCTTCGCCAAGCACTTCGGCTTGGCCGGCTATTCGGAGATGCAGGCGCTGTTCCGTGCCGGTGCCGCGCGCCAGCTCGCGCCCGAGGGCGGCTACCAGCAGCGCGTGCGGGCGCTGGCCGGGGCCGGCTCGCCCGCGCAGATCGCGCACGAAGTGATCGGCGGCAGCATCGCCAGCCTGCAGGCGCTGCAGCAGGCCCTGCCCGAGGGCGATTTCGATGCCGCTGTGGATCTCATGGCCCAGGCGCCCGCGCTGTGGCTGGTGGCCTCGCGCCGCGCCTTCCCGGTCGGCGCCTACCTGGCCTATGCCTTGCAGCACACAGAAAAGCCCGTGCACTGGCTGCATGGCCTGGGCCACATGCAGGAGGGCCAGCTGCGCGCGCTGGCCGCGGGCGACGTGCTGGTCGCCGTGTCCTTCGCGCCCTACGCGAGCGAGACGCTCAACGTCGTCGAGGCCGCGGCGGCGCGCGGCGCCAAGGTGCTGGCACTGACCGACAGCCGGCTCAGCCCGCTGGCCAAGCGCGCCGACGCCGTGCTGCTGGCGCAGGACGGCGCGACCTTCGGCTTTCGCTCGCTGACCAGCACGCTGTGCCTGGCGCAGTCGCTGTTCCTGGGGCTGGCCTGGCGCATGGAGCTGGCCTACGGCAAACGCTCGGGCGATTGAAAAGCTGTGACCATCGCCACACCGTCTGATCGACTTCACAGGAGAACCCCGATGGCATGGACGCCACACACCCTGCGCCGCCCACAGGTCTGCGTTCTGGGCAGCGCGGAGCCCGGCAGCGCGGCCCACGACCTGGCCGCCGCGGCCGGCCGGCTGCTGGCGCAGCTCGGCATCACGCTGGTCAGCGGCTGCGGCAGCCCGGCCACGCGCGTGGCGGCCGAACAGGCGATCGCCGCGGGCGGCCTGGTCGTCAGCATCGTGCCGCCGGGCGAGATGCCGGCGCCGGACTGGCCGGCCACGGTGGTCATTCCCTGCGGCATGGGCGATGCGCGCAACCTGCTGATGGCCCTGGCGGGCGACGCCTGCCTGGTGGTCGGCGGGCGCGCCGGCACCATCTCCGAGGTCTGCCTGGCCTGGCTGCACCACCGGCCGCTGCTGCCGCTCACGGGCTGCGGCGGCTGGTCCGACGGGCTGCTGGACAATCCGCCGGACGAGCGCGGCAACGCGCCCATCCTGCCCTGGGACTCGGTGGCGGCGCTGGAGCGCCAGCTGCGCCAGCTCGGCCTCGTGGCGGCCGCCGGGAACCCGCAGTAGCCGCAGCGGGTCCACCGTCCACCGCCATTCCCGAAGCCCCGCATGCTGCGCACCCTCAAGGAACTCTTCGACGCCTTCACCGCCCCTGCCGCCGGCCAGTCGCTGGCGCAGCGCGCGCACACCCAGCAGCTGGCCGTGGCCGTGCTGCTCGTGGAAGTCATGCGGGCCGAGCCCGGCTCCGGTCCGGCCGAGCGCGCGGCCGTGCTGACGGCGCTGCGCCGCAAGTTCGACCTGGCCGACGACGAGCTCGAGCGCCTGCTGGAGCTAGCCCAGGCCGAGGCCCAGGCGCTGTACGACTACCACCGCTTCACGAGCCTGCTCAACGAGCGCTTCACGCAGCCGCAGAAGGTCGCGCTGGTCGAGGCGCTGTGGACCGTGGCCTATGCCGACCTGCATGTGGCGGCCCACGAGAACCACGCCATCCTCAAGATCGCCGAGCTGCTGCACGTCACGCACGGCGAGTACATCGCGGCCAAGCTGCACGCCAGGCAGGCGGCGGGCGCGGCCTAACATCGACGCTTTTGCGCACCGGAGCCGCCATGAAGACCTTGCTCGACAGCATCCAGATCGAGTCCGCCCCCTCGCCCACCGCCGCCGTGATCTGGCTGCACGGCCTGGGCGCCAGCGGCGACGACTTCGCCGCCATCGTGCCCGAGCTGGACCTCGCCGGCTGCGCGCCGATCCGCTTCGTGTTCCCGCATGCGCCGGTGATGCCGGTGACCATCAACAACGGCTTCGAGATGCCGGCCTGGTACGACATCTTCGCGCCGGACCTCGTGCGCCGCGAAGATGCCGAGGGCATCGCGCGTTCGGAACTGGCCATCGAGGCGCTGATCGCGCACGAGGTGGCGCGCGGCATCCCCGCCAACCGCATCGTGCTGGCCGGCTTCTCGCAGGGCTGTGCGATGACGCTGCACACCGGGCTGCGCCACCCCCAGCGGCTGGCCGGGCTGATCGCGCTGTCGGGCTACCTGCCGCTGGTCGGCAGCCTGGCGGCGGAGCGCCACCCGGCCAACTTCGCCACGCCCATCTTCATGGCCCACGGCACAGCCGACCCGGTGGTGGTGCTGCCGCGCGCCGAGGAATCGCGCAAGGCGCTCGAAGCGCTGGGCTACGCCGTGCAGTGGCACACCTACCCGATGCCGCACAGCGTGCATCCGCGCGAAATCGCGGACATCTCGGCCTTCCTGCGCAAGGTGCTGCCGGCGGCGTGAATCCAGGAAGCCTGCCGTGCGCGCGGCAGGCAGTGCAAAATTTTTATGAACAAAAACAATTCTCATTAGAATCCCGCCCGCACCGGATTCCTGAATTGCCCACTCGGAGGGCTGGCCGGCGCCACTGTCAACGCCGCCATGCACCCACCAACGCCCTTCACCGCCGCCCGCCGCACCGCCCCGTCCCGCGCCACCCCCACGCCACAACCGCGTCACCGCGTCGGCACGCTGTGGGCCTGGAGCCCCTTGGCGCTGTGCCTGTCGCAGGCCGTGTGGGCGCAGTCCGCCCCGGCCGCGTCGGCGCAGCTGCAGGAAGTGCGCATCAACGCCAGCACCGAGAAGGATGTGGGATTCGCGCCTGCCGAGGCACAGACCGCCGGCAAGGCCCCGATGCGCCGGCTGGAGACGCCGCAGTCCGTCAGCGTGGTGACGCGCGAGCAGATGGAGTCGCGCCAGGTCACCAATCTGCAGCAGGCGCTGCAGACGGTGGCCGGCGTCAGCCCCGTGAACTTTGGCCGGCGCGGCATCGACGACATCAACATCCGCGGCTTTCGCTCCACCGAGTCGGTGCTGATCGACGGCCTGGTGCAGAGCCCGGGCATGTGGACACGCCTGACACCCTACGGCTACGAGCGCGTCGAGGTGCTCAAGGGCGCGGCCTCGGTGCTGTATGGCCAGGTGCAGCCCGGCGGCATCGTCAACGCGGTCAGCAAGCGCCCCAAGCGCGAAGCGCTGAGCGAGGTGGGCGTGGAGGTGGGCAGCTTCGGGCAGCGCACGCTGCAGGCCGACCTGAACCGGCCGCTCAACGAATCCGGCAAGGCCGCGCTGCGCATCAATGCGCAGGTGGCCAACAGCGACGACCCTACGGACTTCGTCTACCGCCGCGACCGCTGGGTCGCGCCATCGCTGGCGCTGGACCTGGGCGCGGACACCGATCTGGTGCTCTTCGCCACCTACAGCAAGAGCAACTGGCTGCGCCAGCAGGGCATCTCGCCCTACGGCACGGTGCTGCCCAACCCCAACGGCAAGCTGCGCACCACGCTGTTCACGGGCGATCCGAGCTTCGGCGGCTACGACATCGAGACCACCTCGATCGGCTATGCGCTGGAACACCGTTTTTCGCCCGCGCTCACGCTGCGCCAGAACCTGCGCTACGAAAGCGAGAAGGGCACGGGCAACGTCGTGGCCAACGCCACGCTGCAGGCCAACCGGCGCCTACAGAACCGCACCGCCACGCGCCAGTACATCGACGACGACATGCTGGCGACCGACACCTCGCTGCTGGCGCAGTTCTCTGCCCTGGGCGCGCAGCACCGCCTGGTGACGGGGCTGGACGCACGCTCCGGCCACAGCTGGCTGGGCAGCCGGCGCTGCACCATCGGCGCGCTCGACCTGTTCAACCCGGTCTACGGCATGGCCGCCAGCTGTCCGACGGGCATGTCGGCCGACGCGCCGGAGAAGCTCACGGTGCTGGGCCTGTACGCGCAGGACCAGATCAAGTTCCACCCGCAATGGACGGCGCTGGTCGGCGTGCGGCGCGACTGGTCGGACCAGCGGACCGACGACCGGCTCGCCGGCACGCGCACGCGGCAGAGCGACGCTGCGACCACGCTGTCCGCCGGCCTGGTGTACGAGTTCGTGCCCGGCTGGGCCGCCTATGCGAGCTATGGCGAATCGTTCCTGCCCGTGGTGGGCCAGCTCACCGGCGGCGGCGCCCTGGCGCCGGAGACCGGCAAGCAATGGGAGGCCGGCCTCAAGTACGAGGCGCCGGGCGGCGGTCTCACCGGCGCGCTCGCGCTGTTCGACCTGACACGCCGCAATGTGACCAAGGCCGACCCGGTCAACACCGGATTCAACCTGCAGACCGGCGAGCAGCGCGCGCGCGGCGTGGAGCTGGAAGTCGGCGCCGACCTGCGCCGCAACCTCAAGCTCACGGCCGCCTACACGTTCACGGACACCGAGGTCACGCAGGACGACGACGCCGCCCTCGTGGGCCAGCCGCTCAACCTCACGCCGCGCCACACGCTGGCGCTGTGGGCCACCTACAAGCTGCCGCAACTGCCCCGTGTCACGCTGGGCGCGGGCATGCGCTACGTCAGCGAGCAGATCGGCTCGTACCCGTTCACGCTGCCGGCCTACACCGTGGCGGACCTGTCCATCGGCTACGCAGGGCCCAACTACCGCATCACCGCGGGTGTGAAGAACGTCTTCGACCGGACCTACTACGACGGCGCCGTCAACGCCAACGTGGTCTCACCGGGCCTGCCGCGCAGCTTCAGCCTGGGCGCGACCTACTTCTTCTGACACGGGCCGCCCGCGACCCGTCGCCACGCGCAAGCCATGCCCAGCCAGCGCACCCTCGCCCGCCTGCTGACCCTGCACGCCTGGGCCGGCATCGTCACCGGACTGCTGCTGTTCGTCGTGTGCTTCTCGGGCGCCGTGGTGGTGTTCAAGGAAGAGATCGACCTGTGGGCCAACCCCTCGCTGGCCCGGCTGCCGCGCGCCGAGGCACCCGTGGCACTGGACACCGTGCTGGCGCAACTGCAGGCGCGCTATCCGGGCGCGACGGTGGAGACCATCGCGCTGCCGGACGGTGTGAACCCCGCCTACTTCGCCTTCCTGCACGAAGCGGGCACGCCGGCCGCGCAGCGCACCAAGGTCGCGCTGCGCGCGGACACCGGTGCCGTCGTCGGGCCCGTGGACAGCCAGCTCGGCCAGTACCTGCGCATGCTGCACGTGTTCCTGTTCTTCGGGCCGCGCTGGATCGTCGGCTTCCTGGGCGTGGCGATGCTGGTGCTGATCGCCACCGGCATCGTCATCCACCGCAAGATCCTCGCCGAGCTGTTCACCCAGCGCTGGGGCCGCAGCCTGCGCGTGGTGCTGTCGGACCTGCACAAGTCCGCCGGCATCTGGGGGCTGGGCTTCCACATCCTGATCGCTGCGACGGGCGCCTGGCTGGGGCTGGCGCCGCTGTTCGAGCAGGGCTGGGACTACGTCGCGGGCACGGCGCCCGCCGCACGGGCGGCCGCACCGGGCAAGGCACGCCCCGCGCCCGCCGCCATGCCCTCGCTGGACGCGCTGCATGCCGCCGCACGGCAGGCCGTGCCCGGCCTGCAGGTGGCCTACGTCTCCCTGCGCCAATGGGGCACGGCCACGGCGCAGGTTCGCTTCACGGGCGGCCTGCAGGACCACCTGGCCAGCACCGCGCGCGTGGAGATCGAGGCCGTCACCGGCCGCGTGCGTGCGCGGCACGACCCGCGCACCGCCGGCTTCTGGTCGCTGGCGAACGGGCTCATGGAACCGCTGCACTTCGGCGACTTCGGCGGCCTGCCGCTCAAGTGGCTGTACTTCTTCCTGGGCCTGACGCCGGCCATGCTGTCGCTGACCGGCACGCTGGTCTGGCTGGACGGGCGCCGCCAGCGCGCCGTGCGCAGCGGCGGGCCGTTGCCGGCCCATCCGGCGCCATGACGCGGCTGCTGGTCGCGCTGCACGCCACCGCGCCGGCCGCCCTGGTAGCGGCCATGCTGCTGCACCTGTGGCCGCCGGCCGGCCTGCCGCCGCTGGCGCAGCGCCCGCCATGGGCCACCTGGGCCTTCCTCGGCACCTGGCTGCTCAGCGCCGTGCTGGCCGCGCGTTGGGTGGACGGTGCACGCCTGTGGCGGCTGGCGCTGGCTGCCGCCGCCGCGCTGCTGCTGCTGGCGGGAGCCGCCGGCCTGGGGCTGGGCGCGCCGCTGGCCCCGGCCATGGCCTGGGCGCTGGCATTGCTGGGCGCCGGCTGCGCTGCGCTGGCAGCCTGCATCGGCCCGGCGCGGGTGCTCGCCGCCCCGCGCCGGCCCGTGCCGGCGCGCGCCGCGCCGGCACGCACGTGGCGCCAGCGGCTGGCCGCGCAGGCCGGCCACGCACCGTTCTGGCTGGCCGGCGCGCTGGCGGTCGAGTCGTTCCGGCTGGCCCACGTCGTCGCCACGGGCGACGCGCGCCCCTCGGGCATGCTGGGCCTGCTGCTGGCCGGCCTGGTCGCCCTGCCCGCCGCCACGCTGCGCACCTGGATGCCGCGCACCAGCGGCGCGCTGTGGGCCGTGGCGGCGCTGGCCTATGCAGGGTTGGCGGCCAGGGCCGGCCTGGCGGCATGGACGGTGGCGGCGCTGCTGTGCCTGGGCGCGGCGCTGCACGCCATGCTGCGCCGCCCGCCGGCCCGGAGCACGCCGTGAACGCGGTGCTGCTGGCCGGCTGCGCGGTGCTGGCATCGCTGCTGCCGTTGGCCGCGTGGGCGCACGCCGTGCCGACGCGGGCCTGGGGCGACGCTGCCATGGGCCCCTACGCTGCCTGGGCCATTGCGCTGGCCAGCCTGGTGCTGCAGGCCGTGGCCGCGGGCCATGCGCTCGGGAGCGCCGGCGGCATGGCACTGGTCGCGTCGGCGTGGATGGGCTTGGGCTGGCTGCTGGTGCTGGCCATGAACCAATGGCCTGCGCCGACCCGGCGCGTGGCGCTCGCGCTGGGGCTGGGCGGCCTGGCCGGCTGCGGCCTGGGCCTCGCGGCGGCCTTGCCCTGACGCTGCGCGGCGCGCGTCGCCGCCAGACTGTTGCGATTGGTTGCACAGCGGCGCGCATTTTCAGGGTTTCCCACCAGACCTCTATAACGAACCGTTCCGTACATTTTTGGCACCACGGTTTGTGGAATGGTTTTCCGCTTTGAGGAGGCAAGCATGAGAATGGGAGACAAGGGCGGCCTGATGGCCGGATGGCGGTGGCGCAGCGCCCTGGCGGCAGCGGCGCTGGTGTGGACGGCTGCGGCCCACGCGGCGATTCCGGTGCCGGCCGTGGAAGGGCCCATCCGCTCGGACCTGGCAGCCGCGGGCAACAACCGCACGTTCTTCGGCACCGACCTGGATCTCGCCGCGCGCGGCTATGTCGAGGAAGAGTTCTTCTACAGCGGCCAGGCCAACCGCTACGACGCCACCGTGGCCGGTGGCATCGGCGCGCGACCCAGCGCTTCGCCGACCGCCGCCATCGTCGATGGCGGCCACGGCTACAAGACACGCATGGTGGTGCGCCGGCCGGCCGACGCGGCCCACTTCAACGGCAAGGTCATCGTCGAATGGATGAACGCCACCAGCAACTACGACGTGGAAGCGTTGTGGTTCCGCATCCACGAGTTCGTGCTGCGCGAGGGCTACGCCTGGGTCGGCATCACGGCGCAGAGCGGCCCCATCACCAACGCCACCCTGGGCCTGAAGGCGTTCAGCCCGGCGCGCTACGGCACGCTGGACCTGACAGCCGGCGGCCGGTTCACGAGCGGCGATCCGCTGTCCTACGACGTCTACGCCCAGGGACTGAAGGCCGTGCGCAGCGCCACCGTGATGGGGCCGCTGGCGCCGCGCGTGCAGCAGGTCGTGGCCGCCGGCGTGTCCCAGTCCGCGGGCCGGCTGTCGGTCTACCTCAACGCCATCCACCCGCGCGACGAGAAGCTGGCCGATGCGGCGCTGCTGTACATCGGTGGAGAGAAGGTGCGCACCGACCTCAACCTGCCGGTGCTCAAGCTGCTGTCGGAGACCGAGTACACGGCGCCGGCCTCGGCCAACGAGATCAACGTGATCCAGCCGGACACCGAGCGCATCCGCGTGTGGTCCATGGCCGGCACCTCGCATTCGGACTGGGCCTCGTTCGCCGTGCGCTACGCGCTGCTGCAACGCGACCAACCCTCGGCCCCGCTGCGCGACAACTGCGCGCTGCCCAGTCGCAGCCGCATCCCGGACCGCTACGTGATCTCCGCGGCCATCGATTGGCTCGGCAAATGGGCGGCGGGCACGGCCGTGCCGCCGTCCAGCCCGACGATCGCGCTGCAGGCCGATGGCACGACGGTGCAGCGCGATGAGCGCGGCAACGCGCTGGGCGGCATCCGCCTGGCACCGTTCGCCGTGCCGGTGGCGTTGGACAGCGGCTACAACGAGGTGCCGGCCGGCAGCACCGGCCTGTGCTTCCTGAACGGCACGCATGTGCCGTTCGACAGCGCCACGCTGGCCGCGCTCTACCCCTCGCCGGCGGACTACCAGCAGAAGTTCCGCACCGCCGCGGCCGGCAACGTGGTCCAGGGCTACGTGCTGCAGGCCGATGCCGACGAGATGGTGCGCGAGGCCGAGGTCTCTCTGTACGGCCGTGGCGTGGACTGCGGCCCGCTGTGCGCCAATTTCGCGCAGTTCCCGATCCAGCCGTCCACCGGCCTGCTGCGCGACCACGTGCGCTTCCTCTACGTGCGCGATGCCGAGCCGCTGCTGCGTTCCATCGACGCGGCGTCGTTGAGCGTGGCCCACGGCTACAGCGCGGCCGACGCGCGCGAGAAGACCGCACAGTTCTCGCAAGGCGCCAGGTGGCTGCAGCGGCTGCAGGAGCAGTTGGCCGCCTACCGCGCCGACGGACGGCTGACGGACGGCCAGGCCGCCTTGCTGTCGGGCTATGCCGGCACGCTGCTCGACGCGCTGGCCGCCCTGGGGGCCGATCCGGCGTCCGTGCAGCTCGACGGGAGCGTGGTGGAAACGCTGTATGGCCGCGACGGCGGCGGTGGCTGCAGCAGCATCGGCGCGCGCGGCGTGTTCGATCCGACGCTGTGGTTGCTGGCCGCGCTCGCCGGCCTCGTGCTGGTGCGCCGCGCACGCGCTGGATGACACCCGCGGTGGCCAGCGCAGCCCGGCGAGTGCAAGGCCTTCGCCTGGGCGCGCCGCTAGGGGCTGCCGTGCTGCTGGCACCGGCGGCGGCCTGGGCCTGGCACCGGCTGGCACCACAGGGCGCGGCCACGGCCATGCCCGATGGCCAAGGGCTGTGGATGCTGCTGCTGGTCGCGCCGGTGCTGGAAGAGATCGTCTTTCGCGCCGGCTTGCAGGCCGGCCTGGTCCGGCATGGCTGGCGGCCCGGCGTGGCCATGGTGGTGGCCAGCGCCGCATTCGCCGCGTGGCACCTGGCAGCAGGCCAGGGCCCGGCCGCGCTCGCGGTGTTCCTGCCATCGCTGGTGTTCGGCCACGCCTACGCGCGCCACGGCCTGGCCTGCGCGATGGCCTGCCACGCCTGGTTCAACGCCTGCCACCTGGGCGCCATCGCGGTCGCTTGAGTGGCGCCGCGGCGCCGGCTCAGGCCGTGCGCGCGGCCCTGTCCTCCGGCCCCTCGATCTGCCGGCCCGATCTCACACGGCGCGCGCGTGCGCCGCGGCGGCAGCGATCTGCGCGGCGCTGGGCCGCACGCCGGTGTACAGCACGAACTGCTCCACCGCCTGCAGCACGATGACCTCGTCGCCGCCGATCACCGGCTTGCCCAGCCGGCGCGCGGCGCGCAGCAAGGGCGTCTCGGCCGGCAAGGCCACCACGTCGAAGACGCCGGCCGCACGGGCAATCCAGTCGTCCGGGAAAGCCTGTTCATCCGCCTGCGCGCCCGCCATGCCCAGCGGCGTGACGTTGACCAGCCAGGCACCATCGGCCTGGTGCGCATCGCCCAGTGCCTCCTGCCAGGGCAGGCCGTGCAGCGCGGCCACGGCCGGGCCGGCCTGCGCGTTGCGCGCCACCACGCAGCCCTGCAGGCCGTGGTCCACCAGCGCGGCCAGCACGGCGCGGCCCATGCCGCCGCTGCCGCGCAGCACGAAACGCCCCGTCGGGTCCACGCCATGGGTCTGGAGCAACGCGGCCACGGCGATGTAGTCGGTGTTGTGGGCGATGAGCCGGCCGCTCTCGTTGACGATGGTGTTGACCGACTGCAGCCGTGCCGCCGAGGGCTTGAGCTCGTCGAGCAGCGGGATGCAGGCCTCCTTGAATGGCATGCTCACGGCGCAGCCGCGGATGCCCAGGGCCCGCACGCCGCCGATGGCGGCCGGCAGGTCTGTGGTCGTGAAGGCCTTGTAGACGTAGTCCAGCCCCAGCGCGCGGTACAGGTGGTTGTGGAAGCGCGTGCCGAAGTTGCCGGGCCGGCCCGACAGCGACATGCACAGCTCGGTGTCGCGGCTGATGTCCATGTTCATGCGGCGCCTCCGCCAAGTGGTGTGTGTTGCAGCGTAGCGCCGTCGGCGCCCCTGCCGCATTCGCTGGTCCGGTCCCCGCAGGCGGGGGCCCTCTCCCTGGCGCTCATGCGGCGATCTTCTTCTTGAACAAGCCCAATGCCAATGCCGTGACCACCGTGCCCGCGACGATGGCCGCGCCATACAGCAGCACATGGTTCACCGCGTTGGGAATCGCCAGCACGAACACGCCGCCGTGCGGCGCCTGCAGCGCCACGCCCCACCACATGGACAGCGCGCCGGCCGTGGCCGCGCCCAGCACGCAGGCCGGGATCACGCGCAGCGGATCGCGTGCCACGTAGGGGATGGCGCCCTCGGTGATGAAGGCCAGGCCCAGCACGGCGGCGGCCTTGCTGGCCTCGCGCTCCTCGGCCGAGAAGCGGCTGGCGAACAGCTTGCAGGCCAGCGCGATGCCCAGCGGCGGCACCATGCCCGCGGCCATGGCGGCGGCCATGGGCGTGGCCACGCCGCTGGCGATCAGCGAGGTGGAGAACACGTAAGCCGCCTTGTTGATGGGGCCGCCCATGTCGGCGGCCATCATCGCGCCGAGCACGATGCCCAGCAGCACGGCGCTGGCGCTCTGCATGCTCTTGAGGAACTCGGTCAACGCTGTCATGGCCGCGGCCACAGGGTGGCCGATGACCATCAGCATCAGCAGACCCACGATGGCCGAGCCCAGCAGCGGCAGCAGCAGCACGGGCTTCAAACCCTCCAGCCCGCGCGGCAGGCGGATCCACTGGTTCAGCCACTTCACGGTGTACCCCGCGATGAAGCCCGCCGCGATGCCGCCCAGGAATCCCGCGCCCACGGTCCCGGCCAGCATGCCGCCCACCATGCCGGGCGCGATGCCGGGCCGGTCGGCGATGGAGAACGCGATGTAGCCCGCCAGCGCCGGCACCATGAGCGCGAACGCGGCCTTGGCGCCGACCTGGAACAGCGACCAGCCGATGGTGCCCTGGTGCGCGTCGTCGTAGACGTAGATGCCGCCCAGCGCGAAGGCCAGCGCGATCAGCAGACCGCCTGCCACCACGAAGGGCAGCATGAAGGACACGCCCGTCATCAGGTGTTTGTAGGGGCCGCTGGCAGCGGCCTTCTGCGCGCCGGCCGCGGGCGTGGCGGACGAGGCCGCCTGCCACGGCGTGGCCTCGGCCCGGGCCTTGCCGATCAGCGCCGCGGCGTCGTGGATGGCGGCCTTGGTGCTGGCGCTGTACAGCCGCTTGCCGGCGAAGCGCGCGCGGTCGACCTGGGTGTCGGCGGCGATCAGCACGAGGTCGGCCTCGGCGATGGCCTGGGCCGTGAGCGCGTTCTGCGCGCCGACCGAGCCCTGTGTCTCCACATGGATCCGGTGGCCCAGCGCCTTGGCGCCCTGCTCCAGCGCCTCGGCGGCCATGAAGGTGTGGGCCACGCCGGTGGGGCAGGAGGTGATGGCCACGATGCGCAGCGGCTCGGCAGCCGCCTGCGCCACGGGCCCGGCGGCGGCCATGCCCAGCCGCGCGAGCGCCTGCTGCACGACCTGGGCCGGATCGCGGAACACGACCTCGGGCGCCACTTCCAGCAGCTTGTCGGCCGGCAGCGCGCCGCGGTCGATGCCGCTGCCCGCGTCGGCGGCCAGGATCACGGCCTGCGCCTGGGCCAGCTCCGCGGCCGAGAAGCCTTCCTGCGTGCCGAAGCTGCTGACCACGCGCAGCTTGAGGTCGTGTCCGAGCCGGGCGGCTGCCGCCAGCAGGGCCTCGCCCAGCATGAAGCTGTGGGCGGGGCCGGCCTGGCTGGCGGCGATGGCGAAGAGTTGGGCCATGGTGGGTGTCTCCAGTCAGATGGCTTGGGGGTGGATCTGCGCGGCCAGCGCGTCGATCTCGGGAAGCGGCGGCAGGCCGGGTGCGATGCGCTGGATGCGCGCAGCCGCGCAGGCCATGCCGAACACGGCGGCATCCAGCGGCGCGCGGCCCGCGATCAGCGCGCCCAGCGTGCCGGCGACCAGCGCATCGCCCGCGCCGACCGTGGTGGCCACCGGCACGCGCGGCGTGGGGGCGAACCAGCGCGCACCGCCGCTGGCGATGACGGCGCCCTCGCCACCCAGTGACACCACGACCAGCGCGATGCCGCCCTGCTGCAGCTGCGCCGCTGCGTCGGCCACGGCCGCCACGGTGGGCAGCGGGCGGCCGACCAGCTCTTCGAGCTCGGCCCGGTTGGGCTTGATGAAGTCTGGCGCGGGCTGCAGCGCATCGAGCAGCGTCCGCAACGCGGCGCCGCCGGTGTCCACCATGAGCCGCGCGCCGTGGCTGCGCAGCGTGCTCGCCACGCGCGCCATGTCGGCCGGCGTCACGCCGGGCGGCAGGCTGCCAGCCAGCGTGACCCAGGTGCCGGGGCCGACCAGCGGCACCAGCGTTTCCAGCAGGCCTTGCTCGGCGCCAGCCTGCAGCACGGGGTCGAAGGCGATGCCGGGCAGGTTGATGTCGGTGGTCTCGCCGCGCTCGGCATCGGCCAGCTTGATGTTGGTGCGGGTGCGGCCTGGCACGCGCCACATGGCGTCCACGATGCCGGCCTGTGCGAAGCTGCGCTCGAAGCGCTGCGGGTTCTCCACGCCGAGCCAGCCGCCCGCGGCCACGCGCACGCCCAGCGCGGCCAGCACGGCGGCCACGCCGATGCCCTTGCCGCCGGCCTCGAACTGCTCGGCCCGCGCCCGGTGCACGGCACCGGGCACCAGGCGCTCCAAGGTGACGGTGTGGTCGATCGCCGGATTGGGCGTCAAGGTGATGACCTGGATCGCGTCGGCCATCACACGCGCTCCGGTGCGGCGCGCAGCTGCGCGCCGAGTGCGCGCACCTGGTCGCCGTCGTCCATGTCCAGCGCCCGTTGCGCCAGGGCCTGCAGCTCGGCCAGGCTGTGCCGGCGCAGCAGCGCCTTGATGGCGGTGAGGTCGCCCACGCTCATGCTGAGTTCCTGCACGCCCAGGCCGGCCAGCAACGCAGCGCCCAGCGGCTCGCCCGCCAGGCCGCCGCACACGCCGACCCAGCGGCCGTGGCGGCGCGCGCCGTCCACCGTGTCGGCCACCAGGCGCAGCACGGCCGGGTGCAGGCTGTCGGCCATGCCGGCCAGCTGCGGGTGCTGGCGGTCCACCGCCAGCGTGTACTGCGTGAGGTCGTTGGTGCCGATGGAGAAGAAGTCCACGTGCGCGGCCAGCCGGTCGGCCATGCGCGCGGCGGAGGGCACCTCGATCATGATGCCGACGGGGATGGCCCGGCCCGCCATGCCGAGCTGCTGCTGCACCTCGGCCAGCCGCGCCTTGAGCTGGCGCACCTCGTCCACCGTGCTGATCATCGGGAACATGATGGACAGCGGGCCCGTCTGCGCGGCACGCACCAGGGCGCGCAGCTGCGGCATGAGCAGGTCGTCGCGCTGCAGGCACAGGCGCGCGCCGCGCACGCCGAGGAAGGGGTTCTCTTCCACCGGCAGGTTCAGGTGCGGCACCTGCTTGTCGCCGCCGATGTCCAGCGTGCGCACGATCAGCGGGCGCCCGCCCATGGCCTGCACCATGGCCTGGTAGACGGCGAACTGCTCCTCCTCGTCGGGCGCGTGGTCGCGTTCGAGGAACAGAAACTCGGTGCGCATCAGGCCCACGCCCTCGGCGCCCTGCTCCAGCGCGCGCGCCACCTGGTCGGCGCGGTTCACGTTGGCGGCGATCTCGACGGTGTGGCCATCGGTGGTGGTGGCGGGCTGCAGGCGGCTGGCGGCTTCCTCGGCCTGGTGGCGGGCCAGGCGCTCGACCATGGCCTGGGTTTGCAGCAGTGCCTCCTCGGTGGGCGCCACGTGCAACTGGCCGCGGTAGCCATCGAGGATGGCGCGCTCGCCCGGCGCCAGGTGCAGCACGCCGGGGCCGGCGGCCACCACGGCCGGCAGGCCCAACGCGCGCGCCAGGATGGCGGTGTGCGCGGTGGGGCCGCCACGCGCGGTGCAAAAGCCTTTGACGCGCTGCACGTCGATCTGCGCGGTGACCGAGGGCGAGAGATCGTCGGCCAGCAGCAGCGCGTCGCGCGGCCAGGTGGAAGGGTCGGTGCCGGCGTCGTCGCCGCGGCCCAGCAGGTGGCGCAGCACGCGCTCGCCCACGTCCTGCAGGTCGGCCGCGCGGGCGGCCAGTGTGGCGTCGGCCACGGCGCGCTGGGTGGCCACGCGCTCGGCCAGCACATGGCGCCAGGCCCAGGCCGCGCCATGGCCCTGCACCACCAGGCGGCTGACCTCGCGCAGCAGCGCCGGGTCGCGCAGCATCTGGCCGTGCGCGTCGAAGATGCCGGCCTGCTCGGCGCGGCCCTGGGCGCGGGCCTGCTCGGCCAGGTGGTAGATCTGCGCCGCAGCGGCGTTCAACGCGCGGTCGAGCAGCGCGGCGTCTTCGGCGAAGCCCTGGTGCTGGTCGGCCACCTCCAGCGTGCCGGCTTCGGCGCTGACCAGCGTGCCGATCACCAGGCCCGGGCTTGCCGCAATGCCGCTGATGGTCTGGCGTGCGGCCGGCTGCCAGTCGCCCAGCACGCGGCCCAGGCCCTGGGCCTGCGACTGGCGGGCGGCGGCCAGCTCGGCCTGGCGCGTTTCCTCGTCGCCCAGGCGCTGCACCAGATCGCGCAGCGCGGCCAGGGCAGCCTCGGCGTCCGGGCCCTGGGCAGACAGGCGCAGTGCCGCACCGCGGCCAGCGCCCAGGCTCAGCAGCGCGGCCATGTTGCGCGCATCGGCCACGGCCTCGCCATGGCGCACGCGCAGCGCGGCCTGGAAGCGCGCGGCCAGCTGCGCCCACTGCCCGGCCGGGCGCGCGTGCAGGCCGTTCGGATAGTTCAGCGTGAGGTCCAGGCCCAGGGAAAAGTCCTGCGCGGGGGCGGCGGCGGCATCGGGCGCGGCGTCGCTGGTCAGCGCAGCGACGATGTCCTCCGCGCGCGCCGAGCGCACGAGCTGCGCGATGCGGTTGCCGCCCTGCATCAGCCGCGTGAGCCGGCGCAGCACGGTGATGTGCTCGTCCGATGCGGCGGCAATCGCCACGACCAGGTGCACCGGCTTGTCGGCGCTGCCCCAGGCCACGCCATCCGGCACCTGCAGCACCGCCAGGCCGGTGCGGCGCACCAGGCCCTTGTCTTCGACCATGCCATGCGGAATGGCCACGCCCTGGCCCAGATAGGTGGTGGCGACCTGCTCGCGGCGCAGCAGGCTGGCGACGTAGCCGGCGTCGCAGAAGCCGGCCTGCACCAGCAGCGCGCCGGCGCTGCGCACGGCATCGTCGCGGTCGGCCGGGCTCGCCGCGAGGCGGACTTCCACGGGAGTGGGGAGGACTTCCAAGCGTGTCTCCAAAGTTATGGAATCGATTCCAAAATTATTCCGCAAGAGAACGCCACCGGTCCATAGAACTGCCCTGCATCACATCAAAAACAAGGGTAAACACTGATAAATCTTGTTCTTCCACGGACAAATCGCGCCTGAAAATTCAGGAATCGATACCAAATCAAGCCCAGCCATGTCGTCCATCCTCGCCAGCCCGACCAGTCCCAGCATCAAGGATGTGGCGCAGCGCGCCGGCGTGTCGACGACCACCGTCTCGCGCGTGCTGACCGACGCCGATGCCGTGCGCCCCGTGCTGCGCGAGCGCGTGCAGCAGGCCATCGCCGAGCTGGGCTGGCGGCCCAGCCTGGCGGCTCGGCGGCTGCGCCAGCGCCGCACCTCGCTGATCGGCCTGGTCGTGGCCGACATCCGCAACCCCTTCTTCACCGCCATCAGCCGCGCCGTGGAAGACATGGCCTACGCCGCCGGGCTGCGGTTGATCCTGTGCAACAGCGATGAAGACCCGGCCAAGGAGCAGTCCTACCTGGAGCTGATGGCCGACGAGCGCGCCAGCGGCGTGATCCTCGCGCCCACGCTGGAGTTCACCGAACGCCCGCAGAGCGGCCCCTGGCCGTTCCCGCTGGTGATGGTGGACCGCGCACCCGCTTCCAACGCGGCCGACGCCGTGCTGCTGGACAACGTCGCCGCGGCCGGTGAGCTCACGCGCCACCTGCTGGCCCAGGGCTGCCGGCGCATCGCGCTGCTGGCGGGCAGCCAGAGCAGCACGGGCCGCCAGCGCCAGTCCGGCTACGAGGCGGCGCTGCGCGAGGCCGGCCTGGCGCCGCGCGTGCTGGCGCTGCGGCCCGACGCCCAGGCCGGCCAGGAGGGCGCAGCGCAGCTGCTGGCCGAGCCACCAGGCACGCGGCCCGACGCCCTGCTCGCCACCAGCGGCCTGCTGTTGCTGGGCGCTTGGCGCGCCGCCCGCGCCGCCGCGCTGGCGCTGCCGCACGACCTGGCCCTGGCCGGCTTCGACGACAACGACTGGACCACCATGACCGAGCCGGCCATCACCGTGCTGGCCCAGCCGACCCAGGACATCGGCCGCAGCGCGGCCGAACTGCTGCTGCAGCGCATGGCCGAACCCGACCGCGCGCCGCGGCGCATCGTGCTGCAGGGGCAGCTGCTGGTGCGGGGGTCGAGTCTGCGCGCGGGAGCGGTCAGCGCACGATGAGGCGGGGGCCGCCGGCCCAGGCCCGCATCTCGCCGATCTCGGCGGCCTGCGTGAAACCGTGCTGGCCGAACAGCGCCAGCACCGCGTCCACGCTGTCGGGCGCACAGGCAACGAGCAGGCCGCCGCTGGTCTGCGGATCGGTCAGCAGCGCGCGCTCGGCATCCGGCAGGCCGCTCGCCACCTCGGCGCCATAGCCCAGCCAGTTGCGACCCGAGGCGCCCGTCACGCAGCCGGCCGCGACGAGTTCGCGCACGCCCTCCAGCACGGGCACGCGCGCCCAGTCCAGCAGCACCTGGCAGTTGGCGCCGCGCGCCATCTCCAGGCCATGGCCGGCGATGCCGAAGCCCGTCACGTCGGTCAGTGCGTGCACACCGGGCAGCGCGGCCAGGGCCGGGCCGGGCGTGTTCAGCCGCGTGGTGGTGTCCATCATGCGGGCGTAGCCGGCGGCGTCGAGCCGTTCCTTCTTGAAGGCGGCCGACAGCACGCCCACGCCCAGCGGCTTGCCCAGCACCAGCCGGTCGCCCGGCTGCGCACCGGCGTTGCGGCGCACGCGGTCCGGGTGCACCAGGCCCAGCGCCACCAGGCCGTAGATGGGCTCGACCGAATCGATGGTGTGGCCGCCCGCGATCGGGATGCCGGCGGCCTGGCAGACCGATTGCCCGCCCGCCAGGATGCGGCCGATGGTGGCCGTGGACAGCACGTTCACCGGCATGCCCACGATGGCCAGCGCCAGGATGGGCTGGCCGCCCATGGCGTAGACGTCGGAGATCGCATTGGTCGCGGCGATGCGGCCGAAGTCGTACGGGTCGTCCACGATGGGCATGAAGAAGTCGGTCGTGGCGATCAGCGCCTGCTGGTCGTTGAGCCGGTAGACGGCGGCATCGTCGGCCGTCTCGATGCCGACCAGCAGCTCGGGCGGCACGGGCAGGCCGCCCTGGTTCTTCAGGATCTCAGACAGCACGCCGGGCGCGATCTTGCAGCCGCAGCCGCCGCCGTGGGAGAGCGAGGTCAGGCGCGGCTCGGCCGCGGGCGTGGTGGAGGACATGGATGGCAGCTGTGGCAAACGAACAGGGGCTGGATTGTGCGGCTCAGCCGTCCACAGCCACTTCGCCACCGCCTTGCGCATCGTCCACCCGCTGCATGTTGTCGAGCAGCTTGAGCAGGTAGTGCAGGCTGTGGGTCACATCGTTGACCGAGAAGCCGTCGAGCACCTGGCCGTAGTAGCCGTGGATCTTGGGCAGGGCTTCGTCCTGCCAAAGCCGCCGGCCGGCATCGCTCATGGAGATGATGCGCGAGCGCCGGTCCGCCGGATCGGGCCCGGTCTGCACCCGGCCGTCGCGCTCCATGCGGCCAATGAGGCCCGACAGGTTCTGCCGACTCACCTTGAGGTAGCGCGCCAGCTCCCCCACGCTCATGCCGCCCCCCGCCTCGGGCCGAGACAACGCACCCAACACCGCCCACTGCTGTGTGGTCAAGCCCTCCTGCTCCACGGCGCGCGTTCCAGTTTTATGCAACATATTTGCACATTGGTACAAACGAAAAAACAGGCGATTGGCCAGAGCCATGCGCGCCGCCTGCGACTCCTCTTCAGGGTAAACCATCAAATCTCCTCAAATCCGGGACTTGCAATGCGGGAGCTGCCGAACCACAATTGGGTCAACATATTTACCTATATTTCTGATCCCGGCAATGCCTTGCCACGACGATAGCAAGGCGGCGCCCGGGCAACCCAAGGAGCGGTGCGATGCGAAGGTTCGAGAACAAGGTGGTGGTGGTGACCGGTGGCGGCGGCGGCATCGGCGGGGCGACCTGCCGGCGCTTCGCAGGCGAGGGTGCCAAGGTGGCGGTGTTCGATCTGAACCTGGCGGCCGCCGAACAGGTGGCGGCGCAGATCCGCGCGGCCGGCGGCACGGCCCAGGCCATGGGCTGCGACATCACCGACCGCACCAGCGTGGACCAGGCCGTGGCCGCCACGGCCGAGGCGCTTGGGGCCATCGATGTGCTGGTCAACAACGCCGGCTGGGACGTGTTCAAGCCCTTCGTGCAGACCGTGCCGGCCGAATGGGAGCGGCTGATCGCCGTCAACCTGACCGGCGCGCTGCACATGCTGCACGCCGTGCTGCCGGGCATGGCCGAACGGCGCAGCGGGCGCATCGTCAACGTGGCCTCCGACGCCGCGCGCGGCGGCTCCTCGGGCGAGGCCGTGTACTCGGCCTGCAAGGGCGGGTTGGTGGCGCTGTCCAAGACGCTGGCGCGCGAGCACGCGCGCCAGGGCGTCACGGTGAACGTGGTCTGCCCCGGCCCCACCGACACCGCGCTGCTGGCCGGCGTGGCCGAGGGCGCGCGCGACCCGGCCAAGCTGCTCGAAGCCTTCCGCAGCGCCATCCCGCTGGGTCGCCTGGGCCAGCCCGACGACCTGGCCGGCGCCATCGCCTTCTTCGCCAGCGACGACGCCGGCTTCGTGACCGGGCAGGTGGTCTCCGTCTCCGGCGGACTGACCATGCACGGCTGAACCTTCACGCCACCCAAGGAGACATCCCATGAACTTCGAAGACATCCTGTACGAGGTCCGCAACGGCGTGGCCTGGATCACGATCAACCGGCCCGAGAAGATGAACGCCTTCCGCGGCACCACCTGCGACGAGCTGATCCGCGCGCTGAACAAGGCCGGCTACGACAAGACGGTGGGCTGCATCGTGCTGGCCGGCGCCGGCGACAAGGCCTTCTGCACGGGCGGCGACCAGTCGGCCCACGACGGCAACTACGACGGCCGCGGCACCATCGGCTTGCCCATGGAGGAGCTGCACACCGCCATCCGCGACGTGCCCAAGCCCGTGATCGCACGCGTGCAGGGCTACGCCATCGGCGGCGGCAATGTGCTGGCCACCATCTGCGACCTGACCATCGTGTCGGAGAAGGCCATCATGGGCCAGGTCGGCCCCAAGATGGGCTCGGTCGACCCGGGCTACGGCACGGCCTTCCTGGCGCGCGTGGTCGGCGAGAAGAAGGCGCGCGAGATCTGGTACCTGAACAAGCGCTACAGCGGCACCGAGGCCGTGGCCATGGGCCTGGCCAACATCTGCGTGCCGCACGAACAGCTCGACGCCACGGTGCAGGAATGGGCCGAGACCATCTGCGAGCGCAGCCCCACGGCGATCGCGATCGCCAAGCGCAGCTTCAACATGGACACGGCGCACCAGGCCGGCATCGCGGGCATGGGCATGTACGCGCTCAAGCTGTACTACGACACCGAAGAGTCGCGCGAAGGCGTGGCCGCGCTCAAGGACAAGCGCACGCCCGACTTCCGCAAGTACGCCAGGTAGGGGCCGCGCCATGAACCCCTACATCGACGAGGACCTGGCCGCCATCGCCGAGCAGGCCCGGCGCTTCGCCACCGACCGCGTGGCGCCCGGCTTCCAGGAGCGCGACCGCACGCGCGTGCTCGACCGCGCACTCATGCGCGAAATGGGCGAGATGGGCTTCATCGCGCCCGAACTGCCCGAGCAGCATGGCGGCCAGGGCCTGGGTGCGCTGGCTGCCGGCGTCATCCACGAAGAGATCGCGCGGGCCGACCTGTCCATCAGCTACATCAACCTGCTGGCCTCGCTGAACGGCCAGATCCTGTCCGAGCATGGTCTGCCCGAGGTCGCGCAGCCCTGGCTGCGCCGGCTCACGCGCGGCGAGGCGCTGCTGGCCATCGCGCTGACCGAACCGCGCGGCGGCTCGGACGCGGCCAACCTGCGGCTGCGCGTGGAGCGCGTGGGCGCGCACTACGTGCTGAACGGCGAGAAGACCTCGATCTCGGCCGCCGACCAGTGCGATGCGGCCGTGGTCTTCGGCCGCACCGGCAGCGTGGAATCGCAGGCCCACGGCGTCACCGCGCTGCTCGTGCCCATGGACCTGCCCGGCATCACACGCAACCGCTTCGACTGCCATGGCCAGCGCGCCATCGGCCGCGGCTCGCTGTTCTTCGAGAACGTGCGCGTGCCCGTGGACCACCGGCTGGGCGACGAGAACAAGGGCTTCGTGCAGGTCATGCAGGGCTTCGACTACTCGCGTGCGCTCATCGGCCTGCAGGTGCTGGCCGTGGCCCGCGTGTCGTTGGAGGAAGCCTGGGCCTACGCCGCGGAGCGCATGGCCTTCGGCAAGCCGCTGACGGCCTTCCAGGGCGTCTCGCACCCGCTGGCGGACGGCGACACCCAGGTCGAGGCCGCGCGGCTGCTGTGCCTGCAAGCGCTGTGGTTGAAGGACAAGGGCCTGCCGCACAGCGCCGAGGCCGCGATGTGCAAATGGTGGGCGCCCAAGCTGGCCTACGACGTGGTGCACCAGTGCCTGCTGTCCTTCGGCCACGGCGGCTACGACCGCGGGCCCATGGAGCAGCGCCTGCGCGACGTGCTGGGCTTCCAGATCGGCGACGGCACGGCGCAGATCATGAAGACCGTCATCGCGCGCGCCCGCGCGGGCCGCCAGGCCGTGCCGAACTGAAGCCACAACGAAGGAGACAAGCCATGGAATTCGATGCCGTCCTGCTGCCGCCCCGGCGCGCCGCGAGCGTGGCGCAAGGCCACTGGGCCGACAAGACCGTCAACGATCTGCTCGATGCCGCGGTGGCCGCCCACCCCGACCGCGTGGCGCTGACCGCGCTGCGCAGCGATGCGGACCAGCCACGCCGCTTCAGCGCCCGCGAGTTGGCGGCCATGGCCGACCGCATCGCCGTGGGCCTGGCGCGCCTGGGCGTGGGCCGCAACGACGTCGTCGCCATGCAGCTGCCCAACTGGTGGCAGCTCAGCCTGCTGGCGCTGGCCTGCGCGCGGCTGGGCGCGGTGATCAACCCGCTGATGCCGATCTTCCGCGAGCGCGAGCTGTCCTTCATGCTGCGCCACGGCGAGGCCAAGGTCTTCGTCGTGCCTGCGCAGTTCCGCGGTTTCGACCATGCGGCCATGGCGCGCGCGCTGCAGGCCGAACTGCCCACGCTGCAGCACGTGGTGGTGGTCGGCAGCGGCGGTGCGGACGATTTCGAGGCGCTGCTGTCCGGCCCGGCCTGGGAGCGCGAACGTGATGCCGAAGCCATCCTGCACAGGAGCCGCCCGGGACCGGACGACATCGTGCAGCTGATCTACACCTCGGGCACGACCGGCGAGCCCAAGGGCGTGCTGCACAGCGCCAACACGCTGCTGGCCAACATCCGGCCCTATGCCGAACGGCTGGGCCTGTCCAGCGCGGACACGGTGTTCATGGCCTCGCCCATGGCGCACCAGACGGGCTTCATGTATGGCCTGCAGATGCCGATCCTGCTGCAGTGCCCGGCCGTGCTGCAGGACATCTGGGACCCGGCGCGCGCGGTGCAGGCCATCCGCGCGGCGGGCGCCACCTTCACGATGGCCTCCACGCCCTTCCTGACCGATCTCACGCGGGCCGTGCGCGAAGGCGGCCAGGGCGTGCCGACCCTGCGCACCTTCCTGTGCGCCGGCGCGCCGATCCCCGGCCCGCTGGTGCAGCAGGCGCGCGAAACGCTGGGCACCAAGATCGTCTCGGCCTGGGGCATGACCGAGAACGGCGCGGTCACGCTGATCCGGCTCGACGATGCGGACGAACGCGCCTACACCACCGACGGCTGCCCTTTGCCTGGAGTCGATCTGAAGGTCGTGGACTTCGACGGCAAGGAGTTGCCGCGTGGCGAATCCGGCAAGCTGCTGGTGCGCGCGGCCTCGAACTTCGGCGGCTACCTCAAGCGCCCACACCTGAACGGCACCGATGCCGACGGCTGGTTCGACACCGGCGACCTCGCGCGCATGGACGCCGAGGGCTACATCCGCATCAGCGGGCGCAGCAAGGACGTGATCATCCGCGGCGGCGAGAACATCCCGGTGTTCGAGGTCGAGTCGCTGCTCTACAAGCACCCCGCCGTGCTGCAGGTGGCCGTGGTCGCCTACCCCGACGAACGCCTGGGCGAACGCGCCTGCGCCGTGGTCGTGCCCAAGCCCGGCCAGTCCATCGACCTGCCGGAGATCGTGCGCTTCCTGAAAGCCGAGAAGGTGGCTGTGCAGTACGCGCCCGAGAAGCTGGTCCTGCTCGACGCCATGCCGGCCACGCCGTCCGGAAAGATCCAGAAGTTCAAGCTGCGCGAGCTGGTGCACCACGCGGCCACTTGATTCCCACAACGACCCGAGGAGACAACCATGAACCAGAAGATCGCGCGCCGCGGCGCGCTGGCCGCCGCATGCCTGGCCCTGGCGGGCGCCGCCTTTGCGCAGGCGCCGGCCTGGCCCGGCAGCAAGCCCGTGCGCATCGTCGTCGGCTTCGCGCCGGGCGGCAGCACCGACGTGATGGCGCGCATCGTGGCGCAGTCGGTCGGCGAAGCCATCGGCCAGACCGTGCTCATCGACAACAAGCCCGGCGCCAGCGGCAACATCGCGGCGGCCGAGGTGGTGCGCGCGGCGCCCGACGGCCACACCTTCCTGATCGCGCCCACCTCGGTGGAGACGGCCAATCCGTGGCTGTTCAAGTCCACGCTGCTGCCCTCGCGCGACCTCACGCCCGTGGGCACCATCGGCAAGACGCAGATGTACCTCGTGGCCAAGCCGCAGATGGCGGCCAAGGACGTGCGCGAACTCGTGGCGCTGGCCAAGGCCCAGCCCGGCAAGCTGTCATACGCCTCGGCCGGCACGGGCACGCCGCCGCACCTGGCCTGCGAGATGTTCAAGGCCGCGAGCGGCACCTTCGTCACGCACATCCCCTACCGCGGCGCGGCGCCCGCGCTGCAGGACGTGCTGTCGGGCCAGGCCGACTTCGTGTGCGACCCCGGCATCGCGTTCCCGCACATCCGCACCGGCAAGGTCAAGCTGCTGGGCATCGTCAGCGCCAAGCGCTCGCCCTTCTTCCCTGAAGTGCCCACCGTGGGCGAACAGGGCGTGGCCGGTGCCGACCTGGACATCTGGTTCGGTCTGTGGGCACCCAACGGCACGCCGCCCGAGGTGCTGGCGCGCATGAACAAGGAGCTGGCCCGCGCGCTGGCCCAGCCCGCGCTGGCCAAGCGCTACGGCGACCTGGGGGCCGAGCCCGTGGCGATGGAGACGGCCGATTTCCGCGCGCTGCTGCAGCGCGAGGGCAGACAGCTCGAGACGCTGATCAAGACGCAGGGAATCACGGTGGAGTAATGCGCGGCCACAGCGCCCACATCTTCAAGGGCTGCTTGAGCCGGCCGGCGAAATCCCCCGCCTCCGGCCCCCAGCCCGCGAAGTAGTCCGCGCGCACGGCACCGACGATGGCGCTGCCCGTGTCCTGCGCGAGCACCAGCCGCGCCAGCGTCGTGACCGGCCCTTGCGAGGCCAGCCAGACCGGCGTGCCGTAGGGAATGCTCTGCGGGTCCACCGCGATCGAGCGGCCCGGCGTGAGCGCCACGCCCTGGGCGCCGCGCGGGCCGAAGCCGGCGTCGAACGGCGGCAGCGGCTCCTCGCGGAAGAACACCATGCGCGGGTTGGCCCACAGCATGTCGCGCACGCGTGCCGGGTTCTGCACGGTCCAGGCCTTGATGCCGGGCCAGGTGGCATCGCGGATCGCGCCCTGGTCCAGCAGCCAGCGGCCCACGCTTTTGTAGGGCTGGTCGTTGGTGCCCGCATAGGCCAGGCGCACCAGCTTCTGGCTACCGTCGGGCTCGGTCACGCGCAAGCGGCCCGAGCCCTGGATCTGCAGCACCAGCGCGTCCACCGGGTCGGCCAGCCAGGCGATCTCGCGGCCGGCCAGCTCGGCCTGGGCCTGCGGCAGCGTCTCCATCTCCTGGCGCGTGTACCAGGGCTTGCGCTGGGCCAGCGTGGCCGGCGGCTGGTACAGCGGCACGGGAAAGGCCGCGCTGGGCTGGCGCGCGGCATCGAACATGGGTTCGTAGTAACTCGTCAGCAGGCCTTCGCTGGGGGGCTGGCCGGGCAGCGGCTGGATGCGGTAGGGCTGCAGCCGCGCGATCATCCAGGCGCGCTGGTCGTCCAGCGCGGCGATCGACAGGCGGCGCACCTCGGCGCAGAGCTGGGCCCAGATCGCGCCGGGGCGCTCGCAGCTGCGCATCCAGGCGTTCCAGGCTTCGTGCAAGGCATCCTGGCCCACGCCGGGTAATTCGTTCCAGCGCACCGGCACCCACTGGCTGCGCCCGCGCAGGATGGGCGCGGGCAGCGGCGCGGTGTCGCCGGGCCAGTCGGCCACCGGCGGCAGGGGCGGCCAGGTCGGCGCCGTGCTCGCCGGGGGCGGGCTGGGCAGGCTTGGGGGTTCGGGCCGTGGGGGCTTGCTGGAGCAGGCGACGAGCGTTCCTACAATCGCCGCGCCCACCACCCACCAGGAGAGTCGCTTCATGGTCCTGATTTTGCTCGAAGCCCTGGCAGCCCTTTTGCTGCTGGTGGGCATCGTCTGGTGGACCATGTTCTCGGGCCGCGACAAGGGCGAGCTGCCGCAGGCCGAGCAGGAGCGCAAGCCGCACGACACACCAGACTGAAGCCCCTACGCAGGCTCCGTCACACGCGGGCGGCTACAGTCTCCGGCCCGCCCCGGAGACCCCCGCCTTGCTGTTCCGCTACTTCGAGAAACTCCTTCCCCCCTATCCCAGCGCCGAGCCGGTCCTGCCGCCCAAGGGCTTCTTCGCCTTCCTGTGGGCCTGCACCGAGGGCCTGCGCGGCAAGGTCGCCTGGCTGGCTGCGTTGACAGCCGCGATGGCGGCCTTCGACGCACTGATGTTCGCCTTCCTGGGCCGGGTGATCGACTGGCTGGGCGGCGTGCAGCCCGCGCAGCTGTGGACCGAGCGCGGCGGCGCGCTGCTGTGGCTAGGCGCGGCGCTGGCCGCCAGCGTGCTCGTGGTGGCGCTGCAGACCATCGTCAAGCACCAGGTGCTGGCCATCAACCTGCCGATGCGGCTGCGCTGGAACTTCCACCGGCTCATGCTGGGCCAGAGCATGGCGTTCTACCAGGACGAGTTCGCCGGCCGCATCACCACCAAGGTGATGCAGACCGCGCTGGCCGTGCGCGACACGCTGTTCGTGCTGGCCGACGTGCTGGTGACCATGACCATCTACGCCGTGACCATCGGCGTGCTGGCCGGCGTGTTCGCGGGCGGGCTGGTCTGGCCCTTCGTGGTCTGGCTGCTGCTGTACATCCTGGCCGCCATCTACTTCGTGCCGCGCCTGGGCCGCGTGGGCAAGGCGCAGGCCGATGCGCGCTCGGCCATGGTCGGCCGCGTGACCGACGCCTACACCAACATCATGACCGTCAAGCTGTTCTCGCACACCCAGCGCGAGGCGCAGGTGGCGCGCAGCGCGATGCAGGAGTTCATGGTCACGGGCTACCGGCAGATGCGCCTGGTCAGCGGTTTCGAGATCGTCAACCACACGCTGGCCATGGTCCTGGTGGCGGGCATGGCCGGCACGGCACTGTGGCTGTGGTCGCTGGGCGAGGTGGGCGTGGGCGCGGTGGCCGCCTCGATCGCGATGGCGCTGCGGCTGCAGGGCATGTCGCAATGGATCATGTGGGAGATGACCAGCCTGTTCGAGGCCGTGGGCACGGTGCAGGACGGCATCAACACGCTGAGCCGGCCGCGGGTGGTGGTCGACGCACCGGGTGCCACCGCGCTGCAGGTCACGCGGGGCGAGGTGCGCTTCGAGGACGTGACCTTCCGCTACGGCCCGGACAAGCCGCCCGTGATCGAGCACCTGAACCTCACGGTGCGGCCCGGCGAGCGCATCGGCCTGGTCGGCCGCTCCGGCGCGGGCAAGAGCACGCTGGTCAACCTGCTGCTGCGTTTCCACGACATGGCGGGCGGCCGCGTGCTGGTGGATGGGCAGGACATCGCCCAGGTCACGCAGGATTCGCTGCGGGCGCAGATCGGCATGGTCACGCAGGACACCAGCCTGCTGCACCGCTCGCTGGCCGACAACATCGCCTACGGCCTGCCGGACGCCAGCGAAGCGCAGATCCGCGCCGCAGCCGAACGCGCCGAAGCCTCGGGCTTCATCGACCAGTTGACCGACCTGCAGGGGCGCACGGGCCTGGCGGCCCATGTGGGCGAGCGTGGCGTGAAGCTCTCGGGCGGACAGCGCCAGCGCGTGGCGATCGCGCGCGTGATGCTCAAGAACGCGCCCATCCTGCTGCTGGACGAAGCCACCAGCGCACTCGATTCGGAGGTGGAGGCTGCCATCCAGCAGAGCCTGAACCGGCTCATGGAGGGCAAGACCGTGATCGCCATCGCCCACCGCCTGTCGACCATCGCGGCCATGGACCGGCTGGTCATCCTGGACGGCGGGCGCGTGGTCGAAGAAGGCTCACACCGCGAGCTGCTCGCCAAGGACGGGCTGTACGCGCGGCTGTGGGCGCACCAGAGCGGTGGCTTCCTCGGCGAGGAATGACCGCAGTCAGCGCAGGCCGAAGAACGACAGAACGGCGATGACGACGACGACCAGGCCAACGATGTAGATGACGGAGTTCATGGTATGGGTGCTGTTGTGTTGAAGACGGCCCAAGCATGCTCCGCCGGCCACCTGCCCGCTGTCGGCGCCCGTCTGCGCCCCTTGTAGGACGGCTGAAGCAGCGGCTACAGGCCGCGCAGCAGGTTGGCCAGTTCCACCGCCGACTTGACTTCCATCTTGTCGAACACGCGCGCGCGGTGCACTTCCACCGTGCGCACGCTGATCTCCAGCTGGTCGGCGATGAGCTTGTTGGGCATGCCTTCGACCACCAGGCGCATCACGTCGCGTTCGCGCTCGGTCAACTCGGTCAGGCGCGTGCGCAGCAGCGCATCGTGCTGCTGCGCGGCCAGCGTGCGGGCCGATTGCAGGAGGGCCTGCTCGATGCGGTCGACCAGCGCGTTGTCGGAGAACGGCTTCTCGCAGAAGTCGAAGGCGCCGCGCTTGACGGCGTCCACGGCGGTCGGCACGTCGGCATGGCCGGTCAGGAAGATCACCGGCAGCGCCTGGTGCAGGCCCCGCGCGACGAGCTGGTCGAACAGCTCCAGCCCGCTCATGCCGGGCATGCGCACGTCCAGCAGCAGGCAGCTGGCCTGCGTCGGCACGAAGCCGGCCTGCAGCCGGGCGTCGAAGGCCTCGGCGCTGTCGAATCCCTCGCTGAGCAGCCGGCGCGAGCGCAGCAGCCACGAGAGCGCGTCGCGCACGCCGGCGTCGTCGTCGACGATGTGGACCAGGGCGTCCTTAGGAACTTGCATGGGTGGTCTCCACCGGGTCGACGGTGTTCAGTGGCATGGGATCGGTGGTGGGATCGGAATCGCCGGCCTCGGTGGGCAGCGTGAAGCGGAACACGGTGCCGCGCGGCTCGCGCGGCTCGTACACCATGGAGCCACCGTGCTGCTCCACCACGGTGCGGCACAGCGACAGGCCCAGGCCCATGCCTTCGGCCTTGGTCGTGAAGAAGGGCGTGAACAGGCGCTCGGCCACCGCCGGTGCGATGCCGCCGCCGCAGTCGGCCACGCTGAACTCCAGCCAGCCCTTGGGCCGCGTGGCGCCCGCGCGCGTGCCGGCCGGTGCCACGCGCAACAGCAGCTCGCGCTGGGCCACGGGCGTGCCGTCCATGGCCTGCATGCCGTTGCGGGCCAGGTTCAGCAGCACCTGCTCGACCATGGTGCGGTCGCACTGCACGCGTGGCAGCCCCGGCGCGACCTCGGTGCGCACGCGCACCGCCAGCTTGCGCGCCTGCAGGCTCACGAGCGGCCAGATCGCGCCCAGCAGTGCCTGCGGCGCCACCGCCTCGTGCGCCTCGTCGCGCCGGCGCACGAAGTCGTGCACGCTTTTGATCACGCGGCCGGCGCGCTCGGCCTGCTCGGCGATGCGGCGCATGGCCATGGCCATGTCGGCCGCCGCGGCCGGCCCGTGCGCCAGCATGTTCAGCGCCCCCGTGGCGTAGCTGGAGATCGCAGCCAGCGGCTGGTTGAGTTCGTGGCTCAGCAGCGAGGCCATCTCGCCCACCGTGGCCAGGCGCGCCGTGGCCTGCAACCGCTCCTGGCTGGCGCGCGAGAGTTCCTCCACGCGGCGCTGCTCGCTGATGTCCAGGAAGGCGCTCATCCAGCCGGTCTGCACGCCCTGGGCGTTGATCAGCGGCGCCTCGATGATGAGCACCGGAAAGCGCGTGCCGTCCTTGTGCTGGAACACCGATTCGTAGCCTTCGCGCGGCGGCATCTTGCCGGCCAGCCGGATCGCCTGGCGCTGCTCGTACTCGCCGATCAGCTCGGGCGGCCAGTAGGGCGCGGGCGCGGACTTGCCCCAAAGTTCCTCGGGCGTGTAGCCGACCATGCTGCAAAAGGCCGGGTTCACGTAGGTGATGCGGCCGTCCAGGTCGCGCGCGCGCAGGCCGGTCAGCAGCGAATCCTCCATGGCCTTGCGGAAGGCCAGCGCATCGGCCAGGTCGCGCTCGGCACGCTGGCGCCGGCGCATGTCCTTGGCCAGCAGCATGAGCACCGAGACCAGCGCGATCGACATGCCGGTCACCAGCGCGGTCATCACGTTGGGCAGCAGGTCGGGCGCGGCGCGCCAGCTGGCCAGGCGCAGCAGCATGGGGTTGCCCGGCAGGTCCAGCAGCTGCTGCGCCGTGAACACGCGGGCGCCGCGGCGCGTGGCGCCGTGCAGCGCCAGCCGCGTGCCGTCGGCCTCGATGAAGGAAGCCTCCTGGTAGTGCGGCAGCTGGCGGCCCAGGAACTCGGCCAGGATGTCCTGCAGCGCGTAGGTGGCGAGCACGTAGCCGGTCACGCGGCCATCGGCCAGCAGCGGCAGGCACAGGTCCATGACCTCGATGCCGCGGCCGTCGGGCTGCGGCAGGTAGTAGCTGGCCGAATAGGCCGGACCGTTCAGGCGCCGCGCCGTGGCGCAGTTCAGCGTCACGTCGCTCAGCGTGTCCTGGCGCGGCAGCAGGCCGAACACGGGCGCGCGGTACGGCGTGTCGGCCTCGCCCAGCAGCCGCTGGTTGCTGGCGCGCCATTCCAGCCGCATGATCTCGCGCCGCTCGCGCAGCAGCTCACCCGCGCGCCGGCCCCAGTCCTCGTGCAGCGGATCGGACGCGTGCAGCGCCTGCAGGCTCTGCACGTTGCGGATCAGCGCAGCGCGGATGTCGGCCACGGCATCGGCGGTGTCGCGTTCGACCTTGCCCTGCACCTGGGTGGCCTCGTAGCGTCCGGCCAACCAGACCAGCGTGCCCAAGAGGCCCACCACCAGCAGGATCAGCAGCGACCACAGCGACCAGCGCCGCTGGATGAACTGCGCCCATTGGCGCAGCAGCTCGGGCACCGCCAGGGTCTTCACAGCAGCCGGTGCTCCAGAGCCGGCAGCTGGCGGCGCGCCTCGTCCAGCCGCCCGGCATCCAGGCTGCCGAGCACGCAGGCCGGGCCCTCGGCCTGCTCGGCCAGCACCTGGCCCCAGGGATCGACCAGCATGCTGTGGCCCCAGGTGCGCCGGCCGTTGGCGTGCAGGCCGCCCTGGGCCGGCGCCAGCACGTAGGCAAGGTTCTCGATGGCGCGTGCGCGCAGCAGCGTGGCCCAGTGCGCCTGGCCCGTGGTGTGCGTGAAAGCGCTGGGCACCAGCAGCAGCTCGGCGCCCTGCGCGGCATAGGCGCGGTAGAGCTCGGGAAAGCGCAGGTCATAGCAGACCGACAGGCCCACGCGCCAGCTGCGGCCGTCGCGCGCGGCAAGCGTGAACAGCGCCGGTTCGCTGCCGCGTTCGAGCACGCGCGCCTCGTCGAAGCGCTCGCTGCCGTTGTCGAAGCGGAACAGGTGGATCTTGTCGTAGCGCGCCACGCAGTCGCCCTGCGGGTCGAACACCAGGCAGGTGTTGCGCACGCGCGCGCCATCGCCGACCGTGATCGGCAGCGTGCCGCCGACGATCCACAGGCCCAGTTCACGCGACGCGCGCGCAAGGAAGTCCTGGATGGGCCCGGTGCCGAAGGGCTCCTGGATCGCGAGCTTGTCGGTGTCGCGCGCGCCGAGCAGGCAGAAGTACTCGGGCAGCACGGCGAGTTCGGCGCCTGCGGCAGCAGCCTCTTCCAGCAGGCGGCGGGCGGCGGCCAGATTCTCGTCGCGGTCCATGCCCGAAACCATCTGCAGTGCGGCCAGCTTCATCGCACGGCTCCTTTCTTGTCGTTGTCCTCGGCCTGGGCGCTCGCCGCGCTGCGCGCAACGCGCTCGATGCGCGGCTCGCTCCAGGTGCCATCGATGTGGAACTGCTGCGTGGCCGCCTCCATGAGCGGACGGCGCAGCACCCACTGCGCGAGGAAGGTTCCCAGGCCGATGGCCGGGTTGATGACCGAGGCCACGAGCGAGGCCGTGCCGGCGTTGATCTCGGGCACCACCACCACGCGCAGGTCCTGCGTCTCCTGGGCGATGTCGGCACGGCCATCCATCAGCACGGCGGCGTTGATGCCCTTCATCTGCAGGTTGTTGGAGCTGACCACGCCGCGCGCGATCTGAGCGTCGCCCCGCACGAAGTCGAACGCGAAGCCCTCGCTGAACAGGTCGCGGAAATCCAGCGTGAGCCGGCGCGGCAGCGCCTGCAGGCTCAGCACGCCGAGCAGCCGCGCCACGCCGGCGTCGGCCTTGAGGAACTGGCCATCGCGCACGTCCAGGTGCAGCTTGCCCGCCATGCTGGGGTAGTCCAGCGCGAGCGGCGAACCGTCCCAGGCCACCGTGCCGTCGAGTTCCCCATGGCCGCGCCGGAACACGCCGGCCATGCCCAGCCGCGCCAGCAGCGCGCCGGCATCGTCGATGGCGAGCTTGAAGTCCATGGCCGTGCGGCGGCCCGTGCCCGCGCCGCGTGCGCCCCACTGGCCCGAAGCCTCGAAGCGGGCCTCGGGCGTGCGCAGCGCCAGCTTGTGCAGCTGCCACTCCGCGCCCTGGTTCACGGCGTTGACCTCGAGCCGGCCGAGCTTCTTGCCGCGCAGCTCGAAGTCCTCCACCACGATGTCCAGCGCCGGCACGCTGGAAGGCTGCTCGTCCAGCAGCGTGGTGACGTCCTCCTCCTCGCCGGCGGCGATCACGAGCCGCTGCAGCCGCGCGTGCACATTGCCGGGCTGGCTGCCCGTGCCCTGGCTGTACGCGATCTGGCCGGCGAGCTCGCGCGCATCGATGCGGGCGCGCCAGGTGCTGCCCTCGCGCGCGCCGCTCAGTGCCAGCTGGTGCAGGCGGCGGCTTCCCCAGCGCAACTCGTTGGCCTGCAACGCGAAGCGGTCGGGCAGGTAGCCAGCGTCCACATCCGCGGCTGCCTGCTCGCCGCCGAGCGCGCCGGACAGCGCCTGCCAGGCATCGAGCGCCAAGGCATCGAGCCGCACGTCCATGGCCACCCCCTGCGCCGGCAGCGTGGCGGCCTCGCCATGCGGCAGGCCCAGACCGATGCTGCCGCGCAGCACGCGCGGGCTGGGGCCCGTGGTGTCGCGTTCGAAGCGCGCCTGCAGCACGGAGCCCAGGCCCAGCGTGAGCAGGTCCTGTCGGTTCGCCTGCTGCGGCGCCAGCGCCATGCGCAGCGGCAGCGCGGCCTCGGCCGGCTTGCCCAGCGGCGCGGGCAGGTCCAGCCCCAGGCCCTGCAGCGGGCTGTCGAGCGTGAAGGCCAGCGCACCATCGGCACCGCGCGTGAGCGCTGCGGTGTAGGCCGCGCTGCCGCTGGCGCGCTGGGCCAGCCGCGTGAGCGCGCCGAGTTCGCTGGCCTGCCGCAGCCCCTCGGCCGTGGCTGTGCCCTGGGCGCGCACGGCCAGCGCGCCGTTTTGCAGCCCGCCGTCCACGCGGGTCTCGCCGCCCAGCACCGCGGTCTGCACGCCGGCCAGGCTGAAGCCGTTGTCACTGAAGGCCACCGTGCCGCGCGTGCGCGCCAGCTGCGGCGTGCCGGGCTTGAGCTGGATGTCGTTGCCGGCCAGCACCACGCTGCCCTGCACGCGGCTGGCCTGCAGCCGCTCCAGCGGCAGGGCCAGCTGCAGCTTGAGGTCGGCGGCGCCGCTGCCCTGGGCCTGCGCCAGCGCGCCCTCGGTCATCCGCGCCAGCGGCGAGGTGGCCACGGCCGCCAGCATGCCCGACAGCGGGCCGCGGCCCTCGGCGCGCACGGCCACCTCGGGGTGCGCGAAATCGGGGATCTCGGCCTCGGCCTTGACCACGGCGAAACCGCCGGCGCCCGCCAACTGGCCGCGCGCGTTGCGCACCTGCATGCCGTTGCGGTCGAACACCAGCCGGCCCGCCAGCCCGGTCAAGGCCGGCCAGGGCAGCTCGCCCGCGTCCTGCAGGCGCGGCGGCACGTAGGCGTATTGCACGTCCTCGACCTCGGCGGCGATGTGGAACTCGCCGAGTTGGGGGTCCCGGTAGGGGAAGTGGTCGAGGTCGCCACGCACCTTGAACTGCACGCTGCTGGCGCGGCCGCGCTGCACGGCGTCGCGCACATAGTGGCGGGCGTCGTCGCCCACGGCCAGCGGCAGGTAGCGGTGCACGCGCGTGCCGTCGGCGCGCGTGAGCTTGCCCTCCAGTTCGAGCCGGCCCGGGCCCTGTGGCGCGCCGTCCGCCGGCGCATCGGCGCGGCTGTCCCAGCGCGCCTGCAGCTGGCCCGTGGCGTCGGCATTGGCAAAGCGCAGTTCGGGCACCTGCACCGCCAGCCGCGCGCCCGCGTGCTGCCAGCGCACCAGGCCATCGAGTTGCGCCATGGGCACGCGCGCCTCCTCGAACACGCCGGGAAACTCCAGCGAGCCGTCGGCCAGCGCCAGCCGCGCCTCACCGCCGCCCTCGGTCAGCGTGAAGTCGGCCGACAGGCCCTCGACGCCCGGGCGGCCCATGGGGTAGTGCAGGTCGGGCCGGCGCGGCGCGAGCGGGCCGGCGGCCAGGGCCAGGGCCCGCACCTTGCCCTGCGCGCGGTAGCTGGCCGGCGCCTCGATGCGGCCGGTCCACTGGGCCTGCAGCTGCTCGATGCGCCCACGCGGGGCCAGCGCCTGCAGTTCGGCCTGCCAACCGGCTTGCATCTGGGGCGTCAGCGGCAGGCGGCCGGCGATCTCGGCCAGCGCCGCCAGGTCGATGTGGTCCACGCGCAGCTCGCCCTGGCCCGGCACCCGGCTCTCGCCACGCATGTAACTCAGGAACACGTCGCCCTGCGGCCACTGCGCGCCCTCGGCCGTGGCAAAACGCAGCTGCCGGGTCTGCAGCTCCATGCCGCTGGCCAGCAGCCGGCCGCGGATGCGCCCCTGCAGCTGCGTGAGCGCGAGCGGTTCCAGGCCCGGGCCCAGGCGCGCGCTGGCGTCGGCCAGGGCCAGGTCCATCTGGCCGCCCAGCACTGCGCCATGCACCACGTCGAACCAGGCCGTGAGGCTGCCGCGACCGGCCAGCAGCTCCACGTCGTGCGCCACGCCGGGCGGCAAATGGGCACGCAACTGCGCGAGATCGAGCTGCGGAAACTCGGCGTAGACCGGGCCGTCCCATTCGCGCCAGTTGCCGCGGCGCGGGTTCAGCAGCGACTGGCGCATGGCCGCGCGCAGGCTGAAGCGCTGGCCCCAGGCCGTCGGCGGCGTGGCGTCGAAGCGGATCTGGTGGCGCCGCGCGCTGTTGCGGATGACGAGGTCGGCGTCGGTCAGCTCGGCCGTGGGCAGGCCGCTGCGCTCGTCGGTCCAGCGCACGGTGGCCTGGCGCAGCGCGAGCTCGCGCTGCGAGAAGACCCAGTCGGCCGCAGGGCTGCTGTCGCCCGCGCCTTCGGACAAGGCAATGCCGGCCACCAGCAGGTGCCCGTCGGCATTGCGGCGCAGGTCCAGCACGGGGCCATCGACGACGATCTGCTCGAAGCCCAGCCGCAGCAGCGAGCGCGGCGACAGCAGCGCGGAAACCCTTGCCAGGCGCAGGCCTTCGCGGCCCTGCGCATCGCGCAGCACCACGTCGGTCAATTCGAAACTGGGCAGGATGCGGGCGGAACTGGCGGTGATGGCGCCGATGCGCACCTCGGCGCCCAGGGCCCGGCTGGCAGCGGCCTCCAGCTGCGGACGGAAATCGCCGATACGCGGCACAATCCAGCCGTGCAACGCCCCCCAGGCGACGCCAACGACCAACCACACGCACAGAACCAGCCCGAGCACCCAGGGCGCCAGGACGGCCGCCAGCTTGAGCAGGCGAGAAGGACGTGGCGTCGGAACTGTCACTTTGAGTAGCTAGATCGGCCAGGAATTATGACCCGCGACCCCGGCACCGGTTCCGTCATCCCCCGTGACCCTTTGTTCACACAGCCCTCCTCCGATTCCCCTGCCGACCGCCCGGTCATGGCCTCGCATTCGCGCTTCGTGCAGCGCCTGCGCCGCCGCTACGCGGCCGAGCTGCCACTGCTGCCACCGGGCCCGCCGCGCAAGGCCGCCATGCAGGCCACGCTGGCGCAGCTGCTGGCCCAAGGCCACGGCTTCAGCGCGGCACTGCGCATGCTGCGCCAGTTGGTCATGGAGCGGCTGGTGGTGCTCGATTGCGAGCAGCAAGCCGAACTCGCGGTGGTCACCACCGCCGTCACCGAGCTGGCCGAACTGGCGCTCGACCAGGCCCTGCTGCAGGCAGAGCGCGAGCTCGACGAGCGCCACGGCATGCCTTGCACGGTCGACGGCCGGCGCGCCCAGTTGTGGGTCATCGGCATGGGCAAGCTCGGTGCGCGCGAGCTCAATGTCTCCAGCGACATCGACCTGATCTACATCTACGACCAGGACGGCGAGACCGCCGGCACGGCCGACGGGCGTGGCCGCATCAGCAACCACGAGTACTTCTCGCGCGCCATCAAGACCATCTACGCGCTGGTGGGCGACACCACCGAACACGGCTTCGTGTTCCGCGTCGACCTGGCATTGCGCCCACACGGCAACTCCGGCCCGCCGGCCGTCTCGCTGGGCGCGCTGGAGGACTACCTGCAGGTGCAGGGCCGCGAGTGGGAGCGCTTCGCCTGGCTCAAGAGCCGGGTGGTGGCGCCGCGCCGCTGCGTGGAGGACGGCTCGGCCAGCGAGCTGCGCAGCGTGGTGCTGCCCTTCGTGTTCCGCCGCTACCTGGACTACAACGTGTTCGAGGCGCTGCGCACGCTGCACCGGCAGATCCGCGAGCATGCCGCGCGCCGCGCCGCCGGCCACCCCGAGCGTGCCAACGACGTCAAGCTCTCGCGCGGCGGCATCCGCGAGATCGAGTTCATCGTGCAGCTGCTGCAGGTGGTGCGCGGTGGCCAGTTCCCCGAGCTGCGCACGCGCTCCACGCTGGACGCGCTGCCACGCCTGACACGCGCCGGGCTCATGCCCCAGGCCACGGCCGAGTCGCTGGCCAAGGCCTATGTGTTCCTGCGCCGCGTGGAGCACCGCATCCAGTACCTGGACGACCAGCAGACCCATGTGCTGCCCTCGGGCGACGACGACCTGGCCTGGATCGCCGAGACCATGGGCTATGCCTCGTGCTGCCCCTTCCTGTCCGAGCTGGACCAGCACCGCGAGTTCGTCGCCCAGGAATTCGACATCCTGCTCGGCGGTGACGCCAAGCCCTGCAAGGGCAACTGCAAGGGCGGCCCCAAGGCCCAGGGCACGGCCGCGGCACCGGACTTCGACGCCGTGCTCGAACGCCTGCCAGCCGACTTCCGCCAGCGCATCGAGGCCTGGCGCAACCATCCACGCGTGGCGGCGCTGCGCGACGAGAGCCGCGGCCGGCTGCTGCGCCTGGTGCAGCGCACGGCCGACTGGCTGCGTGACGAGCACCCGGGCGAAGGCATCGACGCGACGCACCGCCTGCAGGGCGCGCTGCGCTGGACCGACTGGGTCGAGCCGCTGCTGCGCCGCGAGAGCTACCTCGCGCTGCTGCTGGAGCGCCCGGCCACGCACGAGCGCCTGCTGCGCCTGCTGGGCGCGGCGCGCTGGCCGGCGCGCTACCTGCTGCGCCACCCTGGCGTGATCGACGAACTGGCTTCCGCCTCGATGCTGGCCGAACGCTTCGTGCCCGAGGCCTTCGAGCGCGAGCTGGAAGAGCGCCGGGCGTCGCTCGCCCGCACCGGAGAAGACGACGAGGAGGAGCTGCTCAACCTGCTGCGCCGCGCCCACCACGCCGAGGCCTTCCGCACGCTGGCCCGCGACGTGGAAGGCCGGCTGACCGTGGAGCAGGTCGCCGACGACCTCTCCGCACTGGCCGACACCATGCTGCGCGTGACGGCCCGCTGGTGCTGGCAGCGCCTGAAGAACGCGCACCGCGACGAGCCGCAGTACGCCATCATCGGCTACGGCAAGCTCGGCGGCAAAGAGCTGGGCTACGGCAGCGACCTGGACATCGTGTTCGTCTACGAAGACGAGGACGAGCGCGCCCCCGAGGCCTACGCCGCCTTCGTGCGCAAGATGATCAACTGGCTGACCGTCAAGACGCGCGAGGGCGACTTGTTCGAGATCGACACCGCGCTGCGGCCCAACGGCAACTCGGGCCTGCTCATCACGAGCTTCGAGTCCTATGCCAAGTACCAGAAGGGGCGTGGCAGCAACACCGCCTGGACCTGGGAGCACCAGGCCATGACGCGCGCGCGCTTCGTGGTCGGCATGGATGCGCTGCAGCCGCGCTTCGACGCCGTGCGCAGCGCCGTGGTCACGTCGGCGCGCGATCCGCAGGCGCTGCGCAGCGAGATCGTCGCCATGCGCGAGAAGGTGCGCGCCGCCCATCCGGTGCGCGGCGAGAAGTTCGACCTCAAGCACAGCCCCGGCGGCATGGTCGATGCCGAGTTCGCCGTGCAGTACCTGGTGCTGGCGCATTCCGCCCGGCATGCCGAGCTGATCGCCAACGTGGGCAACATCGCGCTGCTGCACCGCGCCGAGGCCTGCGGCCTGCTGCCCACGGGTGTGGGCCACGCCGCAGCCGATGCCTACCGCGAACTGCGCCACCTGCAGCACCGTGCGCGGCTGGACGAGGCGCCCACGCAGGTCGAGGCCGCCGACGTGGCCAGCGAGCGCGACGCCGTGCTGGCACTGTGGCACGCGGTGTTCGACTGACGCCGGTGCGGCCGCTCTAGCACGCGGATGGTCAAGTCCGCCGCCCGCGTCTTCGAGCTGCTGGAGCTGTTCGACGCCGAGCGCCGCCCGCTGCGCGTGACCGAGATCGTGCAGCGGCTGGACATGCCGCAGTCCAGCGTGTCGATGCTGCTCAAGACCATGGTGGCGCGCGGTTACATGGAGTTCGACGCGGCCGACCGCAGCTACTGCCCGTCGGTGCGGATCTCCTTCCTCAACGAATGGGCCATGCGCGCGCCGGGCCAGCGCCAGGACATGCAGGACGCCATGCGCCGGCTGGCCGACGACACCGGTGAATCCGTGCTGCTGGGCCGCCAGAGCGGCCTGCTGCTGCAGTACGTGTCCATCATCGAATCGCAGCGCGCGCTGCGCTTCTCGCCCTCGCCAGGCACCTTGCGGCCGCTGCACCGCACGGCCATCGGCATCATGCTGCTGAGCCGGCAGGACGACGAACGCATCGGCCTGCTGCTGCGCCGCTACAACGCCGAGAAGCTGGGGCCCACGGCGCGCATCGCCGAGACCTTCCGCGCCATCGCGTTCGCACGCGAGCACGGCTGGTACGAGTCGGCCAGCCTGGCCACGCCGGGCGCCGGCGTGATCGCCACGCTGCTGCCCACGCCGATCCGCCAGCAGCGCCTGGCCATCGGCGTGGGCGCGCCCGTGGACCGGCTGCACAAGCGCCGCCGGGCGCTGCTGGACGCCGTGCTGGCGGCCGCCCAGGCCACCGCCACGACGCAGGCCAAGTAGATCAGGTAGCGCGCGCGGCGATCGCCGCCTGCAGCGCCAGCAGGCGCTCGGCCTGGGCCAGGTGCAGGCGCTCGACCATGCGGCCGTCGATCTGGATCACGCCCGCCTGGGCATGCGCCGGCTGCGCGAAGGCGTCGACGACAGCACGGGCTTCGCGCAGCGCCGCCTCGGCCGGCGCAAAAGCCCGGTTGACCGCGTCCACCTGCGACGGGTGGATCAGCGTCTTGCCATCGAACCCCATCCTGACCGACTGCGCCAGCTCGGCCGCGAAGCCGGCCTGGTCCGCGAAGTCGTTCCACACCCCGTCCAGCACGCCCACGCCGAAGCGCCGGGCCGCCAGCACGCAGCGCATCAGCCAGGGCACCAGGTAAGCGCGCCCGTCGGCGGTGGACACGCCGGTCTCCTTGGCGATGTCGTTGGTGCCGACCACCAGGCAGTCCAGCCGCGTGCCGGCCTGCAGCAGGCAGGCGACGATGCCATCGAGCACGCTCAGCGCCCCGGCCATCTCCACCATCACCCACAGGCGGACGCGGGCGTCCAGGGGCGCCACCGCAGCGCACAAGGCTTCGGCATCCTGCACGCTGGCGAGCTTGGGCACCAGCAGCGCATCGGGCCGCACGCGCGCCACCAGCGCCAGGTCCTGCGCAAAGTCTGCGTCGGCCAGGCCGTTGCTGCGGACCACGCAGCACTGCGGCCCCGGCCTGCCCTGCGCGAAGGCCTGGGCGAGCTGCTCGCGCGCCGCCTGCTTCATGGCCGGTGCGACCGCATCCTCCAGGTCGAACACCACCGCATCGCAGGCCAGCGATGCGCACTTGGCGATGGCCCGCTGGTTGATCGCGGGAACGTAGAGCACCGAACGGCGCGGCATGGGCAAGGGCTGGGTCATCGCCGCAGTGTCGAGGCCATGGGCCATCGCATTCATCACATATGTGATGCATCTGGCGGCCGCTGGCTCGAATACTGGCGCCTCGTTCCAACCCACCGCCTGCCATGACCGCCACGCCACCACCGCCTCCGGGCGTCCCTGAAGCCACGCGCCTGCTGTCCGAATGGATCGCCGGCCTGCGCGACGAAGACCTCGGCGAGCGCGCCACCACCTGGGCCAGCCATGCGCTGCTCGACTGGCTGGCCGTGGCCATCGCAGGCCGCAGCGAGCCGCTGGTGCAGATGCTCGCGGAGCAATACGGCGGCAGCGGCGAGCAGCCCTGCACGCTGCTGGCGCGCGGTGCCGGCGCCAGGCCGCAGGATGCCGCGCTCATCAATGGCGCGGCCGGCCACGCACTGGATTTCGACGACGTGGCCAGCCGCATGTTCGGCCACCCCAGCGTGCCGGTCATTCCGGCCGCGCTGGCGCTGGCACAGGCGCACAAGGCCTCGGGTGCGGACCTGCTGCGCGCCATCGTCATCGGCCACGAGGTGGAAAGCCGCGTGGGCGAGATGGTCGGCCCCAGCCACTACCTGCACGGCTTCCACGCCACGGGCACGGTCGGCACGCTGGGCGCCGCGGCGGCCTGCGCCAGTCTGCTGCGGCTGGACGCGGGCCGCACCGCGCACGCGCTGGGCCTGGCCGCCACGCAGGCCGCCGGCCTCAAGTGCATGTTCGGCACCATGGCCAAGCCGCTGCATGCGGGCAAGGCCGCGATGAACGGGCTCATGGCCGCGCAGCTCGCGGCGCGCGGCTTCACCGCGAACACTGCCGCCATCGAATGCGCGCAGGGCTTCGCGCGCACGCTGGCGCCCGTGAGCCGCCCGCTCGCGCCCCTCGACACGCAGGCCGGCTTCGCCGTCGAGGCCACGCTGTTCAAGTACCACGCGGCCTGCTACCTCACGCACTCGGCGATCGAGGCGATCCGGCTGCTGCGCGCGCAGCACGGCCTGACGCTCGACGCCATGGAGGCGATGACGGTCACGGTGGCCATCAACCACCGCGGCGTCTGCGACATCGCAGAGCCCGACACGGGCCTGGCGCTCAAGTTCTCGCTGCAGCAGCTGGCCACGCTGGCGCTGGACGGCGCCGCCACGGCCAGCCTGGACCTCTACACCGATGCCACGGCCCGCGACCCGCGCTACGCCCAGGCGCGCCGGCGCGTGCAGCTGGTGTTCGTCGACGCGGAGGACCGCAACACCGCCCAGGTGGAGCTGCTGACCCGCGACGGCCGCCGGCTGCACCAGTCCGCCAACGTCGCCGTGCCGGCCACCGATCTGCCCGCGCAATGGGAGCGCCTCGCGGCCAAGGCGGGTGCCATCGCCACGCCGGTGCTGGGCGCCACGCGCTTCGCCCAGATGCTGGAGGCCGTGCGCACGCTGCGCACGGCCCCTTCCCTCCAACCACTCCTGCACGCCATCGCATGACTTCCAACGACGAGACCGTCGCCCGGCTGCACGCCCAGGCCCAGCTGCGCCCGCGCGGCAACCGCTACGAGGACTTCGAACCCGGCCGGCGCTTCGTGCACCACTGGGGCCGCACCGTCACGGCCGCGGACAACACGCTGTTCTCCACGCTGACGCTGCACTACAACCCGCACTACACCAACGAGGCCTATGCCCAGGCGCATGGCCACCGCACGGTGCCGGTCAACCCGCTGCTGGTCTTCAACACCGTGTTCGGCCTGTCGGTCGAAGACCTGTCCGAAGGCGGCGGCCCCTTCCTCGGCGTGGATGCATTGCGCTACCTCGTCGACGTCTACCCCGGCGACACGCTGTACGCGCGCTCGGAGGTGGTGGCCGCGCGGCTGGCCAGCCGGCCCGGCTACGGCATCGTCACCTGGCACACCACGGGCGCGAACCAGCACGGCCAGGACGTCATTGACTTCCAACGCTCCAACCTCGTCAAAACAAGGAACTGACCCATGTCTCAGGACGGACAAGGCTACATGACCGACGAGCGCCGCATGATCCGCGACGCCGCCCGCGAATTCACGATGAAGGAGGTGCTGCCGGTCGCCAACCAGCTCGACGGCCCGGAGGGCGAGATCCCGATGGCGCTGCGCCAGAAGATGGCCGACATGGGCTACTTCGGCATCATGGTCCCGGAGGAGTACGGCGGCCTGGGCCTGGGCTACTTCGAGTACTGCCTGATCTGCGAGCAGCTCGCGCGCGGCTGGATGTCGGTGGCCTCCATCGTGGCGCGCGCCCAGGGCGGCTGGATCAAGTCGGCCATGCCCGAGGCCATGCGCCAGCGCTACCTGCCGCGCGTGGTGCGCGGCGAGTTCCTGAACGCCAGCGCATTGTCCGAGCCCGACACCGGCTCGGACCTGGCCTCGATCTCGTGCCGCGCCGTGCGCGACGGCGACGACTGGGTGCTGACCGGCAACAAGTACTGGTGCACCTTCGCCGACGGTGCCGACTACATCACGCTCTTCGCGCGCACCGCGCCGCCGCCCAGCGCCGACAAGCGCCACCTGGGCCTGTCGTGCTTCCTGATCGAGAAGGAGCGCGGCGGCTTTCCCAAGGGCATGACGGGCGCGCCGATTCCCAAGATCGGCTACTTCGGCTGGAAGACCTACGAGCTCGCGCTGGACGGCCTGCGCGTGCCGGCCTCCGGCCTGATCGGCGAGGAGGGCAAGGCCTTCCTGCTGATGACCAAGGGCCTGGAGGGCGCGCGCGCCCACACCGCCGCGCGCGCCATCGGCCTGGCCCAGGGCGCGCTGGAAGACGCCACCGCCTACGCGCTGGAGCGCAAGCAGTTTGGCATGCCGATCGCCGAGTACCAGGCCATCCGCTTCAAGCTCGCGACCATGGCCACCGAGATCGAGGCCGCGCGCCAGCTCATGCACTTCGTCTGCAGCGAACTCGACAGCGGCCGGCGCTGCGACAAGGAAGCCTCCATGGCCAAGTACTTCGCCTCCGAGATGGCCGAGCGCGTGACCTCCGAGGCGCTGCAGATCTTCGGCGGCGCCGGCTACACCAAGCTGTTCGCGGTGGAGCGCTACTGGCGCGACGCGCGGCTGACCAAGATCTTCGAGGGCACCTCGGAGATCCAGCAGCGCATCATCGCCACGCACCTGCTCGGCAAGTCCGAGGTGGAGAGCATGATCGCTGCGCGCGCGTTCGAGAAGCAGGCCAAGCGGGAGGCAGCATGAAGACTGCCGCACTCTGCAGCGCCGACAACTGGTTCGAGGACTTCACGCCCGGCCGCCTGATCCGCCACGCGCGCGGCAAGACCGTGACCGAGATGGACAACGTGCTCATCACCAACATGGTGATGAACACGGCCGAGGGCCATTTCAACGAACACGCGATGCGCCGGGCCGAAGGCGGCATCTTCGCGCAGCGCGTGGTGTTCGGCGGCATCAACCTGTCCATGGTGCTGGGCCTGGCGGCGCAGGACACGGCCGAGCACTGCCTGCGCGAGCTCGCGCTGGACCAGATCCGCCTGTCGCACCCGGTGTTCCATGGCGACACGCTGTACGCCTTCAGCGAGGTGCTGGCGCAGGAGGAGGCCGACCGCCCCGACGCGGGCGTGGTGCGCTTTCGCCACTACGGCATCAACCAGGACGACAAGCTCTGCGTGCAGGCCGAACGCAGCGTGCTGCTCAAGCGCAAGAGCCACTGGGCCGAGCGATGAAGGGCGCGCTCGACGGCCTGGTCGTGCTGGACTTGACGCGCATGCTGGCCGGCCCCTACGCCACCATGATGCTGGCCGACCAGGGCGCGCGCGTGGTCAAGATCGAACCGCCGGGCGGGGACGGCACCCGCCGCAACGGCCCGCACCTGGAGGGCGCCTTGCGCATGGAGGGCGGCGGCTTCGGCGCCTACTTCGCGTCGATCAACCGCAACAAGGAATCGCTGACGCTGGACCTCAAGACCGCGGCCGGCAAGGCCGCGTTGTTGAAGCTCGTGGCCCAGGCCGATGTGCTGGTGGAGAACTACCGCGCCGGCGTGATGGAGCGCCTAGGCCTGGGCTACGAGACGCTGCGCGAACACAACCCGCGGCTGGTCTACGCCGCGTTGCGCGGCTTCGGCGACCCGCGCAGCGGCGCCAGTCCCTACGCCCACTGGCCGGCCTACGACCCGGTGGCGCAGGCCATGGGCGGCATCATGGGCATCACCGGCCCCCAGCCCGGCGGCGCGCCGACCAAGATCGGTCCCGGCGTCGGCGACATCGCGCCGGCCATGTTCCTGGCCTACGGCATCGCTGCGGCCTGCTGGCAGGCCCAGCGCAGCGGCCAGGGCCAGTTCGTCGACGTGGCCATGGTCGACGCCGTGCTGGCCGTCTGCGAACGCATGGTGTTCCAGCACAGCGCCACGGGCGAGGTGCCGGGCCCCGAGGGCAACGGCCACCCGCTGCTGTGCCCCTTCGGCCTGTTCCCGGCGCGCGACGGCCATGTGAGCCTGGGCGTGCCGAACGACCGCTTCTGGGCGCCGCTGGCCCGCCTGATGGGCCAGCCCGAACTGGCCACCGACCCGCGCTACGCCAGCAGCGAGGCCCGGCTGGCCCGGCGCGCAGAGGTCGACCGCATCGTCGGCGCCTGGACCGCACGCCACAGCAAGGCCGAACTGGCCGCGCTGCTGGGCGGCGAGATCCCGTTCGGCCCGGTGTTCGGCGCCGACGACATCTTCGCCGACCCGCACTTCCGCGCCCGCGCCATGCTGGTCGAGACCGAACAGCCCGGCGCCGCCCGCCCGCTGACCGTGGCCGGCACGCCCGTGCACCTGCACGGCACGCCGGGCGGCGTGCGCCGGCGCGCGCCGCTGGCCGGCGAGCACACGCAGCAGGTGCTGCAGGACTTCGGCTTCGCCGCCGACGAGATCGCGGCGCTGCAGGCCGCGGCCGCGCGCTGACCCCTTCCCTCCCCTTCCAAGGAATCCACCCCATGCCACAACGCCCCCAACGCCTGCGCCGCTGCCAGCTCTCCGTGCCCGGCTCCAGCGAGAAGATGATGCAGAAAGCCGCCGCACTCGGCGTCGACTTCGTGTTCCTGGACCTGGAGGACGCGGTCGCGCCGTCCGAGAAGCGCGGCGCGCGCGCCAAGATCGTCGAGGCCCTCAACACGCTGGACTGGGGCCGCACCACGCGCTGCGTGCGCATCAACGACCTCACGACCGAGTACGCCTACGAGGACATCATCGAGGTCGTCGAGGGCGCGCGCGAGAACCTGGACGTGCTCATGCTGCCCAAGGCCATGTCGGCCGCCGACGTGCAGTTCGTCGACAAGCTGCTCTCGATGATGGAGAAGAAGCTCGGCCTGCAAAAGCGCATCGGCATCGACGTGCTGATCGAGGAGGTCGAGGCCATGATGCAGGTCGAGCAGATCGCCGCGTCCACGCCGCGTCTCGAATGCCTGATCTTCGGCATGGGCGACTACTCTGCCAGCCAGGGCATCTCGCTGCGCGACATCGGCGGGCCCAGCGGCTACCCCGGCGACATCTGGAGCTACCAGCGCCACAAGCTCACGATCGCGGCGCGTGCGCACCGGCTCGACGCCGTGGACGGCCCCTTCGCCGACTTCAAGTCGCCCGACACCTTCCGCGAGGAGTGCAAGCGTGCGATGACGCTGGGCATGGTCGGCAAGTGGGCCATCCACCCGTCGCAGGTGGCGCTGGCGCAGGAGGCCTTCTCGCCTCAGGCCGAGGACGTGGCGCGTGCGCGCCAGATGATCCGCGCCTACGACGAGGCCCTGGCCCAGGGCCTGGGCGCCGTGCAGTACGAGGGAAAGATGATCGACATCGCGTCGGTCCGCATCGTGCGCAACCTCGTGGACCGTGCCGACCGCATCGGCATGTAGAGCCCAGCCGGCCTGAACCACAACGAAGGAGACACATGAACGACGACCGATCCACCACGGCCCCGCCCACGCGACGCCAGCTGCTCGCCACCGGCGCGGGCCTGTTCGGCGCGCTGGCCCTGCCGCGCCACGTGCACGCCGCCGACAACTGGCCCACCAAGCCCATCCGCATCATCGCGGCGCAGGCGCCGGGCTCGTCCAACGATGCCACGGCACGTGCGCTGGCCGAGTTCCTGACCGGGCACCTGGGCACCCCGGTCGTGGTGGAGAACCGGCCCGGTGGCATCGGCATGATCGCGGCCGACGCGGTCGCACGCTCGGCCCCCGACGGCTACACGCTCCTGATCACGCTGCACAGCCAGCTCGCGCAGGCGCCGGTGCTGCTCAAGAAGGCACCGCTGGACACGTCCAAGGACCTGGTCCCGATCGCCGCGTTCGGCACCGGCACCTCGCCCCTGGTCGTCAAGAAGGACCTGCCGGTGCAGAACGTCAAGGAGCTGGTGGAGCTGGCGCGCCAGCGCGTGGTCTCGGTCGGCAACTACGGCATCGGCTCGGGCTGGCAGATCATGGTGAACCAGCTGGCCAAGGAGACCGGCGCGCAGTTCAACATCGTCAACTACAAGGGCACGGGGCCGATGGTGTTCGACCTCATGGCCGGCAACATCGACATCGGCGCGGGCTCGATGGCGGGCATGGCGCCCGGCATCAAGAACGGCGCCTTCCGCCCCATCGTGGTGATCTCGGGCCAGCGCTCCGAGCGGCTGCTGCCCGGCGTGCCGACCTGGGCCGAGGCGGGCTTCAGCGGCCCGGCCTTCGACGACCTGCGCGAGAGCAACATGGTGCTCGGCCCGGCCCAACTGCCGCCGGCCATCGTGCAGCGGCTCGCCGAGGCCGCACGGCTGTCGGCGTCGCAGTCCGAGCCCATGAGGAACGTGCTGAACCAGCTCGGCGTGGAAGGCCCGCCGTGGACCGGCAACGAACTGACGGAGTTCATCGCGCGCTCGTGGCCGACTTACCGGACGATGACGCGCGAGCTGGGCCTGCAAGTGCAGTAGCGCCACACGAGGACAGGCATGCAACGTTGCGAACTCCTGCGCGCCGGTGCGGCAGCACTCGGCCTGGCGCTGCTCCCGGGCCGGCCGCGCGCGAGCCGGTATCCCAACCGGCCGGTCCGGCTGCTGGTGGGCTTTCCCGCAGGCTCGGCCAGCGATGCGCGGGCGCGCCTGGCGGCCCAGCATCTCGGCGCTGCGCTGCAGCAGCCCTTCGTCGTCGAGAACATTCCCGGCAATGCCGCGACCCTGGCCGCCAGCCTGGCCCTGCGCGCCGAGGCCGACGGCCACACGCTGCTGGTGTCGTCGCACGGGCCGCTGGTCATCGCGCCGCTGGTCAACCCCCATGTGAAGCTGGACCCTGCGCGTGCGTTCGCCACGCTGGGCCTGCTGTCCAACGGCGGCTACGTGCTGCTGGTCCGGGCCGATGCACCGTACCGCAGCGTCGCCGACCTGGTGGTCGCGGCCCGGGCCCGGCCCGGCAAGCTGAGCTACTCGTCCAGCGGCACCGGCAGCGGCAACCACCTGCTGATGGAAATGCTCAAGCAGGCCACCGGCACCGACCTGCTGCACGTGCCGTACAAGGGCGCCAGCCCCTCGCTCAACGACCTGGCGGGCGGCATCGTCGATGCCAGCTTCGAGACCTGGATCCCGGCCGCGCCGCTGGTGGAGGCCGGCAAGCTGCGGCCGCTGGCGGTCACCGCGGCGCAGCGCGAGGCCTTCCTGCCCAGAACGCCGACGCTGGCCGAGGCGGGCCATCCCGAAGTCAACGGCGACTTCTGGGTCGGCCTGTTCGCACCGGCGGCCACGCCGCGGCCCGTGCAGGCCCTGCTCGCGCAGGCCACGCGCCAGATGCTCGCGCTGCCGGAGTACCAGGCCGCCGTGCAGCAGGCGGGTTCGGGCGTCAAACTGCTCGACGATGCGGAACTGGCGGGCTTCCTGCCGCAGGAGGTCGCACGCTGGCGGCCGGTGCTGCAGCGGCTGAAGCTGGCGGCGTAGCGGGCCCGCCAAGACCTGCGGCCTCTGCGACGCCTGCGCCGATGCGCAGCTCTGTCTGCTTGCGCTGCACGGCCACGGCCCACACCAGGGCCCCGCCCCGGGCCTTGGTCAGGTCCGACCGCGCAGCAGGTCCTTGACCGAGCGCAGGCCCAGCCGCCGGAACGCGCGGTACTGCAGCGTGCGCACCGTGCTCAGCGCCACGCCCAGGTCCTGCGCCGCCTCCTTGGCCGTGCGGCCGGCCGCGAGCCGGTCCAGCACCTCGCGCTCGCGCGGGCTCAGGCGCAGCAGCGCGCCCGCCAGCCCGGCCGCCACGGGGGCGCCGGCCGCCACCACGCGGCCATGCGCGGCCGTGGCCTCGGCCAACAGCGCCGCGTGCGCCTCCAGCAACGCGAAATCCGCCGCCGCGAACGCCGGCTGCGCGAGGCTGCGGTAGCAACTGATGGCCGCACGCTGCCCGCTCGGCGAGAGCACCAGCACCGAGGCGCGCTCGCGGATGCCGACCTCGGTGTAGCAGGCCGCGCGGTAGGCCGCGTCGGCCAGCTCGTCGCCGCGGTGGTGGCCCAGCCACAGCTGGGCGCGTGCCGGCCGCTTGCGCGCGGCCAGCCAGACCAGCATGGGATCGACGCGGTCGAAGCGCTCGGCCACGTAGCGGCCGGCCGTGCGCTCGGCCGTGTCGCCGTAGCTGCTGGCGGCCGACACGGTCTCGATGCGGCCGCTGGCGCCCACCGCGAACACGGTGCAGAAGGTCACGGGCAGCAGCTCCTGCAACGCCGCCAGGTAGTGCGCAGCGAGCCGCGCCGTGCCCACGCCGGCCAGCACGCCGCCGACCACGCGGGCGGCCAGCGCCTGGTCTGTGGGGGTGATGCGCCAACGTTGCATGGGGGTTTGTCCTTGTCATCAGAAGTTACTACACACGGCAGTGCTCCGGCTCCGGACAATCCCGCCACCGCGTCGAACCCGAGGAGACCAAGATGCCCGCGCCCCCGCCCCCGTCCGTCGGCGACTTCCACTACACCCGCCATGCGCCACGGCTGCCGCCGCTGCAGGACGGCCGCGACGCCCGCCGCCATGCCGTGGCCATCGCCGGCGGCGGCCCGGTCGGCATGGCGCTGGCACTGGGCCTGGCCCAGCAGGGCGTGGCCAGCGTGCTGCTGGAGGCCGACGACACGGTCTGCACCGGCAGCCGCGCGATCTGCGTGTCGCGCCGCAGCCTGCAGATCCTGCAGCGCCTGGGCGCGCTCGACGCCTTCCTCGCCAAGGGGCTGCCCTGGACCGCCGGGCGCAGCTTCTACCAGACCACCGAGGTGCTGCGCTTCGCCATGCCGCACGACACCGGCCAGAAGCTGCCGCCGATGCTGAACCTGTCGCAGTACTACATCGAGCAGTTCCTGCTCGACGCGATCGCGCGCTGCAATGCGGCCCGACCGGGCATGATCGACCTGCGCTGGGGCACGGCGCTGAGCGGCTTCACGCAGCAGGCCGATGGCGTGCAACTGCAGGCCTGCAATGCGCTGGGCGACTACGCGCTCGATGCCGACTGGCTGGTGGCCTGCGACGGCGGCCAGAGCTTCGTGCGCAAGGCGCTGGGGCTGGAGCTGCACGGCGCGGCATACGAGGGCCGCTACGTGATCATCGACATCGAACTGCCGAGCCGGCACCCGGTCGAGCGCCGCGCCTGGTTCGACCCGCCCTGGCACCGCGGCGGCACCGTGCTGATGCACCCGCAGCCCGACGACATCTGGCGCATCGACTACCAGCTGCGCGCCGGCCAGAGCACCGAGGAAGCACTCACGCCCGCGGCCGTGCAGGCCTTCGTGCAGCGCCACCTGGACGCCATCGGCGAAGGCCACCTGCCCTGGAAGCCGGTCTGGACCTCGGTCTACCGTGCCGGCGCGATGACGCTTTCCAGCTACCGCCACGGCCGCGTGCTCTTCGCCGGCAACGCCGCCCATGCCCTGCCGATCTTCGGCGTGCGCGGCCTCAACTCGGGCTTCGACGATGCCGACAACCTGGCCTGGAAGCTGGCGCTGGTGGCGCAGGACCGGGCCGGCGGCGCGCTGCTGGACAGCTACTCGCACGAGCGCATCGGCGCCTTCCACACCAACGCGGAGAACGCCATGCGCAGCACCGAGTTCATGTCGCCGCCCTCGCGCGGCTTCGACCTGCTGCGCGAGGCCGCGCTGTCGCTGGCCGAACGCCACCGCGGCATCGCCCAGCTCATCAACCCGCGCCAGACCGAGGCCGTGCGCTATGTGGACTCGCCGCTGTCCACACCGGACGCCCACGCCATCGCCGGCCCGTTGCCTGGCGAGGTGTTGGCCGACCGGCCGCTGCCCGGCGGCGGCCACCTGCTCGACCGCATCGGCCCGGGCTTCACGCTGCTGTGCCGGCCGTCGCTCGCTGCGGTGCTCGTTGATGACGCCGACGCGCTACCGCTGGCGTTGCTGCCGCTGCAGAGCGACGACGGCGCCACGCTGCTGCTGCGCCCCGACGGCCATGTGGCCGCGCGCTGGCCCGACCTGCCGCCGGCCGGCGCGCTGGCCCGGGCGCTCGCGCGCGCCACCTGCATCCACCACGAGGAGACCATTGCATGAACACCGTCCAAGACCCGCTTCCCGCCGCGCTGGCAGCCTGCCCGCGCGGCATCGCGCCCACCGAATGGCAGGCCCGGCTGCAGTTGGCCGCCTGCTACCGCATCTTCGACTTCTGGGGCTGGAGCGAAGGCATCTACAACCACATCTCGCTGCGCGTTCCGGGGCCCGAGCACCACTTCCTGCTCAACCCCTTCGGCCTGCACTACGGCGAGGTCACGGCCTCCAATCTCGTCAAGGTCGACCTGGACGGCCGCCTGCTCAGCGACAGCCCCTGGCCCATCAACCCGGCCGGCTTCACGCCGCACGCCACGCTGCACCGCCACCTGGCGGGCGCGCAGTGCGTGATGCACACCCACACCACGGCCGGCATGGCCGTGGCCTGCAGCGCGCAGGGCCTGGAGACCACGAACTTCTACGCGGCCCAGCTCAGCGACCGCGTGGCCTACCACGACTTCGAGGGCATCACGCTGCACGCCGACGAGGGCCCGCGCCTGCTGGCCAGCGTGGGCCAGCGCCAGGCCGTGATCCTGCGCAACCATGGCCTCCTGGTCTGGAGCGAGACGCTGCCCAAGGCGCTGTACACGCTGTGGGCGCTGCAGCGCGCTTGCGAGGTGCAGGTGGCCGGCGCGGCGCTGGGCCCGCGCCAGCCCATCGGCCAGGCCGTGCGCCAGGGCTGCGTGGAGGATGCGCGCCGCTTCCTGGGCGGCGCCGCCATGGGCCAGGACCTGTTCGCCGCGATGCTGCGGCGCATCGACCGGCTGGACCCGTCATGGAAGCAGTGAACGCCCTGCCCGCGGACGCGCGCGACCGTCTGTACGCGGCCTGCGCCCAGGCCGTCACCGAGGCCGGCCCCGCACGCGAGGCCTTGTTCCTGGCGCGGCTGGCGCTGCTGCTCATGGAGCAGGTCGGCGACGAGGCGCGCTGCCAGGAGGCACTCGCCGAGGCCCTGCACGCCCTGCCCCTGCCATCCCTGTCCAGCCACGCGAACGGAGACTGAATCCTGGCCGCTGCAACGCCGCCCTGCGCGCTGGCCTGGCCACGCCGGCCGCGTGCCTTCGCCGTGTCCGGGCAGCGCGCAGCCGATCCGCCGGCCCACACTACGGCGCGACGCCGCGGCCTTCTGCCAACTCTGCGCTGAACGCCTGGGCCTGGGCCACGACCCAGGCCTGGAACGTTGCCACCGCGGACGAGACCGGGCGGTGGCTGGGATAGAGCAGGCAGTAGCGCTTCTCGTGGCGGATGGGAAGGTCCAACGGAATGGCCAGCTCGCCCCGGCGCACATCGTCCTGGATGTAGAAGCGCGGCACCAGGCCGGCACCGAGCCCGGCCTTGGCGGCATCGATCACGGTCGAATACAGCTCGAAGCGCATCGCCGGCACCACGCTGCCCGGCATGCAGCCCGCCAGCGTGAACCAGCGTTGCCAGGCTTCCGGACGCGAGCGCTTGACCAGCAAGGGCACCCCGGCAAGACGCTCCGGATCCCGCAGCGCCTGCACGTCGTGGTGGCGCGGGCTCACGACCGGCACCACCTCCTCGTCGAACAGGTGGACCTTGTGCACGCCTTCCCAGGAACCATCGTCGAAGTGCAGCGCCGCGTCGAAAGGCGTCCCACGGAACAGGAACGGGTCTGCGCGCTCCCCGATGTTGACGGAGATGCGTGGATGGGCGGTCCGGAACCCGTGCAGGCGCGGCAGCAGCCAGCGGGCGGCGAAGGTCGGGATGACCGCCAGCTCCAGCACGCCGCCGCCGTTCCTGCTGTTCATCAGAGCCAGGGTCTGTGCCTCCATTTCGTCCAGGCCTGGCCGGATGGCGGCAGCGTAGCGGCTTCCGAGCTCGGTGAGTTCGACCTGCTTCTTCTCGCGGCTGAACAGGCGCACGCCCACGTAGTTCTCCAGCGTCGCGATCTGGCGGCTCACGGCGCTCTCGGTCATGTACAGCTCGGCCGCGGCGCGCGCAAAGCTGCCATGCCGGGCCGCGGCTTCGAGAACGGACAACGCAATCGTGCTGGGGATCTTGCGCTTCATGCGACCGGATTGTGCGCCGCGCGAGGCCGCGCGCCCGCCCCGCCGATGTTCAGTCCACGGCCTGGATGTGCGCCGCGCGCACGACGCCGCCCCAGCGCGCGTACTCCGTCTGGATGAATGCCCCGAAGTTCTCCGGCGCGATGTGGGTGGCCGTGTAGCCCATCTCGGCCATGCGCGCGCTGACGCGCGGATCGGCGGCCGCCGCGACCATCTGCACCCGCAGGGCCTCGACCGCCGCGGCAGGGGTGCGCGGAGGCGCCAGCACGCCGAACCAGGTGTCCGCGTCCACCGCATAGCCCTTCTCGGCCAGTGTGGGCACGTCCTTGATGCCGGCGAACCGCTGCGGCGAGGCGATGGCGTAGAGCTTGAGCTTGCTCTGGCTCGCCATGGCCAGCGGTGTCGGCACGAAGCCGTACTCGACGTCGCCGGCCATGACGGCGTTCAGCACCGGCGCGGCACCGCCGTACGGAACCGGCAGGGCCTGAAACCCCGGCACCCGCGAGCGCAGCAGCTCCATCGCCATCTGCGAGGTGCTGCCGGGGCCCCAATGGGCGTACGTGATCTCCTTCGCCCTGGCGCGCGCGATCACCTCATCCAGATCCTTGGCGCTGTTGTCGGCGCGCGAAGCCAGCACGAAACCCATCTTGGCGATCAGCGCCACCGGCACGAACTGCGCCGGATCGAACTTGACCGCGTTCTTGTAGACGTGCGGGGCGATCGAGATGAAGTCGGCCGCGGCGAACAGCAAGGTCTGCCCATCCGGATGCGCGCCGTAGACCAGGTTGGTGCCCAGGATGCCGTTCACGCCGGGCCGGTTCTCGACCACGATGGGCTGTCCCAGCGCATTGCCGATCTGGCTGGACACCAGCCGCGCCAACACGTCCGTGCCACCACCCGCCGCATAGGGCACGGTCATCCGGATGGGCGCCGCGGCGACCCACTTGCCGGCAGTCTGCGCCCAGGCCGTGCCGGACAGCCCGGCGGCAGCGCCGCAGGCCAGGGCCTTGAGTGCGGCGCGGCGCGCGGCGCGATGGTCGTCTCGGTCGGGAAGCTTCATGGCGTCTCCTGGTGAATGTCTTGTGTTCCGAACGGCGCTGCGGCCTGTTCGCCTGCGATCTTTCCGAAGACCGCGCCACGCAGCACGGAGGTGGCCCCCGTGTAGACCTGGTAGTACAGCCCCGTGGCTTCGCCGGCCGCATACAGGCCGGGAACCGGCCGGCCGTCCGCATCCACGACCCGGGCACGGCTGTCGGTCTTGATGCCGCCGTAGGTGAAGCAGATGCCCGCCACGATGGGATAGGCCATGTAGGGGCGCTGGTCGATCGGACGGGCCCAGTGCGATTTGGGCGGCTCCAGCCCCCGCGTGGCCAGGCCGTCGGGTCGCAGCGGACTGAATTCGCCGGGGCCGCAGGCCGCGTTGTAGGCCTGCACCGTGCCCTCCAGGCCCGCCGCGGAGATGCCGCAGGCCTGCGCCAGTGCGGCGAGGCTGTCGGCCTGGACCGGCTGCTGGTCCGTGCGGATGCTGCGCTTCCAGTTCGGCACGTCGTGGATGCGCTGGTCGAACACCACCCAGGCGATGCCGTCGAGCTCGTCCTTGATCGCCCGCGCGATGTGGTCGTAGTGCACGTCGACCGGGCCAGGCGCCTCGTCGGTGAAGCGGCGGCCCTGCCGGTTCACGAGCAGGCCGTAGGGAAAGTTCATGACCAGGGCTTCCGGCGCTGGCGAGCGCGGATCCAGCGGCTCGGCGTGGAACGAGCTGAAGTCGCCGGCCGGCGCCGCACCGAGTTCCAGCGCCAGGCGGATGCCCTCGCCCCTGTTGTAGTAGCCGCCACGCGCCACCGGGCGCAGGTAGCGCGCCGTGGGGCCGATGTAGCGGGTCATCATTTCCGGATTGCCCTCGAACCCGCCCGACGCGATCACGACCGCACGCGCGCGCAGCGTGATCGCGGCGCCTGCCTCCGCCCCCGCGGCGACACCCACGCGCAGCCATCCTTCGGCATCGCGCCGGGACAGCGACAGCGCGGTGGTGTGGAAATGCAGCACGACGCCACGCTGGCGCGCATGCGCCTGCAGCGCCTCGATCATCGCGAGCCCGCCACCCACGGGCATCAGGCGCGGTGCGGCCGCCGTGACGAAGTAGGTGGGCAGGGCCGCGAAGCGGATGCCGTAGCCCTTGAGCCATTGCACGGTGGGGCCCGCGCCGGCCGAAAGCGTGGAGACCAGTTCCGGGTCCGGCATGCCGTGGGCCTTCACATAGCCCGGCCATTGCGCATAGGGACCGGCAGCCTCCGCGACGACGTTCGGGTCGATGTGGTGGCCCGCGTTGGCCACCAGCAGTTCCTCGAAGTCGTCGCTGACCTCGTGCTCGCTCTTCATGCGCAGGTAGGACTCGGTCCAGCGCGTGTTGCCTCCGAACTCCGCGGGCGAAGAACGCTCCAGCACCGCCACCTGCGCACCGCGGTCCGCCGCAGCGCAGGCCGCGGACAGGCCGGCGATGCCGCTGCCGATGACGACCACGTCGTACGCCGTGCCGTCCGTTGGAATCTGATCCATGTTGTCCCCGATCATCGTTGGCGTCGTTGCGGCAACTGCCGCCCGTCAATACTTGCGGATGAATGGATCGGGCATCTGCAGGTCGGTCGAGATCCAGACGCTCTTGACCTCCAGGAACTCCTTGACGGCCTCCACGCCGCCCTCACGGCCCAGGCCGCTGTTCTTGAAACCGCCGAAAGGTGTCGTGAAGCTGGTGGAGCGGTAGTTGTTGACCCACACCGTGCCGGCGCGCAGGCGCTGCGACATGTGCATCGCACGGTGCAGGCTTTGCGTCCAGACACCCGCCGCCAGGCCGAAGCGGATGTCGTTGCCGATCCGCACGGCATCCTCCTCGTCCTTGAAGGGGATCACGGACAGCACCGGCCCGAACACCTCCTCCTGGGCGATGCGCATGCCGTTGTGCACGCCGGTGAAGATCGTCGGTTCGACGAACTGCCCCGCGCCGTAGCCCGGGCCCGAACGGGCGCGCCCGCCCTGCACGCACCTGGCGCCCTCGGCCTTGGCGATCGCGATGTAGTCCATCACCTTGTCGAACTGCGGACGCGTGGCCACCGGCCCCATCTGCACACCCGGCTCGGCCGGATTGCCCAGGCGGGCGTCCTTGCAGATGTCGAGCAGGCGCTGGACGAAGCTGTCGTGGACGCGCTCCTGCAACAGCAGGCGCGAACCCGCCATGCAGGTCTGCCCACCGGCGGAAAAGATGCCGGTGACCACGCCGTTGGCCGCATTGGCCAGGTCCGCATCGTCGAACACGATGTTGGGCGACTTGCCGCCCAGCTCCAGCGTGCAGCGCTTCAGATGCTGCGCGGCCTGCACGGCCACCCGGCGCCCGCCCTCGTCGCCGCCGGTGAACGCGACCACGCCGACCGCAGGATGCGCGACCAGGGGCTCGCCCACCTCCTTGCCAAAGCCGGCCACCACGTTGAAGACGCCCGCAGGAAAGCCCGCCTGCTCGAACAAGCGCGCCAGCAGGAACATGGACACCGAGGTGTGCTCGGAGGGCTTGGCGACGATGGTGTTGCCGGCGCACAGCGCGGGCGCGACCTTCCAGGCGGTCAGCAGCAGCGAGGAGTTCCAGGGTGTGATGGTGGCCACCACGCCCACGGGCTCGTAGCGCGTGTAGTTGAAGACCTTGGGCTTGTCGATCGGCACCACCGCACCCTGGATCTTGTCGGCCAGGCCGCCGTAGTAGTGGAAGTACTTGGCGGTGTAGCGGACCTGGCCCAGCACCTCACCCAACAGCTTGCCGTTGTCCCGGCTCTCCGCCGCAGCCAGCTGTTCCGCGTTCTGCTCGATCAGTTGCGCGAGCCGTACCAGCAGCATGCCGCGTTCGGTGGCCGACAAGCAGCTCCATGGCCCGTGGAATGCGGCCTCCGCAGCGCTGCAGGCCCGGTCGACATCGCGTGCGTTGCCTTGCGGGATGCGCGCCCACGGCTCGCCGGTGAACGGATCCAATGCATCGAAGTGGAGGCCCGAATCGGGCTCGACCCACTGGTTGTTGATGAAGAGTTGATAGATGTCCATGGTGTGGGTCTCGTGTCACGCCGGTGCAGTCCGGAACTGCGGGGAAGTATCTGGCGGCCGCATCGCGATGAACATCGAGAAGTTCGAAAGTGAAGCTTGCGGTCTTGGAAAGATCGCGCGGGGCGCGCCGCGCTTGGACCGCATGGGTGTCCCGCTCCGGCCCAGGGGCTTGGCCTGCGTCCGTAGAATCCGCGTCCGGGTGGCGTGCCGCTTCGGGCATTCCAGGTTTTCGCGCAGGTCGGGCCGCCGCGCGGTCTGCCCGTGTCCATCCCATGTCCGACCCCACGATCCAGTGGATCGCCGCCGCGCTGTTCGCCATCGCGCTGGCCCACACCTTCGCCGCCAAGCAGTTCGAGCGGCTCTCCCACCGCTTTCCGCGCCATGCCGGCCTGTTCCACCTGCTCGGCGAGGTCGAGGTGGTGTTCGGCTTCTGGGCCATGGTGCTCATCGCCGTGCTGGCGTTGGCCGCGGGCGGCCCGCAGGCGCTGGCCTATGCCGAGTCGCGCAACTACACCGAGCCGCTGTTCGTCTTCGTCGTGATGGTCATGGCGGCCTCGCGCCCGGTGCTGCGCACGGTGGCGGCCCTGGTCGACCAGGCGGCGCGGCTGGCACCCGTGCCCACGCCGCTGGCCTCGGCCTGGCTGGGCCTGGCCGCCGTGCCGCTGTTCGGCTCGCTCGTGACCGAGCCCGCGGCCATGACCATCGCCGCGCTCATGCTGGCGCCGCAGATCTTCCGCCGCGATGTGCCCGAGGGCGTGAAGTACCTGGCGCTGGGCGTGCTGTTCGTCAACGTGTCCATCGGCGGCACGCTGACCTCCTATGCGGCACCGCCCGTGCTCATGGTCGCCGCCACCTGGCAGTGGGACAGCGCCTTCATGCTGGCCAACTTCGGTTGGAAGGCAGCACTGGCGGTGCTCGTGAACGCCACCGTGGCCACCTTCGTGCTGCGCCGCTTCCTGGGCCCGCAGCGGCCCGGCACGGCGGACGCCCCGGCGCAGGCCAGGGTGCCGCCCACCGTGGTGGCCGTGCACCTGGCGCTGCTGGCGGGCGTGGTGCTGTCGGCCCACCACCCGGTCGTCTTCCTGGGGCTGTTCCTGCTGTTCCTGGGCTTCACCCAGGCCTACGCGCAGCACCAGAGCCCGCTGATCCTCAAGGAGGCGCTGCTGGTCGGCTTCTTCCTGGCCGGCCTGGTGGTGCTGGGCGGCATGCAGCAGTGGTGGCTGCAGCCCATCGTCTCGGGGCTGGAGCCGCTGGCGCTGTTCTTCGGCGCGCTGGGCCTCACGGCCGTCACCGACAACGCCGCGCTGACCTACCTGGGCTCGCTGATCGAGGGCATGTCGGACCAGGCCAAGTACATGCTGATGGCCGGTGCCGTGGCCGGCGGCGGCCTCACCGTGATCGCCAACGCGCCCAACCCGGCCGGCGTGGCGCTGCTCAAGCGCGGCTTCGCGGACGAGACCGTCAGCATCGGCGCGCTGCTGCTCGGCGCGCTGGCACCGACGGCGGTGGCTGCGGCAGCCTTCCTGCTGCTGTGAATCAGAGGCCGAGAAAGGCGCGCACGCGGTCGAGTTCCTCGTCCAGCCCGGCGCGGAACAGAGCGGAACGCGGTGGCTTGCCGGCCACGTAGCCGAACTGCGCCGACAGCGCGCCATCCACCACCGCCAGGTTGCCCCAGCCGATGACCTGCTCGTGCCAGAGCAGGGGCAGCGCGTAGTAGCCGAGCTGGCGGCGCGGGGCCGGCGTGTAGGCCTCGAAGCGGTAGGCCCAGCCCCAGAACAGCGTGAAGCGGCGCCGGTCCCAGACCAGTGGGTCGAAGGGCGTGAGCAGGCGCACGCCCTCGTCGGTCCGCCAGCGCGCCGCGGCCGGATTCTCGGCAACCGGCCAGTACCAGTCGACACCGTCGACGCGCGCGCGCGCCAGCCGCAGCCGGGCCCGGGCCAGCGCTGCGGCGCGCCCGGCCGCCCACTGCGGCGCGCCGCCGCGCAGCAGGAGGCTCAGCAGCTGACCCAGGCTGGCGGCCGGCAGCGGCGCGTACTTGGCCACCACCAGGTCGACCAGGGCATCCATGCGCGCGTCGGTGGCCTGGGCATCGTCGGCCGGCAGGCCGGCCGCGCGCACGGCGTAGACGCGCGTGCCGCTGTCGCGCCGCAGCACGCGCAGCAGGCCGCGGTAGTGCATGGCGTCGAGCAGCTGGGTGCTCGCGTTGGAACTGCCGCCGAACCAGTTGCGCGTGCGGCCATGCGCGAACTGCGCCTCGACCTCGCGCGGGTGCACGGCACCGCGCTCCTGCACGAAGGCCAGCACGGCGGCGGCCTGCTGCGCGCGCTCGGCCGTCCAGGCCTCGCGCGCGGTGCGCGGGTGCATGAGGTCGGCGTGTGCACGCGGCAGAAAACCGTAGTTGACGAAGAAATCCTCCTCGATGCCGAGCCGGGCGTAGCGGCGCTCCAGCTCGCCGGCACGGTAGTCGCGCACGCGGTGGCGCAGCGTGAGATCCTGCGCCCGCGCAGGCGCACGGATCGGGTCGGCCTGCACGAAGCCCAGGCGGGCGATGGCGCGCGGCAGCGTGGTGGGCGTGAACAGCGTGCGCGCGATCGCGTGGCGGCGCAGCTGCTCCAGGGTGGGTGCGGTTGGCATGCCGGCATCATGCCGCGGGACTTTGCGCGGTGCTTCAGAATGATCCGACCATGACCGACGCACACCACGACCCTGCCACGCTGCTGGCCGACTGCACCCGCGCTTCGCTGGCCCTGCTGGAGGCCAACTGCACGCCGCACGGCATCCTCGCGGCCAGCCGCACGCAGGCGGCCGAGGCGCGCCGCTACACGCGCATCTTCGGCCGCGACGCCGCCATCTGCGTGATGGCCATGTGCGGCAGCGGCGTGCCGGCGCTGGAGCGCGGGGCCGTGGCCAGCCTCGATGCGCTGGCCGCCCAGCAGGCGGCCAACGGCCAGATCCCCAAGTACGTAGACCCCGATGGCTTCGATGCCGACTTCTGGTACCTGGGCTGCATCGACGCCACGCTGTGGTGGCTGATCGCGGTGGACCATGTGCGCCGCCACGGCACGGTGGGTGCCACGCACTGGCAGGACGGCGTGCAGCGCGCCATCGTCTGGTTGCTGGCGCAGGAGCACCAGACCTTCCGGCTGCTGCAGCAGAACGAGGCCAGCGACTGGGCCGACATCATGCCGCGCTCGGGCTACGTGCTCTACACGAATGCGCTGTGGGTGGAGGTCAAGCGCCGCTTCACGCTGGGCGATGCCGAGGCCACGGCGCACCACTTCAACCACCTGTTCAACCCGTTCCAGAGCGATCTGCCGAACTACCACCGCGCACGCCTGCTGCGCCACTACGCGCGGCGCGGCCGGCGCGACCCGGGCCTGTACCTTTCGTTCGTGAACCTGGCAGTCGTCGGCGACGAGGGCGACGTGTTCGGCAACGTGCTGGCGATCCTCAGCGGCGCGGCCGACGAGGCCATGGCTGCGCGCATCGCCAACACCATCTCACACGCGCAGGCCGATGTGCCCTACCCCGTGCGCGTCGTGCTGCACCCGCTCACGCGCCAGCACGAGCTGTGGCGCCGCTACATGGAGCGGCACCAGCAGAACCTCGTGCACCAGTACCACAACGGCGGCATCTGGCCCTTCGTGGGCGGCTTCTGGGCGATGGCGCTGGCGCGGCTCGGGCGCACCGAAGAGGCCAGGGTGGTGCTGCTGCGGCTGGCGCAGGCCAATGCGGCGCACGGCTGGCGCTTCACCGAATGGTTCCACGGCAGGACGCTGGCGCCGCGCGGCATGCCGGGCCAGAGCTGGAACGCGGCGGGCTTCCTGCTCGCGCAGCGCATGCTCGATGGCGGGCCGGCGAGCTGGTAGCGCAGATCAGCATGCACGGCGCTGCACCCGCAGTCCATGGAACCGGCCCGCAAGCAGCGGTTCGGAAGGCCGCGGAGCAGGCCATGCCAGCGCAGCCGCGGAACTGGCTCTGCCAGGCCGCCGGGTGCGCCCCCTTGAAGGGGGGATGGGACTTCTGCACGAAGTGAGAAGTCCAAACGGGGGTGGTTCATCAGATTGCCTTCATCTGCCGCGCGTCCAATGCAGCCATGCCGCGGAACGGGTCTGCGGCACTCGCATCACAGGAGTTTCAACATGCGCTATTCCCTCACCGCCGCCGCCCTCGCCGCCATGCTGCTCGCCGCGGGCGCCGCCCAGGCCCAGCCGGCCGCCGGCTACTCCGGCCCCAGCACGGCCGCGCAGCCGGCCCCGGCCGGCCAGCACGGCAGCTACGGCGGCCCGAGCTCGGTACCGCTGGTCACGGTCAAGCAACTGCTGGAGACCGGCAAGGACGAGCAGCATGCGCGCCTGCAAGGCCGCATCGTCTCGCACGACGGCGGCGACAAGTACACCTTCGCCGACGACAGCGGCCGCATCACGGTGGAGATCGACGACGACCGCTTCCCGCCCGGCCAGACCATCGGCGCCGAGCAGCGCGTGGAGCTGGTCGGCGAGTTCGACAAGGGCCTGCGCAAGCGCGAGTTCGAGGTCGACCGCATCACGCTGGTGAACTGACGCCGCGGCATGCCCTATAAACCGGGCATGCCACCGAACTTCCTCGACGACCTCGACGCGACCGGCCTCTCGCAGGCCCTGCACGCCGGCCAGCTGTCCTGCCGCGAACTGATGCAGGCCACGCTGGCCCGCATCGCCGCGCGCAACCCGCGCTTCAACGCCATCGTGAGCCTGCGCGATCCCGAGGCCCTGCTGGCCGAGGCCGACGCGCACGACGCGCTGCTCGCGCGCGGCCAGTCCAAGGGCTGGCTGCACGGCATCCCGCAGGCCATCAAGGACCTCTCGGCCACGGCCGGCATCGCCACCACACAGGGCTCCGTGCTGCTGGCACGCACGGTGCCGCGCGACGACGAGTTGATGGTGGTGCGCATCAAGGCCGCGGGCGGCATCGTGATCGGAAAGACCAACACGCCCGAATTCGGCCTGGGCTCGCACACCTTCAACGACGTCTTCGGCACCACGGGCAACGCCTGGGACCCGGCGCGCTCGGCCGGCGGCAGCAGCGGCGGCGCGGCCGTGGCGCTGGCGCAGCGCATGGTCGCCGTCGCGGACGGCTCGGACTTCATGGGCAGCCTGCGCAACCCGGCCGGCTGGAACCACATCTTCGGCATGCGGCCCAGCCAGGGCCGCGTACCCCAGGTGCCGGCGGCCGACACCTGGCTCGCGCAATTGGGCACGGCCGGCCCGATGGCGCGCACCGTGCGCGACCTCGCACGCATGCTGGACACGCAGGCCGGCCACGACCCACGCGCGCCGCTCTCGCTGGACGACGGCGCACGCTTCGCCGAAGCGCTGGGCCGGACGGCGCAGCCTGCACGCATCGCCTGGCTCGGCGACCTGGGTGGCTACCTGCCCATGGAAGCCGGCGTGCTGGACTGCTGCGAACAGGCGCTGCGCCGCCTGGCCGCCCTGGGCTGCACGGTCGAGCCCACGGCGCTCGGCACGGCGCCCGAACCGGTCTGGGACGCCTGGCTCGTCTGGCGCCGCGTGCTCGTGGGCGCGCGCATCGCGCCGCTGATGGCGCTGCCGCAGGCGCGCGAACGCATCAAGCCCGAGGCGCTGTGGGAATACGAGCAGGGCCAGGGCACCAGCGCCGCGCAGTTCATGGCCGCCAGCGCCCGGCGCACGGCCTTCTACCAGCACCTGCTGGGACTGTTCGAGCGGCACGACGTGCTGGCCCTGCCGAGCGCCCAGGTCTGGCCCTTCGCGGCCACCGAGCGCTGGCCCACGCAGATCGCGGGGCGCCCCATGGACACCTACCACCGCTGGATGGAGGTGGTGATCTACGCGACCTTCGCGGGCCTGCCGGCCATCAGCATCCCGGCCGGCTTCGGTCCGCAGGGCCTGCCCATGGGCCTGCAGCTGATCGGGCGCCCGCGCGACGACGCGGGCGTGCTGCGCCTGGCGGCGGCCTACGAAGCGGCCGAGCAGGCGCTGCTGCGCACCGCGCCGCCGAACGGGGGCTGACGCATCGACCTAGATCGCGCCGAGCCAGCAGGCGCGCTGGATCGCGGCCATCTTGTTGTCCGCGCCGAGCTTGGCCATGGCGTTGGCCATGTGGAAGTTGACCGTGCGTTCGGAGCACGCCATGCGCTCGGCACTGGCGCGCGCGGTCAGGCCGTCGAAGGCCAGCCGCAGGCACTCCTCCTCGCGCCGCGTCAGCGGGCTCCAGGCGGCCACCAGCGCACTGCGCAAGCTGGGCCAAAAGCCCTGGGCCAGCAAGGCCAGCGTGGCCACGTGGCTGCGCTGCTGCAACTCACCGGAGACGAACAGGAAGCAATCGAAGCTGCGCCCGGCCGGCAGGCCGAAGCTCACGCGCACCACCGCCTGCAGGCCCAGTGCCAGCCAGGTGCTGCGCCAGTGCGCATCCACCTCGGCCTCGGGCTGGTGCAGCGGCTGTGCCAGCCGCTGCCAGGCCGCGGCCGGCATGCCATGCCGCTGCGGTCCTTCGCCGAAATCGGGGCTGCGGGCCAGCGCATAGGCCGCCTGCTGCGCGCTGAGCGGGTAGACGGCCAGCACGCGGCGCTCGGACGCCTGGCCCTGCAGCTCCGGCCCCAGCACCACGATGGCGCCCACATCCTGCGCGGAAAGCGCGTGCAACCACTCCCGCAGGAGTTCGATCAAGGAGCGACTGGCAGTTCTGACAGGTGAGCGTGGCGACATGGGAAAACCTTGCCGTGACAATACCACCGGCATTTTCCAGGCCCCACTGCCCCCTCTCCATGAGCCTTCCGCTGTTCCATTGCCCCGGCAGTTTCTCGTTCCTGGACGACGACCCGGACTACCTTCAGATGCTGGCCCTGATGCTGCCAGGCCACTGGAACGTGCGCCTGTACACCAGCGTGGACGAGTGCCTGGGCCTGCTGCAGCAGGAGTCGGCTGTCTGGGAAGACGATGCGTGGGCGCAGCAGCAGATCATCGACCGCTGGCGCCAGGGCGCCACGCCGCTGTTGTCCCAGGTGCTGGCCTACTGGGCGGGCCCGGCGCGCGCACGCTACGCGCTCACGCACGCCTGCATCGTCGACTACTCGATGCCGCAGATGAACGGCCTGGATGCACTCGCGGCACTCAGCGACTGGCCCGGCCTGCGCGTGCTGCTCACGGGCCAGGCCGACGAGCAGATCGCGGTCGATGCCTTCAACCGCGCGCTGATCGACCAGTTCCTGCCCAAGCAGGACCCCGACGTGGCGGCGCGCCTGTTGACGGTGCTGCGCCACATGCCTTCCAACGCCAACACGCGGGCCTCGCAGATCTGGCGCGGCACGCTGACGCCGGTGCAGAACGCGCAGCTGCGCGTACCCTCCACGGCGCGGGCGCTGCAGCAGCTGATGGACCAGCATGGCTTCGTCGAGCATGTGGTGCTGGGCGACCCGTTCGGCATCCTCGGGCGCACGGCGGCTGGCGCGGTCGGCTGGCTGCAGCTCGAACCCGTGTCCGGGCTCGAGGAGCTGGAGCAGCTGGCCGAGGCCGCGGGCCTGGGTGCCGCCGCGCTGGCCGACATCCGGCAAGGCCGCCAGCTCGTCGACCTGGAACTGGGCCAGGCCCTGGGGCGGGGCGCAGTGCCGCGGCTGCAGCCGGCCTTCCCCATCGGGCTGGACGACACCCTGATCGGCGCGCTGTTCATGCTGGACGCGGCGCACCAGCCACCGGCCGACAGCAGCTACGCGGCCTGGCTCGCGCGCCAACCCGAGCGGCAGGTCAGGCGCTGAAGCGGGCCGCGCTGCGCGCGCGGGCCTTGCCGGCCTCCTCTTCGCGGTTCCTGGGGCCGGCCGTCGTCACGAGTTCGGCCAGCAAGGCAGTGGCCGTGGCCGTGACGGCCTCGACCGCCTGCGCGAAGGCCGCTTCGTTGGCCTTGGACGGCACCGAGAAGCCCGAAAGCTTGCGCACGAACTGCAGCGAGGCCGCGCGGATCTCGAGTTCGGTCGCGAGCGGCTCGAAGTTGAACAGGGTCTTGATGCTGCGACACATGGCGACCGTCCCGCCTCAGTTCTGCCGCCAGGGCAGGCCACGCAAGCGCCAGCCGCCCTTGCGGTTGCGGTGCGCGTCGGCGTCGGGGTCGCCCTCGAAGCCTTCGAGGATGTTGTAGGCCTCGATGCCCAGCTCCGCCGCGCGCTTGGCCGCGGCCACCGAACGCACGCCGCTGCGGCACAGCAGCAGCACCTTGCCGCCCGCGGGCACGGCGGCGCGCAGCGCGCTGTCGAAGTCCGGGTTCAGCGCCATGCCGGGCCATTGCTTCCAGGCCACGGGCACGGCGCCGGGCACAAAGCCCACCCACTCGCGCTCGGCATCGGTGCGCACGTCCACCAGCACGGCCTGGCCGTCCGCGAACCACTGCGCCGCGAGTGCAGGCGAGACATCGCCAGCGTAGCCCTCGGCCGGGCGTGGTGCGGCATCGGCGGCGACCGGCGCGGCGCCCAGGCCGGACTGCAGGTTGGCCGGCACGGCCTCGTCCATGCGCTTGGGGCGCGGCAGGTTCAGCGCCTCCATGATGGCCACGAACTCGGCCTCGCTCTTGCCGGCCACGCGCGGGTTCGACTGCTTCTCCGCGCCGATGGTCGTGTGCGTGCGGCCTTGGTAGTCGTGGCCGGGCCAGACCACGGTGGCCTCGGGCAGCTGGAACAGCACGCCGGTGATGCTGTGGTACAGCGCCTGCGCGCTGCCCGACTGGAAATCGGTGCGGCCGCAGCCGCCGATCAGCAAGGTGTCGCCCGTGAACACATGGCCCTGCCACAGGTAGCACATGCTGCCGGCGGTGTGGCCCGGCGTGTGCAGCACGCGCAGGCGCTGCTGGCCGAAGGCGATCTCCTCGCCGTCGCGCAGCTGCACCGCCGCGGTGGCGATGCCGCAGCCCGCGGGGGCGGCGGTGCGCGCGCCGGCATGCTCGGCCAGCAGGCCGGCGCTGGTCACGTGGTCGGCATGGGCATGCGTCTCCAGCGTCCAGGCCAGCTGCAGCCCGCGTTCGCGCAGCAGCGCCAGGTCGCGCTCGAGCTGCGCATCCACGGGGTCGATGATCACGGCTGCGCGCGTGGCCGGGTCGACCAGCACATACGTGTAGGTGCTGGAGGCGGGGTCGAAGAGCTGGATGGGGTCCATGGTGCAAAGAATGGATGTTTCTACGGCAGTGTACGTAGTGGTATTCCCTCTCGGGGACTTTCCGGTTGGCCTCGGTTGTCATATGACCCAACATCCACGCGCCTTCTGCCCTCAACCACTGGAGACACGACCGATGACCCAAGCCAAGTCCTCTGCCGCACCGCGCCGTCGCAATTTGCTCAAGGGCGCCGCCGTGGCCGCGGGCGCCATGTCCGCGCCCATGGTCAGCCAGGCCCAGACCACCACGCTGCGCTTCCAGAGCACCTGGCCGGCCAAGGACATCTTCCACGAGTACGCACAGGACCTGGCCAAGAAGATCAACGACATGGCCGGCAGTCGGCTCAAGATCGACGTGCTGCCGGCCGGTGCCGTGGTGCCGGCCTTCCAGTTGCTCGATGCGGTGAGCAAGGGCACGCTGGACGGCGGCCACGGCGTGATCGCCTACTGGTACGGCAAGAACTCGGCGCTGGCGCTGTGGGGCTCGGGCCCGGGCTTCGGCATGGACGCGAACATGGTGCTGGCCTGGCACAACTACGGCGGCGGCAAGGCCCTGGTCGAGGAGATCTACAAGAGCCTGAACCTGGACGTGGTCTCCTACATGTACGGCCCCATGCCCTGCCAGCCGCTGGGCTGGTTCAAGAAGCCGGTGGCCAAGGCCGACGACATGAAGGGCCTGAAGTTCCGCACCGTGGGCCTGGCGGTGGACGTGTTCACCGACATGGGCGCGGCCGTGAACCCGCTGCCCGGCGGCGAGATCGTGCCCGCGCTGGACCGCGGCCTGATCGACGCGGCCGAGTTCAACAACGCCTCGAGCGACCGCGTGCTGGGCTTTCCCGATGTGGCCAAGAACTGCATGCTGCAAAGCTTCCACCAGAGCGGCGAGCAGTTCGAGGTGCTGTTCAACAAGGCCAAGCTCGACGCGTTGCCGGCCGAGCTCAAGTCCATCATCGACTACGGCGTGCAGGCCGCCAGCGCCGACATGAGCTGGAAGGCCATCGAGCGCAACTCCAAGGACTACGAGGAGCTCAAGAAGCAGGGCATCAAGTTCTACAAGACGCCCGATGCGATCCTGCGGGCGCAGCTGGCGTCCTGGGACAAGGCGGTGGCGGCCAAGTCCAAGGAGAACCCGATGTTCAAGAAGGTGCTGGACTCGCAGCGCGCGTTCGCGCAGCGCGCCGGCCAGTGGCACAACGACTACACCGTCGACTTCAAGATGGCCTACAACCACTACTTCGCGCAGAAGAAGAGCTGATGCCTCGCACGCCTGTGCCGTGACAAGGGCGCCCCGAGCGGCGCCCTTGTCCTTGTCTGCCCCTGGAAAGAGCGAGTCATGCAGAAGCTCCTGTTTGCGATCGACACGGTCTCCACCTTCATCGGCAAGACCGCGGCCTGGGCCGTGGTCGGCCTCACGGTGCTGATCAGCTGGGAGGTGTTCTCCCGCTACGCGCTGAACAACCCGCATGCCTGGGTGCTGGACGCGCAGATCATGCTGTACGGCACCTTGTTCATGCTGGCCGGGGCCTACACGCTGGCCAAGGGCGGCCACGTGCGCGGCGACGTGCTCTACGGTTTCTTCAGCCCGCGCGCCCAGGCCGGCGTGGACCTCACGCTCTACATCGTCTTCTTCCTGCCAGGCGTGCTGGCCATGACCTGGGCCGGCTGGACCTACGCGCAGGAGTCGCTGGCGATCCGCGAGCAGACCTTCTCGGCCACGCCGCTGCCGCTGTACCCGTTCAAGTTCGTGATCCCGGTGGCCGCGGCGGCGCTGCTGCTGCAGGGCCTGGCGGAAATCGCGCGCTGCGTGATCTGCCTGAAGACGGGCGCGTGGCCGCCGCGTGGCGACGACGTGCAGGAGGTCGACGTCGACAAGCTCAAGGAGATGGTGCACGTGCAGGACGCCGACATCGCCGCGCTGGACCGCGAACTCGCGGCCAAGCAAGGGAGGGCCTGAGCATGCGCAAGGAACTGTGGTTCGGTTTTTCCATCATGGGCCTGGTGCTGCTGTCCATCGTCTGGATGCTGCTGGGCGTGGACAAGGTCACGCACGGGCACCAGGGCCTGTTGATGCTGTCGCTGGTGGTCATTGCCATCATGCTGGGCTTTCCCACGGCGTTCACGCTGATGGGCATGGGCATGATCTTCACCTGGCTGGCCTACGACGGTGACATCCAGCGCACACTGGACCTGATGGTGCAGGCCGCCTACAAGAGCATGGCCAACGACGTGCTGATCGCGATCCCGCTGTTCGTGTTCATGGGCTACCTGGTCGAGCGCGCCAACCTGATCGAGAAGCTGTTCAAGAGCATGCACCTGGCCATGGCCCGCGTGCCGGGCTCGCTGGCCGTGGCCACGCTGGTCACCTGCGCCATCTTCGCCACGGCCACGGGCATCGTCGGCGCCGTGGTGACGCTGATGGGCCTGCTGGCGCTGCCGGCCATGCTGCGCGCCGGCTACAGCACCTCGATGGCGGCCGGCGCCATCACGGCCGGTGGCTGCCTGGGCATCCTGATTCCGCCCTCGGTGCTGTTGATCCTGTACGGCGCCACGGCCGGTGTGTCGGTGGTACAGCTGTATGCGGGCGCCTTCTTTCCGGGCCTGATGCTGGCCGGCCTGTACGTGGTGTACGTGATCATCATGGCCAAGCTCAAGCCGCAATGGGCGCCGCCGCTGTCGGCCGAGGAACGGCGCGTGGAGCTGCCCGCGCTGACCCGCGCGCTGCCGGCCGACACCGCCAGCTACGCCCCGGCCCGCTTGCTGCAGGCACTCAAGGGCAAGCGCAATGCCCAGGTGCCGACCGGCCATGTGCTGCGCCAGCTGGCCATCGTCGTGCTGCCCGGCCTGCTGTTCGTGCTGCTGGCAGTCGGCACCTGGCGGTCCGTGACCACGGTGGAGGTGGAGGCGCAGTACGACATCCAGCCCATCGGCGCCGAAAGCAGCACCAGCGCGCCGGCCGAGGGCGGCCTGCAGGAGCCCCCGACGGATGGGGGGCTGCAGGAGCCGCCGACCGAGGGCGGGCTGCAGGAACCTCCCGTCGAAGGTGCAGTGCAGGAGCCGCCGGGAGCCGAGCCGCCGGCAGCGGCCGAGCCGGCCGGCGCGCCGGCGGCCATCACGGCGCAGGCGCCAGCCGAGCGCAAGCCGGCACCGACCTGGTGGTGGGTCAGCTTTGCGGTGCTGGGTGCACTGGTGGCCGTCTTCTACCTGTTCCTGAGCTTCGCGCGGCTGGAAATCTTCAAGATGCTGCTGGCCTCGTTCTTCCCGCTCGTGGTGCTGATCCTGGCGGTGCTGGGCTCCATCGTGTTCGGCCTGACCACACCGACGGAGGCGGCCGCCATGGGCTCGCTGGGCGGCTTCCTGCTGGCGGCTGCCTACCGGCGGCTCAGCATGGATGTGGTGAAAGAGTCGGTCTACCTCACGGCCAAGACCTCGGCCATGGTCTGCTGGCTGTTCGTGGGCTCGGCCATCTTCTCGGCCGCGTTCGCGCTCTTGGGCGGGCAGGAGCTGATCGAGAAGTGGGTGCTGTCCATGAACCTGTCCAAGGTGGAGTTCATGGTGCTCTCGCAGGTCGTGATCTTCCTCTTGGGCTGGCCGCTGGAGTGGACCGAGATCATCGTGATCTTCATGCCCATCTTCATCCCGCTGCTGGACCACTTCGGCGTGGATCCGCTGTTCTTCGGCCTGCTCGTGGCGCTGAACCTGCAGACCGCCTTCCTGTCGCCGCCGGTGGCGATGTCGGCCTTCTACCTGAAGGGCGTGGCGCCGCCGCATGTGACGCTGAACCAGATCTTTGCCGGCATGATCCCGTTCATGGGCATCCAGATCCTGGCGATCTTCCTGCTCTACCAGTGGCCGGACATCGGCCTGTGGTTGCCCCAGACCTTGTACGGGCGGTGACACGGCCACCGCCACCCAGCGGTCAGAATGCGCCGCAGGAGGTCATGCCATGTTCAAGGCTCTGGTGATCGAGAAAGACGACGCCGGCTACCGCGCCGGCGTCCAGGCGGTCGACGAGGCCGCGCTGCCCGAAGGCGAGGTGCTGGTGCGGGTGGACTACTCCACCATCAACTACAAGGACGGCCTGGCCATCACGGGCCGATCGCCTGTGGTGCGCAGGTTCCCGCTGCATGCGGGCATCGACTTCGCGGGCGTGGTCGAGGTCAGCGAGGACGCCCGCTTCAAGGTGGGCGACCGCGTGGTGCTGAACGGCTGGGGCGTGGGCGAAACGCACTCGGGCGGCCTGGCACAGAAGGCCCGCGTGAAGGCCGACTGGCTGGTGCCGCTACCCGAGGGCTTGACCACACGCCAGGCCATGGCCATCGGCACGGCCGGCTACACCGCCATGCTGTGTGTGCTGGCGCTGGAGCGCCACGGCCTCGTTCCCGGCATGGGCGACGTGCTCGTCACGGGCGCCAACGGTGGCGTGGGCAGCGTGGCCATCACGCTGCTGGCCGGGCTGGGCCACCGTGTGGTGGCCTCGACCGGCCGCACCGGCGAGGCCGCGCACCTGCAGGCGCTCGGCGCGGCCGAGGTGATCGACCGGGCCGAGCTCTCGGCGCCGGGCAAGCCGCTGGGCAAGGAGCGCTGGGTCGCGGCGGTCGACTCGGTCGGCAGCCACACGCTGGCCAACGCCTGCGCGCAGACGCACTACGGCGGCGCCGTGGCCGCCTGCGGGCTGGCGCAGGGCCTGGACTTCCCGGCCAGCGTGGCGCCGTTCATCCTGCGCGGCATCACGCTGTACGGCATCGACAGCGTGATGGCCAGGCCCTCGGTGCGCATGCCGGCCTGGGAGCGGCTGGCGCGCGACCTGGACCTGGCCAGGCTCGATGCGATCACGACCGAGATCGGTCTGGACGATGCCGTGCAGGCCGGCGCCGACATCCTGGCCGGCCGTGTGCGCGGCCGGCTGGTGGTCGACGTCAATCGCTGAACGGCTCCGGCCGCGTGGACCGCCCGGAAGCGCGCCGCGGCAGCAGCACCAGGGCACAGGCCAGCGCGAACAGCAGCGCGCCGAACGGAGGGTCCGGCAGGTGCCAGCCGAATGCGGCGGCCGGCACTTCGGGCAGCAGCACGACTGCGGCCGTGGCGCTGGCGAACAGCATCAGACAGCAGAGGGACACAAGGCGGGTGATGGACATGCTGCGATGAAACCACCATTGCAAGCCCATCGCATCTGCAACATGGTGGAAGTTGTGTGTTTTCAGCGCCTGCATGACCGGAGTCACCCCGCCAGCCAGCGCGCCGGCACCGTGACCAGCGCCGGGAACAGCACCATCACGAACATGATCGCGAACTCCGCCGCCATGAAGGGCAGCACGCCGCGCGTGACATCGTCCATGCGCATGCGCGCCACGCCGGCCATCACGTTGAGCACCGTGCCCACGGGCGGCGTGACCAGGCCGATGGAGTTGTTGATGATGAACATCACGCCGAAGTAGACCGGATCGATGCCTGCCGCCTGCACGCCCGGCATCACGAGCACCATGATGGCGAACAGAAGGGTGCCTTTCGGGAGTTCGGGCAGGCGTTGGGGCAGCAGGTTCAGCCGCTGCAGGGCGTCGTGTCGCGCGGCATTGGTACGGCGCTCTCCGCCATGAACGCCCTGGCGCCGCCACAGCGGTCAGTTTCACGGCAATGAAGTTCCTGTAAGCCCGCGTCATGGGATGGGTTCCTCGGCGATGGCTGGCTGTGCCGTACCACACGACGCTGCCCAGCCGGCCATCGTCAGCGTATGGAAAAAAGGGGGCCGCCAGACGGCCGCCCCTGGCGCGATGCTTCAGCCGCCCAACCAGCGCGCCGGAACGATCACGAGCGCAGGAAACAATACCATCAGGAACATCAGAATGAACTGAGCGACCATGAAGGGCCACACCCCTTTGGTCACCTGGTCCATGCTGATCTTGCCGACGCCGGCCACGGTGTTGAGCACCACGCCCACGGGCGGCGTGATCAGGCCGATGGCGTTGTTCATGATGAATAGCACGCCGAAGTAGACCGGATCGATGCCCGCGGCCTTGACGATGGGCATCAGCACCGGCGTCAGGATCAGGATGGTGGGCGTCATGTCCAGCGCCGTGCCCACGACCATCACCAGCAACATGATGGCGGCCATCAGCACGCGCGGGTTGTCGAGCAGCGGCTGCAGCAACGAGACCACCTGGTCGGGCAGTTGCGCCACCGTGATGAGCCAGGCGCTGACCATGGCGCCGGCCACCAGGAACATGACCACAGCCGTGGTCTTGGAGGCCGCCAGGAACAGGTCGAACAACTGGTTCAGTTTGAGTTCACCGTAGACGAAGATCGATACCACCAGCGCGTACACCGCGGCCACCACCGCGGCCTCGGTCGGCGTGAACACGCCGAACTTCAGGCCGACGATCACGATCACCGGCAGGCCGAGCGCGAACAGCGCGTCCTTGAATGCAAAGAAGATCTCTGCCTTGGTACGGCGCGGCTGCGGCTGCACGTTCTCGCGCCGGCTCAGGATCCACCAGGTCACGCACAACGCCACGCCCAGCAGCAGGCCCGGCACGATGCCGGCCAGGAACAGCTTGGAGATGGACACGTTGGCCGCCACACCGAAGATCACGAAGCCGATGGACGGCGGGATCACGGGCGCGATGATGCTGGCGGCTGACAGCAGGCCGGCCGAGCGCGCCTTGTCGTGCCCGGCGGCCACCATCATGGGCAGCAGCAGCGCCGCCAGCGCGGCGGCGTCGGCCACGGCCGAGCCGGACAGTGCGGCCATCATGATGGCCGCTGCGATGGACACGTAGCCCAGGCCGCCCCGCACGTGGCCGACCATGGTCATGGCGAACTGCACGATGCGGCGCGACAGGCCGCCCGCGTTCATGATTTCGCCGGCCAGCATGAAGAAGGGCACGGCCAGCAGGGGAAAGCTGTTGGCCCCCTCGAGCAGGTTCTGCGCCAGGATCTGGGCGTCGAACATGTCCAGATGCCACATCAACGCCGCACCGCTGGCCAGCAGCGCGTAGGAGATCGGCACGCCAATGGCCATGGCGGCCAGCAGGGCGCCCACGAAAATGAAGATGGTCATGTCGGCAAGTCCTCAGGCTTTCGCGTCGCCGTGAGGCACGTCTTCGTTTTCGGTGATGTTCACGAGTTCAGCCTCGCTCATGCGCCCGGTCACGAGCCGAAACAGCTGCAACAGCAGCACAGGGACGGACAGAACCGAGAACACCAGGCCGCTGGCATAGAAATAGCCCATGGAGGTTTCCATGACGGCACTGGTGGAGGCCCAATTGATCTTCACCTGTTCGTACGAGCCGCGAAAGACCAGCCATGTCAGAAAGAGCATCAGCAGCAGCGTGAGCAGCAGACACACCTTCTTGCCGCCGGGCGGCAGCCTGGAGATCAACGAATCGGTGCCCAGGTGGGCACGTTCGTTCAACGCCACGACAGCGCCCAGGAAGGTCATCCACACGAACAGCCAACGCGACAGTTCTTCGGACAACAGGAGGCCGGAGTTGAAGCCGTACCGCATCACCACGTTGCCGAACACCAGCACCACCATGACGGCCATGCAGATCACCATCAGCCACTGCAAGCCCTTGAAGAGCCAGTCGATCGCGCGCTGCACGATGTCAGGCCTTCTTGATGTTCTGCGCCAGCGCCACCACGCCGCGCAGACCCAGAAGGTACGACATCGGGCCCAGGCCCTGGATCGTGGCCTTCACCGCAGGCGAGATGATGGAATGGGCGCGCCAGGTCTCGCGCGCGGCGATGTTGGACATGTGCACTTCCAGCACCGGGAACGGCATGGCCTTGATCGCATCGTGCAGTGGCACGCCGTGCTGCGTCAGACCGGCCGGGTTGACCAGTGCGCCGGCGGCGGTGTCGATGTGCTCGTGCAGGAAGTCGATCAGCGCGCCCTCGTGGTTGGACTGCAGCGTGGCCAGCTCGACGCCGAGCTCGCCGGCCAGCGCGGCCAGCTGCTCGTTGATCTGCGCCAGCGTGGTGGTGCCGTAGATGTGGGGTTCGCGCCGGCCGAACAGGTTCAGGTTGGGGCCGTGCAGGACGAGGATCTTCATGGGTTCTTGTTCCGAAGCGCTGGACACCTTATTTGCGGACCTTGGCCAGCTCGTCGTTGTAGAGCTTGACGATGGCCGGGTCGTAGCTGGCGGCGAACTTCTCCAGCACCGGCTTGACGACAGCCCCCATGCGCGCCTGCTCGGCCGGCGCGATCGTGTTGTATTGCATGCCCTTGGCCTGCAGTTCGCCCACGGCCTTCTGCGCGGCCGCGCGGCTGACCTGGCGCTGGTAGCCGCGTGCCTCGTTGGCGGCCTCGTTCATGGCCTTTTGCTCGGCCGGGGAGAGCTTGTCCCAGAAGCGCTTGCTGACCAGCACGATGTTGGCCGCGTACACGTGGTTGGTGGCGCTGACGAACTTGTTCACCTCGTAGAACTTGTTCGACAGGATCACGGCGAAGGGGTTCTCCTGCCCGTCGACGGCCTTGGCCTCCAGCGCGCCGTACAGCTCGGCGAAGGGCATGGGCACGGGGTTGGCCTTGAAGGCCTTGAACGATTCGAGGAACACCGGGTTCGGGATCACCCGCAGCTTCAGACCTTCCAGGTCCTCGGCCTTGGTGATGGGCCGCTTGCTGTTGGTCACGTTGCGAAAGCCCAGGTCCCAGTAGCCCAGCGCCACCAGGCCCTTCTCGGGCAGCTTGGCGATCAGCGCCTGGCCCAGCGGGCCGTCCAGCAGCGCATCGGCCTGCTCGAAGGTGGACACCGCGAACGGGAAGTCCACCAGGCCGAACTCCTTGACGATGCCGGCCAGCGAGGTCGTGGCCGGGGCCGACATCTCCTGCACGCCGCCCTGCAGCGCGGACTGCTGCTGCATCTCGTTGCCGAGCTGGTTGGACGGGAATTCCTGCACCTTGAACTTGCCGCCGGTCTTGGCGGCCAGCAGTTCAGAGAAGCGCTTGACCCCGAAGCTCACAGGATGGTCCGTGTTGTTCAGGTGGCCGAACTTGATGGTGCGTTCCTGGATGTCCTGGGCCAGGGCCGCCGTGGCGGACAGGGCAAGCACGGCGGTCGCCAGAGCGCAGCGGATCAGGGGTTTCACGTTGTGTCCTTTGAAGGAATGGGAAGGTGGTGGTCGGTGCCGGAATGGTAAATTTCCAGGAAATCTTTTCCATTAAGGAAAACCCTTCCACAAAGAAAACCGCTTCCGCTCAACAATCCGACCCCATGGCGAGCACGCTGGAACGTTCACTGACCATCCTGGAATACCTGGCCCTGCGGCCGGCGGGCAAGACCTTGTCGACGCTGGCGGACGAGCTGGCCCTGCCGCTGTCGGCCTGCCACCGCCTGCTCGGCGAACTGGTGCGCTGCGGCTATGTGCGGCAGACCCGCGAGCACGGCGACTACACCCTGACCACCAAGCTGGCCGCCCTGGGGCTCAGTTATCTGGGCGGCTCCGGCATTGTCGAGCTCGCCCAGCCCGTCATCGACCGGCTGGCCGAGACCAGCGGCGAGCTGGTGCGCCTGGCCATCGTCGATGGCGACCGGCTGACCTTTGTGGCCAAGGCCCAGGGCGCGCGCTTCGGCCTGCGCTACGACGCCGACATGGGCATCGACGTGCGGCTGTCGTGCAGCGCGGCCGGCCATGCCTGGCTCATGACGCTGTCCGAGGAGCGCGCGCTGGAGCTCATCGTGAGGCAGGGCTTCGGCGTGCCGCAGCACTACGGCCCGCAGGCGCCCGTCGGCTGGAAGGCGGTGGTCGAGATCCTGGAGGAGGACCGGGCCCGCGGCTTCGCGCAGATCCAGGAGATGTACGCGCCCGGCATGAACGCCATGGCCGCGCCCGTGCGCCGGCGCGGAGAGGCCGCCAGCGGTGTGCTCACGATCGCCGGGCCGGCGATCCGCCTGACGCCCGCACGCATGCAGGACCTGGGGGCGCCGCTGCTCGCGGCCGCCGAGGAGCTGGCACTGGCCAGCAGCGGCGCTGCGGTGTTCGCACGTGCACCGGCCCCCGCAGGCACACGCTGACGCCGCGGCCCTTTCCCCAGAAGAACCCAGGAGACCACCGTCCCATGCCCGCCCACCGCCGGCCCCGAGGTTTCACTCTGCTCGAACTGCTCGTGGTCATGGTCATCATCGGCCTGCTGGCCGCCTACGTCGCGCCCCGCTACTTCTCGCAGGTCGGCAAGTCCGAGGTGCGGGCCGCGCAGGCGCAGATCGCCGCGCTGACCAGCGCACTCAACACCTACCGGCTCGACGTGGGCCAGTTCCCCAGCGACGAGCAGGGGCTGGCCGCGCTCACCGCACGGCCCAACGGCGTCACGCGCTGGGACGGGCCCTACCTGCAAAAGGGTGTGCCGCCCGACCCCTGGGGCCGGCCCTACCTGTACAAGTCGCCGGGCCAGCACGGCGAGTTCGACCTGTACTCGCTGGGCAAGGACGGCCAGGCCGGCGGCAGCGGCGACGCCGCCGACGTGACCAGCTGGTAGAGGCGCGGCGCGATGCAGTTCGATGTGCGCGGCTTTCGTCCGGGCGAGGGCGTGGTCCGCCTGGCGGTCGAGGCCGACGACCTGGCCATGGCGACGCAGCGCGCGCGTGCCCAGGGCCTGGCCGTGCTGTCGGCCGCGCCCCGGCGCGCCCTGCCCGGCCTGCCGGCGCTGCGCCTGCAGCGCAGGCCACGCTTTCCGCTGCTGCAGTTCACGCTGGAACTCATGGCCCTGCTGCAGGCCGGCCTGTCGTTGCCCGAGACGCTGGACACGCTGCTGGAGAAGGAAACCCGCAGCGACGTGCGCCCCGTGCTGGCCGCCATGCGTGCGCGCATGTTCGAAGGCCAGTCCTTCTCGCGCGTGCTGGCCGAGCTGCCCCAGGCCTTCCCGGTGCTCTACGTGACCACCGTGCGCGCCTCCGAGCGCAGCGGCGACCTGGTCGAGTCGCTGGCGCGCTATGTCGACTACCACGAGCGGCTGGACTTGGTGCGCAAGAAGGTGGTGTCGGCCTCGATCTACCCGGTCGCGCTGCTGCTGCTGGGCGGCTTGGTGGTGCTGTTCCTGCTGGGCTACGTGGTGCCGCGCTTCTCCAGCATCTACGCCGAATCGGGCCGCGACCTGCCCTGGATGTCCATGCTGCTGCTGCGCTGGGGCCAGGGCATGCAGGCGCACGGCGCGGCCATTGGCGCCACGCTGCTCGCGCTCGCGGTGCTGGCCGCCGCCATGGCGCGCCGGCTGCTGCCGCACGGCGTGGCGCTGCTCACGCGCATCCCGGCCGTGGGCGCACGCCTTGCCACCTACCACCTGGCGCGCTTTTACCGCTCGCTGGGCATGCTGCTGCGCGGCGGCACGCCCATCGTGCCGGCCCTGGGCATGGTGGCCGGCCTGCTGCCGCTGCACATGCAGCAGGGCTTGGTGCGCGCCACGCAGCAGATCCGCGAAGGCATCGTGCTGTCGGACGCCATGGCCGCCGCGGGCCTGACCACGCCCGTGGCCGCGCGCATGCTGCGCGTGGGCGAGAACAGCGGCGACATGGCCGCCATGATGGAGCGCATCGCCGGCTTCCACGACGAGGAGCTCGCGCGCTGGATCGAGTGGTTCACCAAGCTCTTCGAGCCCGTGCTGATGGCCGTGATCGGCGTGGTCATCGGCGCCATCGTGATCCTGATGTACCTGCCGATCTTCGAGCTGGCGGGGAGCCTGGGATGAGCTGGGTGCAGGGTCGTTCCAAGCAAGTGCGCGCGCGCCTGGCGGGACGGGCCGCAGGCCGAAGGCTGCACCCATGAACGCCGCGCTGCCCCTGCCGCCCTTCGCGGCGCGCGAGATCGCGCAGGCGCGCGTGCTGGCCGCCGAGCGCGGCGCCACCGTGGTGCGCATGCTCGAAGAACTGGCCGGCGATGCGCCCGAGCGCTTCGCCGCGCGGCTGGCGGCCAGCCTGCACTACCCGCTGGCACGCATGGCCGACCTGCACGCCTGGCAGCCGGCCTTCGACGCCCTGCCCTTCGCCGACTGCCACGCGCTGCAGATGCTGGCCATGCGCGACGGCAGCGGCGCGTTGCAGCTGGTGCTGGGCGACCCGTTCGACGACACGCGCTGCGCGCGCGCACAGCATGCCCTGGTCCAGCCGGCGCGCTGGGTGCTGGCGCATGCGGGCGACATCGCCGCCCGCCTGGCGCGGCACGAGGAGGGCCTGTCGGCGCTGGAGCAGCTGCAGATCGCCGCCGGCACCGGCGTGGCCCCGGGCAGCGAGGCGGAAGACCTGTCGTTCCAGAGCATCGCCGAGGGCAGCAGCGCCGTGGTGCGCCTGGTGCGCTCCACGCTGTACGACGCGCTCAAGGCCAATGCCTCGGACATCCACCTGGAGACAGGCGCCAGCGGCCTGGCCATCAAGTACCGCATCGACGGCGTGCTGGTGGCCGTGCGCAGCGACGAGGGCATGGAACTGGCCGAGCAGGTGATCTCGCGCATCAAGGTGATGGCGCAGCTGGACATCGCCGAGCGCCGCATCCCGCAGGACGGGCGCTTCACCGTGGCCGTGCGCGGCCGCGAGATCGACCTGCGCGTGTCCATCATGCCGTCCATCTTCGGCGAGGACGCCGTGCTGCGCATCCTGGACAAGCAGCAGCTGGCCGACGCCGCGCGCGGCCTCACGCTGGACAGCCTGGGCTTCTCGGGCGCCGACCGCCGCACCATCCGCCGCCTGGCCGGCGAGCCGCACGGCATGCTGCTCGTGACCGGCCCCACCGGCAGCGGCAAGACCACCACGCTGTACTCCGCGATCTCCGAGATCAACCACGGCCACGAGAAGATCGTGACCATCGAGGACCCGGTGGAGTACCAGCTGCCCGGCGTGCTGCAGATCCCCGTGAACGAGAAGAAGGGGCTGACCTTCGCGCGCGGCCTGCGCTCCATCCTGCGGCACGACCCCGACCGCGTGATGGTCGGCGAGATCCGCGACGCCGAGACCGCGCAGATCGCCATCCAGGCCGCGCTGACCGGCCACCTGGTGTTCACCACCGTGCACGCGAACAACGTGTTCGACGTGCTGGGCCGCTTCGCCCACATGGGCATCGACGCCTACAGCTTCACGGCCGCGCTGAACGGCATCGTGGCGCAGCGTCTGGTCCGCCGCAACTGCCCGCACTGCAGCGTGCCCGTGCAGCCCGGGGCCGAGCAGTTGGCCGATGCCGGCCTGGCCGGGCAGGACCTTTCAGCCTTCCGTTTCATGGCCGGGCGCGGCTGCGGCCAGTGCCGCGCCACCGGCTACCTGGGCCGCGTGGCGATTGCCGAGATCCTGGTGATGACCGACGAACTGGCCGAACTCATCATCACGCGCAAGCCCGTGCGCGTGCTCAAGGAGACTGCGCGCCGCAACGGCACGCGGCTGCTGCGCGACGCCGCGCTCGACCTGTTGCGCGAAGGTGCGACCAGCCTGCAGGAGGTGGACCGTGTCACGACCGCCGTGGCGTGAGCAGGCCGCCGTCTGGCTGGCGCCCTCGCAGGTCGGCCTGGCGCTGCAGCGGCGCGGCTGGCGCAGGCCGGTCGCGCACCACCAGCAGGCCGTGGACGGACCGGACGGCGCCGACGCCGCGCTGCGCGCGCTGGCGCAGCTGGCGACCACGGCCGCACCGCGCCGCGCCCACGCGCGCATCGTGGTCTCCAACCGCTTCGTGCGCACCACGCTGCTGCCCGACGCCCGCGTGCTGCGTGGCACGGCCGAGCGCCGCGTGGCCGCGCGCGAATTGCTGCGCGGCGTGCACGGCGATACCGTCGACGGCTGGGACCTGGCGGTGGACGGCACGGCCGGCCCCGGCATGCCCGCTGCCGCGCTCGACACGGGCTGGCTGCAGCGCCTGCAGCAACAGGCGCTGCAGGCTGGCCTGCGCGCCGTGTCGGTGCGCCCGCTGCTGGCGCTGGCCGCGGCGCAGGCCTGGCCCCGCCTGGCCGGCCGCCACGCCTGGCTGCTGGTCACCGAGGCCGACGGCGCGCTGCTGGCGCGCATCGACCCGGCACAGGGTTGGCAAAGCCTGCGTGCCCTGCCCTTCGACGCCATGCAGGGGCCGGACGCGCTGGCGCCCTGGCTCGCACGCTGCGCACTGCTCGATGGCCTGGAGCCCGCGGACCTGCCACTGGTGCACGTGGCCTGGCAGGGCCTGGCGCCGGCCGAACCGCTGGCACCGCTTGCGCCGCTGGAACTGACCGGCTGGCAGGCACACACCATCGCACTGACGGGCGCGGACATCTGACATGGCACTGCGCGCACCCGAGCTCGAGTTCCTGCCGCCGTCGCCCTGGGCCCGCTGGTGGGGCCACGGCGTGCTGGCCCTCGGCCTGGCGGCCTGCGCGCTGGTCGGGCTGCGCCACGGCCAGGCGGCCGATGCCCAGGCCGCCGCGCTCGCGCGGCTGCAGCCGCAGGCCGGCGCCGCACGCGCGGCGGCACCCGTGCCGCCCGCACTGGCGGCCGAGATCGCGGCCGCGCAGGCGGTGGCGGCCACGCTGGCCGTGCCCTGGGACGCCTGGTTCCGCGCGCTCGAATCGGTCAGCGTGCCCGGCGTGGTGCTGACCGCGCTGCAGCCCGAGGGCGGCAGCCGGCGCGCGCGCGTGGGCGGCCAGGCCACGGAGCTGGCCCAGGTGCTGGCCTACATGGCGCGGCTCGAACAGGCGCCCGGCTTCCGCCAGGTGCTGCTGGTGGACCACGCGCTGCAGGAAGACGCGGGTGCGCAGCCGCTGCGCTTCACGCTGACGGCCGAATGGGAGGCGCCATGACGACGGGCCGCCTGGCACTGGCCGGCGTGCTGCTGCTGGCGTTGGCGGCCGCCGCGGAAGTGGCGTTGGTGGCCCCGCTGCGTGCCGAGCAGGCCGCGCTCGCAGCCGTGGTGCCACCGGCACCGCGGGCCGATGCCGCGCAGGCCGCACCGGCCGCGCAGCTGGCGCAGTTCCACGCCGCATTCCCGCCGCTGGAGGCGCTGGCCGAGGCGCTGGCCGCGCTGGACGGCGCGGCGCGTGAAGCCGGCGTGCCGCTGCGCGCGGCCGAGTACCGGCTGGAGCAACGCGCCGACGATCCGCGTCTGGCCCGCTACCGCATCGCGCTGCGCACCACGGGCGACTACGCGCAGGTGCGCGGCTTCCTGGGCCGCCTGCTGGAGCGCAACACCTTCGTCGCGCTCGACGACGTGCAGTTCCGCCGCGCGGCCGACGCCACGCTCGAGACCGACCTGCGGCTGTCGCTCTACCTGCGCCGCCCGTGAACGCCATGGCCTTGTCGACCCGCCAGCGCTGGATGCTCTACGGTGTGGCCGCCCTGCTCACGGGCGCGGCCATGCTGGCCGTGCAGCCGCAGGAAGAGGCGGGCGAGGCGGCCGCGAGCCTGCCGGCTGCGCGGCCTGCCCGCGCCGTGCCCGCTGGCACCGCGCCGGCCGCGCCAGCCGCCCCGCTGGCCTTGCCGCAGCGCCCCTACGGCGGCGCGGGCCGCAGCCCGTTCGGCGACCCGGCGCTGGCGGCGGCAGCCGCCGCGGCACAGGCCGCCGCTGCCGCGCCACCGCCCACCCCCGTGGACAGCACCGCGGCCGCACCGGCCGCCACGGCCGCGGCACTGCCCTTCCGCTTCCTGGGCCGCTGGACCGAGGACGGCACGAGCACCGTGTTCCTGGCCCAGGGCCAGCGCAAGTTCGCGGCCGTGGCCGGCCGCCAGCTCTCACCCGACTACCTGGTCGAGCACATCGGCGCGCGCGAACTGCGCCTGCTGCATGTGCCGACCGGCACCCGCCAAACGCTGGCCCTGGTGGCCGGCCAGACCGCCAGCGCGCCAGCGGCTGGACCGGCGCCCGCCGCGGCCGACACCGAGGAGCAGAACTAGTGACATCGCCCCACCGCGCCACCCGCGCGCATGCCCCCCAGCCGCACTGGCGCTGGCCTGCCCTGGTGGTGCTGGCACTGCTGGCGGCCTGTGCCTCGCCGCGCGAGGCCTCCGTGCAGTCGGCGCAGCAGCTCATCGCGGCAGGCCAGGTGGAGGCCGGCCTGGCGCAGCTGGAACGCGCGGCGCGCACGCCGCCGCTGGACCCGAACGCCTACAACGCCTACGTGCTGCAACGCGACTCGTTGGTGGGCATGGTCGTGCGCGACGGCGACGCGGCCCGCGCGGCCGGCGCGCTGGACATCGCCGAGGACCGCTACCGCACCGCGCTGCGCATGGACCCGGCCTCGGTGGTGGCGCAGGGCGGCATCCAGGCCGTGCAGGCCGACCGCGCGCACCGCCTGTCCGTGGCCGAGGCCGAGCGCCTGCTGGCCGCGGGCGACCTGGACGGTGCCGACCGCATCGCGCGCAGCGTGCTCGCGCGCGACTCGCGCCAGCGCGGCGCCGAGGCCGTGGTGCGCGGCGTGACCGAGCGGCGCCGGCTGCTGGAGCAGAAGGAGCCGCAGCTGCGCCAGGCCATGGCGCGGCGCCTCACGCTGGAGCTGCGCGACGTGCCGCTGGCCACGATCTTCGAGATCCTGTCCAACCACGGCGGGCTCAACTTCGTGCTGGACAAGGACGTCAAGGGCGACCAGCGCACCACCATCTTCGTGCGCGACACCAGCCTGTCGGACGTGCTGGGCGTGCTGCTGCAGACCAACCAGCTCGAGCGCAAGCTGCTCAACGACAACACGCTGATCGTCTACCCCAACACCCAGGCCAAGCAGCGCGAGTACCAGGAGCTCGTGATGCGCAGCTTCTACCTGGCCAACGCCGACGCCAAGCAGACCGCCGCGATGATCCGCGCGCTGGTCAAGACGCGCGACCTGTTCGTCGACGAGCGGCTGAACCTGGTGATCATGCGCGACACGCCCGAGGCCATCCGCCTGGCCGAGCAGCTGGTGGCCACGCAGGACCTGGGCGAGCCCGAGGTGATGCTCGAGCTGGAGGTGCTGGAGATCGCCTCCAGCGTGGCGCAGGAGATCGGCCTGCGCTTTCCCGAGCAGATCGTCGGCCGCATCCCGGGCACCAACGGCACGACATCGGACGGCCTGGTGCAGCTGGGCAGCGGCGGCCTGCGTGCGTTCACGGCCAACCCGCTGCTGATCCTGAACCTGCGCCAGAGCGACGGCGGCGCCAACCTGCTGGCCAACCCGCGCATCCGCGTGCGCAACCGCGAGAAGGCCAAGGTCCACATCGGCGAGAAGGTGCCCGTGATCACCACCACCTCCACTGCCAACGTGGGCGTGTCCTCGGCCGTGAGCTACCTGGAGACGGGACTGAAGCTGGACGTGGAGCCCAACGTCTACCTGGAGGACGAGGTCGCCATCAAGGTGCAGCTGGAGGTCTCCAACATCCTCTCGCAGCTCAACATCTCGGGCACCGTGGCCTACCGGCTGGGCACGCGCAACGCCAGCACCACGCTGCGCCTGCGCGACGGCGAGACCCAGGTGCTGGCCGGCCTCATCAACAACGAGGACCGCCAGAGCATGGCCAAGCTGCCCGGCGCGGCCGAGCTGCCGGTGCTGGGCCGGCTGTTCCGCAACAACGACCAGACCGTGGCCAAGACCGAGATCGTGCTGCTGGTCACGCCGCGCGTGCTGCGCAACGTGCGCCGGCCCGAAACCGTGGAGAGCCAGTTCGCCTCGGGCACCGAAGCCGTGCCGGGCCGCGTGCCGCTGCGCTTTCGCGATGGCACGGCCATGGGCTTGACGCCGCCGGGCGCGGCGGTCACGGCCACGCCGGCCGGCCGTGCGGCGGCTGCTGCCGCACCGGTGCCCGAGGCGCCGGCCGCGCTCAGCGTGCAGGTGCCGGCGCAGGTCGGCATCGGCGAGGAGTTCAGCGTGCAGCTGGCGCTGCCCGACGGCAACCAGGCCATCACGACACGCGTGCAGCTGCGCTACGACCCTGCCTTGCTGACGCCCGTGGGCGGCACGGCCGATGCCAGCGTGGAGCTGTCCTCCTCGGGCATGGCCGGCGTGGCCACGCCGCCGGCCACGGTGCGCCTGCGCGTGCTGGCCAAGGCGCCAGTGCAGGCCGAGATCGGTTTCGACGTGGCCAGCGCCAACCTGCCGGTGCAGGCGCCGCCGCCGGTGCAGGTCGGGATCGTGCAGCGATGAACCGGCGCCACCGCGGCTTCACGCTCGTCGAACTGACGGTCACCGTGGCCATCGTCGGCGTGCTGGCGGCCATGGCGCTGCCGCTGGCCGAACTGGCCGTGCAACGCACCAAGGAGGCCGAGCTGCGCAGCGCGCTGCGCCAGATCCGCCAGGCCATCGACGACTACAAGCGCGCCACGGAGGCCGGCAGCGTGCCGCGCGCGAGCGATGCCACCGGCTACCCGCCCACGCTGCAGGCGCTGGTGGACGGCGCCACCGACGCGCGCGACCCGCAGGGCCGGCCCCTGCGCTTCCTGCGCCGCGTGCCGCCCGACCCCTTCTTCACGGGCGACGGCAGCGTGCCCGCCGCCCAGACCTGGGGCCTGCGCAGCTACGCCTCGCCGGCCGACCAGCCGCAGCCCGGCAAGGACGTGTACGACGTGCATTCGCTGTCGGACCGCACCGGCCTGAACGGCCGCCCCTACCGGGACTGGTGATGCGCGAGCGGCGTGGATTCACCCTGGTGGAGCTGCTGGTGGTCATGGCCATCCTGGCCACGCTGCTGTCGATCGCAGCGCCGCGCTACTTCGGCGCGGTCGAGCACGCGCGCGAGAACGCGCTGCGCCAGTCGCTGGCGGTCATGCGCGACAACATCGACAAGTTCTACGCCGACACCGGCCGCTACCCGGACGACCTCGCGGAACTGGTGCGCCGGCGCTACCTGCGCGCGCCGCCGGTGGACCCCTACACCGACAGCAGCGAGAGCTGGATCTTCGTGCCGCCGCCGGCCGCCGCCGACGGCCGCGCCGCACCGGGCCGCGTCTACGACGTGCGCAGCGGCGCGCCGGGCAAGACGCGCGGCGGCGTCGAGCTGTCCGCCCTGTGAACCAGCGCGGCTTCACCTACCTGGGCCTGCTGCTGGCCGTGGCGCTGCTGGGCGCGGGCCTGGCGGCCACGGGCAGCCTGTGGAGCGTGCACGCCCAGCGCGAGCGCGAGGCCGAGCTGCTGTTCGCCGGCGACCAGATCCGCGCCGCGATCAAGCGCTACTACGAGGAGGTGCCGCTGGGCCAGCAGCACCGCTTTCCGCAGCGGCTGGACGACCTGCTGCTGGACAAGCGCTGGCCCACCACGCAGCGCCACCTGCGCCGCATCTACCTGGACCCGGTGACGGGCGGCGACTGGGTGCTGGTGCCGGCACCCAGCGGCGGCATCCTGGGCGTGCACAGCCGCTCGACGGCGGTGCCGCTCAAGCGCCAGGGCTTCGGCCGCTTCGACACCGCCTTCGAGGACGCCGCCACCCTGGCCGACTGGCGCTTCGTCTACCGCGTGGCCGAGGAGGAAGGCGCCGAGGCCACACAGCCGGCCGCGCCCGGCGCCTTGCCCACGGTGCCGCTGTCGGCGCTGCCGCAGTTCCGCCCCGCCGGTCCGTCGAGCGCGAGGTAGGTCGCGCCGTCGGCGGCTTCGGCCACGAAGGCGATGCGCTCGCCCAGCGCGACGAAGCCGCGCGGGAAGGCACCGGGTGCACCGGCACGCTCGTCGCGCAGCAGCTGCACGTCCTGCGGCTGTCCGCGCGTCTGCCAGACCTCCATGCCCAGGCGGCCGTCGTCGGCCGCGAACACGACGCGGTCGCCCAGCCGCTTGAAGGCCCAGGCGTTGGAATGGCCGGGGCCGCTGTGGATGTCCGCGAGCAGCCGCGTGCCCGCGGCCGTGCCGTCGCTGACCCAGGGCTCCACGCCGTGCACGCCGTCGTAGGCCGCGAACACCACCCGATCGCCCAGCGCGGTGAGGTGGCTGGGCAGCGCATTGGCGGGGCCGGGGCGGATGTCGGCCACCAGGGCCGTGCCGGCGGCACTGCCGTCGCTGCGCCACAGCTCGATGCCATGGCGGCCGTCGTCGGCCGCGAACCAGAGCCAGCGGCCGGCCTGCACCAGGTGGCGCGGCTGCGCGCTGTCGCGGCCGGGCCGGATGTCGGCCACCAGCTGCGTGCCCGCGGGCGTGCCGTCGCTGCGCCACAGCTCGCGGCCATGGCGGCCGTCGTCGGCCGTGAAGAACAGCGTATCGCCCACGCGCGTGAGCTGCTCGGGGTTGGCATCGCCATCGGCCCGGATGTCCAGCACGCGGCGGGTGCCGGCGGCCGTGCCGTCGCTACGCCACAGCTCGGTGCCGCCTTCGGCGTCGTTGGCGCTGAACAGCAGCGCGCCGCCGACCACCGTGAGCTGGCGCGGCAGGCCGCCCGGCGCGCCGGGGTGGATGTCGGCCACCAGGACCGTGGTCTCGACCGTGCCCTGGGTGCGCCAGAGCTCAAAACCGTGGCGCCCGTCGTCGGCCGAGAAGTACAGCGCGTCGCCGAAGGCCACGAAACCGTTGGGCAGCGAACCCTCGGGGCCCGCGCGCAGATCGGCCACACGCACCGTGCCCTCGGTGCTGCCGTCGCTGCGCCACAGCTCCAGGCCGTGCTGGCCGTCGTCGGCCGCGAAGTAGGCATGGCCGCGCCAGAGCGTGAGCCCGCTCGGGTACGAACCCAGCGGCCCGGGCCGGATGTCGCGCACGAGGCGGCGGCTGCCGTCGCGCGCGTCGACGGCCCACAGCTCCGCGCCATGGCCGCCGTCGCCGGCATCGGCCGCCAGCAGCAGCGTGCCGCCGGGCAGCGTGACCATGCCGCCCGGGTGGCGCAGCGGCACCAGGTCGATCTGCGCCGCCGCGTGCAGCACGGCGAAGCCGGCCGCCAGCACCGCCAGCCGGCGGCGCCAGTTCTGGCCCTGCCCAGCCATGCTCAGCGGCAGAAGGGCACCAGGCCCATGGCCGACTTGATGCCGGCCACGATGTGCTTCTGGAACTCGGCCGCGCCGCGGAAGGTCGAGGTATCGGCTGCGAAGGCGCCGCCGTCGTGGCCCAGCGTGGTCACCCAGGAACGGCCGCCGTCGTAGTACTGGCACCACGACACCGGGTGGAAGCTGCCGTGGCCCGGGTGCGTGCCGCGCTTGGTGGCCAGCGAGTTGGTGTCCACCGTCAGCAGGAACTTCACGTTGGTCGGGAACGGCATCAGCGTGTACCACTCGTCCTTGAAGCCGAAGTTGTCGGGCAGCATCTCGGTCGAGGCGTCGTTCTTGTTGACCACCTGCACCGTGCCGTCCTGGTTGGCGCCGTGATCGTAGAAGTTGGCGTTGCCCAAGAGGCCTTCGTAGTAGGGCCAGTTGTATTCGGTGCCGAAGGCGTTGTGGATGCCCACGAAGCCGCCGCCGCGGCGCATGTACTGGCGCAGCGCGTGGCGCGCGGCGTCCAGCTGCGTGCCGCCGGCCGCGGTCTTGCTGTGGTCCCACGCTGGCGAAGATGATGGCCTTGTAGCCGTTCAGGCTGGTCATGCGGGCCACGTCCTCGGTCCAGTCGGCCTGGATGCCCTCGGCGGCCAGCAGGCGGATCAGCCCGTTTTGCACGGCGTTGGCCGGTGCCAGCGTCGGGTTCAGGCCCGGGCCCAGCGCCGGACCCAGGTTGGCATGGCGCGGGCCGGCCGTGCGCGAGTAGATCAGCACCTTGTTGGGCGTGTTGGCGAATGCGCCCCAATCGTTGTAGCAGTTCGGATTGGTGCCGCGGCAGACCTTGTAGTAGGGGTCGAGGCTGCCGGGTGCGGGGGCGCCGGTCTGGGCCTGGGCGGTACCGGCCAGGAACAGGGCGAAGGCGGCGCCCAGGGCGCGGGTCGTACGGGACATGGTGTTTCCTTGGATCGAAGAGGTGGTGGCCAAGCGGGGCGCGCTCATTTGCAGAAGGGCACCAGGCCCATGGCCGACTTGATGCCGGCGACGACGTGTTTCTGGAATTCGGCAGCGCCCGGGAAGGTGGAGGTGTCCTGCGCGAAGGCGCCGGCGTCGTGGCCCAGCGTGGTCACCCAGGAGCGGCCGCCGTCGTAGTACTGGCACCAGGACACCGGGTGCATCTTTCCGTGGCCTGGGTGCGTGCTGCGCTTGGTGGCCAGCGAGTTGGTGTCCACCACCATCAGGAACTTCACGTTGGTCGGGTACGGCATCAGCGTGTACCACTCGTCCTTGAACGCCCAGCTGGCCGGCAGCATGGAGGTGGAGCTGTCGTTCTTGTTGACCACGCGCACGGTGCCGTTCTGGTTGGCGCCGTGGTCGTAGAAGTTGGCGTTGCCCAGCAGGCCTTCGTAGTAGGGCCAGTTGTATTCGGTGCCGAAGGCGTTGTGGATGCCCACGAAGCCGCCGCCGCGGCGCATGTACTGGCGCAGCGCATGGCGTGCCGCGTCCAGCTGCGTGCCGCCGGCGGCGCTCTTGGCGTGGTCCCAGAGCGCGCTGGCGAAGATGATGGCCTTGTAGCCGTTCAGGCTGGTCATGCGGGCCACGTCCTCGGTCCAGTCGGCCTGGATGCCCTCGGCGGCCAGCAGGCGGACCAGGCCGTTCTGCACCGCGTTGGCGGCTGCCAGCGGCGGGTTCAGGCCAGGGGCCAGGGCCGGGCCGAGGTTGGCGTGGCGCGGGCCGGCGGTGCGCGAGTAGATCAGCACCTTGTTCGGCGTGTTGGCGAACGCGCCCCAGTCGTTGTAGCAATTGGGGTTGGTGCCGCGGCAGGCGTTGTACTGCGTGTCGAGGCTGCCCGGCGCGGGCGCCCCCTGCTGGGCAAAGGCTGCGGGCGCGAGGCCCGCGCCCGCCAGCGCCACGGCGCAGGCGAGCATGCGGCGGCCGCCCTGTCCATCGATTCTTCGATGCATGGAGTTAATCCTTCAGAGAAATGAGAAAACGAAGCTGCGCCGGTGCAATAGGCGAATCAACAGCCTCTGGCATGTGGATCAGGCGCTGTGCAACTTGGCTGGATGAATATGTCTCCCCCTTTCGTTATTCGCCTGATTTCAAGGAATCAAAGCATGTGGAATACTTTTCCAATCCTGTTGCAAAAAGCTGCAACCGTCAAGAGGGGAAGCATGGAAAGATCTTCCATGCCAAATCACTAGACTCGCGTGCCACCAATTTTTTGTGTCTTGACAATGGGTTGGGACGAAGGGGGCTTGTAGATTCAACGACTTGGAGTGTTTATGCGTTTTTCCAGAATGAAAAAGCTGGTCGCCGCTGGATTGCTGGCGGCGGGTGCCGCTGTGGCACAGGCCGGCGTGGTGACCAGCACGCTGGCCGATTTCAGCACCGGCGACAGCGTCTGGGGCTCCTGGCCCCTGAGCCTGAATGTCGGCCAATTCAATTTCTCCACCGCAGGCAATATCCTGTCGGCCACGCTGAGCGGCACCTTCGGCAATGGCTTTTCCAGCACGACGACCGAGGTGTACGTGTATGGCGACGGCGTCGAAGTCGGTTATTGCTCGCTGTGGGACGACTGCTCGACCAACAGCGAGGTGAGTCCGCCCACGGCCTGGAGCTACACCTTCACGGGGGCCGAGCTGGCGCTGTTGCAGGACGGCGCACTGAACCTGTCCGTCAGCAAGGAGTACCTGGGCTACGTGAACCTGGGCAGCCTGACGCTGACCCTGGTCAACGACGTGCCCGAACCGGCCAGCGCCGCCCTGCTGCTGGCCGGCCTGGCCGGCCTGGGCTGGTCGCGCCGCGCACGCCGCCCGCAGGCCTGAAGCACAAGGCCCGGCGGTGCCGGGCCCTCTCTTCGGAACGGCCCCCGCGCCCGCAGGCACGGGGGCCGTCGATGTTCAGACGCGGCGGCGGCGCAGGCCCAGCAGCGCCACCAGGCCCGCGCCGAGCAGCGCCAGGCTGCCTGGCTCGGGCACTTCGCTGGCGCCCTGGGCGCTGGCTTCGGCGCTGGCCGTGCCGGTCAGGTCGTAGTAGCCCAGCTGGCCGGCGAGCAGTGCGACGTCGAAGACCCAGGTGCCGGTGGCCACGGCCAGGCCGCTCACGGCGTCGAACGAGAACAGTTCTGCGTTCAGCGACGTGGCCGCGCTGCCGTCGTAGGCGCCGGCCATCAGCGCCATCATGGCCTGGCCGTAGTCGGCCAGCGGATCGGACGCATCGCCCTGCACCTCGATGCGCCAGCCGATGGTGAACGTGACGGTGCCGTCCTCGGTCAGGCTGAACACGCCGGACTGGTTGGCATAGGCCCGGCTGGTGTGCGAGGACAGGTCGATGGGCAGCAGGTTGGTGCGGGTGGCCTGGGCGTTGCCCTGCAGCGTCTGCGCTCCCGCGGCGGCCGATGCGCCGGCGTAGGGGCTGGACGCCGACAGGGCCTGGCTGGCCCAGCTGCTCCAGTCGTTGGAAGCACTGTCGTAGCCCAACGTGCCACCGCCGGAGGCGGCCTCGGTGTCCAAGCGCTGGTACTGGTCGGTGGTGGACCAGTTCAGCGCGCCGCTGGAAACGCTGTAGCCGAAGCTGGTGGTGTCGAAGCGGGCGACGGCGGCCTGGCTGGCGGCAGCGCCGAGCGTGAGGGCCAGGGCCAGGCCGAGCGAGGTGATGCGGTGGTTCAAGTCATGTCTCCGGTGGGATCAGGAAGGTGCGCCCCACCGCCATCCGGCAGCGGGGCCTCGGGGGCTGTCAGTACACGACGACCTTGCCGGTCGAGCGCGGATCGGTGCAGTCGTTGTAGAAGTACTCGCCGCGTTCGCTGAACGTGTACTGGAACGACTGGCCCGGTGCCAGCGGCCCGGCATTGAACAGGCCTTCGAAGAACTGCGTGGCGCAATGCTGCTTGGCGTTGGTGGCCGGGTTGTGGAAGGTCACCGTGGTGCCCACCGGCACGCGCAGGTGCTGTGGTGCCATCGCGTTCGTGCCGCCGGCTTCGGCGGCGCCCACCTGGCCACCACTCCACTGCCGGGCCAAGGTCACGGTGTTGTTGACCACGCTGCCCTCGACCGCCGCGGCGTTGATCGGCCGGCGGATCACGGGCTTGGTCGGCTCGGCCGCCTGCGGCACGGTGCCGCCGACCTTGAAGGCCCACAGGTGGTCGCCGCGCTGGGCCGAGTCACCATAGGGGATGCCGGTGCCGCCGGCATAGATCGCCATGTACTGCTCGCCGTTGACCTCGTAGGTGATGGGGCTGGCGCTGATGGCCGCGCCGGTCTGGAAGCGCCACAGCTCGCGGCCGTTCAGCGCGTCCATGCCCAGCAGGTTGCCGTCGGGCTGGCCGATGAACAGCAGGTCCGACGCCGTGGTCAGGATGCCGTTGCCGTGGGCCAGCGAGTACGGCATGTCCTTTTTCCAGCGGATCTTGTTGGTGGCCGGGTCGATGGCCACGATGCCGCCCGTCATCTCCGTGCCCAGCGGGCGCAGGCCGTTGCTGGCCTCCGTCAGCGAGTGGGCCGAGCTCACATAGCCGAAGCCGGTGTAGACCAGCTTGGTGCTGTGGCTGAAGGACACATGGCTCCAGTCGCCGCCGCCGCCCTGGCCGGGGATGGACAGCACGGGTTCGTCCCAGTGCGCGGAGTACAGGCAGCCGCGCTTGAAGTTGGGCACGGCGCGGGCCGGGCCACTGTCGGTCACGCACAGCGGCATCCAGGCGTCGCCGCGCGGATAGGGCTGCGTGGGCCAGGTGTTCTGGCGCGCGTCCTGCGGCACGGGCTTCTCGTCGATGCCGACCAGCGGCGTGCCGTCGGTGCGGTCCAGGATGTACCACATGGCCGTCTTGCTGCCATAGATCACGGCCTTGCGCGGCTTGCCCTTGACGGTCACATCCGCCAGCACGGGCGCGTTGACGTTGTCCATGTCCCAGATGTCATGGTGCACGGACTGGAAGTGCCACTTGTAGGCGCCGGTTTTGGCGTCGGTGGCGACGATGGAGTTGGCGAACAGGTTCTGGCCCGGGCGCTGCGAGCCGTCCTGCGATGAGCCGCCGCGCGCGTTGCCGAAGGTCCAGTAGACGAGGTTGAGCTCCGGGTCCACCGCCGGGTGGATCCAGGGCGTGGCGCCGCTCTGCGGGCCGCCGCCCCAGGTGTCGTAGCCGAACTCGCCGGGGCCGGGGATGCCGAAGAAATACCACTTGAGTTCGCCGGTGCCGGCGTCCACGGCCAGCGCGGCGCCGCGCGAGCCGTCGTTGGTGCCCAGGTAGAGCATGCCGTCGTGGTAGACCACGCCGACCTTGGCCACGTTGCCGTAGCCGTTGATCTGCTTTTCCCAGACGACCTGGCCGGTGTCCTTGTTCAGCGCCACCACGGTGTTGCCGGTGGCGATGGTGTAGACCATGCCCTGGCCGATGGCCGGGCCGCGCCGCGTGATGGTGCCCTTGCCCGGGTAGACCCACTTGGTCTGGCCGGTCACGCCGTCGACCGCGTGCAGCTTGCCCAGCGCCGATTCGATGTAGATCACGCCGTCCTTGACGATGGTCGTGCTCTGGTTGGTGCCGGTGGTGATGCCGCCTTCGATCTCGTTGAGCCAGATGGCGCCGAGCTGCTTGACGTTGGCCTTGTTGATCTGGCGCAGTGCCGAGTAGTTCTGGTTGCCCAGGTTGCCGCCGACCTTCTCGACGTCGCGCGTGGTGGCCGTGCAGCAGCCGGGGGACTGGGTCGCGGGCTGGGCCAGCGCCGGCGGCGCCGCCGCCAGGACGCCCAGCGTCATGATCAGGGAAGGTAGAAGCGCAAGGCGCATGCAGGTCTCCGGTGGTTGTGAAAATGGCAGCCAGCGCGACATGCCTGCAGGCGTGCCGCGCCTGGGTGGGTGCCAATGCAGCACCAACCCAAATTGTCAGAAACTGTTTCCATATGGAATATGTTTCCATGTTAAGGGCCGACCAGGGTTTGGCACCTGGGGTAAACCTGTACGCAGTTCGGGCGAGTGGGCCGCTGGTGGCGCTGCGCATGCCACATGGAGCCGTCCGGCTTCGGGTGACAATCCCGGCCATGAGCAGCCCCCTGGAACGTTCCCTGTCCGTCCTCGAATACCTGGCCGCACGCCCCGAAGGCAAGGCCTTGTCGGCCGTCGCAGCGGACCTGGAATTGCCGCTGTCGGCCTGCCACCGGGTGCTGACCGAGCTGGTGCGTTGTGGCTATGTGCGCCAAATGCGCGACCACGGCGACTACGCGCTTACCACCAAGCTGGCCGCGCTGGGCCTGTCCTACCTGGGCGGCTCGGGCATCGTGGACATCGCCCAGCCCATCATCGACCGGCTGGCCGACGTGTCGGGCGAGCTGGTGCGCCTGGCCATCGTCGACGGCGACCGGCTGACCTTCGTGGCCAAGGCGCAGGGCGCGCGCTTCGGCCTGCGCTACGACCCCGACATGGGCATCGACCTGCGCCTGTCGTGCAGCGCCGGCGGCCATGCCTGGCTCATGACGCTGTCCGAGGAGCGCGCACTGGAGCTCGTGGTCAAGCAGGGCTTCGGCGAGCCGGCCGCCTACGGCCCGCGCGCGCCCACCACCTGGAAGGCGCTGGAGCAGGTGCTGCAGGAAGACCGCGCGCGCGGCTTCTCGCTGATCGAGGAGGTCTACGCGCCCGGCATGAACGCCATGGCGGCGCCGGTGCAGCGGCGCGGCGAGGACACCATCGGCGTGATCACGATCGCCGGCCCGGCGATCCGGCTGACCGCGCCGCGCATGCTGGAACTGGGCGCGGCGCTGAACCAGGCGGCCGGCGAACTCGCCATGGCCAGCACCGCCTCGCCGATCTTCGTGCGGCAGGCCGCCGCGCGCCAGGCGGCGGCCTGAAACCTAGGGCCGGCCGAGTTCGACGATGCCGTCGACGAACTCCTTGATCGACTGCTGGGCCTTGGCCTCGATGGCCGTGAACTCCACCGGATAGCCGTACTGCCCGTCGGCCTGCGGCACCACGCGCAGCACCTTGGCGTAGATCTCGGTCAGCTCGCGGCCCATCATCGACAGCGACAGCGCAAAGCAGATGTCGTCGAAGGCCTGCAAGGCCACCGCGCTGCGCACGAACATGCCGCCGTAGCTGAGGTCGGTGATGCGGCCATCGAGCTGGCGCGGCCCCACGGCCTTGCCCTTGAGCCGGCGGAAGACCAGCGGCATGTCGACCTCCACACGCGGGCTGTTGCGGATCTCGCGCTTGGGCGCCACCAGCCGGTGCGGGCGCTGCGTGGCCTGCAATTCGTACATGCGCACGGTCTCGCGCTTGCCCTTGACGCTGACCTCGTTGACATCGCCGGTCTCGATGAAGCCCTGCGCCTGCTGCCAGGTGGCCTCGGACAGCAGGATCTGCCCGCGCAGGCTGTGCGCCTCGATGCGCGAAGCCAGGTTGACCTGGTCGCCGATCACCGTGTACTCGCTGTGCAGGCGCGAGCCCAGCTGCCCGGCCACGACCTCGCCGGTGTTGATGCCGATGCCCATGAACCAGGGCGCCATGCCGTGCTGGCGGTTGTCGGCGTTGATCTCGTCCATCGCGATCTGCATCTCGATCGCGCAGGCGATGGCCGCGACGATGTCGTCCTCCAGCGCCTCGGGCGCGCCGAACAGCACCATGATCGCGTCGCCCATGAACTTGTCGATGGAACCGCCCCAGCGCAGGATGATCTCGGTCATGCGCGCGAGGTAGCGGTTCAGCGCCTCGACCATGGCCAGCGCCGAATGCTGCTCCGCCAGCGCCGTGAAGCCGCGCAGATCCGACAGCAGGATGGTCACGCGGCGCAGGTCGGCCGCGGCATCGGCATGCTCCACGCTGTCGATCACTTCGGCGATGCGCGCGCGTGCGTCGCCCTGCTGCAGTGCACCGGTTTCGGCCAGGGCCAGCAGGCGCTCGGCCAATTGCTGGCGGTGGATCTGTTTCATGCTGGAGGGGTGTGGCGGTGTCGCCAAAGTGGCGACGGGCAAGTGTAGGCTCGCTAAGCTGCAGCGTTTTCCCTATACCGAGCGAGACATTCCATGCAGACCCAAGACCTGTTCTCCCTGGCGGGCCGCACCGCCCTTGTCACCGGCGGCTCGCGCGGCATCGGCCGCATGATCGCCGAGGGCTTCCTGGCGCAGGGCGCGCGCGTGTACATCTCGGCGCGCAAGGGCGAGGCCTGCACCCAGGCCGCGCACGAGATGGCCGCGCTGGGCCACTGCATCGCGCTGCCGGCCGACGTGTCCAGCGTGGCCGGCGCCCGGGCGCTGGCCGATGCCTTCGTCGCGCTGGAACCCCGGCTGGACATCCTCGTCAACAACGCCGGCGCGGCCTGGGGCGAGCCCTTCGACGACTTCCCCGAATCGGGCTGGGACAAGGTCGTCGACCTGAACCTCAAGGCGCCCTTCTTCCTGACGCAGGCCTTGGCCGCGCCGCTGCGGCTGGCGGCCCAGAGCCGACCGGCCAAGGTGATCAACATCGCCTCCATCGACGGCCAGGGCGTGAATCCGCTGGAGACCTACTCCTACGCCGCCAGCAAGGCCGGCCTGATCCACCTGACCAAACGCATGGCCCTGCGGCTGATCGAGGACAACATCGTGGTCAGCGCGATCGCGCCCGGCGCCTTCGCCTCGGACATGAACCGCGCCGCGCGCGACCAGGGCGAGGAAGTCGCCCGGCGCATCCCGGCCAAGCGCATCGGCCAGCCCGAGGACATGGCGGCCGCCGCCATCTACCTGGCCTCGCGTGCGGGCGACTATGTGGTCGGCACCACACTGACGGTCGACGGCGGCGTTCTGCTCGTGCGCTGAGCGGGATTCGGGGCCGGCTGGCGCAGAATGTGCGCATGAGTGACCTGCTGCTGAATACCCCCGACCCGCGCGAGCCTCTTCAGGCCTCGTTCAGCGACGCCGCCAACCCGCTGGGCCTGGACGGCATCGAGTTCATCGAATACGCCACCTCCAAGCCCCAGGCCCTGGGCCAGGTGCTGGAGATGATGGGGTTCCGGCCCATCGCGCGGCACCGCTCGCGCGAGATCCTGCTGTACCGCCAGGGCGGCCTGAACATCGTCGTCAACGCCCACGCGGCCGACGCGCCGGGCGCCAACCAGGAGGTACCGCAGATCTCGGCGATCGCACTGCGCGCGCGCGACGCGCGAGCCGCCTACAACTACGTGCTGGAACGCGGTGCCTGGGCCGTGCCCACGCATGCCGAGGTCATGGAGCTGAACATCCCGGCCATCCACGGCGCGGGCGGCAGCCGCATCTACTTCGTCGACCGCTACAAGGAGTTCTCGATCTACGGCGTGGACTTCGTGCCGATCCCCTCGGTCGAGCAGCATCCCGCGGCCACGGCGGGCATCCACTTCTTCGGCGTGGTGCAGTACATCGGCCCGGGCCGCAGCAACGACTGGATCGAGTTTTACCGCGAGCTGTTCGGCACCGAGCTGATCCCAGACGACCTGCGCTTCGGCATCATGCCCAAGGGCACCCTGCTGCGCACGCCGGCGCTGGACGCCACGCAGCGCTTCATGCTGCAGCTGGTCGAGCCCGAGCCGCATGTGCTGGACACCGGCGAGAAGCTGCAGCGCATCGGCCTGGGCGTGCCCGACGTGCTGGCCGCCGTGCAGGCACTGCGCGCGCTGGGCGTGGAGTTCGTCGAAACCGCCGCCGCCCACACCGAGCGGCGCGGCGCCATCACCAAGACCTACCTGGGCTCGGTGGTGTTCGAACTCGTGCACAGCGGCGGGGAGTGAGCACCATGCGGCTGCACACCGAGGGCAACTTCGAAGGCTTCGGCATGGACACGATCACGCTGGCCGGGCCGCTGGAGGCCAAGCTCAAGGCCATGCGCGAGGCCGGCTTCACGCAGGTCATGCTCAAGGCCAACGACCTGGTCGGGCATCCGGGCGGGCTGGAAGCCGCCGTCCAGGCCGTCAAGGACAGCGGCCTGCGCGGCACGGGCTTCCAGGTGCTGCGCGATTTCGAAGGCCTGTCCGGCCACCTGCACCACTACAAGGTGGACATCGCCAAGAGCATGCTGGAGATGTGCGCCGCGCTGGGCTGCACGGTGCTGCTGGCCTGCTCGTCGACCTCGCGCCACGCCACGCAGGACCTGGACCTGATCGCACGCGACCTGCGCAAGCTGGCCATGCTCGCCGTGCCGCTGGGCATCAAGATCGCGTACGAGGGCCTGTCCTGGGGCCACACCGTCAACGAGTTCACGACGGCCTGGGACGTGGTCTGCCGCGCCGACTGCCCCAACCTGGGCGTGGGCATCGACTCCTTCCACGTGCTGGCGGCCAAGACGCCGCTCTCGGAGATCGACTACCTGGACCCGAGCAAGATCTTCCTCGTGCAGCTGGCCGACTTCCTGTGGCAGGACACGCCGACCTTCGAGGAACGCATGGCCACCGCGCGCACCATGCGCGTGTTCCCGGGCGAAGGCGTGCACAGCGAGCAGGTGGTCGAACTGGTGCTGCGGCTGGACAAGCTGGGCTACCGCGGCGACTACAGCTTCGAGGTCTTCAACGACGACTTCCTGAACCTGCCGCTGCCCACCGTGGCCGAGCGGGCACGCAAGTCGGCGCTGTGGCTGGCCGAGGATGTACTCAAGCGCTCGGTGCCCTTGCCGGGGCAGATGCGCCTGAAGGCGATGGCGGGGTGATGGTGGTGGCGCTGCCTAACGCAGCAGCGCCCCGTGCCCGGTGTGCGTCAGCACCTGGCCCTGGTGCCAGCGCTGTGCCCAGTGCAGGAAGTCCGCGGACGGCATCGGCTTGCTCATGAAGTAGCCCTGCCCTTCGTCGCAGTTGAGCGCGCGCAGCTGGCGCCAGATCAGCGCGTTCTCCACGCCCTCAGCCACCACGGTCAGGCCCAGGTTGTGGGCCAGGTCCACCGTGGAGCGCACGATCTTGGCGTCGTCCTCGTCCTTCTCCATGTTCATGACGAAGGACTTGTCGATCTTGAGCTCGTCCACGGGGAGGCGCTTCAAGTAGGCCAGCGACGAATAGCCGGTGCCGAAGTCGTCGATGGAGAGCTTGAAGCCGCGGTCGGACAGGCGCTGCAGCACGGCCTGGGCGCGCTGCGGGTCGTCCATGATCGCGCTCTCGGTGATCTCCAGGCAAAAGCCAGTGGCCAGCACGCCGTGGCGCTCCAGGATGGTGTCCAGCCGCGCCGGGAATTCGACGTCGAGCAGGTCGCGCGTGGACAGGTTCACGGCGATGCGCAGCGTGCCCGGCCCGATCTGCGCCAGCAGGTCGGCCGCGGCGTCGAACACCCACAGCGTGAGCTGGCTCACGAAGCCGGTCTGCTCGGCGAACGGGATGAAGTCCAGCGGTGGCACCAGGCCGCGTTCGGGGTGCTGCCAGCGCACCAGCGCCTCGGCCGCCACCACGGTGGAATCCTCCAGCCGCAGCTTGGGCTGCATGAACAGCCGCAGCTCGTTGTGCTCCACCGCGCGGCGCAGCTCGCTGAGCAGCGACAGCGTCTGCACGCTGCCGGCGTCGAGCGCAGCGTCGTAGAGCTGCACCACCGTGGTCTTGGCCTTGGCGGCGTACATGGCGACCTCGGCGCGCGAGAGCAGCGTGTCGGTGTCGGCCGCGTGGTCGGGCCAGCAGGCGATGCCCAGGCCGGCAGAGATGTCCACGGTCTGCTCGCCCAGTGCCAGCGGCTGCTCGAAGCCCTTGGCGATGCGCCGGGCCACCGCCTGCGCGATGCCGGCGTCGCTGTCGACCAGCAGCATGGCGAACTCGTCGCCGCCCAAACGCGCCACCATGTCGCCGTTGCGCAGGCCATGCTGGCCCAGCCGCCTGGCCACAGCGACCAGCAGTTGGTCGCCGAAGGCGTAGCCCATCACGTCGTTGACGTGCTTGAAACGGTCCAGGTCCAGCATCAGCACCGACAGGCTGCGCGGATTGGCCTCGGCGCTGCGCCGCGCGATCTCCTGCTCCACGGCCTCGCGGAAGCGCGCGCGGTTGGGCAGGCCGGTCTGGCGGTCCCAGTAGGCCAGGCGGCGGACCTCGGCCTGCTGGGCCGCGATGTCCACGCGCATGGTGTCGAAGGCGCGCGCCAGGCCGCCGATCTCGTCGCGCCGCTCGGTGTGCTGCAGCGGTTGGTCGTAGCGGCCGCGGCCGAGTTCGCCAGCGGCGGCGACCAACGCGCGCAACGGCGTGGTCACGCGCCGCGCCGTCACCACGCTGCCGGCGCCGAACAGCAGCACGCCCAGCGCCGTGATCCAGGCCAGCGCCACCTGGGCTTGGTGGAACGGCGCCATCACCTCGTTCACCGAGCGCAGCAGCACGGTGTAGACGGCCGTGTCGGCGCTGGTGTCGAGCTCCACGGGGCGTGCCAGCAGCACGTCGCCGGCCACCGGCAGCTCGGTGGGCTGGCCGCCGGCCTGTTGCAGGGCCTGCAGCGCGGCCGGGCCCAGCGTGGTGGCCAGCACGCGCGGCGGCTGGCCCGGCGGGCGGCCGAACAGCGCCAGCTGCACATCCGACAGCCCGCGCATGTCCTCCAGCAGCTTGTGGTTCAGCGGAAAGCCCATCAACACCCAGCCCACGACCACCGGCGCGCGCATGGGCACCAGCACGAACTGGAAGGCATCCCCGCCCACCAGCGCGATGCGGTAGGCGTGCGGGTCTTCGGCCAGGGCGCGCAGCGGACTGGCCAGCACCGGGTGCAGTGCAGCGGCGTCCTGGCCCTCGGCCACGGCGCGCAGCTGGAACTGCGTGTCGAGCAGCGCCGTGGCCGTGGCGCCGATGCGCGCACCGTGGTTCTCCAGCGCCGAGGCGATGGTGTCCAGGTCGGCACTGCCGACGGCGGCCCGGAAGCCGTAGTCGGCCGCCAGCAGCGTGGCGCCCTGGTTCAGCTTCTGCGCGTTCTGCTCCAAAAGGCGCAGCCACACGCGCTCGCCCACGCGCAGCTCCTGTGCGACCTGGCGGCGCGCGCTCTGCTCGATGGCGATGCGCACCACGCTGAACACCGCCGCCTGCACCACCAGCAGCAGCACCAGCGACAGCAGCACGATGCGGGAAGACAGGCCGCCCGGCAATGACCAGGTGCGCCGGGCGCGCCAGTTCATGGGGTCACGCCGGCGAGCTTGAACACGGTGGCCTGGTCGGCTGCGCCCACCGCCAGCGCCTGGTCGGCCGCCGGCGCGCCCACGGCCAGGCCTGGGTGCCACACGCGCAGCCGGTAGCTGCCGGCCGGCACGCCCACCAGCGCCACCTGGCCACTGGCGGCGCTGCGGCCGAAGTACGGCGTCTCGACGATCACCACCCAGGCCGCCATCTGGTCGTGGATGTTGCAGCCGAGCACGGCGATGCCGGGCTTGTCGAACACCACCGGGCTGGCCGGCGTGCCGATGTAGAGCTTGAGCTCGAAGGTCTTGACCGGCGAGAACGAGTAGACGTGGTGGCGCACCGTGTCCTGGTTCGGGAAGGTCACGGCGCTGCCCACGGTCACCACCGTCACGTCGGGTTCGAAGCGCTTGTTGCGCTGCGCGATCTCGGCGCCGGACAGCGGCTTGGCCTGTGCCCGCGCCTCGCGCGATTCGAGGAAAACCACGGCACCGGCCAGGGGCTTGCCCGCGCTGTCCTGCACCGTGACCTGCACGTTCCCGGCCCAGCCGGCGCCGGCCAGCGTTCCCAGGGCCAGGCCCAGCAGCCAGCCGACCCGCGGACGCATCATGCGCATGGAAGCCTGTACGCCGAGCGGCTTACGGCTCGATGGCCATGCCCAGCAGCGGGCCGCCGTTGGCCACGGTGCCGACGAAGCGGGCGCGGCCCGTGTCCAGGTCGATCTGGTAAAGCTTGGTCTTGGCGTCGGTGGGCGTGCGCACGGCCGCGAAAGCGGCGTTCGACACATCGGCGATGTCCAGCGTGGCGTCGGCCAGTTCGCCCAGGCCCAGCGGACCCACGGTGCGCAGCTGGCCGGTGTTGGGCGAGACCACCGGCGTCGTGCCTTCCTTGGAGCCCTGCATCACCAGCACGCCCAGGCGGCGGTCGATCGCGTAGTTGGTGGTGATCTTCTCGTCCTGCTTGTTGTAGGTGTAGCCAGCCGCGACGATGGCGGGCGGCTTGCCGGCGTTCGCATCTCCGGCCACGTACGCCAGCGCACCGTCGGGCTGCACACCGTCCAGGTTCGGGTTGCCGTCGACCACGGCGCCGGTGTCGGGGTGCAGGCGCAGGTTCTGGCCGCCTTCGCCGACCACGCGGATGCGGTCGGCCGCCGGGTTGAAGTCGAAGCCGAACAGCGGCCCGGCCAGCGGCAGAACGGCCGGCGATGAACCCACTTGCGTCAGCGCGCCGGTGCCGGTGTTCAGCGTGTAGAGCCGGCCCTGGCGCGACAGCGCGAACAGCACGCCGCGCGCCACGCGGTAGTCGATGCCGACCAGTGCATCGCCCGCGGCCATGCCGGTGACGGGCTTGCGGCTCAGCACGCGCTGCGGCTGGCCGGCGTTGAAGCTGATGAGCTCGTTGCCCGCGGTGACCGCGAACACGTTCTCCTTGCGCAACGCGCCGACCGGCTCTGACACGCTGGCGCAGCCCAGCAAGGCGGCGGCCGCCAGGGCGGCAACGGTCAGGCGAAGACGGGGAAAGGCGAAGGACATGGCGGGCGCTCCAGGACGGATTTGTCTCAATTCCGATCAGTTTATTTTCGGAATATAGACAGTCCCATGCAACAAATTGGCAGCCCGCCGAAATGGCGCCCGGTGTTACATGCTTGTTGCGCGCACGCCGCAGGCCTGGGCCTGCGCTTCAGCCCTGCTTGGCCTTGGCGTGCGTGACGGCCGTGCGCAGGCCGAGCAGGTAGCTGTCCACGCCGAAGCCGGCGATCTGGCCCTGGGCGATCTCGGCCAGCACCGAGTGGTGGCGGAAGGCCTCGCGCGCATGCACGTTGGACATGTGCACCTCGACGATGGGGCACTTCAGGATGGCCAGCGCGTCGCGGATGCCGTAGCTGTAGTGGGTCCAGGCGCCGGCGTTGATGACGATGGCGTCCACGCCCTCGGTGTGGGCGGCGTGGATGCGCTCGACCATCGCGCCTTCGAAGTTGCTCTGGAAGCATTCGACCTGCACGCCCAGCTCCTGGCCCAGCGCGACCAGCTGCGCGTCGATGTCCGCCAGCGTGGCCGTGCCGTAGGTCTTGGGGTCGCGCTTGCCGAACATGTTCAGGTTGATGCCGTGCAGCGTGAGGATCTTCATGCGGTTTCCTTGGGAGCGGGTTCAGGGATGTCCACCGTGCGGCCGCTCGCGGCAGCCTGCACGATGGCTTCGGTGACGGCAAGATTCTGCAAGCCGTCGTGCACGTCCACGAGCGGCTCGGCCTCGCCACGCACCACGGCGGCGAAGTGCGCCATCTGGCGCTGGATCGGGTCTTCGCGCACCAGGCCGACCTGGCCCACCTCGAACGGTTTCCACCAGGACCGCTCCTCGGGCCGCGGGTAGGTCTTGAGCCGCATGGTCGGCACCGAGAGGCTGCCATTGCTGCCGGTCAGCACGTAGCAGTCCTCGTCGGCGTAGCTGGGGTAGGCCGGGTTCTCCTGGCTGGTCTGCTCCCAGCTGCGCGCGCAGGCCGCGGTGTCCGACAGCAGGAAGCTGCCCAGCACGCCATTGGCGAAGCGCAGGCCCATGCTCACCGTGTCCTCCACCGCGAAGCCGCGCACGGCCTGCGAGGCCATGGCCTGCACCTGGGTGATCTCGCCGCACAGCATGCGCAGGTTGTGCACCTCGTGGACCATGTTCAGCAGGATGGGGCCGCCGCCGGGCTCGCGCCGCCAGGGGCCGTCGGCGAAGTAGCTGTCGGGCTTGTAGAAGGTGGCGCTGCCCATCACCGCGACCAGCCGACCGAGCTGGCCCGAGGCCACGACCTGCCGGGCCTTGGCCATGATGGGGCTGTGCGCACGGTGGTGGCCCACCAGCACGCGCGCGCCCTTCCCTTGCACACGCGCCAGCAGCGTGCGGGCCTCGGCCACGGTGGTGGCGACGGGCTTTTCCAGCAGCACCGGCAGGCCGGCGTCCACGCACTGCAGCGCCTGCGGCACATGCAGCGCGTTCGGTGTGGCCAGCACCAGGCCGTCGGGCCGGTCACGCGCCAGCAGCGCCTCGATCGAAGGGTACAGCGGCACGCCGGCGCGTGCCGCCGCGCCGGCCGCGGCCGGCGAGGGGTCGACGACCGCCGCGAGCGTACAACCCGGCTCGGCCTGCACCGCGGCCATGTGGGCCTGGCCGATGTAGCCGGCCCCGGCCACGGCGATGCGCGTCATGGGACTTTACTTGCGGACCTTGGCCAGCTCGGCCTGCAACTCGGCCACCACGTCCTGGCCCACCGTCACGGCGTGCTTGGCGGTGACCGGGCGCATCTTGTCGCGCAGCTTGTTCAGTTCGGCCGGCGGCAGCTCGGTCACCTGCATGCCGTTCTTCTTCATGTTGTCCAGCGCGGTCGCCACCTGGTCGCGCGCAGCCTGACGCTGGAACTTGGTGGCCTCGGCGGCCGCGTCGGCGACGATCTTCTGCTGCGCCGGCGGCAGGCTATCCCAGAACTTCTTGCTGATCAGCACCGACTGCGGGTTGTACTGGTGGTGGCTCAGCACCACGTGCTTCTGCACCTCGAAGAACTTGTTGGCGTTGATGACCGTGACCGGATTCTCCTGGCCGTCGATGGCCTTTTGCTCCAGCGCGGCATAGACCTCGGGGAAGGGCAGCGGCGTGGGGTTGGCGTCCAGCGCCTTGACCCAGTCCACGTTGATCGGGTTCGGGATCACGCGCAGCTTCAGGCCCGCCAGGTCTTCCACCTTGGTGATGGGGCGCTTGCTGTTGGTGATGTCGCGGAACCCCAGCTCGAAGTACGACAGGCCGATCAGTCCCTTGTCCTTGAGCTTGTCGTGCAGCTTCTTGCCGAAGGGGCCGTCGACCACGGCCTCGACCTCGGCGTTGCTGCCGAACATGAACGGGAAGTCGTAGACCGCGAATTCCTTGACCTGGCTGGCCAGGATGCCGGAGTTCATGGACGCCATCTCCAGCGTGCCGCCCTGGATGGCCGAGACGTTGGCCTGGTCGCTGCCCAGCGTGCCGCCCGGGAACAGGTTGACCTTGAGCTTGCCGCCGGACTTGGCGGTGACCAGTTCGGCGAACTTCTCCATGCCCATCACGATGGGATGGCCCTTGGGGTTCTGGGTGGCGAACTTGATGGTGCGGGTGTCCTGGGCCTGGGCGGCACCGAACGCGGCGACGGCGGCAGCGGCCACCAGGGTCTTGAGCAGGAGTCGTTTCATGGATGTCTCCAGTGGGGAAAGAGGTCGGAAGGGCTCAGCCAGCCAGCCAGCGCGCCGGCACCGTGACGATGGCGGGGAACAGCACCATCAGGAACATCAGCAGGAACTGCGCGATCATGAACGGCCAGACGCCCTTGGTCACCTGGTCCATGCTGATCTTGCCAACACCCGCCACGGTGTTGAGCACAGTGCCCACCGGCGGCGTGATCAGGCCGATGGCGTTGTTCATGATGAACAGCACGCCGAAGTAGACCGGGTCGATGCCGGCCGCCTTGACGATGGGCATCAGCACCGGCGTCAGGATCAGCACAGTGGGGGTCATGTCCATGGCCGTGCCGACGACGATCACCAGGACCATGATGGCCGCCATCAACAGGCGCGGGCTGTCCAGCAGCGGCTGCAGCAAACTCACGATCTGGTCAGGCAACTGCGCCACCGTGATCAGCCAGGCGCTCACCATGGCGGCGGCCACCAGGAACATGATCACGGCCGTGGTCTTGGCCGCCGCCAGGAACAGGCCGAACAACTGGTTGAACTTCAGTTCCCGGTAGACGAAGACCGAGATCAGCAGCGCGTAGACGGCCGCGACGACAGCTGCCTCGGTTGGCGTGAACACGCCGAACTTCAGGCCCACGATGACGATGACGGGCAGACCCAGCGCGAAGGTCGCATCCTTGAGCGCATGGAGAATCTCGGCGCGGCTGCGGCGCGGTTGCGACGGCACGTTCTCGCGCCGGCCCAGCCACCACCAGGTGAAACACAGGGCCACGCCCAGCAGCACGCCCGGCACGATGCCGGCCAGGAACAGCTTGGAGATCGACACGTTGGCGGCCACGCCGAAGATCACGAAGCCGATGGACGGCGGGATCACCGGCGCGATGATGCTGGCGGCCGACAGCAGGCCGGCCGAGCGCGCCTTGTCGTGGCCGGCCGCCACCATCATCGGCAGCAGCAGGGCCGACAGCGCGGCCGCATCGGCCACGGCCGAGCCCGACAGCGCCGCCATCATCACGGCCGCGCCGATGGCCACGTAGCCCAGGCCGCCCCGCACGTGGCCGACCAGCGCCATGGCGAACTGCACGATGCGGCGTGACAGACCGCCCGCGTTCATGATCTCGCCGGCCAGCATGAAGAAGGGCACGGCCAGCAGCGGGAAACTGTTGGAGCCTTCGATCAGGTTCTGCGCCAGGATCTGCGCGTCGAACATGTCCATCTGCACCATCAGCGCGGCGCCGCTGGCCAGCAGTGCGAACGAGATCGGCACGCCGATGGCCATGGCCAGCAGCAGGGAGCCCAGGAAGATCGCGATGGTCATGCTTGGTCCTCGTTCTCGCGCACGCCGATCAGTTCACCGTCGGACATGCGGCCTGCCAGCAGGCGCACCAGGTTGAGCAGCAGCACCGGCGCCGCGAGGACCGCGAACACCATGCCGCTGGCGTAGAAGTAGCCCATGGAGGCCTCCATCACCGCACTGGTCGAATCCCAGTTGATCTTCACCTGCTGCCAGGCGCCGTCGAAGATCAGCCAGCAGATCCAGCACATCAGCACCAGGCTCAGGAACAGACAGACCTTCTGGCCGGCAGGCGGCAAGCGCGCGATCAGCGTATCGGTGCCCAGGTGCCCCCGCTCGTTCAGCGCCACCACGGCCCCGAGGAAGGTCATCCAGACGAACAGCCAGCGCGACAGCTCCTCGGACAGCGTGAGCCCCGAGTTGAACGCGTAGCGCATGACCACGTTGCCGAACACCATGACCACCATGAGTGCCAGGCTCGCGACCATGAGCCAGCCCAGCAGGCGGCAATAGCCGTGGATGAATTTCTGGATCACGCCTCGTCTCCTGTGTGAACCCAGTAATGTACGAACTGGTTAGTTTTCTTTTCTAGGGGCTTACCCTGGTTTGCACGAAGCGCAGCACGGTCTGCACGATGGACTCGCGGCGCGCAGCGACGACGGCGGGGTCGGTGTAGTCGCGCTTGAAGATCAGGCCGAAGGTGTGGCGGTTGGCGACGTTGAAGAAGCACAGCGCCGAGATCGTGGCGTGCAGGTCGATGGCGTCCACGCCGGCGCGGAACACCCCGGCGGCCAGGCCGCGTGCGTAGAGCCCCTCGATGGCCGAGATCGCCGGCACGTTGAGCCGCTCGATGCTCTGGCTCTGCGCCATGTAGTGGCCGCGCTGCATGTTCTCGGCCATCACCACGCGGATGTAAGGCTCCGTCGCAAGGTGGTGGTCGAAGGTGAATTCCACCAGCCGGCGCAGCGCGGCCTCGGGCGGCAGATCGTCCAGGTGCAAATCGGCCTCGGTCTCGCGCATGGCGCGGTAGCTGGCCTCCAGCACGGCCAGGTACAGGCCCTCCTTGCTGCCGAAGTAGTAGTAGATCATGCGCTTGGAGGTCTGCGTGGCGGCCGCGATCTCGTCGATGCGCGCGCCGTCCAGGCCCTTCTCCGCGAACTCCGTGAGCGCCACGTCCAGGATGTTGGCCATGGTGCGCGCGGGATCGTTGGTCCGGCTTGTCTCCTTTTCCTTGGCCGCGGGCTTGGCAGCGGCCACGCGGCGCCGGGAATGTACCGTCTGGTTCATTCCGGCAGTATAGGAACGGAAGCGCTCAATCGTCGAGCAGGCGCACGCGCACGCTCTTGCCCTTGATGCGGCCGCGGTCGAGCTTGTTCGCGGCCTGCTGCGCGATGCCGCGCGCCACCGCCACATAGGTCGAGAACTCGTTGACGTCGATCTTGCCGATCTGCTCGCGCGTGTAGCCGGCCTCGCCGGTCAGCGCGCCCAGCACGTCGCCGGCGCGGATCTTCTCCTTGCGTCCGCCCTGGATCTGCAGCGTGGCCATGGGCGGGGGCGGGGGCATGCCTTCGTCGCGCAGCGCGGCCAGCGACTCGAAGCGCGTGGGCTGGCCCTGCAGTTGCTCGATGCGGCCCACGCGGCCCATCTCGTCCATGCTGGCCAGGTTCAGGGCCAGGCCCTTCTCGCCGGCACGGCCGGTGCGGCCGATGCGGTGCACGTGCACCTCGGGGTCGGGCGTCACCTCGACGTTGACGACGGCGCCCAGCCGCGCGATGTCCAGCCCGCGCGCGGCCACGTCGGTGGCCACTAGCACATTGGCGCTGCGGTTGGCGAAGCGCACCAGCACCTGGTCGCGCTCGACCTGCTCGAGCTCGCCGTACAGCGCCAGCGCCGCGAAACCATGGCCGCGCAGCACGGCCAGCAGGTCGCGGCACTGCTGCTTGGTGTTGCAAAAGGCCAGCGCGTTGTCGGGCCGGTGGTGGCGCAGCAGGCGCACCACGGCGTCCAGCCGCGCGCTCTCCTCCACCTCGTACCAGTGCTGGACGATGTGGCTCACGTCCTGCTTCTTCTCGACCGTGATCTGCTTCGGATCGCGCAGGAACTGGCGCGCCAGCTGGGCGATGCCGTCGGGATAGGTGGCCGAGAACAGCAGCGTCTGGCGCTCGGCCGGACAACGCCGCGCCACGGCGGCGATGTCGTCCATGAAGCCCATGTCCAGCATGCGGTCGGCCTCGTCCAGCACCAGCGTGCGCAGGCCGTCCAGCACGAGGTGGCCGCGCTCCAGGTGGTCCAGCACGCGGCCCGGCGTGCCCACCACGATGTGCGCACCGTGCTCCAGGCTGGCGGTCTGGTTGCGCAGCGGCACGCCGCCGCACAGCACCACGGTCTTGATGTTGTCCTGCGCGCGCGCCAGGCGGCGCAGTTCCTGCGCCACCTGGTCGGCCAGTTCGCGCGTGGGACACAGCACCAGCGCCTGCACGCCGAAAAAGCGCGGGTTCAGCCCGGCCAGCAGCGCCAGCCCGAAAGCGGCGGTCTTGCCGCTGCCGGTCTCGGCCTGGGCGATCAGGTCGCGCCCGGCCAACGCCAGCGGCAGGCTGGCCGCCTGGATCGGCGTCATCTGCGTGAAGCCCAGGCTGGCCAGGTTCTCCAGCGTGGCCGGGGCCAGCGGGAGGCGTGCGAACGCGAGGTCCGCCAAATTCGTTTCAGACATGTCGCGATTGTCCGCGCTCGTCAAGCCAGGAATTGCGCAGATTGCAGCGCAAAATCGCGAACTGGCACCGATTCCCCTTGTTGCACCGGCGTTTGGCTGGCCTGACCGCCCACCAGAATGCCCCCAAAAAGGACACCGTATGGATCTGCAGTACCAGTTGAAAGCCGGCAGCTACTACCTGTACGACCTGGCCACCCCGCCGAGCCTGGCCACGGGGGAACACAAGCTCAAACTCAAGACCGACACGGTCGCCATTGCCTTCGACGCCAGCACTGGCCACCTGCACCAGCACGGCAACCCGGCGCGCATCCATTCCTGGGCCAATGGCGCGCGGCGCCGGCTGCGCGCGGCGGGCGCGCAGGACAGCGCCAACGACATCGTGGTCGTCTCCGGCCCGCTGCCCGTGGAAGAGATCAACAAGTGCCTGTCCGTCGCGGGCTACTGCCGGCGCATGTTCTCGCGCCTGGCCAGCCTGCCGCACGGCAAGTTCAGTACGGCACGCGCGCGCGCCTGACACTGCCCTCGCCGCGGGGCGCTGCAGCGCCCCCGTAAAATCCGGCCCATCATGCGTTCCCGGGCCCTCGCCTTCTTCCTTGCCCTGGTCATGGCATGGATGGGTTTCTCCGCCCAGGAGCAAGCCGCCGAGGTCTGCTCCGACGCCCTCTCCGAGCAGTTCCTCGCCGCCCCCGCCTCCGCACCCGCCGAAGCCGCGGGCGGCTCGCTCGACGACCACCACCTCGACAACCTGCCGTTCCAGCTGCTGGCCGACCTGCTCGGCCTGCTGGGGCCGGGTGAGGCCGTCGCCGTGGCCGGCCTGGCCGTGCGGCCCGACGCGCCGGTGCCCAGCGGCTGGCTCGCGCCGCACCTAGCCCGCCTGCAGCGGCCGCCCATCGCCTTCATCGCGCGCGGCTAGCGCCGCCGCGCGTCCTCTTTCCCGTCTACCGGCCAACCTGGCCAAGCCCGTCGCCGTCGCGGCGGTGCCAACCTCTTGTCTTACCCTTTGGGTGCCCTGTGGAAATACTTGTTTTACTGGCCTTGGTCCTGCTCAACGGCCTGTTCGCGATGTCGGAAATCGCGCTCGTCACGGCGCGCCGCGCGCGCCTGCAAAAGCTCGTCGATGAAGGCGATCCGGCCGCCAGCGCCGCGATCAAGCTCGGCGAAGACCCGACGCGCTTCCTGTCCACCATCCAGATCGGCATCACCTCCATCGGCGTGCTGAACGGCATCGTCGGCGAGGCCGCGCTGGCCGCGCCGCTCGCGGACTGGCTGACCGAGATGGGCGTGCCGGCCTCCTCCAGCGGCTACGCCGCCACCGCCCTGGTGGTGGTGCTGATCACCTATGTCTCCATCGTCGCCGGCGAACTGGTGCCCAAGCGGCTGGGGCAGACGCATCCGGAAACCCTGGCCCGCCTGGTGGCGCGGCCCATCAACTGGCTGGCCACGGCCACCAAGCCCTTCGTCAAGCTGCTGACCATCTCCACGCATTTCCTGCTGCGCGTGCTGGGCGTGAAGGACGGCAACCCCAACCCGATCACGGCCGAGGAAATCCACGCCATGCTGGCCGAGGGCACGACCGCCGGCGTGATCGAGTCGCACGAGCACGACATGGTGCGCAACGTGTTCCGCCTGGACGACCGCCAGATCGTCTCGCTGATGGTGCCGCGCAGCGACGTGGTCACGCTGGACGCCGACCTGCCCTTCGAGGAGAACCTGCAGCGCATCGAGGAGAGCGACCACGCGCGCTTCCCGGTGGTGCGCGGCGGGCTGGACAACGTGCTGGGCATCCTGAACGCGCGGCAGTGGCTGTCGCGCGCGCTGCGCGAAGACCAGCGCGACCTGTCGACCCAGACCCTGACGCAGCCGCTGTACGTGCCCGAGACGCTGACCGGCATGGAACTTCTGGACAACTTCCGCTCCAGCGACATGCAGATGGCCTTCGTCATCGACGAGTACGGCGAGGTGCAGGGCATCGTCACGCTGCAGGACCTGATCGAGGCCATCACCGGCGAATTCCAGCCGCGCGACCCGCAGACCTCCTGGGCCGTGCAGCGCGAGGACGGCAGCTGGCTGCTGGACGGCCACATCCCGGTGCCCGAGCTCAAGGACCGCCTGGGCCTGTCCAGCGTGCCCGAGGAAGAGCGCGGCCGCTACCACACGCTGGCCGGCATGCTGATGCTGCTGTCGGGCCGGCTGCCGAACGTGGCCGACACCGCCGAGTGGGAAGGCTGGAAGCTGGAGATCGTCGACATGGACGGGCGCACCATCGACAAGGTGCTGGCCCAGCGCCTGCCCGATCCGGTGGAGCCGGACGGCAACGAGGAGACCCACGCTTGAGGCCAGCCGTGGCGGTGCTGGCCACGGCAGGCTTGCTGGCCGGCTGCGACGCCTACCCGACCGAGGATGCCGCGCTGCTCGACGAATCGGCGATGAGCGTGCCGCAGCTGCTGCAGACGCTGGACCAGGTCGGCGCACGCGCGCACCTGCGCGCACGCTACCGCCATGCATTGCAGCCGGGCTGCGTGCTGGAGGTGCGGGCCGACAACGACGACGCGCTGCGCGTGCTGCTGGACGGCGCCGAGATCACCACCCGGCTGACCGACGAGGACGCGCCCGACCACGAAGTGCTGGTCTATGCCCGCGGCCAGACGCGCGGCGACGATGCGCCCGCCATCGTCCAGCAGGGCGGCCGCTGGGTCGACTGGGTGCAGACGCGCTCGCTGCTGCAGCAGCTGCAACGCCGCTGCGCCGAGGCCGACGACCTCAGAAGTCCATCAGGCTCAGACCCACGCTGAACACGGTCTTGCGCACGTTGTAGTCGATCAGGCTGTCGCCGTAGCCGTGGAAGACCTGGGTGTGCAGGCGCAGGCCGCTGCGCAGCCAGCCACCCTCGCCCTGCGGGCCCAGCGCGTGGGACCACTCGAAGCGCGCCGAGCCCTTGCCGTTGGACTTGAGCGGATGGCGCACGGTCAGCGCGAGGCTGTCGCGGCTGGACAGCGTCCAGCCGCCCGTGATCTCGGCGCGGCCGATGTAGTCGGTGATGTCCGGGTTGTCGTCGCTCTCGGCCTTCTCGTGGAAGCGGTGCCAGACGCGGCCCGTGAGGCGGAAGCGCTCGTCCTTGCTCTCCATGCCGGCCATCAGGTAGACGCGGTTCCAGCTGCGCGACAGCGGCAGGCTCTGGCCATTGGACTGGTGCACCACGCCCAGGCCCGTGTAGCGCAGCCGCCAGCTGCCGAGCTCGGCGTAGCTGGGGTACACGTAGACCATCTCGGGCTCGTGGTCGGTGGCGCGGAAGGGGCGCGACAGCTGCGGCGTGAACACCTGCCAGAACGACTGCTGCGAGTAGGCGAACCACAGCGAATCCACCGCACTGCCTTCACGCGGCGTGAGCAGGCCCTGCGCCACCTTGGTCCGCACCGACAGCTGGATGCGCGCCTCGGTGCGGCGGTACTCGTCCACGTCGGTGGACTGGTTCTCGGGGTTCGGCGTACCGGGTGTGCGGTTCACGCTGCTGGACTGCGCCAGCGACAGCGCGATGGGCCGGTAGCCGCGCAGGCTGAACTCGCCGCAGTCGGTGCCGGACTCCAGCTCCCAGATGCGGGAGAGCGTGGAGTAGCGCGTGTCGTGGCAGCGCGGCACCACGGGCGCCTCCGGCGCGGCCGTCGGCACGGCGGTGCTGGCCACGGCCGTGGTGGCCGTGGCGCCTGTGCTTTCCGGCTTGTTGATGGTGGGGCCGTCCTTGGGCACGTTGGCCGCTGCCCTGGCGTTGACGGCCGCGGCCTCGGCCTGCTGCTGGCGCGCCCAGTCGTCGAAGCAGCGCAGCCGCGCGGCATCGTCGCCGGCCTGGGCCGCACAGGTCTGCCAGCTCGGCACCGGTCCGGTCTGGGCCTGCGCCCCCGGCATCCCTCCCAGGCTCAGCAACAGGGCAGCGAACGGCGTAGGCCGCAACAGAGGGGGAAGACCGGGCATCGGGAATCCTTTGGAGCGGAAAGAAGAAAAGGTGTTCATTGCCAGCCGGACTGGCGGCGCAGCACGAAATCGCGTTTGGCGTCGGTGTCGGCATCGGTCCAGATGCCGCGGATCTCCTTGCCGCAGGAGCCGTCCACGACGCGGCCGATCCAGTTGGCCGAGATGCGCTTGCCGTCGCGCGATTCTTCGAGCGTGAGGTCGCCATCGTTCACGTCGCCGGCCAGCAAGGCCGTGATGCCGTCGCGCTCGACGCGGCCACGCACGCTGTCGCCCAGCTCGGGATGGCGCTCCAGCTGCAGCGTCGCGGCGGGTGCGTCGCTGTTTTGCCACTGCGCGCGCCAGGCGCCGTAGAGGTTCAGGGCGCGCATCTCGTACGGAGCAGGGCAGGCTGGCGCGGCGTCCGCGCCCTGGCCCTGGGCCAGGCCGGCCAGCAGCCACGTGAAGCAAGCCAGGCAGCTTTTCAGCGCGGCCCTCATGCGCTCTTCTCCGGCGCAGCGCCGGCCGCCTTCTTGGCCGCGAACTCCGCGCGCAACTGGCGCAGCTTCTCGCGCGGGTCTTCCTTCACCGTGGTCTTGTCCAGCCCCATCTCGGCGATGAAGCGGCTGGGCTTGGCCGGCACCAGGTCGCGGCCCTTCTTGCGCTTGCGCGTCCAGCTCACGGCCAGCGTGCGCTGCGCGCGCGTGATGCCCACGTACATGAGCCGGCGTTCTTCCTGCAGGCGCTGCGCGGTCTCGTCGCTGACGACCTGCTGGCGGCCGTCGTCGTCGTCGAGCTTGAAGGGCAGCATGCCCTCGTTGACGCCCACCAGCACCACATGCGGCCACTCCAGGCCCTTGGAGGCGTGCAGCGTGGACAGCGTGACCAGGTCCTGGTCCTGCTGGCGCTCGCTCATGGTGGACAGCAGCGAGATGGTCTGCGCCACCTCCATCAGCGACTTGACCTCGGACTGGGTGGAGACGCCGGCCGTGTCGTCGATCTGGCCACCGCAGCGGCCCGACATCCAGTCCACGAAGTCCATCACGTTGGACCAGCGCGTCGCGGCGGCCGACTCGCTCTCCTCGTTGTCGTAGAGGTGCTGCTCGTAGCCGATCTCTTTCAGCCACTCCATCATGAAGGCGCGCGCGGCCTCGGCCCCCATGGTCTGGCGCGCGCGGTACTCCAGGTCGTTCACGTAGCGGCCGAACTCGGTCAGGCTCTCGTGGCCGCGGCGCGGCAGCAGGCTGGCCAGCGAGGACGAGAACAGCGACTCGAACAGCGAGAGCTTGTACTGCGTGGCGTACACGCCCAGCTGGCCCAGCGTCTGGTGGCCGATGCCGCGTTTGGGCACGGTGACGGCGCGCAGGAAGGCCGGGTCGTCGTTGTTGTTGATCCACAGCCGGAACCAGGAGCACAGGTCCTTGATCTCGGCACGGTCGAAGAAGCTCTGGCCACCCGACACCTTGTAGGGGATCTGTGCCTTGCGCAACGCCTTCTCGAACGGCTTGGCCTGGTGGTTGGCGCGGTACAGCACGGCGAAATGCCGGAAGTCCTTGTGCACCGAATTGGCGCGCAGCGACTGGATGCGCGCCACCACACGCTCGGCCTCGTGCTCCTCGCTGTCGGCATCGACGATGCGCACGGGCTCGCCCTCGCCGAGCTCGGAGAACAGCGTCTTGGGAAACAGCTTGGGGTTGGGGCCGATCACGTTGTTGGCCGCGCGCAGGATGGCGCTGGTGGAGCGGTAGTTCTGCTCCAGCTTGATGACCTTGAGGTTCGGGTAGTCGACCGGCAGGCGCTTCAGGTTGTCCAGCGTAGCGCCGCGCCAGCCGTAGATGGACTGGTCGTCGTCGCCCACGGCGGTGAAGCGCGCGCGTTCGCCGACCAGCAGCTTCAAGACCTCGTACTGCGTGGCGTTGGTGTCCTGGTACTCGTCGACCAGCACATGGCCCAGCACGCGCTGCCATTTCTCGCGCACCTCCTCGAAGTCGCGCAGCAGTCGCAGCGGCAGGCCGATCAGGTCGTCGAAGTCCACGCTCTGGTAGGCCGTGAGCCGCTCTTCGTAGCGCGCCATGATGCGCGCGATGATGCGCTCGTTGTCGTCCACGGCCACCTCCTCGGCCTGGGCGGACGACAGACCCATGTTCTTCCACTTGCTGATGGTCCACTGCCACTGGCGCGCGGTGTTGGCGTCGGTGGTGCCGCCAGCGTCCTTGAGGATGGAGGTCACGTCGTCGCTGTCCAGGATGCTGAACTGCGACTTCAGGCCCACGCGGTGGCCGTCCTCGCGCACCAGGCGCACGCCCAGCGCATGGAAGGTGCAGATCACAACGTCCTTGGCCGGCTTGCCGATCAGCCCCTTGGCGCGCTCGCGCATCTCGGCGGCGGCCTTGTTCGTGAAGGTGATGGCGGCCACGCTTTTCGCCGGCACACCGGCCTGGATCAGCCGCGCGATCTTGGCCGTGATCACGCGCGTCTTGCCCGAGCCGGCGCCCGCCAGCACGAGGCAGGGGCCATGCATGTAGTTGACAGCTTCTTGCTGGGCGACGTTGAGACCGGAAACCATGGGGGAATGCAGACAGGCGCAGGGGCAGCGCAGGCGGGGCTGCCCGCGGGCGCCGGATCATACAAAGCCCGCGGGAAGCCGCTCGTTTCCAAGGGTGTCACCAGCGGGACGGGAGCCCCGGCAAACCCGGATGTGCACGGCGCCATGCGCCATCAAGAATGCCGCCGACCGTTTTCCCCCAGCCCTCCAGGAGACCCGCCCGCATGCCCCATCCCGCGTTCAACCGTCGCCAACTGCTGGCCCTGTGTGCCGGCACCGCCGGTGCCGTCGCCCTGCCTGCCGCCCGCGCCCAGGCCTATCCGGCCAAGCCGATCCGCGTGGTCGTGCCCTACCAGGCCGGCGGCGCCACCGACGTGATCGGCCGCGTGTTCGGCGAGAAGCTCGCGCAGCGGCTGGGCCAGCCCGTGCTGATCGACAACAAGGCCGGCGCCGGCGGCATCCTGGGCACGGACACGGTGGCCAAGGCCGCGCCCGACGGCTACACGCTGCTGGTCTCGCTGAGCACCTCCATGCTGACCAACCAGTTTCTCTACGCCAAGCTGCCCTACGACCCGCGCAAGGAGCTGGCCCTGGTCTCGCAGCTGGCCGCCGCGCCGATCACGCTGGCCGTGCACCCCAGCCTGCCTGTGAAGACCGGCCCCGAGCTGCTGGCCTACATCGCCGCGAACCAGGGCAAGGTGTCCTACGGCTCCTACGGAGTGGGCTCACACGCCCACCTCGCCGGCGCGCACATGAGCCGCGTGCAAAAGGCCGAGATGGTGCACGTGGCCTACAAGGGCGAGGCGCCGATGCTGCAGGACCTGATCGGCGGCCAGGTGCAACTGGCCTATGCCAGCGCACTGGGCGTGAAGCCGCATGCCGAGACCGGCCGGCTGCGCATCGTCGGCGTCACCGGCACGCGCCGCATGAGCGTGCTGCCCGATGTGCCCACACTGCTGGAGCAGGGCATGCGCGATGACGTGTACAGCGTCGTCGGCTTCATCGGCATGGCCGCACCGGCGGGCACGCCGCGCGAGATCATCGAGCGCGTCGCGCGCGAGGTGCAGGCCATCGGCCAGCTGGAGGACGTCCGCACGCGCATCACGGCGATGGGCTTCGAGACCGCCGCCAACGGCGTGCGCGACTTCGAGGCCGTCTACAAGAAGGATCTGCCGATCTGGGAGAAGCTCGTCGCCGACTCCGGCGCACGGCTGGATTGAAGGCCGGCACGGGGCAGTGACAATCGCGCCCCGTGCTCGCCATTCTTTCCGTCACCTTCCCCTTCTTCGCGCTGATCCTGGCCGGCTATGTCGCCGCGCGGCGGCGCATGCTGCCGCTCGACGCGATCCCCGGGCTCAACGGCTTCGTGCTGTTCTTCGCCCTGCCCTGCATGCTGTACCGCTTCGGCGCCAGCACGCCGCTGGCGCTGCTGCTGGACCCGGTGCTGGCAGCCGTCTACACGCTGTGCGCAGGGATGCTGGTCATCGGCGTGGTGGTGGCCGACCGGCGCCGCCTGGGCTGGAACGATGCAGCCTTCGGCGCCTTGGTGGCCGCCTTTCCCAACAGCGGCTTCATGGGCGTGCCGCTGCTGGTGGCCCTGCTGGGCGCCAGCGCGGCCGGCCCGGTGATGCTGACGCTGGTGGTCGACCTGCTGCTGACCACCTCGCTGTGCGTGGCGCTGTCGCGGCTGGACGCCGCCGGTGCCGCCGGCGCACGCCAGGCGCTGGCGCGGGCCCTGCAGGGCGTGGCGCGCAACCCCATGCCCTGGTCCATCGTGCTGGGCATGGCCTGCCAGGCCTTCGGCGTGCGGTTGTGGCAGCCGCTGGACGCCACCATCGCGCTGCTGGCCGCCGCGGCTTCGCCGGTGGCGCTGTTCACCATCGGCGCCGTGCTGGCACGCTCGCAGATGCTGGCCCTTCACGACCACCAACAGCACCGCCCCGTGCCCTGGCGCGAGGTGCTGCCGGTCGTGCTGCTCAAGCTGTTCGCGCACCCGCTGCTGGTGTGGGGCGCCGGCATGGGCGCCATGGCGCTGGGCCTGCCGATCACGCCGTTCGCGCTGTCCGCCATGGTGCTGGCCGCGGCCCTGCCCAGCGCCAGCAATGTCTCGCTGCTGGCCGAGCGCTTCGGTGCGAACAACGGCCGCATCGCGCGCATCATCCTGTGGTCCACGGCCGCAGCCTTCTTCAGTTTCTCGGCGGCGGTCGCGCTGTTGCGCTGAACCCCGTGTTCCTTCACCTGGAGTCCACATGCCCACGCACCGCACCGACCAATACGCCCTTGCCGATTGCGCCGCCCACGAGCTGGTGCAGCTCTACCGCACCGGCCAGGCCTCGCCGCTGGAAGTGGCCAGCGCCGTGTTCGGCCGCATGGACCGCGTGGACGGCACGCTCAAGGCCTTCTGCCACCTCGACCCCGAGGGCGCGGCCCAGGCCGCCCGCGCCAGCACCCAGCGCTGGCAGCAGGGCACGCCCATCGGCCCGCTGGACGGCGTGCCGGTATCGATCAAGGACCTGATCCTGACCAAAGGCATGCCGACCCGGCGCGGCAGCGCCACCATCGCCGCCGACCAGCCCTGGGAGGTGGATGCCCCCGTGACGGCCCGGCTGCGCGCGGCCGGTGCCGTGATCGTGGGCAAGACCGCCACGCCCGAGTTCGGCTGCAAGTGCGAGACCAATTCGCCACTGACCGGCCTCACGCGCAACCCCTGGAACGCGGCCAAGACCACGGGCGGCTCCTCGGGCGGCGCGGCCGCGGCCGTGGCCGCCGGCATGGGGCCGATCGCCATCGGCACCGATGGCGCGGGCTCGATCCGCAACCCGGCGGCGCTGTGCGGCACCTTCGGCTTGAAGCCCAGCTTCGGCCGCGTGCCGGCCTGGCCGCTGTCGCCGTTCGGCACAGTGGCGCACCTGGGCCCGCACACCATGAGCGTGGTCGACGCGGCCATGGTCATGAACGTGATCAAGCAGCCCGATGCGCGCGACTGGACGTCCCTGCCCTTCGACAGCCGCGACTACCTGATTGGCCTCAACGACGGCGTGCGCGGCCTGCGCGTGGCCTGGTCGCCCACGCTGGGCTATGCCCAGGACGTGCACCCCGAGGTGGCCGCCGCCACGCTGCGCGCGGCCGAGGCCTTCGTCGCCATGGGCGCGCTGGTCGAGCAGGTCGACCCCGGCTTCGCCGACCCGCTGGACATCTCTGCCGGCCTGTGGTTCCTGGGCACCTGGCAGGTCTGGAGCGGCCTCACGCCGGCCCAGCAGGCGCAGACGGACCCGGACTTCGCGGCCCAGGCGCAGCTGGGTTCGCGCCTGTCCACGCTGGACGTGCAGGAACTGCACCTGCGCCGCGGCGCGCTGGGTTCGCACATGCGCCAGTTCATGGGCGGCTACGACCTGCTGCTGACGCCGTCCGTCTCCATCCCCGCCTTCGACGCGCTGCCGGCCGGCCACCGGCCCATGGATGCGCAGAGCATGCTGGGCTGGTCGCCGTTCAGCTACCCGTTCAACCTCACGCAGCAGCCGGCCTGCTCCATCCCGTGCGGCCTCACCAGCGATGGCCTGCCGATCGGCCTGCAGATCGTCGGCCCGATGTTCGGCGACGCCATGGTGCTGCGCGCCGCGCGCGCCTACGAGAGCATGCAGCCGATCCCACGCCCGGACCTGACACCCCTGCTGTAGACACATCGTGATAATGCGCGCCGTGCACGCGCACGGCGCGCGGCAGGGAGGGGACGGCAATGACATTTCTCGCGATCGACATCGGCAACACCCGGCTCAAGTGGGCGCAGTACGAAGCCCCGGCCCCGGGTGCCCGGCTGCTCGCGCACGGCGCGGAATTCCTGGAGAACATCGACAAGCTCGGCGACGGCCCCTGGTCCGCGCTGAGCGAGCCGAAGCACATGCTGGGCTGCCAGGTGGCGGGCGACGCGCTCAAGCGCCGCGCCGAGGAACAGATGGAGCTGTGGGACGTGGCACCGCAATGGGTGGTGTCCAACAGCGAGGAGGCCGGCCTGCGCAACGGCTACGACCACCCCACGCGCCTGGGCACGGACCGCTGGGTCGCCATGGTCGGCGCGCGCCACCGCGTGCTGCGCCGCGACGGGCCGCGCCCCATGGTGGTGGTGATGGTCGGCACGGCCGTGACGGTGGAAGCCGTGGACATCGAGGGCACCTTCCTGGGCGGCCTGATCCTGCCCGGCCACGGCATCATGCTGCGCGCACTGGAGTCCGGCACGGCCGGCCTGCACGTGCCCACCGGAGATGTGCGCGACTTCCCCACCAACACCAGCGACGCGCTGACCAGCGGCGGCACCTACGCCATCGCGGGCGCGGTCGAGCGCATGGTCCAGCACCTGCAGCAGCACGCCGGCGAGGAGCCGGCCTGCATCATGACCGGCGGTGCCGGCTGGAAGATGGCGCCGCACATGACGCGGCCCTTCGAACTCGTCGACAACCTGATCTTCGACGGGCTGCTGGAGCTGGCACAGGCGCGTTTCGGAAGCTAGTGCAGCAGGCCCTGGGCCTGCACCACCGGCGGCCGCGCCACGATGCGCGGCATGCCATCGGCCGCATCGAAGGCCTTGGTGAGGTGCTCGATCAGCTTGCGCACGCGCAGCGGCTGGTGCTGGCGCTCGCGGTAGACCAGGAAGATGCCCGGCGCCGGGCAGGCCCAGGCCGCCAGCACGGGCTGCAGTTCGCCGCGCGCCACGGCCGGGTCGGCCAGCACGCGCGGCAGCACGGCCAGGCCCTGGCCCAACAGCGCGGCGGCCATCAGCGCATCCACATGGTTGGCGCGCAGGGCCTGGCGCAACACCGGCTGGGTGCGCTCCTGCGTGACCGGGTGGCTGAACTGCCAGGCGCGGCTGGCGTGGGGGCCGCTGTGCACCACGCAGTCGTGGCCGGCCAGTTCGCCCGGGTCGCGCGGCAGGCCCCGTGCGCGCAGGTAGGCGGGCGCGGCGTAGACGCCCATGGGCACCTCGCCGATGCGGCGCGCCACCAGGTGCTCGGGCAGCACCTGGGCGATGCGCAGCGCCAGGTCCACGCCACCGTCGTCCATGGATTCCAGCGCATCGCCGAGCACGAGGTCGATGCGCACCTGCGGATGCTGGGCCATGAAGTCGGCCAGCAGCGGCGCCAGCCGGGCCGCGCCGAACGAGGCCGGGGCCGAGAAACGGATGTCGCCCGCCACCTCGGCACCGTGCTGGCGGCTGCTGTGCATGAGGGCCTCGTAGGCGCCGATCACGCCGCGTGCCCGCGCCAGCGCGGCCTCGCCCTCGCGCGTCAGCGCCACGCGACGCGTGGAGCGCTGCAGCAGGCGCAGGCCCAGGCTCTGCTCCAGTTCCTGCACGGCCCGCGTGACCACGGGCGTGGACAGGTCCAGCGCGGCCGCGGCCCGCGTGAAGCTGTTGCGCTCGGCCACGGCGGCGAAGATTTCAAGGGCTTTGAGTCGGTCCATGGGCGCATGGTGCGCTGCAACAACCGACATGGAATCTCAGCCGGGTTTCGGTTTGTTTCGTTTCATGTCAAGCCATCGACCGCCTGGAACATGGCCTGGCGCGCCTGGCTGATGACCTGGCCCTTCCAGGCGTCGGTGTCGGTGTAGAAGGCCCCCAGCAGTCGTGCGCGGATGGTCTCTGCCAGCGCGGGTGGCGCCTGCGGGTGCCGGTGCAGCCAATGGTCGCCGCGCAAGGACTCGATGACCTCCTCGAAGGGCACGGTGCCGTACTCCAGCGCCAGGCCCGTGTACTCGGCTCGCGGGCATTCCTCGTACACGGCGTTGAAGGCCATGCCGGTCAGGAACGCCGAGGTCGAGGAGCCGTCGTAGACCGAGGTCACGCCTGCGCCCCACCAGGCCCGGGCCCGCGCGAGCGCGGCGGCATCGTCGCGGCAGGCGAAGATGCGCTCGCCGATACCCGAAGGCCCCAGGCCCGTGTGCAGGTCGATCCAGGCCAGCCGGCGCGCGCGGCCGGCCTCGCGGCGCAGCACGGCGCGCCAGGCCAGATTGCTCCAGGTGGGCTCCGCGCCGCCGTAGAACAGCCCGTCGGCAAAGCCATGCTGTCCCTGGGTCACGGCCGCCTGCAGGGCGGCCGCGCCGTGCCGGGCCACGTAGGCGGCCACGGCGGCCCGGTTGGCCTGCGTCGGCGGCCACTCGGGCGGCAGCATGAGTCCGTGCACCTCTGCATAGGCGCTGTTGGCGGGCAGCGGCTGCGCGAAATCCTGGAAGTTGCGGTTCAGGTCCACGTTCTCGTGCGTCACGCGGCGCGTCCATGAGAAGCCATGGGGGTTGAGCGCGTGCACGTACAACACGGCCACGCCGGCCGCCTGGGCCTTGGCGCGCCATTCGGCGTCGTGCAGCGCAAACACCTGCACGCCGCTGCCGCAATGGCCTTCCACGCCGTGGCAGGCGCTGGTGACGATCAGCAGCCGCTCGGCGTCCGGCGGGCCATCGCGCGCCGTGTCCAGCGCCAGCGCCTCGCCTTCGCGGCCGGGCAAGGGGTGGGCCAGCGAGTGGATCGCCATGCCGGCGCGGGCCGCGCCCTCCAGGAACTGGACGCGCGCGGCGCGGTAGCTGGACGAGAAGGCCTGCGCGACGCCGATCACGGCCGCGCCAGCCACTGCTCGGCCAGCCGCACCCAATAGCTCGCGCCCAGCGGAATCAACTCGTCGTTGAAGTCGTAGCTGGGGTTGTGGATGGTGCAGGGCCCGCCGCCGTGGCCGATGTCGCGGTGCGCGCCGTCGCCGTTGCCGATGAAGCAGTAGGCGCCAGGCCTGGCCTGCAGCATGTACGCGAAGTCTTCGGCGCCCATAGTGGGCTCCTGCGCGCGCACGTTCTCGGCGCCGACGATGCCGGCCATGACTTCGCGCGCGAACGCGGTCTCGGCCGGGTGGTTCACGGTGGGCGGGTAGTTGCGCTCGAACTCGAATTCGCACTGCGCGTCGAAGGCCGCGCAGATGTTCTGCGCGATGACCCGCATGCGCTCCTCGATCAGGTCCAGCACCTCCAGCGTGAAGGTGCGCACCGTGCCCTGCAGCTCACAGCTGTCGGGCACCACGTTGGTGGCCTCGCCGGCATGCACCATGGTGACCGAGATCACGCCCGCGTCCACCGGCTTCTTGTTGCGGCTGATGATGGTCTGGAAGGCCTGCACCATCTGGCAGGCGATCGGCACGGGGTCGGTGCCCATGTGCGGCAGCGCCGCATGGCTGCCCTTGCCACGGATGGTGATCTTGAACTCGTTGCTCGACGCCATGACCGGCCCTTCGCTGACCGCGAAGCTGCCCACCGGCAGGCCGGGCCAGTTGTGCATGCCGAACACCGCTTCCACCGGGAACTGCTCGAACAGGCCGTCCTTGATCATCTCGCGCGCGCCGCCGCCGCCCTCCTCGGCCGGCTGGAAGATCAGGTAGACGGTGCCGTCGAAGTGGCGGTTCTTCGCCAGGTGCTGGGCTGCCGCCAGCAGCATGGCGGTGTGGCCGTCGTGGCCGCAGGCGTGCATCTTGCCCCGGTGCTGGCTGGCATGGGCGAAGGTGTTGAACTCCTGCATGGGCAGCGCGTCGATGTCGGCGCGCAGGCCGACGGCGCGGGACGAGCTGCCGTTTTGGACGATGCCCACCACGCCGGTCGTGCCCATGCCGCGGTGGATCGGGATGCCCCATTCCGTGAGCTTGGCCGCCACGAGGTCGGCTGTGCGGACCTCCTCGAAGCACAGTTCGGGATGGGCGTGGATGTCGCGGCGGATGGCGGCGATGCCGGCGGCCTGGCCGACGATGGAATCGATGAGCTTCATGTGACTGGCGTCATGTCAGGTGGCGAGCGTTCCAGTCTAGCGTCGATGCCTCTCCCCAGGGAAACCGCAAGGGGCTTGAAACAGACGACACAAAACAAGCATGACTTAAGCAAATCGATGGATTGTTTTTGTGAGGTCGTGTGACATAGTGCTTCACAAGAACAAATTTTTGCAAGTTGTCCGCAGCGTGCGAGCGCTTAGCGGGAGGAGGAGGACTCACATGTTTGCGAACAGTTGGAAACGCTGGCTTGCAGCCGGCATGGTGCTCGTCGCGGGCTTCTCCCAAGCGGCCCCCGTGACGGTGGAAGTAGATGGCACAGGGCCGTTTGCGGCCGGGTCCACCATGGTGGTCAGGCTGTTCGACGCCGATCCCGGCACGGCGCTGTGTGTCGCCGGCATCTGCGCCGCAGACCTGCGGCTGAGCTTCGACACGGCGCTGATCCAGGGGCCCGTGCTCGGCGCACTGTTCCCTGGATGGATGGATTCTTCCGAAGCCTTCGCCACCTTGGGAGCCACCACCGTGCTGAGCGGATCGATGGCCTTCGTCGACATCACGCTGCTGGCCTTTCCCTCCACCGACGTTCCGGTGGGCAAGACCGAGATCCTGAGCCTGCATTTCGCGGTGCAGCCGGGGGCCGGCGGCCAGGGCAGCATCGGTGTTGCCCCCTTCGCCTTGCGTGACGGCGACCCGCCCATTTACGCGTTCGTCGAAGCGGCGTCCCCCGCGTTCGACGTGGCCCCCGGCAACACCGTGCCCGAACCCGCCAGCCTCGCGCTGACGGCCCTGGGCCTGGGCCTGGGCCTGGGATGGGTGAGCCGCCGGCGCCCCGCCCTCCCCGCCGCCTGAGTTTCCTTCCAGCAACTTAGTCGCTGGCGTCGGCGCCCACGGGCCCCTGACGCGCAGTGGCACGTCCGGCTCCTGCCAGAGGAAGCACGATGGGTCTTGCTGCGTCCACGAAGAACACTGCCGCGCCGGCGTCCGGCGCGGCGAACGAGGCCACGCACCGCATGCTCGGCGACGCCTCCGACGCGCGCGCCTTCCTGCGCCAGTGGCTGGCGCTGGCCGTGGCGCGCCTGCCGCAGGTCGACGGTGCGCTGCTGCTCGTCGAGGACGAGGCCGGCGTGCTGGTGCCCGGCGCCATGTGGCCCGAGCAGATCGCCGATGTGAGCCCCTATGCGCAGGCCGCCCAGGCCTGCGTGGACAGCCGGCGCGATGTGGTGCTGCCACTGGCGGCGCCGGACGACAAGGGCCTGGTGGCCGCCAAGCGCGCGCCGCCCCCCAAAGACCAGGTGGTCGTGGCCTCTCCCCTCTTCAGCGCCCAGCGCCTGATCGGCGCGCTGGTCTTCACGACGCGCCGCGGCGGCGAGGCCGATGTCGCCCGCGCCGTGACCGATCTGCAATGGGGGGCAGGCTGGCTCGACGCCCTGTCGCGCAGCCGCGGCCGTGAGGCCGAGCAGGCCGCACTGCAGCGCGCCCGCGCCGGGCTCGACCTGGTGGCGCTGATCGCCCAGTACGACCAGGTCGACGACGCCTGCCTGGCCGTGGCGGCCGAACTGGCCCGCGCCGTGGGCGGCCTGCGGGTGGCCATCGGCCTGGTCGCACCGGGCGGCAGGCTGCGCCTGGTGGCACTCTCGCATGCGGCCTGGTTCGACCGCAAGAGCCAGCAGGCCGCCGCCATCGAGCGCGCCATGGCCGAGGCCGTGGAGCAGCGCTGCAGCCTGTCCTGGCCGCCCGTGCACGGCGACCCGCAGCGCGTGGACCGTGCCCAGCACGACGTGGCCGCCGCCATGCCTGGCCCCGACGACGCGCCCGGCGGCGTGCTGACCGTGCCCATCGTGGCCGGCGCGCGCGCAGTCGGCGCCGTGGTCTGGCACCTGCCCGCGGCCCAGGTCACGCCGGCCTTCATGGCCCAGATCGAGGGCATCGCCGTGGTGCTGGCCCCGCTGCTCGCGCGGCTGCAGGATGCCTCGCGCTGGTTCTCGGGCGCGGTGCCGGCCCAGCTGCGCCAGGGCTGGTCCGCGCTGCGCGACCCGCGCCGGCCGGCTTTCGCGGTCGGCAGCGTGCTGCTGCTGGCGGCGCTGGCCGCCGTGGCCCTGGTGCCCACCGCCTACCGCGTTCCCGCCCGCGCCGTGCTCGAAGGCGAGGTGCAGCGCGTGATGGCCGCGCCGTTCGAAGGCTTCGTGGCCGAGGCGCCCGTGCGCGCCGGCCAGCGCGTGGCGCGCGGCGAGCTGCTGGCCCGGCTGGACGACCGCGACCTGGCCATCGAACAAGCCCGCCTGCGCGCCGAACTCGCGCAGCAGGAACAAAAGCTCGCCGAAGCCATGGCCGCCCACAACCGGGCTGAATCCGCGGTCGTCTCGGCCCAGGTCGGCGAGACGCAGGCCAAGCTCGAACAGGTCACCCAGCGCATGCAGCGCACCCGCGTGGAGGCCCCGTTCGACGGCGTGCTCGTGGCCGGCGACTGGTCGCAGGCCATCGGCAGCCCGATCGAGCAGGGCAAGACGCTGTTCACGCTGGCGCCGTTGACGGGCTACCGTGTGGTGCTCAAGGTCGACGAGCGCGATGTGCGCGACGTCGCGCCCGGCCAGCACGGCGCGCTGGTGCTGTCGGGCATGTCGGCGGACCGGCTGCCCTTCGTGGTGCGGCAGATCTCGGTCGCCACGGCCGAGGAAGGCGCCAACCTGTTCCGCGTCGAGGCCGACCTGGTCGGCACACCCGAACGCCTGCGCCCCGGCATGGAGGGCGTGGGCAAGATCGATGCGGGCGAGCGCACGCTGCTGTGGATCGCCACGCGGCGTCTGGTGGACTGGGCGCGCGTCACGCTGTGGCGCTACCTGCCCTGAAAGCACAGGCGCAGCCATGGGCCAGGAATTCCAGTCCGCACATTGGTACCGCGTGTCCGCGGTGCGGCCACGCCTGGCGCCCGAGCTGCGGGCCCAGCGCCAGACCATCCGCGGCACCGCCTGGTACGTGCTGTTCGACCCGCTCAACCAGCGCACCCACCGGCTCACGCCCGAGGCCTGGTTCGTGGTCTCGCGCATGGACGGCCGCCACACCGTGGAGCAGCTGTGGCAGGCCGCCGTGGACGCGCTGGGCGAGAAGGCGCCGCCGCAGGACGAGCTGATCCAGCTGCTCTCGCAGCTGCACGAGGCCGACGCGCTGGCCTCCGACGCCATGCCCGACATGGACGACCAGCTGCGCCGGCGCGACCGCCAGCGCCGCCAGCAGTGGCTGCGCAACCTCAAGAACCCGATGGCGCTGCGCTTTCGGCTGTGGGACCCGGACAGCTTCCTGCTGCGCACCCTGCCCGCCATGGCCTGGCTGCTCGGCCCGGTGGGCGCCCTCCTGTGGCTGGCCGTGGTGCTGCCGGCCGGCGTGCTGGCCTGGCAAAACTGGGGCGAGATCGCAGGCAACGCCTCCGACGCGCTGCTGTCGGCCAGCAGCCTCCTGACCATGGCCGTGGTCTACCCGGGCGTGAAGTTCATCCACGAGATGTCGCACGCCTACGCTGCGCGCCGCCATGGTGCCGAGGTGCACGACATGGGCCTCATGTTCCTCGTCTTCGCGCCCGTGCCCTATGTCGATGCGTCGGGCAGCGCGGCCTTCCCGCGGCGCAGCCAGCGCGCGCTGGTGGCCGGCATCGGCATGCTGGCCGAGCTGTTCCTGGCCGCGCTGGCGCTGTGGGTCTGGCTGGCAGTGGAGCCCGGCCTGGTGCGCTCGCTGGCCTTCAGCGTCATGGTGCTGGGCGGCCTGTCCACGCTGCTGTTCAACGGCAACCCGCTGCTGCGCTTCGACGGCTACTTCGTGCTGTGCGACGCGATCGAGGTGCCCAACCTGGCGCAGCGCAGCAACGCCTTCTGGATCTGGCTCATCAAGCGCTACGCCTTCGGCCTGGAGCAGGCGCGCAAGCCCGAGGCGGTGGCCGGCGAAGGCAAGTGGCTGGCCGCCTATGCGCCGCTGTCGCTGGGCTACCGGCTGTCGATCACGCTGGGCATCGCGATCTTCCTGGGCCAGGAGTACCTCTACCTGGGCCTGGCCATCGGCATCTGGGGCATGCTGACGCAGTTCGTCTGGCCGCTGCTCAAGGGCCTGCGCTGGCTCTGGGCCGGCACCGACCTGGTCGGGCGGCGCCTGCGCCCGGCTCTGGTGACCACGGTCTTCGCGTGCGCGCTGGCCGTGGGCCTGCTCGGCATCCCTGCGCCGCACAGCACCTATGCCCAGGGCGTGGTCTGGCCGGCCGAATCGGCGCAGCTGCGGGCCGAGGAATCGGGCTTCGTGGCGGCGGTGCGCGGCGCGCCGGGCCAGCCGGTCGGCGAAGGCGCGCTGGTGCTGGAGCTGTCCAACGACCAGCTCGAGCGCGACCTCGAGACTGCGCAGGCGCGCGAGGAGCAGGCCCGCGCGCGCTGGCAGGCCGCGTTGGCCGCCACCCGCACACGCGTGGACGCCGCCGGCGCGCGGGTCGAACTGGCCGTCGCCACGGCCGCGCTGCACCAGGCCGAGGACGAACATCAGCATGCGCTGCGCAAGCAGGCCGGCCTGCGCGTGGTGGCGCAGCGCGACGGCGTGCTGGCACTGCCGGTGGCCGCCGACCTGCCCGGCCGCTGGCTGCGCAAGGGCGAGAACGTGGGCCACCTGCGCACCGACGACGCGCCCACCGTGCGCGTGGTGGTCACGCAGGACGACATCGACGGCGTGCGCGCCGGGCCCGAGCGCATCCAGGTGCGGCTGGCCGGCGACCTGGGCGAAACCGTGCCCGCGCAGCTGGTGCGCGAGGTGCCGGGCGGCGACAGCAGCCTGCCTTCGCTGGCCCTGGCGCTGGAGCATGGCGGCACCGTGGCCGTCGATCCGCGCCAGAGCGAGGAGCCGCGCGCACTCAACCGCGTGTTCCAGTTCGACCTGGCGCTGCCCGAGACGGTGGCCGCCGCCCGCATCGGCGAGCGCGCCCATGTGCGCTTCGTGCTCGACGACGAACCCCTGGGCCTGCAGGGCTGGCGCCGCTTGCGCCAGCTGCTGTTGTCCAAGCTCACGCTGTAGGGCCGCCCATGCTCCGCGCCGCCCTGGCCCCCGCTGCCGCCGCCCTCGCCCCCTCGCCCTGGGTCGAGCGCGCCGAAGCCCGCCAGAACGGCATGGACCGGGCCTTGCTGTACGCGGCGGGCCAGCTGCTGGCGGCGGTGAGCCCGCTGCGGCGCCAGCGCGTGCGCGCTTTCGCCCGCCGCGTGCTGGCCCGCGACGCACAGCTGCAGGCCGAAACGCCGGACCAGCTGCAGGTCCGCGCGCAGGCCCTGCGCGCCGCGCTGCGGGCCGACGGCCTCACCGAAGCCCATGTGGTGGCCGCTTTCGCGCTGGTGCGCGAGGTCAGCGGCCGCCAGCTCGGCAAGCGCCACTTCCCGGTGCAGCTGATGGGCGGGCGGGCCATCCTGGACGGCGTGATCGCCGAGATGGCCACGGGCGAAGGCAAGACGCTGACCGCGCTGCTGCCGGCCGTGACCATGGCACTGGCCGGCGTGCCCGTGCACGTGGTCACCGTCAACGAGTACCTGGCCGCGCGCGACGCCGACGAGATGACGCCCGTCTACGCCTTCTTCGGCCTGTCTGTCGGCAAGGTGCTGCCCGACCAGCAGCCGCCCGAGCGGCGCGGCGCCTACCTGTCCGACGTGACCTACTGCGTCAACAAGGACCTCACCTTCGACTACCTGCGCGACCGCATCGAGGTGCTGCGCGGCACGCTGGGTGCACGCGCCGCCGTGGCCACGCTCGTGGCCGGCCGGGCCGCGCCGCAGGCGGTGATGCGCGGCCTCTGGTTCGCCATCGTGGACGAGGCCGACAGCGTGTTCATCGACGAGGCGCGCACGCCGCTGATCATCTCGGCCACCAAGCCCGGCGGCGCCGGCATCCCCGAATACGACGCCGCGCTGGCCCAGGCCGCGCGGCTGGAAGCCGGCGCGCACTACCTGCTGCGCGAGCGCGAGCGCCATGTGGTGCTGACCGAGGCCGGCCGCGCCTGGGTGCTGGCGCTGCAGGACGCCGCGCTGCCGCACGCCGAGGTCGAGCGCACGCGCGTGGTCGAGCAGGCCCTCTCGGCCCTGCACTGCTACACGCGCGACCGCCACTACATCGTGGCCGACGGCAAGGTGCAGATCGTCGACGAGTACACCGGCCGCGTGATGGCCGACCGCAGCTGGGAGAGCGGCCTGCACCAGATGGTCGAGCGCAAGGAGGCACTGGAGATCACCGCGCGGCGCCACACCACGGCGCGCATCACCTACCAGCGCCTGTTCCGCCGCTACCTGCGCGTGGGCGGCATGAGCGGCACCGTGACCGAGACCGCCGGCGAGCTCAAGTCGGTGCTGGGCCTGGACGTGCTGCGCATCGGCACGCACCGGCCGATCCTGCGGCGCGACCTGGGCACCCGCCTGTTCGCGCACAGTGCGCAGCGTGACGCGGCCGTGGTGCAGTCGGCATTGGCGCAGGCGGCGAAGGGCCGCGCCGTGCTGGTGGGCACACGCTCGGTGGCGGCGTCCGAGCGCATCGGCGCGCTGCTGGCCGCGGCCGGTGCGGCGCACCAGGTGCTTAACGCCAAGCAGGACGCCGAAGAGGCCGCCATCGTCTCCAGCGCCGGCGCGCCGGGCCGCATCACGGTGGCCACCAACATGGCCGGCCGCGGCACCGACATCCACCTCGATCCGGCCGTGCGCAGCGCCGGCGGCCTGCACGTGGTGCTGACCGAGTTCCACGATTCCACGCGCATCGACCGCCAGCTCTACGGCCGCTCGGGCCGCCAGGGCGATCCCGGCAGCTTCGAGAGCCTGGTGGCACTGGACGACGAACTGTTCACCACCCATGCCGCGGCACTGCAGGCCTGGGTGGGCGCGCGCTGCCGGCCCGACGCGCAGGGCCGCCTGCCCGGCTGGGCCGCCCACGCGCTGCGCCGCTGGGCCCAGCAGCGCGCCGAAGCCCACCACGCCGACGTGCGGCGCCAGACGCTCAGCCACGAGCGCGACAACGACCGGCTGCTGGCCTTCGCCGGCCGCCCCGAATGAGGAGCTTTGCCATGACCCGAAACATGCATCTGATGGGCGTGCTGGCCACGGCCTGGGCCGTCCACCCCTGCGCACTGGCAGCAGAGTTCAACTGCCTGATCGAGCCGCGCAAGGTGGTCGAGCTGCGCAGCCCCAGCACCGGCGTGGTCGACCGCGTCGACGCCGAGCGTGGCCAGCTGGTGCGCGCCGGCCAGGTGCTGGTCTCGCTGGACTCCGGGCTGGAGCGCGCCTCGCTGGACATCGCGCGCCACCGCGCCACCATGGAGGGCGCGATCAAGACCGGCGAGAGCCGGCTCGAGTTTTCCACGCAGAAACTCAAGCGCCGCGAGGAGCTGCTCACGCAGAAGTACGTCTCGCAGCAGGACCACGACGAATCCCGCACCGAGATGCGCCTCGCGCAGAGCGAGCTGCTGGATGCGCGCGACAACCGCCGCCTGGCCGAGCTGGAAGTGCGCCGCAACGAGGAGCAGATCCGCCTGCGCAGCATCCGCAGCCCCGTCACTGGCGTGGTCATCGAACGCAATGTGCACGTGGGCGAGCTGGCCGACCCGGGCGAGCAGCGCAAGCCGCTGCTGCGCATCGCCGAGATCTCCACGCTCTACGTGGAGGCCGTGCTGCCGGCCGAGGCCTACGCCCATGTGCGCGTGGGCCAGCAGGGCCAGGTGCGGGCCGAGCTGCCCGTCAAGGTGAACGCCGCCGCCACCGTGCGCGTGGTCGACAAGGTGCTGGACGCGGCCTCCGGCACCTTCGGCGTGCGCCTGGAGCTGCCCAACGCCCAGGCCGAGATTCCCGCCGGCATCGCCTGCCGCGTCGACCTGCCCGATGTGCCCGCCTCGCCGGCCCGGCGCGAGCAGCGCCGCTTCGATCCCAGCAAGGGCTGAGCGCCCGCACCGAACACACAAGACACGCGCAGCTGCGCACCAGGAGAGACACCATGCACCGCGACCCCATCCGCAACGCCGTCGAACTTCCTGCCCCCAGTGCAGGCCCGCTGTCCCGCCTCGCGCGCCTGTTGCCGCGCCGCAAGGGCCGCGCCGCCGCGCCGTTCAAGCGCAAGCTGCTCGTGGAGACACTGGAGCAGCGCGTGCTCATGGACGCCGACCCGCTGGCCGTGGCCGCCGTCAGCGCGCGGCTCGACAGCCCGGGCGAGGCCGATGTCTACACCTTCACGCTGGACAACGCGACCACGGTCTCCTTCAACAGCCAGACCGACAACGGCAACATGCGCTGGACCTTGACCGGCCCCAGCGGCACGGTCGTCAACGCCCAGGGCCTGGACAGCCAGAGCAATGCCGCAGCCTACGCACCGCTCAGCCTGGCGGCGGGCGACTACAAGATCACCATCGACGGCGTGGGCCAGACCACGGGCGACTACGGTTTCCGCCTGCTCGACCTCTCGCGCGCCGACAGCCTCCCGCTGGGCCAGCCCGTCAACGGGACCTTCGCCGACGGCGCGCAACAGGTGGCCTACCAGTTCGACGCCCAGGCCGGCGACGCGCTGTGGCTGGACACCGTCACCCTGCCCAGTGGCAGCAACCTGCGCCTGCACGACCCGTTCGGCAACCGCATCGGCACCTGGAGCAGCGATACGGAGCTGCCGCTGCTGCCCTACAACGGCCGTTACACGCTGATCCTGGACGGCAACAGCAGCACGCCGCTGAACGCCGCCTATGCCTTCGAGTTGCGCGCGCTGGCCGCCCCCGCGACCGACCTGGGCACCCTGCCCGCGGCTGGTGCCACGGTCAGCGGCAGCATCGCCGAGCCGGGCGACAGCGCGGTCGTGCGCTTCACGCTCGATGCTTCGCGCCGCATCCTGATCGACTCGCGCAGCACCAACAACAGCCTGCTCATGACGCTGACCGGCCCGGCCGGCCTGGTCACCGAGGCCACCAGCGGCAACGGCTTGAGCAACGTGGGCCTGGGCAGTGTCGACAACTACGTCTCGCCCTGGGGCGTGCTCGACCTGCTGGCCGGCAGCTACACCCTGCGCATCGACGGCTCCGGCGCCACCGTGGGCGACTACGCCCTGCGCTTCGTCGACGCCAGCAGCCCCACGGCCGTGGTGCGCGACCAGTCCACCGCCGGCCAGCTCAACCCGGGCGGGGCCACCCATGTCTACCGCATCGCCGCCACGGCCGGTGACAGCATCCGCATGGACGCCGGCACCGCCACCGTGGGCGGCGTCGGCAACACCGGCGTGCTGGGCTGGACCCTGTACGACCCCTACGGCCGGCGCGTGACCCAGGCCTCCGGCTGGAACGACGTCAACAACATCGCGCTGGCCCTGTCCGGCGACTACACGCTGGTGGTGCGCGGCGACAACGACCGCCAGCCCGCCACCGACTATGCGTTCACGGTCGTGAGCCTGGGCAACACGCCGGTCAGCCTGCCGGCCGGCAACGCCGTGGCCCTGGGTACCACGCCCACCAGCGGCTCCATCGCAGCGGCCGGCGGCAGCCAGGTCTGGCGCTTCACGCTGGCCACGGCGACCACGGTCTACTTCGACCCGCTCACGGGCGGCATGCCGGTGGACATGTTCATCGCGCTGCAGGGCCCGCGCGGCACCGAGACCGCCGCCAGCACGCGCTTCGGCGGCTACAACACCAGCTACAGCACCGACGGCGCACAGGTCTGGAACCTGGCCGCGGGCGACTACGCGCTGACCGTCAGCTCCAGCAGCTCGGCCGTGGCCGCCTACCAGTTCCGCCTGCTGAACCTGGCCGCGGCGGCCTCGCCGCTGTCCACCGGCAGCGTGACGCAGGGCGAGCTCAACCCGGGCAGCGGCGTGGCCGTCTACAGCTTCGACGCGGCCGCCGGGGAGCGCATCTTCCTGGATGGCCGCTCGTCGGGCTTCACCAACCTGGAACGCCGCCTGATCGACCCCTGGGGTCGCCTGGTCACGGGCGGCACGGCCAACCCCGGCACCGACAACCTGGAGCTCGCGCTGCCCTATGCCGGCCGCTACACGCTGCTGGTCGAAGGCCACAACAGCATCGCCACGCCCCAGCCCTACAGCTTCGTGCTGGAACGGCCGGTGGACCGCACCGTGGCCTACGACATCGGCGTGGCCCAGCTGCCCGGCGTGCAATGGGGCACGGACGGCGCCAACCCCGCGCTGCACTTCGACGGCAACCAGGTCGCCACCGTGGCAGCCGACCCGGCCCTGAGCATCCCCGGCGACGTGAGCTTCCAGCTGCGCTTCAAGGCCGACAACCTCGACCCCACCTGGCAGTCGCTGCTCTACAAGGGCAACCAGGTCCAGGACGGCGCCCAGCGCAACTACTCGATGTGGCTCAACAGCGCCGGCTACCTGCACCTGTCCATCGGCACCGACTGGGGCGAGTACACCGTGCGCACGGCCGACGCCAGCATCCAGGCCGACCGCTGGTACGACGTGGTCGGCGTGGTCGACCGCGCCAACGGCAAGCTGCGCATCTACATCGACGGCGTGCAGGCCGCCGAGTCGACCAACACGCTGCCGCCAGCCTCGGTGCCCAACCGCACCTACGCCACGCCGCTGACCATCGGCAACGCCATGGAGAACTGGTACAACAGCGTCTCCGGTTTCGAGGGCAGCATCAGCGAGGTGCGGGTCTGGAGCCGCGCGCTGACCGCCGCCAACGTCACCGCCTTCCAGACCACTGCGCCCAGCGCCAGCGACACCAGCCTGGCGCTGTGGCTGCCCATGAACACCACGGGCGCCAGCACGCTGTCCGATGCCTCGGGCGAAGGCCGCAATGCCACGGTCACCAGCGTCTATGCCGGCATCCCGGGTGTGGTGGTCGGCACCATCGACGTGCCCGGCCAGAGCGTCACCTACACGCTGAGCCTGGCCCAGGCGCGCCGCGTGTTCATGGACGCGCTGGTCGCACCCGGCCAGTTCAACGTCACCTTGACCGGCCCCAACACCAACCTCAGCAGCACCGACCTGGCCTGGGTCGACAACAACGTCGACATGTTCGACCTGCCCGCGGGCGAGTACCGCATCACCGTGCGCGGCCAGGGCCAGCAGACGGGCAGCTTCGCGTTCCGGCTGCTCGATGCGGCGCAGGCCACGGCCATCGCTTACGACACCACGGTGCAGGGCCAGCTGCGCCCGGGCGACCAGGCCCAGCTGTACCGCTTCGACGCCCAGGCCGGCGAGGTGGTGTTCTTCGACGCGCTCGCGCAGGGCGGTGCCAGCGCCGTGCTGTGGCGCCTGGTCGATCCTTACGGTCGCACCGTGTTCGGCCGCTCCGGCCTCTCGGACCGCGAGAACACCACGCTGGCCGTGGCCGGCACCTACACCCTGGTGCTCGACGGCTACCCCTACGAACGCGACCGCTGGTCCGACTACAGCTTCTCGCTGCGCAAGGTCACGCCCGCAGCACCGCAGCCCATCGTGCTCGGCCAGTCGCTGGACGAGCAGGCGCAGCGCACGGCCGGCCGCAACGGCGGCGGCGCCGTGGCCATCAGCAGCACCCAGTACGTGGAGATCGACGGCGCGGCCACCAACCTCGCCGGCCAGATGACCGTCGAGGCCTGGTTCCGCATCGACCGCCCGAGCACCGGAACCTGGACCGAACTCTTCGTCAAGACCGACGGGGACTCCTCGCGCCAGTACGGCGTGTGGATCAACGCCAACGGCCAGATCTACGCCGAGGCCACCGACCTCAACAACGACAGCCGCGGCATCACGAGCGCGGCCGGGCTGGTGCCCAACGTCGCGGGCGGCCAGTGGCAGCACGTGGCGCTGGTGCTGGACCGCGCCAACAGCCAGATGCGCCTGCTCCTCAACGGCGCCGAGGTGGTCAGTGGCTACCTTTCGCCGCAGGCGTCCCTGCAGCTCGCCGACGCGCTGCGCCTGGGCCGCAATGCAGAGGGCCATGTGGGCCACGAGGGCTACAGCGTCAGCGTGGACGAGCTGCGCATCTGGAACGTGGCACGCAGCAACGCGCAGATCGCGGCCGGCATGGCCGCCAACCTGCAGGGCAACGAGGCCGGCCTGGCCGCGCTGTACCGCTTCAACGAGGCCAGCGGCACCGCGGTGGTGGACGCCACCGGTGCCGCCGGCGCGGGCGGTCGCATCGTGCGCCTGGCCGATGAACTGCCCGGCCTGGTGGTGGGCCGCATCGATGCGCCCGGCCAGGTGAAAACCTACACCTTCACGCTGGCCAGCGCGCGCGCCATCTACCTGGACAACTTCACGCACCGCCACGACCTCAACTGGCGCCTGACCGGCCCCACCGTGAACATCGGCACCAGCCTGTACGGGGCCGACAGCACCAACAGCTACAACCTGCTGCAGCTGCCCGCCGGCACCTACACCTTCACCGTCGACGGTGCGGGCGCTGCGGTGGGCGAGTTCGCGTTCCGCCTGGTCGACGCGGCCGCCGCGCAGCAGCCCGTGGCGCTCGATGCAGAGGTGCAGACGCGGCTGGAGCCCGGCGCCATGGCGCGGCTGTTCACCTTCCAGGCCAGCGCCGGCCAGCGCCTGTTCCTGGACCTGCTGGCCTACACCGGCACCCAGCCGGCCTGGCGCCTGCTGGACCCCACGGGCGCCCAGGTCTTCGGCATCAACTGGGCCGCCGACGTGGACACGTTCACGGCCAGCCGCACCGGCACCTACACGCTGATCCTGGAGGACTACACCGCAGCCGGCAGCGCCGCCAGCGAACGCGACGTGCGCTTCGCCGTGCGCACCGTGCAGGACCAGACCGTGCCGCTGGTGCTGGGCACCAGCCAGGTCCGCCCGCCGCAATGGGTCGCCGGCCCCGAAGGCGCCGGCAGCGCCGTGCAGCTGGGCGACGGCCGCGAGCTGGAGGTCTCGGCCAGCGCTGCCCTGGACCTGACGGGCAACTTCACCATCGAGGCCATGGTCCGGCTCGACAGCTACAGCAACGGCTGGATGCCCGTGGTCTCGCGTGGCAGCGACTACAACCACCAGACCTTCGGCCTGTGGATCGGAACCCAGGGCCAGATCTACCTGGACAGCCACCAGCTGGGCAGCACCAACCCCGACTACCCCTTCGACCAGGTCTGGAACGTCGGCTCGGCCAATGGCGCCGTCTCGCTGAACGCCTGGCACCGGCTCAGCGCCAGCGTGAACCGCAGCACGGGCGCGGTGGCGATCTATGTGGACGGCAACCAGGTGGCCTCGGCCCAGCTGCAGTACTACCAGGACGGCCCGGCCAGCAGCCAGCCGGGCGCCAAGCTGTTCGTCGGCGCGACCGAGCTCACCGACCGCACGCCGCTGTACGGCGCCGTGGCCGACGTGCGCGTCTGGAACACCGCCCGCACGGCGGCCCAGATCGGCGCCACGCAGAGCACCACCGCACTGGCAGGCAACGAGGCCGGCCTGGTGCTGCTGCTGCCGATCAGCGGGGGCAGCGGCAGCACCCTGGCGGTGCAGGGCAGCGCGGCCGGCGGCCTCGCGGCGCGCGTGCAGAGCGTCCATGCCGACCTGCCGGCCACCGTGGTCGAAGGCCGCATCGCCCAGCCCGGCCAGCGCGTGCTCTACCAGCTCAGCGTGGCGCAGGACACGCGCGTGCTGTTCGACACGCTGACGGCCAACAGCGCCTTCACCTGGTCCCTGCTCGACGAGGGCGGCGGCGTGGTGGCCAAGGTCAACGGCGAGGCACTGCAGAACCGCCGCCTGCGCGACGCCGATTCCGCCAACTCCAGCAGCAGCCTCATGCTGCTGCGCGCCGGCCGCAGCTACACGCTGGTCATCGATGCCGACGGCCAGAACACGGGCGACTTCGCGTTCCGGCTGCTCAACCTGACCAACGCCGAGGCCATCGCCTACGACCAGACCATCGCCTACCCGGCCGAGCCGGCCAACGCCACGCGGCTGTTCAGCTTCTCCGGCGTGGCCGGCCAGCAGATCGTGCTCGACGAGCTGGCGTGGTCCGGCGGCAACTGGCCCTACTGGCGCCTGTACGACCCGTTCGGCAACCAGATCCACGAGAGCTACTTCTACAGCGACTCACCCACGCTCACGCTGGCCCGCACCGGCACCTACGTGCTGGCCATCGAGGGCCAGATCGACCAGCGCGGCGTCACCCGCCCGAGCTTCCAGGTGCACCTGGCCGGCACGGTGACGCCGCCGGCCCTGCCCACCGGCACCGCGCTCACGTTCACGGCCGGCGTCGCCACGGTCAACGGCACCAGCACGGCCGTCGACACCCCGGCCGTCTACACCTTCACGCTGGCCCAGCCGCGTCGCATCTACATCGACACGCTCAACCCCTCGACCAACAACGCCTACTACAAGATCTGGAACCTGAGCAGCCCGGCCGGCACGGTGGCCGAGCGCTGGGCCTACGACACCGACGGCCCCAACCAGCGCAGCTACTACGACCTGCCGGCCAGCGATTACGCTTTCTCGGTACGTACGCCCTACGACTGGGCGCTCACGCCCTTCGCGTTCAAGCTCATCGACATCGATGCCGTGGCGCAGACGCTCACGCCGGGCACGGCGGTCTCGGGCACGCTGGCCCAGGCCAACAGCGCCGCCTTCTTCCGCTTCGACGGCGAGGCCGGCACGCGCTACTTCCTGAACGCCACGACCACCACCAACACCGGCAACGCCTACTGGCGGCTGCTGGACGCGCAGACCCTGGGCACGGTGGCGCAGGGCTACTTCAACAACCAGGGCGACGACCTGACCGTGCCGCGCAACGGCAGCTACATCCTCACGCTGGAGGGCTACTTCGACACCGCCGGCCAGTCCACCTATGGCTTCACGCTGTACAAGGATGCCAGCACCACCACCGCGCTCACGCTGGGCAGCACCGTCAGCGGCACCCTCGCCCAGCCCGGCGACATGGCCAACTACAGCTTCACGCTGGACGCCGCCAAGCGCCTGTGGTTCGATTCGCTGACCGAGCGCTCCGACATCGTCTGGCGCATCCTGGACGCCGACGGCATCGCGGTGTTCAGCGACCGCGACATCCGCGACTACACCAACTGGTACGACCCGTTCACGTTGGCGGCCGGCAGCTACACGCTGCAGATCGACGGCCGCGTGGCGGCCGCGGGCGCTTTCGGCTTCCGGCTCGTGGACATGGCCACAGCCACGCTGCTGACGCCCGGCACCGCGCAGAGCGGCACGCTGACGCCAGGCACCGAAGTCGACTTCTACGCCTTCAACGCCCAGGCCGGCGACAGCTTCTTCTTCGACATGGTCTCGCGCACGACCAGCCAGACCATGTACTGGCGTCTGTACGACCCCTACGGCCAGCGCATCTGGGGCGGCACCGACCTGCAGGACGTGGACGTCACGCAGCTGGCCTACACCGGACGCTACACGCTGGTCATCGAGGGCTATCCGGGCAACACGCAAAGTGCCAACTACAACGTCAACGTCGTGCCGGTGCTGCCGCAGACACCCGTCGCGCTCAGCATCGGCCTGCAGCCGGCGCCCAACCTGCAGGTGCAGAACCTGCAGGTCAGCGGCGCCGACGGCAGCGTGCACTCGGGCGGCACGCTCAACATCGCCTGGCAGACCACCAACAGCGGCGACCGTGCGCTGGACACCGCGTTCCAGGAGCGCGTGGTCGTCACCAACGCCCAGGGCCAGACCGTGGTCAACGTGCTGCTGCCCTACGACCCGGCCGTGGCCGGCGTCATCGGCATCGGCCAGGCCAAGGCGCGCAGCACCCAAGTGCTGCTGCCGCCCGGTGCGGCCGGCGCGGGCCTCTTGACCATCACCGTCATCACCGACACCACCAACGCCGTGCTCGAGAAGGGCGCGGCCGGCGAGTCGGACAACACGCTGCAGGCCACGGTCAACTCCACGCTGCTGGTCTACCCCGACCTGGGCGTCGGCCAGCTGGCCATTTCGCCGGCCGCCGGCCTGAAGGCCGGCGACCAGGTGACCGTCAGCTGGCGTGACGAGAACCGCGGCGACGCCGCGCCCGCCAACGGCTGGGCCGACCGCGTGGTGGTGCGCAACACCAGCACGGGCGCCGTCGTGCTCGACCAGCGCGTCACCGTGCCGGCCGGCAGCGCCGCCATCGCGGCGGGCGGCGCGCTGGCCCGGCAATACGTGTTCAGCTGGCCGGCCGGTGCCAACGGCGTCGGCAACTTCGAGGTGACCGTCACGGCCGACGCCGACGGCGCCGTGGCCGAGTACAACGCCACCGACACGGCCGAATCGAACAACGCCGCCAGCACGCAGTTCACCTCGGCCCCCGACCTCACCATCGACGGCCTCACCGTGCTGACCACGACGCCGGTCTCCGGCGGCCTGGTCGACCTGCAGTGGACGGTGCGCAACCAAGGCAACGCGCCCACGCCCACGGGCTGGTTCGACCACATCGTCGTGACCAACGTGGACACCGGCACCACGCTGCTGAACCTGGACGTGTTCTACACGCCCACCAGCGCGCTCGCCGTGGGCGGCTCGGCCACGCGCAGCTTCCAGCTGCGGCTGCCGGACGGCCAGGCCTCGGTGGGCAACATCCGCTTCACCGTGGTGGCCGACCAGAACGCCAGCAACGCCTCGGGCCTGGCCGAGACCAACGAAGGCAACAACCAGGCCCAGGTGACCCGCGCGGCCGTGCTGAGCCAGGCCGCCAACCTCGTGGTGACCGACTTCACGGCCCCGCCCACGCAGCGCAGCGGCGACACCGCCGCCTTCGCCTGGACCGTGCGCAACAGCGGCAACGCCGCCACGCCGGGCACGGCCTGGCACGACCGCATCGTGCTGTCGGCCGACGCCACCATCGGCAACGCCGACGACGTGACCGTGGCCACCGTGGCGCGCAACGGCGCGCTGGCCGCGGGCGCCAGCTACACGGTCGAGTGGTCGGCCACCGTGCCGGCCGGCTACGACGGCAACTACCGCTTCGCGCTCGTGACCGACGTGTTCAACACCGTGGTCGAGCCCGACGCCGAGAACGACAACGTGAGCGCGCTGCGCGCCGCGCTGCTGACGCCCTACCACGCCGACCTCACCGTCAGCGAGCTGAGCCTGCCGGCCAACGGCAACGGCGGCCAGAGCGTCACCGTGAGCTGGCGCACCACCAACGGCGGCGATGCCGGCACCGGCAACACCTGGTGGTACGACCGGCTCTGGCTGTCGCCCACGGGCGCGATCGGCGATGGTTCCGGCGCCATCCTGCTCGGCAACTTCGCACGCAGCGCCGGCGCGCTGGCCGCGGGCGCCAGCCGCGTCGAGCAGCAGCAGGTCACGCTGCCCAACGGCGTGAGCGGCAGCTTCAAGCTGGTGGTGGAGTCCGACATCTACAACTGGGTGGCCGAGAGCCGCTTCAACGACAACAACAGCGCCGTCTCCGCTACCAGCATCGTGCTCAGCGAGGCGCCGTCCGTGGACCTGCGCGTGCAGAACGTGGCCGGCCCGGCCACGGCCCGCCCGGGCCAGCAGCAGACCGTGAGCTGGGAGATCCGCAACGCGGGCGCCGGCGCGGCCGCGGCACCCTGGACCGACCACCTCTACCTGTCGTCCAACGGCAGCCTCACGGGCGCCATCTACCTGACCAGCTTCACGCACCAGAGCCCGCTGGCGGGCAACAGCACCACGCAGGCCAACACCCAGTTCTGGATGCCCGACGTGGCCGACGGCAACTGGCGCGTGATCGTGGTCACCGACGTGAACAACCAGGTCTACGAGAGCGGCGCGGCCGATGCCGAGACAGGCAACAGCGGCCAGGCCGCGGCCACCACCGCCGTGGCCCACCCCGACGTGGGCGCCACCGGCATCACCGTCAGCGCCGGGGCCGCCGCGGGCCGTGCCAGCACCATCAGCTGGACCGCCCGCAACGACGGCAGCGCCGCCGCGCCGCCGGACTGGCTGGAGCGGGTGTTCCTGTCCTCCAACGACGTCCTGGACGGCAACGACATCCTCTTGGCCACCACCACCGTGGGCAGCGCCATCGACGCCAACGGCGTGCTGCTGCGCAGCGTGCAGGCCCAGCTGCCGGCCAACCTGGCCGCGGGCAGCTGGCGCATCATCGTGCAGAGCGATGCGGACAACGCGCTGCGCGAGCTGACGGCCGGCGAGGCCAACAACCTGGCGGTCTCGGCCGCCTTCGCCGTGGCCGAGGCGCCGCTGCCCAACCTCACGGTCAGCAACGTGGCTGGCCCGGCCAGCATCCGCGCCGGCCAGGCCGCCACCGTGACCTGGACCGAGCGCAACCTGCTGGACGAGCCCGCCACGGGCGACTGGTCGGCGCAGATCTACCTGTCCTCGGACAACGCCATCGGCGGCGACATCCTGGTCGGCTCGGCCAGCTTCACGGGCGGCCTGGCGGCCAACGGCCAGGTGGCCCGCTCGGCCGAGGTCCTGCTTCCCACCACGCTGGCACCCGGCGCCTGGCGCTTCGTGGTGCGCACCGACAGCGCCAACCGCGTGCTCGAACGCGACGAACTCGACAACGCCGCCATCGCGGCCACCGCGAGCACCGTGCCCGCCGCGCTGCAGCTGAACCTGGTCGCCAGCGTGGCCGAGGCCGCGGGCAGCTTCACGGCCAGCCTGCAGCGCAACGGCGACCTCAGCAGCGCGCTGACGGTGGCCCTGGTCTCCAGCGACACCAGCGAGGCCACGGTGCCGGCCACGGTCACCATCCCGGCCGGCCAGGCGCTCGTGAACTTCACGGTCGGCCTGCCGGCCGACGGCATCGTCGACGGCACGCAGCTCGTCAACATCGCGGCCACCGCCAATGGCGTGCTGGGCGACAACCGCAACCTCAATGTGACCGACAGCAACAGCGCCGCGCTGACGCTGACGTCCGTGCTGGCGGTGCAGGAGAACCAGGGCACGCTCACGATGACCGTGAGCCGCAACACCGACGCCGGTGCCGGCGCGCTGCAGGTGCGGCTGAACAGTGCCAACACGGCGGCGCTGCGCGTGCCCGGCATCGTGACCATCCCGGCCGGCGCCACCAGCGTGAGCTTCCAGGCCCAGATCATGGACGACCTGGAGGTCTGGGGCACGCGCGAGGTGCGCGTGAACGCCGCGGCCGACGGCTACACCGCCCACGCGGTCAACGTCACCATCGCCGACGACGAGCTGCCCGAGCTCACGATGAGCTTCAGCAGCAACCAGGTGGCCGAGGGCGCCGGCGCCAACGCCGTGGGCGTGACGTTGCGGCGCGACCGCCCGGGCACCTACGACCTGGTGTTCAACGTGCTCAGCGACAACCGCGACGCGCTGACCGTGCCCACGCGCGTGGTGATCCCGGCCGGCGAGACCGAGGTGCACTTCAACGCCAGCCCGGTGGACAACACCCTGTCGGGCGACGGCAGCCGCAGCGTGAACGTGTTCGCCACCATGCTCAACCCGGCCGGCGTCGAGCTGCGCCAGAACACCGCCTCCAACGCCATCCTCGTGACCGACGACGACGGGCCCACGCTGTCCGTCACGCTGTCGGCCGACAGCGTCAGCGAGCTGGGCGGCGCCATCACCGGCACGGTCAAGCGCAACACCGCCACCACGGGCGACCTGGTGGTCACCCTTTCGAGCAGCGACACGACCGAGGCCCGTGTGCCGACCACCGTGACCATCCTGGCGGGCCAGGACTCGGCCACCTTCAGCATCACGCCGCAGGCCGACAGCACCGTGGACGGCACCCAGGCCGTGACCATCCGCGCCAGCGCCAGCGGCTTCAGCAGCGGTGCCGCCGGCCTCAACGTGACCGAGGGCGACCTGCCCGACCTCCTCGTCACCGAGATCGGCCAGCCCCCCAGCGGCTATGCCCAGACCCGCATCGACCTGAGCTGGACCGTGACCAACCAGGGCCTGGCGACGGCCAACGGCGGCTTCCGCGACCGGGTCTACCTCTCGCGCGACGACGTGCTGAGCTCGGCCGACCGCCTGGTCGCCGCCGTGATCCACACCAGCCCGGTGCCGCAGGGCCAGAGCTACACGCAGACCGCCTCCATCCTGCTGCCCGAGGAGACCGGCGTCTACCGCGTGATCGTCGTCACCGACGCGCTGAGCAGCGTGAACGAGGGCTCCGAGCGCAACAACGTGGGCGTGTCCTCGCTGCCGCTGAACGTGCGCGCGCCCATCACCGCCACGGTGCAGACCGCCGTGACGCAGCTGGCCGTCAGCGGCGAGGCCGGCCAGACCGTGGTGCCCATGACCGGCACCGCCACCGACGTGCGCACCGGCCAGGCCGCGGCCAACACCGCCGTCAAGGTCATGGTGCGGGTGGGCACGGTCGAGCGCCTGCTGGACGCCACCACCGACGCCAGCGGCAAGTTCAGCGTGGACTTCGTGCCGCTGCCCGGCGAGGCCGGCATCTTCGAGATCGGCGCCGGCTTCACGGGCGACAAGGACTTCACGGTGCAGGACAGCTTCAAGCTGCTCGCCATCGAGGCCAGCGTGCCCTACATCCGCGCCATGGGCACGAACGAGACGCCCCTGGAAGGCAGCTTCGTGCTCGAGAACATGGGCAACGTGCCGCTCACGGGTCTCACGGCCGCCGTGGAAGGCCTGGCAAGCAACTTCCAGTTCGAGGTCGTGAACCTGGCCACCAGCCTGGCCGGCGACGGCTCGGTCACGGTCAACTGGCGCCTCACGGGCCACGGCATCACCGACCAGCTGGTGGCCAGCAAGGGCATGCTGGTGCTGACCACGGCCGAGGGCGCGACCGAGCGCCTGGTGCTGGACCTGGCCTGCATCCCGCAGACGCCCAAGCTGGTCGCCACGCCCGGCTACCTGGCCCAGGGCATGCTGATGGGCCGCCAGACCCTGGTCTCGTTCGAGGTGACGAACCAGGGCGCGGCCGACACCGGTCCCGTCACCGTGCAGCTGCCCGACTTCCCCTGGCTCAAGCTCGTCAGCCCCGCGGTGATCGACAACATCGCGGCCGGCGGCAAGGCCACGGTGACGGTGGCGCTCTCGCCCACCGAGGACAACGCCGACCTGATCCGCTACGACGGCAACATCGCGCTCAACGCACGCCTGGGCGGGCTGGCCATGCCCTTCCAGTTCCGCGCCGTCAGCGAGGCCAAGGGCGAGATGCGCGTCTCGGTGGAGGACCAGCTCACCTACTACGCCGAGGGCGCACCCAAGGTGGCCGGCGCCACCGTCACGCTGACCGACCCCTACACCTTCGACGTGGTCGCCACCGCCACCACGGACGCCAGCGGCACCGTGCTGCTGACCGGCGTGCCCGAGGGCAACTACATCCTCACGGTCAACGCCGACAAGCACAGCAGCTACCGCGCGACCAAGATGATCACGGCCGGCACCACCAGCGAGCAGACCATCTTCCTGGACCGCCAACTGGTCAGCTACTCGTGGAACGTGGTGCCGGTCGAGATCCAGGACCGCTACCAGATCAAGCTGGAGTCCACCTTCGAGACCGAGGTGCCGGTGCCCGTCATCACGGTGGACGCGCTCAAGATGCCGGTGGTGCTGCCGGGCGTGACCTCGACCATCACGATCAAGGTCTCCAACCACGGCCTGATCCAGGCCGAGGACGTGCGCATCAACGTGCCTAACGACGACCTGTTCGAGATCGTGGCGCTGACCAACGTGATCGACATCCTGCCGGCCAAGAGCTCGGTGGAGGTGCCGATCACGATCCGCGTGAAGGACGGCGTCACGCCCGAGATGCTGGCCGCGGCCTCGCTGTCCAACGGCGGCATCGGCCCCGAGGGCTGGGGCTCGGCCATCGTCAAGTGCCTGGGCATCGACACGGCCTACAAGCTGCGCTGCGGCCCGGACGGCCGCTGGTACAGCGAGAAGACCGACATCAAGCCCGTGCTGTGCGCGATGGACTTCAACGAGGCCGCCGCCGGCCAGCTGCTGAGCTACATCGGCGACGACTTCAACCTGCTGGACCTGGGCTGCGACGCGCTGGACCTGCTGCTGTCCTGCCTGGACGCGGACGACTGCCTGTCCTTCTTCATCAACGCGGCCTGCGGCGCCATCGTCGGTGGCGTCACGGCGGGCCCCTGGGGCGCGGCGGCCGGCGCGGCCGGCGCGCTGGACGACCTGCTGGCCTGCCTGTGCCAGATCCTGGGCCCCATCGGCGGCGGCAGCGGCACGGTGACGGGCGGCCCGTCCGGCGGTGGCGGCGGCTGGGGCTGGTGGTACCCGGGCGGCGGCTACGCCAGCGGCTCGGGCTGGTCCTACGACATCCAGTACGTGAACTGCCGCGGCGAGCCCGTCTCGGCGCTGGAGCAGCAGCGCGCCGACGAGGGCCTGATGGCGGCCGTGGCCTCCGGCGCCGTGGCGCCCGAGGCGATCGCGGCGGTGGAGGCGCACAACGAGTCGCGCACCGAGCAGCTCGCGGCACTCGCGGCCGATGGCGACGGCATCCTCAACGCCGAGGAAGCCGGCATCTGCGCCCAGGTGCGCATCAGCATCGAGCAGGAGGCGGTGCTCACGCGCACCGCCTTCCAGGGCACGCTGCAGATCGTCAACGGCAACACCGGCGTGCCGCTGACCGGCGTGCAGCTCGTGCTGGACATCCGCGACGAGGCCGGCAACGCCGTCAACGACCTGTTCGCCGCGCGCGGCCCCACACTGACCGGCCTCACGGCGCTGGACGGCAGCGGCGTGCTGGCCGGCGGCGCCACCGGCAGCGCGCAGTACCTGTTCATCCCCACGGTGGACGCGGCGCGCAACCAGCCCACGCGCTACACCATCGGCGGCACGCTGAGCTACGTGGAAGGCGGCCAGAAGATCACGGTGCCGCTGGTGGCCGCACAGATCACGGTCTACCCCGAGGCGCGGCTGAACCTGCACTACTTCCAGCAGCGCGACGTCTACGGCGACGACCCGTTCACCGACGACGTGGTCGAACCCAGCGAGGAGTTCGCGCTGGGCCTCCTGGCCTACAACGACGGCGCCGGCGATGCGCGCAACTTCACGATCACCTCGGCCCAGCCCAAGATCATCGAGAACGAGAAGGGCCTGCTGATCGACTTCAAGATCGTCGGCACCCAGGTCGGCGACCAGGCCCAGGCGCCCACGCTGACCGCCAACCTCGGCAACATCGCGGCCGGCCAGACCCAGGTCGCGCAGTGGAACATGACCTCCACGCTGCAGGGCAAGTTCATCGACTACACGGCCACCTTCGAGCACCTGGACGGCATGGGCGACACACGGCTGTCGCTGATCGAGTCGGTCAACATCCACGAGCTGATCCGCTCGGTCAAGGCCAACGCGGGCGACGCGCCCGACTTCCTGGCCAACGACGACCCCGACAGCGACCACACGCCCGACCGGCTGTACATGAACGACGGCTCGCAGCACGTGGTCAAGACCCTGGCGAACGCCGCGGCCAACCGCACGGCCGCGCCGGGCGCGCTGGCGGTCACGCTGACGGCCGACGCGGCGGCGGGCTGGGGCTACTTCAAGATCGCCGACCCCGGCGTGGGCTATGCGCTGGACCGCATCGTGCGCTCGGACGGCAAGGTGCTCACGCTGGGCCGCGAGGTCTGGCGCACCGACCGCAGCTTCCCCGAGTCGCTGGCCGGCGCCGTGCGCGAAAACCTGCTGCACTTCATCGACGAGGGCTCCACCGGCAGCTACACCGCCTACTACAAGATCGACGACGCGGTGGCGCCGCGCCTGGTCGAGGTCCTGCCGGTCTCGCCCGACCCGGCCACCGCGCCGGTGGACACGGTGGACGTGCGCTTCAGCGAGGCGCTGGACCTGGCCAGCTTCTCGGTGGCCGACCTGGCGCTGACGCGCGAAGGCGGCGACGGCAGCAACCTGCTGGCCGGCGCCAACGGCATCACGGTGACGCAGATTGGCGCGGCGGCCGACCACCTGTACCGCATCTCGGGCCTGGCCAGCTTCACGGCCGGCAACGGGCTGTACCGGCTCACGGTCAACGCCACCGGCATCGCCGACTACGCCGGCAACGCCGGCGAGGGCGTGCTGACCGAGACCTGGGGCATGGGCGACATCGGCCCCTACGTGCTGAGCATGGCGGCCGGCCCGGCGGCGCGGCACACGCCGCTGGACATGGTGGACATCAGCTTCAACACCGCGCTGGACGCCGCCAGCTTCAGCGCCAGCGACCTGCGCCTGGAGCGCGACGGCGTGGTGCAGAGCCTGGCCGGCGCCACGCTCACGCTGACGCCACTGGCCGGCAACCAGTACCGCCTGAGCGGCCTGGGCGCGGTGACGGGCACCGACGGCGCCTACACGCTGACGCTGCTGTCCACCGGCCTGCTGTCGTCCGGCGGCGCGGCCGGCCTGGGCAGCCAGTCGGTCGGCTGGCGCATGGACACGGTGGCGCCGCGCGTGCTCGACGTGGTCGACCTCATCGACACCGTGCGCAAGACGGTGGTGCTGGGCCTGGACGTGGAACTGTCCGAGCGCGTGGACCTGGCCACCTTCGACTACCGCGACATCGTGCTGACGCGCACCGTGGCCGGCATCAAGAGCGGCAACCTCATCGACGCGCAGACCAAGGTCGAGCACCTGTCGGGCAACACCTACCGCGTGAGCGGCTTCAACTGGGTCAGCGGGCTGGAAGGCACCTACGAGTTCAGCGTCAGCGGCGCGGGCCTGGCGGACGAGGCCGGCAACGCCGGCACGGGCGAAGCCGGCCAATCCTGGCTCATGGACTTCCACGACCCGGTGGCGGCCAGCGCGATCAAGATCGCACCGGACAACGGCCAGTCGTCCACCGACATGCGCAGCAACCAGCTGAACTTCACGCTGAGCGGCCAGCTCGGCGAAGCCGGCCTGTCGGTGCGCGTGACCGACCGCACCACGGGCAACGAGATCGGCTACGCCACCGTGGACGGGCTGAACTTCAGCATCGCCGTGCAGCTCGACGCCGCCGGCATCCACGAGCTGCGCGTGCGCACCGTGGACGCGGCCGGCAACCTGGCCGACGCGGTGGTGAGCGTGTTCGTCGACGTGGTCAAGCCCACGCTCTCCGAGCCGCTGCTGCACCGCGACGCCGACGGCAACGTCGACCGCATCACGCTGAACTTCAGCGAGCCCATCGACCCGGCCAGCCTCACGCTGGCCGCGCTGAGCCTCACGCGCGACGGCGGCGCCAACCTGCTGGCCGGCGCCACGCTGACGCGCGTGAGCGCCACCCAGTACGTGCTGAGTGGCCTGGCCGGGCGCACGGACGACGCCGGCAGCTACCGCTTCAGCGTGGCCATGCCGCAGGTGCGCGACGAGGTCGGCAACGCCGGCGACGGCAGCGTGGCGCTCTCCTTCGCCGGCCAGCTGGCCAGCACCGGCAGCATCAGCGGCGTGGTCTACGACGACATCGACGGCACCGGCACGCGCGAGGCCGACGAGCTGGCCCAGGGCGGCTGGACCGTGTTCGCCGACGACAACGACAACGGCCAGCTCGACGCAGGCGAGGTCTCGGCCGTCACCGACGACGTGACCGGCCGCTACACGCTCTCCGGCCTGTCCATCGGCACGCACCGCATCGTGGTCGTTGCGCCGAGCGGCTGGACCATGACGCCCGGCACGCAGGTGCAGGTCACGCTCGGTGCCGATGCGCCCGATGTCACGCAGAACTTCGGCGCCTTCGCGCTGGCCAGCCTGTCGGGCACGGTGTTCGACGACGCCAACGCCAACGGCGTGCGCGACCTTGAGGAAGCCGCGCTGGCCGGCCGCCTGGTGCTGCTGGACGCCAACGCCAACGGCGTGGCCGATGTGGGCGAAGCCACCGCCACCACGGACGCCCAGGGTGGCTACAGCTTCCAGGACCTGGCCCCGGCCACACTGCGCGTGGTGTTGTTCGCCGGCGACGGCTACCTGCCGCTGCTGGCTTCCACGGTCTATTCGCCCAAGTCGGGCGAGGCCTTCACGCGCGACATCGCGGCCGTGCGCCCCGGCAGCATCAGCGGCACCAAGTACGAGGACGTCAACGGCAACGGCCAGCGCGACGCGGGCGAGCTGGGCGTGGCCGGCTGGACCATCTTCCTGGACGACAACGGCAACGATGCGCTGGACACCGGCGAGCGCTTCACGCAGACCGATGCCGACGGTCACTACGTCTTCACGGGCCTGTTGCCCGGCAGCTTCCGCGTGGTCGAACTGGCCCGCACGGGCTGGATCCAGACCGCGCCCGGCACGGTGGAGGCCGGCGGCGGCCACGAGCAGGCACTGGATGCGCTGCTGACCCTGCCCGGCATGGTGGCCGACGTGGAAGAAGACCTGCTGCAGGCCTACCTCAACGAGACCGGCATGAACTACGACTGCGGCTGCGGCACTTTCGTGCTGGAGAAGTACACGCAGGGCCAGGCGGCCTCGCACTTCTCCAAGATGGACACGCTGACCGACCCCATGCTGGCCTCGCTGACCGGCCAGGGCGTGCGCGTGGTGGTGATCGACACGGGCGTGGACACCGATTCGAGCTTCTTCGGCCCGGACAGCGACGGCGACGGCGTGTCCGACCGCATCGTCTACCAGTACGACTTCGGCGACGGCGATGCGGACGCCAACGACATGATCGGCCACGGCACCAACGTGGCGGGCGTGATCGCCGGCCAGGACGCGCAGTACAGCGGCATCGCCACCGGCGCCGACCTGGTCGTGCTCAAGGTCTTCGACGCCAACAGCAACGGCTACTTCAGCAAGCTCAAGGCCGCGCTGGAATGGGTCGAGGCCAATGCCGAGGCCTACAACATCGGCGTGATCAACATGTCGCTGGGCGACGGCGGCAACTGGGGCGAGGCCATCAGCCGCTACGGCATGGGCGAGCTGTTCGAGCGCCTGGCCGCACGCGGCCTGGTGACCATCGCCGCGTCCGGCAACAACTACTACCAGACTGGCGGCGCCATGGGCGTGGCCTACCCGGGCGCAGACCCGGCCGTGCTGTCGGTCGGCGCCATGTGGGCCGGCAACTTCGGCGGACCGTGGCGCTTCTCCAGCGGCGCGACCGACTACACCACGGCCTATGGCCGCATCGCCAGCTTCACGCAGCGCGATCCGGACCAGATCGACGTCATGGCGCCCGGTGCCCGCTTCACCTCGGCCGGCCTGAACGGTGGCCTGTCGACCATGCAGGGCACCAGCCAGGCCGCCGCCTTCATGAGCGGCGCGGCAGCCCTGGTGCAGCAGGCCGCCAAGCTGCTGATGGGCCGCTACCTGACCACGGGCGAGTTCGCCGACCTGCTGGCCAAGAACACCTACCGGGCCGTCGATGGCGACGACGAGAGCGACAACGTGGCCAACACCAGCGCCGCGTACAACAAGCTGGACATCCCCAAGCTGCTGCGCGGGCTGCAGGCCTATGCGGCGGCCGGCGGCGGCAGCGCGGGCGGTGGCGGCCAGGGCGAGACGCCGACCGACGGCCCGCTCTCGGCCTACAGCGCGCGCACGCTGCAGGTCACGCCGGGCGCCACGGCCAGCGGCCAGGATTTCGGCAACTTCCGGCTGGGCCAGGTGGCAGGCGTCGTCTATGCCGACGCCGACAAGGACGGCCAGCACGACGCGGGCGAGGCCGTGCAGGCCGGCATCCAGGTCTACCTGGACGCCAACGACAACGGCAGCCTCGACCAGGGCGAGCAGTCCACGGTGACGGGCGCCGACGGCCGCTTCGCCTTCCAGAGCATGGGCCCGGGCAACGTCACGCTGCGCGCGGTCGCGCCGACCGGCCAGACCGCGGGCAACGACGTGCCGCTGACCGTCACGAGCGGGTTGAACCAGACCGGCATCGCGCTGGGCCTGCGCAGCGTGGAGTCCGGCGCCTTCCAGGCCGTGGCCGACGAGGCGGCCGTGGACGAGGACAACTCGGTCACGGTCAACGTGCTGGCCAACGACCAGATATCCGACGCCACCGGCCTGGTGCTCGAGCTGGTCGGCGACGGCCCGGCGCATGGCAGCGTGGCCCTGGTCGAAGGCCAACTGGTCTACACGCCGGATGCCGACTTCCACGGCAGCGACAGCTTCGCCTACAGCATCGCCGGCCCCGGCGGGCGCAGCAGCAGCGCCACCGTGCAGATCACGGTGCGCCCGGTCAACGACCTGCCGACCCTGGACGCGCTGCCCGACCAGCAGCTGACCGAAGGCCAGACCCTGGTGCTGCAGCTGCAGGCCAGCGACGTGGACGGCGACCCACTGCGCTACACGCTGCTGCAGGCACCCGAAGGCACGACGCTCGACGAAGCCACCGGCCAGCTGCGCTGGACGGCCGTGGCCCTGTCCGGCCCGCAGACCGTGCGTGTGCAGGTCAGCGACGGCCAGGGCGGCACGGCCGAGCGCAGCTTCAGCATCGGTGTGCAGCTGGGCACGCTGCGCGTGAGCGCGGTGCAGCAGTTCGCCTGGGGCTTCTCGCTGCGCTTCAACGACAGCATCGACGCCAGCCAGTTCAACCTGTACGGCGCCAACCCCGACTTCACGGTCACGGGGGCACGCGTCGGCCCCGAGTTCGGCTCGGTGGTGTTCGATGCCGACGGCAAGGGCCTGACCTGGGTGCGCACTGGCGCGGGGCTGGAGGCCGATGCCTACACGCTCACGCTGAAGTCCGGCGCGCAGGCGCTGACCAGCACGCAGCGCGGCCACCTGGACGGCGACGCCAACGGCCAGGCCGGCGGCGACTGGGCCGGCCAGTTCCAGGTGGGCACCCTGCCCACCGTGCGGCTGCGGCTGCCCGACTTCGCACGCGGCCCGGGCCAGGCCGTGCCGGCCACGGCCAACGGGGGGGTACCGATCACGCTCACGACGGACGGCACGGTGACCAGCCTGAGCTTTCTGCTCAAGGCCGACCCGGCGCTGCTGCGCATCACCGAGGTGCGGCGCGGCAGCCAGCTGCCGGCCGGTGCCACGCTCAGCGTGCAGGCGGCCGAGGGCGGCGTGCGCATCATCATCACGAGCGCCACACCGCTGGCGGCTGGCAACCTGCAGTTGCTGAGCATCGTCGGCACCGTGAGCGCCACCGCCACGCTGGGCAGCGCGGGCCTGATGGTGGTCGACCAGCTGATGGTCAACGGCGCAGCGCGGCCCGCGTCGGCCGATGCCGGCCTCGTCTTCGTCGGCCATGCGGGCGACATGGACGGCAACGGCAAGTACGAGGCCAACGACGTGACCTTGGCGCAGCGCCTGATCGTGCGGCTGGACAACCACCTGCCCTGGGCCAACGACATCGACTTCCTGGTGGTGGGCGACGTGACCGGCGACGGCGTCTTCAACGCATCCGATGCCGCCATGATCCAGCAGCGCCGCATGGCGGGCGCGGCCGGCACGGCGACCATCCCGGCGATTCCGGAGCAACCGGTGGAGTCCACCACGCCGACGCTGAACCTGGCAGGAACCTTCTCGAACTTCGCGGTGGCCAACGGCGGCAGCATTGGCCTGGCGGCGGCCTCCGGCGACACCGCCAGCCGCAGCACGGCGGCCAGCCGCGATGGGGCACTGCTGCCGGTGGCGTTGAAGGTGGTGCCGTCGGCGGTCTCGCAGGGCGTGGTGGCCTGATTGGCCAGCCCGCCCGGCGGCCACCGGTTCGCCGGCCTGCTGATGCTGGCCGGCGGCCTGGCGGTGCTGGGCTACTGCGTGCGGCACCTGTGGCGTGCCTGGCGCACCGGGCAGGTGCCGGGGAAGCTGGGGGCGGTGTACCAGGCGGGGGAAGCGGCCTACACGACCAACCTCGTGCTCACGCTGGTGGGCGTGGGGTTGGCGCTGGGGTGTTGCTGGCTGGGGTGGCGGTGGTGGCGTGGGCGGTAGCAGGGCGGAACGGCTCCCTCAAACCGCCCGCCCGCCCGCACGCACGCACGCACCATGGTTTGCAAGGGCAACGCACAGAGGGCTGCACGCCCTCGGCCCTGACCCGCAGGGCTTGCACGGCCTGGGTCGGCAGGGCGAACGCGAAGCTGCCACGCTGCAGCAAATCACTTTTCGGGACCTGTAGCCGCTGTTGATCGTTCATCGACCAGACTTCTGGACTTCGATCTACGCAGAGGCCCCTTCGCTCGCCTCAACGTTCACGCTCAGCCGCGGGCGAAGCCACCCGCTGCAGCAACAGCTTAGACCGTCTTCGCTGTACTCCACTGCGCATTGAGCAGGGCGTACTGCAGGAGGTCGTGGTGCCGGCCCGCCCAGTACCCAGCTTCCCGCTGCCGCCCCTCTTGCCGAAACCCGAGCGCTTCAAGCAAGGCCAGCGATGCGGTGTTGTCAGGGTGTACCTGCGCCTCGATTCGATTCAACGGCACATCTCGTAAACCCCAGGTGATGATTGTCTTGAGAGCTTCTTTCATGTATCCACGGCCCTGATGTGCCGGAGTGATTTCGTAGCCGATGGTGCAGGATCTCCAGTTTCGACTCCAGCGAAACAAGCCGCATGTACCAATCAGTCCTGGCTGGTTTCTCAACTCCAAGGCCCAGCGTGCACCGGAAACCGGCTCTTTCCGCCAACTGGCAAACATGGCGACCAACTTCGCGGCGCCGTCAACATCGCGAATCGGATCCGATCCGAACCATCTCATGTGCTCGGCGTCGCCATGGATTCGAATAATATCCTCCGCGTCCGATTCCACGATCTCACGCAGTGTGAGTCGGGATGTCTCCAGCGCTGGAAAATCGACCATAAGCTACCTGCGGTCTGAGGTGACGATCAGCGGCCGCCGAAGACGGCCCGATGTGAGGAAATGTCAAACGGCATCGGCTTCACGTTTTCTCAAGAGCCAAAGATGCCCAACAACGCAAGCAAAGTAACAAACCAGTTCACGTTGCGTGCGGAAGAAGAAGCATCCGCGGAAATGGGAAACATCTCGGCCCGCGTCCACGCCCAGATGTTGTACGTCAATGCCAGAGGGATTCCTGCAAGCGCTGCGGAACGCCATTGATGTTCGGCACTAGGCACGGATAAGTTATTGACTCCATGTGATCGAGCGAGCACTGCGCCATGGATGTTTGGTTGCGCGCGCCACTGATCATGGGTTTGTGCTGGTTTTGCGCCACTGAACATGGGTTGATTCGGGGAACGCGTGCGACTAGATCAGCTACAGGAGAGTCGTGGGTGGCTGCAAAGGGCCCATAGCGGCCAAAGCGCTGGCCGATTTCAAGGTCGTACAGCGGTCGCTCAACGTTGAAGTTCAGCGGGCGGCGAAGCCGTCCGCTGCAGACTTGTTAGGCAGCATATGAGCTACCGGCTTCCCGAGAGCGCATTAGTGCCAATTGGTAAGGCGTAAGCACTTTTGCAGCGATAGGTCGATCAACCCCCGGCAGAAGGTACGAATCGAAGTCGAATGCTGGATACATATTCCAAGGAAGAAGGCCATGGTAAGCCGACAAGAAGCTCTCCACCAGTCCCCACGAAGAATGCTTGACCTGCACACTTCCGGCTGCAATAAGCCGCTGGTTGGGGCATGCCTCGGGCGAAACCAACAGTGGATGATGTCCAATGAACCCCCAATGCCCACCTGTCACCACTGTGCGCCAAGTGGCGTGCACTGAGATTGCAATGCAGTCGGCGGCAGGCCCGATGAGCGCCGAATTTGGGGGAACTCGCGTGTTGAACAGAACGAAGTCAATCGCATGCGAGGCGACTGGCGCCACAGCTTGGGCATGTGCAAAGCTGCCATCGCTGAGCGGTACAACGAATACGTCGCCCGGAACCCACCTCAGCCTTCGCTTGAACGCGCCTTTTGCCATGCTGCCTAACGTCTGATTTCAGCGGACGCCGAAGGCGGTCCGATGGAAAGAATACGAAGGGACTTCCCCAGTCCCAACACGGTGTCCAGGCACCAAGATTGACTCGCGGAAGTTCAATCTGAAACGGAAAAGGGGAAGTCCATGGCG
>NZ_LMMT01000001.1 GCF_001422365.1 Pseudorhodoferax sp. Leaf265 | reverse complement strand
CCAGGTCGTGGCGTTGACCAGCGTGCAGGTCGCATCGCTGACCACGGCCGGCATCGTCGCGCTGACCACGGCGCAGGTCGCGGCGCTGGAGACACGCGACGTGGCGGCACTGACCACCACGCAGGTGCGGGCGCTGGAAACCACCGACCTCGCCGCGCTGACCACCGTGCAGGTGGGAGCACTGAGCACGGCCGGCATCGCCGCGCTGGCGACCACTGGCGTGGTCGCGCTGACCACGGCGCAGGTCGAAGCCCTGACGACGGCGCAGGTCGGAGCACTGACGACGGCCGGCATCGCGGCACTCACGACGGCCCAGGTGGCCGCGCTGGAGACACGCGACGTGGCCGTGTTGCGCACCAACCAGGTGGCGGCCCTGACCACGGCCGGCGTGGCCGCGCTGACGACCACCCAGGTCGCCGCGCTGAGCACGGCGGGCGTGGCTGCGCTGACGACGGCTGGCGTCGCGGCCCTGAGCACGGCCCAGGTGGCGGCGCTGACGTCCACGCAGGTCACGGCGCTGACCACCGCCGGCATCGCGGCACTGACCACCGCCCAGGTGGCGGCGCTCGAAACGGGTGACCTGGCCGCGCTGCGCACCAGCCAGATCGCCGCGCTGACGACAGCCGGCATCGCCGCGCTGACCACGGCGCAGATCGAGGCCCTGACCACTGCGCAGGTCGCTTCGCTGAGCACGCGCAGCATCGCCGCGCTGACGACGGCGCAGGCCGCAGCGCTGGAGACGCGCGACATCGTGGCGCTGACCACCACCCAGGTGCGCGCGCTGGAGACCGCCGATCTTGTGGCGCTCAGCACGGCCCAGGTGAAGGCATTCACCACGACGCAGGCTGAAGCGTTGACAACGACGCAGATCGGCGCATTCACGACCACGCAGATCCAGCACCTGGCCTTGGGCTCGCCCGTGATCCTGGACCTGGACGGCAACGGCGTGCAGACGCAGAGCATCCGGGCCGGCGTCAAGTTCGACCTGTTCGCCGACGGCAACGCCGTGCAGACGGGCTGGGTCTCCAGTGGCGACGGCCTGCTGGTGCTGGACCGCAACGGCGACGGCAGCATCAACGACGGCTCCGAGCTGTTCGGCACCTCCACGCGCCTGGCCAGTGGCGAGACCGCCGCGGATGGCTATGCTGCGCTGCGCGAGCTCGACAGCAACGGCGACGGCGTGCTGAGCGCCGACGACGCGGCCTTCGCCGACCTGCGCCTGTGGGTGGATGCCGACTCGAACGGTGTGAGCCAATCCGGTGAGTTGCGCACCCTGGCCGACTACAACATCACCAGCATCAACCTGAACGCCCGCGCCGAGCTCAGCAAGGACAACGGCAACCTGGTGGGTCTGGTGTCCAGCTACGAGACCGGCGACGGGGCCACGCATGCGGCGGCCGATGTCTGGTTCGTGGCGCAGAAGGCAGCGGCCGACACCGCGCCGGCCGACGACCTGCGTGCGCAGGTCGGCAGCCTGGCCGAGGCCATCGGCAGCTTCGATGGCGACGCCGCCTGGAACAGCGCGCCACAGGCCGCCGCCGATCCGGCGAGCGCCGCGGCGGCGCGCTCGGCCACGCAGGGTGTGGTGGTCGGCATGGCAGACGCGATGCGCCAGTTCGACGCCAATGGCAACCCGGTGGCTGGCACGCCGTCCACCGCGGTGGTCACGGCGCTCGGCAAGTCGATGACGACGCTGGCTGGCCTGCAGGACCCGGCCCAGCAGGGCATCCTGGCCGGCGGCGGCACGCCCAAGGTCTGATGCACGACGGGGCCGTGCGGCCCCGTCGTCGCCTCGGCCTCGGCCTGGCGATGTGCTCAGACCATGTCGAGCACGGGCGAGGGCGGCAACAGCGCCTTCCAGAAGGCGGGCTCGTACTTCCACCAGGCGTGGCCCGCCATGGGCAGGCGGCCGCCATTGACGGCCAGGTAGTACGAGGGCCGCAACTCCAGCGCGAAATGCGAAGCGACGATCTCGTTGGGCAGCACGAAGCCGCCCGACAGCGCGCCCATGAAGGCGAAGAACAGGTCTTCGCTGGAGCCGGTCTGGCAGAACACCTGGATGGCCTGCGGAAACTCGCGCAGCAGCGCGGCGCATCTGTCGATGCGGCGCAGACTGAGTCCGCCGTTGCCCACATGCACCTTCATGCGCTTGCCCAGGCTGCCCTCGAAGCGGTCGAGGTTGACGAACAGCTCGTTGCCCTCGGGCCAGGGTGCGCCCAGGTAGTCGTAGGGCGAGGCGCACCAGGCATCGAGCTCGTCGCGCAGCACCACGGCGTCGGTCTGCAGGATCAGCACATGGCCCTGTGCGGCGAAACGCTCGTAGAAGGCCGGGTCCAGCAGCAGGCGGTTGTAGTCGGCGATGCTGGCGAAGCACTGCGGCGCCATGCCGATGAAGCCCAGTTGCGGGTAGCGCTGCCGGTAGTAGTCCAGCGCCAGGTCGGACGGGCCGATGAAGTCGATGCGCCGGCCCGCCAGGGACTGCACAGAGACATCCAGCGAAAACTCTTCGATCGGCGACAGGCGCGGCTGGTAGATGGGCACCAGAATCGCAGGGTGGTGGGAAGGCATGCCGCCATTTCACTACAAGCCCGGTGCGCGGCGTGCACCGTTCTCACACTGGCACCATGAGCCCACGCACCGTCTACATCGAACTGTCGCAGACGCCGATCTACCGGCGCATCGCCCAGGCGCTCGGCGCCCAGCTGGCCCACAACGGCCTGCAGGTGCTGGCCGTCAAGCCCGAGGGCTTCGACAGCGAGAGCTTCCAGCGCTTCGTCGAGCAGCCCGAACATGCCGATGCGGTCTACATCTCCACGGCGTCCAGCAACGCGGTGCAATCCGTGCGGCCGACCACCGGCCGCCACTACTTCGAGAGTTTCGCGGGCCGGCTGGTGTTCCTGCACCAGGACACCATTCTGGGCGGGCTGGACCTGCTGGGCGCCATCACCAAGCTGCAGGCCTGGCAGCGCGTGGCCGCGCGCGCGGCCCATCTGTGCATCGAGGCCGGCAACATCGCCGACCTGGCGGCCGCGGGCATCGCCCAGGCTCGCCTGGTGCCGCATGCCAGCGAGTTCGCACCGGTCGAGCCGCTGACCGAAGGCTTCGTGCACGACGCGGCCTTCGTCGGCCATGCGGTGCCCAGCCAGGCCAGTCCGCGCCAGGCGTCTGCGCGGCTGCAGCAGCTGCTGGACGCGGCGCTGCAGGCACGGCGCACGGATTTCGCCAGCGCGCTGGAGCCGCAGGTCAAGGCCTTCGCCGATCAGGCGCTGGACGGCCTGGGATCGGACGCCGACCGGGCCGTGCTGCGCGTGGCGCAGGCCCAGTGGCTGCGCAACGCCGTCACCGGCCTCACGCTGCCGCTGCGGGGCTGGGTCTTCGAGGAGGCTGGCCTCGATGCACTCGATGTCTACGGTGGCGACCCGGCCTACCTGCACGGCATCGCGCGTCATCTGCAGGTGGCGCGGCCGGGCCTGCACTACCACCCGGCGGTCTACGAACCGGCCGCGGTGCAGCGCGTGTTCGGCGGCAGCCGCGTCAACATCAACATCTCATCGCTGCAGTTCGACCACGCGGTGGTGAACCGCTTCCACGACGTGGTGCTGTCCGGCGGCCTGTGCCTGACCGATGCCCGCGACGGGCTGGCGGCGCTGACGCCGGCACATGCCGAGGTGTCGTTCCGCACGCTGGACGAACTGCGCGACAAGGTGCGCCACTTCAGCCAGCCGGCCCACGCGCGTGAACGGGCATTGCTGGTCAAGGCGCTGCAGCAGGACGTGCTGCGCCGCTCGGGCTACCCGCTGGTGGTGCGGGCGATCCTGGACGCGCTGGGTGCGCTCTGATCAGGCCGGCAGGCGCTTTTGCATCTGCGTGACGAGGTTGGCGCCCATCCACTCCTGGCGCAGCATGCGGAAGTGGCCGTTGAAGCCGTAGATCTTGGCCCAGCGGTTGGTGTCGTCGAAATAGCAGGGGAAGGTTTCCTCCGTGATGATGTTCACGTGGGTCGGGTCCTGGAACGCCGCGTTGTGCGGGTAGGCCGGTGTGACCGACAGGAAGATGCCGTCCATCTTGAGCACCCGGTAGATCTCGTTCATGAGCTGCACGAAGGGGTTGCGGTGCCTGGGCGCGTAGATCACGCGCGGCACGTGCTCGATGAACTGGAAGGCGGTGACGAACTCGAACATGCCGTCCGCATACGGGATTGGCTCGATGGCCAGGTCGGCGGCCGCGATGTTGTTGCCGATGTCCTCGCGGATGTCGACGCCGAAGATCTCGTCGGCCTTGAAGGGGTTGTTGGGATTGGGGCCGCAGCCCAGGTCCAGGGTCTTGGTCATGTTGGTGCTTCGCTAGGGTTGCAGGCCAGCGCATCGCTGGCACCGCCGAGCTGGGTGCGCCGCCACATCGCGGTGTAGGCGGCCTCTAAGTGGCGGCGAAAGCCATCGGTGTCGCTCAGCGCCTGGCCAGCCTCGCGCTGCAGCAGCCGTGCGCGCAGCGAGGCCCGGCGCTCCGGGTCCTGGGCCAGCTTGAGCGCCAGGGTCTCGTAGGCGGCCAGCGAGTCGGTCGCCAGCTTGGGCAGCCCCGCTGCCTTGACCAGGCTGCCGGCCACGCGCGAGGGGAAGGAGTCGCCCACCAGGGTCACCACGGGCAGGCCGGCCATCAGCGCGTCGGCGGCGGTGGTGTGGGCGTTGTAGGGGTGCGTGTCCAGGAAGATGTCGGCCTGGCGGTAGCGGGCCAGGTGGTCTTCCACGCGGGGCACACGGCCGGCGAAGACCAGCCGCTCGGGTGCGATGCCGCGCAGCGCGGCTTCCTTGCGCAGGTTGCGCTGCGTGGCCTCGCCGCGCGAGACCAGCCACAGCACGCTGCCCGGCACCTGGGCCAGGAGCCGCATCCAGACGTCGAACACCGGCGGCGTGATCTTGTAGTCGTGGCTGAACGAGCAGAACACCACGCCCTCCGCGGGCAGGCCGCATTCGGCGCGCGTGGGCGTGCGCTCGGCGATCTGCACGCTGTCGTCCACAGGCAGGTAGGCGTCGGGCAAGTAGACCACCTGCTCGTCGTAGAAGGGCTTGTGGGCGTCGGGGATGATGTGGCGGTCGGCCAGGATGTAGTCGTAGTAGTCCACGCCCATGGTGCCGGGGTAGCCCAGGTAGTTGACCTGCACCGGGGCTGGCCGCCACGCGAAGATGGCAGTGCGCGTGTCCGAGGTGTAGCCGCCCAGGTCGATGGCGATGTCGATCTCGCGCTCGCGCATCCAGCGTGCGGTGCGCTCGGCCGTCCAGTCGCGCGCGTCGACGAACTCGTCGAAGGCTGCGAGGATGCGCCCGCGCAGCCGGCTGCCGTCGTCCACGCCCAGCGAGATGGCGATGGTCTCGAAACGGCTCTTGTCGTGCCGCTCGAAGATGCCGCACATCAGGTGGCTGACCGGGTGCTCGCGCAGGTCGGGCGAGACGTAGGCGATGCGGATGCGCTGGTGGTGGTAGCGCTCGCCGTTCCACAGCGGCTGCGGCTGGCGTGGATTCTGGTGGGCCGCGAAGATGCGCGCGGCGCGCTGGTGGTCCTGCGCGTCGCTGGACGCCGACATGAACGCCAGCGACTTGCACACGCGCTGGCCGGCGCGCACGCCGGCCACGATGCGCGCGCGCAGCGCGTCGAAATCGGTCCAGTCGCACACGTGCAGGCGTTCGAAGAACAAGAGGCCCGGCGCGTAGTCGGCATCGGGCTTGACCTGCACCAACCGCTCGAACATCGCGATGGCCTGGGCGCTCTGCTTGAACTCGGTGAGCAGGATGCCGCAGTTGCCCAGAGCGGACGGGTGGTCGGGTGCGAAGCGCAGGATCTGGTTGAAGCGCTCCAGCGCGTCGTGGTGGCGGTACATCGCGCGCAGCAACGCGCCGCTGTTGAGCAGCACGTCGATGAAGTCGGGCTGCAGCGCCAGTGCGCGGTCGTAGGCCGCGAGGGCTTCGTCGTTGCGGCCCAGGCCCTGCAGAACGGTGCCGTGCAGATGGTGCAGCGGCGCGAAGCCGGGTGCGGCCGCCACGCCGGTCGCGCAGCGCTGCAGCGCGGTGGCCGGGTCGCCGGCCTGCCAGGCGATCAGGCCCAGCGAGTAGTGGGCCGGGCCGTTGGCGGGGTCGGCAGCGAGCACGGCGCGGAACTGCGCGGCGGCCTCGTTGGTGTGGCCGCTGCCTTGCAGCTGGATGGCGCGCACCAGGGTGTCGGAGATGGACATGCGTGGTTCTGAGAGGTTCAAATGCCGGCACGGGCGCCGCCGCCCAGGGCCTTGTAGAGCTGGGCCGAGGCGTCGAGTTGCGCGCGGCGCAGTTCGATGGCGGTCTGCTGCACGCCGACCAGGTCGCGCTGCGCGTCCAGCACTTCCAGGTAGCCGACCAGGCCGCCGGCGTAGCGGGCCTGGGCGATCTCGAGCCGGCGCTGCTGCGCGCGCTGGTTGGCGGCAATGGCGTGCAGCTGCTGGGCCAGCATGCGCCGGGCCGAGAGCTGGTCGGCCACCTCGCGGAAGGCCTGCTGGATGGTTTTTTCGTATTCGGCGATGGCGACGCGCTTGCGCGCTTCGGCCACGTCGGCCTGGGCCTCCAGGCGGCCGCCGTCGAACAAGGGAAAGCTCAGCGCAGGCTGGAAATTCCAGGCGCCGCCGCTGAACAGCGTGGCCAGCGCGGGGCTGGCAAAGCCCAGCCCGGCGGTCAACACGATCTTGGGAAAGAACGCGGCGCGGGCGGCGCCCACGTTGGCATGCGAGGCGGCCAGACGCTGCTCGGCCGCCAGCACGTCGGGGCGCAGCAGCAGCACCTCGCCGGGCAGTCCGGCGGCGAGCGACTGGCCCAGGGCCTGGGCGGTGAGCGTGTCGCCAGGCGGCAGCGCGGCGGGAGTCTGGCCCACCAGGAACTGCAGGCGGTTGGTGGCCAGCGTCTGCTGGTGCGTGGCTGCGAACAGCGTGCCGCGCGCGCTCTCCAGCGCGCCGGTGGCCTGCTGCACGTCGTAGTCCTGCACGGCGCCGATCTGCTGGCCGCGCGTGAGCAGATCCAGCGATTCCTCGCGCAGTGCCAGATTGGCGCGTGCCAGGGCCAGGGCCTCGTCCTGCTGCAGCAGCGCAAAGTAGGCGCTGGCCACATCCGACACCAGGGAGAGCTGCAGCGCACGCTGCGCCTCCTCGGTGGCCAGGTAGCTCGCGCGCGCGGACTCGGACAGCCGGGCCAGCCGGCCCCAGAAATCGAGCTCGAACGAGACCGTGGAGACGGCCAGGTCGTAGCGGTCGGCGTTGGATTGCGCATCGAGGCCGCTCAGCGCTGGCGGCGAGCGCTGGATCGCAGCCTGCGCACCCAGGTTCACGCCGGGCAGGCGGTCGGCGCGCGTGATGCCGTACTGCGCGCGTGCCTCCTGCACGCGGGCGGCGGCGATGTGCAGGTCGCGGTTGTGCTCGAGCGCAGCGGCGATCAGCGCCTGCAGCCGGGCGTCGGAAAAATAGCTGCGCCAGTGGATGCGGGTGGCGTCCTGCCCGCCCTCGGTCAGCTGGCCCGGCCAGGCCATGGGCACCGGCGCCTCCGGACGCTGCAGCGGTGCCTGCTGCGCGCAACCGGCCAGCAGCAGCGCGGCGCACAGCGCGCCCAGGGTGCGTGGAGTGGCAGGGCGGGGCAGGCATTGGCGCATGGCGCGGGCAGTCTAGTGCCGGGTGGCGCCGTTCTGCGCGCCCGCGTGTGCCTTCTGTCGCTCAGGACTGCGGTTTGAGCAGGACCACGAGCGCGCCGGCCCCGCCTTCGTCCGCGCGGGCCTGCACGAAGGCCAGCACTTCCTGCTTCTGGATCAGCCAGGCCTGGACCTTGGACTTGAGCACGGGCACGCGGCCCGGCGAGCCCAGGCCCTTGCCGTGCACCACGCGCAGGCAGCGCAGCCCCTGGCGGTGGGCATCGCGGATGAAGGCCGACAAGGCCTCGCGCGCGTCCGCGCGGCGCAGGCCGTGCAGGTCGAGTTCGCGCTGCAGGCTCCACTCGCCCTTGCGCAGCCGGCGTGTCACATCGGTGCCGATGCCGGGGCGGCGAAAGCTCATGGCGTCGTCCACGTCCAGCAGAGTGCTGGCGTCGAACTCGTCGCTGAGGCTTTCCAGCAGCACGCGCTGCTCGTCGAGCTGCTGCTGCACCGGGATCGGCGCGGGCTGTTCGGGTGTCAGTCGCACACGCGCCGGCTGGCGCAGCGGCAACACCGGGCCGGCCGTGTCGGCGAACAGGTTGCGCTCGGCGTCGGCGCGGCGCCGGGCTTCGCGGCGCGCGGCCTCGTGTTCGGCCGCCAGGCGCTGCTGTTCGGCGAGATGGCCGCGCATGGCGGCGAGATCCTGCAGCGAGCGGGCCCTCACAGCAGTCCCCGTTCCGCGAGAGACAGTGCCTGGCCGGCCGCGACGATCACGTGGTCGAGCACGCGCACGTCGACCAGCTGGAGCGCGGCCTTGAGCTGCTGCGTGAGCAACTCGTCGGCGCGGGATGGCTCGGCGCAGCCGCTCGGATGGTTGTGGGCCAGCACGACGGCGGCCGCGTGGTGGGCCAGCGCGCGCACCACCACCTCGCGCGGGTAGACACTGGCCTGGATTAGGGTATACTTTCGGCGGAACAGGTCCGCGATCAGTCGCGCCCGTTCGTACAACCCAATCCGATCCCATGAAGCTGCCGGCGATGTGTCTGCAGCGTGGGTTTTTGACGGATGACTGTATGAACGTTGCACCTGCTACCTCTGGTTCTGCTACCGAGGTTATCAGCTTCAAGCTGCTTGTTTCCCCCACCTCTTCTACTTCGCGAGACAGCCTCTCAGCCGTTCGTTGGTGCGAGCGTCACGGCCTTGCTCTCGCCTCGAAATCTCGTCACGCAGAGGTCGGCGCTGGCGTGGATAAGACTGATTGCGTCAGCGTGGCGTCGCTTGCCGCCCTGAAGGAAAAGCGTCTCACTGGAGCTTTTCCTGCTGGCAATTTCCTGCTGCTGGACAGCGTGCCCAGCCGCTCTGATTTCCACCAGGCCGAGTTGATTCTGCAGTTTGTGGAGCTTGCAACTGCAGGCGTGACCATTGTGACGCTGAGCGACTCCGTGCTTCCCTGGGGCAAGTATTTGTCGGCCGACCTGGGCATGCTCATGCTGACCGTCGCTGAGCTGGTTCTGATGCAGTCGGAGCGCGACTTGCGTTCGCAGCGCGCCAAGATGAGTCATCAGCAACGCCGCGAGCGCCTGGCTCAAGCTAGCAAGGTGGCCCAATGACCGTCGTCGAACTGCTCAACAAGTGCGGGTTGGTGAAGCCCCGCGTCATCAGCTACACGCGTTTCAGCTCGCGCAAGCAAGCGAAGGGCCTGAGTGAAATCCGGCAGGTCGAAGCTGCTAAGGAGTGGTGCGACAAGCACTGTCTTGAGCTGTCGGACCATGACCAGTTCAAGGACCTTGGGGTCTCTGCCTACTCGGGCGCGAACTCGACCACCGGCGCACTCGCGGCGTTGCAGGCCAAGGTAGCTGCAGGCGCGATTCCGCGCGGGACCATCTTGATTGTTGAGGCGCTGGACCGACTTACTAGGCAGTCGCTCCCGTCGGCGATTTCGCTGCTGATGGGACTTGCAAACAGCGGTCTTAACGTGGTCACGATGACCGATCCGGACAAAGTCTGGAATTCGGAAACGATGCATGACCTGGGCTCGTTCTTGATGAGCGTCGTGACTCTGTATCGGGGTCACCAGGAAAGCGCCTATAAGTCAGATCGCCTGCGAAAGACGTTCAGGAAGCACAGGCGCGAGGGGTCTCAACAGGCATTCGGGGCTGCACCTGGCTGGCTCGAACGCGAATCGAAGGTGCATCCTTGGACTGTTGTGGAAGAGCGAGCCGAGGTGGTTCGCAAGGTCTTCGAGCTTGCTGTTGCCGGTCTGGGCTCCAAAGCCATCGCCGCGCGCGCGAATACTGAAAAGTGGCCGATACCGACAAGGCTGTCGAAGAACGACAGCATTTGGCATGCGCAGATGCCTGGCCAGCTTCTACGCAACCGCTCCGTGCTGGGCGAGCATCAGCACCGCATCCGGACGCACGAGGCAAATGCCCAGCACTGGCATGGGCTTGCAGAAGGTGAGCCGGTAAAAGGGTACTACCCGCAAATCGTTTCGGATGAGCTATGGGCCGCAGCGCGCGCTTCCGTTCGCGGGCGTTTTGTGCACAAGCGGCGGGACGCAAACTTCTACAACCTCTGGAGCGGCCTGATGTTTTGCGGTCATTGCGGGGCGCCTATCCACCGTAAGACCGAAAAGAAGGGCTACAGCAAAGGGCAGTTGCAGTGTTCTGCGAGGTTGGCAGGGGCGACTAAGTGCCCTTCGATGTCGGCGGTGAACGCCGATTTCGCCCTCTTGCAAGCTGTGTATGGGCACTCCCATCAAGACCTTGCGGATGCGCAGGCTGTCGCAAAAATAGACGGCATCGCCACGCTGGAGGCTGCTCTCGCTGATACAGAAGAGCAGGCTCAGCTTGCCGGAGACTTGGTGTTCAAGACCGGCGGTAAGGTGCCTGTTTTTGTCAACCGGTCGGTGCGGCTCGCCGAGGAGGCAGAAGACTTGCGCCGGCATATCGAAGAGCTTCGTGCGCTTCAGCTGGGAGATGGCGGCACGGGGGCGTTCGATGAGGCTTGGCTCGAGACGACGATGAGCTTCTTGTACGTCGCTGATGATGTTGAGGCCCTTGAGGCTCGGGCCGCGCTGAACCTGCGTCTCGGTCGCATCGTCGAAGCGGTGTGGGTCTACGCCTATGACTGCGCATTCATCAAGTTTCGCGACGAGAAATTGCCTCTGGCGCTGCCGCTTCCCAGCAAGCAGTTGCCCTCACGTGCGAATCCCCAGGCGAAGCACCACAAGCCGCCCCCGGAGCGGGTCGAGAAGTTCAAGCCTATTTGGGCGGCGCACAACGACCCGGCGTTTGAGCTGCCCGAACCCAAGCGGCCGGCTGCTCGGGCTAGGAAGTTCTCTCAACTGATGGTCAACTTGGAGAGGGTCGAAGAGGAGGACGCGGAGGAGGTTGCGGCCGAGCTGTAGTGTCGTGAGAGGCCGGGCACCACCGCCTGGCTTTCTTCATTCAGATGACCCGCAAGTAGTAGTCTTCCGGCGCGGGATCGAGACGCGAGTCGTAGTACTGGTCCATTAGCTCGACATACGCGGCGCGGTAGCGAGGCCACGCAGGTTGAGACGGGGGTCGTAGTTCTGGCCGTACAACTCCATCAGCTCTCGTGTGTAGGGCCCCTGCGCGCCTGCGCGTTTTCCATGGTAGCCATCAAGACTGGCCGGCACCCCAAACATGGACCCTACCCAGTTCTCTTGGCCTCCACTCGCCAGTCCCCTGCAAGGCGCACCTTTTCGGGTCATATTGAACATATCTATTTCCCATCCTGGTCAAGCCTCGCGCCGCTTCGCGTCGAACCGCCGCGCGGCGGCTTCTGTTGGCAACGTATAATAAAAACGTGCAATCTGCCAACATCTGCGCACATTGTAGACTTGGCAGCATGGCCGCTACATCTCGTATCCTCGTACTCGACCTCGAAGGAACACTGATTTCGTCGGCTGTGTCGCAGATTCCTCGCCCCGGCTTGCACGATTTTCTGACCGAGTGCTCGAGGCTCTTTAGTCGCATCGTGCTGATGACCACTGTGCGGGAAGAAGTGGCGCGCAAAATCGTCCAGTTGCTCGCGGCAGAAGGCAGCGCGCCGGCCTGGTTGGCCGACATCGAGTACATCCAATGGGACGGCAAGTTCAAGGACTTGTTCTTCGTGCCTGGCGTGGCCGATGTAAGCCACATCACACTGCTCGACGACATGCAGGAGTACGTAGCCGATGGACAGGAAGAGCGGCACGTCTGGATCAGCAGCTATGACCCTTCGCTGCTAGTCGACGACTACGGTTTCCCAGAGGTCCTGGAAGACCTACGCCGTCGCGTCAGGGGTGAAAGGTTTGGGTAGCGTGCGCATGCATGCCCGTTGATGTTCTCAGCGACCGATTGGAGAGGCTAGAGGCGCCGAGAGCCAAGCGGCGCGTTCTGGGCATGGGCGCGCTGGTACCGCCCCCAGAGGGCAAACAGCTTGTTGGGGAAGTCCGCAGCGCTGCGGCGTCCCACTACGCTCACGAAGGAATCCTGCTCAGCAGTCAACGGCTCAAGGTCTCCGTTCGCCAAGCCGCGCAACCAAGTGCCGTACCGGCGTAGCAGGGCCTGTTCGTCCGACGTGAACTGAGGGCGCAGCCGGTCAACTAGAGTGAACGGCCGTAGCCGGTGTTCCTTGTGCGACAGCTTCATTGAGGCCAGAGCCTCCGTGGTTGCTGTATCGCGCCAACGACGCTGCACAGGCGTTTGAACTGCCACTTCAGCGCGAGTCCTCGGCGGAGGGCACTCGAGGGCAACCGGGGCCGCTGGTGCGATTGGGACAAGACGCGCCATAGTCGTTGTGTCGATGTCTGTCGGGTCATCTTTGGCGCCTGGGCGCTTTGGCGCGAACTGGGGCTTGTTCCTGACGTCGTTCAGCTCAGCCAAGCTGTTTGCCGTGAACAGGGCTTGATGCCCAACCAACGGCATCTCGAAGGGAAGACCGTGATAGGCCGCGGGCTCCACAAGCCCATCTACCCCTAAGTGGTAGCTGACCCCCAGGCTGACGCCCCTGTTTGCTGCTTCCGTCAGCTCCGCCGCGCGCTGATAAAGCAAGTCCCAAACTGGCTCCCGCTCTTCGGGAAGTTTGTCGTGCACCATGCGGACAAGCTCTAGCATCGCGCGCAGCATGCCCTCCAGGGCGGCGCCCGCCAGAATCGAATGTGAGAGCCAGGAGCGGTGAGCGCCGATGCCCACCATCAAGTCGAGGTCGGGCGCCCCGCCATCGCCGTCAGGCCCGCCAGAGACGATGAGCGCAACCAGAACAGTGGTCATCAGCTGCGGAATTGCCTGGCCAGGATTGGTGCGGAGGTCTCGAGCAAGCTCACGAGCAACCCCAGAGGCACTTTTGAGCTTTGCACCAGCCTTGGCGGCACCGGCGCCTGCAAGCGTTCGAGCATGGCCTACCGCTTTAGCCGCACCGTCCCTGCGCGCCACACGAGCAAGGTCTGTCGCAACACTGGATGCGCCGCTACCCACATCGAGCAGCAACGCTCCTACGTTCGCGACCCGGCGGGACGCGGCACTTCCGGTCTCCCGAAGCACAAAACCCGACCAAGCCACCAAGTCCTTGGTGCTCAGCTTGGCCAGCGCCTGCCGGAGCTCGCCCTGCATGGCCGCCAACCCTTGAGCGGCCGCGCGGGCTTGCGCTCCGCTTACGGGCCTGTGATGCAGTCGGGCCACCACGGCGTTCGTCAATTCTGAGGTGGGTGCGCTCACTGACGGTATCGGCGGCTAAAGCCGTGTTCCTTGTTGCTGCTAGTGACCATATCACGGGCATTGCGGGCCTTTGCGTGGTCAAGTTCACACTACGCCAGTGGGCTGCAGGCCATAGCGCTCGGCGAGGTGATCGCCGTCAAGATGGGACAGCCAGACGCTCACGCTGCTTGCGCAGGGTGAAGTCTTAGCAAGCGCCTGGCGCTGAGCATGCTGGAACCTCTCTGCAGTGCGGTTGATGCCCTGGGCGGCGCTGTAGACGAGGTTCTTCTGGGCTTTTTTGCGTCAGATCGACGGGGCCAGGGACGTCGATCTGCGTTGTGATCTTCATCCCCTGAGTAGCCCCGCGCTGGGCGGGGCGCGGAACGGGCTCAGATGTCAGCTGTCTCGACGGAGAACTCTTCCGGGTACGCCCGCGCCATCGTTGCATCCAGGGCGAGGTCTCGGTTGCGCATCGACCAGTCGAGACATTCAGTCGCGCCCTTTGTTCCGAAGTCGTCAAGCAGCCGCGCTGCGCGAGCCTTGAACTGAGCATCGGTGTGTGCGGGGCACTCGTCACGCTCGAGGCCGCGCAAATTCATAAGCATTTTCAAAAGGTCGTTGTAGCCCCATCGGGACACCATAACGGGGTCCAGGTCGTCCTCGCGAACGTCTGCCTCATCGGCGGCAGTAGGTGCACGCGCGGCCGTCACCGGTGCGGGGGCCGGCGGCGGCGCGCTGGCGGGAGCTGGGGCAGGAGTCAGCGCAATGGTGGGCATAGGGGCTTTCACCGGGGCGGCAACGGGTGCGCCCTCGAGCTTCAGCATCTGAGCGTAGCGAGCGTGGAACTCAGCTTTTAGTGGAGACACCGCCGGCACGAGCTTGAATGCTTTGTTGGCCATAACGACCCTGTTGTCGGCCTTCTTCCCTTCTGTCTGCTTCAGCTCGCCGATGCTCCGCTCCGCGCCTTTGATGACCCAGATAAGCCAGTTCTGCCGGTCGAACTTCACGAAGCCAGCAGTCTCGAACTTCTCGATGTAGCCGATGAACTCAGCCTCAGTCATGCACGTTTCGATAGCCGCCAATGCCGTGTTGATGGGGTACAACCCAAGGTAGTTCACTTGCGAACTGCTGAACAAGTAGTCGTAAGCCTGCGGACCTTGGATACCCGCGGTGCGGATGATGCGCGCGGCCGCGTCAGAGTAGCGCGTTGTGGCGAGTTTGGCGAATTGCATAGACATCGAGTGGTTCTCCTGAGGTTGAAGGTGTGGTGTTGCCGGCTGCTCCGCCGGGAAAGGTGCTTCTGAAGCGCCTGGCACAGCTCCTCAAACCTTCCACCTCCGTATAGGGTTTTCGCCTCGTGATGAACCGCATGAGCCACATTGCGAAAACTGCCTGGATTCAGGCGCTGTTCTTTCAGAGATGTGTGTCGAGGGTCACAAGGTCATGACGACGCGTAGGCGCAGTTCGGCTTCGCCGGCGTGGCCGCGGCCCAGCTCGGCGCCGACGCTGAGGCGGTCGAGGAACAGGCCGTCGGCGGGAGGGGGCGATGTACAGGCCGGCTGCTCAGCGTCGGGCGGAGCGGAGATGAAGGTGGGCTCGAGAGGGTCGGGGGAGGGGTCAATGCCGCCGACCTCGGCGTTTTCAGTGAAGTCGATGACGCGGTGGGTGTCGTCTTTGAGCCGGACCAGGGAGAGTTCTATGGCGGCGGCGCCCGGCTCGCGCGGCTTCACGGCAAGGTCGACCTTACGCTCGACTGTCGCGCCGGTTGGACCTTGCCGGGCAGGTCGATAGCTGGTGAGCGCTGGCGAAGCCGGGATGCAATAGTGGCGCCGCCTGCGCTTACGATGCTCTCCCTTTCCCCTCCGCGCACGCACGATGCCGCAGTACCTTCGGACCAGCAGTGTTCGGCTAATTGAAGCTAGCCAAGAGGCGTTTAACCTAGCGTTCGTTGGCCTCGGGATGCCCGCCCGTCATGAGCTCCGAGTTGCAGCTGCGCAGTTCGCGGCGCCCGCAGGCCTGATTGGGGCCGCTGTTGAGCAGGTGCTGTCTGCAATTCTGGTGCACGTGTTGGGGGAGGAGGCCCTCATGTCCGGACCCAACCAGTTCAAGAGCGCCCGAGAGGTGCTCCGAGAGGTACGAGCTCTCCTGCATGCTCCTCCCCCGAGGGCCTCGTTCCTCACGGTCGGGGTAGTAGATGGAGCCGCGCATCGCCGCGCGTTGTATCAAGCGACTGAAGGCTTCGTTCTCATCATTGGAGAACGCGCGGCCGGCCTACACGCGGGATACGGCCCGTCCCGGTCGGTCGCCCTGCTGCAGTCGCAGAAGGTACTGGACTTCTACACCCTTTTGGCAAAGTCGAGCCGCATTCGACCGTACCTTGAGCAGCTGCCACGGCCGCCAGAGACCAACGTGGATCGCGACATGATCGTTGACGAGCTTGCAAGACGTTTCCGTGAGTCCGAAACCCTAGGCGAGCGCAGCGCCGCACTTCGCTCGCTGTTCTTGGTGCTTCCTGAAGTGCCGGACGTCGCTCCTGAGTGGCTGGACGCCTTCGACCGCTCAGTAGTCGCCCCGACCTCCGAAGACATTAATTTGCTCCTACAGACGCTCCAGCAAGCAGCCCCAGTTAGGTTCCATCGGCTGAACGCCGCTGGCCAGGGGTTAGCCGTTGCCGTGCGCCCCCAGGACCCCAATGCTCTGCCGATTGCGCAACACCACCTTCGGCGGGCATTTGGCGACATGCTGGGGCAGTTCGAGGCTTACGTGGGCGCGGCAAATGGCCGTCTGGACGATGGTCATCTGGACGTACCGCCTGAAAGCTTTCTCCTGGACATGTGGAGCCTGGGCCCGGCGCAGCTTGCCCAGGCGTTGAACCGCGAGAGGCTCACCGCCCACGAAGCTTGGCCATTTATCGTGACCGCATTATCTTCACCGCGGACGACGCGCCCGTTCTGGTTCTTGGTTTCGATGGTGGACGACCCAGGGCAGCTTCTTGCCCAGCTTCGCCGGGCCTTTGCTGCGGGACGTGGCGGCCATCTGCGGCAACAGGAGGCGCCCACCCTGGCGGCCGTTGAGTCTTTGCGTGATCGACGTCTTCTTGCGCCGCCGGCCCCCCTTGCGCTGTTTGCGCGCGAAGCGTTCGTGGCGGCGGAGCGCGGAAGAGCTGCGCTCGCTGCGGCCATCGAACGCAATCGTGGGACGAACCGCGAAGCCGCTCAGGAGGCAGAACCTTTTCTCCGCCGCGTTTCTGATGGCGAGCTGGTCGCGGCACAGGCTTTCGCGGCCGTCAACGTCATGGTCAATCTGGAAGCGAGACGGTACTGGACCAGACTGCTGGCTCAAGTTGCAACTGATCTGGAGGACCGTGACATGCTCGTGCAGATTCATCGCGATGGTGATTTGGTTCCGGCGCAGTCTCCGGCCCGGAAGGCGATGAAGCTCATCGACGCGGTAACCTACGGCCCTCAGATCGAGCTCGAATGACCCGAGATGCAGTGCAACATAGCCATGGCATCCCCCACCCGCGTCCTTGACATGTCGATGTGCGGCCTTAAAAGCGAGAAGTCAAAATGGAGTTGATCGCCGGAGCCGTGAACAAGCGCTGGCTGCAGAACCTAGCAGTTCGCCACACTCCCGAGTGCACAGAGGTCATAGCGGCGGTCGCCTACGCAGGTGCGGACAACCTGGAGCTTTTTGAGGTGTGCAAGCGGCACTCAAAGCCTTTAACGTACTACGGTCGCTACGACGAATCTGTTCCTGTGGCTCCGGCTGTCGTGAAGTGGTTCCTTGACCAACGCAACCCGAACTTCACCTGTCGAGTGGTGCCGGACGTTCTTCATGCGAAGGTTATTTGGTGGCTCGGTGTTGGGGTGTACATCGGATCGGCCAACCTCACCAACCGCGCATGGGTTTCTAACATTGAGGCCGGGACATTTGTGACCGAGGAGGAGCTAGCTGGCGGCCCAATGCTGGAGGAGCTGCGTACTTTCTTCGAAGTGACCGACGCAAGGGCTGAAGCGATTGACGATCAGTTCTACCAGCATCTGCTCAGTCTTCAGCGCCAGCGAGTTTCCCTCGACCGAGCAGAGCTCGACTTTAAACGTAGGGTGATACGTCACTTTCCCGAAGGTTCAGGCCTGGTAAGCGTCGACAAAGCCAGAGCGCGGGATCGTGCGTTTGCAGAGTTTCGCCGGCGTTGGCGGGAGTCTCTTCAGGTGCTTAGAGACATCAGCGACAAGGTGGTTCGGGATGAAAACCGCCCCGACTGGATACCCAAAGGCACACCCGCCGGCGCCCAAGCCGACCAGTTCGTTCATGCCTATTACTACCAGTTCGTGGGTGGGCACAAGGGGGGGCACCTCGTCGATGCTGCGCATGCCGAACATCGGCTGAATCCAGCGGCGGCGCTGGATAGAGCGCTGGCTTGGTGGCGTCGTGCCGAGTTCGACAACAAGCAGGAACGTCGGTCTCTGCTTGACTGGGCGCCTCAGTTGAAGGACATGCTGTCTCGAGCCCGAATTCGAGCCCTGAGTAAGGAGGAATTCTGCCACGCGATGTCCATGGTCCACGCGGTCATCGACTACGGGCGCAAGCGCCCAAACTCCGAACTTGGGCTTCCATCTATCCAGCAAGACACCGATACCAAGATTCGCCTCCATGCTGAGCAGCTGTGGGACGCTCGAAGTCCGCAGGGCAAGACCGCCCTTGAGATGCTCGAGCACGTGGTCTGGGGGCAGGGTTCCGTGGAGGAACGAATTTGGGCGGCTGCCCGTACCGACCAATGGCGACTACCGTGGGTCCAGTTCAGCACGCTTGGAGAAATTGTCGGCTGGGCAAGGCCGGATGATTTCCCACCACGAAACGACCGCACGCTGAAAGGACTTCGAGCCTTAGGTTATTCGGTTCGAAGCGTCTGAGTTTGAGGACCGGACCATGCCGACTTTGTGCAATTGGTCTGTGTATGGGGGGCTCTGGCGCTCGTGCGCTGTGACACATGGTGTTGGCGCCGCCGCCGATTTGAGTCACCTACCAAGATTGCTGTTTCCCGCCTTGTTCAGCGAAGTCAAGCCAGAAGCCGCAATCAACCTGACGCACCGGTGCGCCGCCCGAACGGTCTATGGTCGTCGTGCGGCAGTATCCGGCCGAGCTGCTGGTGGCCGTGGTCGCCCCATCCGCCCAAGGCGAAGCGCGCGAGACCAATGGCGTGAGGGCCGTACGGAGATACATCTGCCCAGGTGCGAGGCGATCTTCGGGTAAAAGTGCGAAATTCAAACCATTCCGCATTAGGCGTGTTCTTGACCAATTTCCTGGAGGAGGCGGGCGCCGGCACGACGGAAACTGAAGGTCGCGCCAGCGGTCCTGACGTGGAGACACGGTTATGCGGTGACGACGAAGGAGTTGGTGCGCTGGCGGATGCGGAGCTCAGCGCCGGCGCGCAGCCGTAGACGGATGTCGTCGAAGTGCGGGGTACGCTTGTGCGGTGTGCGGTGTGCGGTGTGCGGTGTGCGGTGTGCGGATGCCGGACTGGGCGGCGTCGGCGCGGACGAACTGTAGAACGGCGACGTGTGCCTGGCCGCCACGGCTGGTCACGCGGAAGCGGGTGGTCGAAGTGCGGCCGGAGCCGGTGTCGAAGTCCAGGGAGAAAAGGATCAAGCCGCGCCGCGATTTAATGCTCAGGCGACCCACGACGTTGCGGGAGCCGGCACGCCAGCCAAACGTCTCACGCACCCGGTAGCCGGCGGAGGCGGCTTGTTCGATGAGTTCGCGCACGCCTGCAGCAGTGGATGCTTTGGCTGCGAAGACATCAACGCTTTCGATGAGCGTTAGCATGGGCGAGTGCGGTATGTTCATACTTTGTATAGCGCAAAACCTCAGCAATGAGCCCTGCCAAAACCAGGCGCAAGAAGGGCGGCGTTCTGGAAGCACAGAACGCCGCAAAACCTTGACTCCAGAACCGCCTCCCGTCGTTCGTCGGACGAGTCGGAGGGACTTCCATCATCGTAAGCGCGGCAGGGATGCGTTGACGGGGGTGATGGGCAACTGTTTTTTTGGGGCTTGTGGGACGGTGACTGGGCTTGCACCGGAGGCGATTTGGTGCCTACGGATATCCTGAAGATGCTTCGGAGGCTGCTACAAAGAGTCTCCTAGAGCCGCTACGGAAGGGACCTGCGCATAGCCCTGAGAAGGGGCTCGAGGTCTCACAGTCCCGGAGACATCCCCATGGCCGGCGCGACAAAACAGCTCGTTAATTGCGACCTGATCTGCAAGCCAGACCGGACGCGGATGGGGCTTGCGGAGGGGCTTTGGTAGCAGTTCGGCAAGCATAGAGATGGAGATGGAAGCATTGATATGCTCCATCGTGAAAACAAATCTTCCCGGGAAGAAATCAAAGACTTATCCGCGAGCCTTGGTTCCTTTGGTTGAGCAACTGCGGAGGGGGGACTGCCTGCGAAGCGACCTGTTGCCAGCGCCAACCAGGGCGGGCAGCAAGCTGCCCGCGCCCAGGCTCGCTGGCCTGGGCTTCGGTGTGGGGCTTGACGAAGTTTTCCATCCCATACTGGAACCACCGCTCGACCTCGCCGCAAGATTTGAGGAAGCCCGCCGTGGCGGGCTTCGTGGAGAGATGCCTACTTATGCCGGCGTTCCTGTGTTGTCTTCACGTCGTACCAGCCGGCCGCATTGCGCAAGCGCAAGCCTGCGAACCCAACCCTGCGTAGTCGAGCTAGATCGTGCAGGCCTAGCGGCCACTAGTTTCTCGAGGTCGTCGCTCAGTATTCGCGCGGCGTGCGGGGGAAACGGCGGTAGCAAGCTCTTAGTCATCGTTGTTCCTCGGTCGCAAGCACATGCTTGCACGCGGTATAGCCCGGCTTCCCCATGCTTGCGACGTCGCGCACCACCTTTCGAAAATCTCCCTGTTAACTTTGCGCTTGCAGAGGCACTGGTTCGTGTCTCCGACTCGTAGATCGACACTGCGACCACCGTCATCCAATTTGATGAAATAGCGATCCGTGAAGTTGCGGTGGTGCCTCTTCAGGATGTAGCGTCGAGCGGCGGTTGGCGGCCCACGACAAGGAGTTTTCTGATGGCGGATAGAAACTTCAATGTGCATGTGACCTCTGACAAGAGCGCAGGACCGCCGAAGTCATGGCTCCAAGAGCACTTCAGTTCCGTGTTGCTCCTGCTGGCTTCCGTCATCGCCGCTGTGTTCGCGATGTCTGAGACAGCCTACAAGTTGTTTGCCAATCAGCCGCCGGTCGCGGCCATCCGCTTAGGGAGCTATGTCTTCGCGGCCGGAGAGTACGCCGACGCCAGGGTTCCTTACTCAGATGACGGTGATGAGGAGGACCTCCACTACACCTGGTGGCTGAAGGACATTCGAGGTGTCACGGAGCTGAAAAGAGGGCTCGGGCCGGACAACGCGATAGTTGTCTTGGGCAAGCTGGCACCTGGGAAGTACGAACTGATCGTCAAGTTGAAGGACAAGAAAAACAGAGGGAAAGTGCACGAGGATCGTGCAACCTTTGAGGTAACAGCGGGGCCCGCGACGCCGGTCGGCACGGTCGCGCCTTCTCCGATGCCATCGGTCAGCGCGCCAGTCGTTAGCGTGGCTCCGAAAGTTCAGGTTTTGAGGCTTAGAGACGATGCCCCAGTTGATTGGAGCGTCCAGCGAGCATCGAAGATTGTGACTAATGGCTACAAACTGACTCTCCGTGCCGAATCCATCGATGAGGATTTGCTCATAGTGTCCTTTGATGGCTCTGCTGTTGCGGGTGAATCGGGAAACCCTGGTCCCCCTGGGCTCAACGGTGGATACATGCAGGCCGGGGGCAGCGGGTTTCCTGGTGTAAATGGCAGGGACGGGACAAACGGGGCTGACGCGAATCCGGTAAGCATTGTGGTGAATGGCGCAATCAACGCGAAGCTCATGATCGATAACAGCGGGCAATCCGGAGGCGCAGGCGGGAGCGGAGGCGACGGAGGGCCAGGAGGTAGTGGCGGTCAGGGGGAACCCTCAAGAAGCGGCTTTCTTGACTGCTCCGCTGGGCCAGGCTACGGCAGCAAAGGTGGAAACGGAGGAAATGGCGGCGTCGGAGGTAATGGCGGCTCAGGCGGAAATGCAGCCAAGGTCGATGTGGCGTCGATGAGCAGAGGGGCGCGCGCTGACGTTGTAGTAATCGGGAAGGGCGGCTCAGGTGGGGCGCCAGGTGCGGGGGGGCGCGGCGGAGCTGCAGGTGCCGGAGGTCCCGAAGGGCAGTCAGGAGGCCGCTGCTCCGCAGCGGGGCGCAACGGAGAGGCTGGCCACGCGGGTATCAATGGCCAGCCCGGACGTCCGGGAAGCTCGGGCGCTTCCACCGCCTTTTAGGGTTCTGGTGCTGGGTGCCGACGCCGATTTGAGCCACCCGCCAAATTGCTGTAGCCGCCTTGCTCAGGCCGAAGTCAAGCCAGAGGCCGCAATCAATTTGGTGCATCGTGGGCGTCTGGCGGCCCCACATTGACGCCGCTCCCGGTACCCGTGCCGCGATAGGCCCGGCGATGCCACGCAGCAGCTACTTGTCGGCTGACGCTCCCGTTGGCCTCAGCGCTGCACAAGTGGCTGCTGGCACAGCGCCAACTCGTGCCGGACGGTTCGGCCACCGCCAAGGCCATCGACTACAGCTTGAAGCGGTGGAAGGCGCTGACGCGCTAGATCGACGATGGCGACGTGCCCATCTCCAACAACTGGGTCGAAAACCAGATCAGGCCAATTGCACTTGGCAGATCGAACTGGTTGTTCGCCGGCAGCCTACGCGCGGGTCAGCGGGCCGCAACGGTCATGGGCTGGTGCACTCGGCCAAGATCAACGGCCACGATCCGTACGCCTATCTCAAGGACGTTCTGGAGCGGCTACAGCCTGCAACCCGGGCAGCCGTGTTCTTGCCAATGCCGCGTGTGGAGAGCCCCGAACCAGCGCCGGACATCCGCATGATTCAGGCAGGGCCCCGAGGCCGTGTCGGTCAACTAGGCGCCTGAGGGCACCGCCGAATGTGCAGGGCTGCAGGAACTGCTGAGCTGATCTGGTTCAACCCAAAGCGGGTGGCGGTGCAGCGTTTGGCGGTGGTTGGGGCCCCTTTTGATAGGTTCGTACTACGTGCGGCAGCCTGGGCTCTGAACAAAGCGACTTGTACGATTGGTCGGCGTCAAAAGCCGCCTAAAGTCATAAAATCTGGCTTGTAAAGCCAGTCTAACTTCGGTAACATGGCTTCAGTAACCAAAGAAGAGGGGTTCACCATGGACATTCGCTACGCTTTCTGGAACAACAAGGGCGGTACGGGCAAAACGAGCCTCGCCTTTCAAGCCATCTCCGGCTATGCCGAGCTGCACCCCACCAAGCGCATCTTGGTGGTAGATATGTGCCCGCAGGCCAATCTGTCTGAGCTCATGTTGGGAGGCTTGAACAACAACGGCAGCACCCGCTTGCTGCAGCAGCAACAAATCGCCCCGCGTCGCACCGTGGGCGGCTATTTCCAAGCACGACTGCCCTCGCCGTACTCCATGCCGCAGATCAATCCGTCGGACTACCTGACCCATCCGATCACGGTGAACCACAGCATGCCGCCCAACATCCACTTGATGTGCGGTGATCCCCTGCTCGAGCTTCAATCCAACGCCGTAAACACGCTCGCCAATAACCAGATTCCTGGCACCGACGCGTGGATAAAGGTTGTCGACTGGCTGAACGATTTCCTTGGGGTAGTCCAGAACAACTACGACACTGTCTTCATCGACTGCAACCCCAGCTTCTCGATGTACACGCAGATCGCCCTGGCAGCGTCTTCGCTGCTGGTTCTGCCTGTCATGGCCGACGACTCATCGCGTCGCGCGCTCCAGAACGCCTTCTCACTCGTTTATGGCCTACAGCTTCCAAGCGCTATTTACGCCGCCTACGCCTTCGGCACGAAGCTAACCAACGCGGGTCGGACGCTGCCAAAGGTGCACCTCATTGCGAAGAATAGGCTGACGCAGTACATGGGCGCTGCTTCCGCCTACAGCGCAGTGTTGGGCGCCATCGACCACGACGTGACGCAGCTGCTGCTTAGCCATCCGCACATCTTCAACTTCGCCATGCCCCAAGACGGATTTGTTGAAGTTCGCGACTTCCAGACTACTGGCGTCGTCGCCTTCGCCAAAGGCCTGCCGTTCTCTCGGCTCGGCACTGGTCGCCAGAGCGTCAACGGGCAGCGCATTGACATCAAACTCGAGTATCTCGAGAACGCCCGCAATGCAATGGCGAGGTTGGTTGCGAAGCTGTAGATCGACGGGCGCCGCTCTGCGTAAAGGGGATTGGTGCGGGGCGTGCTGCTGGTGTTGGTCCGACTGACCTCACGGAGCGCGGCGCGGCGCGGACGCGACGGAAGCGCTCGAAGTACCGGTATTGCGAGGTGGCGGTTCATTGGGCACGGCGTAGCTCTTGAGATGTCGTGAGCAACTGCGCCCGTACCCTCCGCAGTGCTCTGAGGAGCGCATGACAGCAGAACTAAACTGCCGCTCCTACTAGGCCGTTTCCGCAAAGGCTGGAATAAACTACAGTGGTACTCCAGCCCCGACGAAAACGACCCTCTGTGACCGCACTCCACCCGCCCCTCGCGCGCCGCCTTGACTCGATGTCGGCGGTTCTGAGCGCCGTTGCGGCGTACGTGCCTCCGAACTCGGTTTCCAAGCTCGAGCAGGCGGTCTTGAAAGGGGTGAATCCGACCAATGACAAGGCTTTGCTTGCCGCTGTGACGCAAGCCATCCAGGCCGGCCTGGACCCCCTTGGAGACGCCTACTGCGTCATCAACAGCCCTGAGGCTCGCCGAGGTCGCGGGCAGACATTTACGCCCGACTTCGTGGTAGAGGGAATGATGGCGTGGGTGCGCCGGCAACGGCGATCCGTTGCTCGACTGGTGGACCCTGGTGCTGGCTCCGGGCGCTTCACGCTCGCAGCTCTCCGTGCCTTCCCGAAGGCTGAGGCCATCGCGGCGGAAATGGACCCCGTGGTGGCCCTTATCCTCCGAGCAAACCTGGCTGCTGCCGGTTTCTCGCTCCGCGCTGAGGTGCGGGTCGCCGACTTCCGTGACCTCGAACTCGCGCCGATCAAGGGTACGACGCTGTTCCTCGGAAACCCGCCTTACGTCCGGCACCACGACATCGGCGCTGACTGGAAGGCTTGGTACACGAAGACGCTGAGGCATTTCGGCTATGAAGGTAGCCAGTTGGCCGGCCTGCATCTGCACTTCTTCTTGAAGACGTTGGAACTCGGCCGCCCCGGAGACCTGGGGTGCTTCGTGACCGCAGCCGAGTGGCTCGACGTCAAGTACGGCCAAGCGCTGCGTCAGCTGCTCACGAATGGACTTGGTGGCAAGGACATCTTCGTCGTCGACCCCGAGGTTCAGGTGTTTGGCGACGCCATGGTCTCCGCCGCAATCACGGGCTTCTCCCACGCCTCAGATCGCACCGCGCTCCGCTTCGCCGAGGTGGGCAGCGAAGCTCAGCTGCGCAAGCTCACAGCGGGCAAGCCCGTAACGGTGGAAGCAGCAAAGGCCGAGCCCAGGTGGTCATTCTTGGTTAAGGGCGGTCGCGCCGAAAAGCCCGAGGGCTACATCGAGCTAGGCGAGATGTTCAAGGTGTCGCGTGGCACGGTCACTGGACTGAACCGGGTGTGGGTGGCGAGTCCCGGTGCACCAGACCTGCCGAGTCGCTTTCTTGTGCCAGCGATCACCGATTCGACAGACATCACCCAAGCAAAGGCCGGCGTGATCGAAAACGCCAAGGAGCTGCGACGACTGGTGTGCTTGCCGCGCAACCTGCAAGAGCTTGGCAGAGCTGAGCGCACCGCTGTCGAGAGATTCCTTGCTTGGGCTCGAAGCTTGGGCGCGCACGAGACTTACATTGCCAAGCACCGCAACCCGTGGTGGTCACTGAGCGCCAAGGCCGCTGCACCAATCGTGATGACTTACATGGGGCGGAGGCCGCCAGCTTTCGCCCTCAACCAGGCCGGCGCGCAGCTTATCAACGTCGCGCATGGCCTCTACCCGCTTCGCGACTTTAACGAGTCGCAGCTGAGCCGTGTGGTGGCATGGCTCAATGAGAACGTTCAGCAGAGCGATGGGCGGGTGTATGCGGGTGGCCTTACTAAATTCGAACCGGGGGAGGCGATGCGCATTCTTGTGCCCGGCGAGCTTGCCCTCTGACAACAAGAAGATATGCCTGCAAACGACAACGAAGCAGTTATGCCGACAGTATGGGCCGCCGAGCAAATCAAAGAAGACGCAGCTGCCGCTCGAGGTGAATTCCGCTCACGCAGGCTCGATGAACCGCTGCGCGACTACTTGGCGCAGTTCCCAGTAGCGAAGGCCGCAGCTGACGTTGTCGTTTCGAAGCTCAGCGAGGTGCTGACGCCTCCTGTGAACCGGGAGGCCGTCTCCTCGATGGTCGGAAACAAGGCGCAGTTCTCTGCACTGCGCAGTCTGGCTGCCGTGCCTATCAGCGAAGACGACCTGGATACGTTGCTGGACGCCTCGCTCAGCATGACCGCGTTGAAGCGAAGTCAGGAGCTGGCCGACAAGCTTGGGCAGCTGTTGGCCTCCAGCCTCGATCCCAAGCGATTCCCTTGGATAGCAGCTGACCGGACGCCGACCCCGGAGGAGCTCGACTCCGCACAGTTGGCGACGGCCCTTATCACCGCGGTGAGCGCTGTGCAGGCCGGACGACGGGGCGAGGAGAGTAAAGCTCTTGAGGGCAAGGTTGCTGAGATTCTGAACGCAGCGGGCTACACCCAGGTGCCGAAGTTACTAACCGGTATCAAGCGCATCTCGCACTTCCCAGAGACCGGCACGTACATGCGGCAGACCGCGCTTGGCGGTCACAACGCTGACTATGTGGTGCGCCTGTTCGATGGACGCCTCTTGGCTCTAGAGTGCAAGGCATCGAACAGCGCCGTCAACGGCTTCAAAAGGTTGAACAAAGAGGTCGTTGTGGACGCAGGCGACTGGCACCGCGAGTTTGGGCATTCGAGCGTTGTCGCCGCTGCAGCCATCCGCGGCGTGTTCAAGGCGGAGAACGTGGCGGCTGCTCAAGTGCAGAACGTGTATGTCTTTTGGTGGCACAAGATGGAAGCCTTGGCCGAGTTCCTCGCAGCGGCTAGGTAGGTAGCACGAGGCGCCCGTGCGGAATACGATGGAGCCATGACGAACACACGTAACAGGTACCTTGCGAAGCAGCTGCGGGCGGCACTGCGGCGATCCCGCTGGGACGCCGGAACGCTGGCCCGGCGTGCGTACGTGTCAAGGTCTGACATGGCGAGGGCGCTGGTCGGTGATACCAAACTCAGCCTTTACATCTACGAGCTAGTGATGGAGCAGTTCGAGGTAGATTTTGAGGTCACCCGCTGGAGAGCGGCCAGCGACCCGCCTGTCCCGGGAGGGCCGATTGAGACGGTCGTCGATGCTGCGCGGCGTCGCTTGAAGACTCGGCAGTTGACTGAGCTGGCTGGCATCTTGAGGCCTCCGCTCGGCATCGGGCCGGTAAGCGTGGAAGACATGAGGCGGTGATCCGCAGCATCATTTTCACTGATATCGACGACGTCCTTGTCCTGCAGCGGACGGTCGACTTCGACAAACACCAGGCTGCGTCGATCACGCCCAAGACGGCGCAACAGCTGCTGCACAAGCCTGCCGCAGAGGTGCTCGCTGACCTCGTTGGTGACGGCGCCTTGCTCGTCATCACGAGCAACTGGGTGCGCTTCCTCGACCGTGCCGGCTTCCAGCGGATGTTTGAAGGCGCAGGCTACCCGGCTCTCGGCGGTGCGCTGCACGCCACCTGGAGCGCTCCCAGGGCCGCAGCCGGGACACGTCTTGCAGCCATCGACACCTGGCTTGCGGCGCATCATCACGGCGAGCCGTACTTGATACTCGACGACACTGACTCTGGCACCGGGCTGCGCGGCTCTCGGCATGACCTCGACGGACGACTCGTACTCTGCCGTCCCGGCACCGGACTCCACGCTGGTCACCTGCCCGCCATTCGCGCCGCCTTAAAGGTCTTGCCTTGCGGCAAGACTTTCATCCCGCCAGCGCCCTGACTGCCTGCGCCGTGAGGGCCGCTCGCTCACGCGGCCCGGTCTCCCCGCCGTTCACCCTCTTCGTCAGCCCTCGCACATCGCCGTCATCAGCCCTCGCGTTGCATCCGCGCGAGTGCCAAAACCACCCGGCAGAATCCGCCGCGTACGCCGGCTTCACCAGCAGTTCGGGCCACCGCACGACATCCCCCTTGGCCGCCTCGGCGTACGCTAGGTAGTTGCTTCGGCCAGTCAACTGCTTCAGGGCTCGCCCGCGGTACCGCCAGCCGTCGCCGGCAGCTGAGTTGCCAATCCTGCCGCCGTACACGGCCTTGGCGAGCTCCTCGGGGTTCCGGGCGTACGGCTCGGCTGCGCTAAGCGTCTTGAACCGAGATGGCCAGACCTGCAGCAGCCGCTCCGCTGAATAGCTGAGGTTCTCTTCAAGCCGCGAAAGCGCGGCGGATTCGACAGACACTTGGGCTTGGAAGTACGCCGCACGCCGCGAAGTATCAATGCCCCATCACTTCAGAGCATCGTTGATATGATCGGCCCATGATGCTGCGCGGAGCGCCGGGCAGCCCGTGGCTGCGGCTAGCTTGGAGATAGTAAGTTGCATCCCCGGTATAGCCCGTCGCGGAAAAATCTTTCCTCGCGGCAAGGGTTCACCCGCACATCATCCCGGCAAACGCCAGGCGCATGAGAGTCTTGCCGCGAAGCAAGACTTTCTCTTACCGCCTCGGCCGGCGGACGAAGAAAAGCCCCAGCGAGATATGCTGGGGCTTCTGAGTGGGCTTTGCATTGTCCTCAGGCGATAGCTTGCTCGGGGTAACGTTTACGGTATGCCGGCACGTTCGCGCGGTAGTTCCCGGCGACCGACCGGGCGAAGCGTGCTCGTTTTCCAACAAGCAACTCGATCATTTCATGGCGGGTTTGATCCAGCTCGAGCTGTGCTTCGGATACATACGACATCTCTCGGATGGCTTGCTGCTCAACATCCTCCTGGCGTGCGCCCCAGATTTCCATAACTCGTACATACCACAGCGCGTACGGAGTCATTTCCATGCCCTCGGCATGCGCTACGGCGCGCACGTCGGGGAATATGTGGCTAATCCGCCAGCTCGATTCGGTGTCTTTGTAGACGCGCAGGCTCGGTTGATGGCTGGCGAGGCACTCTGCTTGCCGAATCTCGTCTTCAGTTGGCATCGACATCGTTGCCAATTCTGCAGGAGAAGGGTTGCCGAAGCAGATACGCAGGCGGTTCTGGATGTTCCTGATGAATTCCATTTGGTGTGTCCTTGGTTTGTGTTTGCAGCGAGTGCTGCTCACACTCCATATAGCGCCCGGCGCAGCGCATGGACGCTTTGGCGAATCTCGCCCGATCCCGAGCACCTTTCGCTGAGTTACGCACCAGCGGCTTGGACTTGCCGTGCTGAGTAGCCGTGCTGCGGCAAGACTTCCACGTGTAGCAAAAGCCAGGTGGCGTGTAGCAAAAGCCAGAGGCCCGGGCGTTCAGCTCGACGGCGACATCGACCAGCTCGCCGCAGACGAGAAGCTCAAAGGCAAGCTCGCCGACCTGGCCGCCATGGGCATCACAGTGAAGTCGGCGAAGCGCCGGTAGCCGCATGACTCTTCTCTAACGTCGGCGAGCGTGAACACCCTACGCCTCTGCAGCACCCTCGAACCTGCTCAGCCTCCCCCGCGTCGCCGACTTCAGGCCCACCTTCCCCCGATCTTGAAGGTCCACCTTCCCCCGAGCCTCACCGCCCCTCCTGCGCGGCTCCACACCCCTGGAAATCGGACAAGCCATAGGCACCCCTCCGGCTCCGCGCTGGATGGGCCGGGGAGGAGCCACAAGCCCCGCAGGCGCAGCGCAGTGCCCAACCCCCGGGGAGGTGCCTCGCGGGCCCGGCATGGCCATATTGGGGGCTGCTCAGCGCGGTGCTTGGCGCTGCGATAGGGAGGCGCTGTGCTTGGTGCTGGTGTGGAGGCTCAATCGCTCGTCGCCGCGCGCGCGGAACGACTGCCACCCGGTGGCAGTCGTTCCGCTTCGCAGCTCTGCGCCTGCTGATGCAAATTTCCCTGGGGAAATCAGAAAGGGTCTCCGACGCGGTCTGCCCCTGGTTCGGATCAATCCCGGGAAGGCTGTTGCGCTTTTCTCGTCGGCAGGTCTCGTAGCTCGTCGTCGTATAGGCCTGCCTTCACTGATGCATCAACCATCTTTTCCAGGCCCGCGCGCTGACTTGCTTTCAACGCAACTCGCGCACGGTTGACGCTTTCGCTAGAGAAAGTCTGCGCATAGCCGGCAGGCCCTGAGGGCACGCCAAGCTTCCCCTGAATAGCGAGCTTCTGTGCGTACGCCGCCGGGACGTGCAGCAACTCGGCCGCATGTTTCAATGTCACGCGCTCATCCATAACGTCCTCCATAGCTTCGCGCGGAAGCTCTTCATCGGCAGCCGGAAGGCGGCTTTCGATCTTCGCGGTTAGGCTCAGGCTCTGCACTCGGCACCGAAACCGTTCGCCTAGTCGCAGCTTCTTCACCTCCCCAACGGGCATCGACAATTGCACGTTCCGGCCGTACTGATCTTCGCCGATGGCGATGGGGTAGAAGCCTGCGATACGCGTCACGGTGACGTCGATCAGCTCAACTTCATCATCTTTCCGGTCTTTCATTTGACCCGCCGGCGAGGTCGTGTTGGGTGCGGTCATCAGCTGAGTATCCAGGCTAGATGACGGCCTGGCCAGGGCCTGCATAGCGTCCCTTCGGACCCTTCCGCTTGATATGCCATAGCAGCGCGCGGACCCCGAAATCGACCACGGCTGGCCCAGCCCTGGAGGCATTGAGCACCCCTGCCTGCGGCCCGGTTATGGCATGTCCGGATCGGTGATGGGGGCTGAAGGATGGTCATCGGCTGAGTCAATGCTGGCATCAACTACCATGTGCCGGTGGACTTTCTTCCTGCTCACCTGCTACCGGTTGGACTGGACGTGAAATGCGCGAACTGCGGTCGCGTGCATCGCTCGATTTCGCCTGCCACCGCAGCTCGAGACTGCGATCCTGACGCCCTTGGGAGGCTTTCGTACTGTTCGCGATGCGGCGCTCCATCGCGTACTTTCGTGCTTGCGCAGCCTACCGATGCCCCCTCCGGCAGCACGCTCCGGCCGATAGTGATCCGCGCGTAATGTGCGCGGTCTTGCCCTGGGATCGGATGGATCGACTTGGCCTGTAGCGGCGTGGACCACACTCCCAGTAGCAGCCGCCTGCGGCCCCTTTTCGGCATGTCCGAATCGGTGTTGCGGCGCCCAACGAGGCGACGCGTAGGCGCGGGGCTGGGGTGGGGGTGCGGAGGCGCGGAGGGTAGCGACCTGGGGGTGTGGATCGCCTCCGCCCTGGTTAGGACAGGGGACTAAATCTCGCGAGCGGTTGCCCAGGCAGGGTTGAAAAGAGAGCTAAGTGCCTTGTTGAAGACGGTCTCTGAATGAAGCCCAACAGCGGACTCGATCTTCTTCGACTCACCGAAGTCGGCGCTGCTGATCCACACGGTGTCGGGGCCGACGAGGACAGCCTTCGCGTTGAGGTTCGGGTGCAGCGCGATGCGGATGGAGGGGAACTGGGCCTTCAAACTGCGAGCATCCACTTCAGCTTCAGTGCTCGCCAGGATGTAGATGTTGTGAGGCCGCTTGCTCACGATTCGACCGATGTAGTCGAGGTTCGGTAAGAGGCGAGTCATGACCCGCAGAGGGCCCTGCACTCGAGCAAGTTGAGACAGCCGCGTGTTCCAAGTGCTCGCGGCTATCGAAAGCTTTGCATCGTCGCAAGAGAACGCGAACCCGCCGTTGTCGTCTGTGAAAGCCATTGCCAGTCCCTGGGTCAGCATTAAAAAGCGTGCTCAGCACGGCTGTCATTTTCGTCGGTCGTCGTGGCCTCAAACGCCTGAGTTCAGTGGACTTGTTTCGCTCGAAGCAACGCTGACCCGGGCTGAAAGCTGTTCCGCTGATAGACTTCTCTGATCTGTGACAACGATCCGCGGAACAGCTCCTCGAGCGCGATGAGGCGGTGCTGGCTGTCCAGGAACAGCACGGCGAACACCTCGTGTGGGCGGCTGGCCAACTGCAGCTGCAGGTAGTTCTTGACCTGCTGCGGTGCGCTGAACAGCGGTCGTTCCCGCAACTGCTCGGCCAACGCGCGGCGGGCCAGTTCGAGCACGGCCACGAGTTCGGCGCGCTTGGCCGGCCCCAGGCCCTTGATGCGGGCGAGGTCGGCCGCCGTGGCGTTCAGCAGCCCGGCCACGCCGCCGAAGCCCAGCGGCGGCGGTGCGAGCAGCTCGTCGGCCATGCGCAACACGCTCTTGCCCTGGATGCCGGTGCGCAGCAGCAGGGCCAGCAACTCGGCGTCGGCCAGCGCCTGCGGCCCGCGTGCCAGCAGCTTTTCACGCGGCTGGGCATCAATGGGAAGGTCTTTCAGCGCCATGGCGGGGACCCGGCGGGCCGGGTTTTTACAATGGCGCCAGTTTATCGAGGCTCCCCATGACCCCAGACTCTGCCGCCGCGCCCGTGGTGCATCCCGGCTCCTTCCTGACCCTGCACTACCGGCTGGCCGGTCCGGGCGGCGACATCATCAACACCTTCGGCGGCAAGCCAGCCACGCTGTCGCTGGGCGCGGGCGAGCTGTCGCCCGCGGTCGAAGAGCGTCTGCTGGGCCTGGCCGAGGGCACGCATACGCAGTTCGAGCTGCCGGCAGGCAGCGCCTTCGGCGAGCGCAACCCCGAGATGCAGCAGTGGGTCGCGCGCGGCCTGCTGGCCAAGCTGGGCGACCCGGACGAGAAGTACAGCGTGGGCGACGTGGTGCAGTTCCCCACGCCGGACGGCACGGGCAGCTATGCGGGCGCGGTCATCGCGCTCAAGGACACGGCCGTGCAGTTCGACTTCAACCACCCGCTGGCCGGCCAACCCGTGACCTTCGAGGTCCAGCTGATCGGGGTGCTGTGAGATGACAGGCAAGGTCAACGACATCGTGTTGGCGGAGCCGCGCGGCTTCTGCGCTGGCGTGGACCGCGCCATCGAGATCGTCGAGCGTGCGCTGGCCAAGTTCGGCGCGCCGATCTACGTGCGCCACGAGATCGTGCACAACACCTACGTGGTCAACGACCTCAAGTCGCGCGGCGCGATCTTCATCGAGGAGCTGGACGATGTGCCGCCCGGCGCTACGCTGGTGTTCTCTGCCCACGGTGTCAGCAAGGAAGTGCAGCGCGAGGCCGCGCGGCGCGGGTTCCATGTCTTCGACGCGACCTGTCCGCTGGTGACCAAGGTCCATGTGGAGGTGGCCAAGCTCCACAAGGAAGGCTTCGAGTTCATCATGATCGGCCACAAGGGGCATCCCGAGGTCGAGGGCACGATGGGCCAGCTCGACAGCGGCATCCACCTGGTCGAGGACGTGGCCGACGTGGCCCGCGTGCAACCGGGCCAGACCGAACGGCTGGCCGTGGTCACGCAGACCACGCTGTCGGTGGACGACGCGGCGGAGATCGCCGCCGCGGTCAAGGCACGGTTTCCGAACGTGCGCGAGCCCAAGCAGCAGGACATCTGCTACGCCACGCAGAACCGGCAGGACGCCGTCAAGGTGCTGAGCCCGCAGGTCGACATCCTGATCGTGGTGGGCAGCCCCACGAGCTCGAACAGCAACCGGCTGCGGGAGCTCGCCAAGAAGCTCGGCACCGAAAGCTACATGGTCGACAGCGCCGACGAGCTGCGCGCCGAATGGTTCGAAGGCCGGCCGCGCGTCGGCCTCACGGCCGGCGCGTCCGCCCCCGACGTGCTGGTGCAGCAGGTGATCGAACGCCTGCGCGCGCTGGGCGCACAGGCGGTCCGCAAGATGGACGGCGTGCAGGAAACCTTGAAGTTCCCGCTGCCGAAGGGCCTCAAGCTCGAGGCTTGAGCCCGGTCTCTACAGCACTTCGCTGGCGAAGTCCGCGAGCCGCGAACGCTCGCCACGCGCCAGCGTGATGTGGCCGCCGTGCGGCCAGCCCTTGAACTTGTCGACCGCGAACGTCAGGCCCGAGGAGCCTTCGGTCAGGTAGGGCGTGTCGATCTGCTGCAGGTTGCCCATGCAGACGATCTTGGTGCCCGGGCCGGCGCGCGTGATCAGCGTCTTCATCTGCTTGGGCGTCAGGTTCTGTGCCTCGTCGATGATCACGTACTTGTTCAGGAAGGTGCGGCCGCGCATGAAGTTCATGCTCTTGATCTTGATGCGCGAGCGGATCAGCTCGTTGGTGGCCGCGCGGCCCCATTCGCCGGCGCTGGTCTCGGTCTTGGCCAGCACCTCGAGGTTGTCGTCCAGGGCGCCCATCCAGGGGCCCATCTTCTCTTCCTCGGTGCCGGGCAAAAAGCCGATGTCCTCGCCCACGCTGACGGTGGCGCGCGTCATGATGATCTCGGTGTAGCGGCGGTCGTCCAGCACCTGCGTGAGGCCCGAAGCCAGCGCCATCAGCGTCTTGCCGGTGCCGGCATTGCCGGTCAGCGTGACGAAGTCGACCTCGGGGTCGAGCAGCAGGTTCATCGCGAAGTTCTGCTCGCGGTTGCGCGTGGTCACGCCCCAGACGGCGTTCTTCAGGTGGTTGAAGTCGCGCAGTGTCTTGAGCACGGCCGTCTTGGCGCGGATCTCGGTCACACGCGCATACAGGCTGGGCTCGCCGGGGGCCTCGAAGTAGACGAACTGGTTGATGTGCAGGCTGGGCACGACGGGGCCGGCGATGCGGTAGAAGGTGTGCTGGCCCTGCTGCCAGCTCTCCACCGTCTTGCCGTGCTTGGCCCAGAAGTCGGGCGGCAGCGCCAGCGCGCCGGAGTAGAGGAACTCGCCGTCTTCCAGCGTCTTGTCGTTCTGGTAGTCCTCGGCCGCCAGGCCCAGGGCTCTGGCCTTGACGCGCATGTTGATGTCCTTGGACACCAGCACCACCTCGCGCGGCGCATGCTCGCGGCGCAAGGCTTCGACCACGCCCAGGATCTGGTTGTCGGCCTTGCCCTGGGGCAGGCTGGCCGGCAGCTTGTCGTCCAACGCCCGGGTCTGGAAGAACAGCTTGCCGCCGGCTTCGCGGTGGCCGGTGACATCCAGCGGCAATCCGACCGCGATGTCGGCATTCGGCGCGCCGGCCAGTGCGTCCAGCGTGCGGCTGGTCTGGCGCGCGTTGCGCGCCACTTCGCTCATGCCCTTCTTGTGGCCGTCGAGCTCTTCCAGCACGATCATCGGCAGGTAGATGTCGTGCTCTTCGAAGCGGAACAGGCACATCGGGTCGTGCATCAGCACGTTGGTGTCGAGCACGAACAGCTTGGACGGGCCGGCCGACTTGGCCGGTTTGCGCTTGCGGGCAGGTGCCGCGGCGGGGGCATCCGTGGCGGCCTGGCGGCGCGTGCGTGCCGGCGGTGCGTCCACCGCCTCGCGCATCACGGGCACGTCGACGGCCACGCCGGTGTCGCGCAGCGCGGCGACGGGCGCTTCGTCCTGGGCTTCGCGCGGCGTGTGCGCCGGTTCTTCCGAAGCGGCTTCAGTGAAGCGCGCGCGTGCGACCCGCGCCGGTTTGGATGTGGCGCGCGCAGGCGCGTCGAAGGCGTCAGGAGACAGGGTGGCAGCGCGCTTTGCGGGGGGCGGGGGCAGAGGCATGGGGCGTCGTGTTTCCTGGGAAGGACCAAAAACGAAAAAGCCGCCCGGTCGCCAGGGCGGCTTTTTGGTGGGATGCGCGAGGAGCGTCTCCTAGGGGCATGGAACCATTATGCATGACCCCCGTGGCAGCACTTCGCGCGGATGACCGCAGTGCTCAGACGGTCGTGTTGAGTTCCTTGACGGCCGCCAGGACTTCGTCCACGTGGCCAGGGACCTTGAGGCCGCGCCATTCCTGCTGCAGCGTGCCATCGGCGCCGATCAGGAAGGTGCTGCGCTCGATGCCCTTGACCTTCTTGCCGTACATGATCTTGTTCTTGACCACGCCGAACATGTGGCACATCTTCTCTTCGGTGTCGGCGATGAGTTCGAAGGGCAGCTCGAGCTTGGCCTTGAATTCGTCGTGCGACTTCATGTTGTCGCGCGAGACACCGAACACCGTGGCACCGGCCTTCACGAAGTCCTTGTACTTGTCCCGGAACTGCATGGCTTCGGTGGTACAACCGGGCGTGTTGTCCTTGGGATAGAAATACAGCACCAGGACTTGGCCCAAGTGGGAGGTGTTGGAGACTTTCACGCCGCCCGTGGCGTTGGCTTCGAATTCAGGGATGAGTTTGTTGACAACGATCGCCATATGTTTGAATCTCGGGAGTCGGAAAGTGGTCGACAGCCGCGGGTGTATAGGACTGCGCGGCCCACGCGGCAACCCTTGATTTTACCCTGAAAATGCTTTTCGCGTTCCCTTGTTACAGGGGGCGCGGTGCGGGTGTGCATGCGTCACACCACAGGCTCCAGCAGCAAGGCGACCACCACATCGCGGCCTTCCTGGGCCAGGATGTTATAGGTGCGACAGGCGGCGGCCGTGTCCATGGTCTCCACGCCGATGCGCTTGGCGATGAGGGGCCGCAGCCAGGCAGCCTGCGGAAAGCGCAGCCGCTCGCCGCTGCCGAAGATCACGACCTCGCAATCGATCTCGGCCAACTGGGCGAAATGCGCTGCGGTGAGGTCCTCGAAACGCTGGCACGGCCAGGCGTCGCGCTGGCCGCGCGAGCCGATCACCACGCTGTGCGCAATGCGGTCGGCCTGCACGCCGATCCAGCCCGGCCCCAGGGCGGTGATGGTCTGGACGTTGGATTTGTCGGGCTGCAGCTTCATGGGAGGGGGAGGTATGCGGGCCGGGAACTGCCGCGAACTGTGGTCAAATTATAGGTTTTCGCTTCAGCAGGCACGCCGGTGGGGCCATGGCGCAGGCGGCATGAGGCACGAGGGGCACAAGAGGACTCCATGAAAACCGTCCGTAAATCCGCCAAGCTCTCCAACGTCTGCTATGACATCCGCGGCCCCATCATGGACGCGGCGCGCCAGATGGAGGAAGAGGGCCAGAAGATCATCAAGCTCAACATCGGCAACCTGGCCGTGTTCGGCTTCGATTCGCCCGAGGAGATCCAGCAGGACATGATCCGCAACCTGCCGAACTCGGCCGGCTACTCGGACAGCAAAGGCATCTTCGCGGCGCGCAAGGCCGTCATGCACGAGACCCAGAAGCAGGGCATCAAGGGTGTGACGCTGGACGACATCTACCTGGGCAATGGCGCCAGCGAACTGATCGTGATGGCGACCAACGCGCTGCTCAACGACGGCGACGAACTGCTGCTGCCCGCCCCCGACTACCCGCTGTGGACCGCCGCGGTGAGCCTGTCCGGCGGCACGCCCGTGCACTACCGCTGCGACGAGGCCAATGGCTGGATGCCCGACCTCAACGACATCCGCGCCAAGATCACGCCGCAGACCAAGGGCATCGTGGTCATCAACCCGAACAATCCGACCGGCGCGCTGTACTCCGACGAGTTGCTCAAGGCGCTGGTGGCCATCGCGCGCGAGCACGGCCTGGTGCTGTTCGCCGACGAGGTCTACGACAAGGTGCTGTACGACGACGTCAAGCACACCGCCATCGCCAGCCTGTCGGACGACGTGCTGACGCTGACCTTCAACTCGCTGTCCAAGAGCTACCGCAGCTGCGGCTACCGCGCCGGCTGGCTCGTGGTCTCGGGCGACAGGAAGCCCGCGCGCGACTACATCGAGGGCCTGAACATGCTCTCGAACATGCGGCTGTGCGCCAACGTGCCGGGCCAATGGGCGATCCAGACCGCGCTGGGTGGCTACCAGAGCATCAAGGACCTGGTGCGCGAGGGCGGCCGCCTGCGCCGCCAGCGCGATCTGGCCTACGAGCTCATCACGGCCATCCCGGGCGTGAGCTGCGTCAAGCCCAGCGCCGCGCTGTACATGTTCCCGCGGCTCGACCCCAAGATCTATCCGATCCAGGACGACCAGCAGTTCATCCTCGAGATGTTGCAGGAGACCAAGGTCATGCTGGTGCAGGGCACGGGCTTCAACTGGCCTTCGCCCGACCATTTCCGCATCGTGTTCCTGCCGCACGAGGATGACCTGCGCCTGGCCATCGGCCGCATCGCGGCCTTCCTCGAGCAGTACCGCAAGCGCCATTCCGTTTCTTCTTCCTCCACCGCACAAGCGGCTCTCGCATGAAACCCATCCAGGTCGGCCTTCTGGGCATCGGCACCGTCGGCAGCGGTGTCTTCAACGTTCTCGCGCGCAACCAGCAGGAGATCCGGCGCCGCGCCGGCCGTGGCATCGAGATTGCGACCGTGGCCGACCTCAACGTCGAACGTGCGCGTGAAGTCGTCGGCAGCGACGTAAAGGTCGTCGCCGATGCGCGCGCCGTCATCGCCGACCCGTCCATCGACATCGTGGTCGAGCTGATCGGCGGCTACGGCATCGCCAAGCAGCTGGTGCTCGAAGCCATCGCCGCCGGCAAGCACGTGGTCACGGCCAACAAGGCGCTGCTGGCCGTGCACGGCACCGAGATCTTCGCCGCGGCGCAGGCCAAAGGCGTGATCGTGGCGTTCGAGGCCGCGGTGGCCGGTGGCATCCCCATCATCAAGGCGCTGCGCGAGGGTCTCACGGCCAACAACATCCAGTGGATCGCCGGCATCATCAACGGCACCACCAACTTCATCCTGTCGGAGATGCGCAGCAAGGGGCTGGACTTCGACGTGGTGCTCAAGGAGGCCCAGCGCCTGGGCTACGCCGAGGCCGACCCGACCTTCGACATCGAAGGCGTGGACGCCGCGCACAAGGCCACGCTGATGTCGGCGATTGCCTTCGGCATCCCGGTGCAATTCGACAAGGCCTACGTGGAAGGCATCACCAAGCTGTCGGCGCAGGACATCCGCTACGCCGAGCAGCTCGGCTACCGCATCAAGCTCCTGGGCATCACCAAGCGCGTGGAGAAGGGCGTGGAGCTGCGCGTGCACCCCAGCCTGGTGCCGAGCAAGCGCCTGATCGCCAATGTCGAGGGCGCGATGAACGCCGTCGTCGTGCAGGCCGATGCCGTGGGCACCACGCTGTACTACGGCAAGGGCGCCGGCAGCGAGCCCACCGCCAGCGCCGTGATCGCCGACCTGGTCGACATCACCCGCCTGCACACGGCCGACCCCGAGCACCGCGTGCCGCACCTGGCCTTCCAGCACGATGCGCTGAGCGATCTGCAGGTGCTGCCGATGGGCGAGGTGGTCACGAGCTACTACCTGCGCCTGCGCGTGGCCGACCAGGCTGGCGTGCTGGCCAAGGTCACGGGCCTGCTGGCGGACGCCGGCATCAGCATCGACGCCGTGCTGCAGCGCGAGGCCGACGAAGTCGGGGGCGAGGGCTCTACGCAGACCGACCTCATCATCCTCACGCACGACTGCCAGGAAGCGCTGATGGACGCCTCCATCGCCAAGATGCAAGCCCTGCCCACGGTCCTGGCGCCCATCACGCGCATCCGCAAGGAAGAGTTGAACTGATGCGCTACCTTTCGACCCGCGGCCACCCGGACCGCAAGCAGTTCTGCGAGATCCTGCTCGAAGGCCTGGCGCCCGATGGCGGCCTGTACCTGCCCGAGCACTACCCGCAGGTCGACGCGGCCACCCTGGCGCGCTGGCGCCAGCTGCCCTATGCCGAGCTGGCCTTCGAGATCCTGTCGCTCTACATCGACGACATCCCGGCCGCCGACCTCAAGGCGCTCTGCGCCAAGACCTATACGCGCGAGGTGTTCGGCACCGAGGCCATCGTGCCGCTGCGCCCGCTCGAAGGCGGCATGTTCCTCGAAGCCCTGTCCAACGGCCCCACGCTGGCCTTCAAGGACATGGCCATGCAGCTGCTCGGCAACCTGTTCGAGTACGAGCTGGGCCGGCGCGGCGAGCAGCTCAACATCCTGGGCGCCACCAGCGGCGACACGGGCAGCGCGGCCGAGTACGCCATGCGCGGCAAGAAGGGTGTGCGCGTGTTCATGACCTCGCCGCACGGCCGCATGAGCCCGTTCCAGCAGGCCCAGATGTTCAGCCTGCAGGACGCCAACATCCACAACCTGGCGGTCGATGGCGTGTTCGACGACTGCCAGGACATCGTCAAGGCCGTCTCCAACGACCTCGCGTTCAAGCGCCAGTACCGCATCGGCACGGTCAACTCGATCAACTGGGCGCGGCTGCTGGCCCAGGTCGTCTACTACTTCGCGGGCTACTTCCAGGCCACGAAGGCCGAGGGCGAGCAGGTCAGCTTCACCGTGCCCTCGGGCAATTTCGGCAACGTCTGCGCCGGCCATGTCGCGCGCATGATGGGCCTGCCGATCGCCCGACTGGTCGTGGCCACGAACGAGAACGACGTGCTCGACGAGTTCTTCCGCACCGGCGTCTACCGCGTGCGCGGCAGCGCCGACACGCACGAGACCTCCAGCCCCTCGATGGACATCTCCAAGGCGTCCAACTTCGAGCGCTTCGTGTTCGACCTGCTGGGCCGCGACGGCGCGCGCACGGCCGAGCTGTTCGGCGCAGGCCTGGCGCGCACGGGCCGCTTCGACCTGTCGGCCGACCCGCTGTTCGCGCAGGCCGCCACGCGCTTCGGCTTCGCCAGCGGCAAGAGCACGCATGCCGACCGCCTCGCGACCATCCGCGACACCTGGAGCCGCTTCGGCCAGATGATCGACACGCACACGGCCGACGGCCTCAAGGTCGCGCGCGAACAGCGGAGCGCGGACGTGCCCATGGTGGTGCTCGAGACGGCGCTGCCGATCAAGTTCGCCGAGACCATCGTCGAAGCCCTGGGCCGCGCGCCCGAGCGGCCGGCCAGGTTCGAAGGCATCGAAGACCTGCCACGCCGCGTGCAGCGCGTGCCGGCCGACGCGCAAGTCATCAAGCGTTACATCGCCGAACACTGCGCATGAAGGTCGTCGGCTTTGCCGGCTACTCCGGCGCCGGCAAGACCACGCTGATCGAGCGGCTGATCCCGCTGCTCAAGGCGCGCGGCGAGACGGTCTCGGTCGTCAAGCATGCGCACCACGGCTTCGACATCGACACGCCGGGCAAGGACAGCTGGCGCCACCGCGAAGCCGGCGCACAGGAGGTGGTCGTCGCCTCGGACCGCCGCCTGGCGCTGCTGCGCGAGTACGCCGCCGAGCAGGCGCCGACCGCGCGCGGCCTGATTGCCGAACTGCGCCAGGATGTGGACTGGGTGCTCGTCGAAGGCTTCAAGCACGAGGATCTGCCGCGGCTGGAACTGCGCCGTGCCGGCGACCAGCGCCCCGCGCGATACCCCGAGGATCCGCAGGTCCGCGCCGTGCTGACCGACGCGCCGGCCGCGCTCCAGCCCGCGCCCCTGTGCCCGGTGCTGGATCTGGACGACGTGCCGGCACTGGCCCGTTGGCTGGCCGACAATGCCGCGCAGTTCGCCCACCGCACCGACGATTCCCCATGAACAACCCCGCCGCCAAGCCCAAGACCCTGGACGAGGCCCTGGCCCAGCTGCTGGGCTATGCCGAGCCGCTTGGCGCCACCGAGATGGTGTCCACCTTCGACGCCGACCGCCGCGTGCTGGCGGCGGACGTGGTCTCCGGCCTGCAAGTGCCGCCGCTGGACAACAGTGCCATGGACGGCTACGCGCTGCGCTGCGCCGACGTGCCCGCCGCGGGCACGGTGCTGCCGGTGTCGCAGCGCATCCCGGCCGGCGCCACCGGCACGGCGCTGGCCGCCGGCAGCGCCGCGCGCATCTTCACGGGCGCACCCGTGCCCGAGGGCGCTGATGCCGTGGTCATGCAGGAGGAGTGCGAACTGCTGGACGACGGCCGCATCCGCGTGCGCAACCGGCCCGCGCCAGGCCAGTCCATCCGCCGTGCCGGCGAGGACGTTGCGCTGGGCACCACGGTGCTGGCGCGCGGCACGCGGCTCACGCCGGCCGCGCTGGGCATGGCAGCCAGCATCGGCCTGGCGGAGCTGACGGTTGCGCGCCGCCCGCGCGTGGCGCTGTTCTCCACCGGCGACGAACTCGTGATGCCGGGCGAGGTACCACCCGCGCAGATGCGACCCGGCGCGATCTACAACTCCAACCGCTTCTTCCTGCGCGCGCTGCTGCTGCGCCTGGGCTGCGAGGTCAGCGACCTGGGCATCGTGCCGGACCGGCTGGACGCCACCGTCCAGGCTCTGCGCAACGCAGCCCAGGGCCACGACATGGTGCTGACCAGCGGCGGCGTCTCGGTCGGCGAAGAAGACCATGTCAAGCCTGCCGTGCAGGCCCTCGGGCGGCTCGAGCTCTGGCAGATCGCGATCAAGCCGGGCAAGCCGTTCGCCTATGGGTCCATTCCCGGCGCCGGCGGTGCGGCCTGCCACTTCATCGGCCTGCCCGGCAACCCGGTGTCCAGCCTGGTCACCTTCCTCATGCTGGTGCGGCCCTTCCTGCTCAAGCTGCAGGGGGCGGTGCGCACCGCCCCTGCGGCCGCGCAATTGCCAGCCGCCTTCGAATGGAAGCGTGCCGACCGGCGCCGCGAGTTCCTGCGCGCGCGCCGCAATGCCGATGGCGCGCTGGAGCTGTTCCCCAACCAGAGTTCGGGGGTGCTGACCTCCGCCGCCTGGGGTGACGGCCTGGTGGACACACCCGCCGGCCAGCCCATCGCGCGCGGCGACACCGTCCGCTTCCTGCCGTTCGAGGACTTGTGGGGATGAAGCTTTCCATCCGCTATTTCGCCTCCATCCGCGAAGGCCTGGGCCTGGGCCAGGAGGCCGTGCAGACCGAGGCCGCCACCGTCGGCGCGTTGCGCGACGAACTGCTCGCGCGCGGCGGGGCCTACGCCGAACTGCTGGCCCGTGGCCGCGCCGTGCGCGTGGCCGTGGACCAGCAGATGCAGGACGAAACCGCCGCGCTCCACGAAGGCGCCGAAGTCGCCTTCTTCCCACCCGTCACGGGCGGCTGAGCAGGCCGTCCTCCAGTGCACGCAGGCGCTGGCGCAGGGCGGGCGAGGCCGCGGTCAGCGGGGCGCGCAGGCGGTCGCCCATCTCCCCGGCGTCGGCCAGCAAGGCCTTGATCGGGCCGGGATTGGGCTCGGCGAACACCGCTTGTACCCAGGGCAGAAGCGGTTGCCAGAGCGCCCGTGCCTCGGCCAAGGCGCCTGCCCGCAGCAGGTCGATCAGCCGCACAAAGCGTTCGGTGTGACGGTGCGCGCTGGCCGTGATCGCGCCGGCGGCACCCATGGCCAGGTGGCCGAACACCTGCGCATCCTCGCCGGCCAGCACGGCAAGCCGGCCATCGGCGATCAGCGCGGCCGTCTTGCCCGCGTCGCCACCGCAGTCCTTGATGCCCTGGATGCGCGGGTGCGCCGCCAGCGCCAGCAGCGTGTCCAGCCGCAGTTCCACGCCCGTGCGGTAGGGGATGTCGTAGAGCACCAGCGGCACGGGGCTGGTGTCGGCCAGGGTGCGGAACCAGCCCAGCAACCCCTGCTGCGAGGGCCGGATGTAGAACGGCGCCGCCACCAGCACGCCAGCCACGGGCCTGGTGCAGACCGCTTCCAGTTGCGCCAGCACACCGGGCAGCCGGTAGCCGCCCACGCCCATCAGCACGGGCAGGCCCTGGGCCGCGGCCAGCGTGGTGTCCAGCACGGCGAGCTGTTCCTCGGCCGTCAGCGCGGCGGCTTCGCCAGTGCTGCCGCAGGCCACGAAGCCAGCCACACCGAGGCCGGCCAGGCCGCGCACCAGGGCGGCGAGCGCGGCGTGGTCGACGCGGTCATCGGCCGTGAAGGGGGTGACCAGCGGAATCCACAGGCCGCAGAACAGGGGAGAGGCAGAAGACACAAGCATTCCTTTCGATGGGTACAACAAGACCGTCAGGGTCGACCATCGAAGGGGAGCGCGCGCGAAGCTCGTGCAGGAGGGCTGCCAGGGGTTCCGTCGCACATCCGACGACGGAACCGCAGCCCCGGTCAGACGAGCGGCGGTTTGTTCGCTTTTTTCGCGCAGCAGCCAACCACGGGTGTGGCGGTGGGGGCGATGAAAGCGGACATGGGGCGCGAGTGTAGCCTGCGCGAGAATCGCCGCATGTCTCTTCCCCGCGTCAGCATCCAGACCACCGACTTCGACCTCGGTGCGGAGATCGCCGCCCTGCGCGCACAGGACGCGCGCGTGGGCGCCGTCTGCAGCTTCGTCGGCACCGTGCGCGACCGCCACCCGGACGCGCCCGGCCAGGTCACGGCGCTGGAGCTGGAGCACTACCCCGGCATGACCGAGCGCGCCATCGAGGCCATGGTCGACGAGGCCTTCGCACGCTTTCCGCTCTATGGCGCGCGCGTGGTGCACCGCGTGGGCCCGCTCGCGCCGACCGACCAGATCGTGCTGGTGGCCGTGACCTCGGCCCACCGCGGCGCCTCCTTCCAGGCCTGCGAGTTCCTGATGGACTACCTCAAGACCCAGGCCCCGTTCTGGAAGAAGGAGCAGACGCCCGAAGGCGGCCGCTGGGTCGACGCCCGCGTCAGCGACGACGCGGCGCTGGCGCGCTGGGGCATCAGCGTGCAGAACGCCTGATCCAGATCAAGCTGTCGGCGCGCACCGACAGCGCTGCCCTTGAAACGGGCGCATCCTCGCCCCATGTTCGTTGCAATTCGGAGAACTCGAACATGCGAATCGACAAGCTCACCACCAAGTTTCAGGAAGCCCTGGGCGACGCCCAGTCCCTCGCGTTGGCCAATGACAACGCCTACATCACACCCCAGCACGTGCTGGTCGCCATGCTCAAGCAGCAGGACGGCCCGCGCCCGTTGCTCGAACGCGCGGGCGCCAACGTGCAGGGCCTGCTGGCCGCGGCCGAAGGCGCCGTCAAGCGCCTGCCGCAGGTGCAGGGCCAGGAACAGGTCCAGCCCGACCGCGACCTCGTGACATTGCTGCAGGCCTCCGAGAAGGAAGCCTTGAAGCGCGGCGACCAGTTCATCGCAGGCGAACTGTTCCTGCTGGCCTTCGTGGACAGCAAGATCGACGCGGCCAAGCTGCTGCGCGAGAACGGCGTCACGCGCAAGGCGCTGGAATCGGCGATCGACGCCGTGCGCGGCGGCCAGAAGGTCGACAGCGCCGATGCCGAAGGCCAGCGCGAAGCGCTCAAGAAGTACACGCTGGACCTGACCGAGCGCGCCCGCATGGGCAAGCTCGACCCGGTGATCGGCCGCGATGACGAGATCCGCCGCGCCATCCAGGTGCTGCAGCGCCGCACCAAGAACAACCCCGTGCTGATCGGCGAGCCGGGCGTGGGCAAGACTGCCATCGTCGAAGGCCTGGCCCAGCGCATCGTGGCCGGCGAGGTGCCCGATTCGCTCAAGGGCAAGCGCGTGCTGTCGCTCGACATGGCCGCGCTGCTGGCCGGCGCCAAGTACCGCGGCGAATTCGAGGAACGGCTCAAGAGCGTGCTGAACGAGCTGGCCAAGGACGAAGGCCAGACCATCGTCTTCATCGACGAGCTGCACACCATGGTCGGCGCCGGCAAGGCCGAAGGCGCGATGGACGCCGGCAACATGCTCAAGCCCGCCCTGGCGCGTGGCGAGCTGCACTGCGTGGGCGCGACCACGCTGGACGAGTACCGCAAGTACATCGAGAAGGACGCCGCGCTGGAGCGCCGCTTCCAGAAAATCCTGGTCGGCGAGCCCAGCGTGGAGGCGACCATCGCCATCCTGCGCGGCCTGCAGAACAAGTACGAAGCGCACCACGGCGTGCAGATCACCGACCCGGCCATCGTGGCCGCGGCCGAACTGTCCAACCGCTACATCACCGACCGCTTCCTGCCCGACAAGGCCATCGACCTGATCGACGAGGCCGCGGCCAAGATCAAGATCGAGATGGACTCCAAGCCCGAGGTCATGGACCGGCTAGACCGCCGCCTGATCCAGCTGCAGATCGAGCGCGAGGCCGTGCGCCGCGAGAAGGACGAGTCCTCGCAGAAGCGCTTCGGCCTGATCGAGGACGAGATCGCCAAGTTGCAAAAGGAGATCGCCGACCTGGACGAAGTCTGGCAGGCCGAGAAGGCCGAGGCGCTGGGCTCCAAGGAAGTCATGGAAGAGATCGAGAAGTTCCGCTTCCAGGTCGAGGAACTCAAGCGCAAGGGCGACTTCAACAAGGTCGCCGAGATCCAGTACGGCAAGCTGCCCGAGCTCGAGAAGAAGCTCAAGGAAGCGCAGGACAAGGAAGCCGGCAAGGGCACGGGCAACGGCGCGCGCCTGCTGCGCACCCAGGTTGGCACCGAGGAGATTGCCGAGGTCGTGGCGCGCGCCACCGGCATTCCCGTGTCCAAGCTCATGCAGGGCGAGCGCGAAAAGCTGCTGCACATGGAAGACAGGCTGCACCAGCGCGTGGTGGGCCAGGACGAGGCCATCGTCGCGGTTGCCAACGCCATCCGGCGTTCGCGCGCCGGCCTGTCCGACCCGAACCGGCCGACCGGCTCCTTCCTGTTCCTGGGCCCCACGGGCGTGGGCAAGACCGAGCTGTGCAAGGCGCTGGCCGGCTTCCTGTTCGACAGTGAGGACCACCTGATCCGCATCGACATGAGCGAGTTCATGGAGAAGCATTCGGTCGCCCGCCTGATCGGCGCGCCCCCGGGCTACGTGGGCTATGACGAGGGTGGCTACCTGACCGAGGCCGTGCGGCGCAAGCCCTACAGCGTGCTGCTGCTCGACGAGGTCGAGAAGGCGCACCCGGACGTGTTCAACGTGCTGCTGCAGGTGCTGGACGATGGCCGCCTCACGGATGGCCAGGGCCGCACCGTCGACTTCAAGAACACCGTGATCGTGATGACCAGCAACATCGGCTCGCACCTGATCCAGAGCATGGTCGGGCGCGATGCCGAGGACATCAAGGACGCGGTGCAGGGCGAGCTCAAGAACCACTTCCGGCCCGAGTTCCTGAACCGCATCGACGAGACCGTGGTGTTCCACGCGCTGGACGCACAGCACATCGAGGCGATTGCCAACATCCAGATCCGCGCGCTGCGCGAGCGGCTGGCGCACCTGGATCTGACGCTGGATGTTTCCCCTGCCGCGCTTGCGGAGTTGGCCAAGGTCGGCTTCGATCCGGTGTATGGTGCCCGTCCGCTCAAGCGGGCGATCCAGCAGCGCATCGAGAATCCGCTGTCCAAGATGCTGCTCGAAGGGCGTTTCGCGCCCAAGGCGGTGATTCCGGTGGATGTGGACCCGATCCAGTCGCCCGGTGAATTCCGCTTCGACCGGGTGGTGCACTGATGATCGCGGGCACGCAACAAAGGAGTGATGGGGCCGTGGGTGATTTCGTAGCGGGCCTCGTACGCCTGATGTTGCAGGTGGCCTTGCTGGTCGCGGGGCTGGCGGTGGCCGCCGGCCTCGTGCTGGCGGCGGCCGTGCTGGCCGTGGTGTTCGGCCTGCGGCTGCTGTGGGCCAAGCTCACGGGCCGGCCCGTCATCCTCAAGTTCGGCGGCATGGGGGTGGACCCGGCCGCCAGCTGGCGCCGTTACCGCAGCTGGCAGCAGCAGGCCACCAGCCCGCGTGGCCGTGCGGCGCAGGAGGCGGCACCGGGCGAGCCTTCGCCCTTCAGCCCGCCCGGCGCCATCACGCAGGACGTGGAAGACGTTCAGCCCAAGACGCCGCGCAGCTGACCTGATCGCTTGATGCAGGTCAACGCGGCCTGCTCCGCGCCATGGGAGCATGGCGCATGCTCCACCACGAGGCCAACCGTGCCCTGACCGAAAGCCGACGCTACGCCGTGCGCACCGTCGGCGCCGGTGCGCCGCTGCGCTGGCTGGCGCGTGGGTGGGCCGACCTGTGGCATTGCCCGCTGCCGGGCCTGCTGCACGGCCTGGTGCTGGCCGGCTTCGGTGCCGCCCTTGCGCTCGTGGCCCATGCCGAGTTCTGGCTGCTGGCCGGGGCGTTCTCGGGGTTTCTTCTGGTCGCGCCCGTCGCGGCCACGGGCCTGTATGCGGTCAGCCGTGCGCTAGAACGCGGAGAACGGCCCACTCTGGCTACGGCGCTGCGCGTGTGGTGGCCCCGCGATGGCCGGCTCGTGCTGTTCGGCGTCCTGCTGGCCTGCGCGGGCACTGGCTGGGTCGTGACGTCGGCCGCGCTCGTCACGGGTTTCGCGCCGGGGATGGTACGGCGGCCTGAGGATTTCCTGATGCTGGTCGTCGCGGCCGGGCAGGGCTGGCTGTTCGAGGCCTGGCTGGCGCTGGGGGCGTTGCTGGCCGCGCCCGTATTCGCCTCCAGCGTCATCGCCATCCCGCTGCTGCTGGACCGGCGCATCGGCGTGCTGGCAGCCGTGCTGACGAGCTGGCGCGCGGTGCTCGAAAACCCGCTGCCCATGGCGCTGTGGGCCGTGCTGCTGGTCGGCCTCACGCTGCTGTCCCTGCTGCCCGCGCTGCTGGGCCTGGTGCTGGTGGCGCCCTGGCTGGCCCATGCCAGCTGGCACGCCTACCGCGACCTGGTGGCCTGACCCGCATGTTCGGCTACACCGAAGCCCAGATCGCCTGGTTCGGCATGACCTTCGGCCTCGGCGCCTTCATGCTCTACATGCTGTTCATCATCCTGCAGCTGGCGCGCGAGTCGAAGGCCGGGCGCTTCGGCACCTTCGTGCTGCTGCTGGGGCTGGGGCTGGGCATGGTCGGCTTCGCGGCCAAAGGCGTGATCAAGTTTTTCCTGAGCTGAGCGGGCCGCAGGAGCAGGACCTCGTGCGGTGGTCGTACAGGACCAGCGTCCGACAGGGCCAGCCTGGCCCGGCCGCCATGGCGTCGGTGCCGCTGGGCGCGGCACCGGGGCCGGTCGCGTGGGACGCTCAGCGCCCGCGCTGCTGCGGCCCGTACAGCCAGGGCATGTCGAGCAGGCGTTCGCCGAGCAGGCGCAGCGACAGGTTGCGGCCCCAGCGGAGGGGCCCGGTGGCGTGGAAGATGCGGCCGTTGCGCAGCGCGCGGGCCTGCACGCGCGCGTTGCGCTGCCAGCGTTCCAACGCGTAGCGGGCCAGCCGCGCGGGCACCTCGGTGTCGGCCTGGCGCAGCGCGTGGCCCAGGGCCTCGGCATCCTCGATGGCCATGCCGGCGCCCTGGGCGAGGTAGGGGCGCATGGGGTGGGCGGCATCGCCCAGCAGGGCCACCCGACCGCTTGCCTGCTGCGTGGCCGCGTGCAGCGGCGGGCGGTCGGCCAGCACCCAGAGCCGCCAGGCAGGCACGGCGCGCACGAGGTCCTGCAGCGGCGCGCAGCAACTGGCCATGGCGGCCTGCAGGTCGGCCGCGTTGGTGGCGTGGTCCCAGTCGGCCAGCGCATCGGGCGTGGCGCCGCGTTTGCCGCCGGGCGGCAGCCCGTGCACGAAGGCGACCACGTTGAGCGCCTCGCCGCCGCGCACCGGGTAGCTGACCAGGTGCAGGCGCGGGCCCAGCCAGGCCGTAACCTCGGCGCTGCGCAGCGCAGCGGGCAGCGCCGCCTGCGGCAGCAGTGCGCGGTACGCCAGGTGGCCGGTCAGGCGTGGCGGGCCATCGCCCAGCAGTTGCGTGCGCACGCTGCTCCACAGGCCGTCGGCGCCGAGCAGCGCGTCGCCTGCGACCGGCTCCGCGGCACGGCCATCGCCATGGTGGGTCTGCATTCGCACCTGGTGCCCGTCGTCATCGAAGCCCTGTACCCGTCGGTCGAGCGCCAGCGCGATGTCGTCGCGCTGCTGCACGGCCCCGTGCAGCAGCGCCAGCAGGTCGGCGCGGTGGATGGTGGCGTAGGGCGCGCCGTAGCGTGTGGGCATGGCGGCCAGATCCAGCGTGGCCAACTGCCGGCCGCTTGCCGCATCGCGCACGCGCAGCCGCGCAGGGAATGCGGCCACCGCCTGCAGCGCCACATCGAGGCCCCAGGCCTGCAGCACCCGCACCACGTTGGGTCCCAGCTGCACGCCGGCGCCCACCTCGCTGAACGCGGCGGCGCGCTCGAACACGCGCACCTGCCAGCCCTGGCGGGCACAGGCCAGCGCGGCGGCCAGGCCGCCGATGCCGCCGCCGGCGACAAGAAGCTGATGGGGATGTGCCATGGGACAGCGATTGTGCCCAGCGGTACCGCTTGCAGCGCCTTGCAAAGGCCACCGGCGTGGCCGCCAGGTGGCCCACGCTAGCCGCGCGGCGCGATGTCCGGTGGCCCGTTGAGCCATGGCTGCTGTGCGGCAAACAGCTGCTGCAGGTAGCCCATGACGGCGCGGATGCGGCCCGAGTACTGCAGGTCGTGGTGTACGCTGAGCCACAGCGTGCGCGTGACCTTGGCCTCGGCCGCCAGCACCGGCACCAGGCCGGTCTCATGCACCACCGAGAACTTGGGCAGCAGCACCAGGCCCAGGCCGGAAGCAGCGGCGCTCATCTGGGCCAGCATGCTGTTCGATTGCAGGCGCATGCGCGGGCGCTGCACCAGCTCGTCGAGCCAGCGCACCGCGTCGAGCTGCACTAGGTCGTCCACGTAGCCAACGAATGCGTGCTGGGCCAGATCGGCCAGGCTGGCCGGTACGCCATGCGCTGCCAGGTACTGCGGTGCGGCATACAGGTACAGCGCGAAGCTGCCGGCCGGCGCGCACGCCAGGCCCTGGCCTTGGGGCTCGAAGAAGCTCACGAAGATGTCGGCCTCGCGGCGGTTGACGTTGACCACCGTGGCCGAGGTCACCAGCTCGATCTGCAGGCCGCCATGCTGCGCCAGCAACGGGGCCAGATGCCGCGCCACGAACGTGGTGCCGATGCCTTCCATCATGGCGATGCGCACCTTGCCCGCGGGCGCACGTTCACCGCCACCGAGCTTCTCCTGCAACCCGAGCGCGGCGACCTCCATCGCCTCGGCGTGCGTGGCCAGCAGGTGTGCCAGCTCGGTCGGCTTGAGCCCGTCGCGCCGCCGCTCGAACAGCGGCCCGCCCAGGCACAGTTCCAGCTGGCCCAGGCGCCGGCTCACCGTGGAGTGGTCGACGCGTTGCTGCCGCGCGGCCTGCGACAGGCTGCCGCTGCGCTGGATCTGCAGGAACAAGCGCAGGTCGTCCCAGTCCAGGTCGGCCAGCGGCACCTTCTTGGTGGTCATCCCGTCATTGTGCGGGGTGGCACCGGCGTGGTCCGCGCAAACGGCTCACCGGTGCATCAATCGAGCTTGATGTCCAGCCGCTTCACGAGCGCGCCGTAGACCTGGCGCTCGTCGGTCTGCAGCTTGCGCAGGCCGTCGCCCGAGGTCGGTTCGGGCTGCGCACCTTGCAGGCGCACCACTTCGAGAAAGCTCTTGTCCTGCATGGCCTGGTGCACGGCGGCCGTCAGCTTCTCCACCGTCGCTGCGGGCGTGCCGGCCGGCGCGTAGAGGGCCTGCCACAGGCCCATGTACAGGTCGACACCCAGCTCCTTGAGCGTCGGCGACTGCGGCAGCAGCTCCAGCCGGGCCGGCGTGGCGCTGGCTAGGATGCGCACGCGCCCGTCCTTCGACGCGGCATCGGCCGCGCCGGCCGGCACGAACATCATGTCCACCTGGTTCGCAAGCACCGCCTGCACCGCCGGTGCCTGGCCCGAGAACGGCACGTGCAACAGATCGAGACCGAGCGCGGCGGACAAACGCTCCATCGCCAGGTGCACGATGCTGCCGACGCCCCAGCTGGCGTAGCTCAGCGCGCCGGGGCGGGACTTGGCCAGCCGCACGAGATCATCCATGGTGCGCACCTGCGCCAGCGACTGGCCGACCATCAGCACGATCGGAATGCTGGTGACCAGGCTGACCGGGCGCAGGTCTGCGTCCGGGTCATACGGCAGCTTGCGGTAGATGAACTGGATGATGGACTGCGTGTCCACGATGCCCATCAGCAGTGTGTTGCCGTCGGGCTTGGCCCGCGCGACGTAGCCGGCGCCGATGCTGCCGCCGGCGCCCGGCCGGTTCTCGACGATGACGGACTGGTGCAGCAGGTCGCCCAGGGGCTTGGCCATGGCGCGGGCCAGCACGTCGTTCACGCCGCCGGCGTTGAAGGGCGACACGATGCGCAGCGGTGCGCTGGCGTGTACGCGCACCCAGGGTGCCGAGGCCAGGCCCGCGAGCGTGGCGGCCAGGGCGGTCTTGAGGGCAGTTCTTCTGTGGATCGTCATGGTGGATCGCTTTGGAGGGTTCGGATTTCCGACCGGTGGCCGGTGCGAGGGTTTGCGCCTGGTGGCGGCAGCATCGGCACCCCATTTGGTGCACGACGGCCAGCCGGTGCGGCGACACCGGCAACCACGCAGAAAGCGTGCGAACGGCCGCCCGGGAAATTGCACAGGGGCTTGCGCATTTGCCGGTGGCCGATGGCGTGGCCGCCACCTACCGTGGCGCGTCCATTGCAACCACCGAACGGTCCACACCATGAGTTCATTGCCCCGCGTCCGCGTGGCCGCGGTCCACGCCGCACCCGTCCTGCTCGACAAGACCGCCACCACGGAGAAGGCTGTCGATCTCATCGAAGAGGCGGCGCGCCATGGCGCGCACGTGATCGCCTTTCCCGAGACCTACATCCCCGCGTTCCCGGTGTGGGCAGCGCTGTGGGCACCGATCCACAACCACGACCTGTTCGAGACCATGGTCGAGAACAGCGTGGCCGTGCCCGGGCCGGAAGTGGCCCGCATCGCCGCGGCCGCGCGGCGTCTCGGTGTCTGCGTGTCGCTCGGCATCAGCGAACGCAGCACGGTCAGTGCGGGCTGCATCTGGAACAGCAACCTGCTGATCGGTGAGGACGGCACGCTGCTGAACCACCACCGCAAGCTGGTGCCGACCTTCTACGAGAAGCTGGTCTGGGCCAGCGGCGACGGCCAGGGGCTTCGTGTCGCGGACACGCGCTTCGGCCGCATCGGCGGACTGATCTGCGGCGAGAACACCAACCCGCTGGCGCGCTTCGCGCTGATGGCCCAGGGCGAGCAGATCCATGTGTCGAGCTGGCCGCCGATGTGGCCCACGCGCCAGCCGGCCGAAGGTGGCAACTTCGACAATGTGGCAGCCAACCGCATCCGCGCAGCCGCCCATGCCTTCGAGGCCAAGGCCTTCGGCATCGTCTGCGCCAGCTTCATGGACCAGGCCATGCGCGACTTCCTGGTGGACCGCGATCCGAAGGTCGCCGAGATCGTGGACCAAACGCCACGCGGTGTCTCGATGTTCGTCGATCCCACCGGGGCGGCGGTGGGCGACATGCTGCAGGCCCATGAGGGCATCGCCTATGCCGACTTCGACTTGAACCGCTGCATCGAGCCCAAGCAGTTCCACGACGTGGTGGGCTACTACAACCGCTTCGACGTATTTTCGCTGGGCGTGGAACGGCGCCGGCACGAGCCCGTGGCCTGGAGCGGCGCGGAGCAGCCCGCCTTTGCACGCCTGCTGGACGACGAGCAGCCGCCCACGATGCGCAATGGCGCTACATCGCCTTGAACAGGTGCACGTACAGCCGGCTCACGGCGACGCGCTCGCCGGGCCGGCCGCGCAGGCGCAGGTACAGCCGGCCAGCCTCGTCGCGCTGGACCTGCTCGATGGCATCGGCCCGCACCACCACCGCGCGGTGCACCTGCCAGAAGCGTTGCGCGTCCAGCTGCGGCAGCAGCTGCTTGAGCGGTGTGCGGATCAGGTGCTCCTCGCTGGCGGTCAGCACCCGCACGTACTTGTCGGCCGCCTCGAAGTACAGCACCTCGTCGACGGGCACCATGCGCACGTTGGCGCCACCGGCATCGCCCGCGGCGATGAAGCGCAGCGGCGCGGCCGGCGCGCCGGTGCCGGCAGCGCCCAGCAGGCGGCGCCACTGCGCGAACTGCTGCTCCAGCGCCTGGGCCGATGCCGGTTCGGACCTGGCCACGGCCTGCTGCAGGCGTGCCACGGTGCGGCGCAGCCGCTCGGCCTGCACGGGCTTGAGCACGTAGTCGAAGGCTTGGGCCTCGAAAGCGCGCACGGCGTACTCGTCGTAGGCGGTCACGAACACCAGCTGCGGCAGCGGCGCCGCGTCCTCGGGCCAGCGCTCGGCCAGCTCGGCCGCCGCGGCCAGGCCGTCCTGGCCCGGCATGCGGATGTCCAGGAACAGCACCTGGGGCCGGTGCAGCAGCGCGGCCTCCACGGCGCTGTGGCCGTCACCGGCCATGGCGACAATCTGCAGCTGCGGCCAGGCGGCGGCCAGCTCGGCGCGCAGGGCCTGGGCCAGCAGCGGCTCGTCTTCGGCGATCAGGGCGGTGGGGGCGGTCACAGGAAACGCGCGATGTCCGCCACGTCCTCGGGAAACAGCTGGCCGGCCTCGGCCATCGCTACCCTGCCGTCGCGGCCCAGCACCACGGTCACGGGCAGGCCCGGCGGCCGGGGAAGCGCGCGCTCCACTTCTGGCGAGACCCAGGCGCTTGGGAACGCGTAGCCTTTCTGGCGCAGGTAGGCGGCGGCCGGGGCGGCGGTCTTGTCGATGGACAAGCCCAGGAAGGCCAGGCTGCGCGCCGACTGCGTGCGCCAGAGCTGGTCCATGTGCGGCGACTGCAGCGCGCAGAACGGGCACCAGCTGGCCCACCAGTACAGCACCAGCACCTTGCCCTCGGCCTGCGCCGGCACGAAGCGGCTGCCGTCCAGCAGCGTCAGCGCGGGGACGGCCAGGCGGCTGCCCGGCGCGGGCAGCGCGCCCTTGGGCTGCTGCGCGCGCAGCGCGGGCGCACCGAGCGCCAGGGCCAGCGCCCCGGCCTGGGCCAGGGCACGGCGACGGGAATGGGCTTGCGGCATGGAGGGGCCTCCGGTCAGGAAGAGGGCACCTGCGGGGCCGGTGCCGGGGCCGCCATTGTGCGCAGGCCGGCGCCGCCTTGCAGCGGCATGCGGAGCAGGGCCTCGGTGCCGCCACCGGGGGCGCCCTGCAGCGCCACGCTGGCCCGTTCGCCGTGCAGGGCCTGCAGGCGCTCGCGCACCTGCGTCACGCCGAAGCCGCCCGGGCCCGTGGCCGGTGCGCCGTCCGCGGGCAGCCCCACACCCGTGTCCTGCACCTGCAGCACCAGCCGCGCGCCGTCGGCGCCGTCCTCCTGCCATGCGCGCACGGTGATGGCGCCGCCCTCGACCTGGGGTTCCAGCCCGTGGCGGATCGCGTTCTCCACCAGCGGCTGCAGCAGCAAGGGCGGCACCGGCACGGCGCGCAGCGCATCCGGCAGTTCCAGCTGGTAGCGCAGGCGCGGGCCCATGCGCACGGCCATGAGTTCCAGGTAGTCGGCCAGGCGATCGAACTCCTGTGCCAGCGGGTGCAGCGTGGCGCGCGAGCCGCCCAGCGTGGCGCGCAGGTAGCTGTTGAGCCGGTCCAGCATGGCCACGGCGCGCGGCGGGTCCAGCGTGATGAGCACGCGCAGGTTGGCCAGGGTGTTGAACAGCATGTGCGGCTCCAGCTGCGTCTCCAGCAGCTTGAGCTTGGCCTCGGTGGCGTCGCGTTCGGCAGCGGCGATGGCGGCGGCCAGGGCCGCTGCCTTGCCGCGGGTGTGGAAGTAGAACGAGCCGATGGCACCGGCCGCCACCGTGATGTACAGGCCGATCATGCTGTCGCGCGCATCGGCCGTGCGGCTGGGGTTGGCCGGGCCGACCAGCTTGTAGGCCAGCCAGTCGCCCGCGTAGAAGCCGACCAGGATGCCCGCCACCGTCAGCACCAGGCCGCGCCAGCCTCGCGGCCAGCCATGCCCGCCCTCGGCATCGCCATGGCAGTGCGCAGGCGGTACCGCGTAGCGGCCGAACTCCATCGTGCCCCAGCAGAGGGTGCCGATGCAGATGGAATAGGCCAGCTGCGACAGGTAGCTGCGGTTGGGCCACATCAGCGTGGTCAACACGGCCACCACACAGCACAGCGCCAGCACGTGCAGGTAGTGGCGCAGGGCGTTGCGCAGGATGGGGTTCATGGGGTCCGGGTCGGTGCGGTGCCCAGATTCTTGACGAAGAAGGCCGTGATGGCGTCGTAGACCTGGGCCAGCGTGCTGCGGTCGAAGCCGGGCGGGTCGTTCAAGAGCCGGCCCAGCGCGCCGGACAGGCCCGGCACCACCGGCGACAGGATCGAGCCGTGGCCGCCCTGCGCCATGTCGGCCAGCAGCGTGCAGCGTTCGGCGCAGGCGGCGCGCACGGCGTCGCTGTGCCAGCGCGGCGCCAGCCAGGCGTCCTGCCCGGCGCGCACCAGGCCGAGCGGCACGCGCGGCGTGGCCAGCGAAGCCATGTCGAACGGGGCGGCCATCGGCACGGCGGACACCACGGCGGCGATGCGCGGCTCGCTCCAGCTGCGCCATGCCGTGTCGCTGCCGAGCTTGGCGCGGATCACGCGTTGGGCGATGCCGATCTTCGCGCTGTCGAGCACGCCGCCGGTCAACTCGGTGGACAGACCGACGCAGGCCGCGAAGTCCTGCGCGATGTGGGCATCGCAGTGCTGTGCCAGCAGCGCGGGCGACCAGCGGCCCCCGGCCAGCGCCAGCGCGGTGAGTCCGCCGGCCGACATGCCGTAGGCGCCCACGCGCTGCAGATCCAGCTGCAGCGGAGCCAGCCGGCCGCCCGGTGCGGCCAGCGCGGCCACGGCATCGATGGCGCGGGACACCTCCTGCGGCCGGCGCGCCCAGCTCACCGGGCCGACGTCGCTGGTGTCCTCGAAGTTGTCGCCCTGGTGCAGTGGCATGGCGACCGTGAAGCCGGCCGCCACCAGCGCGCTGGCCAGGTCGAACTGCGGCCACACCGAACCGCCCGAGCCATGTGACAGCACCACCAGCCGGCCGTTGCCGCGCGCGGGTGCCGCATCCACCGCTGCCTGCAGGGTGAATGGTCCGCGTTGCAGCGCGGCTGGCGCAGCCTCTGTGGGGTAAAGCAGCGTGACGGGCCCCTGGGTGGCCGTGGCTGGCAGCGCAGCCAGGCCGGTCGCGGCCAGCGCGTCCGTGCCCGTGGCGATGGTGGCGGCGGCCAGCAGGATGCGCGTTGTGCGCGATGCCAGGGGGCGGCCCTCAGTCGGCCAGCGCATAGGGCCCACCACGCTGCAGCGCACGCCGGAACGCCGGCCGCGCGTGGATGCGCTCCAGCCACCCCACGAGGTTCGGGCGGCTGGCATCCAGCCCGGCGCGCTGCCGCGCGGCCTCGACCGGAAAGCTCAGCTGGATGTCGGCCGCCGTGAAGGCATCGCCGACGAACCAGTCGCGCCCGGTCAGTTCGCCTTCGAGGAAATCCAGGTGCCGTTGCAGGTTGGGCGTGATCAGCGCGGCCTTGGCCTTGGCCGCGATGCCGCGCGCGATCGGCTTGGCGAAGAAGGGCATCTTGGCCTTCTCGATGCGGTCGAACACCAGCTTGAGCAGCAGCGGCGGCATGGCCGAGCCCTCGGCATAGTGCATCCAGTAGCGAAAGCGCACGGCCTCGGGCGTGCCCGGCGGCGGTGCCAGGCGGCCCTGGCCATGGCGCTCGACCAGCGTCTCCAGGATGGCGCCCGACTCGGCCAGCACCAGGCCGTCGTCGGTGGTCACCACGGGCGACTTGCCCAGCGGGTGCACGCGGCGCAGCTCGGGCGGGGCCAGCAGGGTCGCCGGGTCGCGCTGGTACTGCACGATCTCGTAGGGCAGTTCCAGTTCTTCCAGCAGCCACAGCACGCGCTGCGAACGGGAGTTGTCGAGGTGGTGGACGGTGATCATGGCCTGCATGGTGCCCGATCAACGCGGCGTGCCGCCGTCCAGCCGCTGGCGTTCGCGCGCGACCATGCGGTCCATCAGCGGGTTGCCCGGTGCCAGCACCCAGACCGCCAGGCCGTGGAACAGGAGGCCCAGGCCCCAGCCCAGCAGCGGGAACAGCGCCCAGTGCCGGCCACCGGCCAGCGACAGCGCGACCAGCACGGCGTTGACGACCAGGTAGACCGTGGCGTGGGCGAACCAGCCCAGCTTGGCCTTGGCGCGGCGACGGGCGGTCCAGTCGAGTTGGGTTTCGCCGGGGATGGGGTGACGGGACATGGTGTGCTCCTTGAAGAAAAGGGGGTCAGGCGGTGACGGCGGCGACATGCTGGCGCCGGGCCAGCTGCCACAGCCGCAGCGCACGGCCGGCGAAGATGCCGCTGAACAGGCCGTACAGCGTGCTGACGCCTGTGGCGAAGCCGCCCTCGTGGGCCACTTCCGGGTGCATGGCCAGCAGCACGCCCACGGCGTACTTGGTGGCGAAGATGCCCATCATGAGCGCCAGCGGCGCCCAGCTGCCAGGTTGGAAGAAGCGGCGGCTGGCGGGCTCGTAGCGCACGGCCGGGTGCAGCGGCAGCCGCACCACGGCGGCCAGCGCCGCGCCTGCGGCCAGGCCCCAGCCGGCCAGCGCCAGCCAGCCGGCATCCGAGCGGCCGAACGCACCCGTCACGCCGTAGATGGCCAGGGCGACCATGGCCACCGGCATGGCGGTCGCGCGGATGAGGTGGGTGCTACCGTCCCGCAGCTGCCTGCCGCCCATCCAGGCGAGCAGCGCGAACAGCGCGAACACCCAGGCGGGCGTGTGGGTCAGGATCTGGATCAGCATGGCGGGCTCCGTGGTGTGTGGTGTGCTGTGTTGGCGCGACTGTGCGCCGGCGCTGCGCCGCTTCCCAGCGCCATGCGACGGGCTGCAGCACGGCGGCGCCAACGGCAGTGCAGCGCGACGAACGGGCCGGTCCGGCCGCTTTACCTGCCGTTGACAGTTGCAAGCACATGCCGGCTACGATCGCCGGCTCCAATCGCACCAACCTCGTGCCTGCCCCCGATTTCGCGCCATGGACCACCCCACGCCCGGCCCTGTTCCGCCCTCCCGTTCCCTGGTGCCGCCGCCTGCGCGGCCGCCCTCGCGCGGGCGCCGCTGGCTCGGGGCGCTGGTCACCGTGCTGGTGCTGGGCGGGCTGGTCGGTGGCAGCTACTACCTCGTCAAGCGGCCGGCCGAGACGCCAGCCGGCTTCGGCATGGGGCCCCGACCCGGTGGCCCTGGCGGCCCGCCGGGTGGGCCGGGCGGCTTCGGCATGGTGACGGTCGGCCATGCCGCGGTGGCGCGCGCGCAGATCCCGATCACGCTGGACGCGCTGGGCACCGTCACGCCCACCGCCACGGTCACGCTCAAGCCCCAGGTCGGCGGCGTGCTGACCGAGGTGCTGTTCACCGAAGGCCAGACCGTGCGCCGAGGCCAACTGCTGGCCCGCATCGATCCGCGGCCCTACGAGCAGGCCCTGATGCAAGCGCGCGGCACGCGCATGCGCGACGAGGCGCAGCTGCAGGCCGCCCGCGTCACGCTGGCGCGCTACCGCACGCTGCTGGGCCAGGACTCCATCGCCCGGCAGGACGTGGACACCCAGGCCGCGCTGGTGCAGCAGCTCGAGGGCACGGTCACGAGCGACAAGGCGGCCGAGGCCGCGGCGGCCGTGAACCTGGAGTTCACGCGCATCACGGCACCGCTCACGGGCCGCATCGGCCTGCGCACCGTGGACCCTGGCAACACCGTGGCGGCAAGCGCGACCACGGGCATCGCCGTGATCACGCAGATGAACCCCATCGACGTGCAGTTCGCCGTGCCGCAGGACCGCATTCCCGAGGTGCAGGATCAGGTGCGCGGCAACAGCAAGCCGACCGTGGCCGCGCTGGACCGCACGCGCAGCGCGGTGCTGGACACCGGCAGCTTCTCCACGCTGGACAACGTGGTCGACACCACCACGGGCACGGTCAAGGCCAAGGCCCGCTTCGCCAACGCCGACGGCAAGCTGTTTCCCAACCAGTTCGTCAATGTGCGCATGACGCTGCGCACGCTGGACGCCCTGGTGGTGCCCGTGACGGCCGTGCGCACCGGGCCGCAGGGCCCTTACGTCTACGTGATCGCCGACGACCGCAGCGTCAGCATGCGCCGCGTGAAACGCGGCGAGGCGACAGTGGACGTGGTGGCCGTGACCGAGGGCCTGCAGGCCGGCGAGCTCGTCGTGACCGAGGGGGGCGACCGCTTGAGCGAAGGCGCGCGCGTGCGGCTGCAGGGCGAGGTGCCGCCGGCCGGCCCGCGCGCTGGTGGCGGGCGCCGCAACGGGCAGGGCGCGGCGGCGCCTGCGGCCGGCGCCGCCACGCCCGCCAACGCCGCGGCCGCCGCGCCCGCGCCGCTGCCGGTGCGCCCGGGCGCCTCCGGCCCGCAGCCACCGGCTGCCACGGCGCCCGCACCCAGCGGCCAGCCGCCAGCCGCCCAGCCCGAATCCACCGGTCTGCCCACGGCCGAACAGCGCCAGCGCATGCTCGAGTCGGTCAAGGACGACCCCGAAAAGCTGGCCCAGCGCAAGCAGTTCCTCGAAGCGCTGGACCGCGGCGACCCGCAGGCGCTGGCGCGCTGGCAGAACCTGCAGCAGCGGCGCCGGCCGGGTTCCTGAGTTCATGAGCCCGTCCAGACCCTTCATCGAGCGCCCGGTAGCCACCGGGCTGCTGATGCTGGCCATCGTGCTGGCCGGCCTGGTCGGCCTGCGCTTCCTGCCGCTGGCCGCGCTGCCGCAGGTGGACTACCCGACCATCCAGGTGCAGACGCTGTACCCGGGCGCCAGCCCCGAGGTCATGAGCCGCACCGTGAGCGCGCCGCTGGAGCGCCAGTTCGGCCAGATGCCGGGTCTGAACCGCATGGCCTCGACCAGCGCGGCCGGCGTCTCCATCGTCACGCTGCAGTTCGACCTGGACCAGACGCTGGACGTGGCCGAGCAGCAGGTGCAGGCCGCCATCAACGCCGGCAACTCGCTGCTGCCGGCCGATCTGCCGGCGCCGCCGGTCTACGCCAAGGTGAACCCGGCCGACGCGCCCATCCTGACGCTGGCCGTCAGCGCCGACAGCATGCCGCTGACCGAAGTGCAGAACCTGGTCAACACGCGCATGGCGCAGAAGATCAGCCAGGTGGCCGGCGTGGGCCTGGTCACGCTGTCGGGCGGACAGCGGCCGGCCGTGCGCATCCAGGCCGACACCCAGGCGCTGGCCTCGGTGGGCCTGGGCATCGACACGCTGCGCACGGTGATCGCCGCAGCCAACGCCAACAGCGCCAAGGGCAGCTTCGACGGCCCGGCGCGCGCCTACAGCATCAACAGCAACGACCAGCTGCTGGCCGCGGCCGACTACCAGAACCTCATCGTGGCCTGGAAGAACGGCGCGCCCGTGCGCATGCGCGACGTGGCGCGCGTGGTGGACGGGGCCGAGAACGCGCAGCTGGGGGCGTGGGCGGCGCTGAAGGAGGGCAGCGGAGCTGACCTGCGCCCGGCCGTGATCCTGAATGTCCAGAGGCAACCGGGCGCCAATGTCATCGCCACCGTGGACGCCATCAAGCAGCAGCTGCCCGAACTGCAGGCGGCACTGCCCGCCGCGCTGCGCGTGGAGGTTCTGTCCGACCGCACCACCGGCATCCGTGCCTCGGTCGAGCACGTGCAGCTGGAGCTGCTGCTGGCCGTGCTGCTCGTGGTGCTGGTGATCTTCGCCTTCCTGCACAACCTGCGCGCCACCGTGATCGCCAGCATCGCCGTGCCGATTTCGCTGGTCGGCACCTGCGGGCTCATGTACCTGCTGGGCTACTCGCTGAACAACCTTTCGCTGATGGCGCTGACCATCGCCACGGGCTTCGTGGTGGACGACGCGATCGTCATGATCGAGAACATCGCGCGCTACCTGGAGGAGGGCGAGAAGCCCTTCGCCGCCGCGCTCAAGGGCGCCACGCAGATCGGCTTCACCATCATCTCGCTGACGGTGTCGCTGATCGCGGTGTTGATCCCGCTGCTGTTCATGGAGGACGTGGTGGGCCGGCTGTTCCGCGAGTTCGCGGTCACGCTGGCCATCACCATCCTGATCTCGGCCGTGGTCTCGCTGACGCTGGTGCCCATGATGTCGGCGCGCTGGCTGAAACCCGAGGCTGAAACGCCCAGCCGCTTCGGCCACGCCGTGCAGCGCTTCTTCGACCGCGTGATCGCGCGCTACGACCGCGGCCTGGTCTGGGTGCTGCGCCACCAGCCGCTGACCCTGCTGGTGGCCCTGGCCACGCTGGTGCTCACGGTGCTGCTGTACATCGCGATCCCCAAGGGCCTGTTCCCCACGCAGGACACCGGGCAGCTCAAGGTGCGCGTGGAGGCCGCGCAGGACGTCTCGTACGCGCGCATGGCCGAGTTGCAGCAGGCGGCCGCCATGGCCATCCTGGCCGACCCGCAGGTGCGCAGCCTGTCGGCCGTGGTCGGTGTGGACGGCGCCAGCAACACCGCGCTCAACACCGGCACCATGCTCGTGAACCTGCGCGCGGACCGTGGCAACCAGCAGGAGACCATGGACAGGCTGCGCCAGCGCGTGCGCGAGACCGTGGCCGGCGTCACGCTGTACCTGCAGCCCACGCAGGACCTGACCATCGACGCCGAGGCCGGGCCGACCGAGTTCCGCCTCTCGCTGGAAGGCGTGGACACCGCACTCGTGAACGAATGGGCGCGCAAGCTGGTCCTGCGCCTGCACGGCACCGACCTGGCCGACCGCGTGCGCAACGCCACCACCGACGCCGGCGCCCAGGGCCTGGCGGCCTATGTGGACATCGACCGCGGCACGGCCGCGCGCCTGTCCGTCACCGCCAGCGCGGTGGACGACGCGCTCTACAGCGCGTTCGGCCAGCGCATCGTCTCCACCATCTTCACCGAGACCAACCAGTACCGCGTGATCCTGGAGGCGCAGCGCGAGGGCCTGGATTCGGTGCAGGGCCTGGGAAATCTGCAGCTCAAGACCGGCAGCGGCGGCACCACGCCGCTGTCGTCCTTCGCCACGGTGCGCGAGCAGCTGGTGCCGCTGCAGGTCACGCGCGTGGCGCAGTACCCGGCCGCTACCGTGGGCTTCGACACCGCGCCCGGCGCGGCGCTGGGCAGGTCGGTGCAGGCCATCCGCGCGGCCGCGGCCGAGATCGGCCTGCCGGCCAGCATCGCCATGAAGTTCCTGGGCGCGGCCGGTGCCTACGAGAAGTCGCTGACCAGCCAGCTCTGGCTGATCCTGGCGGCCGTGGTCTGCGTCTACATCGTTCTGGGCGTGCTGTACGAGAGCTACGTGCACCCGCTCACCATCCTGTCCACGCTGCCCTCGGCCGGCGTCGGCGCGCTGCTGGCATTGATGCTGAGCGGCCAGGACCTGGGCGTGATCGGCATCATCGGCATCATCCTCTTGATCGGCATCGTCAAGAAGAACGCGATCATGATGATCGACTTCGCGATCGACGCCGAACGCCAGCAGGGCAAGTCGCCGCAGGAGGCCATCCACCAGGCCGCGCTGCTGCGCTTTCGGCCCATCCTCATGACCACGCTGGCCGCGCTGTTCGCTGCGCTGCCACTGATGTTCGGCTGGGGCGAGGGCGCCGAACTGCGCCGGCCGCTGGGGCTGGCGATCTTCGGCGGTCTCGTGCTGTCGCAGATCCTCACGCTGTTCACCACGCCGGTGATCTACCTGGCGTTCGACCGCCTGGGCCAGCGGTTCGCGCGGCACCGCGACGAGGCGCCCGCATGAACCTGTCGCGGCCCTTCGTCGAGCGGCCCATCGCCACCGTGCTGCTGACCATCGGCGTGGCGCTGGCCGGCATCCTGGCCTTCTTCGTGCTGCCGGTCTCGCCGTTGCCGCGCGTGGACTTCCCGGTGATCTCGGTCTCCGCCAACCTGGCCGGAGCCAGCCCCTCGACCATGGCCTCCAGCGTGGCCACGCCGCTGGAACGCCGGTTGGGCGTGATCCCGGGCGTCAACGAGCTGACCTCCACGAGTTCCACCGGCTCCACGCGCGTGACGCTGCAGTTCGACCTGAACCGCAACATCGACGCCGCCGCGCGCGAGGTGCAGGCCGCCATCAACGCCGCGCGCGCCGACCTGCCCAGCACGCTGCGCAGCAACCCGACCTACCGCAAGGCCAACCCCACGGCCTCGCCGGTCATCATCCTCGCGCTGACCTCGGAGACGCGCACGCCGGGCCAGATCTACGACGCGGTGTCCAACATCGTGAGCCAGCGCCTGGCGCAGGTCGAGGGCGTGGGCGACGTGGAGATCGGTGGCGGCTCGCTGCCCGCCGTGCGCGTGGAGCTCGACCCCTACCCGCTGAACCAGCTGGGCATCAGCACCGAGGACGTGCGCGCCGCGATCCAGGCCAACAACGCCAACCGGCCCAAGGGCGCGATCGAGGGCGAGGGCCGGCGCCTGCAGGTCTACACACCCGCGCCAGGCCTGCGCGCGGCCGACTACCGCGATCTCGTGATCGCCTGGCGCAACGGCGCGCCGGTGAAGCTGTCGGACGTGGCGAACGTCGCCGACAGCGTGGAGAACACGCGCACCGTGGGCCTGTTCAACGGCAAGCCGGCCGTGATCGTGCTGGTCACGCAGGAACCCGGCGCCAACATCATCGAGACCGTGGACAGCGTGCGCCGCCTGCTGCCCGAACTGCGCGCCCAGTTGCCGCAGGACATCGCCGTGCAGGTCTCCTCGGACCGCACCAACTCCATCCGCGGCTCGCTGCACGAGGTGGAGTTCACGCTGATGCTGTCGGTGGTGCTGGTGGTGTGCGTGGTCGGCGTGTTCCTGCGCCGCGCGCGCGCCACCGTCATCCCGGCCGTGGCCACCGTGGTCTCGCTGCTGGGCACCTTCGGCGTGATGTGGCTGCTGGGCTTCTCGCTCAACAACCTCAGCCTGATGGCGCTGACGGTGGCCACCGGCTTCGTCGTGGACGACGCCATCGTGGTGCTGGAGAACACGCAGCGCCACATCGAGGAGGGCATGGACCGCATGGCCGCGGCCCTGAAGGGCGCGCGCGAGGTCGGCTTCACGGTGCTGTCGATCAGCCTGTCGCTGGTGGCGGTGTTCATCCCGCTGCTGTTCATGGGCGGACAGGTCGGGCGGCTGTTCCAGGAGTTCGCGGTCACGCTGTCCGCCGCGGTGCTGATCTCGCTCGTGATCTCGCTGACCACCACGCCCATGCTGTGCGCCATGCTGCTGCGCAGCGAAGCCTGGTACCGCCAGCGCCCGCCCGGCCGCATCAGCGGCCCCTTTCTGCGCGGCACGGAACGGCTCTGGGCCTGGAGCCTGCGCGTCTACGCCCACAGCCTGGACTGGGCGCTGGCCAGCAAGGGCCTGGTCATGCTCTCGCTGGCCGTGGTGGTGGGCCTGAACGTCTGGCTGTTCATGCACATCCCCAAGGGCTTCTACCCGCAGCAGGACAACGGGCAGCTCAATGCCGGCATCCGCGCCGACCAGAGCATCTCGTCCGTGGCGCTGCAGGCCAAGCTCAAGCAGGCGGTGGACATCATCCGTGCCGACGCGGCGGTGGACACCGTGATCGCCTTCAGCGGCGGCGCGCGCGCGGGCGGCGGCTTCATGTTCGTGAACCTGAAGCCCCTGGGCAATGGCCGCAGCGAGAAGACCCAGGCCGTGATCGACCGGCTGCGCCCGCAGCTGAACCAGCTGACCGGGCTGCGCGTGTTCCTGGGGCCGGTGCAGGACCTGCGCATGGGCGGGCGCCAGAGCAACTCGACCTACCAGTACACGCTCAAGAGCGATTCGTTGGCCGACCTGCGCAACTGGTCGAAGAAGCTGTCCGACCGCATGGCCGAGCTCGAGCAGCTGACCGACGTGGACGGCGAATCCTCCGACAACGGCATGGAGACCTTCGTCTCGGTCGACCGCGACGCCGCGGCGCGCCTGGGCGTCAGCACCTCGGCCGTCAACGCCGCGCTGTACAGCGCCTTCGGCCAGCGCTCTGTGGCCACCATCTACAACGACCTGAACCAGTACTCGGTGATCATGGAGTGGGCGCCGCGCTTCCAGCAGGCGCCGCTGGTGCTCAAGGACCTGTACGTGCCATCCACGGTCAGCACCACCGTCGACCCCACGACCGGGCAGACGAGCACGAGCACGGTGCAGTCGAACGCCAACAGCAGCACGGGCACCTCGACCGTGACCTCGGCCAACCCCGCATCGCGCAACTCCTCGGCTGGCCAGGCACTGGCCACAAGCACGACCACCATGGTGCCGCTCGCAAGCTTCGTGCGCGTGGGCGAGCGGGCCGTGCCCAGCGCCATCAGCCACGACGACACCGAGCTGTCCAGCACCATCTCGTTCGCGCTGGCCGACGGCGTGACATTGGCGCAGGCGCAGCAGCTGGTCAGGCAGGCCGAGAACGACATCGCCATGCCGGTCAATGTGCGCGGCAGCTTTGCCGGTACGGCCCGCGCCGCGCAGGACACGGGCGGGCAGCAGACCCTGCTGATCATCGCGGCCATCGTCGTCATCTACATCGTGCTGGGCGTGCTGTACGAGAGCCTGATCCACCCGATCACGGTGCTCAGCACGCTGCCTTCGGCCGGCGTGGGCGCGGTGCTGGGCCTGCTGCTGTTCCGCATGGAGATGACCATCATCGCGCTGATCGGGCTGTTCCTCCTGATCGGCATCGTCAAGAAGAACGCCATCATGATCATCGACTTTGCGCTGGAGGCGCAGCGCGCGCGCGGCCTGTCGGCGCTGGACGCCGTGCGCGAGGCCTGCCTGCTGCGCTTTCGGCCCATTCTCATGACCACGCTGGCCGCGGCGCTGGGCGCCTTGCCGCTCGCGCTGGGCTTCGGCCAGGGTGCCGAGCTGCGCCAGCCGCTGGGCGTGACCATCGTCGGCGGGCTGATCGCGAGCCAGCTGCTGACCCTGTTGACCGTGCCCGTGGTCTACGTGCTGCTGGACAAGCTGCGCCGCCCGGCCGCCAACGACCGCCTGCTCGCCCGGACCCCATGAAGATGCTGCCTCGCCGTTTCGTTCTCCTGGCCCTGCCGGCGTTGCTGGCCGGCTGTGCCGTCGGCCCGCGCTACGCGCGGCCGGACACCGGCTTTGCCGCCGCCTTCAAGGAAGCCCCGGCCGCCGACGGCTGGGTGCCGGCCCAGCCTGGCGACGCGCTGGACCGCGGCGACTGGTGGACGCGCTTCGGCGACCCAGAGCTGGACGCGTTGGCCGCGCGCGTGCAGGTCTCCAACCAGAACATCGCCGCGGCCGTGGCCAACTACGCCCAGGCCCAGGCCCTGGTGCGCGAGCAGCAGGCGGCCCTGCTGCCTACCTTGTCGCTGGAGGGCAGCGCGCGCCGCAGCGGGCCGGTGCGGGGCGGTGGGGCGTCCAGCCGCTCCTACGCGGCCAGCGTGGCGGCCGACTGGTCGCCCGACCTGTGGGGCCGGCTCGGCGAGGCCGTCGACAGCGCCCAGGCCAACGCCCAGGCCAGCGCGGCCGACCTGGCCTCGGCGCGGCTTTCGTCCATCGGCGCGCTGGCGGCGAACTACCTCGCGCTGCGCGAAGCCGATGCGGAAATCGTGCTGCTCGACGAGACCATCACCGGCTACGAGCGCGCGCTCGCGATCACGCGCAACCGCTACGACGCCGGCATCGCGGCCCAGACCGATGTGCTGCAGGCCCAGACCCAACTGCTCGGCGCCCAAGCCGAGCGCGTGGCGCTGCGGCGCTCGCGCGCGACCTACGAGCACGCCATTGCGGTGCTGGTGGGCGTGACGCCGTCGGAGTTCGCCATCGCGCCCGCAGCCTGGCGCCCCGTGGTACCGGCCGTGCCCACGGGTTTGCCTTCGCTGCTGCTGCAACGCCGGCCCGACATCGCGGGCGCCGAGCGCGCGGTGGCGCGGGCCAATGCGCAGATCGGCATCGCGCGCGCGGCCTATTACCCGAGCATCGGCCTGTCGGCCAGCCTGGGCGGCAGCGCCAGCCGCGTGGGCGATCTGTTCAGCGCCTCCAGCCTGCTGTGGGCACTGGGCGTGTCGGTGGCGCAGACCGTGTTCGACGGCGGCGCACGCGACGCCGCCACCGACGCGGCACGCGCCGCCCATGCGTCCAGCGTCGCGAACTACCGGCAGACCGTGCTCTCGGCTTTCCAGGACGTGGAGGACCAGCTCAGCGCCACGGCCGCGCTGGCCGAGCAGGCAGGCCTGCGCCGCGAGGCCTCGCAGGCGGCCGACCGCACCGAGCAGCAGATGCTGAACCGCTACCGTGCGGGCCAGGTCGGCTACAGCGAGGTGGTCAGCGCCCAGGCCTCGGCGCTCAGCGCGCGGCGCACGCTGGCCCAGGTGCAGCTGGCCCGGCAGACGGCTGCGGTGTCGCTGATCCAGGCCCTGGGCGGCGGCTGGGAAGCCGACTGGCTGCGCCAGCCCTGAGCCGCTAGGGCGTGGCGCAGTTGTAGTTCTGCGCCAGGTTCACATCGCCCGCGCCGCGGTAGCGCGGCCAGGCCGGGTAGTCGCACAGCGGGCGCGTGCGGCCGGGCACGCCGGCCGTGTCGGCCACGGTCTGGGCCGGCGGCACGGTGCCGCGCTCGACCCAGTTCTCCAGCGTGGTGAGCGAGTCCCAGGCGGCGTTGAACACGCTGCTGGCGGCATGGCCGTAGCCCGGGATCTCGTAGTAGCGCATGAAGCTGTCCACCGTGCTTGCGCCCATGGCGTTGCGCAGGCGGGCCCAGTACTGCTGGGTTGCGCGCGTGCTGACCAGCGCGTCGTGCGTGCCGTGCGCCATCAGGATCTTGCCGCCGCGGGCGCGGAAGGCCGACAGGTCGGTCCGGTTCGCGTCCTGGATGCCGGTCAGCGCGACGATGCGGGACTGCCAGGGGCCGGGCGCCTGCGGATCCAGCGTCAGCGAATTGAAGCTGGCGTCGCGCGTGACGAAGTACTTGACCCACTGGTCCCAGAAGGTGCTGCCGTAGGGCGGCATGGTGGCGGCCGTGACGGCCGGCATCGGGTTGGCCGGCTGTTCGGTGCCCAGCGACAGCGTCAGCACCGTGGGCTGCAGCGGGCTGCTGCCGGGGTTGCCGAAGTCCGTGCCCCAGGTGTTGAAGCCGGGGTAGGTGGTCTCGCCGCTGGCCAGCGTGTAGGGCAGCACCAGGGGTGTGTTGAAGGTGTCGAAGGAGGCGATCTGCGCATCCGACAGGCAGCTGTCGCCCAGGTCGGCACCGCCCGCGCAGCGCACGGGCGCGCCGTTCAGCGTCGCGCTGGCCAGGTTGAAGCTGGTGTTGCAGGCGGGCATGTTGCTGATCAGCCCGTCGCTGACGCCGTCCAGCCCGTCGCAGGCGGCCAGCGCGGCGTTGTAGGCCAGCTGGCGCTTGGCGCGGCTCGGGTAGGCGCCGGGCTGGGCCAGCTGGCGCGTGATGCGGCCGAACTGCAGATCCAGCGCGGCGGCGTTCCAGGCCGGGTACAGCACGATGGCGCCGTCGAAGTCCTGTGGCCAGTTGCCCACGGCCAGCAGCGCCTCGCGCCCGCCGGTGGAGCCGCCCGCGAAGTAGGTGCGCCTGGGTGCCTCGGCGTAGTGCTTGCGGATGATGGCCTTGGCCACGTCCAGCGTCTTCTTGAGCGCGTCGCCGGCGAAGTTGGCGAGCGCCTCGTCGTTGGCGCCGAAGCGGCCATCGCGGCTGCCGTCGGCATTGGCCTGGTGGCCCGAGTCGCTGCCGAAGGTGGCGTAGCCGCGACCCAGCGGAACGGGCTGGTCGGCCGGGCCGGCCGGCACGTTGCCCAGGCCGGTGGCGATGCTGCCGTTGTAGCCCCCGCCGCCGAACATCATGGCCTTGCCGTTCCAGCTGGTGGGCAGGTTGAGCTGGAACAGGATCTTGGGGGCGTTGCTGTCCACCGGCTGGATGCTGCCCAGCACCTTGCAGTATTCGCCCACTGCGGTGGCGCCGCTGCCGGCTGCCGGCACGACCGCGGTGCTCGTGACGGTGGCGCCCTGGGTGCGCAGACCGATGGCGCTGGCGGCCACCGCCATGCCGTTGAGATCGGCGCAGGCCACGGGATCGTCGTCAGAGGAGCAGGCGGCGAGGCCGACCAAGAGGAGCAGCGCAAGCAGTCGCCGGCCCCGGCGGGGCCATGTCGTACGTGTCATCGTTTGTCTCCGAGGATGTTGGAAGCAAGCACCCGTGGACCGCGGGCCGCTGCGCGGCCCGGATCGCACAAGCCGTCCGCGGCAAGGCCCGGACCGGGCCCATGCTAGCGCGTGCGGCGCGCCGTGGCTCAGGGCGGCGGGCTGCTGCGCCAGACGGCGGCCAGCGCCAAGCACTTCTGCCAGGCCGTGGCGCGCTCGTCCGAGAGGATGTCCAGGAAGTCCGACAGCTTCTTGGACTTGACCATGGTGTAGACCGTGAGGATGGTCGTCAGCACGAAGGTGACCGCGAAGATCGTGAGCCGGCGCGCCATCGGGGCATCGGCCTCGGCCAGCAGGTTCATGCCCAGGAAGCCCGTGGTCACGGTGCCGATCAGGCCGAAGATGGTGACCACGGTGAGCCGGACCACGGTGTTGGCCTGGCGGCGCAGGTTGTCGCTCTCCAGGTACTGCGCCATGTCGGCGATGCGCTCCTTGACCTCGCAGTAGGTGGCGTCCAGCTTCAGGTGGCCCGCGCACATGCCCCACAGCGCGCGCACCAGCGCCTGCTCGGAGATCTCGTGGAACCAGTAGCGGTGCGTGAAGCGCAGAAAACCTTCGAAGCTGGCGCGGATCAGCCGCTTGAAGCGGCGCACGCTGTCGGCGCTGCCCACGTCCAGGTCGCGCAGCGCCTCCACGAGCTTGTCCGAGTACATGAGCAGCGCGGCCTTCTGGAAATGCGCGATCAGGAACAGCAGGAAGTGCTGGTGCCGGAACTGGGCCAGCACGCCGCGGTCGCGGCAGCCGTAGAGCACCGAATCGGCCCGGCCCACGACGACCAGCGAATGCCCGTTGCACAGGTAGCGCGTGTCGGGCGCGGCGCCGCCTGCGCTCCAGAAGCGGTCGTAGCAGAAGCGCTGCTCGAAGTCGGCCAGATGCTCGTCGGCGAAGGGCAGGGCGCGGTTGTCGCCCGAGCCCGTGACCAGGCCCAGGCGCACGAAATCGGCACGCGAGAGCGCGCGCGGGTCGTTGAGCGCGAGGTAGGCCATGAGCGGCATGCGGTAGTACTCGATCTGGCGGTAGCGCAGCGCGCCGCTCTGGTCGGAGTAGTCGGGCACCAGCGGCTCCAGCATGGCGGCCCAGTGCGTGGCGATGCGCGGCGCGCGGTGCTCGGCCACATGGGCCAGGAAGGCCTCGCGCTGGTGCGCATCGGAGCGGGTCTGCACCTGGCCCTGCGCGTCGAGCCATTCGGCGTCGGCCAGGCAGTGCAGCGGGTGGCCCTTGGCATCCCAGCCCGGCGGATAGCCGCGGCCGAACCGGTACAGCAGTTCCTGCGCCTGCTCCAGCGTGAGGTCGTCGGCAGCGACCTCGAGGTTGAACAGCACCAGGTCCACGTCGAGGAAGAAGTACAGGTCGGCATGGACGATGGAAAGCGTGACCGGCGCGTCGCCGGGCCGGGCCGTCAGGCGCACGGCGGAGATATCGTGGCGGCGGAACACGCGCATCGGCGAGCCGTGCGGCGTGGCGCCGCCCGTGCGCCCATGGCGGCCCTCGCCGTACAGGAAGCGCTGCACATAGGGCAGGAAGGTCACGAACTCGTTGTAGTGCCGTTCGTGGAAGCGGCAGGTGTCGCCCGTGTACTCGTCCACCTCCTCCTGCCAGGGCGAGCCGGCCAGGAGTTCCCACGGTTTGGCGCCGGCTGACGCGGGCAGCGGCATGAGGCGCAGCGGCCACAGCAAGACCTGATGGAAGCGGCGGACCCGGGTCGGGTCGACGGCGGCGCTGGGGCCGGTTTCCGTGGGCGTCATGGGGCGAGCGGCAGGCTGCGAAGGCGGCCAGTGTAGGCCGGGTGCACTGCAATAATCCGCCCGCCTGTCCACTCGCCATGACCAGGAGTCCGCCATGCGTCCGCCCGCCCTGCCTGCCACCGAAGCCCAACGCATCGCCACGCTGCGCGACCTGCTGATCCTCGACACCGAACCGGAGGCGCGTTTCGACCTGATCACCGCCTACGCCGCCTCGCAGTTCAAGGTGCCGATCGCGCTCGTGAGCCTGGTCGACACGGACCGCCAGTGGTTCAAGTCGTGCATCGGCCTGGAGGCCAGCGAGACGCCGCGCGACATCAGCTTCTGCGGCCATGCCATCCTGCAGCCCGAGATCCTGGAGGTTTCCGATGCGATGGTGGATCCGCGCTTCGCCGACAACCCGCTGGTCGTGGGCGATCCGCACATCCGCTTCTACGCGGGCTGTCCGCTGGTGATGGCCAATGGCGAGTCGGTGGGCACGCTGTGCCTGATCGACCGCAAGCCCAAGCGCCTGAGCGCCTGGGAGCGCGGGCATCTGGCGGTGCTGGGAAAGATGGTGGCGGCCGAGTTGCAGGGCGTGTCGGCCGGCGCGGTGGAAGGGCGGCCGAACATCCCGGCCTTCTACGCCTGAGCCCTTTTGGGGGGCTTCAGCCCGCTTCCAGCAGCTCGAGCGGCCCCCGGCAAACGCCTGGGCCAGGCGCTTGTCCAGCGTGAGCAGGCGCATGCCGTGGTGCTGCGCCAGGGCGAGCAGGCGTCCGTGGTCTGGCGCGGCCCCTCGGCAGGCTGAAGTCGCAGGCCACGACGGCGGGGGGGCTCGGCCAGGCAGGCATGCTCGGCGTCGGCGCACAGCGCGGGCGTGAGCGTCAGCGCCACCACCACCGACAGCACCATGGAGGTGACGATGGTGATGGAGAACTGCCGGTAGATCACGCTGGTGGAGCCGCTGAAGAAGGCCATGGGCAGAAACAGGCGAAAGTCCCTGCACGCCCGAGCGGCCGGCGGCGCGCACGACCGAGCCCGACGCACGCCATGCCGAGGACGCGGTGCTGATGCCGGAAATCACGGCCGAGGCCCCGCGCGACCCAGAGATCGCCGCCATCGTGCGCGAGGCCGACAAGCGCAGCCGGCAGCAGGCCACCGCCAAGATGCTGCGGCTCATGCCCGGGCTCTCGCCGGCCGAGGCGGCGGCGCGCTGCGAGATGGTGGGCGTGCGGATCGAGGGCACGGTGTTCCGCCAGCCGACCGAACTGCAGGCCGACCGGGCCGAACTGCAACGGCGCTATGCGCGGCTGCTCGCGGTGCTGCTGGAAGGCCAGGACTTCTGACGCCCACGGCGCTGCCTATGATCGGCGCATGCCCGACACCGCATCCGCCATTCCCGCCGGTTTCCGCCCCATCGTGATGGGCGGCCCCTTCATCGAGGCCAATGGCCCGCTCTATGGCCGCTGGACCGGCGAGAAGCTGCAACTGGGTTTTCGCGTGGAGCATCGCCACACCAACCCGATCGGTACCTGCCATGGCGGCATGCTCGCGAGCTTCTGCGACATGCTGCTGCCGGCCATGACCATGTACCAGGGAACGGACGGCCGGCGCAGCTTCCTGCCCACGATCAACCTGCAGATCGATTACATCGGCGCGGCACCGCTGGGCGCCTGGGTGCAGGGCGAGGGCGACGTGCCGCAACGCACGCGCACCATGGTGTTCGCGCAGGCGCTCGTCGCGGCCGACGGTGTGCCGGCGCTGAGAACGAGCGGCATCTTCCGCTACCGGCCACCGCAGGACGACGCGCCGCTGGACTTCGACCCGCTGCGGCTGCGCGAGAACTGACGCGGCTGTCAACAGGCCCGCTGGTCATGCGGGCTTCACGCGCCTGTCACGGGCGGTTTCGACCATCACGGCCGCAAGCCAGCCTCTGCCAGCGAAATACACCATGCACAAAGCATGGCGGGGAAGCGCCTTGTCCTTTTTCCCACCACAGGACCTCGCCCCGATGCGTTCGATCGATCCAGAAAACATTCCCACCAACACCAGCGCGAACCCGCACTTCAACGAACTCGTCGAGCGTTCGCGCCGCGGCTTTCTCAAGAGCGGCCTGGCCATGGGCGCCGTCGGCTTCTTCGGTGCGGGCCTCACGGCCTGCGGCGGTGGCGGTGACGGCGACGACAGCGGCCCGATGCTCGGCTTCGCGGCCGTGGCGGCCTCGACCGGTGACGACATCGTGGTTCCGGCCGGCTACAGGCACGCCGTGTTCTGCCGCTGGGGCGATCCGCTGTTCGCCAACTCGCCGGCCTGGAAGCCAGACGCCACCAACACGGCGGCCGACCAGGCGCTGCAGTTCGGCGACAACCACGACGGCATGCATTTCTTCCCGCTGTCGGACGACAACAGCACCGAAGGCCTGCTCGTCATGAACCACGAGTACATCAACCCCGAGTTCTTCTACACGGCGGCCGAGCAGTCCGGCGCCACGCCCTGGTCGCTGGAGCAGGTGCGCAAGGCGCAGCATGCCCACGGTGTGTCGGTCGCCCATGTGCGCCTGGTGAACGGCAACTGGCAGGTGGTGATCCCCTCGGCCTACAACCGCCGCATCCACATGAACACGCCGATGCAGCTGACCGGCCCGGTGCGCGGTCACGCGCTGGTGCGGACCAGCGCCGATCCGGCCGGCGAGGTGTCGCTGGGCACGGTCAACAACTGCGGCAACGGCTACACCATGTGGGGCACCTACCTCACCTGCGAAGAGAACTTCAACGGCTACTTCGGCACCGCCAGCACCACCGAGGCGCGCGACGCCAACATGCGCCGCTACGGCCTGTCGACGACGGGATCGGGCTACCGCTGGCACGAGGAGGACGACCGCTTCGACTACGCGCTGGAGCCCAACGAACCCAATCGCCTGGGCTGGATCGTCGAGATCGATCCGTTCGATGCCTCGTCCACGCCCAAGAAGCGCACGGCGCTGGGCCGCATCAAGCACGAGAACGCGGCCCAGACCCTGGCCAAGGACCAGCGCGTGGTGGTCTACATGGGCGACGACCAGGCCAACGACTACGTCTACAAGTTCGTCTCGGACGGCAAGTACGTGGCCGACAACCAGCGCGCCAACGTCAACCTGCTGGAAAGCGGCACGCTGTACGTGGCCAAGTTCGGCGCCGGCGCCACGGTGGGCGACATGATGGGCACGGGCGAGTGGGTGGCCCTGGTGCCGTCCACGCCGATTGCCGGGGGCAGCACGCTGGGCGCCAAGTACGGCGACCTGGGCGGCATCCTGGTGAACACGCGCCTGGCGGCCGACGACGTCGGCGCGACCAAGATGGACCGCCCGGAGTGGGTGACGGTGCACCCGGACTCGGGCGAGGTCTACCTCACGTTGACCAACAACAGCAGCCGCAGCACGGTGGACGAGGCCAACCCACGGACCAACAACATCTACGGCCAGATCATCCGCTGGCGCGAGACCGGCCAGGACGCGGCCGCGCTGACGTTCGAGTGGGACCTGTTCGTGCTGGCCGGCAACCCGGCCCACACGGCCGGCGGCCTGCAGGCCGGATCGAGCAACATCAACGCCGACAACCTGTTCAACAGCCCGGACGGCCTGGCCTTCGATGCCGACGGCCGCCTGTGGATTCAGACCGACGGCAACTTCTCCAACCGCGGCAACTACGCCGGCATGGGCAACAACCAGATGCTGGTGGCCGACCCGCAGACCAAGGAGATCCGCCGGTTCCTGGTCGGCCCCTCGGGCTGCGAGATCACGGGCATCACCTGGACGCCGGACCAGAAGTACGTGTTCATCAACGTGCAGCACCCGGGCGAGTACGGCAGCCATCCGCGCGCGCCGGCGACCGACCCCGCGGTCGATCCGCTGGCCTTCTCGCGCTGGCCCGACAACGGTGCCGGTGGCCGCCCGCGTCCTGCCACGGTCGTGGTCTGGCGGGAAGACGGCGGCAAGGTCGGTACCTGAGCCTTCGTTGATTTGCCGCAGGACGGCCCCGGTGCTGCAAGGCGCCGGGGCCTTCTTGCGTGGAAGGGCCGGTGCAGAATGCGCAGAACCGAGCGGAAGGACGGCGCATGACGCACGAGGTGAGGCGGTTCTTCGCGAGCCGCGCATGGATCCAGGGGACATGGGCGCGCGATGTGGTGTTGACGGTGGCGGCCGACGGCTGCTGGCTCAATGTGCTGCCCAATGCCAGCGCAGAGCAGCAGCGTGGCGCGGTGCGCTTGGGCGGGCCCGTGCTGCCCGGCATGGTCGATGCACACAGCCATGCGTTCCAGCGGGCCATGGCCGGACTGACGGAGCGCCGGCGCGACGGCGCCGCCACCGCGGTCGACGACTTCTGGACCTGGCGCGAGCGCATGTACAGCGTGGCGCGGCGCATCACGCCCGAGCAGATGGAGGCCGTGGCCAGCCTGCTGTACGCCGAACTGTTGCAGGCCGGCTACACCCAGGTCTGCGAATTCCACTACCTGCACGGTGCGCCCGACGGCCAGCCGGAAGGCGCGCCGCTGGACATGGCCCTGGCCCTGGTGCGCGCGGCGCAGCGCGTGGGCATCGGCCTCACCTTGTTGCCCACGCTGTACATGCGGGCGGGCTTCGGCGCGAGCGCGCTGGGCGAGGGGCAGCGCCGCTTCGGCTCCACGCCGGACAGCGTGCTGCGCACGGTGGAAGCCGTGGCGCGCCTGGCCGTGGATGCCGAGACCAACAAGACCAGCCCTGGTGCCCTGCTGGGCGCGGGCGTGGCCGTGCATTCGCTGCGTGCGGTGGACGCCGTGGCCTTGCAGGAGGTGGCCGCGCATGCGCGCAAGGTGTCGCTGCCCTTGCACATCCATGCGGCCGAGCAGACGCAGGAGGTGGACGACTGCGTGGCCCACACCGGCCTGCGCCCGATCGAGTGGCTGCTGCAGAACGCTGCCGTGGATGCGCGCTGGAACCTGGTGCATGCGACACACGCCACCCCGGCGGAACTGCAGGGCGTGCGCAAGGCCGGTGCATCGGTCGTGCTGTGCCCCAGCACCGAGGCCGACTTGGGCGATGGCGTGTTCGACCTGCCGGCCTACATGGCGTTGGGCGGGCGCTGGGCGGTGGGTTCGGACAGCCAGGTCTCGCGCCAGTGGACGACCGAACTGCGCCTGCTGGAGTACACGCAGCGCACCCTGCTGCGCCAGCGCAACGTGGCGGCGCGTGCCGCGGGGCGCGACAGCACCGCTGCGGCTTTGTTCGAGGCGGCGATTGCCGGCGGGCGGGTTGCCACGGGCCAACGCATCGGCGCCATCCAGTCGGGCCACCGGGCCGACTTCGTGGTGCTGGACGACCAGTCGCCGACGCTGCTGGGCATCCCTGCAGAGCATGTGCTGGATGCCATGGTGTTCTCCTCGCCCTCGCCGCGGCTGTGGGACGTGTTCGTCGCCGGGCAGGCGGTCGTGACGCAGGGCAGGGTGGTGGGCAGCACGTCGACCGTGCCGCTGGGGCCGCAACTGGGTGCGGCGTTCAGCGCGGCGATGGCCGCGTTGTGGCGCTGAACTGCGGGTAGATACAACAAAGGCCGCTTGCGCGGCCTCTTTTGCTCATGACAATGACTTGGCTGGTCGGGGTGAGAGGATTCGAACCCGCCACTTTCGACCCGTTTTCCCAGGGAAAGGCGCCATGCGTCAACGTCGAGAACTGCGCCAAATTGACGCACTTGAAGTAGCTTACCACTGCAATGGGCTCGCGGATTGTTCGTCCTTGACAATGTGCGACTACCTAGGAGTCGTGTCGAATGCCAATCCATCCCCGCTCAGCTCTGCGTTCTGGAAACCGGCCAAGAAACGTGCCGTCCCCTACGCACACGGCTGCACAAAGGCTGGAGCATTGGAAATCCGTCGCCTCGATTGCTTCTGCGGTTGCCATTCCAATCGTGCTGGCAATCGCTGGCTACCTGATTCAGCGGCAGCTAGCAGACGAGGGGCTGCGAAAGGACTACGTTTCGATTGCTACCAGCATCTTGAAAGAGGATCCTAAGAGCCAAGAACCCGATCTGCGGAAATGGGCTGTCGACGTTCTTGATCAGAACTCGCCCGTGCCATTTTCCAAAAGCGCAAGGCTTGGACTTGAAAAAGGAATCCCGGTTGTCGTGCCTGGAATCGCCATACACCCTCCACCAGACATGTGCATGGCCCCAACGAAGCCTCGGACGATCAACAGCGCGTTAGAGCGACTCAGTCGAGACGTAAAGAAGATCAATTCGGGGGTGGTGAGCGCTGACGACGCTGCGACGATCATCGAGCATTTCTTGAAGTTTATGGACGAGGTCCTCGATCAAGAGCGCGATGCGGGAGTCGCACGAATCCAGCTTGACTGCATGCAGAGTTGGGCGAAAGCGACAATGGAAGTCGACGACAACTACCGCAGATCGATTGGTGCGCCAGACAGTAAAACGGTCTATGACGAAATAAGGGCTTCGCGCGTCAAAGCAGAGTCGGCTGCGAATCCAGCGCCGTCAGCATCCAGCCAAAGGTAAATCACTGCGGGCAATCTGGATTGGTCGCCCCATACCCAAACGTGCGATACGCTAACCGCGCCGTTGCGCCTTCGCAGTGTCCAGGGCCTCTAGGTAGTGACGGACGCCACGCACGGCGCCACCCTCGCGCCCGTGCAAGGTCTTTCCGACGTCCACGCTATCTGTTAGGTCCTTCAATCCGGCCGGCCATGCACTGAATGCCACGACTACCGCGGCGGACCTCGGCTCGATGTTTTCGGCTGAGAGAGCGCCAGGGCCACTCAAATAGTAAGTGCCCATACGTAGCGCAATGTCGTCCAAGGCCAGATAGAACCTGTGCCGCCAGAACTCCTCATGCTCTGCGTGGACGGTCCTGTAGGTCTGGCTGGTAATCTGCCCGGCGAGTTCAGCGTGGCGCAGCAGGTGCCGGGCGCATGTCAGCCAGTTGAGTCGGTCAGCTTTGGGTGGGATCTGGGCGCCCTCGGCCGTTAAGGCGTCGTAGGCCCATTCCAGTGACAGCCGCGCTTGCGTTACCAGCTCCTTGTCGGCATCGCGAACACGGTCTTCTTGTTGCTTCCTTACGTTGGCGTTGTACGCCTTGATCGCGTAGATCAGCGATCCGACGGTCACCAAGGACACCAGAAGCTTGGCAATTTCGAAAGCGGTGGGGCAGCTCATCGGTTCACGAACAGGACAAAGCTGAGAGTGTCCGTGATGATGCGAGCGGCCCGTCACATCAGTACCGACGGGGGCTTACGGCCCCAGCGCGTCCCCGAGGGTCGCGGCGAGACCCCGAGCCTTCGCTGCGGCCCGGTAGCCGCGTACCAGGTTCTTGGTGTACTCCGGGTTCTTCTGGTAGGCCGCTTTGCGGGCCAAGATGCAACAGGCTTTGCAGCGCACGAACGCGCCGCACGGCCCTTTGTAGTAGTCAGTGAAAGGCTTGAAGGTGCCGCACGTCTTGCAGCGCCGCAGTTGGTCGGTCATGTTTGTTTTAGAGAAAACAGATGCGGACATGCGCACGCATCGAAGTTGAGACTGGTCCGCCGAGGAGCGGCATCAGGCAAAGCACCGGCGCAACCTGTTTGTGTGTGCCGGTCGGGTTGCCGATCTGGTGCCCGGTTCCGGCCTCATGGCTCAGAACTTGTACGTTCTGTGCCGGGTCGAAGTGAGCCTTGGCGCCCATGGATCAAAAGTCGTTGACGGTATCTTCTGGATAGCTCATAACAGAGCCCATACTTTTGATCCATCCGCCCGACCATGACCCAGCTCGCTTACTACCGCGTCAGTACCGCTGATCAATCGATCCAGGCCCAGCGCACGGCAATGGGCGGCCCCTTCGCCAAGGAGTTCAAGGACGAGGGGGTCAGCGGCGGCGTTCCGGCGGCGCAGCGCCCGGGCTTCGCCGAGCTGCTGCAGTACGTTCGCGAGGGCGACACGGTGCACGTTTACGCAGTGGACCGGCTGGGGCGCGATGCGCTGGACGTTCAGACCACTGTGCGGTCGCTGCTTGACAAGGGCGTGGCCGTGGAGGTCCATGGGCTCGGCAGGATCGCCAAGGGCGTGGGCGAACTCATCCTGGCCGTGCTGGCCCAGGTGGCCGACATGGAGCGCCAGCGCATCAGGGAGCGCACGGAAGCCGGCAGGGAGGCGGCCAGGCGGTCCTTAGAGGCCACCGGGCTGACGCACAAGGGTAAGGCCAGCCTGGGCCGCCCAGCCGCGGCAAACGCCCAGGAGGTGGCCGCGTGGCGCATGCAGCACGGCGCGAGCATCGCGGCTACCGCCGAGCACTGGGCGCTGTCCACGGCCACGGTCAAGCGGTACTGCGCGGCGGTCGAGTAGTCAGCCCCACGCCCAAGTTCAGCCGGCCGCGTGCCGGCTTTTTGCTGCCCAGAACGCCCACGCCAGCTCGCTCCTACGGGGCCGCGCCTCCAGGTTCGCCCAAGTCGGCCAGGGGGCCATGGGGGGAAATCCGGCTCGACGCGCGGACGTAGGAGGGGTCACGATCCCAAAGGGAAAAATTTGGACCGGGGGTAGCCGGTGAAATTACTGGCGAGATTTCTGGTGCGCTTGAGGGCGTCAGGACTTCCTGGGTCGCCCGCGTGGTCGCCGTGGTCCCACGAACTCCGGGGGCACCTGGCGTACCGCCTTGGCCTTGCGTGGCCTGTGCTCCCGCACCACTGTGGACAGCGCACGCTCCACCGACCACCCCAGCTCCAGGCGACCGCGCAGGGCCGCATAGGTCATGCGCAGCGGCTCGCGCAGCTCCTCGACCCAGCCGGCCGCAGCCTGGGTCCGGCCGTCGAACGTAAGCGGCGTATCGGGCGTCATCCCGGTGCGCACTCGCGCCGCTGGCTGGTTCTCGAAGCCCAGGGGCTGTGACAACGCACGCTCCAGCGGCCACCCGGCGGCAATGCGACCACGCAGGCCCGTCCGGCTCATACCCAGCTCGTGCGCCCACTCATCCGCATGCTGACGGCGACTAGCGTGCGCGATGGGCGGGCCTTTGACTCCTGGCGCTGGGCCGGGGTGTTCTGTCAACGCCTTCGTGTCGTCCCATCCGGCGGCCTTCCGCTCTGCGACCAGTGCAGGACTGACGTCCATGATGCGTGACCACTGCACCAGCGGCAGCTCGCGGCCGGCGAAGTTCAACACCAACGTGTTCCGCTTGTTCATGTTCTGCTCGGCGGGCGTGGCCCATTGGCAGTTGGCCGGGCTGTACGGCCCATTGACGTCGGCGCGGTCAATGGAGTGAGTTGGCGAGGGCCGGGGGCCCATGTCGGCCACGAAGGTCTCGAAGTCGCTCCAGCGCTCGCAGACCGTGATTCCACGACCACCATAGTTCGGGTCGCTCAGGTCTCGGCAGCGACCATGCATGCCGCTCCAGATGCCGTACAGCGGGTGTCGGCTGATCGGCTGAGGCTTAACCACTGGCGGTCGAGTGCTGGCGGCCTTCAGGCGCTTCACCTTGGCCCGGTCACCTTCGCATGCCTTGCACGCGCTGCGTCGCCTGGCCCTACCGTTGGAGTGGAAGTCAGCGACCGGCTTGGTGATGCCGCACGCGGAGCAACGGCACCCTTGGATGGGCGTCCGGTGCGCCAGGTGAATGTGATCGATGTGAGGGAACATGGGAGGGCGAGGCTGTGTCGACGGCACGGGATGAGGCGGAGGCGATGGGTCAACCGCTGACGCGCGGCGCATCGACCATCTCCAGAAGGGGTACGGCGAAGCCGAATCAAGACGACTTGGGCGGTCTTCGGGATGTTCAGGACTACTCTGGTGTATTTCTTCTAGACCGTAGACCATGGATACGAAGGAATGAACCTCAGGTTCTCCAGGTTCACCAGGACCACGGTGTTTGACCCTTCGTATCCTCTAAAGACACTTGGTGTTTCGCTTTCAGCGAGACCCCCAACGCGCAGCGCGTGCACAGCACGGTGGGCGGGAGTTCGCACGGGCTTCGGTCTGGCCTCAAGGGCCGGCAGTTGGGGAGGTGGGGTCAGGCCTCGTCCAACGGACTTCTACGCATGCGCCCATGTCGGCCATGGGAGCCTCTTCGTTCCGCCGGGTGGCGCCGTGAAGACACGGTGGTGGCAGGATGGAGGAAGGGCCCCTGTCGGGCCTGGAGGTGGTGGGCGTCGATGCGGGTCCCTCGCTATGGGCGGGAATGCATCTGTCGTCATCTTCGTGGGACGCGCTGTACGGTCTTCGACCCCTGGGGGTTTATTTAACTGTCGTCATCTGCTGCCAATTTACTCACGCGCAAGATCGGCGCGTTGCGCTGCCAGGACTTTCTCGGTCAGCTTGGCGCACGCGTGCAGGCCGAACGCTTCAGCGGAATGACCGGCCAACGCGAAGGCGGTCCAGAGATTCACCAGCTCGTCGGTGCACTGCGAGTGGTCAAGTTGAACGCCGGGGTAGTCGTCAGCGATCTGCGCGAGGGCCCAGGCCGCCATGGTGTGCGCCTGCGTGTCGAGAGCAGCGGGGTTGTGTTGTTGGTTCATGTGTGCGTCTGTTGGTGGCACGCCCCTGGGGGAATAGGGCGTTCTACCGAGTGCGGATTTATTCCGAAGGGCACCAGGCGACCCAGGAGCCGTACGCGGCATCCCAGGCCATCATGGGCCCCCCAGAAACGAAGCGAGGCCCGTAGGCCCCATGGCGCCCCTTAGCGGGGCATCGCGTCATCACGCGGTCAGCGTCAGTCGTTCAGACTGTTCTCGATCTCGGCAAACAGGCGCATCTGCTGGTTGAACGGCAGGAGTCGTAGGAACTTCTGACCAGCCTTGTCCAGCTCGCCATTCACGGTGTTTTGAATGCCCGTGTAGATGGCTTGGGCCTGCCCGAAGGCCGGACCCAACGCGGACGCCAGCGCGTTGTTCTGGCTGAACTTGGTACCGGGGTCAAAGAACTTGGTACCGAACATCGCGTTGATGTGCGAGCCCAAGCCGGTCTTGGTCGCCATGTCGAAGTACGGCGAAGCCGCACCCATGATCCCGGAGCGGTCGACAAGCTCACGCGCGAGCGTGGACGGGTTGTCCTGCCAGTCCTGCAGCTTCTCGTCCAGCTTGCCGTTCTCGTAGGCCCGCAGCATGGACATGAGGGTAGCCAGGGATAGCGAGGTCGCCAGGGCCGCCATGCCGCTGTAGTAGTCCCCGGTGACGGCCCCGCGTTGAACGGCGGGCCGGATCAAGAACTGCAGCGTCATGAATGCGTGGCTCTGGAACTGGTGAAGCGCCTTCAGGTAGATGCTGCCATCGTGCAGCGTGGTGGGCACGGCGCCGATGCTCTCGGTGTACGCCGAGCGGTTCTGTGCCTTCACCACGCTGGACTCGAACAGGTCGACCATGTGCACGTCGTCCCACTTGTCGATGCCAGGATCGAACAGCGGGCCGAACTGCTTGCCGTGCTGCTGCATAAGCTTGCCGATGCGCTGGTGTTCCGCCTGGCCGATGTTCATCGACGCAAGCTGCGCACGGCGCGAGGGGCTCAAGGTCTCCCAGGGTTCCCGGGTGAACTTCGCCAGGTCCGCGATGTGCGCGAACGCCGCATTACGCCGCACGAAGTCGCTGATCAGGTTCAGCCCGGTTGCCCATGTCACCTTGTCGCCCAGCGCCTGCATGCCGACCTCCAGGTTGCGGGTCATGCGACGTGTCAGCCCGTCGCCGATTCCGAACTGGTCCAGGGCACTGCCGCGGCCGATGGCCCGCTGAGACACACCAGTGTGCGCGGTGTTCTCCATGGACGCCATCAGGACGCGAAGCTGCCGGAGACCTTCAGCACGACCATCGGCATCGCCTGCAGCTCGCGCATCGATCTCCTTCAGCAGCTTTCGCCACGCGCCGGCCTGGGTCAACGCATGCCGCACAAAGCGCGGGTTCTGGAAGACGGCCGTACCGATGTCCTGGACTGCTGCTTTCCAGATGCCGCCAGCGATGCGCAGGTAAGCACCATTCATCAGTGTCTTCACGGTGAAGCTGGCCAGGTCGGTGGGCTCGACGGACATACGGCCGGCGTTGCGGTCCCACATGTACTTGAAGTCCTCCAGGCCCTTGGCGTGCAGCGCCTCGCGGGCTGCGCGGTCGCCGTGGCCCTGGGGAAGTTCCTCGACCCACTGCCGCAGGCTGCGGTCTGCCTCCTCGGCCAGGCTGGCGTAGCTGCGACCGTCGAAGGCTTCATGGAGGGCCAAGCGGCCGCCCATGTCCCGTGTGTAACGGTCCATCATGTAGCTCAGGTCCGACTCGACAAACCCCGATGCCTGGGCGTCCTTCAGCAGTTCCTCGGTCCACTTGAAGCGCCGCTCACGAAGCCGGCCAATCTCGGGAACCTCGTCCATCAGCATGCCGCCGGGGTACTGCTCCAGGCCACTCAGGTACCGCGCCAGCTTCTCGGCGTATTCGGCCTTCGGCGTTCGCTTGCCCAGCATCTCGACCAGGCGGCCGGTGCGCCGGTATTCGGCTTGCGCCTGGCGAAGCTCCTTGCGGCCGATGCTCAGGCCGCGCCTTGTGTCCTTCCAAAGCTGGAGCGATTCTTGGCGGGCCTTCTCGACGGCGCGGACCTTGGTCTGCAGGTCGTCCAGGCGAACCCGGGTGTTCTCCAGGTCCTCACGGATCCCTGGGCCCATGCGGGCCTCCAGGTCGCTGGCACGGTACTTCTGCACCTCGGCGTCCGTGGCGTCCATCCAGCGCCGCACGTTGCGGTAGCTGCGGCTGGCTTGCTGCACGTCTGCGCGTGCCTGGGCCAGGTAGTCGGCGGCCTCGCTGCGCTCTGCACGGGCTTCGCGCAGGTCTGCATTGAGCCGGTCGATTTCCTCCTGAGCCAGTGCCGCATCGCGCTTGCCCTGCCATGTGCCGCTGGCGGCGCCTGCGTCGCGCGTGGTGGCCTGGGTGGTCTTCTGGTCACCCAGGAAGTTCACCAGGCCCTGCGCTTCGCCGTGTGCGGTGGCGCCATCGGCCAAGCGGCCTGCAGCTTCATCGAGCTGGTTCCCGTTCTCCAGCGCGGTGCGCTTGGCGGCCTCGTCCAGCGCGATCAGGTCATCCGCCTTGGCCTGCAGGCGGGCCAGGTTGGCCTCGGCCTTCTCGACGCGCACCAGTGCGTGACCCAGCTTGCGACCGTGGTACTGCGCTTCAGCCGCGCGCGCGTGGCTCTTGATGGCCGCAACGGACAGCTTGCGTTTGTCGTGCTCGATTAGCTTCAAGCCGCGCATCGTCTCCTCGACCTCGTCGGCCGCGCGGGCTAGCTTGGTTTCGGCGGCGGTCCAGGCGGCTGCAGCGACCTCGCGCAGGTTGCGCTCGGTGTCGCCGTTCCAATCCCGCAGCACCTCGTTGTGCAAGACAGGATCGGCCTGGATCTCAGCCCAGGTACGCGCGGGCGTCGCGGCACGGCCGGTGGCCGTATCGGCCTCGACAGCATCACGCACCCAGCCACTGGAGAGTAGCCAATCGTCCTGCGGCTGGTCGGTCAGCAGACGCATCACGATGTTCTCGAACTGCGAGCGGTTGCGCATGATCGCCCCGCGCACGTACATGATGGGCAAGCCGTAGGACTTCTGCAGGACTTCGGGTTCCACCATGCCCTTGTCGACGGCGCGGCGAATCATCGTGTCCATGTGCAGGGTCGCGGCTTCGCCGGCCTTGCGGACTTGGCGATACAGCGCATCGACCTGCTCGGGCGCGCGGCCAGGTGCGGCCAGGCGCTGGCGGATCTCTGACTCTACGTTGACGTGGTTGGTGACCGCAGAGCGCATCTGCGCGACCACCTCGCCGAAGAACTCCTCGCGCGTGATGCGGTTGGTTTGCACGTTGCCCGCAGTCAGCTCGTCGACGGCGCCGCGCAGGCGCGCGGAGACTGCGGATTCCCCGAGTGCCATCTGGGCCTCGCGCAGGTGCCCCATCAGGTCCTCCTGCAACGCACGGCCCTTCTGGCGCCAGACGTTGTTGATCGCCTCGGCCTCGGGGGCCGCAGCGTCACCCCGGGCCATCGCACGGTTCAGGAAACCGAATTGGTCCAAGCCCTGGGTCAGCAGGCCGCGCAGGTATGCCGGATAGTGCGGCATGCGGTCGAACACGGTACCGGCACCCAGCGAACCAATCTTGTTCGCCAGGCCGGCGCCCGCGTCCGTTACCCGCTGCACCAGGCCGCCCAGGCCGGCCCCCTGCGCCGGCAGCGTGTCGGCCTCCAGGGTCGCCATGCGTGCCCGGGTTGCCGGGGAGACCGCAGCGGCGCCGATGCTCTGCCCCATGGCCGTGCCCTCGTCCGTGGTCTGACCTGGGCGCACGATGTGCACAGGGTCGGCCTTGATGTTGTCCGGGTGCGCTGGGTTCTCGGGGTGACCTGGGATCAGCGGGGATCCGGCATGCAAGTTGCGCTGTAGGGCGCCGATGGTGCCGCCGAGCATGGAGGAAACGCCGATGTCCAGCACCGCATCCTTCCACTCATAGGTGGGGTCGAGCTGCTCCATCGCGGCCACCGTGGGAAGCGCACCTACGCCACCGACCGCCGCGCCCTGTAGAACACGGCCGGTACGCGCGGCGGCACGAACGCCGTTCACGACCAGGCCCAGATTCAACAGGTTCAACGGGTCCAACATGGATCCAGCCATGCCGGCGATCTGGCCGACCACGCCACCGGCCGCAATGTCGCGGTCCAGTAGGTTGTTCTCGCGTATGACCGCGGCGCGGCGGCGGAACCCTGCGGCGCTGCGGATGCTGTCGAAGTGTCCCGCACGCATGTTCTGCTCCAGGTCGCTGAACTCGTCGCGGTGCTCGGCAAAGTAGGCGAACTCATTGAACATCGGGTCCAGCTCGTCCAGCTCGTCGATGGCACCCAGTGCGGCGGCGGCCTTCACGGCCTGGGCGGTCGGGGTGTATCGCAGCCAGCCGTTGGCGAACGATGTGCCGATGCTGGGGGCTTCGACCTGGCCGGCCAGTGGGTCGGCGATGGGCTGGTCAAGCGAAGTCGCGGCGAGAGTCCGCAGGGCGCTGCGGTCTGCGTCAGTGCTGGTCAGTACCGTGGCGACGGTCTGGGTTTCGGGTAGAGGTGTCATGTATCTGCTTGGATGGGTGGGAGGGCAAGGCCGTCAAAGCAGCGACGGGACAGCGATGGGGCGCAAGGTGCGCCGGGCCGCGTGCTGCGGCCGTAGGGTTGTCACCCCCTGTAGGTTTGTTTCTCAGGGATGCTGGGCGACCATGGCGACCATGGCGACCATGGCGACCATGGCGACCATGGCGTCCACGGTGGCCGCGGGCTGCAGAGGGTCGATCTCGGCATACTTGGCCTCCACAGCTTCGGCTTGGGCCAGCGCGAGCCGCAGGGCGCCTGCGGGGGCCGTGGAGACCGCTGGGACGGCCGCAGCGTTCCAAAATTTTTATATGAGAATATATGAGTGCATGGGAATCAATACTGATAGCCTTTGGCGGAAATGCTGCGATGATGGCGGTTGCCGGCATACTTTGTCGTTGGATATTCGAGAACGCTTTGGCGCGAGATGCGAAGCGTTTTGAGAACGAGCTGAAGGCAAAATCGGACGTTGCAATAGAAAATTTAAGGAGTAGTTTGCAACTTCGGACAATCGAGCATCAAGTCAGATTTTCCCGGCTACACGAGCGGCGTGCCGAAGTCATCGCGGAACTCTCAGGGCATCTTGCGGAGACCCTTTGGGAGGCGGACAGTTTCTTGTCTCCTATCGAGTTCGCTGGGGACCGCGACAAGCGAACAAAATACGCCGACGCAATGCGGAAATTGGTGGAGACAGCACGATTTTTCGATAAGAACCGTGTTTATTTTCCCGAAGCCCTCTGCGAGAGGATGGAAAAACTTCTGCATGACATCCGGGCGCCAATGAGTCAATTCGGCGTATGGCTTAATTATTCAGATGAAGAGTTGGATAAAGAAGCCAACCAAAGGAAGTTTGATGCTTGGACTAAAGGATTTGATCGCATAAGGCAGGATATTCCTGCCGCACGCAAGGCTCTTGAGGTTGAATTCAGAGCTTTACTGGGCGAAGTCGCGGCTGTGGGGTAGCTGGAAGGCCCCCAAACAGACACATTCATCCTGTCGAAGCGCCGCCAATTGGACGCCTCGCGGCTGCCGGTCTCCCCGGGGCACTCCTAGCCGTCAGCGCCGGCCTGGGCAACTCCTCGACCGCATAAGGATCTTCGTTGTACCTGGCGCAGTAGAAGTCCGGTAGGTTGTAGAAAGCGAAGCGGTCGGCCAGTTCGCTTTCTGGCATCCGCAACGCCTCGGCCCAGCGTCTCAAGTCATGCATTGGTAGCGCAGTGATCCCGCGTTCTACCTGGGACACCATGTTTGGCTCGATGCCCAAGTGGCTTGCAATGTAACCCTGGGTCATTCCAAGGTCTTGCCTGCGCCCTTTGAGCATGGCCCCGAATCTCATACGGAGCGTTAGGGCGGATGGGGGCAGTCGGTCGCGCATGGGTCCTCCATTGCTGTAGAGAACCATCTAGTCTGAGGCGCGAACTGTGGGAGATTTAATCCGTTTGTCGCGATTCGTCCTCAATTGGGAGAACGCCGCATGCTGTCCTACAGGTTTGGCGCCACGTTCGTCGGTAGAACGCAACGCCAAGGCGGATTAAGCGACGGCGTCCTCCGGTTCGACAGCGGCCGCCAGCACGGTCAGAAAGTTGAGGACTGATTGTTCCCAGTCAGCCCCGATGACCTTGGAATAAAGCATTTGGTTTTGCGCGGTCATGATGAAGACGCGCGAAGACGCAAGGTCAAGGTTGACCGTCAATTCCAACGCGCCGGCCTCCAGGGAGACCCAGGGAGCTTCTGGCGCGTCCGCGGTTTCGTGCTCAAGGACAGCAATGCCTTGGGTTGCTTGCAGACGGGCCAGCAGCGAATGCAGGGACAGGGGAGCGGCGGTGGTCATAGTGCTTTCCTCGGTGGTAGTTGAGGCTCCAATTATGGATATCCTGAATCATGCCGTCGACGATTCCCGACTGAATTGCCAGGTTATGGATATGCAAAACGCTTCACTTCCGCAGAATCCGGGGCATGACACAAGTGCCCCCAAGACCACCAGGCCGCCCGAAATCGATCCAGGGCGATCAGACGAAGATGCTTGTTCGGTTGAGCATGGCTCAGCGGGACAAGGTAGATCGCCTGGGTGGTGCGGCGTGGATCCGGGCAAGGATTGATGAGGCCCCGGAGCCTGAGGAGGGCACAAGGGCGCGAGGGCCGTGGTTGGATAAGGGCCCCGAGGATCAAGGGTCAGCAGGAGCTGCAGATGAATGAGGTCGTCGAAGCGCTGGCTAGCCCGACGCTGTGGGTTGGCGCAATCGCTGGCGCCATCGTGGCCGCGCTGTTGGTGTACCCGCAACGGTGGTTTGACGCGCGGCTTGAGGCCAGAAGGGCCGCGCGGAACTCGCAGCGGATCGAAGCAGTCGCGGCGCTGCAGAGAGAGGCCGCATGGCTGTTCAAGCACCCGGTTCTGATGGCCGCGGTCGCCGACGAAGCGGCGCGTCTGAGATGGTCAGCATTGGGCTGGAGCTTTCTCGGCTGCCTTGCCTTCCTGAACTTGGCCTTTCCTATCGAGCCCACCGCCCCCTGGTTCGTTCGATACCCGGGACTGATGTTCAGCTTCGTGGTCAGTGCAGTCACATTTGGTCGGAGTGTCAGGCTATTCAACCGCGCTCTACAGCGCAGCGGTTTGCTTGCGTATGTGCTCGACATGCACAAGGCAAGCTACCAACGTAGCGAACAAGGGGAGCAGACCTAGCGCTGCCTATTCCTTGTGCATCCCAGCGCGGGCCGCGCCAGGCAACGCTCCCGACAGTTCTTCATGGGGTTGGGCACAGAGTTGTCCACGTGGCGCAGGGACAACCTGGGGCTGTGCATCTCGCCCATCAAGCCAGGAATCAGGCCCGGCCTCTAGACTGCGTCCGCGGCGTTTGCTGCTTTGATCTTGACTGCCTGATCTAGCCCGATCAGCGTGGTCAGGGGCGCAAGTTCTCTGAGCGTCGCTAGTAGGCCCGGGAAGTCGTCGGCGACAAGAACCGCGATGCCTTGGAATTCACCCATCACATCGATGTAGTACTTCGGGAGGCCTGGTTTCGCGGTCTCGTAGATGGTCACCTCTGCGCTGGCGTGGCCCGACGCGGTAGAGCAAACGCGGATGCTGTACCCCGTCGCAACAAGCGCGTCAATGAAGTCGCCCTCGTCTTTGGCCGGGCCGACCTCTACGGGGTCGTCCACGCGCTTAAGTGCACCATCAACGAGCTTGTAGCACTCCATCAGCCTCTCCTGAAAAAGGCCCAGTATGGCAAACGGCCGAGAGGTCTCAGCGCGTTAGGCCGCGCTGCGTGTCGGGTAGACGCGTGGAAGGTCGATCATCGTATAGGCGATGGCCGCAACTGCTGCTCGCTTGGCCGATGGCGCCACGCTCCGCGCGTACACCACGTCCCCCGTGCTTCCGACAGGCGCGTGACCGGTCACTGCATCTGCCAGTCGCGCGTCCTGGCCAGCGTCCCGCATCGATTGCCTGGCGTTGTGCCGGAACGAATGGAAGTCCGGGAAGCGCTCGGTAACACCCAGGGATCGACGGTACTGGCCGAACCATTGGGAGAAGTTGTCTCCCCTGGAGCGCGATGCGGTGCGGGGAATGACGGGCCACAGCTTGACCTGGCCAGCTTCCTGCAGGTCCTTCACGTAATCCAGGAAGCCCAGGCGCACCAGCTCAGAGTGCACGGCCACCATGCGCTCGCTGTTCGTCGTCTTCAACGTGCTGCCCTCGGCCCGTTCGTGGATGCTGAGCCACGCGCCATCGTCGTCAGTCACCACGTCGGCGACCTCAAGTTGACCAATCTCGCCGATGCGGGCACCAGAGTACAGACCGATCAGCGGGATCCAGTACGCGGCGGGGCCGCCAGCTCGCGCCACCTTCGGTAGCTGGTACTGCTGAAACAGTGGAGCCGTGGACAAGGTAACCAACTCGGTGGGTGACCAGGGCGGACGCTCCACGCTGTCTTCCTGGGGTAGTTCCATGCCCTTCCACGGGTTGCGCGGGATCCATTCGAGTTCCACTTCGGCGACGTGGAGCAGGGTGCGGATGCAGTCGAAGTGATTCTTGGCGGTCTTGTCGGTCAGCCCGCGCACATCCTCGGTGAGCCACAGGTGGAAGTCGCGCCCGTGCCGGCGCGTGATCTTCTCCAGGGCGACCCCGTGCCCGCTCTCCCTCAGCAGCTTCAGCGCATAGGTCGTGCGCTGGATCGCGTTTTTCTTAGCGCGGCGGAAGCGGATCCATTCGGGCAGCACGTCTTCCAAAGAGTGAGAACTGCCGCAGGTGGCTGCTGCGTCCTCGTCGTTGGCTGCGGCGGACTCGCCGAACTCGCCAGTGTTCGCGGTTGGTGCCGTAGGGGCGGGCGGGGTCTCGATCAGCTCGCCGGCCGCTTTAGCGGCAACCTCGCGGAAGATCGAAGTGAGGGCGCGTGCGACCTTCGCTAACAGCACAGGCTGGTCGGTCCAATCGACCTCGGGCAACCCCATGTCGCTGGTCGCCATGGCTGCGTAGTTCTTCGCCAGTCTGTGATCTCCCGTCGCGGTGATCTCGGCAAGCGATGCCGCGAACAGTTGCGTCGCTTCCCGCACCTGAGCCTGTCGCTCGAAGCGGTCCGCCGACAGTTCGGTGATGCCCAGGTCTTCCAGATCCAGCGGAATGTGCGCGATGGGGTGCGCGGAGGCGCGGTTGATGTCGTCGTCGTTCAGGATGCTGTGCCGCATCTGCTCGATGATCTTCTCGACCAACTTGGCGTTCGCCAGGATCCGCACCGGGCGCATGGCGGCCCTGCGGCGCTCGAACTCGTCGTGAAGCTCTGCGATCTTGGCGTGACCAAGGCGGATCGCCGTATCGCGGTCGCTGGTCCGCAAGCTACCGCGCCACGCGTCGGCGCCGTAGTGCTTCTGGAGATCCTTGGGTGCGCCTATGCGCAGTTGGTAGACGCCCCCGCGCAGGGTGACGCCAGTAGGAAGCATGGCCAAGTTGTCGCCTTCAGTCATCGGTTGATGATCGCGGCAATTGACACAGTTCTTTGACATGATGACCGACTGATCGGTCTCTGCTCACCAGTGGAATCGCGGTTTCCCTAGGGAAATGGACTCGAAAACTGGTCGGGGTGAGAGGATTCGAACCTCCGGCCTCTACGTCCCGAACGTAGCGCTCTACCAGGCTAAGCTACACCCCGATTTGCGACTCAGGCCCTAGGACCTGCGCTGCAACAGCTGAGCCGCTAATTGTAGCAAAGCTTTTGTGTTGTCATTTGGAGACAGTTGCGAGATGGCCTCGATGGCGCGCTGAGCTTCTGCCGCGGCGGCTTCGCGGGTGATGTCCAAAGCGCCGGTTTCGCGCACGATGGCGATGATTTCGTCGATGTTGTCGACAGCACCGTTCTCGATCGCGACGCGGATGGTGTCGCGCTGGGCTGCGGTGCCGCGCCGCATCGCGGCGATCAGCGGCAGCGTGCACTTGCCTTCGCGCAGGTCATCGCCGAGGTTCTTGCCCATCTCCTCGGGCGCGCCGTCGTAGTCCAGCACGTCGTCGATGACTTGGAACGCCGTGCCCAGCGCCTGGCCGTAGTCGGCGCAGGCACGTTCGATTTCGGGCGGGCTGCCGGCCAGGATCGCGGCGATGCGCGCGCTGGCCTCGAACAGCTTGGCGGTCTTGGAGCGGATCACGCGCAGGTAGCCGTTTTCGTCCAGCGAGGCGTCGTGCATGTTCACGAGTTGCATGACCTCGCCCTCGGCGATCACGTTGGTCGCCTCGGCCAGGGTCTGCATGATGCGCATGTCGCCCACCTCGACCATCATTTGGAAGGCGCGCGAGTACAGGAAGTCGCCCACCAGCACGCTGGCCGGGTTGCCGAAGGCTTCGTTGGCCGTGGCGCGGCCGCGCCGCAGCGTGGAGTCGTCGACCACGTCGTCGTGCAGCAGCGTGGCGGTGTGGATGAATTCCACCACCGCTGCCAGTGTGAAGCGCTGGGGCGAGCGCTGGTCGAGCGCGCCGCACATCAGCAACAGCAGGGCCGGGCGCAGCCGCTTGCCGCCCGCGGAGATGATGTACTGTGCGACCTGGCCGACGAGCGGCACATCGGAAGAGAGGCGCTTGGCGATCAATCGATCGACTTCGCGCATGTCGTCGGCGATCAGCGCAACCGCCTCTGCGGTGCTGGAGTTGTGGACGGACAAAGGTGTGACCCAGGGTAGTTGCGGCGGATTATAGGAAGCCGCTCCTGCTATTGGCCGCGCCAGCGCGCCGGCTGGCCTGTGTCCGGCCCAGGGGTGCTATACTCGCGGGCTTCGCGGAAATTCGTCCGGCGAAGGCTCACCCTCTAGAGCTTAGGTAGAGGGCTCATCAGAGGTTTCACATGTACGCGGTCATAAAAACCGGTGGCAAGCAGTATCGCGTTGCTTCCGGCGAAAAAATTAAAGTAGAACAGATTGCTGCGGATGTAGGCCAAGAGATCGTGATCGACCAGGTTCTCGCCGTTGGCAACGGCAGCGAGATCAAGGTGGGCACGCCCTTGGTGTCCGGCGCAACCGTCACGGCAACCGTCGTGGCGCATGGCAAGCACGACAAGGTGCACATCTTCAAGATGCGCCGTCGCAAGCACTATCAGAAACGTCAAGGCCATCGCCAGCAGTTCACCGAACTGCAAATCGGCGCGATCGCCGGTTAAAGGAATAGGTCATGGCACAGAAAAAAGGCGGCGGCTCTACACGCAACGGGCGCGATTCCAAGCCCAAGATGCTGGGCGTGAAGGCCTTCGGTGGTGAGCTGGTCAGCGCCGGTTCCATCATCGTGCGCCAGCGCGGCACGCGTTTCCATGCCGGCGGCAACGTCGGCGTCGGCAAGGACCACACCTTGTTCGCCCTGGTCGACGGCCACGTGTCGTTCGCTGTCAAGGGTTCGATGAACAAGCACACGGTCTTCATCACGCCGGCAGCCTGAGGACTTCGGTCCTCCGGAACCAAGCCCCGCTTGTCGGGGCTTTGTCGTTTTGGTCTCTTTAACTTGCGAGGTGGAGCATGAAATTTGTCGATGAAGCCACGATCGATGTCGCGTCCGGCGACGGTGGCAACGGCTGCGTTTCGTTCCGCCACGAGAAGTACAAGGAGTTCGGCGGCCCCAACGGTGGCGACGGCGGCCGTGGCGGCCACGTCTATGCGGTGGCCGACCCCAACCTGAACACCCTGGTGGACTACCGCTACACGCGGCGCCACGAGGCCAAGCGCGGCGAGCACGGCATGGGCTCGGACATGTTCGGCGCGGCCGGTGCCGACATCACGCTGCGCATGCCGGTGGGCACCATCATCAGCGACGCCGAAACCGGCGAGCAACTGTTCGAGCTGCTGGTGCCGGGCGAGGTCATCACGATCGCCAAGGGCGGCGACGGCGGCTTCGGCAACATGCGCTTCAAGAGCGCGATCAACCGCGCGCCGCGCCAGAAGACGCCGGGCTGGCCTGGCGAGAAGAAGGCCCTGAAGCTCGAGCTCAAGGTGTTGGCCGACGTCGGCCTGCTGGGCATGCCGAACGCGGGCAAGTCCACGCTGATCACGGCGGTGTCGAATGCGCGGCCGCGCATCGCCGACTACCCGTTCACCACCCTGCACCCGAATCTGGGTGTGGTGCGCGTCGGCCCGGAGCAAAGCTTCGTGGTGGCCGACCTGCCAGGCTTGATCGAAGGTGCATCGGACGGCGCCGGCCTGGGCCACCTGTTCCTGCGCCATCTGCAGCGCACACGCTTGTTGCTGCATGTCATCGACATGGCGCCCTTCGACGAGAGCGTGGACCCGGTCGTGCAGGCGCGCGCCATCGTCAACGAGCTCAAGAAGTACGACGCCACGCTGCACGGCAAGCCGCGCTGGCTGGTGCTCAACAAGCTGGACATGGTGCCGGCCGAGGAGCGCGCCGCCAAGGTCAAGGATTTCGTGCGCCGCTTGCGTTTCAAAGGCCCGGTGTTCGAGATCTCGGCGCTGACGCGCGAGGGCTGCGAGAAGTTGGTGCAGGCCGTGTTCCAGCACATCCATGCCGAGAAGTCGGCTGAGAACCAGCCCGTCGCCATCGATCCGCGTTTTTCCGAATCCTCCGACGCCTGATTCCATGACGCCACTTGCCCACTCGACCCTGCTGCGCGATGCGCGGCGCATCGTCGTCAAGGTCGGCTCCAGCCTGGTGACCAACGAAGGGCGCGGACTGGACGAGGCCGCCATCGGCGAGTGGTCGCGCCAGCTCGCAGCGCTGGTGCGCGGCGATGGCGCGCGTGGCCGTGAGTTGATCATGGTGTCCAGCGGTGCGATTGCCGAGGGCATGAAGCGCCTGGGCTGGAGCACGCGCCCGCGCGAAGTTCACGCGCTGCAGGCCGCGGCCGCCGTCGGGCAGATGGGTCTGGCGCAGATGTACGAGAGCAAGCTGCGCGAGAACGGCCTGGGCAGCGCCCAGGTGCTGCTCACGCATGCCGACCTGGCCGACCGCGAGCGCTACCTGAACGCGCGATCCACCTTGCTGACCTTGCTGCAGCACGGCGTGGTGCCGGTGATCAATGAGAACGACACCGTGGTCAACGACGAAATCAAGTTCGGCGACAACGACACCCTGGGGGCCCTGGTCGCGAACCTGGTCGAAGCCGATGTCCTGGTCATCCTGACCGACCAGCGAGGCCTGTACTCGGCCGACCCGCGCAAGGACCCGGACGCACGCTTCATCGACGAGGCGCAGGCCGGCGATCCGGCGCTCGAGGCCATGGCTGGCGGTGTCGGGTCCAGCATCGGGCGCGGCGGCATGATCACCAAGATCCTCGCCGCCAAGCGTGCGGCCGGCTCGGGCGCGTCGACCGTCATTGCCTGGGGCCGCGAGCCCGATGTGCTGCTGCGCCTGACGCAGGGCGAAGCCATCGGCACGCTGCTGGTCGCGCAGACGCAGAAGATGCAGGCGCGCAAGCAGTGGATGGCCGACCACCTGCAGTTGCGCGGTGCCGTCGTCGTCGACGATGGTGCGGCGCGCAAGCTGCGTGGCGAGGGCAAGAGCCTGCTGCCGATCGGCATGACCGCGGTGGAGGGCGAATTCTCGCGCGGCGACGTGATCGCCATCCGCGACAACCAGGGCCAGACCATCGCCCGCGGGCTGGCGAACTACGCCAGCGCCGAGGCCAGGCTGCTGTGCCGCAAGCCGTCCAGCGAGTTCGAGGCCCTGCTCGGCTACACGGCCGAGCACGAGATGGTCCACCGGGACAACCTCGTGCTGAGCCGCTGAGCTCAGTTCGGGTAGACCGTCTGTGCGGGCGACTTCAGCTGTCGCACGATGTCTTGGACCGACGTGGGGCGCGCTTTGCCGTCGCAGCCGCCCTGGCGCGCGAAGGCCAATGGGTACTTGATGCGCGTGGATTCCCAGAGCGACTTCCATTCGGGCTTGCCGACCGGCGTCCACTTGTCGACGTTGTAGCGCGCGTAGAGCTTGTATTCGCCTGTGTCGCAGCGAATCCCCTCGTACATGGCGGTCATCGCGCCGCTGGTGCTGCGGGCCACCATCACGTAGCGCACCACACCGTCCTTGCCGATCTGCAGCGTTGCCGGATCGATGCCATAGCGCAATGCGCCTTGCGCGTCGACGGTCACGTCCACGAGCCTGCCCATGTCGAATGCCGGCGCGGCAGGCGCCTCGTTTTCGACCCACTCCGGTGCGTCCGGAGCGTTGCTGTTGTATTCCTTGCTGATGGACTGTGCACTGGCGGTTGCCGCACACAGGGCGCCGGCAGCCAGCCAGGCCGCCAGGCGGCCGTTACGAAGAAGCATGGTTGCTGTGCGGAGCGGCGCCCAGCCGCTCGTTGGTTTGGGGATCGGGTTCGAAGCTGCCGCCAGGCGGCAATTCGAACTGCTGCGCCACCTCGTGGCGCAGATCGTGGGGATCATTTTCGCGCGTTCGCATGCTGGAACGCAGGTAGCGGTTGCGGTGGTCGTGGCGCGGCAGGTAGCGCGCCAGCTCGGTCAGCGCCATCTCGTAGACGCCGCGCTTGAATTCCACCACCACGTCCAGCGGGACCCAGTAGTCGTTCCAACGCCAGGCGTCGAACTCCGGATGGTTGGTCGCACGCAGGTTCAGATCCCAGTCGTGGCCTGTCAGCTGCAGCAGATACCAGATCTGCTTCTGGCCCTTGTAGTGGCCCCGTGCGTCACGCCGGATGAAACGGTCCGGCACCTCGTAGCGCAACCAGTCGCGCGTGCGCGCCACCACGCGCACATGCTCCGGAAGCAAACCCACTTCTTCGTGCAGTTCGCGGAACATGGCCTGCTCTGGCGATTCGCCCCGGTCGATGCCCCCTTGCGGGAACTGCCAGGAGTGCGTGCGAATGCGCTTGCCCCAGAACACTTGGTTCTTGTGGTTGAGCAGGACGATGCCGACGTTGGGCCTGAAGCCTTCCCGGTCAAGCATAATCAAACCCCAATTTTTTAACTGAAACCATTATGCACAGCGTGGTCTGTGTATCAAGCGGCGACCAGCCCGCGCCGGTTTCGGGTCTTCCCGCACACATCCTCTTCGCCCATGAAAGCGTCCCAGTTCCTGATCTCCACACTCAAGGAAGCGCCTGCCGATGCCGAGGTCGTCAGCCACCAGTTGATGACGCGCGCCGGCATGGTCAAGAAGCTCGGCGCGGGCATCTACACCTACATGCCCATGGGCCTGCGCGTGATCCGCAAGGTCGAGGCCATCGTGCGCGAGGAAATGAACCGCGCCGGCGCCATCGAGATGACCATGCCCGTGGTGCAGCCGGCCGAACTCTGGCAGGAGACAGGCCGCTTCGACAAGATGGGGCCGGAACTGCTGCGCATCCAGGACCGGCACGAACGCAACTTCGTGGTCCAGCCGACCAGCGAAGAGGTCGTGACCGACATCGCACGCCAGGAGCTGCGCAGTTACAAGCAGCTGCCCAAGAACTTCTACCAGATCCAGACCAAGTTCCGGGACGAGCGCCGGCCCCGCTTCGGCCTCATGCGCGGGCGCGAGTTCATCATGAAGGACGCGTACAGCTTCGACCGCGACCAGGCCTCGGCCAAGGCGAGCTACCAGATCATGGCGCAGGCCTACCGCCGCATCTTCGACCGCTTCGGCCTGCGCTACCGCGCCGTGGCGGCCGACAGCGGTGCCATCGGCGGTGACCTGTCCGAGGAATTCCAGGTCATCGCCGCGACCGGCGAGGACGCCATCGTCTACTGCCCGGACAGCGCGTATGCGGCCAACATGGAAAAGGCCGAGGCGCTGGCGCCGGCGCAGGCGCGTGCTGCCGCGACCCAGGCCATGGCCAAGACGCCCACGCCAGGCAAGGCCACCTGCGCCGACGTGGCCGAGCTGCTGGGCGTGCCGCTCGCCACCACCGTCAAATCGCTGGTGCTGGCCACCGAAACCATCGGTGCCGACGGCGCGACGGTGGTGCGCGTCTGGCTGCTGCTGCTGCGCGGCGACCACGACATGAACGAAGTCAAGGTCGGCAAGCTCGCAGGCATGGAGCAGGGCTTCCGCTTCGCGACGCTGGCCGAGATCGACGCGCACTTCGGCTGCCAGCCCGGCTATCTGGGTCCGGTCGGGCTGCGCCAGCCGGTCACCGTGGTGGCCGACCGCGAAGTGGCCGTGATGCACGACTGGATCTGCGGCGCCAACGCGCCCGACTTCCACATGACCGGCGTGAACTGGGGCCGCGACCTGCCCGAGCCCGACCTCGTGGCCGACCTGCGCAACGTGGTGGCTGGCGACCCCTCGCCGGATGGCAAGGGGGTGCTGGCCATCGAGCGCGGCATCGAGGTGGGTCATGTGTTCTACCTGGGCACCAAGTACAGCCGCGCCATGAACGCGAGCTTCCTGGCCGAAGACGGCAAGCCGCAGTTCCTGGAAATGGGCTGCTACGGCATCGGCATCACCCGCCTGCCGGCCGCGGCCATCGAGCAGAACCACGACGCGCGCGGCATCATCTGGCCCGATGCGATCGCGCCGTTCACGGTGGCCGTCTGCCCGATCAGCCCGGACCGCAGCCCGGCCGTGAAGGAAGCGGCCGAGGCGCTGTACCAGGAATTGCTGGCCGCTGGCGTGGACGTGATCCTGGACGACCGTGGTGAGCGCCCGGGCGCCATGTTCGCCGACTGGGAGCTGATCGGCGTGCCGCACCGCGTGACGATCGGCGACAAGGCACTCAAGGATGGCCAGGTCGAGTACCAGCACCGGCGCGACGCTGCCGCCACGCGCGTGGCAACGGCAGAGATTGGTGCGTTCGTCAAATCACGCCTGGCTTGAGCCCTGCCGCACCACGCCCTACTACAGCAGGCCTGTCCCGCCGCAGGCTGTTGGGGGGCGTCGCCAGTGCGGGTCTGCTCGGCCACACCGCACTGGCCCATGCCGGTGGCCAGGTCGAGGAACCCCTTGCCGATTCGGTCCGCAGCGCGCTGAGCGCCGCCGTGGCCCGGTCGGCGCCGCCGGTGCCCGAATTCCACAGCACCGAAGCCCGCATGGCCTACCTGCGCTGGCTGGGCGCGGCCAGCCCGCTGCTGCTGCGCCGCAAGCCCGAGTGGAGCGAGCGCCGCGAGTTCCTCGACACGGTGTGGTACGAAAGCCGCCGCGCCGGCCTGGACACCGCCCTGGTGCTGGGCCTGATCGAGGTCGAGAGCAACTTCCGTCGCTTCGCCATCAGCGTGGCCGGCGCCCGTGGCTACACCCAGGTCATGCCGTTCTGGACGCGCGTCCTGGCCGATGGCGACCCGAGCCGGCTGTTCCATATGCAGACCAACCTGCGCTTCGGCTGCGTGATCCTGCGCCACTACCTGGACCGCGAGCGGGGCGACCTGTTCCTGGGCCTGGGCCGCTACAACGGCTCGCGTGGTCAAGCGCCGTACCCCAATGCCGTGCTGGCGGCGCGCAAGCGCTGGGACTTCAGCGCGTAGGCGCCGCCGGGGTCGGATCGGTCATGCGCGAGACCATCACCTGGTCGATGCGAAAGCTGTCCACGTCCAGCACTTCGAAGCGAAAGCCGCCCCACGTCACCGTGTCGGTGCGCTTGGGCACGCGGCGCAGCATCACCATCATGAAGCCGGCCAGCGTCTCGTACTCCTCGGCATGCGGCATCTCGTCGAGGAGGAGGGCGCGCTGCACGTCCTGCACCGGCGTGGCACCGTCGATGAGCCAGGAGTTCTCGTCGCGTTTGACGATCTGCTCCTCGTCCAGCGGGTAGGCGATCAGCTCGCCCATCACCGTGCTCATGACGTCGTTGAGCGTCACCACGCCCACCACGAAGCTGTACTCGTTGACGATGACCGCGAAGTCCTCGTGCACGAGCCGGAACTGGTCCAGCACCTCGGCCAGCGTGAGGCGGTCCGGCACCACCAGCACCTTGCGCACGAGCGCATCGTCCAGCAACGAGATCGGCTGGTTGTTGAGCACACGCTGGAACAGGTCCTTGGCGTCCACGTAGCCCACCACGCGGTCGATCTCGCCATCGCAGACCGGGTAGGTCGAGAACGGCTCGGCCGCGATGCGCAGCCGGATCACGGCGTCGGGCTCGTCGCGGCGGAAGAAGGCGATGCGGTCGCGCTGCGTCATGGCCGACGAGACCGTCCGCGTGTCGAGCTCGAACACGTTGGCGATGACCTGCTGTTCGCGCGCCGCCAGTGCGCCCGAGCGCGCGCCGGCCTCGGCCATGGCCAGGATGTCGTCCGAGGTGATGCGGTCGTCGCGCTGCGTCGGCAGGTCGAACAGCTTGAACAGGCCATCGGCCGTGCGGCTGTAGACCCAGACCAGCGGCTTGAACAGCGTCATGCAGGTCTGCATGGGTTTGACCACGCGCATGGCCAGCGCCTCGGGCTGGGTCATGCCCAGGCGCTTGGGGAACAGGTCGGCGAACAGGATGAACAGCGAGGTCGTGACCAGGAACGACACCAGGAAGCCCGCCGTGCGCGCCTGCGCATCGTCCAGGTCCAGCCAGCGCCACAGGTCGGTGAACAGCGGGCTCATGGCGCCCTCGCCGACGATGCCGCCCAGGATGGCGACCGCGTTCTGGCCGATCTGCACCACGGTGAAGTAGTGGCCGGGCTGCTCCTGCACCTTCATGACCAGCGTGGCACGCGCATCGCCCTCGTCGGCCAGCTGGCGCAGGCGCAGGCGCCGCGAGGCGGCCAGCGAAATCTCGGCCACGGAGAAGAACGCGCTGACCACGATCAGCGCGAACACGAGCAGCAGACTGGTCGAGAGGCTCAGTGGACGAACCCTATGCGGCTCTTGGCGGCGGCCGGGCGCGGCAGGTCGTCCACGCGCACGTGGTCGCGGCCGTCGAGCCTGGCGTTGCCAAAGCCGGTCATGAGCGCGCGGCGCATCTCGCGCGGCGCCATCTCGGCCAGCGTGTCCAGCACGTCGGCCTGGGCCTCGGGCTGGAATTGCGGGCCCCAGCCATGTTCGCCGCGGATGCCGGCGTAGAGCTGGCCGGCGATCTGTCGCGCTTGCTCGGGCGTGGGTGCCGGAATGCTGAACACGTTCATGCGGTTCAGGATGGGCTCGGGGATGGCGCGCTCGTCGTTGGCCGTGGTGATCCAGATCACCTGGCTGGCGTCGATGGCCACCTCGGCGAACTCGTCGACGAAGTTCTGCGCCGTGTCGTGTTCCAGCAGGCTGTACAGCGCGCCCAGCGGGTCGTACTGGGCGTCCGTGCCGGCCTTGTCGATCTCGTCCACCACGAGCACCGGGTTGGCGTACTGGCCGTCGACCAGGGCCTCGAAGACCTTGCCGGGCTTGGCGCCCTTCCATTGCGAGGAGGCGCCCGAGAGCAACCAGCCGGCCGTCATCGAGCTCATGGGCACGAGGTTCATGCCGGTGCCCAGCAGCTCGGCCAGCTTGCGCGCGAAGTGGGTCTTGCCGATGCCGGGTGGGCCCAGCAGCAGCATGGGCGTGACCTCCAGGCCATCGGGGCTGTTGTGGCTCAGCGCCACGTGGCGGCGCACGTCGTCCAGCGCTTCGGTGAAGTTCGGCAGCGTCTGGTAGAGCGTGGCCATTTCGGGGATCCCGGAGGGCTTGACCTGGAAGCGCTCGGGGCCGCGTTCCAGCATGCGCTCGTAGGTGCTGCGCAGCTGCTCGTGCTCCTTGGACTGCAGCTTGGCCAGCTTGCGCTCCACGTCCTGCGTCTGGTAGACGCTGCGCATGCTGGCAACAGGCAGGTGGATCGGGGTGGCCGTCAAGGCCGTGCTGCGCGATTCCATCGAAGCTCCCAGTGAGACTGACGAAACCATTTCAGCATAAGCCGTGCCAGCCTGCCAGCGCCTGGCTGCCCCGTTGTCGGGCGCCGGCTGCCGTCAGGCGGCCGTCGTCCCCAGCAGCTGGCGCAGTTCGCCCGACTCGTACATCTCCATCATGATGTCCGAGCCGCCGACGAACTCGCCCTTGACGTACAGCTGGGGGATGGTGGGCCAGTTGCTGTATTCCTTGATGCCCTGGCGGATGCCGTCGTCGTCGAGCACGTTGACGGTCTTGACGTTATTGGGGTCGACGCCGCAGGCCTTGAGCACCTGGATGGCGCGGCCCGAGAAGCCGCACATGGGGAAGCTGGCGCTGCCCTTCATGAACAGCAGGATGTCGTTGGACTTGACCAGATCGTCGATGCGTTGTTGGGTGTCGCTCATGGGGGAACCTCCAGACGGAAATGGCGGCAATTATCCTGCGATCGGCCATTGGCCGCCGGAGCAGCGGGCGATGCCCGCCAGATCCGTGCGGCTGCCGACCTGGACGAAGCCCTGGGCGCGCAGCAGGGCGCAAACAGCCTCGGCCTGGTCGTAGCCATGCTCCAGCAGCAGCCAGCCGCCGGGGGCGAGGTGGGCGGGCGCATCGGCAACGATGGTGCGCAGGTCGTCCAGCCCGTCGGCGCCTGCTGCCAGGGCCGAGATCGGCTCGTGCACGAGGGCCGCCAGGTGCGGGTCGGCGTCGGCGATGTAGGGCGGGTTGGAGACGACCAGGTCGTACGGGCCGTCCACGCCCTGCAGCCAGTCGGCCTGCACGAACTGCACGCGCAGGCCCAGGCGCTGGGCATTGGCGCTGGCCACGGCCAGCGCGTCGGCGCTGCGGTCCACGGCCGCCACCAGCGCGTCGGGCCTTGCATGGGCCAGCGCCAGGGCGATGGCGCCGCTGCCCGTGCCCAGGTCGATGACGCTGCCGCCCCCGGGCAGGTGCTCGAGCGCCCATTCCACCAGCGTCTCGGTGTCCGCCCGCGGCACCAGCACGCGCGCGTCGACCTGCAGCGGCAGGCCGAAGAATTCCTTCTCGCCAAGCAGGTAGGCCACGGGCTCGCCAGCGAGCCGGCGCGCGGCGTGCGCATCGAAGCGCTGCAGCGCCTCGGGTGTGGGGACGTCCTGGTCGTGCGCGAGCAGCCAGGCACGGTCGTTGGCATCGCGGCCCAGCGCGTGCAGCAGCAGCAGCTGGGCGTCCAGCCGGTCCAGGCCGCGTGCGGCCGCGGCTGCCAGGATCTGCGCCAGCGTCACGCGGCGCCGACTTCCAGTTCGGCCAGCTGCTCGGCCTCGCGCGCGGCGCGCAGCGCCTGCACGACTTCCTCCAGGTCGCCTTCCATGATGAAGGACAGCTTGTACAGCGTGAGGTTGATGCGGTGGTCGGTCAGCCGGCCCTGCGGGAAGTTGTAGGTGCGGATGCGGTCGCTGCGGTCGCCACTGCCGATCAGGCCCTTGCGCTCGGCCGCATCCTTGGCGGCGCGTTCGCTGCGCTCCTTTTCCTGGATGCGCGCGAGCAGCACCTGCAGCGCCTTGGCCTTGTTGCGGTGCTGCGAGCGATCGTCCTGGCATTCGGCCACGATGCCCGTCGGCAGGTGGGTGATGCGCACGGCCGAGTCGGTCTTGTTGATGTGCTGGCCGCCGGCGCCGCTGGCGCGGTAGGTGTCGATGCGCAGCTCGGCCGGGTTGATCTGCACGGCCTGGGCCTCGTCGGGCTCGGCCAGCACGGCGATGGTGCAGGCGCTGGTGTGGATGCGGCCCTGGGTCTCGGTGGCGGGCACGCGCTGCACGCGGTGCCCGCCGGACTCGAAGCGCAGGTGGCCGTAGACATCCTCGCCGTCCACGCGCATGACCACTTCCTTGTAGCCGCCCAGCTCGCTCGGCGATTCGCTGATGAGCTCGGTCTTCCAGCCGCGGCGCTCGGCAAAGCGCGTGTACATGCGCAACAGGTCGCCCGCGAACAGGGCCGACTCGTCGCCGCCGGTGCCGGCGCGGATTTCCAGGAAGGCCGCGCGCGCGTCATCCGGGTCCCTGGGCAGCAGCATGCGCTGGAGTTCGTTCTCCAGCTCCGCCAGCTCGGCCTGGGCGCCTTCGATCTCCTCGCGTGCCATCTCGGCCATGTCGGGGTCGGCCAACATCTCCTGTGCCGCGGCCAGATCGGACTGGCGCTGCAGGTGGCGCGCGTAGCGGCCGGCCACCTGGGCCACGTCGGCATGCTCGCGCGACAAAGCCATGAACTGCTTCATGTCCGCCATGATGTCCTGGCGCGACAGCAGGAAGTCGAGCTCGGACAGGCGCAGCGCGTAGCGCTCGAGTTGTTGGCGGAGAAAGGGTTTCAAGGGCGACGGTCCAATGGGGGCGGGGCCGCAGCGTGCAGGCTGCGGTGCGGCGGCAAGGCGCGTCGCTAACGCTCTTTGCGCAGGAACAGCCGCGAGATGGTCTCGACCGCGTGCGCGCGGGCCTGGCCGTCCCCGGCATGCAGCTCGGCCATGGCGCCGTGCAGCATCTTCTGCGTGAGGCCCTTGGCCAGGGCTTCGAGCACGGCGTCCACGTCGTCGCCACGCGCCAGCTGCTTGCGCGCGCGCGCCAGTTCGGCCTGGCGCCAGGTGTCGGCCTGGCTGTTGAGCTGGCGGATCAGCGGTACCACGCCGTTCTGTGGGTCGCGCTGGCCCATCCAGTGCAGGAAGCTCTGCACGCCGGCGTCGATGATGACCTCGGCCTGGGCCACGGCCGCCTGGCGCTGGGCCTGGCCGGTCTGCACCACGCTGGCCAGGTCGTCCACGGTGTAGAGAAACACGTCTTCCAGGCCCTTGACCTCGGGCTCGATGTCGCGCGGCACGGCCAGGTCGACCATGAACATGGGCCGGTGCTTGCGCTGCTTGAGCGCGCGTTCCACGGCACCCAGGCCGATGATGGGCAGCGTGCTGGCGGTGCAACTGACGATGGCGTCGAACTCGTGCAGCCGGGCCGGCAGGTCGGCCAGGCGCATGACCTCGCCACCGAAGCGGCCGGCCAGCTTCTCGCCGCGCTCCAGCGTGCGGTTGGCGATGGCGATGGACTTGGGACTCTTGGCCGCGAAATGGGTGGCGGCCAGCTCGATCATCTCGCCGGCGCCCACGAACAGCACGCGCACCTGGCCCAGGTCCTCGAACAGCTGCGAGGCCAGGCGCACGGCGGCGGCGGCCATGCTGATGGAATGGGCGCCGATCTCGGTGGCGGTGCGCACTTCCTTGGCGACCGAGAAGGAGCGCTGGAACAGCTGGTTCAGCGTGGAACCCAGTGCGCCGGCCTCGTTGGCCACGCGCACGGCGTCCTTCATCTGGCCCAGGATCTGCGCCTCGCCCAGCACCATGGAATCCAGGCCGCTGGCCACGCGGAACACGTGGCGCGCGGCCAGACCGTCGTGCAGCGTGTACGCATGCGAGCGCAGCAGCGCGGGGGCGACGCCGCCGGCATGGGCCATCCAGTCCACCGTGCGGTCGATGGCCTGGGCGTCGGCTGCGCAGTAGATCTCGGTGCGGTTGCAGGTGGAGATGATGGCGGCCTCGGGGCCCGACAACGCCGAGCGCAAACCGGCCAGCGTGGGGGCGATCTGGTCCAGCGCGAACGCAAACCGCCCGCGCAGATCCAGCGGGGCGGTGTGGTGGTTGATGCCGAGTGCCCAGACAGCCATAACGGGCGATTATAAAATCCGGCGCCTCTCCCTGCCGCTTGACCTGGGTCAAGCCCCTCGCTCTCTCCCATGGGTGTTGTCGATCTGCTGCTGCATGGCCTGGCCTTCGTGCTGCCGGCCCTCTGTGTTGCGCTGTGCACCACGCTGGCGGGCCGCGTGGGTCGGGGCGGTGGCATGCGCTGGTGGAGCGAGTGGCTGCTGACCAGCCTGGCCGGCAGCCTGGCACTCTTGGGCGCGCTGTGGGCCATGGGCCGCGACGGCAGCATCGCCGGCTATGCGGCGCTGGTGGCCTGCTGCGGCACCCTCTCCTGGCTGCTGTCGCTGCGCCGGCGCTGAATCAAGCCAGCAGGTCGTGGTGCGTGTGGCCTGATTCCAGCGCGTGCACGCATTCGCGCCAGGGCTGGTCGGTGGCCGTGATCAGGAAACCGTAGGCGCCGTAGTCGTCGTAGCGCCGCCCGCGCATGACGGTGACTTGCAGCACCGATTGCTCGTCCGTGCCCAGGTGCACCACCACGCGGCCCGAGGCCTTGAGCGGCAGTTCCTCGCGCGCATGGGCCTGGAAGCCCTCGTTCGACACGTCGACCACCTGCAATTCCACAAGCCGGCGCTGGCCGCCGATTTCGATCTCGAGCTTGCCCTTGCACTTGAGCGAGAAGCGCGGGTGTCGGCGCAGTGTGTCCATCTGGGCCGGGGGCTGGTCCAGCGGCGGCAGCACGGCCTGGTAGGCGGGCAGGTCGTAGATCTCGTGCAGCATGGCCTTCTTGCGTGCATCGAGTTCGGCGAAGCCCTGGGTGCGCTGGTTGAAGAAGTGGTCCAGCAGCGCCGGCGTCATGACCGGGTCGTTGGTCGTGTAGTAGCGCCGCACCGGCAACTTGATGTTGGGCAGCTCCATCTTGAAGAAGTAGTGGTGCAGGCTCTTGCGCGGTGGCTTGCCGGCGTAGGCGCGCGCGAACAGCGTCTCGGCCTGGCTCAGGTCCAGCGTGGCGCCCACGGCCGGTGCGCCGTTGGCGAAGTCGTAGGCGGCCACCGTCTTCTGCGGCAGCCGGCGGAACGACAGCAGCGATTCGTAGAGTTCGATGTGGTACGGATTGACCGCAATCACCAGGTGCCGCGTGTCGAAGAAGCGCGTGCAGTAGGCGTGCATGAACTTCATGAGCGGGAACAGGATCGCGCCGCCGGTCTTGCGGTGCTTGGGGTGCACGGCCAGCGCCGAGACCTCGGCGATCTGGCCGCGCTCGGCCTCCACGCTGGACAGGTCGAACACCGCCTGCAGCGGAAAGCCGAACGGGCTCTGGCGGATCAGCGAGATCGTGCCCACGACCTCGTCGTCGTACTTGGCGCACAGCGTGGTGGTGGTCGGCAGTGCGTGGTAGATCGTGGCACGCAGGCCCGAAGGCGCGGGCTGCATGAAGCCCACGGCCACGTAGGCATCGTGCAGCAGCGTGAAGCAGGCCTCGAGTTCTTCCTGCGTGTCGGCGATCTTGAGCGTGAGCCGCGGGTCGGGCGCTGGGTCGCAATCGACGAAGGAGCGGGCCACCGCGAAGCGCGCCGACTGGGGCATGAAGCCGATGGCCTGGCGCATGCCCTTGTGCAGCGCGCGCCGCGTGCGCGAGAGCAGGGTCTGGGATTTCGAGCGGGCCATGGGGTGCTCCTCGCGCCAGTATGGGCTCAGTGGCCGGGCAGGTGGGCCTCGATCAGGTGTCCGGCGATGGACAGTCCGCGTGGGGGGATGGACGGCATCGCGTCGCCCGGGCCGACCCAGACGGCCTCGGCGATCTCGTTCTCGTCCAGCCGGATCTCGCCGCCCGCGTACTCGGCCGTGAACGCGATCATGAGCGAGTGCGGGAACGGCCAGGACTGGCTTGCGAAGTAGCGCAGGTCCTTCACCTGCAGCCCGACCTCCTCGAACACCTCACGGTGGATGGCCTCTTCGATGGATTCACCCGCTTCCAGGAAGCCGGCCAGCGCGGTGTAGAAGCGGGTCGGCGAGTTGTTGTGGCGGGCCAGCAGGATCTCGGGGCCGCGCCGCACCAGCACCATCATGGCCGGCGAGATGCGCGGGTAGGCCATGTGGCCGCAGGCCGGGCAGCGCATGCAGCGTTCGCCGGCCACGTGCGTGGTGGGCCCGCCGCAGGCGCCACAGAAGCGGTGCGTGCGCGCCCATTCGGCGATCTGCCAGGCCCGGCCGGCCACGGCCAGCGGGCCTTCTTCCATGGCGCCAAACAGCGCGCGCAGCCGGCGCGGGCGCAGGCCCTCGGGCAGCGGCGTGCCCTTAGGCAGCCAGGCCACGCGGCAGTAGGCGTCATCGAGCAGACCCACGGGCAGGAAGTCCGCAGTGCGGATGCCGAGGGCGGCACACACGAGCGCCCCCGGCAGGGCCAGGTCGGCTTCGCCGACCAGAAGTTCGTCACCGCAGAACACGAAGTTCTGCACCAGATCCTGTTCACGCGCCGCCAGCAGCGGCGTGAACGAAGGAGGAGTTTGCAGCATGGGCGGGCATCCGGGCCGTTGGGAGCCCGCATGCTAACCGCCGATGCGCCTGCGCGTCAGAGGGCCAGCACCAGCGCCGCGCGGGCCTGCAGGCCGTCGCTGCCCGCGGTGTAAGGCAGGGTCACGGCCGCACGTTCGGCGGCGTCCATCCGGCGCCAGAGGAAGTCGCGCGCATTGCCGGGATCGCCCTCGACATAGAGCTGTGTGGTCAGCAGCTCGCGCTGGCCCAGCCGCACCTTCACATGGATGTGCGGCGTGCGGCCGCTGTAGGGCACGGGCCGGATGGTGCGAAAGCGCCAGCGGCCCTCGGCGTCCACGGCGGTGCGGCCAAAGCCCTGGAAGGCCGGGTCCTGGCGGCTGCCGTCGCCGGGGTGGTCGTAGTGGCCGGCCTCGTCGCATTGCCAGATCTCCACCTGGGCGCCGCGCGCGGGGCGGCCCTCCAGGTCGCGCAGTGTGCCGTCCAGCCAGGCCGGCTGGCCGCGCTGATAGCGCAGTGCGCCGTTGCGCAGCAGGTCGTTGTCGGTGTCGGCCGGAAAGGCGACGGGATAGAACGGGCCCTCGGTCTGCGCCGGCGTGGGCCGCGGCTTTGGTGCAGGCTGGGCGCGCGCGGTCAGCACGACCGGGCAGGCGATCAGGGCGGCAGTGAGCGTGCGGCGGGTCGGCATGGCGTTCAGATGCGGCCGGCCGTGCGCAGGTTCCCGGCTACAGGAACAACGCGTCGAAGCCGTCCACGGGCTCGAAGCGCTTGTTGTGCCAGCGCAGGCGCAGCGGGCCGGGCATGGCGCGTTCGCGCACCGGGTGGCAGGCATCGCCGGGATAGCAGACCACGCGCGTGCCACCGTCCTCCAGGCTCTCGGGCTGGATCAGCGGCGGGCGGCGCGTGCGGGCCGCGGCCACGGCTTCCTCGGCACTGGCGTGGCGCGCCAGCTGGGCCAGCGTCATGATCTGCGGCGGCGCCATCTCGATCTCGCCGTCCCAGTAGCGCTGCAGCGCGGCGCGCGGCGCCAGCCAGGTGCTCTCGGTGGTCTCGTAGTCGTCGTGCGTGGCCACCTGTTCGGGCGGCACCACGGCGGCGAAGAAGCGTGTGTCGAAGCGCTTGTTCATGACAGAGGGCACGCGCGGCGTGATCCAGCGCGACCAGGGCGCGAGCCGGCGCGTCTGTACGCGCAGGCCCAGTTCGGCCAGCATGGTGTTGAAGGGCGTGCCGGCCTGGAGCAGCGCAGAGGCGCGGCCCAGGTCGGGCTCGCCGCCGTCCGCCGTCTCGGCCAGCAGCACGCCGGCTTCCTCGAAGGCCTCGCGCACGGCCGCCACATACAAGCCGGCGGCCTGCGCCACGTCGAGTCCGGCGTCGTGCAGGCTGGTCTGCAGCAACGGGGTGGCCTGGTCGAGATGGCGCGCGGCATCGAGCTCGGCATCGGCCGCATCGAGCTTGCCACCCGGGAACACATAGGCGCCGCCCAGCACGTCCGACAGCCCGTGGCGCTTCATGAGCAGCACCTCCAGGCCGGTCGCGCCGTCGCGCAGCATGACCACGGTGGAGGCCGCGCGCGGCGGCGTGTCGATGGCGTGCAGGTTCAGTTCCATGGGGTTCCCTTCGTCTCCAGTACAGTTGCGCGGCTTTTTTATGGTGCGCGCAGCAGGCTACCAGAGGCTGCTGGCCGGGGCTGTCGCGCAGCTTCCACCTTGCAAGGAGACAAACGGATGGGTCTGGATTTCAAGGGCCGTGTGGCCATCGTCACGGGCGCCGGCGGCGGCCTCGGCCGCGAACATGCGCTGGCATTGGCCAAGCGCGGCGCCAAGGTGCTGGTCAACGACCTGGGCGGCGCGCGCGACGGCAGCGGTGGCTCCACCAGCGCGGCGCAGGCCGTGGCCGACGAGATCGTCGCCGCCGGTGGCGAGGCCCTGGCCAACGGCGCCTCGGTCACCGACTACGAGGCCGTAACCGCCATGGTCCGTCAGGCCGTGGACGCCTGGGGCCGCGTCGACATCCTCGTCAACAACGCCGGCATCCTGCGCGACAAGAGCTTCGCCAAGATGGAGCTGGCCGACTTCCGCCTCGTCATGGACGTGCACCTGATGGGCGCCGTGCACTGCTGCAAGGCGGTCTGGCCGTTCATGACCGAGCAGAAGTACGGCCGCATCGTGATGACGAGCTCGTCCTCGGGCCTGTACGGCAACTTCGGCCAGGCCAACTACGGCGCGGCCAAGATGGCGCTGGTCGGCCTCATGCAGACCCTGGCCATCGAAGGCGCCAAGAGCGGCATCCGCGTCAACAGCCTGGCGCCGACGGCCGCCACGCGCATGACCGAGGACCTCATGACGCCCGAGGTGCTGCGCGCGCTCGACCCGGCCGCCGTGGTGCCGGCCATGCTGGTGTTGGCCTCGGAAGACGCGCCCACGCGCGCTGTGCTGTGCGCGGGCGCCGGCTCGTTCGAGGCTGCGCATGTCACGCTGACGCAGGGCCAGTGGATCGGCACCGGCGACCAAGCGCCCGAACGGCTGGCCGCCGCGCTGGACGCCGTGCGCGCACGCGAAGGCGAGACCGTGCCGCAAAGCGGCTCGGAGCAGGGCCGGCTGGAAGTCGGCCGAGCGATGCAACACGCCGGCTAAACCCTCGCCTGCAGGGCTTGCCGGCCTGTGATACCTTCCGGCCCCACACAGATTCGGGGCTTGAAACAACAATGGCCACAACGACCTTGCATGCCAGCACGCCCCTCACGGAGCGCGTGGGCGCCCTCACGGCGGAACGCCTGCGCGGCATCCGCCGCGGCTTGGAGAAAGAAAGCCTGCGCGCCACGCCGGACGCCGGCCTGGCCTTGACGCCGCACCCGGCCGCGCTGGGTTCGGCCCTCACGCACGAGCACATCACGACCGATTTCAGCGAGTCGCAGCTGGAGCTCATCACCGGCGTGCACGCCGACGCGGACAGCTGCCTGGCCGAACTGCGCGAGGTGCACCAGTACGTCTACCAGGTGCTGCGCGAGCAAGGCGACGAGATGCTGTGGGTCTCCAGCATGCCCTGCGGCCTGCCGACCGACGAGACCATCCCGATCGGCCGTTACGGTTCGTCCAACGTGGGCCGCGCCAAGAGCGTCTACCGCATGGGGCTGGGCCACCGCTATGGCCGGCGCATGCAGACCATCTCGGGCATCCACTACAACTGGTCGATGCCGGGCATCGACAGCGCGGCCTACTTCGACCTGATCCGCAACTTTCGCCGCCACGCCTTCCTGCCGCTGGTGCTGTTCGGTGCCTCGCCGGCCGTCTGCGCGAGCTTCGTGCAGGGCCGCGAGCACGCATTGCAGCCACTCGGCGAGCACAGCATGTACCTGCCGCACGCGACCTCGCTGCGCATGGGCCGGCTCGGCTACCAGAGCGATGCGCAGTCCACGCTGGCGGTCAGCTACAACAGCCTGGAAGGCTACGGCGCCTCCCTGCAGGAGGCGCTGACCAAGCCCTATCCGGCCTACGAGGCCGTGGGCATCCGCAACCCGGGCGGCGACTACAACCAGCTGGCCACCAGCCTGCTGCAGATCGAGAACGAGTTCTACGGCACGATCCGGCCCAAGCGCGTGATCCGCTCCGGCGAGCGGCCGCTGCATGCGCTGCGCGAGCGCGGCGTCGAGTACATCGAGGTGCGCCTGATGGACCTGGACCCGTTCGAGCCGCTGGGCATTGCGGCCTCGACCATGCGCTTCCTCGACGTGTTCCTGCTGCACTGCCTGCTCAGCGACAGCCCGCCGGACACGCCCGAGGAGATCGCCGCACTGGCGCGCAACCAGCACCGCGTGGCCGCGCGCGGCCGCGAGCCCGGCCTGCTGCTCGAGCAGGGCGGCCGCGAGCGTGTGCTGACCGAGTGGGCGCTGCAACTCGTCGACGAATGCCTGCCGCTGGCACAGGCCATGGACGCTGCGCTCGGTGGCCAAGGCCATGTGGCGGCAGTGCAGGCCGCGCGCGCCGCGCTGCTGGCGCCCGAGACGTTGCCCTCGGCCCGCGTGCTGGAGCACGCCACGCGCGAATACGGCAGCAGCTTCACGCGCTTCGCGCTGCAGCACTCGCTGCAGACGCGCGAGCAGCTGTTGGCGCTGCCGTTCCCGGATGCACTGCGCGAACGTTTCGTGGCGGCGTCCAGCGCCTCCATCGAGGCGCAAAAGCGCATCGAGGCCAGCGACACCATGCCCTTCGATGTCTACCGCGAGGAGTATCTGCGGCCCGAGCGCCTGGGCCTTCAGCTTAAGCGCCGCGGCAGCGGCGCGGCGGCGCAGGTGCTGCAGGCCGCCGCGCTCTGAAGCTCAAGGCCGGTCGGCGCGCCGGCGCCACAGGAAATGGCCGATGAAGGCCAGGCCCAGCACCAGCGCGAACCAGCCGACGATGGCCGACTGCGCGATCGTGTCGCGCATGCCCGAGGGTGGCATGAACTGCGGGCCCAGCAGCACGGCCAGGCCGATCACGCAGCACAGCCCGCCTTTCCAGGCCAGGTCGGCCTCCTTTTTCGCGTCGCGGCTCACAGCGCGGCTGTGTCGGCTTGATCGGCATCGGGCACGCCGTCCTTGCGGATGGACTCGCGCTCGCGATGGCGGTTGTCGCGGCCCCTGTCCACCGTGTGTTCCACCAGCCGCTTGAGCTTGTCGGCAGCGCCGCGCACGGCCAGGTCCTGGCTGTCGGCGTCATGGTGGACGGCCAGCGGCTGGTGGTGCGCGAGCCGTGCTTCGAGCAGGCAACGCTTGTCGGCGCCTCCTGCCTTGCCGCCGTTCTCGTCCGACAGGTGCACCTCAATGCGCGTGATGTCGTGGCGAAAGCGCGCCAGTTCGTCCTGCAGGTACTGCTCGGCCCAGCGGTCCAGCGATTCCTTGTTGGGCAGTCCGGTCGTGTTCACTTGCACTTGCATGGGTCGGGTCTCTCTCTTGAACCAGTGGGCCGCCCAGTGTGCCTGAGCCCTGCAAGCCCCGGTGTAGGAACGGGGCGATTGTGTCCAGGGGCTCTGGTATCGTTCTTGCGTTTTTTGTGTCCCCCCGTCCTACAGGAACCGATCCCATGTCTCGACCTTCTTCGCCTTGCACGGCCCGCCGCCGGCTCACCCAGGCCCTGGCCGTGGCGGCCTTGCTGGGCACGGGCCTGGCCGCCCAGGCCCAGTCCACGGTGCGCCTGCTGGTCGGCTTTCCAGCCGGTGGCGGCACCGACGTGATCGCGCGCACCTTGGCCGACAAGCTGCAGGGCGAACTCGGCCAGAGCGTGATCGTCGACAACCGCGCCGGTGCGGGCGGCCAGATCGCGGCCAACGCGCTGAAGACTTCCGCGCCAGACGGCAACACCTTCTTCCTGACGCACGACCACACCGTCTCCATCCTGCCACTGGTCACGAAGAACCCGGGCTTCGACCCGGCCAAGGACTTCGTCGCCGTGGCCGGCTTCGCCATCTTCGTGAATGCGCTGGCCGTGTCCGGCGGCACGCCGGCCAAGTCCATGCCCGAGTACCTGAACTGGCTCAAGGGCCAGGGCGGGCGCGGCACCATCGGCATCCCGGCGCCGGCCTCGACGCCCGAGTTCCTGGTCAAGGTGCTGGCAGACAAGTACAAGATGGACCTGCAGGCCGCGCCCTACCGCGGCAGCGCGCCCATGATCGCGGACATGCTGGGCAACCAGATCAGCGCGGGCGTGGGCTCCGTGCCCGACTTCATCGAGAACCACAAGGCCGGCAAGATCCGCGTGGTCGGCGTGCTGGGCACTGCGCGCCAGGCCGCCATGCCCGAGGTGCCGACCTTCGCCGAACTCGGCGTGGCCGGCTTCGAGGACCTGCCCTACTACGGCATCTTCGCGCCGGCCGGCACGCCGCAGGCCGCGATCGACCGCTTCTCGGCCGCCGTGGCCAAGGTCGTCGCCATGCCCGATGTGCGCGACAAGCTCACGGCCATGGGCCTCACGGTGGGCTACATGCCGCAACAGCAGCTGCACAGCCGCGAGCAGGCCTACACCAAGACTTGGGCGAAGATCATCAAGGACAGCGGCTTTACGCCCCAGTGAGTTTCAGGGCAGCCGGCGCAGCAGTTCGCCGGCCTCGGCGCGCGCCGGTTGCAGGCGCACCAGTTCGTTGAGCAGATCCCGCGCGGCCGGCGCATCGATGCGCGCCAGCGCGGCCGCCATCTGCAGCAGCGGATCGTAGGCCGGGCGGAAGTCGGCGCTCGTGCGCAGCACCTCCAGCAGCGGCTGCTGCACCTGGGCAAGCATGCGCCGCATGTCGGCGCTGGGCTGCACATTGCGCCCCGCGGCCAGGAAGCGTGTGCGCGCATCCCAGTAGGCGGCCAGGCGCGCGGCTGCGGCCGGCTCGGCCCTGACCAGCTCCTGCGGCGCGAGCGACAGTTCGGCCATCAGTGCGGCCAGGCGCTCGCGCGGCGGCGCGGCCGGAGCATAGGTCGCGCGCGGTGCGAGGTAGGCCACGATGGGGTGGTCGTCCGTGTTCATGGGCGCACCGGCCGCCAGCCGCTGCAGCGCCTGCGGACCGGCCACGAGCGAACCGAGCACGGCGTAGGCGTCGTCCAGGCCCAGGCCGGCCGGGCTGCGCGGCCATTGGCGCGCCGCCGCCAAGCGGGCCTGCAGTTGTGCGAGGTCGAAGTGGCGGCCGTCGGCACGGCCCACCAGGCCCAGCACCGGCGTCTCCAGGCTGAGCGTCGCGAGCACCGCGCCGCCGTCCGGAAATGCGGTGGCGAAGGCGCGCACGATGCTGCGCAACGTGGGCAGGTCCAGCTGGTGCAGGGGCAGCCACTGGCAGAACAGTCCGCCCGCCGCCAGGCGCCCGCGCACGGCCTGGAAATGCTCGACCGTGTAGAGCGCGGCCGAGCCGCTGCGGGCCGGGTGGAAGTTGTCGGAGACGATGAGGTCGTACTGCGCCCGCGATGCGCGCACGAAACGGCGCGCGTCGGCCGCGACCATGCGCAGCCGCCCGGTGGAGGCCTGCTCCGGCACAGCGAACCAAGAAGTGGCCGCGATCACCTCGGGCAGCAGTTCCACGGCCTCGATCTGCAGGGCAGGGTCCAGCGTGGCCGCGCTCGCGGTCGTGCCTGTTCCCAGGCCCAGGAACAGCGCCTTGTGCGGAGCCGGGTGCAGCAGCAGCGGCAGCAGGGCCTGGCGGGCGTCGGCTGACCAGGCGGCGTTGCTGCCCTCCTGCTGCCGGTTGTTGATGCGCAGCCGGCGCGTGCCATCGGCCTCCTCGACCACGCTGGCGGTGGCCATCGCGCCTTCGCGGTAGCTCAGCACGCGGCCGCCTTCGGGCACGCTGACGAAGGCCAGCGGCGGTGCCGCCAGCGCGAGCACGAGCGCGGCCGCGCCGACGCAGGCTGGCAGCACGATACCGCGAGAACGAGCCAGCGGCCAGGCGAGAAACAGGTAGCTCGCGGCCACCAGCAGCAGCGCGGCCTTGGCCCCCAGGGCCGGCAACAGCAAGAGGCCGAACACCAGCGGCGCCGCCGCCGCGCCCAGCGTGTTGACGCCCAGCGCCAGGCCGAAGCCGATGCCGGCCGCACGCGCTTGCGTCGCCAGGTGGCTGAACAACGCGCCCATCAGCAGCGTGGCCGGCCCGAAGGCCACGGCCGCCAGCACGGCTTCGGCCGCCAGCGCGGCCGGCATGCCGCTGCCCAGCCAGGCCAGCGCCTGCGCCTGGAGCGCCTCGGCGCCCCACAGGCTGGCGCTGCCGGCCAGGCAGGCCAGCGCCAGCCACGCGGGCAGGCGCTCGCCGATCCGCGCCAGGCCGGCGCGGCGCGACAGCCAGCGGCCGTACCAGGCCGCGCCGGCCGCGCTGCCGACCAGGTAGACGGCCAGCAGCAGCGCGAAGGTGTAGACCGTGTTCTCGGCCACCTGGCTCAGCACCCGCACCACGAGCACTTCGTAGCCGATGCCCAGGAAGCCGGTGGCCGCCAGCAGCGGCAGCAGCCCGCGCGCATGGTGCGGCGCACTCTGCGGCGCGGCCGGCGCGCTGCCGCGCAGCAGCCGCAGCGCGGCCACGGCGCACAGCAGGTTCAGCACGGCGCAGACCAGCGCCGTGCGCGCCAGGCCCCAGGCCGGCACCAGCCAGAACGCGCTGGCCAGCACGCCGACCACGGCGCCGAGGGTGTTGCCTGCGTACAGCGCCGCGATGGCGCCGCCACGCCAGTGTTGCGCCAGGGCGCGTTCCATGGCCGGCAACGTGGCGCCCATGGCCGCGGTGGCCGGCAGCAGCAGCAGGAAGCTGCCGCCGAAGGCCACGCTCCATTGCCAGACGGGGGAGGGCTGGGCGCCAATCCATTGCAGCAAGCCCTGGCCGATGGGTGCCATCGCGAACGCCAGCACCAGGCTCCACAGGCCGATCAGCAGCTCGCAGCCGGCATACCAGCGGCCGGGCTGGCGGCTCGCGGCGATGCGCCGGCCCAGCAGCAGTGCCCCAGTCGCCAAGCCGCCGAAGAAGGCTGCCACCACGGCCAGCACGCCGGCCGTCTCGTGGCCCAGCCACAGCGCGCTCTGCTGCGTCCAGACGATCTGGTAGCCCAGGCCGGCGAAGCCCGAGGCCAGCATGAGCGCCATCACCGCGGCGCGGCGCGGCCCCGCAGTCGTGCTCATCCGCTGAAGGAAATCTTGTAGCCCCAGGAATTCAGCTGGGTCGGGATGGCGTTCAGCGCCATGGTGATGCGGCGCGCGCCCGGGTTGGTCGGCACGGCGTGCATGAGGTAGCTGGGGAACAGCACCAGGTCGCCCGGCTCGGGCTGCGGGCTGATCCATTTGTCGGCGCTGTAGGGCGTGGTGCGCACGTCGGCGTGGTCGTTCTTGAACGCGAAGTCGTGCCCGCCCGGCGACTTCATGAACACCGTGCGCGCATCGGGGTGCGTGGGCGTCAGGTAGACCACGCCCGAGATGAAGCTGTTGGCGTGGTTGTGCATGGCCTGGCGCCCGCCGGTGTCCAGCAGGTTGACCCACATCTCCTTGAGCGACCAGCCCAGCTGTTCGCCGAACATCTGCGCGCCGAACGCTGCCAGATGCGGCGTGATGGCGCGCGCGGCCTCGACCAGCAGCGGGCTGTCGCCGGGTTGGAGCATGGCCGTGTGCGAGAGCTGGCCCGAGGCATTGTTGGCAATGCCGGCGGCATGGCCGAAGTGGCCGACCAGGCCGGCGACCAGAGCGGCATCCAGTGCCGCGGGCACGCGCATGAAGGGCGTGGGGAACAGTCCGAAGAGCTCGTGCATCGTGCGCGGTGGGGTGCAGGTGAACGGGGGCGCCAAACGCAGAAAAGGCGGCACCCACCGGGTGCCACCTGTCTGCACGGGCAGAAAGCGCGGTGCTTACATGCGGCGGCGGCGTGCCGCGGCCAGGCCGGCCAGGCCCAGGCCCAACAGCAGCGCGCTGGTCGGCTCGGGCACGGTGTTGAAGGCCAGGTCGTCGTAGGCGATGGTCGAGTCGCCGTTGAAGGTCACCGAGTAGGCGATGCCGGAGAAGCTCGCCGACAGGCTGTCGAAGCTGCACCAGCCGATGTCGGTGCAGTTGGCCGAGTTGCCCAGCAGGTCGAACGAGGCCAGCAGGTTGCCCGTGCCGTTCAGGCCGCTCCAGATGCTCACTGCGCCGGTGGCGGCGGCCGTGGAGGCGTACGAGAAGCTGAACATGCCTGCGAAGCCGGTGGCCACGTTCATCGCCGAATCGGTGTCGACGGCGAACATCACGCCCAGGGGCGACGGTGCATTCGTGAAGTATGTGAAGTCGGCGTCGTTCTGCAGGCCCAGCGCGCCGCCACCGAAGGTCACGCCCTTGCCGGCGTAGGTGTTGCCGACCGCGTCATAGCTCGGGGCGGCTTCGAAATCGACCGTGACCGGTGCGGCCATCACGGGCGCAGCGGCGAACAAGGCCAGGGCGGCCAAGGCAGGAAACTTCATGGTGAACCTCCAGGAATCGTCTTGTGGATGAGGGCGGCGCCCGGGGGCGCGCTTGTCGGCAAGCTGCAGACGCGGCCGGACTGTAGGCAGCGATCAAGTCAGAGCTGTGACGGCGCCGACGTCGTCGCCGCGGCACTGGCTGGGCGTCATCGGGCTTTCATGGGCGCCCCCTACGCTGCCGGCCCACCGCATCCCAGAGGAGCCGCCATGTCCCCCTTCATCCACCGCCGCGCCGCGCTGCGCGCCGGCCTGGCGTTCGGCGCCGCGCTGGCGCTGCCGCAGGCCCGCGCCTGCGAGTACTTCGCCGACAACCTGCGCATCACCCACCCGTGGTGCAAGGCCACGCGGCCGGGCGCGACATCGGTCGTGGTGTCGATGATGTTCGACCAGGTGACGCGGCCCGACCGCCTGGTCGGCGTGCAGACCATGGTCGCCGAGGGCGCCGAGATCGGCGGCCAGCTGGCCCGCAGCACGGTCGACTTCGCGATCCCCGAGGGCGGCGAGACGCACCTGGCCGAACACGGCACCTACCTCCGGCTCACGGGCCTGAAGTTCCCGCTCGAGGTGGCACGCACCTACCCCATGGTGCTCCGCTTCGAACACGGCGGGGTGGTGCAGGCCACGCTCAACGTGGACCTGCAGCGCTTCCTCTGACACACACCCGTCACGGCGGGGTCACGCCCGGTTCCTAGCATCGCCCGCGGTCCTGCCACCGACCCGAACGAGGGAACTGCGCCGCACCGGCGCAGCCAGGCAATTTCCAGAAAGCCCAATAGGAGTCTTATGAAGAACGTGTTCAAGAAGAACCCGGTCGCGCTCGCCGCGGTCACGGTTCTGGCCACCCTGGCCATGGCTCCGGCTGCGCACGCAGCCAAGCCGGCCGGCACCTACGTGACCGGCGACTTCCACAACCACACCACCTGCTCGGACGGCTCGATCTCGATGCAGAAGCTGGTCAAGAAGGTCACCGACAAGACCGACACGCCCTGGGGCCTGGACTGGTTCGTCCAGGCCGGCCATGGCGGCACGGGCAACCGCAACTGCACGCTGGCCGAAGACGCCTCGCTGGCCACGCCCGCCTACCCGCTGGTCTACGCCGCCGACGGCACCACCGTGGTCGGCCCCAACACCACCTGGCAGAACAGCACCCCGCCCGTCGAGCCCCAGGGCACGCCCAGCGGCACGCGCCCGAACCAGAACATGTGGCGCTGGCAGGCCATCCAGCAGTACCAGTACCCCCTCGCGGAGTACCTGAACGCGCTGAAGAACGTGCCGATCTTCGTCGGCATGGAATCGGTCGTCTCCGGCCACGAGCACACCTCGATGACCGTGATCACCGGCCAGGTGCCTGCCGCAATCGACACGCGTGCGCTGCCCACCACCAAGGGCTACACCGCGCTGGGCAACGCCAATGCGCTGTCGCAATGGGCCTACTGCTTCGACCGCGGCAACGACGGTGACGTGACGCGCGGCGGCCCGAACGCCTGGACCTGCAACGTGCCGGGCAGCGCCAACGAAGGCAGCCCGAACTGGAACGCCGGCGCCGCCAAGCTGCTGGGCTCCGGCGAAGCCGGCCACCTCAAGACGGTCGAGGGCATCAAGTGGATGGCCGCCTACCATCCGGACGGCAGCTACTACGTGCCCGCCCACCTGGAGCGCGCCGGCCCGTTCAACCCGAGCGGCAACAACGGCTTCAACGTCGAGCACCTGCGCAACTTCAACAACGCCGGCCCGCGCATCGCGGTCGGCTTCGAGTCGCAGCCTGGCCACGGCGCCTCCGACAACCGCGGCGAGTACTCGCCCAACCGCAACAGCATCGGCGGCGTGCGCGTCGACTCGGTCGGCGGCACGACCTACGGCGGCACCGGCGTCTACGCCGCGCAGATCGGCGGCGTCTGGGATGCGCTGCTGGGCGAAGGCCGCAACTGGTGGTTCTTCGGCAGCTCGGACTGGCACAACCGCGGCCAGTTCGGTCCGGACGACCGCCGCTCCACGCAGGACTTCTACCCCGGCGAGTACCAGCGCGACTTCGTGATGGTGCGCAAGGCCAACGACACCAAGCTGCGTCCGCAGACCATCGTCGACGGCATCCGCAGCGGCAACAGCTTCGTCGCCACCGGCCAGCTGATCGACCGCCTGGCCTTCGTGGCCTGCGCCTCCTACGCCGGCCCGGCCATGCGCACGAACGCAGCGGTGCAGGCCATCGCGGTCAAGGCCGCCCTGGCCAACACCGACACCGACGTGGCCGGCTGCGCCACCATGGGCGAGAAGCTGCAGGTGCGCGCAGGCGCCGAAGTGGTGGTGGCCATCGTCGTGCGCGACCCGGCGGGCACGAACTACTCGCCCTACACCTTCAACAACCCGTCGCTGGCCCAGGTCGGCATCAACCAGCCGCTGAACATGCCGGTGCTGTCGCATGTCGACGTGATCCGCGGCCTCGTGTCCGGCTACCGCCAGCCCGGCAGCGCCGACTACGCCGGCCAGTGGCCCAACGACTGGCTGCTGAACCCCAACATGGCCAACGTGCCGGCCGCCGCCAAGAACACTTCGGCTGCCGTGTTGCGCACCTTCAACGACGCGACCTGGACGCCGGTGGCCGGCAACGCCGAGTACAAGGCCATGACCTTCCGCATCCCGGCCGTGGCCGCCTCGCAGTACCTGCGCCTGCGCGGCTCCAACCTGCCGCCGAGCGTGCCCTACGAGACCGACGCCAACGGCAACCCGCTGGCCGACATCTACACCAACGCCGGTGACACCAGCAAGCTGACCATCCCGTGCCAGGTGGCGGGTGTCAACGTGCCGGCCAACGGCGGCAACTACACCGGCACCACCATCGACGGCTGCCCGAACCACCTGCCCGTGGTGAACGGCCAGAAGTACGTGGCCTACGACGTGGCGGCCTGGGCCGACCTGTCGTTCTACAGCAACCCGATCTTCATCGAGGTGGCCGGTTCCACCGTGGTGGCCGGTGTCAAGTGAAGAGGGCCTGAACCAGTCCCTGTAGTCCGCAGGCGCCGCGCAGCTTCGGCTGCGCGGCGCTTTGCCGTGCCGGGCGGCCAGGGCCGCCCGCATCCGAATTTCCGAGTGATCGCCATGTCTTCCCCCAAACCGAACCGTGCCGCCAAGACCATCCCCGCGGGCGCGGACGCGCCCCGACCGCGCTGGTGGCGCGAGCCCCTGCTGCACTTCGTGCTTCTCGGCGGCCTGCTGTTCGCGGTCGACCATGTCATCGTCGGCCGCGCCGAGGATCCGCGCACCATCGTGCTGACGCAGGACGTCGACGACGAGGCGCGCGAGCTGTTCAAGGCCTCGCGCGGCCGCCCGCCGACCACGGAGGAACTGGCTGCGCTGCGCCGCACGTGGCTGGACAACGAGGTGCTCTACCGCGAGGGCCTGGCGATGCAGGTCGACCGGGGCGACAACGCGATCCGCGAGCGCGTGATCTTCAAGGCGCTCAGCGTGCTGGAGTCCGACAACAAGCTGCCGCCCTACGACGACGCGCTGCTGCGGGCCTGGTTCGAGAAACACCGCGCCAAGTACGACGAGCCGGCGCGCTTCGACTTCCGCGAGGCGGTGATCTCCGGCGACATGACCGAAGCGGCGGCCAGCGAACTGGCCACGCGGCTGAACTCCGGCGTGCCGGGCGAGATCGGCGCCGGCCTGCGCGTGTTCAAGGGCCGGCCGCATGCCAACCTGGTGCAGAGCTATGGCGAGCCCTTCGCCAAGGCGGTGGAGGGTGCCCAGCCCGGCCAGTGGCACGCGCTGCCGGCCAAGGACGGCTGGCGCGTGATCCAGCTGGACGCCGTGTCCGCCGCCAGACCTGCCGACTTCGCGGTGCTGCGCGGCATCGTGCTGCAGGACTGGACCGACCAGGTCATGGCCGAGCAGCGCACCGCCGCCGTGCGCACCCTGGCCGAGAAGTACACCGTGCGCATCGAGGCCGAGGCGGGCAAATGAACGTGGCCATGTTGTTGCGGCGGCTCTTCGCCGCCATGCTGCTGGTGATGGGCGCGGGCGCCGTGTCGGCGCACGAACTGACCATCGCCGAGATGGAGATGCGCGAGACCTCGCGCGGCGAATTCACCTGGCAGTGGACCGCGCGCGAGCGCGCCACCCAGCGCGACCTCAACCCCATCTGGCCGGCCGGCTGCACGGCCGAGCCGCCGCTGCTGCACTGCGGCCCGAACGGCTTGTCGGGCGTGCTGCAGGTCGATGGCGTGGGCAAGGGCTACTCGGTGGCCATCGTCAAGATCCGCTGGCTGGACGGGCAGACGCGCGTCTACACGCTGACCACGGCCCAGCCCTCGGTGCACCTGTTCGGCGCGGCAGACGACCAGCGCGGCGTGGGCGAGATCGCCTCGGCCTACACCGTGCTGGGCATCGAGCACATCCTGACCGGCACCGACCACCTGCTGTTCGTGGTCAGCCTGCTGTTCCTGGTCGGCTTCAACCGCCGGCTGGTGTGGACCATCACGGCCTTCACGGCCGCGCACAGCATCACGCTGGCGCTCTCGGCGTTCGGCCTGCTGGTGCTGCGGCCGCCGCCGGTGGAGGCGACCATCGCGCTGTCCATCATGCTGGTGGCCGGCGAGGCGCTGGGCAAGGAGGCCACGCTGTCGCGGCGCTGGCCGGCGCTGGTGGCCTTCCTGTTCGGCCTCGTGCACGGGCTGGGTTTCGCGGGCGCGCTCCAGCAGATCGGCATGCCCGAGAACCATCTGCCGATCGCGCTGCTGACCTTCAACCTGGGCGTGGAGATCGGCCAGCTGGCCGTGGTGCTGCTGGCCTGGGTGCTGGTCAAGACGCTGGCGCCCTGGCCCAGCTTCGCGAAGGCGCGTGTGCCTGCGCTGTATGGGATCGGGAGCGTTGCGATGTACTGGGCCAGCGGGCGGATCTGGGCGATCCTGACCTGAGCGCCGCAGGTACGGGCGGCGTCCGCGGGCCGGCCGTGCCGCCCGCGCGGCGCTCACACCAGACGGAGGTGGCATAGCTGGCCCGGCCTGCGCGGCCGCGCAGGCCCGCGAGGCGCGCCACAACCAGCCGCTGTGGGACGCGCTGACGGACGGCACGTTGGACATGATCGCCACCGGCCATGCACCGCACACCCCCGAGGAGAAGACGCGCGAAAGCACGCCGGTGGGCTTCGAGAACCACACCAGCCATCCGTCCAAGGGGGACATCCTGTTCCATCCGGGCGGCTACAGCGAGACAGAGATCATCCTCGCCTACGGAGCCTGCAGCTTCTCCAGCCGCATGGGCCAGCTGGCTGGCAACCACTTCCTGACCATCGTGGAGGGGCACGAGCAACTGACGGAGCCGCGCCGGTGCAGCCTAGTCGTGCGTCTGGAACGCGAACAGGTACTCGTAGCTCAGCTGCGTGGTCTTGGGGTTGCCCTGCACCGGCATGCGGATGATCGCCAGCAGCTGGTTGCGGCCTTCTACCGGCGTGACCGTGGCCGTGCCATCGGCCGCGCTCGTGACGGGCGGGCCGTCCTCGCCGATGGACAGGCGCACGCCGGCGATGGGCTTGCCGTCCTTGAGCACCTTCACCTGCATCGGCTTGCCGGCCTGCGGATCCTGCGATTGGGTGCCGACGATCTCGAAGGCCTGGCCCAGCTCCTTGCGCGCGATGAGGCCCCACTGCAGCACCGTCTTGTGGAACTTCATGGCGTGCACGCCGCTCGTGGCGCCGGGGTTCTGGTCCATGGGCTTGTTGACCATGGGCGCGCCTTCGGTCTTGCTGAAGAAGCCGTTGTCGAACTCGGCCGCCAGCATGGCCGGCTCGCGCTCGGGCTTGACGCGCACGCCATCGGTGGCGGCCTGGGTCGCCACGCCGATCTTGCGGCCACGGCGGTCGTAGGCCGTCACGGACCTGAGCTTGCCACTGTCGAACGCCTCGAGCTTGCCTTCGTGGCCGCCGAACTGCACCAGATAGGCGCCCTGGGCGTCGGGCACCAGCCAGACGTTGTGGGCCTGGGCGGCGCCCATGCAGAGGGCCATGGCAGTGATGGCGAAGATGGATCGGATCGGTGTCATGTCGCTTTTTCCTGTGGAGTCAGAACTGCATCTGCACGCCGACCTTGAGCGTGCGCGGCGCGCCAGGCGCGAAGAGCTGCTGGCCGCCGATGAGGGAGGCCGTGCTGGCGTAGACCTTGTCGGTCACGTTGGCCACGGTGGCGTAGACCTGGTAGGGCTGGGCGCGCCAGGTGAGGCCCAGGTCCACGGTGTTGTAGCCGCCGTAGCCGATGCTGTTGTCGGCGTTGACGGCGTAGCTGCCCACGCGGCGCCAGGTCACGGTGCCGGTCCAGTTGGCCAGCGGTGACCAGGCGGCCGAGGCGGTGGTGGTATGGCGCGGCACGGCGGCCACGCGCTTGCCGACCAGCGCGGGGTTGGCGCTGGCCGTCACCTCGGCGTTGGCGCTGCCATAGGTCAGCGACAGGTCCAGGTCGCGGCGCACGGCCCACAGCGCGCTGATTTCAACGCCGGTGCGCCTGGTTTCGCCGTCGTTCTCGTAGACCCCCGGTGCGACGGTGCGGATCTCGTCCGAGGAGGTCAGCCGGTAGGCCGCCACGTCGAGCGAGATGCCGGGCCGCGGCTTCCACTGCATGCCGACCTCGGTCTGGCGGAACACGTTGGGGTCCAGGTCGGCCGCGCCCAGTGCGTACTTGGCGAAGGTGTTGGGCAGCGCGAAGCCCTCGGCCCAGCTGGCCCGCAGCTCCAGTTCGGGGAAGACGTCGGAACGCACGCCGAGCTTGGGGCTGGTGTGCGTGACCTTGTTCAGCGGGCCGCAGGGGTCGCCGCCCGTCTCCGGTCCGTTCCTGCTGCAGTCGCCGCTGAAGCGGTCCCAGCGCAGGCCGAGGGAGGGCTTGAACAGCCGGTGCACGGGCGCCTCGATTTCGGTGAAGGCCGACAGGCTGTTGAGCCTGGAGCGGCGGTCGTTGATGGCGCCTGCCGTGCGCGCGCGCTGGGCCAGGTCGTCGAAGTACTGGTAGTCGGTGCTCTCGCGGAAGGTCTCCACGCCCAGCACCCAGTTCAGCGGCGACCAGGCTGTCTGCGCGCGGCCGTTCAGGCTGGTGCCGGCACCGAACACGTCGCGGTCGTAGTTCTCCTCGCGCTGGCGCCAGGTGGTGGCGTTGGCCGGGCGGCTGAACCAGCGCGTGAAGTCCTGGCGCGTCGCGTAGGCGAAGCTCAGCAGCTTGAGGTCGGGCGCGATCTGGTAGTTGACATCGGCGCGCACGGTGCCGAAGTGCTTCTTGGCGCCATCGTTCATGGCGCGCGGGTCCTTGCCATAGGGGTCGCCCGCGAACTGCGCCGCGGTCACGTAGCCGGGGTTGTCGCCGTCGGCCTGGTGCAGCCGGGCCGACAGCGCGATCTCCAGGTCCGGCGTGACGGCCTTGGTCCAGCGGCCCGCGAGGGTGGTGCGCTCCGATTGCGACTGCGCGCGAAAGCCGTCCGTGCGGTGGTGCTGGGCGGCCAGGTTGAGGTACTCGCCGTCGCGGATGCGTCGGCCCAGCGCGGCCTGCACGTCCACGCTGCCATGCGAGCCGACGCTCAAGTCCAGGTCCTTGTAGGCACCGCGTTTGCGCGTCTCCACGGCCACCAGGCCGGCACGGTTGAAGTTGCCGTACAGCGCGGACACCGGGCCGCGGAACACGCGCAGCCGCTCGATCTCCAGCGGCACGATGACGTTGAAGTCCACGTAGCCATCGGCGTGCGACATGGCTTCGTTGAGTGGAATGCCGTCCAGCACCACGCCCAGGTCGCCGCCATGGCCACCGCCGCCGAAGCCGCGCAGCACGATGGTGTCGGCCACGCCCGAGAGCTGGTAGTTCTGCACGTGCATGCCGGGCACGTGGCGGAACAGGTCCTGCGTCTGGCTCACGTGCTGCTGCTGGATCTCCTCGGCCTCCAGCGTCGTCGTGGAGTACGAAGCCGCGGCGGCCCGCAGCGTCTCGCCCTTGACGTCCACGGCGCGCAACTGGGGCGCCGCGTCGGGCGCGGGCGACTGGGCGGCGGCGTGCTGCGACAGTGCGGCGAGGAGGGCGTAGACAGCCGGGGCGCGGCGTCGGCGGGAAGCAATGGAGCGCATGGCGTGGTGTGAGAAGAATTTGAAAATTTTCCTACACCCGTTTGTAACGCAGGTGTTCGACGGCCTTGTGACAGCGGCCGGGGAATGCGTCAGGCCGGGCGGGCGAACGCCAGCGTCAGCACTAGCAGCGCACTGGCGCTGAGCCAGGACGCCAGCACGCGCACGCCGACCCGCGCCCAGGGCTTGTGCAGCGGGTGCACGGCCCCGGCCAGGCAGGCCGTGCAGAGCGTGGCGCCGACGAAGGTGCCGACCAGCGCCGCGGTGCGTTGCCCAGGCGCCATGCCATCGGGCGCGGAGCCCAGGCCCACGGCCAAGCCGACCAGGGCCGACAGCGGCACCAGAGCCCAGAGGGGCCAGGAGCGGGCCAGCACCACGCTCAGGCCCAGCAGGATGCCCAGGGCCAGCAGCAGCGGGTCGGGCTCGGGCAGTTGCAACCGCAGGCTCAGCCACAGGCCCCCTGCCAACGCGGCCACCAGCGCGCCCATGGCCTGGCGGCTGGCCAGCACGCCGCGCTGGCCGAACAGCAGGCCCAGCGCGACCAGCGCGATCAGGTGGGCCGGACTGATGAAGGGGTGCAGCACGCCGCTGTAGAACGCGCCCACGCCCTTGATCTCGCCATGCGCCCAGGCGGCGCTGGCCGAGCCGGCCGCGGCCGCCACGAAGGCAGGCCGCGCAACACGGCGCCAGCTCACATGGCGCCTTGCAGGAAGAACAGGCCGACCACCGAGATCGCGCCGCCCGCGGCGCGCACGGCGACGCGGCCGGCCGGCGACTGCACGAGCGCGCCGAAGCCGATGCCGGCCAGGTGCAGCATGCCGGTGGCGACGACGAAGCCCAGGCTGTAGACCAGCGGGCTGCTCTCGTGCGGCAGTTCGGTGCCATGTGCATGGCCGTGGAACACCGCGAACACGGCGACCAGCAGGCCGGCCACCCACAGCGGCGGGCGCACCGCGAAGGCGACCATGCCGCCCAGCAGCACGGCCGACAGCGCGATGCCCACCTCCACGCCGGGCAGCGGGATGCCCAGCACGCCCAGCACGCCGCCCATGGCCATCACCAGCGGGAACACCACGGGCAGCACCCACAGCGCCGGCGCGCCCAGGAACGCGCCCCACAGGCCCACGGCCACCATCGCGACCACATGGTCCGGCCCCAGCAGCGGGTGCATGAAGCCAGCGACGAAGCCGCCGCCCATGTGCTCGGTCGAGTGGGCGAAGGCGGGCAGCGCGGCGAACGCGGTCAGCAGGCAGAACAGGGCGCGGGCAATCGAGGGCATGGTCGTCAGCAACAAAAGAACCGGCGGACTCTAGGGCGCGTCCGTGACACGCTGTTGACGCTCGGGCGCTGCCATGGCGTGGTAGCCCCGGCTCGGCAGCCGCCAGGCCTGCAGCCGCTGCGCCGTTTCGCGCCGCGCGCCGGCCAGTTGCCCGGCGATCTGCGCGGCGCAGGCCCAGCCTGGTGCGTCCAGCGTGTCGCGCCAGGCCTGCAGGGCCGGCATCAGGCCGGGCTGCAGCCAGACGTCCCAGCATTGGGCATCGGCCGGCAGGCGCTTCAAGCCCTCGTGCACGGCATCGGCCAGCGTGCGCAGGCGCAGCATGGCGCGCTCGGTCCGGCAGGCCGGGCGGAAGTCGCGCACCAGCCGGTTCTTGCCGTCCGGCCGTTGCGTCTGCAGCGTCAGCAGACGCTGGATCTGCTGCAGCGCGAGCCGGGTCGAGCGGCAGGGCAGCGGTGCGCAGAGTGGCAGCGCGGGCGCGGCCGCGTGGCGCGTGGCGAAGGCCGGGCCCAGCATCAGTGCGGCCAGGCGCAGCCACTCGCGTGGCGCCAGGCCGGCCGTGGCCTGCGGCAGCCCGGCCAGCAGCAGCACCTCGTCGAAGCTGCGCGCGCCCTTGGCGCGGTTGGCGCGCACGCTCATGACGGCCAGGTTGCTGGCGGCGTAGGCGGCGTCGTTGTTGAGCCGGTCGATGGACCAGTCGGTGTCGCGGTGTTCGCCGTGGGTCAGCGGCTCGCGTGTGACCGGGCAGTGCGTGACGTCCAGCGCACACAGCAGCGCGGGCGTGACCTCCTCGTCGACGACGCGGCCGCGCCGCAGCGCGGAAAGGCGCAGCTGCAGCCACTTGCGCGCGAAGCGGTCGGGCGTGGCGCGCGGCAGCCGCGCGTGGGCCGCGGCGTCGAAGCCTTCGCGGACGGCGTCGGGCCAGCCCGTCAGTCGTGGCCAGCGCGTGCTGGTGTGGATGTCGTGGCCGAGCCGGCGCCCGGCCTCGGCGAGGTCGTGATCGGTCGATGCCGTCATGGTGTGGGTCCTCCTTGCCCCGGCCGGCGAACGCGCACGTCCACCGGACGGTGCTGGCTTGTGGGGGCCCGGCGCGCCGCAGCGGACTGCGGCGGCGCGGGGCCGCTGGCAAGGCGATGGCGCGCGCTGCCTCGGCAGGCGTGCGCCATCGGGGCCCGCGCGCAGGCGGGCCGCAGGATCAGGCGCGTGGCGGGCGCTCGGGCAGGGCGGGCACGTGGCTGTGCCAGGGTGATGCCCCGTGGTCCGGCCAGCGCAGTGGCGAGGCCGGTGCAGAGGGAATGGCCAGTGCGGTGGGCAGCGCCAGCGGCAGCAACGTGCTGCCGGCCGTGGCGGCATCGGCGCCGCCATGGCCATCGGTGGCGACGACCGTGGCGTCGTGCGGCGCGTGGTGGTGGCGCGCGAAGCCGCCATGGTGGTGCGGGTGCGCACCCGTGCCATGGGCATGGCCCGATGCGGCGGGCCGCAGCCGGGCCTGCAGGCGCAGGTGATCGATCAGGCGGGAGGTCTCCGGCCCCACCAGGGCCTGCAGCTGGCGTCCGACCAGGTCGGACCAGGAGGGCGCCTCGGCCACCGCCGCGTGCCGGTGGTCCGGCCCCAGCATGCGCAGCAGCGCGCCGCCGAGCCCGTACAGCGGCAGGGCCACCAGCAGCAGGCCGACCACGTACCGGCGCAGGCGCGCGGGCAGCTGCAGGAATGGGCGGGATGGCATGGCGGCGGGGTGTCCTGCGCCGGAGCGCGCGGAACCTGCCATTGTGCGAAGCCGTGTGAAACGCCGATGACAGCGGCGCGCTGCGTTCAGGCCAGTTCGGCGCGGGTGAGCAGTGCGGTGTCCGCCAGCGCCGCGGACAGCGGCCCGTCGTGGGCCAGGCCACCGCCGGCCAGCACCAGCGCACGTGCGCCCAGGCGCGGCGCGCTGGCCAACTGGTGCGTGCTGGTGATCACCGTGGCCGGGCTTTGCGCCAGCCAGTCCAGCAGAAAGCCGGCGGTGCGCGGGTCCAGGTGCGCCAGCGGCTCGTCGAGCAGCAGCAGCCGCGGCTCCATCACCAGCACGCAGGCCAGGGCCAGGCGCTGCTTCTCGCCGCCCGAGAGCAGGAAGGGCGGCTTGTCCAGCAGGTGGGCGATGCGCAGCCGCGCGGCCCAGTCGCCGATGCGCCGCTCGGCGTCGGGCAGGCCCAGCCGGCGCGGCCCGTAGCCGATCTCGTCGCGCACCGTGGGGTTGAACAGCATGGCCTCGGGGTGCTGGAACAGCAGGCCGACCTCGCGCCTGAAGCGCCGCGCCCAGTCCGTGCGGCGCGCACGCGCCGGCGTCACGGCCTCGCCGTCGTAGCGGTACTGGCCGGCCGTGGGGAACACCAGCGCGTCGAGCAACTGCAGCAGCGTGGACTTGCCGCCGCCGTTGGCGCCCAACAGCACCAGCTTCTCGCCCGGCTGCACGCGCAGCGAGACCTCGGACCAGACCGGCGCCGCCTCGGCCCAGCCGAAGGCCGCGCGCTCCAGTTCAATCATCGAGTCCGCCGCGTGCGCGCAGGGCCATGGCCGAGAGCTGGGCGTTGGCCACGGCCTTGTCGAGCAGGTGGCCGGCCACGCTGGCGCCGTGCCGGCTGCGCGCGCGCAGGCCGCCGGCACCGGCCGTGCGGCTGCGGAACGCCAGCCCGTGCTCGCGCACCAGCCGGGCCAGCACCTGGGCCTGGCCCGCGGCCAGCGTCGCCAGGAACTGCAGCGTGGGCGCGCAGGCCAGGGCCTGCAGCAGGTTCACGCGCGCGACGAACCAGAAGCCCAACAGCACCAGCAGCAGCACGCGCAGGTTCATGCGCGCGAGCGGCTCGGCCAGCGGCCGGTCCTGCCAGGCCCATTGCGCGACCAGGCCGGCGCTGACGGCCAGGTTGAAGGCCAGCACGGCCAGCAGGCTGCGGCGCAACAGCCGCCAGCGCGGCGGGCCAGCCAGCGCCAGCACCAGCAGCAGGCCGGCCGCCAACGCGCGCCAGTCGTGCACCAGGCTCGTGCCGACGACGGCGGCCAGGTAGGCCAGCAGCCAGCGCGTGGGCGTCATGCAGACCATTCCCAGCGCCGCATGCGCACGATGCGCCAGACCAGCAGCGTCAGCACGGCTTCGCCCACGCCCAGCAGCGCATGCGGCGCCAGCACGGCGGGCAGCACCACGGGCAGGCCGAACGGGAAGTACAGCGGCGTGCCGTCGGCGCGGTGTGCCAGCCAGGGTTGCAGGCCCAGCACCAGGCCGACCAGCGCGGCCGAGGCCATGACTGCGCACCAGGTGGCCAGCAGCACGGCGGCAGTCTCGTTCCAGCCGCGCAGCGCGCGGAACACGGCCAGTGTGACCAGCGCCCCGGCCCCGCCGATGGCCAGCGCGTTGACCGGCAGCGCCGTGATGCCGCCGGCGCCGAACAGCAGCGACTGCAGCAGCAGCACCAGGCTGTAGCCGAGGAAGGCCAGCCGCGCGTCGAAGCACAGCGCCAGCAACGCCACGCCGACCGCGTGCACCGAGGTGCCGCCGGGCAGCGGCAGCATGACCAGGCCGATGGCGTAGACCAGCGCCGTGAGCGCGGCCAGCCGTGGCACCAGGGTGTCGTCCAGGCGCGCGCGCAGGCCGCGGCCGGTGGCCCACCAGGCCACGGCCGCCGCGGCGTAGGCCGGCAGGTAGGTCTGGGGCGAGAGGAAGCCGTCGGGGATGTGCATCAGCGCGGCCTTGGGCGCAGCAGGCGCCGGGCCAGCGCGCCGAGGCCCAGGATCAGGCACACGCCCAGCGCCATGCGCTCCCAGCCCGGTGTGGCTGCGGCCTGCGTGGGCGCGGCCGGCGCCACGCCGTCGTGCGCAGCGACGTCCAGCGCGGTCTCGATGCCGTGGCCGTCTGCCGCGTAGGCACGGAGCCGCCAGCCCTGGTCCGCGCTGCCGGTGCCGGGCAGCAGCACCAGGCGGCCTGCACCATCGGTGAGGCCGGCCTGTACAGGAGCGGTGCCCGCGCCACGGAACAGTTCGTAGCGCTCGAACGCGAAGGGCTCGCCGTCGGTGTAGCGCAGCACCACGACCACGGCCTCGCCCATGTGGATCTCGTGCCGCAGAGCATGCGCCCAGGCCGCGCCCGTGCCGGCCCAGGCCAGCAGCAGGGCGAACCAGCAGGTGCGTGCGGGCCGCATGGGTCAGCGGGCCTCGAACACGAGTGCGCTGGAGACCGACAGCGTGTCGGCCCGCGCGTCGTTGGCGAGCGGCCGGCGTGCGCTCACGCTGACCATCTGCCGGCCCTTGGCCACCGGCAGGCTGGCGCGGCCCTGGGCATCGGCCCGGGTGTCTTTCTCCTGGCCGCCTGCGTGCCAGGACAGCACGGCGCCGGCCAGCGGCTGGCCGTCCCAGAGCACCTGCACCGGCAACCGACTGCCCGCGGCAGGCGCCTGCGCAGCCAGCGGCACGATCTCGACCGGCAGGCCCTGGGGCCGGCTGGCCTGGGTGTCCCAGGCCAGGATGGTCTTGCCGTACTTGAGTGCATGCGCGGTGGCGATGGCGCCGGGCACCGCGTTCTTCGGCCCGCTCTTGCTGCCGTCGGGCGTGCGCGACCAGAAGCCGTTGTCGTCGTGCGGCAGGAGCAACGAGGGTTGGCCGTCCACGGCCACCTTCAGGCCGTCCAGCCGCAGCGGCAAGGCTTGGCCGGCGGCGCCGACCGCCTGCGCCTCGAGCACCTTGCTGGCCAGCGCCGTCTCCTGCTTGCCGTCGTGGCCGAACACCACCGCGAAGCCGCCGGGGGGGGAATCGATCCAGGCATCGTGCGCCTGTGCCGCGGCGGCACAGAGCACCAGGACGATTGCAGCGGCGTGGCGCAGGGACGACGGGTTCTTCATGGGCTCTTAAGAGGACTTTCCTTTTCCTCTTACGAGTATGGCACCGGAATCTCGGCCCGTGGATGCGCCGGATGGCGTAGAGCCAGACGGCCCGGGAGGGCCTAGGATTTACTTGCCCCAGCTGTCCCGCAGACCCGTGGTGCGGTTGAACACCGGCCGGTCGGGATGGTGGTCGCGCCGGTCGGCCACGAAGTAGCCATGGCGCTCGAACTGGAAGCGGTCGTCCACGCCGGCGCTGGCCAGCGAGGGCTCCAGGTAGGCCTGCACGGTGCGCAGGCTGTCCGGGTTCAGGCTGTCCAGGAAGTTCTTGCCGCCCGCGTCGGGGTGGGCGTCGTTGAACAAACGCTCGTACAGCCGCACCTCGGCCGGCACGGCGTCGTGCACGCCGACCCAGGTGATCACGCCCTTGACCTTGACGGCGTCGGCGCCCGGCGTGCCGCTCTTGGTGTCGGGCACGAGTTCGGCATGCACCTCGGTGATGCGGCCTTCGGCATCGCGCACGGCGCCTGTGCACTGCACCACGTGACCGTACTTCAGGCGCACGCGGTTGCCGGGCTTGGTGCTGCCGTCGGCCGCGGTCTGCGGCGGGTACAGGCGGTGGAAGCCCTTGGGCGGCGTTTCCTCGTAGTCGCTGCGCTCGATCCACAGTTCCTTGCCGAACTGGAAGTGGCGCCGGCCCTGTTCCGGGTCGTGCGGGTTGAGCGGCGCGCTGCAGGCGTCCAGCGTGCCGGCGCCATGCAGCGCGTCCCAGTTCGTGATGACCAGCTTGACCGGGTCCAGCACGGCCATGGCGCGTTTGGCCGTGGCGTCCAGCGTGTCGCGCAGCGCGCCTTCCAGCGTGCTGTAGTCGATCCAGCTGTCGCTCTTGGTCACGCCGATGCGCTCGGCGAACAGCTGGATGGCCTCGGCCGTGTAGCCGCGCCGGCGCAGGCCCACGATGGTGGGCATGCGCGGGTCGTCCCAGCCGCTCACGCGCTGCTCGTTGACCAGTTGCGCCAGCTTGCGCTTGCTGGTGATCACGTAGGTGAGGTTCAGCCGCGCGAACTCGTACTGCCGCGGCGGCGGGGCCGATAGCAGGCCGCCTTCGGCCAGGCGCTCGAGCAGCCAGTCGTAGAACGGGCGCTGGTCTTCGAACTCCAGCGTGCAGATGCTGTGGGTGATCTGCTCCAGCGCGTCCTCGATCGGGTGCGCGTAGGTGTACATCGGGTAGATGCACCAGCGGTCGCCCGTGTTGTGGTGCGTGGCGCGGCGGATGCGGTAGATCGCCGGGTCGCGCATGTTGATGTTGGGGCTGGCCATGTCGATCTTGGCGCGGAGCACGGCGGCGCCATCGGCCAGTTGGCCGTCGCGCATTTCGCGCAAGCGGGCCAGGTTCTCGGCCGGCGTGCGCGTGCGGAAGGGGCTGTCCACGCCGGGCTTGCCGAAGTCGCCGCGGTTGGCGCGCATCTCCTCGGGGCTTTGTTCGTCCACGTAGGCGTGGCCGGCCTCGACCAGGTACTCGGCAGCGCGGTACATGAAGTCGAAGTAGTCGCTGGCCTGGTAGAGGTGCGTGGTACCGGCGGCTTCCCAGTTGAAGCCCAGCCAGCGCACGCTGTCGACGATGCTGGCGACGTACTCCTGGTCTTCCTTCTCGGGATTGGTGTCGTCGAAGCGCAGGTGGCAGACGCCGCCGTAGTCGCGCGCCAGGCCGAAGTTCAGGCAGATGCTTTTGGCGTGGCCCACGTGCAGATAGCCGTTGGGCTCGGGCGGAAAGCGCAGGCGCACGCGGGCGGGGTCGAACGGCCCCTGGGCATGGTGGACGGCATCGCCGGGGCTGCCGCCCCAGTGGCGGCTGGCGTAGGTGCCCTGGGCCAGGTCGTTCTCGATGATCTGGCGCAGGAAGTTGCTTTGTTTGTGGTCGGTCGGCTCGGCCGCAGGGGAATTCATGCGGCCGATTCTAGGAGGGGAGTGCAGATCGCCCAGGATGAGGCCTCGTGCGGCCCCCGCGCAGCATCCGTTACCCGCTGTAACCTGTTTAACCTGCGCTGCGTCATCCATTTGCATCTTCGTGCGTCAATAGCCTCATGGCCGCAGTCTGCGGCGACGCATAAGGAGTACGCACATGGCATCGAAGCAAGCAGGCCGCTGGATCGCCGCTGCGGCCATTGGCATGGCCAGCCTGGCGCTGGCAACGGGCGCGCAGGCGCGCGACGTGGTCTGGTCGGTCGGCGTGGGGGCGCCCGGGGCCCAGGTGATCGTGGGCAATGCGCCGGTCTATGTGGCGCCGCCCGTCTATGTGGCGCCGGCGCCACGCTACTACCATGCCCCGCCCGTGTACTACGTGCCGCCACCGCGGGTCTACTATCAGCCGCAGCCCATCTACTACGGCCCGCCGCCGCACTTCCATGGGCACCGGCATGGGCACAAGCACGGCCACCGGCACCACGACGGCTGGCGGCGTTGAGCGGTCCGGCCTTCAGCGCCCCAGCACCAGCGCCACGGTCCTGAGCCCGGCGAAGGTCAGCACCAGCGAACCCAGCAGATGGGTGGCGGCCGTGGCCAGCGCCAGGCCGTAGCGCTGGGCCTGCAGCATCAGCACCACCTCGGCCGAGAAGCTCGAGAAGGTCGTGAGCCCGCCCAGCAGCCCGGTGACGAGCGCGAGCCGCCAGACCGGGTCGATCTGCGGCAGGGACTGGAACACGGCCACGCAGACACCGACGAAGTAGCCGCCGATCAGGTTGGCGGCCAGCGTTCCGAGCGGCATGGGCCCGCCGGTGTTGAGCCACACCGACAGCCGCCAGCGCAGCAGCGCGCCGATGGCAGCGCCCACCCCGACGGCCAGCGGGGCCAGCATCAGCGCGCCACGCCCATCAGCAGATCGGGCAGGCCGGTCACGATCTGGGGGAAGACGGTGATCAGCACGATGCAGACGACCATGCAGACGAAGAACGGCACAGCCGCCAGTGCGATGGTGTTGCTGTCCTTGCCCGTCATGTTCTGCAGCACGAACAGGTTGAAGCCCACGGGCGGCGTGACCTCGGCGATCTCCACGAGCAGCACGACGAAGATGCCGAACCACACCAGGTCGAAACCGGCCTTCTGGATCATGGGCAGCACCACGGCGCTCGTCAGCACGATCATGGAGATGCCGTCCAGCGCCGTGCCCAGGACGAGGTAGACGAAGGTCAGCACGAAGATCAGCGTGTAGGGCGACAGCTGCATGCTGTCCACCCATTCGGCCAGCTCGCGCGGAATGCCGGTGAAGGCCATGGTCTTGGTCAGAAAGGCCGCGCCGGCCAGGATGAACATGATCATGCAACTCGTGCGCGTGGTGCCCATCAGGCCTTCCCAGAAGTTCTGCCAGGTCAGCGAGCGGCTGGCCGCGGCGATCAGCAGGGAGCCCAGCACGCCCCAGGCCGCGCACTCCGTGGCCGTGGCCCAGCCGGCCACCAGCACCCAGACGATCAGCACGATCAACAGGCCGCAGGGGATCAGGCTGCCGGAGCGGCGCAGCTTTTCTGTGAACGACATGGGCGGCTCGCCCGGCGGCACCTTGTCGGGGTGGCGCAGGCTCCACCAGCCGATGTAGAGCGAGAACAGCAGCATCAGCAGGAAGCCGGGCAGGAAGCCGGCCAGGAAGATGCGGATGATGGACGCGTCCGCCGCCACCGCGTAGACCACCATGGTGATGGACGGCGGGATCAGGATGCCCAGCGTGCCGCCGCAGGCCAGCGCGCCCAGGGCCAGCTTCTCGTCGTAGCCGCGGCGCTGCAACTCGGGCAGGGCCACCTTGCTGATCGTCGCGCAGGTGGCGGCCGAGGAACCCGAGACCGAGCCGAAGATGCCGCAGCCCAGGATGGTGGTGTGCATGAGCCGGCCCGGGATGCGGTTGAGCCAGGGTGCCAGGCCGGAGAACATCTGCTCGGACAGCCGGGTGCGGAACAGGATCTCGCCCATCCAGATGAACAGTGGCAGCGCCGCGAGCTCCCAGGAGACGTTGGATTCCCAGAAGGCCGAGAACAGGTTCTTGCCCGGCAGCGTGCTCGTGAAGAAGGCCTGGCCGACCCAGCCTGCGATGGCCAGCGCCATCGCGATCCAGACGCCGCCCGAGAGCAGCAGCAGCATGACGAGGAGGAGCAGGCCTCCGACCGCGATCAGAGACACGCTAGATATCCTCGGAATAGTCGCCGCGTGCGTGGCGCTCTTCGACCAGGCGCACGTAGGTGGGCTTCTCGCCGCGCAGCACCAGCCAGAGCTCGTCGAGAACGGCCAGCAGCAGCACGATGGCGCCGACGACGAAAGCCATCTGCGGCACCCAGATCGGGATCACGACCATGCCGCCGGCCATGTCGTGGAACGTAAAGCTTTCGTAGGTGAAGCGCGTGGCCCACCAGGTGAGGTAGGACACCGAGACCGCGGCAATCGCCAGCGAAACGATCTCCAGCCCTCGCCGCACGCCGGCGTTGACCTTGTCCAGCACCAGCGTCACGCGCACGAAGTCGCCGTGCTTGAAGGCATGGCCCATGGCCAGGAAGGCCGCGGCCGCGCAGAACCAGGCGACCACATCGTTGACCCAGCCCACGCGCAGGTCCAGCATGCGGCCCACGGAGGCATAGATCATCAGCACGAAGATGGCCAGCACGAACAGGGCGGCGATGCGCCCGGTCCATTCGAACAGGCCGTCGAGCAGGCGGCGCACTTACTTCTTGTACGCGTCGACCACGGCCTGGCCGTCCGGCCCGGCCTTCTTGAGCCAGTCGGCCAGCATCACGTCGCCGACCTTCTTCATGTCGGCCATGAGCTGCGGCGTGGGCTTGACGATGTTCATGCCCTTGCCGGCCAGCTGCTGCAGGTACCAGGCGGTCTTTTCCTCGCTGCTCTTCCAGCCACGAGTTTCGGCCGCGGCCGCGGCCTGCATGAGCGCGTCCTGCGTGGGCTTGTCGAGCGCGTCGAAGGCCTTGGCGTTGACGATGACGGCGTTCTTGGGCAGCCAGGCCTGGGTGTCGTAGAAGTTCTTGATGTGCTCGTAGGTCTTGGAGTCGTAGCCCGTCGAGCCCGAGGACATGTAGGAGTCGATCACGCCCGTGGCCATGGCCTGCGCCAGCTCGGCCTGCTGCACAGTGACGGGCTGGGCACCCACGAGGTCGGCGATCTTGGCCGTGGCCGGGCTGTAGGCGCGCCACTTGAGGCCCTTCATGTCGGCGCCCGAGTTGATCTGCTTGTTGGCGAAGATGCCCTGCGGCGGCCAGGCCACGGCGTAGAGCAGCTTCAGGTTCTGGCTGGCCAGCAGCTTGTCGAGCGCGGGCTTTTGCGCCTTGTAGAGCTTCATGGCGTCGCCGTAGCCCGTGGCCAGGAAGGGCACGCCGTCCAGGCCGAACAGCGGGTTGTCGTTCTCGAAGTTGACCATCAGGATCTCGCCGGCCTGGGCCTGACCGCCCTGCACGGCGCGCTTGATCTCGGGCGCCTTGAACAGCGAGGCGTTGGCATGCACCACGATCTTGAGCTTGCCCGCAGTGGCCTTGTCGACGTCGGCGGCGAACTGGGTCAGGTTCTCGGTGTGCAGGTTGGTCGCCGGGTAGGCGCTGGGCAGGTCCCACTTGGTCTGCGCCATGGCCTGCGCGCTGAAGGCCAGGGCGGCTGCAAGCAATCCGATGCGGTAGTTCATACGGTCCCTTCGGGGCAAAGAGGGTGGAGGGTGAAAACGAGGTGCGCAGGATAAATGCAATTCCCGGGCCACCTTCACCGTGTTTGTCCCCGGGCGGCGGCACGTAGCATGCGTGCAGGAGCATCCATGTCCACACCCATTTCGACCCCATCCCGCTGGCAGTTCTGGATCGACCGCGGCGGCACCTTCACCGACATCGTGGGCAAGAGGCCGGATGGCAGCCTGGTCACGCACAAGCTGCTGTCCGAAAACCCGGAGCGCTACGACGATGCGGCCGTCGCCGGCGTGCGCGCGCTGCTGGGCCTGGCGCCGGGCGAGCCGATCACGGCCGAGCGCGTGGACTGCGTGAAGATGGGCACCACCGTGGCGACCAACGCGCTGCTCGAGCGCAAGGGCGCGCCCACGCTGCTGGTCACCACGCAGGGCTTCCGCGACGCCTTGCGCATCGCCTACCAAAACCGGCCGCGGCTGTTCGACCGCCGCATCGTCTTGCCCGAGCTGCTCTACAGCGCCGTGGTCGAGGCCGACGAGCGCGTGGCTGCCGATGGCACGGTGCTGCAGCCGCTCGACGAGGATGCGCTCCGGGCTCAACTGCAGCAGGCCTTCGACAGCGGCCTGCGCAGCGTGGCCATCGTCTTCCTGCACGGCTGGCGCTTCACGGCGCACGAGCAGGCGGCTGCGCGCATCGCGGGCGAGATCGGCTTCACGCAGGTCAGTGCCTCGCACCGAACCAGCCCGCTCATGAAGCTCGTGAGCCGCGGCGACACCACCGTGGTCGACGCCTACCTCTCGCCCATCCTGCGCCGCTACGTGGACCAGGTCGCGCAGCAGATGCCGGGCGTGCGCCTGCTGTTCATGCAGTCCTCGGGCGGGTTGGCCGACGCCCATGCCTTCCAGGGCAAGGACGCGATCCTCTCCGGCCCGGCTGGCGGCATCGTGGGCATGGCACGGACCGCGCAATTGGGTGGCCATGACCGCGTGATCGGCTTCGACATGGGGGGCACCTCGACCGACGTGTCGCACTACGCGGGCAGCTTCGAACGCGAGTTCGAGACCCAGGTGGCCGGTGTGCGCATGCGCGCGCCGATGCTGGCCATCCACACGGTTGCGGCTGGCGGCGGCTCCATCCTGCAGTTCGACGGCCAGCGCTTTCGCGTGGGGCCGCAGAGCGCGGGCGCCAACCCGGGGCCAGCCAGCTACGGCCGCGGCGGGCCGCTGGCGGTGACCGATGCCAATGTGCTGCTGGGCAAGCTGCAGCCGGCCTGGTTTCCGCAGGTGTTCGGGCCGGGCGGCGACGCGCCGCTGGACCTGGCCGTGGTGCGCCACCACTTCGCCGAACTCGCGGCGCAGGCCGGGCGCAGCGCAGAGCAGGTGGCCGAGGGCTGCATCGCGATCGCCGTGCAGCAGATGGCCAACGCGGTCAAGAAGATCTCGGTGGCGCGCGGCTACGACGTCACGCGCTACACACTGCAGTGCTTCGGCGGCGCCGGGGGCCAGCACGCCTGCCTGGTGGCCGATGCGCTGGGCATGGACCGGGTCTTCGTGCACCCGCTGGCCGGCGTGCTGAGTGCCTACGGCATGGGACTGGCCGACCAGTCCGTGATCCGCGAGCAGGCGCTGGAGCTGCCGCTGCAGCCCGAGCAGCTGCCCGCCATCGCGGCCGCGCTGGAACGCCTGGCCGAGGCCGCCGGCACCGAGCTCGCGCGCCAGGCCATGGGCGAGGGCGCGACGCTGGTGGACCGGCGCGTGCACCTGCGCTACCAGGGCAGCGATGCGGCGCTGGTCGTACCCTTTGGCGGCCTGGAGCAGATGCAGGCCGCGTTCGAGGCGGCCTACCGCCAGCGCTTCTCCTTCCTGATGGCCGGCAGGGCGCTGGTGGTCGAGGCCGTGTCGGTCGAGGCCCAACTGGCCGGCGATGCACCTGCCGAGCCGCTGCTGCCACTGGGCGCGCCACGGCCTGCGCCGGTGCGCGAGACCGTGACCATGTACTGCGAAGGTGCGTGGCACCAGGCCGCGCTGGTGGTGCGCGAAGACCTGCGGCCCGGCGACCGCATCGCCGGCCCGGCCATCGTTGCCGAGCGCAACGCGACCACTGTGCTGGAGCCCGGCTGGGAGGCCCGCCTGACCGCGCGCGACCACCTGGTGCTGGAGCGCCGCCTGCCACGTGCCGTGGCCCATGCGGCCGGCACCACGGTGGACCCGGTGCTGCTGGAGGTCTTCAACAACCTGTTCATGAACATCGCCGAGCAGATGGGCCTGCAGCTGCAGAACACCGCCTACTCGGTCAACATCAAGGAGCGGCTGGACTTCAGCTGCGCGCTGTTCGACAGCGCCGGCCAGCTGGTGGCCAATGCGCCGCACATGCCGGTGCACCTGGGCTCCATGGGCGAGAGCATCCAGGCCGTGATCCGTGCCAACCATGCCAGCATGCGGCCGGGCGACGTGTTCGCGCTGAACGACCCCTACCACGGCGGCACCCACCTGCCCGACGTGACCGTGATCACGCCGGTCTACCTGCACGAGAGCGATGCGCAGCCGCTGTTCTATGTGGGCTCGCGTGGCCACCATGCCGACATCGGTGGCAGCACGCCGGGCTCGATGCCGCCGTTCTCCACGGGCATCGAAGAGGAGGGCGTGCGCATCGTCAACTTCAAATTGGTCGAGCGCGGGCGATTGCGCGAGGCTGAACTGCTGGCGCTGCTCGGCACGGGAGAGTTTCCGGCCAGGAACCCGCAGCAGAATCTCGCCGACCTGAAAGCCCAGATCGCCGCCAACGAGAAGGGCGTGCAGGAACTGCGCCGCATGGTGGCGCAGTACGGCCTGGACGTGGTGCGGGCCTACATGGGCCATGTGCAGGACAACGCCGAGGAGTCGGTGCGCCGCGTCATCACGCGGCTGAAGGATGGCGCCTTCACGCTGCCGCTGGACAACGGCGCGCAGATCCAGGTCGCGGTGCGCGTGGACGCCGCGGCGCGCAGCGCAGTCGTCGACTTCACGGGCACCTCGCCGCAGCAGGCCAACAACTTCAACGCGCCCACGGCGGTTTGCACGGCGGCCGTGCTGTACGTGTTCCGCACGCTGGTGGACGACGACATCCCGCTCAACGCCGGTTGCCTGAAGCCGCTCCAGGTCCTCATCCCGCCGGGCTCGATGCTGAACCCCAACCCACCGGCCTCGGTGGTGGCGGGCAATGTGGAGACCTCGACCTGCATCACCAACGCGCTGTTCGGCGCGCTGGGCGTGATGGCGGCCGGCCAGTGCACGATGAACAACTTCACCTTCGGCAACGCGCAGCACCAGTACTACGAGACCATCGCAGGCGGCTCGGGCGCGGGCCAGGACTTCGACGGCACCAGCGTCGTGCAGACCCACATGACCAACTCGCGGCTGACCGACCCGGAGGTGCTGGAGCACCGCTTTCCGGTGCGGCTGGAGAGCTACGCCATCCGCGCCGGCTCGGGCGGCGCGGGCCGCTGGCGCGGTGGCGACGGCGGCGTACGCCGCGTGCACTTCCTGGAGCCGATGACGGCCGGCATCCTGTCGAACGGGCGCGTGCATCCGGCCTTCGGCATGGCCGGCGGGCAGGCCGGCGCGCCGGGACTGAACCGTGTGCTGCGTGCCGACGGGCGCGTGGAGCAACTGGGCCACATCGGCCAGGCGCAGATGCAGGCCGGCGATGTGTTCGAGATCCACACGCCGGGCGGCGGTGGCTTCGGTCAGCGGGCTGCGGAGGAGGGGGAGGCCGGCCGCTCGTAGGCCTGGCCGTTCACGCGCAGGCCCTGCGCCGAGAAGCGCGCCGCATTGCCCGGCCCGATCCCCCTGATGCGGGCCATGAGGTCGGCCCAGTCGCGGAAGGGCGCTTTGGCGCGCTCCTCCAGCATCGGCGTGGACAGGCCGGGGCCGACGCCGCGCAGGCCGTCGAGTTCGGCGGCACTGGCCTGGTTGACTTCGAGCGCCCAGGACGGCGTCGCCAGGACCAGCAGCGCGAGCAGGGCGCGCATGGTTTCAGGCGCCGGCCAGCGCCAAGGCCTGCATGTAGGCCGTGACGCCCGTGCGCACATCGGCGAAGGCGTGTTCGCAGCCGGCCGCGCGCAGGGCCGTCAGGTCGGCCTGGGTGTGGCACTGGTACTTGCCGCGCAGCGCATCGGGGAAGGCGGTGTAGACGATGGCTTCCTGCTGCACGGCCTGCTCCAGCGTCAGCGCCGTGCCGCGGCGCGCGTTGACCACGGCCAGTGCCACGTCGTTGAAGGGCTGTGCCCGGCCGGTGCCCAGGTTGAACAGGCCAGAGCGTTCCGGGTGGTCGAGGAACCAGAGGTTCACGGCCACCACGTCGTCGATGTAGACGAAGTCGCGCTCCTGCTCGCCGGGTGCGTAGCCGCCGTACTCGCCGAACAGGCGGACCTGGTTCTCGGCATGGAACTGGTGGTACTGGTGGAAGGCCACGCTGGCCATGCGTCCCTTGTGCTGCTCGCGCGGGCCGTAGACGTTGAAGTAGCGAAAGCCCACGGTCTGGTGGCGCGCGCGCTCGAACGCGGCGCCGGTCTCGCGGCGCAGGCGCTGGTCCACCAGCAGCTTGGAGTAGCCGTAGACGTTGAGCGGGGCCTCGTTGGCCGGATCTTCCTTGAACACGGCAGAGCTGCCGTAGGTGGCGGCCGAGGAGGCGTACAGCAGCCGCGTGCGCTGGCGCTGGCAGGCTTCCCACAGGTTCACGGTGAGCGTGTAGTTGTTGGCCATCATGTACTGGCCATTGCTCTCCATGGTGTCGCTGCAGGCGCCTTCGTGGAACACAGCCTCGACGCGACCGTACCGGCCCTGGTCGAAGCGGGTGTAGAAGTCGGCCGCATCCACGTAGTCGGCGATCGAGAGGTCCACCAGGTTGCGGAACTTGTCGCCCTGCGTGAGGTCGTCGACCGCGATGATGTCGGTCTCGCCGCGGGCGTTCAGGCCCTTGATCAGATTGCTGCCGATGAAGCCGGCGGCGCCGGTGACCACGTATCTCGTCATCTCAATGGCCTTCGAACAGTTCTTCGTAGCTGGCGGTGGCTGTGCCGAACTTGCCGACCACGATCGCGCCGGCCTTGTTGGCCATGGGCATGGCGTCGCGCAGGCTGGCGCCGGCAGCGACCAGTGCGGCCATGGTGGCGATCACGGTGTCGCCCGCACCGGTCACGTCGAAGACCTCGCGCGCCTGGGCTGCCACATGGGCCTCGCCGTGCGCGTCGTACAAGGTCATGCCTTCCTCGCTGCGCGTGACCAGCAGGCCTTCGAGCGCCAGTTCGCTGCGCAGGCGCTGGGCCTTGGTGCGCAGCTCGTCCTCGTTGCGCCAGCTGCCCACGACCTGCTGCAGTTCGGCCCGGTTGGGTGTGATCAGCGTGGCGCCGCGGTAGCGCGAGTAGTCGCTGCCCTTGGGGTCGATCAGCACGGCCTTGCCGGCCGCGCGGGCGGCTTCGATCATCTGCGCCACATGGGCCAGGCCGCCCTTGCCGTAGTCGGAGAAGAGCACGGCAGCGTGCAGGGGCATGAGTTCGTCGAACAGCGCGGACTGCGAGGCCAGCGTCTCGGTCTCGGGCACGGTCTCGAAATCGAGCCGCAGCAGCTGCTGCTGGCGGCCGATCACGCGCAGCTTGACCGTGGTACGCATCTGCGGGTCGCGGCCGAAGTGCGGCACGATGCCGGTGGCGGCGACGAGGTCCTCCAGCTTATGGCTGGCCTCGTCCTCGCCGACCACGGTCAGCAGCGAGGCCTGGGCGCCCAGCGTGACGATGTTGTAGGCCACGTTGGCTGCCGCGCCGATGCGCTCTTCCTCGCGCGTGACGCGCACCACGGGCACGGGCGCCTCGGGCGAGATGCGGTCGACGGCGCCGTACCAGTAGCGGTCCAGCATGGCGTCGCCGACGACGAGCACGCGGGCTTCAGCCAGCGCTTCGCGCGTGGGCAGGGGATTGCGCAGCAGTGCGGGTGTGGCCGTCATAGTTCCTCCACGCGGCGCGGCGGGTAGCTGTCCCAGGCCTGGCAGCCCGGGCATTGCCAGAAGTGCTGCTTGGCCTCAAAGCCGCAGGCGGCGCAGCGGTAGCGCGTGAGCGGGCGCGTGGCGTGCTCGATGGCGCGCTGCACCTGCGGATGGAACTGTTCGTGCTCGAGCTTTTCGCCGGCCAGCCAGCGCGCCGTGGCGACCAGCGACTGCTCGCGCTCCAGGTGCTGCAGGTAGCGCTGGCGCGCCTGTTCGCGCCGGTCGCCCTGTGCGCCTTCGAGCGCCACGATCGCGTCCAGCACGTCGAGCGAGGCGAAGCTGTCGTAGCTGGCCTGCAGCGCGGCCAGCGCCTGCTGCGCCTGGCCGGCGGCGGTGCCGGTCTGGGCCAGGGCGCTGGCGATCAGTGGCACGGCTTGCGGCGCGACGGAGGCCAGTTCCAGCAGCGTGTGCAGCGCCTCGGCCGGGCGGTCGGCCTTGAGCTGCATGAGGGCCCGGTCGATGCGCGGGCGCGGGGCCTGCGGCGCGGTGGTGATGGCGCGGGCCAGCAGCTGCGCCGCGCCTTCGGAGTCGCCGGCTGCGTTGCGTGCGGCGGCCTGCTCGCACAGGTAGTGCGCCATGCGGCCGCTGAAGCTGCCCTCGCCATAGTCCTGCAGCTTCTGCGCGATCTCGGTGGCCTGCGGCCAGTCGCGCGAGCGCTCGTAGATGGCCAGCAGCGCGAGCAGGGCCTGGGCTTCGTAGCGCGTGCCTTCGAGCTTGCGCAGCGCGTCCTCGGCGCGGTCGAGCAGGCCGGCCTTGAGGAAGTCCAGCGCCAGGTCGTGCTGGGCGCGGTGGCGGTCGGCAGCGCTGAGGTCTGCGCGCGAGAGCAGATGTTCGTGCACACGCACGGCGCGCTGGTACTCGCCGCGGCGGCGGAACAGGTTGCCGAGCGCGAAGTGCAACTCGGTGGTGTCCGGGTCCTTCTGCACCGCCTCGATGAAGGCGTCGATGGCCTGGTCCTGCTGCTCGTTGAGCAGGTAGTTCAGGCCCTTGAAGTAGGCCTTGGGCGCACGCCGGTTCTCGATGCGCAGCTGGCGCAGGTCCAGCCGCGAGGCCAGCCAGCCCAGCACGAAGGCCACCGGCAGGCCCAGCAGGATCCAGCCGAGATCAAAGTCCATGGCGCGGCACGTTGCCCAGGCTGGTGTCGGTGGCGGCCTCGGCGGGCAACGGCGGGACGGTGGGCGCGGGGGCAGGTGGCTCGACCACCACGCCGCGCGCGGCGTGACGCTGGCTCCACCAGCGCGGCGCCATGGCGACCACGCCGAGCGCCAGGCCCAGCGCGAACGCGGCCAGCACCACGAGAACCATGGGAGCGCGCCATTCGGTGCCGAAGAAAAAGCGCACCGCGCCCTCGTGCTGGTTGTTCAGCGCGAATGCGAACAGCGTAAAAAAAATGGCTGCTTTCAGTATCCACTTGAGCAGCCACACCAGATTCTTCATGAAGCGAATGTCCTCATCCGGGGCATTCTACGGTCGGGCCGCGGGCCCGAATGCGCACACCGCATCAGCGGTCGTAACGCCTTTCGTCGGGATCGACCGGGCCCTTGTCCACGGCCTCGCGCAGCGCCTTGCCAGGCTTGAAATGCGGCACGCGCTTTTCGGGAATGGCCACGGCTTCGCCGCTGCGCGGGTTGCGCCCCATGCGCGGCGGACGCCGGTTGATCGAAAAGCTGCCGAAGCCGCGGATCTCCACACGGTGGCCCTTGACCAGGGCGTCGCCGACGGCGTCCAGGATGGTCTTGACCGCGTGCTCGGCATCGCGGTGGGTCAACTGGCTGAAGCGGGCCGCCAGTTCTTCAACGAGGTCGGATCGGGTCATGGTGGTTCAGGGGTGCATCCAACGGAATCGGGCCAGTCCTGCCACCGCACAGATGCGGCGAAGGTGCTGGCCCGACGAATGTCGCACAGGAACGCGGGTTCCCGTGCGCTTTCCAAGCAACGATCAGTTGTTGCTGTTGTTGTCCAGCTTGGCGCGCAGCAGGGCGCCCAGGCTGGTGGTGCCGGCGTTTTCACGCGCGGACTGCTGGCTGAGCGTTGCCATGGCTTCGTTCTGGTCGGCAGCATCCTTGGCCTTGATGGACAGCTGGATGTTGCGCGTCTTGCGGTCGACGTTGACGACCACGGCCGTGACTTCGTCGCCTTCCTTCAGCACGTTGCGCGCGTCTTCCACGCGGTCGCGGCTGATTTCGGAGGCACGCAGGTAACCGATGACGTCGCCGCCCAGGTCGATCTCGGCGCCGCGCGGGTCGACCGTCTTGACCTTGCCGGTCACGGTCTGGCCCTTGTCGTTGACCGTCACGAAGGTCGTGAACGGGTCGCCGTCGAGTTGCTTGATGCCCAGCGAGATGCGCTCGCGGTCCACGTCCACGGCCAACACGATGGCGTCGACTTCCTGGCCCTTCTTGTAGTTGCGAACCGCGGCTTCGCCGGTTTCGTTCCACGAGAGGTCGGACAGGTGGACCAGGCCGTCGATGCCGGCGGCCAGGCCGACGAACACGCCGAAGTCGGTGATCGACTTGATCGGGCCCTTGACGCGGTCACCGCGCTTGGTGTTTTGCGCGAACTCCTGCCACGGGTTGGCCTTGCACTGCTTCATGCCCAGGCTGATGCGGCGCTTGTCTTCGTCGATTTCCAGGACCATGACTTCGACTTCGTCACCCAGCGAGACCAGCTTGGAGGGGGCGATGTTCTTGTTGGTCCAGTCCATTTCGGAGACGTGCACCAAGCCTTCGATGCCGGGTTCCAGCTCGACGAACGCGCCGTAGTCGGCGATGTTCGTGACCTTGCCGAACAGGCGCGTGCCTTGCGGGTAGCGGCGCGAGACGCCCATCCACGGGTCGTCGCCCATTTGCTTCAGACCCAGGGAGACGCGGTTCTTCTCGGTGTCGAACTTGAGGATCTTGGCGGTGATTTCCTGGCCGGCCTGCACCACTTCGCTCGGGTGGCGCACGCGACGCCAAGCCATGTCGGTGATGTGCAGCAGGCCGTCGATGCCGCCCAGGTCGACGAACGCACCGTATTCGGTGATGTTCTTGACCACGCCTTGGACGATGGCGCCTTCCTTCAGCGTTTCCATCAGCTTGGCGCGCTCTTCGCCCATGGAGGCTTCCACCACGGCGCGGCGCGACAGCACCACGTTGTTGCGCTTGCGGTCGAGCTTGATGACCTTGAATTCCAGGGTCTTGTTTTCGTACGGCGTCAGGTCCTTGACCGGGCGCGTGTCGATCAGCGAGCCGGGCAGGAAGGCGCGGATGCCGTTGACCAGAACGGTCAGGCCGCCCTTGACCTTGCCGCTGGTCGTGCCGGTCACGAACTCGCCGGATTCCAGGGCCTTTTCCAGGGCCATCCAGGAGGCCAGGCGCTTGGCGGTGTCGCGGCTGACGATGGTGTCGCCGTAGCCGTTTTCGATGGCGACGATGGCCACCGAGACGAACTCGCCGATCTGCACTTCGACTTCGCCCTTGTCGCTCTTGAACTCGTCCAGCGGCACATAGGCTTCGGACTTGAGGCCGGCGTTGACGACGACGAAGTTGTGTTCGATGCGAACGACTTCAGCGGTCACGACCTCGCCAACACGGGTTTCCGTGGTTTGCAGCGACTCGGCGAACAGATCGGCAAAAGATTCAGACATGTAGTTCCTTGACCACGGAGCAGGTTTGCCTGCGCGGGATTGCGCCGGCTTCTAAGACTGTCGTGGCGGTAGTTGCGGGAGCGTCCCGCGACGGTTGGGTTGTGAACCACCCGGCCGATGCGCTTGCTGCGCGGGCTGGCCGGATGGGCCTTGTTTTTCGTGCGGCCCTGAGCTGTTGCCTCAGAAGCCCTGCCGTTGATCCCACCAAGCCAGCACCCGATCGACACAGGCTTGCACCGTGAGATCGGAGTTGTCCAGAAGCAGGGCATCGGCTGCGGCGCGAAGCGGAGCGACGGCCCGGGACGAGTCCCGGGCGTCGCGCGCCTCAAGGTCCGCGCGAAGGTCGGCGATTGTAGTTGAAATCCCTTTGGAAATCAATTGCTTATGCCGGCGCTCCGCGCGGCGCTCGGCGCTGGCCGTCAGATACACCTTGAGCGGGGCGGCCGGGAAGATCACGGTGCCCATGTCGCGGCCGTCGGCCACCAGGCCCGGCAGGCGCCGAAAGCTCAGCTGCAGGTCCACCAGCGCGGCGCGCACGGCCGGCAGGGCGGAGACCTTGGAGGCGTTCATGCCGGCGGCTTCGGTGCGGATCGCGTCGGTCACGTCCTCGGTGTCGAGCCAGATGCGGCCGTCGTCGAAGCGCACCGGCAGCGTGGCCGCCATGCGGGCGATGGCGGCTTCGTTCTCGGCCCCGATGGCGTGGCCGGCGCGCAGGGCCGCATAGGCCGTGATGCGGTACATCGCGCCCGAGTCGAGGAAGTGGTAGCCCAGTGCGCGCGCCACGGCGGCGGCCACCGTGCCCTTGCCCGAGGCCGTGGGGCCGTCGATGCACAGCACCGGCACCTGGGCGGTGGGCGTGCGGCATGCCCCCAGCAGCGCCTCGAAGTAGTCCGGGAAGGTCTTGGCCACGCACCTGGGGTCGAGGATGCGCACCGGCGCATGCGACGTGGCCGCGCCCGGGCGCAGCCGGTGGAAGGCGGCCAGCGAGAAGCACATGGCGACGCGGTGGTCGTCGTAGGTGTGGATGGCGGCGCTGGGCCAGGGCTCGGCGACCGGCGGCGGCACGATGCGCAGGTAGTCCTGGCCTTCCTCGACCTCGGCGCCGAACTTGCGCAGCTCGGCCGCCATGGCGGCGATGCGGTCTGTCTCCTTGACGCGCCAGCTGGCGATGTTGTGCAGCCGGCTCGGGCCGTCGGCGTACAGCGCCATGACGGCCAGCGTCATGGCGGCGTCGGGGATGTGGTTGCAATCGAGGTCGATGGCCTTGAGCGGCCAGGCGCCGCGCGCCACCTGCAGCCAGTTCGGGCCGGCTTCGACCGCGGCGCCCATGGCCTGGGCGGCCTCGACAAAGCGGATGTCGCCCTGGATGGACGCCGCACCCACGCCCTCGATGCGCAGCGGCTGGGCGGCGTCGGCCGCGATGGCGCCCAGTGCCACGAAGTAGCTGGCCGAGGAGGCGTCGGCCTCGACATGGATCTCGCCGGGCGACTGGTAGCGGCTGCCGGCCGGGATCGTGAAGCGCTGCCAGCCCTCCCGCGCCACCGCGATGCCGAAGCGCGCCAGCAGGTTCAGCGTGATCTCCACGTAGGGTTTGGAAATCAGCTCGCCGACCACCTCGACCGTGATGTCGCGCCCCGCCGCCGGGCCGCCCCGAGGCGGGGCATCCCCCTCAGGGGGCATGGAGGCCTTCCCTCTTGCCACCAGCGGCAGCGCCAGCAGCAGGGCCGTCAGGAACTGGCTGGAGACATCGCCGCGCACGCGGATCGGCTGGTCCAGCTGCAGCGCGCCGGGCATGCCGATCTGCAGCGGCGGGTAGCCCGGGTTGGCACCGTAGCCGATGGCGCAGCCCAGTTGTACGAGCGCATCGACGAGGTCGCCGATGGGGCGCTCGTACATGCGCGGAACGCCGGTCAACGTGAACTTGCCGCCCAGCAGGGCCAGCACGGCGGTCAGCGGGCGGATGGCGGTGCCGGCGTTGCCCATGAACAGCTCGGCCTCGGCGGCGGCGAGCTTTCCGTCCAGGCCGGTGATGGTGACGCTGTTGCCCTCGCGCGCAATGGTGCAGCCCAGCTGGGCCAGTGCCGCGAGCATCACGCGGGTGTCGTCGGAGTCCAGCAGGTCGCGCACGACGGTCTGGCCGGCCGACAGCGCGGCCAGCAGGAGCACGCGGTTGGAGATGCTCTTGGAGCCCGGCAGCGCCACCGTTCCGGCGGCTCCCTGCAGCGGGGGGAGATCCAGAAAGGCGGTGTCGAACATTCTCAGGTCCCGGGTTTGAATGAATCCATGTGCCAGGCGGCACGGATGCCGCTGGCCTCTTTGATCAGTTGTTCCAGCGCGGCGCCGTCGCCGGCCACGATCTGCTGCTCGAACTGTGCCAGCGCCTGCTGGTGCGCGCGCAGCTGGCCCAGCAATTCCTCGCGGTTGGCCAGGAAGATGTCGCGCCACATGCGCGGGTCGGCTGCGGCAATGCGCGTGAAGTCGCGAAAGCCCGGCCCACCCAGCGCGAGGATGGCCTGGCCGTCGGGCTGCCGCGCGATGCCGTCGATGAAGGCGAAGGCCAGCAGGTGCGGCAGGTGGCTGACCGCCGCGAAGGTGGTGTCGTGCGCGGCCGGTGTCATCTCGACCAGGCGGGCGCCGAGCGCGGTCCAGACGGCCTGGGCCTTGGCCAGTTGGGGCGCGCCCGAAGTGGCCATGGGTGTCAGGATCACATGGCGACCCTGGTACAGCGCGGCATCGGCATGGTCCACGCCAGCGCGCTCCTTGCCCGCGATCGGGTGCGCCGGCACGAAGCAGGGCAGGGCGCTCCCCAACGCGCGTTCGGCCGCGGCGACCACGTCGCTCTTGGTGGAGCCCACGTCCATGAGCAGGGTGTCGGCGCCAAGGGTGGCGTGGATGGTGGCGAAGGTGGTCTCGGTCGCGGCGACGGGTACGGCGACCAGCACCAGGTCGGCTCCGGCCGCGGCCTCAGCGGCCGAAGCGGCCTGCACGTCGATCACGCCGAGCTCGAGCGCGCGCTGCGTGGTGCTGGGCGAGGCGCTGAAGCCAGCGATGTGACGGACCAGGCCGGCCTGGCGCAGTGCGAGCGCGAACGAGCCGCCCATCAGGCCGCAGCCGATCAGGCCCAGGCGTTCGAACACCGCGGCGCCCTCAGGCGCTGACCGGGTAGGTGCCCAGCAGCTTGTAGAAGGCGCAGATGCCGCGCAGTTCTTCCAGGGCCTTGCCGACGTGCGGCTGGGACGGGTGGCCGTCCAGGTCGATGTAGAAGTAATACTCCCACTGGCCGGTGCGGGCCGGGCGCGACTCGAAGCGCGTCATTGAGACGCCGTGGGTCTTGAGCGGCACCAGCAGGTCGTGCAGCGCACCGGGCTTGTTCGGCACGGAGACCACAAGGCTGGTGCAGTCCTTGCCCGAGGCTGGCGGTGCGTCCAGCGTCTCGGGCAGGCAGATGATGGCGAAGCGCGTGCGGTTGTGCGCGTTGTCCTGGATGGCGCGAGCCACCAGGTGCAGGCCGAATTGCGTGGCCGCGCGCTCGCTGGCGAGCCCGGCCCAGGCCGGATTGGTGGCGGCCAGCCGCGCGCCTTCGGCGTTGCTGGACACGGCGCGGCGTTCGGCGTGGGGCAGGTGGGTCGACAGCCAGCCTTGGCACTGCGCCAGGGCCTGGGGATGGGCCAGCACGGCCTCGATGCCGTCCAGCGAATCCGACAGGCGCAGCAGGTTGAACTGCACCGCCAGGCTCACCGAGCCGACCATGTGCGTGGGCGTATTCAGCAGCAGGTCCAGCGAGCGCGTGACGCCGCCTTCGGCCGAACTCTCGATGCCGACCACGCCGAAATGCGCGGCACCCGAGGCCGTGGCGTGGAACACCTCGTCGAAGTTGGCGCAGTACTGCAACTCGACCGCAGCGCCGAAGTACTGCAGCGCGGCCTCTTCGCTGAAGGTGCCGGCCGGGCCCAGCACGGCCACGCGCTGCGGGGCCTCCAGGGCCAGGCAGGCCGACATGATCTCGTTCCAGATGGCGGCCACATGCTCGTCGCGCAGCGGGCCGGTGTTGCGCGACTGGATCTTGGCGATCACCTGGGCCACGCGGTCGGGGCGGTAGAAGGGCGAGCCCTCGCTGCGCTTGACCGCGCCCACCTGCTCGGCCACGTGCGCCCGCTTGTTGAGCAGCGCCAGCAGTTCCTGGTCGAGCGCGTCGATCTGCACGCGCAGCGCCGCGAGGTCAGGGGAAGAAGCGGCGCTGGGCTCTGCGGACATGGCGGGTCTTGTCTCTTTCTGATGGGGGATGTCAGGCTTGTGTCTGCGCAAATTCTCGCATGTAGGTCACAAGCGCCTGGACGCCCGCCAGCGGCATGGCGTTGTAGATGCTGGCACGCATGCCACCCACGGATTTGTGCCCCTTGAGCTGCAGTAGGCCGCGTGCCTTGGCGCCCGTGAGGAAGGCCTCGTTGCGGCTTTCGTCGCGCAGGAAGAAGGGCACGTTCATGCGCGAGCGGCAGTCGCGCGCGACCTTGTTGACGTAGAAGTCCGAGCCGTCGATGTAGCCGTACAGCAGTTCGGCTTTGGCGCGGTTGCGTTGCTCCATGGCAGCGACGCCGACCAGTTCGCCTTCGCGCTGGCGCTTGAGCCACTGGAAGGTCAGGCCGGCGATGTAGATGCCATAGGTCGGCGGCGTGTTGAACATCGAGTCGTGCTCGGCCACGGTCTTGTAGTCGAAGGCGCTGGGGCAGGCCTTGAGCGCATGGCCCAGCAGATCCTCGCGCACGATGACCAGCGTGAGCCCGGCCGGGCCCAGGTTCTTCTGCGCGCCAGCGAAGGCCAGGCCCACGCGCGACCAGTCGATCGGGCGGCTCGCCACATGCGAGGAGCAGTCGATCACGAGCGGCGTGTCCGAGCCCAGGGCCTTGAGGTCGGGCAGGGTCTGGAACTCCACGCCGTGGATGGTCTCGTTGCTGCAGATGTGCAGGTAGCTCGCGCCGGCGCTGAGCTTCCAGCTGGCCGGGTCGGGCAGCGTGGTGTGCTGCGTGTCGGCGTTGCTGGCGGCCAGCTGCGGCTGGCAGTAGCGCGCGGCTTCCTTGATCGACTTCTGGCTCCAGCTGCCCGTGACCACGAAGTCCACCGTGCCGCCGCGCGAGAGGTTCAGCGGCACGATGGCGTTCTCGCCCAGACCGCCGCCTTGCATGAAGAGGATCTTGTAGTGGCTTGGGACGGCCAGCAGTTCGCGCAGGTCGGCCTCGGCGCGCTCGTAGATCGAGATGAATTCCTTGCCGCGGTGGCTCATCTCCATGACGCCCATGCCGCTGCCGTGCCAGTCCAGCATCTCGGAGGCGGCCTCGCGCAGCACCTCTTCGGGGATGGCGGCCGGGCCGGCGGAAAAGTTGTAGGGGCGCTGTTGCATGGGCACTCCGGGAGCAAGGGAAGAAAAAGGCCCCGGCCGCTTGCGCAGGCCGGGGCCGGGGCAGGGCAGGATCAGCTGGCGGGTGTTTCGCCTTCGCCGCCTTCGCTGGCATCGTCGGGCAGTGCGGGGTTGGCATCGTTCTCGACGATGCGCTGCAGGCCGCTGAGCTTGGAGCCTTCGTCCAGTCCGATCAGCGTCACGCCTTGCGTGGCGCGGCCGAGTTCACGGATCTCGCTCACGCGGGTGCGCACCAGCACGCCCTTGTCGGTGATCAGCATGATCTCGTCGTCGGCATGGACCAGCGTGGCGGCCACGACCTTGCCGTTGCGCTCGCTCTGCTGGATCGCGATCATGCCCTTGGTGCCGCGGCCGTGGCGCGTGTACTCGGTGATCGGGGTGCGCTTGCCGTAGCCGTTCTCGGTGGCGGTCAGCACCGACTGCTGCTCGTCCTCGGCCACCAGCATGGCGATCACGCTCTGGCCCGGCTCCAGCGTCATGCCGCGCACGCCGCGTGCCGCACGGCCCAGCGGGCGCACGTCGTCTTCGTCGAAGCGCACGGCCTTGCCGCCGTCGGAGAACAGCATCACGTCGTGCTTGCCGTCGGTGAGGGCAGCGCCGATCAGGTAGTCGCCATCGTCCAGGTTCACGGCGATGATGCCGCCCTTGCGCGGGTTGCTGAACTCGTCCAGCGCGGTCTTCTTGACGGTGCCCATGGAGGTGGCCATGAACACGTAGTGCGTAGACGGGAAGGTCCGGTTCTCACCGGTCAGCGCCAGCACCACGTTGATCTTCTCGCCTTCGGCCAGCGGGAACATGTTGACGATGGGCCGGCCGCGCGAGCCGCGCGAGCCCTGCGGCACTTCCCAGACCTTGAGCCAGTACAACCGGCCGCGGTTGGAGAAGCAGAGGATGTAGTCGTGCGTGTTGGCGATGAAGAGCTGGTCGATCCAGTCGTCTTCCTTGGTCGCCGTGGCCTGCTTGCCGCGGCCGCCGCGCTTTTGCGCGCGGTACTCGGACAGCGGCTGGCTCTTGATGTAGCCCGAGTGCGAGAGCGTCACGACCATGTCGGTCGGCGTGATCAGGTCCTCAGTGCTGAGGTCGTAGGAGCTGTGCTCGACATGGCTGCGGCGCGCGCCGATCTTGGTCTGGCCGAACTCCTGCTTGATGGCGCCCAGCTCGTCCGTGATGATGGCCGTGACGCGCGCGGGCTTGGCCAGGATGTCGAGCAGGTCCTCGATCTCGGCCATGACTTCCTTGTACTCGGCGGTGATCTTGTCCTGCTCCAGACCGGTCAGGCGCTGCAGGCGCATCTGCAGGATTTCCTGAGCCTGCGTGTCCGACAGCCGGTACAGGCCGTCGCTGCCCATGCCGTAGGCGCGTTCCAGGCCCTCGGGGCGGTAGTCGTCTGCGTTGACCACGCCGCCGTCGGCACGCGTGCGCGTGAGCATCTCGCGCACCAGTTGGCTGTCCCAGCTGCGCGCCATCAGCTCGGCCTTGGCCACGGGGGGCGTGGGCGACTCGCGGATGATGCGGATGAACTCGTCGATGTTGGCCAGCGCGACGGCCAGGCCTTCCAGCACATGGCCCCGCTCGCGCGCCTTGCGCAGGTTGAAGATGGTGCGCCGCGTGACGACCTCGCGGCGGTGGTCCAGGAAGACCTGGATCAGGTCCTTCAGGTTGCACAGCTTGGGCTGGCCATTGACCAGCGCCACCATGTTCATGCCGAAGGTGTCCTGCAGCTGGGTCTGCTTGTACAGGTTGTTCAGCACCACCTCGGGCACTTCGCCGCGCTTGAGCTCGATCACCAGGCGCATGCCCGACTTGTCGGACTCGTCCTGGATGTGGCTGATGCCCTCGAGCTTCTTCTCGTGAACCAGCTCGGCCATGCGCTCCTGCAGCGTCTTCTTGTTGACCTGGTAGGGCAGCTCGTCGACGATGATCGCCTGGCGCTGGCCGCGGTCGATGTCCTCGAAGTGGCACTTGGCGCGCATCACGACCTTGCCGCGGCCCGTGCGGTAGCCTTCCTTGACGCCGCTGATGCCGTAAATGATGCCGGCCGTGGGGAAGTCCGGCGCCGGCACGATCTCCATCAGCGCATCGATGTCCGCGTCCGGGTTGCGCAGCAGGAACAGGCAGGCGTCCACCACCTCGTTCAGGTTGTGCGGCGGGATGTTGGTGGCCATGCCCACCGCGATGCCGCCCGAGCCGTTCACGAGCAGGTTGGGCAGCCGCGTCGGCATGACCAGCGGCTCCTTCTCGCTGCCGTCGTAGTTGGGGCCGAAGTCGACGGTTTCCTTGTCCAAGTCGGCCAGCAGTTCGTGCGCGACCTTGGCCAGGCGGATTTCCGTGTACCGCATGGCGGCGGCGTTGTCGCCGTCGACCGAGCCGAAGTTGCCCTGGCCATCCACCAGCATGTGGCGCATGGAGAAGTCCTGCGCCATCCGCACGATGGTGTCGTAGACCGACTGGTCGCCGTGCGGGTGGTATTTGCCGATGACGTCGCCGACGATACGTGCCGACTTCTTGTAGGGCCGGTTCCAGTCATTGTTGAGTTCGTGCATCGCGAACAGCACGCGGCGGTGCACCGGCTTCAATCCATCCCGTGCGTCCGGCAGCGCCCGGCCCACGATCACGCTCATCGCGTAATCGAGATAGCTCCGCCGCATTTCCTCTTCGAGACTGATCGGCAGGGTTTCTTTGGCGAATTGGGTCATGGTGTGAGAAGCAGGGAAGGCCGCGCATTTTAGGCGCGGGCGTCTGTCGCGCCACAGCAACAAACAGCCGGGATTTGGCTTTTGTCCTACGGTTCGCGCGCCAGTCGCTACAAGCCCCTATGGCACAATCAATGCGTACGTGCTCAGTGGTGGTCACTGAAGGCGTTCCGGTTTCGCAGCGCTGCTGCGCCTTTTTCCCCCAGAGGAGAACCATGAAGAAATTGAATAAAGTGGCGATGTTGTTGGCCTCCGCAGCGCTCGCTACCGCCGCAGGTGCCCAATCGGTCGACAACTGGCGTACCGCCGATGGCGCGCTGGTGTGGAAGACCGCTGACCAAGCCCTGTGCTGGCGCAACGCCAACTGGACGCCCGCAACCGCTGCCAAGGGTTGCGATGGCGCCATCGTTGCCCAGGCTGCTGCCGCCCCGGCTCCGGCACCTGCTGCCTCCCCGGCACCCGCCCCGGCACCCGCCGTCGTGGCTCCCCAGCCGCCCGCAGCCACCAAGGTGACCTACGCTGCCGACGCCTTCTTCGACTTCGACAAGTCCGTGCTGAAGCCCGAAGGCCGCGCCAAGCTGGACGACCTGGTCGGCAAGATCAAGGGCATCAACCTGGAAGTCATCATCGCCGTGGGTCACACCGACTCCGTGGGTACCGATGCCTACAACCAGCGTCTGTCGGTCCGTCGCTCGGAAGCCGTGAAGGCGTATCTGGTGTCCAAGGGCATCGAACGCAACCGCGTCTACACCGAAGGCAAGGGCGAGAAGCAACCCGTCGCCGACAACAAGACCGCCGAAGGCCGCGCCAAAAACCGTCGCGTGGAAATCGAAGTGGTTGGCACCCGCGCCAACTGATTCTCGTCAGAGAACACCTGCAGGCCTGGGGCCTGCAGGCATCAAAGCCCGCGAGTCGTATCCGCGGGCTTTTTTCTTTGTGCAGAGGAAACCGATGAATGCTGCTTTGAACGCCGACCCGGCCGAACTCGCCAAGTTCTCCGAACTCGCGCACCGCTGGTGGGACCCCGAAAGCGAGTTCCGCCCCCTGCACCAGATCAACCCCCTGCGGCTGAACTGGATCCTGGAGTCCGCCGCCCTGGCCGGCCGCCAGGTGGTCGACATCGGCTGCGGCGGCGGCATCCTGGCCGACAGCATGGCGCGCCGCGGCGCCAACGTGCTGGGCGTCGACCTGTCCACCAGGGCCCTGAAGGTGGCGCAACTGCACGCGCTCGAAGCCGGCACGCCCAACATCCGCTACCGCGAGGTGGCCGCCGAGGAACTGGCAGCCGAACAGCCCGCAAGCTTTGACGTCGTCACCTGCATGGAGATGCTAGAGCATGTGCCCAATCCTGCGTCCGTGGTGCGGGCCTGCGCGCAACTGGTCAAGCCCGGCGGCTGGGTGTTCTTCTCCACGCTGAACCGCAACGCCAAGTCCTTCCTGTTCGCGATCCTGGGTGCGGAGTACCTGCTGAACCTGTTGCCGCGCGGCACGCACCACTACGACAAGATGATCCGGCCCAGCGAGTTGGGGCGCCACTGCCGCGATGCCGGCCTGGAACTGCAGCACAGCAGCGGCCTCGAATACAACCCGATCACGCGGCGCTACTGGCTCAGCAGCGACACCAGCGTGAACTACATGCTGGCCACGCGCCGGCCGCTGGAGGCGCTCGATGGCGCGTGAACTGAAGGCCGTGCTGTTCGATCTGGACGGTACGCTGGTCGACAGCGCGGGCGATCTGGGCGCTGCGGCGGACCAGTTGCGCACCGACCGCGGCCTGCCCGCCCTGGGCCTGGCGGCCTACCGCGCGATGGCAGGAGCCGGAGCGCGCGGCATGCTGGGCGTGGCTTACGGTATGGCGCCGGACCATCCGAACTTTCCAGTCTTGCGCGAGGAGTTCTTCCGGAACTACGAACGCCGGCTGACCGAACTCACGCGGCCTTTCGACGGCGTCGCTGCCCTGGTCGAAGAACTGCACACGCGCGGCCTGCGCTGGGGTGTCGTCACGAACAAGCCCTCGCGCTTCTCGCGACCGCTGACTGCCGGCATGGCGCTGTTCGCCAGCAGCGGCGTGCTCGTGAGCGGCGACACCACGGCCTACACCAAGCCGCACCCAGAGCCCCTGCTGGAAGCTGCCCGTGTGCTCGGGGTCGACCCGGCAAGCTGCATGTATGTGGGCGACGATGCGCGCGACATCGTGGCGGGCCGCGCGGCCGGCATGCTGACTGTGGCGGCCTGCTACGGCTACCTGGGCCAGGTCGACACCGCGGAGTGGGGCGCAGACGCAGCTATCGAGGCGCCTTTGGACCTGTTGTCCGTGCTGGATCTTGCGCCCGGTCTTGCAATGGCGCCAAGTAGCCTAAAATAGACGTTCTGGGGCTGCATTGGTTTCGACGTGGGTTCGGAATCGCTGTGGTGCATGTCGAGCTGAATGCGCTCGTTAAACAGATTCAAACAAACTAACTGCAAACGACGAACGTTTCGCACTCGCTGCTTAATTGCCAGTGAGCTTTACAACAGCAGGCCGATGGGCTGGGCAAGGGGTTCTTGACGCAAGTTGAGCGCTCCCGGCTGTAAAGATAATTTCATCGGCTGGCTCCGGACCGGGTACCTTGGTCAGGGGCGAGACAATAGGGTACTGGCGTCCTGTGTAGCGTGCGGCTGCGCGGCACAGGAGGCGAGACCTAAAACAGACCGCTAAACATGTAGATCTGCGCGAAGATGGCTTGCGGACGGGGGTTCAAATCCCCCCAGCTCCACCATTCAAGACGATCCTTGCCAATGAAAGCCCGTTGGCACGGATCACCAGAAATGGGCCTTGACCGGCCCCGATTGGCTTTCGTTTCGCACGTCGATTCGCACGTGCGCGGGTCCCGTCAAGGGGCTCACGCATCGCTGCCCCCGACCACCCGGAGAGCCGACGCCCTAGGTGCCTTGTAGTCCTCCGAGATGAACTTCCGATAGGTGCTGAAGAACAGCTGTACGTTCACGTGCCCGAGCTGCGCCGCGACGTACCAGGGGTTGGTGCCGGCCGTCAACACGCTTGAGGCCCGGGTCGGCCGCGCCTGGTAGGGGTTGCGGTAGCGCACCCTCGCGCCCGCTCGTGCAGCGGCACCCGCAGTGTCTTGCGGACCTGCGCGTCTGTGGTCCACGCCGACCCAGTGCGCGGGTTGCTGAAGACGTGCTGGCCAGCTTCGTGCGGGCGCGGCTTCTACGCGATCAGCGCGGCTAGCACGCCCTCGCTCAGGTCGATGTCGCGCAGGCCAGTTGCCGTCTTCGAGCCCTTCTCCGCGCCGGCCACCAAGTTGAGGTCGATCCGCGCTTTGCGGATCGTCCAGTCGATCTTCATCCAGCGCAGCGCCATCAACTTGCCGGGGCGCAGGCCGGTGCCGAACCGGAGGCGCAGCATTGGCGCCTCGTCTGGCCGAGCCGCGGCGATCAGGGCGGCGCGCTCGTCGGCCGTGTACGGGTCGACCTCGTAGTCGCTGGCCTTGCTGCTCTGCTTCAGCAACTGGTCCAGGGCGATCCGCTCGAAGGCATTGAAGTCGATCAGCTCGTCGCTCAGCGTGAACCGCCCCGGCACCCAGCACGGACAGCAGCAGTCGCCCAATCAGCAGAAGTGAGCTCTGCAATGCGTTCAGCGAGCCCTCCCACGCGGAGGGCTTTCGCGTTTCTGGGCGCCTTTCATACGTCGGGTGGAATGACGGCCGCGTCCTACGATGTTGACGGCTGCTGTGACCTCACAATTCGTGTCGACGCTACGGGTTCGGCGGGTTAGCGCCGCCGAAGTCCTGGCCCGACACAGTTGCAAGAACACTGCTCCATGTGAGCTCGTAGCGTCACCTTATTCCCAATTCTCCATTCGCAAGATCGGCGGGCCTTTTCGTTTCCAGCGCGCGTCGCATTGCCAGGTCTTGGGGCCTACGCTTGCACGGTGCTTAGCACTCTGAGGACAACGACAAGGACGATCACCACCGCGATGGCGCCGCAGATGATCAACATGCGCTTGTTGGCGTATCGGTTGCGGCTTGACGAGGTGGGCACTGCGCCGTTTTCGGGCTTGGTTTCGAGCATGGAAGGCTTTCTGTGATGGTGACCTCCATTTCCGCGCGCATTGGAGTTCCCATGCGTGGGGAAGCCTGCCATGAACGCGCAGGACAGAACCCTGAAACAGGCTGGTCGCCGTGCGCTCTCGCCAGGAGCTAAAGATCTCCGAAACCAGTCGAGCTACCGCGTTTCGCGCGTTCGGCCAAGGAGTTCCAGCGGGAGGTAGGCGAGGCATTGCTTTGAAGGTGGCGGCGAACGTCAACATCCTCCGGGCCAACGGCCTTGATCGCTTCTCGGAGTTCAAGTTCGCTGCAAGCAAGCGTGCGCATCCAGTGCCGCACCTCGTAGTGCTTCTCGAGTGTGATCTTGGCCATGTGTGTTCCGTCAGTCTCCCTGTAAAGGTGGTGCGCAGCGTACTTGGCACGCAGTCGCTCTTTCCGTGTCACGCCTGTCACATCTGCCAGTTGGATTTGTAAGTCAACGCCGCTTTCCGCATTCCAGCTCGCGGGCGCGTCGCCGGCCTTCCAAGCCGCGCAGAGCAGGGTTCGATTCCCTCGGGATGCTTCAGATCGAATCCGGGCCGACTCAGCAAAGCCTAACTTCAAAGGCTCCGACTTGACGATGCAACCGCGACCCGACTGGATCAGGCCCTGCATCTTTACAGCCACATACGCAGTCCCCCCAAGTAGGGCTAGCCATCTTCGAAGCCCGCAGCGACTTCGCCAGCGTCGCCCAGGTTCAGGCGCCCGGCGGGAACAAGGCGTTCATCAGAGGATTCCTGAACGACAGCGGCAAAGGGGAGGTCCCGCAGCGCGAGTGGCTGGCGCTGTGCGATGCGTTGCTCGCGCGCGGCATCGAGCTGATCCGCAGTGAGCGCAAGGGCGAGCCGCGGGCCTTCGAAACTGGCCCGGCGCCGTTGTCATGAGGATGTGCCGCTTTCGCCGCCGCCTGCGCGTGGTGCCCATGGTGGGCCTGGTGCTGCTGACCGCTGCTGCATGGGGCGTCACTGCCTACGTGTGCGGCTGGCAGGTCATGCTGATCCCGCCCGAGGCCGGCGCGCAGCTGATGCTCCAGCTGTTGCCCGGGATCTGGTGAGCCTGCCTTGCCCTAGTTGCTACGAATGCCGTCTCGATCCAGTCGCTCGGCAGCCAGTTGGAGCATTCGGTCCGGTGTCCCTTCGAAGACGTACATCACCCAGGACTTGCCGAAGTGCCTGCCGCGCTTCAAGTGATAGAGCACACGGCCACGACCTGCCAGGCGCGGCGGAAAACCAATGACGGGTGCCAGTTCCTGCAGGTCCAGGTGTTCGCCGTGCTTGGGGCCGCCAACGAAGTGTGCCCGGGTCAGGCTCTTGGCCTCCTCTGCGGCGCGCACCGTGGGAGCAACAGCCATTACGGCAGCACATTGCGGGGATTCGCCGAGTTCCGGCAGTGTGGCAACGACCGAACCAGCCATATGCAGTTCGCGGATCTTCTCGATGGTGGAAGGGTCGTCGAAGAGGGCGGGCAACTTGCGGAGTGTGAGATCGCGTACTAGATCTGCGTGCACTGGTTCACCGCTGCACGTTGCTTCTTCGTTGGGTGGTGGACCGGCTTTGTGCGGCCCTGATGGCGTGGTCGAGAACCCAGGCTCTGTTTGAGATGTTGCAGTTCATGAGAAGTGTTCGAATGCTTGCTGACACGACACGCAAGTTTTTTCAGAACACAGCTTCTGCGCGTCATCCCAGCTCGCGAGACTCTGTAGGAAGCATTACCTCGAACGAATCGCGAACATCCCGTGATCATGGGATATGCATCGCTGAACGAATCCAGATAATTTCTTCAGCTAGGGCATGCATCTCCTAAGAAACGGGCATGCCATGGTCAGACGGCCGGGTGTGTTCCATCCGGCCGTCGCCTTGTTAGCCCGATGCGAGCGACCTTGATGGGTGGACGTGCAAGATGATCGGCCGCTTGCGTTCCAACTGCCTTCTGTCCTACCGCTTCGCCCCAGCCAGCTTCTTAGCCTGAAGGTGTTCCAGGCAGCGCTACTCGGCGCAGCGGATCACCTTTGAAGGACATGAAATGAAGAAGCTTCTTTTGGCAACGGGCATCGTGATCGCACAAGCCGCAAGCATGGCTGCATTCGCGCAGAGCAACACGACAGGCACGCCTGCTCCGTCGGCTCAAGCCAATGGAGAAAAGGGCACTGCACCTGCAGGCCCGCGGCCCGACATGGCCGGAAGCAGCGCTTCGGGCAAGAGCGGTGCAGCCCCGTCCGGCGGCATGGCACCTGCCCCCACAACGGAAACGACGGGCGAGAAGGCCCGCGTGCCGGCGGAACGCAAGCCGGCGACCGGGTCGGCTGATACGACGGGCCGCGCATCGACCGGAAACCGCAAGGCTGCTCCCACACCCTCGCCCGAAGCGAATGGCGAAAAGGCCGACAAGAAGGGTGGCGTCGGTGATATGAAGTCCACAGCGCCTGCCAAGTAGTTTGAGCAGCCAGGCTGGTCAGTATCTCTGGGCGTTCCAGCCTGGCCAGCCTAGTCCATCGCGCAGAAGTCTGACGCCGGCCGCAATACGGGGCCAACCCACTGGCACGATGCTCGCACCGCAGCCGTATGCGGTGCGTTCGCCGGCCATGTGCCGCACGCTGCTCGCAGGATCGTCTCCTTGGGGCTGGGGTGCTGCCCCGCAAAGACGATGGAGCGCGCTCAGGCCAGCCTTTGACGCTGCTTCGCCGGTCCTACGCGGCCACGGACTTCCGCGTCTGTTCTTTGTCTCGAGTCTCCACCCAGTGGCTGCCCTCGCCGTGGGCGCTCAATGCCTCGGACAGCCTGATCTTGAGAAGCCATCGGTTCATCAACGACGCTTCCATCCATTCGCAGACGAACTGCTGCCCCTTGCCGGGCGGGCGCTCGACATGGCTCGATATCCTGATCTGCTTCATGGCTCCAAGGGTAAACAGCGACGCCTGTCGGAGCAGTGATCCATGTCACGACATTCGTGTCGGCCAGTGATGACCTGGCTCGTAACTGCGAGAACTGCCAATCTTGACAGCGGCTCAGACTACGGAGAGCGCGGTCTCCGCCACAGTCGTCTCCGGGCGCGAAGTCGCTAGCCCGCTGCGTAGGACCGTGCGTGCAAGGGCCATCCGGATGCGTCTTTGCCCAGGTATCACCGGGAATTTCTGCGTCGGAGCCACCTCGCTTATGCTGAATCAATGCACTCCCTCGCTGCATGTATTGCTGCCCGAAATGGCGGGGCACATGCCGCAAGGCTTGGTCTTTTCTGGGAGGCCAACCCCTTCACCGAACCCGCTGACACACTTTTGCGCATCGAGTGGCATTTGGGCTGGTGGGACTACTGGTTAATTCGGCGAAATTGACATCCGGCTGACCGAAGGCAGCGGCAGCCGACTGCCGGCGCCGGTGCATTCTTTTGATCGCTTAGGACTCGGCAAACTTCCTTTTTTGCACGGAAGTTTGCGGCGATGCACCAGTTCTGCGTTTCCCTTGATGCGGACGAAAACGGCAGCCACATCGTTCACCTTGACGGGTGTCCAGGGTGGCCCGCACTGAAGTTCACCCGACTGCTCGGACTGTATGAATACTGCGACGAGGCGCTGAGAGCCGCGCGCATGTTTTTCGGCCAAGTGGACGGGTGCTCTCAATGCATTCCGCAGTGCCACGCGCAGTTTCAGATCAGCGAGCTTGTCAGCCAGGCGGAGCCATGAAAGGCATGCGTTTGCAGTTCCATGCTCCTGGGGCGACGCCGCAAGAGGCCGAGCGCGGCCTGGCTGCTGCCTTGCTGTTCCTGTCGCGGGCAGGTGTCACTCCTGAAGAAGCGTTCGCTGGCGATCAAGCGCGCGCAACGTGGGGATATAGCGGCCTCGCGCCGTTGCATGAGCCTGCGCCCACGGAGCTTGTAGCCGCCGAGGCGTTGGATGGCGCGCTCGAATCAGCGCTCCTGGCCTGCTACCGCGGCAGGAACGCGCCACTTGATGCGGAATTGCGCTTTGAAGAGCGTTGACATTTTGTCTGCGCGGATGACCTCGTCCCATCGAAGGCTGGCATGCGATGTGCATCAGATGCCACGTCCCATGAATTTGGCCACGTTGGTGCACGGACCAGATCCGCGGCGCCACCAGAATGTCCAGGACCGCTTCCAGGACGTTATGGTGGTGCACGTGTTGCACCAAGACGGCAATGGTTGTCTCCTCGCCGGCTCTGGCTGGTGCCTAACAGGCCCTGTGGCGGAAACGCCTCAGGGCCTTTTTCTCAGAACGCTCGTCCGGTAGGCAGCTGCGCCGCGGGAGCACATCTTTATTTCGTAGGACAACAGGCCAAGCAGGTTGCCTGCCAAAGCGGCATGCTGAATCCCACGTCAACGTGCCGCTGCACTGGTGTACTCTGGGACACAAACATCGCAAAGGCTTCCCGCATGAACGACCGCATCGCAAGCACCCCCGAAGTGGCGCCCTCGCCGGCTACGACTGTTGTGGCAAGGTCATACGTGAACAGCGCGATGAGGCAGACGTATGTGCCGAGCAACACCGCGCCCGCGAGGCCAGGCTCGAACGATCACAAGCGGTATGCGTCCAAGGGCAATCCGACCTGATCACCCGCCTGCTGTTGCGGTCCGAGCCGCTGGTGGCCGTGGCAGCTGGTGCTCCCAGGAGCGCAGCAGCGTCGTCACCCATGGGGCGTCGGTGGCCTAGTCGGCACGCCGTTCTGGCTCTGGGCCAGCTGGAAGGCCAAGAGTGGGGCATCTTCGCGCTGTCGGCGGTCTACGGCCTTGCGTGGCTGCGCGGCCTGTAGGTGCATTGGATCGGGCCGGCCCGGCCTTCAGCTCGAGCGCGGAGCATTCGCACGTGTCTCGCACGCACCGCCGCGAGGCCGCATGGCTGTTGGGCTGAACGGGAGGTCAAATCCCCCAGCTCATTCAAACCTCCTGAAAGGCGTCCACCGGCATCCGGTGGACGCCTTTTCTTTGACGGCCCCAGGCCGGTCACAGCAGATCCTCCGGCACGATGGGCGTCAACAGCCAGCGCTTGAGTCGCAGCCAGGGGTGCAGGCCGGGCTCCGCATCCAGCACCTCCTCGCGGCCATCGTCGTCGCGGTCGATCCATTGCAGCCGGTCGTTCTCGCCCAGGCGCAGGCGGTAGGCGCTGCGGAAGTGCTCGCCGTCCATGAGCCGGCGGAAGTCCCGCACCAGGGCCGGGCTGTCGATCAGCAGGCCCACCTCGGTGTTCACGCTGGCCGAGCGCTCGTCCATGTTCATCGAGCCGATGAACATCTGTGTCTCGTCGACGATGGCCATCTTGGCGTGCAGACGGCCTTGCGAGCGTCCGAAGTTGCCCAGCTTGCGGAGCCGCCGCGCGATGTCCGGGCCCAGCTCGTAGACCTCCACGCCCAGGCGCAGCACCTCGCGGCGGTAGCCCGCGTAGGCGAAGTGCACGAGCGCCTCGTCGGTGGCACCCAGGGCGTTGGTCAGCAGCGTGGTGCGCACCTGGCGCCGCTGCGCGTCGCGCATGATGTCCAGCCCGACCTTGCCGGGGATGAAGTAGGGGCAGATGATCAGCACGCGCCGCTGCGCGCCGCGGACCAGGTCCAGCGTGTGCTCGGTGACGCTGTCGGCGAAGCGCTGCGCGCTCTCGGGCCGGGCGATCTTGTCGGGCAGGTCGGCGACCACGCGCCCCGGCGCCCAGATCAGGTCCAGCGGGCCGGCGGCCAGTTCCTGCGAGAGCCGGGCGCGGCCCAGCGCGTCCTGGGCATGTCCCGGGTCCGGCAGTGCCGCGGGGCCGGCCGGCAGCGGCGCTGCGGGAGCCGTGCGGGCCAGCGCGCCGATCGGGTAGGCGTGCTCGCTGTTCCAGTAGCGGTCGAACGAGGCCGACTGCTCCCGCACCACCGGCCCCAGCGCCAGGATGTCCATGTCGATGAAGTTCGCGTCCGCGTCCTGCATGAAGTACTCGCGGCCGATGTTGCGGCCGCCCGAGACCGACAGGCTGTCGTCGGCGATGAACAGCTTGTTGTGCATGCGGTGGTTGATGCGGCGCAGCTCGGGCAGCGAGCGCACGAGGCGCGACAGCACGCCGCCCCCGCGCGCGGGCAGCGGGTTGAACAGGCGCACCTGCACATTGGGATGGGCCGCAAAGGCGGCAAAGCGGGCGTCGTCGTCGTCCACGTGCAGGTCGTCCACCAGCAGGCGCACGCGCACGCCGCGCTCGGCCGCCTGGGCCAGCGCCTGCAGCACGGCCAGGCCGATGGCATCGCAACGGAACAGGTAGTACTGCAGATCCAGCGTGCGCTCGGCCCGCTGTGCCAGCACCAGCCGGGCGTCGAGCGCGAACGCGCCGTCGGGCAGCAGCCGGAAGCCCGACAGGCCGGCCGCCGGCACCTGCTGGGCGAGCCGGCCCAGTGGGGAGTCCCGGGCGTCCGGCAGCGTGGCCTCGTAGGGCAGCGGCGCGCGCGGCGCCAGGCTGGTGCAGGCCTGCACCAGCAATGCGAACAGCGGTAGCAGCCAACGTGCGAGGGTGCGCATGGCCGGCACCGGTCCGATGCCTGTCACGGCCAGCTCCACGCCGACGCCGGCGAGCGCGCGGATGTGCGCCAGCGCGCCAGCCGGTGGCGCCTCGCGAAACAAGGAAGGGGTACGCCCTTCGGTGCAGATCACGGCTTTCATGGCGGCTCCTCGGCGATGCCACCAGTGTGGGCGGAGCCGCGTGGCAAGGGATGCCGTGGAAGGCCCGGCACCACCCCTGCCAAAAGGGGGAGCCGGGCTCAGTCGCGCAAGGACTGGACCTCGGCCGCGAACAGATAACCCGCGTGCCGCTCGGTCACGATCAGCCGCGGCCGGCGCGGGTCGGCTTCGATCTTGCGCCGCAGCCGGCCGACCTGCACGTCGATGGAGCGGTCGTAGACCTCGGCGTTGTGCAGGCGCGAGAGGTCCAGCAACTGCTCACGCGTGAGCACGCGCTGCGGCGCCGAGAGGAAGGCCAGCAGCAGGTTGAATTCGCTGTTGCGCAGCTCCACGGGCCGGCCGGCCGGGTCGTTGAGCCGGCGCAGGCGCAGGCTCAGCGTCCAGCCTTCGAAGCGGTAGGCACGCACGCTGGCCACGGTCTCGGCCAGCGTGGCGTGCATCTGCGTGCGCCGCAGCAACGCGCGGATGCGCGCCAGCAGCTCGCGCGGCGAGAAGGGCTTGGTCAGGTAGTCGTCGGCGCCCAGTTCCAGGCCCATGACGCGGTCGGCCTCTTCGGTGCGCCCGGTCAGGATGATGATGGGCAGCTTGGAGTGGGCACGCAGGTCGCGCGCGATGGCCAGCCCGTCCTCGCCCTTCAGGCGCAGGTCCAGCAGCACCAGCTGCACCGCCTCGCGCTCCAGCACGGCGCGCATCTCGGCCTCCCGCGCCACGGCGGTCACGCGCAGGTCGTGGTCGCCGAGGTAGGTGCTGATCAGCTCGCGCACCGACGGGTCGTCGTCAACGGCCAGCACATGGGCTGGGGTCGGTGCGCCGGCGTGCGTGGACAGGCTGTGCATGGAGCAGCGGAGTGGTCGCGACGCGGCAGTGTAGACATTTGTGTCGTGCAGTGGGTGGCGCGCGCAGCACAGTGTCGGGATGTCGGTTCCGTGTCGGCCGCAGGCGGCACGCCGGCTTGTGTCAGATGACACATGGCGACCGCCCTCGGACATTGAGGCCGCCATGCGCGCCGCTGTAATGGCGAAGCCGGCCGGCGCGTCGGCCGACCGAAAGGGCCGAGGGACTGCGATTGCCGCCACCGTTCAGGATTGCCGTCGTCGAAGCCGATGACCTCATGCGCCAGCTGCTCCTGCGCTGGCTGGACGATGCGGGCTACCGCGCGACCGAGGCCAGGGCGGCTGGCCTGGCGGGACAGGCCTTCGACCTCGTGGTCGCCGACGTGGCGGGCCCGCAGGCCGTGGCCGCGTTGCTGCGCAGCGTGCGTGCGGCCCATGCGGGCCCGCTGATCCTGCTGTCCGCGCGTTTCGGCCGTGGCGGCACGGCACCGGGGCTGCAGGGCGTCTCTGCGGTGCTGGCCAAGCCGCTCGCGCGCGACGAGTTGCTGCAGGCCGTGCGCGCCGCGCTGCCCTGAAACCTAGGCGGTCCGGCCCGCCGCTGGTGCCAGCACGCGCGCCAGCGCCCGTGCGAGATCCCGCTCGGCGAGTGGTTTGCCCAGAACCGCGCTCGCGCCGACCGCGCGGGCGCGCTGCACGCGTTCGGCGTCGGTGTAGCCGGTCAGCAGCAGGATCGGGATGCCGGGGCGCAGCGCCTGCAGCGCGCGCACGAGCTCGGTGCCCGACATGCCCGGCATGCGCTCGTCGGTCAGCACCGCGTCGAAGCGCTCGGGGTGCGCCGCGAACGCCGCCAGCGCTTCCGCGCCCGAGCGAAAGCCCACTGGCACATAGCCCAGGTCGGCCAGGCGCTGCGTGGCCAGGTGCAGCAGCGCGTCTTCGTCGTCCACCACGAGGATCTGCTCGTGCCGGCCGCGTGGCAGCCGCGCCGGCATGCTGTCCGTCGGCATGGCCGCGTCGCCCGTGCGCGGCAGCCAGACGCTGAAGCAACTGCCGGCGCCGGGCTCGGTGCGCACGTCGACCGCGCCGCCGAACTCGGTCACGATGCCGTGCACGAGCGACAGGCCCAGGCCCGTGCCCGAACCGGCCTCGCGCGTGGTGAAGAAGGGGTCGAAGATGCGCGCCAGGTGTTCGGGCGCGATGCCGGCGCCGGTGTCGGCCACCTCGAGTACCAGGTACTCGCCGGCGACCAGCTGGCCCGTCGTCGCCACGCGTGGCCGGTCCAGCGGTTGCAGCGTGAGCGCCACGCGCAGCGTGCCGCCCTCGGGCATGGCCTGCAGCGCATTGGTGACGAGGTTCATCACCACCTGGTGCCACTGCGTGGCATCGCCCAGGCTTGCGGCACGGCCGGTGGTCAGCTGCTGCGTGAACCTCACCTCGGCCGGGATGGCGGCCGACATCAGCTGCAGCGTCTCCTGCGTCACATGCTCGATGTGCACCGGCACGCGCTCGATCAGCCCGCTGCGGCTGAAGGCCAGGATGCGCTCGACCAGCGCTCGGCCGCGCTCGGCCGCGGTCATGATGAAGTCGATGTCGCGGCGCGCGCGGCTGCCGGCGCGCGTGCCGCGCTGGGCCATTTCGCCGAAGCCGAGCACCGCGCCCAGGATGTTGTTGAAGTCGTGTGCGATGCCGCCGGCCAGTGTGCCCACGGCCTCCAGCCGCTGGGTCTGGCGCAGCGCCGCTTCGGCGCGCTTGTGCGGGTCGATGTCGCTGATGGAGCCCGCCATGCGCGTGGGCCGGCCGCTGGCATCGCGCACGCACAGGCCCTGGATCCGCACCCAGCGGTACAGGCCGTCGGGATGGAGGATGCGGTACTCGCCATCGTAGGCCGGTAGCCGGCCCTCCAGGTAGCCCCAGAGCAAGGCCGTGCGCCGGGCCGCGTCGTCGGGGTGCTGGCGCAGCATCCGGACCCAGTCCTCGCGCTTGCGCACCTCCGGGCCAGGCTCCAGGCCGTACAGGCGCTGGGCGCGCTCGGACAGGTACATGCGGTCGTTCGGGATGTCCCAGTCGAAGATGCCGTCGTTCGAGCCCGCCGCCGCCAGCGCGAAGCGGCTCTCGGAGATGCGTAGCGCAGCCTCGGCTTCCTTGCGCTCGGTGATGTCGGTGGAGATGCCGGTCACGCGGCCGACCTGGTCGTCGGAGATCATCACGCCGCGCTCGTGGATCCAGCGCACGGCGCCGCCGGGCTGGACCACACGGAACTCGGCTGTCCAGGCCCGGTCGGCGCCGCACTCGATCCAGGCGCCGAAGGCGTGCTCCACGGCCTCGCGGTCCTCGTCGTGGATGCTGGCCGTCCACAGCCGCGGGTCGCGGTACAGGTCCTCGGCCTTGCGGCCCCAGACGCGTTCGAAGCTCGGGCTCACGTAGACCACGCGCTCGGGCAGCAGCTCGGTGATCCAGATCACGTCGGGCGTGGCGTCGGCCATGCGGCGAAAGCGCTGCTCGCTCTCGGCCAGCGCCGCCTGCACGCGCGCGCTCTGGCGCTCGGCCTCCTGGCGCTCGCGGATCTCCCGCCGCAGCTCGTCGACCAGGCGGGTGTCCTGCGCCTCGCCGGGGCGCAGGAAAGCGTGGGCCTGCTCCAGTTCGCGCAGTCTGGCGTCGGCACCGCAGCGTGCGTGGGCCGCATGGGCGCGGCGCCAATGCGCCTCGCTGGCCGTGGCCAGGCCCAGCAAGGCCAGGCTCTGCGCCGCCCCCTCGTGCGCCAGCGCCTCGCCGGCCGTCCAGCCTTGCGCGCCGGCCTGCCGTGCCGCCTGTTCGTAGTGCTGCGCAGCTTCCAAATGGCGTTGCGCGTGGCGGGCGCGCTCCGCAGCGGCCAGCGTACCGGCGACCTGCGCCTGCAGGGCCGCGATGTCGAGGGCCGGATCGGGTTGCTGCAAAGTGCGCCTGCCGGAGCGGTGGGAGGGGATGCCCCGCGCCAAGGTCCGGCGCGGGCCGGCGCATCATAGGCGGGGGCCTGGGTGCGCGCCAGAGCCTGCTAGAGCGCGATCAGCCCGCGCTGCACCGCGATCGCCACCGCCCCGGTGCGGCTGGTGGCGCCCAGCTTGTGGAAGATGCGCTTGGTGTGCGACTTGACCGTGCCGTCGCTGATGCCGAAGGCCAGGCCGATGCGCTTGTTGCTGTGGCCGGCCGCCACCTGTTCGAGCACCTGCATCTCGCGCTGGCTCAGTACACCGCCGTGCAAGCGCGCTGCCAGCCGCGCCGCCACGGCCGGCGGCATGTAGCGGCCGCCCGCATGTGCCGTGCGCAGGCCCTGCAGCAGCTGCTCGGCTGGGCTGTCCTTGAACAGGTAGGCGTCGGCGCCGGCGCAGACGGCGCGGTAGATGTCTTCCTCGCCGGCGCGCTGGGTCAGCACCACCACGCGGCTGGCGGTCTCACCGTGGCGCAGCGCGGCCAGGTGCTCGGCCGGCCGCGGGTCCAGCAGCGCGATGTCCAGGCACACCACGTCGGGCCGGTGGTGCGCGCGCAGGGCCTGCAGCTCGTTCAGGCTGGCGGCCTGGGCCACGACGTGCATGTCGGCCTGGGCATCGACCAGCGCGGCCACGCCCAGGCGCATCAGCGGCTGGGCGTCGGCCAGCAGCACCGAGAACGGCGCGGGTTTGAGCAGGTCCAGGTGGTCGTAGGGCATGGGGTCCTCGCGGGTGCTGTGCCGCAGTCTAGGCAGCGTGGTGCGCCACACCACGAACGCAGTGCACGGCCAGATGTCAGATGACATCTGGCGGCCACCGCGGATGCAGTCCGCCGGCGGTCCGCGGGGGAAGATCCGTGCCGCGCGCCGCTGGCTTCGCGCGTACCCCATCGGGGGCAAGCCTTAGCAAGGCTTGCCAAGCCTTAACTGGCTTTGGGCGAAGCGGGCGGCCAAGATGACCTCCATCGGCGCCTCGACGCCGCCCGTTCCCACCCAGGAGTCCACACCATGACCAAACTGCCCGCATCCCGCATCCAGGTTCTCGTCGCCCATCCCGATCCGCTGCTGGCCCTGGGCCTGGCGGCCGCACTGGGCACGCAGCCTGGCATCGAGCTCGTGCCCTCAGGTGCGGCCGACGTGGTGCTGACCGACTACGCCGGCGGCCTGGCATGGGCCGCGGCCCCGGCTGGACGCACGCCGGCACGCATCCTGGTGCTTGCCGTGCAAGACCGCGAGCAGGAGGTGCGCACCGCACTGGAGCGCGGCGTGCACGGCTACCTGCTGGCCGGCAGCCGCGTCGACGACGTGCTCGAGGGCATCCGCGCGCTGGCCCAGGGCCAGCGCTACCTGAGCCTGGCCGCCGCCCAGCGCATGGCCGACAGCATGACGCGCGAGCACCTCACAGGGCGCGAATCCGACGTGCTGAGCCTCCTGGTGCAAGGTTGCTGCAACAAGACCATCGCGCGCCAGCTGCAGATCGCGGTTGGCACGGTCAAGGCGCATGTCAAGGGCATCATGTCCAAGCTGCAGGCCAACAGCCGCACGCAGGTGGTCAGCATCGCGATGGCGCGCGGGTTGGCGGCGCGCAACTGAGGCGGCGGTGCCACGCAAGGCGTGCCCTCGTGCGGCCTGGCGGCGCGCAAGGATCGACCATCGCGCGCCCGGACCGAGGGCACTCACTGCCGGGTCCTGGCCGCCTCGCGGTGCAGCCACGTCAGGAACGCCTGCAGCGGCGCGCGGCGCGCATAGCGCGCCGGGTAGACCGCGAAATGCGCCTTCACCTTCACGGCCTTGCCCATGCCGAAGGGCGCGATCAGCCGGCCTTCGGCCAGGTGGCCGCCAGCGTTGACCGCGCTTTCCAGGGCGACGCCCAGACCCTGCGTGGCCGCGTCCAGCGACATCTGCGCACGGTCGAAGCGCACCGCGAAGCGGTCCGGCGCGCGCGCGTCCGAAAACTCCCGGAACCAGTCTGCCCACTGGATCACGCTCACATTGCTCTGGATCAGGGGCAATTCCAGCAACTGCGCGATGCGCTTGAGACCATGCTCCTTCACGAAGTCCGGGCTGGCCAGCGGCACGATGCGCTCTTCGAACAAGGGCTCCACCTCCAGGTCCGAAGGCCACTGCGGGATGCCGTAGCGGATGTCCACGTCGGCCTGGCCGAGCGCGAAGTCGCTCTGGGTATGGGCCGCGGAGAGGTTCAGCGCGATCTCCGGATGGGCCTGCGCGAACCCGCGCAGGCGTGGCATGAGCCACAGGCTGGCGATGCTGGGAGCGGAATGCACGTACAAGCTGTTGCCCACACCATGCCGCAGATCCTGGGTGGCCGCGACGATCGCCGCCAGTGCACCCGAGACGCGGGCCAGGTAGTTCTCGCCCGCGGCGCTGAGCCAGACCCCGTGCGCATGGCGCTCGAACAGGCGCATGCCCAGATGCGCCTCCAGCTTGGCCACCTGGTGGCTGACTGCCGAAGGCGTCAGGTGCAACTCGGTGGCGGCCAACGCGAAGCTGCTGCGCCGGGCGACGGCGTCGAACGCCAGCAGCTGCGCGGTGGGCGGAAGGGACATCGGGTGAACCCTGGTGTAAGGTGATGAATCGTCATCATAGCTTGACGATTCATCGCTTGTCGTCATCCGGTGGATTGCCGAACATCCGGCCCCGTCACCACCAGGAACCGCACACATGCTGCTCAAAGACAAGGTCGCCGTCATCACCGGCGGCGCCGGCCTCAACGGCCTCGGATTCGCAACGGCCAAGCTCATGGCCAGCCTGGGCGCCCGCGTCGCGCTGCTCGATCTGGAGCGCGCCCGGCCCGCCGCGGCTGCTGCCCAGCTCGGCAACCAACACATCGGCCTGGTGGCCGACGTGACCGACAGGTCCGCGTGCGAGGCCGCGGCACAGGCGGTCGTGGCGCGCTTCGGCCGCATCGACACGCTGGTCAACAACGCCGGCATCACCCAGCCCGTCAAGACGCTGGAGATCACTGGCGCCGACTACGACCGCATCCTGGACGTCAGCCTGCGCGGCACGCTGTACATGTCGCAGGCGGTGCTGCCCACCATGCAGTCGCAGCAGTCGGGCTCCATCGTCTGCATCTCCTCGGTGTCGGCGCAGCGTGGCGGCGGCATCTTCGGCGGCCCGCACTACTCGGCAGCGAAGGCCGGTGTGCTGGGCCTGGCACGGGCGATGGCGCGCGAGTTCGGCGCCCAGGGCATCCGCGTCAACTGCGTCACGCCCGGCCTGATCGAGACCGACATCACGCAGGGCAAGCTGAGCCCGGAGCGCAAGAAGGAGATCGAGGACACGATTCCCCTGGCGCGCCTCGGTCGCGCGGGCGACGTCGCCGGCGCCTGCGTGTTCCTGGCCAGCGACCTGTCGGGCTACTGCACCGGCATCACGCTGGATGTGAACGGCGGCATGCTGATCCATTGAGGCGTCCGCACTGGACCCGACCCTTCCATCAGGAGACACCCACCATGCAACGCAAGACCTTCATTCGCACCACGCTCGCCGTCGTCGCCGCCACGCTGCTGTCGCCCATGCTCGCGCAGGCCCAGGCCGTCAAGCTCACGCTGGGCCACGGCTCCGCGCCGGACAACCCGCGGCACGTCGCGTCCCTCAAGTTCGCGGAGGTGGCGAAGGCCAGGAGCGGCGGCCGCATCGACGTGACGGTCGCCCCGTCGGCGCAGCTGGGCGACGACGCGGCCATGGTCACGGCGCTGCGCACCGGCGCGCTGGACCTGTCGGCCAACTCGCAGGGTGCCGTCTCCTCGGCCGTGCCGGAGTACGCGGCATACGGCATGCCCTTCCTCTTCTCCACGCCCGATCAAGCGTTCCAGCTGCTCGACGGCCCGCTGGGCAAGGAGCTGGCCGACAAGTCCGCGGCCAAAGGCATGGTGGTGCTGGGCTACTGGGACAACGGCATCCGCCACATGACCAACAGCAAGCATGCGATCACCAAGGTGGCCGACATGAAGGGACTGAAGATGCGCACGCCGCCCGATGCGGTGCTGGTCGACATCATGCAGGCGCTGGGTGCCGAGGCCCAGCAGATCAAGTTCGCCGAGCTCTATGTCGCCTTGCAGCAGGGTGTGGTGGATGGCCAGGAGAACCCGCTCGTCAACTTCCACGCCAGCAAGCTCTACGAGGTGCAGAAGCACCTGACGCTGACCAGCCACATGTTCCAGATGACGCCGCTGCTCATCAGCAAGCGCAGCTGGGACCGCCTGAACGACGCCGACCGCAAGGCCCTGACCGAGGCCGCGGCCGAGGCCACGGCGCTGCAGCGCAAGCTCTCCAGCGAAGCCGACGCGCGCCTGCTCGAAGACCTCAAGGCCAAGGGCGTGCAGGTCAGCAACGTCGACAAGGTCGAGTTCACCCGGGCCACCGTGAAGGTGCAGGAGAAGTGGCTGGCCGGCCCGATCGGCCCGTACGTCAAGAAGGTCGTGGACGCCACGCGATGAACTTCGTCGAACGCACCGTGGTGGGCGCCTGCAAGCTCATGCTGTGGGTCAGCACCGCCGTCATCTTCCTGATCCTCGTGGGCAACACCGTGCTGCGCTACGCCAGCGGCAAGAGCCTTCAGTGGGCCAACGAGGTGCCCGAGCTGCTGTTCCCCTGGCTCGTGATGTCCGGGGTGGTGCTGGCCGCCGCGCAGGGCGCCCACATCACCACCACCTTCCTGGTCGAGGCCCTGCCGCCGCGCTGGCAGCGCTGGCTGGCCGTGTTCAGCTGGGGCGTCGTGGTGGCGCTGTACGCCACGCTGGCCTGGTCCACGCTGCAGATGCTGGAGATCGTGCACGACGAGCGCAGCCAGATCCTGCAGGTGCCCGGCTCGATCACCTACGCCTGCGTGATGCTGGGCATGGCGATGCTCGCGGCCCTGGCGTTGCAGTCGATGTGGAACGCGCTGCTGCAAGCCTTGCACCCGGCCGCCCCAATGCCGGCCGGTGGCGCAGATGCTGGCGAGCCGCGTGTCCCTACGGCGCATTGGTGAAGGCAGGAGACACGAGATGTCCGCATTGATCCTTCTGACCTTTCTGGGCGGCGCCGTCATCGCCATGCCCATCGCGCATGCGCTGCTGGTCGGCGCCCTGGCCGCGGCCGCCACCTCCGACCGCATTCCGCTGGACCTGCTGGTGCAGCAGATGGTGGCGCAGGTGCAGAGCTTTCCGCTGATCGCCATTCCGTTCTTCATGCTCACCGGCTCGCTCATGATGGGCGGCAAGCTGGGCGAGGCACTGGTGGGCGTGCTGTCGGCGCTGATCGGCCGCTTCCACGGCGGCCCGGCCCAGGTCGGCGTGCTGTCGTCCACGCTGTTCGGCGGTGTTTCGGGCTCCGCCGTGGCCGATGCCTCGGCCATCGGTTCGCTGATGATTCCCTGGCACAAGCGCCTGGGCTATCCGCCGGCGTTTTCGGCCGCCACACTGGCGTCGGCCGCAACGATCGACATCCTGATTCCGCCGTCGATCCCGATGATCCTGTTCGCGCTGAGTGCGAACGCATCGATCGCCTCGCTGTTCGTGGCTGGCGTGCTGCCGGGCATCCTGATGTGCGGCGGTTTCATGGCCGTGTGCTGGTGGGTGGGCAAGCGGCGCAACTTCCCGCGCGAGACCGGGCGCTTCGATGGGCCAGCCTTTCGCCAGCACCTGTTCTACGCTTCGCCCGCGCTGCTGCTGCCGGTGCTGATCATCGTGTTCCTGCGCTTCGGCATTGCGACCCCGACCGAGGTGGCTGTGCTGTCCACGCTCTACGCAGGCGTGGTGTCGGTCCTGGTGTACCGCGACCTGGGATGGAAACGCCTGCATGAGGCCGTCGTGCACTCTGGGCTGGCGACGGGCGTGGTGCTGCTGGTGATCATGGCCTCCGCCGCCATCGGCTGGCTGCTGACCTTCGACCAGATGCCCACAGGCATCGTCGACTGGGTCAAGGGCAACGTCCAGGCCAAGTGGATGGTCATCCTGCTCATGAACCTGCTGATGCTGTTCATCGGCATGTTCATCGACCTGCCGGCTGCAGTGCTGCTGCTGACGCCCGTGTTCGTGCCGCTGGCCAACAGCATCGGCATGGACATGACCCAGCTGGGCATCATGATGGTCGTGAACCTGGCCATCGGCCTGTACACGCCGCCCGTGGGCACCACGCTCTTCATCACCAGCGCGCTGGCCAAGGTCAAGGTGGGCCAGACCGTGCGCGAACTGGGGCCGTTCTACTTCGTCGCCTTCGGTGTGCTGGCACTCGTCTCCTACGTGCCTGCCTTCATCCTGCGCTGATCCGTCTTTAACTTTGCAAGGAATGCTCCCGTGAACGCATCCACCGACACCCGCGTCCGCCTGGCGCAGGCCGCCTGGCGCATCCGCCGCTACGCGCTGCGCATGGGCGAAGTCCAGGGCCAGGGCTACATCGGCCAGGCCCTGGGCTGGGCCGACGTGCTGGCCGTGGCCTATGGCCACGCGCTGAACCTGCAGCCCGAAGATCCGCAGTGGGAGGGCCGCGACCGCTTCCTGCTGTCGCACGGCCACTACGCCATCGCCCACTACGCCGCGCTGATCGAGGCCGGTGTCATCGCCGAGGACGAGCTCGACAGCTACGGCAGCGACGACAGCCGCCTGCCCATGTCTGGCATGGCCAGCTACACGCCGGGCATGGAGATCTCGGGCGGCTCGCTGGGCCAGGGCCTGGTCATCGGCGTGGGCATGGCGCTCGGCCTCAAGCACAAGAAGAACCCGGCCTTCGTCTACAACTCCATGAGCGACGGCGAGCTGGACGAGGGCTCGACCTGGGAGGCCGCCATGTCGGCCGCCCACCACCGGCTGGACAACCTCATCTGCCTGGTCGACATCAACAACCAGCAGGCCGACGGCCCCTCGGGCAAGGTGCTGGGTTTCGAGCCGCTGGCCGACAAGTGGGCCGCCTTCGGCTGGCATGTGCAGCGCGTGAACGGCAACGACCTGCCGGCCGTGCTGGCCGCGTTCGACGCCGCCCGTGCGCTCAAGGACGCCAAGCCCCGCGTGATCCTGTTCGACACGCTGATGGGCAAGGGCGTGCCCTTCCTGGAGCAGCGCGAGAAGAACCACTTCATCCGCGTCGACCCGCCCGAGTGGCAGCAGGCCCTCGCCATCCTGGACCAGTCGCAACCCGAAGGAGCCGCCGCATGAACACCGCCGTCGCAGAGAAAAAGCCCAAGCTCACCACCTCGGCCATGATTGCCTCGATCGCCAGCGAAGGGCAGCGCGTCAAAGCAGCGCCCTTCGGCAAGGCGTTGTTGGAGTACGCCGCCACGCGGCCTGACGTCGTCGGGCTGACGGCGGACCTGGCCAAGTACACCGACCTGCACCTGTTCGCCCAGGCCTACCCCGAGCGCTTCCACCAGATGGGCATGGCCGAGCAGTTGCTGATGGGTGCCGCCGGCGGCATGGCCAAGGAGGGCCTGGTTCCCTTCGCCACCACCTACGCCGTGTTCGGCACCCGCCGCGCCTACGACTTCATCCACCAGGTCATCGCCGAAGAGAACCTGAACGTGAAGATCTGCTGCGCGCTGCCCGGCCTCACGACCGGCTACGGCCCCAGCCACCAGGCGACCGAGGACATCGCCATGATGCGCGGCATCCCGAACCTCACCATCGTCGACCCTTGCGACGCGCTGGACATCGAGCAGGCCGTGCCGCAGATCGCCGAGCACCCCGGCCCGGTCTACATGCGGCTGCTGCGCGGCAACGTGCCGCTGGTGCTGGACGACTACGACTACCGCTTCGAGCTGGGCAAGGCCAAGATGCTGCGCGAAGGCAACGACGTGCTGGTCATCTCCAGCGGCCTGCTGACCATGCGCGCGCTGGAAGTCGCGCAGGATCTGCAGGCCGACAACGTGGGCGTGGCCGTGCTGCATTGCCCCACGATCAAGCCGTTGGACGAAGCCGCCATCGTGGCCGCCGTGCGGGCTAGGCCGCGCCTGGTGGTGGTGGCCGAGAACCATTCGGTCATCGGCGGCCTGGGCGAGGCGGTGGCCAGCGCCCTGCTGCGCCACGGAGCGCAGCCTGCCGGCTTCCAGCTGGCCGGCCTGCCCGACGCCTTTCTGGATGCGGGCGCCTTGCCCACGCTGCACGACCGCTACGGCATCAGCCGCACGGTGCTGGGTGCCCGCGTGCGTTCCTGGCTCGGCTGACGCCGCAGATCCGGTGCGCGCGCCAGGCGCGCATCCCTGTCCCGTCCTTCTGACACAAGGGCCGTGCCGCGCATGGTCCGGGATCGACGCGCCCTCTTCGCAGGGCAAGCATGTTGCCGGCGTGGCTCACCGGCAACGCCTTTAAGAGCGAGCCGATGGGAGACAACGATGAAACCTTCTCATGCCATGTGCATGGTGGCGCTGGCGGCACTGACCGCGTGCGGCGGTGGCGACGACGACAACAACAGCCCGCGCCTGACCGGCCTGGCGGTGACGACCAGCGCGCACAGCGGTGAACGTCTGGAGCCGGCATTCGACCCCGCGGTACGCAACTACACGCTGCGCGTGCAGAGCGACATCTTCGGCGTGCTGCTGCAGCCCACGGCCGATGGCGCGGCGGCGCAGACCTCGGTGACCGCCGCCATCACGGCCGGGGCGTATAGCACGACCGTCGCGAACACCGATGTCGCCGCACCCGAAGCCGTGCCGCTGGCGCAGACCCTGGGCAACACCGGCTACATGGTCAAGCTGTCGCAGAGCTACGCTGCCTACGACGTCGAGTACGTGCAGACTGCGACGGTCACGGTGGCCGATCCGGCGTCGGGCGACGCCGCCAACTACACGGTCCGCATCGTGCGCGACAACGATGCGGCCGTCCGCGCCAGGTTCGGCGCCGAGAAGGTCTTCACCAGTGCTGCCGGCACCGCCATCAAGTACCACATCTACTACCCGCCGAACTACGCCGCCAGCAGCAAGACCTACCCGGTGGTGCTCGCGCTGCACGGCGTCGGCCAGCGGGCTGCCGGTGGCCAACCGTCGGACATGGTGCTCAAGCGCACCAAGCAGGCCACCATCTGGGCACAGGACTCGGAGGCGAGCGCGGCCAAGGAAGCCATCGTCATCGCGCCGCAAGCCAACACGGCCTGGGCATCGAACGATCCCACCGGCAGCCTGTCGGCCGACGGCCAGGCGGCCTATGAGCTGCTGCAGAGCGTCATGGCGACGGAGAAGGTCGACGCGGCGCGCATCTACCTCACCGGGCTGTCCATGGGCGGCAACGGTGCGCTGCTGATGGCCGAAAGCTACCCCGCCACATTCGCCGCGGTGTTCCTCAATGCCGCCTGGGCCGGGGGCGCCAACAGCACCACCGTGACCGGTGCGGACTACGACTGGGCCGGCATCAAGCGGCACCTGGACGGGCGCATCCGCATCGTCGCCGCCGAGGACGATCCCGATGTCCGGCATCCGGCCTACCTGAACCTCGTCAAGCAGTTGACGGACCATGGCATCAGCTTCCAGAACAAGCTCTACCCCAGCGGCACCTTCTTCGCGCCGACCGCCCACTTCGTGTGGATCGCCGGCTATGCCGATGCCGCTGCGCGCGACTGGGTCTTCGGCCTGAAGCGCTGAGCCTGCCGCCGTGGCGCAGGAAGCTGCCACGGCGGCGGCCGTTCCCATGGACGTGCCATCGTGTCCGGCGCCACAATCGCTGCGCACTTGTGGAGCGCCCATGGAACTGCTGACCCACGGCCGACAGAAATTTCCCCGCGCCGCGCTGGCCGCCTCGTCTGCCGGCCTGGGCTGGCGCGGCATCGCGGCCGAGCTGCGCGCGCACCCGGCCGGCGACCTGCCGCCGTTCCAGTCCGACCAGCTGGAGATCACGCTCGCGCTGGCCGGCGAGCGCGATGCCTTCGTGAGCCGCAAGGGCGCCGGGCTGCGCCAGCAGACGCGGGTCGATGCCGGCACGATCTGGATCTCGCCCGTGGGCGTGGGCGAGGACGACATCCGCATCACGCGGCCGCTGCAGCGCATCCTGCACCTGTACCTGCCGGCCCAGCCCTTCGAGGCGCTGTCGGACACGCTGGGCGGCAGCCGCTTCGGTGCGCAGTCCATCCGCTACCTGGCCGGTGTGCAGGACGGTCTGGTCCGCCAGATCGGCCAGACCCTGCTGGACGAGATGGCCGCGCCCACGGCCGGTGGGCGGCTGCTGGCCGAGAGCCTGGGTGCGGCGCTCACGGCGCGGCTGGTGCAGGCCTACTCCGACCGGACCGACCGCCTGCCGGCGCCCCCGCGCCAGGCGCTGGACGCGCGCCGCGCCGAACGCGTGCTGGCCTACATGCAGGCCCATCTGGCCGAGGACATCGGCCTGCACGACCTGGCGGCCGTGGCTTGCCTGAGCCCGTTCCACTTTGCGCGCATGTTCCGCCAGCGACTGGGCATGCCGCCGCACCGCTACCTGGCGCAACTGCGCATCGAGGCCGCGCGCCGGCTGCTGCGCACGGGCCTGCAGCCGCTGGCCGACATCGCGGTGGCCTGCGGCTTCTCCGGCCCCTCGTCCTTCACGCGCGCATTCCGCCAGGCCACGGGGGTGACGCCGGGCGTGTTCCGGCGTGGCGGCGGGCCGGCCTGAGCGCATTTCGGCAATCGGCGCACAGCAGGCCGCAATCTGGGAACAGCGCAGCGCGCCCGCCTGGGCGACGATGCGTGGCCATGTCCCCGCCCTACGCCATCCAGGTCTGCATCGCCCACCGCAACGCCTTCGTCGCACAGGGCCTGCGGGCCGCGTTGGTGCAGCAGGCCGGCATCGAACTGGTCGACGCGGACAGCGCGCAGATCGTCGTGGCCGACCAGGCCGGGGGCCTGGCCCTGGCCGGCGGCAGTGCTGCCAAGGTCCTCGTCCTTGCCGAGGACGACCAGCCGCAGCAACTGCGCGCAGCACTGGCGGCCGGCATCGATGGCTACCTGCACCTGGACGGCACACCGCACGATCTGCTCACAGGCATCCGGCTGCTGGCCGGTGGCGCGCGCTACCTCGGGCCGACCGCGGTGCAGCGCCTGGCCGACAGCCTGCAGCACGCCCCACTGACGCCGCGCCAGCTGCAGGTGCTGCGCCTGGTGGCGCGCGGGCGCAGCAACAAAAGCGTGGCACAGGCGCTGCGCATCGCGCCGGGGACGGTCAAGTCGCACATGAAGGCGATCCTGGGGCAGCTGGGGGCGCGCTCGCGCACGCATGCCGTGCGGATCGCGCTGGAGCGCGGGCTGCTGGACGCGGCGGCGTGAGATTCAGGCGGCGGCAGCCGTCGCCGCGCTGTCCCCGGGCTGCGGCGGGGCCTCGTGCTGCCGCCGTGCCCGCAATACGCCGTTGACCTCCGCGCCGAAGATCAGCGTGGTGCCGCTGGCGTACAGGAAGACCAGCGTGGCCACCACGCCCGCGAAGCTGCCGTAGACCAGGGCCAGCTTGCCCGCGCTGTGCAGCGTGTACGAGAGCAGGGCGGCCGCGCCCACCCACAGCGCCGCGCCCACCACCGCGCCTGGCAGCACCGTGCCCAGGCGCTGGCGCGTGTCCGGCAGCCAGGCGTAGGCGACGGCGTAGAGCGCGCTCAGTACCACGAAGGCCGATCCGTAACGCACGCTGTTGCGCAGCCAGGGCGTCTCCTGGCCGGCGCCGATCTGCTGCTGCAGCAGCTGCCACAGGTAGGGCATCACGATCACCGAGCTGAACGCGAGCAGGATGCCGCCGCCCACGACCACGGTGAACAGCGTGACCTTGAGCCGCGCTTTCCAGAACGCCGTGCCGCGCTCGATGCCGTAGGCGCGGTTCAGCGCCGTGCGCACGGCCTGCATGCCCGAGGACGCCGTCCACAGCGTGACCACCAGGCCGATGGCCAGCAGCGCCTGGTTGCGCTGGGCCAGCACCTGCTGGACCACGGGCTGCAGGGCGTCGCGCACCAGTTGGGGCGCATAGCCGAGCACGCGGCCGACCAGTGCTGCGGCATCGCCGGGCTGGCCCACGTAGCCGGCGGCGGCGGACAGCAGCAACAGCAGGGGAAACATCGAGAGCACCGACGAGAAGGCCAGGCTGCCCGCCTGGTTCGCGCTTTGGTGCAGCACGTAGTTGCGAATGGCCCGCAGCAGCACGCCCAGCCCCGGGGCGGCCAGCGCGGCATGTTTCAGGCGGCGCCAGATGTCGGCCATGGGTTCCTTTGTGCGGTCGTCCGCGTTGACTCGGAAGCCAGGAGCCTAGGCGCCGTGCGCGCGCACCGCTGCCGGACAAGGGCGACAAGGCCTGTGGGCCGGCAGACCTGGGCGGTCCTGCCCCATTGGGCAGAGGTGGCTTGCTCTTGCAAGGGGGATGCCGGCGCGGCGGCCGCGGTGCATGCTCCACGGCCAGGGAAGCCCGTTGCGTCCCGCACCATTGAAAGGCCCAGCCATGTCCGCCACGACCCTTGCCGATCCGCCTGCAAGCACGATCCCCGGCTACACCTGCGGCACGCCGCAGTCGGCGCGCTCGCCGCTGTCCGAGCAGGACTTCGCCGACCTGCAGGCCACGCTGCTGCTGGGCGAGGCCGACCTGCAGGCCCTGCGCCTGGCGCACCAGATCCTGCAGGACCAGGTGGAGGACGTGCTGGACGTTTGGTATGGATTTGTCGGCAGCAGCCCGCACCTGGTGCGCTACTTCGCCGGCAGCGACGGCGCGCCCGACGCGGCCTACCTCGCGGCCGTGCGCAAACGCTTCGGCGCCTGGATCCTGGACACCACGGCCGCGCGCTACGACCGCGCCTGGCTCGACTACCAGTACGAGATCGGCCTGCGCCACACGCGCCTCAAGAAGAACCGGACCGACGGCGTGCACTCCACGGCGGACGTGGTCCACCTGCGCTACCTGATCGCCTTCATCGTGCCGCTGACGGCCACCATGCGGCCCTTCCTCGCCAGGAAGGGCCATGCGCCCGAGCAGGTGGAGGCCATGCACCAGGCCTGGTTCAAGGCCGTCACCCTGACGGCCACGCTGTGGGCCCAGCCCTACCTGCCGGCCGACGACTTCTGACCGCTCCCGAGGAAACTGCCATGACCCGACTGACCCATGCCGCCGGCGCGCCGGTGGTCGACAACTTCAACATCCAGACGGCAGGCCGGCGCGGTCCGGCCGTGCTGCAGGACGTGTGGCTGCTGGAGAAGCTCGCGCATTTCGACCGCGAGGTGATCCCCGAGCGCCGCATGCACGCCAAGGGCGCCGGCGCCTACGGCCACTTCACGGTCACGCAGGACATCACGGCCTTCACGCGCGCCGCGCTGTTCGCCCAGGTCGGCAAACGCTGCGAGGTGTTCGTGCGCTTTTCCACCGTGGCCGGCGAGCGCGGCGCGGCCGATGCCGAGCGCGACATCCGCGGCTTCGCGATCAAGTTCTACACCGAGGAGGGCAACTGGGACCTGGTGGGCAACAACACGCCGGTGTTCTTCCTGCGCGACCCGCTGCGCTTTCCGGACCTGAACCACGCCGTCAAGCGCGACCCGCGCACGGGCCTGCGCAGCGCCACCAACAACTGGGACTTCTGGACGCTGCTGCCCGAGGCGCTGCACCAGGTCACCTACGTGATGGGCGACCGCGGCCTGCCGCGCAGCTACCGCCACATGCACGGCTTCGGCAGCCACACCTTCAGCCTCTTCAACGCGGCGGGCGAGCGGCACTGGGTCAAGTTCACCTGGAGGACGCAGCAGGGCATCGCCAACCTCACGGACGCGGAGGCCGCCGCAGTGGTTGCCGGCGACCGCGAGAGTTCGCTGCGCGACCTGTACCAGTCCATCGAGGCCGGCGACTTCCCGCGCTGGACGCTGTATGTGCAGACCATGTCCGAGCGCGCTGCGCAGCAGCGTCCGGTCAACCCCTTCGACCTGACCAAGGTCTGGCCGCACCGCGACTTCCCGCTGCGCGAGGTCGGCGTGCTGGAACTGAACCGCAACCCGGAGAACCACTTCGCCGAAGTCGAGCAGGCCGCGTTCTCGCCAGCGCAGACCGTGCCCGGCATCGGCTTCTCGCCCGACCGCATGCTGCAGGCGCGGCTGTTCTCCTACGGCGACGCCCAACGCTACCGGCTCGTCGTGAACCACCACCAGATCCCGGTCAACGCGCCGCGCTGCCCGTTCCACAGCTACCACCGCGACGGTGCCATGCGCGTGGACGGCAATGCCGGCGGGACACTGTCCTATGTGCCCAACAGCGCGGGCGAGTGGGCCGACACCCCCGCAGCCGGCGAGCCTCCCCTGCCGCTGGAAGGCGTGGTGCAGCACTGGGAGCACCGCGAGGACGACGACCACTACGCCCAGCCCGGCGCGCTGTACCGGCTGATGTCGCCGGGCGAGCAGGAGCGCTTGGCGGCGAACACGGCGCGGTCCATGGGCGATGCGCCGCTGCACATCCGACAACGCCATGTGCAGAACTGCAGCCGCGCCGATGCGGGCTATGGCGCGCGCGTGGCCGCCGCGCTCGGCCTGGGCTGACGCGGCCTTGCCCCTTTTGGGAGATGCCTGCTTGCCCCCTGCGGGACTGCGCCGGCCGCGGGCGGTCGCGCAACATGCCAGCACCTACCCACCCACGGAGCCCCCATGTTCGGACTCACCACCCTCGGCTTTCTGCACACCGCGATCAGCTTGGTCGCGCTGTGGACCGGCTACCAGAGCCTGTTGCAGCGCGGCGCCATCGACCCGGGCCGGCGGCTCGGCCAGGTCTACCTGTGGACCACGGTGCTGACCTGCCTCACGGGCTTCGGCATCTTCCAGCGCGGCGGCTTCAACGAGGCCCACATGCTGGGTGTGCTGACGCTGCTGGTGCTCGGCCTGGCGCTGCTGCCGCTGCGCATGCGCTGGTGGCCCTACGCGCAGACCGCGCTGTGGACGCTGACGCTGTTCTTCCACATGGTGCCTGGTCTGACCGAGACCTTCACGCGCGTGCCGCTGGGCGCACCGCTGTTCACCGGCCCGGACGATCCGAAGCTGCAGGCCACCGTCGGCGTGGTGTTCTGCGTGTTCGCCGTGGTCATGCTGCTGCAGATGCTGTACCGGCGCCGGCGTGCCGGGCCTTCCACTCCTGCCGCCGCGCGCACGGCCTGAAGGCCGGGGCCGTCAGCCCTGCAGCCGCGGCGCCCAGTCCTCGGCCTGGCCCTGCTCGCGCCGGCGGCGGAACAGCCGCTCCCACGAGGGCGGCAGCGGCAGGGCCAGCACCTCGTCCAGCACGGCCGGCACGCAGCTGCGCTCGGCGATCAGCCGCAGCAGCCGTGCGATGGACCAGTTGGCATGCGGCCGTGCCAGCAGCAGCACGCTGTCGCCGGCCTGCACCTGGCCCGGCTGCACCACGCGCAGGTACCAGCCGGCGCGGCCGCTGTCCTGCACGCGGCGCGCCATGTCCGGCACTCCGAAACGGTCGTTGAGCTTCCAGCAGGGCTGGCGGCCCTGGCTCACCTCGCACTGCGCGCTGCCGATCTGCCAGCGGTCGCCGATGCACACGCCGTGCTCGTCCAGCCCGTCCAGGCTCAGGTTCTCGCCGAAGGCCCCCGGCGCCTGCAGCCTGCTCGCGGGGGGCAGTTCGGTGCGCCACACGGGGTAGTGCACGCTGGCGTAGCAGTGCACGGCCTTGTCGGGGCCGCCGTGCACGCGCAGGTCGCCTTGCTCGTCGCCGGCCAGCCCCAGCGCACCGACGGCGACCGGCCCGGCCTGCGGCTGCTTGTCGATGGCGCTGCGGCTGCCCGGCCGCGTGTAGGGGCGGGCCGGACCGGTCAGCACGGTGCGCACGCGGGCGATGGCCTGCGTCACAGGCGCTCCAGCCAGGCGCCGACCACGCGCTCCAGCGCGGCGGCCAGGCCGGCACCGTGGCGCGCGGCATCGCCGCGCAGTGCGGGGATGTCCACGCCGGCCTGGGAAAGCTCGGTCGCGTGGCCGACCAGCCATTGCTCGATGCGGCGCGGGTCGGCCTCCAGGTGGAATTGCAGCGCCAGTGCCGCCGGATGCGGCATGAAGGCCTGGTGCGGGCACGGCCCGGTCGCGGCCAGACTCGGTAGGCCGGTCGGCAGTGCGAACTGGTCGCCGTGCCAGTGCAGCACGCTCTGGCCCTGCAGCGCGGCCAGCGGCGAGGTGCGGCCGGCCTCGGTCAGCTGCAGGGGCGCGAAGCCGATCTCCTTGTGGCCATGGGCCATCGGCGCGACCGCCGCGCCCAGCGCGCGTGCCATCAGCTGCGCGCCCAGGCAGATGCCCAGCAGCGGCCGGCCGCTGGCCAGACGCTCGCGCACCAGCCGCACTTCATCGGCGAGCCAGGGGTAGCGCGCATCGTCGTGCGCGCCGATGGGGCCGCCCAGCACCACTAGCAGGTCGACCGCCGCCGGGTCGATGCGGTCGGTGTCGTCCACTCCGGCTTCGTGGTAGTCGATGCGCTGGCAGCCATGTGCGCGCAGCAGCGGATCGAGCAGGCCCAGGTCTTCGAACGCGAGGTGTCGCAGGGCGAGAACGGTGCGGATCTTCATGCGGCGGGAGCAGTGGTGGACGTGGCAACAGGGGGCAAGGGGCAGCCGCGATCATCGCAGCCGTCGGCCGCTGGCAGCGCGTGCGCAGCAGGCAGGGGCTCCCCCACCAACTGCCCCAGCAGCGCGCCCAGCTGCAGATCGTCGATGGGGCCGAAGTGGTGCAGCCGCACGCGGCCCTGCCGGTCCAGCACGACCAGGCTGGGCGTGCCGCGCAGGCGCAGGGCCTGCATGCTCAGCGGCACGCCGTCATGGCCGTCGGGCTGGTCGATGCCGATCGGGAAGCTCAGCCGGTACTCGTGCACGAAGGCCCGCAGCGCGGCCACGCGGCCCATCACGGCATGGTGTTCGAACACCGTGTGCAGGCCCACCACGGCCAGCTGCTCGGGCGGGAACAACTGGTGCAGGCGCTGGGCCTGCGGCAGGCCGTGCGACACACAGCCCGGGCACAACATCTGGAAGGCGTGCAGCACGACGACGCGGCCGCGCAGCGATGCCAGCGTGATGGGCGTCGGCGTGTTGAGCCAGTGCGCGACCTGCAGCGCAGGCGCGGGAAGCGGCGTCGTGCTGGTCATGTCGGTGCCGCCCGACCGCCCGCAGGCACTGACGCGCCCCCACGGGGGCCGCGATACGCGCCGCGATGCGCGTGGGGGGCCATGTTCAGGCGCCTTGGCGGTGCAGGCGCACGGCCGGGAAGTCCACCGGCACGTCGAAGGCCAGGTTCACGTAGTTCGTGAACAGGTTCAGCGCCACATGGGCCACGATCTCGACCGCCTCCTCGTCGCTGAAGCCCGCGTCGCGCAGGGCCTGGACATCGGTGGCATCGACCTGGCCGTGCGCCTCCACCAGCCGCAGCGCGAAGCGCAGCGCCGCGGCCGTCTGCGCATCGGCCGATTCGCCGCGCTGGGCCGCGGCCATCTCCTCGGCCGTGGCGCCGGCCTTGCGGCCCAGCAGGGTGTGGGCGGCCAGGCAGTAGTGGCAGGCGTTGCGTTCGGCCACGGCCACGGCGATCTGCTCGCCCAGCTTCGCCGGAATCACGCCCGCGCCCAGCGCGCCGAAGCTGCCCCACATGCTCTTGAGCGCGGCCGTCGAGTTGGCAACCGCGCGGAACATCGCGGGCGTGGTGCCGAATGCGCCGTGGATCTGGGCCAGCAGCTGCTGGCGCTCGCCGCTGGTGTCGGAGGTGGAGAGCAGGGGGATGCGGGACATGGTGGTTTCCTTTCGGTGGGGATGAGGATGTCAGTGTGCGTGCCCTGCCTGTACCATTGGGTGCGAATCGTCCATGGATCATGCCGAATCGTCCAGAAGCCCCGCCCGACCCCCTGGACCGCCTGTCCGCCCTGCTGGAGCGCTGCCGCGTGCGTGCGCGGCTGTTCCACCAGGGGCCGCTGTGCGGCGTGAGTCCGTTTCCGGCAGTGCCGGGGCGCGGCTTCCTGCACGTGATGCGTGCCGGCCGGCTGGAGCTGCGCCATGCGCCACGCAGCGGCCTGCCGCGCCTGCTGACGGTCACGGAGCCCAGCCTGCTGTTCTATCCGCGGCCCGTGGCCCATGTGTTCCACAACCCGCCCGTCGAGGGCTCGGATTTCGTGTGCGCCGAGCTGGAGTTCGAAGGTGGCGGGGCCAACCCGCTGGTGCGCGCCTTGCCCGCCCTGGTGCTGTTGCCGCTGGCGCGCGTGGAGGGATTGCAGGCCGCGCTGGCGCTGCTGTTCGCCGAGACCGAGCGGCTGCGCTGCGGCCAGCGCCTGCTGGCCGACCGGCTGTTCGAGGTCGTGCTGATCCAGCTGCTGCGCTGGTGCATCGACCATCCGGCCGAGGCCGGCATCCAGAGCGGTCTCCTGACCGGCCTGGCCGACCCGCGGCTGGCGCGCGCACTGGTGGCGGTGCACGAAGCCCCGGGCCATGGCTGGACCCTGGAAGCGATGGCACAGCGCGCCGGCATGTCGCGCAGCACCTTCGCCGCGCAGTTCCACGCCGTGGTCGGGCAGACGCCGGCCGCCTACCTGGCCGATTGGCGGCTCACGCTGGCCCAGGCCGGACTGCGCGCAGGGCGTCCGGTCAAGCAGCTGGCCGACGAGCTCGGCTACGGCGGCGCGTCGGCGCTGTCGCGGCTCTTCAGTCAGCGGCTGGGCCTGTCGCCACGGGAATGGCTGGCGCGGACACGCTGAACGCGACCGCCCGGCGGTGCCATCCGTCCGTACCGGGCCCAGGCGCTGGCGGCGGGCGCTGACCATCGCGGTCGGCACCGCCGGGCTGGCCGCCGCGCGGCGGCCGGCAGCCGCCCGCATGCCGACAGGACGGCCCGCACGCACGGCCTGGTTGCCCCTTCTGGGGGATGGCTGGCAGCGGATTGCCTGCCTAGCATGCCCGCTTGCCCGAAGAACTGGAGGTGGCGGATGCAGCGATGGTGGAAGGCATGCTGGATCGTCCTGGGCCTGGCCCTGGGCCCGGGCCTGGGCGCGCAGGCGCAGGACGGGCGCATCCTGCGCCTGGTCGTGCCCTACCCGAGCGGCGGCATCCTGGACGCGCAGGCGCGCCTGGTCGTGCCCGCGCTCAGACACCACCTGCAGCGGGAGCTCGTCGTCGACAACATCGCCGGCGCGGCGGGCGCCATCGGCCTGCAGCATGCGCTGGCGGCCGCCGATGGCACCGCGCTGGTGGCCGGGACCGACAGCGACGTGGTGCTGGCGCCCTTGTTCAACCCCGAGTTGAAGTACCGGCCCGAGCAGTTCCGCCTGCTGGCGGTGCTGGGCAGTGCGCCCATGGCCCTGTTGGCACGGCCCGGCCTGGACCTGGCCGTGTGGACCAGCCTGGCCGCTGGCGCGGTGCGCGGCGATGCCGAGCTCCGGCTGGCCAGCTATGGTGTCGGTTCCAACGCCCATCTGGTGGCCGACGACTACGCACGCCGGGCGCGTGCCCGCTGGCTGCACGTGCCTTACCGTGGCGCGGGACCCCTGCTGCAGGACCTGATGGGCGGCGTGGTGGATGCCGCCTTCCTGCCGCTGGCGGCCGGCGTGCCCGACCTCGTGCGGGCGGGCCGGCTGCAGCTGCTGGCCGTGGCGGCCACGGAGCGCGTGCCAGGCTTCGCGCAGGTCCCCACATGGGAGGAGTTGGGCCTGGACGGCTTCGTGCACCGCAGCTGGAGCGCGCTGCTGGTGCCGGCCACCGTGCCCGCGCCGGCGCTGGAACGGCTGCGTGCGGCGGCCGTTGCGACGGTGCAGGACGGCGCGGTGCACCAGCAGCTGGCCGCCATGGGCCTGGCGCCGGTGCCGCTGGCCACGGACGCCGAGGCGCAGTCCTTCCTGGCCGCCGAGGTGCGGCGCTACCGTGGCCTGGCGGCGGCGGCCGCCCGGGCGGTGCCGTGAGCTGCGCGCGGCGACTCTTAACAAGCCTTAACTTGCGCCGCCGCAGGCGCTGCGCCGATGCTCGTGCCGAAGGATCCGACATGAGCGTTCTGACACTGCCCACCGCCACCGGCCAGATGGCCGCGGGGCCCGCCTCGCCCCTGTTCATGCCGCTGCGCATCGGCGACATCGCGCTGCGTCACCGCGTGGTGGTCGGCGCCTGGCCGCTGCGCCGCGCGCTGCCACCGCGCGGCGTGCCGACGCCGCACATGGTGTCCTACTACGCGCAGCGCGCCACGCCGGGCGGCATGGTCGTCTGCGAGCCGGTGCTGGTGGCGCCCGGCGATGCGTTCGGCCGCACACCCGGTCTGTACGCGGCCGACCAGGTCAACCTGTGGCGCGACGTCACCGACGCGATCCACGCGCGCGGCGGTTACGCCGTGGCCCACCTGTGCCATCCGGGCGCGCTGCTGAGCGATCGACTGGCGCCGCTGGAGGCCGTGCTGGAAGACTACCGCTGCGCCGCGGAGAACGCCGGCGACGCCGGCTTCGACGCCGTCGAGCTGGACGCGGCGCCAGCCGCGCTGCCGGCCTCGCTGATCGCGGGCTACGCCAGCCTGCCCGGGGTGGCCGGGAGAGCCGACGGCGCGCGCGGCCTGCGCCTGCTGACCGACGTGGTGCAGGCCTTGCTGGGCGTGTGGCCGGCGCCCCGGGTCGGCGTCTGGCTGTCGGCCCGCCGGCCGGCCGTGCCGATGGCCCGGCAGCTGGCGGACATGGGCATCGGCTACCTGCACGCCGCGGCCGCCGAGCCCGCCATCCTGGCGCAGATGCGGCGTGTCTTCGCCGGGCCGCTGGTGCTCGCGGTGCCGGGGCTACCGGCGGCGGCCCTGGGCTGCGACGCCGGCCTGGCCGATGCACTGTCTTTTGGCGAGGCCTTCGTGCTGGAGCCGGACCTGGTCGCGCTGCTGCGCCAGGGCCGCCCGCTGCGACCGCGCAGGCCGGCGCCGCAGCCCGGGCGCCGCGCCGTGCCGCGCTGAGCTGGCTGGCTTGCCACGCACCATGGCCCACCTGCCTTGCCCCCTCGAAGCGGCCCCCGCCGGCCGTGCCGCTGCGGTGCGCCATGGCCCGGATGGGGCGTCGGCGGAATACCGCTTCGGCCCCTTTGTGCTCAGCCCGGCCCGGCGTGCGCTGCTGCAGGCGGGCGAACCGGTGCGGCTGGGCAGCCGCGCCATGGACATCCTGGTGGCGCTGGTCGAGCAGGCCGGCGAGATCGTCGGCAAGGACGCCCTGATGCGCCGCGTCTGGCCCAGCGCTGTGGTGGAAGAGGGTGCGCTGCGCGTGCACATGACGGCCCTGCGCAAGGCCCTGGGCGAGGGGCAGTCGGGGGCGCGCTTCATCACCAACGTGCCCATGCGCGGCTACTGCCTGGTGGTGCCGGTCGTGCGGCTGGCGGCCCGGCCGGAGACCCAGGGGCCGGCGCTGCAGGACGCCGCGCAGGAGCCCAGCGCGCTGCCGGCGCCGCTGACGCGTGTGATCGGCCGCGACGAGGCCATCGCCGCCGTCTGCGGTGCCCTGGCCGAGCGCCGCCTGGTCACGCTGGTCGGCCCGGGCGGCATGGGCAAGACCACGGTGGCGCTGGCGGCGGCCGATCGGCTGCGCGCGCAGCAGGCCGACGGCGTGCGCTTCGTCGACCTCGGCGCGCTGGCCGATGGCAGCCTGATTCCCAGCGCGCTGGCGACCGCGCTGGGCGTGCCGCTGCGCACCGAGGACCCGTTCCGCGACCTGCTGGCCTGGCTGGCCAACCGCCGGCTGCTGGTGGTGCTGGACAACTGCGAGCACCTGGTGGCCGACGCCGCGCGCTTCGTCGAGATGCTGCTGGCCGGTGCGCGCCAGGTGCAGGTGCTGGCCACCAGCCGCGAGCCGCTGCGGGCGCGCGGTGAATGGGTGCAGCGGCTGGGCTCGTTGCAGACCCCGCCGCCGGACGAGGGGCTGGACTATGCGCAATCGCTGGCCTATCCCGCCTTCGAGCTGTTCGTCGAGCGCGCCGCAGCCAGCCTGGACGGCATCAGCTTCGGCGACGCCGACGCGGCCGCCATCACCTCGGCCTGCAGGCGCCTGGACGGCATGCCGCTGGCCATCGAGCTGGTGGCCGCGCAGGTCGGCTTCTTCGGCCTGGCGGGCTTGCTGGAGAAGCTGGACGACCATCTCTCGCTGCCCACGCTGGGTCTGCGCACCGCCTTGCCGCGGCACCAGACGCTGCGCGCCACGCTGGAGTGGAGCCACCAGCTGCTGGCCGCGCCGGAGCAGCGCGTGCTGCGGCGGCTGTCGGTGTTCCGCGACCGCTTCAGCCTGCAGGCGGCCGAGCGCGTGGCGCAGTCGGACGAGCAGAGCGTGGCCCGGGCCGTGATGGGCCTGGTGCACAAGTCCCTGGTGGTGGCGGATGCGTCCGACGATGGCGTGCACTACCGGCTGCTGGAGACCACGCGCAGCTACGCGCGCGAACTGCTGCAGGCCGACAACGACCATGCCGACATCGGTCGGCGCCACTGCCTGTACTGTCTCGCGGCCGTGGCCACCGCGGCCGCCGAACTGGACACGCTGCTGCCGCGGCGCTGGCGCGACCGCCACGGCCGCCTGGTGGACGACATGCGGGCGGCGCTGGCCTGGGCCTTCGGTGCGCACGGCGACGCGCACCTGGGGGCGCGGCTGGTGGCCGAGTCGCCGGCGCTGTGGTTCGGCCTGTGGCTGGTCAAGGAGTACCAGGGCCGGCTGGCGCTGGCGCTGGAGCGGCTACCGCCGCAGGACAGCGGCGGCACGCTGGAGATGCAGCTCTCGCTGGAGTTCGCGCAGGCCACGGTGGCGCTGCGCGGCGGCGCACCCGAGGCCTTGCAGGCGCTGGAGCGCAGCCTGGAGATCGCGCGCGCACTGGCCAGCCCGGGCGACGAGCTGCGCGCGTTGTGGGTGCGCTACGGCACGCGCTTGCTGCGCGGCGAGTACGCCGGCGCGCTGGACGACACCGAGGCTTACGGGCAGGCCGCGCAGCGCGCAGCCGATCCGCAGCTGGCCTACATCCATCACCGCATGCGGGCCGTGTGTCTGCACTTCCTGGGCCAGCAGGTGCCTGCGCAGCAGCATGCGGAGCAGGCGCTGCACCCGTTGGCCGAAGCCGTGCGCTACACGCGCGGCAACGGCTACCAGTTCGAGCACCGGCCGGCTTCGCTCACGCACCTGGCGCGCATCCTGTGGTTGCGCGGCCGGCCCGACGAAGCGATGCGCCTGGCACAGGAAGCGGTGGAGGCTGCCAAGGCCGTGGACCACGCACTGTCGCTGGCCTATGCGCTGGCCTTCGCGGCCTGCCCGGTGGCGCTGTGGTGCGGCAACGCGGTGGCGGCCAGCGCCTATGTGGAAGAGCTGGACGAATGCAGCCGCGAGCACGGCCTGGTGTTCTGGCAATCCTGGCCCAGGGTGTACCGCGCCGCGATGCAGGTGCAGGCCGGTGCGCCGCCGCCCTTCGATCCGGAGCAGGCCGGCCTGCAGGTGGGCCAGATCGACGTGCTGGCGACGCTGCATGTGGATCTGGTCGGTCCCACGGTGCTGCGCCGCGCGGCGCACGACCTGGTGCGCTGGTGCGCGCCGGAGGTGCGGCGCGCCCAGGCCATGCGCGCCCTGGCGGCGGGCGAGCTGTCGCGTGCGCGCGCGGCCGAGATGCTGTCCGCGGCCATCGCGCTGGCGGCCGGCCAGGGCGCCCTGGCCTGGGAGCTGCGGGCGCGCACCACGGTGCTCGAACTGGACCTGTGCCGCGACGCAGCGTGCGTCCGCGCCGAGCTGGCCGAGCTGCTGGGACGGGTGCAGGGCGGCGCCGGCACGGCCGACGTGCGCCGGGCGCGCGCACTGCTCGGCCGCCTTGTGGCGCGTTGACTGGCCTCTGCGGCATCCGCACCAGCGTTTTCGCGCCCGAGGCAGCGTGCTGCATCACGCGCGCGCGAACGCCAGCAGATCCGCGTTGAGCCGCTCCTTGGCGGTGTCGCCCAGGCTGTGGCTGCCGCCCTGGTAGACCTTGAGCTCGGCGCCCTTGACGAGCTTGGCCGACAGCAGGGCCGCGCCCTGGATCGGCACGATCTGGTCGTCGTCGCCGTGGATGATCAGGGTGGGCACGTCGAAGCGCTTCAAGTCCTCGGTGAAGTCGGTCTCGCTGAAGGCCTTGATGCAGTCGTAGGCGTTCTTGTGGCCGGACATCATGCCCTGCGTCCACCAGCTGCGGATCAGGCCCTCGGAGACCTTGGCGCCGGGGCGGTTGAAGTTGAAGAAGGGGCCGGTTGCGACGTCCAGGAAGAACTGCGCGCGGTCGGCCAGGTAGGCGGTGCGGAAGCCGTCGAAGACCTCCATCGGCAGGCCGACCGGGTTGTTGGCCGACTTCAGCATGATGGGCGGCACCGCGCCCATCAGCACGGCCTTGGCCACGCGGCCGCTGCCGTGGCGGCCGATGTAGCGCGCCACCTCGCCGCCGCCCGTGGAGTGGCCCACCATCATGGCGCCGCGGATGTCCAGCTGCGTGAACAAGGCGTGCAGGTCGTCGGCGTAGGTGTCCATCTCGTTGCCGTTCCAGGGCTGGCTGGAGCGGCCGTGGCCGCGGCGGTCGTGCGCGATGCAGCGAAAGCCGTGCGAGGCCAGGTGGTACATCTGCGCCTCCCAGGCGTCGGCGCTGAGCGGCCAGCCGTGGCTGAAGGAGACGACCTTGCCGTCCTTGGGGCCCCAGTCCTTGTAGTAGATCTGGGTGCCGTCCTGGGTGGTGATGGTGCTCATGGCTTGGGTTCCTTGGGTGGGGTGGTGGATGGATCGGGAGCGGGCGGGCAGGGCCAGCGCGGCCGAGGCCGCACCGGCGAGCAGTACCTGGCGCCGGGAGGAAGGCGCGGTGGCGGGGGACAAGGTGGACATCGAAGATCCTTTCGAGGAAAGCGGCGGGAGCGGTGTGCGCCAGTGCATGGCACGCCGCCATGGTCGGCCGGGGTGCGTTGCGCGGCATCCCGCGCCGGAGTGGGGGCGCTGCGGCGCCTTGGGGGGAGGTCGCCGGCGCTGCAAGGGGTGGTGCGCGCCCGGCCCTTTGGAGAGAGCTACCGGCGGCCCGGCAGCCGAAAGCGCGACAGCGACCAGCGCTGCACCTGCTCCTCCCATTCGTCGCCCGTGCGGGCGGTCAGCGGCAGCGCCAGGTTGGTCACGAACATCCAGTCGCCCAGCACGGCCGTGCTGGCCGGAAACAGCAGCCCCTCGGGCGCGCCATCGGCGGCGATGCCCAGGAACTGGCCGGCGCGCCCGCGCACGCGGCCGGCCTCGTCGAGCGCGAGCACGGTGTCGATCTGGTTGGCCACGACCCACAGCCGGCCGTCGTGGAACTGCAGGCCGTCGGCGCCGTAGAGGCCCTCGGCCAGCACCGCCAGCGGCCCGCCGCGCAGGGGCAGGCGCAGCACGCGCCCGTCGCCAGCGTTGTTGATGTAGAGCACGCTCTCGTCCGCGTTCAGCGCCAGGCCGTTGGCGCCGAAGGGCAGGGCGCCGGCCGTGGCCAGCAGCGGATCGCGCAGCAGCGTGCTGACCGTACAGGGCGCGCAGTGCGTGGCCTGCGCGATGCGGTAGACGGCGCCCTGGAACGAGTCGGTGACATAGAGGTTGCCGGCACGGTCGAACACCATGCCGTTGATGGCCGGGAAGCCGGCCGCGCCGAAGACCACGGTGTCGTGGCTGCCGTCCGGGTTGTCGACGCGGCGCGGTGCGGGCGCCGCGGGCACCAGGGCCTCGAAGCGTGCGACGTCCTCGATGGGCGTGACGGCATCGAAGTCCAGCGCGATGCGCTGCAGGCGTCCGGCGCCGAAGTTCAGCACATAGAGCTTGCCGGCCGCGGCTGCCAGGCCCGTCAGCGGCGTCTCGCCGAAGCTGCGCTGCGCCAGCAGCCGGCCGTCCGCCGCATAGCGCAGCAACTGGTTGTTGCGCGCGGAGGCCGGCATGCGCGCGTCGAAGGTGCCGACGTAGAGCTGGCCCGATGCAGCGTCGGCCGCCAGGCCCTCGGGGTGGCGCACGTCGGCGGGCAGCAGGACGAAGCGTTCAACCTCCCAGTGCTCCAGGCGCTGCGACTGGGCCTGCGGGGCGCTGCAGGCCAGCACTGCGACGCAGGCCACGAGGGCGGTCAGGGATCGGAACGGGTGAGGACGCATGGTGGGGCCTTGGCGGAGAGAGGAGGCTCTGGTTGTAGGAGCGCCCGGCGTCGGCGGAATCGCCATTCGGCAGGGCCTGCACCTAGGTCCCTCGGGGGATGGCAGGCGCGTGCGCCGTCCCGAAGATGCCAGCACTTGCCGCCACCGGAGCCTTGCCATGCCGCTTCTTCGCCTTCCGTCCCCCCTGTGCGCCGCCGTCGCCGAGCCGGCGGCGGCCGGGTCCGCTGCGCGGGCAGCGACCCACACCGTCCGCGTGCACGGCGACCTGATCGCCTACCGTGCGCTCGGCCCGGAGCACGGCCTGCCGCTGCTGCTGCTGAACCGCTTCCGCGGCACCATGGACCACTGGGACCCCGCGCTGCTCGCGGTGCTGGCAGCCGAGCGCCGCGTGCTGGTGTTCGACCAGCCGGGCTTCGCGCGCTCGCAGGGCACGCCGCCCGACAGCGTGGCCGCCTTCGCGGCGAATGCCGCCGCCTTCGCGCAGGCACTGGGCATCGCCGAACTCGACCTGCTGGGCTTCTCCATGGGCGGAACCGTCGCGCTGCAGCTGTTGCTGGACCACCCGGCGCTGGTGCGCCGCGCGGTGGTCGCCGGCTCCGGCCCCGGCCATGTGCCCGGCCTGCCGCACGACCCGGACGTCGGCAGCCCCGCGGTATGGCAGGTGGCGACCAGGCCGGTGAATTCCGACGAGGACTTCCTGTTCCTGTTCTTCGAGCCCACCCCCACCAGCCAGCAGGCCGGGCGCGACTACCTGGCGCGGCTGCGGCAGCGGCCCGATGCCTTCGTCCGCCAGGTCGAGACCGCAGCCTGGCAGGCGCAGCTGGCGTCGGCTCTGGCGCTGCAGGACCCGGCGGCCTCGCTGCTGCCGCGGCTGGGCGCGGTGCGCCAGCCGGTGCTGGTCGCCAACGGCCGGCACGACACCATGGTGGCGACCTATGCCTCCTATGCGATGGCGCAGGCCTTGCCCGACGCCACGCTGGTGCTCTACCCGGATGCGGGCCACGGCTTCCTGTTCCAGTACCCCGAGCGCTTCGGCGGGGACGTGCTGCGCTTTCTGCGCTGAGTCCGGCCATGCAGCGCACAGCTCCCGATCCGGCGCGCCGCGGGCTGGTCGCCGGCGCGCTGCTGTGGGGCAGCCTGCCGCGCGGCGTGCGGGCGGCCGGGCCCGATCTGCCGCTGCGGCTGGCGTCCAGCGAGACCGGCGACCTCCAGGGGGCGGTCCAGGCGGTCGTGCCGTTCGCCTACGGCCCGGCCGCGGAGGCGCTGTCCGCGCCGCAGGTCTGGTGCGAGATCCTGATGCTGCACCTCAACAACAAGGCCTGCCGCCTGCAGCAGGGGCCGCAGGGCCCCGCCCTGGCGCTGGCGATCGCGCGCAAGCACGACCAGCCGGCCGACAGGGCGCACGCCCTGGTGCTGCAGTGGCAGCGCCAGGAGCGCTCGGACCAGCGGCTGGGCGTGCGCCTGCATGCGGCGCAGGGACCGTTCGGCACCACCGACTACGCCGTGCTGCTGCAGCTGGCGCCGGCGCCCGGCGGCGGCTGCACGCTGGGCCTGGAATACGCCTGCCGCTTCAGCCCTGCGTCGCGCATGCTGCTGCGCACCTACCTGGCGACGCTGGGGCGCGACAAGGTGGGCTTCTCGGCCCGGCCTGGCGGCGGTCCGCAGGAGCTGGTCGGCGGGCTGCGCGGCGTGGTCGAGCGCACCGTGGTGCGCTACTACCTCGCGGTCGAGGCCTGGCTGCAGACGGCGGCGCTGCCGCCGGCCGGGCGTGCGCTGGCGCGGCTGGAGCACTGGTTCGACGCCACCGAGCGCTACCCGCGCCAGCTGCACGAGCTGGACAAGGCCAGCTACCTCGCGAACAAGCGGCGCGAGCTGGGCCTGGGGCCCTGAGCAAATCGCGCCGCGGCCCTCACTTGGACGGGCCGACCTCGCCCGAGGCCTGCAGTTCGCCGGCCCGGGCCGCGCGCGCGGTCTCGGCCTTGCGCTGCGCGCGGGCTTGCTGGCGCTGTTCGCGCGGGACCTTGGCCTGCGCCGCGGGCGGCGGTGTGCCTTCGCCGGTGATGCTGCCGGCCTTCACGGCGGCGCGGCCTTCCTGCCGGCGCTGGGCCTTGCCCGCGGCCTTGTCCTCGGGCGAGGCCTTCTGGTAGGCCGGTGGCGGCGCCAGGGCAGGGCCCTGCTCCTGCGCCAGGGCGGCCGGGCTCAGGGCCTGCGCGGCCAGGGCGCCCGCGATCAATACGGCGAATCGTTGCATGGTGAACTCCAGTCGAGGGGATGCACTGCAGAGACGTTCTGGCAGTGCAAGCATGCTCGGCGCGGACCGTCGCCACGCCAACCACCGGGTGGATGGGGTGGGCCTAGGCCATTGGCGGGAGGGCGCGTGCCTGCCGGTATCATCTGCGGCCGTTTTTGCGGGCCGTGCGCGGCCCGTCCACCCATGCAGCTGCAGGACATCCTCTTTTCACAAGGCTTCGGCACGCGGCGCGTCTGCGCCGGGCTGGTTCAGCAGGGCCATGTGGCCGTGGCGGGCGCCGACGGCGTCTTCCTTCCCTGCACCGAATCGGCCGCGGACTTCGAACCCGAAGGCCTGCGCTTTCGCGTGCAGGGCCAGGACTGGGAGTACTTCGAGAAGGCCTACGTGCTGCTGCACAAGCCGGCCGGCACCGAGTGCTCGCACAAGCCCTCGTCGTACCCCAGCGTCTACACGCTGCTGCCCGCGCCGCTGCGCCAGCGCCCGCAGAAGAGTGCGCTGCAGGGCGTGCAGGCCGTCGGCCGGCTCGACCAGGACACCACCGGCATGCTGCTGCTCAGCGACGATGGCCAGTTCCTGCACCGCATGACCTCGCCCAAGAAGCTGGCGCCCAAGGTCTACGAGGTGCAGGCCAAGCACGCACTGGATGCCAAGCAAGTCGAGGCGCTGCTGCGCGGCGTGGTGCTGGACGACGACCCGCGCCCGGTGCAGGCCGCGGCGGCCGAGATCGTCGATGCCGACGGCGCCGCGCGCCACCTGCGCCTGACGCTCACCAGCGGCAAATACCACCAGGTCAAGCGCATGCTGGCCGCCGTGGGCAACCGCGTCGAAGGCCTGCACCGTTCGCGCATCGGCGCGCTGGAGCTGCCCGCCGACCTCGCGCCCGGCCAGTGGCGCTGGCTGCGTGCCGCGGACCTGGCCGCGCTGACGGCTGGCTGACAGGGCCGCAGCGCTACACTGCGCGCTCCGTGCAAAGGGTGTCGTGAAATTCTCGTTCCTGCTTCGGCTCGGCGCCGCGCTGCTCGCGCTGGCCGTGCTGTCCCCATTGGCGGCCCAGGCGCAGCGCGCCCCGGTCTTCGTGCTGAACTCCCTGGACGCTTCCGTCAGCGTGATCGACCCGGTCAGCTGGCAGGAAACGCGCCGCATCGCCACCGGCAAGGAGCCACACCACCTCTACATGACGCCGGACGAGAAATCGGTGATCGTCGCCAATGCGCTGAGCGACACGCTGACCTTCATCGACCCGCGCACGGCCGAGGTGCAGAAGGTGGTGCCGGGCATCGTCGACCCCTACCACCTGCGCTTCTCGCCCGACATGAAGTGGCTGGTCATCGCCGCCAACCGGCTCAACCATGTCGACCTGTACCGCTGGAACGGCCAGGACCTGCAGCTGGCGCGCCGGCTGCAGACGGGCAAGACGCCCAGCCACATCTGGATCGACGCGCGCAGCACCACGGCCTACGTGTCGGTGCAGGACAGCGACGAGCTGATCGCGGTGGACTTGGCCACGCAGCAGATCCGCTGGCAGGTGCCCACCGGCAAGATGCCGGCCGACGTGTTCGGCACGCCGGACGGCAAGAGCCTGCTGGTCGGCCTGACCGGCGCCGATGGCGTGCAGGTGTTCGACATCTCGGGCAAGGAACCCCGCGCCGCCAAACTGATCAAGACAGGCAACGGCGCCCATGCCTTTCGCAGTGCGGGCGACGGGCGCCATGTCTTCGTCAGCAACCGTGTCGCCAACACCATCAGCAAGATCGACCTGCACAGCCTGGAGGCCGTGGCCAGCTACGTCGCGCCCGGCGGGCCCGATTGCATGGACCTGTCGGCCGACGGCAGGCTGCTGTACTTCACCTCGCGCTGGGCGCGCAAGCTCAGCGTGCTCGACCTGCAGACCGGCAAGCTCGTGCAGCAGGTCAAGGTCGGCCGTTCGCCCCATGGCGTCTGGACCCTGGACCATGCCATGCGCTGAGCGTGGCCCCTGTTTGCGCAAGGCCATCGCGGCCGCCGTCGCGCTGGTGCTGACGGGCCAGGCCGCCGCCAACTGCACGCGGCCGGTCTACCTGACGCTGGACACCGGCCACATGGGCGTGGCCCCGCTGGTCGCCGAGGTGCTCAAGCGCCAGGATGTGCGCGTGACCTTCTTCGCCGCCAACGAGGCCACGCAGCAGGGCGACGGCAGCCTGGGCGACGATTGGGCCGCCTGGTGGCGCGCGCGTGCGCAGGAGGGCCATGCCTTCGCTTCGCACACCTACGACCATGTCTACTGGAGCGCCGACGTGCCGCCCGGCCGCGACGGCACGGCGCGCTTTCGCATCCGCGCCTCGGCCGGTCCCAACATCGGCCAGACCCGGCTGTTCACGGCCGCGCAGTACTGCGAGGAGATCGGCCGCGCCGCGCGCCGGCTGCAGGACATCACCGGCCAGCCGCCGCTGCCGCTGTTCCGCGCGCCGGGCGGGCGCACTTCGCCCACGCTGCTGTCGGTGGCGCGCGGTTGCGGCTACGCCCACGTGGGCTGGGCGCCGGCCGGCTTTCTGGGCGACGAGTTGCCCAGCGAGCGCTATCCCAACGCCGACCTGCTGGCCAAGGCGCTGCGCGACATCCGGCCCGGCCAGATCCTCGTGGCCCATCTGGGGATCTGGTCGCGCAAGGACCCCTGGGCGCCGGCCGTGCTGGAGCCGCTGATCGAGGGACTCAAGGCCAAGGGCATGTGCTTCGCCACGCTGCGCGACCACCCCGATTACCAGCGCTGGATCGCCGCGCACAGGGACGACCCGCCATGGAGTCGCTGACCGACCTGTTCGGCACGGCGCAGCAGTGGCTGTTCGAGTCGCTGGTGCAGCCGGTGGTGTTCGCCATGGGCCTGGGCGGCTGGCTGGAGGACGCCTTCACGGCCACCGGCTGGCTGCTGGTCGGCCTGCTGCAGATCGCCGCCATGCTGCTCGTGATCGGCCCGCTGCAGCGCTGGCGGCCCGTGGAGCCGGTGACCGACCGCGCCGCCATCCGCACCGACATCCTCTACACGCTGGTGCACCGGCTGGGCCTGTTCCGCTTGACGCTGTTCTTCACGCTGGAACCGTGGATGGACGATGTGTTCGGCTGGCTGCGCGTGCAGGGCCTGTCGACCTGGCACCTGGACGGGCTGTGGCCCGGCGTGACCGACGTGGCCTGGGTCAGCTTCGTGCTGTACCTCCTGGTGTTCGACTTCGCCGACTACTGCATCCACCGCGGCCAGCACCGCTTCCAGTGGTGGTGGAACCTGCACGCGCTGCACCATTCGCAGCGCCAGATGACGATGTGGAGCGACAACCGCAACCACCTGCTCGACGATGTGCTGCGCGACGCCATCCTGGTCGTGGTGGCGCAGCTGATCGGCGTGGGCCCGGGCCAGTTCGTCGCCATCGTGGCGCTGACGCAGCTGTCCGAAAACTTCCACCATGCCAACCTGCGGCTGTGGTTCGGCCGCGTCGGCGAGCGGCTGTGGGTGAGCCCGCGCTTCCACCGGCGGCACCACAGCATCGGCATCGGCCATGAGTCGCAGCAGCAGCCAAGTCGCCTGGGCGGTGTCAATTTCGGCGTGCTGCTGCCCTGGTGGGACATGCTGCTGCGCAGTGCCGACTTCACAGTGCGCTACGACCCCACCGGCATCCGCGACCAGGTCGAACCCGGCCCGGGCGGCCTGCGCGACTACGGCCACGGCTTCTGGCGCCAGCAATGGCTGGGTGTGCTGCGCCTGGTCGGGCGCGCCTGAACGCCGGGGTATCCTCAAGCCATGCGTCTGCTCATGGATTCCTTCTGGCGCGCGGCGGCGTACTGCCTGCATCCGCGCGTCATCGCCCTGTCGGTCCTGCCGCTGGTGCTGATGGCGGTGCTCTCGCTGGGCCTGGGTTACTTCTTCTGGGAGCCGGCCGTGGCCTGGATGCGGGCCTGGCTGCACGGCTGGCCGCTGTTCGGCACCGTCATGGGCTGGTTGCAGGGCCTGGGCTTCGGCGGCGTGCAGGCCGCCGTCGCACCGCTGCTGCTGGTCGCGCTGGTCACGCCGCTGGTGGTGGTGTTGTCGCTGCTGCTGGTGGCCGGGCTGGTCACGCCTTCGGTGGTGGCGCTGGTCGGCGACCGGCGCTTCCCGCAGCTGGACAAGCGCCATGGTGGCTCCTTCTTCGGCAGCCTGTTCGGCGCGCTGTGGGCAACCGTGGCCGCGCTGGTGGTGCTGGTGCTGTCGATCCCGCTGTGGCTGGTGCCGCCGCTGGTGCTGGTGCTGCCGCCGCTGATCTGGGGCTGGCTGACCTACCGCGTGATGTCCTACGACGTGCTGGCCGATCACGCCAGCAAGGCCGAGCGCACCGAGCTCATGCGCGAGCACCGCTTCACGCTGCTGACCCTTGGCGTGCTGACCGGCTACCTGGGCGCCGCGCCGGCGCTGGTCTGGGCCTGGGGTGCGCTGACCGTGGTGCTGGCTCCGGTGCTGGTGCCGGTCTCGGTCTGGCTCTACACACTGGTGTTCGCCTTCTCCGCCCTGTGGTTCACGCACTATGCGCTGGCCGCGCTGGAAGCCATGCGTGCCAAGGCCGCCAGCGTGCAGGTGGCACCGGCCGATGCCGCCTGGCCCGCCCCGAGCGCCGTGCTCGTGGAGCAGGGCGATGGCAGTTCTTCACCCTCCCGTCCCTATGCCCCCACGCCACTCCCCCCTCCCTGAGACCCTGCCGACGGCGGTCGGCCTGGTCATCGTCGGCGACGAGATCCTCTCGGGCAAGCGCGCCGACAAGCACATGGCCAAGGTCATCGAGCTGCTGTCCGCGCGCGGCATGCAGCTGGCCTATGCCGATTACGTGGGCGATGCGCCGGAGCGCATCACGGCCACGCTGGCGCGCGCCTTCGCCTCGGGCGACCTGGTGTTCTCCTGCGGCGGCATCGGCGCCACGCCGGACGACCACACGCGCCAGTGCGCCGGCGCGGCGCTGGGCCGCCCGCTGGTGCTGCACCCCGAGGCCGCGGCCCTGATCCGCGAGCGCATGCAGGACGTCGCGCGCGAGCAGGGACTGCCCTACGAGCCCGACCGGGCGGACAACCAGCACCGGCTCAACATGGGCGTGTTCCCCGAGGGCGCGGCCATCATCCCCAACCCCTACAACAAGATCGCCGGCTTCAGCCTGGGCCATGTGCACTTCGTGCCGGGTTTCCCGGTGATGGCCTGGCCGATGATCGAATGGGTGCTGGACACGCACTACGCGGCGCTGCAGCGGCGCGCGGCCTGGGTCGAGCGCTCGGTCATCGTCTATGGCGCCATGGAGTCGGCCCTGGTGCCGCTCATGGAACGCATCGAGCGCAACCATGCCGGGGTCAAGGTGTTCAGCCTGCCCAGCGTCGACCATCCCGAGCATGGCCGCCATATCGAGCTCGGCGTGAAGGGCGATCCCGCGGTCGCCACGCCAGCCTATGCCGAGCTGCTGCAGGACCTGCGTGCGCAGGCCCTGCCACTTGGGCCTGAATTGGTGCGTTCTGAGGCATCATTTTGGGGAATCCAAGAGATTGCACCAAAATAGTGCGAAAACGCCACTGTTTGCGCGCGTGCGCTGTAGGATGCAGGCCCGTCTACGCGGACCTTTCGCACATGGAACTGCGCGGATCGGCCGGTTTTGGTGCGCGCCCATTTGGCACGGAACCTGCGTCCGAATCCCCGTCTTTTCTGTAGACCCCAACCAACCCTCAGGAGCTTTTTGATGGCCAAGACCGTCGCAGACGTGATGAAAATGGTGAAGGAGAACGAAGTCAAGTTCGTCGACTTCCGCTTCACCGACACCCGTGGCAAGGAGCAGCACGTGACCGTGCCGGTGTCCCACTTCGACGAAGACAAGTTCACGTCGGGCCATGCATTCGACGGCTCCTCGGTCGCGGGTTGGAAGGGCATCGAAGCCTCGGACATGCAGCTCATGCCCGACCCGGCCACGGCCAACATCGACCCCTTCTTCGAAGAAACCACGCTGTTCCTGCAGTGCGACGTGATCGAGCCGGGCGACGGCAAGGCCTATGACCGCGACCCGCGTTCCATCGCCAAGCGCGCCGAGGCCTACCTGAAGGCCTCCGGCCTGGGCGACACGGCGTACTTCGGACCGGAACCCGAATTCTTCATCTTCGACGGCGTGCGCTGGAGCAACGAGCCCGGCCGCGTGTTCAGCGAGATCGAAGAGTACGAAGCCCCCTGGAACAGCGGTTCCAAGCTCGAAGGCGGCAACCGCGGCCACCGTCCCACCGTCAAGGGCGGCTACTTCCCGGTGCCCCCGGTCGACAGCACGCAGGACATGCGCGCCGAGATGTCGCTGATCCTCGAATCGCTGGGCATCCCGGTCGAAGTGTTCCACCACGAAGTGGCGGGCGCCGGCCAGAACGAGATCGGCACCAAGTTCTCCACGCTGGTCGAGCGTGCCGACTGGACCCAGGTCCTGAAGTACGTGGTCTGGAACGTGGCCAACAGCTATGGCAAGACGGCGACCTTCATGCCCAAGCCCTACGCCGGCGACAACGGCTCGGGCATGCACGTCCACCAGTCCATCTGGAAGGACGGCAAGAACCTGTTCGCCGGTGACGGCTACGCCGGCCTGTCGGACTTCGCGCTGTACTACATCGGCGGCATCATCAAGCACGCCCGCGCGCTGAACGCCATCACCAACCCCGGCACCAACAGCTACAAGCGCCTGGTGCCCGGCTTCGAAGCCCCGGTCAAGCTGGCCTACTCGGCCAAGAACCGCTCGGCCTCGATCCGCATCCCGTACGTGGCGAACCCCAAGGGCCGCCGCATCGAGGCGCGTTTCCCCGATCCGTCGGCCAACCCCTACCTGTGCTTCTCGGCCCTGATGATGGCCGGCCTGGACGGCGTGGAAAACAAGATCCACCCGGGCGAAGCCGCCACCAAGGACCTGTACCACCTGCCGCCGGAAGAGGACAAGCTGGTCCCCACCGTCTGCCACAGCCTGGACCAGGCCCTGGAGTACCTCGACAAGGGCCGCAGCTTCCTGACCAAGGGCGGCGTGTTCACCGACTCCATGATCGATGCCTACATCGAGCTCAAGATGACCGAAGTGACGCGCTTCCGCATGGCGCCGCACCCGGTCGAGTTCGACATGTACTACTCGCTGTAAGCCACATGCCGGTCCGCCGCAACTTGTGGCGGCTGGCGCGGTCTCAGCAAAGGACGGCTTCGGCCGTCCTTTTTTCATGGGGCACGCGGCCAGGGCCATCGGGGGCGCGCGCTACCATGCGCTGCGACCGTTCCGACAGGACCCCTCCCATTCGACGCATGAAGACTGCCATCGTTCTTGCCCTCTGTTCCGCGATGCTCGCGCCCGCTGCCTGGGCCCAGGTCTACCGCTGCGGCAACGAGTACACCAACAACATCCGCGATGCGCGCGATGCGCAGCAGCGCGGCTGCAAGCTGGTGGAAGGCGGCAACGTGACGGTCATCGAAGGCCCCAAGCCGCGCCCCGGCGCCACGAGCGGCCCGGTGCGCGCGCCGGCCGCGACCGCGCCGCGCAGCGACGACAGCGCGCAGCGCACGCGCGATGCCGAGTCGCGCCGCATCCTGGAGGCCGAGCTGAAGAAGGCCGAGGCGCGCCAGGCCGAGCTGCTCAAGGACTACAACAATGGCGAGCCCGACAAGGTGGGCGGCGAGGCGCGCAACCACCAGCGCTACCTGGACCGCGTGGCCGAGATGAAGGCCGCCATCGCCCGCAACGACAGCGACATCGCCGGCATCAAGCGCGAGATCGCACGCCTGCCGGCCGCCCCATGAGTCCGACCCGCCCGACCAACAAAACCCGGCCCGTGCGGCCCGTGTCGCCCGCCACGAGCGCGCGGTACCACACCTTCGACCTGCTGGCCACGCTGGTCACTGTGCTGCGTGCCGACGGCACGGTGCTGTTCGCCAACGCCGCGCTCGAGGACGCGCTGGGCTTCTCGCGCCGGACCATCGAAGGCTCGTCCTTCGCCGACTTCTTCACCGAGCCGCACCTGGTGCAGAACGCGCTCGACGGCGCGCAGAGCAACGAGTTCGCGGCACTGCGCTACGACGCCTTCCTCAAGCGCGCCACCTACGAGCCGCTGCCCGTGCACGTGATCGTGGCGCCGGCCGAAGAGCCCGGCGAAATCATCATCGAGCTGCTGCCGCTGGAGCAGCAGGCGCGCCAGGACCGCGAGGAGCGCCTGATCGACCAGGCCCAGGCCAACAAGGAGTTGATCCGCAACCTCGCGCACGAGATCAAGAACCCGCTGGGCGGCATCCGCGGCGCGGCGCAGCTGCTCGAGATGGAGATCGATTCGCGCGACCTGATCGAGTACACGCAGGTCATCATCCACGAGGCCGACCGGCTGCAGAGCCTGGTGGACCGGCTGCTGGCGCCGCACCGGCGTCCGCACGTGGTGGGCGACGTGAACATCCACGAGGTCTGCGAACGCGTGCGCTCGCTGATCGTGGCCGAGTTCCCGCGCGGCCTGAAAGTCGTGCGCGACTACGACACCTCCATCCCCGAGTTCCGCGGCGACCGCGAGCAGCTGATCCAGGCCCTGCTCAACATCACGCACAACGCGGCCCAGGCGCTGGCCGAACGCGTGGCTGCGGGCGATGCCGAGATCACCTTGCGCACGCGCGTGGCCCGGCAGGTTACCTTTGGTAAGCAGCGCTATCGACTGGCACTGGAATTGCATGTCATCGACAACGGACCAGGGGTCCCGGAGTCGATCAAGAGCCGCATCTTCTACCCGCTGGTGTCGGGTCGTGATGGGGGATCGGGACTGGGGCTCACGCTCGCGCAGACCTTCGTGCAACAGCACCATGGCCTGATCGAGTGTGAAAGCAGCCCTGGCCGAACCGATTTCAAGCTATTGATCCCGCTGCCCTGAGCGCGTCGCTCGTGGTATCCAAGGCGGGCCGACCCGAGGTGACGAGGACGATGAAGCCGATCTGGATAGTAGACGACGACCAATCCATCCGCTTCGTGCTGGAGAAAGCGCTGTTGCGCGAGAACCTGCCCACGCGCAGTTTCACGAATCCACGCGAAGTGCTGGCCGCCCTGGAGGGCGCCAGCGACGAGGACGGGCCGCAGATCCTGGTCAGCGACATCCGCATGCCGGGTGGCTCCGGCCTGGACCTGCTGGGCAAGGTCAAGGAGATGCACCCGGGCCTGCCGGTCATCATCATGACCGCCTTCTCCGACCTGGACAGCGCCGTCTCGGCCTTCCAGGGCGGCGCTTTCGAGTACCTGCCCAAGCCCTTCGACCTGCCCAAGGCGGTGGAGCTGATCCGCCGCGCCGTGGAGGAAAGCCAGCGCGAGGAAGTGTCCGAAGAGCGCATGGCCGCCGCGCCCGAGATGCTGGGCCAGGCCCCGGCCATGCAGGACGTGTTCCGCGCCATCGGCCGGCTCAGCCAGAGCAACGTCACGGTCATGATCACGGGCGAGTCCGGCTCGGGCAAGGAGCTCGTGGCGCGCGCGCTGCACAAGCATTCGCCGCGCGCCAACGGCCCCTTCGTGGCGATCAACACGGCCGCCATTCCCAAGGACCTGCTGGAGTCCGAGCTGTTCGGCCACGAGCGCGGCGCCTTCACGGGCGCGCAGACCATGCGGCGCGGGCGCTTCGAGCAGGCCGAGGGCGGCACGCTGTTCCTCGACGAGATCGGCGACATGCCATTCGACCTGCAGACGCGCCTGCTGCGCGTGCTGTCGGACGGCCACTTCTACCGCGTGGGCGGGCACAACGCCGTCAAGGCCCATGTGCGCGTGATCGCCGCGACGCACCAGGACCTGGAGCAGCGTGTGCGCGAAGGCGTGTTCCGCGAGGACTTGTTCCACCGCCTGAACGTGATCCGCCTGCGCCTGCCGGCGCTGCGCGAGCGCAAGGAAGACGTGCCCATGCTCACGCGGCATTTCCTGCAGCAAAGCGCCGCGCAGCTGGGCGTGGAGCCCAAGCGCATCTCGGACGCCGCGCTGGCCCAGCTGGGCCTGTTCAACTTCCCGGGCAATGTGCGCCAGCTCGAGAACGTGTGCCACTGGCTCACGGTGATGGCGCCTTCCCAGGTCATCGAGGCCAAGGACCTGCCGCCCGAGGTGCTGACGGCGGCCGCCGCGCCCGCCGCTGTGCCCGCGCAGGCACCGCGGCCCGTGGTCGGCTACGAGGCGCCGGAGCCCGTGGCGAGCAGCCCCCTGGTCGAGGCCCTGCCTGGCGAGCCGCTGTCCGTGTCCGACCCGCTGGCGCCGCCGGACGGCGCCGTCCCGACCTGGGAGCGCGGCCTGGAGGCCGAGGCCCTGGCCTTGCTGGCCGCCGACCGCCACGACGTGTGGGACGTGCTCACGCGCCGCTTCGAGTCCAAGCTGATCCTGACCGCGCTGAACAACACGCGCGGGCGCCGCATCGAGGCCGCGCAGAAGCTCGGCATCGGCCGCAACACCATCACGCGCAAGATCCAGGAACTGGGCCTGGAATAAGGCTTCGTGCAGCGCGGCAACGGCAGTCCTGGCGGACGGCCGCATGCCGCGGTGCCCAAGGCCGCGGAGCAGGCCAGGCCGCTGTCGGCGCCCCCTGGAAGGGGGTGGCGGAGCGCGAAGCGCGAAGACCGGGGGTGGTCAAATTTCCAGCACCACGGGCGCGTGGTCGCTGGGCTTCTCCCATTTGCGCGGCACGCGGTCGATCGTGCAGCTCTTCACCTGCGGCGTGACCGCCGCGCTCACGAGGATGTGGTCGATGCGCAGGCCGCGGTTCTTCTGGTAGCCCAGCATGCGGTAGTCCCACCAGCTGAAGCTCTTGGGCGGCTGCTCGAACATGCGGAAGCTGTCGGTCAGGCCCAGGTCCAGCAGTGCCTGGAAGTGGGCGCGCTCCTGCTCGCTGTGGTGGATGGTGCCGGCCAGGCCCACGGGGTCGTAGGTGTCGCGGTCGTCGGGCGTGATGTTGAAGTCGCCCAGCAGCACCAGCTGCGGGTGCGCCGCCAGTTCGGCGCGCAGGTAGGCCTGCAGGCCGGTCAGCCAGTTCATCTTGTAGACGAACTTGTCCGAGTCCAGCGCCTGGCCGTTGACGAAGTAGCCATTGACGACGCGGATCGGGCCGGTCGGTCCGTCCACCGTGCCAGCGATCACGCGCGCGTGTTCGTCGTCGAAGCCGACGATGTTCTTCACGACCTCGCGCACTGGCGTGCGCGAGAGGATGGCCACGCCGTTGTAGGTCTTCTGGCCGAAGATGGCGGATTCGTAGCCCACCTCGCGCAGCGCGTCGAGCGGGAACTTGTCGTCGGTCATCTTGAGTTCCTGCAGGCACAGCACGTCCACGGGATTGGCGGCCAGCCAGGCCAGGACATGGTTCAGGCGGGCGGTCAGGGAGTTGACGTTCCAGGTGGCAATGCGCATCGGTGTCCTCGTTCGGTGGAACACGCGATTTGAACTCCTTTTTGCGTCCTCTCCGCGGCGGCGGCGGCGCACCGCGCGCCATGCCGGCCTGCAGGCCGATGGCGGGTCGGCAAAGCGGTGCGAGTCGGGATGACGCCGGCGCTTTAGTCCGCCACGCAGCACGGCGCCCTTGTCGAGCTTGCTTCCCGGCATCCGGCCAGCTGGTGCCGCTGGCGCGGTGGTTCAGAGCTAGACCGCAGGCAGGCGCTGCGTTTCCACGGTCACGTGCGAGAGTTCGTGGATGGGCGCCAGCAACGCCTTGTAGGCCGGTGCGTCCTGTGGCGCGGCCGAGGCGATGGACACGATGGCCGCGAAGTGGCCAGGCCCGACCTGCCAGACATGCAGGTCCTCGATGCGATCGCCCGTGGATGCCAGCGCGTGGCGGATCTCCTCGCCCACCTGCGGCCCCTGCGCGGGCGCGTCCAGCAGCACGCTGCCCGCGTCGCGCACCAGCCCCCAGGACCAGCGCGCGATCACGAGCGCACCGACCACGCCCATGGCCGGATCGGCCCAGAGCCAGCCCTGGCTGCGGCCCAGCACCAGGGCCACGATGGCCAGCACCGAGGTCAGCGCGTCGGCCAGCACGTGCATGTAGGCAGCGCGCAGGTTGTTGTCGCGGGCGCCGGCCTCGTGCTCGTCGTGGTCGTGGCCGTGGTCGTGGCCGTGGTCGTGGTGGTGTCCATGCCCCTGGTGCCGGTGCCCGTGGTCCTCGCGCAGCAGCCAGGCGCAGGCCAGGTTCACGGCCAGACCGGCCGTGGCCACGGCGATGGCCTGCGTGAAATCGATTGGCACGGGCCGGGCCAGGCGCAGCAGGCTCTCCCAGCCGATCAGCAGCGCGATCAGGCCCAGCACCACGGCGCTGGCAAAGGCCGCGAGGTCGCCGAGCTTGCCCGTGCCGAACGCGAAGCGCGGGTTGCCCGCGTTGCGCCGCGCATAGCGGTAGGCCAGCGCGGTGATCAGCATGGCACCCGCGTGGGTGGACATGTGCCAGCCATCGGCCACCAGCGCCATGGAGCCGTAGACCGTGCCGGCGACGATCTCCACGCCCATCATGGCGGCCGTGAGCGCGATGACCCACCAGACCCGGCGCTCGTTGCGCCGGTGGTCGCGGCCCAGGTAGACGTGGGCGTGCGGGGCCTGGAAGGGTGTGCTCATTTCATGTAGCTCCGGATGACGTCCAGCATCTCCTGGCCGCCCGCGCGCCGGTCGGCCTCGGTCGCGGCCTCGACCACGTGTTCCTGCAGGTGGTCGGCCATCAGTTCGGCCGTGAGCCCGGCCATCGCGCCGCGGGCCGAGGCCAGTTGGCGCAGCACTTCGCCACAGGCCGAACCACCCTCCAGCGCGCGTTCGATGCCCTCCATCTGGCCCTTGATGCGGCGCACGCGGGCGAGCAGCTTGTCCTTCTGGCGCAGCGTGTGGGACATGGGTCGGTTCCAGAAAATAGTGTAGGGGACTATATTAACCAGGCGAGGCGCCCGGGGACGGCAGCCGTGCTGCGCACGCGGTCGTGGGCCGAGGGCACGGACAATCAGGCGCATGGACATGCACCCCGACGACCGCCGCCACCTGGCCCTGTTCGACCTGGATGGCACCTTGCTGCCGCTGGACACCAACCAGGCCTTCGGCCGCTTCCTGGCCCGCCTGGGCTGGGTCGATGCCGTGGCCTGGCAGGCCCGCAATGCCGCCTTCCTCGAAGACCACCACCTGGGCCGGCTCGACCTGCACCGCTTCATCGACTTCTCTACCGCCGCCTGGCGCGACCGGGCCGAGCACGAGCAGCTGGAGGTCCGGGCCGCCTTCGTGGCCGACGTCATCGTGCCTGCCATTCCCGATGCGGCGCGGCGCCTCGTGGCGCAGCACCAGGCGGCCGGCGACCTGGTGGCGCTGGTCACGGGCACGAACGAATTCCTGGCCGCCCCCATCGCGGAAGCCTTCGGCATAGCGCATGTGCTGGCCGTGCAGCTGGAGCGGGCCGACGCGGGGCGCGTCACGGGCCGCATCCTGGGCATCCCGTCCTTCCACGCGGGCAAGGTGGACCGCGTCCACGCCTGGCTGGCTGGGCAGGACCTGCGCCTGGACGATTTCGCGTCGGTCAGCTTCTACGGCGATTCGGTGAACGATCTGCCCTTGCTCGAAGCCGTGAGCCGGCCCGTGGCCGTGCGCCCCAGCGCCGCGCTGCGGCAGGTCGCCGACAGCCGGGGCTGGGCCATCATCGAATCGCTCAGCGCGTAGCGGCAACCGGTTCTGGCGCCCTGGCCGGCGCGGACATCGCCACCCGGTCCCTCACGCTGGGCCGCTGCTGCATGTCGGCCCACCACGCGCGCAGCGCCGCGCAGTCCGCGGGGATGGGCAGCTGCACCAGTTCCGCAAAGATCAGTCCGCCGATGACGGCGATGTCGGCCATCGAAAAGCGGTCGACGGCCACGAACGGCTGCTGGTGGAGCACCGTGTCGAAGTAGCGCATGCCCCGCACGGCCTTGTCGCGCTGGCGCAATCCCCATTCGGCGTTCTGGTACAGCTCGACATCGGGCCCGAGCCCTGGCGTGCCGTGGTGGAAGTACACGCTCACCGCGTCGAGCAGCTCGATCTCGGCGCGCTTGTTCATCATGTGGATGAAGCCCTGCTCGCGTGGCGTCGTGCCTGTCAGCGTGGGCGTGCCGTCCAGTGCATCCAGGTATTGCGTGATGGCGGTGCATTCGGCGATGCAGCTGCCGTCCTCGAGTTCGAGCACCGGCAGCGTGCCCGAGTAGTTCAAGGCCAGAAAGCCCGGCTGCTTGTGCTCGCCTTTCCAGAGATCGACCGAGACGAAGCGCACGCGTGACTGGAGGTTCTTTTCTGCCAGTGCGATCCGGACGCGGGCCGGATAGGGGCCGGTGTGCCAGTCGTGGACCTTCATGGTGCTTCGCGGCGCAGCATCCGCAGGGTTGGTCAAAGTGTTCATGTGTTTGCCTATCAATTGATAGGTAGATCCTAGATGGCGCACCTGGGCGCGTCAAGAACTATCTATCACTTGGTAGATAATTGAGGGAAAAGGAGTGCCGACATGGCTTCGAACGCGCGAGAGGACATCCTGGCCGCTGCCAAGCGGACGGCGCAGGCGCACGGCTACAGCGGGCTGAACTTCCGCGATCTCGCGCAGGACGTGGGCATCAAGAGTGCGAGCATCCACTACCACTTCCCGACCAAGGCCGACCTCGGCGCGGCCGTGGCCCAGCGCTACTGGGAAGACACCGCGGCCACGCTGGACGCCATGTGGGCCGATACGCCGGACCCGGCCCGGTGCCTGGCCCGCTATCCCGAGGTGTTCCGCAAGGCGCTCGAAACCGGCAACCGCATGTGCCTGTGCAGCTACATGGCCGCCGAATACGACGACCTGCCCGAGGCCGTGAGGACGCAGGTGCAGACCTTCACGGACGTCAACGTGGCGTGGCTGGCCAAGCTGCTCGTGGCCGGCGCGCTGGTCCGTCCGGAGGACGGCGAATCCCGGGCGCGCGCCATCTTCGCTGCCATCGCCGGCGCGCAGTTGGTCGCCAGGAGCCGCTCGGACCTCGCGTTGTACGACGCGCTGGTCGGCAGTTACCGCGCGGCCGGGCTGCTACCGGCGTGAGCGGCCGGTCGCGTGTGGAATGAAACCTGCATGGCCGCCGGCCCCGCGCACCAGGAGACCCGCTTGCTCATCGGTCAGATCTCGGACACGCACATCCGGCCGAAAGGCCAGCTCTACCACGGCGTCGCCGATTCCAACCGCATGCTGGCCCAGGCCATCGCCCACCTGCACGGGCTGGACCGGCGCCCCGACCTGGTCCTGCTGACCGGCGACCTCGTCGACAAAGGCCACCCCGACGAGTACGCGATGGCCCGCGAACTGCTCGCTGAGCTGACGATTCCGTACCTCGTGATTCCCGGCAACCACGACCACCGCGACGCGTTCAGGGCCGCCTTCGCAGACCATGCCTGGCTGCCCGCAGCCGGCCCGCTGCATTTCTGCGTGGACACGCATCCGGTGCGCATCGTGGCGCTCGATTCGACCGTGCCGGGCGCGCACCATGGCGCCATCGACGAGGCCGGCCTGGACTGGCTGCGCACCACGCTCGCCGCGGACCGGGCCAAGCCCACGCTGGTGGTGCTGCACCACCCACCGTTCGCCAGCGGCATTCCGTACATGGATGGCTACGCGCTGCGCGCGCCCGAGCGGCTCGCGCAGGTGATCGGCGCGGTCGACAACGTGGAGCGCGTGCTGTGCGGCCATGTGCACCGCCTGATGCTGCGGCGCTGGGCCGGCACCGTGGTCTGCAGCTGCCCCAGCACCACGACCGAGATCGCGCTGCGCCTGCGGCCCGATGCCCGGCCGGCATCGTTCATGGGGCCGCCGGCCTGCATGCTGCATCTCTGGAGCGCGGCCGAGGGCATGGCCAGCCACCTCAGCACCATCGGCGATTTCGAGGGGCCGTTCGACTTCGCGTGAGCAGGGCGCGGATCAGCTGAAGCCGAACAGCCGCCGCGGCGTTTCCCACAGCACCTGCCGGCGCGCGGCTGCGTCCGGCAGCTGGCGCTCCAGCAGCGCCAGCAGCGGCGCGTAGTCGATGCGCGCGGGCGCCCGCAGGAAGGGCCAGTCCGAGGCCCAGACCAGCTGCTGCGGCGTGAAGGCTTCGAGCAGCGCCTGCACGTAGGGCGTGCAGTCCGCATGCGGATAGGCCTGGGCCGAGACCTTGGCCAGACCCGAGAGCTTGACGGCTGCGCGCCCGCTACCGGCCAGCGCCAGCAGCGCGGCAAAGCCCGCCTGGCCGACTCCGGCCGCGGGCACGAAGCGGCCGACATGGTCGAACAGCAGTTGCGCGCCACTGCCCGTGAGCAACGGCGCCAGCGCGACCAGCTGGTCGCCCTCGACCTGCACGTCGGCCCACAGGCCCAGGTCGCGCAGGCGCTCCAGCAGCGGGCCGATGTCGCGGTAGAAGTCCACACCCAGCAGCGCGGCGTTGAAGGCCACGCCGACCACACCCTGGGCCTGCAGGTCCTGCAGCTCGCCGCGGCTGGCGTCGTTGCGCAGCACCGCGATGCCCTTGTAGCGGCCCTGGCCTTGGGCCAGCGTGTCCAGCAGCAGGCGGTTGTCCAGGCCATAGCCCGAGTTCGGGCCGACCACCAGTGCATGGCGCACGCCATGCGCGTTCAGCACATGGGCCAGCTGTGCGGGCGTGCCGGTTTCGGCCGCGGTGGGCCGGTACCAGGTGTCGGCTGCGTACGGAAAGCGCTCGGGGTCGAAGACGTGGACGTGGCAGTCCACGATCGGCAGGGCGGCGGGCTGGGACATGCCGCGATGCTACGCCGCCGCTTCAGAAGGGCCGGCTGCCCGACAGGCTGATGCGCTTGAGCAAACGCGTCTCGTCGGACGCGAAACCCGTGCGCGCGTGCAGCGTGGCCTGGTTGTCCCAATAGACGATGTCGCCCACCTGCCAACGGTGCGTGTAGGCGAAGCGCGGTTGCGCGAGGTGGGCGCGCAGGCGCTCGACCAGCGCGCGGCCGCGTGTGGCGTCCCAACCCACGACCTCGACTTCCGTGGCCGCGTCCAGGTACAAGAGGCGCAGCCCGGTGTCTGGATGCGTGCGCACCAGCGGATGCACCTCGAACGGCGACAAGGGTTCGATGTCGGGCGTGCGGTACAGCGGCCGCTCGCCCGAGGCCAACGGGTGCAGTCGGCGCAGGAAGGGGTTGTAGGTGATGAGTTGCAGGCCGTCGATCTCGGCACGCGTGGCCTCGTCCAGCGCCGCGTAGGCCGCGACCTCGTCGACCCAGGTGGTCGCGCCGCCGACCGTTGGCACCTGCAGGGCGTAGAGGAAGGAGCCCGAGGAGGGCTGCGGCGTCCAGTGGTGGTCCGAGTGCGCGGCCAACTCGTGGTTGCCGAGCACGCCGTCGTCCACGTTGCCCACCTTGACGATGGCAGGCAGGTTGCCGCCGTACGGGTCGGAGGCGAGCACCGGCACGTCGGCCGGCGCCTGGAAGACGCTGCCGAAGTAGCTGGCCAGGCGCAGGTACTGGGCGTCGTGGAGCTGCTGGCCGCGCAGCAGCACGATGCGGTGGCGCTGCAAGGCCAGGCGGATCGCGCGCACCTGGGCCGCGTCCAGCGGCTGGCGCGCGTCGATGCCCTGGGCCAGCGCGCCGAGCGCGGCGCCGGCGATGGGCTGGACCTGCCACGGCAAGGTGCCGCCGTGCTGGATGGGTGGGCGCTCGAGAACGGCGGACATCTGGAACTCCTTGTGTGGTCAAGCCTTGGCCCCATGCTAGGCAGCGCGGCCACGCATGTGAACGCAGCTTTGCGCATGTCGATATGCGCAATGCTGCGCAGGCTAAGCTCGGCCCGGTGCCGGCCTCCAAAGACCTCCTCGAAACGCGCCAACCCTGGATCTACTTCGGCGCCGTGCTGTTCGGCGCGGCACTCGCGTTCGCTGCGCCAGGCACGGCGGCCTGGCAGCCGGCCATCGAACCGGCCCTGGCGCTCATGCTGTTCCTGACCTTCCTGCAGCTGCCGCTGTCTGCGCTGGGCCCGGCGCTGCGGGCGCGGCGCTTCCTGGCCGTGCTGCTGGGCGTGAACTTCGTGGCCGTGCCGCTGCTCGTGGCGCTGTTGCTGCCGCTGCTGCCGGCCGACCCGCTGCTGCGCCTGGGCGTGCTGCTGGTGCTGCTGTGCCCCTGCATCGACTACGTGGTGACCTTTGCCCAACTGGGCCGGGCCGACGCGCGGCTGCTTCTGGCGGCCACGCCCTGGCTGCTGCTGCTCCAGATGGCGCTGCTGCCTTTGTTCCTCGCGCTGCTGCTCGGTGAGGCCGCGGCCGGCCTGGTGCGGCCCGGGCCCTTCGTGCAGGCCTTCGTCTGGCTGATCGCCGTGCCGCTGGGGCTGGCCCTGGCCTGCCAGCGCTGGGCCGGCGCGCGCGTGAACGCGGCACTCGCGCTGCTGCCGGTGCCGGCCACGGCGCTGGTGCTGCTGCTGGTCGTGGCGGCCGTGCTGCCGCAACTCGGCCAGGCCGGCACGGCCGCGCTGCGCGCCGTGCCGGTCTACGGCGTGTTCGCGCTGCTGGCGCCCCTGCTGGGCTGGTGGTTGGCGCGGCGCGCGCAGCTGCCGGCGCCGGCCGCCCGCGCCGTGGCCTTCAGCGCGGCCACGCGCAATTCGCTGGTGGTGCTGCCGCTGGCGCTGGCCGTGCCGGGCGCGCTGCCGCTGCTGCCGGCCGTGGTGGTGGCGCAGACGCTCGTGGAACTCGTGGCCGAACTGGTCTACGTCCGCTGGCTGGCGCGGCTGGGCGAGGCTTGCTAGCGGCGCGCGAACAGGGGCTGTTCGTAGTGCGCCACGCGCGTGGCGCGGCCGGCCAGGCAGACCTCGCGGAACTGGAACAGCAGCGCGGCCGTGGGTGCCGCGACCCAGCCGTCGCCGACCGGCATGCGCAGCACGGGGTGCGGGCTGTCGTCGATGGCTTCGAGCAGCGGCGCATCGGCGCGCTGCAACTCGGTCAGGCGCACGCGGTGGATGCTGGCCACCTCGGCGGGATTGGGCACGAGCGCGCTGCGTACGGCGCCGGCCCACACCACGACGGGCGTGATCGCGAAGCCCGAGCGCGTGGGGAAGTCGTCGAGCAGGCCCAGCACGGCCTCGGGGCCCAGTTCCAGGCCCACCTCTTCGTGCAGTTCGCGCAGCGCTGCGTCTGCAGCGGACTCGCCGGGCTCGACACGGCCACCAGGCAGGGCCCATTGGCCCGGGTGGTTGCGCAGGTGCATGGCGCGCCGCGTGAGCAGCACGGCGGCCTGAGCGCTCCAGTCCTCGGGACGGGGCAGGCCGGGAAACTCCGCGCCCCAGCCTTCCTCCACGAGGGCCAGCGCCACCGCGGCCCGGTGTCCGGCGGCCAGCGCGCCATGCAATTCGAAGGTGGCGAGGTGGCGGGCGATCTGGTCGCGAAGCGCTGCATCCAGCTGCATGGTGGGGCGGTGGTCCGGGTCGTGGGGCCGGGCCAGTATGCCCGCGCCTCAATGCGCCGGTGTCGCGCGCCGGACTGGGTGGCCCGGCGCGAACCAACGCAACGCGAGCGCCATGGCTGCCAGCAGGTAGCCGAGAGCGCCGAGCACCCACATCAGCAGCCCGGCCAACTGTTGGTCGTGCAGCGGCTCCATGCCCCAGGCCCGTGCGCCCGGCGCGGCGTAGAGCGGCTCGCTGGCGAAGGTCAGCAGTGCGCCCAGCAGCCCGGTGTGGGCCATCGTGGCCAACAGCGCGAGCAGGGCCGTGCCACGCCGGGGCTGGGGGGCCAGCAGCACGGCGCGCCAGAACCACCAGGCCGAGCCCAGCAGCAGCGCAATGGCGGTGACATGCAGGCTCGCATACGCCAGAACGGCCGCATACAGCGGTGGCCAGTGCCACAGCCACAGCAGCACACCGTGCACGGCTGCGGCCGGGCCGGGCTTGGGCATGTGGGCGCGCGGCAGCGAGCCCAGCGCGAGCAGCGCCATGCCCGCCAGCAGCAGCATCAGTTGCGCCATGTGGGCCGAGGCCAGGGTGGCCGCGAGGCGGCACAGAGGCGAGACCAGGGCCAGCGCGAGCAGGCCCCAGCCCGCGAATGCCAACGGCTTGCGGCGGTGCATGAGCAGCCAGGCCAGCAGCCCCAGCAGCGGCACCAGCGTGGCCGGGGCCAGGCTCCAGTGCAGCCACCAGTCCTGCGGCAGGGCCGGCGGCTTGCCGGCCAGGCACAGGGAGATCAGGTCTTCGAACATGTGGGGTCCTCCATGGTCGATGCCAGCATCTGGCCAGCGCAGGGGGGCAAGGCCAGCAGCGGCCAGCCGGTCCAGAGCGTGGCGGCTGCCGCCACGGCCGTCAGCACGCGTGCCATGTGGCGCAGCGCTCCGGTCCATGGGCCAAACCACCTCCACAGGGCGGCCAGCGCGAGCAGGTGCAAGAGCCAGGCCAGGGCCAAGGCGCCTGTCAGGAGGTTGATGCCGTAGAGCCGGCGTGCATGCCAGCCGGCTTCGCATCCCAACGTCAGACCGGCGTACAGCACGACGAAGCTGCTGGCCCAGACCAACAGGCCGGCGGTGGTGCCGAGCAACCAGCGGGCAGGGGAGCTGGCCGGCATGTTCAACGTCCCCACGCCGGAACATGCATGGCCAGCAGCAGCACGGCGCCCGTGGCAGCGGTGTAGTCCCACCACAGCCGCGCGTTGTGCAGCTCCACGCTGCGCTGGGCAGACAGATAGCCCGCCTGCCCGCGTGCCAGCGCATAGGCCACGAACACCGCGCCCAACGCGGTGTGCAGTACGGCATAGGCCAGGCAGAAGCCCAGCATCGCGCCGTAGGCGTGCTCGCGCGGCGTAGGCATGCCGGGCAGCACGCCGGCCGGCAGCAGCAGCGTGGCGGACAGCGCGGCGATCAGCGCGGCCAGCAGCGCCAGCTGCCGGCCGCGCACGTTGCCACCCGCGTTGGCCCACACGGCGTACCGCGTCGCGCCGCAGGCCAGGGCCAGCGCGGCCGCACCGGCCAGCGGCGTGACCAGGTCAGCCCGCAACCAGTGCGGCGGTGGCCAGCCCGGCGCCACGGTGGCCAGATAGGCGTGACCGAACAGCAGGGAGACGAAGAAGCTGCCGTTGGCCACCAGCGTCCACAGCAGGCCGGCGCGGCCCGGGGCGCGCTCCACCACGTCGTGCACGGGCAGGCGCAGGCCCGCGCCTGTCTCCACGGGTGCGGGGTCCTGCCGCAGGCCGATCGACCAGGCCCAACGCCAGAACAGCACCAGCGCGAGCAGCGCGGCCGGGGGCGCGAGCCAGTAGGCCTTGGTCAGCAGGCCCATGAACACGCTGCCCACGGCCAGCGCCGCCGCCAGCGGCAGCCAGCTCGGCCGCGGCAGCCGCACCACGTGCGTGGGCTCGCCGCTGACAGGATCGCAGCCCAGGCTGCGCTGCTCGTCCACCCCGGCGTCGGCCAGCAGGCCTTCGCCCGCCGCGGCACGCGCGCCCAGGTTCGGCTCCGTCCACAGCGGTTCGGGGCCCAGCACGCGCGGCTGGCTTGCGAAGTTGTAGAAGGCCGGTGGTGTCGGCATGGCCCACTCCAGCGTGGACGCGCGCCAGGGGTTCTGCGGGGCGATGCGGCCCAGATAGGCGCTCACGATCAGGTCGATCAAGAGCAGGAAGAAGCCGATCGCCATCACGAAGCTGCCGAGTGACGAGACGAGGTTGGGCAGGTCCCAGCCCAGGCCCGTCACGTAGCTGCCCACGCGCCGCGGCATGCCCAGCAGCCCGGTCAGGTGCATCACGAAGAAGGTGGTGTTGAAGCCCAGGAAGATGAGCCAGAACGCCCAGCTGCCCAGGCGCGGCAGCGTCTGGCGGCCGAACAGGTGTGGAAACCAGTAGTACACGCCCGCCAGGAACGGGAACAGGAAGCCGCCGACCAGCACATAGTGCAGGTGCGCGACGACGAAGTGCGTGTCGTGCGCCTGCCAGTTGAACGGCACCAGCGCCAGCATCACGCCCGTGAGCCCACCGCAGACGAAGACCACGAGAAAGCCCAGCAGCCACAGCAGGGGCAGCGCCAGCTTGGGCCGGCCGTGCCAGAGCGTGGCGATCCAGGCGAACAGCTGTACCGCCGTGGGGATGGCCACCAGCATGCTGGCGGCCGAGAAGAACACGAGCGCCAGGTGCGGGATGCCCACCGTGAACATGTGGTGCACCCAGAGCCCGAAGCTGATGAAGGCCATGGCCACCACGCTGGCCAGCACCCAGTTGCGACCGACCAGCGGGCGCTGTGCGAAGGTGGGGATGAGCGTGGAGACGATGCCGGCCGCGGGCAGGAAGATGATGTAGACCTCGGGGTGGCCGAACAGCCAGAACAGGTGCTGCCACAGCAGCGGATCGCCGCCGCGCGCGGCGTCGAAGAAGGGCCAGCCGGCCGCGCGTTCGAGCTCCAGGATCAGGCTGCCCAGGATCAGCGGCGGAAAGCCCACCAGCATCATGCCGGCCGTGACCAGCATGTACCAGGCGAACAGCGGCATGTCGACGAGTCGCATGCCCGGCGCGCGCATGGTCAGGATGGTGACGATGATCTCCACCGCGGCCGCCACGGCCGAGATCTCCACGAAGGTGATGCCCAGCAGCCAGACGTCGGCGTTCACCCCCGGCGTGTGCGTGGCGTTGGACAGCGGCGTGTACATGAACCAGCCGCCGTCGGGCGCGAGCCCGGCCGCCAGTGCGCCGAGCAGGATCAGCCCGCCCAGCAGGTAGCACCAGTAGCCGAACGCGCCCAGGCGCGGATAGGCCAGGTCGCGCGCGCCCAGCATCTTGGGCAGGAGGTAGATCGCGAAGCCCTCGATCAGCGGGATCGCGAACAGGAACATCATGATGGTCCCGTGCATCGTGAAGACCTGGGCGTACAGCGCATCGTCGAGGAAGGCCGATTGCGGCGTGGCCAACTGCGCGCGGATCAGCATGGCCAGCATGCCGCCGACGAAGAAGAACAGCAGCGCCGTGGCGATGAAGCGCCGGCCCACGATGTTGTGGTTGACGGCCGAGAGCGAACGCCAGCCCGCGGGGTTGTGCCAGACCTGTTGCAGCCGGCGGTGCAGGGCCACGGGGTGCGTCATGGCGTGGCCCCCTGCATGCGCGCCGCCAGCGCCGCGGGCGCATGCGCGTGCACCTCCATCGGCATGCGCGCGTGCCCCGTGCCGCAGTACTCGGCGCACACGCCGCGGTAGACGCCCGGTGCATCGGCCTGCAGCCGGACCACGTTGGTGCGGCCCGGGATCGTGTCGATCTTGCCACCCAGGCGCGGCACCCAGAAGCCGTGGATCACGTCGGCCGTGCGCACACGCACGTCCACGGGCTGTCCGGCCGGAATGTCGATGCGGTTGGGCTGCGCTGGCGCGAGCGGATGCGCGGGGTAGTGCACGTCCCACTGCCATTGGCGCGCCGTCACCTCGACCGTGAACACGGGCGCAGCGCCCGGCAGCGGCAGCAGCGCGTGGCCCGCGCGCAGGCCCCAGAACAGCAGCGCGCCGATGACCAGGCCCGGCAGCAGCAGACCGCCGGCGACCAGCCACGCCTGCCCCGCCCCGAGGTCTGCCGCAGCCTGCCGGCGGCGACGCAACACCGCCACCAGGCCCAGCGCCGTCATGCCCAGCGTGAGTGCCGTGCCGCCCCAGAACATCCACCACCAGACCTGGGCGATGGGCGCAGCGCCGGGGCCGGCCGGGTCCAGCGCGGAGAGCGGGCCGGCCGTGCTGCATCCGGCCAGCACGGCGGCGGCGCACAGGCACACGGCATGTGCGCCGGCAGCGCGCTGCGCGCGCCGCCTTCTACAGTAGCGCCCAGCATGAAGCACTACGCCGACCCCATCCCGCACGGCACGACGACCAGCGTGCACTTCTTCGGCCACCCCGCGCATGCGATGCTGGTGCCGTTCCCGATCGCCTTCCTGGTCAGCGTGTTCGCGAGCGACCTGGCCTGGTGGACATGGAGCGATCCGTTCTGGGCCCGCATGTCGCTGTGGCTGGCGGGCGGCGGCGCGCTGAGCGGCATCGTGGCCGGCGCGGTCGGCACGGCCGAGCTGCTGGCGGTGCGCGACATCCGGCGCCGCGCCGCGGCCTGGAGCCATTTCGTCGTGGCCGTGATGCTGCTGTCCGTGGGCATGGCGAACTGGGGCCTGCGGCTGGGCGATGCCGAGGCCGCCATCGTCCCCATGGGCCTGTACCTCTCGGGCCTCGGGGTGCTGCTCGTGGGGGTGGCCGGCTGGCTGGGCGGGACGCTGGTGTTCGAGCATCGGGTGGGCGTACTCAACGAAGACGAGGAAGACTGAGCGGCCCCAGCGCCGGCTGCGCCAGCACCAGCCACAGCACGCCGAGGATCAGCGCCACCGGCACCGCCGCCGTGGCCAGCAGCAGGCCCGGCGACCACACCCGCGGCCGCTCGCGCAGCACCAGGATCAGCTTGCCGCAGCCCGCGTGGAACAGCACCATCGCGGCCACCAGCGTGAGCTTGGCGAAGAACCAGGGCGCGTAGACGTTCATGAGGTGGATCAGCGCAGTGCCCGAGACCACGGCCAGCACCGCGGCCGGCGAGGCCAGCGCGATGTAGACGAAGCGCGTGGCCGCGCGCAGGCGGCGCCGGCTGACCCTGCCCTCGGTCCGCGGAAACAAGGCGAGCAGCGAGGGCAGTGCGAGCAGGCTGGCGCACCAGGCCAGCAGCGCGGCCAGGTGCACGAACTTGATCCAGGGCATCCAGGCGGCGAGCAGGTCCATGCGGCATTTCGGGGCGGTGCCGATGGTTGCTCGGCAAAGGGAGCCGGGCGCGCTTGTTGGTGTGGTTCTGGCGCGTGCCGATGGCGGGTGCTGCCAGTCTGGCCGGTGCAGGCCCACGCTGCCAGCGGCCCGTGCGCCGCTGCGGGGTCGGATGGGGCCTACGGCCCCATGGCTCAAGCCGCGGTGGCCGGAACCGCGGTGTTGCGGTAGTGCACGAAGCTGAAGGCCAGCCCCGTGGCCGAGACATGGCGCTCACGCGCGACTTCGGTCCACGCGCCGTCCAAGTGCGGCGCAAAGGCGTCGCCCTCGAACGTCGCCTCGATCTCGGTCACCACGGCCGTGCTGGCCTGCGGCAATGCCTGCGCATAGACATCGGCCCCGCCCGTGACCCAGACCTTGGCATCGGCCGGGCACAGGCCCAGGGCCTCTTCGAGCGACGCGGCGCGCAGCGCGCCATCGGCCTGCCAGTCGGGGTGACGCGTCAGCACGATGTTGATGCGGCCGGGCAGCGGCCGGAACTTGGGTGGCAGCGAATCCCAGGTCTTGCGGCCCATGACCACGGGGCAGCCCATGGTCGTGGCCTTGAAGTGCGCCATGTCCTCGGGCAAGCGCCAGGGCAGGGTGTTGTTGCGGCCGATGACGCCGTTCGCGGCCTGGGCCCAGATCAGGTGCAGCGTGGGCATCTCAATCCTTCACACCGCCACTGGCGCCTTGATGGCGGGATGCGGGTCGTAGCCTTCGATGGCGAAGTCCTCAAACTGGTAGTCGAAGATCGAGGCGGGCTTGCGCAGGATCTTCAGCAGCGGGTAGGGGCGCGGTTCACGCGAGAGCTGCAGCGCCACCTGCTCCACGTGGTTGCTGTAGATGTGGCAGTCGCCGCCGGTCCAGATGAAGTCGCCGACTTCCAGGTCGCACTGCTGCGCGAGCATGTGGGTGAGCAGCGCGTAGCTGGCGATGTTGAACGGGACGCCCAAAAAGATGTCCGCGCTGCGCTGGTACAGCTGGCAGCTGAGCTTGCCCTCGGCCACGTAGAACTGGAAGAACGCATGGCAGGGCATGAGGGCCATCTTCGAGAGGTCGGCCACGTTCCAGGCGCTCACGATGATGCGGCGCGAGTCGGGGCTGCTTTTGAGCTGCTTGACCACCTCGGCGATCTGGTCGATGTGGCCGCCCTCGGGCGTGGGCCAGGAGCGCCACTGCACGCCATAGACCGGGCCCAGGTCGCCGTCTTCCCTGGCCCACTCGTCCCAGATCGACACGCCGCGCTCCTTGAGCCAGTGGTTGTTGGACGAGCCGGTCAGGAACCACAGCAGTTCCACGATGATGGACTTCAGGTGCACCTTCTTGGTCGTCACCAGCGGAAAGCCCTCGGACAGGTCGAAGCGCATCTGGTGGCCGAACACGCTCTTGGTGCCCGTGCCCGTGCGGTCGCCCTTGGCCACGCCATGGGTGTGCACATGGCGCATGAAGTCTTCGTACTGGGAGCGGATGGGGCGCGCGTTGGTCATGGCCGGATTTTCGCAGCAGACGCGTGGGGGCGTCAGGCCTCCAGCACGCGGCCCGGGTTCATGCGGTTCTCGGGGTCCAGCGCGCCCTTGATCGCGCGCATGAGCTTCATTGCGACCGGCGATTTGTAGTGGGGCAGCTTGTGCTGCTTGAGGCTGCCCACGCCGTGCTCGGCCGAGATCGAGCCGTCGAAGGACTTGACGGAGTCGAACACCAGCGTGTTGACCTCCTCCTCGTGCGCGGCCAGGAAGGCCTTGGCGTCGCCGCCGGCCGGGGCCTGCACGTTGTAGTGCAGGTTGCCGTCGCCCAGGTGACCGAAGTCGACCATGCGCACGCCGGGGATCTTCTGCGCCAGCAGTGCATCGGTCACGCGCACGAACTCGGGGATGCGCGAGACCGGGATCGAGATGTCGTGCTTGATGTTCAGGCCCTCTTCGACCTGGGCCAGCGTGATGCTCTCGCGGACATGCCAGAGCGCGCGCGCCTGCGAGAGGTTCTCGGCGATCACGGCATCGCTGACGCAGCCGGCCTCGAAGGCCTGCTCCAGCAGCTTCTCGAAGCGGCTGCGCGCGTGCTCCTCCGATTCGTCGTCGGAGTTCTCCAGCAGCACGCACCAAGGCGTCTCTTCAGAGGATTCGGCCGCGGCGGTGACGAAGGGCACGCGCTGCTGTGGGAAGTGCTTGGCCACCAGGCTCAGCGCGAAGCGGCCCATGACCTCGAAGCCCGTGAGCCCCGCGCCCAGCGTGCGGTGCGCCAGGCCCAGCAGTTCCACGGCGTGTTCCATCGAGGGCACGGCGGCCCAGGCGGTCAGCTGCACGGCCGGCATCGGGTAGAGCTTCATGGTCGCGGCGGTGATGATGCCCAGCGTGCCCTCGGCGCCGACGAACAGGTCGCGCAGGTCGTAGCCCGTGTTGTCCTTGCGCAGGCCGGTGAGGCCGCTCCAGACCTCGCCCTCGGCCGTCACGACCTCCAGGCCCAGGCACAGCTCGCGCGTGTTGCCGTAGCGCACCACCTGCGTGCCGCCTGCGTTGGTGGAGAGGTTGCCGCCGATGGTGCAGCTGCCTTCGGCGCCCAGGCTCAGCGGGAACAGGAAGCCCTCTTTCTCGGCGATCTCCTGCAGCGATTGCAGCACGCAGCCGGCCTCCACCGTGACCGTGAGGTTGGCAGGATCGATCGCGCGCACGGCGTTCATGCGTCTGGTCGACAGCACGACCTGGCGGCCACTCGCATCGGGCGTGGAGCCGCAGACCAGGCCGGTGTTGCCGCCCTGCGGCACGATGCTGACGCCGGCCGCCGCGCAGGCCTTGACGACCGCTGCGACCTGCGCGGTGCTGGCGGGCCGGACCACGGCCAGCGCGCGGCCGCGCTCGCGCTTGCGCCAGTCCTGTTCCCAGGCCGAGAGGTCGCCGTCGGCCAGCACATGGGCGTCGCCGACGATGGCGCGCAGGGAGTCGAGCAGGGCAGCGGTCATGGGGTCGAGGTCCTCGTTCATTCGCCGGCGGCCGCAGCCAGCCGGGCATTGCGAAAGCGCAGCCGCACGTGCATCGCGCAGGCCGCGAACAGCAGCAGGCACAGCAGCAGCTGCGCGGCCGCGCACCAGCGGCCGGCCGGCAGCGGGTCGCTCCAGGCGCGCACCACGCCTTCGGTGAAGTACAGCCAGATCAGCAGGCTCAGCCAGCGGTAGGTGTACATGCGGTTCTTGAGCAGGCCGGCCAGCGGAATGCACAGCGGCAGCACCTTGAGCGCAAGCCAGCTGCCACCCGGGCGCAGCGGGGCGAGCCACAGCTCCCAGGCCAGGCCCAGGGCGATCATCGCGAGCAGGCTCGCGACGGCGATCCGGCGGGTCCAGGCGACGGTGGGTTCCAGGGGGGCGGCAGGCATGGGGCTGGCATGATAACGAGCATGTCTGCCGCACCCAGCCACATGCCCGAGCGCCTGCACGCGCTACTGGGCGATCTGGCGCACTTTCCCTGGCGCACCACCGCGCACACGCTGCGCGAGCGCTTCCGCGAAGACCAGCTCGCGCTGACCGCCAGCAGCCTGACCTTCACCACCATGCTGGCCCTGGTGCCGCTGTTCACGGTGGCGCTGGCCATCTTCACGGTGTTCCCGATGTTTGGCACGGTGCAGCAGGTGCTGCAGCGCTGGCTGGTGCAGAGCCTGGTGCCCGAGACCATCGCGCGCCAGGTGCTGGGCTACCTCACGCAGTTCGCCAGCCAGGCCAGCCGGCTCGGCAGCCTGGGACTGGCCGTGGTGCTGGTGACGGCGCTGGCGCTGGTGCTGACGATCGACCGCACGCTCAACCGCGTCTGGCGCGTGCCACGCCCGCGGCCGCTGGGCCAGCGCGTGCTCATCTACTGGGCGCTGATCACGCTGGGGCCGTTGCTGCTGGGCGCCAGCCTGGCGATGACCTCGTACGCGCTGTCGTCCTCGCGCGGCCTGGTGGACAGCCTGCCCGGCGGCGTGCGTGTGCTGCTGGACACCATCGAGTTCGGCCTGCTCGCGCTGGGCATGGCGGCGGTCTACCGCTACGTGCCCAACACCCATGTGAAGTGGGCCCACGCGCTGGCCGGTGGCATCTTCGTCTCGGTGGGCATCGAGCTGGCCAAGCGGCTGCTGTCGCTCTACATCGCTTCGGTACCGACCTATTCAGCCATGTACGGCACTTTCGCCACGGCCCCCATCCTCTTGCTGTGGATCTACCTGGCCTGGACCATCGTATTGCTGGGGGCTGTGATCGCGGCCTACCTGCCCAGCCTGCTGGCCGGCGTGGCGCGGCCCACCGCCACCTACGGCTGGCACTTCCACCTGGCCGTCGAAGTGCTGCAGCACCTGCACGGCGCGCGCAGCGGCGAGGCGCATGGCCTGTCGGCCGGCGAGCTCGGCCGCGCGCTGGGCACGACCAAGCTGCAGCTCGAGCCCGTGCTGCAGGCGCTGGTCGGGCTGGACTGGGTGGCGCGGCTGGACGAGGCCGAACATGGCGCAGGCGCCGATGCCGAGGCGCGCTACGTGCTGCTGGCCGACCCGGAGTGCACGCCGCTGGCGCCACTGTTCGAGCGGCTGCTGGTGGACCGCAGCCCACCGCTGGCCGGGCTGTGGGACAAGGGGCGCTGGGACGCGCTGCGGCTGCGCGACGCGCTGTAGCGCTCAGAGCTTGATTTTGCCCAGCCAGATGTCGCGGTACATGGCCCAGTCGCCCAGGAAGCTGTAGAGCGGGCGCTTGAAGCTCGCGGGCTTGTTCTTCTCGAAGCCGAAATGGCCGATCCAGGCGAACAGGTAGCCGCAACCCAGGCCGATCAAGAGCCAGCGCCACTGGCCGGTGAACAGCAGCATGGCCAGGCAGGCCAGCCCCAGCGTGCTGCCGACGAAATGCAGCCGCCGGCAGGTGCGGTCGCGGTGTTCGGAGAGGTAGAACGGGTAGAACTCGGCGAAGGTCTTGAAGCGGCGCGGATCGACCGGCGCCACCGACGGAAGCATGCTCATGCGCTGTCTCCTGGCCCTGTCATCGCAGGGCTCGGATTCATCGTAACGCCTGCAGCTCGGCGTCCGCCAGCCCCACGAGCAGCGCGCTGCCGTCCGGCGCGACACGGAACTCGCCGTAGCGGGCCTGTGCGAAGCGCTCGGCCTCGCCCTCGCGGAAGAACCAGGCGTCGGTGACCAGGGTCCAGCGGCCGTCCTTGGGCGTCAGCCGCAGCGCGAACTCGGGTGGTACCAGCGCTTCGCCGGGCGCAGCGAGGCGCAGCAGCGTGGCGACGCCGCGCGCATCGCGCTGCGCGACCACCATCGCCTGGCCGTCCCACGGGTCGGCGTCGTCGGCATGCGGGATGGCGAAGGCCAGCCGCATGTAGTCGCCCTGCAGCAGCGAGCGCGGATCGACGGGTGCCAGTGCCACGAAGACCGGTGCGCCGCGCGCGATCAGCTGCTCCTTGCGCCAGATGCCAAGGTTGGCGACCAGCAGCGTGGCCAGGCCGCCCAGCACCAGCGCCGCGGCGGCCCGCGGTGCGAAAGCGGCCGCGGTGCTGTGGCCGCGCTGCGCGCGCCAGGCCAGGGCCGCGAGCGCGGCACCGCAGGCCACCATCAGCACGGCCTTGTGCGCCAGCGGCCAGGCCAGCGCGTAGTAGAAGCTGCCCACGGTCCAGGCCGCGGCGAGCGCGGAGCACAGCGCCAGCCGGCGGTGGTTGCCGCTGGCGGCCAGCAGCGCGGCGAGCAGGATCCCGCCCAGCAGTGGCAGAAAGGCGCACAGCGCCGCGGCCACCAGTGCCAACCCGGCGCAGCCGGGCCGGCGCAGGGCGGGCCAATGCCTTGCGGCCAGCGCGAACGCAGCGAGCGCGAGCAGCACCGAGGCCGAGGCCATCCAGGGCGTGGACGCGATCAGGCCGCCCCCATCGCCGAACTGGCCCAGCGGCCCCAGCACGCCACCGACCAGGAAGGTCATGCCGGATGCAGCCGCGAACGCGGCCAGCGTCAGCGCGATCCAGCCCGTGGCCGTGGCGGCCAGCGGGGCACGCGGCATGGCGGCCAGGCCCAGCAGCAGCGTGCCGTGCAAGGCCAGCCAGGGCCGCAGACCGTCCGGATGCCAGTCGCTCTCGCCATGCAGCACGAAGGCGGTCGCGGCGGCCGCTGCTGCACCCAGCAGCCCCTGGAGACCGGCTTGCGCGCGGCCGGCCCACCAGGCCAGTGCCAGCAGCAGAACGGCCAGCAGGCCGGCTGCCAGTTGCAGCGGCAGGTCGCGCGCGAGGCCGTAGCCCAGCGTGCCCAGGCCGGCCAGCAGCAGCGGCAGGGCCAGTTGCTCGACGAACACCGTCGCATGGGGCCGGCGCAGCAGCGTGGCGGCCAGCGCGAGCAGCAGCGCGCCAACGGCATAGGGCCCGCTGCCGGCGTGGACCCAGTCGCCCAGCAGCAGCGCGACGGCACCCAGCAATGGCAGCGCAGCCAGCCAGGCACCCAGCGCGGTCAGCAGCACCACGGGCCAGGGGCGCTCGCCGGGTGCGGTGGCTGCGGTGCCTGCGGTCCAGGCGCCGCAGGCCTGGGCGCGGCGCTGCACCGCGCGCACGGACAGCGCGAGCAGCGCCGCGGCGGCCAGGCCCAGCAGCAACAGGTGGCCGATGGCGTCGAAGTCGCCATCGAGCAGCCAGCGTGCCGCGCCGGCCACGAGCAGCGCGTCCAGGGCCAGCGTGGCGAGGCTCAGCGCGAACAGGTCGAAGCCACGCTGGCGCGCGAAACCGGCCGTGGCCAGCGCGAGCAGCAGCACGCCGCCCGCGTACTGCGGCGCGGCAGGCTCGCGGAACAGGCCGCCCAACGCGGTCAGCGCCAGCAGCAGCGCGAACAGGGCCGCTGCCAGCCGGAACGACCAGGGGCCGGCGCCTGTGTAGCGGCGCGCCCATGGCGCCAAGCCCAGCAGCACGAGCGTGGCCATGGCGGCTGCGCTGGCGTGCACGCGCAGGTCCTGCGGCCGCACACGCCAGGCATGGCCGGTGTGGGCCTGCGCCCACAGCGACACCGCCGTCATGGCGACGAGGCACCAGGGCAGCCACAGCACATCGCTGCGCGCGGCCAGCGCGAGCGGCAGGGTGAGCAGCGCCCACAGCGCGAACAGCTGCCAGGGATCGGCGCCGGTCTGGTAGGTCTGGCCGTAGTAGGCGAACAGCGCGCCCGTGGCGAGCAGCACCGCTAAGGCGCCGGGCGCGCGCAGGGCTGGCCGCGCGGCGGCTGCGAGCGCGGCGATGGCCAGTGCGCCCTGCAGCACGGCGAAGCGGCCCATGCGGCCGAAGTCGTTCCAGTTGGCGGCGAGCCAGAGGATCAGGCCGAAGCCGATCAGCGCCGCCGCCAGCAGCGCCACCGCTTGCCACAAGCGCTGCAGGCCCGCCATCAGCGCGACAGGAAATCGCGGATCGCGAACAGCGTGTCGTCCGGCGTCTCGGTCATCTGGTGGTGGCCCACGGGCGGCTGCGCCACCTGCACATTCCTGCCGGCGGCCTTGGCTTTGGCGATGAGACCTTGCGCAGCCTTGGGCGGCGTCATCTGGTCCTGGGCGCCGAGCACGAACAGCACCGGGCAGGCGATCTGCGCGATGGCCTCTTCGCCATGGGTGTAGCGGTCGCAGGCCAGGAAGCCGCGGTGGAACACGTTGACGTCCTGGTTGCTGCGCAGCACGCGCCGGCCCAGCGCGAGGCTGGCGCCATAGACCCAGGTGCCCGGGCCCAGTGCCGAGGGCGGCGCGGCCAGCGTGGAGCGCGAGAACACGTTGACCATCTTCATCGCGGCCTCGGGGTCGTTCTGCGCGGCGTCGAGCAGGGCCTGCGAGACCTTCATCGGGAAGGCCGTGCCGACCAGCACCAGCTGCGTGACGCGTTCACCCAGCCGGGCCGCGGCTTCGAGCGCGATCAGCGAGCCCCAGCTGTGGCCGACCAGCGCGGCACGCTGCACGCCGGCCGCGTCCAGCAGCGCGGCGATGAAGTCCGCCGCCTGCTCGACGGAAGAGGGCGCTTCGCCCGCGCTGCGGCAGTGGCCGGGCAGATCCACCGCCAGCACGTTGAAGCCGTGGTGGGCGAGGTAGCGGCTCTGCAGGATCCAGACGCTGTGGTCGTTGAGCACGCCGTGGATGAAGACCACGGTGGGCTTGGCTGCATCGAAGGGCTTGCCGCCGGTGTAGCAGTAAGTGGGGGCGCCGTTGACGGTGACGATCATGCTGCTTTCTCCGCCGCCTTCAGGGCCCGCCTGAGGTCGTCGATGAGGTCGTCGGCATCCTCCAGCCCGATCGACAGCCGGATCGTGCCCTGGCCGATGCCTCCCGCCGCCAGCGCCTCGTCGCTCATGCGGAAGTGCGTGGTGCTGGCCGGATGGATGACCAGCGAGCGGCAGTCGCCCACGTTGGCCAGGTGGCTGAAGATCTTGAGCGTCTCGATGAACTTCTTGCCCTGCTCGCGGTTGCCCTTGAGGTCGAAGCTGAATACCGAGCCGGCGCCGCGCGGCAGCAGCTTGTTGGCCAGTGCGTGGCTGGGGTGGCTCTCCAGCAGCGGATGGCCGACGCGCGACACGAAGGGTTGGCCGGCCAGGAACTCGACCACCTTGCGCGTGTTGGCCATGTGGCGCTCCATGCGCAGCGGCAGCGTCTCGATGCCCTGCAGGATCAGCCAGGCCGTGTGCGGGCTCATGCAGGCGCCGAAGTCGCGCAGGCCTTCGCGGCGTGCGCGCAGCAGGAAGGCGCCGACCGTGCTCTCCTCGGTGAACACCATGTTGTGGAAGCCGTCGTACGCCTGGGCCAGTTCGGCGAAGCGGCCGCTCGTTGCGTGCGATGCGGCCCAGTCGAAGCTGCCGCCGTCGACCAGCACGCCGCCGATCACCGTGCCGTGGCCCGACAGGAACTTGGTGGCCGAGTGGTAGACGAGGTCCGCGCCAAGATCGAAAGGCTTGATGAGCCAGGGCGAGGTCAGCGTGGAGTCCACCAGCAGCGGCACGCCGGCCTCGTGCGCGATGGCCGAGACGGTGGGGATGTCCAGCACGTCCAGGCCGGGGTTGCCCACGGTCTCGCCGAACAGCAGGCGCGTCTCGGGCCGGATGGCCGCGCGCCAGCCGTCGATGTCGCCGGGCTTCACGAACGTGGTCTCGATGCCGAAGCGCCGCATCGTGTAGTGCAAGAGGTTTTGCGAGCCACCATACAGCGCGGTGCTGGCGACGATGTGGCTGCCAGCACCCATCAGCGTGGCCACGGCCAGGTGCAGCGCGGCCTGGCCGCTCGCGGTGGCGATGGCGCCGATGCCGCCTTCCAGCGCTGCCACGCGCTGCTCGAGCACCGCGTTGGTCGGGTTGCTGATGCGCGAGTAGACATGGCCGGCGCGTTCGAGGTTGAACAGCGCGGCCGCATGGTCGCTGGACTCGAACACGAAGGACGTGGACAGGTGGATGGGCACGGCACGCGCGCCCGTGGCCGGGTCGGGCGCGGCGCCGGCATGCAGCGCCAAGGTGTCGAAGCCGGGGTCCGAATAGCCGGGCATGCGCGGGTCTCCTCCAGGGGGAACAGGGTCAGTTTGGGCGCGATTGTGGGCTATATTCCCCAGGCAGTTCCGCGTCGCGGACGATCACCAGGAGGCCCCCATGAAAGTCAGCGACATTCTGCGTGTCAAAGGCAACACGCTCTTCACCGTCACGCCGGACGAAGAACTGGCGGGTGCCGTGAGCATCATGTCCGAGAAGGACATCGGCTCGCTGGTCGTCATGGACCATGGCGACCTGGTCGGCATGCTGACCTTCCGCGAAGTGATCCAGACCGTCGTGAAGAACGGTGGCGCGCTCGGCTCGACGCTGGTGCGCAGTGCCATGGACGATGCGCCCCTGACCTGCACGGCCGAGACCGAGCTCGACGAGGTGCGCCGCATGATGCTGGAGCGCCACGCGCGCTACATGCCCGTCATGGACAAGCGCATGCTGATGGGCGTGATCAGCTTCTACGACGTGGCCAAGGCCGTGGTGGACAGCCAGAACTTCGAGAACAAGATGCTCAAGGCCTACATCCGCGACTGGCCGGGTGGCGAGGACGAAGACAGCAAGGGCTGAGGCTCCCTTGGGAATCGCGCGGCAACAGCACAGACATAGCGTCGGCGCGCAAGCCACTGAACCGAAGGCCGCGGAGCAGGCCATGCCAGCGACATCCGCGGGGTCGGCTCTGCCAGACCGCTGGATGTGCCCCCCTTCGCGCAGCAGCAGGGGGAGCGGCGAAGCCGCCTGGGGGGATGTCACTCCATTGCATAGACCATGTCCCGCACGCGCGGGTAGATCTCCTGGTTCCAGCGCCGGCCGCTGAACACGCCGTAGTGGCCCACGCCGGTCTGCACGTGGTGGGTCTTGCGGTAGGGCCGCACGTTGGGGCACATGTCCTGCGCGGCCAGGGTCTGGCCGACCGAGCAGATGTCGTCGCGCTCGCCTTCCACCGTCATCAGCGCGGTGCGGCGGATGGCCTTGGTGTTGACGAGGCGACCGCGGTAGGTCAGCTTGCCCAGCGGCAGGTCGTAGGTCTGGAACACCTTCTCCACCGTCTCCAGGTAGAACTCGGCCGGCAGGTCGTTGACGGCCAGGTATTCGTCGTAGAACACGCGGATGGTCTCGGCCTTCTCGATGTCGCCTTCGAGCAGGTATTTGTACATGTCCTTGTACTGCTGCTTGTGGCGTTCGAGGTTCATGCTCATGAAGGCCGTGAGCTGCACGAAGCCCGGGTACACGCGGCGCATGAAGCCGGCATGCGGCAGCGGCACATGGCTGATCAAGTTTTGCTCGAACCATTCGATGGGTTTGCTGGTGGCCAGTTCGTTCACGCCGCTGGGGTTCACGCGGCAATCCACCGGCCCGGCCATCAGCGTCAGGCTGGCGGGCTGGGCCGGGTGGTCGTCCTCGGCCATGAGGGCCGTGGCGGCCAGCGCGGCCACGCAGGGCTGGCACACCGCCATCACATGCGTCCCCGGCCCCAGGGTGGCGATGAACTCGATCATGTAGGCGATGTAGTCGTCCAGCGCGAAGGCGCCGTGCTTGAGGCCCACATCGCGCGCGTTGTGCCAGTCGGTGATGTAGACGTCGTGGTCGCGCAGCAGCGTGCGCACGGTGTCGCGCAGCAGCGTGGCGAAGTGGCCCGACAGCGGTGCCACCAGCAGCATGCGCGGCTGGGCCGGCGTGTGCGGCTGCAGCGCGCGCTTGAAGTGCAGCAGGCTGCCGAACGGTTTCCTGAGCGTGACTTCTTCCGTGACAGGCACGGCCACGCCGTCGACGATGGCCTGGTCGATGCCGTAGGCTGGCCGGCTGTGCGTGAGCCGCATGCGCGAGAACACGGTGCCGGCGGCGGACCATGCGCGCAGCGGGCTGCGGTCGGTGTCCTCGAACCACAGCGCGTTCCCCAGCGATTGGGCCAGCAGCCGCATCGGCGACAGGAGGTCGGACTGGAGCTGGTAGGCCTGGTACAGCATGCGGTGTCTCGTGGAGTCGATCGGGTTTGTACCCAGGCAGGCAAGTTGCGGGCCATGCGCCGCCGACCGGCGCAATGCAGGGCCTGTCACATGTCTGGCACAGCGTTTGCTGAACATGCCGACACTGGAGGCGATCCCATGGCGACCAAGGCGGTATTGACGATCAGCAGCAAGAACTACGGAGCCTGGGCCTTGCGTGGCTGGCTCATGGCCCGGCTGGCGGGGCTGGAGTTCAACGAGAACGTGGTCTCGCCCGACGATCCGGCGATGAAGGCCGAGATGCTGCTGCTGTCGTCCTCCATGCGCGTGCCTGCGCTGCAGAACGGCAAGGTGCATGTGTGGGACACGCTGGCCATCGGCGAATACCTCAACGAGCTCAAGCCCAAGGCCGGCCTGCTGCCGGCCGACCAGGCCGCGCGCGCGCACTGCCGCGCGATCTGCGGCGAGATGCACTCGGGCTTCTCGGCGCTGCGCTCCTCGCTGCCGATGAACATCAAGGCGCACTTTCCTGGCTTCAAGATCTGGTCGCGTGCGCAGGCCGACGTGGACCGCATCCTGGAGATCTGGACCGAGTGCCTGCAAGCCTACGGCGGCCCGTACCTGTTCGGCGACAAGCCTTGCATCGCCGACGCCATGTACGCGCCGGTGGTCACGCGCTTCCTGACCTACGACGTGCCGCTGCCGCCAGCCTGCGTGGACTACTGCAAGCAGATGATGGCCTTGCCCGCACTCAAGGAGTGGATCGCCGAGGCCCGCAAGGAGCCCGACGAGATCGACGAACTCGACGCCGAGTTCTGACCGCAGCGGCCGTGGCCGCTGCCACGCTCACTTCCAGGGCGTGGGCGCCGGTACCTCGCACACCGGCTCCACGTCGACCGACTTGAAGTCGGCCGGCGAGACGATCTCCAGGTATTCCATGTCAGGCGAATAGTCGAACAGGTAGTGGCGGATGCCGGGGCGCTGGTGCACCACGTCGCCGGCCTCGACCAGGGTTTCCTTGTCCTCGTACATGAAGCGGGCCCAGCCCTTGACCATGATGACGATCTGGAAGTCCGCCTCATGGCGGTGCCAGCCGGTGCCCGTTTCTGGTGCCATGTTGGCCTTCACGAGGTGCGCGATCACCTTTCCGTGCGTGGCGTCGGCGATGCCGAGGTCGCGGTAGAGAAAGAAGTCGCGCAATCCGCCGCTCACGTACTGCGTATCGCCTTCCTTGACGTGGGAGAACTTGGTGCTTGTGCGGTCCAACATGGCTTGCCTTTCGCTGTGAAGGGGTTCCACACCGGCTAGGGGTGTCTTGCATGCGAAGCATGAACCGTTCCCAGGCTGTCCACCGGCCGTGGCGAGGGGCTGGTCGATAATCGCGCCATGAGCGGCAACACCTTCGGCACCCTTTTCGCAGTCACCAACTTCGGGGAATCGCACGGTCCGGCCATCGGCTGCGTGATCGACGGCTGCCCGCCCGGCATGGAACTGTCCGAGGCCGACATCCAGGTCGAGCTGGACCGCCGCCGCCCCGGCACCAGTCGCCACGTGACCCAGCGCGCCGAGCCCGACCGGGTCGAGATCCTGTCGGGCGTCTACGAAGGCCGCACCACGGGCACGCCGATCGCGCTGCTGATCCGCAACACCGACCAGCGCAGCAAGGACTACAGCGCGATCGCGCAGAGCTTTCGCCCCGGCCATGCCGACTACACCTACTGGCACAAGTTCGGCATCCGCGACCCGCGCGGCGGTGGCCGCTCCTCGGCCCGGCTCACGGCGCCCACGGTGGCGGCCGGTGCGGTGGCGCGCAAGTGGCTGCGCGAGCGCTATGGCGTGCAGTTCCGCGGCTGCATGACCCAGGTGGGCGAGATCGCGATCCCGTTCGAGAGCTGGGACCATGTGCAGAGCAATCCCTTCTTCGCACCCATTGCCGACGTGTCGCAGCTGGAGGCCTACATGGACCAGCTGCGCAAGGCTGGCGACTCCTGCGGCGCGCGCGTGCGCGTGACGGCCAGCGGCATGCCCGTGGGCCTGGGCGAGCCGCTGTTCGACAAGCTCGACGCCGACATCGCGTTCGCGATGATGGGCCTGAACGCCGTGAAGGGCGTGGAGATCGGCGCCGGCTTCGGCAGCGTGGCGCAGCGCGGCAGCACGCATGGCGATTCGCTGTCGCCGCAGGGATTCCTGTCCAACAACGCCGGCGGCGTGCTGGGCGGCATCAGCACGGGCCAGGACCTGGACGTGTCCATCGCGATCAAGCCGACCAGCTCCATCATCACACCGCGCGAATCCATCGACACCACCGGCCAGAGCGTGGAGGTGGTGACCAAGGGCCGGCACGACCCCTGCGTGGGCATCCGCGCCACGCCCATTGTCGAGGCACTGCTGGCGCTGGTGGTGATGGAGCACGCGCTGCGCCAGCGCGCCCAGTGCGGCGACGTGCGCCAGGCGGTGGGCCCCATCCCCGCAAGTGCCTGAAACTGCACCTGTCACAAGGGTTTGCACCCCTTGCGCGATAATCGCTGCCCGGCCTCATCCTCGCGTGCCGGCCTGCTATCTGTTTGGTAGCGCTTGAACCCTGGACTTGATGACCGACTCCGCAACCGCTCCCGAGGCAGGCGCAACGCCCGCCGACACCGCACCGCCGACCGCTTCCTTCTCTCAGCTGAACCTCGCCGAGCCGCTGGCGCGCGCCGTGGCCGAGATGGGCTACAGCAGCATGACGCCGATCCAGGCGCAGGCCATCCCGGTGGTGCTGACGGGCCGCGACGTGATGGGCGCCGCCCAGACCGGCACCGGCAAGACCGCGGCCTTCTCGCTGCCGCTGCTGCAACGCATGCTGCGCCACGAGAACGCCTCGACCTCGCCTGCGCGCCACCCCGTGCGCGCGCTGGTGCTGCTGCCCACGCGTGAACTGGCCGACCAGGTGGCGCAGCAGATCAAGCTGTACGCCAAGTACACGCAGCTGCGCAGCACGGTGGTGTTCGGCGGCATCGACATGAAGCCGCAGACCCTCGAACTCAAGAAGGGCGTCGAAGTTCTGGTGGCCACGCCGGGCCGTCTGCTCGACCACATCGAGGCCAAGAACGCGGTGCTCAACCAGGTCGAGTACGTGGTGCTCGACGAGGCCGACCGCATGCTGGACATCGGCTTCCTGCCCGACCTGCAGCGCATCCTGTCCTACCTGCCCAAGCAGCGCACCACGCTGTTGTTCTCGGCCACCTTCTCGCCCGAGATCAAGCGACTGGCCGGCAGCTACCTGCAGGATCCGACCACCATCGAGGTGGCGCGCTCCAATGCCACGGCGTCGACCGTGGAGCAGCATTTCTACAGCGTCACGGACGAGAACAAGCGCCGTGCGCTGCACCAGATGCTGCGCAAGCGCCAGCTGCGCCAGGCCTTCGTGTTCGTCAACAGCAAGCTGGGCTGCGCCCGGCTGGCCCGCGCGCTCGAGCGCGAAGGCCTCAAGACCAATGCGCTGCACGGCGACCGCAGCCAGGACGAGCGCCTGAAGGCACTCGATGCCTTCAAGAAGGGCGAAGTCGACCTGCTGGTCTGCACCGATGTGGCCGCGCGCGGCCTGGACATCAAGGACGTGCCGGCAGTGTTCAACTTCGACATTCCGTTCAACGCCGAGGACTACGTGCACCGCATCGGCCGCACGGGCCGCGCCGGCGCCTCGGGCCTGGCAGTCAGCTTCGCTGGCGGCGGCAACGATGCGCGCCTGGTGGCCGAGATCGAGAAGCTCATCAAGACCAAGATCGAGATCGAGGCCTTCGAGTACGACGAAGACGTGCCGCGCATCCGCGAGCAGGGCCGCTTCAACGAAGGCCGCCGCGCCTGGGGCGGCGACGATCCGCGCGACGTGATGGACGGCCCGCGTGGCCGGCCCGAACCCCGCGAACGCGCGCCGCGCCGTTCGGCCGCTCCGGCGCAGGATCCGTTCTTCAATCAGCCCTACGAGGCGAGTGCACCGGTTGCCGGCGCGCCCGGTTGGGAGAGCAAGCGCGAGACCGTGCGCAGCGGTGTCTCGGCCAACATCAAGCCCAGACGCAAGCTGGCCGCGCTGTTCAAGGCACCGGCGCCGGCACCGGCACCGGCACCGGCCGCCGCAGCGCAGCCGGAAACCTCGGTGGGCTGACCGGCCTCAGCCGGGTTGCTGTGCCTGCGGGCAGTCGACCTGCACCAATGCCTGCCGCGCGGCGCTGGCGCCCACGCGCAGCGCGCTGAGCGGGCCACCCCACACGCAGCCCGTGTCCAGGCAATAGAGGTCGTCACGGTCCAGCCAGCCCAGCGTGGACCAATGGCCGAAGGCCACCGCCACGTCGGCCGTGCGCCGGCCCGGCACCTCGAACCAGGGCATGAAGCCCTCGGGGGCCGCGCCCACCCCTTCCTTGGTCTCGAACTCCATCTGGCCCTCGGCGCTGCAAAAGCGCAGCCGCGTGAGCGCGTTGATGACCACGCGCAGGCGCGCGTTGCCGGTCAGCGCGTCGTCCCAGCGGTCGGGCTGGTTGCCGTACATCTCGTGCAGGAAGTCGCCGATGTGCGGACCGCTCAGCACGTCCTGCAGCTCGGCGGCCAGCGCGGCCGTGCGCTCGGCCGTCCATTGCGGCAGCGCGCCGGCATGCACCATGAGCAGTTCGCGGCCGGACACGTTCTCGTGGATTGCCAGCGGCTGGCAGCGCAGCCAGTCCAGCAGCGCCGCGCGGTCGGGCGCGGCCAGCAGGGCGTCCAGCGTGTCGCGCTTGTGCGGGCGGCGCACGCCCCAGGCGCAGGCCAGCAGGTGCATGTCGTGGTTGCCGAGCAGGCAGCGCGCGCTGCCCTCCAGCGCCATGAGCCGGCGCAGCACCTCGGCCGAGGCCGGGCCGCGGTTGACCAGGTCGCCCAGCACGTAGACGGTGTCGCGGCTGGGTGAGAAATCGATGGCCTGCAGCAGCCGGCCCAACGGCTCGTCGCAGCCCTGCACATCCCCGATCAGATAAGACGCCATGTGTTCTCCAACAACGACGCGCGACTCTACACGGCGCCGAATGCTGTAGATTGCGCAGCCATCAGGGAGGATTGCCATGGATTCGACTTCGGGTTTCGGAGAGCTGAGTGACATCGACCGCTCGGAGCTGCAGATGGCCTACGGCGCCTGCGTGGCCGACATCGAACTCTTCACGCGCCAACAGTGGTGGGCCGGTGCCTATGCGCTGGTGATCTACGCGCTGCTGCTGGCCGGCGTGCACCAGTTGGTCGATCCGATCACCGAAGGAGGCGTGCGGCACTGGGTGCTGGTGGTCATCACCTGGACCATCTGCCTGTACGGGCTGCTCGCGATCAAGCGCATGCAGATCTCCATCGTGGTCGGGCGGCGCCGGCTGGACCGCGTGCGCGCGCACTTCGGCCGCGCGTTCCAGGAGATCTGGTCGATCGCGCGGCCGCGCGAGGACATCCACCGCATGCTGTACGGCGTGATGGTGCTGGGTGCCGTGCTCGTGACCTGGATGGCGCTGGACAAGGCCTACGCCGTGGCCCTGCCGCTGCCCGGGTCGACGCCCCTGTCCTGATGGACTTCCTGCTGATCGCGCTGTTGACCGCGCTCAACGGCGTGTTCGCCATGTCGGAGATGGCACTGGCCACCAGCCGCAAGGCGCGCCTGGTGGCCATGGCCGAGAGTGGCGACAAGGGCGCTGCGGCGGCCCTGGCGCTGCTGGCCAACCCCACGCGCTTCCTCTCGTCGGTGCAGGTCGGCATCACCCTGATCGGCATGCTCAACGGCATTTTGGGCGAGGCCGCGTTCAGCAGCGTCGTCGCCAAGTGGCTGGAAGCACTGGGCCTGGGCCCCGGCGTGGCCGACGTCGTGGCCACGGCGCTGGTGGTCACGGCCATCACCTTCGTGACCATCGTGTTCGGCGAACTGGTGCCCAAGCGCATTGCGCAGTTGCATCCCGAAAAGGTGGCGCACCTCGTGAGCCGGCCCATGACCTGGGTGGCCATGGTGGCCAAACCCTTCGTGCGGCTGCTCTCGCTGAGCACGCAGGGTGTGTTGGCTGCGTTGCGCGTGGACACGGCCGGCAACCGCGCCGTGACCGAAGAGGAAATAGACGCCAGCCTGGAGGAGGGCGTGGACGCCGGCGTGATCGAGGCGCACGAACACCGCATGGTGCGCAACCTGTTCCGCCTGGACGAGCGCCCGCTGACTTCCATCATGGTGCCGCGCGACGAGGTGGGCTGGCTCGATGCCAGCCTGCCGGTGCTGGAGGCGCTGCGCCTGGCCGGCGGCGAGGCCGAGCACGCCGGCCACTCCTGGTATCCGGTGTGCCGCGGCTCGCTGGAGGATGTGGTCGGCATCGTCAGCGTGGCGCGCCTGCTGGCGCTGGCCGGCCAGGACCGCGAGGCGCTGATCGGCACGCACGCGCTGGCGGCCACCTTCGTGCCCGAGACGTTGTCGGGCCTGGAACTGCTGGAGCAGTTCCGCGCGCGCGCCGGGCGCATGGTCTTCGTGGTCGACGAATACGGCGTGGTGCAGGGCGTGCTGACGCCGCGCGACCTGCTGGAGGCCATCACCGGTGAGCTGCAGCCCGAGACCCAGACCGAGGCCTGGGCCACGGCGCGCGGCGATGGCTCCTGGCTGCTGGACGGGCTGATGCCGGTCGGCGAACTCAAGGCGCGCCTGGACATCGACGAATTGCCCGAGGAAGACCGCGGCCGCTACAACACCGTGGCCGGCCTGCTCATGGCGGTCTCGGGCCACATGCCGGCCACGGGCGAGCGCATCGAATGCGCGGGCTGGGTGTTCGAGGTGCTGGACCTGGACGGCCGGCGCATCGACAAGGTGCTGGCGCAGCCGCTGCGCGCGGAAGAGGGCAGCGCGGGCGGCTGATCAGCGGGTTTCCACCCCTGCGAAGCCGGCATCCGGGTAGCGCGCGCCCTGCACCGCACCCGGCGCGAACAGGGCATCGAGTTCGGCCAGCAGCGCTTCGGGCAACTGCAACGCGCAGGCCGCCAGGTTCTGGCGCAGATGGGCCTGGCGCCGCGTGCCCGGGATCGGCAGCACATGCGGCTGGCGCTGCAGCAGCCAGGCCAGGGCCAGGGCGGCCACCGGCTGGCCGACCTCGGCCGCGCGCGCGGCCAGGCGTTCGCGCAGCTGCAGGTTGGCCGCGCCGGCCGCGCCCTGCAGGCGCGGCAAGGCGCGCCTGAAGTCGTCTTCTGCCAGGCTCTGCTCCTCGGGCGGCCGGTCGGTCAGCACGGCACGGCCCAGCGGGCTGTAGGCGACGAAGGCCACGCCCAATTCGCGCGCGGTGGGCAGCACGGCCGCCTCGGCGCCGCGCTCCCAGAGCGAATACTCGCTCTGCACGGCCGCGACCGGATGCTGTGCGTGGGCCTGGCGCAAGCTGTCCGCGCTGATCTCCGAGAAGCCCAATGCGGCGACCTTGCCGGCCCGCACGAGATCGGCCATGGCGCCCACGACCTCGGCCAGCGGCACCTGCGGATCGCGCCGGTGGCAGTAGTACAGGCCGATGCGCTCCACGCCCAGGCGCTGGAGCGAGGCCTCGCAGGCTGCGCGGATGTAAGCCGGCGAGTTGTCGATCCGGCGTTCGTAGGTGCCCTTGGTGCGCACGATGCCGAACTTGGTGGCGACCACCAGACCGGCCCGCTCGGCCGGAGCCAGCGCGCGCAGGAAGCGGCCCAGCAGTTCCTCGTTGTGGCCCAGGCCGTAGGTGTCGGCCGTGTCGAAGTGCTGCACGCCCAGTTCGCGCGCGGCGCGCAGCGTGGCCAGCGACTCGGCCTCGTCGGACGGGCCGTAGAACTCGCTCATGCCCATGCAGCCCAGGCCGAGCGGGTGGATGGCGTGGCCGGCGAGCGGGCGGGGGGTGATGGGTGTGGTCATGGCAAGAAGCTTCCTGTGCGTTGAAGGCAGGATCATCCATCGCCAAGCTGCAGCGCACAATCCGCCATCGTGTTCACGCACTGTGCGGCCTGGCTGCACAATTGCCTGCCATGGCCACACCCGAACTCCTGCACTTGCGCGCGCTGGCCGCCGTGGCCGAATGGTCCAGCTACCGGCGGGCCGCCCAGGCCATGAACGTCTCGCCCTCGGCTCTGAGCCAGGCCGTGCGCACGCTCGAGCAGTCGTTGGGCGTGCCCCTGCTGCAGCGCACCACGCGCAGCGTGGCGCCCACCGAGGCCGGCCGCGCATTGCTGGCCGAGCTGCAGCCCCTGCTGGCCGGGTTGGACAGCGCGCTGGCCAACGTGGGCCAGTTCCAGGCCCTGGTGCGCGGCACGTTGCGGCTGAACCTGCCGCGCAGCGCTGCCAGCCTGTGGCTGGAACCTCTGCTGGGCGATTTCCTGCGCGCCCATCCCGGCATCCAGCTGGAGGTCAGCAGCCAGGACGCGATGGCCGACATCGTGCCGGGCGGCTTCGATGCCGGCGTGCGCTTTCCCGAAGCCCTGCCCCAGGGCATGGTGGCGGTGCCTGTGGGGCCCATGCAGCGCTTCTGCGTGGTGGCGCGGCCGGATCTGGCCCTAGCCCCGCCGCTGGTGCCAGAGGACCTGCTGGTGCGCCCCTGCGTGCGCCAGCGCTTCCCGAGCGGGGCGCTGTACCACTGGCAGTTCCGCAAGGGCGAGGTGGCGAAGGCTCTGGATGTGGCCGGCCCGCTGACCGTGGACGACCAGCGCCTGGCGCTGGGTGCCGCGCTGGGCGGCGTGGGCTGGGCCTACATCTACGAGGCCATGGCGGCGCCCGCATTGGCGGCCGGCCAGTTGGTCCAGGCGCTGGCCGACTGGTGTCCGCCCGAGCCGGGCTTTCACCTGTACTACCCGGGCCGGCGCCAGGTCAGCCCGGCGCTGCGGGCCTTCATGGACTGGGTGCAGGCCCGGCAGTCGGCCTAGTTCAGGCCACCACCACGGCAGCGCCGTCGCCGCGCGCCGCGATGGCGCCGATGGTGTGAACCGTCTCGCCGGCCGCGCGCAGCGTCGCTGCCGTGGCTTCGGCCGCGGCCGCCGGCACCACGACCACCATGCCGATGCCGTTGTTGAAGGTGCGGTTCATCTCGGTGTCGTCGATGCCGGCCGTGGCCTGCAGCCAGGCGAACAGCTCGGTCTGCGGCCAGCTGCCGGCCTTGAGGTGCGCGGCCAGGCCGTCGGGCAGCACGCGCGGGATGTTCTCCAGGAGGCCACCGCCCGTGATGTGGGCCAGCGCCTTGATCGGGTGCTGCGCCAGCGCCGCCAGCACGTTCTTGACGTACAACCGGGTTGGTTCCATCACGGCCTGCTTGAAGGGCTTGCCGTCCAGCTGGGCGGGCAAGCTGCCGGCCGCTTCTGCGCGCTCGATGCACTTGCGCACCAGGCTGAAGCCGTTGGAGTGCACGCCGGCCGAGGCCAGGCCCAGCACCACGTCGCCGGCGACCACGTCGCGGCCTGTGAGGATCTTGCTCTTCTCCACGGCGCCGACGGCGAAGCCGGCCAGGTCGTATTCGCCGGGCGGGTACATGCCGGGCATCTCGGCGGTCTCGCCGCCGATCAGCGCGCAGCCCGACAGCTCGCAGCCCTTGGCGATGCCGCCGACCACGGCCGCGGCGGTGTCCACATCCAGCTTGCCGCAGGCGAAGTAGTCCAGAAAGAACAGCGGCTCGGCGCCCTGCACCAGCACGTCGTTGACGCTCATGGCCACCAGGTCGATGCCCACGGTGTCGTGCATGTTCCATTCGAAGGCCAGGCGCAGCTTGGTGCCCACGCCATCGGTGCCCGAGACCAGCACGGGCTCCTGGTAGCGCTTGGGCACCTCGAACAGCGCGCCGAAGCCGCCGATGCCGGCCAGCACACCCTCGCGCATGGTTTTCCTGGCCAGCGGCTTGATGCGCTCGACCAGGGCGTCGCCAGCGTCGATGTCGACACCGGCATCCTTGTAGGACAGCGGGGAGGGGGAGGCGGGGGTGTTGCTCATGGGGGGCAGGGTGCCTGCGACGGCACAGGGGGCAATGGGTACGCGGAGAAGACTAAAATCCGCGCGAATTCTACGGGGGCTCCCCCCGCTACCTCGCTCCATCCCCTTGATGCAACAGTTGGCCCTCGACATCGGTCTGGCTTCCGGCCCTACGCTGGCGAACTTCTTCGCCGGACCGAACGAGGCTGCGCTGCAGCATCTGCAGCTGTGGTCCGGCAGCCCCACGCGCTCGCCGGTGCCCACCTACTTGTGGGGGCCCGAGGGCAGTGGCAAGAGCCATCTGCTGGAGGCCGTGCGCGCCGCACTGCGCGAGCAGGGCGGCAAGATCGGCTGGCTCGACCCGAGCGTGGCCGAGCCCCCGGAATTCGACGAGGACTGGGCCGCCGTGCTGCTGGACGACGTGCAGCACTACTCGGCCGTGCAGCAGCACGCGGCCTTCAACTGGTTCGTCAACGCCCAGGGTTTGCAGCGCTGGGTGCTGGGTGCCGGCACGCTGCCGCCGGCCGACCTGCCGCTGCGCGACGACCTGCGTTCGCGCCTGGGCTGGGGCCATGTGTTCCAGCTGCAGCTGCTGTCCGAGGCCGAGCGCCGCGCCGTGTTGCGCCAGCAGGCCGACGCGCGCGGCATCTTCCTGCCCGACGAGGTGATGGACTTCATGCTGCGGCGCTTCAGCCGCGACCTCGCCAGCCTGGTCCAACTGTTGGACCATCTGGACGGCTACGCGCTGCAGACGCAGCGCGCCATCACCATTCCGCTGATCAAGTCCATGCTGGAGCACACTTGAACCTGGCCTTGTTCGATCTGGACCACACGCTGCTGCAGATCGATTCCGACCACGCCTGGGGCGTCTACACCACCCGCATCGGCTGGACCGACCCTGAGGCCTTTGCCCGGCGCAACGACGCGTTCTACGCGCACTACAAAGCCGGCACGCTGGACATCCACGACTACGTGCGCTTCGCCACCGACGCCGTGCGCGAACGTGGCCCCCAGGCGGCGGCCGTCGCCCATGCCGACTTCATGCGCGAGATGGTGCTGCCGGCCCTGCTGCCGGCGGCGCGTGAACTCGTCGAGCTGCACCGCGCGCGCGGCGACACATTGCTGCTGGTCACGGCCACCAACGAGTTCGTCACCGCGCCGATCGCCCAGGCCCTGGGCATCGAGCACCTGATCGCCGTGCAACTGGAGCGTGCGCCCTTGCCCGACGGCGGCGACTGGATCACCGGTGCGATCCGCGGCGTGCCCTCGGCGCGCGAGGGCAAGGTCACGCGCATGCAGGCCTGGCTGGAGGAACGCGGCCTGACCTGGGACAGCGTGCACTGCACCTTCTACTCCGACTCCATCAACGATCTGCCGCTCCTGGAGAAGGTCCAGGTTCCGGTGGCCACCAATCCCGACGACCGCCTGCGGGCGGTCGCGCAGGCGCGCGGCTGGCGCATCCTGGACCTGTTCGAAAAACTCACATGATCAAGAAACTCATCGACAAGCTGCTGGGCAAGAGTTCCGCCGCCCCCGCCAGCCGTGCCCGCCCCAAGTTCGGCAAGCGCCAGGAGATTGCGGCCGAGGTCCACAAGATCGACCCGAACCTCGTGGACGAGCGCGCCGCCAACGTGGTCAGCACGCTGCAACAGGCCGGCTACGAGGCCTACATCGTCGGCGGCGCGGTGCGCGACCTGCTGGTGGGCCTCAAGCCCAAGGACTTCGACGTGGCCACCAACGCCACGCCCGAGCAGGTCAAGGGCCTGTTCCGCCGCGCCTTCATCATCGGCCGGCGCTTTCGCATCGTGCACGTGGTCTACGGCCGCGGGCGCGAGCACGAGGTCATCGAGGTCTCCACCTTCCGCGCCTACCTGGACAACGCCGCCGCCGAGCAGGTGGCCGGCAACGAGCGCACCAGCAAGAGCGAACTGGCCGGCATGCAGCATGCCGTGGACGCCACCGGCCGCGTGCTGCGCGACAACGTCTGGGGGCCGCAAGAAGAGGACGCCGCGCGGCGCGACTTCAGCATCAACGCGATGTACTACGACCCCAAGCGCCAGATCGTGGTGGACTACCACGATGGCCTGAAGGACGTGCAGAACCGCAGCATCCGCATGATCGGCGACGCCGCCACGCGCTACCGCGAAGACCCGGTGCGCATCATCCGTGCCGTGCGCTTCGCGGCCAAGCTCAACGCGCTGGGTTTCAAGATCGAGCCCAAGACCGCAGCACCCTTGGTCAAGTCGCAGCAGCTGCTGGCCGACGTGCCGCAAAGCCGCTTGTTCGACGAGATGCTCAAGCTGCTGCAGACCGGGCATTCCATCGCCACCGTCGACAAGCTCAAGGAATTGGGCCTGGCGACCGGCATCTACCCGCTGCTGGACCTCGTGGTCGAACGCGCCGACCAGCCCTTCGTGCGCGCCGCGCTGCAGGACACCGACCGCCGCGTTGGCGAGGGCAAGCCTGTGGCGCCCAGCTTCCTGTTGGCCTGCGTGCTGTGGGCCGATGTGCGCGACGGGTGGAAGACGCGCGTCGAGCACAAGCGCCAGCCGCCGTTCCCTGCGCTGCAGGACGCCATCGAGGACGTGTTCAGCGCGCGCATCGGCGACGTCTCGGGCCGCGGCAAGCTGGCCGGCGACATGCGCGAGACCTGGACCATGCAGCCGCGCTTTGACAAGCGCACCGGCAGCGCGCCCTGGAGCCTGGTCGAACAGCCGCGCTTCCGTGCCGCATTCGACTTCATGCGCCTGCGAGCCGACTGCGGCGAGATCGACGAGGCATTGGCCGAGTGGTGGCAGGAGTTCAGCCTGGCCAGCGACGAGCGCCGGCAGGATCTGCTGGACCAGGCGCGGGAGGAATCGGGCCGCGCGCGCGTGCGCGTCGTCAAAGGCCCCAAGCGCGAGGCCGATGCATCGGATGTTGCGGCAGCGCCCCAGGACGATGAGACCGCCGTGGCGCCCAAGAAACGGCGGCGCCGCCGCAAGCCGGCCGGCGAGCGCGTCGCGACCACACCCGCGCCGGACAACGGCGTCTGAGCTGTGGCCGCCGCCACCGCTTTCGTGGGCCTGGGCGGCAACCTGGGCGATGCGCGTGCGACCGTCTTGTGGGCGCTGGCAGAACTGGACCGGCTGCCAGGCACACGTCTCGTGCGCTCGTCGTCGCTGTACCGCAGTGCACCGGTCGATGCGGGCGGCCCGGACTACGTGAACGCCGTGGCGAGGCTGGCGACGCACCTGGCGCCGCTGGACCTGTTGGATGCCTTGCAGGCACTCGAACTGCAGGCCGGGCGGGAGCGCCCTTACGTCAACGCACCGCGAACGCTGGATCTCGATGTGCTGCTGTATGCCGACCGTGTGCTGGACCTGCCGCGGCTGAAGCTGCCGCACCCGCGCATGTGGCAGCGTGCCTTCGTGCTGCGGCCGCTGGCCGAGATCGAACCCGGCTTGGTGCCACCAGGGGCGCTGGAGGCGGTCTCTGACCAGCAGGTCACGCGATGTGAGAAATAGGCCCTCTGCGGGATGAGGGGCCGGCCAGCGGTGTGCGCTGACCGACGGGCGGGGTGGCGCTCAGTCGCGCTTGCCGGAGCGGCGCTTGATGATGACACCCATGACCAGCAAGCCTGCCAGCAGCATCGCCTGGCCGGTCTGCTCTTCGGCCTGCGGGACCGGCGCACCGGCCACCATGGTGCGGCTGCGGTTGCCGATGCTGCCTGCTTCGAAAGCCGTCTGGGTCTTCGGCGCGGCGGCCGGATTTCCCTGGACGAACTGGACCAATTGTTGCAAGCGGCTGCTGATCTGGTTCGTCACGGACGACACAGCGTCCGACTCGTTCGCTGCCTGTGCCATCCCGGCACACGAGAGGGCAAGCGCGCATGCTGCAATGGAAAAAGCTTTCCGCATGGTGGAGTCCTTATTGTGCAAAGTGGATTGGAGCCTCAGGGTTAGTATGTAGACTATTGTGCAGTGCAGCAATAGTCCAAAAGGACTAAGTGGCCTGAAAGTACTATCGAAGGCTGTGTCGAGGCCGACTGGCCCGAGAATCCCCGTCTTCAGGAGAGTCGTCGATGAGACTTGCGGAAATATTTGTGTTGCTGCGGGCCCGGTGGAGGCTGGCGGCGTTGGTATGGGTGGCTGTGGTGGCCTTGGTGGCCGCGGTGACGTTTCTCAAGGAGCCTAGGTACACGGCGTCGGCAACGGTAGTGCTCGACGTGAAGTCGCCCGATCCGATTGCCGGGATGATTTTGCCGGGAATGACCAACAGTAGCTACATGGGGACGCAACTCGGCGTAGTCCGCAGCGATCGTGTAGCACTGCGCGTGGCACAGGCGCTGGGCTGGGACAAGGACGAAGAGCGCCGCAGACGGTGGGTTGAGGCAAGCGAGGGGCGTGGTGACTACAACGCGGCCATGGCGGGCTCGCTCCTGCGCGACATGGAGGCCATACCCACGCGCGACTCGAACGTCATCACCGTCAACTACACCTCGACAGTGCCAGAGCGGGCGGCGGAGATAGCCAACGCGTGGGTCAACGCTTACGTCGAAACAACCTTGGAACTGCGCGTCGACCCGGCGAAGCAATATCGTGGCTTTTTCGACACATATGGCAAGCAACTGCGAGAGGATCTGGAGCGTGCCCAGGCCAGACTGTCTGCCTACCAGCGTCAGCATGGCCTGGTTGCGACCGATGAGCGGGTCGATGTGGAGACCCAGCGGCTGATGGAGCTGTCATCTCAACTCGTTGTGTTGCAGGGGGCAGCCAATGAGACCGGGGGACGCCAAAGTCAGGCGGCTGCCAGTCCGGACCGCATGCCGGAAGTGCTGACGAACCCCGTCATTGCCAACATGACGTCCGAACTTGCTCGCCAGGAGGCGCGTCAGAAGGAATTGGGCGAACGCCTCGGCGAACGGCATCCGGAGATGATTGAGCTCAAAGCCAAGACTGCAGAGCTGCGCGCAACGATCGCGGCAGAGACGCGGCGTGTGACCGGCAGCATTACCGTTAACAACAATGTCAATCAGACAAGGCTTGCGCAGGCCCGGGTGGCCGTGGACGAGCAGCGTGCCAAGCTGCTGGAGCTCAAGGTCCTGCGTGATGAAGCTGGCGTCTTGCAGCGCGACGTCGACAACGCGCGACGCGCCTACGACACCATCATGACGCGGGCAAGCCAGACTAATGTCGAAAGCGAGTCCACGCAGACCAACGTCAGCGTCCTGAAGCGAGCAACGCCCCCGACCAGCCCATCCGAGCCGCGTGTGGTTCTCAACCTTGCCGTCGGCGTGCTGGCCGCGACGCTGCTGGCGTTGGCTGCGGCGCTCGGAACCGAACTGCGGGACCGCCGCCTTCGGACGGAGGACGACGTGCTGCGGGGGCTGCAGCTGCCCTTGCTGGGCGTGCTGCCCGAACAGGCCGCGCAACCCAAGCGAAGCATCGGATGGACAGCGCAAATCGCTGGCGGTTCGGCGCCCCACGGCAAGCTCAACTGAACTGGAAGTTCCTACTCCAATGAATATGCAATCAGGCCGTCCGCAACGCAATGCCATGACTGTGCTGGAAGGAAGGCAGGAAACCCGCTCCGACGAGGCGTCTGCGCCAGAGGACGCCACGGGCCACGAACAAGGGCCGCCCGCGCAACTTGTGGATCGTTCGATTGGCGATCTGATCCGTGAGTTACGCAAGCTCGATGCCCGCCAAGTCGAGCTGATACTGCAGCATCAGCGGCAGCACGGCATGCGGTTCGGCGATGCGGCAATTGCGCTCAAGCTTGCCTCCCGCGACGATGTGCTCTGGGCGCTGTCGCAGCAGTTTCACTATCCCTACGCTGCAGAAGGTGGTCTTGGCGGCCTTGGAGGAGAACTGGTAACGGCCACCGACCCTTTCAGCGCGGCGGCGGAGGTGTTCCGGGATGTGCGCAGTCAACTGCTCATGGGGGTACTGGCCCCTGACCAACCCCGCCGTGCTCTTGCTGTCCTGAGTCCGAATGTGGGCGACGGGAAGAGCTACTTTGCGGCGAATCTGGCAGTCGTTTTCAGCCAATTGGGTGAAAGCACGTTACTGATCGATGGCGATATGCGCACGCCGCGCCAACACAAGATCTTTGGCGTAGAGCCTGCTAGCGGATTGAGCAACATTCTGGCCGGGCGCGCTGGGGTTGACGTCGAACAAGCCATCTCGGGCTTGCCCGGCATGCACTTGCTGACGGTCGGCACATTGCCACCTAACCCGCTCGAATTGATGCAACGTGCAAGTTTCAGCTTTCTGATGCAGGACGTCCTGAGCCGCTTCGACCACGTCATCGTCGATACGCCCGCCACTGTGCGGGGGGCTGACAGCCGCGTGCTCGCAGCCCGGTGTGGCGCTGCTCTGGTGATCGGTAGACGCAACCGGACGCGCATGGATGGATTGCACGATCTCGTGCAGCAGATCGCGCGTTCGCACGCCAAGATTGCCGGCGTGCTGCTCAACGAGCATTGAGATGGGTCTGTCGATTCTTGTCGTAGTTCCGACGCTCAACGAGCGCGCCCATATAGACGGGGTAGTTGACGCGTTGGCGATGGATTGGCCGCAGCAGCATCGCGTTCGCGTCGTTGTTGCGGATGGCGGCAGCACCGATGGCACTGTGCAGCGGGTCGCAGAGCTTGCACAGAGCCGGCCTTGGCTGAGCTTGCTTCCCAACCCTCGAAGAATTCAAAGTGCGGCCGTCAATCTTGCCGCCCGGGTCGATGGCGGATGGGCCGATGTGCTGATCCGGTGCGATGCGCATGCCGGCTACCCGGCTGGGTTTGTTCGCCGATTGATTGAGACGTTGGAACGGACGGGCGCTGACGCTGTGGTCGTCCCCATGGATTCCGGTGGCAGCAACTGTTTGCAGCGGGCCGTGGCATGGGTGTCGGACACGCCGCTGGGGTCGGGAGGCTCGGCCCACAGGGGAGGGCGCCGCAGCGGCTTCATCGACCACGGCCACCATGCAGCGTTCCGCATGGCCAGTTTCCTCCGCGCGGGCGGCTACGATGAATCCTTCACCCACAATGAAGATGCCGAACTCGATTGCCGCCAACGTGCATTGGGCAGCCGGATCTATCTGGATGCAGACATCCGCATTGGCTATAGCCCGCGCGGGACGCTTGCGGGCCTGTGGCGGCAATACTTCAACTACGGGCGGGGGCGTTCCCGCACGGTCAGGCGCCACCCATCGTCCTTGCGTGCGCGGCAGCTTGCGGTGCCGATGTATGTCGCCTCCTGTGTGGCAGCCGTCCTGCTTGCGTCGTGGTGGCCTGCGCTGCTGTTGTGGCCCGGCCTGTATGTGGCCGCTCTCGTGCTCGTTTCAGCGCAGTTGGCGCTGCGTTATCGCTCTGTCTGCGGCTTGCTGGCCGGGCCTGCCGCTGCTGCCATGCACTGGGCCTGGGCCTTGGGATTCTTCACCGGCATGATCACGACGCGCGAACAGATTTGGACGCCCGAGGCCGCCGTTCCTTTGACGATTCACGCTGTGGGCGTCGTGGAGCGCGGCTAAGCATGGACTCTTCAGCAGACGCATCCGTCGAGAAGGGCAAAGGGGGAAGGGCCGCTGACGAGCGTCTTTTGCGCTGGATCGGTGCAACGCCCATTCTAGGTGCGAGTGTTTTTTCCAAACTGTCGGTGCCGCCATTTGGTGGCATGGGCATTTCGATTGTGATTCCGCTCATCTCCGCCGCCTCTGCGTTGGGCTTGGTGGCTGGAAAGATGGTGGTCGATGTCCCGCGCTTCATCGCCTATGCCATTGCGATGTCTGTACTCTGGGGAACCCAGGCGTTGCGAGGGGAGAGCTTTTCGGTGCTCTCCTTGCTGATGTTGTCGGTGGTGCATTTCCCCTATGTCCTCCGACTCAATCCGCTGCCTGACTATGCCCGCCTGCTGGATTGGTTCGTGAAGTTGGCCTTGGTGGTCGGTATTCTTGGCCTTGTGCAGTTCTCGGCGCAATTCGTCGTCGGCCCCGGGCCTGCGTTTCCGATCGAAAGCTACATGCCGTCCCAGCTCAAGGTAGCCTTGTTCAATCCGTTCACACACTTGCAATACGGGTCTCCGTACTACAGAGCTAACGGCGTGGTCATGCTGGAGCCTTCGTTCTTCAGTCAGTTCCTGGCCGTGGCCATGGTGGTTGAGATGCTCACGCGGATGCGCTGGGCGGTTCTCGCGACATTGATTGCGGCCATCATCGTTTCTTATTCGGGGACCGGTTTGGTGCTGGTTGCTGTGGCCGTGCCGCTCATCCTCATGTCCAAGGGCCGCTGGGACGTTTTGATCGTCGGAGCGGCCGCGGTCATCCTTGTTCTCGTCGCTGCGAGCTTCGCCGATGTCGTCTTCGTTCGGGTGTTCTTTGCACGCGCTGGTGAATTCTCTGCCACCGGATCGAGCGGCTTTGCACGTTTTGTAGGTGGCTTTTATCTGTTTGAGCAGTTCTTGTGGCCAGACCCCCTGCGCACGCTGTTTGGCTTTGGAGCAGGCACTGTCGATGATTTCAAGGCGCTGGCCAATGTGCCTGTCTCTGGAACCAGCATCTTTTTCAAGATGGTGTTCGAGTTCGGACTTGTCGGTGCGACCGCTTATTTCGGCTTTCTTGCCTGTTGCTTTCACCGCAGCCGTGCCCCAGGTCTGCTCAAATTCGTTCTCGTCCTGACCTATGCTTTGGGCGGAATCTACATCCCGTTTTCGCATGCGCTGGTGTTCGGGCTTGTGCTGTGGCCGGTGTCGGCAGACCCCCGCGGCAGTGCCGCCCTTGCAGACGAGACGCCGCGGCGTCCGCCAAGCCCCGAGAAATTCGACAAGCGGTTGAGTGAGGTCAGCGCATGAGCTTGGGGACATCCACCGAGCGGGACAGCCGCATCGATTTCCTGCGAGGCTTCTTCATCCTGTCGATGTGTCTGGACCACCTGGGCTTTCTGCTGCAGGGGGTGGGCAACAATGCCTCGCTCAAGCTGTACACCTATCAGAGCCTCGGGTGGTCCAGCGCCGCGGAGTTCTTTGTGTTCTTCTCTGGCTATGTCATCGCGACCGTCTACAGCCGCTCGCTGGTGAGCAGAGGGTTCTGGAACACGCAGGTCCGGGGCCTCCACCGTGCATGGGAACTCTATGTACGCAACGGCTTCGTCTTCCTGGCCGTGCTTGCGGTGGTGCCCTGGATTTTTTCGCGCAGCAATGGGTTGATCGACATTTCGCGCCTGGATCTTGCTGCGAACTATGGTGAGCGGGTCATTCTGGCCTTCATGCGATTTGAGTACTTTCCGGCTTTTCTGGAGGTACTCCCGCTGTATATGGTCCTGATAGCGATGGCTCCTGGCTTTTTGTACCTGTATGCCCGTGTCAAATGGCTACCGATGCTGCTCTCAGCCTTCGTTTGGCTGGCTGTTCAACTGCACCCCTCGCTGAACTTCTATACGCCTGGCGGATGGCATTTCAATCCGCTGGCATGGCAGTTTGTGTTCTTTCTCGGTGTGTGGACCGCCAAGGAGTGGCCGCTCGGCGAGGTGGATCGGTCCAGTCGGGGGCGCAAGATCACAAGGGTGCTTGCAGTTCTTGCCCTGTGTACGGTGCTCAAGCTCATGGACAAGGCAGACGTTCGTCTTCCCCTGATCGGGGTGCTTGACATTCCGTGGCTGGACAAGACCAACATGCAGCCGATTCGCCTGCTGCACTTCCTGCTGGTGGTCCGACTTGTCGCCCTTCTCATGCCATCGAATGCATGGATCAAGCGCCATCTAATGATGCGTGGCGTGGCACGGGTGGGAACCCATTCACTCGACTGCTTCTCGACCAGCATTGTCTCGTGCTATGTGCTGGCGGGCCTGTTCTCCTGGAGCGAGCGCGGTTCACTTGAATATCTAAGCGTCCAGTTTGCCAACCTGCTACTCATCGTTCTGCTCGCGCTTTGGTTTCAATGGATCAAGACGCCGCCGTGGCGGGCACCTCCCGGTGGCTCCATCCGTATCCAGTTGGGGGCAGATGATCGGCAGCGAGACCGAACTTCAGCGTCCACGTTACAGGAGAGTGCACATGCATGAGATCGATGGTGGTCCTCCGGGAATGTCGCGACGGCGTGTGTTGGCGCTGCCGCTTGTGGGTGCATTGGGTGCGCACGGTGCCTCGAACGCCCGTGGCGCGACAATGACCAGACCGCCGCCGTCGGTCTCACATGCGCGGGCGACCCTGGGCACGTACCAGGGGCCGGGTTGTTCGGGAACGGCCCGGCTCGAAAAGCTTACGGGTTGGCTGGGACGGCGCCCGGAGCGGCATTCCGATTTTCTTTCTCAGGTTTCGTGGTTGGAGTTGGTCAAAGCCGCGCACCGCGGCTCGCGCTGCTGGCAGGCAGCGGGACTGCCGATGTCGATTGGCGTCCCTTTGTTGTCGCGCGAGGCTGACGTGTCCCTCGCGCGCGGAGCGCGTGGTGAGTATGACCATTATTTCGTACAGGTCGCGCAGGCCTTCGTGCAATACGGTCTGAGCAATGCCGTTGTGCGCTTGGGGTGGGAACTGAACCAGGACTGGTTTCCCTGGCGCGCTGACCGCGACCCTGCGGCCTGGGTCGACTTCTGGCGGCGTGTCGTCGTCGCCATGCGGTCAGTCGACGGCGCGGCTTTCTCCTTTGACTGGTGCACAGCCTGGAGTCGGGGCAAGGTGCCGCCGGATCAGGTCTATCCAGGTGACGAATTCGTCGACATCGTTGGCATGGACATCTACAACACCTCTTGGAATCCGACGACGCCGGAGCAGCGATGGCGTCTGAAGATGGGCGCGCCTTTCGGATTGGCTTGGCAACGCGCGTTCGCCGCGGAGCATGGCAAGCCGGTGTCTTTTCCGGAGTGGGGAACCGGCATGCGACCGGATGGGCGTGGTGGCGGTGACGACCCGTATTTCATGGAGAGAATGACCGAATGGCTGGCAACGTCGGACCTGGCGTACCACAACTATTGGGACTACAAAGCGCCGGACTTCAATGCACGCTTGTCGGACGGCACCAAACCCGAAGCGGAAGCCGTCTTCCTGCGATTCTTCGGAACGACATGAGTGATTGCAGTGTTTTCTTTGCAGAGGAATGCCGTTGATGCCGGTCCTGAGTTTGGAGCCTGTTTTGGTGTTCGGCTGCTCCAGGCTGGGCTCAGCCCTGACGCCGCTCGACCGTCAGGCAAGCATTGCCTTAGTCCGCCGCGCCTACGATCTGGGCGTACGGCATTTCGACACCGCCAGCATCTATGGACAGGGAGACAGCGAGCGGCTGCTGGGCGCTGCATTGGAGCCCGATCGCGCAAAGGTCAGCCTTGCCAGCAAGGCAGGTCAACTTTTGACCCCCAAGCAGGCGGCGCTTGCGCATTTGAAGCCGTTGGTTCGCTGGTTGGCCGCACGTCGCGGAGGCCTTCGTCAGCGCGTGGCGCAGACCCGCGCGCAAGGTGTTCCGCGCTGCTTCCAGCCGGACTTCATCGAACGCTCGTTGCGTGAGAGTCTTGCGCGTTTGCGCACCGACCACCTGGATATTTTCTATCTGCACAGTCCGTCTCCCGAGGTGCTGGGCGACGCTGCGCTGTTCACGCGCCTGGCGGCGCTGCAGCGGCAGGGCTTGTTCCTCAAGCTCGGTGTGTCCTGCGATGACTTGCAGCTCGCACAGCTGGCCGCTGCGCATGCTGCGATAGAGGTGGTGCAGTACGAATTCGATGGCAGCGCAGCAGCGGCTGATGTGATGCAGGCACTTACGCGTGAGGGCAAGTCCGGGTTGGTCCGTGGGTTCTCGCGGTTGGTGGGGCAGGCCTGGGAGGGTACATCGCACGCGTGGCCCCAGAAGTTGCGTGCACCTGCTTTCAGCGGATTGGTGATGGGAACGACCAGCATCACCCATCTGGAGCAGAACGTGGCCGCATTCCGCAGTGTGTTGAACATGGGACGTGACGTATGAAGGTTTTCGAGGTTTTTGGAGGGATGGGCATGCAGCGCAGCTCCGATGGCAGCATCGCGTCCACCGCGGGAGGCTTGGTGTGAAAGCACTTTGGATTGCCCGCGCCCAACCCTTCCCGCTGGACACCGGCGACCGCATCTACACCGCCCGTTTGCTGCGTGCCGCGGCACAGGCTGGTGCAAACATCACCTTCACCGGTTTCGCCTGTGAGCCGGCCGACGCCGTGCCCGCCGACTGGCCTGTGCAATGGCGGCTGGTTCCCGGCAAGCCGCGTGGCACGCTGCCGTCGCTGATGAGCACCATGCCACTGGTGGCCGCTTCGCATGCCACGCCGGCGTATCGGCAGCTGATCGACGAGTTGGCCCAGCAGCACTGGGACTTCGTCGTGTTCGATCAATACGGGCTGGGATGGGCCATGGCGCCATTTCTCAGGGCGCGCGGCGGCAAAGCGGCGCCGGTGTTGGTGCATGTCGCTCACGACCACGAGGCCTCCGTCTATGCCTCGCTGGTGCGCGGGTTCAAGGGCTCGGTGTTCAAGCATGCCGGCCTGTGGCAGAACTGGTTGAAAACGCGTGCCATCGAACGCCATATTGCGCGCACCGTCGATCTGGTCACTGCCATCACGCCAGAGGATGCCCAAAAGTTTCAGGTCGATGCGCCTCGCACGGCCAGCGTGGTCCTCACTCCCGGATACGATGGCATCGTCTCCGAGCGCACCCAAATGCCGGCGCAGACCCCGCGCAATGTCGTCATGGTGGGCAACTACCACTGGGTGGCCAAGTCCGAGAACTTGCGGCAGTTCGTGGAAGCTGCTGACGCGTTGTTTCAGCACAACGGCATCACACTGCATGTCATCGGCGGCATTCCCGATGAGTTGGCCGAACACCTGCGCAGAACCAGCAAGGCCACGGTGATCCATGGCTTCGTCGATGACATCGCGTCCCACTTTGCACAGGCACGTCTGGCGATCGTGCCCGAGGCCATCGGCGGTGGGTTCAAGCTGAAGTTTCTGGATTACATCTTCAACCGCGTGGCCGTGGCGACGCTGACCCACGCCGCCGCTGGGTTGCCGCCAGAAATCCGCGCCAGCATGGTGCAGGCGCAGGATCTGCAGGGTCTTGCCAGGGCGATCGTTGATGCCATCGGCGACGACGCGCGTCTGAACAGCCTGCAGGAGCGCGCATTCATCGCGGCCCAGTCGCGCTACCGTTGGATCGACCGAGGCAGCGACCTGCTTGCTGCGGTGCGCACGGCGCGCACGGCAGATGCCATAGCCTCGCAGGCGCGCGCATGACGCAGCGAGGCACCTGGCTGTTCGTCGATGCTTCCCCGTTCTTCGGGGGGCACGAGGTCATGTTGCTGCGCTGGATTGAAGAGCTGGCGCAAACCGATGATGTGCAGCCCAAGCTGCTGGCGCGCGCCGGCTCGCGGTTGTTGTCGCAGGCACCCGAGTCCACGCGCAGCCAGCCGTTCCCGCATGCAGCAGGTGGCGTGGGCCTCATTGGGGAGCTGCGCTGGCTGCGTCGCCGTGTGGCGGCCTTGCAGCCGGAATGCGTGGTCGTGGCCTCCGGCGCCATGGGGGCGCACATTCCCCATGTGCTGCTGCTGCGCGCGCTGGGTGTGCGCGTGCTGCTGTACGTGCCGATGTTGGGGACATTTGCCTCGATGGGCTACCGGCAAGGCATCTGGAAGGACCGCTTCGTGCGCTGGTTCTACGCCAAGGTGCCGCGCGGCTGGGTGGCCATCACCGAGGGCCAGGCCCGGGAGTTCCAGCACTGGGCGCGGCCCACAGGCCGGATCTTCGTGCTGCCTAACACCATCTCTGCCGAGCTGGAACATGCTCCGCGTGTGGCGATGCGCGGGCCTGCTGCGGGCCGCCCCCTGCGCGTGCTGGTGCTGGGACGGCTGGACGCACACCAGAAGGGGCTGGACATGCTGCTCGGCCATTTGATGCAGGCCGACCCGGCGCGCTTTGCCGGGCTGCATTTCTCCCTTGTCGGCGATGGCCCCTACCAGCCCGACATCGAGTCGGCGCTGGCTGCGCGCCCGGAGTTGGCCAGGCACGTGACGTTGCGGCCGTGGATGTCGGCGCAGACGGCGCTGGCAGAGAGCGATGTGCTGCTGCTGTGCTCGCGCTATGAAGGCGTGCCGCTGGTCATGCTGGAGGCCATGGCGCTGGGCGTGCCCGTGGTATGCCCGGATCTTCCGGGCACCCAGCCCTATGTACCAGCTTCGTGCCGGTTCGCCATCGGTGACATGGCGGCCGCATTGACGCTGTTGATCGCGTTGCGCCCTGCGGAGCGCCGCGCCGCGTTGGCCGATGCGGGCCGGACTGCCTTTGAACTCACGGCGTCGGGTCAAGCCTTTCGAGGCCATGTCCGGCGGTTGGTCCATGCGGTGCGCGAGCACTTTCACATCGTCGGCCAGGGAGCCGCGCAGGAGGGTCCTGCCCCGTTGCAACCCAAGCTACCCGAGAACTGAGCATGCTGGTCAGCGTCTACATTCCCACCAAGAACCGATTGGCTCTTTTGCAACGCGCCGTCGCTTCGGTGTTGGCACAGACCCACCAGGAGTTGGAAGTGATCGTGGCCGACGACGGCTCCACCGACGGCACGCTGGACTGGCTGGAAGAACTGAGCACGCGGGATGGCCGCGTGCGCTTCTTTCACCACACCCAGTCGCTCGGAGCCCCGGCCGCACGCAACAAGGCTATCCGCGCCGCAGGCGGAGAGTGGGTCACCGGGCTGGATGACGACGACAGCTTCACGCCGGAACGGCTCGCCTTGTTCCTTGAGCACGCGGCACGTTTGGATGCCGAGGGGCAGCGCTACAGTGGTCTGTACGCGACGGAGGTGATCGAAAGCGAGCACCGCAGCTACACGCTGGACAAGCCCGCTGTGACGGAGTTCCGGGACCTCTTTCGCTACAACACCATCGGCAACCAGATCTTCGCCCGGCGCCAGGCCTATCTCGATGCCGGCCTCTTCGACGAGGCCATGCCGGCATGGCAGGACCTGGATCTGTTCATGCGCATGCTCAACCGATGCGGCCCTGCGCACCTGGTTCCCAAAGCCACCTACGTGTTGGCCGACGACGACCGTTCCGACCGCATCTCCAAGAAGAAGAAGCCCAAGCTGGTCGACGCTTTCAGCCGCATCTGCGCCAAGTGGCCCGATGTGCCGTCGACCGACAAGCAGATGCTGTATCTGCAGCTGTTGGCGCCGTTCTACGGGTTCTCGGTCGAATGGGCGGATGTGCGGCGGTACTTTGGGCTGGGAGTGTCCCTCAAGGCTGCGATGCGGCTGGCGCGCAACCTGGGCAAAAGAGCGTTCGATCCGAACCGTGCTGCAACGGCCTGAGCCCGATGTTTGCCGTCGGTCCACTTGCCGTCGAGCACCCGGTGCTGTTGACTTAACCCCTTTCAAATGCCCATGAAAAGTGCTTTGCAGAAGACGCTGCGCCGCCTCGTCGCCGCCCCGCCTCCCCCCGCACCAGATTTTTCCGAAGTCGAAGTGTTCTCCTGGTCGCCGGCTTCAGGGCATCGCAACTTCGGCGACCATCTTGCGCGGGTGGTGGTCACCAAGATGCTTGCCGACCGTGGCCATGTGATCGAGGAGGCCGTGCTTCGGCCGCGGCGCCTGATGGCGATCGGCTCTGTCATTCATTTCGCGCGCACGGGTGACGTGGTCTGGGGGTCGGGCGTCAATGGCAAGGAAATGGACCCATCCGCTCACCGCTACAGTCAGCTCGACGTGCGTGCGGTCCGCGGCCCTCTCACCCGCGAATTTCTGCAGGCGCGCGGAATCAATGTGCCCGAGGTCTATGGGGACCCTGCGCTACTGTTGCCGCTGCTGTTCCCAGGGCGCTTTGTTCCGACAGCGCAACGTTCCCATGTTGTCGTTCCCAACCTGCACGACATGCAGATACTGCGGGACCAAGGCGTCGCAGACCTGGTGTCCCCTCTGGAAAGCTGGAACCGGTGCGTCGCCCGCATTCTGGAAGCCGAGCTTGTGGTCGCGAGCTCATTGCACGGCCTCATCATTGCCGAGGCGTACGGTATTCCGGCGCGGTATGTGCGCCTGTCCGACACCGAGAAATTGTTCAAGTACGACGACTACATGCGTGGAACCGGGCGGGGGGGCGTCGAGGCGGCGAGCAGCATCGCGCAGGCCTTGGAAATGGGCGGGCAATCAGCGCCCGTGTTTGACGCCCAGGCACTGCTCGATGCATTTCCGATTGACCTGTGGCGCGGAGGTGATCGCGTTGGCGACCCGGCGGCATGAGATGGTGGTGACGCGGGAGGGCTGGAAATGACTGCTTCGAAACGCAATCTGAACGTGGCGCTCATGCCGCGCACCCTGCCGCTGAACAAGTTCATTGATCTCTTTCGGACCTCGATTGAGTCGGCGGGCAATGCGACCTACGATTTCTCCTGGAGTTGGGCCAAGGTGTGGGCGGCAGATGCCATCATCCTTCATTGGCCAGACCAGTTCTTTCGCAAGAGCGATCTGCCCGGCTCGCTGAAGTTGTACGCCAAGATCACGATGTTGTGGGCTGCCAAGATCCTTGGCGGGCGGCGCGTCGTCTGGGTGGCGCACAACCTGACTCCGCACGACACGGCCGTTGTCGATGCCAAGCTGCGTGACCGATTTTTCGACACGCTGGACGGCATCATCTTTCTGTCGCGGCGGTCGCAGCAACTCGTGGAAGAGCAATACCCCCGTCTTCGAAGTAAGAGCAGCTTGGTCACGGTCCACGGCCATTACCGCGACGTGGCCTTGTCGCCGCCGCTGGTGTATCGACCGCCACAGGGCAACGTTCGTCTTGGCTACGTGGGCTTGATTCGCCCTTACAAGAATCTGGACACGCTAGTCTCTGCTGCTGCGGCGGTGCCTGCCATCCACATGCACGTCAGCGGGATGGCGCAGGATGCCAATGACTTGCTTGAGGATTTGCAGCGACGCGCGCAAGGTGCCCCGAACATCACGTTGGATGCGCGCACGACACCTTTGGACGATGCCGAGGTGGAACGCCTGATCGATGCCAGCGACGGCGTTGTGCTGCCCTACCGGAACATCTTGAACAGCGGCTCGGCCCTGCACGCCCTTTCGAGAAACCGGCCGGTCCTTGCGCCGAAGATCGGTAGTTTGCCCGAGCTGCAAGAGCATGTCGGCTCCGATTGGCTGTACTTGTACGAAGGCGACCTGACTCCCAAGGTGCTTGAAGACTTTGCCGACCGTCTGCGCAGCCGCCGGTTCGATGGAACGGCGCCGTTGGATGCCTACGATTGGCTACCCATCGGCCGTGCGATTGATGGTTTTTTACGCAAGATTCGTGGGGCCGTTGAATGATGGACACTTTTCTGCAGAGTCGGGTCAGCATGGGTGGTGAACCCTGTGTCTGTTCCTGCGGCGGTACTGTGCGCTGAAATTCCCGCAGAAAAGTTTCAAAACATTACCATTGCCCGTTATCACCTCTCTCGTTTTGGGTGAACCGAACTCATGACTCTAGACACTGCGGACGTGGCGCGCCATGAAGGCCAAAGTGTGCGGCCACCTTCGGAATCGCTGCCGGCTCCACGCAAGCCCTTGCATGTGCGTGCCTTTGGATTCCTGGGTTACCGCCTTGGAAGGGTGTGGCAGCGAATTGACCGTGTCTTGCTTCCTGCCGGTGCCGCGTGCCCTGCGTGTGCAAAGGTGTACTACCTGCTGTTCAACTCATCGTTCACCCGGGAGCAGCATGCCACCCTGGTCGGGCGTTGGCAGCACATTCGGCATGTGGCCTCGAGTGCCGTGGCCGCAGTTGTTGTCCGTCGCAACGTGCATCGCCTGGAAAAGGGGCTCTGCATGGTGCCGGCCCGGGAGCGATTCGCTCTCGACTACATCGACGAAACACTTACGGCGTTTGGTGACCTGCTCAAGTCGCCACAGGACTTTGAGTTGCCGTTGATTCGGTATGCGCACGATGTCCTTACCGCGTACTTTGCGGCGACGAAGTGGCCCGCGTCAGCACCACAGCCGGAGCGATTCCGGACATTGCGCCTGCGCGTGCCGCCGCAGGTGCACAGCAGTGCCGCTGCCGTGCCGCTGCCACAGCGATCACTGCCGCCAATGGACGTCAGCTACTCCCAGTTTCTGCGCTTGACGCAGCGCCGTGCATCGGTGCGGAATTTTCAGGCCGCCGACGTGCCGCGCGCTGCCGTCGAGCAAGCCATTGCAGCCGCGGCGCAGGCGCCGTCGGCCTGCAATCGGCAACCGTTGCGCTACATCGCCGTTGCGGACAACGCCACGAAGCTGAAGTTGGCGCGCTTGCCCATGGGGACGGCCGGTTATGCGGAAGGCATCCCTCTCATGCTGGCGGTCGTTGGCGACCTCAGCGCTTACCCGTTCGAGCGTGATCGCCACATCATCTATATCGACGCCAGCCTGGCGAACATGCAGTTCATGCTCGCGCTGGAGACCCTCGGGCTCGCATCGTGCTCCATCAACTGGCCAGATATGGAACAGCGCGAACGCAAGGCCGCTGCCCTGCTGATGTTGAAACCCTACGAGCGGATCGTGATGTTGATGGCGGTCGGGTACCCGGATCCGGCTGGGTTGGTGCCCCATTCGGAGAAGAAGAGCGTCGAGGAGATGCTGACTTGGATGTGATGCGCCGCAGACCACTTGGGGTGGAGATCCTTGGGATCTCTCCCTACAACAAGGGTGCCTTGCTGATGCTTGAGGCAATTCGGGCCAGATTCCGCGAGGAACTGCCTGCTGCACGCTTGGGGCTGCCATGGTCTTGGCCGGCCGAGCAACGGCTTGCGCTTGGCCTGTACAGCACCTATCCGCGAGAGCGAGGACGCGTCGATGTTGCCCGCCTGGCCGACCTGCTGCCGCGAACGTTTCGCGCGGGTGTGGGATTGCTGTCACCTGATGACATCGACGTGGTTCTGGACGCATCTGGCTTTGCCTACGGTGACTATTGGGGACTGGCGAAGCTTCAACGTCGGTTGGGCAGAACGGCCAGCCACTGGAAGACAGATCGAAGAACCCTGATCCTGTTGCCGCAGGCCCTGGGCCCGTTCGAAGCCGCCGGGATGGCGCACCAATGGCAGCGCGCCCAGCGTGGTGCCGACCTCGTTTTTGCGCGGGATCGCTCGTCCATGGCTTATGTCCAGGCTACCGGTGGCGGCGATCGCGCCCGTCTCAGCCCAGATTTCACCAATCTGCTGCACCCCGACCTTCCGGCGCGCCTGGCCCATGTCCGCGGTGCGCTTCTGCTCGTTCCCAACGAGAAGATGGTGATAGGTCAAAACGAGGGCCGGCGCGCGCTATACATGGAGTTCCTGCGGTTGTGCGCCGAGCGCTTTCTCGCCACCGGCCGCGACGTTCTGCTGCTGGTGCACGAAGGCCGTGGCGACCGCCAGCTTGCGGCAGAATTGAACACCCAGGTCAGCAAACCGATCACGCTCGTCGATGAGCCCTCTCCCCTGGTGACCAAAGCGGTCATCGCGGCGGCCCACGCCACGGTGTCGTCGCGGTTCCATGGACTGGTGAGCGCCTTGTCGGCTGCCGTGCCGTCGCTCGCATGCGGCTGGACGCACAAGTATGGCGAATTGATGGCCGACTATGGCTGTCCCGAGTTCAATGTTGATCTGGCGGACCGTGCGGCTTGGCCACACAAGTTGGACCACCTTGTACGAGCCGCCCAGGACGATGCCGTGCGCGCGAGCTTGCAACAGGCGGCCAGTGCGCAGCAGAAGCTGAGCGAAGAGATGTGGGCCGGCATCTTCTCGCTGGTCCGCCAGCGACACGGCGCGGTGGCGTGACGCGGCATGAGCTCCATCTCCGTCGTCATGCCGACGTACCGCGATTCGGCCCACGCCATTACAACTGCGGCGCGCCTGAGCAGGCAATTGGGCCCGCAGGATGAACTCCTCATCGTTGACAATGGCTCGGGCGGCGAGCATCTCAAGGCTTGCGAGGCGTACGCGGGTCAGCATTCGGGCGTGGCCATCAAGGTGTTGGTGTGTGGTACGCGGGGCAGTTATGCGGCCCGGAATCTCGGGGCGTCGCAGGCGCGTGGCGACATCCTCGCTTTCACCGATGCGGGCTGCGTGCCCAGCGAGGATTGGCTCGAAACCATCCGTCGACACTTTGAAGCCGGTTCGTCAGACCGCGTTGCAGGGCCGATCGTCATGACCTACACCAACTCACCTCCGTCCGTGGTGGAACTGGTCGACGCGCGCACACACCTGCACCAGGATTGGTACGTGGCCCATGGCTGGGCAGCGACCGCGAACACTGCCGTTCGGCGCGCGGTGTTCCAGATTGTGGGGGGGTTCAACCAGACGCTGCAGAGCGGTGGCGACTATGAGTTCGGCATTCGGGCGCACGCGCACGGCTATCGCATCGACTGGTGCCCAGCCATGGTGGTGGAGCATGGAGCGCGCAACACCGTGCGCGACCTGATGAAGAAGCGCCGCCGCATTCGCCTCGGGCAAGCCCAATTGGCCTCCCTCGCGGAGTTCTCCGCACTGTTGGAGCGGGCTGCGCAGGCCGGTCCCATCGACCGGCCGGCCGTGGCGCGGCGTGCCTATCCCGCGGTGGGGACGACGCGCTGGTTGTTGGTTCGGCTGGCTTGCCGACTGCTGTATCTTTATGAGCGACGATTGGCGCCCGCGAAGTGAGCTGTGTGTTCAAGTTCAGCCCCTGAAATGGCCACCAGCCCACCTGCGCGGGCAGCGTGCCCAAACCTGATGAGGCAAGCGCGATGAAGGCTGCACCGCACCCCAATCTGTCAGAGATCAAGAAACAGTCTGTCCGGGGGGCCGTCTCGACCGTGGGAGCTAGGGCGGTCATTGTGCTGTTCAGTCTGGCATCCACCGCTGTCTTGGCGCGCTTGCTGGCGCCTGGAGATTTTGGCGTGCTCGCCATGGTGATGTCCGTGGTTGGCTTTGTCGGCGTTTTCAAGGATTTCGGGCTGTCTGCTGCGGCGGTGCAGGCCGCCGGCACGTTGACGCCCGTGCAGGCGAGCAACCTCTTCTGGATGAATCTTGCAGTCGGCGCCGCATTGACCTTGGGAACCGCCGCCGCTGCGCCGTTGGTCGGCATGGTGTTCGGTGAGCCCGCACTGGTGCCGGTGACCATGTGCGTGGCCCTGTCCTTCGTGCTGATCAGTTTGGGAGGGCAGCACGCAGCAAGCCTGCAACGGGAGCTGAGGTTCAAGCGCAAAGCGTTCGCCGATGTCTCGGGCGCCCTGGTGGGCGCCGGCCTGTCGATCCTGCTTGCATGGAAGAACCTTTCGTACTGGTCTCTGGTTTGGGGGACGCTCGCATCCGCGGCAGTCACCAGCGTCCTCCTGGTCTGGCTGGCCCCTTTGCGCATTCAACGGCCCCAACGGGGCCACGGACTGCGGCGACTGATGGGCTTTGGCGGCAACGTCACCGCGTTCGAAACCATCAACTATTTCCACCGCAACTTGGACAATGTGCTCATCGGACGGGTGTGGGGCGCCGACGCTCTGGGGCTGTACAGCCGTGCATACCAGCTTCTGATGTTCCCCATCACCAACCTGCGTGCGCCGATTACTGCGGTGGCATTTCCTGCCATGAGCCGACTGCGTAACCAGCCTGAGCAATTTCGCGCCTACTACCGCAAAGTCAGTTTCCTGCTGGCGTTGGCATCCATGCCCTTGGTTGCATTTCTGGCCGTGGCAGCCGAAGAGGCCATTGGTCTGTTGCTTGGTCCGCATTGGCATGCAGCCGTGCCCATCTTCCAAGCCCTGGCCTTTGCCGCTTTCATCCAGCCGGTGGCCAGCCTGCGGGGCATTGTTACCCTTTCATCGGGCCGCTCGAGGGACTACCTGCTGCTCGGCACTGTCAACGCGGTCATTGTCTGCATTGCCTTCGTCGCCGGTTTGCGGTGGGGCCCGATCGGAGTAGCCATCGGTTACAGCGTGGCCATCTATCTTGCGTTGTATCCCACCTTCATACTTGCGTTTCGGACGACAAAAATTCGGGTCCTGGACTTCTGGGCTACGGTCGCACAGCCTGCTGTGACTTCGCTGATCGCAGCTGCGGCCGTTCAAATTGTGGTTCGTCCAGCCTTGCCTTCGGACCTCAACGCCATCGGCGCGTTGGGAGTTCTGGGCGTCTGTTTTGGAGCGATCTGGCTTTTGGGCAACGCCATCTGGCCTGGAGGATGGACGGCAATCCGCAACGTACGAGCCCTGTTCAGCACGTCACGACCCTAGAGGAGTTCCTCGCGATGCACCGCAACAGGAACATCGCCCGCGGCCCCATCCTCTAGCCCTCTCCCACTCGCGCACTCTGAGCGTGAAGGCGCCCACCTCACGCTGCTCTGTCGCAACCATATCGAGGGCTATCAATTCAGCGCGTCGGCAGCTCGCAGTTCCTCGACGGTTGGAAGGGTGATGCCATCGACATACTTCTGAATATCAATCGGCGACGTCGGCTTGGTAGAGCGCAATGCTGATTCAACCGATTCCGCTACCGCATAGGGCCTGTCAACGGACTGAAAATAGTCCTTGTACTTGTGCTCAGATTCGGCGGTCCGCGGTGCAACCAAGAGTGCAGGCCGCTTGAGTGCATGCGCCCAAATCAGGCCATGAAGCGACGAGGTGTACACGAACTCCGCCTGGCAAATTGCCTTCGCCACATCGAAAGGCGATGCATCGATCGAAATCACCTTGTACTGGCGGTTTGAGCGAAATTGAAAACGTTCTCGGTAATGTGGGATGAAGATCGTCTGTCCCGCAATGGGTCCAATATCATGCAGTTCAGGATAAATCTTTCCAATCAACAACCCGGGGTCACCCATAAACCTCAGGCTGGTCACATCATGACCGGCCCGCTTGAATGCATCGAGCGTCAAAGGGCCACGCACCCCTAGCAAATGAATGTGAGTGCCGGTCGCACTCGGCACTGAGTCATGCTTGCTTCCAATGCCGGCTACCACGTCTCCCTCGAGAACCCTGTGCGCGACCGATCCAATCAGAAGTACCCGTTTTCCGGCGTTCCCAACATTGGCAACCGCTTCATTGGGAAGTAACCAGTTCAGAACGTCGACATTGAATGAATCCCCGGCATTGCCATGGACGAAATTCCGCGGCCGCCTGATCAATGAAAAAAATCGGCTTTCCTTTGGCTGGTCGGCAATCGGATTCCAATAGAACGTCTTTACGGCCATATCTGGTCCAGCTTCAACTGTGAAAAAAAGAATTCCAGGTCATTCACACCGAAGCTTAGCGTCAGATTATCCCCCTCTGCCACCAAGCCGGAAAAATAGAATGCCCAAAGAATATTTGGGTTGTGACGTTTCCCGAAATGAAGCATCTTCAAAATCGAGTGAATCAGCCTTGTCTGTGCAACTCTGACGGAAATTCCGCCCTCTTGATCGAATTGCACCTGAGCCAATCTTCCTATGTAGCCGCGTTTGCCTAGAAACCTTGGCTTGTCGTGTACAACCATGTAAGCCATTTCCGGAGAGGCGAAAGAAAGCTGCGAGCCGATCGAGATCGACTGGGAGATTGTTCCTGAGTCGTCGACATTGCCGGCACGTTCAAAAAACAGCACGTCCTCAGATCCCAGCAGTCCGGAAGCAAGCTTCAGCTGCACGACCGGGGAGAGGGAGTAGAGGGCACACAGATTGCCATCTCTCTTGAAGAAAGCCCAGTTCTTCTCCACCGTCTGCCGGTCGGAAACTTCGCATTTTTGCGGAGAACCCATTGTGGGCCAAATTCTCATGAGGAAGATTGTATTGTTCACCTTTCCTAGGTTTCCCGTATTGAAGGTGAAGAACAATTCATCATCCAATTTGACCAACTTTGGGTCTGCGACCTGCGCCAAGCCGCGCTCGCGCAAAAAGTCAGTAAGATCGAGCGGGTCAGAAAAACGACCGTCGACAAGGTGTGTATAGAAGGCGCGGAAGGGCTTTTCTCCGGTAAACGATTCTGCCCTGAATGCCAAATGCCATGTGCCGCCCGCTAAGGAAAGGCTGGGATTAAAGACATTAGTAAACCCGTGGTCCTTCGAAAGCTGCACGAGCGCTTGCTGCAGCTGGGATTCCCCGTGTTGGGCAAGGCTGACAAACTTCATTTCGATCCACCCGTTTTAGCAGGCGCTTTGGAGAACCTGATCGTTCTGATGACGTCAAGCACCTGCACCACTTTGCTTCTCGCCATAAAGAATACGACAATGATGTACATGCCGAAGCAAAGCAGAAGTGCAGGAATAAAATAGACCGGCGACAGGGATGAGCTTTGAAACCATTCCATCGACTTCAATGCGTACGCGACTCCTAGGAAGAAAAGTGCTCCAACCGATGGAGGCATGAACTGAAGAAGATATTGGCGAATCGGCAGCGAAGCATGCTTCTTTAATGCTTGTATGCGTACGGGCCAGAAAGTGATCTGGCGAATAGATCGGGCCGCTGCCATGGCATGAATTCCGTAAGGAACAGCGATCACAAGCAAAATCGTGCCAAAGGCGAGTTGATAGCAAGCCAGTTTGATTGACGCCATGCCGCGTCCTCGTGCCAGTAGAAGATTTTTGTCGAAAACAGTTACGGACGCGAGCAGGGCCGACGGAACCATGAGCATAAGGAGTGGCACACTTTCTCTCCAGCGATCGCCAAAAAAGAGGTGCATCACTTCATTGCCAAATGCGCCAAGTGTCAAGAAGATTGGCGTCGCAACCGCACAGCCTGCAAATGTGAGGATGAGGAAATAACGCATCATTCGCGTGGGATCACCCTGAAGCCTGGAGAATGTTGTAAGTGAAACCTTAGCGAATGTCGTGGACAACATATCCATGACGATGGTCAGTATTCTTTGGGCAACAAAATAATAGCCCAGAGTTGAGGCAGAAAACTGAGCGCCGATGATAAATTTATCGAGGTTGGATTGCATGACGTTCAGAAAGTCGATCGCAATCACCTGTGCGCCAAATCCACCTAGTTTTCGTGCTGAAGAAGGGGAAAAACGAAAGCGTGGCCGCCACTTGGTGGCCCTCCATAGCACAATTGTGCCGGTGCCACTGGACACAACCGGCAGAATAACAAGTGCCCAGACGCCCGCTCCATGAAATGCGGCGGTGATTGCAACAACGGCGCCCACAATAGAACCAATAAGTTGCCGAGCCGTGAGATTGGCGAATTTCATCTCCCTTTCCAGCAAAGCCGCAGGGACGCTGGAGAGCGCAGATAGGATCAGAACGAGGCCTGAGATGGGAACGATCTTCGTAAGGCTTGGCTGTTTGAACGCCAGTGCGAGTAGCGGTGATGCTATGACAAGCAGAAAGTAGATGGTCGTTGCAACACCTATGCATGTCCAGAAGGCAGAGTGCGTATCATCTTCTTCGATGGAGTCGCGCTGCACCAGGGCTTGCGCCATTCCGTTCTCGACAAAAACAGCGAGCACAGTTGAAATCGATAAGGCAAGTGCAGCCAAACCAAAATCGGCGGGCGCCAACAAGCGCCCGAGCAGAATAAAAACAAATAGGCTGAGAAGCCTGCTCGCCCACTTTTCGAGTGCGACCCAGGCAATGCTTTTGGCGGCTTTGGTGGATAACCGGTTCTCGGAGTTCATTATGACTAGTTGGGGCTGGCCAACGTCAAGAAAGCTGCTGTGGAACCGATGTGCGTTCTTTACGGTGGCGAGTCAGTTTCTTGCCCCATTCGATGAATGGATGTTCAATCCAATGGTAGATCAGCCAAGAAAGGAGGAGACTGAGTACAAGACTTGCTCCAATGAGTGAGACGGCGTAGAGAATGTGGGAGTCGACACGAAAAACCACAAGAAGAATATAGGCGCAAAGAAATATTGCGACCATATGAACGCAATAAAACCCATACGAGATGGTTCCGAGCCAGCGTGCAAACCGGTTTTCAATAAGAAAAGCGGTCGCGCGCCCAATAACGCCGGCGCGGCCTTGCAAAGAGTAAATGGCAAGAAACCAAATCATGACGGCGCCACCTTTGAGGCCTTTGAGATATACGACGGCTGCGATTGTGATGGCGGCAGTGAGGAGAGCGAGTAATTGTTCGCTTTTATTGGCAGCTCGTCTTTGAGAGTAGAAGAGACGATGAGTGAGATAGCCGATGAAGAAGAAATAGAGGTTTGAGGGCAAAAAGGAGGGTTGAGTGAACTGCGTGGACAGTGTTAGCAGACCTGCAAGAACGAGCCACATTGGAGCAAAGTTTGAGCGAATTCGCTCCAGACCTAAGATGAGCGCGGGCGCCAGCAAGTAGAACTGCCATTCAAGGGTGAGACTCCATGCTTGACCCATGAATGCATAGGACGTGTAAGGCAAGATGCGGTCCGGAATGAGGCCATGTAAGAGGCCAGCATGCAGAATAAGGTGCGGCCAGAAGTTTTCTTGGGATGCTGTGAGATACGCCATGCGACCATCGGTGCGCGTGCCAGCCCATGGAATAGCGCGAAGTGTGTCGATGGAGAGCTGGAGAATGACGACGCTTGCGATGAGGCAAACAATGTAGGCAGGGAAAAGACGTAGCGCGCGGCGCGTAATGTACTCTGTGTATTTCACAGAGTGATCTTTAAGAACGCTCGCTGAAATGACAAAGCCGCTCAACATGATGAACACGCCGACAGCCAAGTCGCCGTTTGCCAAGACGCGGCCCCAGCCCGTTGTTTTGTATAAGGGAAGCGCTGCCATGGTGGTCACGTGGGTTATCCATACCCAGATGGCCATGTAGCCGCGCAAGCCTTCAAGGCCGTCGATCTTTCTCATGCAGAAGCGCTCGGGGATAGTTGCAGAAGGGAGCCATTGACCGGCAAAGGTGCTTGAGCCACTGGGCCACTGTGAAAAGGCTGGCGCTCATCGCCTGTGCAGCGCTTCGACAAGCCCGGCGACTGCGCGTTCGAGCAGTGCTGGCTTATACGTTTGCAGGTAATTCATCGGGCTGTTGAGAACGTCATCTAACAGCGGAACTGGGGCAAAGCTGGTGGTCGGCACCTTGGCAACGCCCTGCGCGCCGGCACGTTGGATGAGCAGCGTGAGTTCCGTCAGGTGGATCAGGAAGTCTGGGGGCAGAGGTTGAGGCCGTTGCTCACGCATGGCGCGTGCCATCTCTGCCAGCCCGAGCAATTTGTCTTGCGCGTAGATTTCGCGCCGCCGCAGCCAACTGACGAACCGATGTTTGAGTGAACTGCCGACCCCTTTTTCTGCCTCCACCGCGTGCGACTTCCAGCGGCGCACGAGGGGAACGCGGCGGCCACCGACGCCGAAAAGGCGCCCAATCACCGGTTGTGTGCGCGCCGTGTACGCCTTGCGGGCGGCCAGGGTGACTCGTGAAAAGCGTTCCAGGTGCACCGGTGACTGGTCATGAAAGACGTTGTCTGCCGTGATCTCGCCCTGGTCACCAATGATGTGCATCTGGTGGTTGCGTGGCGACACCCAGGTGCAGGTGACGCGTGCGGCCACGCCATTGGCAAACTGCAGGCATGCAACAGAGAAGTCTGGCGTGTCGGGCGGTACCAGGGGAGTCTTGGTTTTGTTGGGGATCAGGAAGTCTGAGAACGCCGTCACTGACTGCACGGGGCCGAAAAGCGCACAGAGCCAGACAAGGTGGTATGCCACGTGCTCGACTGTGCAGCCTTCCTGCAACTCTTCGGCATAGGGAAACGGTGCACCAGTAGGACTCTGCACCTTCTCCAGCTGCATCATGTGCGCCGGGTTGTCGTCGAGCTCCGCGTAGACCAGAACGGGCCTGCCGATTGCGCCATCGCGCACGGCTTTCATCAGGGTGCTGACCGCATCGCAGAAGAGGTTGCAGGGGGCACCGGTGAGGATGCGACCTCGCGCATGCGCGAGCGCGAACAGGGAGCGCGTTCGGTCGAGGTCGGTCGTGACGGGCTTTTCGGTATAGACGTCCTTGCCCGCTTCGAGGGCGCGCTGGGTGACGTCGAAGTGCGAGCCGATGCTGGTCAGGTTGACCACTGTATCGACTTCAGGATCCGACAGAAGGGCGTCCAGGCTCGGGTAGACGTGAAAGCCGTAGTGGCGAGACACCACGTTGGATCGGGCGGTGTCGATGTCGAACACGCCGCGAATGTCAAGTTCTGGGTGGGCCCACAGTGTTCGCATGTAAATGTCGAAGACGTAGCCGCACCCGACGAATGCGATCTTCATATCGCGTCCTCCCTGGGTTGCTGTTATCTATTGGTCGAGGCGAACGCATTGCGCAGGCCTTCGAGAGCGCTCTTGGGAACGCGATGTGGTCAGAACAGGCTCTCGCGGACGTAGATGACGTCGTCGGGCTGGAGCAGGTCGGTCAGTTCCGGGGCAGTCTGCTGGACGGCGCCACCTGCGTCTCGGCGGTGCAGGCGCAAGCGGTTTTCCGTGCCGCGGCTGGTGGGGCCACCACCGGTCGCGAGGCCCTGCATGACGGTCATGTTGCGCTCTATCCGATAGGCCCCGGCACGCTGCACTTCGCCGTAGACGTAGAACACGGGCGCACGCCGCACATAGATCGTGTCGCCCGCGCTGACCAACATGTTGCTGTCGTCGTTGTCGCGCATGAAGAGCGCGGGCACGTCAATCAGCTTGCGGAATGGTGCGCCATCACGCGCACCACTGACGATCACGACGTCGTCTCCGTTTGCCATGACGCCACCAGCCATGGCCAGCACATCGGTGACGCGCGTGTTGGCAATCTCCAGTGGAAAGCGGCCAGGGCGGTTGACGTGGCCGAGTACTGACACTTGGTTGCCGCGCACCTGGATCAGCACGATGTTGACTTGGGGCTTTTGCAGGAAGCCTCCGGTCTGCAGTGCGTTGGCGATCTTGCGCTCGGCATCTGCAATGCTCAGGCCACCGATGGCGACGTTGCCGATCAACGGCACATTGATAGACCCGCTTTCCGACACGCGGGCTTCGACGGTGAGGTCAGGACTCTGGAAGACCAGCACACGCACCGTGTCACCAGCCCCGAGGCGATAGTCCGGCTGAGTCTGGTTCTGGGCCAGCAGTGGCAGGGCCACGAGCACCAGCCAGCAGCCAAACAAGACACGATGCAGCCAGGCGTGCAACAGAAAAGATGGGTTCATGGTTTTGGGCATTTCAAAGGAGATCAGAATGCGAATCTTGCATCCATGCGCGCAGATCTGTTGCGGTATCCGTAACCGTCCAGATTGGACGTACGGCGCTCATGCCCTAGCGTAGCGGTCAAAGACAGCGCTTCGATGGGATTCCAGCGCATGCCGAGCGTCGCCGTGGCGGTTCGGTCTTCACGGTTGTCATCCGTGGTGCCAGGCAGCGCCCCCCCGAAAGATTGGCGCGACAGGTCGTAACCACCGTACAGCACGGTGCGGGGCCCAAGCGACCAATAGGGATAGAGCGCCAAACGGTTCGAGGTCACAAAGCTGGCCGTGTCCGTCTGGTAAGAAGAAATGTCCCGCGCGAGGGTTACCTGGATTCCCGTTTTGCCCGTGGCGTTCCAAAGCAAGCCAATGTTGCCGCGCGTGCCCGAAAAATTGCGCACCGCATAGCCCGGATGCTCCCGCTGCACATGCGCGATCGTCGCCGTCAGGGTTGTCTTGGCACTAACCGGCCACCGCGCACGCAGTTCATGTACGGTCTGGTCAAAGGCAGTGGGGCTTGCGCTCACTCCGGGAATGCGGTTTTTGTAGTCGCCGCGTCCATCGATGTAGCGGTAGCTCACGCTGCTGCCAGATGGAAACGAGCGCCGTCCACCGACCGATGCGCTGCGGAGCGAGTAGTCGCCCTGTTGCGCCGTAGGGCGCTCATTGCTGCGCTCGTCTTGGGTCATCCCGCCTAGCAGGCTCCAGTCTCTGCCGACTTCGTATTCAAAGTTCCCGGTGGTCGTCAGATCGGTGCGCAGGTTCCTGTCGAAACTGCGGTAGTAGTCGAAGGTGTTGATGTCTTCGCTACGGGTACGGCTCAGGAGGCCATGCAACCGCGGCGTCAGGCTCCAGTGCCAAGCGGCGCGATAGTTCACCGCATCGAAGTCGAGGTAGCTGTTGCTACGGTAGCGGTGGTGGTTAAAGCTGAGATCCAATTCGACGCGTTGCAACGAGTACCGCTTGTCGAACTCGACGCCGGCAGTAGTAGTGCTGAGCGTTTCCGACTGCTGGTCTGCACTGCGGCGGAACAGGTTGCTGTCGTACCGCAGGGATTGTGACGCGACCACTTTGAGTGCGTCGATGTCCACGTCCTGGCCCAAGGCGCACGCTGCAGATACCAACAGCGCTACTGCAACGCCCGGTGCGGGACGAAACCGTCGTTTCATATCGGGGCTCAATACGCCTTCGTGTCCTTGAACACCACGCCCACCGTGCGCGCGATGATGTACAGATCCAGCCGCAGAGACCAGTTGCGCAGGTAGTCCAGGTCGAACTCGATGCGGCGCTGCATGGATTCCAGATCGTCGCCGCCTCTGAAGCCGTTGACCTGCGCCCAACCGGTGATGCCGGGGCGCACCTTGTGGCGGATCATGTAGCCGGAGATGAGCTTGCGGTACTGCTCGTTCACGGCGATGGCGTGCGGCCGCGGGCCGACCACGCTCATGCGTCCCTGCAGCACGTTGATGAACTGAGGCAACTCGTCCAGCGAGGTCTTGCGGATGAAGGCGCCGATCTTGGTCACGCGCGCATCGCCCCGCTTGACCTGCGTGTAGCTCTTTTCGCCGTCTTCGGTCACTGTCATGGAGCGGAACTTGTAGACCATGATCTCCTTGCCGTCCAGGCCGTAGCGGCGCTGCTTGAAGATGATGGGGCCAGGCGAGGTCAGCTTGATGCCGATGGCCACGGCCAACATGACCGGTGCGATCAGCAGCAGGATCACGGAGGCCAGCAGGATGTCCCAGCCGCGCTTGACCAGGCCGGTCGTGCCGCGGAAAGGGGTTTCGCAGACCGAGATCACGGGCGTCCCGCACACCGACGCGCTGCGGCCCTGGATCAGATCCGTCACGAACATGTCGGGCACGAAATAGATCGAGGCCGTGGTGTCCTTCAGGCCGTCGAGCACCTGCAGGATGCGCGGCTGCGATGCCATGGGCAAGGACAGATAGATCATCTGCACGTTGTTCGCCTTGACATAGGCCGGCAAGGCGGCAAGGCGGTCGATCAGGCCAAAGCCCATCGGGGCGTTCAAGCGGTGCAGTTCGCGGTCGTCGAAGAAACCGGAGACTTCAATCTGGGAATACGGTGTCTCGCGGATGCGGCGTGCCAGCGCCACCCCTTGGGTGTTCATGCCGACGATCACGGCTTTGCGCGGCGGTCCGCGTAGGGCCAGGATGGCGGGTGCTGCCAGGCGCAGGGCGCGGTGGGCGGCGATCTGCGACACGGGCGCCAGCCACAGCCACATGAGCAGCGCGCCCACGGGGAAGTGGCGGTTGTACCCGGTGGCTACGCCCATCACCATCAGCAGCGCGGCGATGGCCGCCCAGTTGATAAGCGTCTGCGTGACCAGTTTGCGCAACGATGAGCGGATCTGCGTCGTGCCAGGGAATGTCATCGCGAACACGATGACAGACAGGATCAGGTACTCGGGCCGCAGGCTGCCCGTGTGGTACAGCCCGACGCCCCACAGCGACAGCACCAGCATGCCGGGATCGAGCAGCGATTCGATGAAGCTGAGGGGGTGGTCCTTGCCCAGGCTGCCGCCGCCGACGACTTCGGGCGCGGTCTTGACTTGTGTCAAGGGAATGGGAGAGCTATCCATGGGCGTAGTGACTGTTCTTGAGCCGGGACACAGCTTGGGCGCGGTTGTAGACGTCCAGCTTCTTGAAGATGCGTTGCAGGTGGTTTTTGACGGTGAAGGTGCTGATGTCCAGGATGGTGCCGATCTCCTGGTTGGTCTTGCCCATTTCGACCCATTGCATGATCTGCAACTCACGGCCCGTCATGCCGTTGTCGGGTGCTGCGCTGTCGGGGCCGTGGCGCGAGATGGTGATCTGCGCAGGCGCTCCGCATGCGCTGCCTTGCGTGATGATCTTGGAGGGCAGGGCGGTCTGGCGCATGGCCATGTCGATGTGGGGCAGCAGCGCGGTCATCGCAGCGGCGCAGGTCTTTTCGGAGATCGCCTCGCGGCTCAGCACGACATACAGGCAATCCTGTTCAGCGCGCAGGTCGCGCAAGCCATGCACCATGGCCGAGCGCATGGCTGGCGCCGATGAATGGATCAAGTCCTGCTGTGGCGCGAGCCCGAGAAGGCCGTTGATCCGCTCGGCAGGGGTCACGTAGGGCTGCTTGTTCGCGGCTGACCAGTTGGCAAACAGTTCTTGCAGCCGAGAGACCAGGGCGGACATGTTGGCCTGCGCGGTTCGCACGCCGCGCAGTGGAGCGACGATGTCGTGGCCGATGGCTCCGCGCTGGAAATCACCCCAGGCGGCGACCAGGATGTCGTGCGGCATGAAGTGCTGGACGCCACCGCGCAACCAATGGACCAAATCGAGATGCGTGCGGATGTGCGCGACTTCTGCCAGCACATCGAAGTAGCGCCCGCGATCTGCGATGGATAAATTGCTCAGAAATGACATTCACATCCTCGGGGAAGACCAGTCGATCGGAAACGCAACCACACTGCCGCCTTCTGCGTGCTTCGAAATGGTGCATTTTCTTGAATGTCCCCCCGGCCTTGTCCTCTGCATTAGCCAGTTTGATGCCCGTCCATGTCTGTCTGATGGCATCTCATTCATAGGCCAAATTGTCATGTTGACGACAAACATTCCGGGTCAACCCACCCGGTCAATGCCTGGTTCGCAGGCCGCCAAATTCGGGAAATTCTGCGCTGACAGATTGTCGACGCCGTGCTCGGTAGGCGGGGATGTTAGCGGCACTCTGCGGCAGAGCAACTTTCAAGCCATCAGGAAATGTAACAGTGTCCAGGGGCGCTGGCGGTTCCGGCGCGTTGGCCCGGTCTGCAGGGCTGCTCACCCGTGGATGCCCTCCCGCCATGACAACACGGCCCGCTCGACCAGGCTGTGCGTCTCCTGGTAGACCGATTCGTGCTTGAGGTAGGGATCGGCAATGGATGTCCCGAGCCAGTGCCCCAGCATGCGGGCCTTGGCCGGTGCTTGGGAATCGACCTGTGCGAGCTGGCGGATGTGGGCCTTCTCCATCACCAGAATCAGATCGGCCCACCAGAGCAGGGTGCGGTTGACCTGCTGCGCACGGTGCCGTTCCAGCTCTTGCACTAGGCGGGGCTGCTGGCGCGCGACATACAGCACGGTTTCGTCTGCGGGTTTGCCAACCAGCGCGCGTGTTCCGGCGGATTGCACCTGCGTCCCCTCTCCTCGGCCATCCGCTTGCAACTGCAGGCGCAACAGGGCCTCGGCCAGCGGGCTGCGGCAGACATTGCCGGTGCATACAACAAGGATCCGTTCGTACATGAGAGACCGCAGCTGGGGCCGTTAAGCGGCGGATCGTGCCAGAAAGTCCTGGTACGAACGGGCGATGCCTTCTTTCAGGCCGACGCGCGGTTGCCAGCCCATGGCATGGAGTTGGCTGGAGTCCATCAGCTTGCGCGGCGTGCCGTCGGGCTTGCTGTGGTCGTAGACGACGCGCCCGGAGAAGCCCACGGTCCGCATGACCATGTCGGCCAGCGCGGCAATGCTGATGTCGGCGCCGGCGCCTACGTTGATCAGCGGGCCATCGAAGCCGCGCTCCATGAGGAACACGCAGGCGTCGGCCAGATCGTCCACATAGAGGAACTCGCGCAGCGGCGTGCCCGTGCCCCAGACCACGTACTCGGCATCGCCGCGCAGCTTGGCCTCGTGGGCCTTGCGGATCAGCGCCGGCAGCACGTGGCTGTTGGCCAGGTCGTAGTGGTCGTTGGGGCCGTACAGGTTGGTCGGCATGGCGCTGGTGTACTGGCGCCCGTACTGGGCGTTGTAGGCCTCGCACATCTTGATGCCGGCGATCTTGGCGATCGCGTAGGGCTCGTTGGTGGGCTCCAGCAAGCCAGTCAGCAGATGGTCTTCCCGGATCGGTTGCGGGGCGAGCTTGGGATAGATGCAGCTGGATCCCAGGAACATCAACCGCTGCACGCCCGCCAGGTGCGCGCCGTGGATCAGGTTGTTCTGGATGCTGAGATTCTGGTAGAGGAACTCGGCCCGGTAGGTGTTGTTGGCCTGGATGCCACCGACCTTGGCGGCGGCGATGAACACATAGTCCGGCCGGTGGGCTGCGAGGTAGGCGTGCACGGCGGCCTGGTCTTGCAGATCGAGTTCGGCGCGCGCTGGCGCGAGGATCCGGCCGTAGCCGCCGGCCTGCAGGCGGCGCACGATGGCCGAGCCCACCATGCCCTTGGCGCCGGCCACCAGGATGGTGGCGCTGCGGTCGATCGGTGTGGCGGCCGTGTTCATTCGTGGTGGTCGTAGGCCGTGAAGCCAGCAAGCCGCACCAGCGCGTCGCGCTTGGCGGCGGTGTAGTCGGCCTGCACCATTTCAGCCACCAGCTCCTTGAGCGTGGTCCTGGGGCTCCAGCCGAGCTTGCGCTTGGCCTTGCCCGGGTCGCCGAGCAGGGTATCGACCTCGGTCGGGCGGAAGTAGCGCGGGTCGACCTTCACGATCACATCGCCGACCTTGCACTTGGCCTGCTTGCCGTGGACTGCGGCAACGATGCCGCGTTCATCGACCCCCGCGCCTTCCCAGCGCATGGTGACGCCGAGCTCGCTGGCCGCGAACTCCACGAACTGGCGCACGCTGTACTGCACGCCGGTGGCGATGACGAAGTCCTCCGGTTGCTCCTGTTGCAGCATCAGCCACTGCATCTCGACGTAGTCGCGCGCATGGCCCCAGTCGCGCAGCGAGTCCAGGTTGCCCAGGTACAGGCAATCCTGCAGGCCCAGTGCGATGCGCGCGGCGGCGCGCGTGATCTTGCGCGTGACGAAGGTCTCGCCGCGCAGCGGGCTTTCGTGGTTGAACAGGATGCCGTTGCAGGCGTACATCCCATAGGCCTCGCGGTAGTTCACCGTGATCCAGAAGGCGTACATCTTGGCCACGGCATAGGGGCTGCGCGGGTAGAAAGGCGTGGTCTCCTTCTGCGGCGTTTCCTGCACCAGTCCGTAGAGCTCGCTCGTGGAGGCCTGGTAGAAGCGTGTCTTTTTCTCCAGCCCCAGGATGCGGATGGCCTCGAGCAGTCGCAGCGTGCCGAGGCCGTCGGCGTTGGCCGTGTATTCGGGCATCTCGAAGCTCACGGCCACGTGGCTCATGGCGGCCAGGTTGTAGATCTCGTCGGGCTGCACCTGCTGGATGATGCGGATCAGGTTGGTGCTGTCCGTGAGGTCGCCGTAGTGCAGCACCATGTTGCGGTGCTCCACGTGCGGATCCTGGTACAGATGGTCGATCCGGTCGGTGTTGAACAGCGAGGCGCGCCGCTTGATGCCATGCACCTCGTAGCCCTTGTGCAGCAGCAGTTCGGCCAGGTAGGCGCCATCTTGGCCAGTGATGCCTGTGATGAGGGCAACTTTTTTCATGAGAGCGTCAAAGGATCCGCTGGGAGATGAGGGGCCGGCATGCGTGCCGGCGTGGTGGGCGGAAGTATCGCAGTGTGGGCCGGGGCGCCGGAACGCGCAGTTACACTCCGCCCCGTTTCACCGAATCGTCATATTTCTGACACCCCCCCCCCCCAGGATCTGCGCATGCTGTTCGGCAAGCTGATGCCACGCGATGGCAACTTTTTCGAGATGTTCAACCAGCATGCCGACCGCATCGTGGAGGCGGCCCGTGCCTTCTCGCAGCTGGTGGCCAACTACCACGATGCGCACCTGCGTGAGCAGTACAACCGCGATGTGGACAATGCCGAGCGGGCCGCCGACCGTGTGACGCAAGAGGTCAACCGCACGCTGCACAAGACCTTCATCACGCCGATCGACCGCGAGCAGATCCACTCGCTGATCAACTGCATGGACGATGTGGCCGACCTGCTGCAGGACGCGGCCGAGACCATGGCGCTGTATGACGTGCGCAGCATGACGGACGAGATCCGCCGCCTGACCGAGTTGTGCATGAAGTGCTGCGAGCGCGTGAAGGACGCGGTCAAGCTGCTCTCCAACATCGGAGACCCGGCGACCGCCGAGGCCGCGCTCAAGACCTGCGAAGAGATCGACCGGCTGGAATCCGATGCCGACCGCGTGATGCGCTCGGCCATGAGCAAGCTGTTCCGCGAAGAGCCGGACGTCCGCGAGCTGATCAAGCTCAAGGCCATCTACGAGCTGCTGGAGACGGTCACCGACAAGTGCGAGGACGTGGCCAATCTGATCGAGGGCATCGTCCTCGAGAACTCCTGATCCGGGCAGCGCGCGATGGCTTCTGTGCAGGTGGCCCTGTGGGTCGTGGTGCTGCTGGTCACCCTGGCCCTGGTATTCGACTTCATGAACGGCTTCCACGACGCGGCCAACTCGATCGCGACCGTGGTGTCCACGGGGGTGCTCAAGCCGGGGCAGGCCGTGGTCTTCGCGGCGTTCTTCAACTTCATCGCGATCTTCGTGTTCCACCTGAGTGTGGCGGCCACGGTGGGCAAGGGCATCGCCGAGCCAGGCGTGGTGGATGTGCACGTGGTGTTCGGCGCGCTGATCGGCGCCATCTCGTGGAACCTGATCACCTGGTACTACGGAATTCCCAGCAGCTCCTCGCATGCTTTGATCGGCGGTATCGTGGGCGCTGTGATGGCCAAGACCGGTGCCTCGGGTCTGGTCGGCAGCGGCATCGCCAAGACGGTGGCCTTCATCTTCGTGTCGCCCCTGCTGGGCTTCGCACTGGGCTCGCTGATGCTGGTGATCGTGGCCTGGATCTTCCGGCGCGCGACGCCCTCGCGCGTGGACCGCTGGTTTCGCCGGCTGCAGCTGGTCTCGGCCGGGGCCTACAGCCTGGGCCATGGAGGCAACGATGCGCAGAAGACCATCGGCATCATTTGGCTGCTGCTGATCGCCACGGGCTATGCCTCGGCCACGGACGCAGCGCCGCCGACCTGGACCATCATCAGCTGCTATGTGGCGATTGCGGCCGGCACCATGTTCGGCGGCTGGCGCATCGTCAAGACCATGGGCCAGAAGATCACCAAGCTCAAGCCGGTGGGCGGCTTCTGCGCCGAGACCGGCGGGGCGCTGACGCTGTTCATGGCCACGGTGCTGGGTGTGCCGGTGTCGACCACGCACACCATCACGGGCGCCATCGTCGGCGTGGGCTCCACGCGCCGCGCCAGCGCGGTGCGCTGGGGCGTAGCGGGCAACATCGTGTGGGCCTGGATCTTCACGATCCCGGCCAGCGCTTTCGTGGCAGCGATCGCCTACTGGGTCAGCTTCAGGGTGTTCTGAGCGGCTACTGCGAGATCTTGCGCGCCTCTTCGATCTGGTATTCGAAGTAGCGCTGGAAGCTGAAGGCCAGGCTGGCCATCAGCACGCCGGTGCCCAGCAGCAGCGCGGCGGCGATGCCGATGACGGTGACCCAGTTGGTGCTGCCGGCCGGCGCTTCGGGTGCGGCCGCCGTGTTGAAGGCGGCATTCCACTTCTCGGGCGTGCGCAGGCCGTAGACGATGGCGGTCAGCGCGCTGGCCGCGATCGACACGCCCAGCAACGGGATCAACATCCAGCTCCAGTGGTCGTCCTGGCCGAACTGCTGCACGCGCTCGATGCCGTACAAGCCCAGCGCCGTAGGCAATGGGTAGAGCCAACCCCACAGATCACCCAGGCCGCGCAGGTAGAAGCGGTGCAGGCCCAGCGGGCCACCCAGCAGGGCCAGCCAGGTGGCCAGGGTCTTGTTCTTGGTCTTGCGCATCGCTTCAGGCCGGCGGCTGGCTGTCGCCCGCGCCCAGGGCTTTTTCCATGAGCACGATGTCGAGCCAGCGCTCGAATTTCCAGCCGCAGGAGCGGATCACGCCGACCTGCGTGAAGCCCAGCGCGCGGTGCACGCCGACGGAGCCGGCGTTGGCCGAGTCGCCGATCACGGCGATGAGCTTGCGCACGCCGCGCGCTTCGGCCTCGCCAGCCAGTGCCGTGAGCAGTTGGCGGCCCAGGCCGCGGCCGGCGGCCTCGGGGGCGAGGTAGATCGAGTCCTCGGCTGAGAACCGGTAGGCCGGGCGTGGCTTGAACCAGGTGCAGTAGGCAAAGCCCAACACGCGGCCGTCTTCCTCGGCCACGAGGTAGGGCAGGCCCTTGGTCAGCACGTCGGCGCGGCGTGCTCCCATGTCTTGTGCAGTGGGCGGGTCGATCTCGAAGGTGCCAGTGCCATGCAGCACGTGGTGGGTATAGATCGCGGTGATGGCCGCGACGTCGGCGTCGGTGCTGGGGCGGATGCTGGGCATGTGGAAAGAAAAAGCAACAGTGCAGGCTATAATCGCGGGCTTTTCAGCGTGTCGCTGGCCGGGTGGCCACAAGCGCGTGTCTCAGCGCTGAATCTGAAAAATGAATCTGGCCCACCAGTGCTATCTAGCTGGCAGGCCGACCCCTTGAGGATAAATCATGGTTGTCATCCGGCTTTCCCGCGGCGGTGCTAAGGCCCGTCCCTTCTTCAACATCGTCGTTGCCGACAAGCGCGTGCGCCGTGACGGCCGCTTCATCGAGCGCATCGGTTTCTACAACCCGACCGCCAAGGCCAACGAAGAGAGCATCCGCATCGCCCAGGACCGCCTGAGCTACTGGCGCAGCGTCGGCGCCCAGGCGTCGCCCACGGTCGAGCGTCTGGTGGCCCAGGCCGCTGCCGCCGCGCCGGCTGCTGCTCCCGCAGCGGCTGCCTGAGTTGGCAGGCCTGCTGATGTTGCAGGCACTCGATCCGGCGCCCCTGCCGGACGATGCGGTCGAAGTGGCCCGCGTCGTCGGCGGTTGGGGCGTCAAGGGCTGGCTCAAGCTGCTGCCCCATAGCGCCCAACCCGAGGCGCTTTTTTCTTCCAAACGCTGGTATCTACAGGCGTCCGAACGTGGCCCCAAGGCCTTCGAGGGCACGCTGCTGCTGAAGGTGCGCGAGGCGCGCGAGCATTCCGGCGCTGTGGTGGCCCAGGTGCAGGACATCGGCGACAAGGATGTGGCCGATGCACTCAAGGGCGCGCGCATCTTCGTTTCGCGCTCCAGCTTCCCGAGTGCCGCGACGGACGAGTACTACTGGGTCGACCTGATCGGCCTCGACGTGGTGAACCGCGAAGGCGTGGCGCTCGGCCAGGTGCGTGAGTTGCTGTCCACCGGCCCGCAGACTGTGCTGGTTCTGGAGCAGCCGGGCGCCGAGGGCGAAAAGCCCGTCGAGCGGATGGTTCCTTTCGTCTCGGCCTTCGTCGACAAGGTCGATCTGCCCGGCCGCTGCATCACAGTGGACTGGCAGCCCGACTACTGATCGGGTCTGCTGGAGAGGCCATGCGCTTCGACGTCGTCACGCTGTTTCCTGAACTGTTTACGCCCTTCCTGGCCAGCGGCGTCACGCGGCGCGCCTACGCCTCGGGCCAGGTCGACGTGCGGCTGTGGAATCCGCGCGACCAGGCCGAGGGCAATTACAAGCGCGTGGACGACAAGGCCTTCGGCGGTGGCCCGGGCATGGTCATGCTGGCCGAGCCGCTGGCGCGCTGCCTCGACGCGATCCTGGCCGAGCGCGGCGCAGGCACGCCCGTGGTGCTGTTCGCGCCCGTGGGCGCGCCGCTCAACCACGCGGCCGTGGCCGGTTGGGCCGAAGGCGAGGGCGCTGTGCTGTTGTGTGGTCGCTACGAAGGCATCGACCAGCGCCTGGTCGACCGCTACGTGACGCACAGCATCAGCCTGGGCGATTTCGTGCTGTCCGGTGGTGAGGTTGCCGCGATGGCGCTGCTGGACGCCGTGGCGCGGCTGCAGCCCGGTGTGCTCAACGACGCCGAAAGTCACCAGTTCGACAGCTTCCACCCGGCCCTGGACGGGTTGCTCGATTGCCCGCACTACACGCGGCCGGAGGAATGGCGCGGTACGCCCGTGCCCGAGGTGCTGCTGTCGGGCCACCATGGCCGGATCGCCCGCTGGCGCCGTGATGTGCAACTGCGACTGACGGCCGAGCGCCGGCCCGATCTGCTGGCCATGGCGCGTGCGGCCGGGCGCCTGGATGCGGCCGATGAAGCCGCACTGGCGCAATCCGAAACGCGCGGGCTATAATCGTCGGCTTTTCGGATCCTCTGTCCGCTGCCTTTTGCAATGTCGCGAAGGGCCCCGTCCTTGGCCTTTGTGCTGAGCGACACCCGAGCGTGAGCAAGATCCTGTGGAAGAACCATGAACCTCATCCAGATCCTCGAGCAGGAAGAAATTGCCCGCCTGGGCAAGAAGATCCCTGAATTCGCACCCGGCGACACCGTGATCGTCAGCGTCAACGTGGTCGAAGGCACGCGCAAGCGCGTCCAGGCTTACGAAGGCGTGGTCATCGCCAAGCGCAACCGTGGCCTGAACAGCGGCTTCACCGTGCGCAAGATCTCCAGCGGCGAAGGCGTGGAACGCACGTTCCAGACCTACAGCCCGCTGATCGCCGGCATCGAAGTCAAGCGCCGCGGTGACGTGCGCCGTGCCAAGCTGTACTACCTGCGCGAGCGCAGCGGCAAGTCGGCACGCATCAAGGAAAAGCTGGTGCTCAAGGCCCCCAAGGCCGCTGCAGCAGCCCAGTAATCCGGGCGGCCATTGAGGTCCGTCAAGCCGCCACCTGCTTTGCGCGTGGCGGCTTTTTGCGTTCTGGTCTCCGTTCTCCTATTCCGCGAGCCCCTGTGTCCGACCTGCCGCTGACGCCGCTGTCCAAGATCCCCAACTTCGATCCGCGCCACGCCCCTTCGTTGGGCACGGATCTGCACCTGCCCGCGGTGCCGCGGGCGCGGCTGACCGCCGAGGCCTTGCGCGAGCGCTTCCGTTCGCCGCCGGTCTGGGAGCCCGAGGTGCGCGCCGAGCCGCGCTTCACCGACCGCGTGCCGGCCCGCGCCGCCGTGCTGGTGCCGGTGGTGTTGCGCGAGGCCGGGCCGACGCTGCTCTTGACCGAGCGTTCGCTGCAGCTGGCCAATCATTCCGGGCAGATTGCCTTTCCCGGCGGGCGCATCGATGCCACCGACGCCGATGCCGACGCGGCCGCATTGCGCGAGGCCGAAGAAGAGGTCGGACTGGACCGTGCCCATGTGGAGATCGTTGGCGCGCTCTCGAACTACGTGACGGGCACGGCCTTCGTGGTGACGCCCGTTGTGGCTCTGGTGCGCCCAGGCTTTGCCCTGGCGTTGAATGCCGGCGAAGTGGCGGCAGCCTTCGAAGTTCCGTTGGCTTTCCTGATGGATCCGGCCAACCACCACCGCCACTTGCTGGAGTGGCAGGGCGCGCGGCGCGAGTGGTTCTCGATGCCGTTTCGCGACGGTGAGACCGAACGTTTCATCTGGGGCGCGACGGCCGGCATGCTGCGCAACCTGTACCGCTTCCTGTCGGCCTGAGCCCGTGCGCCGGTCGCCTATGATGGCCGCCCCATGAGCTTCTTCGCCATCTTCTGTGCGCTGCTGCTCGAGCAGGTGCGGCCGTTGGCCCGCGACAATGCCATCCACGGTTGGTTGCGCGCCTGGGTGCGCTGGAGCAGCGACAACTTCGATGCGGGCAAGTCCCTGCACGGCTGGACCAGTTGGGCCCTGGCGGTGCTGCTGCCCACCTTGGTGTCGCTCGGCGTGTACTGGATGCTGGCGCACTGGATCGGCTGGCCCGCGGCTGTGCTGTGGAACGTGGTGGTGCTGTACGGCACGCTGGGTTTTCGGCAGTTCAGCCACCACTTCACCGAGATCCGCAATGCGCTGGAGGCCGGCGACGAGCTGCAGGCGCGCGAGCACCTCGCGGCCTGGCAACGTGTGGATGCAAGCGAGTTGCCCCGCCGCGAGATCGTGCGCCACGTGATCGAATATTCGGTGCTGGCGGCGCACCGCCACGTGTTCGGCGTGCTGGCCTGGTTCGCGGTGCTGGCGGCGCTTGGCCTGGGGCCGGCCGGCGCGGTGTTCTACCGGATGGCGGAGTTCGTCTCGCGCTACTGGCGTTACCGCGCGAGCCCGCACAACCAGCCGGCCAGTGCCGCCTTGCAGCAGGTGGCGGGCGCTGCCTGGACCGTGGTCGACTGGCTGCCCGCGCGCGCCACGGCGCTGGGCTTTGCCATCGTCGGCAGCTTCGAGGACGCCATCGACAGCTGGCGCCACCACGCCCAGCAGTTCCCCAACGACAACGACGGCGTGATCCTGGCCGCCACCTCCGGTGCGGTGAATGTGCGACTGGGCGGCGAGGCGCTCAAGGCCAAACCGGTTTCCAGCGCGCTGCAGCCATTCGAGGCGGGCCTGCAGCCGCCGCAGGACTCGGCATCCACGCCCGGCCGCGAACCGGAGCTGGCGCACCTGCGCAGCGTCGTCGGCCTGGTGTGGCGCACCGTCGTGCTGTTGCTGGGCTTGCTGGCGCTGCTGACTCTGGCGCGCCTGCTGGGATGAGCTTCGCGAGCCCGCACCTGGCTGCGCTGGCACCGTACACGCCAGGCGAGCAGCCGGCCATCGACGGCTTGGTCAAGCTCAACACCAACGAGAACCCGTATCCCCCGTCGCCGCGCGTCATTGCCGCGATCGAAGGCGCGGCACGCGCGGGGTTGCAGCTGTATCCCGACCCCGAGTCGCGCGCGTTGCGCGGCGTGATCGCGTGCCACCACGGCGTGGCGCCCGAGCAGGTGTTCGTGGGCAACGGCTCGGACGAAGTGCTGGCGCTGGCCTTCGACGCCTTCTTCCGCCACGCCGGCCAGCCGCTACTGCTGCCCGACGTGAGCTACAGCTTCTACCATTCGGTCTGCCGCTGGCTGGACGTGGCCGTGCGCCAGGTGCCGCTGGACGAAAGCCTGCGTGTGGAGCAGGCCGCCTTCGAGGCCACGCGCGGCGAGGCGGTGGCCGGCATGGTCATCGCCAATCCGAACGCGCCCACCGGCATCGCTCTGCCGCTCCACGCACTGCAACGGCTGGCGCAGGTCCATCCGCAGCGTGTGCTGCTGGTCGACGAGGCCTACGTGGACTTCGGCGCGGAATCCGCCACCGCGCTGGTGGCGCGCCATCCGAACGTGCTCGTGGTGCAGACGCTGTCCAAGTCGCGCGCGCTGGCCGGCCTGCGCGTGGGGTGGGCCATCGGCCAGGCGCCGTTGATCGATGCGCTCACGCGCGTGAAGAACAGCTTCAACGCCTACCCGCTGGACCGATTGGCGCAGGCCGGGGCCATCGCGGCCTTCGAGGACCAGGCGTATTTCGAGCGCCAGCGCGATGCAGTGGTGCATTGCCGTGAAGGCCTGTTGCTGCAGCTCGAAGACCTGGGCTTTGCGGTGCTGCCCTCGCACGCCAACTTCGTGTTCGCGCGCCATCCCGCGCACGACGCCGCGCAGCTGGCGGCGGCGCTGCGGGCGCGCAAGGTGCTGGTGCGGCATTTCGCGCAGCCGCGCATCGACCAGTACCTGCGCATCAGCGTGGGCACGCCGGGGCAGTGCGAGCAGCTGCTGCAGGCGTTGGCAGCCTGCCTGCAGGGTTGAAGGTTCAGCCGCGCAGCGCCTGCGCGTGGTGGGCGAAGTGCTCGCCCAAAAAGCTCGCGATGAAGTAGTAGCTGTGGTCGTAGCCTGGCTGCAGCCGCAGCGTGAGCGGGTGACCGGCCGCATGGCAGGCGGCCTGCAGTAAGTGGGGTTGCAGCTGGCCGGCCAGGAACTCGTCGGCATCGCCCTGGTCGATGAGCAACGGCAGCCGTTCGCTGGCGCCCTTGACCAGTTCGACCGCATCCCAGGCGGCCCAGCTGGCGCGGTCCGCGCCCAGGTAGGCCGTGAGCGCCTTCTGGCCCCAGGGCACCTGCGATGGTGCGACGATGGGTGAGAAGGCCGACACGCTTCTGTAGCGGCCAGGGTGGCGCAGCGCCGTGACCAGCGCGCCGTGGCCGCCCATGGAATGGCCGGAGATGCTGCGCGCCGCGCTGGCCGGGAAATGCTGCTCGACCAGCGCCGGCAGTTCCTGCGCCACATAGTCCTGCATGCGGAAGTGCGGTGCCCAGGGCGCCTGCGTGGCGTTGACGTAGAAGCCCGCGCCCTGGCCGAGATCGTAGGCCGGGTCATTGGCCACGGCCTCGCCGCGCGGGCTGGTGTCGGGCGCGACGACGATGAGGCCGTGCCGTGCGGCATGCTCCTGCGCGCCGGCCTTGGTGATGAAGTTCTGTTCGGTGCAGGTCAGGCCCGAGAGCCAGTACAGCACCGGGCATTTCTCGCCGGCCAGGGCCTGCGCGGGCAGGTAGATGCCAAAGCGCATCTCGGTGCCGGTGCTGGTGGAGGCATGCCTCCAGACCTCCTGTCGGCCGCCGAAGCTGGCATGGCTCTCGACGCGCTCCATCAGTAGTGCACCACCGAGCGGATCGACTTGCCTTCGTGCATGAGGTCGAAGGCTTCGTTGATGCCGGTGAGCGGCATGGTGTGCGTGACGAAGGGCGCCAACTGGATCTCACCCTTCATCGCGTCCTCGACCATGCCCGGCAATTGGCTGCGGCCTTTGACGCCGCCGAAGGCCGTGCCCAGCCACTTGCGGCCCGTGACCAGCTGGAACGGCCGCGTGGAGATCTCCTGGCCCGCGCCGGCCACGCCGATGATGACCGACTGGCCCCAGCCGCGGTGCGCGCATTCGAGTGCCGCGCGCATCACGTGGGTGTTGCCGATGCACTCGAAGGAGTGGTCCACGCCCCAGCCGGTCATCTCGACGATGACCTGCTGGATGGGCTTGTCGAAATCCTTGGGGTTCACGCAGTCGGTCGCGCCGAAGGTCCTGGCCAGGTCGAACTTGGAGGGATTGGTGTCGATGGCGATGATGCGGCCGGCCTTGGCCTTCTTCGCGCCTTGCACCACGGCCAGGCCGATGCCACCCAGGCCGAACACGGCGACCGTATCGCCCTCCTGCACCTTGGCCGTGTTCCAGACCGCGCCCAGGCCGGTCGTCACACCGCATCCCAGCAGGCAGACCTGCTCGGGGTTGGCTTGCGGATTGATCTTGGCCAGCGAGACCTCGGCAACGACGGTGTACTCGCTGAAGGTAGAGCAGCCCATGTAGTGGTAGAGCGGCTCGCCGTTGTACGAGAAACGCGTAGTCCCGTCGGGCATCACGCCCTTGCCCTGCGTTGCGCGCACGGACACGCACAGGTTGGTCTTGCCGCTCTTGCAGAACAGGCATTCGCCGCATTCGGCCGTGTACAGCGGGATCACGTGGTCGCCGGGCTGCACGCTGGTGACGCCTTCGCCGACTTCGACCACGATGCCCGTGCCTTCGTGGCCCAGCACGGCGGGGAACAGGCCTTCAGGATCGTCGCCCGACAGTGTGAACGCGTCGGTGTGGCAGACGCCGGTGTGGGTGATCCTGACCAGCACCTCGCCCTTTTTCGGCGGGGCGACGTCGATCTCGACGATCTGCAGCGGTTCTCCGGCCTTGAAGGCGACGGCGGCGCGGGATTTCATGATGGTTCTCCAGGAAGGGGGTTAGCGGAGGTAGGTGCGGACCAGGGTGGTCATGTCCTGCACGCGCTGGGCATGGCGGTCGTCGCCCGCGTCGGGCGTGCCGAACTCTTCGCGGATGTGCGATTCCAGCACCTCGGCCATGAGGCCGTTGACAGCGCCGCGGATGGCGGCCAGCTGCTGCAGCACGGGGCCGCAGTCGGCGCCCGCTTCGAGCGCGCGCTCGAGTGCATCGGCCTGGCCACGGATGCGGCGCACGCGCAGCAGGGCCTTCTTCTTCGCGGCGGGTGAGTGCGGCATGGTGGCGCACTATACCCCAGGGGAGTATTGGTGCTAGTAGCGCGGTGGCTGGCTCAACTCGTCGAACAGGTCGGCGTAGATGGCATGGCGGCGCGGCGCGATGGGGCCGTCCTCGCCCACGGCGGCCAGCACGGCGCAGCCGGGTTCGTGCAGATGCGTGCAGTTGTAGAAGCGGCACTGGTCCGCATGCGCGGCGATGTCGGGCATCAGCGTGGCGAGCTGGCGCGGCGCGATCTGGTGCAGGCCGAACTCCTGGAAGCCCGGCGAGTCGATCACGGCCGTGCTGCGCGTCGCGTCGGTCCAGTACCAGGTGGTGCTGGTCGTGGTGTGCTTGCCCGATTTGAGCGCATACGAGATCTCCTGCGTCAGCACGGCGGCGCCAGGCACGAGCTGGTTGATCAGCGTGCTCTTGCCAGCGCCCGAGGGCCCCAGCACCAGCGTGGCCTTGCCCTGCAGCAGCGGCGCGAGTTCAGCGGCTCCCTCGGCGCGCAGGCTGGCCGTGTGCACGGCGTAGCCTATGGCACGGTAGGGCGCCAGACGCTGCCAGGCGCGCGCGAAGGGTTCGGGCAGGTCGCGCTTGTTGAGAACGACCAGCGGCGTGATGTGCTCGGCCTCGGCCGCGATCAGCACGCGCGCGAGCTGGTGTTCCGAGGGCTCGGGTTCGGCTGCGATCAGCACCAGCACCTGGTCGATGTTGGCCGCGAAGGACTTGGTGCGGATCTCGTCCTGCCGGTACAACAGGTTGCGGCGTGGCTCGACGGCCTCGATGCTGCCTTCCTCGCCCTGGCCGGGTGGCGGCGCCAGCCAGCGCACACGGTCGCCGACCACGGCCTGGCTCTTCTTGCCGCGCGGATGGCAGATGCGCCGGCTGCCGTCGTCGGCCTCGACCAGGCAGTGCCGGCCATGTGCGGCGACGACCAGACCGGTGGGCAGTGCGCTCAAGCTTCAGCCTTGCAGCAGTGCATCGAAGCGCGTCGCGCAGTCGAAATCGGTTTCGGAAATGCCGTGCACGTCATGCGTGTTCAGTGCCACCACGCAATGGTCGTAGCGCACCAGCAATTCGGGGTGGTGGTCCTGTACGTGGGCGACGAAAGCCACGGCGTTCACGAAGGCCATGGTCTCGTGGTAGTTGGCGAAGCGGTAGGTCTTCTCGATCGCCACGTTCTCGCCGTCGCCGCGCAGCGTCCAGCCTTGGAGTTGGGCCAGCCGGGTCACGACGTCCGTGGGCTTGAGCGCGCGGCGCGGCGTCGTGGCCCAGTCCTTCTTTGGCAAGGTGTTCATGTGGTGCTCCTCAGGCGGCGGGCTGCAGTCGGGCCAGCCGTTCCGAGGCTGGTGGGTGGGAGTAGTAGAACTTCACGAACACGGGGTCGGGCGTCAGCGTGCTGGCGTTGTCTTCGTACAGCTTGAGCAGCGCGGCCGACAGGTCGGCGCCGCTGGTCTGTGCCACGGCGAAGGCGTCGGCCTGGAACTCATGGTGGCGCGACAGCTGGGCCGACAGCGGCGCCACGAAGAAGCTGAACACCGGCATGGCCAGCATGAACAGCAGCAGCGCCAGCGCATCGTTGGGGGGGGGGCTGCCGTCGGGCAGCAGGGCCAAGAAGGGATGCACGCCCAGGCCGGTGTAGAACCAGGTCTGGCTGGACAGCCAGCCCAGCAGCGCGAAGCCGGCCAGGCTCAGTGCGAACATCGCGCCGATGCGCTGCACGATGTGCCTGTGCTTGAAGTGGCCGAGTTCGTGCGCGAGCACGGCATCGACCTGGCGCTGCGACAGCCGGGCCAGCAGCGTGTCGTAGAAGACCACGCGCTTGGCCGCGCCGAACCCCGTGAAGTAGGCGTTCCCGTGCGCGCTTCGGCGGCTGCCGTCCATCACGTACAAGCCCTTGGCTGCAAAGCCGCAGCGCTGCATGAGCGCGGTGACGCTGGCCTTGAGGCTCTCGTCCTCGAGCGGCTTGAATTGGTTGAAGAGCGGCGCGATGAAGGTCGGGTAGACCATCAGCAGCACGAGGTTGAAGCCCATCCAGGCCGCCCAGGCCCACAGCCACCAGTGCTGGCCGGCCGTGTCCATGAGCCACAGGATCAGCGCTGCAATCGGCAGGCCGATCAGCGCGCCGACCAGCGTCGACTTGAGCAGGTCGGCCAGCCAGAGCCGGCCTGTCATCTTGTTGAAGCCGAAGCGTTGCTCGATGCCGAAGGTTTGGTGCAGCGAGAACGGCAGCTCCAGCAGGCCGCCGATCAGCGCGAAGGCGGCCAGTAGCGCCAGCTGCTGCAGCATGCCGGGGCCCAGCGCGCGCAGCAGCAGCTCGTTCAGCAGGTTCAGGCCGCCCAGCAAGGTCCAGCCCAGCAGCACGGCCGCGCCGAATGCCATCTCCAGCAGGCCGAAGCGGGCCTTGGCGATGGTGTAGTCGGCGGCCTTGCGGTGCGCCTCGGGCGTGATGGTGCCGGCGAACGCGGCGGGCACTGCGTCGCGGTGCCGCGCCACATGGCGGATCTGACGGCTGGCCAGCCAGAACTTGACCAGCAGGCCAAGCACGAGGGCCACGGCGAATGCCGCGGTGAAAAGGTCCGCAGCGGACAGATCGGGGGGCATAGCCCGCCAGTGTAGGCCATCGGCGAGAATGACCGCATGGACCCGACGAACACCATTTCCACCCCCGTCCCGCTGGGAAAATCCGACAAGAACCTGGTCTGGCTGGACTGCGAGATGACCGGTCTGGATCCCGAGGTCGAGCGCCTGATCGAGATCGCCGTGGTGGTGACGGGCCCGGATCTGCAGCCGCGCGTGGAAGGTCCGGTGTTGGTGATCCACCAGTCGGATGAGCAGTTGGACAAGATGGATGCCTGGAACAAGGGCACGCACGGCCGCAGCGGCCTGATCGACAAGGTGCGGGCATCCACCGTGACCGAAGCCCAGGCCGAGGCGGAACTGCTGGCTTTCCTCGCGCGCTACGTGCCGAAGAACGTGGTGCCCATGTGTGGCAACAGCATCGGGCAGGACCGGCGCTTCCTGGTCAAGTACATGCCCAAGCTGGAAGCGTTCTTCCACTACCGCAACCTGGATGTGAGCACGCTCAAGGAGCTGGCCAAGCGCTGGAAGCCAGCGGTCTACAGCAGCTTCAAGAAGGCGCAAAAGCACACGGCGCTGGCCGACGTGCACGAGTCCATCGACGAATTGGTGCATTACCGCACGCACTTTTTGCGCATGGATTGACGACGCATGTCATAATGGCGGGCTGCGGAGAAGTCGTGCGACTTCTTCGTTCCTTTGCATCTCCCCTCACACTCTTGGCTCTGGATTCTCGAATCCGCAATGGGCCGCCAACGCGCAGCGTTGTTTCGTTTGAAGGTGGATGTTTGTTCCACCGATGACGAGCTTTGCACCGCCAAGCAGCGCGGGGCATTGCACGTGTGAGAAATCCATGACCGACTCTTTTGAAGACCGGGCAGCTTTGCCCATGGCCGCCCACGACAACGCTTTCGTCGACAGCGCTGTTTCCCCCGTTGGCGAGGCTGCGCCTGCCGATGTCTCGGCCTTTGCCGCCCTGGGCCTGGCAGAGCCGCTGCTGCGCGCCGTCGCCGACCTGGGCTTCACCCAGCCCACGGCCGTGCAACAGCAGGCCGTGCCCATGGCCATGGGCGATATCTCAGGCTTCAACGACCTGATGGTCTCCAGCCAGACCGGCAGTGGCAAGACGGCAGCCTTCCTGCTGCCCGTGCTGCACACGCTGATCCGCCAGCAGGAAGCCAACGAGGCCGCCGAGCGTGCCGAGCGCGAACGCCTGGCGGCCGAAGCCATTGCGCGTGGCGAACCCGCTCCGAAGAAGGCGCGCCGCAAGGATCCGACCAATCCGCGCCACTTCAAGCCGGCCGAGCCGGGTGCACTGGTGCTGTGCCCCACGCGCGAACTGGCGCAGCAGGTCGCACATGACGCGATCGAGCTGGTCAAGCATTGCCGCGGTCTGCGCGTCGCCAACGTCGTGGGTGGCATGCCCTACGCGCTGCAACTCGCCAAGCTGCAGAACGCCAACCTGGTCGTGGCCACGCCAGGCCGCCTGCTGGATTTGCAGCGCTCCATGCAACTGAAGCTGGACAAGGTGCGCTTCCTGGTCGTCGATGAAGCCGACCGCATGCTCGACCTGGGCTTCGCCGACGATCTGGCCGACATCCATGGCCTGACAGCCCAGCGCCAGCAGACCATGATGTTCAGCGCCACCTTCGCGCCGCGCATCCAGCAACTGGCCCTGCGCGTGATGCGCGAGCCCAAGCGCATCCAGATCGCCACGCCGCATGAGAAGCATCAGAACATCCGTCAGGTGCTGTTCTGGGCCGACAACGCGCAGCACAAGCGCGCGCTGCTGGACCACTGGCTGCGCGACGCCAGCATCGAGCAAGCCATCGTGTTCGCCAGCACTCAGATCGAGTGCGACGGCTTGGCCAACGATCTGCAGCAGGCCGGCTTTTCGGCCGTGGCATTGCATGGCGCTCTGAGCCAGGGACTGCGCAACCGCCGCCTGATGGCATTGCGCCAGGGCCAGGTGCAGATCCTGGTGGCCACCGATGTGGCGGCACGCGGCATCGACGTGCCCGCCATCACGCACGTGTTCAATTTCGGTCTGCCGATGAAGGCAGAGGACTACACGCACCGCATCGGCCGCACCGGCCGCGCAGGGCGTGACGGCCTGGCCGTGACCTTTGCCGAGTTCCGCGACCGCCGCCGCATCCAGGACATCGAGCACTTCACGCGCCAGCCGTTCAATGCCGAGGTCATTCCCGGCATGGAACCGCGCGAGCGCTTGCCCGAGCCGCGCAAGCCGGCCTTTGGCCGCGGTGCTCCGCGTGGCGGCGAGCCGCGCAACCGGGGTTTTGGCGGGCCACGCGGCGGTCAACACGACCGCGCCGGGTTCGGCGCCTGGCAAGGCGGTGACCACGGCGGTTTCGGCAGCCAGGCGCGGCCTGCGCCGCGTGCTGACGGCGCCCGCGCAGGCGGCGCGCGCCCTGCTGGCGGCGGCAAGGTGTTCGTGCCCTTCGACGCCAAGAGGCGTCCGCACAAAGCGTCGCGCTAGGCCGACGCGGACGAGGCAGGCCGCGTGTGATGCCATGCAGGCCTTCTACAATCGTCCGGAGATTTGTGGGTTTTTGCGCAGATTTCGCTCAAATGGAGGAGCGATCGTGGCGCCCGTGGCTGGATCGGGGCTGCCCTGCATCTGTTGGCACGTACAGTTGCGGTTGGCGGGCTCTGTCTTTTACCGGGAACGGCATCGGATGATTCGACTTCGACGTAACAACACAAAGGGGGGCTGCTCCCTGATTGCATCTGGCGCTTGGGCCGAGGGTCGCGGCGCATGATCAAGTTGTTCAACCACTACCTGCATCGGCGTACGGTGTTGCAGGTGGTTCTCGATTTCGTGCTGATCCTGGCCGCGGTGTTCGCCGAATTGCTGTGGCGCCGCGCGGAGTGGCCAACCATGGTGCCGGTGCTGGGCTACACCGCGCTACTTGCCACTGGCATGCTGGTCATCAATGGCAGCATGGGTTTTTACCAGCGTGTACACGGTCGTTCGCTGAACCAATCGCGCGCGCGCGCGGCGCTGGCGCTGCTGCTGGCGGTGCCCGTGACCTATGCTGTTTTCGGCTCGGTGCCCTTGGGCATCGAGGGGCGCCAGTCGCTGGCCCTGGCCGCCATGGTCGGCCTGCTGGTGGTGCTGGCGCACCGCGTCGATGCAGCCCATTCCGGCGCGCAGTCTGCTCTGCGGCACCGCGTGCTGGTGTTCGGTACCGGTCCCCGTGCCGCGTTGGTGGGCCGGGCGCTCAAGAAGGACGACCCGCATGTCGACGTGGTGGGTTACTACGCCAGTCCCAACGAATCCGAGGCCGAGGTCTCGGCCTGGGGCATCCTCTCCAAGAACAAGTCGCTGACCGACACGGCGCTGGAGCTCGAGGTCGACGAGATCGTCGTGGCGCTGGTCGAACGCCGTGGCGGCAGCATGCCCTTGCGCGAACTGCTGGACTGCAAGCTGCACGGCGTGCGGGTGACCGACATGGCCACGCATTTCGAGAAGACCAAGGGCCAGATCCGGCTCGATTCGGTGTCGGCCGGCTGGTTGGTCTTTGGCGATGGTTTCAGCCAGGGCGGGCTGCGCACGGTGGTCAAGCGCATCTTCGACATCGCCTGCGCGCTGCTCTTGATCGGCATCACTGCGCCCGTGATGCTGGTCACTGCGCTCATCATCAAGCTGGAAAGCCGCGGCCCGGTGTTCTACCGCCAGGAGCGCGTCGGTTTCAACGGCCGGCTGTTCAACGTCGTCAAGTTCCGCAGCATGCGCACCGACGCGGAAAAGGATGGGCCGCAGTTCGCCGCCGCGAAGGACAGCCGCGTGACGCGCGTGGGGGGCTTCATCCGCAAGGTGCGCATCGACGAGTTGCCGCAGCTGTTCTCCGTCCTGAATGGCGACATGAGCCTGGTGGGGCCCCGCCCCGAACGGCCGTTCTTCGTCGACCAATTGACCCGCGAGATTCCCTACTATGCCGTGCGCCAGAGCGTCAAGCCGGGCGTGACCGGCTGGGCCCAGGTGCGCTACCACTACGGCGCCTCGCTGGAAGACTCGGCGGAGAAGCTGCAGTACGACCTGTACTATGTCAAAAACCACTCCTTGTTCCTGGATCTCGTGATCCTGTTCGAGACCGTCGGGGTGGTGTTGATGGCCAAGGGCGCGCGCTGAGCATGCCGGCGCCTGGTGTGGCGCAGAACTGCCCGCGCCCGGAGTAGGGAGGCGCATGGACAGTCCCAACATCCTGCTGAGCGTCTGGGGGTATGCCTTCACCGGGCTGGCCTTCACCGCATTCGCCGTGGCGCTGGCACGGCAGCGCGCCCTGTGGTCGGCGCGCGAGGTTTCTCCTGGACTGCTGTTCGGGGCGGTCATCGCCTCGACGGTGTGGGCCTTTCTTGTGCTGGCTGCCTTGCTGAGCGCGTCCTCCTGGCTGGTCGACCTCAGCCTGCTTGCCGATTGCCTGCGCTACGCATGCTGGATCGGGTTCCTGCTGCTGCTGTGGCGGCCCGAGCGCCCTGGTTGGCTGGTCCAACGCTTCGGCTGGGCAGGCGTGGTCGCGGCGCTGTTGATCGGCGGCACGGTGGTGGTGCGGGTGAGCAATCTGCTGGACAGCAACGCAGCGGCCGCGGTGGGCCAATGGCAGTTGCTGAACGCGATGGCTCTGCCGGTCTTCGCGCTGTTCTTGCTGGAGCAGGTGTATCGCAACCTGGCCGATGACGTGCGCTGGAGCCTCAAGCCCCTGTGCCTGGGTCTGGCAGGCACCTTCCTGTTCGACCTGTACGTGTTCTCTCAGGCAGTTTTGTTCAACCGGCCGGACCTGGACGCGATGAGCGTACGTGGCCTGTTGCACGCGTTGTTGGTGCCACTCATGTGGTTGTCGATGAGCGGGCGCAGCGATTGGGTCGGCAAGGTGCGCGTCTCGCGCACGGCCATCTTCCATTCGGCCACGCTGGTGTTGGCCGGTGCCTACCTGATCTTCATCTCCGCCGTCGGCTACTACGTGCGCTACTTCGGCGGCGACTGGGGCCGGGCGCTGCAATTGGCGCTCGTGTCCGTGGCTTCGGTGGGCATGATGGTGCTGCTGATGTCGGGCACCGTGCGCTCGCGTCTGCGCGTCACGCTGGGCAAGCACTTCTTTCGCTACCGCTACGACTACCGTGAGGAGTGGCTGCGCTTCACGCAAACCCTGTCGAACGACCGCTCGCCGCTGGCTGTGGGCCAGCGCGTGATCCGCGGGCTGGCCGACATGCTGGAAAGTCCAGCCGGCTTGCTGTGGCTGCGCAGTCCGGGCGAAGACTCGCTGCGCTGCGCGTCAACCTGGAACATGCCTGCGTCCAAGGACAAGGAGGAGGCTGACTCCGCGTTCTGCCGCTTCCTGCTGCAAAGCGGCTGGGTCATCAACCTGCAGGAGTACCGCTCGTTCCCGCAGCGCTATGGCGATCTGGCGCTGCCGGTCTGGCTGCACGAGGTGCGGCAGGCCTGGCTCATCGTGCCGCTGACCGTGGGCGAGGAACTGACGGGCTTTGTCGTGCTGGCCAGCGCGCGTGCCGATGTGGACGTCAACTGGGAAGTCAATGACCTGCTGAAGACGGCAGGCCGGCAGGCCGCCAGCTTCCTGGCCCAGATGCAGGCCACCGAAGCCTTGCTGGAAGTGCGCAAGTTCGATGCCTTCAACAAGATGTCGGCCTTCGTGGTGCACGACCTCAAGAACATCGTGACCCAGCTGTCTTTGATGATGAAGAACGCCAAGCGCTTGCAGGGCAACCCGGAGTTTCAGCAGGACATGCTCATGACTGTTGAAAATTCCTTGGACAAGATGCGACAGCTGATGCTTCAATTGCGCGAGGGTGCCAAGCCGACCGGTACCGTGCACGGCGTCGCCCTGGCCGGCATTGCCCAGCGCATTGCCCGCGTGGCCGATGGCCGCGGCCGGCAACTGGAGCTTGACCTGGACGACGAGCCGGTGGCGCGGGGCCAGGATGAGCGGCTGGAACGCATCATCGGCCACATGGTTCAGAACGCCTTCGATGCCACGGACCCCCCGGGCCGCGTCTGGCTTCGGCTTGGCCGTGAGGCCGGGATGGCGCTGGTCGAGGTCGGGGATACCGGGCGCGGCATGTCCGAGGAGTTCGTTCGCGAGCGCCTCTTCAAGCCCTTCCAGACCACGAAGCAGGCGGGCATGGGCATCGGCGCCTACGAGAGTTATCAATATGTGCAGGAGTTGGGCGGGAAAATCCGGGTGCACAGCGAACTTGGCCGCGGAACGGTGATCAAGATGCTGTTGCCGCTGTTCGACGCCCATTCGACATCCGTCCTGCAGCCCTTGGAGAACGCATGAGCTCGGAAAAAATGCGCGCGCTGTTGATCGTCGAAGACGACCCGGCGCTGCAAAAACAGATCAAGTGGTCGCTGGACCGCTTCGAGTCGGTGACGGCGCTGGACCGTGAATCCGCGCTGGTGCAGATGCGCCGCCACACGCCGGCGGTCGTCACCATGGACCTGGGGCTACCGCCGGACGCGGACTCGGTCAGCGAGGGCTTCAAGCTGCTCGAGCAGATCCTGGCTGTCGAGCCCGACACCAAGGTCATCGTCCTGACGGGTCAGAACGACCAGGCCAATGCCTTGCGCGCCGTGGCCATGGGCGCCTACGACTTCATGCCCAAGCCGTTCGATCCGGACGTGCTGAACCTGACGGTGGATCGGGCTTTTCGCCTGTTCGAGCTGCAGAAGGAGAACCGCCGGCTGCGCTCCATGCAGCAGCCCGATGCGCTCGGTGGCCTGATCACGCGCGACCCGGAGATGCTGCGCATCTGCCGTACCATCGAGAAGGTGGCCAACAGCACGGCGACCGTCATGCTGCTCGGTGAGAGCGGCACCGGCAAGGAGGTCCTGGCCAGGGGCGTGCACCAGGCGTCGCCCCGTCGCAACGGCAAGTTCGTCGCCATCAATTGCGCCGCGATTCCCGAGAACCTGCTCGAAAGCGAACTTTTCGGCTACGAGAAGGGCGCCTTCACCGGAGCGGCCAAGACCACGGTCGGCAAGATCGAGACCGCCAATGGCGGCACGTTGATGCTCGACGAGATCGGCGACCTGCCGTTCAGCCTGCAGGCCAAGCTGCTGCGCTTCCTGCAGGAGAGGACGATCGAGCGCGTGGGTGGACGCCAGGAGATTCCTGTCGATGTGCGCATCGTCTGCGCCACCCACCAGGACCTCAAGGCGCTGAGCAAGGAAAGCCGCTTTCGCGAAGATCTGTACTACCGGCTCGCGGAGATCGTGGTCAACATACCGCCGCTGCGCGCCCGTGTCGGCGACGCCGCGCTGCTGGCCCATGCCTTCGTGCGCCGCTTCGCGCAGGAGCAGAACCGCGGCACGGTGAGCCTTGGCGAGGAGGCCATCCGGGCCATCGAGGCACATGCCTGGCCCGGCAACATCCGCGAACTCGAAAATTGCATCAAGCGCGCCGTCATCATGGCCGATGGCAACCAGATCGTGCGCGAGGACATCGGCTTGGCCGCACCAGATGCGCCGGATGGCCTGGATCCTGCGCTGGACCTGCGCGCCGTGCGCGATGCCGCCGAGCGCACCGCCATCATCGCGGCGCTGGGCCGAGTCAACGGCAACATCGTCAAGGCCGCGGAGCTCCTGGGTGTCAGCCGGCCCACGCTGTACGACCTCATGCACCGCCTGGGCTTGAAGTAAGCCTGCCGCCCCCGTCAAGACACCTCAGAGAGCCGTCCCATGCCGCACCACAAAACCTCCTTCGCCACGATCGCCGTTGCAGCGGCCCTGCTGCTTGCGGGCTGCGGCGACAGTCCCGAGGCCTTGCTGTCCTCCGCCAAGGACTACATGGCCAAGAACGACTACAAGGCGGCCACCATCCAGATCAAGAACGTGCTGCAGAAGCAGCCCGATTCGGGTGAGGCCCGCCGCCTGCTCGGTCTGGCGCTGCTGGCCAGTGGTGATGCGTCGGCCGCGGAAATCGAGCTGAGCAAGGCGCGCGATCTCAAGCAACCGCCCGACCAGGTCCTGCCCAAGCTGGCGCAGGCGCTGCTGATGCAGGGCAAGAACAAGAAGGTGATCGAGGATTTCGCCAATACGCAGCTCTCGTCTCCCGACGCCATCTCGGAGCTGCAGACCGCGCTGGCGAGCGCCTATTCGGCCGAGCGCAACCAGGCCGCGTCCGCGCAGGCACTGGAGAAGGCGCTGGCCGCCGATCCGCAGAATCAGGGCGCGCTGCTGTTGCAGGCCCGCAGCAAGCTGGCCGCACGCGACACGGAGGGGGCGATCGCGGTGCTGGACGGTGTGTTGCAGCGCAACGCCAAGAACGCGGATGCCTGGCGCATCAAGGGTGACATCCAGCAGTATGTGCTGCGGGTGCCTGACGAGGCTGCGGCGTCCTACCGCAAGTCCATCGAAGCCCAGCCCGGCGATGTGCGTGGCTATTTTGGTCTGGTGGGCATGCTGACCCGGCAGGCCAAGCTGGACGACGCCGAGAAGGAGATGGCCGCCCTGCGCAAGCTGGCGCCCAAGCATCCCGAGGCCATCTACCTGGATGCGCAGCTGGCCTATGCGAAGAAGGACTTTCCCAAGGCCCGGCAGCTGGCGCAGGATCTGCTGCGGGTTGTCCCCACCAATGCCCGGGCGCTGGAACTCGCCGGCGGCATCGACCTGCAACGCAATGCGCTGGTCACGGCCGAGGAGTACCTCGCCAAGGCCGTGCAAGGCGATGGCTCCCTGGAGATGGCGCGCCGCTGGCTGGCCATGACCTACCTGCGCTCCGGCCAGGCCGCCAAGGCGCAGGCCACGCTGGCGCCCGTGGTCAATGACAGCACCAACGATGCAACGCTGCTGTCGCTGGCGGGCGAAATCCAGCTGATGAGCGGCGACGCCCGCAAGGCCGAGGAGTATTTCGCGCGGGCCAGCAAGCTCGATCCGAGCGACGGCCGCAAACGCACGGCGCTGGCCATGACGCAGATGGCCAGCGGCAAGCTGGAAGCCGGCCTGGAGCAACTGCAGGACATCGCGGCCACGGACCAGGGCACGTCCGCCGACATGGCGCTGATCAGCACCCTGGTGCGCCGCAACGAGCTCGACAAGGCACTGGCCGCGATCGACCGGCTGGAGAAGAAGACCCCTAACGTCCCGCTGACCGGGCAGCTACGCGCCGGCGTGCTGATGGCCAAGAACGATCTGGCGGGCGCGCGCAAGAGCTACGAGGCATCGCTGGCGATCAACCCCAACTTCTTCCCTTCCGTGGCCGGCCTCGCCGTGCTGGACCTGGCCGACAAGAAGCCCGAGCAGGCGCGCAAGCGCTTCGAAGACCTGCTGGCGCGCGAGCCCAAGAACTCGCGCGCCATGCTGGCGCTGGCCGAGGCCTATGCCCGGCAGCCGGGCGACCACACCAAGCAGATCGGAGACCTGCTGGCGCGCGCGGTGCAGGCGGATCCGACCGAGGTGGCGCCACGTGTGATGCTGGTGGACCACCTGCTGCGGCAGCAGGACATGAAGCAGGCGGTCTCCGTGGCCCAGGCCGGCGTGGCCGCGCTGCCGGACAACGCAGCCATGCTCGATGCGGCGGGCCGCGCCCAGATGGCGGCCGGCGACACGAACCAGGGCCTCACGACGCTGGCGCGCGTCGTGGCGCTGCAGCCCCAGTCCACGGTGCCGCTGGTGCGCCTGGCCGATGCCCAGATGGTGACCAAGGACGCGGTGGCGGCCGAGCAGACGCTGCGCAAGGCGCTCGACCTGCAGCCCAACCTCATCGAGGCGCAGCGACGGATCATCGCCTTGCGCAACGAGCAAGGGCGCATGGCCGACGCCGTCGCGCTCGCGCGCACGGTTCAGAAGCAGCGTCCCACCGAGCCCATCGGCTTCCTGCTGGAAGGCGACGCGCGGATGGCCGGCAAGGATCCCGCCAATGCGCTGACGGCCTACCAGGCCGGGCTCAAGATCGCTCCCGCGCCGGAGCTGATGGTGCGCGTGCTGAGCAACCTGCGCAGCACTGGCCGCAACGCCGATGCCGAGCGCCAGGCCAATTCCTGGCGCCAGAGCCAGCCCAAGGACATGGTGGTGCCCATGTTCCTGGCCGAGACGGCGATGTCCGACAAGCGGCTGGCCGATGCCGAAAAGCTGTACAAGGACGTGATCAAGGCGCAGCCCAGCAACGCCGTGGCCTACAACAACCTGGCCTGGGTGTCTTCCGAACTCAAGCGCGACAACGCCATCGCGTATGCGGAGAAGGCCAACGAACTGGCGCCCGACCAGCCGGCCTTCATCGACACGCTGGCGATGCTGCTGGCGGACAAGCAGGACTACAAGAAGGCCATCGAGCTGCAGACCAAGGCAATGGGCCTGCAGGCCAACAACCTGCTGTTCAAGCTCAACATGGCCAAGATCTACGCCAAGGCCGGGCAGAAGACCGAGGCGCGCCAACTGCTGGATGAACTCGCCAAGCAGGGCGACAAGTTCGCCGGTCAGGCCGAGGTCGAGAAGCTGCGCGCCACGCTCTGATGGCCAGCACGCGCCGCCGCTGGCTCGCGGGCTGCGGGGCCGCAGCCTGGTGTCTGGCCGCTGCGCCCGCGTGGGCGCAGTTCGTCGAATTGATCGAGAGGACCAAGCCCTCGATCCTGATCGTGGGGACCTACAAAGCCACCAACAGTCCGCGCTTCAACCTGCGCGGAACGGGTTTCGTGGTGGGCGACGGCAACCTGGCGATCACCAATGCCCATGTGCTGCCCACGTCGGGCGAGCCCTCCGATGGGTCCGATCTGGTGGTGCAGGTGCGCCAGGGCCGCGAACTGCAGATGCGCACGGTCACCGTGCTGGAGATCGACCGGCTGCGTGACCTGGCCCTGCTGCGCTTCTCCGGTGAGCCGGCGCCGGCCTTGGCGCTGGCCGACTCCGATGCGGTGAAGGAGGGCCAGACCATCGCCTACACCGGCTTTCCGATCGGTGGCGCACTGGGCTTCTCGCCGGTGACGCACCGCGGCATGGTGTCGTCGATCACGCCCATCGTGCTGCCGGCAGCGAATGACCAGCGCCTCTCGGCACGCTCCATCCGCAGTGCGCGCGACGGCAGCTTCGACATCTTCCAGCTCGACGGCACCGCCTATCCGGGCAACAGCGGCGGGCCGGTGTTCGATCCCGCGAGCGGCGCCGTCGTCGCCGTGATCAACATGGTCTACGTACGCGGCACGCGCGAAAGCGCGCTCTCGCAGCCATCCGGCATCACCTACGCGATTCCGGCCAACTTCATCGTGCCGCTGCTGCAGCGCCACCAGGGCCAGCCGCGCTGACCCTGGCGGGGCGCTGCCTCAGGTGGCAGCGGCGGAGTTGCGCAGACGGATGTGCAGTTCGCGCAGCTGCTTCTCGTCGACAGGGGCGGGAGCCTGGGTCAGCAGGTCCTGGGCGCGTTGCGTCTTGGGGAAGGCGATCACGTCGCGGATCGACTCGGCACCCGTCATCAGCGTGACGATGCGGTCCAGGCCGAAGGCCAGGCCGCCGTGCGGGGGCGCGCCGTACTGCAGCGCGTCCAGCAGGAAGCCGAACTTCTGCTGGGCCTCCTCGGCGCTGATCTTGAGCGCGTCGAAGACCTTCTGCTGCACGTCGGCGCGGTGGATACGGACCGAGCCGCCACCCATTTCCCAGCCGTTGAGCACCATGTCGTAGCCCTTGGAAATGCACTTCTCGGGCGCGCTGACCATCCAGTCCTCGTGCCCGTCCTTGGGGGCCGTGAAGGGGTGGTGCACGGCGGTGTAGCGCTGGGCTTCCTCGTCGAACTCGAACATCGGGAAGTCCACCACCCACAGCGGGGCCCAGCGGCTCTCGAACAGGCCGCTCTTCTTGCCGAACTCGCTGTGGCCGATCTTGATGCGCAGCGCACCGATCGCGTCGTTGACGATCTTCTCCTTGTCGGCACCGAAGAACAGCAGGTCACCGTCCTGCGCGCCGGTGCGGGTCAGCACCTCCTGCAGGGCCTTGTCGTGGATGTTCTTCACGATGGGCGACTGCAGACCGTCGCGGCCCTTCGCCAGCTCGTTGACCTTGATGTAGGCCAGGCCCTTGGCGCCGTAGATCTTGACGAACTCGGTATAGCCGTCGATCTCGCCGCGCGACAGGCCGCTGCCTTCCCTGGCGCCGCCCGGCACGCGCAGCGCGACCACGCGGCCGCCCTTGGCGTTGGCCGCGGCCGAGAAGACCTTGAAGTCCACGTCGCCCATCACGTCGGTCAGTTCGGTGAACTCCAGCTTCACGCGCAGGTCCGGCTTGTCCGAGCCGAAGCGGCGCGCCGCTTCCTGGTAGGTCATGACCGGGAACTCGCCCAGGTCCACGCCCAGCGTGTTCTTGAACACCGTCACGATCATGTCCTGGAACATGGCGCGGATGTCCTCTTCCGTGAGGAACGAGGTCTCGATGTCGATCTGCGTGAACTCGGGCTGGCGGTCGGCGCGCAGGTCCTCGTCGCGGAAGCACTTGGTGATCTGGTAGTAACGGTCGTAGCCCGCCACCATCAGCAATTGCTTGAACAGCTGGGGCGACTGGGGCAGCGCGAAGAAGTGGCCGTCGTGTACGCGGCTGGGCACCAGGTAGTCGCGCGCGCCTTCGGGCGTGGACTTGCCCAGCATGGGCGTCTCGATGTCGATGAAGCCCTGGGCGTCCAGGAACTTGCGCACCTCCATGGCCACGCGGTAGCGCAGCATGAGGTTCTTCTGCATGTAGGGGCGGCGCAGGTCCAGCACGCGGTGCGTGAGGCGCGTGGTCTCGCTGAGGTTCTCGTCGTCGAGCTGGAACGGCGGCGTGACGGAGGGGTTCAACACCGTCAGTTCCTGGCACAGGATTTCGATCTTGCCGCTCTGGATCGTGTCGTTGGTCGTGCCAGCCGGCCGGGCGCGCACCAGGCCCTTGATCTGGATGCAGAACTCGTTGCGCAGGCTTTCGGCGGCCTTGAACATCTCGGGGCGGTCCGGGTCGCACACCACCTGCACATAGCCCTCGCGGTCGCGCAGGTCCACGAAGATCACGCCGCCGTGGTCGCGGCGACGGTTGACCCAGCCGCACAGGGTCACGGTCTGGCCCATCAGCGCTTCGCTGACGAGGCCGCAGTAGGTGGTACGCATTTGAGATTCCATATCCAGCTCGGAGGTCTTGGCGCCTGTGCCGGCGCCGGTGAAGGAGAAAGCGCCGGCCCCGCAGGCTCAGCGCAAGGTCGGATTCGGGTTGGGCGGCATCCCCGGCGCCACCACACCCATCGAAACAATGTACTTGAGCGCCTCATCGACGCTCATGCGCAACTCGACGCAATCGCTGGCCTTGACCAGCACGAAGTAGCCGCCGGTCGGGTTCGGCGTGGTCGGCACGTAGACGCTCAGGTAGTCCTGCGGCGGCAGGTGGTTGGCCGTGTCGCCGCGCGGCGTGCCGGTCACGAAGGCGATGGTCCACATGCCGGCGTGCGGCCACTGCACCAGCACCGCGGTGCGAAAGGCGTTGCCGTTCTCGGAGAACACCGTGTCCGACACCTGCTTCACACCCGAGTAGATCGAACGCACGATCGGAATGCGGTGCAGCAGGTTGTTCCACCAGTCGACCAGCTTGCGGCCCAGGAAGTTGCTGGCCACGGCGCCGACCGACAGCAGGATCGCCAGCGCCAGCAACACGCCGAAGCCGGGCACGTGAAAGCCCAGCAGGCGGTCCGGATGCCATGCGGACGGCAGGATCAGCAGCGTCTGGTCGAGCGCGCTGATGACCCACTCGAGCACCCAGGCGGTGATCACCGCGGGCACCACGACGAGCAGGCCTGTGGCCAGCCATTTGCGCAAGGCGTTCATCGGTGGGCGCTCAGGTGCCGCCGGTCGACGACGTGGGCGGGGCGGGGCTGACGGCGGGCGCTGCGGCCGGGGCAGGTGCTGGCGCGGGGCTGGCCGCCGCGTCGCTGGCGGGCGCAGGTGCGGGCGCGCTCTCGCCGGGCTTGGCCGCCGGGGCGCTGGCGGGCGCGCTGCCGTTGTTGCGGAAGTCGGTCACGTACCAGCCCGAGCCCTTGAGCTGAAAGCCCGCCGCCGTCACCTGCTTGCGGAACGCATCGGCGCCGCACTGCGGGCATTGGGTCAGCGGTGCGTCGGAGATCTTCTGCAGAACATCCTTGGCATGGCCGCAGGACTCGCAACGGTAGGCGTAGATAGGCATGGCGTGGGCGGACTGAGGGCTCAAAAAAACCCTCGATTATAGGCTGCGCCCCCGCCTGCTGCGCCCCTCAGGTGCTGCGCACCAGCGGGTGGTGGCTGGCGTGCCGGTTGGCGATCCACTGCGGCGCCAACGAGCCGAGCAGCATGCCGGCCATGGACGCGAGCACGCCGGCCAGCTGCGCCGGGAACACCTCGGCCCAGGGCGTGTACATGACCGCCAGCCAGGTGCCAATGCCGGCGATCACGGCCGCAATGGCGCCCTGGGTGCTGGCGCGCTTCCAGTACAGGCCGAACACCAGCGGCACGAAGGCGCCGACCAGGGGCACCTGGTAGGCGCCCGACACGAGTTCGTAGATCGACGTGCCTTCCATCGCGATGGAGTAGGCCAGCACGCAGGCGCTGAACACCAACACCGTGATGCGCATGGTCAGCAGTTCCTGGCGGTCGCTGGTGCGCGGCACGAACTGGCGCCAGATGTTCTCGGTGAAGGTGACCGAGGGCGCCAGCAGCGTGGCCGAGGCGGTGGACTTGATGGCCGACAGCAGCGCGCCGAAGAACAGCACCTGCATCGCGAAGGGCATCTTCTCCATGACCAGCGTGGGCAGGATCTTCTGCGGGTCGTCGGCCAGCAGGGCCTGGGTCTGCTCGGGCATGATGATCAGCGCGCTGGCCACCAGGAACATGGGCACGAAGGCGAACAGGATGTACATAGTGCCGCCGATCACCGGGCCCTTGGTGGCGGCCGAGACGCTGTTGGCCGACATCACGCGCTGGAACACGTCCTGCTGCGGGATCGAGCCCAGCATCATGGTGATGGCCGCGGCGAAGAAGAACAGCATGTCGTGCAGGCTGGGCTCGGGCCAGAACTTGAACAGGTCGCGGCTCACGGCGAAGTCGATCACCTTGTCGGCGCCGCCGGCCATCTGGCCGGCGAAGACCGCGAGGATGGCCAGCCCGGCCACCAGGATGATCATCTGGATGAAGTCGGTCACGGCCACCGACCACATGCCGCCGAACAGCGTGTAGGCCAGGATGGACACCACGCCGATGACCATGCCCATGGCCACGCTGATGGCGCCGCCCGACAGCAGGTGGAACACCAGGCCCAGCGCCGTGACCTGGGCCGAGACCCAGCCCAGGTAGCTCAGCATGATGATCAGCGAGCAGCCGACCTCGACCACGCGGCCGTAGCGCTCGCGGTAGTAGTCGCTGATGGTCAGCAGATCCATCTTGTACAGCTTGGCGGCGAAGAACACACCGACCAGGATCAGGCAGAAGCCGGCGCCGAACGGGTCTTCCACCACGCCATTCAAGCCGCCCTGGACGAACTTGGCCGGGATGCCCATCACGGTTTCCGAACCAAACCAGGTCGCGAACGTGGTCGTCACGATCATGATCAGCGGCAGGTTCTTGCCGGCGACCGCGAAGTCGGCCGTGGTTTTCACCCTGCGCGCGGCCCACAGGCCGACGCCAACGGTGGCGAGCAGGTAGACGAACACCAGTGTCAGCAGCACGATCCCAGTTCTCCCATCATTCGTTGTTTAGAACAGCTGCACGCGCACCCACAGCTGCATGGCCAGCAGACCCAAGGCGAAACCGATGCCGCCGTAGATGATGGCCTGCAGCAGCCGGTTGGTGCGGCGCTGCTCGGCCAGCAACTGCTGCAGCTGGCGTTCGTGCTGCACGGACGCGCCGCCGCGGCGCAGGTAGTCCACCAGCAGGCGCGGCATCTCGGGCAGCAGCTTGGCGTAGCGCGGGGCCTCGTCGCGCAGCTGGCGCAGCAGGGCCTGCGGGCCGATCTGCTGCATCATCCACTTCTCCAGGAAGGGCTTGGCGGTGGCCCAGAGGTCCAGGTCGGGGTCGAGCTCACGGCCCAGGCCCTCGATGTTGAGCAGCGTCTTTTGCAGCAGCACCAGCTGGGGCTGGATCTCCACATGGAAGCGGCGCGAGGTCTGGAACAGCCGCATCAGTACCATGCCCAGCGAGATTTCCTTGAGCGGGCGGTCGAAGTAGGGCTCGCAGACCGCGCGGATGGCGGCCTCCAGCTCGTCCACGCGCGTGTTGGCAGGCACCCAGCCCGATTCGATGTGCAGCTCGGCCACGCGCTTGTAGTCGCGCCGGAAGAAGGCCGTGAAGTTCTGCGCCAGGTACTCCTTGTCGAACTCCGTCAGCGTGCCGACGATGCCGAAGTCCAGCGAGATGTAGCGCCCGAAGGTGGCTGGCTCCAGGCTGACCTGGATGTTGCCGGGGTGCATGTCGGCGTGGAAGAAGCCGTCGCGGAACACCTGCGTGAAGAAGATGGTCACGCCGTCGCGCGCCAGCCGGTGCATGTCCACACCGGCCTCGCGCAGGCGCGCGGTCTGGCCGATCGGTACGCCGTTCATGCGCTCCATGACGATCACGTCCGGCGCGCAATAGTCCCAGAACATCTCGGGGATCAGCACCAGGTCCAGGTCGGCCATGTTGCGGCGCAGCTGGGCTGCGCTGGAGGCTTCGCGCAGCAGGTCCAGCTCATCGTGCAGGTACTTGTCGAACTCGCCCACCACCTCCAGCGGCTTGAGCCGCCTGGCCTCGTTGGAGGCACGCTGCACCCAGCCGGCCAGCATGCGCATGAGCGCCAGGTCGTTCTCGATGGTGGCCAGCATGCCGGGGCGCAGCACCTTGACGGCCACCTCGCGCTGCTCGCCCTTGCGCGTGCTCAGCACGGCAAAGTGCACCTGCGCGATGGAGGCGCTGGCGATCGGCGTGCGATCGAACTGGATGAAGATCTCGTCGAGCGGCTTGCGGAAGGCGCGCTCGATGGTCTCCACCGCGATCTCGGAGGGGAAGGGCGGCACGCGGTCCTGCAGCCGCGCGAGCTCGTCGGCGATGTCGGGCGGCAGCAGGTCGCGCCGGGTGGACAGCACCTGGCCGAACTTCACGAACAGCGGGCCCAGCTTTTCCAGGGCCTCGCGCAGGCGCTGGCCACGCGGCGCGCTGAGGTCGCGCCCGACCGACAGCACGCGTGTGAGCCCGCGCAGCCAGGGCTGGCGGAAGCTGGAGAGCACCAGCTCATCCAGGCCGTAACGCAGCGCGATCCAGGAGATGTAGGCGCCGCGGGCGAGCTGCCTCACGGTGCGGCCTTCCCGCTGGCCGTCATGTCGACGCTCATGCCGGGTTCTTGCCGCGCGCGCCGCTGGCGAGGGCTGCGAACTTCTTGAGGGCCGCGGACGCGGCCCGGCCGATCTGGCCCAGCGTGTGGGCCGGTGCGTCGCCGATCAGGCGTGACAGGTCTTCCTCAAGGTCCCAGCGCACATGCTCGATGAGCCAGTTCACATCGGCGGCCAGCTGCACATCGCCTTCGATGCGGATGCCGGGCTTGTCGCCGCGCAGCAGCGTCTGCGCCAGCGCAGCCGGGGATTCCTCGGTCACGGTCAACGTCAGGTCGGCTGGCGTCAGCGCGTCCGCCAGGTCCAGCAAGCCGGCCGGCGTGGCCTTGAGGAGCAGCGTGAAGTGGCGCCACTGGAAGCGCACGGCGCGGCCCTGGTGGCGCAGCAGGCGTTCCATGGCCTGCTCCTCCTGCATCAGCACGTGGTTCAGCAGCAGCACCAGGCGCCGGTGGAACTCCTCCACGGCCCAGGCGGGCGGCTGCAGCGCGCTGCCGGCACGTTCGAGCAGGGTGCCCAGAAAAGAAAAAGGGGACGATGTGGCCATGTCCCCGATTATTTCCGCGTTTGCGCCGCATTCCGCGGCGCATCGGCTTTATTGCAGTGCCTGGACACCGGCCACCAGCCAGCCGGCATGGCCGCTCTTGGGCTTGGTCATGTTCCAGACTTCGCGGAACGGGCTCGGGCCGGCCGAGGGCTCCTCGCGGATCATGCCGGAGAACTCCACGCTGGCCATGTAGTCCTCGCCGGTGTCCTCGATGCCCAGCAGCTTGGCGTCCAGCATCACGACTTCGGTGGTGTTGGACTGGCCGCCGGTGTGGGCTTCACGCTCCTTGAGCTGGGCCTGGATCTCGCCCAGCATGGCGTCGGTCATCATGGCGCGCAGCGAGGAGATGTCGGCGCGGTCCCAGGCCGATTGCAGCGTCACGAAGTTGCGCTTGGCGGCGGTCAGGAAACCATCGGTGTCGAAGTCGCCCGGGACGCCCCAGGTCTGCGCGCCCGACAGCCCTGAGCCGATCACGATGCCCGAGTTGCCGACGCCGGCGGGGCCTGCATCGAAGGCCGTGGCATTGCGCTCGAAGGGGCGCGCGGAGGCATCGTTGCCGACGTTCTCGGGCCGGTAGCTGCGTGGCATCTGCGGCTCCTGCGGGGACCCGCCGCCAGCGCCCTGGAAGGCGAACGGGCTGCGGTTGGCCTGCTGGGGTTGCGCGCCACGGCGTGCCCGCATCACGGCCCCGATGACCACCATGGCCACCAGCACCAGCAGCGCGATCAGCAGGAACTGGCCGAAGGCCTCACCCAGGCCCAGCGACGACGCCAGCCAGGCCAGGCCCAGGCCGGCGGCCAGGCCGCCGAGCATCGCGCCCCAGGGACGCTTGGGTTGTGCGGCGGCGGCATTGGGGGCGGCCGCGGCCTTGCTCGGCACGGCGTTGTTGGCCGACTGTGCCGGTGCGGCCGGGGCCTGCGGCGCGGCTTCGCGCTGCGTCACGTTGCTGGACTGCTTGCCGATGGACTTGCCACCGCCCATGCGGCGCTGTGCGTCGGCGTCGGTGCCCAGCGTCAGCAGCAGCGCGCCGGCCAGAATCACGGTCAGGAATTTCATCGAGGTCTCCTCGTCGTCTTCAAATCAAGAAAAATGGTTCAGCACTTGATGCCCACGTGCAGGGCCACCATGCCACCGGTCATGTTGTGATAGTCCACGTGACCGAATCCCTGCGCCTGCATGAGGCCTTTGAGAGCCTGCTGGTCGGGGTGCATGCGGATCGATTCGGCGAGGTAGCGGTAGCTGGCGTCGTCGCCGGCCACCACCTTGCCGATTCGGGGCAGCACCTTGAAGGAATACCAGTCGTAGGCTTTTTCCAGCGGCTTGGCGACCTTGGAGAACTCCAGCACGAGCAGCTTGCCACGTGGCTTGAGCACGCGGCACATCTCGGCCAGAGCCTTGTCCTTGTGCGTCATGTTGCGCAGGCCGAAGGCCACGCTGACGAGGTCGAAGCTCTCGTCGGCGAAGGGCAGGGCCTCGGCATCGCAGACCATGCTCGGCACCACCACGCCTTCGTCGAGCAGGCGGTCGCGGCCGGCGCGCAGCATGGCCTCGTTGATGTCGGTGTGCACCACCAGCCCGCTGCGGCCCGCGCTCCTGGCGAAGCTGCGCGTGAGGTCGCCGGTGCCGGCGGCAATGTCCAGCACGTGCTGGCCTTCGCGCACATTGGCCACCAAGGTGGTGTAGCGCTTCCAGACGCGGTGCAGCCCGGCGGACATGAGGTCGTTCATGAGGTCGTACTTGGGTGCGACCGAATCGAACACCTCCCGCACGCGGCTGGCCTTTTCCGTCTCGTCGACGGACTGGAAACCGAAATGGGTGGATGACATGCGACGAATCCTAGGACACAAGAGGTGTGCAGGGACTCACATCCCTGCACCAGATCGGGGATTGTGTGGCGGTTTGCGCCACAGTGGCGGCGCGCAGGCGCGCGTCTGCGTCAGTGGCTGGCGCAGCCGTGGCCCGCTGGCGGCGCCATCGGTGCGTCGCGGTCGACGCCGGCCTCGGCCAGGCGGCGCTGGTAGTCGGTCCACAGCTGTTGCTCTTCCTTGCCCAGGAAGTACAGGTACTCCCAGGTGAAGATGCCCGAGCTGTGGCCGTCCGAAAAGCCGGGTTGCACGGCGTAGTTGCCCACAGGCTCCAGCCCCAGCAGCGTGACATCGCGCTTGCCGGTCTGCAGCACTTCCTGGCCAGGCCCGTGGCCCTGGACCTCGGCCGAGGGTGAATACACGCGCATCAGCTCGAACGGGATGCGAAAGCGCGCGCCGTCGGAGAACGCGATCTCCAGCACGCGCGACTGGCCGTGCACGGTGATCTCTTCGGGCTGCGGGGTGGTGGGGGTCAGGCCGGCCATGGAAACTTTCTCAGACGAGCACGCGCTCGATGCCGCCGCGGTTGGCGGTGGCGACATAGGTCTGCATCCAGTCCTCGCCGAGGATCTTGCGCGCCATCTCGACGACGATGTAGTCGGCCTCCAGCAGCCCGCTCTGCAGGTCGTTCTGGTAGCGCGACAGGCCTTGCAGGCAGCTCGGGCAACTGGTCAGGATCTTGAGGTCGCCCTGCACACCCTGCGCACGCAGCGCGGTCTCGCTCTTGCGCAGCTCCTCCTCCTTGCGGAAGCGGATCTGCGTGGAGATGTCGGGCCGGGTCACGCCCAGCGTGCCGGATTCGCCGCAGCAGCGCTCGCTCTTGGCCACGCCGTCGCCCAGCAGCGCCTTGACGGTCTTCATCGGCTCCTGCTGCTTCATGGGCGTGTGGCAGGGGTCGTGGTAGAGGTAGGCACCGGCTTCACCCAGGGTGATGCCCTTTTCCAGCAGGAACTCATGGATGTCGATGATGCGGCAGCCCGGGAAGATCTTGTCGAACTGGTAGCCCTGCAGCTGGTCGAAGCAGGTGCCGCAGCTGACCACCACGGTCTTGATGTCCAGGTAGTTCAGCGTGTTGGCCACGCGGTGGAACAGCACCCGGTTGTCGGTGATGATCTTCTCGGCCTTGTCGAACTGGCCCGAGCCGCGTTGCGGGTAGCCGCAGCACAGGTAGCCCGGCGGCAGCACGGTCTGCACGCCGGCGTGCCAGAGCATGGCCTGGGTCGCGAGGCCCACCTGGCTGAACAGCCGCTCCGAGCCGCAGCCCGGGAAATAGAACACCGCCTCGGAATCCGTGCTCGTGGCCTGCGGATTGCGGATGATGGGCACGTAGTCCTTGTCCTCGATGTCCAGCAGCGCGCGCGCGCTGCGTTTGGGCAGGCCGGCCGGCATCTTCTTGTTCACGAAGTGGACCACCTGCTCCTTGATCGGCGCGGTGCCCACCGTGGCCGGCGGTGCGGCGGTCTGCTTCCTGGCCAGGCCCTGCAGCACGTTGCTGGCCAGGCGCTGGGCCTTGAAGCCCACATCGACCATGGCCGTGCGCATCAGGTTGATGGTCTGCGGATTGGTCGCGTTGAGCATCAGCATGGCGGCCGCGTTGCCGGGCCGAAAGCTCTTCTTGCCCATCTTGCGCAAGAGGTTGCGCATGTGCATGGTCACGTCGCCGAAGTCGATCTTGACCGGGCAGGGCGTCAGACACTTGTGGCAGACCGTGCAGTGGTCGGCCACGTCCTCGAACTCGGCCCAGTGCTTGATCGACACGCCGCGGCGCGTTTGCTCTTCGTAGAGGAAGGCCTCGATCAGCAGCGAGGTGGCCAGGATCTTGTTGCGTGGGCTGTAGAGCAGGTTGGCGCGCGGCACGTGCGTGGCGCAGACCGGCTTGCACTTGCCGCAGCGCAGGCAGTCCTTGACGCTGTCGGCGATGGCGCCGATGTCGGACTGCTGCAGGATCAGCGACTCGTGGCCCATGAGCCCGAAGCTGGGGGTGTAGGCGTTGGTCAGGTCGGCCGGCAAGGCTGGGTCGCGCAGCAGCTTGCCCTTGTTGAAGCGGCCCTCGGGGTCGACGCGGCGCTTGTAGTCGGCAAACGGCGCAACCTCTTCCTCGGTCAGAAACTCCAGCTTGGTGATGCCGATGCCGTGCTCGCCCGAGATCACGCCGTCCAGCGAACGCGCCAGCACCATGATGCGCGCCACGGCCTCGTGCGCAGTCTGCAGCATCTCGTAGTTGTCGCTGTTGACCGGGATGTTGGTGTGCACGTTGCCGTCGCCCGCGTGCATGTGCAGCGCCACCCAGACACGGCCCTTGAGCACGCGCTTGTGGATCGCCTCGCACTCGGCCAGCAGCGGTCGGAAGGCCGCGCCCGGGAACAGGGTCTGCAGCGGCGTGCGGATCTGCGTCTTCCAGCTCGCGCGCAGGCGGTGGTCCTGCAGCTCTGGAAACAGCGCATCGACATCGTGCAGCCAGCCCTGCCACTGCATGCGCACCTCGCGCAGCAGCGCCAGCGCCTGGGCCACGCGGTCTTCCAGCAGCTCGGCCGAGGCGATTTCGGATGCATCGTCCTCCTTGCCCAGCGGCAGCTTGCCGGCGCCGAAGAAATCGATCAGCGCATCGGCCAGCGCGAGCTTGTTGCGCAGCGACAGCTCGATGTTGATGCGCTCGATGCCGTCGGTGTACTCGGCCATGCGCGGCAACGGGATCACCACGTCTTCGTTGATCTTGAAGGCGTTGGTGTGGCGGCTGATGGCGGCCGTGCGCTTGCGGTCCAGCCAGAACTTCTTGCGCGCCTCGGCGCTGATGGCGATGAAGCCCTCGCCGCTGCGCGAGTTGGCGATGCGCACCACCTCGGAGGTGACACGCGCCACGGCATCGGCGTCGTCGCCCGCGATGTCGCCGAACAGCACCATCTTGGGCAGGCCCACGCCATGGCTCTTGGACTTGGTGGCGTAGCCCACGGCCTTCAGGTAGCGGTCGTCCAGGTGTTCCAGGCCGGCCAGCAGCACGCCCGAGCGCTTCTGCTCGGCGAACATGAAGTCCTTGATCTCCACGATCGACGGCACGGCGTCCTTGGCGTTGCCGAAGAACTCCAGGCACACCGTGCGCGTATGGGCCGGCATGCGGTGCACGATCCAGCGCGCGCTCGTGATCAGGCCGTCGCAGCCTTCCTTCTGGATGCCCGGCAGGCCCGACAGGAACTTGTCGGTCACGTCCTTGCCCAGGCCTTCCTTGCGGAAGGTGCGGCCCGGGATGTCCAGGCGTTCGCTGCGCACGGGCGTCTTGCCGTCGGCCTCGAAGTACGCGAGCTGGAAGCTGGCGACTTCCACGTCGTGGATCTTGCCCAGGTTGTGGTTGAGCCGCGTGACTTCCAGCCACTGCGCCTGCGGCGTGACCATGCGCCAGGAGGCCAGATTGTCCAGCGCCGTGCCCCACAGCACGGCCTTCTTGCCGCCCGCGTTCATGGCCACGTTGCCGCCCACGCAGGAGGCTTCGGCCGAGGTCGGGTCGACCGCGAACACGTAGCCGCTGCGCTCGGCCGCATCGGCCACGCGCTGGGTGACCACGCCGGCGCCGGTCCAGATGGTGGCGACCGGCTGTTCCACGCCGGGCAGGGAGACCAGTTCGACCTCGGTCATGGCCTCGAGCTTCTCGGTGTTGATGACCGCGCTCTTCCAGCTCAAAGGGATCGCGCCGCCCGTGTAGCCGGTGCCGCCGCCGCGCGGGATGATGGTCAGGCCCAGCTCAATGCAGGCGGCGACCATGCCGGCCATCTCGGCCTCGGTGTCGGGCGTCAGCACCACGAAGGGATACTCCACGCGCCAATCGGTGGCGTCCGTCACGTGGGAGACCCGCGACATGCCGTCGAACTTGATGTTGTCCTTGGCCGTGAGCCGCTGCAGCGTGCGGCGCGCGCGCCTGCGCAGCACCGCGATCTCGGCGAAATCGGCATCGAAGCGGGCCACGGCCTGGCGCGCGGCCTCCAGCAGCTCGCCGACCAGTGCATCGCGGCCGGGGTCGGCCTGCGGCGTGCGGCGTTCCTCGGCCGCAGCCAGCCGGTGCTGCAGGGCCTGCACCAGCAGCGCGCGGCGCTTGGGGTTGTCCAGCAGGTCGTCCTGCAGGTAGGGGTTGCGCTGCACCACCCAGATGTCGCCCAGCACCTCGTACAGCATGCGGGCGGAGCGGCCCGTGCGGCGCTCGGCGCGCAGGGTCTGCACCAGCTCCCAGGCGCGCGCGCCCAGCAGCCGCACGACGATCTCGCGGTCGGAGAACGAGGTGTAGTTGTAGGGAATCTCGCGCAGGCGCTGCGTGTCTTCTGCTGGCGCGAGCAGCTGGTTCAGGGTGTTCGGGGCATTCATCGGGGGAGGCGTGCTTGGGCCCGCCGGCCCTGCGCAGGCGGGGGTGGATGTTACCGCAGCGCAACAATCGACGCCGCGATCCGTTCAGCCCATGGAAAGCCCGCATGCACGCGTGACAGTCACTGCGCTTAAATCGTTCTGTCACATGGCGACACTACCCTGCCGCCTTCTTTCTTACCGGAGCATCCATGAAGAAGACCTTTGCCTTGGCGGCGCTGGCCGCCGCCGCGTTCGCGCTGCCGGCCCAGGCCCAGACCGAGATCCAGTGGTGGCACGCGATGAGCGGGCCGCTGGGCGAATGGGTCAACGACCTGGCCAAGCAGTTCAACGCCAGCCAGAGCGAGTACAAGGTCGTCCCCACCTACAAGGGCCAGTACGACGAGACGCTGACCGCTGGCGTCGCCGCCTTCCGCGCCGGAAATGCGCCGCACATCCTGCAGGTGTTCGAGGTCGGCACCGCGACCATGATGGCCTCCAAGGGCGTCATCAAGCCGGTCGGCGAGATCATGAAGGAGTCGGGCGCCAAGTTCGACCAGAGCGCCTACATCTCCGCCGTCGCCGGCTACTACACGGCGCCCAACGGCCAGATGCTGAGCTTCCCGCTGAACAGCTCCACGACCATCTTCTATTACAACAAGGACGCCTTCAAGGCCGCCGGCCTGGACCCGAACAAGGCGCCGACAACCTGGCCCGAGGTCGTGGCTGCCGCGGCCAAGCTCAAGGCCAGCGGCCACAAGTGCCCGTTCACGACCAGCTGGGTCAGCTGGACGCAACTGGAGAGCTTCTCGGCCTGGCACAACACGCTGTACGCCACGCTGAACAACGGCTTTGGCGGCACGGCCACGCGCCTGGCGTTCAACTCGCCGCTGCATGTGCGCCACTTCGAGAACCTGGCCAACATGTCGCAGCAGGGTCTGTTCGTCTACAAGGGTCGCAACAACACGCCCGACGCCTCCTTCCCCTCGGGCGAGTGCGCGATGATGACCGGCTCCTCGGGCCTGTACGCCCGCGTCGCCAAGGACGCCAAGTTCGCCTACGGCATCGGCGCGCTGCCCTACTACCCGGACGTGGCCGGCGCGCCGCAGAACACCGTGATCGGCGGCGCCAGCCTGTGGGCCATCGGCGGCAAGAAGCCAGCCGAGTACAAGGGTGTGGCCGCGTTCTTCAGCTTCCTGTCCAACGCCGAAGTGCAGTCCGCCAGCCACAAGCGCACGGGCTACCTGCCGGTCACCATGGCCGCCTACGAGCTGACCGAGAAGTCGGGCTTCTACAAGCAGAACCCGGGCACCGACGTGGCCGTCACGCAGATGATCCGCAAGACCACCGACAAGTCGCGCGGCATCCGCCTCGGCAACTTCCTGCAGATCCGCACCATCGTGGACGAGGAAGCCGAGCAGATCTGGAGCGGCAAGCAAAGCGCCAAGCAGGCGCTGGACAACGCCGTCAAGCGCGGCAACGAGCAGCTCGAGCGCTTCCAGAAGGCCAACAAGGGCTGAGCGCGCCAGTCGGTACACTCGCCCGCCGCGGCGCCAGGGAGCGCGCCGCGGTAACCTGGCCCAGGACGATCACAAGATGGAAAAACGCGTGCTGTTCCGCTCGGCATGGCTGCCCTGGCTGCTGGTCGCGCCGCAGATGGCAGTCGTGCTGGTGTTCTTCTTCTGGCCAGCCAGCCAGGCCATCGTGCAGTCGCTGCAAAGCGAGGACGCCTTCGGCACCTCCACGACTTGGGTCGGATTCGACAACTTCGTCGCGCTGTTCGAGGACGAGGCCTACCTGCAGTCCTTCAAGGTCACGGCGCTGTTCTCGGTGCTGGTGGCGGGCCTGGGCATCGCGGTGTCGCTGGTGCTGGCCGTGTTTGCCGACCGCATCCTGCGCGGCGCCCTGGTCTACAAGACCTTCCTGATCATTCCCTACGCCGTCGCGCCCGCGGTGGCCGGCGTGCTGTGGGTGTTCATGTTCTCCCCGAGCATCGGCATCGTGGCCTATGGGCTGCGCGGCCTGGGCTACGACTGGAACCACCTGCTCAATTCCGGCCATGCGCTCACGCTGATCGTGGTGGCCGCGGTCTGGAAGCAGATCTCCTACAACTTCCTGTTCTTCCTGGCGGGCCTGCAGTCCATCCCCAAGGCGCTGATCGAGGCCGCCGCCATCGACGGTGCGGGCCCGGTGCGCCGCTTCCTGTCGATCCAACTGCCGCTGCTGTCGCCCACCACGTTCTTCCTGCTGGTCATCAACGTGGTCTACGCCTTCTTCGACACCTTCGCCATCGTGCACGCGACGACCGAAGGCGGCCCCGGCCGCGACACCTCCATCCTGGTCTACAAGGTCTGGCACGACGGTTTCAAGGCGCTGGACCTGGGCGGTTCGGCCGCGCAGTCGGTGGTGCTGATGGCCATCGTCGTGGTGCTGACGGTGATCCAGTTCCGCTATGTCGAGAAGAAAGTGAACTACTGACATGGTGGAACGCCGCCCCGTTCTGACGCTGTTGTCCCACCTGGTCCTGGTGCTGGGCATCCTGATCGTCGCCTTCCCGATCTACCTGGCCTTCGTGGCCTCCACGCACACGCGCGACGAGATCGTGCAGGTGCCCATGCCGATCACGCCCGGCAGCCACATGGTGGAGAACTACACGGCGGCCCTCACCGGCACCGGCTCCACCCAGGGCTCGGCCGCGCCGGTCGGCCGCATGATGTGGGTGAGCCTGGTCACGGCGCTGGTCATCAGCCTCGGCAAGATCGCCATCTCGCTGCTGTCGGCCTTCGCCATCGTCTACTTCCGATTCCCGTTCAAGAAGCTCGTCTTCTGGATGATCTTCATCACGCTGATGCTGCCCGTGGAGGTGCGCATCCTGCCCACCTACAAGGTCCTGTCGGACCTGAACATGCTGAACACCTATGCCGGGCTCACGGTGCCGCTGATCGCCTCGGCCACGGCGACCTTCTTGTTCCGCCAGTTCTTCCTGACCGTGCCCGACGAACTCGTGGAGGCCGCGCGCATCGACGGCGCCGGGCCCATGCGCTTCTTCAAGGATGTGCTGGTGCCGCTGTCGCAGACCTCCATCGCGGCGCTGTTCGTCATCCAGTTCATCTACGGCTGGAACCAGTACCTGTGGCCGCTGCTGGCCACGACCACGGAAGACATGTACCCCATCGTCATCGGCATCAAGCGCATGATCGCCAGCGGCGACGCGGCCACCGACTGGAACATCATCATGGCCACGGCCATCCTGGCCATGCTGCCGCCGGCGCTGGTCGTGGTGCTGATGCAGAAGTGGTTCGTCAAGGGCCTGGTCGATACCGAGAAGTAAGCAAGCACACATGGCCTCCATTTCCATCCGCAAGCTCATCAAGCGCTACGGCCACGGCGCCAAGGCGCTGCAGGTCATCCACGGCGTCGACGCCGAGATCAAGGACGGCGAGTTCGTCGTCATCGTCGGCCCTTCGGGTTGCGGCAAGTCCACGCTGCTGCGCATGGTGGCCGGGCTGGAAGAAGTCAGCGAGGGCGAGATTGCCATCGGCCCGCGCGTGGTCAACGACGTGGAGCCGGCCGAGCGCGACATCGCGATGGTGTTCCAGAACTACGCGCTGTATCCGCACATGACGAACTTCGAGAACATGGCCTATGGCCTGAAGATCGCCAAGGTGCCCAAGGAAGAGATCCGCCAGCGCGTGGACAAGGCGGCCAAGATCCTGGAGCTCACGCATCTGCTGGACCGCAAGCCGCGCCAGCTCTCGGGCGGTCAGCGCCAGCGCGTGGCCATGGGCCGCGCCATCGTGCGCCAGCCGCAGGTCTTCCTGTTCGACGAGCCGCTGTCCAACCTGGACGCCAAGCTGCGCGCCCAGACCCGGCTGGAGATCCAGAAGCTGCACAACGAGCTGGGCATCACCTCGCTGTTCGTCACGCACGACCAGGTCGAGGCCATGACGCTGGCGCAGCGCATGATGGTCATGAACGCCGGCCGCATGGAGCAGTTCGGCACGCCCGAGGAGGTCTACCACCGGCCTGCCACCACCTTCGTGGCCAGCTTCATCGGCTCGCCGCCCATGAACCTCATCGAAGGCCGGGCCGAAGGCACGCGCTTCGTCGTCGGCGAGCAGCGCCTGGCCTTGCCGCAGGCGGCGCCGCGCGACGGTACGCTGGTGCTGGGGCTGCGCCCCGAACATGCCGAGCTGCGCGCCGACGGCGCCTGGCAACTGGTCGTCGAAGCGGTCGAGATGCTGGGGGCCGAGCGCCTGGTCTACGGCCGCGTGGGCCAGAGCTTGTTCACCGTGCGGCAGGACGCGATGCTGGAAGCGCCGCGCATCGGCGACACCGTGGCCATCGGCGTGCCTGCGGCGCAACTGCACTGGTTCGACGCCGAAACCCGGCAGCGGCTGTGAGTGCCGCGCCCTGGCCGTACCCCGCCTGGGTGGCCCACCGCGGTGCCGGCAAGCTGGCGCCCGAGAACACGCTGGCCGCCTTCCGCCTGGGCGCGGCCCACGGCTACCGCATGTTCGAATGCGATGTGAAGCTCAGCGCCGACGGCGTGCCCTTCCTGCTGCACGACGCGACGCTGGAGCGCACCACGAACGGCCAGGGCACGGCCGGGGACAAGCCCTGGGACGAGCTCTCGCGGCTGGACGCCGGCGGTTGGCATTCGCGCGCCTACGCGGGCGAGCCGCTGGCCACGCTGGCCGGCATCGCGCGCTTCTGCCAGGCCAATGGCCTGCTGCTCAACATCGAGATCAAGCCCACGCCAGGCACAGCGGCCGCGACTGGCGCGGCCGTGGCCGATGCCGCAGCCGCGCTATGGACCGGCCAGCTTGTGCCGCCGCTGCTGACCTCGTTCGAGGTCGATGCACTGCAATCGGCCCAGGCCGCCCAGCCGGCGTTGCCGCGCGGCCTGTTGCTGGATGCGTTGTCGGCCGGGTGGGAGCAGGCGGCGCAAGGCCTGGCCTGCCAGGTGCTCGTCTGCCGGCACAGCCTGTGGACGGACGGCCTGGTGCAGCAGGCACAGGCGCTGGGGCTGCGGATGGCCAGCTACACCGTCAACGACCAGGCCGAGGCGCAACGCTTGCGCGCGCTCGGCGAGCACACCGTCATCACCGACCGCGTCGATCTGTTCGCCCCGTCGCGCTAAAGCGCAGGCGCATGTGTAACGGTAGAGAAGTGCGTGATAAATAGCGCACTTTTCATGCCAAAGAACGTTCGAATTTGTTATGGTGCTGCGCGGGTGCAGGAGTGTGTACTGGCGCATCGACAGATCGGGATCTCTTCCGTTCGCATGCGCTCCGCAGAGGAAAGGGTTCCCGCGCATGGTCGCAGCAGAGAAGTTTCAGGCGCGCGCATTGCAAGTGTTGCGGAGCAGCCGCATCTTCGGCCAGCTGGACGAAGAGGTGCTGCACGACCTGGCGCGCTTCCTGGTGCGGCAGGACGTGCCTGGCGGTCACCAGGTGCTGCGCGAGGGCGCCCCTTCGGACAGCATGCTCATCCTGCTGAGCGGCCGCCTGCGGGTGTCGCGCACCAACCCCGACGGCAGCCTGCTGCTCTACAACGAGATCAGCGTGGGCGAAGGTGTGGGCGAGACCGGCATGATCCTGCAGCAGCCGCGCACGGCCGACGTGACGGCGGTGCGCGATTCCACGCTGGCCGTGTTGCACAGCAGCGATTTCGAGGCCCTGCTCCAACTGCGGCCGCTGGCCGTCAACCGGGTGTTCTCGCAGGCCATCTACAACCACTTGCGCCACGGTGCCCAGGTGGTGCGCCGGGCCTTCGCGCAGTCCTTCGTGGTGGTGCCGCTGCATCTCGATGCGCAGGCCGACGCCGTAGCGCGCGCGTTGACGGCAGCCTTCGCCAAGACCGGGCGCGCGCGGCACCTGCCGCCCCCCACGGGCGTCGCCCAGGCAGAGAGCCCGGGCGACGCGCTGGACGAGCAGTTCGACCACTTGGTCTACGAGGCCGAAACCCAGGCCACGGAGTGGACGCGCCGCGCCTTCCGCCAGGCGGACCAGGTGATCTACGTGGCCCGCGCCGACGGCAGCTTGGCCGTCAGCGAACTGGAGCAGCAACTGGCGCGCGAACCCGGCTACGCGCTCAAGCGCAAGCACCTGGTGGTCATGCATCCCGCCGGTGCGCAGTCGCCGCACGAGGTCCGGCGCTGGCTCGCCGGCCGGGCCTGCGAGCGGGTCTATCCGCTGCGCACCGACCATGTCGAGGACTTCGCCCGGTTGGCGCGGTTTTTGACGGGCACCGCCGTCGGCGTGGTGCTGGGCGGCGGCGGCGCCCGCGGCTATGCCCACCTGGGCATCCTGCGTGCGCTGCACGAGGCCGGCATCCCGATCGACATGATCGGCGGCAACAGCATGGGCGCGCTGGTCGGCGCGCAGTACGCCTGCGACGTGCCGCTGGACGAGATCGTGCGCAACACCCAGGCCTTCGCGGCGGGCGGCGAGCGGCTGACCCTGCCGCTGATCTCGCTGGTCTCAGGTTTCCGGGTCGAGCGCGACCTGCGCAAGATGTTCGGCGAACGCAGCGTCGACAGCCTGTGGCGGCCGTTCTTCGCTGCCGCCTGCAACCTGTCCAAGGGCCACACCACGGTGCAGGACACGGGCCCGCTGTGGAAGGCCGTGCTGGCCAGCAACTCGCCGGCCGGGCTGTTCCCGCCCGTGCTGCACAAGGGCGACCTGCTGGTGGACGGCGCCATCCTGGAGAACGTGCCCGTGGATGCCATGCGCATGCGCCTGGGCACCCCGCTGGAACGGCGGCGCGGCAACGGCACCATCATCGCCATCGACGTCGACGTGCAGGAAGACCTGGCCGTGGCACAGGATCTGGCCCGGCTGTCGCGCCGAAGCGCGCTCAAGGGCATGCTGGCCCGCAATCCCACGCAGCCCGGCATCGTCGAGATCCTGTACCGGGCCGGCCACATCGGCGGCCTGCACAAGCGCGCCGCGACCGTGGCGCAGGCCGACCACTACCTGGAGCCGCCCGTGGCCGACTATTCCATGATGGACCACAAGCGGGCGCCGGAGATCGTCGAAGCAGGCTACCGCTACGCCGTGGAGAGGATTGCGCAATGGACGCGCCCGTAGCCCATGTCGAACCGAGCGCCGGCAGCGAACTGAACGACGGGCTGGCGCTGTCCCTGAGCCAGCGCGAGGTCTGGCTGGACCAGCGCGCCTGGCCTGGCAGCGCCCACCTGAACATCGGCGGCGGCGCCTTCCTGGTCGGCCTGCTCGATCTGACGGTGTTCCGCCGCGCCCTGGCGCATCTGGTCGCCGAGAACGAAGCCCTGCGCCTGGCGCCGCTGCCCGACGGCCGCCAGCACCTGCTGGCGCCGACCGAGGAGCCGGCGCTGGAGGTGGTGGATCTGAGCGACGCCGACGATCCCAAGGAGGCCATGCGCCGCTGGTGGCAGCAGCGCATGACCGAGCCCTTCGTGCTGGATGGCCGCTCGCCCTGGCGCTTCGCGCTGCTGCGCGCCTCGGACCAGCTGCATGGGCTGACCATCCAGTTCCACCACCTGGTGATGGACGGCTGGGGCACCTCGCAGGTCATGCGCCGCTGGGCCGAGATCCACAACGCGCTGCTGGCCGGCGAGCCGCCGCCGATGTCGTCGGTGCCGCACTACAGCACCTTCATCGCCGAGTCCAACGCCTACCGCAGCTCCGAGGGCTTCGCGCGCGATGCACGCTACTGGCGCGAGCGCATTCCGGAGCTGCCCACGCCGCTGATCGAACGGCGCTTCAGCCAGGCTCGGCCCGACACGCTGCCGCCGGCCAGCCTGGCCTTTCACCGCGTGCCGCGGGCCGACTACGAGCGCCTGCGCCGCCATGCGACGGAGCAGGGCCAGACCGTGTTCAACCTGGTGCTGGCCGCGCTGGTGCTGTACTTCGCGCGGATCTGCGAGCGCAGTGACGTGATCGTCGGCGTGCCCAGCCTGAACCGGGGCGGGCGCCGCTACACCGACACGCTGGGCATGTTCGTCGGCGTGGTGCCGATCCGCATCGAGATCACGCCGCAGATGCCGGTGGCCGAACTGATCGCCAACGTCGGCGCGTCCATGCGTGCGGCACTGCGCCACCCGCGCTACCCGATCAGCGAACTCGGCCGCGAACTGCAGATGATCCGCGCCAACCGCGACGGGCTGTTCGATGTGCTGCTCTCGTTCGAGCGGCAGGACTACGCCGTGTCGTTCGGCGCGGCCCAGCTGGTCGAGTCGCGCCAGCTGTTTTCGGGCGTGGCCCGGTTCCCGCTGGGCGTGACGGTCTGCGAATTCCACCCGACCCAGGACGTGGAGCTCGCGCTGGAGGCGAGCGCCGCCTGCTTCTCGGCCGGCGAGACCGAGCTGCTGGGCCGGCGACTGTGGCACCTGGTCGAGGCCATCATGGCCACGCCGCCCGGGGGCAGCGTCGACAGCATCGAACTGCTGCCGCCCGAGGAGCGCTGGCACGTGGTCTCGGGCCAGCACAAGGACGTGGCATGGCACCAGGTGGTGTTGCCCTTCGTGAACCTGTTCGAGTACCAGGCGGCGCTGCGGCCCGAGGCCGTCGCGCTGGCCTGGGACAGCGGCAGCATGGATTACCTGGCGCTGGACCGGCACGCCAACCGCCTGGCGCGCCAACTGGTCGAGCGTGGGGCCGGGCGCGATGTCGTGGTCGCCATGGCGCTGGAGCGTTCGCCGGAACTGGTGGTCACGCTGCTGGCCATCGCCAAGGCCGGCGCGGCCTTCCTGCCGCTGGACGTGGACGCACCGCTGGCCCGCCTCGCGTCCATCCTGCAGGAGAGCGGGGCGGCGGTGCTGGTGATCCAGCAGCGCCATGTCGACCGCCTGGGCGGACTGCACGGCAACACCCTGGTGCTGGATCCGCTGGGCGACGAACTCTTCGATGTCAACGCGACCGACCTGCCGCCGCGTCGGCCGGCCGCCTCGGACATGGCCTACGTGCTGTTCACCTCCGGCTCCACCGGGCGGCCCAAGGGCGTGGCCATCGAGCACGGCATGCTGTCGCGCCGGCTCATGTGGCTGTCGCGCGCCTGGGCGGTGGATGCGCGCGACCGCTCCGGCCAGGGCACGCAGGCCACCTTCGATCCCTCGCTGATCGAGCTGCTGCTGCCGCTGATCCATGGCGCCAGCGTGGCGCTGCCGCCGCCCGGCCGGCTGCTGCCCGAGAGGCTGGCCGATTTCGCGCTGCGCCACGGCGTCACCTTCATGGCCTTCGTACCCTCCACGCTGGCGCGCTTCCTCGACGCTGCGGCCGGCCGCCCTGGCCTCAAGCTGCGCGTGGCCTGCTGCGGCGGCGAGGTGCTGCCGCCCGAGCTGGCCAGCCGCTTCATCAGCGTCACGGGCGGGCGGCTGTTCAACGTCTACGGGCCGACCGAGGCCACCATCTTCGCCACGGCCTGGGAGTGCGAGGCCCAGCGCAGCCATGCGGCATTGCCGATCGGCCGGCCCATCGACGACACCCGCATCTACGTGCTGGATGCGGGCCTGCGGCCCTTGCCGCTGGGCGTGGCCGGCGAGATCTTCATCGGCGGCGCGGCCGTGGCGCGCGGCTACCTGCACCGGCCCGAACTGGACCTGCAGGCGTTCGTGGCCGACCCGTTCCACGCCGGCGAGCGCATGTACCGCACCGGCGACCGCGGCTGGCTGGCCAGCGACGGCCACCTGCACTTCGTCGGCCGGCTGGACCGCCAGGTCAAGCTGCGCGGCTACCGCATCGAGCTGGGCGAGATCGAGTCCGCGCTGCTGGCCATCGACGGCGTGGTGCAGGCCGCCGCCGCGCTGCGCGAACTGCGCGGCAAACCCGCCATCCATGCCTGGGCCCAGGCCCCCGGCCAGAGCGCCGAGCGCCTGCACGCGCTGCTGCGCGCGCGCTTGCCCGACTACATGCTGCCATCCAGCATCACGCTGCTGTCCGAGCTGCCGTCCAGCGGCACCGGCAAGATCGACTACAAGCAGCTGCCGGACCCGGTGGCACTGCCCAGCAGTGGAACGCGTGCCCCGGCCAACGACACCGAGCGGGCGCTGCTGGAACTCTGGAAGGATGTGCTCCAGGTCCCAGCCCTCGGTGTACAGGACAACTTCTTCGACCTGGGCGGCGACTCGCTCGCGGCGGTCAACATGATGAGCGGGCTGGAGAAGCTCGTGGGCCGGCAGGTGCCGCTGTACCTGATCACCGAGCATCCCACCGTGGAGAGCCTGGCCGCCGCGCTGCAACAGCACAGCAGCACGCCGGGCCTGCTGCTGCCGCTGGGCGGCACCGGCCGGGTGCCGCTGTACCTGGCCGCCTCGGGCCATGGCGACCTGCTGCGGCTGCAGAACCTGGGCCCGGCCATGGGCGAGGCCTGCAGCCTGTACATGTTGCAGCCGCCGCCGGACCAGCCGATCGGCACCATCGCCGAGCTGGCCACCATGTACGCCGACCGCATCCAGGCCCAGGCGCTGGCTGAGGGCTTCGACGGTGGCTGGGTGGCCGGCTTCTCGGTGGCCGGCATGGCTGCATTGGAAACCGCGCGGCTGCTGCGCGAGCGTGGCTGGCCGGTGCGCGGCCTGGTGTTGCTGGACACCACCTACCCCAGTTCGGTGCTGGGCGGCACCCGGGCCTGGCGCGCGGCCGGCTGGATGGTGCGGCACTTTCACATCCAGGACCTGACCATGAACGGCCGCCGGCTCGACGCCATGTTCAACGACCCCGGCCTCGTGAGCCAGGTCATGGCGCTGCGCGGCTACAAGCCCGAGGCCTACGACGGCCCCACGCTGCTGGTGCGCACCTTCGGCCTGCGCACCTGGGACCGCTGGCTGTTCAAGCCCTGGCGCCGGCTCATGGGGCGCAAGCTGCGCGAGGTGGAGATCGCCGGCATGCACGGCACGATGTTCGACGCGCGGCATGTGGCTGAACTCGCCGCCGCGCTGCGCGACTGCATGGAGCAGGGTGCGTGAGCGCGGCGGGTGGCTTGCGTGGCCGGCTCTGGGCCCTGGTGCTGGCGCTGGCCGTGCTGATCGGCCTGGCGGTGGCCTGGACCTGGTCGCCCATGCGCGAATGGCTGGATGTGGACCGCATCGTGGATGGCCTGCAGGGACTCGGCGAATCCTTCGGCCCCGTGGCCGCGGTCGCCGGCCTGAGCCTGGCCCTGGTGCTGGCGGTGCCGCTGACCTTTCTGACGCTGGTGACGCTGGTGGCCTTCGGGCCCTGGACGGGCTTCGTCACCTGCATGGCCGGCGCCCTGGTCGGCGCCGCCGCCAGCCACGGCCTCGGGGCGCTGCTGGGCCGCGAGGTGGTGCAACGCCTGGGCGGGCCGCGCGTGAACGCCGTGAGCCAGCGCCTGGCCGACCATGGCCTGCTGGCCGTGATCGCGATCCGCATGGTGCCGGTGGCGCCGTTCGCCATCGTCAACATGGTGGCCGGCGCCTCGCACATCAGCCTGCGCCACATGCTGCTGGGCACCTTCCTCGGCATGGCGCCCGGCACGCTGGTGATGGCGTTCTTCGTCGACCAGATCGTGGAGGCCCTGCGCAACCCCGGTCCGCTGACCTATGCCCTGATCGCGGGAACGCTGCTGCTCATCGTCGGCGCCGGCTTCGGCGCCAAACGCTGGGTGCAGCGCGTGGAGGCGCAGCGCAGCGTCAGAGGACCCGGTTGAACCAGGCCAGCGACAGGCCGGCAGAGACCAGCGCCAGCAGCGCGCCGGCCAGCGCCAGCAGCGCCGAGATCTCGGTTTCCTTCTTCTCCACCGTCAGGCGCGAGCTCAGCGTCTGGTAGACCTTGCGCAGGTTCTCGGCCGAGCCGGCGTAGAAGTACTCGGCCTGGGTGCGCGTGGCCACAGCCTTGAGCGTCTCTTCGTCCAGCCGCACCCGCATGGACCAGCCCTCGAAGCCAATGGTCTCGCCGTCCACCGTGCCGATGCCCACGGTGTAGACGCGCACGCCGCGGTCGGCCGCCATCTTGGCGGCCTCCAGCGTGTCCACGCCCGTGGTGCGCTGGCCATCGGTCAACAGGATGATGGCGGCCGAGTCGTAGGAGCCGGGCGCCACCGGCGTGAACTCCTTGACCTCGCCCTTGGCCGCGATGTCCTTGTCCAGCTTGTCCAGAGATTGGCCACGCGGGCGCTCGCGGCCGTAGGTCATGGCGCCCACGTCGATGCCTGCATCGGGGAACAGTTCCGCCAGCGAGACCACGATGGCGCTGCCGATGGCCGTGGCGCGCTGCAGCTGGAACTTGTCGATGGCCACCACCAGGTCTTCGCGCGAGAGCGTGGCCGGCTGCACCACCTGGGCCGTGCCGGCGAAGGCCACGATGCCCACGCGCACGTGGCGCGGCAGGTCGGCGATGAAGGCCTTGGCGGCGTTCTGCGCCGCCACCAGGCGGTTGGGCTGCACGTCGGTGGCGCGCATGCTGCCGGACACGTCCATGGCCAGGATGATGGTTTCCTGCTGCGAGGGCAGGCTGATCACGGCCATGGGCCGGGCCGCGGCCACGATGAGCGCGCACAAGGCCAGCAGGAACAGCACAGGCGGCACATGGCGCTTGAGGCCCTGGCGCACGCCCATGGCCTCGCGCACGATGGACAGGCTGGCATAGCGCAACGCGGTCTTCTTGCGTCGGCGCAGCAGCCAGACGTAGAGCAGCACCAGCAATGGTGTGAGCAGCAGCAGCCAGAGGAACTGGGGCCAGAGGAAGTTCATGGGTGGTCTCCTCGTGCTGGGGCGTGTCAGGCGGCCGCGAGGGGCCGCAGATGGGTAGGCAGGCCGCCGCCCGCGCCGGACAGCCGGCTGCGCCGGCGGCGCAGTTCGGCGAAGCGCAGGATGGCGGCCGCGAGATCGTCGTCGGTGGACAGCTCCAGCGTGTCCACGCCGGCCTCGCCGAGCGCCTGGCGCAACTCGGCCTCGCGCTGCGCCGCGATGCGCGCGAAGCGCTTGCGGAAACCGGCGTCCGAGGTGTCGACCAGCAGTTGCTCGCCGGTCTCGGCATCGCGGATCGGGATCAGGCCCAGGTCGGGCAGTTCCAGCTCCAGCGGATCGAGCAGGCGCACGGCCAGCACCTCGTGGCGCTGGGCCAGCTGGGCCAGCGGCTTCTCCCAGCCCGGCGCGCTGATGAAGTCGGACACCACGAACACGGTGGAACGCCGGCGCATGAGGCCACCGGCGGCCTGCAGCAGCTCGTGCAGGTGCGTCACGCGGCCGGGCTCGGTCGGCTGGCCGTCCTTGGGGAGCATGCGGTGCAAGAGATCCAGCACGTGCAGGCGGCTTGCGCGCGGCTGCAACACCTGGTCGAGTCCGGCGCCGTAGAGCATGGCGCCGACGCGGTTGCCGTGCCGCGTCAGCAGCCGGGCCAGCACGGCCACGAAGGCGGCCGAGACCTCGCGCTTCTTCTGCTCGCCCGAACCGAAATCGATGGAGGGCGAGAGGTCGAGCAGGAACCAGGCCGCCATCTCGCGGTCCTCGGTGAACACGCGCACATGGGGCTGCTGCAGCCGCGCCGTGACATTCCAGTCGATGTGGCGCACGTCGTCGTGGTGCTGGTACTCGCGCAGGTCCGCGAGGTCCATGCCGGTACCGCGCATCAGCGTGCGGTAGTCCCCCTGCAGCAGGCCGTCGAGCCGGCGCAGCACCGTCCATTCGAGCCGGCGCAGCAGGTGCTCGGCCTGCGCGGGCGGCGCGGGCTTGGTTTCAGGCGGCGAGCTTTTCATGTTCCAGCGGTTTGGGCGGGGCCGGGATGCGCGCCATGATCTTGCCGACCAGCGTGTCGGCCGTGACGCCCTCCGACAGCGCCTCGTACGACAGCGCCACGCGGTGGCGCAGCACATCGGGCACGAGGTCGCTCATGTCCTCGGGCAGCGCGTAGCTGCGCCCGCGCAGCATGGCCAGCGCACGCGCGCCCTCGGTCAGGTTGATGGTGGCGCGCGGGCTGGCGCCGAAGGTGATGAAGCGCGCCAGCTCCTTCAGGCCATGGGCCTCGGGCTTGCGCGTGGCCGAGACCAGCTTGACGGCGTACTGCACGAGCGAGGGGTCGACGTAGATGCGCCGGCATTCCTTCTGCAGCGCGGCCAACTGCTCGACCGTGGCCACGGGCGCCACCTGCACGGCCGGCCCGGTCACGCGCGTGACGATCACGAACTCTTCCTCGTCGGTCGGGTAGTCGACCAGCACCTTCATCATGAAGCGGTCGACCTGGGCCTCGGGCAGCGGGTAGGTGCCTTCGGTCTCGATCGGGTTCTGCGTGGCCATCACGAGGAAAGGCTTGGGCACGTGGTGCGTCTCGCCAGCGATCGTCACCTGGCGCTCCTGCATGACCTCGAGCAGTGCGCTCTGCACCTTGGCCGGTGCGCGGTTGATCTCGTCGGCCAGCAGCAAATTGGTGAACACCGGGCCCAGTGCGGTGGCGAAGTCGCCGGTCTTCTGGTTGTAGATGCGCGTGCCGACCAGGTCGGCCGGCACCAGGTCGGGCGTGAACTGGATGCGTTTGAACTGGCCCTGGATGGTCTCGGCCAGGGTCTTGACCGTCAGCGTCTTGGCCAGGCCCGGCACGCCCTCCACCAACAGATGGCCCTGCGCCAGCATGGCCACCATCACCCGCTCGAGGAAACGGTCCTGGCCGACGACGACGCGCTTGACCTCGTAGAGGATCTGCTCCATCAACTGGGCGGTGTCTGGGCTCTGGGTGCTGGCGTCGCTCATGGAGGGTCCTCGGGTTGTCAGAAGGGGTGCAGGCCGACCGCGGAAGCGGCGTTCTCGATCGGCACGGCGAAGCCGATGCCCACGAAGGTGCGCTGCTGCGAGGGGTTCAGGATGGCGGTGACGATGCCGACCACCTGCCCATCCATGGTGACCAGGGGACCGCCGGAGTTCCCGGGATTGGCCGCGGCGTCGAACTGGATCAGGTTGGTCAGCACATGCTTGCCTTCCGGCGATCGGAACGAGCGGCCCAGGCCCGAGACCACGCCCGCGGACGTGGAGGGGCCGATGCCGAACGGAAAGCCCACCGCGACGACCTGGTCGCCCGGCATCAGGTCGGCCGTGGAGCGCATGGTCGCCGCGATCATGTCGTCCGGGATCTTGTGGGCCTGCAGGACCGCCAGGTCGTTTTCGGGCTGGGTGCCGGTCACGCTGGCCGTGGTTTCCATGCCGTCGGAGAAGGTGACCTTGATGGACTGCGCGCCTGCGACCACGTGCAGGTTGGTCAGGATGATGCCCTTGTCGACGATCACCACGCCGGTGCCCACCCCCTGCTCCACGTCCTGCTTGCCGTCCTTGCTCTTGACAAAGCCCATCACGCGCACCACCGAGGGGATGATGGCGGCGTAGGCCTTGGCGGCCGGCGAGGGCAGCACATTGGTCTCCAGCGTGCGCATGACGGCCGCGTCGATGTCCTTCTGTGTCAGCATCCGCGCGCCGGGGCGCAGGGCGAGCGTTCCGGCTCCCAGTGCCGCCGCAGCCAACAGCGCGATGGTGGCCCAAAGCAGGCGCGGATCGCTCCACCAGCGTTTGCGCGCGGCCGGCGGTGCCGCAGGCACGGCTTCGGGAGGCTGGGGGGGCGAGGGGGTAGCGTCGGCATCCGGCGGCTCGGGTCGGGCACGGGATGCACTGCTGTAAAGAGCCGGCCTGCGCATGGTGATCACCTGATGGGAGGGACGTTGCGGATCTACGCAATTACAGTACCACGGTTCATTCCGGGGCGCATCCCCGGCCGGACGGCATCCCTCAGGCGACGTGCGGCGATGGGGCGCCAGCGGCGTGCGGCGTCCCCAGGACCGCGCGCTACAGTGGTGCCATGCCCTGGATCGACACCCATTGCCACCTGGACGCGCCCGAGTTCGGCCAGGACCACTGGCGCGCGCTGGCCGCGCGCGCCCAGGCGGCCGAGCGCGGCGTGGCGTTGTGCGTGCTGCCGGCAGTCGGCGTGTTCGATTTCGACACCGTGCGCGCCTTCGCCCACCGCACCGGCGACGCCTATGCACTGGGCATCCACCCGCTGCTGGTGCCGCGCGCCGACGATGGCGACCTGGAACGCCTGGACGCGGCCCTGGCGGCCCATGCCGGCGATCCGCGCCTGGTGGCCGTGGGCGAGATCGGGCTGGACTTCTTCGTGCCCGAACTGACCGAGCCGGCCATGCGCGCGCGCCAGCTGCATTTCTTTCGCAAGCAGTTGCAACTGGCGCGGCGGCACGGCCTGCCCGTCATCGTGCACACGCGGCGCAGCGTCGACCAGGTCCTGCGCCAGCTGCGCGAGGTCGGCGCGGGCGGGCGCTGGGAGGGCATCGCCCATGCCTTCAACGGCAGCTTGCAGCAGGCGCAGGCCGTGCTGGCCCAGGGCCTCAAGCTCGGCTTCGGCGGCGCCATGACCTTCGACACGGCGCGCCAGCTGCGCCAGCTGGCCACCGAACTGCCGCTGGATGCCATCGTGATGGAGACCGATGCGCCCGACATCCCGCCGCAGTGGCTCTATGTGCGCCAGTCAGAGCGCGCGGCCGGCCGGCCCCAGGGCCTGAACACGCCGGCCGAGCTGCCGCGCATCGCCGAGACGCTGGTGGCGTTGCGCGGCCTGCCGCTGGCTGCCATCGAGGCGGCCACCACGGCCAACGCATTGGTGGCGCTGCCGCGCCTGCGAGCGCTGTGGCAGGAGCAGGCCACAATCGCGGGCGATGACCAAAGCCGCTAAATCCACCCAGGCACGGCGCGCCCAGCCCGCGCTGCCCGAGGTGCAGTTCGCCGACGACGGCGTGGTGCGCACGCTGCACCTGGGCACCGAATGGGTGCAGGGCTCGATGCTGATCGACAGGCCCTACGACATCGAGCTCGAGTACGTGCAGCGCATGATGGCCTGGCTGCTGTTCGTGCCCGCGGACGGCATCACCAAGCGCCACGCCATGCAGCTGGGCCTGGGGGCCGGTGCGCTGACCAAGTTCTGCCACAAGAAGCTGCGCCTGCGCACCACGGTGATCGAGCTCAACCCGCAGGTGATCGCGGCCTGCCGCGGCTGGTTCAAGCTGCCGCCCGACGATGCGCGGCTGCAGGTGCGCCTGGCCGATGCGGGCCTGGCGGTGCTGGACGTCACGCTGCACGGGACGGTGGACGCGCTGCAGGTCGACCTGTACGACCAGGAGGCGGCCTCGCCCGTGCTCGACAGTGCCGACTTCTACGCCGACTGCCGCCGCCTGCTGACCGAGGACGGCGCCATGACGGTCAACCTGTTCGGCCGCTCGTCCAGCTACGAGGCGAGCCTGGCACGCATCGCCGAGGCCTTCGGCGAGCGCGCGGTCTGGGCCTTCCGGCCCACGCGCGAGGGCAACACCGTGGTGCTGGCCCAGCGCGAGGCCAGCCGGCCCGAGCGGGCCGACCTGCTGGCCCGCGCGGCCGACATCGAATCGCGCTGGGGCCTGCCGGCGCGCAAGTGGCTGCGCGTGCTCGGTCCGGTGGCGCCATGACACAGGCCTACGTCGGCCCGGTCAACTGGCGCCTGCTGGTCGACTGGCTGGCCGCCGACGGCGTGATCGCGGCCGAAGAGCACCGCCGCACCGTGGCGCGCTGCTCGCAAGCCGAGAGCGCGCAGCCGGCCCTGGTGCGGCTGGCCAGCGTGGCCATGGCGCGCGCAGGCGACGGCAAGCCGCTGGACATCGAGATGCTGGCCGAGTGGCTGGCCGGCCGCGCCGGCCTGCCCTACCAGCGCATCGACCCGCTCAAGGTCGACGTGGGCAAGGTGGCCGACACCATGAGCGCCGTCTACGCCGAGCGCCACAAGGTGCTGCCGCTGCAGGTCGGCGCGGGCGAGGTGGTGGTGGCGACGGCCGAGCCCTTCGTCAGCGACTGGGTGCCCGAGGTCGAGCGCCAGTCGCGCCGCAGCGTGCGCCGGGTGGTCGCCAACCCGCTGGACATCCAGCGCTACACGGCCGAGTTCTTCGCGCTGGCCAGATCGGTGCGCGCGGCGCAAAAGGCTGGCGGCAGCGCGGGCCTGGCCAGCTTCGAGCAACTGGTCGAGCTCGGCAAATCCAACAAGACGCTGGATGCCAACGACCAGGGCGTGGTGCAACTCGTGGACTGGCTCTGGCAATACGCCTTCAACCAGCGCGCCAGCGACATCCACTTGGAGCCGCGGCGCGAGCAGGGCGTGATCCGTTTCCGCATCGATGGCGTGCTGCATCCGGTGTACCAGATGCCCATGGGCGTCATGAATGCGGTGGTCGCGCGCGTCAAGCTGCTGGGCCGCATGGACGTGGTGGAAAAGCGCCGGCCGCAGGACGGCCGCATCAAGACACGCAACCCGCGTGGCGACGAGATCGAGATGCGCCTGTCCACGCTGCCCACGGCCTTCGGCGAGAAGATGGTGATGCGCATCTTCGACCCCGACACCGCCGTCAAGGACCTGGATGCGCTGGGGTTCTCGCCGCACGACGCCCAGCGCTGGGAGGCGCTGGTGCGCCAGCCGCACGGCGTCATCCTCGTCACCGGCCCGACCGGCTCGGGCAAGACCACCACGCTGTACTCCACGCTCAAGCGCGTGGCGACCGAGGCGCTCAACGTCAGCACCATCGAAGACCCGATCGAGATGATCGAGCCGGCCTTCAACCAGACCCAGGTGCAGCCCCAACTGGACTTCGATTTCGCCGAGGGCCTGCGCGCGCTCATGCGCCAGGATCCGGACGTGATCATGGTCGGCGAGATCCGCGACCTGCAGACGGCGGAGATGGCGATCCAGTCGGCGCTGACGGGCCACCTGGTGTTCTCCACGCTGCACACCAACGACGCGCCGGCTGCGCTGACGCGGCTCATGGAGTTGGGCGTGCCGGCCTACCTGCTCAACGCCACGGTGCTGGGCGTGCTCGCGCAGCGCCTGGTGCGCGTGCTGTGCCGTCACTGCCGCGCGCCCGACGAGAGCACCACGGCCGAGACCTTGAGCCGCGTGATCCAGCCCTGGCGCATCAACGGTGTCTGCACGCCGTACAAGCCGGTCGGCTGCCTGGAATGCCGCATGACCGGCTTCATGGGCCGCATGGGTCTGTACGAACTGCTGACCGTCAGCGAGAGCTTCAAGGACAAACTTGCCCAGGCCGGCGGCCAGCCGTCGGCACTGCGCCGCCAGGCGCTGGTGGACGGCATGCGGCCGCTGCGCCTGGCGGGTGCGCTGCGCGTGGCCGAAGGGCTGACCACCATGGCCGAGGTGCTCAGCGCCACGCCACCGCTGGAGGCGCCGCCGACGGCGTGACCATCGCTCACAAAACGGCCATCGCAGCACCGCCATGGGTCAGGCGGACGTCAGCAAGCATGTAGGTGGAATCCACATCTGTTGGCCGTTTGAATGCCCCCACAATGCGCCACCTTTGCAGTTTGAGGAGGCATTTTTGTGAACATCAAAAGTCAGAAAGACTTTTTCTCAGGGCTCATGTTCACCGTCGTCGGTGTTGCGTTCGCCTGGGGCGCGACGACCTACACGGTGGGCAACGGCGCCCGCATGGGACCGGGCTATTTCCCGCTCATGCTGGGCATCGTCATGGCCATCATCGGCATGATCATCACCTTCACCGCCCTGGTGACCGAGACGCCGGACGGCGACAAGATCGGCAAGTGGGCGTGGAAGCAGGTGTTCTTCATCCTGGGCGCCAACCTGGCGTTCGGCATCCTGCTGGGCGGCTTGCCCAGCCTGGGTGTCCCGGCGATGGGCTTGATCGCCGCCATCTACGCACTGACCATCATCGCCAGCCTGGCCGGCCACGAGTTCAACATCAAATCGGTGCTGATCCTGGCCACGGTGCTGGCCATCGGCAGCTACTTCGCATTCATCTGGGCCCTGAAGCTCCAGATCCAGGTCTGGCCGACCTTCATCACGGGCTGAGTTGCACACCATGGATCTGATTCACAACCTCTCGCTGGGTTTCGGCGTCGCCTTCACGCTGACCAACCTGCTGTACTGCCTGGTCGGCTGCATCTTGGGCACGCTGATCGGCGTGTTGCCGGGCATCGGTCCGGTGGCGACCATCGCCATGCTGCTGCCGGCCACCTACGCGCTGCCGCCGGTGTCCGCGCTCATCATGTTGGCCGGCATCTATTACGGCGCGCAGTACGGCGGTTCCACCACCGCCATCCTGGTCAACCTGCCGGGCGAGTCCTCCTCGGTGGTGACCGTGATCGACGGCTACCAGATGGCGCGCAAGGGGCGCGCAGGACCAGCACTGGCTGCTGCCGGCCTGGGCTCGTTCTTCGCGGGCTCGGTCGGTACGCTGATCCTGGCCGCGTTCGCGCCGCCGCTGACCGAAGTCGCGTTCAAGTTCGGCCCTGCCGAGTACTTCTCGCTGATGATCCTGGGCCTGATCGGCGCCGTGGTGCTGGCCTCGGGCTCGCTGCTCAAGGCCATCGCCATGATCGTGCTGGGCCTGCTGCTGGGCCTGGTCGGTACCGACGTGAATTCCGGCGTGGCCCGCTTCAGCTTCGATGTGCCCGAACTGACCGACGGCATCGGCTTCGTGGCCATCGCCATGGGTGTGTTCGGCTACGGCGAGATCATCACCAACCTGTCCAAGCCCGCGGATGAGCGTGAAGTGTTCACGGGCAAGGTCACTGGCCTGTTCCCGACCAAGGAGGACTTCAAGCGCATGCTGCCGGCCGTGCTGCGCGGCACCTCGCTGGGCGCGGCCCTGGGCATCCTGCCCGGTGGCGGTGCACTGCTGGCGGCCTTCGCGGCCTACACCATCGAGAAGAAGACCAAGCTGCATCCGGGCGAAGTGCCGTTCGGCAAGGGCAACATCCGCGGTGTTGCCGCGCCCGAGTCGGCCAACAACGCCGGCGCGCAGACCTCGTTCATCCCGCTGCTGACGCTGGGCATCCCGCCCAACGCCGTGATGGCGCTGATGGTGGGTGCCATGACCATCCACAACATCCAGCCGGGCCCGCAGGTGATGACCAGCAACCCGGAACTGTTCTGGGGCCTGATCGCCTCGATGTGGCTGGGCAACGCGATGCTGGTGATCCTGAACCTGCCGCTGATCGGCATGTGGATCAAGCTCTTGACCGTGCCCTACAAGTTCCTGTTCCCGTCCATCGTGCTGTTCTGCGCGATCGGCGTGTACTCGACCAACAACAACACCTGGGATATCTGGATGGTGGGTGCCTTCGGCTTCATCGGCTACCTGTTCGCCAAGCTGGGCTGCGAACCCGCGCCGCTGCTGCTGGGTTTCATCCTGGGGCCGATGATGGAGGAGAACCTGCGCCGCGCGCTGCTGCTGTCGCGTGGCGACTGGAGCGTGTTCGTCACGCGCCCGATCTCCGCCGGCCTGCTGATCGCCGCCGCCATCCTCGTGATCATCGTGCTGCTGCCGGCGGTCAAGAACAAGCGCGAAGAGGCCTTCGTCGAAGACTGACGTCGTTCGCGGCCTTTCCCATGAACGGCGCCCTCGGGCGCCGTTTTTTCTATGATCGGCCGCTTTGGCCAACAACGGAGAACGTGATGGATCTGGGTATTGCAGGCAAGTGGGCACTGGTGTGCGGCGCGAGCAAGGGCTTGGGCTTCGGCTGCGCGCAGGCGCTGGTGCGCGAAGGCGTGAACGTGCTGATCGTGGCGCGCGGTGCCGAGGCGCTGCAGGCGGCAGAGCGCACGCTGCTGGACGATCCGCAGCGCCCCGCCGCTGCCGAGGTCCGCCACGTGGCGGCCGACATCACGACGCCGGCCGGCCGTGCGGCCGTGTTCGCCCTGCGGCCCGAATTCGACATCATCGTGACCAATGCCGGTGGCCCGCCGCCCGGCGACTTCCGCGACTGGGACCGCGAGGACTGGGTCAAGGCGCTGGACGCCAACATGCTGACGCCGATCGAACTGATCAAGGGCGCGGTCGATGGCATGGCGGCGCGCGGCTTCGGGCGCATCGTCAACATCACCTCGAGCTCGGTGAAGGCGCCGATCGACGTGCTGGGCCTGTCCAACGGCGCGCGCAGCGGCCTCACGGGCTTCGTCGCCGGCGTGGCGCGCACCACGAAACTGGCCTCGGCCAACGTGACCATCAACAACCTGCTGCCCGGCGTGTTCGACACCGACCGCATCCGCGCCACCGTGGCCGGCCAGGCCGCCAAGACCGGCAAGCCGGTCGAGGACATCGTCGCCGCGCGCAAGAACAACATCCCGGCGCGGCGCCTGGGCACGCCGGCCGAGTTCGGCGCGATCTGCGCCTTCCTGTGCAGCCAGCACGCCAGCTACATCACGGGCCAGAACATCCTGCCGGACGGCGGCGCCTACCCCGGCACCCACTGAGCCTCAGCGGGCGGCCTCGGGCCTGCGCGAGGACACGACGATGCCGCCCACGATCAGCGCGAAGGCAAGGCCGTGGTACAGCCGTGGCGGTTCGCGCAGCACGAGGCCGGACAGCAGCACCGCGAACAGCGGCGTGAGGTTGGCGAAGAAGCCCGCGGTGCTGGGCCCCACGCGGCGCACGCCCGCGCCCCAGCACAGGTAGGCGGTCAGCGAGGGGCCGAGCGCGATGTAGAGCAGCGCACCGGCCAGCGGCCAGCCCCAGGCCGTGGCCACCGGGCCCATCCAGAGGGCCTCGCCCAGCGCGAAGGCGCCGGCCCAGGGCAGGCCGAACACCACCTGTGCCATCAGAAAGCCCGCCCAGTGCGCGCGCAGCGAGGCCGGGTAGCCCGGCCGCGTCAGCAGCCAGCTGTAGGCGGCCCAGGCCAGCGTGGCGGCCAGCATGTACAGGTCGCCCGGCACCAGGCGCAGGTGCAGCAGCTGCTGCAGCTCGCCACGGGCCAGCACCACGAGCACGCCGGCGACCGACAGGGCCGCGCCGAGCAGTTGCCGGTGCGAGACCGGTGCGCCGAACAGCAGGCCGATGGCCAGCATCCAGACCGGCAGGCTGGAGCCGACCAGCGTCACGTTGATGGGCGTGGAGGTCTGCAGCGCCAGGTACTGCAGTGCGTTGTAGCAGCCCACGCTGAGCAGGCCCAGCAGCAACAGGCCGCGGCGGTGCTCCCACAGGCCCGAGCCGCGCCGCAGCACCGCCGCGGCCAGCGGCAGCAGCAGCGCGAACACCAGCACCCAGCGCAGGAAGTTCAGCAGGACGGGCGGGATCATGCCGGCCACGAGCCGGCCGACGATGGCGTTGCTGGCCCACATCAGGGGGGGGAGTGTGAGCAGGGCGACCGTGGAAGGCGTCAGGCGTTGCGAAGGCATCGAAGCGACTGTAACAACGGGCCATCGCTGCTAGCATCCGCCGCTTCGATTGCACGCGCACGCGAGGAAGAGAGGACGACATGACGACGACGAGCAAGGCCATCCGCATCGAGCGCAATGGTGGCCCCGAGGAAATGCAGCTGGTGCAGGTGCAGGTGGGCGAACCCGGCCCGGGCGAGATCCGCATCCGCCACAAGGCCATCGGCCTGAACTTCATCGACGTTTACCAGCGCAGCGGCCTGTACCAGCTGCCCATGCCGCTGCAGTTGGGCATGGAGGCCTCGGGCATCGTCGAGGCCGTGGGCTCCGGCGTCGCGCACCTCGCGGTGGGCGACCGCGCGGCCTACGCCAGCCAGCCGCCCGGCAGCTACTGCGAAGTGCGCGTGATGCCGGCCAGGAACGTGTGCAAGCTGCCCGACGCCATCGATTTCGAGACCGGCGCGGCCATGATGCTCAAGGGCCTCACGGCCCAATACCTGCTCAAGAAGACGCTGCCCCAGGGTGGGTTGCAGCGCGGCGACCATGTGCTGTTCCATGCCGCGGCCGGCGGCGTGGGCCTCATCGCCTGCCAGTGGGCGCGCGCGCTGGGTCTGCAGCTGATCGGCACTGCCGGCTCGCCCGAGAAGTGCCAGCTGGCTTTGGCCCACGGCGCGGCCCATGCCATCGATTACAAGCGCGAGGACTTCCTGGTCCGCGTCAAGGAGATCACGGGCGGCAAGGGCGTCAAGGTGGTGTACGACTCCATCGGCAAGGACACCTTCGACAAATCGCTGGACTGCCTGCAGCCCTTCGGCCTCATGGCCAGCTTCGGCAACGCGTCCGGCGCGGTGCCGCCGTTCGCGCCCGGCCTGCTGGGCAACAAGGGCTCGCTGTATCTCACGCGCGCCACGCTGTTCACGCACATCGCCACGCGCGAGAGCAACCAGGCCATGGCCGACGACCTGTTCGACGTGGTGCTGCGCGGCGACGTGAAGATCCGCATCGACCAGCGCTATCCCTTGGAGCAGGTGCAACAGGCGCACCGCGACCTGGAGGCGCGCAAGACGACCGGCTGCTCCATCCTGACCTTGTGAACGCGCTGGCGCTGGACCCGGCCTGGTGCGCGGCGCTGCTGGCGCGCGCCGACCAGGCGCCACTGGCCCCACGCGTGCCGCTGCTGTGGCAGGAACGCGAGATCGGCAGCATCGAGCCGGCGCTGCCGCTGGCGCTGGGCCGCCTGGCGGCGGCCGACGGGACGGCGCTGCTGTGCCGCGAGGGCATGGCCTATTGCGTTCGTGGCGCACTGGGCGACAGCCTGGAGCGGCTGGCACGGGCGTTGCGCGCCGCGGGCCTGGCCCATGCTTGGCGCGACGAGCAACTGGCCGTCTGCGATGTGCACGGCGTGCCGCTGGCCAGCGTGGAGCGTGCCGTGGTGCGCGTGCTGGGCATCGCGACCCGCGCCGTGCATCTGGTCGGCTTCGATGCACGCGGCCATGTCTGGCTGCAGCAGCGCGCGTTCGACAAGGCCAACGATCCCGGCCTGTGGGACACGCTGATGGGCGGCATGGTCGCCGCGGGCGACACGCTGGACACCGCGCTGGAACGCGAGACCTGGGAGGAGGCCGGCTTGCACCTGGAGGCCTTGCAGGACCTCTACCAGGCTGGATGGGTGCACCAGCGCCGGCCGGCCGGTGACGGCACCCGCCACGGCTACCTCGTCGAGGACATCGCGTGGAGCCGTTGCGTGCTGCCCGAGGGCGTGGTGCCCAGCAACCAGGATGGCGAGGTGGAGCGCTTCGAATGCGTGCCGCCCGACGAGGTGGTGGCACGCCTGCAGCAAGGCCTGTTCACCGACGAGGCCGCGCTGATCCTGCTGCAGGCGCTGGGTGAGTAGCGCGCTTCTGTTCACACCCTGTCATTGTTGACACCCTTGGCGTCGCCCCAACGCCACGGACCTTCCATGTATGCATCTGGCATCCATGGAATGCAAGTGGGCAGCAGGACGCAGCGGATACGATGTGGTGGAGCACCGGCCCCCCGGGCTGAACGCGCGTGGGGAGCCTGCACGAAGGGGCACCACATGGATTCGAACGAGCGGCAGACTGTGCTGGTCGTGGACGACTCGGCACTGAACCGCCAGATGCTGACCGACCTGCTGCGGTCGGACTACGCCGTGATCGCTGCGCGCAACGGCGAACAGGGCCTGGAGCTGGCGCGCCAGCATCAGCCCGATCTCATCCTGCTGGATGTGGTGATGCCGGGTTTGGACGGCCATGAGGTGCTGCGCCTGCTCAAGGCCGATGGACGCACCTCCTTGATCGGCGTCATCTTCATCACGGGCCTGGATTCGGCGGCCGAGGAGGAACGCGGCTTGCGCGCCGGCGCCTCCGACTACGTCGTCAAGCCTTTCCATGCTGCCGTGGTGCGCGCCCGTGTCGCCCTGCATCTGCAGCTGGCGCGCCAGCGCCGTCTGCTGGAGCAGTTGGCGCGCATCGACGGCCTCACCGAGATCCCGAACCGCCGCCATTTCGACGACATGCTGGCCCAGGAGACGGCGCGGGCCACCCGGGGGGGCGTGGGGCTGGCGTTGGCGTTGCTCGACGTAGATTGCTTCAAGCAATACAACGACCACTACGGCCACGCCAAGGGCGACCGGGCACTGCAGTCCATCGCCCGCGTGCTGCAGGCCGGCATGCGCCGCCCCGCGGACCTGGCCGCACGCTATGGCGGCGAGGAATTCGTGCTGCTGATGCCCGACACCGACCTGTCGGGCGCGGCGCTGCGCGCCGAGCGCCTGCGCGCGGAGATCGAGCAGCTGGCGTTGCCGCATGCCTGGTCGGACGCCGCGCCCTGCGTGACCGTCAGCATGGGCGTCACGCATGCGGCACGCTCCGAGGACCTGTCCGGCGCCGCGCTGCTGTTGCAGGCCGACCGCCGGCTCTACGTCGCCAAGCGCGCAGGCCGCAACCGGGTCGTCTCCGAGGGCTGATCAGCCCAGTTCGTCGAACTTGGACTCGCGGATGCGGCTGGGCGCCAGCGCGCCGGCCGAGTCCAGGATCGGGTAGGCGATCGAGCAGATGTGCGAGTTGATGCGCTTGAGTTCGGACAGCAGGTCGATGTGCAGCGAACTGGTCTCGATGCTGGGCACGGTCTTGTCGGTCAGCCGCGCCAGGTGGGTGCGCGAGTAGGCGCGTTCCAGGTCGCGAAAGCGCGCCTTCTCCTCCAGCAGCTTGCGCGCGTCGTGCACGGTGCCGTTGAGGAACACGCTCATGCCCAGCCGCAGGTTGGACAGCAGGCGCTCGTGCAGTTCGCGGATCTCGGCCATGCCGGCCTCCGAAAAGCTGCGGCCGGGACGGATCTTCTTGTCCTCGATGTCGATCAGCACGCGCTCGATGGTGTCGCCGATGTGCTCCATGTTGATCGTGAAGCTGATGATGTCGGTCCAGCGCTGGCTCTCTTCCTCACCCAGCGCCTCGCGCGAGATCTTGGTCAGGTAGTACTTGATCGAGGAGTAGAGCTGGTCCACCGTGTCGTCGAGCTTGCGCAGGTCTTCCGCCAGGCGCAGGTCGTTGCGCACGATCACGTCGAGCACGCCACGCAGCATGGTCTCTACCACGTCGGCCTGGTGCAGCGCCTCGCGCGCCGCGCAGGAGATCGCCAGCGAGGGCGTGGCCAGGGCCGAGGGGTCCAGGTGCTGGGGCCGATCCAGTGGCCCGCCCTGACCGCGCGGCTGGCGCGGCAGCCAGCGCTCCACGCCGCGCGCGATCCCGTTCGTGAGCCCGATGAAGACGATGGCCACGACGACATTGAAGCTCAGGTGGAACAGCACCACCAGCGTGGCCGTGTCGGCGATGTAGGGCTGCACGACCCGCATCCACAGGCCGATCCAGGGCGCGGCCAGCGCGACGCCGAGCAGCTTGAACACAAGGTTGCCCATGGGCACCTGGCGCACCTCGACCGCCGAGCGTGCGGTGGTCAGCACGGCCAGCGCACCGCTGCCCAGGTTGGCGCCCAGCACCAGGCCCAGCGCCACCTCGGCCGGCACCACGCCCGAGGCCGCGAGCGTGGCCGTCAGGAGCACGATGGCGAGACTGGAGTAGCAGACCACGGCCAGCAGCGCACCGACCGTGATCTCCAGCATGAGGTCGCTGGACAGCGAACCCAGCAAGGACTTGATGGCCGGTGCCTGTGTCAGCACGGCCGTGGAGGCGGTGACCAGTCGCAGCGCCAGCAACATGAGGCCCAGGCCGATCAGCACGCGGCCGAAGCGGCCCACGTTGCTGGACTGGCGCGCCATGAACAGCACCACGCCGACGAAGATCAACAGCGGCGAGAGCCAGGACAGGTCGAACGAGAACACCACAGCCATGAGGCTGGTGCCCACGTCGGCGCCCAGCATCACGGCGAGCGCGGCCGGCAGCGCCACCAGGCCCTGGCCGACGAAGGAAGAAACGATGAGGGCGGTGGCCGTGCTGGACTGCACCAGGGCCGTGACGCCCAGGCCCGAGGCGAACGCCGAGAAGCGGTTGGAGAGGCTGTGCGACAGCGTGCTGCGCAGGTTGGCGCCGAACACGCGCAGGATGCCGGTGCGCACCATGTGCGTCCCCCAGACCAGCAGCGCGATGGCTGCCAACAGATTCAGCAAATGCTTCATGGAATGTGCAGACGACTATACGCCTGCACCACGCTGTGGCCTGGTGGCCACAGTCAGCGGCTCAGCGGCTGCGCCGCATGCGCCGCAACTCGTCGAGGATCAGCAGCACGGCACCCACCGTGATGCCGCTGTCGGCGATGTTGAAGGCCGGGAAATGCCAGCCGGCCCAGTGGAAGTCCAGGAAGTCGACCACGTAACCGTGCTGCAGTCGGTCGACCACGTTGCCGATGGCGCCGCCCAGGATCAGCGTCAGCGCGAACGAGAACAGGCGCTGGCCCGCATGCGCGCGCAGCAGCCAGACAATGAACACCGCCGCGCCCACACCGATGGCCGTGAAGAACCAGCGCTGCCAGCCCGAGGCCCCGGCCAGGAAGGAGAAGGCCGCGCCCGGGTTGTGCGCGCGCACGATGTTGAAGAAGCTGGTGACGACGGTGGCGTCGCCGTGCTGGTAGTGGTCCAGGATCCACTGCTTGGTCCACTGGTCGGCCACGAAGATCGCGGCCGCCAGCAGCAGCCAGGGCCACCAGCGCGCGCGCACGCTGCCGGACATCAGGCGAAGACCCGGTTTTCGCCGGCGCCGAACAGGTTGCTGGTGCAGCGGCCGCACAGCGTCGGGTGCGCCGGGTCGCTGCCCACGTCGGCGCGGTAATGCCAGCAGCGCTCGCACTTGGTGTCCGCGGAGGGCGTGACCTGCACGGCGAGTTCGGCGCCTTCGCGCAACTCTGCCTTGGACGTGATCAGCACGAAGCGCAGGTCCTCGCCCAGCGCGGCCAGCACGGCATGGTCGTCGGCCGCGGCCGACAGCACCACGTTGGCCTGCAGGGACGAGCCCACGGCACCCGTGGTGCGCACGGCCTCGATCTCCTTGTTGACCACGTCGCGCACGGTGCGGATGCGCGACCACTTGGCCAGCAGCGCCTCGTCGGGCTGGGGCAGGGCACTGTAGGTTTCCGTGAAGATGGACTCCGAGCTGCCGACCAGCTTCCAGGCTTCTTCGGCCGTGAAGGACAGGAACGGCGCCATCCAGCGCAGCATGGCCTGGGTGATCTGCCACAGCGCGGTCTGCGCGCTGCGGCGCGCCAGCGAGCCGGCGGCCGTGGTGTACAGGCGGTCCTTCAGGATGTCGAGGTAGAACGCGCCCAGGTCTTCCGAGCAGTACACCTGGAGCTTGGCCACGACCGGGTGGAACTCGTAGACCTTGTAATGGGCCAGGATCTCGGCCTGGAACTGCGCGGCGCGCGCGAGCGCGTAGCGGTCGATCTCCAGCAACTGCTCGGCCGGCACGGCGTCCTTGGTCGGGTCGAAGTCGCTGGTGTTGGCGAGCAGGAAGCGCAGCGTGTTGCGGATGCGGCGGTAGGCGTCGACCACGCGGGCGAGGATCTTCTCGTCACCCGCGATATCGCCCGAGTAGTCGCTGGCAGCCACCCACAGGCGGATGATCTCGGCGCCCAGCTTCTTGTTGACCTCTTGCGGGTCGATGCCGTTGCCGAGCGACTTGCTCATCTTGCGGCCCTGGCTGTCCACCGTGAAGCCGTGCGTGAGCAGGCCGCGGTAGGGCGCGCGGCCCTCCAGCGCGCTGGCCAGCAGCAGCGAGCTGTGGAACCAGCCGCGGTGCTGGTCGTGGCCTTCCAGGTACAGATCGGCCTCGGGGCCTTCGGTGTGGAAGCCGGGCGCGTGCGTGCCGCGCAGCACATGCCAGAAGGTCGAGCCCGAGTCGAACCAGACCTCCAGGATGTCGGTGCTCTTGGTGTACTGCGCGGCGTCGGCACCGAGGATTTCCTCCGTCGTCACGCGGCTCCAGGCCTCGATGCCGCCCTTCTCGACGATGTCGGCGGCTTGGTCCAGGATCTCCATCGTGCGCGGGTGCAGCTCGCCCGAGTCCTTGTGCAGGAAGAACGGGATGGGCACGCCCCAGCTGCGCTGGCGCGAGATGCACCAGTCGGGCCGGTTGGCGATCATGTCGTGCAGCCGCGCCTTGCCGTTCTCGGGGTAGAAGCTGGTCTGCTCGATCGCGGCCAGCGCGGTCTGGCGCAGCGTGAGCGGCGCCTTGTCCTTGGTGAACACGCCTTCGCCCTCGTCCATGCGGATGAACCACTGCGCGGCGGCGCGGTAGATCACGGGGGTCTTGTGGCGCCAGCAGTGCGGGTAGCTGTGGCTGATGGTCTCGGTGGCCAGCAGCCGGCCGGCAGCCTTGAGCGCGTCGAGGATGACCGGCACGGCCTTCCAGATGTGCTGGCCGCCGAACAGCGGGAAGTCATCCGCGTAGGCGCCGTTGCCCTGCACGGGGTTCAGGATGTCCTCGTTGCGCACGCCGTGGGCGGTGCAGGAGTTGTAGTCCTCCAGGCCGTAGGCGGGCGCCGAGTGCACGATGCCGGTGCCGTCGTCGGCCGTGGCGTAGTCGGCCAGGTACACGGGCGCCAGGCGGCGGTAGCCGGCATCGACGTCGTAGAGCGGGTGCTCGAATTCGAGGCCGCCCAGCTTCTCGCCCTTGGCGGTGGCCAGCACCTGGCCCTGCAGGCCATAGCGCGTCATGCACTTCTCGACCAGCGAGGCGGCCAGCACCAGCAGGCCGCGCTCGGTGTCGACCAGCGCGTACTCGAGCTCCGGGTTCAGGTTCAGCGCCTGGTTGGCCGGGATGGTCCAGGCCGTGGTGGTCCAGATCACGACGAAGGCGTCCTTGGACAGCGCCGGCAGGCCGAAGGCTGCTGCCAGCGCGGCCGGGTCGTGCGCCTTGAAGGCCACGTCCAGCGTGTCGCTCTTCTTGTCGGCGTACTCGATCTCGAACTCGGCCAGCGAGGAGCCGCAGTCGAAGCACCAGTACACGGGCTTCAGGCCCCGGTAGACGAAGCCGCGCTCGATCACGCGCTTGAACGCGCGCAGCTCGCCGGCCTCGTTGGCGAAGTCCATGGTCTTGTAGGGATGGTCCCATTCGCCCAGCACACCCAGGCGCTGGAAGTCGGCCATCTGCTGGGCGATCTGCTCGGTCGCGAAGGCGCGGCTCTTGGCCTGCATGTCGTCGCGGCTGAGCTTGCGGCCGAACTTCTTCTCGATGGCGTTCTCGATCGGCAGGCCGTGGCAGTCCCAGCCTGGCACGTACAGCGCGTCGAAGCCTTCCAACTGGCGCGCCTTGACGATCATGTCCTTCAAGATCTTGTTGACCGCGTGACCCATGTGGATCTGGCCGTTGGCGTAAGGCGGGCCGTCGTGCAGGATGAACTTGGGGCGGCCGGCGCGTGCGGCGCGCAGCCGCTTGTACAGGCCTTGCTCGTTCCAGTCCTTGACCCAGCCGGGCTCGCGCTTGGGCAGGTCGCCGCGCATGGGGAACGGCGTGTCGGGCAGGTTCAGGGTGCTGCGGTAGTCGGTGGTGTCGGTCATGGTGCGGGCAGGGGCGTCGTCGGCGACGGCGCCATGGAACTGGGGAAGGGGGAAACGCGGCCCGGCGGCAGGCCGGGAACACGCGCGAACGCGGGCAAGCCGGGCGGCTAAATTCGGTCGCGCGTGGTCTGCCGGCGCGTCTGCGCATGGCCGGCCGCCAGCCAGGCACGGGCCTCTTCGCAGTCCCTGTTGATGCCGGTCGTGAGGGCATCCAGGCTGTCGTACTTCAGCTCGTCGTGCAGTTTGTGCAGCAGTTCCACGCGCACGATCTTACCGTAGCCCCCCTCCGGCCCCAGGTGGGCGGGCCAGTCCAGGCAGTGCGTCTCCAGCAGCACGCGGCCGCCGTTGACGTCGTTCGGGTCCAGCGACGGGCGCACGCCCAGGTTGGCGACACCGGCCAGCGGCTGCTCTGCCAGGCCGTGCACCTCGACCACGAAGATGCCCGAGGCGGCCGGCTTCCAGTGCGAGAAGCGCATGTTGATGGTGCGGAACCCCAGTTCGCGGCCGAGCCGGCGGCCGCGCACCACATGGCCGCTGATGCTGTAGGGCCGGCCCAGCAGGCGGGCCGCATCGTCCAGGCGGCCCTGGCCCAGCGCTTCGCGCACGGCCGAGCTGGACACGCGCACGCTGCGCCGGCCGCCGTCGGCCGTGGCGTCGGGCAGCGAGACCTCGTAGCTGTTCATGCGTGCCACCTCGAAGCCCATGGCGTTGCCGGCGGCAGCCAGCATGGCGTAGTCGCCCGCGCGCTTGGCGCCGAAGCGGAAGTCGTCGCCCACCAGCACGTAGCGCACGTTCAGGCCGGCGACCAGCACGTCCTGGATGAAGGCCTGGGGGCTCTGGCTGGCCAGCTCGGCGCGGAAGGGCAGCACGATGGTCTGGTCCACGCCGCAGCGGGCCAGTTCGGTCAGCTTGTCGCGCAACGTACCGATCCGGGCCGGCGCGATTTCGGGCTTGCCGGTGGCCTGTGCGAAGTAGTCGCGCGGGTGCGGCTCGAAGCTCATCACGCAGCTTTCCACGCCGCGGTGCTGGGCCTCGTTGCGCAGCAGCGCCAGCATGGCCTGGTGGCCGCGGTGCACGCCGTCGAAGTTGCCGATGGTCAGCGCGCACGCCGGTGCGATGCCCCGGTAGTGGTAGCCGCGGAAGATCTTCATGGTGTCGTTGTCTTTTCCATAGCGCCGAAGGCGTGCCCCCAGCGGCGCCCGTCATATCCTGGCCAGGCGAACCCTGTATATTGTGACGCGGCGCACCCAGGGCAAGTGGTGCGCGCAGCCTGGATGTTTGCGATTCCGTGTCCGTGCGCATGCACGCTAGCTGGAGGCGTCACTTGAAGGTCTTGAAGCTGTCGGGGCAGGGCCTGCCCCAATCCTGGATCACGCTGGAACAGGCGGTGCTCCACTACGCCGCCGACGAGGTGCGCTGGGAGTCCGGCGCCGAGGTCGCGGTGTTCCGCGGTGGCCACAACGCCGTCACGGGCCTGCAATCGAAGATCGCCATCAGCAGCATCATCGGCACCAAGGGCGTGCCGGGGGTCAACCCGTTCCGCGCACGCCCCGCCCTGACCAACAGCAAGCTGTTCGCGCGCGACCGCAATGTCTGCGCCTACTGCGGCCAGCATGTGCCCGAGGACGCCCTCACGCGCGAACACATCGTGCCGCTGGCCCAGAAGGGTCAGGACCACTGGATGAACGTGGTCACGGCGTGCCGCAGCTGCAACCACCGCAAGAGCAACCGCACGCCCGAGCAGGCGCGCATGCCGCTGCTGTACGCGCCCTACGTGCCCAGCCTGTGGGAGGACTTCATCCTGCGCAACCGCCGCATCCTGGCGGACCAGATGGAGTTTTTGATGGCGCATGTGCCAAGGTCGTCTCGGCTCCTCATATGAAAAAGCCCCGCTGAGCGGGGCTTCTTCTTTTGGAGCCAGCTGGTTCAGGCGAATACGCCGGCCTTGTCCTGCATGCGGGCCGAGACCTCGCCCAGGTGGTGCAGGGTGTCGCCGAACTGCATCTCCATCTGCGTGAGCCGCTTGAAGTAGTGGCTGCCCACGTACTCGTCGGTCACGCCGATGCCGCCGTGCAGCTGCACCGAGTTCTGGCCGACGAAGCGCATGGACTGGCCCAGCTGGTACTTGGCGCGCGCCATGGCGCGGCGGCGCTCGTCTGCCGGGGCGTTGAGCTTGAGCGTGGCGTAGTAGCTCATGGAACGGGCCAGCTCCTGCTGCATCTTCATGTCGGCCATGCGGTGGCGCAGCGCCTGGAAGCTGCTGATCACCACGCCGAACTGCTTGCGCGTGTTCAGGTACTCGGCCGTGATCTCCATGGTCTTGTCGATGGTGCCCACGGCTTCGGCGCACAGGGCAGCGATGCCGATGTCCACGCCATGCTCCAGCGCGGCCAGGCCATCGACCGTGACCAGCGCTGCCGCAGCGTCCTGGAACACGACTTCCGCCGCGCGCGAGCCGTCCTGCGTGGCGTAGCCGCGCGCCGCGACACCGGAGGCGGCACGCTCCACCAGGAACAGCGCGATCTTGCCGTCGATGGTGGCCGGCACCAGGAAGGCGTCGGCCTGGTCGCCGGCCGGCACCACGCTCTTGTGGCCGCTGACGGACCAGCCATCGCCCGTCTTCTTGGCGTGCGCGGCGCAAACATCCAGCCGGTAGCGCGCGGCGCGCTCCTGGTAGGCCAGCACCACGAGGGCCTCGCCCCCGGCGATGCGTGGCAGCCAGGTGCCCTTTAGCGCGGCGTCGGCATAGCCCGACAGCACGCCGCTGGCGATGAGCGTCTGGCCCAGTGGCTCGAGCACGATGCCGCGGCCCAGCTCTTCCAGGGCCACCATGGCGTCGACCGGGCCCATGGCCATGCCGCCATGTTCCTCGGCCACGTACAGGCCGGTCAGGCCCAGGCCAGCCAGTTCGCCGTAGGCCTCGCGCGAGAAGCCGCCGGCCTTGACCAGGCCGCGGCGGTGCTCGAAGCCATAGCCCTTGTCGACCCATTTGCGCACGGCGTCGCGCAGCTGTTCCTGGTCGTCGCTGAAGTTGAAGTCCATTCGCGTCTCCTGCTCAACCCAGCACGGTCTGGGCGACGATGTTGCGCTGGACCTCGTTCGATCCGCCGTAGATCGTGGTCTTGCGCATGTTGAAGTAGGTGGCGGCCAGCGGCGCGCAGTGCGCGGCGCCCACATGGTCGCCCTGCCAGCCGGCTTCCATGGCCTCCTTGATGAAGGGCAGGCTGTAGGGGCCGGCGGCCAGCATCATGAGTTCGCTGTAACGCTGCTGGATCTCGCTGCCCTTGATCTTGAGCAGGCCGGCCACGTCGAGCGGGTTCTTGCCCGACTTCTCGGCCGACAGCACGCGCAGCACCATCATCTCCAGTGCCACCACGTCGACCTCGAGCCTGGCGATCTCGTCGCGGAAACGGATGTCGTCGTAGACGCCTTCCGCCTTGGCGATGCGCTTCAGGCGTTCGAGCTCGCGCTTGGCGCGGTTGACGTCGGCGATGTTGGTGCGCTCGTGGCTCAGCAGGTGCTTGGCGTAGGTCCAGCCTTTGTTCTCCTCGCCGATCAGGTTCTCGGCGGGCACTTCGACGTTGTCGAAGAACACCTCGTTCACCTCGTGACCTCCATCGAGCATGATGATGGGGCGCACCGTGATGCCCGGGCTCTTCATGTCGATCAGCAGGAAGCTGATGCCGGTCTGCGGCTTGCCTTCCGTGCTGGTGCGCACCAGGCAGAAGATCCACTCGCCGTACTGGCCCAGCGTGGTCCAGGTCTTCTGGCCGTTGACGATGTACTTGTCGCCCTTGCGCTCGGCGCGGGTCTTGACCGAGGCCAGGTCCGAGCCCGAGCCCGGTTCGCTGTAGCCCTGGCTCCACCAGACTTCGCCGCTGGCGATGCCGGGCAGGAAGCGCTTGTGCTGTTCGGGCGTGCCGAAGGCCATGATCACCGGGGCCACCATGACCGGGCCGAACGGCACGATGCGCGGCGCGCCGGCCAGCGCACATTCCTCTTCGAACAAGTGCTTTTGCACAGCGCTCCAGCCGGGGCCGCCGAACTGCGTGGGCCAGCCGTAGCCCAGCCAGCCCTTGGCGCCCAGGATCTTGGCCCAGCGCTGCATGTCGTCACGCGTCTGGTGCAGCGCGTTGTGTACCTTGTAGGCAATGTCCTGGGGCAGGTTGGCGCGCACCCAATCGCGCACCTCCTCCCGGAACTGTTGCTCTTCGGCTGTGAAAGCCAAATCCATGGTGGTCTCCTGTGGGTCGTCGCAAGCCGTCCAACGACGGCCCGCAGCTTTGTAGCACGACCGTGCGCTTTGGGCTGTCACCTGCGTGTGGGGATAATCCCGCGCGCTGATGAAGAACCTTGTGATCCTGATTTCCGGCGGTGGCTCCAACATGGAAGCCATCGTGCGCACCGCGCAGCAGCGCGACTGGCCCGGCCGCCTGCAAGCCCGCGTTGCGGCCGTGCTGAGCAACCGCCCCGATTGCGCCGGCCTGGCCCGCGCCCGCGCCCTGGGCGTGCCGACCGCGGCCGTCGACCACCGCGCCTTTGCCCAGGCGCCCGACCCGCGAGCCGCCTTCGATGCTGCGCTGGCCGATGCCATCGACGCGTACGCGCCCGATCTCGTGGTGCTGGCCGGCTTCATGCGCATCCTGACGCCCGGCTTCGTGCGTCACTACGCTGGCCGGCTCGTCAACATCCATCCCTCGCTGCTGCCGGCCTTCCCGGGTCTGCACACGCACCGGCGTGCGATCGAAGCCGGCTGCCGCGTGGCCGGCGCCACCGTGCACCGCGTGACCGAGGAACTGGACCACGGCCCCATCCTCGACCAGGTGGTGGTGCCCGTGCTGCCCGGCGACGACGAGGCTGCCCTGTCGGCCCGCGTGCTGGCGCAGGAGCACCGCATGTACCCGCGCGTGATCGAGCGCCTGCTGACTGCCGCCTGAGGACCATCGCACCATGCATCCCAAAGCCATTCTGGACGCCTGCGCCGAGCTCGTGCGCGAGGCGCTGGTCTTCGACCATCCCGCCGACGCCGTGGCGGCACGCTTCTTCCGCACCCACCGTGGCCTCGGTCCGCGCGAGCGCGCCACGCTCACCGACACCTTGTTCGCCGTGCTGCGCCGCAAGCTGCAGTACGAGCATTTCGCGCCCTCGGGCTCGGGCCCGCGCGAACGCCGCCTGGCCATCCTGGGCTTCGGCGGGCCGCGCGACTTCCTGTTCTCCGCGTTGACGCCGCAGGAGAAGGAGTGGCTGCAGCAGTGCGAGGCGGTGGCTCCGTCCGACCTGCTCGACCGCCACCGCCACAACCTGCCCGAATGGCTGGCGCAGCCGCTGCGCGCCCAGCTGGGCCAGGAGTTCTGGCCGCTGGCCGACAGCCTGCTGGGCCCGGCGCCGCTGGACCTGCGTGTCAACCAGCTCAGCGCCAAGCGCGCCGAGGTGCAGCAGGAGCTCAAGGCCGCCGGCATCGAGTCCCAGCCCACGCCGCACTCGCCCTGGGGCCTGCGTGTGCAGGGCAAGCCTTCGCTGAACCGCGTGGACGCGTTCACGCGCGGCGCTATCGAGGTGCAGGACGAAGGCTCGCAGCTGCTCGCCCTGTTGCTGGACGCCCGCCGCGGGGAGATGGTGACCGACTTCTGCGCCGGCGCTGGTGGCAAGACATTGGCCATCGGCGCTGGCATGCGCAACACCGGCCGGCTCTACGCCTTCGACACCTCGGCGCACCGGCTTGATGCGCTCAAGCCGCGTCTGGGCCGCAGCGGCCTGTCCAACGTGCACCCGGTCGCCATCGCGCACGAGCGCGACGAGCGCATCAAGCGGCTGGCCGGCAAGATGGACCGCGTGCTGGTCGATGCGCCCTGCAGCGGCACTGGCACGCTGCGCCGCCACCCCGACCTCAAGTGGCGCCAGAACCAGGCGGCCGTCGATGCGCTGGCCGCCATCCAGTTGGCCGTGCTGCAGAGCGCGGCGCGGCTGCTCAAGCCGGGTGGGCGGCTGGTCTACGCCACCTGCAGCCTGCTGACGCAGGAGAACGAGGCCATCGCTGCAGCGTTCTCGGCAGCGCAGCCAGCGTTCGTGCCCTTGCCCGTGGCGCAGGAACTGGCGCGGCTCAAAGTGGCGGGCCCACAGACCCTGTGCGCCGGCGACGATGGCCGATTCCTGCGCCTGTGGCCGCACCGGCATGCCACCGACGGTTTTTTTGCCGCCATCTGGCAAAGACAGGGCTGAGAAAAGGTTGTTTCGGCACCATAGGCCGAAACGGGTCAGCGTCCTACAATAGCGAGTTTCTGCGGCTGCGCCATCTGTGCTATGTGTGCGCCTGCGGGAAGCGGAGAAGGGGCTGATACCTATATGTTGCTACCCGATTGGGCCGTGCTGAACGCTACCGTGGACTGGCTCGCCAATGGCCTGCTGGGCTTTTCCTGGTGGCAGATCGTTTTGTATGCACTGCTCACAACGCATATCACGATCGCCAGCGTGACGATCTATCTGCACCGCCACCAGGCGCACCGTGCAATGGATCTGCATTGGCTGCCTGCGCACTTCTTCCGTTTCTGGCTTTGGCTGGCCACGGGCCAGGTCACCAGGGAATGGGTGGCCGTGCACCGCAAGCACCACGCCAAGTGCGAAACCGCCGACGACCCGCACAGCCCCCATGCCCACGGAATCGAGACCGTGTTCTGGAAGGGGGCCGAGCTGTACCGCGCGGAAACCAACAACCAGGAAACCATCAACAAGTTCAGCCTGGGTTGCCCCAACGACTGGATCGAGCGCAACCTGTACTCGCGTTACAGCTGGCAGGGTGTGGGCCTCATGCTGGTCCTGAACCTGGCGTTGTTCGGTGCGGCGGGCCTGGTCGTCTGGGCCGTCCAGATGGTCTGGATCCCGTTCTGGGCCGCCGGTGTCGTCAACGGCATCGGCCACTACTGGGGCTACCGCAATTTCGAGGCACCGGACGCGAGCACCAACATCTCGCCCTGGGGCATCATCATCGGCGGTGAGGAGTTGCACAACAACCACCACACCTACCCGACTTCGGCCAAGTTCTCGGTCAAGCCCTACGAGTTCGATGTGGGCTGGATGTACATCAGCCTGATGCAGCGTGTGGGTCTGGCCAAGGTCAAGAAGACGCCGCCGCGTCTGCAACTGGGCCAGATCAAGCCGGTTGCCGACGAGAAGACGCTCGAGGCCCTGATCGCCCACCGCTACGAAGTCATGGCCGGCTATGCGCGCGAGCTCAAGCGCACCTGCCAGGACGAGATCGCCGCGCTCAAGGCCAAGCAGGCCGACGCTTCGGTGCTGGTGGCCGCCCGCCGCTGGCTGCACCGCGACGACGAACGTGTGCCGGCCTCGGTCCAGCCCAAGATCGCCGAGGCGCGGGCCGCGCATCCGGTGCTGGACAAGATGGTCACCATGCGCGAGGAATTGCGCCAGATGTGGCTGTCGACGTCGCTGACGCGCGAACAGCTGACTGCCAACCTGCAAGCCTGGTGCCACCGCGCCGAGAGCAGTGGCATCCAGGCGCTGCAGGACTTCTCCGTCCGCCTGCGCTCTGCCCACGTTTGAGGGCTGCCCGCTCCCAGGAACCCCGCCGCGTGCGGGGTTTTTTGTTGCTGGTGGGTCCATTTGTCAGCCGGTCGGTCGCGTTGGCTGTCGGCGGTGTTCCATTTGTGGCAGCGCGCAGCGCCGGCCCGCAGACCGGCCTCGATACTGCGTCGTCACAACAGCAGCAGGAGCGAGACATGCTTACATGGACTGTTCAACTCGGTGGGTGCCTGGTCCTGTGGATGGCGGCGATGGCGTTGCCCGCCGGTGCCCAGTCGACTGCTGCCCAAGCGGCAGCGGCCGGTGGTGGCACAAGCAACTCCGCCAACGGCGGTACTGGCGGAGTCGGCCTGGGCGGCGCCGGGCCTGGCGTGGCGGTCCGCCCCGGTACGGCGGGCGGTGCGGGAAGCCTGGACACGGCGCGGCCACCGGGCAACGGTGCACTGGTCGGCCCACGCGCGGAACGCCAGAGCCGGGAACTGATGGCAGGGCATCCGGAGCGCGGGGCCAGCGCGCCGCGCAACACCGGCCAGCGCGCGCTGATGCTGGACCAGTCGCGCCGGTCGGCGACGACGGCTCCAGCGACGAAGAACTGAACGCGCATGGACGAGACCCTGCGCTCGCATGCCTTCGCCTCCCCCCAGCCTGGCGCGCGGCTGGTCGTGCTGGGAGGGGTGCACGGCGATGAAACCTGTGGAACCGCCGCCATCGAGCGCGTGCGTGCCGACCTGGAATCCGGCCGGCTGGCGCTGCGGCGCGGCGAGCTGACCCTGGTGCCGGTCGCCAACCCCTTGGCCCGCCAGCGCCAGCACCGCGAGGGCGAGCGCAACCTGAACCGCTCTTTCCAGCCCGATCCACAGCCGCCTGACTACGAGGCCCGCATCACCAACCTGTTGTGCCCCCTGCTTGCACGCCACGACGTGTTGCTGGATCTGCACTCCTTCCACACGGCCGGGGCGCCGTTCGCCATGATCGGACCGCGCGACAACAGCGGGCCATTGGAACCTTTCAGCCGGGCATGGGAGGAGGGCCGGTTGGCGCTGCATCTGGGCATGGAGTGCGTCGTCGAGTCATGGCTGGACGTCTACGCCGCGCGGCTCGCCCGGCTCGGTAGGTCCACGGACGCGCGCGCCATGGCTTTCGGTTGGGGCACCAATGAGTACATGCGCAGCCAGGGCGGCTACGCGGTGACGGTGGAATGCGGCCAGCACCGCGATCCGCAGGCCCCCGAAGTGGCCTACCGCGCGATCCTGGCCAGCCTGGCCCTGCTGGACATGGCGGGCGCCCTGCCGCGGCCGCCCAGGGCGCCGCGGCTGCTGCGCTTGGTCGATGTGGTCGATCGCCACGCCGAAGGCGACCGCCTGCTGCGCAACTGGGCCAGCTTCGACCCGGTGCAGCGTGGCCAGTCCATCGGCGTGCGCGCCGATGGGCGTCCGGTCGAAGCGCCGTGCGATGGCGTCATCGTGTTTCCAAATCCGCAGGCCACGCCTGGGAGCGAGTGGTTCTATCTGGCCGTCGACAGCGAACGGCGCCTGGACGACCCTGGCCTCATGCCAGTTCCGTGACCACCTCGAAGCGGACCAACTGGTGCTCGCCGAACACCATGGTGATGGGCACGTCGGCAGCGTCGCGGCCGCGCGCCAGCAGCACGCGCCCGATCCGCGGCGTGTTGTGGCGGGCGTCGAAGGTGTGCCACTGTCCGCCCAGGTAGACCTCGAACCAGGCGCTGAAGTCCATGGGATAGGGCACGGGCGGGATGCCGATGTCGCCCAGGTAGCCGGTGGCGTAGCGTGCCGGAATGTTCATGCTCCGGCACAAAGCGACAGCCAGGTGGGCGAAGTCGCGGCATACGCCCACGCGCTCATGCCATGCCTGAAGGGCGGTCCGCGTCGGCCGCGCGCAGCCGTAGTCGAAGCGCAGGTGCTGGTGCACGTAGTCGCAGATGGCCTGCACACGGCCCCAACCGGGCTGCACGCCCGAGAAGCGGCTCCAGGCAAAGGCCAGCAGTTCTCCGTCGAAATCGCAATAGCGGCTGGGCAGCAGGAACTGCAGGCTGTCCACGGGCAAGTCCGCAACGGCATGTTCCCAGGCACCCCAGTGGACTGCGTCGGGCAGGCCGCTGTCCCGCACGACAGCCTGGTTGCGCAGCCGCACCTCGCGCGTGCCCGCGTCGACGCGCACGCGCGCGCACTGGTTGCCGAAACCGTCCAGGTAGAAGTCTGTGGCCAGCGGCGGACTGAGTGTGATGTCCTCGGGCGCGACCAAGTCGCCTGCGCGAGACGGATGGAGTTGGAGGAGGTAGATCAGCGCCGTGGGCGCATTGACCTGGAGCGCAATGTCATAGCCGATGCGGATCAACATGGCGAGCTGCGGCAGGGCCGCGCGAAGGGGTGGGGCATCCGACCCATGGTATGCCCCGGTTGCCGTGCCGGCTGTTTGAATTTTTCCCGTGCGCCCGTAGGCGCAGGGCCCGCCGCTCACGGCTGTTGCAGCCGGTCCAGTAGTTCGTGCGTCGGAAAGCCGTCGGCTGCCAGGCCCACGCTGCGTTGCCAGCGCCGGATGGCGCCACGCGTGGCGGGCCCCAGCACGCCGTCGATGCTGCCGGGGTTGAAGCCCTTGGACTGCAGCGCCTGCTGCAGTGTCTGAAGCGCGTTGCGCGAGAGCGGCTTGAGGTCGCGGGGCCAGGCCGCCTGGATCGCAGGGCCGCCCGCGATGCGCTGCGCCAGCAGGCCCACTCCGAGGGCATAGCTGGTCGCGTTGTTGTAACGCAGGATGGCGCGGAAGTTCGGCCCGACCAGGAACACCGGTCCGCGCGCGCCAGCCGGCAACAACAGGCTCGCGTCGGGCAGGTCGGGCAGGGCGGTGCCATCCATGGTGCGCACACCTTCTTCGGCCCATTGGGCACCGGGCTGGCGCAGCGCATCGTCCGCGCGACCCAGATCGAAGCCGGGCGGCAGTTGCACTTCCAGGCCCCACGGCTGGCCGCGCTGCCAGCCTTCGCGTGCCAGGAAATGTGCGGTGGAAGCCGTCACGTCCGCCATGCTGCCCCAGATGTCGCGCCGGCCGTCGCCGTCCGCATCCACCGCGTAGGCCAGGAAGTTCGAAGGCAGGAACTGGGTCTGGCCCATGGCCCCCGCCCAGGAGCCCAGCATGCGCTCGCGCGGGATGTCGCCGTTCTGCAGAATGCGCAGCGCCGCCATCAACTGGCCGCGTGCCCACGCCGCGCGCCGGCCCTCGAACCCGAGCGTGGCCAGTGCATCGATGGTGGGCGTGTCGCCGTAGTTGCTGCCGTAGTTGCTCTCCATGCCCCAGATGGCGACGACGATCTCCGCCGGCACGCCGTAGCGTGCCGCGGCAGCGTCGGCATAGGCCCGCACGTCGAGCAGCTTGTCCTGGCCACGCGCCACGCGCGTGGGCGAGACCGCGGTGTCCAGGTAGTCCCAGACGGCGCGCGTGAACTCGGGCTGCGAGCGGTCGAGCGTGACCACCTGGTCCAGGTGGCGGACGCCGTCGAAGGCCGCGTGCAGGGTGGCCTCCGTGATGCCGCCCGCGCGCGCTTCGGCGCGGAAGCGTTCGACCCATTGGGCGAAGTCCTGGTTCAGCGGCACCGCCGCGGCGGGGGCGGGCACTGCGGCTCCTGGTGGCGCGGACGCCGACGGTGGTGCAGCCGGCGTGGTGGAGGCAGGGGGCGTCGTGGGTTGGGGCGCCGGCGCTGTCGCGCACCCCGTCATGACCAGGGCCGCCAGCAGCGGTGCGAGGGTGCGGTGGCGGTGCGTCAGGGGCATGGGCGCGGGTCGGGTCTGGCGGAAGCTGTGAGATTCGAACTCACGGATGGTTTCCCATCGCCGGTTTTCAAGACCGGTGCAATCGACCACTCTGCCAAGCTTCCGAGTCCGCGGATTCTACTCAGGCGGTCTGCAGCATCCCGCGCTGCTCGATGAAGCGCACCACCTCGGCCAGCCCGTCGTTGGTCTTCAGGTTGGTCATCACGAAGGGCTTGAGTTCGCCGCGCGCGTTGGTGCGCATGCGGCGTGTGTCGGCCTCCATGACCGCCAGGTCGGCACCCACGTGCGGCGCCAGGTCGGTCTTGTTGATCACGAACAGGTCGCTCTTGGTGATGCCGGGGCCGCCCTTGCGCGGGATCTTCTCGCCGGCCGCCACGTCGATCACGTAGATCGTGAGATCCGACAGCTCGGGGCTGAAGGTGGCGGCCAGGTTGTCGCCACCGCTTTCCACGAACACCACGTCGGCATCGGGGAAGTCCTCCAGCATGCGGTCGATGGCTTCGAGGTTGATGGAGGCGTCCTCGCGGATCGCCGTGTGCGGGCAGCCCCCCGTTTCCACGCCCATGATGCGCTCGGCCGGCAGCGCGCCACTGACGGTCAGGAGGCGCTGGTCTTCCTTGGTGTAGATGTCGTTGGTGATGGCGACCAGGTCGTACTGCGCGCGCATCTGCTTGCAGAGCATCTCCAGCAGCGTGGTCTTGCCCGAGCCGACAGGGCCGCCGATGCCCACGCGCAGCGGTGGCAGTTTCTTGGTGCGGTGGGCGATGTGGTGCAGGGCGGTCATGGTCAAGGGCTTCTCAGGAACGGAACAATCGGGAGTATTGGGTTTCGTGCTGCGCGGACAGGATGGCCAGCATGGGCGAGAAGGCCTGGCGTGCCTCTGCGGGCGTGGCCAGCGCCTGCTCGACGGCGGCCGGGATCGCCTGCGCGAGCCGCTGCAGCATGCGCTGGCCCGCGCTCTGGCCCAGCGGTACGGCCTTGACGGCGGCGGCCACCATGTTCTCGGCCCAGCCGAAGGCGAAGGCCAGGCAGGCCTCGCGCGGCGCGGCGCCGGCGCGGGCCGCCGCAAAGGCGAAGGCCACGGGGTAGCAGGGCGTGAGCCCGGCGAAGGCGGCTGCGGCATCGCCGTGCTGCAGCTTGAGCCATTCCAGCATGGAGCGGCCCATCTGCTCGGTCTGCAGCACGAATTCGGCGGATTCGCGCGTGCAGCGCAGCCAGGCATCGAGTGCCTGCACACGGTCACGGTCGCCGGTGTGCCAGGCCGCGACGGCCTCGGCCACCACGGCCAGGTCGCTGCGCGCCTGGCTCAGCTGCAGCTGTGCCAGCAGCCAGTCGCCGGCCTGCTGCTCACCGTTGGCGAGCTGGGCGTCGACCGCGGCTTCCAGTGCTTCGGAGTAGCTGAAGCCACCCACCGGCAGTGCCGGCGAGGCCAGCCAGATCAGCCCCAGCAAAGTGGGGGAAGAGATGCTCAACGTGTTCAGAGTCGGCCCAGCAGTTCGGTCTTCTTGGCCTGGAACTCGGCGTCGTCCAGCACACCCTTGGCGCGCAGCTCGGCCAGGCGCTCGATGGTGGCGAAGATGTCCTGGCTGTTGCCGCCGGCAGGGGGAGGCATGGCCTGCGCCTGGGAGGGCGCGGGAGCTGGCTGGAACGGCGCCGGCGCCACGGGCTCCAGCCCATTGACCGAGACCACCGGCAGGCTGGCGACGTCGATCAGGCCGTACTGGCTGTTGAAGCTCAGCGAGCCGCCATGCGACTGCTGCTGCGAGAAGCCGCCGATCTGGTGGTCCAGCGTGTCGTAGATCGTGACCGTGCCGTTGGCCTCGATGGCCAGGCGCCGCGCCTGCGCGAAGTTGGCGTAGCGCACGCCGTTCTGCGAGCCCGTGCTGTCGGGCCAGCGCAGCGAAGGCCCCCACCAGTCGGGCGGTGGCGGCACGAACAAGCTGGCGCTGTTGCTGTTGCTGTTGCTGTTGCTGGCATGGCGATGGCCGCTGCCACTGAACTGCTCCTGCCCGCTCTGGCTCTGCGACTGAAAACTGCCGCTCAGCAACAGGTCGGGCTGGCTGGCGACCAGGTTGGACAGATCCAAGCACAGCGCATCGACACGCGACCTGAGGTGGTTGTTGAACATGTCCGACACCATGGTCATGCCGCCGCGCATCCACTGGCCCGAGCCGCCGAACTCCGGGTGGCTGAACTGCGCCATGCCGCCGTTGCCGCGGACCACGGCGTCCAGCATGCTCATTGCGGCTTCCGTGCTGATGCCGTGCCGCCTGGCGATGTCGTCAATGGCCTGCTGGCCAGAGGGGGAGAGTTGGCGCATGGGAGCCTCGCGCTGCAGTGGATGGGCGGATTCTGGCAGTGGTGGGTGTCAGTCCGGTAGCGGCGCTTACTGCTGGTCCTGGCCGTCGTGGCGGTGGGCGTGCGCGTGGCCGTGACCGTGCTGATGGGCGTGGCCATGACCATGCCCGTGGTCGTGGTCGTGGTGCGCATGGTCATGGTCACCATGACCGTGGTCATGGCCATGGTGTTCAGAGCCATGGCCATGCGCACCGTACGCGCCGCCCTCGGGCTCGAAGGCCTCGGCCACGGGCGTCACGATCAGGTGCATGGCCCGCAGCATGTCGGCCAGCACATGGTCGGGTTCGATCTTGAGGTGGTCGGGCTTGAGTTCGATCGGCACATGGCGGTTGCCCAGGTGGTAGGCCGCGCGGATCAGGTCGAACGGCGTGCCGTGGGCTGTGCAGTGCGTGATCCTGAGCACGTCCTGCGGTGCGGCGAGCACGCGGATCAGCGAGCCATCTTCGGCGACCAGCACATCGCCGCCGCGCACGGCCGTACCGCGCGGCAGGAACACGCCGAGCTGGCGGCCCTGCGAGTCGGTGGCGTCGAAGCGGCTTTTCTGGCGCACGTCCCAGTCAAGTTCGACGGTGGCGGCGCGCTTGAGCAGCACGGGCGCGAGGCCGGCGCCCCGGGGCATGAGTTTGCTGGTGGTGAGCATGGTGGCGAAGAAGGGGGCATGGGGACGCGGCCGCTGCAGCGCGCGGTGGCCATCGGCCCCTATCCTAGACCCGTGGCGGGCCCCCCGGGTCAGAACAGGAAATAGCGCTGCGCCATCGGCAGCACCTTCGCCGGCTCGCAGGTCAGCAGTTGCCCGTCGGCCCGCACGGCATAGGTTTGCGGATCGATCTCCATCTTCGGCAGGTAGCCGTTGTGGATGAGGTGCTGCTTGCGCACATTGCGGATGTTCTTGACGGCGCTCAGGTTCTTGGCCAGTCCGAAGCGCTCTTTGATGCCCGCCGACAAGCCAGCCTGCGACACGAAGGTCAGCGAGCCCTTGGCGATGGCGCCGCCGTAGGCGCCGAACATCGGCCGGTAGTGCACGGGCTGCGGCGTCGGGATCGAGGCGTTCGGGTCGCCCATGGCTGCCATCGCGATGCTGCCGCCTTTCAGGATCAGCGCGGGCTTCACGCCGAAGAAGGCCGGCTTCCAGACCACCAGGTCGGCCCACTTGCCCACCTCGATGCTGCCCACCTCGTGGCTGATGCCGTGCGCGATCGCCGGATTGATCGTGTACTTGGCCACGTAGCGCTTGGCGCGGAAGTTGTCGTTGCGCGCGTTGTCTTCGGGCAGCGCGCCGCGCTGCACCTTCATCTTGTGCGCGGTCTGCCAGGTGCGCAGGATGACCTCGCCGACCCGGCCCATGGCCTGGCTGTCCGAGCTCATCATGCTGATTGCGCCCAGGTCGTGCAGCACGTCCTCGGCCGCGATGGTCTCCTTGCGGATGCGCGACTCGGCGAAGGCCAGATCTTCCGCGATGCCGGCGTCCAGGTGGTGGCAGACCATCAGCATGTCCACGTGCTCGTCGAGCGTGTTCACGGTGTACGGCATGGTGGGGTTGGTCGAGGAGGGCAGGAAGTTGTCCTCACCGACCACGCGCAGGATGTCGGGCGCGTGCCCGCCGCCCGCACCCTCGGTGTGGAAGGCGCACAGCGCGCGGCCCTTGGTGGCCGCGATGGTGTTCTCGACGAAGCCCGATTCGTTGAGCGTGTCCGAGTGGATCGCCACCTGCGTGTCGGTGGCGTCCGCCACGTCCAGGCAGTTGCTGATCGCGGCCGGCGTCGTGCCCCAGTCCTCGTGCAGCTTCAGGCCGATCACGCCAGCGTCGATCTGCTCGTGCAGGGCCGCCGGCAGGCTGGCGTTGCCCTTGCCCAGAAAGCCGAGGTTCATCGGGAAGGCGTCGGCCGCCTGCAGCATGCGCTCGATGTTCCAGGGGCCGGGCGTGCAGGTGGTGGCGAAGGTGCCGGTGGCCGGGCCGGTGCCGCCACCCAGCATGGTGGTCACGCCAGAGGCCAGGGCTTCCTCGATCTGCTGCGGGCAGATGAAGTGGATGTGGCTGTCGATGCCGCCGGCCGTGACGATGTTGCCCTCGGCCGCGATGATCTCGGTGCCCGGGCCGATGACGATGTCCACGCCCGGTTGCACATCGGGGTTGCCGGCCTTGCCGATGGCCACGATGCGGCCGCCCTTCAGGCCGATGTCAGCCTTCACGATGCCCCAGTGGTCCAGGATCAGTGCGTTGGTCAGCACGCAGTCGACCGCGCCTTCGGCGCGTGTGCGCTGGCCCTGGGCCATGCCGTCGCGGATGGTCTTGCCGCCGCCGAACTTGACCTCTTCGCCGTAGCCGCCGGAGGCCAGGGTGTAGTCCTTCTCGACCTCGATCAGGATGTCGGTGTCGGCCAGGCGCACGCGGTCGCCGGTCGTGGGGCCGAAGATCTCCGCGTAGGCGCGGCGCGAGATGTTCGCCATTTACAGCTTTCCTTGTACGAGGCCGCGAAAGCCGTAGACCGTGCGGTCGCCGGCGAAGTCCACCAGTTCCACGGTGCGCTGCTGGCCGGGCTCGAAGCGCACGGCCGTGCCGGACGCGATGTTGAGCCGCATGCCGCGCGCGGCCTCGCGGTCGAAGTCGAGCGCGCCGTTGGTCTCGGCGAAGTGGTAATGCGAGCCGACCTGGATCGGCCGGTCGGCGCCGTTCTTGACCAGCACCGTGAGGGTGCGGCGCCCGGGGTTCAGTTCATGGTCGCCCGCGTCGACCAGCAGTTCGCCCGGCGTCATCACGGGATGGGCTGGTGCACGGTGACCAGCTTGGTGCCATCAGGGAACGAGGCCTCGACCTGGATGTCCGGGATCATCTCGGCAATGCCTTCCATCACGTCGGCGCGCGTGAGCACGTTGCGGCCTTCGCTCATGAGTTCGGCCACGGTCTTGCCGTCGCGGGCGCCTTCCATGACGGCGGCCGAGATCAGGGCCACGGCTTCGGGGTAGTTGAGCTTCAACCCGCGGGCCTTGCGGCGCTCGGCCAGCAGGCCGGCAGTGAAGATCAACAGCTTGTCTTTCTCTCGCGGTGTGAGTTCCATGTCGCTCGAAGATCGGGCTGTGGTGGGTGTTGTCGAACAATTATTCAGCAAGCATCGTGCCGCCGTGTGACCACGTGGCATGAAAGCTGCGCTGATCCAAGTCCCGTGCAAGAGACTTCCGCCCCCGTCGAACAGAACGCCCCGCAGCGCATCGTCAAGGTCCGGCGCGACTACAACAGCTGGGTCGCGCGCGAGACCATGGAGGACTACGCACTGCGCTTCACGCCCACGCGCTTTCGCAAGTGGTCGTCCTGGCGCGTGGCCAACACGGCTTTCGGCGCGGCCTCGTTCCTGATCCTGGAGGCGGTGGGCGCCACGCTGCTCGTGCAGTACGGCTTCGTCAACGCGTTCTGGGCCATCCTGGCCACCGGCCTGATCATCTTCCTGGCCGGCCTGCCGATCAGCATCTACGCCGCCCGCTACGGGCTGGACATGGACCTGCTCACGCGCGGCGCGGGCTTCGGCTACATCGGCTCCACGCTGACCTCGCTGATCTACGCGAGCTTCACCTTCATCTTCTTCGCGCTCGAGGCCGCCGTCATGGCCTATGCGCTGGAACTCGCGCTGGGCATTCCGCCGACCTGGGGCTACCTCATCTGTGCGCTGGTCGTGATCCCGCTGGTCACGCACGGCGTCTCGGCCATCAGCCGGCTGCAGATGTGGACACAGCCGCTGTGGCTGGTCATGCTGGTCGTGCCCTTCGTCTATGTGTTGATGCGCGATCCTGGTGCGTTCATGGGCGTCACGCACTATGTCGGTGAAAAATCCTCGCGTGATGGCTTTGAGATGCACCTATTTGGTGCTGCGTTGACCGTGGGAATCGCGCTGATCACCCAGATGGGGGAGCAGGCCGATTACCTGCGGTTCATGCCGGTGCGCGAACGCGCCAACCGCAGGCGCTGGTGGCTCGGCGTGCTGGTCGGCGGGCCGGGCTGGGTGGTGCTGGGCGTGGTCAAGATGCTGGGCGGTGCGCTGCTGGCCTACCTGGCCATCACCCACATGGTGCCCAAGGAGCGTGCGGTCGATCCGAACCAGATGTACCTGGCGGCCTACGAGTACGTGTTCCCCAACCTGGGCTGGGCGGTGGCCGCCACAGCGCTGTTCGTGGTGGTCTCCCAGCTCAAGATCAACGTGACCAATGCCTACGCGGGCTCGCTGGCCTGGTCCAATTTCTTCTCGCGCGTGACGCACAGCCACCCGGGCCGCGTGGTCTGGGTGGTGTTCAACACGCTGATCGCGTTCATGCTCATGGAGATGAACGTGTTCCAGGCCCTGGGCGAGGTGCTGGGCCTGTACTCCAACCTGGCGATCGCCTGGATCATGGCCGTGGTGGCCGACCTGGTCGTCAACAAGCCGCTGGGCCTGTCGCCCAAGGGCATCGAGTTCAAGCGTGCCCACCTGTACGACATCAACCCCGTGGGCGTGGGCGCGATGGCACTGGCCTCGGTGCTGTCCATCAGTGCCTACATCGGACTGTTCGGGCCGCTGGCGCAGGCCTTTTCGGCGCTGATCGCGCTGGGCACGGCCTTCGTGGCCTCGCCGCTGCTGGCCTGGCTGACCAAGGGGCGCTACTACATCGCCCGGCAATCCACGCCACAGACAAACCGCTGCGTGATCTGCGAGCGCGAGTACGAAGGCCCGGACATGGCGCATTGCCCTGCCTACCAGGGGCCGATCTGCTCGCTGTGCTGCACGCTGGACGCGCGCTGCGGCGACCTCTGCAAGCCGCGCGCCTCGCTGTCCTGGCAATGGTCGTCCGCGCTGCGCTGGCTGCTGCCGCGGCGCATCTGGCCCTACCTGGAGACCGGGCTAGCGCACTACCTGCTGCTCATGCTGGTCCTGGTGCCGCTGCTGGCGGCCGTGTTCGGCCTGCTCTACAGCCAGGAGACCGCGGTCACCGAAGGCATGGCCGGCGCGCGGCTGGCCGAGGAGGCCCTGCGCTCGGGCTTCACCAAAGCCTACATGGCGCTGCTGCTGGCGGCCGGCATCGTGGCCTGGTGGCTGGTGCTGGCGCACAAGAGCCGGCAGGTGGCGCAGGAAGAGTCCAACCGCCAGACCCACCTGCTGGTGCGCGAGATCGCGCTGCACCGCCAGACCGATGCCGAGCTGCAGCGTGCACGTCAGGTCGCCGAGGAGGCGCGGCGCCAGGCCGACCAGGCCAACCAGGCCAAGAGCCGTTACATCAGCGCCATCAGCCACGAGCTGCGCACGCCGCTCAACAGCATCCTGGGCTATGCGCAGCTGATGGGCGAGGACGCGGCCGTGCCGCCGCACCGGCGCCATGCCGTGCAGGTCATCAAGCGCGGCGGCGAGCATCTGCTGCAGCTCGTCGACGGCACGCTGGACATCGCGCGCATCGAGTCGGGCAAGCTCACGCTCAACATCCGGCCCATGGCCTTCGCCGACACCGTGCACGAGGTCGCGTCCATGTTCGAGCTGCAGGCGGCGGGCAAGGGCCTGGCGTTCCACTTCGAGCCCGAGGGCCAGCTGCCCGAGCTGGTGCGCGCCGACGAGCAGCGGCTGCGCCAGATCCTCATCAACCTGCTGGGCAACGCCATCAAGTTCACGGCCGTGGGCCATGTGCGTTTTCGTGTGCGCTACCAGCGCGAGATGGCGACCCTGGAGATCGCCGACAGCGGCCCCGGCATCGCGGCCGATGCGCTGGCGCAGATCTTCGAACCCTTCGCACGCGCGCCTGCGCCGGGCCAGGGCGCGCCGGGCGGCGCCGGCCTGGGGCTCACGATCGCCAAGATGCTGACCGACCTCATGGGCGGCGAGCTCACGGCCACGAGCGAACCCGGCGTGGGCTCGCAGTTCCGGGTACGGCTGTTCCTGCCCGCGCAGCATGGCAGCGCCGGGCGGCAGGTGGCGCGGACCACCACGCCGCGCCATGGCTATGCCGGCCAGCGCCGCAGCATCCTTGTGGTCGACAACGAGGAGGTCGATCGCCAGTTGCTCGTGCACCTCCTGGAGCCGCTGGGCTTCCTGCTGCGCACGGCCGCCAGCGGCCATGACTGCCTGGATCTGCTGGTCGCGGGTTACCGGCCCGACGCCATCCTGATGGACCTGGCCATGCCGGGCATCGACGGCTGGGAAACCATCCGCCGCGTGCGCGCGTTGCTGCCGCGGCCGCCGCGCATCGCCATCGTCTCGGCCAACGCCTTCGACAAGGGCCTGGAGAACGATGTCGGGATCCGGCCCGAGGACTTTCTCGTCAAACCCGTGCGCCTGTCCGAACTGCTGGACTGGCTGGGTCGCCAGCTCGCGCTGGAGTGGCTGGAGAAGGCACCGGCTGCCGACGCCGCGGCAGCGCAGCCGGCCCCGGCCGCACCGCTGGCCTATCCCGACGCGGCCAGCCGCACAGCGCTGCAGCAGGCGGTCGACCTGGGCTTCCACCGCGGCATCATGAATGCGCTGGACGCCATCGAGCGCGGCCAGCCGGCCTGCGCCGGCTTCGTGCAGCAGATGCGCGCGCTGGCCCGACAATTCCAGTTCGAGGCCATGAGCCGATTGCTGCAACAAGCCGATGCCGCACCCACCCCTTGACCAGACCCTGGACCGTGCCAACAGCGATGTGGTGCTGATCGTCGACGACGTGCCCGACAACCTCGCCGTGCTGCACGACGCGCTCGACGAGTCGGGCTTCACTGTGCTGGTGGCGACGGGCGGCGAGATGGCCTTGCAGCGCGCGGCCCAGGCGCTGCCCGACGTGGTGTTGCTGGACGCCATGATGCCGGGCATGGACGGCTTCGAGGTCGCGCGCCGGCTCAAGGCCTCGCCGGCCACTGCCCACATCCCCATCATCTTCATGACCGGCCTGACCGAGACCGAGCACCTGGTCGCGGCACTGGAGTCCGGCGGCGTGGACTACGTGACCAAGCCGATCAAGCCCAAGGAGGTGCTCGCCCGCATGGGTGTCCACCTGGCCAGTGCGCGCGAGCGGCGCCAGGCGCGCAACGCGCTCGACGCCTTCGGCTACGCCAGCATCACCGTGCGCCTGAGCGACGGCCGGCTGATGTGGCAAACCGTGCTGGCGCGCGAGTTGCTGCAGCGCTACTGCGGCGGCCCGCACGTGGGCAGCGTGGCACCCGAGGCCGTACTGGACTGGCTGCGGCGCCATGCGGCCGATGCCGAACAGCGCCAGATCGAGCCGCCGCCGCTGCGCGTGGCGCAGGGCGCGCGCGCGCTGAGCTTCCGGCTGCACCGCCAGACCGGCGACGGCGAGGGCGGCGGCGACTGGCTCATCGTCATGCGCGAGGAGTCCGATGCCGCCGTGATCGAAGCGCTGGGCCTGTCGTTGGCGCTGACCGCGCGCGAGGCCGAGGTCCTGTACTGGCTGGTCAAGGGCAAGACCAACCGCGACATCGGCGAGATCCTGGGCGCGAGCCCCGCCACCATCAAGAAGCACCTGGAGCGTGTCTACGTCAAGCTCGGCGTGGAGACGCGCACGGCCGCGGCCACGGTGGCGCTGCAGCGCGTGCGGCAACTGCAGCCGCAGTTCCAGGGCTGATTCAGGCCGGTGTGGGCGCGTCCGAGAAGCGCTCGCGGATCCCCAGCACCTGCGGCAGGATGCCGACGAAGACCGGTACCAGCGCGGGGTCGAACTGCTTGCCAGCCTCGCGCTCGAGCAGCGCCACCGCGTCTTCCACGCTCCAGGCCGCTTTGTAGGGCCGCACGCTGGTCAGCGCGTCGAACACGTCGGCAATGGCGACGATGCGCGCCTCCAGCGGGATGGCTTCACCGGCCAGGCCACCCGGGTAGCCACTGCCATCCCATTTCTCGTGGTGGCTCAGTGCGATCTTCGCCGCGATGTGCAGCACGCCGCTGTCGTGCTGGCCGATGATGTCGGCGCCGATGGTGGCGTGCGAGCGCATCACGGCCCATTCGTCGGGCGTCAACTGGCCCGGCTTGCGCAGGATGTGGTCGGGAATGCCGATCTTGCCCACGTCGTGCATGGGCGCGGCGTGCAGCAGGTCCTCGGCATCGCGCGGATCGAAGCCCAGCGCCAGCGCCAGTGCCTGGGCGTAGTGGCTCATGCGCAGCACATGCTGGCCGGTCTCGTTGTCCTTGTACTCGGCGGCGCGGCCCAGGCGCTGCACGATCTCCAGCCGCGAGGCCTTGAGTTCGTCCATGCGCACCAGCGACAGATGGGTGCGCACGCGCGCGCGCACCACGGGCGGGCTCACGGGCTTGATGATGTAGTCGACCGCACCGGCGTCGAAGCCCTGCGCCTCGTCGCCGGCGTCCGACAGCGCGGTGACGAACACCACCGGGATGGACTGCGTGATCGCGTCGGCCTTGAGCGTGCGGCAGACCTCGTGGCCGCTCATGCCCGGCATCATCACGTCCAGCAGCAACAGGTCGGGCTTCTCCTCGCGCGCCAGCTTGAGCGCGGTGGCGCCGTCGCGCGCATACAGCAGCCGGTAGTCGGCCTGCAGGATGCCGCGCAGCACCTGCAGGTTGGTGGGTTCGTCGTCCACCAGCAGCACACGCGGGCGGCGGTCGGTTTCGGTTGTCATGGCAAGGTTCCCAGCTCGGTCTGCAGGCTGCTGCGCAGCCGGTCCACGCAGCGTACTGCCGCATCGAAGTCGAAGTTGTCGATGGCATCCATCAACTGGCGCATGTCCGCAGGCGAGAGCACGTCGGCCAGCTGGTTCAGTGCGTCTTCGTCGAGTTCGTTGCGCTTGAGGGCCCGCCGCAGCCCCTCCAGGTCGGACAGCACGCTGCGCTGCTCCAGCGGGGCCAGCGCGGTGGGCGGGCGCGGCGCCGGCTCGGACGCCGGTGACGGCAGGATCGCCACCACGGCCTGCAGCTGGGCCAACAGGGCCGGCACTCCGGCCTGCATGGCGGGCAGCTGCCCGGCGCGCGCCGCACGCTCCAGCACCTGCGCGGCCAGGCGCAGGGCCGGCAGCGCCAGGTTGCCGGCGGCGCCGCCGACGCGGTGGGCCAGCGCGGCCAGCGCGGCAGTGTCCTGGCGGTCCAGTGCGTCGGCCAGGTCCAGCGGGGTGGTGGCACACGATCGCACGAAGTTGGCGATCGCGTTCTGCAGCCGCTCGCGGGTTTTCCACAGGGCCAGGCCCTGGTTCCAGTCGACCACATCGGAGGCGCTTTCGCGCAGTTCCAGTGGCCGTGTGGCCGGCATCTGCGTCTGCAGACCCAGCACGCGCGCCATCTCGCCGAACAGCTGGCCAGTCACCACCGGCTTGGTGGCGAAGCCGTCCATGCCGGCCTGCTGTGCGGCAAGCCGGTCGGCCGCCTGCACGCTGGCTGTCAGTGCGATGACGGGCGTGGGCACCAGGCCCTGGTCGCGCTCGTGCGCGCGCCATGCGCGCGTGGCGCTCAGGCCATCGAGCTCGGGCATGTGCATGTCCATCAGCACCAGGTCGAACCTGTGCTCGGCCAGCAGCGCCAGCGCTTCGCGCCCGTTGCGCGCGCTGCGCACGCTGTGGCCATCGGCCTGCAGCAGCAGGTCCAGCAGTTCCACGTTCTGCGGCACGTCGTCGGCCACCAGCACCGACAGCGGCGGCAGCCGGCTGGTGCTGGCGGCGGCGTCCACCACCGGCTCCTGGCCGCCCGGCAACGGCAGCTGTACCTCGAAGCGGCTGCCCACACCAAGCTGGCTGCTGACCACGATGCGCCCACCCATGAGCTCGGTCAGCTGGCGTGCGATGGTGGTGCCCAGGCCCGTGCCGCCGAACTGGCGCGTGATGGTGGCATCGGCCTGCGCGAACGCGTCGAAGATGCGCTCCACGCGTTCTGGCGCGATGCCGATGCCGGTGTCGACGATGGCGATCACGGTGGTCTCGGCACGCTGCGCGATCTGGATGCGGACCTGGCCGCGGTGCGTGAACTTGATCGCGTTGCCGACCAGGTTGACCAGCACCTGCTGGATGCGCAGCGCATCGCCCCGGCGGTAGTCCGAGAGCAGGGCCGGGTAGTCCAGCGCCAGTGCCAGGCCCTTTTTCTCGGCCGACAGGCGCATGGAGTTCACCACCTGCTCGCAGAGCTGGCGCAGCGAGAAGTCGGCGACCTCCAGTTCGACTGCGCCCTTCTCGAGCTTGGCAGTGTCCAGGATGTCGTTGAGCAGGCCCAGCAGCGACTGGCCAGCCTGGCGCACGGTCTCCAGGTGGCGGCGCTGCGTGGGCGCCAGCGCGGTGCTGAGCAGCACGTCGGTGAAGCCGAGGATGGCGTTCATGGGCGTGCGGATCTCGTGGCTCATGTTGGCCAGGAAGCTGCTGCGCGCCTGGGCCGCCTGCTCGGCGGCGGCCTTGGCCCGGCGCAGTTCGCGCTCCATGGTCTTGCGCAGCGTGATGTCGGTCTTGAAGGCCATCATCTTGACGACGCGGCCGGCGCCGTCGAACACGGGGTTGTAGGTGGCCTGCACCCACAGTTCGCGGCCGTTCTTGCCCACCCGCTCGAATTCGCCAGCCAGCACGTCGCCGCGCTTGAGCGCCGCCAGCATGCGCAGCTGTTCTGGCGCGGCACGCTGGTGCTGGGGCAGCATGTCCTGGTAGGGCCGGCCGATCAGTTCGTCGGCGCGGTCGTAGCCCAGCATGGCCACATAGTTGTCGTTGCAGGCCAGGATGCGGCCATTGGGGTCGATCTCCAGCACGGCCATGGCGCGGTTGAGCACCGAGCCGGTGGTCTCGAAGGCCCTGGCCCGCTCGCGTTCGTCGGTCACGTCCAGCATCACGCCGTCGATCCACTGCAGCACGCCATCGGCATCGCGCACGGCGCCGGCCGACTCGGCGACCCAGCGCTCGGCGCCATCGGCGCGGCGCAGGCGGTACTCCACCGCATAGGGCTCGTCCTGCGCCAGTGCCTGGGCGATGGCGGTGCTGCGCGCCTGCCGGTCGGCCGGCGGAATCAGGGCTTCCAGGCTGCGCTTGTTGCCGGTGAACTCATCGGCGCGCCAGCCGGTCAGCGTCTCGATGCGCTCGGAGACGAACAGCATCTGCGCGTGCAGCCTGGCCTCGCTGCGGAACGCCACGCCGGGCATGTTGGCGATCAGCGTGCGGTACTGGGCTTCGCGGTTGCGCAGCGTGCTCTCGATGGCCTTGTGCTCGGAGATGTCGGTCACGATGCCCAGGTACATCGGCTCGCCCGTGTCTTCGGTGCGGCTGATCGCCAGCCGCAGTGCGACGGGATGGCCGTCGCGGTGCCGGCCGACGACCTCGCGGCTGGCGCCCAGCAGCGGGCCGAAACGGTCCTGCAGCTGCGCGGCATGGGCCGCCGAGCGCGGGTCTGCCGGCATGTTGTTCATGAGCAGGGCGATGTTGCGGCCCACGATCTCCTGCGCCGGCCAGCCGAAGATGCGCTCGGCGGAGGCGTTGAACGACAGGATGCGGCCGTGGCGGTCGGTCGAGACGATGCCGTCCACCGCCGTGTCCAGCACCGCGCGCAGCCGGCCGTCGCTGTCGCGCAGGCGCTGGTTGAGGTACTGCGAGCGCAGCAGCGCCTGCACCGTGACGGCCAACGCGCCGATGGTCACGGCCACGAAGGCGATGCCCAGCGCCAGCACGGTCTGGGCGTCCTGTGCGGGGTCGAACGCCGGATCGGTCGCGCCGATGAAGCGCGCGGCAGCCATGCCCAGGTAGTGCATGCCGGCGATGGCCAGGCCCATCACCACGCCGGCCAGCAGGTTCAGCGCGTGGCCGCCCAGACGCAGGCGGTGCGCCAGGCCGAAGCGGATCCACAGTGCGAGCACGGCCAGCACCACCGCCAGCACGATGGAGGCGGCAAAACCGAGCGGGTCGAACGCCAGCCGCGCATCCATGCGCATGGCCAGCATGCCGCCGTAGTGCATGGTGCCGATGCCGGCGCCCACCAGCAGGCCGCCCAGCAGCAGTTGCCCGGCGCGCACGCGCGGGCGTGCCAGCAGGTGCAGGGCGGCGGCGGCGGCCAGCAGGCTGGGCAGCATGGACAGCAGCGTGATGCCCGGGCTGTACTCGACGTCGGTGCACAGCTGGAAGGCCAGCATGCCGATGAAGTGCATGGCCCAGACGCCAGCGCCCAGCGCCAACGAACCGGCGCCCAGCGCGGACCAGCATGCCGCCGGGTGCGTGGTGCGGCGCACGCCTGCGGCCAGCTGCATCGCGGCCCACGAAGCGGCCACCGCCACCACCACCGACAGCGCCACCAGCCAAGGGTTGTAACCGCCCGCAATCTGCTGCGCCGGTGGCACCGGCTCCAGCAGGAACCAGCGGGACCAATCGAACGGGGGCTGCGGCTGCATCTGAACTTGTTACAAAATCTGACGAAATCGTGCGGCCCGTATGTTCGCCAATAGAGCGGATGCAGGCGTGCAAGCTTTCCACATGCACGCTGTTTTCCCGCGGCGTTGTGGCGCGGACGCCGCAATTTGGCTCAGTTCTGCAGGCGCAGCGCCGCCGCTTCGGCCGGTTCGGGCGGGCTGTAGAGGTAGCCCTGGGCGCCGTCGCAGCCGCAGGCCGCCAGGAATTCGGCCTGGGCCTGCGTTTCCACGCCTTCGGCCAGCACGCGCAGGCCCAGGCCACGCCCCAGCGCCACCGTGGCGTGCACGATGGCGGCATCCTGCTGGTCCTGCGGCAGCGCCGTGACGAAACTGCGGTCGATCTTGAGTTCGTCCAGCGGGAAGCGCTTGAGGTAGGCCATCGACGAGTAGCCGGTGCCGAAGTCGTCCAGCGAGAGCCGGATGCCCAGCGCGTGGATGTCGTGCAGCAGGCCGATGGTCTGGTCGCCTTCGCCCATGGCGACCGTCTCCGTGATCTCCAGCCGCAACAGCGCCGGCGGAATGGCGCTCTCGCGCAGCGCCAGCCGCACCACCTGCACGATCTCGCCGTGGGTCCACTGGCGTGCCGACACGTTGACGGCCACGGGCACCGGCCGCAGCCCGGCTGCGAGCCAGACGGCGATTTGCCGGGTCACCTGGCGCACGGCCCAGGCGCCCATGTCGACGATCAGGCCGGATTCCTCGGCCAGCTGGATGAACTCGGACGGCGGCACGGACTGCCCGGGCGCCGGCTGCCAGCGCATCAGGGCTTCCATGCCGATCATGCGGCCGCTGTCGAAGGCGAACTGCGGCTGGTAGTGCAGTTGCAGGCGCTCGTGCAGCAGGGCCTGGCGCAGGTCGACCTCGCGCGCCAGGCGGTCGTGCATGCGGGCGTTGATGTCGGCGGCCCAGATGTGGAAGCTGGCCTTGGGCTGGCCCTTGGCGCGGTACATGGCCATGTCGGCCTTGGACAGCAGGTCCTCGATTTGCGTGCCGTCGCGCGGCACCAGCACCACGCCCACACTGGCCGAACTGGGCAGTAGGCGGTGGCTGAACTCCGGGCCCAGCGCCACGTCGCGCGACAGCGCGTCGACGATCTTTGTGGCGCCCAGCGCGGCGCCCTCCGGCCCGCCCACGTCTTCGAGGATCAGCACGAACTCGTCGCCGCCCCAGCGCGCCACCGTGTCGGTGTTGCGGCACAGGGCCTGCAGCCGCTGGGCCAGCACGCGCAGCATGGCATCGCCGGTGCGGTGGCCCAGCGTGTCGTTGATGTGCTTGAAGCGGTCCAGGTCGACGAACAGGATGGCCGCCACGCTGTGCTGGCGCTTCACGCGCGAGAGCGTCAGCTGCAACTGCTCCTGCAGCAGCACACGGTTGGGCAGGCCGGTCAGCGCGTCGTGGGTCGCGGCATGCTCGCGCTCGCGGGCGGCTTCCAGTGCTCCGGTCATGTCGGTGAACACCAGCACGGCGCCGTCGATCCCCCCGTCCGTGGCGCGCAGCGGACTGGCTGTCGCGCGCAGGCTGCGCAGGCCCTCGGCCGAGCGCAGGCGCAGCAATTCGCGCACACGCACGCTGACACCCTGGGCGACACAGGCCGTGATGGCAGCATGCAGCGCTTCGTGGCTGTGCGCCTCCAATGGATAGGCGATGGCCAGCGGGCGCCCGTCCAGCACCCTCGGCGCGGCCTGCAGGACCGCGCTGGGATTGGCGAAGCGCACGGTGTGGTCGGCGCCATCGACGGTGAGCACTGCATCGTCGATGGCGCGCAGTGCGGCCTGGGCCTGGGCGCGCGTGCGCTGCTGCTGGCGCTGCTCCGCGCGTGCCCGCGCTGCTTCACGGAAGCCCAGCGCCACCGCCAGGCCGGCGACCGGCAACGCCGGGGGCAACCAGCGCTGCTGGGTCAGCAAGGCCGAGCTGGCGGCCAGCGGCAGGCACAGCAGTGCCAGGGCCAGCAGCAGGCGTGCCGGTGCCTTGCGTGGCCGCAGCGCCACCGCGCTCACCAGCAGCAGCGTGAACAGCGCGGCCAGTGGCGTCGGCACTTGTTCGACGGCCACGGGTGCAAGGGGGAGCGCTGCAGGCGCTGCGGCATCCGGCTGCAGCAGGTGGTAGGCCAGCAGATCCAGATGCTGCAGGCCTGCCGGCTGCCACCAGGCGAGCAACAGCGTGACGGCGGCACCGGCAAACCACCAGGTGGCGCGCGCAGCTGCCGCGGCGGCGAGGTTGCGCCGCCGAGGCCGCGCGCTCCCGCGACCGGTCGGGTCGACGGTGCGGGGGAGCGGGGCGGACATGGTGGCTGTGTCGGTGCTATAGAACAGCCCTGATTGTATGGATTGTTGTCAAGCAACAGTTTTGTATTCACATGGAATACTGTCCTGTTCATGCGGGGCTGGAGCGCAACCCGTAGGTCTTGTCGCCCACGAACAGGTATTCCACCCGCATGACGGCATCGCCCTGCTCGCCCTTGAACGTGAAGCCCACGGCTGCGACGCGGTCGCCTGTGCGGATCTCCGCGGCCTGCCAGGCGCGCATGCGCGTGAGCGGTGCCAGTTCCAGCTCCCAGCGCCGGTCCTTGCGCGTGGGCAGCACGGTGTTGGCCAGCAAGGCGGCACCGTCGATGCCAGCGCTCTGGGGGGGCAGCGTGCGCTGCTTCAAATCGGCCGGCAGGGCCAGTGCGGCCGGCGTCTCGACCACGAGTTCGGCGTGCGGGTTGCGCCAGCGGCTCTCGACGACCTGGCCTTCCAGGTAGATCGGCCGGTCCTGGTCGAAGCTGCTCCAGCCGTGGTGGGCGTAGGCGCGCTGCAGCGCCAGCGGGGTGGCCAGGCTGGCCAGCGCGAACAGCCGGCGGCGCGTGAGGTGCAGGGTCATGGCATCGCTCCTTGGTGGTGGTTCATTCGTAGGCAATCCAGCGGCCGCAGGCAATGGCCGCCAGCCACAGCAGGGTGGACGCCAGCATCTGCAGCCTGGCCAGCCGGTCAAGCCGCGCCAGCGCGCCGCGGCCGTGGAACCAGGCTGCGTTGCAGCCGGCCAGCGCCAGCAGCCCCATCTTGAGCAGGAAGCTGCGGTTGGCCAGCAGTTCGCCGGGGTGGCTGGCGAACATCAGCAGGCCGCTGCCGGCGGCCAGCGCGAAGCCGGCCAGCGCCAGCGTGAGCGACAGCCGCGCCAGCGCCGGCACCGGCAGCGCGGCGGCGCCGCCGAACACGCGCACCTCCAGCGCCACGAGGTTGCCCAGCAGCAGTGCGATGCCGACGATGTGCACCACTTCGAGGGCAGGGTAGGCCCAGGGGTGGGACTGCAGGGCGGCGAAGGCGTCCATGCGGCCATCTTCGCACCGGTGCGCGACGCGGCGCGAATGCCCGCGTCAGTTGTCAGGCAGAGCGCCTTCGCGCGTCATGAGCGCGGCGGCCGAGGCGCGTGTTTCCACCCCCAGCTTGGCGTAGGCATGTTCGAGGTGCTTGTTCACGGTGCGTGGCGACAGGCCCAGGATGTCGCCGATGTCCCGGTTGGTCTTGCCCTTGGCCAGCCAGGACAGCACCTCGACCTCGCGCGGCGTGAGTTCGGCCTCGCGCAGCCGTGATGCCGCCTGCGGCCGCACCTGCAGGAGCGCCATGGCCTCGGCCATGCCGCTGGCGCCGATCCATTGCAGCCGCAGCTCCTCGCCCCCCGTGGTGGCCAGCAAGGCCGAGCCGCCGCCGGCCGCGCGCAGCGGCGCGAGCTGCGGCGCCAGCCAGGCCTGCCATTGCTCGGCCGGCCGGGCCGAGAAGCGCTGCAGCCATTCGGCCGCACGTGGCGAGCGCCAGGCCAGCCGGTCCTGGTGGTCCAGCAGCAGCACGCCCAGGCCGCCGAGGTCGACCGCCTCGCGGGCCAGCCGCGAGACCCGTGCGTTGCGCACATGGGTGCCCAGGCGCGCCAGCACCTCGTCGATCTTGACGGGCTTGACCACGTAGTCCACGCCACCGGCTTCGAAGCCCGCAACGATGTGCGCCGTTTCCGACAACGCGGTCATGAAGATCACGGGCACGTGGGCGCGCTCGGGCAGGGCCTTGATGCGCCGGCAGGTCTCGAAGCCGTCCAGGCCCGGCATCAGCGCATCGAGCAGGATGGCGTCCGGGATCACCCACTCCAGGCCCTGCAGCGCGGCCTCGCCGCTGCGCGCCACCAGCACGCCGTAGCCGGCCGCCTCCAGGGCGTCCACGAGGAAGCCCAGCGTGTCCGGCGCATCGTCCACGACCTGCACGACCAGTTTTTGCGGTGCGGCCGTCATTCCCGTTGCAACCATCTCAGAAGACTCTCCAGATCGACCCGCTCGACCAGCTGGCGCAGGTAGTCGCACTCGCGCTGCGTGGCGGGATCGGCCATGCGGGCGATGCCGCGTTTCAACGAGCCCAGATCGCCGATGCGTGCGAGCCAGATCAGCTCGGCCGTGGCCTCGTTGGACAGGGTGTGGGCCAGCGCCTGCGCGGGCTCGGGCACCAGCCGCTCGGGTGGCACCTCGTGGACCCACTCGAGCTGCAGATGCCGCTCCAGCTGGCCCATCAGTTCGGACTCGGCCACCGGCTTGGTGACGAAGCCGTTGCAGCCGCTGCCGTCCAGCTGCCCCGGTGCGTGGAACACGTTGGCCGACACCATCACCACCGGCAGCGCCGCGTGGCCGGCCTGGCGCAGGGCGCGGCAGGTGGCCCAGCCGTCCATCTCGCCCATGTTCACGTCGAGCAGCACCATGTCGGGCGGATGCGAGGCCACGGCCTGCAGGCATTCGGGGCCGCTGGCGGCCTCCTGCGTGACGAAGCCCAGCGGGATCAGGATCGCGGCCAGCAGCTGGCGCTGCTCGGGCTGGTCGTCCACCAGCAGCAGACGGCGCCGCTCGCCGCGGTAGCCGATCACCCGGCGGTGGTTCTCCACCTGGTGCTGGTCGATGGCCGTCAGTTCGCGCATGTACAGCCTGAGCCTGAAGCAGCTGCCCTGGCCGATGCTGCTGGTGACCGACAGTTCGCCGCCCATGAGGTCGGTCAGCAGCCGCGTGATCGCCAGGCCCAGGCCCGTGCCGGGCTCGTGCGCGACGCGGCCCGAGCCGCTGCGCTCGAACGGCAGGAAGATGCGCTCCAGGTCGTGCGCGGCAATGCCCACGCCACTGTCCTCGACCTCGAAACGCGCCACCTCCATGCGGTGCGACACGCGCAGCACCACCTGGCCCGTGGCCGTGAACTTGATCGCGTTGCTGAGCAGGTTCAGCAGGATCTGGCGCAGCCGCCTGGCATCGGCCTGCACGTAGGCCGGCAAGGCCCGCGCCGACAGTTCGAGCCGGAACGCCAGGCCCTTGGCATGCGCCTGCGGCTCCACCATGCGCACCAGATCGTCCAGGAAGTCGCGCAGCGAGACCGCGGCCGGCTCGATGCGCATGCGGCCGGCCTCGATGCGGGCCAGGTCCAGCATGCCGTCGATCAGGCTGGACAGGTGCTGGCCGCTGCGCTGGATGGTGGCCACCGGCCCGCGCACGGCCTCGTTGTCGGCACTGCGCAGCAGCACCTGCGAATAGCCCAGGATGCTGTTGAGCGGCGTGCGGAACTCGTGGCTCATGCCGGTCACGAAGCGGGTCTTGGCCAGGTTGGCGGCCTCGGCCACCTCCTTGGCCTTCTGCAAGGCGGCGTCGGTGCGCTTGTGGGCGTCGATCTCGCGCAGCAGCAACTGGTTCTGGTGGTTGGATTCGTCCTGTGCCACCTCGCGGCTTTCCACACCCAGCACGATCCACCAGGCCCCCACGGCCAGCAGCAGCAGCGCCAGTGTGTAGACCTTCTGGAAGCCCGTGCGCATGCTGGCGCGCGCATGGGCGTCCAGGTTGGCGGCTACCACGTCCTGGTAGTACACCAGCCCCATCACGGTGGACAGCAGCAGCACCAGCGACACCAGCACCACCAGGTAGTGCGTGAGCCGGAAGTTCACGCGCTGCGCCACCGCGCCGGGCAGCAGCTTGCGCAGCAGGTCGTGGGTCTGCTCGGACGCGCTGGAGCGGCTCTTGCAGCGGTCGTGGCAGCGCGATTCCAGCGTGCAGCACAGCGAGCAGATCGCCGCGCCGTAGGCCGGGCAGAAGGACATGTCCTCGGACTCGAAGCGGTTCTCGCAGACCGAGCAGGCCACGCTTTCGCCAGGCTGCCACAAGGGCGTGCGCGGGCGCGCGATGTACCAGCGCCCGCGCGTGCCCCAGGCGATCAGCGGCGCGGCCAACAGGGCCGTGCCCAGCGCCAGCAAGGGCGAGAACGCGCGCGCCCCCGGCCCCAGCGCACCGGCGTAGCTGGCCACCCCCACGGCTCCGGCCAGCAGCATGGCGCCCACGCCCACCGGGTTGATGTCGTACAGGTGCCCGCGCTGGAATTCGATGCCCTGGGGCGACAGGCCCAGCGGTTTGTTGATGACCAGGTCGGCCACCAGCGCGCCGACCCAGGCGATGGCGATGTTGGCGTACAGGCCCAGCACCTCCTCCAGCGCGCGGAACACCCCGAGCGTGAGCAGCAGGATGGCGATCAGCACGTTGAACACCAGCCACACCACGCGGCCCGGATGGCTGTGCGTGAGCCGCGCGAAGAAATTCGACCAGGCCAGCGAGCCCGCATAGGCATTGGTGACGTTGATCTTGATCTGCGAGATGACCACGAACACCACCGTGATCGCTACCGCCCAGGCCGGGTCGGCGAACAGCAGGCCGAAGGCGGCGAGGTACATCTGCGTCGGGTCCAGCGCCTTGTCCAGCGGCAGCTGGATCTGCAGCACCAGGTAGGCCAGCAGCATGCCGCCCAGCATCTTGAGCATTCCGGGCACGATCCAGCCTGGCCCGGCGGCCAGCACGGCAGCCCACCAGCGCAGCCGGTTGGCCGCGGTCTTCTCGGGCAGGAAGCGCAGGAAGTCCACCTGCTCGCCGACCTGCACCACGAGCGCGAAGGCCATGGTGGCGGCCGCGCCGAACATCAGCCAGGAGAAGTCTCTCTCGCCGGAGGTGAAGCCCGACAGGCCGGGCAGCTGCGCGAACACGCCGGGGTTCTTGACCGCGATGGCGATGAAGGGCAGCACCAGCAGCGCCAGCCACAGCGGCTGCGTCCACGACTGCAGCCGGCTGATGAAGGTGATGCCGTAGGTCACCAGCGGAATCACCACCAGCGAAGACAGCAGGTAGCAGGCCGTGATCGACCAGCCGGTGAAGTACAGCTGCAGCGCCGAGGCCATGATGGCCGCCTCCAGCGCGAAGAAGATGAAGGTGAAGCTGGCGTAGATCAGCGAGGTGATGGTCGAGCCCAGGTAGCCGAAGCCCGCGCCGCGCGTGAGCAGGTCCATGTCGACCGCGTAGCGCGCCGCGTAGTAGCTGATCGGCAGCGCGGTGAGGAAGGTGATGGCGCCGACCAGCAGGATCGCCCACAGCGCGTTGGCAAAGCCGTAGTTCAGCGCCATGGCCGCGCCGATGGCCTCCAGCGCCAGGAACGAGACCGCGCCCAGCGCGGTGTTGGCCACGCGAAATTCCGACCAGTGGCGGCGCGCCCGCGGCGTGAAGCGCAGCGAGAAATCCTCCATGGTCTCGTTGGCGACCCAGGTGTTGTACTCCCGGCGGATGCGGAAGATCTTCTGGGCGGGGGCTGCGGCGGCGGAGGTGTCGTCCATGGAACCCCTGGCCCATGCAATAAACGTACCCTCGCCGGACCGGGGAGGGCCGGAAAACTTGCCGAAACTGGATAACCGCGGCCAGCGCCCTGGTGCTTCAATGGACTTCCCAACGATGACGACCGGAACACCACGTGAGCACTCAACCATCGGCCGGCGGTGAGACCACCGTCCTCGGCGCCTGTCCCCACGATTGCCCCGACACCTGCTCCATGCTGGTCAAGGTCAAGGACGGCAAGGTCACGGGCGTGCAGGGCAATCCCGACCATCCGTTCACCCAGGGGCGCCTGTGCGCCAAGACCAACCACTACCAGGAGCGCGTCTACCATCCCGAGCGCGTGCTCTACCCGATGCGCCGCAAGGGCCCCAAGGGTGCGGGCCAGTTCGAACGCATCGGCTGGGACGAGGCCTTGGAGACGGTCAGCGCGCGCCTGCGCGCCACCATCGCCCGCTCGGGCCCGCACGCGATCCTGCCGTACAGCTACCTGGGCACCCAGGGCCTGGTGAATGGCCTGACCGTCGGCGACCCGTTCTTCAACAAGCTGGGCGCCACGGTGTCCGAGCGCACGTTCTGCGATTCGGGCGCCTGCACCGGCTACATCATGACCGTGGGGCCCACGCCCGGCATGGACCCGGAGAGCTTCCAGCACTCCAGGCTGATCATCCTGTGGGCCTGCAACATGCTGAGCACCAACGCCCACATGTGGCCGTTCGTGGAGAAGGCGCAGCGCAACGGCGCCAAGCTGATCGTCATCGACCCGGTGCGCACCCGTGGCGCGCAGCAGGCCGACCAGCACATCCGCATCCGCCCGGGCACCGACGCCGCGCTGGCCCTGGCGATGATGCACGTCATCGTCAACGAGGGACTCACCGATGCCGACTACGTGGAGAAGTACACCACCGGCTTCGACGAACTGCAGGCGCACGTCCAGCAGTACACCCCGGAGTTCGCCGCCGAAGTGACGGGCGTGGACGCCGAGGTCATCCGCGTGCTGGCGCGCGAGTACGCCACGGTGCAGCCGTCCGCGATCCGCATCGGCGTGGGCATCGAGCGCTCGGCCGGCGGTGGGCAGCTGGTGCGCGCCGTCACGAGCCTGCCGGCCCTGGTCGGCGCCTGGCGCAAGCCGGGTGGCGGCATCCTGCAGCTGCCGCTGTGGGCATTCCCGATCAACTGGGACGGCCTGCACCGCGCGGACTTCATCCCCGAGGGCACGCCGGTCGTCAACCAGTGGCAACTGGGCCGCGCGCTCACGCACGATCTGGGACTGCAGACGCCGATCGAGACGCTGTTCGTCTACAACAGCAACCCGCTGGTGGTGGCGCCCGACCAGGCGCGGCTGGTCGAGGGGCTGTCGCGCGAGGACCTGTTCACGGTGGTGAGCGAGCATTTCGTGACCGACACCGCGCGCTACGCCGACATCCTGCTGCCCGCCACCACGCAGGTCGAGCAGGCCGACCTGATGTTCTCCTGGGGGCACTTCTACCTGACGCTGAACCAGCCGTCCGTCGCGCCCATCGGCGAGGCCGTGAGCAACGCCGAGCTGTTCCGGCGGCTGGCGCGCGCCATGGGGTTCGACGATCCGTTCTTCTACCGCGACGACGAACAGATCATGCGCGAGTCCATGGTGTGGGACCACCCCGCCCTGCAGGGCATCAGCATGGAGGGCCTGCGCGCCACCGGTTATGCACGGCTGAACCTGCCTGCGCCCGACAGCTATGCGCCGCATGCCGAAGGCGGCTTTCCCACGCCTTCGGGCAAGGTCGAGCTGAAGGCCTCGATGGCGGCCGGCGGCAACTTCGTGCTGCCGGTGTTCCGCCAGGGCTACGCCGGCCTGCAGGACGGTGGGCCGGTCGATGCGCTGCCCACGTTCCGGCCACGCCACGAGACCGGGGCGACGGACGCGGCATTGGCCGCCTCCTACCCGCTCTCGATGATGTCGCCCAAGGGCCACGCCTTCCTCAATTCCAACTACGGCAACATGCGTCGCCAGCTGGCCCACCAGGGGCCGCAGTACGTGATGATCCACCCCGCCGACGCCGCGGTGCGCGGCATCGCGCACGAGGATGTCGTCACGGTGCGCAACGGCCGCGGCAGCTTCAAGGCGCAGGCGCGCGTCACCGAGGATGCGATGGCGGGCGTGGTCGTCGCGCCGCTGGGCTTCTGGGTCGCGGGCAGCATCGCCGGCGCCACCCCGGCGGCGCTCAATCCCACGGCGTTCGCCGACCTGGGCCGCGCGCCGACCTTCTCCGACAACCTGGTCGAGGTCGTGCCGGGCTGACCTTTCCAGAGCAACACACCACCCACCATGACCCACGTCGTCACCGACAACTGCACGCAGTGCCGCTACACCGAATGCGTGACCGTCTGTCCCGTCGCCTGCTTCCGCGGCGACGGCACGCGGCTGTACATCGACCCCGACCTGTGCGTGGACTGCGGCGCCTGCGTGCCCCAATGCCCGGTGCATGCCATCGTCGACAGCTTCGACCTGGAGGACGACCAGCAGATCTGGATCGGCGTGAACGCCGAGCGCGCCAAGGCCTTGCCCACGGTGCGCGAGCGCGCCGTGCCGCTGCCGACCGCGGCCGAGCGGCGCGCCGCACTCGGCCACTGACCGTGCAGGCCGCAGCATGACGCCCGCCCCGGTCATCTCCATCGTCGGCGCCGGCCCGGCCGGCTTCTACGTCGCCGAGGCCCTGCTGCAGGCCCTGCCCGGTGGCCGGCTGCACCTGTTCGAGCGTGCCGCCGCGCCGCACGGGCTGGTGCGCTACGGCGTGGCGCCGGACCACCAGAAGCTCAAGCAGGTCGCCGCCGTGTTCGATGGCATCGCCGGCCACGCGCGGCTGCAGCTGCATGCCGGCGTCGAGATCGGCCGCGACCTCGCACTGGACGCGCTGCGCGCCGGCAGCCACGCCGTCGTGCTCACGCATGGCGCCGCCCTGGGCCGCCGCTTGGGCATCGCAGGCGAGTCGCTGCCGCAGGTCTTCAGCGCGGCTGCCTTCGTGGGCTGGTACAACGGCCACGCCGAGCATGCCGGCCTGGCGCCGGACCTCGCCGTGGACAGCGCGGCCATCGTCGGCCACGGCAACGTGGCGCTGGACGTGTGCCGGCTGCTGGTCCGCAGCTTCGACGACCTGGCCGTCTCCGACATCCCCCAGCCGATGCTGCAGGCGTTTCGCCAGCGCGGCATCCGCGAGGTGCACCTGCTGGGCCGCGGCGGCCCGGGCAGCATGAAGTTCACCTTCAAGGAGTTCCGCCAGCTGGCCGACCTGCCCAATGTGCGCATCCGGCTGCCGCAGGCCGACAGCTTCACCGAGGCCATGTGGGAGCAGGCCGACAGCCCGGACGCCCGGCGCGTGCTGCAGTGGCTGCGCGCCCAGCGCGACGTGCCGGTGGACGCGACGGACGGCAGGCTGACGGTGAACCTGTGGTTCCACGCCACGCCGACGGCCTTCGTCGGTGCCGGCACGCTGCGTGGCGTGCGGCTGCGTTCGGGCCTGGGCGCTGGTCAGGACGTCGAGATTGCCTGCGGAATCGCCGTCACCTGCGTCGGCTTCGCCAGCCGTGCGATCCCGGGCGCACCCGGCTGCACCGCGGCAGGCCACCTGCACCACCGCGCGGGCCAGGTGCTGGACGAGGCGGGGCAAGCGGTGCCCGGCCTGTTCGTGGCGGGTTGGGCCAAGCGCGGCCCGTCCGGCATCATCGGTACGAACCGGGCCTGCGGCGACGAGACCGCCGCGACGCTGCTCGCGACCCTGCCCGCGCTGCTGCAGGGCCCGCCGCCGCAGGCCACCGACTTCGGCGCGCTGCTGCAGTCGCGCGGCATCGCCACGTTCGGCCATGCCGGCTGGTGCCTGCTCGATGCGCACGAGCGCGCGCAGGGCGCTGCGCTGGGCAAGCCGCGCGAGAAGCTGCTGTCGCTCGACGACGCGCTGCGCACGCTGGCCACCCTGGCCCCTGCATGAGCATCGCCGGGCCGGGCGAGGGCGCACCGGCGCACCGGACCGCCTGCGTGGCCGCACCCGGGTGCGACGCCACCAGCGCCCTGCTGGCCCCCTGGCTCACGCGCCGCTCCACCGGCCCGCGCAAGCTGGTGGCGCCGGGCCCGGGGCCGGGCGAATGTGCGCTGCTGCTGCAGGCCGCGGCGAATGTCTCCGACCATGGCCGGCTGCGCCCCTGCCGCATCGTGCCGGCCGACACCGACCAGCGTGAGCGCTATGCCCAGGCCTTCCTGGCCTACGCCGCGGCGGCGCGCGGCCTGGCGTGTGCGGCGCTGCTCGATGCGCAGGTGCGCGACGAGGAGTGCGCCAAGGCCTTCGGCGCGCCGTGCCTGCTCAGCGTGGTGGCGCGCATCGCCACCGACGTGCCGCAGGTGCCACCGCACGAGCAATGGATGAGCGTGGGGGCCTCGCTGGGCGCGGTGCTGGGCGCCGCGACGGCCCTGGGCTATGCCGGCAAGGCCCTCAGCGGCCCGCGCGTGGCGCATCCGGCGGTGCGCGCGGTGGCCTGCGGCGCAGGCGAGGTGCTGGCGTGTTTCGTGTATCTCGGCAGCCGGCCATGAACTTGCTGAATCTGGATAACGCGGGCCCGTCCACGCCCAACAGAATTTCTTCCGCGCCTGCTGTCGGGCGTGGGAGAAACCAATTGACCAGCCAACCAAGCCGCTCCGTGCCCCTGTCCCGCCTCGGTGCCTGCGCGCTCGCCGCGGGCATCCTGCTCGGCCCCTGCACGGCCCGCGCCATCGACGTCGAAGCCGGCGACTACACCGCCTTGCCCGATGGCACCCGTGCCTTCATCGTCTATGGCCAGTACGCCCGGCGCGACGCGGCCTATGCCGCCGGTGAACGCCAGCCGGGCACGCCGCGGCTGGCCAGCACGGTGGGCATCGCGCGCTACCTGCAGGTGCTGCGCATCGACGACCGCTGGACGGTCGACCCGCAGCTGCTGCTGCCTTTCGGGCACCTGCGCGCCTCCGGCGACCTGGCGCCGCTGGGCAGCCGCTCGGGCGTGGGCGACCTCATCCTGGCCACGGCCTTCAAGTACAAGATCGACGCGGCATCCGGCGAGGTCTTCGGCTTCACGCCCTACCTGTACGTGCCCACCGGCAGCTACGACGCGGACCAGCCCCTGAACCTCGGCGAGCACCGCTGGAAGTTGGCGCTGCAGACGGCCTATACCCGCGCCATTGCGCCGCGTTGGCGCGTCGATGCGGTGGGCGACGTCACCTTCTTCGGCAAGAACGACGCCTGCCGTGCCGCCTGCGGTGCGGCGGCCGATGCGACCTTGCGGCAAAAACCCTTGTACGCCGGCCAGCTGTACCTGCGCTACGACCCCGCTGCAGGCGTCTCCACGGCGCTGGGGATCACGCACGCCCTGGGCGGCGAAAGCCGCGTCGACGGTGTCTCGCTGAACGACACCGTGGGCACCACCGCCGTCAAGCTCACGGCCAGCACCTTCGTGGCCCCGAACCTGCAGTTGATGGCCACCGTTGCACGCGACGTGCACGTGCGCAACGGCCTGCGCGAGCAGGCGCGCCTCAACCTGCGGGCCTTCTACCTGTTCTAGGCGCGCTGGCGGCCAGCGACTCCGACGGCCGCTCGCCGTACATCTGTGCATAGGCCTGGGCGAAGCGCGGCAGATGGCTGAAGCCCACGGCAGCCGCGACGTCCTGGACCAGCACGCCGGGCGCACCACTGGTCAGCTGCCGGCGCGCAGCCGCCAGCCGCAGCGTGCGCAGGTAGGCCATCGGGTTCTGGCCGTAGATGCTCTCGAAGGCGTACTGCAGGGAGCGGCGCGAGCAGCCCAGCTGCAGGCACAGGTCGGAGACCGACAGCGGCTCGTGCAGCCGCTCGAGCATGGCCGTGCGGGCGCGCCTGGCGATGCGCGGATAGCTGTCGGCGCGCAGCTTGTGCGCGGCGCCGCCGCCGCTCTCGATCACGCTGCCCAGGTAGTCGATGGTCAGTTCGCGCAGGCCGAGCAGCCGGGCCGGCCAGTCGGCGGCTGCGGTGTCGTCGTCGGCCTGCTGGAGTTCGGCGATCCGGCGCTGCAACGCCGTCTTCAATCCTCCGGCCCGCGACCAGCAGTCGTGGTCGGCGAAGACCTTGTGCCATTGCTCGGGCGTGCGTTCGGGTGCCAGCGAATGCAGGGCGGAGGGCGCCAGCGTGATGCCCACGCACACCGCGTGCGTGGGGGTGCGCAGCTCGAACTCACGCCCGGGCGTGAAGGCCACGACCGCGTCCTGGTCGATGTGGCGGCCGTTCCAGTACGCCCGTTCCGACAGTTCGCAGGCCATGGCGATGGTGAAGTGGCCCGGGTCGGACACGCCCGTCTGGAACACGCTCTGGTCCAGCGTTTCCTGGAAGACGGTGATGTCGTTGGCGCTGAACGCGAAGAGGCTGCCCGAGAACCGGCCCGGCGAGAGCTGCTCGTAGGACTGCTCCAGCAAGCCGAAGCTGGAGGCCTGCTCGTGCGGATCGCGCGCGTGCACCAGGAGGCGGGCGGTGTCGTGGAGGGAGGCCATCGGCTGTCGTGGGTCGGGTGTCTGCGCCGGTGCGGAGCTGGTGTGGGTCGGCATGGGTCAGCAGGAACCGTGCCAGTCGTCCGGCTCCCGCCTGTGCTCAGCGCCGCGGCAGCAGCGTGCTGGGCGCGGTGCCGAAGGCCTTGCGAAAGGCGTGGCTGAAGTGGGAGAAGTCGGTGAAGCCGCTGTCCAGCGCGGCCTGCGAGACGCTGCGCGCGCGTCCCTGCTCGATGGCCAGGCGGCTCGACAGCAGGCGCTCGTGCCAGATCGTGGCCATCGGCGTCTTCTGGTGGCGGGCGAAGGCGCGGACCAGCGTGCGTGGCGACACATGGATGGCCTGCGCCACGCCCTCCGGCGACAGGTCGGGATCGGCCAGGTGCGCGCGGATGTGGCGCATGGCGGCCGCGTACAGGTCGCGCTCTGCCGCGCGCCCGGGCGCGTCCTGCAGTTCCAGGCTCAGAACCAGCAGTTCCAGCAGCGTCTCGCCGAACCGCGCGGCCATGGCCGCGTCGGCCTGCACGCTGGGGTGCACGACGGCCTGCAGCAGCATCTCGCGCAGCGGCACCAGCCCGGGCCGCCGTTCGTCCAGCACCACGGCGGTCAGCCGCTCCACGCCGCGCACCCGCTGCGCGAGCAGGCGCCGGGGGATGCGCATCAGGTGCGCGGCCTGGCCGCCGAAGTCGAAGCGGAAGGGCTGGTCGGCGTCGTAGAGCACGATGTCGCGCGCACCCAGAGATGCCTGCCGGCCGCCTTGCTCCAGGGTGCCGGCACTGCGGTCCATGAAGCCGAGCCAGAGATCGTCGTCGGGCTCGCCGCGCACCTGCCCGGACGTGCGCTCCCAGTGGTGGACGGGCGCGCGCACCGTGCACAGGTCCATGGCCCCCAGGGGCCGGACCCACAGGCTGCCGTCGAAGTCGCTGGTGTCCAGCGGGTCGCTGTGCGCGGCGATGCAGTGGCGGCAGACGACCTCCTTCCAGTACTCGAAGCGCTGGCCCGGTGCGATCTCGGTGGTGGTGTATTCGATGGTCATCGCGGTTGGTCTGGATGGTGGCGGCTGCGGGGGCCGCCATGCGTGCAAGACACGTACCAGCGAGGCGGCGCGGCACCACCCGCAAGCATGCGGCGGCCACCTGCGGGAGGCGATCCGGATTCACCCGGAGTCCGCGGGGCCGGCGTTGCGCTGCCGCGCGCCTGCGGCAACGCATGTCCATGCCAGCCAAGAAGATGGCGGGCACAGCCAAGTCGGAACCGCACGCCCTTCCTACGATGGCGCCATGCCCTGCACGCCGTGCGTCGGCCCCCGTGGCCCGCAGGCGTCGCCGGTCCACCACCGCTTGTGCAAGGAACTTCCCGCATGGCCATCGCCCGTCCCAACGCCGAACAGCTCGCCGACATCGCCCGGCGGCTGCACATCCACCTGACGCCCGAGCGCGTCGACACCTACCTGGCGCTCATGCAACCCAGCCTGGACGCCTACGACCTGATCGACGGCATGCCGGACCACGTGCCGCCGGTCGACCATCCACGCGGACCGGGCCGCCGCCCGTCGGCGGCGGAGAACCCCGACAACGCCTGGTACGTCAGGACCGAGGTGAAGGGCGCGGCACAGGGGCGGCTCGCGGGCCGCACGGTGGCGCTCAAGGACAACATCGCGCTGGCCGGCGTGCCGATGATGAACGGCTCGGCCACGCTGGAGGGCTTCGTGCCCGCCTTCGACGCCACCCTCGTCACGCGCATGCTGGAGGAGGGCGCCACCATCGCGGGCAAGGCCACCTGCGAGCACTTCTGCCTGTCCGGCGGCAGCCACACCTCCGACCCCGCGCCGGTGCACAACCCGCGGCGCCACGGCTACAGCGCCGGCGGGTCGTCCTCGGGCAGCGCGGCGCTGGTCGCCGCCGGCGCGGTTGACATGGCCATCGGCGGCGACCAGGGGGGCTCGATCCGCATTCCCTCGGCCTTCTGCGGCACCTACGGCATGAAGCCCACGCACGGGCTGGTACCTTACACGGGCGTGATGCCCATCGAGTCGACGCTGGACCACGTCGGCCCCATCACCGCCAACGTGCGCGACAACGCGCTGCTGCTGCAGGTGCTGGCCGGTGCCGACGGGCTGGATCCACGGCAGGGCGGCGTGCGCGTGCACGACTACGCGGCGGGGCTCTCGGAAGGTGCCGGCGGCCTGCGGATCGGCGTGCTGGCCGAAGGCTTCGCGCTGGCCAACCTCGACCCGGCCGTGGCCGCGAAGGTGCGCGCCGCGCTGGAGCGGCTGCGCCGGCTGGGCGCCACCGTTGCCGACGTCTCCGTGCCCGAGCACGCGATCGGCCCCGCGCTGTGGCAGCCCCTGGGCTGCGAGGGGCTGACCGCGCAGATGATGCATGGCAACGGCATGGGCTTCAACTGGAAGGGCCTGTACGACGTGGGCCTGGTCGACCGCCATGCCCAGTGGCGCGAGCAGGCCGACCGGCTCTCGCCCACGCTGCAGATCTGCATGCTGGTGGGCCAGTACGGCATCGAGCGCTACCACGGCCGCTATTACGCCAAGGCGCGCAACCTCGCGCGGCTGCTGAGCTCGGCCTACGACCGAGCGCTGGGCGACTGGGACCTGCTGGCCATGCCCACGGTGCCCATCACGGCCACGCCGCTGCCACCAGCCGACGCGCCCGTGGCCGAGTACGTGGCCCGCGCCTTCGAGATGCTGGGCAACACCGCGCCGTTCAACATCACCGGCCACCCGGCCATGTCCATTCCCTGCGGCATGGTCGACGGACTGCCGGTGGGGCTGATGCTGGTCGGCCGGCCCTGGGCCGAGGCCACCGTCTACCAGGCCGCGGCCGCGTTCGAGGCCGGTGGCGACTGGAGGGCACTGTGAACCCGGCACGCCGCACGTTTTTCTTCCACCACGCGACAAGGAGCACACGATGAGCACGCACGCCGCCGCAACGGCCACCCCCACGCCGGGCCAGAGAGCCTGGGCGCTGTTCCAGGTCCTCAAGGACAAGGACCTGATTCCCGACGGCTACCTGGAGGGTCTGACCGACATGATGGCCCACCAGTTCGACCCGGCCAATGGCGCCCGCGTGGTGGCCAAGGCCTGGGTGGACCCGGCGTACCGCGCGCTGCTGCTGCGCGACGGCACCGCCGCCTGCGCGCAGTTCGGCTACACCGGCCCGCAGGGCGAGTACATCGTCGCGCTGGAGGACACGCCCACCCTCAAGAACGTCATCGTGTGCAGCCTGTGCTCGTGCACCAACTGGCCGGTGCTGGGCCTGCCGCCCGAGTGGTACAAGAGCTTCGAGTTCCGCGCCCGCCTGGTGCGCGAGGGCCGCACGGTGCTGCGCGAACTGGGCACCGCGCTGCCCGACGACGTGGCTGTGCGGGTGTGGGACACCAGCGCCGAGACCCGCTACCTGGTACTGCCGCTGCGCCCGGCCGGCACCGAAGGCATGGCCGAGGAGCAGCTGCGCGCGCTCGTCACCAAGGACGTGCTCATCGGCGTGGCCCTGCCGCGCGTGGCCTGAGCCGCCCGGCCCCGGTCCTTCCTTTCATCCAACCATTTACGGAGATCCAGCCATGGACGGCTTTCACGACCTCGGCGGTGTCCAAGGCTTCGGCAAGGTGGCGCACGCCATCGACACCGACAGCTACAAGCCCGTCTTCCACGAAGACTGGGAACACCTGGCCTACGGCCTGATGTTTCTGGGGGCGGCCCACCTGGGCAAGTTCAGCATCGACGAGGTGCGGCACGCGGTCGAGCGCATCGAGTTCCGCCAGCATGCGGGCACGCGCTACTACGAGCGCTACGTCATCGCCTCGGCCACGCTGCTGGTGGAGTGCGGCGTCATCACGCAGGAAGAACTCGACGCCGCGCTGGGTGCGCACTTCCAGCTGGCCAGCCCGGCCCGCTCCGGCGGCCGTCCGGCCATCACCGGCCGCGCGCCGTTCGAGGTGGGCGACCGCGTGGTGGTCCGCGACGAGCACGTCGCCGGGCACATCCGCGCGCCGGGCTATGTGCGCGGCCGGCAGGGCGTCGTCCTGCACCGCACCACCGAGAAGTGGCCCTTCCCCGACGCGATCGGCCATGGCGACACCAGCGCCGTCCACCAGCCCACGTACCACGTGCAGTTCGACGTGAAAGACCTGTGGGGCGACGCCGCCGACGACGGCTTCGTGGTCGTGGACCTGTTCGAGAGCTACCTGGACAAGGCGCCCGCCGGGCAGGCCGCAGGCGCGCCGGCCCGGCCCAGCCGGCAGCCCGTCGCGGCATGAGCGAGGCTGCGGCTGCGGCCAGCGCGGCTGCGCCAGGCGCGGGGTTCCGGCGCCTGCCGGTGACCGTGCTGTCCGGCTTCCTCGGCGCCGGCAAGACCACGCTGCTGCAGCACATCCTGCGCAACCGGCAGGGCCTGCGCGTGGCGGTCATCGTCAACGACATGAGCGAGGTCAACATCGACGCCGAGGACTTGCAGCGCGGCGTGGCGCTGCACCGCGGCCAGGACGAGCTGGTGGAGATGCACAACGGCTGCATCTGCTGCACGCTGCGGGCCGACCTGCTGGCGCAGGTCAGCCAGCTGGCGCGCCAGCAGCGCTTCGACCACCTGCTCATCGAGTCCACCGGCATCTCCGAGCCGCTGCCCGTGGCCGAGACCTTCGCCTTCCTCGATGCCGATGGCTTCAGCCTGAGCGAACTGGCGCGGCTGGACACGCTGGTCACCGTGGTGGACGGCAGCCGCTTCACCGAGCTGCTGGCCAGCGGCGAGCGCGTGGGTGGCGGCGCACCAGATGCCACAGCCGGCTCCACGCCCGTGCGCGACCTCTCGGCGCTGCTGACCGAGCAGGTGGAATTCGCCAACGTCATCCTGGTGAGCCGCGCCGACCGGATCGGCGACGAGGGCTTCGCCCAGGTGCGCGGCCTGCTGCGCGCCCTCAATCCGCAGGCCGACATCGAACCCATGGCCCACGGCCGGGTGGACCTGTCCAGGGTGCTAGCCACTGGCAAGTTCGACCTGCCGCGGCTGATGCAGGCACCCGGCTGGATGCGCCACCTGGGCCCGCAGGATGCGCGCGCTGCGGAGTCCGAGGAGTTCGGCATCGGCAGCTGGGTCTACCGTGCGCGCGCACCGTTGCACCCCGGCCGGCTGCTCGCCTGGCTGCGGCAGCCCTGGGGCCAGGGCCGTCTGCTGCGCAGCAAGGGCTACTTCTGGGTCGCCAGCCGCTGGCGCGAGACGGGCATGCTCGTGCAGGCCGGCGGGCCCTTCCGCTGGGACTGGGTCGGGCGCTGGTGGCGCTTCGTGCTCCCGCGTGACTGGCCGCAGGACACGCCGCGGCGCGACGCCATCCTCTCCCGTTGGGAGGAGCCGGCAGGCGACTGCCGCCAGGAGATCGTCTTCATCGGCCAGGACCTGGACCGCGCAGGTCTGCAGCGCGAACTCGACGCCTGCCTGCTGACGCCCGAGGAGATCGCGCAGGGCCCCGCGCGGTGGACGCAGCTGGACGGCGCCGCCGACTTCGACGCCGGGGCCGCCATGCACTGAGCCCGGCCCCGCCACGACCCAACCCCCACAAGGAGACCTGCATGCAAGACACTGCCGGCGGCGCCCACGCCGCCTTCCTCGAAGCCCGCGACTTCCTGCTCGCCCATCGCACCGACTACGAACGCGCCGTGCGCGACTTCGCATGGCCCCGCCTCACGCACTTCAACTGGGCGCTGGACCACTTCGACACCATGGCCGAGGGCAACGACGCGCCGGCCCTGTGGATCGTGGAGGAGGACGGCCGCGAGGAGCAGTGCAGCTTCGCCCAGATGAGCCGGCGCTCCTCCAGCGTGGCCAACTGGCTGCGCGGCCACGGCGTGCAGCGCGGCGACCGCATCCTGCTGATGCTGGGCAACGAGCGCTGCCTGTGGGAAGCCATGCTCGCGGCCATCAAGCTCGGCGCGGTGGTGATTCCCGCCACCACGCTGCTGTCGCGCGACGACCTGCTCGACCGCTTCGCGCGCGGGCAGGTCAAGCACGTGATCGCCAACGCGGACCATGTCCCGAAGTTCGCCGACGTGCCCGGCGGCTACACGCGCATCGTGGCGGGCGGCGATGCCCCGGGCTGGCTGCGGCTGGAGCACGGCTACGACGCGCCCGCGCCATTCGCGCCCGAGGCGCCCACCCACGTCGACGACCCGCTGCTGCTGTACTTCACCTCCGGCACCACCTCCAAGCCCAAGCTGGTGTTGCACAGCCACCAGAGCTATCCGGTGGGCCACCTCTCCACCATGTACTGGCTGGGCCTGCAGCCCGGCGACGTGCACCTGAACATCTCCTCGCCCGGCTGGGCCAAGCACGCCTGGAGCTGCTTCTTCGCGCCGTGGAATGCGCATGCCTGCGTGATGGTCTACAACTACGAACGCTTCCAGGCCCGCGGCCTGCTGGACGTGCTGCAGTCGCGCGGCGTGACCTCGCTGTGCGCCCCGCCCACGGTCTACCGGCTGCTGATGCAGGAGGACCTGGCCGCCTGGCGCGTGCAGCTGCGCGAGCTGATCGGTGCCGGCGAACCCATGAACCCCGAGGTGATCGCGCGTTTCCGCGAGGCCTGGGGCCTGCAGCTGCGCGACGGCTTCGGCCAGACCGAGACCACCGCGCAGATCGGCAACACGCCGGGCCAGCCGCTCAAGCCCGGCAGCATGGGCCGGCCGCTGCCGGGCTACCGCGTGCAGTTGCTCGATGCGGACGACCAGCCTGCCAGCGAAGGCGAGATCGGCCTGGACCTCGCTGCCGGCCCGCTGGGGCTGATGCTGGGCTATGCCGACGATGCCGGGCGCACCGCCGAGGTGACGCGAGCCGGTCACTACCACACGGGCGACATCGCCAGCCGCGACGCCGATGGCTACATCACCTACGTGGGCCGCACCGACGACGTGTTCAAGGCCTCGGACTACCGCATCAGCCCGTTCGAGCTGGAGTCGGTGCTGATCGAGCACCCGGCGGTGGCCGAGGGCGCGGTGATCCCCAGCTTCGACCCGGTGCGCCTGGCCGTCCCCAAGGCCGTCGTCACCCTCACGGCAGGGCACACGCCCTCGGAGGAACTGGCGCGCGACATCCTGGCCTTCTGCCGCGCGCGGCTGGGGCCCTACAAGCGCATCCGCAAGATCGAGTTCGCGCCGCTGCCCAAGACCATCTCCGGCAAGATCCGGCGCGCCGAGCTGAGACGGCTGGACGAGGCCGGCGCATCGGACGCGGGCCGGCTGGTGTTCGGCGAGTGAGCGACGGTTGCTGGCGTCGCGCCAGCGGCGCCCGCCTCAACCCCGCTGCCGGAGTTGGGCCTCCAGCGCCTGCACGCGCTGGCGCAGTTCATGTTCGACCGTGATGTCGGTGATCAGTCCATACCAGCGCGTGACCTCCCCCTGCGCGTCGAACTGCGGGCGCGCCCGGCTGCGCACCCACTTGTGCGTGCCATCGGGCCACAGGATGCCGAACACGGTCTCGAACGGCTGTTTGCTCGGCAAATGGGCCAGCCACTCGGCGCGCACGCGCAACTGGTCTGCCGGGTCCATGCGCTCGCGCCAGCGGGCGTGGCGTTCGGCGCTGGTGCTCATGGGTGACCATTCCCAGGTCTGGCCCATGTAGTCGATGCTGCCGTCGGGGCCGGCAGCCCAGGCCACGTTGGGGGCCAGCGCGATCACCTGGCGGTAGTGTTCGATGGTGTCCTGCAGCGTGCGCTCGGCAGCCACCCGCCCCGAGATGTCGATGGCGAACACCGAGACCCCCAGGATCTGCCCGGACACGCTGCGCACCTGCTGCAGCGCGATGAGGCTGGTGGTGCCGGCGTCGCGGCGGCGGTACTCGATGGGCGCGAGCGGTTCGCCCTTCAGCACGCGCTGCAGCACCTGGATGAAATCCGCCAGGCGCCGGCCGTCCAGCAACTGCTCGACCGCGCGCCCCGTCGCCTGCGCCACGTCCAGCCCCAGCATCTCGCCGATGCGCGCGTTGGCGCTGACCACGCGCAGCTGCGCGTCGAGGAAGCCCAGGCCCACGGGCGCGGCCTGGTACAGCGATTCGAGCTGGTGGAAGCGCTGGAACGGCGAGGTGTCCAGCGGACGGTCCCGTCTGGAGAAGCTGCCTTGCCGCGCCAGCACCTGCTGCGCCTGCGGTGCGGCCTGCGGCGCGCCCCACAGATAGCCCTGGCCGAGCTCGCAGCCCATGCGGGCCAGGATGGCGGCCTGCCGTTCGTTCTCGATGCCTTCGGCCACCACGTGCACGCCCAGGCTCTGGCCCAGGCCCAGCACGGCGGTCACGATCTTCAGGCTGTTGGGGTCGGTCTCCAGGGCGCGCACGAAGCTGGCATCGATCTTGATCTCGTCGAAGGGCAGGGCCTGCAGCCGCGTCAGGCTGGAATGGCCGGTGCCGAAATCGTCCAGTGCCAGCCGCATGCCGGCCTGCTTGAACAGCGCGATGGCGCGCTGCGCCGTGGTGTTGCTGTGGAACAGCGAGCTCTCGGTGATCTCGATGCACAAGCGCTCCAGCGCGAGGCCGCCGGCATGGGCGGCAGCGCTGACATGGCCGACGATGTCCAGGTCCAGGAACTGTGTCGGCGCCAGGTTGAACGCCAGCTGGAAGTCACCCGGCCAGGCGCTGACCTGCGCGCAGGCCTGGCGGATCAGGTGCAGGATCAACCCGTCCAGCAGCCCTGCCTGCTCGGCGACCGGGATGAAGCACGCCGGGGGCACCGGCCCCAGCGCGGGCGAGTTCCAGCGCGCCAGTACCTCGAAGCCCATGATCCGGCGCGTGCGCAGGTCGACCTGCGGCTGCAGGGCCGGCCAGACTTCGCCTGCGGCGACTGCGTTGTGCAGGTGCTCCAGCAACAGCTGCTCGTCCATGCCTGCCTCCTTGATCCTGCGTTTTGACCCAGCGCGGTGTGCTGGATGGCGACCCGGGGACGCGTTGCGGCTATGTCGCCCCGCCTGGTGCGGGGCGACATAGCCAGTGGTCCATTCTCAACTGTCCCGCGGTTGGCGCGATACCCATCGACGCCTGCCTCAGTGCTTTCTCTGGCCTCGGCGACGGGCCGGTTCACACCGGGGACACGGCGCATCGTGGATGTGGCGGCGCCGGGCGTCCGCCGATTGGTGCGTGGCAGGCACCACCGTGCGGCCTGCTGCGGGCCTACCGCCTCGCCATGCCGATTCCTACGATGGACCCACACGGCCACCCTGCCGTGCACCGTTGCCACCACACCAACCCGCGGTTGTGTGGTGTGCGTCGCCAGTCGTACGACTGGCCCGGCCCGGCCCCCTCGGGCCACCCTTTGACTGGAGATTCACGATGTTTTCCGTAGAAGCCCCCACCCGCCCCGCAGGCGCCACCCCCTCCGAACTCGTCCCCTCGCGTTATGCGCTGCAGGTCGGCGACATCGACGTGCTGGTGGTCAGCGACGGCGTGCTGCCGCTGCCCACCGCCACCATGGCCACCAACGTCGACCCGGCCGAACTGGCGAACTGGCTGCAGCGCAACTTCCTGCCGCCGGACATGTTCGACTGGCCGCTCAACGTCATGGTGGCGCGCAGCGGCCAGCAGACCATCCTGGTCGACGCCGGGCTCGGCTCGCAGTTCCCGGGCTTCCCGCGCGCGGGCCAGTTCCCCCGCCGCCTGGAAGACGCCGGCATCCCGCTGGAGACGGTCACCGACGTGGTCGTCACCCACATGCACATGGACCATGTGGGCGGGCTGCTGGCCGCCGGCGTGAAGGAGCGCCTGCGCCCGGACGTGCGCATCCACGTGGCCCGGGCCGAGGTCGACTTCTGGACGCAGCCCGACTTCACCCACACCGATATGCCCAAGCCCGTGCCCAACGTGCTGCGCTCCACCGCGAAGAGCTTTGCGGACACCTACCGCGACAACCTGTGCATCTTCGAGGAGCGGCACGAGGTGGCGCCGGGCGTGGTCGTGCGCCTCACCGGCGGCCACACCGAAGGGCACAGCGTGGTGGACCTGTCATCCAAAGGCGAATGGCTGACCTTCGCGGGCGACGCGATGTTCCCGGTCGGCTTCGAGAATCCCGGCTGGCACAACGGCTTCGAGCACGATCCGGTGGCGTCGGCCAGCGTGCGGCGCGGCCTGTTCGAACAGCTGGCGGACAACGGCGGTCTGCTGGTGGCCGCGCACCTGCCGTTCCCCTCGGTCGGCCGGGTGGCGCGGGAGGGTGATGCGTTCCGCTATGTGCCGGTGATCTGGGATTTCTGAGCCAGCGGTCGCGACGTTCCGCCAGCCCAGCGGGGGCGGAGCGTTCCGCGTACACACCACGGGCACCGGCACCGACCCCGAGCAGCGGTTCGCTGCCGGCTGGTGACCGGACCGAGGCGCCGGCACAGCGCAGCCCGCTCGAGCGCGTTGGCAAGCCGCAGGAGATCGGGGTCTTGATCGCCTGCCGCGCGGGCAAGGAAGCAGGCTACATGACGGGGGCCAGCCTGACGATCGACGGCCGCCTGACCCTGCAGGGACCGCTGGCCGGCAGCGCCATTACTGCGCCGGCAACACCGGCTCTACGCCCTGCTGCTTGAGCAGCATCACCACGAAGGTGGCCGGCTTCGTCTTGCTGGCATTGCGGCCCACGGTGTGCACGTCGTGAGGCCCTTCGTAGAAGGTCTGGCCAGGCTTCAGGCGCACCTCCTTGCCGCCGCGCACGCCCATCACGATCTCGCCCTCCAGCACGTAGATGAAGCCGTGCGCATCGTGGCGATGCACCGGGTCGGCGCCGCCGGGCGGGTAGGTCACCTTCAGCATCAGCACCTCCTTGCCCGGCACGTCGGGCAAGGGCTGGGTGGACAGCGGGGTGACGATGGGGTCGGGCGGCGCGGTCTGCGCACGCCCCGGCTGCGCGAGCAGCAGGGCGGGCAGGGCGATGGCCAGTGCAAGACGGCGGGTGTTCAGGCCGGCTGCCTGGCTGGCGGTGCGGGTTCGGAGGAGATGGCGCATGGGGACCCTTGTGTGGTGGGGGATGGATGCGGTCATCGTAGAAAAGGAATGTGCGGCGCGGTAGGTGGGCACGGGGCGACGGGGTGGTGACCGCCAGTCACCAATACGCCGCCACCGGGACCCGTGGCCGCTGGCCGGATCGCCACCTCGGCCCAGGCCCGTGCGTGCACCCTGCGTCCGCACCGCCCCACCCATTGCTCCTTCCACATCAACACCATCGTCCCCCGCCTGCACCTGGTCCGCGCGCGCAGCCCTGCCTACCATCCCGCCTGCACGCCCGCCGCGTCCCGCCTCCGGCCGCGCAGCCGGTGCCGACACTGGAGACCCTCGATGCCCCGGCTGCAACCGCCTCCGCTCAGCCTGCTGGACCGCCACACCGGCCCCGTCTTCGCGCCGCTGTACGCCACGCGCGTCACGGTCTGTGGGGGCGAAGCGGGGCATGGCCGTGCATCCGGCGTCGCGCGCTCCGACGACGGGGCGCTGGCGCTGGACCTGCGCCTGCCGCCCGCACTGGGCGGGCCCGGCGGCGGCACCAACCCCGAGCAGTTGTTCGCCGCGGCGTATGGCGCCTGCTTCCATGGCGCGCTGCACCTGCTGGCCACGAAGAACGGCATCGCGCTCGGCCGCAGTGCGGTGGAGGTGGCCGTGCGGCTCGGCCGCGACCCGGTGGACGGGCACCACGCGCTGCAGGCCGATGTCACGGTGCGCCTGCCCGGCATGGCGCGGCGCGTGGCCGAGGAACTGGTGTGCGCCACCGAGCGCGTGTGTCCCTACGCCAAGATGGCGCGCCAGGGGATCGAGGGCACCGTGCGCGTGGTGGTGGCGGACGAGCCTGGCAAGACGGTGGGCTGACCAAGCGCTGCAGTGCGGCAGGCCGAGGGTGGTTGGCGGTGCAGTGTGGACGGTTGGGAACAGGTATCGGAGCCGGCCATGCGCACGACGCTGAAATTCAACGGCCCGGCAGCAGCCGCATCTATCGCGCCGTCGGAAGGAGGGGCAGATCCAATCTCTCGGCAATCGAGCACGCAGCGCCGGCAGGGTCGAAAGCCGAGGGGTCCAAGGCGCCCTCGTGTGGGTGCGCGGGCAGGACTGGACCACGCCGATGGGCGATTACCGGTCGCGCATGACGGGGTGGATGCTGCCCTGAGCTGCACGCGTCGAACAGGAAGGGGTGCGGCTTGTGGCGAAGGGATGCTGGGTTTGGCCCCGTGGCGGCGGTAGGCCGGCGCACGGCGGCACGGTGTTGCCCGGTCTGCACCAGTGCGACATCGCGCTCAGGCCCCCGAGCTCAAGCCCGCACGCTCAGGTCGGCGAAGCACTGCAGGTCGGCCGCGCGGATGCGCGTGGTCATGAAGTCGATGAACACGCGCATGCGCGTGGGCAGGTGCTGGCGGCTCAGGTAGCAGATGTAGTGGCCGCGGTCGTCCGGGGCGTGCTGGGCGAGGCAGGGCACCAGCGCGCCGCTGCGTAGCGCCTCGCAGATCAGGTAGCCCGACATCTGCGCGATGCCCTGGCCGTCGAGCACGGCCTGCAGAACCAGGTCGGCATCGTTGTAGGTCAGGCGGGCGGGCGGCTGGAATTTGCGCAGCTGGCCGTCCACCTTGAATTCCCACTCGAACAGCCGGCCCGACGCGAAGCGGAAGTTGATGCACTGGTGGCGGGCCAGGTCGTCCAGCGTCTCGGGCAGGCCGTGCGCCTGCGCGTAGGCGGGCGAGGCGCAGACCAGCATCTGCATGGGAATGAGCTGTTTGGCGATGATCTGCGCGTCTTCCATGCGGCCGTTGCGGAAGGCGATGTCCACCCGGTCGGAGAGGAAGTCGGTGGCCTTGTCGTCCAGTACCAGGTCGAGCGAGACCTCGGGGTAGGCGGTGCGGAAGGCGTGCAGCAGCGGCGCCACCACGCGCCGGCCGAAGCCCACCGCCGCGCTGATGCGCAGGTGCCCACGCGGCGGACCTTCGCGCAGGTCGCGCATCTCCTCCATGGCCTGCACGATGCGGTCCACGCTGGTGTGGCAGTTGGCGTAGAAGAGCTCGCCCTCGCGCGTGAGCGTGGTGCTGCGCGTGGTGCGCACGAACAGCCGCACGTTGAGCTGGTCCTCCAGCCGCTGCACGCTGCGGCTCACGGCCGAGCGGCCGATGCCCAGCCGGTCGGCGGCGCGCGCGAAGCTGCCTTCGGTCGCCACGGCGATGAAGGCGACCACGCCGGCGTAGGTGGTGGCGAAGCTGGAGGCCAGTGCGTCGGGGCGCGGCGCGGGCTGGGCTCGCGGTGGGCTCGGCATGGGCGGGGCAGGTGGTGCGGGAGGGGCTGGTGGCGCGGGCATCCGGGCCGGCTCGGCGAAGGCGAAGACAGAGTTGTGCATGACGGGTTTCTCCCGGTGCGGCGGTCGCGGCGGCGCCCGCTGGAATGGAGCAGCAGCCACCGTGCGCGCCGCGTTGCGCGCGGCCGATGCCGGCGCCGCCGCCGGTGATGAGGACGATCCTGTCCTGGAGCTGTGGCATGTGACGATCCTGCGTGGGGAAGACAGGGGCAGCGGCCCGCCGCGGTCCACCGGGTGGGTCGCGCGTGGACCGCTCCTGACCCAAGACGCAGGTGCCGGCCCGTTTGTGACAGGCGCGCCAGCACCCTGAGGTGCGCAAGACGGCGCGCAGGCATCGGTGCATCCGCGACAGCACCGCGTGCCCTGTTGCAGGCCTACCGGGCGCGCGGGGGCGAAACCCGGAGTCCAACCGCTTTCGCGGCGCCGCCTGAACGCTTCAAGAAGTTCGCGGACACCGTCCCCGCCCCGGCCGTGCTGGCGTCGCCAACGCGCCCTCGTTCGAAGACCGGGCCGTGCTGTAGTTCTTCCAGACCGCGGGGCGCAAGCTGCTGGCCACGGAGACCCGGGCCGGCGTGCAGCACCACGTGGCGCTGTCGGTGGTCGGCGCCGACCGGCTGGTCGAGAGTGCTCGCTTGCGCGGCAAGATCGCGCAGGAGGCGCTGGTCCACGGCGCAGGCATTCCCTGCAGCATCGCGCACTCCACGCAGTTCTTCGAGTTCCTGGGCGCCATCGCCCAGTCGGGTGCCGCGCGAGGGCGCGCGCCTCGGCGCGCTCGGCTTCGAAGCCTGGTTCGCGTTGCCCAGGCCTCCGCGTTGAGCGTGGCGCTGCGGCGGGCGGGTCAGCCTGCGGGCAGCAACGGCACCCAGCCCGGCTGCGCCGCGACGCGCGCCGTCCAGCGTCGGATCGCCCCGAAGCGGGCCATGTCGTAGCCGCCCTGGTCGGCCAGCGAGACGTAGACGGAGACCGCCAGGTCGGCCAGCGTGTAGCGTTCGCCGACGAGCCAGTCGTGGTCCTCCACCCAGGCCTCGAGCGGCGCCAGGGCGGTGTAGCCGTCGCGGTGCAGCCTGGCGATCTCGTCGGCCTCGGCTGCTGCCTGGCCGTGCAGGTGGTACACCCTCGGCAGGGCCAGTGGCTTTTGCAGGTCGGCCTGCTCGAAGAACATCCAGCCCAGCACCTCGGCGCGCAGCCAGGGCTCGGTGGGCAGGAGGGGCGAGCCTTCCGCCAGGTAGGCCAGGATGGCGCCGGACTCGGCGATGCAGCGCCCATCCTCCAGTTCCAGCACCGGCACACGCGCGAAGCGGCTGATGCGCCGGAACGCAGGCGTCCTGGTCTCTCCTTGCGCGATGTCCAGCGTCACGCGCTCGTAGGGCAGCCCGAGCTGGCTCAGCAGGATGCGGATCTTCCAGGAGTTGCCGGACATCCGGCTGTCGTACAGGCGCAGCATGGGCGGGCGTGGCGGGTGGGTGCCGGCCCATGCTAGCAAGATCCTTGCGCGCCGCGCCGCGCAGGGATCTCTCGCGTTCAGGCTGCAGCGGGCTCCGTGGCCGGTTCCGCGCAGCGCAGCGCACGGGCGACGGTGGTGACCCGGCGTCCCTGGAACTGCGCCACCGCCAGGTGGTCGGCATCGGGCTTGAGCGAGTCCATGGCCGAGACGTGGGTGGCGCCGTATGGCGTGCCGGCCTTGAACATCGCCGGATCGGCGTAGCCCAGCGGCACGATGATGAGGCCCAGGTGCGCCATCGGCGTGTAGATCGAGAGCAGCGTCGACTCGTTGCCGCCGTGCCTGGACGAGGTGGAGCCGAACACCGAGCCGACCTTGCCGTTGAGCTTGCCCTGCATCCACAGGCCGCCCAGGCCGTCGATGAAGCTCTTGAGCTCCGACGAGATGGCGCCGAAGCGCGTCGGCGTGCCGAAGACGATGGCGTCGGCCCATTCGGCGTCGGCCTCCGTGGGCGCGGGGTGGCGTGTGTTCATGGCGGTGGCGTTCTCCTGCCAGCCGGGCATCTGGCGCATGAGCTCGGGGCCGACGAGCTCGCGCACGCGGCGCAGCCGCACCTCGGCGCCTGCGGCCGTGGCACCTTCGGCGACGGCCTGGGCCAGCAGCTCCGTGGAGCTGTTGCGGGAGTAGAAGACGATGAGGACCTTGGGTCGTGACATGGCGTGTGACTTCGTGTGTGAGGGGAATGAAAAGGGAAAGGGGTCAGACCACGATGGGTTCCAGGCGCGCGAGGAGCTCGTCCTTGCGGTCCTTCAGCCACGGCGGCAGCTGGAACTCCTGGCCGAAGTGGCCGGGCTCCTCGTCGATGGCGAAGCCGATGTCCGTGGTGGCGGCCTCGAAGATCACGCCGCCGGGCATCTTGAAGTACATCGAGCGGAAGTAGTTGCGGTTCACCGACTCCGAGGTGTCGATGTAGCCCATGCCCATGAACCGCTCCTTGAGCACCATCTGCTGCGCGACGTTGTCCACCGCGAAGGCCACGTGGTGGATCGTGCCCTCGCCGTAGATCGACGAGCCCTGCAGGCGGTCCGGCTCGTGCATGAACTCCACCACAGTGCCGGGCGCGCCGTCGCCGGTCTCGAAGCGGTGGTACGGGCCCGACGCGCCGGCGTAGCGGAACTCCAGCGCCTCCTGCATGAAGCGGATGGACTCGTCCACCTCGCGCAGCGACAGCGTGATGCTGTGCACGCCGCGGATGGCGAAGGCCTCGGGAATGTCCGTGGCCGTGCAGGCCGGCCGCGTGTCGCGGTCGGACGCCACCAGGTCGAACTCGATGCCGCAGGGGTGTTGGAAGCGCAGCCGCTGCTCGCCAAAGCGCTGCACCACTGCCTCGTGCGGCACGCCGTGGGCAGCGAAGCGCTGGCGCCAGAACTCCAGCGCGCCGGCCGGCACCGAGTAGTTGATCACGCGGATCTGGCCCGAGCCGCGCCGGCCGTGCACGCCCTTGTGCCTGAACGGGAAGGACGTGACCAGCGTGCCGGGCGCTCCCTCGGCGTTGCCGTAGTACAGGTGGTAGATCGGCGTGTCGCCGTCGAGCAGCACGGTCTTCTTGACCAGGCTCTGGCCCAGCAGCTTGACGTAGAAGTCCACGTCCTCCTGCGCGCCGCTGACGCAGGCCGTCAGGTGATGGAAACCCTTGATGAGGGACATGTGCCGTTCTCCTTGTGTGGTGGCAATGGGCGTGCGAGTCCGATCGCGCGCGCCGTGTGGCACGCGCGCCGGTCGCGGTGAAGGGGAAAGAGGTGGAAGAGAGGCCGGCGCCGTTCAGGCGTCGACGAAGGTGGCGAACTCGTCGAGGGCGAGCTTGCGCAGCTGCATGTTGTTCTCGGGCCTGCTGTTGTCGGCATAGCCCAGCGACATGCCGGCGACCACCATCTGGTCGTCCGGGATGCCCAGCGCGGGCCGCAGCACGGCCGACTGCAGCGACCAGATCTGCTGCGGGCAGGTGTCCAGCCCGCGGGCCCGCGCGGCCAGCATGACGTTCTGCAGGAAGCAGCCATAGCAGATGAAGCTGGCCCACTCCAGGCGCTTGCACATCGTGAAGATCAGTCCGACCGGCGCGTCGAAGAACAGGAACTGGCGCTCCACGTCGCGCATGCGGCCGGCCTTGTCGCTGCGGTGCACGCCCTGCGCGTCGCCGAGCTGTCCACGGAAGGCCGTGAAGCGCTCGGCATACGGCGCGTGCAGCGGGTCCGGGAAGAACGGGTACTCGTGGGCCAGCCTGTCGGGGCCCGCGCGGAACGCGTCGACCGCCGCCGTCGTGATGCGCTCGCGCGCCGCACCGCTCACCACGTAGGTGCGCCAGGGCTGCGTGTTGCTCGAACTCGGTGCGAAGCGGGCCACGGAGAGGATCTGCTGCACCGTGTCTTGCGGCACGGGCCGGTCGAGGAAGAAGGCGCGCTTGGTGCGGCGCTCGCGGATGAGCGCATCGGTGAAGGCGGTGGAATCCATGGTCGAAATCTCCGTGTCCGGGGTCGGTGGGTGGGGCAGGGAAATCATAGGAAGCGCATCCGCAAATGGAAGCCGGTGGCGCTTGTACGCTCGGTCCGAGAAACCCGAACGATGGCCCGGCGGCGCCTGCGGCCCGTACCATCCGGCGCCACGATGACTGGCGCAAAGGCGACGCGATGCTGGACCTGAAGGATGTCTTCTACTTCGTGCAGGTGGTGGAGCGCGGCGGCTTCACCGCTGCGGCGCAGGCCCTGCGCCTGCCCAAGTCCACCGTCAGCCACCGCATCCAGGAGCTGGAGAACCACCTGGGCGTGCGCCTGATCAACCGCACCTCGCGCCAGTTCTCGATGACCGAGATTGGCGTGGAGTTCCACCAGTACGCGGTGACGCTGCTGCAGAACGCCACCGTCGCCGAAGAGGCCGTGCGCCAGCGGCTGACCGAACCCAGCGGCGTGATCCGCCTGACCACCGCGGTGGAGATCGCGCAGTTCGCGCTGCGCGACCTGCTTCCCGCCTTCCTCAGCATGCACCCCAAGGTCAGCGTGGTGGAGATCGCCACCGACCGCTACGTGGACATCGTGGGCGAGGGCTTCGACATCGCGATCCGTGGCCACACCTCCACGCTGCAGAGCTCCAACCTGGTGCAGCGCACGATCGCCAGCGTGCCGTGGTGCCTGTATGCGGGCCGCGGCTACCTGGCGCAGCGGCGGCTGCCTGCCGCGCCGCAGGACCTGGCCGAGCACGCCACCATCTCCATGGTCTGGCCCGGGCCTTTGCAGTGGCAGCTCAAGGGACCGGGGCAGCAGCAGGTCGCGGTGCCCATCGCGCCGCGCTTCCAGAGCAACAGCCTGGTCACGCTCAAGGAAGCGGCCACCGCCAACCTGGGCATCGCCGCGCTGCCGGCCTACATCTGCAAGGACGAGCTCAAGGACGGCACGCTGCAGCAGATCCTGCCCGGCTGGATCGCGTCGGAGGCGTGGATCTCCGCGCTGATCCCGTACCGCACCGGGCTGCTGCCTGCGGTGCGCGCGCTGGTCGATTTCCTGGCGGCGGAGATCCCCAAGGTGACGGTGCTCGCGCCCGACTGAGGTCTCCCGACCCGTCGTCCAAACCCATGGACGCAGCGTCCGCCCGCGGCATGGCCCACGGCGTGCTTGCCACGACTATCTTCACGCCGCGGAGCGAGGCCATCGGGCGAACGCTCGCACCACGGAGTTGACCCATGCAGAAATTGAGTTGCCTGCCGCAGGACGCCGTCGTCTGGGGCCAGGGCGTGCTGTCTGCCGCCGCCGCGGCGTTGCCCACGTACGGACTGGCCCGGCCGATCACCTTCACCGTCGAGCCGCTGCGCCCGCTGTACGCAGCGCAGCTCGCGCCGCACATCCAGGACAGCGCCGGTGTGTTCACCGACTTTCCGCCGCATGTGCCGGACACGGCCGTGCGCGCCGCGCTGCAGGCTGCGCGCGCCGGTGGCGCGGCGGCTATCGTCGCGCTGGGTGGCGGCTCGGTGCTGGACGCGGCCAAGGCCGTCTCGCACCTGCACCAGCAGGAAACCGGGCGCCACCTGCCCATTGCCGCCTTCGCCACCATGCTGTCGGGCTCGGAGTATTCGCACTACTTCGGCATCACCGAGACCGGTGGCGCGCAGAAGCTCAAGCGCAGCTACGCCGTGCGCGAGACGGTGCCCCGCCTCGTGGTGACCGACCCGCTGCTGGTGCAGGGCACGCCACGCGCTCTGCTGCTGGCCTCGGCCATCAAGGGCATCGACCATGCGGTCGAAGGCATGCGCCAGGTAGGGCGCGACCACCCGCACGCCATCCTCGCGGCCAGCGGCGCGCAGCGCCTGCTCGGTGTGCTCGAGCGCTGGCCGCGCACGGGGGAGACGCAGCAGGCGCTGGACGCCGGCCTCGTGACGCTGGACGACCTGCTGCAGCTGCAGCTGGGCGCCTGGCAGTGCTACTTCTTCCCGGCCTCGGTGGTGTATGGGCTCAGCCACCGCATCGGCCACATCCTGGGGGGCACCTTCGGCCTGCCGCACAGCGCCACCTCGTGCATCACGCTGGCGCCCGTCATCCAGGCCTGCGCGGCACGCTACGGCGACCGGTTCGAAGGCTTCGCACCAGGCCGCGGCGCGGCCGCGGCCACGCAGTTGGCCGAGCGCATCGCCGGCACGGTGGCGCACCTGGGCCTGCCCACCCGCCTGCGCGACTTCGGCCTGGACGCGGTCCTCCTGCCCGAGATCGCCCGCCTGTTGCTGGCGAACTACCCCGCCGAGGTCGCCGACCTGGGCGACGGCGCCGAGACGAAGCTGCATGCGCTGCTGGAGGCCTTGTGGTGAGCACGCACTGCCTGCGCGCGGCGCGCGCGGCACTGGCCGCAGGCCGGCTCACGGCCACCGCGCTGGTGCGGCAGGCCCTGGACCGGGCCGAGGCGAGCAAGCAGTCGCTGAACGCCTTCGCCGCCATCGACTGGGACCGGGCATTGCGCGCCGCGGCCGACAGCGACCAACGCTATGCCCAGGGCCGCCCGCGTGCGCTGGAGGGCCTGCCCATCGGCGTGAAGGACCTGATCGACACGCGGGGCCTGGAGACACGCTACGGCTCGCGCGCGTACCTGGGCCATGTGCCGGCGTGCGATGCGGACGTGGTGCGCACGCTGGCCGAATGCGGCGCCATCGTGGTGGGCAAGACCACCACGCACGAGTTCGCCTGGGGCGTGAGCACCGCGCACCCGGAGTTCGGCGACACGCGCAACCCGCTGGACCGCACGCGCATGCCCGGCGGCTCCAGCGGTGGCATGGCCGCCGCCATCGGCGACGGTGCCGTGGCCGCCGGGCTGGGCACGGACACCGGTGGCTCGGTGCGCATCCCCGCAGCGCTGTGCGGCGTGGCGGGCTTCAAGCCCACGCTGGGCGCGTTGTCCACGCACGGCGTGTTCCCGCTGGCGCCGACGCTGGACCACCCCGGCCTGCTGGGGCGCTGCGTGGACGACATCGTGCTGCTGGCCGCGCCCTTCGGCATCGAGGTGCCCGACAGCGACGCCTGGGTCTCCGCGCGGCTGGGCATCGTGCCGGCCATCGCGCCCATCGCACCGAGCCACGCGGTGGACGCCAGCTTTCGCCGTGCCGTCGCCACGCTGGGCGCGACGTTCGCCTGCAGCGCCGTGGACGACACCACGCTGTTCGACGGCGTGTTCGGCGCGTTCGCACGCATCGTGCTGGCCGAAGGCGCGGTCGAGCACTGGCGCCGCCACACGCCCGAGCGCATCGCCGCCGGCTACATGCCCGAGACGGCCGAACGCCTGCAGGCCGCACGCGCCCTGGTGCTCGGCGACTACGCCGATGCGCAACAACTGCGGCTGCGCTTCACGGCGCGCCTGCAGGCACTGATGGCGCGGCACGACTACCTGCTGCTGCCCACCTGCCCCTGCCATGCGCCGGCGCTGCAGGCGGCCAGCGTGCAGGTGGGCGACTGGCGCGGCAGCGTGCGCGAGGCCTTGATGACCTACACGGCCCCCTTCAACGTGGCGGGCTTTCCGGCCATCTCCATCCCGCTGCCCGCGACCGACGGCGGCCTGCCGGCGGCGCTGCAGATCGTCGCGCGTCCGGGCGACGACGGCGCGCTGCTGCAGATCGCCCAGCAGATCGAGGGCCTGCTGGCCCCGGCGCTGCCGGGCTGACATCCCTTCCTTTTCCACCCACCACGAGGAACACCATGGACCACCCCAACCCCTGGGCGGCACGGGCCGCCGCTGCGCGCGCGGCGATCGCCGACCCCGCCCGCATCACCACCGTCGGCACGGCCGGTGCCGGGGGCGAGCCCCGCTTCGAGCTGTTCCACGCGGCCAGCTCGCTGTGCTCGCAGAAGGTGCGCACGGTGCTGGCGGAAAAGCGGCTGCCGTACCGCTCCAGCGAGATGGCGATCCTGGGCCACATGGGGCCGGACGACCTGGTCATGGCCGAGCACTACGACCCCGCCTACGTGCGCATGCGCCTGGCGGCCGGCCGCGCGCTGGGCCGGGCGTTCGTGAGCGGCTACAGCGGCCGGACCGCGGTCGAGACCGAGGGCTTCGACCCCTGCGTGGTGCCGCTGCTGATCGACCACCAGGCCGGGCGCGCCGTCGTCGACTCGCGCGCCATCTGCATCTACCTCGACGCGGTCTCGCCGCACCCGGTGCAGCTGCTGCCCGAGGCGCCGGCAGAGCGTGCGGCCGTGCTGCACCAAGTCGGCATCGTGGACCGGGTCCCGAACGGCGCGCTGCTGTACGGCTTTCATCCCGATGCCGACGACCGGCCCGCCGCGCTGAAGGAGGCGATGTCCACCGTCTACGAACTCAAGATCCTGGCGCTGAAGCGCCTCGTCGCCGCCCATGCCGGCGACGCCGAGCTCGTCGCGGCCTACCGCGCCAAGATCGCCAAGGAGCGCGGCGGCCTGCAGGTGCGGCGCGATGCGGCCTTCCAGCGCGCCGCGCGGCAGCACGTGCAGGCCGTGCTGGGCCAGCTCGAGCAGGACCTGGTCACCGAGCCGTTCTCGCAACTGGACCGCGGTGGCTTCACGCTGGCCGACGCGCTGTGGGGCGTGAACCTCGTGCGCATGCGCTATCTGGGCATGGCGCCGCTGTGGGCCGCTCTGCCGCGCGTGGGCGCCTATGCCGACGCATTGGTGCACCGCCCCTCGCTGTGCCGCGAGGCGGTGCAGGCCTCGTTGCAGTCCATGCCACCCTCCGACCACATGCAGTCCATCGCCGGCTGCTGATCCACCGCCACCCCCCTTTTGCACAGGAGAACACCATGAACGCCCCCCAAGCCCTGCCGGACCCGCTCGCAGCGACGCATGCGCGTGGCCAGACACCCTACAGCGCCTGGATCCAGACCGACGTGCTGCACCAACTGCAGCAGACCGTGAGCGAGCACCCGGGCGAGCGCTCGTGGATCGTCCACGTGCAGGTCTCCGAGCTGTACTGGATGCTGATCGTCCAGGAGCTGCAGGCCGCCCAGGCCTGCCTGCGCGCAGGCGACCTGGCGCAGGCCCAGGCCACGCTGGAGCGCGTGGTCGCCCACCATGCGCCGCTGGACGCCATCTGGCGCTCCATTGCCTGGATGACGCCCAACGACCTGCTGGCCATCCTGCCGCGCGCCGCCGCCACGCACGGCCAGGACACGGCGCTGCAGGGCTGGACGTACCGGCACATGGTCTACCTGCTGGGCATCAAGCAGGCCGAGCACCTGCAGCACTTCGCACCGCAGCCGCAGCGCCTGCAGCAGCTGCAGCAGGCGCTGGCGTCGCCCAGCCTGTACGACGACGTGCTGGCCTACCTGCACCGCGCGGGCCACGCGGTACCGGCCGACGTGCTCGCGCACGATCCTGCCCAGCCCTATGTGCCGAGCGCGCAGGTGGAACAGGCCTGGCGCGCCATCTACGCCGAACCCGGCCACCACGGCCCGCACGCGGCGCTGCAGCGTCTGGGCGAAACGCTGGCCGACATCGCCGAAGGCTTCATGCAGTGGAAGTTCCGCCACCTGATGGCCACGCGGCGCACCTTCGGCAGACGGCCCGCCTACTTCGGGACCGAAGGCGTGGCCTGGCTGGCGCCGACGATGCAAGAGATTCCATTCCCCGAGCTGTGGTCGGCACGGACCAGCATCGGCAACCCGGTGGCGGCGGCCGGGGCATCCCCCTGTCCGCATCTGGCGCGGCAGGCCGGCTGAAGACCAGCCTGCGCCGCGCGCCATCGCGCCGCGGGGGCCGGGAGACATGAACCGATGGGTCGCTCCGGGCCGCCAGGCATGCCCTGTGCTCAGCGCGCCAGGATGGCGCGACCCGCATCGGCCAGGCCGCGTGCCATCGTGGCCGGCGCATCGAGCAGGAACAAGCCGGTGGCGCCGAAGACCGGCTGCAGCTGCGCCACTGCCCTGGCATCGCAAGCAATGCACTGCGCGCGCATGCCAGCGGCGCGCAGCCCGTCCATCGCCTGCCGCGCGTCCTGCAGCAGATGCCCAGCGTCGAACACATCGATGTCCCAGGGCTGCCCGTCCGTGACCAGCACGACGGTGCGGCGCCCGCCGGGCTCCTCGTCCAGGATGGTCTGCGCATGGCGCAGCGCCGCGCCCAGCCGGGTGGAGTGGCGTACCGGCAGCGCGGCCAGCGCGGCCGCATCGCAGGGTGCCCCGAACGCCACTGCCCGCCAGTAGGCGACCTCAAAGCGGCCGTTGGACGCGAAGCCATGCACGGCCACGCGCGCGCCGTGCTCCGCCAGGCGGCGGGCCAGCCACAGCGCGGCCTGCTGCTGGGCGGCCTGCACGGTCAGCGGACCGGCGCCCCAGGGGGCCAGCGTGGACTGCGACAGGTCGAGCAGCACGAGCACGCTGGCGCGCACCGGCGGCACCGTGCGGCGGAACAGGCGCGCATCCCAGCTGCGGCCGCGCCGCCGGTCTGCCAGCGCAGCGACGGTGGCCTGCAGGTCCAGCGCCTCGCCCTCGGCCTCGGGTGGCAGGCTGCGGGGGCGGGGCGGTGGGGCCACGCCGTGGTGGGCCACCGAGCGTTCCTGCACGCGGCACCAGGCCGGGCGCCACAGCCCCAGCTTGTCGTGCCATTCGCCGTAGTGCCGCTCGCGCAGCACAGGAACGGCATGCGCACGGGTGTGGCCCGCGGCGGACGGCGCGGGCGCGCCGCCGTCGGCGGGCAGCGGCTCCGCATCGCTGGTGCGGCCGTGGTCCCACAGGTAGCTGTGGTCGTCGCGGTAGGCCGCGCCTGGCCGGTACTGGGTGTCGAAGGGCACGCGCATCTGGCCCAGCATGTTGGCCAGGCGCATCGCGAGGTCGGCGAAGGCCTGGGGCGCGGCGCCGGCCGGCAAGGCCCAGAAGCCTTGTTGCGCGCGCTGCACCCAGTGGTGGCCGTCGCGCGCGGCGGGGTCGGCCAGCGCCCGGTCCAGCCGGTCCATCAGCGCGGCGAAGCCGAGCCCCTGTGCAGACCTTGCGGGCAAGGCCGCGGCGAACCAGCGCCGCACGCCCGGGAAGTCGTGCGCCAGCAGCCGCTCGACGCGCGCGTCCTCGACGGCCGACAGCACGGCCAGCGCCATCGGCTTGCGGCCGCGCGCATCGCGCGCCGGCAGGGAATGGCGCAGGTGCGCGGCGGCGTGCGCGATGGCGGCAGCGCCAGTGGCAAGGCCCGGCGGCAGCAGCAGCGCCGGGCCGAGCACCGGCTGGGACAGTCCTGGCACTTCCCGGACGGCGCACCCGTGCCTGCACAAGCCCTGCAGCAGCAACTGCAGCGCGGAAGTGTTCACGGATACAGCGCGTCCGCCAGCGCGCGCAGCGCCTGCACGCGCTCGGGCTGGTCGGACCAGGCCTGCACCAGGGCCAGTTCGCAGGCCAGCCGCGCCGGCATGCCGCCGGCCATCAGCTGGCCGGCACGCACCAGCATGCGCATCGACAGGGCCGGTTCCGCGTCCTCATCCAGTGCACGCGCGCGCTCGGCCAGTCCGACCAGCCGCATCGCCCGCTCCGGCTCCAGGCCCGACTCGTGCGCCACGATGGCGACCTGGGCTGCCACAGGCGGCGGGTCGAAGGCCATGGCCACGAAGCGCTGCCGCGTGGCGGGCCGCAGCTCCCGCCCCGGCTGCGGGTTGTACGAGACCACCAGCTGGAAGCGCGGGTGCGCCTGCAGCAGCTCGCCGTTGCGCTCCAGCGGCAGCACGCGGCGCGTGTCGGCCAGCGGGTGCAACACCGTGAGCGCATCGGGCCGTGCCTCGATCAGCTCGTCCAGGTAGCACAGCGCGCCGTGGCGCGCGGCCAGCGTGAGCGGCCCGTCCTGCCAGCGCGTGCCGTCGGCGTCGATCAGCCAGCGGCCCAGCAGGTCGCCGGCCGCCATGTCCTCATGGCAGGCCACGGTGACCAGCGGCAGGCCCAGCGTCCAGGCCATGTGCTCGACGAAGCGTGTCTTGCCGCAGCCGGGCGGGCCCTTCAGCAGCAATGGCAGGCGCAGTGCGTGGGCGTCCTGGAACTGCGCGACCTCGTCGCCGACCGGGCGGTAGTAGGGCTCCTGCGCGACTCGCCATTCCGCCAGCGGATCGACTGGTGCCTGCAGAACGGCGCTCATTGAAGCACCCTTCGGCCTGCGGCCTGTCCCGCCAAGCGGGCCGAGCCCGGACACGAAAGGTCCGGTGGACCTTTCGTGCCTGGCGAGGGGCCGAGGCGCGAGCCTCGGCGCGGCCTGCAAGGCCGAGCTTGCCTGGGGCGGCCCTGCGCGGCGCTCATCGGTGCTCGGGCAGCTGGTTCGGGATGCCGTCGATCGGGCATTCCGGCGTGCCTGGCGTGCCGCGGGTGAAGGCCTCGACCTTCTTGCGCGTGCCCTCCGGATCCTTGATCCAGTCGGCATAGAAGCCGTACGGGCAGGCCGCCACGCCATGCATGTCCTCGCCCGAGTTGATCTTGCCCGTGTAGCCGCGGTGCAGCAGCTTGTAGAGGTGGTTCTGCGACTGGCCGTTCTTGCGCGCGTCGCGGATCAGGTGCATCGACAGCTCGGCGTAGTTGATGCCCATCTCCTCCTCGCCGCACTCGCCCAGCGTACGGCCGTCGAAGCCGATCAGCGCCGAGTGGCCGAAGTACGAGTACACGCCATCGAAGCCGGTGGCATTGGCCACCGCCACGTACACGTTGTTCATGAAGGCCATGGCCTTGGCCACCAGCACCTGCTGCTCCTTGGCCGGGTACATGTAGCCCTGGCAGCGCACGATGAGTTCGGCGCCCTTCATCGCGCAGTCGCGCCAGATCTCGGGGTAGTTGCCGTCGTCGCAGATGATCAGGCTGATCTTCAGACCCTTGGGGCCTTCGCTCAGGTAGGTGCAGTCGCCCGGGTACCAGCCCTCCACGGGCACCCAGGGCATGATCTTGCGGTACTTCTGCACGATCTCGCCCTGGTCGTTCATGAGGATCAGCGTGTTGTAGGGCGCCTTGTGCGGATGCTCCTCGTGGCGCTCGCCGGTCAGCGAGAACACGCCCCAGACCTTGGCCCTGCGGCAGGCGTCCGCGAAGATCGCCGTCTCCTCGCCGGGCACGGTGGCGGCCGTCTCGTACATCTCCTTGGCGTCGTACATGATCCCGTGCGTGGAGTACTCCGGGAAGACCACCAGGTCCATGCCCGGCAGCCCCTGCTTCATGCCCACCACCATCTCGGCGATCTGGCGCGCATTGGCCAGCACCTCGGCCTTGGTGTGCAGGCGCGGCATCTTGTAGTTGACGACGGCCACGCCGACGCTGTCCTTGCTGCTCGATATGTCGCCGTGGCGCATGCGTTGACTCCTGTCTGAAATCGGATCGGGCCACCAGTGTTCTCGCCTGTGGTGTGCCACGCACTACGTTGAATGACGTATTCGTCCTGCGCAGGGTCGCGGATACCTTCTGTTGCACCGCAGCACACCAACCCAACAGGGCTGCCGGATTCCCAACGTCACAGGAGCTTGTCCATGTCCGCTGATTCCCGTCCCGAGTCCGTTCTGCGCCGGCGCATGCTGCAGATGGCCGCCATGTCGCCGTTTGCCGGCCTGTCGGCCGCCGCGCTGGCCCAGCAGTTCCCCACCGCCAAGGTCAACACCACGGGCCTGGCCATCACCGACACCGAGGTGACGGTCGGCCAGCTGCACTCGGCCACCGGCACCATGGCCATTTCCGAAACCGGCTCGATCCAGGCCGAGCAGCTCGCCATCGACCAGATCAACGCCATGGGCGGCATCCTGGGTCGCAAGATCAAGGTCATCAAGGAAGACGGCGCCTCCGACTGGCCGACCTTCGCCGAGAAGAGCCGCAAGCTGCTCGTCAACGACAAGACCGCCTGCGTGTTCGGCTGCTGGACCAGCGCCTCGCGCAAGGCCGTGCTGCCGGTGTTCGAGAAGGAGAACGGCCTCTTGTACTACCCCACCTTCTACGAAGGCCTGGAGCAGAGCAAGAACGTGATCTACACCGGCCAGGAAGCCACGCAGCAGATCATCTGGGGCCTGGACTGGGGTGCCAAGGAGAAGAAGGCCAAGACCTTCTTCCTGGTCGGCTCGGACTACATCTGGCCGCGCACCTCGATGAAGATCGCGCGCAAGCACATCGAGACGGTCGGCAAGCTGGGCTCGGTCAAGGGCGAGGAGTACTACCCGCTGGGCCACACCAACTTCAACTCGCTGATCAACAAGATCAAGGTGGCCAAGCCCGACTGCATCTTCGCGGCCGTGGTCGGTGGCTCCAACGTGGCCTTCTACAAGCAGCTCAAGGCCGCCGGCATCACGGGCGACAAGCAGTTCCTGCTGACCCTGTCGGTCACCGAGGACGAGATGACCGGCGTGGGCGGCGACAACTTCGCCGGCTTCTACTCGTCGATGAAGTACTTCCAGTCGCTGGACAACGAGAACAACAAGAAGTTCGTCGAGGCCTTCAAGGCCAAGTACGGCAAGGACGCCGTGATCGGCGACGTGACGCAGGCCGGCTACCTGGGCCCCTGGCTCTGGAAGGCCGCCGTGGAGAAGGCCGGCAGCTTCGACGTGGCCAAGGTCACGGCCGCATCGCCCGGCATCGAACTCAAGACCGCGCCGGAGGGCTACGTCAAGCTCGACGCCAACCACCATCTGTGGAGCAAGGCGCGCATCGGCCAGGGCCAGAAGGACGGCACGTTCAAGGTGGTCGCCGAGTCATCGGCCCTGATCGCTCCGGACCCGTTCCCCAAGGGCTACCAGTAAGCCAACCCAGCCCTCTCCCGGCGGTCGGGGGAGGGCCTTGTCGAACCTTGGAGAGCGAGCGCGCCATGACCTTTTCCGACATGCTCAACATCGGCCTCATGCAGGGCTTCGCGGGCCTGTCCCTGTTCGCGGTGCTGCTGCTGATGGGGCTGGGCCTGGCCATCATCTTCGGCCAGATGGGCGTCATCAACATGGCGCATGGCGAGTTCATGGCCATCGGCGCCTACACCGTCTACATGGCCGCCACCTTCACCGAGCACAACGCGCCCGGCGCCATGGCGGCGTACTTTCCCATCGCCATCGTGCTGGCCTTCGTGGTCGCCTTCTTCTTCGGCTGGATCATGGAATGGGCATTGATCCGCCACCTGTACAGCCGGCCGCTGGACACGCTGCTGGCCACCTGGGGCGTGAGCCTGGCGCTGCAGCAGTGCTTCCGCACCTTCATCGGTCCCAAGGAAGTCAGCCCCACGCTGCCCGATTGGCTGATGGGCTCCTGGGCCCCCATGGAGGGCCTGGACATCCCGATCAACGGCCTGTTCGTGCTGGCGCTCACGCTGGTCGTGACGGCCGGCGTGCTGATCGCGCTCAACAAGAGCCGCTGGGGCCTGCGCGTGCGTGCCACGGTCAGCAACCGCACCATGGCCAACGCCACCGGCATCGACACCAAGAAGACCGACCGCCTGACCTTCGCCATCGGCTGCGGCATCGCCGGCGTGGCCGGCGCGGCCTTCACCACCATCGGCTCCACCGGGCCGACCTCGGGCTCGCTCTACATCGTCGACGCCTTCCTGGTCGTCACCTTCGGCGGCGCCGCCAGCCTGCTGGGCACCGTGGTGTCGGCCTTCGGCATCGCGCAGACGCAGTCGATCACCGAGTTCTTCATGAGCGGCTCGATGGCCAAGGTGCTGACGCTCTCCTTGATCGTGCTGATCCTGATGGTGCGGCCGCAGGGCCTGTTCGCTTCCAAAGTCCGTCGCTAGAGGCCCGTATGAAACAACTGATCCAACGCTACCAGCTGGCCAGCGTGCTGCTGCTGACCCTGTTGCTGGTCGTCGTGCTGCCGCTCACGCTCGACATCTTCCGCCTGAACCTGGTCGGCAAGTACCTCAGCTATGCCTTCGTCGCCGTGGGCCTGGTCATGGTCTGGGGCTATGGCGGCGTGCTGAGCCTGGGGCAGGGCGTGTTCTTCGGCCTCGGTGGCTACGCCATGGCCATGTTCCTCAAGCTCGAAGCCTCGGACCCCGAGACCACCAAGATCCAGTCCACGCCCGGCATCCCGGACTTCATGGACTGGAACCAGCTGACCGAGCTGCCGCTGATGTGGCTGCCGTTCAAGAGCCTGCCGCTGGCGCTGATCCTGGTGGTGGCCGTGCCGATGGCGCTGGCCTGGTTGATCAGCTTCGCGATGTTCAAGCGCCGCGTGGGCGGCGTGTACTTCGCCATCATCACGCAGGCCGTGGCGCTGATCCTCACGGTGCTCATCATCGGCCAGCAGGGCTACACGGGCGGCGTGAACGGCATGACCGACCTCAAGACCATGCTGGGCTGGGACATCCGCACCGACAGCGCCAAGACCATCCTGTACTTCGTCTGCGTGGCGCTGCTGATCGGCGCCATCCTGCTGTGCCGCTGGATCCAGACCAGCAAGCTCGGCACGCTGCTGCTGGCCATGCGCGACAAGGAAGACCGCGTGCGCTTCTCGGGCTACGACGTGTCCAACTTCAAGGTGTTCACGTTCTGCCTGGCGGCCGGCCTGTCGGGCATCGGCGGCGCGCTGTTCACACTGCAGGTGGGCTTCATGTCGCCCACGCTGGTCGGCATCGTGCCTTCCATCGAGATGGTGATCTTCGCGGCCGTGGGCGGGCGCATGAGCCTGGTCGGCGCGGTGTACGGCGCGCTGCTGGTCAACGCCGGCAAGACGCTGTTCTCCGAGAGCTTCCCGGACCTGTGGCTGTTCCTGATGGCGGCCCTGTTCATCGGCGTGACCATGGCCTTCCCGATGGGCCTGGCCGGGCTGTGGGAAGACAAGATCAAGCCCTGGTGGCAGGCGCGCGGCGCCGCCCGCAAGGCCTACGACGACAAGCTCGTGGCCGCCAAGACGGCGCCGCATGCCGCATCGGCGATCAACAGCACCGAGCCTGCCACGCCCGACGCGAGCCTGCACGGCCAGCGCGCCTGAGCCCCGAGGAACCCACCATGAGCAACACCGACTTCGCCCTGGCCGTGGAAGACCTCACGGTCGCGTTCGACGGCTTCAAGGCCATCGACACGCTGACGCTGTACGTGGACAAGAACGAGCTGCGCGTGATCATCGGCCCCAACGGCGCGGGCAAGACCACGCTCCTGGACCTGATCTGCGGCAAGACCAAGGCCAGCGCCGGCTCCATCAAGTTCAAGAACACCGAACTGACCGGCATGGCCGAGCACAAGCGTGTGCGCCTGGGCATCGGCCGCAAGTTCCAGACGCCATCGATCTACGAGAACCTCTCGGTGTTCCAGAACCTGGAGGTGTCCTACCCGTCCGGCCGCTCGGTGCTGGGTGCGCTGGCCTTCAAGTGCACCGACAAGATCAAGGCGGCGGTGCAGGCCGTGGCCGAGGACATCTTCCTGGCCGACAAGCTGCACACCGAGGCCGGTCTGCTGTCGCATGGCCAGAAGCAGTGGCTGGAGATCGGCATGCTGCTCATGCAGGAACCCGAGCTGCTGATGCTGGACGAGCCCATCGCCGGCATGAGTTCGCGCGAACGCGAGCTGACGGCCGAGCTGCTCCAGCGCATCAGCAACAACCGCGCCGTCATCGTGATCGAGCACGACATGGACTTCGTCGCGCAGATCGCGCACAAGGTCACCGTCATGCACCAGGGAAAGATCCTGGCCGAAGGGCCGATGGACAAGGTGCAGGCCGACCCGAAGGTCATCGACGTCTACCTGGGCCACTGACATGAGCGACATCCTTCTGAACGTCAACGACATCCACACCGCCTACGGCCAGAGCGAGGCGCTGCACGGCATCAGCTTTGCCGCCCACGCCAACGAGACCGTGGCCATCATGGGCCGCAACGGCATGGGCAAGACCACGCTGTTCAAGAGCCTCATGGGCATCCTGCCGCTCAAGAGCGGCAGCATCCAGGTGGCGGGGCAGGATGTGTCGAAGGACGAGAGCTTTCGCCGCGTGGCCAAGGGCATCGCCTACGTGCCGCAGGGCCGCATGATCTTCCCCACGCTGACGGTGGAAGAGAACATCCAGACCGGCCTGCAGGGCGGCCCCAGCCTGCGTGTGCCCGAGGAGATCTACGCGCTGTTCCCGGTGCTGTTCGAGATGAAGCGGCGCAAGGGCGGCAACCTGTCGGGCGGCCAGCAGCAGCAGCTGGCGATCGCGCGTGCGCTGGTCACCAACCCCAAGGTGCTGCTGCTCGACGAGCCCACCGAGGGCATCCAGCCTTCCATCATCAAGGACATCGCCAAGGCGCTGAACGAGATCCGGCGCATGAAGGGCATCGCCATCGTGGTGTCCGAGCAGGTCCTCTCGTTCGCGATGGACGTGGCCGACCGGCTGTTCGTGATCGAAGGCGGCCGCCTCGTGCACGAGACCGCGCGCGACAAGACCGACATCGCGCACATCAAGCGCTACCTCTCTGTCTGATTTTTCACAACCAGGAGCAACCAGATGCCCGAAACCCTGATCAAGGTCGACCTTTCGCAGCCCGCACCGAGCAACGAGCTCGTGCACAACCGCTGGCACCCCGACATCCCCATGGCCTGCTGGGTCAACCCGGGCGACGACTTCGTGCTGGAGACCTACGACTGGACGGGTGGCTTCATCAAGAACAACGACAGCGCCGACGACGTGCGCGACATCGACCTGACGACAGTGCACTACCTGAGCGGCCCGGTCGGCGTGAAGGGCGCCAAGCCCGGCGACCTGCTGGTCGTGGAGCTGCTGGACATCGGCGCCAAGCAGGACAGCCTGTGGGGCTTCAACGGCTTCTTCAGCAAGAAGAACGGCGGCGGTTTCCTGACCGAGCACTTCCCGCAGGCGCAGAAGTCGATCTGGGACTTCCACGGCATGTTCACGACCTCGCGCCATGTACCGGGCGTGAAGTACGCCGGCCTGATCCACCCGGGCCTGATCGGCTGCCTGCCCGACCCCAAGATGCTGGAGACCTGGAACACGCGCGAGCAGGCGCTGATCGACTCCGACCCCGCCACCAGCGGCCTGGCGAACCCGCCGTTCGCCGGCACGGCCCACATGGGCCAGCTCAAGGGCGATGCCGCTGCCAAGGCCGCGGCCACCGGCGCGCGCACCGTGCCCCCGCGCGAGCACGGCGGCAACTGCGACATCAAGGACCTGTCGCGCGGCTCCAAGATCTTCTTCCCGGTCTACGTGGACGGCGCCGGCCTGTCGGTTGGCGACCTGCACTTCAGCCAGGGCGACGGCGAGATCACCTTCTGCGGCGCCATCGAGATGGCGGGCTGGGTGCACATGAAGGTCACCATCATCAAGGACGGCATGGCCAAGTACGGGATCAAGAACCCGATCTTCAAGCCCAGCCCCATCGTGCCGACCTACAACGACTACGTGATCTTCGAAGGCATCAGCGTGGACGAGAGCGGCAAGCAGTACTACCTGGACGTGAACGTGGCCTACCGCCAGGCCTGTTTGAACGCCATCGAGTACCTGAAGAAATTCGGCTACTCGGGCGCCCAGGCCTATTCCATCCTGGGGACGGCCCCCGTGCAGGGCCACATCAGCGGCGTGGTGGACGTGCCCAACGCCTGCGCCACGCTGTGGTTGCCGACGCAGATCTTCGACTTCGACATCAACCCGAGCGCGGCCGGGCCGACGAAGTTCCTGGACGGCTCCGTGCAGATGCCGCTGTCGCCGGACCTGGTCTGAGCTTGCGGCGCCGCGGCATGATGTGCGCATGCCGCGGCCGCACCACCATGTCTACGTCGTCCAGCTCGCCGACCAGGTGTGGAACAGCGCGCGCTTTCGCAGTGCCAATCCCGACTACCTGCTCGGCAAGCCCTTCGTCTACGTGGGCATGACCGGGCTGGACCCGGACATCCGCTTCGACAAGCACAAGGCCGGCATCCAGGCCAACCGCTTCGTGATGCTCTACGGCGAGCGGCTGCTGCCGGCGCTGTACGCGCGCTACAACCCCATGCCCTACCAGGCCGCGCGCGAGATGGAGGTGGAGCTCGGCATCCGCCTGCGCGCGCTGGGCTTCGGCGTCTGGCAGGGCTGAGGCCTCTACGTCATTCGACGTAGTGCCCATGGCGGCTGCCATGCGCAGAATGGCTTGAACCTTCTTCCATACGGGACCTTGCAGATGCCCACCTACGATTACGACTGTCCCGGCTGCGGCGGCTTCGATGCCTTTCGCACGCTGGCCCAGCGCAACGAGCCCGCCGCCTGCCCGGATTGCGGCACGTCTTCGCCGCGCGTGTTCGTGAGCTCGCCACGCCTGGCGCTGATGGACGGCGGCACGCGCGCCGCCATCGGCATCAACGAACGCGCCCGGCACGAGCCCAAGAGTTCGCGCGACTACCAGCGCATGCGGCATCCGGCCGGCTGCGGCTGCTGCAGCACCAGCGGCAAGCGCTCGGCCACCGTCACCGCGCCCAGCGGCGCCAAGGCGTTTCCGTCCAAGCGGCCCTGGATGATCAGCCACTGAGCCGCGCGTTCAGCGCCCGGCTGGCCGCAGCGTCTGCACCAGCATGCGGTACAGGCTGTCGACGGCCTTGGAGCCCTGCGAGGCCTTGCTGCGGTACACGGCCACCTGCATGGGTTCCATGGGCCCCAGGCCGTGTTCCAGGCCCAGCACCTGCAGGTGTTCCGGCGCGCTGCACTGCGTGAGCGCGCCACAGCCAGGCCGCTCTCCACGGCAGCGATCTGGCCGGCCAGGCTGGAGCTGTGGTACACGACTTTGTAGGGCCTGCCCTGCAGCGCCAGCGCGTTGATGGCGCTGCGCCGGCCCAGGCTCTCGGCCTCGTACACGGCGATCGGCAGCGGGTTGCGCATCCAGACCTCGAACTGCGGCGAGCCGACCCAGACCATGGGCTCGTGGAACAGCAGCATGCCGCGCCGCGCATGGTCGCGCGAGACCAGGGCCAGGTCGAGCTCGCCGCTGGCCACGCGCGGGATCAGCGCGGTGGACTGCTCGCAGTCGAGCTGGATCTCCACGCCGCCATGGCGCGGCCCGAAGCGCTTGAGCACGGGCGTGAGGTATTGGCTCGCGTAGTCGTCGGGCACGCCCAGGCGCACCTGACCCGAGACGGTCTCACCCTGCAGCGCGGCCTGGGCCTCGGCCTGCAGGTCCAGCATGCGCCGCGCATAGCCCAGCAGCTGCTGGCCGTCGGGCGTGAGCTGCAGATGCCGCCGCCCGCGCGCGAGCAAGGGTCGGCCCACGGCGGCCTCGAGTTTCTTGAGCTGCATGCTGACGGCGGATTGCGAGCGGTGCACCTCCAGCGCGGCGCTGGACAGCGAACCCGCGTCCACGCAGGCGACGAAGGCCCTCAACCAGTCGATCTGCAGGTCGTGCATGGATTCGATTTCCGCATGGCAGAGCGGCGAATTATCCGCTTTCCAAAAAGATGGCCGGGCAGCACAGTGCGGGCATGCGTTCCTCCCATGCCTTCTCGCCGGCCCTGCAGCACGGCGCGCTCGACGGCCGTGCCACCGGCGTCATGACGCTTCTGTGTCTGCTCTGGAGCCTGCAGCAGATCTCGCTCAAGGCCGTGGCCGATGCGGCGAGCCCCATGCTCATGGTCGCGCTGCGCTCCGGCATCGCGCTGGTGCTGCTGGCCTTGCTGATGGCCCGCCGCGGCGAGGCGCCGCAGCGGGTGCGCCACGGCGCCGGCCTGCTCGTGGGCGCGCTGTTCGGCATCGAGTACCTGCTTGTGAGCACCGCGCTGGAACTGACCCAGGCCTCGCACGTGGTCGTGTTCCTCTACACCTCGCCGATCTTCGCGGCGCTGGGCCTGCAGTGGCGGCTGCCGGCCGAGCGGCTGGGCGCTTTGCAGTGGCTGGGCATCGCGCTGGCCTTCGGCGGCATCGCCGTGGCCTTCCTGGGCGGGCAGGGTGGGGCGGCCAGCGGCCACCCGCAGGCCTGGCTCGGCGACCTGCTGGCGCTGGCGGCCGGCGCCGCCTGGGGCGCAACCACGGTGGCGATCCGCTGTTCGTCCCTGGCCAGCGCGCCGGCCACCGAGACCCTGCTATACCAGCTGCTGGGTGCCTTCGTGCTGCTGCTGCCGGCGGCCTGGCTGCTCGGCGACTGGCGCTTCACGGCCACGCCGGCGGTGTGGGCCCACCTGGGCTTCCAGGGCGTGGTGGTCTCGTTCGCGAGCTTTTTGACCTGGTGCTGGCTGCTGCGGCGCTACCTGGCCTCGCAGCTCGGGGTGTTCTCCTTCCTCACGCCGCTGTTCGGTGTGCTGCTGGGCGTCTGGCTGCTCGGCGAGGCGCTGGCGCCGCGCTTCGTGGCCGGCGGCGGCCTGGTGCTGGCCGGCATCGCGCTGGTCGGCGGCCATGCGGCGCTGGCGCGCCGGCTGGCGGCCGTGCGCGGGCTCGCGCCACGCTGATCTGTCCCAAGCACCACATACGCCACCTGGCGTACAGACCCCTTTCGGGGTTCTCCCTAGGATCGCTCCCAAGGTCAGACAAGGCCCACAGGCTTGTCGGACCGGACCGAACCAACCACCAACGGGAGCACTCCGAATGCAACGCAGCTTCACCCTCCAGGCCGTCACCGCGGCCCTCGCGCTGGCCGGCTTCTCCGCCGCCCACGCCCAGGACACCATCAAGGTCGGCGTGCTGCACGCGCTGTCCGGCACCATGGCCATCTCGGAAACGGCGCTCAAGGACATGGCGCTGATGACCATCGAAGACATCAACGCCAAGGGCGGCGTGATGGGCAAGAAACTCGAGCCCGTGGTGATCGACACCGCCTCCAACTGGCCGCTGGCCGCCGAGAAGGCCAAGCAGCTGATCGGCCAGGACAAGGTCGCCGTGACCTTCGGCTGCTGGACCTCGGTCTGCCGCAAGTCGGTGCTGCCGGTCTATGAAGAGAACAACGCGCTGCTGTACTACCCCGTGCAGTACGAGGGCGAGGAACTGTCCAAGAACGTGTTCTACACGGGCGCCGCGCCGAACCAGCAGGCCATCCCCGCCGTGGAATACCTGATGGGCAAGGAAGGTGGCGCCGCCAAGCGCTGGGTGCTGCTGGGCACCGACTACGTGTACCCGCGCACCGCCAACAAGATCGTGCGCGCGTTCCTGAAGTCCAAGGGTGTGGCGGACGCCGACATCATGGAGACCTACACGCCGTTCGGCCACAGCGACTACCAGACCATCGTCGCCGACATCAAGAAGTTCAGCACCGGCGGCAAGACGGCCGTGGTCTCCACCATCAACGGCGACTCCAACATCCCGTTCTACAAGGAACTGGGCAACGCCGGCCTGAACGCCAAGACCGTGCCCGTGGTGGCCTTCAGCGTGGGCGAGGAAGAACTGCGCGGCCTCGATCCCAAGCCGCTGGCCGGCCACCTGGCCTCGTGGAACTACTTCATGAGCGTCAAGAACCCGACCAACACGGCCTGGATCAAGCAGTGGAGCGACTACGCCAAGGCCAAGAAGCTGCCCGGCCAGTCCACCAAGCCGCTGACCAACGACCCGATGGAAGCCACCTACGTCGGCATCCACATGTGGAAGCAGGCCGTGGAGAAGGCCAAGTCCACCGACTCCGACAAGGTCATCGCCGCCATGGCCGGCCAGACCTTCAATGCGCCCAGCGGCTTCACGCTGACCATGGACGCGAAGAACCACCACCTGCACAAGCCCGTGCTGATCGGCGAGATCCGCCCGGACGGTCAGTTCAACGTGGTCTGGCGCACCAAGGCCCCGGTCAAGGCCCAGCCCTGGAGCCCGTTCATCGAAGGCAACGACAAGAAGAAGGACGAGCCCGAGAAGAAGTGAGCGGCTCCACCTGGCGCCACACATGAGAAGGGGCCGCGCGCCCCTTCTTTCACATCCAGAACACCAACATCAGGGGGTTGCCTTGCGAACATGGATCCGCACGCTAGCCACGGCGCTGGCGCTGTTCGGCGCTGTCGCCTCGGCGCACGCGCTGACCAACGAGGCCGCACTGGCCATGGCCTCGGGCACGTCGTCCGAGCGCATCGAGGCCATCACGGCCGCCGTCATCGAGGCCGTGGAGAAAGGCGACGCGAAGACCGTGGCCTTCCTGCAGGCGCTGTCGGACGACACCGTGCGCTTCACGGCCGACAAGGTCTTCGTCATGCAGGGCGACAAGGGCCATGACCCGGTGACCGGCGCGGAAGTGGCAGTGCCAGCCGACGCCGAGGACGTGGTCAACAACAACCTGATGCGGGGCGAGCTCGACGTGGCGCTGGCCGCGCTGCAGCTGCGCAGCGAGGACACCAGCGTGCGCGCCGATGCGGCCCGCGCACTGGCCGGCGCGCCGTCCGAAGCGCGGCTGCCGCTGCTCGACAAGGCCCTGGCCATCGAGAAGGACGCCGGCATCCGCGAACAGCTGGAACTGGCGCGTGCCGGCGGCCTGCTGTCCAGCGAGGACCCGGCCAAGCGCCTCGCCGCCGCGGCCACGCTTTCGGAGAACAAGCGCCCGGCCACCAAGCTGCTGCTCAACGAGCGGCTGGCCGAAGAGCAGGATCCGGCCGTCAAGAAGGCCATCGTCGCCGCCATCGCCAGCATCGACGCCGGCCTGGTCTGGGGCGAACGCCTGGGCCAGGCCTTCACGGGCGTGAGCCTGGGCTCCATCCTGCTGCTGGTGGCGCTGGGCCTGGCCATCACCTACGGCCTGATGGGCGTGATCAACATGGCCCACGGCGAGCTCATGATGATCGGCGCCTACGCCACCTACGTGGTGCAGGGCCTGTTCCAGAAGTACCTGCCGGGCGCCTTCGACGCCTACCTGATCGCCGCGATCCCGGCCGCCTTCCTGGCCTCGGCGCTGGTCGGCGCGATCCTCGAGCGCGGCGTGATCCGCTTCCTGTACGGCCGGCCGCTGGAGACGCTGCTGGCCACCTGGGGCATCAGCCTGGTGCTGATGCAGCTCGTGCGCACGACCTTCGGCGCGCAGAACGTGGCCGTGGAAAGTCCGTCCTGGATGAGCGGCGGCGTGCAGCTGCTGCCCAACCTGGCGCTGCCCTGGAACCGCGTGCTCATCATCGTGTTCGCGCTGCTGGTGCTGGGCGCCGTGGCCTGGTTGATCGGCCGCACGCGGCTGGGCCTGTTCGTGCGGGGCGTGACGCAGAACCGTCCCATCGCCTCCTGCATGGGCGTGAACACCGCGCGCATCGACACCTATGCCTTCGCGCTGGGCTCAGGCATCGCGGGCCTGGCCGGCTGCGCGCTGAGCCAGGTCGGCAACGTGGGGCCGGACCTGGGCCAGAGCTACATCGTCGACTCCTTCATGGTCGTGGTGGTGGGCGGCGTGGGCCAACTGGCCGGCACGGTCTACGCCGCGCTGGGCCTGGGCATCCTGAACAAGCTGTTCGAGGGCTGGGCCGGCGCGGTGCTGGCCAAGATCGCCGTGCTGGTCCTCATCATCGTCTTCATCCAGAAGCGGCCGCAGGGCATCTTCGCGATGAAGGGCCGCAGCGCGGAGGCTTGAATCCCATGAGCAGTACACCCATGTCTTCGATCGAACGCGCGCTGGCGGCAGAGGCCGGCACCGAGGTGCCGCCGCCACCGCCGCCACCGCCTCCCATCGTGCGCCCGGCTGTCACGCTGCCGGGCCGCGCGCCGCTGCTGACCCGGCCCGGCTGGGCCGCCTTCTTCGCCGCGCTGCTGGCCGTCTGCGCGCTGGCGCCGGTGCTCAACCTCTGGGTGCCCGAGGGCAGCGCGCTGCACCTGTCGGACTACACCGTGGCCGTGCTCGGCCGCATCATGTGCTACGCCATCGCGGCGCTGGCGATGGACCTGATCTGGGGCTACACCGGCATCCTGTCACTGGGCCACGGCCTGTTCTTCGCGCTGGGTGGCTACATGATGGGCATGTACCTCATGCGCCAGATCGGCCTGGAAGGCAACTACAAGAGCGAGTTGCCCGACTTCATGGTCTTCCTGGACTGGAAGGAACTGCCCTGGCACTGGACCTTCAGCGGCTCCTTCGTGCTGCAGATGATCCTGGTGGTGGCGGTGCCGGGGCTGCTGGCCTTCGTGTTCGGCTACTTCGCGTTCCGCTCGCGCATCAAGGGCGTGTACTTCTCCATCATCACGCAGGCGCTGACCTTCGCGGCCATGCTGCTGTTCTTCCGCAACGAGACGGGCTTCGGTGGCAACAACGGCTTCACGGATTTCAAGCGCATCGTGGACATCCCGATCGCCACGCAGCAGATGCGCATGACGCTGTTCGTGGTCACGGGGCTGACCTTGCTGGGCTTCTTCCTGTTCGCGCGCTGGCTGGTGCAGAGCAAGTTCGGACGCGTGCTGCAAGCCATCCGCGACGCCGAGAGCCGCGTGATGTTCTCGGGCTACAACCCGCTGCGCTACAAGCTGACCATCTGGACACTGTCGGCCATGATGTGCGGCGTGGCCGGCGCGCTGTACGTGCCGCAGGTCGGCATCATCAACCCGACCGAGATGTCGCCGGCCAACTCCATCGAGATCGCGATCTGGGCCGCGGTGGGCGGCCGGGCCACGCTGATCGGCCCCATCGTCGGCGCCTTCCTCGTGAGCGGCGCCAAGAGCTGGTTCACCACGGTGTTCCCCGAGTACTGGCTGTACTTCCTGGGCGCCATGTTCATTCTCGTGACGCTGTACCTGCCGCACGGCGTGGTGGGTCTGGCGCGCAATCTGCTCGCACGCGGCAAGGAGGAGCGCGCATGACGCCGGATCTGATGGAAGAGGGCGCGCAGCGCCTGGAGCGCACCGCGGTGGCCGAGCTCGGCAAGACCGAGTCGGGTGGCCGCGAGGCCGGTTTCTCGCGCATCGCCACGCCGGGCGAGGTGGACGTCACGCACGGCCGCATCCTGTACCTGGAGGACGTGCACCGCTCGTTCGACGGCTTCAAGGCCATCAACGGCTTGAGCCTGGACATCGCACCCGGCGAGCTGCGCTGCATCATCGGCCCCAACGGGGCCGGCAAGACCACGATGATGGACATCATCACGGGCAAGACGCGGCCGGACAAGGGCACGGTGTTCTTCGGCAGCACCATCGACCTGCTGCGCCACACCGAGCCCGAGATCGCGCAGCTGGGCATCGGCCGCAAGTTCCAGAAGCCCACGGTGTTCGAGCAGCTCACGGTGTTCGAGAACCTGGAGCTGGCGCTCAAGACCGACAAGAACGTGCTGCCCTCGATGCTGCACCGGCTGGACTCGCGCCAGAGCGACCGGCTGGCCGAGATCCTGCACACCATCCATCTGGCCGACAGCGTGAACCGGCTCTCGGGCAACCTCTCCCACGGCCAGAAGCAGTGGCTGGAGATCGGCATGCTGCTGATGCAGGACCCCAAGCTGCTGCTGCTGGACGAGCCCGTGGCCGGCATGACCGATGAGGAAACGGCGCGCACGGCCGAGCTGTTCCTCACGCTCAAGGGCAAGCATTCGCTGATGGTGGTGGAGCACGACATGAGCTTCATCCGCACGATCTCGGAGATCGTCACGGTGCTGTGCGACGGCTCGGTGCTGGCGCAGGGCACGCTCGACGAGGTGCAGGCCGACGAGCGTGTGATCGAGGTTTACCTGGGACGATGAAATGAGCATCCTGAGCGTCAAAGGCGTCAACCAGTACTACGGCGGCTCGCACATCCTGCGCGATGTGAGCCTGGATGCGCAGCTGGGCAAGGTCACCGTGCTGCTGGGCCGCAACGGCGTGGGCAAGACCACGCTGCTCAAATCGCTGATGGGCCTGGTGCCGATCAAGACCGGCACCATGGAGTTCGACGGCAAGCCGATCCAGGGCCGCACGCCCTATGAGCGCGCACGCGCCGGCATGGGCTTCGTGCCCCAGGGCCGCGAGATCTTCGCGCGGCTCACGGTGGAGGAGAACCTGCGCATGGGCCTGGCCTACAAGAGCGGCAGCACGCCGATCCCGGCCGAGCTGTTCGAACTGTTCCCGGTGTTGAAGCAGATGATCCACCGCCGCGGCGGCGACCTCTCGGGCGGGCAGCAGCAGCAGCTGGCGATCGCGCGGGCGCTGGCGCCCAAGCCCAAACTGCTGATCCTGGACGAGCCGACCGAGGGCATCCAGCCCAGCATCATCAAGGACATCGGCCGCGTGATCCGCATGCTGGCCGACCGCGGCGACATGGCCATCCTGCTGGTCGAGCAGTACTACGACTTCGCCGAGGAACTCGCGGACGAGTACCTGGTCATGGAGCGCGGTGTGTTCATCGCGCGCGGGCCGGGCAGCGAGATGCAGGAGAAGGGGATTCGCCAGCTGGTGGCGATCTGAGTGCAGCCGGGGCGGCGCCGGCCCGGCTGCACAGAGTGGGTGCTGCCGTGGCTGGCGGCACCCGGACACGCTTTACAGCGCTGCGTCCTTCAGCTTCTTCAGCGAGCGCACCTTCACGCGCACGGTGGCGGGCTTGGCGGCGAACTCGCGCTCGACCTTGGTGAAGGGGTCGATGCCACGGCGCTTCTTCTTGGCGGGAATCGCGACGGACGTGACCTTGATCAGGCCGGGCAGCGTGAACTCTCCGAGGCCCTTCTTGTTCAGCGAGGCGACCATCGTGGCTTCCAGCGCGGTCAGCACGGCCTTGACCGTCTTCGGCTCGGCGCCGGACAACTCGGCCAGGTGCGCTTGCAGGCTGGTCTTGTTGAACGCGGTCTTGATGGGCTTCAGCGGGCCGGCTGCGGCCTTGGCGGGTGCGGCCGTCTTGGCCACCACGGGCTTCTTCGCAGGAGCGGCCGTCTTCGCGGGAGCGGCTGCCTTCTTGGCAGGAGCGGCTGCCTTGGCAGGAGCCGCCTTCTTGGCGGGCACAACCGCCTTGGCGGTGGCAGTCTTCTTCAGGGGAGCGGTTTTCTTAGCAGTTGCCATGTCGAGATACTTCTTTGGAATCGGAAATGCGCAATGTCGCGCCGGGCGATTTTAGGAAAGTTCCGGCGGCCCCTTTGAAACCAGCGTTGCCGAGGGGCTGCTGCCTTGCGCAACAACCCTGCGCAAGCGCATCGCGCGGCTACGGTGGCCACGCCGCGCGCTGGCTCACGCCGCGCGCGTGGCGGCCACGCTGCGCCTGGCCAGGCCGTAGAACTGGAAGTACACGGCGTAGATCAGCATCACGAAGTTCAGCAGGTCGACCCAGGTCAGCGGATCGCCACCGAAGCCGGGGACGATGTCCGCCTCGTGCAGCACCGCATGCGCGAACCAGCGCGTGTAGACCACGAACGCAACAGGTCCACGGCCAGTTGTCGAAGATGAGGAAGGTGGCAAGCCACGCCACGATGACCGAGTAGAACCAGCCGATGGTCACGGGCAGGGGCAGCAGCACCGCGTGCGGCTGCGGCGCGCCCGACACACCAGGGTAGACCAGCAGCAGGTAGCCCAGCGCGGTGAGGCAGCCCCCGCAAGCCAGCTGGGCCAGCCCGCTGTGGGTGGGCGCCAGGCCGTGGTCGGTCCACGGCCATCCGCCCATGCCGGTCGCGAGTACGCCGAAGCCGGGGCGGCATCGACGGCGGACATGGCGGATGGCGAAGATGGCATGGCATGGATCCTGGTGCGCACCCGGCCCACCGCGTGGCCGGCCAGGCGCAGGCCGGCCCGCGCCGGCAGATGCGGCGCGGGACAGGCTGGGACGAGGGGAGCGAGAGGGGAAGGGTCTGGCTGCCGGATCAGCCAGCGACCGGCTGGACGATGATCTTGACGTTGCCGTCCTTGTTGTTGACCAGTTCCTCGAAGCCGCGTGTGACGATGTCGGCCAGCGTGATGCGGCCGGTGATCAGGGGCTGGACGTCGATGCGGCCATCGGCGATGAAGCGGATCACGTCGGCGAACTCGCCGTTGTAGGCCAGCGAACCGATGACCTCCTTCTCGGTCGCCACCAGCTCGAAGAAATTGAAGTGGCTGGGCTCTTCGAAGATGCCCACCATGACGCAACGCCCCGCCTTGCGGATCACGTCGATCGCCAGCTTGGCGGTGTTCTTGTTGCCGATGCATTCGAACGACACGTCGGCGCCGTAGCCGCCGGTCAGTGCCTTGGTCTCGGCGATGGCATCGCATTCCTTGGGGTCGATGACGATGCTGGCGCCGACCTCCAGTGCCTTCGCCTTGCGCGCCGACGACATCTCCAGCGCGATGATGCGGCCGGCGCCGGCCGCCTTGGCGCACATGATGGTGCACAGGCCGATGGTGCCAGCGCCCACCACCACGACGGTCTTGCCGACGATGCTGCCGGCCTTCTTGACGGCATGCAGGCCGACCGCGAGCGGCTCGATCAGCGCACCGGCTTCGGTGGGGAAGTTCTCGGGCAGCTTGTAGAGCAGCTCGGCCGGAACGTTCACGTACTCGGCGAATGCGCCGTTGTTCATGAGGCCGGTGAACGCGAGGTTCTCGCAGATGTTGTACAGGCCGTGCGTGCAGTAGTAGCACTTGCCGCAATGCTGGCAGGCGTCGGCCGTCACGCGCTCGCCGACGGTGTAGTCGGTGACGCCGTCGCCGAGCTCGGCGATCTCGCCGCTGAACTCGTGTCCCAGCGTGCACTGCCCCTTGAGGCCGGTGAGCGGGTGGGGATGGTCGACGGGGATGAAGACCGGGCCGGCCAGGTACTCGTGCAGGTCCGATCCGCAGATGCCGCACCAGTGCACGCGGATCTTGACCCAGCCGGCGGGCGGTGCCTGCGGCACCGGCACCTCCTGGACACGGATGTCGTGGCGTCCGTGCCAGACGGCGGCTTGCATGCTGCGTTGGTGTTCGATGGTCGTGCTGTTCATGCTTGTCTCCAGTGGGATGGAAATGCCTGCACGCATGGCGGACGTTCGCCATGGCAGTGCAGAGGGGGGGGACGTGTCAGACCAGGACCATGCCGCCGTCGACCACCAGCGACTGGCCGGTCATGTAGTCCGAATCCGGCGAGGCGAGGAAGCACGAGACGCCGACCAGGTCGTCGGCCGTGGACGGCCTGCCGAGCAGGATGTCGGCGGAGAACTTGTCGAAGGCCTCGTTCTCGTGTGTCGTCATGCCTTCGCTGCGGAAGCCCTGGTCGATCAGCTTCCACATGTCGGTGGCGACCACGCCGGGGCAGATCGCGTTGACCTTGATCTGGTGTTCGCCGAAGGCGCGCGCGCCGGCCTGCGTCAGCGCCACCACGCTGAACTTGCTGGCGCAGTAGTGGGCCAGCGGCGCGTAGCCTTGCTTGCCGGCGATCGATGCGGTGTTGACGATCTTGCCGCCGCCGCCTTGCGCGATCATCTGCTTGGCCGCCTCCTGCATGCCGATCAGCACGCCGAGGGCGTTGATGTCCATCACGCGGTGCCAGTCGTCTTCGGTGATCGAGAGGAAGGCGCGCGTCTGCGCGATGCCGGCGTTGTTGAAGATGCCGTCGAGCCGACCGAACTTCGCCACCGTGGCTTCGACCATGGCCTTGACGCTGGCGCGCTGGCTCACGTCCACCGGCACGGCAATGGCCTCTCCGCCCTGCTCGCGGAGCGCGCGGGCCACGGCTTGGGCACTGTCGGCGTCGATGTCGGCGATGGTCAGGCGGGCGCCTTGCGCGGCCAGGCCCCGGGCGATCGATGCGCCGATGCCGCGGCCTGCGCCGGTGACGATGATGGATTGCTGTGCGAGTCGGCTGGACATGCTGGTCTCCTGTCTGTTGGTGTGGAAGGCCAGCCCTCTTTGCACGCCCCATGCCAGCCGATTTCGACCCGATGTCGATCCGATTGCGGCGATTTCCGTGCCGGATGCGGCGCCTGCGGCGACACCTGTCGCAGCGGCCTGCAACAGGCGTCGCGCGGCGGTGGCGACAGGTGGCGCGCGCAAGGCCCTGGGGCGGCTGTCGTGCAGAGAACTTCCGGGGCGAGCAGCACCATGCCAGGCGGCATGCCGGCCCCGAGGCCGGCGCCGACACGCAATCCGTGGGGCGGGTTCCAGCCACTCTGCGCGCAACACCTGCGCCGCGCCGAGGGCCCGGCGCTACTGCAGGTGCGGCTGCGTGATGCCGTAGCGCTTCATCTGCCGGTAAATGGTCGCGCGGCAGCGTTGCAGCGTGCGCGCCGTCGACGCGATGTTCCAGCGGTGCGCCTTCAGCGCGTCCAGCAGGCGCGCTGCGCCGATGTCCTGCGCAGCCTCCTCGGCCTCGGCGGCCGGCCACGCCTCGCGCGCTGTCGGTGCCGGGGCCGCGCTGGCCGCCTGCCGCCGGGCTGGCGCGCTGGACACCTCCGGTGGCAGGTCTGCGACCCCCACGGGCCGGTCTCCCGCCTGGGCCAGTGCAAAGCGCAGCGCATTGCGCAGCTCGCGGACGTTGCCGGGCCAGTCGTGCGCCAGCAGGCTGCGCAGCGCATCGGCATGCAGGGTCGGGTGGAGCCCCAGGGTCTGGGCCTCCTCGGCGAACAGCTTCTCGATGAGGAACTGCCGGTCTGCCCGTGCGCGCAGCGGCGGCAGTGCGAGGGTCGCCCCCGCGAGCCGGTAGTAGAGGTCTTCGCGGAAGCTGCCCGCCGCGATCGCCTCGCGCAGGTCGCGGTGCGTCGCCGCGATCACGTTCAGGCGCACGGCGATGGGCCGCTCTGCGCCGAGCGGCAAGACCTCGGACTCGGCGAGCACGCGCAGCAAGCGCGTCTGCAGTGCCAGCGGCATGTCGCCGATCTCGTCCAGGAACAGGGTGCCCCCATCGGATTGCGCGATCAATCCCTTCATGCCCTTGCTCTTGCCGCCGGTGAAGCTGCCCGGCGTGTAGCCGAACAGTTCGCTTTCGATCAGGCTCTCCGGAATCGATGCGCAGTTGACGGCCACGAAGGGCTGCGCGGCGCGCGCGCTGTAGGCGTGCAGAGCGCGCGCCAGGACCTCCTTGCCGGCCCCGGTCTCGCCGCGGATCAGCAGGTGCACGTGGCTGTCGACCAGCCGCTTCGATTGGTCGACCAGCCCGCGCATCACCGCGTCGTCGCCGAGCAGCCGGTCGAGTGCATCCTGCCGTGCGTGGCCTGCAGAGCAGCGCCGGTCGCGCGCCCGGGCCGGCGGCTCGCGGCAGTCGGCGTCTGTCGCCACGGGGCCGGGTGCGGCCGTGCCCCCGCCCCGTGGCGGGATCATGACGCCCTGGAACTGCTCGCGGCGGTGCGGCCCGCCGAGCGCCACCGGCTCCGGCGCGCCGCTGCGCGCCATGTTGCGCAGCGCGTCCATGCCGATGTCCAGCAGCTGCGTGAGCGGCTGCCCCACGAGATCGGCCGCACGCCCGCCGAAGCGTCGCCTGGCGCCGGTGTTGGCGCCGCACACGACACCGTCGTCGTCGAGCGCGAACATCACGTCACCCGACACCTCGACCAGCCCGGGCACGGTGCCCAGCCGCAGCACGGCGTGCCGGGCGAAGCAGCGCAGGAAATTGGCGTCCTCGATCATCTGCGCGTACATCGCCGTCAGGTGCTGGACCAGGTGCTGGCTCTCGCGCGCTTCGGGCGAGTGCAGGGCCGACACATCCAGCACGCCGAGCAGTTGCCCGTTGGGTGCGCGCAATGGCGCCGAGGTGCAGGTCAGCGCGATGTGCGTGGCATCGAAATGCTCGGCCTGGTGGCAGGTGATCGTGGCCTGCTCGACCAGGCAGGTGCCCACGCCGCAGGTGCCGGCGTGGGCCTCGTTCCAGTCGGCGCCGATGGTCAGGCCGGCCGCCTTGAGCTGCGGCTCGGAAGCCGGGTTGCCGATGTAGTCGACGGTGATGCCGTCGGCATCGGTCAGCAGCAGCATGTAGCCCAGGTCGGCGACGCGGCCGTACAAGTCCTGCATGCCGGCGCGCGCGACGCGCATGAAGCCGTCCATGCGCTGCTGGTGGTCGCGCACCAGGCCGGAGGGCAGGATGCGGGCAGGCGTCGGGCGCGTCGGGTCCAGTCCGTGCTGCTGCATGCAGCGTGTCCAGGACTTGTGGAAGATTGCCTGCGGTCCCGCGCCGGAGATGCCGGCTGCTGCGGACGAGCCGATCCGGACCACGTTGTCGATGTGACTTGACCTGACGCTGGGCATCGCTGCGGCTCCTGGTGTGGTGTTCGATGCGGTGGGGGCTGACGATTCCATGGCTTCGCCGCTGCGGCCAGGCTGCTCGCACGCTGGGCGGGGGATCGGCTGCGCATGATGGTGGGGCGCATCCGGTGGCTCAATTGCCGCTTTCCCTAGGCGACAGGTGTCGCATCGGGGGCGTTTGTCGCAGCTTGCGACTGCGTTAGCATCGCCACGGGCCGGCCTCCCATTCCATCTCGCCGGCCACGTCGCTCGGACGGTTCCGGGCGCTTACGTGAGAGTCTTCCATGTCCGCATCTTCTGCAGGCAAGCGCCGTTTCGCGCGCATCGACCGCCTGCCCCCCTACGTGTTCAACATCACGGCCGAGCGCAAGCTGGCCGCACGCCGCGCCGGCGTGGACGTGATCGACATGAGCATGGGCAACCCCGACGGGGCCACGCCGCCGCACATCGTGGCCAAGCTCGTCGAGGCCGCGCAGCGGCCCGACACGCACGGCTACTCGGCCAGCAAGGGCATCCCGCGGCTGCGCCGCGCGATCTGCCACTGGTACGAAGACCGCTACGGCGTCGCGTTCGACGCCGACACCGAGGCCATCGTGACCATCGGCTCCAAGGAAGGCCTGGCCCACCTGATGCTGGCCACGCTGGACCGCGGCGACACCGTGCTGGTGCCCGACCCAAGCTACCCCATCCACATCTACGGCGCCGTGATCGCGGGCGCCGACATCCGCTCGGTGCCGATGGCCCCAGGCGTGGACTTCTTCGGCGAACTCGAGAAGGCCATCCGCGGCAGCTACCCCAAGCCCAAGATGATCGTGCTGGGCTTCCCGTCCAACCCGACGGCGCAGTGCGTGGAGCTGGACTTCTTCGAGCGCGTGGTGGCGCTCGCGAAGAAGCACGACATCTTCGTCGTGCACGACCTGGCCTATGCCGACATCGTGTTCGACGGCTGGAAGGCACCGTCCATCATGCAGGTCAAGGGCGCGCGCGACATCGCGGTGGAGTTCTTCACGCTGTCCAAGAGCTACAACATGGCGGGCTGGCGCGTGGGCTTCATGGTCGGCAACGCCGACCTCGTGGCGGCGCTGGCCCGCATCAAGAGCTACCACGACTACGGCACCTTCACGCCGCTGCAGGTGGCGGCCATCGCCGCGCTGGAGGGCGACCAGCAGTGCGTGAAGGACATCGCGCTGCAGTACCAGCGCCGGCGCGACGTGCTCTACAAGGGCCTGACCGAGGCGGGCTGGGCGGTGGAGTGCCCCAAGGCCTCGATGTACATCTGGGCGCGCATTCCCGAGGCCTACCGCGCCATGGGCTCGCTGGAGTTCAGCAAGCAGCTGCTGGACAAGGCCAGGGTCAGCGTCTCGCCCGGCATCGGCTTCGGCGACCACGGCGACGAGCATGTGCGCTTCGCGCTGATCGAGAACGAAGCGCGCATCCGCCAGGCCGTGCGCGGCATCAAGACCATGTTCAAGGCCGACGGCCTGGTGTGAGCCGATAGTGAGCATGCGTTATCATTAGAGCCTCGCGAGGGCAGCCGCCCTCGCTTTGCTTTTTCTGAAGAATCGCGCATCGCCATGGATCTGCTCGGCATCCTGATCGCCACCCTGGTCGCCGGCGTCGGCAGTGTCTGGCTCGCGGCGCTGCTGCTGCGGCTGGCCGCACGCCAGCGCCGGCTCATCGCCGACCGCCGCTACCTGCTGAGCTTCGCGGCCGGCGCGCTGCTGGCCACGGCCTTCGTGCACCTGCTGCCCGAGGCCTTCGAGAGTGGCATGAATCCCGCGCTGCTGTTCGGCGTTCTGCTGGCCGGCCTGGTGGTGTTCTTCCTGCTCGACAAGGTGGAACTGTGGCACCACGGCCATGAGCATGCCGACCACGGCCACGCGCATGGCCACGATCACCACCATGGGCACCACCACCACGGCGGCAAGGGTGGCGGCTGGGCCGTGCTGGCCGGCGACAGCGTGCACTGCTTCGGCGATGGGATCGTGATCGCCTCGGCCTTCACGGTCAGCCCGGCCCTGGGCGCGGTGGCGGCGCTGGCCGTGCTCGCGCACGAGGTGCCGCACCACATCGGGGATCTCGTGGTGCTGGACGGCGGCACCGGCACGCCGCGCGTGGCCGTGCTCAAGCTCACGCTGGCCGGCATGGTCACGGCCCTGGGCGGCCTGGTCGGCTGGTGGCTGCTGGAGCGGCTGCAGGCCTGGTTGCCGTACTTCCTCGTGGTGGCCAGCAGCAGCTTCATCTACGTGGCGCTGGCCGATCTGATCCCGCAGCTGCAGACACGGCTGACCAAGCGCCAGACGGTGGCTCAGGTCAGCTGGCTGGTGGCCGGCATCGCGCTCGTGGCGGTGGTGGGCACCCTGGCCCACCACGGTCACGACCATGGGCATGGAGACCACGACGGCCACGGCCATGAGGATGTCACGCATTCGCGCGACCATGATGGCGAGCACGCGCACGACCACGCGCCTGCGGCGCCGTCGGCCTTCAAGTAGGGAACTTCCAGGCCGCCGCGGCGGTCCGCACGGTGACAACAGCACAACGCAGCATGCCCATCACTTCTTCTCCTCCGATCTGCCGCCTGCTCGCGGCCTGCGGCCTGGCGTTGGCGCTGGCCGCACCGGCGTTCGCGCAGCACGACCACAAGGCGCACGCCCATGGCCGCATCGAGCTTGACGTGGCGGTGGACGCCCAGCGCATCAGCCTGCGCATGGAGTCGCCACTGCACGACCTGCTGGGCTTCGAGCGCGCACCGCGTTCGGTGGCCGAGCGCGGCCGCGTGACGGCGCTGGCCGAACGGCTGCGCGCGGCCGACAAGCTGTTCATGGTCGACGCCGCGGGCGAATGCCAGCTCGCCGACGCCACCGTCGAAGCGCCGGTGCTGGGCCTGGGCGGCGCCGCGACGGCGGCTTCCGCCGCGGCACCCGATGCCGAAGCCCATGCCGACCTGGTGCTGACGGCCAACTTCGACTGCCGCAAGGCCACGGCCGCGCAACACGTCGACGTGCGCCTGTTCGATGCCTTCCCGGGCGTGCGCACCGTGGCCGCGCAGGTCGCCGGCCCCAAGGGCCAGGGCCTGACGCTGCTGCGCAAGGCCGCGGCCCGCTTGCCGCTCGCAGGCAGGTGAGCACACCCGTCCTGCAGGTCCTGGACCTGCGCTTCGCCTGGCCCGGCAGCCGCGAGGACTGTCTGGACATTGCCGCCTTCACCGTGGCGGCCGGCGACACCGTGTTCGTGCACGGCCCCAGCGGCTGCGGCAAGAGCAGCCTGCTGGCGCTGGCCGCCGGCGTGCTGCTGCCCCAGCACGGCCGCGTGGCGCTGGCCGGGCGCGACTGGCAGGGCCTGTCCCGCGCCGCGCGCGACCGCTGGCGCGTGGACCATGTGGGCATCGTGTTCCAGCAGTTCAACCTGCTGCCTTACCTGAGCGTGCTCGACAACGTGCTGCTGCCCTGCCGCTTTTCGGCACAGCGCCAGCGCGCGGCCGCGCAGCAGGGCGGCTCGGCCCGTGCGCAGGCCGGCCACTGGCTCGCGGCCATGGGCCTGGACGAGGCGCTGTGGTCGCGCCAGCCCGGCCAGCTGTCCGTGGGCCAGCAACAGCGCGTGGCGGCGGCGCGTGCGCTGGTCGGCATGCCGGCCCTGGTGATCGCCGACGAGCCGACCTCGGCCCTGGACGAAGACCGGCGCGACGCCTTCGTCGACCTGCTGCTGGCGGCCTGCGCAGACGCCGGCAGCGCGCTGCTGTTCGTGAGCCACGACCGGCGGCTCGCACCGCGCTTCAGCCGCCAGGTGGCCTTGCCTGAACTCAACCGCGCAGCAGCGGGGAGGGCGCTGGCATGAAGCCTTTCCTCGCCGTGCTGGCGCTGCGCAGCGCCTGGAACCGGCGCTTCACGCTGGCGCTGACGATCGCCTCGATCGCGCTGTCGACCTTCATGCTCCTGGGCGTGGAGCGCATCCGCAGCGACCTGCGCGACAGCTTCGCCTCGGCCGTGTCGGGCACCGACCTCATCGTCGGCCCGCGCACGGGCTCGGTGCAGCTGCTGCTGTATTCGGTGTTCCATGTGGGCGGCGCGCGCAACAACATCGGCTGGAACACGGTGCAGGCGCTCAAGGCGCAGCCGGCCGTGGCCTGGGTCGTGCCGCTGTCGCTGGGCGACGCGCACCGCGGTTTCCCGGTCATGGGCACAAGCACGGACATCTTCGAGCGCTTTCGCCATGGCGAAAGCCAGCCGCTGCGCCTGGCGCAGGGCCAGCCCTTCGCGCAGCTGTTCGACGCGGTGATCGGCGCCGAGGTGGCAGAGCGCCTGGGCTATGGCCTGGGCCAGCGCATCACGCTGGCACACGGCGGTGGCGAGCTGGAGCAGGACAGCCACGCCGACAAGCCCTTCGGCGTGGTCGGCGTGCTGGCGCGCACGGGCACGCCGATCGACCGCAGCGTGCTGATCAGCCTTCAGGCCATGGAGGCGCTGCACGCCGACTGGATCGGCGGCATGCGGCTGCCTGGCCGTGCGCCCGCGGCGCTGCCGGCCGACCTCACGCCCAAGTCCGTGACGGCAGCCTTGGTCGGCCTCAAGAGCCGGGCGCAGGTCTTCTCGGTGCAGCGCTGGGTCAACAACTACGGCGGCGAGCCTGTCATGGGCATCCTGCCCGGCGTGGCCATGGACGAGCTCTGGGACGTGATCGGCCCCGGCGAGCAGGCCCTTCTGGCGATGTCGGGCCTGGTCGCGCTGGTCAGCATGGCGGGCCTGGTGGCCGTGGTGCTGGCCGGACTCAACGAACGCCGGCGCGAGCTGGCCGTGCTGCGCGCCGTGGGCGCGGGCCCGGTGCAGGTCATGGGTTTGCTGGCGCTCGAGGGCCTGTGGGTCACGCTGGCCGGCCTGCTGCTGGGCCTGGTGACGCAGTGGGCGGTGATCGCGGCGACCGGCTCCTGGCTGCAGTCGCAGTTCGGCCTCAGCCTGCAGCTGGCCTTGCCGAGCGCAGCACAATGGAGCCTGTTGGCCGCCCTGCTCGCGGCCGGATTGCTGGCCAGCCTGGTGCCAGGCTGGCGCGCCTACCGTTTGTCCCTGGCCGATGGCCTGACCCCGAGGATTTGACATGTTCCAAGACCGTGACCGCATGCCGACGCGCCGGGCCGCCCTGGCGGCCTGCGCCGCTGCCGCCCTGGCGCCGCTGGCCGCCCGGGCCGCGCAATTCCGCGAGATCACCTGGACCGAGCTGGTGCCGGCCGGCTGGGACCCGGCGAAAGACCTGCAGGGCCTGAGCTCCGGTGCCGGCGGCCTGCAGGACACCGACCCGCGCGCCAAGGAGCTCATGGACAAGCTGCGCGAGATCTGGGACAACGCACCCACCGTGGCCGCCATGAATGGCATCGACGCCAAGCTACCGGGTTATCTGGTGCCGCTCGAGGAGGGCAAGCAAGGCATCCGCGAATTCCTGTTGGTGCCGTACTTCGGCGCCTGCATCCACACGCCGCCGCCGCCGTCCAACCAGATCCTGCTGGGCCGGGCCGAGAAGCCGTTCACGGGCCTGCGCACGATGGAGGCGGTCTGGGTGTACGGCCGGCTGGAGATCGAGCGCGCGCCGTCGTCCATGGGCGTGGCCGGCTACACCATGCGCGTGGCCAAGGTCGAGAAGTACCGGGAAAAATAAGGCGTGGAGCGCAGTACCCGCCAGCGCGACGCGATCCGCCAGGCCCTGGTGCAGGCTGGCCGCCCGCTGCTGCCCACCGAGATCCTGGCCGCGGCGCAGGCCGAGGTCCCGGCGCTGGGCATCGCCACCGTCTACCGCAACCTCAAGCAGCTGGCCGAGGCCGGCGAGGTGCAGAGCGTGGAGCTTCCCGGCGATGCGCCACGCTTCGAGCCGGGCGGGCACCATCACCACCACCACTTCAGCTGCACCGTCTGCCACCGCGTGTTCGACGTGCACGCCTGTCCGGGCGACATGCAGAAACTGGCGCCGCCCGGCTTCGCGGTTGAGCGCCACGAACTCACGCTCTATGGCCGCTGCGACGAGTGCGCTGCACCCAAGGCCGGCCGCCGCGGCGCGGCCGCACGGCGAAGCTGAGAAAAGCGCCCGCCGACGGGCTTTTGTCCCACAATGGTCCGGCAGGCCGGTGGCGACAATGCGCTCGTCGGGCGCGCTGGCCCGCCCACAGGAGGACGTATGGACAGCTTGCGAACGCGCACGTTCTTGGCCGTCGGTCTGCTGGCTTGCGCCTGCGCTTTCGCGCAGGGCAGCAGCAGCCCTTCGTCCCCTCCATCCGGCGCGAACTACGAATTGCGCCGCGGCAGCTGGCTGCCGGGCGGCTATGCGGGGCTGAACCTGGGCCGGCCGAGCTACCGTCTCGATTGCGGCCTGGGCGGCTGCGACCAGCCCAGCCTGTCGGGCAATGTCTATGTGGGCAGCATGTTCACTCCCCACTTCGGTGCCGAACTCGGCCTGCTGAGCATGGGCGACCTTGAGCGCGCGGGTGGCGACACCCGGGCCGAGGGCGTCAACTTCAGCCTGGTCGGCCGGGCCCAGGTGGGCGCCGGCTTCGGGGTGTTCGGCCGCGTCGGCACCACCTGGGGGCGCACGCGCGTCGACGCAGCGCCCGGCGCCGGCATTGCCACCGGCCGTGCGAGCGGCTGGGGGCCGGCCTACGGCCTCGGTGTGGACTGGGCCTTCAGCAGCCAATGGTCGGCGGTACTGGATTGGCAGCGCCACCGTTTCGATTTCGTTGGCGACGACAATGGCTGGGTCCGGTCCACCAGCATCGGGCTCAAGTACCGCTTCTAGACACTGCCTCCATGCCCCAGACCCGCATCCTGTACGTCGAAGACAACGAAGACCTGCGCGATTCCATTGCCATGCTGCTGGAAGAGGAGCCCGGCTACGCCGTGACGGTCTGTGCCAGCGGCGAGGAAGGCCTGGCGCTGCTGGCGCAGGACGATTGCGACATCCTGATCACCGATGTCGGCCTGCCCGGACTGTCCGGCGTGGAACTGGCGCAGCAGGTGCTGGCGCGCAAGCCGGCGCAGCACGTGCTGCTGTGCTCGGGTTACGACATGGGGGGCGAACTGGCGGCGCTGGGGCCGCATGTGCAGGCGCTGACCAAGCCGTTCGAAGTCGACGACCTGGAGCAACTGCTTTGCAAGATGGTGGCGTCGTTGCGCAGCCACGCCTGAGAGCTTGTGTAGAAATGGCTTGAACTCACGCAAGACCCTGCACGTCGCTTCCCCATCCAAGCTGCGCTGGCGGGGTCTTGCCCTGCGGGCACCCCGTCGTGAGTCCAATCCATTCCTTCACAAGCTCTGAGGCCGCACACGGGCGCTTCAGTCGCGTCGCTCTATCCAGCCGACCGCCTGGTCGCGCAGCTGCACGATGCGAGACCAGCTCATGCACATGCGCGCATAGGCGCGCAAGACGTCGGTGCTGACGGGGGCGTCCAAACCCTCGATGGCAGCCGGCTCCAGCCGGTTGCGCGCCACTGTCTCGAATTCATTGCTCGCCTGCAGCCATTGCTCGGCCAGGTCGCCGTAGCCGGTGTCGTGCAATGCCATGCATGCATCGTCGCGCCGGTGCTCCTCGATCAGTGCCAAGGCCTGGGCCTGGTGCAAATCCATGTCGTTCTCCCCTCTTGCTGCGCCCTGGCGCAGCTGTTGCATCTGGTTTCGATGGGGATCGTGCGTGGCCGCAGGCGTGCCGTTTGTAGGCGGCGAGCGCATCCGCATGTGCGCCTTGTCCGTGCCCGGCCTACATGCCTGAGCAAGTCGTGGGGCAACGGGCACGTGGCGGTCGCGCCGGGCCGATGCCGTGCCGATGTCGCGCACGCTTCGGTGGCAACCGCCTACAGGCCATGCTCTGACGTTGCCCGAGCATCGCTGGGCACGCATGTGCGTGCGTCCGGATGGAGGATCCGATGAAGAAGTTTCTGTTGGCAACCGTTGCGGCTCTGAGCCTGGCCACCGCTTCCGCCCAGGTCGGCAAGGCCGCCTCGGAGGCGACCGATGCCGCCAAGCACAAGATCGATCAGAAGCGGGCCGACAACGAGGCCGAGAAGAGCGGCCCGGTCGGCAAGGTGGTCAACAACGTGAAATCGGACTACCACAAGAAGCAGTCCCAGCGGTCCGCCGGCAAGGCCAAGAAGGCGCTCAAGGACGCTGGCTGAGCCGGCGCAGCGGGCCAGACCCTCAGGTGGGTTCGGCCCAGGCCAGCGCCTGCAGGTGCGCCATGTTCACCTGCCGGCTCGACAGGGCCAGTGCGTTGGCGACACGCGCGAACACCGCATCGTCGCCGCGCTCGCAGGCCTCGGTCAATTCGAGGAAGGGCGCGTACAGGCCGCGGCGGTGCAGCAGCGCGTCGACCACCGGCCCTGGCAGGGCCACCGACTCCAGTGCCTTGGCCATGGGTACGCCCAGCATGCTGTCCAGCAGCGAGAACACGCCGACCGTGAAGGCGTTGTCGCATTCCTCCGGCGAGAGCAGTTCGGCCGTCAGCAGTTCCATGAGGCGGCCGCGCACCACCGCGGTCTGGCCGATGGCGGGTGGCGGGCCGCCGCTGTGCGAGGTGCTCACCAGCAGCGCGGCCCAGCGGAACAGCTTGTGCATGCCGAGGATCATGAGCGCGTGGCGGAACGAGGTGATCTCGCAGTTCAGGCCGAAGCCCGAGGCATTGATGAAGCGCAGCAGGTTGAACGACAGCGTGGGATCGCGCTTGAGCAGCTCTTCCAGCTCGGTGGTGTCGGCCTGGCTGCGCACCAGGTTGATGAGCCGGATGATGGTCGCCTGCGACGGCCGGATCGTCAGGGCCTTGACCATGGTCGGCTTGGCGAACCAGTAGCCCTGGAACAGCTTGACGCCGTAGCTGGCCAGCAGCTTGTGCTGCTCGCCCGTTTCCACCTTCTCAGCCACCAGCTGGGCGCTGGTGTTGCTGCGTGCGAACTGCACGAAGGCTTCGACCTTGTCGCTGGACAGCACCATGAGGTCCAGCTTGACGTAGGCCGCCAGCGCGCGCCAGGGTGCGTAGCCGCGCGTCAACACGGTGTGGTTGAAGGCGAAGCGAAAGCCCTCCTTGTGCAGCTTCTGCATCACCTCGGCCATCTTGGCGATGAGGGCGGGGTCGTGCCCGGCGATCGGCGGCACCTCCAGCACCACCTTGTCCGGGTGGATCAACTCCAGGTGGCCGCCGGCCAGGCTTTCGTGCGTGCAGTTGATGAACACGAGCTTGTTGCCGACCAGGGTCTCGGTGTCGGCGAACGACAGCGCGTTGAACAGCAGGGCGGCGTCGCTGTCGGCCGTGTGCTGGCTGGGCGAGGTCGAACGGTCGAACAGCTCGTAGCCGAGCACCGTCCGGGTGTCGTCCACGATGGCCTGCCGCGCGATCACGACCTGGTTGTCGGCATCGCCGGGAGGCGGCTTCATGGGGGTCAGCGCGTCGGAGATGATGGACATGGTGCAGGCTCCGTGCGGGCAGGCGGTTCTGGACAGCGGGCAGGCGTCGGCCGGTGCGGGTGGGCGTGGCTCACTCGACGAGGGTGTCGGCCCAGGCCAGCGCGTCGAGGTGCGCCAGGCTGACCTGGCGCTCGGTGAGGTGCAGGGCCGCCGTGGCATGGCGGAATGCCTCGGCATCGCCGGTTTCGCAGGCCCGCGCCAATGCCAGCAGGTCGGCATACGGGCCATTGCCGTGCAGCAGCGCGTCGACGATCGGCGGCTGCAGCGTCAGCAGACCCACGGCCTGCTCCATGGGCATGCCCAGCATGGTGTCCAGCAGCGAGAACACGCCCACCACGAAGGAGGCGTCGCATTCCTCGGGCGACATGGATTCGGCCGCCAGCAGCTCCATGAGCCGGCCGCGCACCACCGCCGTGCTGCCCACCACCGGCGACGCACCGCCGGCGCCGGCCGTCGTCAGCAGCAGCGCGGCCCAGCGGAACAGCTTCTTCAGGCCCAGCAGCATGACGGCCTGGCGGAACGAGGTGATCTCGCGCGTGAGCCCGAAGCCCGAGGAGTTGATCAGGCGCATCAGGTTGAAGCCCAGCATCGCGTCCTTCTTGAGCACCTGCTCGATCTCGTCGGTGCTGGCCTGGTTGCGCACCAGGTTGATGAGCTGGATCACGTTGGCCTGGGAAGGTGGCAGCAGGCGCGTCTTGATCAGGTCGGGCTTGGCGAACCAGTAGCCCTGGAACAGCTCCACGCCGTAGCCGGCCAACTGCTCGTACTGGGCGGCGGTCTCGGTCTTCTCGGCGATCAGCCGCGCGCCGGTCCGAGTCTGCGCGGCCTGGATCAGCTTGGGCAACTGCATGGTGTCGATGGCCGCAAGGTCCAGCTTGATGAAGTCGGCCAGCGGTTGCCAGCTGGCATAGGCCGGATCGAGCACCTGCTGGCTGAAGGCCAGGCGGAAGCCGCGTTTGCGCAGCCCCATCAAGGCATGCGAATGCGCTTCGATCTCGGCTGGCTCGTCGCCCGCGATGCCTTCGATCTCCAGCACCAGCCGTTCGGGCTGGACCAGGTCCAGGTGGCCGCCAGCCAGGCTGTTGTGGGTGCTGTTCACGAAGATCGCGAACTGTCCGACCAGGGCTTCGCTGCCGGTGTGGGCCAGCGCGCTGAACACCAGTGCCACATCGTGCGCCGGCGCGTGTGCGTCCGTGGGGTGGGAGCGGTCGAACAGCTCGTAGCCGAACACCGCCCGGCGCTTGTCCACGATGGGCTGGCGGGCGATCAGCATGGACGCGGTGTCGGCAACGGTCATGGAGGGGGGCGGTTCAACCAGAATGGAGTCTTGCCGAATTCTAGGGCGCTACGTTTCATTCGTACGCCATCTCATTCCAATGGGCTTCCATACTTGACCCGATCTCCGAACATCGAAGCCGGCTTGCGCCCGGCCGCGCTGGCAGCACTGTGCGAAAGCACGCCCGCCCGCAAGGCCGCGCTGGCCCGTGCGCTGGACGCTGGCCTGCCGCTGGACGTGCAGCCGCGGTTGCAGGCGCAGGCCCCCGTGCCGGGCCGGCCGGCGCAGCCCGTGCTGGTGCCGCACCAGCAGCTCAAGCCGCGGCCGGTGCACACGCCCGCGGGCCGTGCCGTGCTGCTGCACGCGCTGGCGCACATCGAGTTCAACGCCATCAACCTGGCCTGCGACATCCTGTGGCGTTTTCCCGGCCTGCCCGAGCCCTTCTACCGCGACTGGGCCCGCGTGGCGCGGGAGGAGGCCTTGCACTTCCAGATGCTGGCGGCGCACCTGGCGGCGCTGGGCCATGCCTATGGCGACTTCCCGGCCCACAACGGCCTGTGGGACATGGCCGAGAAGACACAGGACGACCTGCTGGCCCGCCTGGCCCTGGTGCCGCGCACGCTGGAGGCGCGTGGCCTGGACGCCGCACCCCCGATCCGCGCCAAGCTGGTGGCCGCGGGCGACCTGCGGGCCGGCGAGATCCTGGACGTGATCCTGGCCGACGAGGTCGGCCACGTGGCCATCGGCAACCACTGGTACGGGTGGCTTTGCAAGGTGCGCGGGCTGGAGCCGGTGGCCACCTACGCCGAACTGGCCCGGCGCTACGGTGCACCGCGGCTCAGGGGGCCGTTCAACCTGGACGCCCGGCGCGCGGCCGGCTTCAGCGAGGCCGAACTCCTGGCCCTGCAGCAGCCGGACGCCTCCCTACAATGACCGCAGACACCACCACGAGGACGCAAGATGGCTTTGTACGCATTGGATGAACGCACGCCCCAGGTGGCCGACACGGCCTGGGTGGCCGAGAGCGCTCAGGTCATCGGTGGCGTGGCCCTGGGCCCAGACGCCAGCGTCTGGCCCGGCGTGGTGATCCGCGGCGACAGCGGGCCGATTTCCGTGGGCGAGGGCAGCAACATCCAGGACAACAGCGTGCTGCACGCCGACGAAGGCGTGCCGCTCACCATCGGCAAGCACGTCACCGTGGGCCACCAGGTCATGCTGCACGGCTGCACCGTCGGCGACGAGTCGCTGATCGGCATCGGCGCCATCGTGCTCAACCATGCCAAGATCGGTCGCAACTGCCTGGTCGGCGCGGGTGCGCTCGTGACCGAGGGCAAGGAGTTCCCGGACGGCTCGATGATCGTCGGCAGCCCCGCCAAGGTGGTGCGCCAGCTGACGCCCGAGCAGATCGAGGGCCTGCGCCGCAGCGCACGGCATTACATGGACAACGCCCTGCGCTTTCGCACGGGCCTGAGGAAGATCGGCTGATGAGCGCCGCGCTGGGCCGCCCCAAGCAAGCTCGCTGCCGCTTGGCGGGACAGGCCGCAGGCCGAGGGGTGCATCAATGAGCGAACTGCGCAAATTCCTGTTCGACGGCCTGCCCGTGCGGGGCGCCATCGTGCGGCTGACCGACGCCTGGCAGGAGGTGCTGCGCCGGCGCGCCTCCAACACCACGGCGGGTGCCTATCCCGCGCCCGTGCAGTCGCTGCTGGGCGAGATGACGGCCGCGGCCGTGCTGATGCAGGCCGGCATCCAGTTCGACGGCGCGCTCGTGCTGCAGGTCTTCGGCGACGGTCCGCTCAAGCTGGCGGTGGTCGAGGTGCAATCCGACCTGCGTGTGCGGGCCACCGCTTCGCTGACCGGCCCGGTGGAAAGTGGTGCCACGCTGGACGAACTCATCAACCAGACCGGCCAGGGCCGTTGCGCCATCACGCTCGATCCGGCGCGCAAGCAGCCGGGCCAGCAGCCCTACCAGGGCGTGGTGGCCTTGAGCGATGGCGAGGAGCAGAGCTTCGGCCGCATGGCCGAGGTGCTGCAGCACTACATGCGGCACAGCGAGCAGCTGGACACCGTGCTGGTGCTGGCGGCCGACGCCCAGATGGCGGCCGGCCTGCTGATTCAGCGTCTGCCGGTCAAGGGCGAGGCCAACCTGGCCGGCCAGGCCGGTCAGTCCAGCGAGGGCGAGGCCACCGAGCAGGCCGACACCCAGGGCCAGAACGAGGACTTCAACCGCATCGCGCACCTGGCGAGCACGCTCAAGCGCGAGGAGTTGCTGACCTTGGACATCGACACCGTGCTGCGCCGCCTGTTCTGGGAAGAGGGCGTGCTGACCTTCGCGCCGCTGACGGGTGAAGCCGGCCCGCGCTTCGCCTGCACCTGCAGCCGCGAGCGCGTGGCGCAGATGATCCGCGGCCTGGGCGTGGCCGAGGCCGAGTCCATCCTGTCCGAGCGCGAGAACATCGAGGTGGGCTGCGAGTTCTGCGGCCAGCAGTACCGCTTCGACGCCGTGGACGCGGCGCAGATCTTCGCGCCGCCGGGCTCGCTTCCGCCGGGCAGCCAGTCGGTCCAGTGAGCCGGGCCGGCGCCTGCCGGCCCGCAGGGCTCAGAACTGGTAGCGGGCCGTGAGCTTGGCCTTGCGCGGCTCGCCGTAGACGTCGGTGCCCCACTGCGTGGAGTAGGCGATGCCGCGGTAGTAGACCTTGTCGAACAGGTTGCTGATGTTGAGCTGGATGTCCAGCTTGGGCATGGGCCTGTAGCCGACGATGAGGTCGGCCACCGCGTAGGCGCCCTGGGTGTTGGTCCAGGCCAGGCCGGCCGTCGTGCCTTCGGTGTACAGCCGGCTTTGCCAGTAGACGCTGGCGCCGGCGCGCCACTGCTGCCAGGCGCCACCGAACTGGAACATCGTCGAGAGCTTGAGCATGTTCTGCGGGTTGGTGCCGGTGGTGAAGCGCTTGCCGATGTTGGCTGCGTTGGCATCGCGCACGTAGCGCGTGTCGGCATAGGTGTAGCCCGCGCCGATCTGCCATTGCGGTGTCAGCGCGCCCTGGATCTCCAGGTCCACGCCCCTGGTGCGCACCAGGCCCGAGGCCTCCGAGCAGGCGGTCTCGGGATAGCTCGGGCAGGCGCTCTGGTCGTCCAGCGTGCGGGCGCGGTTGGTCTGGTTGATCTCGAAGTAGGCCAGGCTCGCATTGAGCGCGCCGCCGAAGTACTCGCCCTTGAGGCCGATCTCGTAGTTCTCGCCGACCACGGGCTGGAGGATCTGGCCGTCGATGCCCTTGGCCGTCTGCGGGTTGAAGATGTCGGTGTAGCTGGCGTAGACCGTGTGCGCGCTGTCGATGTCGTAGGTCAGGCCGGCATAGCGCGTCACGTTGCGGTTGACCTTGTAGTCGCCGGGGCCGCTGCGGTTGTCGTAGTCGTACCAGTCCAGCCGGCCGCCGAGCAGCAGCTTCCAGCGTTCGGCCAGCTGCAGGTGGGCGGCGGCGTAGACGCTGTCCTGCGTGGTCACGGTGGTCGCGTCGGTGGTGAAGGTGCCGAGCGGTGCGGGCGTGGCGGAGGGGTCGTGCTGGAAGATGTCCACGCCGTCGATGCGGCCCGGCGACCAGGTCCGGTTGTGGGTCGTGGCCTGCAGCCGCTGGTGCGTGGCGCCGGCCACGGCCTGGTGGCGGCGGCCGAGCAGCGCGAACGGGCCGCTGGCCGAGACGTCGACGTTGCGGTTGACGTATTCGTAGGCGCCGCCCCAGATCGACTGGTAGAAGACGTTGCTGGTGTCGTTGGCCGCGTTGCGGTAGGTGGCCGTGCCCAGCAGGTCCAGGTCGCGCCAGCTCTGCAGCGTGGCCAGCCGCAGCTTCCAGTCGTGCTGCAGGCAGTGCTCCAGCGTCGCGAAGGCGGTGGTCACGCGGTTGTTGGCGTGTTCCCAGTCGTTGCCGGAGAAGGTCGAGCGCGGCAGGTTCAGGTGCTGGCCGGTGCCCGAGATGGGCAGGTCGTACCAGAAGTGGTTGCTGAAGTCGGTCTGGCGGTAGGCGCCGGCCGTGAGCAGGGTGCGCTCGCCGAGATCGGCCTCGGCCACGCCGTAGAGCAGGCCGTGTTCGTGGCGCTCGGTGTCGCGGAAGGTGTGGGCGTCCTGGCCCGAGGCGACGAAGCGCGCGCGCAGTGTGCCGGCTGCATTCACGGGCCCGCCCGCATCCAGCGTCAGGCCGTAGTCGTCCCAACTGCCGGCACTGACGGTGGCCGAGGCCTGGAATGCGCGTGTCGGCCGCTTGTGCACCATGTTGATGGCGGCAGACGGGTTGCCAGCGCCCTGGGCCAGGCCGGTGGCGCCGCGCACCACCTCGACGCGGTCGAACAGCGCCAGGTTGGCCTGCGAACTGGGCAGGAAGGAGCTCCAGGCGCTCGTGAAGCCCTCGTACATCACGTTGGCGTTGAAGCCGCGCGCGGTGAAGTTGGGCCGGCCGACGCCGTCGGAGCTGCTGACGAACAGGCCGGGCGTGTTGCTGACCACGTCCACGATGCTGGTCATGGCCTGGTCGTCCATGCGCTGGCGCGTGATGACGGTGGCCGACTGCGGCGTCTCGCGCAGCGTGAGGACCATCTTGGTGGCGGTGCTGGTCGCCGGCGCGGTGTAGCTGCCGCTGCCTTCGGTGGCGCCGCTGCTGTCGGCCTGGCCCACGACCTGGACCTCGGCCAGCGGCGTCGCGCTGCTGGCCGGTGGTGCGGGCTCGACCGTGAAGGTGGCCGCGTCGCGCGCGCGCACCACCAGGCCGCTGCCGGCCAGCAGGCGCTGCAGCGCCTCCTGGGCCGTGAACTCGCCGCGCAAGGCCGTGGCTTCGTGCCGCTGCGCGAGCGCGGAGGAAAACAGGATCTGCACGCCGGCCTGGCGTGCCAGCTGGCCCAGCGCGCGGTCCAGGGGGGCCGGGGCGATGTCGATGGCGACGCGTGTCTGGGCCTGCGCGGCGCAGGCCAGCAGCAGCGCCGCGGCGATGGCCGCAGGGCGCAGGCGGCGCGGGAGTGGACGGGGCCGGGGACGGAATGGCATGCAGAGACCTCCTGAATTCTTGGAAAGGAATGGCGTTCAGGAGGTCTGTCGTTCGGCAGGGCGGCCAACCCTACCTGCGGGGCCGGACTTCAGCGCGAAATCTGGACGCTGCCGTCGGGTTGCCGCTGGACCTTGGCGTTCAGGATCTCGGGCAGCAGGTCCAGCAGCCGGTCGGTCTGCGCGGTGTCGAACACGCCCGAGAGGGTCTGCCGGCCCAGGCGGCCGTCGTCGTAGAGGCGGATCGGTGCGCTGCGGTAGCGCTGCACCTCGGCCAGCGCATCGCGCAGCGGTGTCCGGTCGAACACCAGCCGGCCTTGGACCCAGGCACCTTCGGCGTCGCCGGGCGCGACGGGTTCGGGCTGCGCCGGCGTGGCACCGACGATGCGCAGCCGCTCGCCGGGATGCAGCAGCCATGGCTGTGCCGGCTGGCCGCTGCCCTGCACCTGCACCAGGCCGCGCAGCACGCTGACGCGCACCTCGCCCTGGCGGCGCTGCACGTCGAACACGGTGCCCAGCACGCGCACCCGCGCCGGGCCTGCATCCACCGTGAAGGCGCGCAGGCGGTCGTGCGCGACGTCGAAGCGCGCGCGGCCCTGCAGCAGCGCGGCCTCGCGGCTGCGCAGATGCCAGGCCACGCGCACGGCGCTGGCCGTGTCCAGCGTGATCTGGCTGCCGTCGGCCAAGGCGATGCTGCGGTGTTCGCCAATGGCGGTGGCATGGCGCTCCACACGCCAGGCCGGGTTCCACCAGAGCAGCAGCGCGGTGGACAGGGCCAGCACCAGGCCCGTGAGGCCGGCCGTGCGCAGCCGCTGCGCGGGGGCCGGGCGGCTGCGCGCGGGCGGCAGCGGGAACAGCACGCGCAGTGCATCGCGCTCGGCCAGCAGTGCGGTGTCGAAGGACTGGGCCGCAGCAGCGGCCGGCGCGGCCGGCGGCGGCGCGGGCGGGGCCGCGTTCAGATCGTCCATCCGAGTGCGTCCAGCTGCTGTGCCATGCTTGCGCGGCAACTGTCGGTGCCCAGGCGCAGGTGCTTCTCCACCGTCTTGACCGAGATGCCCAGGTGGCAGGCGATGTCCTGCTGCGCCACGCCATGGAGGCGGTGCATCACGAACACATCGCGGCAGCGCGGCGGCAGCGCCTGGATGCTGTCGGCCAGCAAGGCCAGGCGTTGGCGCTCCCAGAGCAGGGTGCCCGGCTCGGTGCTGGCGGGTGCGGCGATCTCGGGCAGCGTCTCCACACATTGCACCCACTGCGCATGCCGGTCTTCCTGGCGGCAGCGGTCGATCGCGCGGCGTGTGCAGACGGTGCGCAGGAAGGCCAGCGGAACCCGCGGCGGCTGGCTGGGCGGGCCGGCGATCAGCTCGGTGCAGACCTCGTGCACCACCTCGCGCGCCATGCTGCGGTCGCTCCAGCGCGCGACGGGGCCGCGCCAGACGTGGGCGACGAGTTCTTCATAGTGGCGCACGAGGGCGGCCACCAGGGTGGATTGGAAAAAGACGGAGGACACGCTGCCGCCAGGCATGGCCAAGTTACGAATAAGAATAATTCTCGCATGGTGTGGCCATGCGGCCTGGGCGGGCGGGCCGGCTCAGCGGCTGCTCAGGCGGCGGAACAGCCGGTGTTCGCAGGCGGCGTCGCTGTCGCAGGCGCAGGCCCAGCGCGCCGTGGCCGTTGGCTCCGGCAGCGGCGCCAGCCTGGCGGCCAGTGCGGGCAGCTGGTGCAAGGCGCGTTCCGCGCGGGCCAGCCGCGCCGGGCCACGGCCGTAGACCACCTGGTAGGGCAGGCCGGCGCGTTCCAGCGCGGCGCGCACCAGTGCGTCCACGGGCGCCTGCACCTGCGGGCCATCGCGCAGGATGCCGTCGGCCACCCAGGGCAGGTCCAGGCCCATGACCAGGGTCAGCGCGTAGCTGCGCTGGTGTTCGAGTGCGAAGGGGTAGAGCGCGCGGTCGCCGAACAGCAGGTCGCTGTAGACGGCGACCATGAGCGGCGTGGTGTCGGCGAGGAGCAGGTCCGGCGCTCGGGCGCCAGCGGCCGCGATCGCGTCGGCGTGTGCGCGTGCAATGCCGTCCTGCTCGTCCGGGCGTGGTGTGCGGCCGGCGTCCAGGCACCACTGGCGCAGCAGCTCGGGCACCAGTTCCACGGTGATGCCGCGCCCGGCGAGCGCCTTGGCCAGCGCCTGGGACAGCGCGGTCTTGCCGCTGCTCTCGGCGCCGAGCAGCGCGATGCGGGTGCTCACTGAATACTCAAGGAGTGCTCGGAACGACCGTCGGAAGCCGGCGCTTCCAGGCCTGCCAACCCAGCCAGCTCAGGCCGATGAAGAGCGCATAGAGCAGTGTGGTGAGCCACAGTCCCTTGTAGGCGAACAGGCCCACGCTGACGGTGTTGACGACCAGCCAGACCAGCCAGTTCTCGATGTACTTGCGGCCCAGCAGATACTGGCCGACCAGGCTCACGGCCGTCGGGAAGGCGTCCCACCAGGGCACGTCGCTGTCGGTGAAGCGCATGAGGAACAGCGCCACCAGGGGCCACAGCACGGCGCAGGCCGCCACCACGGCCCAGCAACCCAGCGCCGACAGGCGTGCCACGTGCAGCGCCGAGCCGTCGGCGCGGTGGCCGCGCAGCCAGTTGAACCAGCCCCACAGGGCCACGCTGGCGAAGAAGATCTGCAGCGCAGCGTCGCCGTAGAGCTTGCTGCGCGAAAAGAGTCCGAAATAGAGCAGCGAACTCGCGGCGGCCAATGGCCATCCCCAGTGCCGCTCACGGATGTTGAAGCCGACCATGGCCAGCGCCAGCAGCACGGCCAGGATCTCGAGCCAGCTGCTGGCCACGCCCCACAGCGTGAAGGCGGGCTGCAGCAGCCACAGCCAGGTGGCAAGCAGCGGCTCGGACATTCAGCGCGTGAGTTGGACGAACAACTCGTTGGGCTTGACCATGCCGAGTTCGCCACGGGCCTTCTCTTCCACCATCTCCAGCCCGTCCTTGAGGTCGGCGACCTCTGCCGTGAGCCGGTCGTTGACGGCCTGGGCTTTGGCGTTGGCGGCCTGCTGGTCGATCAGCCGCTCCTGCAGCTCGGCCACGTTGGAGATGCTGCCGCGGCCGAACCACAGCTGGGCGTGCACGACGGCCAGCAGCACCAGCAGCACGGCCGGAACGAAGCGCGAGCCCATGGGAACGGTCGACGGAGCAGGTGGGAGCTGACGCTCAACGCAGCACGTTGAACGCGCGGCGGCCCGGGTAGCGTGCGACGTCGCCGAGGTCTTCCTCGATGCGCAGCAGCTGGTTGTACTTGGCCATGCGGTCCGAGCGCGACAGCGAGCCGGTCTTGATCTGGCCGGCGTTGGTGCCCACCGCGATGTCGGCGATGGTGGAGTCTTCGGTCTCGCCCGAACGGTGGCTGATGACCGAGGTGTAGCCCGAGGTCTTGGCCAGCTCGATGGCGGCGAAGGTCTCGGTCAGCGTGCCGATCTGGTTGATCTTGATCAGGATGGAGTTGGCCACGCCACGCTCGATGCCCTGCTGCAGGATCTTGGTGTTGGTGACGAACAGGTCGTCGCCGACCAGCTGCACGCGCTTGCCCAGCACGTCGGTCTGGTGCTTCCAGCCATCCCAGTCGCCTTCGGCCATGCCGTCCTCGATGCTGATGATGGGGTACTTGTCGCACCAGCCCGAGAGCATGGCGGTCCACTCTTCGCTGGACAGCGACAGGCCTTCGCCTTCCAGCACGTACTTGCCGTCCTTGTAGAACTCGGAGGCAGCGCAGTCCAGACCCAGGGCGATCTGCTCGCCGGGCTTGTAGCCGGCCTGCTCGATGGCCTGCAGGATCATCTGGATGGCGGCCTCGTGGCTGGCCACGCTGGGGGCGAAGCCGCCTTCGTCGCCGACGGCCGTGCTGATGCCCTGGTCGTGCAGGATCTTCTTGAGCGCGTGGAAGGTCTCGGTGCCGTAGCGCAGGGCTTCGCGGAAGCTCGGTGCGCCGACCGGGATGATCATGAACTCCTGCAGGTCCAGCGAGTTGTTGGCGTGGGCGCCGCCGTTGATGACGTTCATCATCGGCACCGGCAGCGAGATGCCGCCCATGCCGCCGAAGTAGCGGTACAGCGGCAGGCCCGATTCTTCGGCGGCGGCGCGGGCCACGGCCATGGACACGGCCAGCATGGCGTTGGCGCCCAGGCGCGACTTGTTCTCGGTGCCGTCCAGGTCGATCAGGGTCTTGTCCAGGAAGGCCTGCTCGGAGGCGTCCAGGCCCAGCACGGCTTCGCTGATCTCGGTGTTGACATGCTCGACGGCCTTGAGCACGCCCTTGCCCAGGTAGCGGCTCTTGTCGCCGTCACGCAGCTCGATGGCCTCGCGCGAGCCGGTGGAAGCGCCCGAAGGCACGGCCGCACGGCCCATGGTGCCGGATTCCAGCAACACGTCGCACTCGACGGTGGGGTTGCCGCGGCTGTCCAGGATCTCGCGACCCACGATGTCTACGATGGCACTCATTGATGCTTCTTTCTAGGAGCTAAGGAATTGTGGGGGCAGGCGGCTCAAACGCCCTCGACCACGACCATGCGCATGATGGCCGCGCCCTGGCGCGCTGCACGGGCCTTGCCGTACTCGGGCGAATCGTTGAAGGCCTTGGCCGCCTCGACGTTGGGGAACTTCAGCATCACCAGGCGCGACGGGCTCCAGTCACCTTCAAGCACCTCGACTTTGCCGCCGCGCACGCAGACCTCGGCACCATGCGTCTGCATCGCCGCCGAGGACCACTTCTTGTAGTCCTCGTACTGCGCGGGGTTGGTGACGGTCACGTCGGCAAGGATGTAGGCGCTGGGCATGCGGTCGGGTCTCCGGTGGTGGCGATCAGGCCGTGGCGGCCGGTTCGGTCGGTTCTTGCGTCAGGGCCAGTTGCGCCTGCTGCTGGTCGAGCGCGGCCTTGACGAAGGCGTTGAACAGCGGGTGTCCGTTCCAGGGGGTGGACTTGAACTCGGGGTGGAACTGCACGCCCATGAACCAGGGGTGCTGGCTCTGCGGCAGCTCGACGATCTCTGTCAGTTGCTCGCGCTGCGTGAGTGCAGAGATCACGAGGCCGGCTGCGCGCAACTTGTCCAGGTACTTGACGTTGGCCTCGTAGCGGTGGCGGTGGCGCTCGGTCACCACGTCGCCATAGATCTGGTGTGCCAGCGTGCCCTTGGCCACGTCCGAGCTCTGCGCGCCCAGGCGCATGGTGCCGCCCAGGTCGGACTTCTCGTCGCGCGTCTTGATGCTGCCGTCGGCGTCCTTCCACTCGGTGATCAGGGCGATCACGGGGTGCGGCGCGGTCGGCTCGAACTCGGTGCTGTTGGCATGGGCCAGGCCGGCCACATGGCGCGCAAACTCGATGGTGGCGACCTGCATTCCCAGGCAGATGCCCAGGTAGGGCACGCGCTGCTCGCGCGCATAGCGGGCCGCGCAGATCTTGCCCTCGACGCCGCGCTTGCCGAAGCCGCCCGGCACCAGGATCGCGTCGTACTGCGCCAGCTGCGCGACATTGCCCGGCGTGATGGTCTCGGAATCGAGGTAGCTGATCTTCACGCGCGCATGGTTGCGCATGCCGGCGTGGCGCAGCGCCTCGTTGAGCGACTTGTAGCTGTCCGACAGGTCGACGTACTTGCCGACCATGGCGATGTTGACCTCGTGCTGCGGGTGCTCGGTCTCGTAGACCAGGTCGTCCCAGCGCTTGAGCTTGGCCGGCGGCGTGTTCAGGCGCAGCTTGTCGCAGATCAGGCCGTCCAGGCCCTGCTCGTGCAGCATGCGCGGCACCTTGTAGATGGTGTCCACGTCCCACATCGAGATCACGCCCCAGCGCGCCACGTTGGTGAAGAGGGAGATCTTCTCGGCTTCCTCGTCGGGGATGCGGCGGTCGGCGCGGCACAGCAGCGCGTCGGCCTGGATGCCGATCTCGCGCAGCTTCTGCACCGTGTGCTGCGTGGGCTTGGTCTTGAGCTCGCCGGCCGCGGCGATCCAGGGCAGGTAGGTCAGGTGCACGAAGGCGGCCTGGTTCGGGCCCATGCGCAGGCTCATCTGGCGCACCGCTTCGAGGAAGGGCAGCGATTCGATGTCGCCCACGGTGCCGCCGATCTCGACGATGGCCACGTCCACGGCATCCGGCGTGCCGACGCCGGCACCGCGCTTGATGTACTCCTGGATCTCGTTGGTCACGTGCGGGATCACCTGGACGGTCTTGCCCAGGTAGTCGCCACGGCGTTCCTTCTCCAGCACGGACTGGTAGATCCGGCCTGTGGTGAAGTTGTTGGTGCGCCGCATGCGCGTCTCGATGAAGCGTTCGTAGTGGCCCAGGTCCAGGTCGGTCTCGGCGCCGTCGTCGGTGACGAACACTTCGCCATGCTGGAACGGCGACATCGTGCCGGGATCGACGTTGATGTACGGATCGAGCTTGATGAGGGTGACCTTCAGGCCACGCGATTCCAGGATCGCAGCAAGGGAGGCTGAGGCGATTCCCTTGCCGAGGGAGGACACCACACCGCCGGTGACGAAGACGAATTTGGTCATGTCAGGGTCGGGAAAACGTTCCCGGGGAGGTGGTAAAGCGAGATTATAGGAGGGCGCCCGGCCCCATTGCGGTGCGTCCGCGGGTGGCCTTGCCTTGTCTGCTAAATTGCGCCCCCACGTTCAACGAGGGAACCCCATGGACAACTCTGCCCAGCCAGGGCCGGGCGCGGCCGGCGATCTGGCCGGCCGCCACATCGTGCTGGGCCTGACCGGCGGCATCGCCTGCTTCAAGTCGGCCGAGCTGTGCCGGCTGCTGGTCAAGCAGGGCGCGACGGTGCAGGTGGTCATGACCGAAGCGGCCGAACAGTTCATCACGCCCGTGACCATGCAGGCGCTGTCGAACCGCCCGGTCTATGGTTCGCAGTGGGATGCGCGCGAGCCCAACAACATGCCGCACATCAACCTCTCGCGCGAGGCCGATGCCATCGTGCTGGCGCCGTGCAGCGCCGACTTCATCGCGCGGCTGGTGCAGGGGCGTTCGGACGAACTGCTGAGTCTCTTGTGCCTGGCGCGTCCGATGCAGCGCGTGCCCTTGCTGGTGGCGCCGGCCATGAACCGCGAGATGTGGTTGCACCCCGCGACCCAGCGCAACATGGCGCAGCTGGCTCTTGATGGCGCTGTGCTGCTGGGTGTGGGCAACGGCCCGCAGGCCTGTGGCGAGACCGGCGACGGCCGCATGCTGGAGCCGGCCGAGATCGTCGAGGACCTGATCGCCCACCTGGCGCCCAAGCCGCTCGCGGGCCAGCATGTGCTGGTCACGGCCGGGCCGACCTTCGAGGCCATCGACCCGGTGCGCGGCATCACCAACCTGTCCAGCGGCAAGATGGGCTTTGCCATCGCGCGTGCCGCGCGCGAGGCCGGTGCGCGCGTCACGCTGGTGGCCGGGCCTGTGCACCTGGCCACGCCACGCGGCGTCGCGCGCGTGGACGTGCGCTCGGCGCAGGACCTGCTGCTGGCGGTGGAGCAGCATGTGGACGCGGCCTCGGTGTTTGTCGCCACCGCCGCCGTGGCCGACTGGCGGCCAGCCGTTGCGGCCGAGCAGAAGATCAAGAAGGACGGCTCGGGCCAGGTGCCGGTGCTGCGCTTCGTCGAGAACGTCGACGTGCTGGCGCGCGTGGCGCAGTCGCCGCGCGCCAGGAGTGGCCAGCTGTACTGCGTGGGCTTCGCCGCCGAGAGCGAGGCCCTGCTGCAGAACGCGCAGGCCAAGCGCGCGCGCAAGGGCGTGCCGCTGCTGGTGGGCAACATCGGCCCCGCGACCTTCGGCCGGGACCACAACGCCTTGCTGCTGGTCGACGAGGCCGGTGCGCGCGAACTGCCGCATGCGCCCAAGCTGGTCCTGGCGCGCCAGCTGGTGGCCGAGATCGCCACGCGCTTGTGACGATGCCCTCGCCCTACGACACGCCGCCCGATGGCGACTTCGCACGCTACATCGAGCAACTGACCCGGCCGCCGCCGCCGGTCGGCGCGCCTGCGACCAAGCGCCCACCGCGCACGCCTTTGCCCAAGGCCATCCCCGCGGCCGCCAAGGCCTTCGCGCCGCTGCGCCAGGTGGTGCAAGGCGCGCTGTTCCTGTACGTGGCCTGGCTCATGCTGTCCGCGGCCGTGCCACTGTTGGCGCCCTGGGGCGCTCTGGTGGCGCTGGCCTACCTCGTCTTCGCCTTCCTGCGCCTGCGCAAGCTGCCGTGGCGCAACCTGCTCCAGTCAAAACAATGAACATCGACGTCAAGATCCTCGACCCCCGCATGGCCGAACAGCTGCCGGCCTATGCCACGCCGGGCAGTGCCGGCCTGGATCTGCGCGCCTGCCTGGAGGTCCCGCTGCTGCTGGCGCCTGGCGCCTGGGAATTGGTGCCCACCGGCATCGCCATCCACCTGGCAGACCCTGGCTACGCCGCCATGATCCTGCCGCGCTCGGGCCTGGGCCACAAGCACGGCATCGTGTTGGGCAACCTCGTGGGACTCATCGACAGCGACTACCAGGGACAACTGATGGTCAGCGCCTGGAACCGCAGCAGCACGGCCTACACCGTGCAGCCCATGGAGCGCATTGCGCAGCTCGTGGTGGTGCCCGTGGTGCAGGCGCGGTTCAACATCGTGCAGGACTTCGAAGCCTCCGCCCGCGGCGCGGGCGGCTACGGCTCGACCGGGACCGCCTGAAGCCTCTCAGTGCAGGGTGTCGTTGCCGGCCACCGGCACCTGCACCTTGAAGAAGCCCGTGCCGGCCGTGCCGCGGCCGATCTCGTCCTCGGTCGCTTCGCGCACGGCGTCGACCGTCAGCGACAGGCGCAGCGCGATGCCGGCCAGCGGGTGGTTGCCGTCCAGCACCACGTGCTCGGGATAGATCTCGGTCACGGTGTACATGCGGTTGCGGGGGATGCCGGCCGACAGGCCCTCGGGCAGGTTCGTGCCCTCGAAGCTCATGCCTTCTTCGAGCGCATCGGGGAACCGCGCGCGCGGCTCCAGGAAGATCAGCTCTTCGTTGAAGTCGCCGAAAGCGTCCTCGGGCTCCAGGTGCAGGTGCAGCGTGTCGCCGGCCACGTGGCCTTGCAAAGCCTCTTCGACCTTGGCCAGCAGATCGTCGCCACCGACCAGGAATTCCACGGGGTCGCTCAGCACGTCCAGGTCTTCGCCCAGCGTGTCCTTGAGGGTCCAGGTCAGCGCCACGACGCATTGGGGGATGATTTCCATGGAAGAATTGTCGCAGCTTCGCCCCGCCGACTTCCGTGCGGGGCGATGGCGTTTTTGCACAGGACCCGATGGACACCACCCAACCCTTGCCGCTGCTGGGCGGCCTCACGCCAGAACGCTTCATGCACAAGCATTGGCAGAAGAAGCCCCTGCTGGTGCGCGGCGCCATGCCCGGCTTCACGGCCCCGCTCGAGCGCAATGCGCTGTTCGCGCTGGCCGAGCAGGAAGGCGTGGAGTCGCGCCTGGTGCAGCAGGGCGCCAAGGGCTGGACGCTCAAGCACGGCCCGTTCGCGCGGCGTGCGCTGCCGCCGCTGAGCCGGCGCCAATGGTCGTTGCTGGTGCAGGGCGTGGACCTGCACAGCGACGCCATCCATGCGCTGCTGCAGGCCTTCCGTTTCGTGCCCGACGCGCGGCTGGACGACCTCATGGTCAGCTACGCCACGGACGGCGGTGGCGTCGGCCCGCATTTCGACAGCTACGACGTGTTCCTGTTGCAGGCCCATGGCCAGCGCCGTTGGCGCATCGGCCGCCAGCGCGATTTCCAGCTGCAGGATGGCGTGCCGCTCAAGATCCTGGCCGCGTTCGAACCCGAGGAGGAGTACGTGCTGGAGCCGGGCGACATGCTCTACCTGCCGCCGCGCTACGCACACGACGGCGTGGCCGTCGGCGAGTGCATGACCTATTCCATCGGCTTTCGGGCGCCCAGCCGCGGCGGCATCGCGCGCGAACTGCTGCAGCGCCTGGCCGACACCGCCGAAGAGGGCCTGGGCGCGACGCTGTACCGCGACCCCAAGCAGCCGGCCACGGCGCAGCCGGCCGCCGTGCCGGCCGATGTGCGCGCCTTCGCTGCCGATGCCCTGCGCGCACTGCTCGACGATCCGGCGGCGCTGGATTGCGCGCTCGGCGAGATCTTGAGCGAGCCCAAGGCACAGGTCTGGTTCGGCGAAGGAGCGGACCTGCCCGACGGCTGTGGCGTCGCACTGGACCGGCGCAGCCGCATGCTCTACGACGCCGGCCATGTCTTCCTGAACGGCGAGAGCTGGCGTGCCGCTGGCCGCGATGCGCGCCTGATGCAGCGCCTGGCGGACCTGCGCCGCCTGTCGGCGCGCGAGGTCGCCAGTGCCAGCGATGGCGCACGCGAACTGCTGGCGCAGTGGTGCGAGGACGGCTGGCTGCAGCCACAGCCCCATGGCTGACGCAGCGGCGCCGGCGCTGCCGCACGGCCGCTTCGAGGGCCGCGCGCAGTTCCACCAATGGCTGTGCGCAGGCCTGCAGGCGGCCGCGCGCGACGGCTGGGCCGAACTGACGGTGGCCGATGCCGACTTTGCCGACTGGCCGCTCGGCGAGCGCGCCGTCATCGCCGAACTGCAGGCCTGGGCGCGGCCGGGCCGCCGCTTCGTGATGCTGGCGGCGGGCTACGAGGAGGTGCAGCGACGTCATGCCCGCTTCGTGCAGTGGCGCACGCAATGGGACCACCTGGTCAGCTGCCGCGCTTGCAAGGGCGTGGACCGGCAGGACTTCCCGAGCGCGCTGTGGAGCCCACACTGGAGCCTGCGCCGGCTCGACGCCGTGCATTGCGCCGGCTGGGCCGGCCCCGAGGCCGCGCGCCGCGTGCAGACGCAGGAACTGCTGGCCGAGTCTCTGCGGCGCAGCACGCCGGCTTTCGCGGCCTCCGTGCTGGGCTTGTAAGGCTCTAGGGTTTACACCTGATTTACAAAGGCCCTTGCCTATAATCAGGGGCTGAGCTGAAGGCGACCTTGTGCTTTCAACTCGGTTTGCTGCAGGCCCTCATTCTTCTGGCGGGACTGCATCTCTTCAGGACTGTTTTCCAGAGAACACAAAGGATTCATGCAATGAACAAGAAACTCGTTCTGGCCGCTCTGATGGCCGCTGCTGCCCTGGCCGCCTGCGGCAAGAAGGAAGAGCCGGCGCCCGCGCCCGCTCCGGCCGTCGAAGCACCGGCACCCGCACCCGCTGCCGCTCCGGCCGAAGCTGCTGCTTCCGCCGCTGCCGACGCAGCCAGCGCCGCCTCCGCGGCTGCCGACTCCGCCGCTTCGGCCGTGGGCTCTGCCACCGAAGCTGCGAAGGACGCCGCTGCCGCTGCCGTCGGCAACGCCACCGAAGCCGCCAAGGACGCTGCCGCTGCCGCTTCCGACGCCGCCAAGGCCGCTGCCGAAGCCGCCAAGGGCGCTGTCAAGCAATAAGCTGCCCCGCAGCCTGCAGGAAAGCCACCGCAAGGTGGCTTTTTTGTTGCTGGGTGGCGCTCAGACCTGGATCCAGTCCGTGCCCGTGACCGGATCGGCCACACCCAGCGCCAGGCCGCCGCAGCCTTCGGCGCCTGCCAGCGCAGCCAGCGCCAGATCGGGCCGGTTGTTCTGCCGGCTCAGGTGGGCCGCCACGATCTGCTGCAGGCCCTGTGCGGCCAGCGCCGTGGCGATGCCGGCGGCCAGCGGATTGGCCAGGTGGCCATGCGTGCCACCCACGCGCCGCTTGAGGAAATAGGGGTAGGACGAGGCCGCCAGCAACTCCGGGTCGTGGTTGCACTCCAGCAGCATGGCGCGGCAGCCGGCCAACTGCGCCAGCACGTGCTCCGTGGCATGTCCCAGGTCGGTCAGCACGCCCAGGCAGTTGGCGCCGTCGGACAGGCGCAGCTGCAAGGGCTCGCGCGCATCGTGCGGCACCGTGAAAGGCCGGAACTGTAGCGCTCCCAGGCCGACCGCATCGCCATCGCGCGCGATGTGCAGCAACTCGCCCAGGTCGGGCGCGCCGATGGCCTGGTGCGTGCCATGGCTCATCCACAGCGGGATGCGGTGGCGCAGCGCGATCTTGCAGGCGCTGCCGATGTGGTCGCTGTGCTCGTGCGTGACGAAGATCGCATCGATGTCGGCCATGTCCAGGCCGGCGAGGCCGAGCCGCGTGGCCAGCGTGCGCGGGCCCAGGCCGCAGTCGATCAGCAGGCGGTTGGGCCGGCCGCCGTCATGGGCTTCCACCACGGTGGCGTTGCCCGTGCTGCCACTGCCCAGGTTCCTGAAGCGCAGCATCTGTGCGCCGGCCCCTCAGCGCAGGTCGTCGGCGATGACCTTGACGATGTTCTGCGCATCGGCCTGCTTGGCCGGGCCGCCGTCGGCGCTCAGCACGGCCACGGTGCTGGTCTCGCCCTGGCTGCGCACCGTGATGCGGTACTTGAGCGGCGCCTCGGCCTTGGAGCCGCCACCGAACAGCTTGCCGAAGAAGCCGGGCTCGGCCTTGTTCGGGTCCGGCGCGACGTAGCGCACGAAGTAGGTGCCCTGGCTGCGGTCGCGGTCTTCCACGGTGAAGCCGGTGCGGTCCAGGGCCAGGCCGACACGGCGCCAGGCGCGGTCGAAGCCATCGTCCATCTGCACCACGGGCTGGTTGTTGACGCTGGCCACGCGCGTGGTCGAGCGCACCGTGGTCTCCGACACGGCGGCGGCCTTGACCTGCTCGTCGCGCGAGCCCAGCTTGACCAGCAGGCGGCGCAGGAACTCGGCCTCGAGCTCGGGGTCGACGGCGCGCGGCTGCCAGACGGTGCGGTCGCGCGCATTGGTATCGGGGTAGACCTCGATCATGCCGCGGTGGCTGATGAAGATTTCAGAGCCCTTGGCCGTGCGCTCGATGCGCGTGCGGAAGCGGTCGCGCTCGCCGGTGGAGTAGACCGAGTCCAGCACCTTGCCCAGCGTGCTGCGGATGAAGTCCTGCGGCAGCTTGGCGCGGTTCTCGGCCCAGTCGGTTTCCATGATGCCCAGGTTGCGCTGGTCGACCGTCAGCAGGAACCCGTTCTCCTGCCAGAAGTCGCGCACCTGCTCCCAGAGCTTCTCGTCAGGGGCGCGGTCCAGCACCAGCCAGCGCGTGTTGCCGTCGCGCTCGATGCGCACGTCGCCGATCTGGCTGGCTGCAATGGGCACGCCGGCCTGCTGCTGCGGCTGCATGGTCTGGTAGGCATTGGCGGACACGGTGCTGCCGGGCACGACATAGCGGCTGTCGCGGCTCAGCTGCGTGAGGTCCGGCGGCACCTCCAGCGTGGGCGCCTTGCCGGCGCTCTTGTAATCGATCTTGCTGCCTTCGAGCACCGAGCAGGCGCCAAGCGCCAGGGACAGCGCGAGCAGCGCCAGTCGAGCGGGAAATTTCACGGACGGGATTCCTGTAGAAAGACCGGGGCGCGGGCGGCTCAGAGCAGGCCGCTGGCGCGCAATGCCGCTTCGACGACGGCTTCGTTGTTCTGGGCCAGTGGGGTCATGGGCAACCGCATGGTGCCGCCGCACAGGCCCATGCGGGCCATGGCCCACTTGAGCGGGATGGGGTTGGCTTCGACGAACAGGTGCTTGTGCACGGGCAGCAGCTTGCGCTGGATCTCCATGGCGCCGCGCGCGTCGCCGGCGATGGCGGCCACGCAGAGTTCGTGCATGAGGCGCGGTGCGATGTTGGCTGTCACGCTCACGTTGCCCTGACCACCGCACAGCATCAGCGCCACGGCGGTCGGGTCGTCGCCCGAGTACACGGCGAAGCCCTTGGGCACGTCGCGGATCAGCCACTGCGCGCGCTCGATGTTGCCCGTGGCTTCCTTGATGCCCACGATGCCGGATACCTGGGCCAGGCGCAGCACGGTGTCGTGCGCCATGTCGGCCACGGTGCGGCCGGGCACGTTGTACAGCACGGTCGGCAGGTCGCCGACGGCTTCGGCGATGGCCTTGAAGTGTTGGTACTGGCCTTCCTGCGTGGGCTTGTTGTAGTAGGGCACGACCTGCAGCTGGCAGTCGGCGCCGACCTTCTTGGCGAAGCGGGCCAGCTCGATGGCCTCGGCCGTGGAGTTGGCACCGCAGCCGGCCATGATGGGCACCCGGCCCTTGGCCTGCTCGACCGAGACGCGGATGATCTCGCAGTGCTCCTCGACGTTCACGGTGGGCGATTCGCCCGTCGTGCCGACCACGCCGATGCAGTCCGTGCCTTCGGCGATGTGCCAGTCGATCAGCTTGCGCAGCGTCGGGTAGTCCACACTGCCGTCTTCCAGCATGGGAGTGACAAGGGCGACGATGCTGCCGGTAATGGGGGTCATGTCCGCAGTCTGAATCGGAAAAACGCGCATTCTACCCAGCCGGTCTGGCTGGGAAGGGGTCAGAGCCGGTGCCGTGCCGGGAGTTCCGCCGGCTGCTCGCGCACCGCTGCGATGCGTTGGACGAAGCGCGGATGGTCATGCAGGAAGCCGTCTTCGTAGGCCACCACGCGCAGGCCGGCGGCGGCCTGCAGCAGCTCACCCGGGCGTAGCAGGAACTCGGGCCGTGCTGGCCGGCGGACGCTCTCGTTGCCCAGCGCAAAGGTCTCGTAGACCAGCACGCCGCCGGGGCCGACTGCGGCCACCACCTCGGCCAGGCGCGGGCGCCAGAGGTAGTTGGTGACGACCACGGCCTCGAACTGGCGGTCCGCCAGCGGCCAGGGGCCGTCCTCGAGTTCGACCTGCAGCACCTCGGCCCCGGCAGCGGCCAGCGGCGCCAGGCTGGCCAGGGCCTCGGGCGAGCGGTCCACCGCCGTGACGGCGAATCCTTGCGCGTGCAGCCAATAGGCATGGCGGCCAGGGCCGCAGGCCAGGTCCAGCACCCGGCCGCCGGGCCGGATGAGGTGCGCCCAGCGTTGCACCCAGGCCGACGGCGGGTGGAGCGGGGCGGGTGGCGTGACGGCGCTCAAAAGCAGGCCCAGACCTGGTTGGCGAGCCCGACCATGAATTCGGGCTGCAGGTACATCATGAACACGCCGGCCAGAGCGGCCAGCGCGATGGACCAGGCCGCGGTCCGGGCAAGGAGATGCGCCATGCTCATGTCGCCTTCAGCGCCGCACCGCGCCGGATCGCCGCTTCCTTGACCGGCAGGTTCACGAGCCCGGCGAACACCCCGAGCGCGATCGTGATCATCCAGACCACGTCGTAGCTGCCCGTGCGGTCGTACAGGTAGCCGCCCAGCCAGACGCCCAGGAAGGAGCCGATCTGGTGCGAGAAGAACACGAACCCGCCCAGCATCGACAAATGCTGGATGCCGAAGATCGACGCCACGGCGGCCGTGGTCGGCGGCACCGTGGACAGCCACAGCAGGCCCATGGTGGCGGCGAACAGGTAGACGCTCGTGGGCGAGAGCGGCACCATCACGAAGACCGTGATGACCACGGCGCGCGCGAAATAGATGAAGGACAGGATGTTCTTCTTGGGCATGCGCTGGCCCAGCGTGCCCGCGATGTAGGTGCCGAACACGTTGAACAGGCCGACCAGTGCCAGCGCGTAGCTGGCCACCTGCGGCGACAGGCCGTGGTCCTTGAGGTAGCTCGGCAGGTGCACGCCGATGAAGACGACCTGGAAGCCGCAGACGAAGTAGCCGGCCATGAGCAACTGGAAGCTTGGGTACTTGAAGGCCTCGGCCAGCGCCTGGCCGATGGTCTGGTCGCGCTTGACGGTGGTGGTGCCGGCGAAGCCCGGCTCGCGCAGCGCGAAGGCCAGCGGCACGATCAGCAGCGCGGCCGCGCCCAGGATCACGAGCGCCTCCTGCCAGCCGAAGCGCGCGATCAGGAAGCCCTCGACCGGCACCATCAGGAATTGGCCGAACGACCCCGCCGCGGCCGCGATGCCCATGGCCCAGGAGCGCCGCTCGGCAGACACGTTGCGCCCGATCACGCCGAAGATCACGGCATAGGTGGTGCCGGCCTGGGCCATGCCCAGCAGCACGCCGGTGGACAGCGAGAACATCAGCGGCGTGGTGGCGTGCGCCATGCCGACCAGGCCCAGCGCGTAGAGCAGGGCGCAGACCAGCAGCACGCGGAAGGCGCCGAAGCGGTCGGCCGCCATGCCGGCGAAGATGCCGGCGATGCCCCAGGAGATGTTCTGGACGGCAATGGCCAGCGCGAAGGCCTCGCGCGTCCAGCCATTGGCCTGCGTGATGGGCTGCAGCCACAGGCCGAAGCCGTGGCGGATGCCCATGGACAGCGTCACGATCAGGCCGCCGCAGATCAGGATGCGGGCCAGCGGAAGGCTTGTCTTCGTTGTATTTGTCATGGGCGCGAACTGTAGTGAATTTGGGTGACCCTTGCCGTCGCACTGGCGCCGGTCTGTATTTGCATCCAGTTGGGCCTGGGGACGACCCTACAATCCCGCGCCATGGCAACCCAACCCTCTTCGAAGGCCGAGCCGCAGTACGGCGAAGCCTCCATCCGAGTTCTCAAAGGCCTGGAGCCCGTCAAGCAGCGGCCCGGCATGTACACGCGCACGGACAACCCGTTGCACATCGTCCAGGAAGTGCTGGACAACGCCGCCGACGAGGCCCTGGCCGGCCAGGGCAAGAAGATCCGCGTGACGCTGTTCGCAGACGGCTCCGTCGGCATCGACGACGAGGGCCGCGGCATCCCGTTCGGCATGCACCCCGAGGAAAAGGCCCCGGTCATCGAGCTCGTCTTCACGCGGCTGCACGCCGGCGGCAAGTTCGACAAGGGCAAGGGCGGCGCCTACAGCTTCTCGGGCGGCCTGCACGGTGTCGGCGTGTCCGTCACCAATGCCCTGGCCAAGCGGCTGGAGGTCACGAGCCACCGCGAAGGCCAGGTCGCACGTCTGGTGTTCGCGGGCGGCGACGTGGTCGAGCCGCTGGTGGTGCGCAAGGCCGAGGCGGGCGAGCGCCGCAGCGGCACCTCGGTGCGCGTGTGGCCCGACGCCAAGTACTTCGACAGCGATGCGCTGCCGATGAACGAGCTGTCCCACCTGCTGCGCAGCAAGGCGGTGCTGATGCCCGGCGTCACGGTCTCTCTGACGGTCGAGAAGACCAAGGAGGTCCAGACCTGGCAGTACAAGGGCGGCCTCACCGACTACCTCTCGCAGACGCTCAACGCCGACCCCGTGATCCCGCTGTTCGAGGGCGAGGGCTATGCCGACAGCAACGAGACCTTTGCCGAGGGCGAGGGCGCGCAGTGGTCGGTGGCCTTCACCGAAGAAGGCCAGGTGGTGCGCGAGAGCTACGTCAACCTGATCCCGACCAGCGCGGGCGGCACGCACGAAGCCGGCCTGCGCGAAGGCCTGTTCACGGCCGTCAAGAGCTTCATCGAACTGCACTCGCTGCTGCCCAAGGGCGTCAAGCTGCTGCCCGAGGACGTGTTCGCGCGCGCCAGCTACGTGCTGTCGGCCAAGGTGCTGGATCCCCAGTTCCAGGGCCAGATCAAGGAGCGGCTGAACTCGCGCGACGCCGTGCGCCTGGTGGCCAGCTTCGTGCGCCCGGCGCTCGAACTGTGGCTGAACCAGCATGTGGACTACGGCAAGAAGCTGGCCGAACTGGCCATCCGCGCCGCGCAGACGCGCCAGCGCGCCGGCCAGAAGGTCGAGAAGCGCAAGGGCTCGGGCGTGGCCGTGCTGCCCGGCAAGCTGACCGACTGCGAAAGCCGCGACACCTCGCACAACGAGGTCTTCCTGGTCGAGGGCGACTCGGCCGGCGGCAGTGCCAAGATGGGCCGCGACAAGGAATGCCAGGCCGTGCTGCCGCTGCGCGGCAAGGTGCTCAACACCTGGGAAGTCGAGCGCGACCGGCTGTTCGCCAACACCGAGATCCACGACATCTCGGTCGCGGTCGGCGTCGATCCGCACGGCCCCAACGACAGCCCCGATATGTCGGGCCTGCGCTACGGCAAGATCTGCATCCTGGCCGACGCCGACGTGGATGGCTCGCACATCCAGGTGCTGCTGCTCACGCTGTTCTTCCGCCACTTCCCCAAGCTCATCGAGGCCGGCCATGTGTATGTGGCACGCCCGCCGCTGTTCCGCGTCGATGCGCCGGCGCGCGGCAAGAAGCCGGCCTCCAAGACCTACGCGCTGGACGCTGGCGAACTGACCGCCATCCTCGATAAACTGCGCAAGGAAGGCGTACGCGAGGGCAGCTGGACCATCAGCCGGTTCAAGGGCCTGGGCGAAATGAGTGCGGAGCAGCTGTGGGACACCACGCTCAACCCCGACACGCGGCGCCTGCTGCCGGTGCAGCTCGGGGCCGTGGACTTCACGGGCACCGAACGGCTGATCACCAAGCTCATGGGCAAGGGCGAAGCCGCATCCCGTCGCGAACTGATGGAATTGCATGGCGACGCAGTCGAGGTGGACATCTGATGGCACGCGCACGACGGAACTGGAGGGCACTGCTGGCGACCCTGGCCCTGGCGACCACGCTGTGGCCAGCCCTGTCGCATGCGGATGTCTGGGGTTTCATCGATGCGCGTGGCGTCGCCCATTTCGCGAGCAACCAGGTCGACGAGCGCTACACGCTGTTCTACAAGGGTGACGACAGTTTCGACACCACGAGCGGCATCGGCGCCTTCAACCCGCCGGTCGAGGAACGGCCCGCGCTGCCGCTCAAGCTGCAGAACTTCTTCGAGGTTTCGCCGACCTACAAACAGGTCTTGCCGCATCTGCGCGCGGCCGCGGCCAAGCATGGCATCGAGATCGAACTGCTGCAGGCGCTGATCGTGGCCGAGTCGGGCTTCGACCGCGGGGCCGTCTCCCCCAAGGGGGCCGTCGGCCTCATGCAGATCATGCCGGCCACGGCCGAGCGCTACGGCCTGGTGGGCGATGCCAAGGCGCCCATCGAAGCCAAGCTCACCGACCCCAAGACCAACATCGGCATCGGCACGCGCTACCTGCGCTTCCTGCTCGACCTGTTCCCGGGCCAGCTCGACCTGGCGCTGGCCTCCTACAACGCCGGCGAAGGCGCCGTGCAGAAGGCCGGCAACCGGATCCCGAACTACAAGGAAACGCAGGACTATGTGCGCACCGTCACCCGGCTCTACCAGGGGCTCAAGCCCCCTGCGGAAAGTCGCCGGCTGCAGGTGCCGCAACACCGCGTGCGCATGGAACTGCGCGGCCGCGCCCCCGTGGGCGACGCCGCCACGCAGTTCGCGCAACAGCCTTGATGTCCTGAGCCGGCCCGCGCCGGCGACTTCGGCGGCAGCCGGTCTGCCGCACGCCTTTCTCTTCGCAACATGACAGATTCTTCGATCCTGGACGATTCCAACCCACCCCCGCAGGGCCCCGGCACGGGCGGCCCTGCCGATGGCGAGGGCGACGACGCGCTCGACCTGGGCCGCTACGCCCAGCGTGCCTACCTCGAATACGCGATGAGCGTGGTCAAGGGCCGTGCGCTGCCCGATGTCTGCGACGGCCAGAAGCCCGTGCAGCGCCGCATCCTGTACTCCATGTCGCGCATGGGCCTGGGCTTCGGCGGTGCCAACGGCACCGTCGGTGCCAAGCCCGTCAAGAGCGCGCGCGTGGTCGGCGACGTGCTGGGCCGCTTCCACCCGCACGGCGACCAGGCCGCCTACGACGCACTCGTGCGCATGGCGCAGGACTTCAGCCAGCGCTACCCACTCATCGACGGCCAGGGCAACTTCGGCAGCCGCGACGGCGACGGCGCGGCGGCCATGCGCTACACCGAGGCACGGCTGGCACGCATCACGCGGCTGCTGCTCGACGAGATCGACGAAGGCACGGTCGACTTCATCCCCAACTACGACGGCTCCACCGAAGAGCCGCGCCAGCTGCCCGCGCGGCTGCCCTTCACGCTGCTCAACGGCGCGAGCGGCATCGCGGTCGGCCTGGCCACCGAGATCCCGAGCCACAACCTGCGCGAGGTGGCCGACGCCTGCGTGGCGCTGATCAAGACCCCGAAGATCAGCGACGAGGAGCTGCTGCAGATCCTGCCCGGCCCCGACTACGCGGGCGGCGGCCAGATCATCAGCACGGCTGGCGAGATTGCCGACGCCTACCGCACCGGCCGCGGCTCGCTCAAGGTGCGTGCGCGCTGGAAGATCGAGGACCTCGCGCGCGGCCAGTGGCAGCTCGTGGTGACCGAGCTGCCGCCCGGCGTCAGCAGCCAGCGTGTACTCGAGGAGATCGAGGCGCTGACCAACCCGCAGGTCAAGGCCGGCAAGAAGACGCTGAGCCAGGAACAGCAGCAGCTCAAGGCCAGCATGCTGGCCGTGCTGGACGTGGTGCGCGACGAATCCAGCAAGGACGCCGCCGTGCGCCTGGTGTTCGAGCCCAAGACCAGCCGCATCGCCCAGCCCGAACTCATCGGCGCGCTGCTGGCCCACACCAGCCTGGAGACCAGCGTCCCGATCAACCTGACCGGCGTGGGCCTGGACGGCCGGCCCGTGCAGAAGTCGCTGCGCCAGCTGCTGGAAGAGTGGATCGCGTTCCGCCAGACCACGGTGCAGCGCCGCTCCCAGTACCGGCTCGACAAGGTGCTGGACCGCATCCACATCCTCGAAGGCCGGCAGCTGGTGCTGCTCAACATCGACGAGGTCATCGCCATCATCCGCCAGTCGGACGATCCGAAGGCGGCGCTGATCGCGCGCTTCAAGCTCTCGGACCGGCAGGCCGAGGACATCCTGGAGATCCGGCTGCGCCAACTGGCGCGTCTCGAAGCCATCAAGATCGAGCAGGAGCTCAAGGAATTGCGCGAGGAGCAGGGCCGGCTGGAAGACATCCTGGCCAACCCGGCCTCGCTGCGCCGCCTCATGGTCAAGGAGATCGAGGCCGACGCCAAGACCTTCGCCGATGCGCGCCGCACGCTGATCCAGGCCGAGAAGCGCGCCGTGGCCGAGGTGCGCGTGGTCGACGAGCCCGTCACCGTGGTCGTTTCGCAAAAGGGCTGGGTGCGCGCGCAAAAGGGTTGGGCCAAGGACCGCGCCACGCCGGCCGAATACAGCTTCAAGTCCGGCGACACCCTGTACGGCGCCTTCGAGTGCCGCAGCGTGGACCACCTGCTGGTGTTCGGCAGCAACGGCCGCATCTACACCGTGGCGGTGTCGGCGCTGCCGGGCGCGCGCGGCGACGGTACGCCGTGCAGCTCGCTGATCGAACTGGAAAGCGGCACGCAGCTCGCGCATTTCTTCGCCGGCCCGGCCAGCGCCCAGCTGCTGCTGTCGAGTTCGGGCGGCTACGGCTTCCTGGCGAGCGTGGAGAGCATGCTGTCGCGCCAGCGCGGCGGCAAGAGCTTCGTCAGCGTGGGCGAGGGCGAGACGCTGTGCCGGCCTTCGCACGCCGCGGGCGTGGCCCAGGGCCTCACGCTCGCACCGGCCACGCACGTGGCCTGCGCCTCCACGGGCGGCCGCATCCTGACCTTCGAGATCGCCGAACTCAAGGCCATGGAGAAGGGCGGCCGTGGCCTCATGCTGATGGACCTGGAGCCCAAGGACGCATTGGCCGGCGCGGTCGCCTACACGCGCAGCATCCGCATCGAGGGCATCGGCCGCGGCGGCAAGGCGCGCGAAGAGCAACTGGAGATCCGCTCGCTCAACAACGCGCGTGCATTGCGCGGGCGCAAGGGCAAGAGCACGGACCTGGGCTTCAAGCCGACCACGGTCCTGCGCGTCGAGTAAGCCCTCGCGGGGTCAGGCCCCGATCAGCCCGCCGTCCACACGGCGGATCACGACGGTGGCCGAGCGCGGCCGGTTGGCGCCCTTGTCGGGCCAGTTGGAAAAGCGGGTGGGCGTGGCCGGGTCGCTGCGCTCGCTCGGGCTCTCGCCCGGGTGCTGGATGTTGATGAACATGGTGCGGCCGTCCGGCGTGCCGGTGGCGCCCGTGATCTCGCAGCCGGCGGGCCCTGTCAGGAAGCGGCGGATCTCGCCCGTGGCCGGGTCGGCTGCCAGCATCATGTTGTGCGCCAGGCCCGCGAGTTCGCCCTTGCCCATGGCCGAGGTCGACATGTCGGTCTGGATCCACAGCACGCCGCGCGCGTCCACCCACAGCCCATCGGGGCAGGCGAAGGCGTCGCCCTTCACATTGCCCTTGGCCTCGGCGCGCTCGTTGAGCGGGTCGCCGGCCAGCACGAAGTGGTTCCACTGGAACGCCAGGCCGTCGTGGTCGCCGTCTTCCTTCCAGCGGATGATGTGGCCCATGCCGTTGTTGGCGCGCGGGTTGGCGGCGTCCACGCCGGGCTGGTCCTTGCCACCCCGGTTGCTGTTGTTGGTCAGCGTGCAGTAGACCCAGCCCTGCTGGTCCACCGCGATCCATTCGGGCCGGTCCATCCTGGTCGCGCCCAGGCGGTCGCTGGCCTGGCGGCTCTTGATGAGCACCTCGCCCTGGTCGGCGAAGCCGTTGGCCGCGGTCAGTGCGCCTTCGCCATGGGTCAGCGCGATCCAGCGGCCGCGGCCGTCGGCATCGAAGCGCGCCACGTACAGCGTGCCGATGTCCAGCAGCGCGGCGTTGGCGGCCGCGCCGCCGGCCTGGATGCGGCCGGCACTCACGAACTTGTAGATGTACTCGAAGCGCGCATCCTCGCCCATGTAGACCACGGCGCGGCCGTCGCGCGTGACGGCCACGGTCGCGCCCTCGTGCGCGGCGCGGCCCAGGGCCGTGCGCTTCACCGGTGTGCTGCTCGGGTTGTTGGGGTCGATCTCCACCACCCAGCCGTGGCGGTTGAGTTCGTTCGGGTGCTTGCCGGCGTCGAAGCGCTCGTCGTGCTCGTGCCAGCGGTAGCCGGCGGGGTCGCCCTTGCGCAGGCCCCAGCGCGCGTGGTGGGCGTCGGGCTGGTCCGGGCCCTTGAAGTAGTTGACGAAGTTTTCTTCGCAGGTCAGGTAGGTGCCCCAGGGCGTGATGCCGCTACCGCAGTTGTTGAAGGTGCCCAGCACGCGCCGGCCGCTGGGGTCGGCAGCCGTCTTGAGCAGCGCATGGCCGGCGGCGGGGCCGGCCACTGTCATCGGCGTGCGCGCCGTGATGCGGCGGGCCCAGGGCGAGGGGCGCACCACGTCCCAGCGGCCGTCCTTGAGCGCCACTTCGCAGACGCTGACGCCGTGCGCGGCCTGGGCCTTGCGCACCTTCTCGGCCGTCCAGCCGGCCATGCCGCCGGCGTGCAGCAGGCCGTCGTCGGTGTACTCGTGGTTCATCACCAGCAGGCCCGAGGTCGCACTCTGCGCGTAGAAGTGGATGCCGTCGTGGTGCATGCCGAACTGGGTCTCCTGCTCGGCGGCACTGTTCGTGGCGTCGGCTTTGTAGGCCGGCATCTCACCCGACAGGCCGACCGGATCGCCCCAGGGCGCGATCACCTGGGCGGTGTAGCCCTCGGGCACGGTGATGGTGTCGGCGTTGGAGATCGGCACGCTCTTGAAGCCGAGCGTGGTGCCCGTGGCATTGCCGCCGGTCGTCGCGCAGCCCGACAGGCCGAGCCCGGCCAGCGGTGCGAGAAAGGCCGAGGCCGCCGCGCCGCGCAGCAAGGTGCGGCGCGAGGGCTGGCTGACATCGTGGATGCTGGGGTTGGGACAGCGGTTGCTGTCCTCCATCGCGGAGAAATCCTTGGGCATGGTGTTCTGGGGTTGTCGTGGGAACCCCGGAACACTGCCCGGTCACGGTGACGTGTTGGTGACAGTCACACGGCGCGCGTGATGCCGCCGTCGATGCGGATGTTCTGGCCGGTGATGTAGCCCGACTTGTCTCCGGCCAGGAAGGCGATCAGCTCGCCCACTTCCTCGGAGGTGCCATAGCGGCCCATGGGAATGCGCGCGCGCCGTTCTTCCTTCTCGGGCAGGCTGTCGATGTAGCCCGGCAGCACATTGTTCATGCGGATGCCGTCGGCCGCGTAGCGGTCGGCATAGAGCTTGGCGAAGCTGGCCAGGCCGGCACGGAACACGCCCGAGGTCGGGAAGGCGGCCTCGGGCTCGAAGGTGGCGTAGGTCGAGATGTTGACGATGGAGCCGCTGCGCTGCTGCTGCATCTGCGGCGTGACCAGCCGCGCGATGCGCACCACGTTGAGCAGGTAGAACTCCATGCCCAGGTGCCAGTCGGCATCCGGGATGGCCAGCAGATCGCCCTTGGGGCCGTGGCCGGCGCTGTTGACCACCGCGTCGATGCGGCCCCAGCGGGCCAGCGTCGCGTCGACCAGACGGCCGAGGTCGGCATCGGACTGGTTGCTGCCCGTCACGCCGATGCCGCCGAGCTCGGCGGCCAGCGCTTCGCCCTTGCCGGACGAGGACAGGATGGCGACGCCGTAGCCGGCCGCAGCCAGGGCCCGTGCCGCGGCCGCGCCCATGCCGCTGCCACCGGCGGTGATGATGGCGGCGCGAACCGTCATTCGAGTTCTGCGATCAGCTCGATCTCGACACAGGCGCCCATCGGGATCTGCGCCACGCCGAAGGCGCTGCGCGCATGCGCGCCGGCCGGGCCGAACAGCTGGCCGATGAGTTCGCTGGCGCCGTTGGTGACCAGATGCTGCTCGGTGAAATCGGGCGTGGAGTTCACCAGGCTCATGAGCTTGACGATGCGCTTGACCTTGGACAGGTCGCCAGCGGCGGCCTGCAGGGTGCCCAGCAGGTCGATGGCGACGTTGCGTGCTGCCGCCTTGCCCTCTTCGGTGCTGACGTTCTTGCCGAGCTGGCCGACCCAGACCTTGCCGTCCTTCTTGGCCAGGTGGCCCGACAGGAACACCAGCTTGCCGCTCTGCACGAAGGGCACATAGGCGGCGGCCGGCGCGGCCACGGGAGGCAGTTCGATGCCCAGTTGTTTCAGCTTGTCGTGGATGCTCATGGGTTCACTCCTGATTGTTGGCTCTGGCTCTGGCTCTGGCTCTGGCTCTGGGTCTCGCTTCCGCCTTCGGCCTCGTCCGGTTCCGCCAGGGGCGCCACCGTCACGCCGACGTGCAGGTTGTGGCGGGCGCCGCCGTGGATGACGCCGCGCATGGGCGAAACGTCGGAAAAATCGCGCCCGACGGCCAGCGTCACGTAGTCCTCGCCGGGCGTGCGGTCGTTGGTCGGGTCGAAGTCGTACCAGCCGTCGTGCCCGGGCACGTCCGGCACGTAGACCGACGTCCAGGCGTGCGAGGCATCGGCGCCCACCAGGCGTGGCTGGCCCGGCGGCGGCTGCGTCAGCAGATAGCCCGACACATAACGGGCCGGCAGGCCCAGCATGCGCAAGCAGGCCACCATGATGTGGGCGAAGTCCTGGCACACGCCCTTGCGCTGGGCCAGGGCATCGACCGCGGGGGTGTTGACCTCGGTGCTGTCGGAGACGTAGTCGAAATCGCGGTAGATGCGCCGCATCAGGTCGTCGACCGCCGCCAGCAGCGGCGCGCCCGGCGTGAAGCTGGGCCGCGCATAGTCCAGGAAGTCGGCATGGCGCGGAATGTAGGGCGAGGGGAACAGGTACTCGGACGCTGCGTCGTAGCCACCACCGGCGCGGTAGCGGAAGCGGTCGCGCACCTGCTCCCAGCCGAGCGGGCTGGCCGGGCGCCTGGGCACCTGGGTCTCGACCACGCTGTCGGCCACCACGCGCAGTTCCTCGTGGCCGGTCTGCAGCGCGAAGAAGCTGCGGGTGTTGCCGAACACGTCGCGGCCCGTGCGCAGTTCGTCCGGCTCGGGCGTGACCACCAGCCGGTGCTGCAGCAGCCGCTGGCTGGGCGTGTCGCGCGGCTGCAGGTGGGCCACATGCTGGGCCGTCTCGACAGCCGGCGTGTAGTCGTAGCGCGTTTCGTGGGTGACTTGCAGGCGCATGCGGTCTCCCTCTCAGGCGCCGACGCTGGTCTTGGCGTCGCGCGAATGCGTGAAGTAGACGGCGCCGACCGCGTCGGAGATGTCGTAGGCCGACTGCACGCAGCTTTCCAGCCGCTGCAGCAGTTCGGCATGGTCGCCTTCGGCGTCGAGGGCGCAGATCTCCTCGAGCGACCAGCGCGCCGGCTGCAGCACCTCGCGCGCCAGCGGCGTGTCCTGGACCTTGGCCTCGCCCGCCAGCTTGGCCAGCCGGCCCGCCAGCGTGTGGGCGACCCAGCCCAGCGAACGCGGGTTGTCGCGGTCGAGCACCAGCAGGTCGAGCAGCGCGGGCAGCTCACGACCCTGCTGGTACTGCGAATGGAAAGTGATGCTGCTGTCGAACAGCGACAGCACGGCCTCGAAGCCGCCCGTGGTGGCCACCGCGCCGCTGGACAGCGCGCGCGCCAGCGCCGAGGAGAGGAAGCCCAGGCGTTCCACGTGCCGGCCGATGGAGAGCAGCCGCCAGCCGTCGTCACGCGTCATGCGGTCGGTCTGCGCGCCGGTCATCGCGGCGGTGGCGGTGCTGGTGGTCTCCAGCAGGCGCATCGCCTCCAGCGCCGAGAAGTCGCCGCTGCGCGTGGCTTCGGTGCAGCGCGCCAGCAGGTCTTCCTCGGCCTGCACGATCACGTTCCAGTGCTCCTGGGAGAGCCGCTCGCGCACGGCGGAGGCCGCAAAGCGCGTGGCGCGCAGGTTGTAGCCCACGCTTTGCACCTTCTCGGTGTCGCCCAGGCCGGCGATCAGCGAGCGCTCGAACACGCGGCGCGCCTGTGCGGGCGAGGGCACGGCCGGCAGCACCAGTGCGAAGCTCTTGCACATGTCGTACAGCCAGGCCAGCAGCGGCGCCAGCGACTGGTCTTCGCCATTGAGCGCTGCCAGCGTCACGCGCGCCAGCCGCAGGGTGTTCTCCGAGCGTTCGGCATAGCGGCCCAGCCAGAACAGGTTCTCCGCGGCCCGGCTGGTCACCAGGCGCCGGCGGCGTACCACGGTCGCAGGCGACTGCTGCTGGGGCAGCAGCGTGGTGCGGTCGACCTCGCCTTCGGTGCGCACCCAGACATCGGCGCTGCTGCCGCCGCGCTGCATGGAGGCGATGCTGTGGTGCGCGCTGACCATGCGCGCCAGGCCGCCCGGCAGTACGCGCCACGAACGCGGACCGTCGGACACGGCGAACACGCGCAGCATCACCGAGCGCGGTGAGATGCGCGGCGGGTAGCCGTTGCCGCTGGTCCAGGTCGGCATCTGCGACAGCGGCATGTAGGTCTGCACGGTGTGCTCGTCGCCCTGGCGCACGATGCGTCCGGCCCATTCGTCGAGCTGGCGGCGCGACAGCGCGTTGCCGAGCACCGCCTCGAACGGGGCCTGGCCGCCGCTGTCGCCATAGGTGGGCTTGATCACGCAGCGCGACAGCTCGGGCAAGGCCGCCTCCATGGCAGCGCGTTCGCCGCACCACCAGGTCGGCACGGCCGGCAGCTGCAGTTCCTCACCGAGCAGGTGGCGCGCCAGCGCCGGCAGGAAGCCCAGCAGCGCGGGCGATTCGAGGAAGGCCGAGCCGGGCGCATTGGCCACCAGCACGTTGCCGGCACGGATCGCCTGCAACAGGCCCGGCACGCCCAGGCGCGAATCGGGCCGCAGCTCCAGCGGATCGAGGTACTGGTCGTCGAGCCGCTTGATCAGGCCGTGCACGGGCTCCAGGCCCTTGAGCGTCTTCAGGTACAGGCGCTGGTCGCGCACCGTCAGGTCGCTGCCTTCGACCAGCGTGATGCCGAGGTAGCGTGCCAGGTAGGCCTGCTCGAAGTAGGTCTCGTTGTAGGGGCCGGGTGTCAGCAGCGCGATGTGGGCGTCGGCACCGGCCGGGCTCATGCGTTGGATGCCTTCGACCATGGCGCTGTAGGTGGCGGCCAGGCGCTGCACGTGCAGCGACTCGAAGGCCTCTGGAAACAGGCGCGAGATGGCCAGCCGGTTCTCCAGCAGGTAACCCAGGCCCGAGGGCGCCTGCGTGCGCTGCGAGACGACCCACCAGTTGCCGTCGGCACCGTGGGCCAGGTCGTAGGCGGTGATGTGCAGGTGCGTGCCAGCCAGTGGCTCGCAGCCGTGCATGGCGCGCAGGTAGCCGGGATGGCCCTGCACCAGCCCCGGTGGCAGCAGGCCTTTGGCCAGCAGCCGCTGCGGGCCGTAGACATCGGCCATCACGCTGTCGAGCACGCGCACGCGCTGCAGCACGCCGGCTTCGATCTGGCGCCAGCTGTCGGGCGAGACGATCAGCGGGAACAGGTCCAGCGACCAGGGCCGCTGCGGGTTGGCGGCATCGGCGTAGACGTTGTAGGTGACGCCGTTGTCGCGCAGCTGGCGGCGCATCAGCGCGGTGCGGCGTTCCAGGTCGCTGAAACCATCGCGGCCCAGCAGTTCGAAGAAGTTGGTCCAGTCCGCGGTGAGCGGCGCCCGTGCGGCGTTGCTGCGCGCGGGCGCATCGCCGGCGGGCCGGGCCATGCCGCTCAGCTCATCGTAGTGGCCGGGCAGGGCGGGCCTGGCCAGCGCTGCGGCCAGCCCGGCCGCGCTTTCCTGGCCTTGCCCGTCGAAGAGGTTGTTGTTTGCTTGATCCACGTCAGAGGCATTGTCACATCCCGGTCACCGCCGGGATGCTGCATACACGCCACAGGCGTCGATTTCGCTGCGCTCAGCGCCGCAGGTCCAGCGTGAACGGGAACTCGCGGCTGCCGGGCACGTTGATGGTGGCCGGGGGCACCACCATCGTGCCCGGCGTGTGGCCAATGCGGAAGAAGCGCGCCAGGCGCCGGCTTTCGGCCTCGTACGAGTTGACCGGGAAGGTGTCGTAGTTGCGGCCGCCCGGGTGCGCCACGTGGTACTGGCAACCGCCCAGCGAGCGCTTCATCCAGGTGTCGACGACGTCGAACACCAGCGGCGTGTGCACGCCGATGGTGGGGTGCAGCGCCGACGGCGGGCTCCAGGCCCGGTAGCGCACGCCGGCCACGTACTCGCCCTTCACGCCCGTGGGCTGCATGGCCAGCGCACGGCCGTTGCAGGTGACCACGTAGCGGCTCTCGTTGAGGCCGGTCACGCGCACTTCGATGCGTTCCAGCGAGGAATCCACATAGCGCGCCGTGCCGCCGGGCGCGCCTTCCTCGCCCATCACGTGCCAGGGCTCCAGCGCATTGCGCAGCGTGAGCTCGATGCTGTTGACCTGCATCTGACCGACGATGGGGAAGCGGAACTCCAGATGCGGCGCGAACCAGGACGTGTCGAAAGCGTAGCCGGCCTCGCGCATCTCGCGGACCACGTCGTCGAAGTCCATCTTGACGAAGGTCGGCAGCAGGAAGCGGTCGTGCAGCTCGGTGCCCCAGCGGGTGGCGGGGGCCTGGTAGGGCGCGTTCCAGAAGCGTGCGACCAGCGCGCGCAGCAGCAGCTGCTGGGCGATGCTCATGCGCGCATGCGGCGGCATCTCGAAGGCGCGCAGCTCCAGCAGGCCCAGCCGGCCGGTGCTGCTGTCGGGCGAGTACATCTTGTCGATGCAGAACTCGCTGCGGTGGGTGTTGCCGGTGACGTCGATCAGCACGTTGCGCAGCGTGCGGTCCACCAGCCAGGGCGGCATGTCCTGGCCATAGACCTCGCGGTTGCGGGTGATCTCGCGCAGCGCGATCTCCAGTTCGTACAGCTGGTCGTTGCGGGCCTCGTCCACGCGCGGCGCCTGGCTGGTCGGGCCGATGAACATGCCGCTGAACAGGTAGGACAGCGAGGGGTGGTTGTGCCAGTACAGCAGCAGGCTGGCCAGCAGCTCGGGTTTGCGCAGGAAAGGGCTGTCGGCCGGCGTGGCGCCCCCCAGCACGAAGTGGTTGCCACCGCCGGTGCCGGTGTGGCGGCCGTCGGTCATGAACTTCTCGGCCGACAGGCGCGTCTCGAACGCGGCCTGGTAGAGGAATTCGGTGTGCTGCACCAGGTCGCCCCAGTTGTGCGCCGGGTGGATGTTGACCTCGATCACGCCCGGGTCGGGCGTGACCTGCAGCATCTTCAGGCGCGCATCGCGCGGCGGCGGGTAGCCTTCCAGCACGATCTTGACGCCGAGTTCCTCGGCCGTGGCCTCGACTGCAGCCAAGAGGTCCAGGTAGTCCTCCAGCCGCGCCAGCGGCGGCATGAACACGTAGAGGTGACCCGACTTGGTGCCCACGCGTTCGGCCTTGGGACCGTTGGCGCGGCGTGGGTCGCGCGCTTCCACGCACAGCGCGGTGCGTGTGATCCAGTGGGCCGACTCGAAGCGGTCCGGGCTGCGCAGCAGGCTGGCGGGCTCGGTCTGCAGCGGGTCCGTGGCCGCGGTCTCGCCCAGTCGGCGGTCCTGCAGCTTGCGGGCGGCCTCGGCCGGGCGGTCGGCGGTCTGGACAAAGCGGGCCGGGTCGTGGCTGGCCGCGGCTGTTGCGCCGCTGCCATGGGCTTGCGCACCCAGGGCCGCGGCATAGCTGGCACGCAGGGCGTCGCCGGTCGGCAGCGGGCCGCGCGGGTCCATCGGGTCGCGCTCGTGGAAGTAGGGGTACTCGGCCTTGCTGACCCAGGGCAGCGAATCGAGCGGCAGGCGGTAGCCCATGGGCGAATCGCCGGGCATCAGGTACATGCGCTCGTCGCGGAAGAACCAGGGGCCGGTGGTCCAGCGGTTGCCGGCCACGCTGGGGCCTTCGCCCACCTGCAGCGGCAGCACGTAGCCGATCACGGCATCGAGCTTTTGCTCGAACACGCGGCGCAGCCGGGCGCGTTCGAGCTCATCGTCCAGCCGCGTGTCGAACGGATCGACGTTGACGGGCAGGCGGCGTTCGCGCCAGAGGTAGTAGAAGACGTCCTCGTAGCCCGGCTCGATGAAGCTGTCGGACAGGTTCAGCTTGGAGGCCAAGAGCGACGTGAAGCGGCGCGCATCCTCGCTGCTGTAGCTGGCGGCATCGCGCTCGTCGGCGAACAGCGCCGGGTTGCGCCAGCTGGGCTGGCCGTCGGCGCGCCAGAAGATCGACAGCGCCCAGCGCGGCAACTGCTCGCCCGGGTACCACTTGCCCTGGCCAAAGTGCAGGAAGCCGCCCTGGCCGTATTCGTCGCGCAGCTTGTGCACGAGTTCGGTGGCGTAGCCGCGCTTGGTCGGGCCCAGCGCGTCGGTGTTCCATTCGGCGGCGTCGCGGTCGCTGGTGGCCACGAAGGTCGGCTCGCCGCCCATGGTCAGGCGCACGTCGCCGGCCACGAGCTCGGCATCGACCTGCTCGCCCAGGGCCAGCACCTGCGCCCATTGCTCCTCGGTGTAGGGCTTGGTCACGCGCGGCGATTCGTAGATGCGCGAGACCGCCATGTGGTGCTCGAACGTCACCTCGGCCTCGTCGACCAGGCCCTCGATCGGTGCGGCGCCCGAGGGCTGCGGCGTGCAGGCCAGCGGGATGTGGCCTTCGCCGGCCAACAGGCCCGAGGTCGCGTCCAGGCCGACCCAGCCCGCGCCGGGCAGATAGACCTCGCACCAGGCGTGCAGGTCGGTGAAGTCGTGGTCCGTGCCGCTGGGGCCGTCGAGGGCCTTCACGTCGGGCGTGAGCTGGATCAGGTAGCCCGAGACGAAGCGCGCCGCCAGGCCGCAGCGGCGCAGCAATTGCACCAGCAGCCAGCCCGAATCGCGGCAGGAGCCAGCGGCCAGCTTGAGGGTCTCCTCCGGCGTCTGCACGCCGGGTTCCATGCGGATCAGGTAGCGGATGTCGCTGGCGACCTGCTGGTTGATCGCCACCAGGAAGTCGATCGTGCGACGTTCCTGCATGTCGATGGTGGCGAGGTACTTCTCGACCAGCGGCGTCATCGGCTCGACCGCGAGGTAGGGCGCGAGTTCTTCCTTGACCTCGGGGCTGTAGGCGAACGGGAAGTTCTCGGCGGCCGGTTCCAGGAAGAAGTCGAACGGGTTGTAGACCGCCATCTCGACGACCAGGTCCACCGTGACCTTGAACTCCTGCGTCTTCTCGGGGAAGACCAGGCGTGCCTGGTAGTTGGCGAAGGGGTCCTGCTGCCAGTTGACGAAGTGCTGCGCCGGCTCGACCTTCAGCGAATACGAAATGATGTTGCTGCGGCAATGCGGCGCGGGCCGCAGACGGATCACCTGGGGGCCCAACTGCACGGGGCGGTCATAGCGGTAGTGGGAAACGTGGTTCAGCGCTGCGTGTGTGGACATCTGTGTCTCTAGGTCTGGATGTAACAACCCCTGGCGCTCGCCAACGGTGCCGGATACTAGCAAGAGGCGAGCCAAAGGCGGGGTGCGCTGCAGTGTAGTGGGGGCCTATGACCCAGCGAGCATGACGGAGGAGACGGTGCTGTCGTCGCGTGCCGGGCCCTGGCTGGCCTGCTGCATCGGCTTCGTGCTGGGCACGGCCGTGCAGCTGCAGCAGGTCGCGCTGTGGCCCGCCTGGCCCTACGCCGTGTCATGTGTGGCCGGCATGGCGTTCGCGTGGCGCGGCTGGCGCCGCGGGCGGCCTGCATGGCATGGACTTGCCGCGCTGGGCGTGGCTGCATTGGCTTTCGGTTCGGTCGGCCTGCGTGCGCGGGCCTTCGATGCGCAGGCCCTGGCGCCGGCCCTGGAGGGCCGCGATCTCGTGTTGAGTGGCCGCGTGGCGGCGATGCCGCAGCCCGGCGACCTGGCCGTGCGCCTGCTGCTGGACGTGGACGCCGCGCAGCTGGACGGCGCGGCGGTGCGCGTGCCGCCACGCGTCGAACTGTCCTGGTACCGCGGCAGCCTGGACGGCGTGCCGCAGCGGCCCGCCGATGTGCTGGCCGGCGACCGCTGGACGCTGCAGGTGCGGCTGCGCGCGCCGCATGGCCAGCGCAATCCGCACGGCTTCGACTACGAACTCTGGCTCTGGGAACGTGGCGTGCAAGCCACCGGCTACGTGCGCGCAGGACCCAAGGACGCGGCGCCGCGGCTGCTGGAGCGCGGCTGGCGGCACCCGGTGGAGCGCGCGCGCCAGGCCGTGCGTGGCGCCATCTTCGCGCGCATCGCCGAGCCGGCGCGTGCCGGCGTGGTGGCCGCGCTGGCCATGGGCGACCAGGGGGCGGTGGAGCGGGCCGACTGGGACCTGTTCCGCGCCACTGGCGTGAGCCATCTCTTGAGCGTGTCGGGCCTGCACGTGACCATGTTCGCCTGGCTCGCGACTGGCTTGATCGGCTGGGCCTGGCGGCGCCTGGACCGGCTGGGCTGGGCCGCCTGCCTGTGGTGGCCGGCGCCGCATGCCGGGCTGGTCGGTGGCGTGGCGCTGGCCGCAGCCTATACCCTGTTCAGCGGCTGGGGCGTGCCGGCGCAGCGCACGCTGGTGATGCTGGCCGTGGTCGCGCTGCTGCGCCTGGCCGGGCGGCGGTGGCCCTGGCCATTGGTGTGGGCGCTGGCCGGCCTGGCGGTGCTCGCGCTCGATCCGTGGGCGTTGCTGCAGGCGGGCTTCTGGCTCAGCTTCGTCGCGGTGGGCGTGCTGTTCGCCAGCGATGCGGGGCGTGTGGCGCAGGGTGCAGTGGCGCACGTGCAGCGCCTGTTGCGCGAGCAGGCCATCGTCACGGTGGCGCTGGCGCCGCTGTCGCTGATGCTGTTCCAGCAGGTCTCTCTCGTGGGCCTGGTGGCGAACCTGCTGGCGATCCCCTGGGTCACGCTGGTGCTGACGCCGCTGGCCTTGCTGGGGGTGGCGATCGCGCCGCTGTGGGACCTGGCCGCCATGGCCACCAGCGCGATGCTGGCCGTGCTGGGCTGGCTCGCGCAATGGCCGCTGGCCAGCCTCTCGCACGCGGCCGTGCCCTTGCCTCTGGGGGCCGCGGCCTTGCTGGGCGCGGTGCTGCTGGTGCTGCGGCTGCCGCTCGGCGTGCGGCTGCTGGGCCTGCCGCTGCTGCTGCCGGCCTTGTTGTGGCAGCCGGCGCGGCCGGCACCAGGCCAGTTCGACCTGCTGGCCGCCGACATCGGCCAGGGCAATGCGGTGTTGCTGCGCACGGCCCATCACAGCCTGCTGTACGACACCGGCCCGCGCCATGGGCAGGACAGCGATGCCGGCCACCGCGTGCTGGTGCCGCTGCTGCGCGCGCTGGGCGAGCGGCTGGACCGCGTGGTCGTGAGCCATGCCGACAGCGACCACAGCGGCGGTGCCGCCACCGTGCTGGCGGCCCAGCCACAGGCTGCGCTGCTGGCGTCGCTGCCCGACGGCCATGTGCTGGCGGCGCGGTATCCCCTCACGCGCTGCGCGGCCGGCCAGCGCTGGGATTGGGACGGCGTGCGCTTCGAGGTGCTGCATCCGCCCGCGGGTGCCGCCCACGATGCCAGGCCCAACACGCTGAGTTGCGTGCTGCGTGTACAGGCGCGCGACGCGGCCGTGCTGCTGGCCGGCGACATCGAACAGGCGCAGGAACAGCAACTCGTGGCCGGTGGCGCTGAGCTGCAGGCCGACCTGTTGCTGGTGCCGCACCACGGCAGCAAGACCTCGTCGAGCACCGCCCTGTTGCAGGCGGTGGCGCCGCGCTTCGCTTTGGTGCAGGCGGGCTACCGCAATCGCTTCGGCCACCCTGCGCCCGAGGTCGTGCAGCGCTTGCAGGGGCAGGGCGCCACCGTCGTGGGGTCGCCCGCGTGCGGGGCGGCGCATTGGCGCAGCGATGTGCCGAAGCGCGTGGACTGTGCACGGGCACAGCAGCCGCGCTATTGGCAGCACCACCCGCCTTGAGCGTCTTTTTTTCGCACGCTGCACGCACGGTCGTCCGTCTCTGGCTTGCAACTTGCTATTCTCCGTACAGGAGATGGGTCCATGCTGAAATTTGACGAGATGTATACCAAGCTCCCCTACGAGTTCTTCTCGAAGGGCGAGCAGATCCGGGATCACTACAAGATCTACGACGCCTGGCTGGCGCGCCAACCCGGCGACATGATGGCCAAGCGCCGGGCCGAGGCGGAGATGATCTTCCGCCGCGTCGGCATCACCTTCGCGGTGTACGGCGCCAAGGACGAGGACGGCTCGGGCACCGAACGCCTGATCCCGTTCGACCTGATCCCGCGCATCATTCCTGCGGCCGAGTGGGCGGCGATGGAAAAGGGGCTGGTGCAGCGCGTGACCGCGTTGAACCGCTTCATCCACGACGTCTACCACGACCAGGAGATCATCAAGGCGGGCCTGATTCCCAAGGAGCAGATCGTCCAGAACGCGCAGTTCCGCCCCGAGATGGTGGGGGTGGACGTGCCCAACAACGTCTACTCGCACATCGCCGGCGTGGACATCGTGCGGGCCCCCGATGCCCAGGGCAAGGGCGAGTACTACGTGCTCGAGGACAACCTGCGCGTGCCCAGCGGTGTCAGCTACATGCTGGAAAACCGCAAGATGATGATGCGGCTGTTCCCCGATCTGTTCAGCCACCACCATGTGGCGCCGGTCGCGCACTATCCCGACCTGCTGCTCGAGACCCTGCGTGCCTCGGCACCGCCGGCCACGGCCGAGCCCACCGTCGTGGTGCTCACGCCCGGCATGTACAACAGCGCCTACTTCGAACACGCCTTCCTGGCGCAGCAGATGGGCGTCGAACTCGTCGAGGGCCAGGACCTGCTGGTCAAGGACAACTTCGTCTACATGCGCACCACGCGCGGCCCCAAGCGCGTGGACGTGATCTACCGCCGCGTGGACGACGATTTCCTGGATCCCAACGTGTTCCGCGCCAGCTCCACGCTGGGTTGCGCCGGCCTGATGGAGGCCTACAAGGCCGGCAACGTGGTGATCTGCAACGCCGTGGGCACGGGTGTGGCCGACGACAAGTCGATCTACCCCTACGTGCCCAAGATGGTCGAGTTCTACCTGGGCGAAAAGCCCATCCTGAACAACGTGCCGACCTACATGTGTCGCCAGGCCGATGACCTGAAGTACGTGCTGGACAACCTCAAGGACCTGGTCGTCAAGGAGGTGCATGGCGCCGGCGGCTACGGCATGCTGGTCGGCCCGGCCGCCACCAAGGCCGAGATCGAGGATTTCCGCAAGGCTGTCGTGGCCAACCCCGGCGGCTACATCGCCCAGCCCACGTTGTCGCTGTCGAGCTGCCCGACCTTCGTGGAAAGCGGCATCGCGCCGCGCCACATCGACCTGCGGCCCTTCGTGCTGTCGGGCAAGGAGGTGCAGATGGTGCCGGGCGGGTTGACCCGCGTGGCACTCAAGGAAGGCTCGCTGGTCGTCAATTCCTCGCAGGGCGGTGGCACCAAGGACACCTGGATCCTGGAGGACGCGAACATCCCGTTCGCCACCCCGGCGCCCACCCAACAACAAGCACAGACCTCGGGGGAATGATCCAATGCTGAGCCGCACCGCCGACCATCTCTTCTGGATGTCGCGCTACACCGAGCGCGCGGAGAACACTGCCCGGATGCTGGACGTGAACTACCAGTCCTCGCTGTTGCCGCAATCGGCCGCCGTGGCCCAACTGGGCTGGCAGGGCCTGTTGTCGATCAGCGAACTCGGCGGGCTGTACAGCAGCAAGCACGACAAGGTCAGCTCCCACGATGTCATGGAGTTCATGGTCAAGGACGAGAGCAACCCCTCGTCCATCGTCTCCTGCCTGCGTGCTGCGCGCGAGAACGCACGCGCCGTGCGCGGCAGCCTGACCACCGAGGTCTGGGAAACGGCCAACTCCACCTGGCTGGACCTCAACCGCATGCTCAAGTCCGGCGAGTTCGAGGCCGACCCGGCGCAGTTCTTCGAGTGGGTCAAGTTCCGCTCGCACCTGTCGCGCGGCGTCACGCTGGGGACCATGCTGCAGGACGATGCTTTCTACTTTCTGCGCCTGGGCACCTTCCTCGAACGCGCCGACAACACGGCGCGGCTGGTCGACGTGAAGTTCCACGCCGTGGAGAGCGACTTCTACGGCGCCGCCAGCGAGAAGGACCAGGAGTACGACTTCTACCACTGGAGCGCGATCCTGCGTTCGGTCTCGGCCTTCGAGGTCTACCGCAAGGTCTACCGCGACGTGATCACGCCCGAGCGCGTGGCCGAACTGCTGATCCTGCGCGCCGACATGCCGCGCTCGCTGCACGCCAGCTTGAACGAGGTGCTGTCCAACCTCGAGATGGTGGCGGGCAACCCCGCCAGCGAGACGCTGCGCCGTGCCGGCAAGCTGCGCGCCGACCTCAAGTTCGGCCGCATCGACGAGATCCTGGCAACCGGCCTGCACGCCTTCCTCACGCAGTTCCTGGACCGCGTGAACGAGCTGGGCAGCCACGTCAGCCGCGAGTTCCTGGTGCCCGTGCAGAACTGAGCGCCACGCTGGCGCGACCAGGCCCCGCACCCGGTCGGCCGGGGCGGGGCCTTGTGTTTGTGGGGTGCCAGCTCAGTCGGGGTCGATCACGGCACCGGCGGCATCGCCGTACTTCTCGACGAACCAGGCGTGGCTGGCCTGCGTGCCGGGCTCGTAGGGGCAGGCGTCCCGCAGGATCTTGCGCACTTCCTGCGCGGCACGCCATCGTGCCAGCGCCTGCGCATTGCCCGCGTCGGCACCGGCAGGGCGGCTGGCCAGGATGAACTGTGCCAGGCGACGATCGACTTCGAGGATGACGGTGGGCTCGGCGCGCATACAGCTGCAATAGCAAGTCCCGGGCCGCGCAGGCGGTATCAGGACTCCGGATGATCCCGGTGTTCGTCCCCAGGCGGGTGCTGCAGGAAGGCCTGGATCACCTGCTTGGCCTCGTCCAGCCTGGCCGGTTGCGGCTCGGTCAGCGTCTGGTGAAGCAGATTGGTGAATGCCTCCAGCACCATCTGTGTGCGCTCGCTCATGCCATGCTGCTGCGTGGCCTGGCGCACGCCGGGCGCTGCGCGTGCCAGGGCCTCGTGCAGCACGGTGCGCTGCGGGTGGGTCGCGGCCAGCGCGGTGGTCACCGCGGTCAGTGCCGTGACCAGGCCCAGCAGATCCTCGTTGCTGCGTTCGAGTTGTTCCAGGCGTTCTTCGATGTAGCGGTGCCCAGGTCGGCCGGTGTCAGACATGCAGTGAGGAATTCAGGGCGCAGCGCGCTCGATCAACGCCGTGATGGCGGTGAGGACAGTGACCATGGCCAGCGCGTGCAGCACGAACGCCACGCGGGCGCTGCGCCACGGCGAGCGCTCGCTCGGCGGGGAGGCTGGGAAGATCGTGGTTTTCACCAGCGGCTTTTCATGTGGGAACTCGGAGGCGCTGCGCATGGCTCGCGTTCTTGTGGGAGCGGGCAAGCATCAAGGATGCCAGAACCGCTTGTCATCCACCGAACAGAGGACGTAACAGCCGGCAAGAGTGTACTTGCCTGTGGTAAGGGGTTTCCAGCGCCGCGTGATCGTGGCATAGCATGCGGCGCATGAAAACAGGCATGAAGCAATGCGGGGCCGCGATGGCCGTGCTGGTATTGGCAGGATGCGCGGGCCTGGGCGGGCCGTCCGGTGCGCCCGGTGCGCCGGCCCCGCCGGCGAACTGCGATGCCGCTGCCGCGCAGTTCGCTGTCGGCCAGTCCTTCGGCCCGGCGCTGGAACGCGACGTGCGGGCGCGCTCGGGCGCCAGCATCGTGCGCTGGCTCAGCCCCGGCCAGGCCGTGACCATGGAGTTCAACCCGGCGCGGCTCAACCTGACGCTGGACAGCCGCAGCCGCATCACCAAGGTCGCCTGCGGCTGAACTCAACCGGCGTGCTCCAGCGCCTTGGGCGTGGGCAGCTTGGTGGGATCCTTTGGCACCTTGGTGTCGGGGCAGGCCGTCAACAGCGCCAGGGCGGCGCAGGCGGCGATGAGGACGCGGCACATGGGGTCTCCTTGGGTCAGCCATCCACCGAAGCGCTCCAGCGCTCGCCCCAGCCGCCGGTGGCGGCATCGAGATCGCGGCGTTCACGCTTGGTGGGCCGGCCGTTCTCCTGGGCCAGGGCCGGCTCGGGCGCCAACCGGCGCTGCTCGGCCTGCTGTGTGCGTGCCTGCAGGCTCTCGGGTGTTTCCTGGTAGAGCGCCTGTGCCACCGGCGCGGGGCCACGCTGGCCGCTGACGCCGAGCACAAGCACGGAGCGCAGAACCGGCCCCTGGCGCACGGAAACGGTATCGCCGGCCTTGACCTCGCGTGCGGGCTTCACGTCGTGGCCGTTGACCTGCACGCGGCCGCGCTCCACCTCGTCCGCCGAGAGCGTGCGCGTCTTGTAGAAGCGCGCTGCCCACAGCCACTTGTCGATGCGAATTCTGTCCATCGCAGCCGATTGTGCTCCCGCCGAGGGGGCTCGGCTTGTAGGCGGACAGCGCACCGTCGCAGCGCGCCGGGCCGCCCGCCGTGCACCGTTACCATGCCCCGATGCCCGCCACCGAATCCGCGTTGCCGCCCGACGCCAGCAGCATGCTGGCGCTGGCGGCGCGCTCCATGTTCCACCTGTTCTCCAGCATGAGCCAGGGCATGTTCCTGGTCGACAAGGCCGGCACCATCGTCTGGGTCAACGAGGGGTACCGGCGCTTCCTGCCGGCGCTGGGCTTTTCCAGCATCGACGAGTTCCAGGGCCATCCGGTCGAGGAGGTGATTCCCAACACCCAGATGCGCCGCGTGCTGGAGACCGGCGAGCCCATCCTGGTGGACCTGCTGACCAACAAGGCCGGCACCTTCGTGGTCAGCCGCATCCCGCTGCGGGAGGAGGACGGCCGGACCATCGGCGCCATCGGCATCGTGCTGTTCGACCAGCCCGAGACCACGCTCAAGCCGCTGATCGAGAAGTTCGCGCTGCTGCAGCGCGACCTGGACGACGCGCGCCGCGAACTGGCCAGCCAGCGCAGCCGTGCCCTGCTGCACGCCGATGGCAGCGGCCAGCGCCGCGCCAAGTACACCTTTGCCAGCTTCATCGGCGCCAGCCCGGCGGCGCTGGAGGTCAAGCGCCACGCGCGCCGTGCGGCCCAGTCGTCCAGCCCGGTGCTGCTGCTGGGCGAGACCGGCACCGGCAAGGAGCTGCTGGCCCATGCCATCCACCTGGCCTCGGCGCGCGCGCGCGGGCCCTTCGTGAGCCTGAACATCGCCGCCGTGCCCGACACCTTGCTGGAGGCGGAGTTCTTCGGCGTGTCGCCCGGCGCCTTCACCGGCGCCGACCGGCGTGGGCGCGACGGCAAGTTCAAGCTGGCCGACGGCGGCACCTTGTTCCTGGACGAGATCGGCGACATGCCGGCCGCGCTGCAGGCCAAGCTGCTGCGCGCGCTGCAGGAAGGCGAGATCGAGCCGCTGGGCTCGAACCGGCTGGTGCCCTTCGACGCGCGCGTGATCGCCGCCACCTCGCGCGACCTGCCTGCGCTGGTGCGCCAGGGGCGCTTCCGCGAAGACCTGTACTACCGGCTCAACGTGCTGCCGCTCAAGCTGCCGCCGTTGCGTGAACGCCGCGGCGACATCCCCGCGCTGGTGGAAGCGCTCAGCGAAGACCTGGCCCACCGCAGCGGTGAGGCCCCGCCCGAACTGATGCCCGATGCGCTGGCGCTGCTGGCCGGCCAGTACTGGCGCGGCAACATCCGCGAGCTGCGCAATGTGCTCGAACAGCTGGCCATGCGCAGCGACAGCCAGCGCGTGGACGCGGCCGAGGTGCGCCGCGTGCTGGCCGAGACCGGCGTGGAAGCCATCGCCGCCGCGGCGCCGCCGCCCGCACCCGAGGGCCAGGGCCACGCCGCACTGCTGCGGCCCCTGGCCACCCAGGTGGCCGAGCTGGAGGGGCTGGCCATCGCGGCGGCCATGGCCGAAACCGGTGGCAACAAGCTGGCGGCAGCCCGGCTGCTGGGCATCTCGCGCGCCACCCTGTACGGCCGGCTGCAGAGCGACACGTAAGTCCTCCTTTCATCACATCTGCGGACCGGCAATCGCTTGCAGCGTCCAGGCCCTGATAAGTTCGGCGCTCCGGCCTGACAGGCCCCGAATTTCAGGGATAGAACTTATGCGCAATCACGTGCGCGGCAGCGGACTTGCTGGCATCACCAACCTTGCCTTGCAGGCCCGTGTCCGCGAGGGCCTGGCCCCGGGCTTCGAACCCATCAGCTACCTGGAGCGGCTGCGCCGCCTGCTGGACGCGATGCACTCCTCGCGCCGCAATGCGCGCGAGTCCGAGCTGCGGGACTCGGCCTTCCCCGACCCGATCGGGCGCTTCAACATGATCAGCGGTTTCCGCTATGCGCTGGTGCCGCCGTCGCTGGTCGGCTCCAAGTCCTGGCATCTGTCGCTGAACGTGAGCTTCGACGGCGGCTGGGAGCCCTACATGCGGGTCATCTACCGCGACATCGGCCCGCTGCTGGACGCGCTGCTGTGCCACTGCGAGGGCTACCCCGGCTCGCGCACCAGCGATTTCGACACCTATTGCCGTTGGGTGCGCAGCGCCGAGCAGGACGCCGGCATCTTCTACACCGACGGCCCGGCCACGCTGGCCGACCAGCGTTACCTGGCCAGCGTGGAGCGCCTGCAGCGCGAGAGCGGCGATCCGGCGCAGGCCGACCGGGCGATTGCCGCCCACGCCGAGCCCGACGCGCTGAGCGCCACGCGCCAGGGCCTGGAGCGCATGCTCGGCGACCTGGAAGGGCTGCTGCCGCTGCACCTGCGCACGCTCAAAGGCCTGTACCGCCTGACCGGCTGGTGGGCCGGTGCCGACGGCGACATCCTGCTGCGCTTTGCGCACCTGGCGCTCAAGGGCCTGCAATCCACGCTGACCACGGACGCCTTCAACCAGCACCCCCAGGCGCCGCTCGTCAAGAAGCTGTTCGCCGACGAGCTGGCCTGGCTGGCCCGCCCGCTGCCCGAGCCGGCGCCCACCGACCGGCTGGCCTGGAACCCGGACGCGCTGCAGGCCGCCGTGCTGGGCCAGGGCCTGCGTGCCACGCACGGCGCGCTGGTCCTGCTGCGCGTGACCGATCCGCAGCGTGCCGCCGAACACCTGGCCACGCTGGCACCGCGTTGCGCCGCGCCGGCGGCGGCCGAGGGCGAGGTGCGGCTGCACATCGGCTTCACGATGGCCGGCCTGCGCGCGCTGCGCATCGACCCGGAGCGGCTGGACCGCCTGCCGGCGGAGTTCGCCGAAGGCATGGAGCCGCGCGCCGGCCTGCTGGGCGACCTGCGCGCCAACCACCCCGACCACTGGCACCGCCCGCTGCGCCATGGCGTGGACCCGGTGCGCGAGGACCGCATCGAACTCGGCGTGGTGCATGTGGCCGTCATGATGCGCACCATCGACACCGCGGACGAGGGCCATGGCCTGCACCCCCTGATCCAGGGCGCGGTGCGCGTGCTGGGGCAGGGCACGGGCCTGGCGGTGCTGGCCGTGGAGCCCACGCGCAGCCGCACCACCGCCCCCGACGGCCGCGAGCATTTCGGCTTCGTCGACGGCATCAGCCAGCCCGAGGTCGCGGCCGAACTCACGCCCGATCCGGCGCCCGACAGTTCGCCCCATCCGCGCCAGCACCAGGTGCGTCCCGGCGAACTGGTGCTGGGCTTCGCCAACGACCGTGGCGATGGCCCGTACCCGGCCGAGGCCGACGGCCTGCTGGACCGCGGCAGCTTCCTCGTCGTGCGCAAGCTGCGCCAGCGGCTGGATCACCTCCACGAGGCGCTGGAGCGCTACGCCGAAGGCGACCCCCAGCGCCGCACCGACCTGCTCGAGCGCATGATGGGCCGGCGCCAGGACGGCAAGCCGCTGGTGGCCAGCGGCCCGGGCGGCAACAACGACTTCCGCTACCGCGGTGCCGACCAGGCGCAATGCCCGTTCTCCTCGCACGTGCGGCGCGCCAACCCGCGCGACGGCCAGCCCGGCCTGCCGCGCATCCTGCGCCGTGGCATGGGCTACGGCCCGGCGTCGCTGGAAGCACCGCCCGAGGCCGACCGCGGCATCCTCTTCATGGCCTACTGCGCCAGCATCGCCGAGCAGTACGAGACCGTGCAGCGCTGGCTGGCCGGCGGCAACAGCACCGGCGTGGGCTCCACCCAGTCCGACCCGCTGTTGGGCGTACCGCGCGCAGGCCAGCCGCGCGTGTTCCGCTGGGTCGACGCCTGCGGCACGCCGCAGCGCGCCGAGCTGGGCGACAAGGCCTTCGTCGAACTGCAATGGGGCCTGTACCTGTTCGTGCCCGCACTGGCGGCACTGGAGCGGCTGTCGGACTTTCGCAGCGCGCCCGAGCCCGTGCTGGCGCCGGCGCCCGTGCCGCCCAGCGCGCTCGACGCATGGCGCACCCGGCTCGAAGACCGCGACAACGGCCGCGCCACCTGGCGTGCCGTGCGCGAGCAGCATGGTGGCGATCTGAACGCCGCGCCCTACGGCCGCCTGCTCGGCACGGCTGGCAAGGTGTTCCCGGCGCTGGCGGACGCGCGGTGCAAGCACTTTTCGGTGCAGGGCTTTGGCGAACGCATGCAGGCCTCGCTGGGCGTGAACCACCTGGGCATGGACCCGGCCGACGGCCACAAGGAAGTCGGCCCGGTGGTCAACGCGGCAGTGGCCAGCATCGGCGAAGCGCAGGCCTTCGCCGCCGCCAGCGCCGTGGCGCAGGCCGTGCTCGCCGAAACGGTGCGCGCCTCCAGCGGGGCCTTCGCACTGCGCCACCCTGACGGCCGCGTGCGCGTGGCGATCGACCTGATGGGCTTTTCCGAGCAGGTGGTCGGCGCGCTGTCCAAGCTCTGGTTCGGCCTGCCCGATGGCCAGAACATGGTCATCGGCGGGCGCAGCCCCACGCCCGATCCGCAGGGCAAGCCACGCTGCCCGGGCCACATCATCGGTCCCTCGCGCATGGTGTTCGGCGCCCACCCGCAGGTGAACGTGACGGCCGAAGGCGAGCTGCACGGGCCCATGGTGCTGCAGGCCGTGAAGGACCAGTTGGCCGGCGGCGCCTCGCCCGGCCTGGTGGCGGCCTTGCGGCCTGGGCTGGCCGCGCTGGGCGATGCCCATGGCCCGGACCTGCTGGAGCGCGAGATCACCGGGCTGCTGCTGGGCTTCGCGCCCACAGTCCATGGCAACTTCCTGACGGTCATGAAGAACTGGATCGAGGACGGCCGGCTGTGGTCGCTGCAGCAGGACCTGGCCGAGCGCGCGCTGGCCGGGGAGGGGCTGCTGGACACGGCGCGCGCGGCGCTGTGGCGGCCCATGCTGGACACCATGCAGGCCGAGCCCGTACCGCCCATGGTCTGGCGCCGCCCCGTGGTGGGCAACCGGCCCGACCCCGACGCCACCGTGGTGCTGGGCCTGGCCTCGGCGATCGAGAGCCTGCCGCCCGAGGAGCAGGCGCGGCGCGATGCGCTGCTGTTCGGCGGCGACTACTTCGCGCCCGGCAGCGACCGCTGGGGCCTGCACGCCTGCCCGGGCTCGCGCATGGGCGTGGGCGTGATGCTGGCCATGGCTTGCGCGCTGCTGCAGGCCGGCACGCTGCGGCCGACGGGCTCGCCGGTGCTGCTGATCCTCACGCCCAAGGCGGCGGTGCCGGTCGCCGCGGCCTGAAGACGCCTGCAGCGCGGCCTGTCGCTGCGGCGGTCCGCGTGCAGTTCAGAGCTGCGCGCGCAGCCGCTGCGCCTGTTCCAGATACCAGCCCATCTCCATGGTGTCGAACGCCGCCTCGGCCTGGTCCAGCAGCGCGCGCGCGCGGCTACCGTGCCCGCTGGCGGCGGCCAGCTCGGCCTCGGCCAACTGCGTCACCGCGCGCTCGTGCGCCGAGCCGCGCGCCTGGGCCACGCGGTAGGCGAAGGCCAGCTGGCGCTGCGCGGCGGCGTGCTGGCCGTTCGCATGGGCCGCGCGCGCCATCGCGCGCGCCGCCATGGCCAGGCCGATGCGGTCTTCGCGGCGGCCGCGCTGCAGGGCCAGCAGCGCGTGCCGGCGCGCCTCGTCCGGGCGGCCCAGTTGCTGCAGGCCCTCGGCCAGCCAGCCGTGGTTGAGCGAGCGGAACAGGCCGCTGTCGCGCGGCAGCACCCAGTCGGTCACGGCCACCAGGCCGTCGATGGCGGCCGGGTCGCGCCGCAGCATCCAGTCGGCATAGCCGCCGATGGCGCGCGCCACCGACAGCTGCCACAGCGAGCGCGTGAGCTCGGCGATGCGGGCGGAGGCGGCGGCGGCCTGGTGCGCGGCCTCCCAGCGGCCCTGCCACAGCAGCACGGCCGCGCGCCAGCCTTCGATGCTGGTGCCGATCTGGTGCGTGAGCCCCACGATGCACTCCTGCGCCTGGTCGAAGCATTCGGCCGCAGCGCCGAAGCGCCCCTGATCGCCCAGCACCACGCCGCGGCAGACCAGCGAGTAGGCCAGGCCCACGTTGGTGCGCCGGCCGCTGCGGTGGCTGCGCTTGACCTCGATGGCGCGGTCCAGCAGCCGGGCGGCGCGCTGGTAGCGCCCGGCCGCGGTGTGGGCCTCGCCCAGCGAGGCCACGACCTGGGTGGCCAGCGGCGCGTCGCCAGCGGCCTCGGCCTCGCGCAGGGCCTGTTCGCCGTGGCGGATGGCCAGGCGCGGCTCGCCCAGCGCGTAGTGCACGCAGCCCAGCCAATGGCGGGCGCGCGCCACGCGCCCGAGGTCGCCATGGCGCTGGGCCAGCAGCACGGCGCGCTCGGCCAGCGCGATCTGGCCGCGCTCGGGTTCGAACATGCAGACCATGGCGAGCCGCTCGACGATGTCGACCCAGCGCAGCGCGCGCTCGCCCGCCAGCTCGCCGCGCTCCAGCGCGGCCAGCGCGGCGTGGAAGTGGGCGCGCGCGCGGTCCAGCGCCGAGACGGCCAGCGCGCGGTCGCCGGCCAGCTCGGCATAGTGCGCCTCCAGCGCCGGATCGCCACCGGCGCCGAAGTGCAGGGCCAGGGCCTCGGCGTCCTCGTCGCCGCCGCCCTGGGCCTGCCGCATGAGCGCCACGGCGATGCGCAGGTGCAGCCACTGGCGCTGCAGCAGGCCGACCGAGGCGTACACCACGTCGCGCGTGACGCCATGCTTGAAGCGCAGCGTGCCGGCGTGCTCGCCCGGGAACAGGAAGTCCTGCTCGGCCAGCTCGCGCAGCAGCGGGCTGTCGGGCGCATGGCCGGTGATGCGCGCGAGGAGCCAGGCCGGCACGGTGTTGCCGATCACGGCCGCGGTGCGCAGCATGTCCACCAGCGGCGCGGCCAGGCCGTGCACGCGCGATTCGATGAGCTGGTTGATCCAGCCGGCCGGGCTGGGCGGCGGCGCCAGCCGGCCGCTGTCGCCATGGGCGGCGGAATGGCACAGCTCCTCGATGAACAGCGGGTTGCCGCCGGCACGGGCACAGATCTGCGCCACCACGAAGGGGTCGGCGCCGGGCAGGTAGGCGGCCACGGCCTCGGCGGCCGTGGCCTGGCCGAGCGGCGCCAGCGTGAAGGCGTCGAAGCCCGGCGTGGCCGGCGCGGCCGCGCTGCCGACCACGCGCCGCGTCAGCACCACCAGCAGGCGCAGTCCGGCCTGGCGCTGGATGCCGGCCAGCACCTGGTGCGAGGCGTCGTCGGCCCACTGCCAGTCGTCGATGAACAGCACCAGCGGCTGCTCGGCCGCCAGCCGCACGAAGGCGGCCGCGAAGGCATGCGGCCGCGCCGGCAGCTCGGCCGTGCCGAGCGATTGCATCATCTGGCGGAACGGCTGCAGCGGCGCGGCGCCCAGGCCGCTGTCGCAGCTGCCGCGCAGCACGCGGCAGTCCCGCTGGTGGGCGTGGTGCAGGAACTCCTCGACCAGCCGCGTCTTGCCGATGCCGGGCGGGCCAGCCACCTCGACACCGGCCGGGGCACCGGCGCAGGCCGCGTCCAGCGCGCGGGCCAAGCGTTCGAACTCGGCCTGCCGGCCCACCAGCGGCGCCTGCTTGCGGCTGCGCGCCTGCACGCCGGCCAGGGTCTCGGACTGGGTGCCAATGCGGTAGACCAGGATCGGCGCGTCGCGGCCCTTGACCATCAGCATGCTGGGCGCGCCGGCACCGAAGAAGCGGCGCGCCGGGCCCAGCGTCTCGTCGCTGACCACGATCTCGTGCGGGCCGGCGGCGTCCGACAGGCGGGCCGCGATGTTGGGCACCGTGCCCATGAGTTCGAAGCGGCCGCGCTCGATGTCGCCATCGCCGATCAGCACCAGGCCGGCGTGGATGCCGGTGTGCAGCTGCAGCGCGAAACCCGCCGGCAGCCGCGGTGCCAGCCGGCCGACGGCGCGGTGCAGCGCCAGCGCGGCCTCGACCGCGCGGCGTCCGGCTTCCTCGTGCGGCACCGGGTGGCCGAACATGGCCAGCAGGCCGTCGCCCTGCACGCGCACGATGCTGCCGCCCCAGCGCGGCACGGTCTCCTGGTAGGCGATGCGCAGCATGGACAGCAGCGCGGCATACTGCTCGGCCTCCATGGCACCGGCCAGTTCGGTCGAGCGCGACAGGTCGGAGAACAGCAGCGTGACGTAGTGACGGCGCTGCACCACGGCCGGGTCCGTAGCGGGGGCGGAGGCAGGGGCGGGCGGCAGCGTTTCGATCATGGGGCGGCGCTGCGGCGTTGCAGCGCATCAGACATGTCGGCAAGGTGTTGTCGTTGGGCCACGTGGGATGTTACAGGGCGATGCAGCCATGTGGCGCCCCATTTGGCCGGGGCGCACAGGTGCAACCGGTTCATGCCTGGCCACGCCGGATGGCGTCGGCCCGCAACGCGATCGCCGCGCGTTCGGCGTCGGGCAGCCGTGCCTGGTCCTGCACCTGGGCGTGCAGGCGCGGGTGCGTGGCGAAGCGCTCCGCGTGGCGTGCCAGGAAATCCCAGTACAGCGTGGTGAACGGGCAGGCGGTCTCGCCGGTGCGTTCGGCGGGCCGGAAGCGGCAGTGCCGGCAGTGGTCGCTCATGCGCGCGATGTACTGACCGCTGGCCACATAGGGCTTGCTGCCCAGGAGGCCGTCATCGGCGAACTGGCTCATGCCCAGCGTGTTGGGCAGTTCCACCCATTCCACCGCATCCACATAGACCGCCAGGTACCAGGCGTGGACCTGCCGGGGCTCCACACCCAGCAGCAGCGCGTACAGGCCGGTGACCATCAGCCGCTGGATGTGGTGGGCATAGCCCAGGTCCAGCGTCTGGGTAATGGTGTCGCGCAGGCAGGCGCGGTCGGTCTCGCCAGTCCAGTACCAGGGCGGCAGGTCCGCATGCGCGCCCAGTGCGTTGCGCTCCAAATACGTGGGCATCTCGCGCCAGTAGATGCCGCGCACGTACTCGCGCCAGCCCAGGATCTGGCGGATGAAGCCCTCGGCGCAGGCGATCGGCACGTCGCCGGCGCGGTACGCCGCTTCGGCACGCGCGATCACCTCCCGTGGGTCGAGCAGCTTGAGGTTCAGCGCCGCACTCAGCTGCGCGTGGTAGAGCCAGGGCTCGCCGCCCCACATGGCGTCCTGCCAGTGGCCGAACAAGGGCAGCCGCTCGGCGACGAAGGCGTCGAGCGCCTGCAGGGCCTGCGTGCGCGTGACGGGCCATGCGAAAGCGTCGAGCCGGCCCGGGTGGCCGGCGAAGCGCGTGCGCACGAGCGCGATGACCTCCTGCGTGGTGGCGTCTGGCGGAAAGTTCGCAGGTGGCGGCAGGAAGCCAGGGCCGTTGCGGCCGAACGCGGCGCGGTTGTCGGCGTCGAAGTTCCAGGCGCCGCCGGCCGGTGCGTCGCCGTCCATGAGCACGCGGTGGCGCCGGCGCATGGCGCGGTAGAAGTGCTCCATCACCAGCCCGCTGCGGCCCTGGGCGTAGCGCTGGAAGGCGGCCAGTGAGCACAGGAAGTGCCGGTCCTCACGCTCGTCCAGCGGCACGCCGGCACCGGTGGCCACGGCGCGCAGCGCCTCACGCACGCGCCACTCGCCGGGCTGCACCAGCACCACGGCGGCGGGGCGCAGCCGCGCCAGCGTTGCGCCCAGTTCGTTGGCCAGCGTGCCGCGGTTGCCGGGGTCGTCCAGCCGGCGGTAGTCCACGGGAAAGCCCTCGCCGCGCAGCGCGTCGGCGAAGTGGCGCATGGCGGCCAGGAACATGGCGATGCGTGGCTGGCCGCTCCAGACCTGGGTGGACTCTTCGGCCACCTCGGCCATCCAGACCCGGTCCTGCGTGGGGTCGAAGGCGTCGAAGGCGGGCGAGTGGCGGTCGAGCTGGTCGCCCAGAACCACCACCAGATGGCGCAGCGGCGGGGGCAGCGCAGCCATGCTCAGAGCCAGGCTTCCTGCTCGGCCTTGCGGCCGGCCTGCCGCATGCTGTCGCACAGCGCACGCAGCGCCGCGGGCATGGCAGCACGTTGTGCCAGGCGGTCCAGCAGCTGGTGGTCGTGCGCGTTCAGCGGCCAGTGCTGGACTGTGGCCAGCAGCTGGCTGGGATCCATCTCGTGCGGCGCCCAGTCCAGTCCACGGGCGTCCCACAGTGCGCCGGCGGTGCAGGCGATGTCCACGCCGGCGGGGTCGATGTCGGCGCTGATCCAGGCCGGTGCGGGCGCCAGCGCGAGCAGCCGGTCCATGGCCTGCAGCCAGGCCGCGGAGGGCCGCCCGGGCAGCCAGGCCAGGGCCAGGCCGGGCCGGCGCAGCTGGGCCTGGCGTTCGAAGCTGGCGCGGTTCTCGATCAGCCACCAGCGCACCGGTGCGCTGGTGGCGTCGGTGCGCAGCACGTCGGCCAGCGGCAGGCCCAGGCAGCGCAGCGGGGCCAGGTCCACCGCATGCGCCTGCCACTGCAGCCGCAGCGCGCCGGCCAGCCAGAGCATGGGCGCGAAGCGCGCGATGCGCCGGCGCTCCAGGTCGAACTGGCCCTCCAACCAGCGCCAGTCGGCGTGCGTCAGGGCCTTGGTGCCACCGCCCGCGCGCAGTGCGAAGTCGCGGCGCGTGCCCTGGGCTGCGTCGTCGTGCCAGGCGGCGATGGCCTGCAGCAAGGCCAGCCGTGTGGCCAGCAGATCCGGGCGCAGGGCGGTGTCCTGCACCAGTTGGGCCAGCGCGGCCGCCAGTTCGTCCAGCAGGTCCGGGTCCAGCGCGTCGGCATTGGCAGCGTCGCTGCGGGCCTGCAGCCAGTCCTGGGCCTGGGCCAACTGCAGCGCGCGCTGGTCCTTGCGCTGGCGCGGGCTGGAGACGTCCAGCAAGGCCTGCAGCCGCGGCAGGTCGCGCCAGACCAGGGTCTCCCATTGCCAGCGCCCGCCGACCAGCTGTTCGCGCCGCGCGATCCAGCCCTCGCGCAGCAGCAGTTCGCACAGGGCTTCGGCATCTTCGATGCGCTCGCCGCGGATGGCCGCGAGCAGCGTGGTGCGTCGGCGTTCGGGGCTGTCCTTGGCGGCCCAGCGGCGCAGCAACGCGCGCTGCTCAGGCGCCAGCAGTGGCAGCCGATCCGGCACCGCCAGCTGGGCCTGGCGTTCGCGCCGTTCGCGGCCGCGGGCGGTGTCGGTCCAGTCCATCAGGCCGTGGCCGGCGCACGCCGCTGCAGCACGCCGATGGGCGGCGCCCAGCGCGCCTCGCGCGGCTTCTTGGACGTGACCAGCGTGATGTCGGCCGGTTCGAACACCTCCACGTTGTGCGTGATCGGCGTGGTCAGCACGTACTGCGCACGCGTGGACTTGAGGAAATGGCCGACCAGCTGGATGTTGCGCACGTCCAGGTGCGCGAAGGGCTCGTCGATGAACACGAAGCCGCCTGGCATCTCCTCGTCCTTGAGCAGGCCGACCAGCAGGATCAGCGACTTGATGACCTGCTGGCCGCCCGAGGCCTCGCCGTCGTTCAGGCCGATCTGGCCCTTGCCGTCGAAGTTGAAGCCGACCTTGAGTTCGGCCTGGCGCAGCACGGTGTCGTCGTTGTCCAGGTGCGGCAGCTCGGCGTTGACCTCCACGCCGGCCAGGAGGCCCAGTTCGACGATGTTCTTGCGGTAGCGGCGCACGGTGGTGCGCAGCACATCGATGTAGCGCGCGCGGGCGTTGTCCACGGCCACGCCGGCCATGGCATTGCTGGCCTTGCGCTCGGCCAGTTGCTGCTGCTGGGTGCCGACCGTGGCCTGCATGAGTTGCTGGCGCTCCTCGACGCTGGCATCGAGCTCCCACTGGCCTTCGGCGAGTTCCTTCTCGATGGCGCTGGTGCGCAGCCTGGCCTGGGTGGCGTTGCCATAGCGCTCGCGCAACGCGGCCAGGGTGGCGGGCGCGATCCAGCGCGCCGGAAAGCGCTGCTTGTCCGCGCGCGAGCGGTCGGCGCGCTCGCGCTGGGCCGTGAAGCGCTCGCCCCATTCGCGCGCGTGGCGCTGGGCCTCGCCCTCGCTCGCCGCCAGCTGGCGCTGCAGGCTCTGGTACTGGGTCTGGGCCTGCTGCTGGCCCAGCACCGCCTGCGTATGCGCAAGGTCGGCCTGCTGCCAGCGCGTGCCGGCTTCGATGCGGGCCTGCTTGAGTGCCGGCAGCTGCTGGCGGGCCTGGGCGAAGGCCTCGCCGCGGCGGACCAGTTCCTCGGCCGCGCGGTGGCCGCGGCTGGCCTGCAGCGCGGCGTCGAGCTGGCGCTGCACCTCGGTCTGCTCCCTGGCGACGGGCAGCATGCCGGTGTCGATCTGCGCCAGCCGGCGTTCGATGGAGTCGCGCTGGGAGGCCAGCGCTGCGGCGCCGAACTGGTGTTCGCCGGGGTCGACCCAGACGCTGCGGCCGCCGCGGCCGTCGCGCCAGTAGGCCTGCGGCGTGATCCACTCACCGCCCTGCTGCAGGCCGGCCTGCGTGTCGTCCACACGGCGGATCTGCGCCAGCTGCTTGAGCAGCCACACCGGCGCAGGTGCCGAGAAGCGCAGCACGGCCAGCAGGCTGTGCGACGGTGCATCCCGGGGTGCCGCGGCGGACTCGGCCACCAGGTAGTGGCGGTAGCGCTCGCGCTCGGCCAGCGCCATGGCGCGTGGCGCGTCGCCGGCCTGTGCCAGCACCACGACCCAGCGCGCGCTGCGCAGCACGCCTTCGGCGGCGGCGCGCCAGCGCTCGTCGCTGATCTCGACCACGTCGGCCATCACGTGGTGGCCGATGTTCTCCTGCCGCAGCACCCGCAGGAAGCGCTGCACCTCGGCCGGCGGCGGCGCCTGGTGCTGGCCTTGCAGCCGCTCCAGCGCCGCCTGCGCAGCGCGGCGCTGGCCGCTCAGTTCGTGCCATTGGTCGGCGAGGGCGGCCTTGCGTTCCTCCAGCGCGCGCACGCGCTCGGCCAGCTGCGCGGCGTCGCTCTCCACGGCCGCCAGGGCCTGCAGTTCGTCGGCCTGCTGCACCAGGGCTTCCACCGGCCGCTCGGCATCGCGGGCCTGCTGCTGCGCGGCCTGGGCGGCGGTCTTGGCGGCCTCGCGCAGGCGCACCTGCTCGGTGGCTTCGCGCTGCTTTTCCACCAACTGCAGCAGCTGGCGCTGGATCTCGCCGCGCCGGCGCGTCTCGGCCGCGTGGTGCACGCGCTGGCGGTGCAGTTCCCGCAGCCTGGTGGCGGTCTCCAGCCGCTCCTCGTGCCAGGCCAGCACCGGCATGACCTCGGTGGCCAGCAGTTCGCGCTCGCGCAGCTTGGCCTGGTGCTGGCGGTACAGGTTCACGCGCGCGTCCAGCTGGGCCAGCTGGGCCTGGCCATGCGCAAGCTCGCGTTCGGCCGTCTCGACCTCGGCCGTCAGCTCGCGCTGGTGCTGGCGTGCCTCCTCGTAGCGGTCCAGCACCTCCTGGTCGCCGAACACGTCGAACACCAGGCGCAGCAACTCCTTGGGCGAGTACTCGCATAGCCGGTCGGTCTGGCCCTGCTCCAGCGCCAGCACACGCGCAATGGCGCGCGACAGGCCCGCGCCTTCGAGCCGGCGGCGCCAGTGTTCCAGGCCGAGCCAGTCCTTGGCCGGTGCGTCGACCAGCGTCTCGATGGGCACATCGCCATCGGTCATCAGGTAGCGGCGTTGCCAGTCGCCGCCGTTGCGTTCGATGCGGCAGGCCAGCGTGACCTGGTCGGCGTAGAGCAGGTTGCGCGCGAACGGCCGGCTCCCGGCCTGGCGGCCGCGCGGCCGGTTCTCCACCGTGGCGCGCAGCCAGGTGGTGTCGGCGTTCGCATGGCGCGCATAGGTCTTGTAGCTGCGGCCGCCCGAGCAGTCCAGGCCCAGCAGCGTGCGCATGGCGTCCAGCAGCGTGGTCTTGCCCGAGCCGTTGGGGCCGGCCACGGTGATGATGGCGCCGTCCAGCGGCAGCGTGAGCCGCTGGCAGTAGTCCCACTGCAGCAGTTCCAGGCTTTGCAAGTGGAACATCAGGCGGCCTCCCCGGCAGATGGCGCGGCCTCGGCCTGGGCCCGTGTGCGCGCCAGCACGTCGCCGAGCGCGCCATCCAGGATGCGCTGGGCCAGCTGGTCGTAGTCCAGCAGCAGGTCCAGCAGCGGGCCTTCGGCGATGTCGTCGCCACGCCGATGGATGAAGCCGTGCGTCTCCAGCCGCTTGAGGTTGGCGTCCAGCCGGGTCTTCTTGCCGAGCTGGTTGCCGAAGTCGGCCAGCAGGGTCTTGTAGGCCACCAGCGGGCTGGCGACCGCAGCGCTGGGCAGCGGGCGTTCGGTGCGGAACATCTCGGCCTGCTCGTCGCCCGCTGCGCTGGCGGCGCGGGCGGCCTGGCGCTCGCGCTTGGGCAGCACGATCAAGGCCCACAGCACCACCAGCAGCGACTGCGCGTCGCGCGGCAGCTCCAGGTTGTTGTTGGCCGCCAGGCCGGCCTCGCCGAACACCGCGGTCTCTGCACTGCGCAGCAGCGCCACGGCCACGTGGTCGGCATGGATGTTGTCCACCAGGCGCAGGCCGACCTCGGCCAGGCGCTGCTGCGTGGCTTGCCAGAGTTCGGCATCGATCAGCGCGCGGCGCACGCGCGGGTGTTGGCGCGGCAACCAGCGGCGGGCCAGCAATTCGGCCGCGAGCAGGGCAGCGTCGTCCAGGGGGGTGCTCATGGAGTGGGGGCGTCGGGAATGAGTTGGCCAGCGCTGATGGCGGCGACATGGGCATCGTCGACCGGTTGCACCTGCGGCTGCAGTTCGGCATGCCAGGCGGTGCGGGCGAGGTCGCCGGTCTGGCCGTTCAGCGTGCGGGCCTGGGCATCGCCCAGCAAGGGCAGCAGCTGCATGCGGTAGGCGGCCTGGGCGAAGCGGCCGCCCAGCACGGCGGCGGTCAGGGGTTGCGGCGCGGGTTCGGTGCTCCATGCCGTGAGCTGCGCGATCAGCGCGCCGAGTTCTTCGGGCATGCGCAGTGTCTCCAGCAGACCGGCCGCGGCCTCGGCCGGCGGCGGCAGACGCTGGGCGCGCAGCGGGTCGGGCCGGTCGCGTTCGAACTCGCCCTCGGCCACGTCCACGAGTTCCTGGGCGCTGACGAACACCGGCCGCACGCCGGTGGCGAGGGCGCCGTCCGCCAGGCTGTGCAGCGCAGCCTGCGACTGCAGCCAGTGCCGCACGTCCGAACTCGTGATGCCGGTGCTGCCCAGCGTCACGCGCTGGCGGTCGGCCTGCTGCAGCGCACGTGTGAACTGGCTGGCCATGGACAGCAGCCTGGCCTGGCTGTGGCCTAGCGCACGCGCCTCGCGTTCCAGCCGTGGGTCGCCGTGCTCGCTGCGGATCAGTGCCGTGAGCGCCTCGCCAGCGCGGTCGACCAGTTTCAGCGCGCGCTCGAAGCGGGGCTGGGCTGCGCGCAGCTGCACCTCGGAGCCGCTGGCGATGGCGTCGGCGAACTGGTCGTGCAGCCGCGCCAGTTGCGCGTGCAGGTGCTTGATCTGGCCCGCGTCGGACAGGCCCAGCGCCTGGGCGCCGGCGACCTGGGCCAGCAGGGCGGCCATCTCGTCGTCGTCGCTCGCCGTGCGTGCGAGGGGGGCGAGCACGGCCTGGACCTGCTGGGCCAGGGCCGGCAGTTCGTAGTCCTGCGTCGTGGCGTTCCAGGCCAGCAGGCCGACGTCGCGCAGGCGCTTGAGCACCAGCTCCAGCGCTTCGGGCCGCAGCGCGTGGAACAGCTGCTGGAGTTCGTCGCGCTGCAGCCGGCCCCGGGGGAGGCTGGCGATTTCGAGGAAGGCCCACACGCGCAGCCGTGCCGCGGCGGCGCTGCCCGAGAACAGGCCACGCAGGGCGTCCAGCACCGGCAGCCGCTGTTCCAGGGCGAAGCCCAGGGCCGATTCGGCGGCAAGTGCCGGGTCGCGGAAGTAGCCTTCGAAGCTGCCGGACTCGGGTTCGTCCGACGGGGGAGGCAGTTGCATGGCGGGGGATTCTGCATGAGGCCAGCGGCGCCCTGGCCAGTGGCCGCGGGCACAATGCGGCGCCTGCGCACCCCCCCTTAGCCCCATGCACATCCTGCTCGTTGAAGACGACGAAGCCCTGGCCACCTCGGTCGCCGGTGCGCTGCAGGCACAGGGCTGGCGCGTGGATGTGAGCGCGCGTGGCGAGCCCGTGCCGCGCTCGCTGGCGCAGGATGCCTACGACCTGCTGGTGCTCGACCTGGGCCTGCCCGGCATCGATGGCCTGGAGACGCTGCGCCGCGTGCGCGAGAGCGGCTGGCTGCAGCCGGTGCTGGTGCTGACCGCGCGGGACAGCGTGGACGACCGCGTGGCCGGCCTGGAGGCTGGCGCCGACGACTACATGTGCAAGCCTTTCGCGCCGGCCGAACTCGTGGCCCGGCTGCGCGCGCTGGTACGCCGGCACGAGAACCGGCGCGAAGGCCGGCTCGCGCTGGCGGCGCTGCGCTTCGACCCGCAGGGCATGCGCGCGGCCATCGGCGAGCAGCCGCTGCCACTCAGTGCCCGCGAGTCCACGTTGCTGCAGTACCTGATGACGCGGGCCGGCCAGATCGTTGCGCGCGAGCAGCTCATGGCCCTGGTGCCAGGCTGGGCCGCGGGAACGTCCGACAACGCGCTGGAACTGCAGGTGTCGCGGCTGCGCGCCAAGATCGAACCGGGCGGCGTGCGACTGCGCACGGTGCGCGGCCTGGGCTATCTGCTCGAAGCCGCCGATGGCGACTGAGCCACGCGCTGCCAGCCTGCGGCGCACGCTGCTGGTCTGGCTGCTGGCGCCGCTCGTGGTGCTGGTGCCGCTGGCCACGGCCGTGCTGTACCTGCTGGCGGTGCAGCCGGCCATGGACAGCCTGGACCGCGCGCTGACCGACACCACGGTGGCGCTGGCGCAGATCCTCGAAGAGCGCGAAGGCCAGGCCGTCTTGCCGCTCAGCGCGCAGACCGCGCATGCGCTGCGCGCCGACCTCGTCGACGAGGTGGTGTTCGCGGTGGGCGATGCGCAGGGTCGCCCGCTGGGCGGCGAGCGCGCGCTGCTGGCGCTGGACCCGCGCCTGGCGCGCGGCGACTGGCGCTTCTTCGACGGCGCGCTGCGCGGCCAGGCCATGCGCATCGTCGCCCATGGCGCGGCCTGCGGCGCCCAGACCTGCCCCATCCTCGTGGCCGAGTCGCTGGGCAAGCGCGATGCCGCGGCGCGCGCCGTGGGGCTGGCCGCGGCCGGCGTGAGCCTGCTGCTGGCCCTGTGCCTGGCGCTGCTGGCCCGTGTCGCGGTAGGGCGTGGCCTGCGGCCGTTGCAGCAGGCACCGCAGGAGCTGGAGCGGCGCTCGCTGCAGCAGCTGGACCCGCTGCCGCTGCAGCAGCTGCCGCGCGAGGTGGGCTTTCTCGTCGCGGCCATCAACGAGTTGTTTGGACGGCTGCGCCAGGCGGTCGGTGCGCAGCGCAGCTTCCTGGACGATGCCTCGCACCAGCTGCGCACGCCGCTGGCGGTGCTGCTGTCCGAATCGGCCCAGGCGCTGGCGCAGCCGCACCCGCCGGAACTGCATGCGCGGCTGCAACGCCTGCATGCGGCGGCCGAGCGCAGCGCACACCTGTCGCACCAGTTGCTGACGCTGGCGCGTGCCGAGGGCGCGGTGCTGCAGCGCCGCGATGCCGCGCGCATCGACCTGGCCCAGCTCGTAACCGAGGCCGCCGCCGACTGGGTGCGGCCGGCCCTGGCCGCAGGACAGGACCTGGGCTTCGACCTGCAGCCGGCCGCAGTGCAGGGCGAGGCTTGGCTGCTGCGCGAATTGCTGGCCAACCTCGTGCACAACGCACAGCAGCATGCCGGGCGCGGCGCGCAGGTGACGGTGCGCACGCGCACCGAGGGCGGCCACGTGCTGCTGGACGTGGAGGATGACGGCCCCGGCATGGACGCCGCCGACCAGGCCCGCGCCTGGGACCGCTTCCACCGCGGCCGCTCGGCCAGCGGGCCCGGCACCGGCCTGGGCCTGCCCATCGTGCAGCACATCGCGCAGCTGCACGCTGGCGATGCCGCACTGCTGGCCGGGCCGTCCGGCCGCGGCCTGTGCGTGCGCGTGCGGCTGCCGCGCGCGGACCACTGAGGCGCCACGCGCGCCAAGCTGTCACGAAGCTGTCGTACGTGGTAGCCGATGGGGCGGCCTGCCGGTGCGCGGCCAAAAATTCGGCCACGGCCAGCAGGTTCCCGCCTGCGCGGCCCACAGGCGCCAGCGCAGCCGTTTTCCGGCCGCGCGGGCGTGGAGACAAACCCATCGGAAGTTCATGATGATCGACCGCAATCTCGCGAGAGGGCTGTTCCTGGCCTTGATCGCCCTGGTGTTCGGCGGCTTTTCGCTGCAATACCAGACCGGCTCCCTCGGGCGGGCCGGCCCCGGCCTCTTCCCGCTGATCGTCAGCGGCATCCTGCTGACCATCGCCTTGATGATCATCGTGCGCTCGCGCTTCACGGCGCGTGAGCCGCTGGACCTGAACATCAAGAACATCGGCCTGCTGCTGGTCTCGCTGTGCGTGTTCGCGTTGCTCTCGCTGTACGTGAACATGCTGGCCGGCATCGTCGCCATGGTGTTCATCTCGGGCAAGGCCGCGACCACCTACTCGGTGTCGCGCAACATCAAGATCAGCATCGGCCTGATCATCGTGGCCTTCGCGTTCCAGAAGCTGCTCGGCCTCTCGTTGCCGCTGATCTGAGGTCATTGCCATGGACGTCATCCACAACCTCATGTTCGGTTTCGGCCACGCGCTGACGCTGGACAACCTCATGTACTGTGCCCTCGGCTGCACCGTGGGCACCATGGTCGGCCTGCTGCCGGGCCTGGGCCCGCTGGCCACCATCAGCCTCTTGCTGCCGCTGACCTACTCGATGCCGCTGGACGGCTCGCTGATCATGCTGGCCGGCATCTACTACGGGGCGCAGTACGGCGACAGCGTGAGCGCGATCACGATGAAGATCCCGCATGCGAGCTCCATCGTGGCCTGCATCGACGGCTACGCGATGACGCTCAAGGGCAAGACCGGGCTGGCGCTGTTCACGGCGGGCTTCTCCAGCTTCATCGGCGGCACCATCTCCATCGTGGTGCTGGCCTTCCTGGCGCCCACGCTGAGCCAGGTGGCCTTCCTGTTCGGCCCGGCCGACTACTGCGCATTGATGATGGTGGGCTTCGTGTGCGTGAGCTTCGTGACCACGGGCAGCCTGCTCAACGGCCTGGCCATGTGCATGGTCGGCGTGCTGCTGGGCCAGATCGGCACCGACGTGAACAGCGGCGTGGCCCGCTTCACGATGGACATGCCCTTCCTGGCCGACGGCATCGGCCTGGTCAGCATCGCGCTGGGCTGTTTCGGCATCGCCGAGATCACCAAGAACCTGGATGCCAAGGAAGAGCGCACGCCCTTCAACGGCGCCATCAAGCTGATCCCGACCTGGCCCGAGTTCAAGCGCATCATCCCGAGCGCGCTGCGCGGCAGCGTGCTGGGCTCCTTCCTGGGCATCCTGCCCGGCGGCGGCCCGGTGATCGCCCAGTTCGCGGCCTATGCCGTGGACAAGAAGGTCAGCAAGTACAAGCACGAGATCGGCGAGGGCGCCATCGAGGGCGTGGCCGGCCAGGCCGCTGCCGACGAATCGGCCGCGCGCACCAGCTTCATCCCGCTCATGAGCATCGGCATTCCCGAGAACGCGGTGATGGCGCTGATGATGGGCGCCTTCATGATCAAGGGCGTGACGCCCGGCCCCAACCTCATCCCCGAGCACCCGGACCTGTTCTGGGGCCTGGTGGCCAGCATGTGGGTGGGCAACTGCTTCCTGCTGATCCTGAACGTGCCGCTGGTGCGCTGGTGGCTTACGCTGTTCAAGATCCCGTACAGCGTGCTGTTCCCGGCCATCCTGTTCTTCTGCTGCATCGGCTCGTTCAGCGTGAACAACAACGTCGACGACATCTTCGTCACGGCCGCCTTCGGCGCCATGGGCTACATGTTCATGCGCCTGGGCCTGGACGCCGCGCCGCTGATGCTGGGCTTCATCCTGGGCCCGATGCTGGAAGAGAACTTCCGCCGCGCCATGCTGCTCACGCGCGGCAGCTTCGTGGAGATGGCGCACCGGCCGATCGCCGGCACGCTGTTCAGCCTGGTGGCGGCCTTCATCGTGTGGCAGATGGGGCTGGCGGTGTGGAAGCTGCGCAAGGGCGGTGGGCGGATGGCGCCTGCCGTGGCGACGCACTGAGCGTCGGCCGATGCAAACAGGGCCCGCACGCGCAAGCGTGTGGGCCTTGCTGTTCTTGGCGCTCAGCGCCCCAGCACGCGCAGTCCCGCCAGCGCCACCGTCGCCAGACCCAACCCCACTGTGCAGACCTGCCAGAACAGTACGGGGTTGCGCTCCACCAGCGGGATCGCGCGCGTGCGCAGCAGCCCGGGGCCAGGCCGGTGCAGGTCGTGCACGAACTCGGAAACGGCCTCTTGCCGGCGCGCCGGGTCGGGCTGCAAGGCCTTGTGCAGCACCGCGTCCAGCCAGGTCGGCAGCTCGGGCCGGTGGTGCCGCAGCGGCACGTAGCGCAGTCGCTTCAGGTCTGCGGGCGCGCGCAGCTGCGTGACCTGCAGACCATAGGGCAACTGGCCGCTGAGCATCTGGTAGCTCAGCACGGCCAGCGCGAACAGGTCGGCGGCGGCCGTGGGCTGGCCGCCGACGAAGTACTCGGGCGCGGTGTACTGCAGGGAGCCCGCGATGCGCGTGGCCTGCAGCGCCGGCACAGCCTCGGCCAGGCCGGCCACATGGGCTGAGGCGAGATCGATGATCTTCACGGTGCCGCTGCGGTCGACCATCACGTTCTCGGGCCGCAGGTCCTGGTGCAGCATCTCCTTGCCGTGCAGGGCCTGCAAGCCCTTGGCCAGTTGCGTGACCAGGCCGCGCACGCTGTCCAGGTCGGGCCGCGGGTGGTCGGTCATCCATTGCGCGAGCGTCTGGCCCTCGACATATTCCATCGCGACGTACAGGTGCTCGCGCGCGTGCTCGCTCGCCCAGGCCTGCAGCACGTGCGGACTGTGCACGCGCCGGGCGATCCATTCCTCGAGCAGGAAGCGGTCCAGCGCCTCGGCATCCTCACGCAACGCGACGGCCGGCACCTTGATGGCGAGCTGCCGGCCGGTCTGCGGGTCCAGCGCCAGGAACACCTGGCTGCGCGCACTCGCATGCAGTTCGCGCACCAACGTGCAGCCTTCGAAGACCATGCGCGGTGCGAGCGGCGGCGGCAGCCGCAGCTGCGCGCGCTGCGCCTGCCAGGGCTCAGCCTCGTGCGGCGGCAGCGCGTCGATGCGCAGCAGCTGCACGGTGGCGTCGTCGGTACTGCCGCGCTCGTGCGCCAGCTGCGCGAGCACGCGCGCCGCCGCGTCGAAGTCATGCGGCCAGCAGGCCAGCGCGGTGTGCACGCTGGCCGCATCCAGCCGTTCGTAGGCCCCGTCGCTGGCCAGCAGGTAGAGCGCCCCCACCTCGGCCTCCAGGCAGCGGTGGTCGATCTCCACATGCAGCGTGGCGCCCAGGGCCCGGCCCAGGTAGGACTGCCCGGCGCCCAGGTGCACGCGATGGTCTTCGGTCAGCTGCTCCAGCGCCTGCGCGTGCACGCGGTAGATGCGCGTGTCGCCCACGTGCAGCAGGTGGACTTCGCGGCCCTTGAGCACGAGCGCGCTGAAGGTGCAGCAGTGGCCGCGGTCCCTGTCGAAGCGGGCGTCGCCGCGCTGGTTCTGCGCATGCAGCCAGGCGTTGGTGGCCCCCAGCACGCGCTGCGCGGCGCGGCGCACGGACCAGGCCTCGGAGGTGGCGTAGTAGTCGTCGAGGAAGCCACGCACGGCCGCGGCGCTGGCGACCTGGCTCACGGGACTGGAGCCGATGCCGTCGGCCAGCGCGACGGCGATGCCCTTGATGTCCAGCGCCGAGCCCGTGGGAATGACGGCGCCGTGGAAGTCCTGGTTCAGCCCCTTGCGACCTGCCAGCGCATGCTGGCCGAGAGTGACTTCAAGCCGCACGGCGCTTGGCGCCCGTCTTGTAGTGCGTGGAGTAGAGCGTCGCGCCCACGAAGGTCAGGCCGCCCACGAGGTTGCCCAGCACGGTGGGGATCTCGTTCCAGACGATGTAGTCCATCAGCGTGAAGTTGCCGCCCAGCATCAGGCCGGTGGGGAACAGGAACATGTTGACGATGCTGTGCTCGAAGCCCATGTAGAAGAACACCATGATGGGCATCCACATGCCGATGGCCTTGCCCGAGACGCTGGTGGACATCATGGCCGCCACGACGCCGGTGGACACCATCCAGTTGCACATCACTGCGCGCACGAACAGCGTGAGCATGCCGGAGGCGCCGTGCGCCGAGTAGCCAACCGTGCGGCCTTCGCCGATGTGGCCCAGCTTCTCGCCGATGGCGTTGGGCGCTTCGCTGAAGCCGAAGGTGAAGATGATGGCCATGAACACGGCCACCGTCAGCGCGCCGGCGAAGTTGCCGCAGAACACCAGGCCCCAGTTGCGCAGCACGCCGCGCCAGGTGGCGCCAGGGCGCTTGTCGAACACCGCCAGCGGCGTCAGCGTGAACACGCCGGTCAGCAGGTCGAAACCCATCAGGTACAGCATGATGAAACCGACCGGGAACAGCATGGCGCCAATCAGCGGGTTGCCGGTGTTGACCGTGACGCTGACCGCGAAGGCGGCCGCCAGCGACAGGATGGCGCCGGCCATGTAGGAGCGGATCAGCGTGTCGCGCGTGGACATCAGCAGCTTGGATTCACCGGCATCGACCATCTTGGTCACGAATTCGGTGGGGGCGAGGTAGGCCATGGTGTGTCTCGGGAATGGAGGAGTGGGATGGGTTCAGTTCAGGGCGACGAGCACGTGGCCGTCTTCGACACGCACGGCGTGCACGGCCACCGAATGCTCGGGCGCTTCCAGGCACTCGCCCGTGGCCAGGTCGAAGTGGTTCTTGTAGAGCGGCGAGGCGACGACGGTGCGCTCGCCCAGGCTGCCGATGAGTCCGCGCGAGAGCACGCTGGCGCCGGACTTGGGGTCGATGTTGTCGATGGCATGGATGCGGTCGTCGCCGAGCCGGAACACGGCGACATGGTGGCCTTCGACGAGGGCGCAGACGCCGGTGTGGGGAACGATGGCCTCCAGCGCGCAGACGGGGGTCCAGGTGTGGGTTTTGGCAAGCATGGTGGGGCTCCGGGTCAGGCTGCGGCGGTGTCGCGTTCATCCAGGCGGGCGGGGCGGATCTGGCCGCGCTCCTTCACGAACACGATGCGCTGGTCGGGTTGCTCGCTGTTGACGAAGCTCTTGAAGCGTGCGCGCACGGCCGGGTCGGTCACGGCGCTCTTCCACTCGCACTGGTAGGTGTCGACCACGTGCTGCATCTGGGCCTCGAGTTCGGCGGCGATTCCCAGCGAATCGTCGATCAGCACCTGCTTGAGGTAGTCCAGCCCGCCCTCCAGGCCCTCGCGCCAGGTGCTGGTGCGCTGCAGCCGGTCGGCCGTGCGCACGTAGAACATCAGGAAGCGGTCGATCAGCGCGATCAGCGCTGCTTTGCTCAGGTCGCTCGCGATCAGTTCGGCATGGCGCGGCTTCATGCCGCCGTTGCCGCAGACGTACAGGTTCCAGCCCTTGTCGGTGGCGATCACGCCCACGTCCTTGCCCTGGGCCTCGGCGCATTCGCGCGTGCAGCCCGAGACGCCGAACTTGATCTTGTGCGGCGCGCGCAGGCCCTTGTAGCGGTTCTCCAGCAGCACCGCCAGGCCCACGGAGTCGTCCACGCCGTAGCGGCACCAGGTGCTGCCCACGCAGCTCTTCACGGTGCGCAGCGACTTGCCGTAGGCGTGGCCGCTTTCGAAGCCGGCGGCGATCAGTTCTTCCCAGATCAGCGGCAGCTGCTCCAGCCGCGCGCCGAACATGTCGACCCGCGCGCCGCCCGTGACCTTGGTGTAGAGCCCGTACTTCTTGGCCACCTGGCCCACGGCGATCAGGCCGTCGGGCGTGACCTCGCCGCCCGGCATGCGCGGCACCACCGAGTAGGTGCCGTCCTTCTGGATGTTGCCCAGGAAGTAGTCGTTGCTGTCCTGCAGCTTGGCCAGTTGCGGCTTGAGCACGAACTCGTTCCAGATGGAGGCCAGCACGCTGGCCGCCACGGGCTTGCAGATGTCGCAGCCCAGGCCCTTGCCATGCTTGGCCAACAGCTCGTCGAAGGTCTTGATGTTGCCCACGCGCACGAGGTGGTAGATCTCCTGGCGCGAGTAGGCGAAGTGCTCGCAGACGTGGTTGTTGACCGCCATGCCGCGGCGCGCCATCTCGAACTTCATGACCTGGGTGACCAGCGGCACGCAGCCACCGCAGGTGGCGCCTGCCTTGGTGCAGGTTTTCAGGTCGGCGACGGTGCAGGCGCCTTCACCAACCGCCGCGCAGATCTGGCCCTTGCTGACGCTGTTGCACGAGCAGATCTGCGCCGCATCGGGCAGGGCTTCCACGCCCAGGCCGGGCTTGGCCTTGCCATCGCTGGAAGGCAGGATCATGAACTCGGGGTCTTCCGGCAAGGCCAGTCCGTTGAGCGCGGTCTGCAGCAGCGTGCCGTATTCGTCGGCGTTGCCGACGAGCACCGCGCCGAGCAGCTTCTTGCCGTCTTCGCTGACCACGATCTTCTTGTAGATCTGCTTGCGCTCGTCCACGAAGTGGTAGGAGCAAGCACCGGGCGTCTTGCCTTGTGCGTCGCCGATGCTGGCCACGTCCACACCCATGAGCTTGAGCTTGGTGCTCATGTCGGCGCCCGTGAAGGCCGCCTCCGCGTCGCCCGCGATGTGGCGCGCCACCACGCGTGCCATGTCGTAGCCGGGCGCAACGAGGCCGAACACCTGCTCGTTCCACGACGCGCACTCGCCGATGGCGTAGACATCGTGGTCGCTGGTGCGGCAGTGGTTGTCGATGACCACGCCGCCGCGCGGGCCGATGGCCAGCACGCACTGGCGGGCGAGGTCGTCGCGCGGGCGGATGCCGGCGGAGAACACGATCATGTCGGTCTCCAGGTGCGTGCCGTCGGCGAACACCATGCGGTGGCGCGCGGTGGCGCCATCGGTGATCTCGGTGGTGTTGCGGCCCGTGTGCACCTGCACGCCCAGCGCCTCGATCTTGGTGCGCAGCGTGCGGCCGCCGCCTTCGTCCACCTGCACGGTCATGAGCCGCGGGGCGAACTCGACCACGTGCGTCGTGAGGCCCATGTCGCGCAAGGCCTTGGCGCACTCCAGGCCCAGCAGGCCGCCACCGATCACGACGCCGCTGGTCGACCTGGCGCCGGAGGCCTGCATGGCCTGCAGGTCCTCGATGGTGCGGTAGACGTGGCAGTGGGCGCGGTCGCGGCCCGGCACGCCTGGCACGAAGGGGTTGGAGCCGGTGGCCAGCACCAGCTTGTCGTAGGCGATGACCTCGCCGTCGGCCGTGGTCACGGTCTTGGCGCGGCGTTCCACGGCAGCCGCGCGGGCGGCCAGACGCAGCTTGAAGCCGGTCTTCTCAAAGAAGCCGGGCGCCACCAGCGAGAGTTCGTCGGCGCTCTTGCCGCTGAAGAACTCCGAGAGGTGCACGCGGTCGTACGCGGCGCGCGGCTCTTCGCAGAGCACGGTGACGTCCAGGCCGGACAGGCTGCTCTCGGCCAGGCTCTCGAGGAATTTGTGGCCCACCATTCCGTGGCCGACGACGACGATCTTCATTTGGCTTGCGCTCCTGCTGGGTGCGGGCAGGCCGCAGCGCAGGGAGCGCCTCGGCCGGCCCTGGCGGGTGGCGCTTGCGCGCTCCGCCGGTCGGTTGGAACACCGCCTGCGCACAGCCGAGTGGGGCCAGCACAGACAGAGGTTCCGCCACCGTTGGCGGAGAGTCGGGCGGATGTGAAACCGCCCTGTCCCCCGGCTACGGCGCCGAGGGACAGGGCAGCTGTTGCAATTGACGTGCCAGTCGCTGTCTCAATGGAATCAACGACTTGCGCAGGAGCGCTGGCAGCGCGTCAGCGCGCGTGGTGCACGCTGGGCCCCAAGTTGGGGCATCCCCGGGCGGGCATGGGCCAGCCTGGGGCAATGCCTCACGGCGTGACAGGACTGATCTTGGCGCCCTGCAGTGCCACGCCGGCTTCCAGGCCGGCATTGGTCAGCACGTAGCCGACCACGGGCTGGCGGATGGTGTTGCTGTCGACCTGGCCGTTGGCACCCACGGTGGCCAGGGCCACGGTGGCGTCGGCGCCCACGGTCCAGCCGTTGCTGGCGCGGAACTTCTCGAGCGCGTCGCGCGTGCTGAACACATAGATCACGGCGCGCGACTGGGCGCCGGCCTGCCAGCCGACCGAGCCGGCCGTGGTGCTGTAGTAGCCCACCGTGCGGTTGCCCTCGCGCAAGGCGCCGCGGCCGTACTCGGCGCCCAGCCCCAAGCTGGCGCTGATCACGGACGGGAACACCAGCGTAGCGGCCGAGCGTGCCACGAGTTCGCGCGAGCCCGGTACGGTGTTGTAGAGCTTGGACAGGGCCGCATCGACGTCGGCATCGATGGCGTGGCGCGCCGACGCGGGCGCGCTGGCCGTGCCCGGCTTGGTGGTCGTGCAGCCGACGAAGGCGAGGCTGCAGGCGGTCAGCAGGGCGGTGCCGGCGAGGGTGCGAAAGCGGTTGTTGTGCGTGTTGTGCATGGCGGTTCCTTGGTAGCTCCATCTGGCCCGAAAGGGCGGGACGAATGCTAGTGCCGCCGCAGCGGCAAAGGCCCTGGGACGGGGTGCCGGCCTACAGGGCGGTGGCACCGCATTCTTCAGGAAAACCCTGTAGAAATGGCGTGCAGTTGTCTAAAATTCAGGCATATGTGTTGTCTGAAATGTCGGTCCATGCCACGATGGAAACATCGTAAACCATTGAAAAACAACGATTGTTCTGGGTGGCATGGACTGTGCAATTTCCAGTCACCACACATTTGGAGACTACGCCATGAACCGTCGCCGTCTGGCACGCCTGTCAGCCATTGCCGCACTCGCACTGTGCGCCACCGCGAGCTTCGCCCAGTCCAAGGAAATCCGCATCGCCCACGTCTACGGCAAGACCGGCGCGCTGGAGGCCTATGGCAAGCAGACGCAGACCGGCTTCATGATGGGCCTGGACTACGCCACCGGCGGGACCATGGCCGTCAACGGCAAGAAGCTGGTCGTCCTGGAGAAGGACGACCAGGGCAAGCCCGACCTGGGCAAGTCGCTGCTGGCCACGGCCTACGCCGACGACAAGGCCGACCTGGCGGTGGGCACCACGGGCTCGGGCGTGGCGCTGGCCATGCTGCCGGTGGCCGAGGAGTACAAGAAGGTGCTCATCGTCGAGCCGGCCGTGGCCGATTCGATCACGGGCGACAAGTGGAACAAGTACATCTTCCGCACCGGCCGCAACTCCAGCCAGGACGCCATCAGCAACGCCGTGGCGCTGGACAAGGATGGCACCACCATCGTCACGCTGGCGCAGGACTGGGCGTTCGGCCGCGACGGCGTGAAGGCCTTCAAGGACGCGGTCAAGAAAGCCAAGATCGGCCACGAGGAATACCTGCCGCCGACCACGACCGACTTCACGGCCGGCATCCAGCGCATCGTCGACCAGCTCAAGGACAAGCCGGGCCGCAAGGTGGTCTGGGTGGTCTGGGCCGGTGCCACCACGCCGTTCAACGCGCTGGCCGACGCCGACCTGCAAAAGCGCTTCGGCATCGAGGTGGCCACGGGCGGCAACATCCTGCCGGCCATGACGGCCTACAAGCGCTTCCCGGGCATGGAGGGCGCCACCTACTACTACTTCGGCCTGCCCAAGAACCCGGTCAACGAGGCCATGGTCGCGGCCCACTACAAGGCGTTCAAGACGCCGCCCGACTTCTTCACGGCCGGCGGCTTCTCGGCCGCGATGGCGGTGGTCACGGCGCTCAAGAAGACCGGCGGCGAGACCAACACCAACAAGCTCATCGCGGCCATGGAGGGCATGAGCTTCGACACGCCCAAGGGCACCATGACCTTCCGCAAGGAAGACCACCAGGCCATGCAGAGCATGTACCACTTCCGCATCAAGCAGGATCCGGCCTTCGCCTGGGGTGTGCCGGAACTGGTGCGCGAGATCAAGCCTGAGGAAATGCAGGTCCCCATCCGCAACAAGCGCTGACCGCCAGCATGCTGGAAACCCGAGACTTGACGGTCCGCTTCGGCGGACACGTCGCGGTGAACGCTGTCAGCTGCCGCTTCGCGCCGGGCACGCTGACTGCCATCGTCGGCCCCAACGGCGCAGGCAAGACCACCTACTTCAACCTGGTCTCGGGCCAGCTCAAGGCCACGGCCGGCACGGTGTCGCTGAACGGCCACGACCTCTCGGGCCTGCCGCCCTCGGCGCGCACGCGGGCGGGCCTGGGCCGGGCGTTCCAGCTCACCAACCTGTTTCCCAACCTCACGGTGCTGGAGAACGTGCGCCTGGCGGTGCAGGCCACGCAGGAAGGGCCGCACCGGCGCGGCCTGAACCTGTGGAGCATCTGGAGCGACCACCGGGGCCTGACGGCGCGGGCCGACGCGATCCTGGCCGAGGTGGCGCTGAAGGCGCGCGAGCACAACACCGTGGCCAGCCTGCCGCACGGCGACCAGCGCAAGCTGGAAGTGGCGCTGCTGATGGCGCTGGAGCCGCAGGTCTTCATGTTCGACGAGCCCACGGCCGGCATGAACGCGGCCGAGGCACCCGTGATCCTGGACCTGATCCGCAAGCTCAAGCGCGACAAGACCAAGACCATCCTGCTCGTGGAGCACAAGATGGACGTGGTGCGCGAGCTGGCCGACCGCATCATCGTGCTGCACAACGGCCAGCTCGTGGCCGACGGCGACCCGGCCGAAGTGATCGCCTCGCCCATCGTTCAAGAAGCCTATCTGGGAGTGTCCAAGGCATGAACCTGCTGGAGCTTCAAGGCGTGCACACGCACATCGGCGCGTACCACATCCTGCATGGCGTGGACCTCGTGGTGCCCAAGAGCCAGGTCACCATGCTGCTGGGCCGCAACGGGGCCGGCAAGTCGACCACGCTGCGCACCGTCATGGGCCTGTGGCATGCGTCGCAGGGCAGGGTGCATCTCGCAGGGCAGGACATCACGGCCGCTGCAACGCCGCAGATCGCCGCGCTGGGCGTGGCCTATGTGCCCGAGAACATGGGCATCTTCGCCGACCTCACGGTCAAGGAAAACATGCTGCTGGCCGCGCGCGCCGCCAAGCGTGCCGAGCAGATGGACGGCGGCCGCCTGCAGTGGATCTTCAAGATGTTCCCGGCCGTCGAGAAGTTCTGGAACCACCCGGCCGGCAAGCTCTCGGGCGGGCAGAAGCAGATGCTGGCGGTGGCCCGTGCCATCGTCGAGCCACGCCAGCTCTTGATCGTGGACGAGCCCAGCAAGGGCCTGGCGCCGGCCATCGTCGACAACATGATCGATGCCTTTGCCGAGCTCAAGGCGCAGGGCGTGACCATCCTGCTCGTCGAGCAGAACCTGAACTTCGCCAGGCGGCTGGGCGACACCGTGGCTGTGATGGACAACGGCCGCGTGGCGCATGCCGGCGGCATGGCGGACTTCGCGGCCGACGCGGCGTTGCAGCATTCCTTGCTGGGGCTTGCGATATGAACAACTTTGACTGGAAGCCGCTGGCGCTCGTGCCGGTGCTCGCATTGCTGGCCTTGCCGCTGGTGGGTTCGCCTTCGACCTGGCTCACGCTCACGGTCGCAGGTCTGGCCATGGGCATGATCGTCTTCATCATCGCGTCGGGCCTCACGCTGGTGTTCGGCCTCATGGACGTGCTGAACTTCGGCCACGGCCTGTTCATCGCCATCGGCGCCTTCGTGGCCAGCAGCGTGCTGGGCCTGATGGGCGACTGGACCGGCTCGCAGGAACTGTGGCGCAACCTCGTGGCCGTGTTCCCGGCCATGCTGGTGGCCATGGCGGTGGCGGCAGCCGTCGGCCTGGCCTTCGAGCGCTTCATCGTGCGGCCGGTCTACGGCCAGCACTTGAAGCAGATCCTGATCACCATGGGCGGCATGATCATCGGCGAGGAGTTCATCAAGATGGTCTGGGGCCCGGCGCAGATCCCGCTGCCCTTGCCCGAGGCCTTGCGCGGCTCCCTGTTCATCGGCGAAGCCGCCATCAGCCGCTACCGCTTGCTGGCCGTGGCCGTGGGTCTGGTGGTGTTCGTGGCGCTGGCCTGGCTGCTTTCGCGCACCAAGATCGGCCTCTTGATCCGCGCCGGCGTGCAGGACCGCGAGATGGTCGAGTCGCTGGGCTACCGCATCGGCCGGCTGTTCGTCGGCGTGTTCGTGGCCGGCAGCGCGCTGGCGGGCCTGGGCGGCGTGATGTGGGGCCTGTTCCAGCAGAACCTCATCCCGCAGATGGGCGCGCAGGTCAACGTGCTGATCTTCATCGTCATCATCATTGGTGGCCTGGGCTCCACGCTGGGCGCGCTGATCGGTGCGCTGCTGGTGGGGCTGATGGTCAACTACGTGGGCTTCGTGCTGCCGGTGGCGACGCAGTTCGCCTCCATAGCCTTGATGGTCGCCGTGCTGATGTGGCGGCCGCAGGGCGTGTATCCGGTGGTGAAGGTATGAGCAGCCGTATTCTTTCGCACGACCTGCCGCGCAGCCGCTGGCTGGCCGCAATTCTCGTGGCGCTGCTGCTGGGCCTGGCCTTCGCGCCCTTTCTGTTCCCGGGCGTCAAGGCGCTCAACGTCGCGGCCAAGGTGCTGGTGTTCGTGGTGCTGGTCGCCAGCTTCGACCTGCTGCTGGGCTACACCGGCATCGTGAGCTTCGCCCACACCATGTTCTTCGGCATCGGTGCCTACGGCGTGGCGATCGCGTCCTCGCGCATGGGCGCGGGCTGGGACGCGCTCGCGCTGGGCGTGGGCGCTGCGCTGGCGCTGTCCTTCGTGCTGTCGCTGGCCATCGGCCTGTTCTCGCTGCGCGTGCGCGCGATCTTCTTCGCGATGATCACGCTGGCCGTGGCCTCGGCGTTCCAGACGCTGGCCTCGCAGCTCTCGTCCTTCACGGGCGGCGAGGACGGGCTGACTTTCAAGATGCCCGAGTTGATCTCGCCGAGCTTCGAATTCGCCGAGGAACCCTTCCTGGGCGCCTCTCTGGATGGGCGGCTGCTCTGCTACTACGGGCTGTTCGTGCTGGCCGTGGGGCTCGTGCTGGCGCTGCTGCGCATCGTCAACTCGCCGTTCGGCCGGGTGCTGCAGGCCATCCGCGAGAACGAGTTCCGCGCCGAGGCCATCGGCTACCGCGTGGTGGTCTACCGCACGACCGCGGCCGTGCTGTCCGCGCTGTTCGCCACGCTCGCCGGCGCCATGCTGGCCATCTGGCTGCGCTACAACGGGCCGGACACCTCGCTGTCGTTCGAGATCATGGTCGACATCCTGCTGATCGTCGTGATCGGTGGCATGGGCACCGTCTACGGCGCGGCCATCGGCGCCACCTTGTTCGTGGTGGCGCAAAGCTACCTGCAGGACCTGCTGCGGCTGGCGAACGAGGCTGTCTCCGGGGTGCCCTGGCTTGCGGCCGTGTTCACGCCCGATCGCTGGCTGCTCTGGCTGGGCCTGTTGTTCGTGCTCTCGGTCTACCACTTTCCCACCGGCATCGTCGGGCGCCTGCGGGCGCGCGCGTTGGCACGGCGCTGAGTTCTTTCAACGACGAGGAGACAGACCATGCGATGCAAGACCCCGCGGCGGATGCCGCTCTGTGCAGTGGCCCTGGCGGCGGCCATGCAGGCGGCCGGCTGCGGCGACGACGGTTCCAAGGCCAACGCCAAGCCTGGTTTCGTCGGCACGGTGACCATGCTGGAGTACGACGGCGACAAAAACGACCTGCTGACTGCCGGCCTGGGCAAGACGGGCCTGGCCGGTGCCGCGCCCGGCTACACCGACGCCGCCGCGCCGACCGCGGTGGAGTTGCGCCGCAATGCCATCTACCACAACTACCGCGCGCTGCTGGACATGACGGCCGCGGGCGGCTACGGCGTGCTCTACGGTCCCAACGTGGCGCTGGACGGCACGGCCTCGCTGGGCGAAGGCAAGGTGGCCGGCGGCGAGTACATCGCCTACAGCGACGACGGCACGGGCCGGCGCAACGTGACGCTGATGGTGCAGGTGCCGAACAGTTTCGACGCCAGGCAGCCCTGCATCGTGACTGCCACCTCGTCGGGCTCGCGCGGTGTCTACGGTGCCATCTCGGCGGGCGAGTGGGCCCTCAAACGCGGCTGTGCCGTGGCCTACACCGACAAGGGCACGGGCGCGGCGCCGCACGACATCTCGAACGACACGGTGCCGATGATCGACGGCACGCGCGCATCCGCGGCTGCGGCCGGAACAGCCGCGGCCTTCCGCGCCGCGCTGAGCGACAGCGAGCGTGCGGCCTTCAATGCCGCCACGCCCAACCGTTTCGCGTTCAAGCATGCGCACTCCCAGCAGAACCCCGAGAAGGACTGGGGTCGCTTCACGCTGCAGGCCGTTCAGTTCGCGTTCTACGTGCTCAACGAACGGCTGGGCGAGCGCGCGGGCGACGGCACGCGGCTGCAGACCTTCGCGCGGGACAACACGTGGGTGATCGCGTCCAGCATCTCCAACGGCGGTGGCGCGGCGCTGGCGGCGGCCGAACTCGACGACGAGGGCTGGATCGATGCGGTGGCGGTGTCGGAACCGGCCGTCGAGTTGCCGGCAGACCCCGGTGTGAGCATCCGGCGTGGCGCCACGGCCGTGCCCGTCAGCGCGAAGACGCTGGTGGACTTCACGACCTATGCGCAGGTGTTCCAGTCGTGCGCGGCGTTGGCACCCAGCCTGGCCGGTGCGCCGTTCCTGGCGACGTTCGTTGCGTTGCGGTCGGCACCGGCTTCGGCCCGTTGCGCCTCGCTCCGGACGAAGGGCCTGCTGACGGCGTCGGACACGGCGGCCCAAGCCGAGGAGGCGCTGGCAAAGCTGCGATCCTATGGATGGGAGGCCGAGGCCCATGTGCTGCATCCGTCCTTGGCATTCTTTGAGGTAGCGCCTGCTGTGGCCGTGGCCTTTGCCAATGGGCTCTCGCGCGCTGGCGTCCAGGATCGCCTGTGCGGGTACAGCTACGGTGCCGCGAGCGCGACAGGTGTCCCCGAGGCGCTGGCTGTCAGCGCCTTGGCGACCATGTTTGCCACCGGCAACGGCGTGCCGCCGTCCGGTGGCGTCCAGCTCATCAACGAGAACAATCCTGGCGGCGCGGCGCAGGACCTGTTTTCGCGCTCACCATCCACCGGCGCCCTGGACATGAACCTGGACGGCGCCCTGTGCCTGCGCAACTTGGTCGAAGGCAACGACACCTGGGCTCAACGCCTGAAGACTGGTGTGGACGAAACCCGCCGCAACGGCAACCTGCGCGGCAAGCCTGCCGTGATCGTGCACGGCCGCGCCGATGCGCTGCTGCCGGTTTCACACACATCCCGGCCTTACACCGCGCTGAACAAGCGGGTCGAGGGCACAGCCAGCAAGCTCAGCTACATCGAGGTCACCAATGCGCAGCACTTCGACTTCTTCAACCAGGCATTTCCCGGTTACGACAGCCGCTACATCCCGCTGCACGTGTACCTGAACCGCGCGCTGGATGCCGTCTGGGCGAACCTCAAGAACGGCACGGCGCTGCCGCCCAGCCAGGTGGTGCGCACCGTGCCGCGCGGCGGCACGCCGGGCGCCGCGCCGGCCATCACGGCGGCCAACGTGCCTGCCATCGCCGCCACACCGGGCGCCGCCGACCGCATCGACTACGCCGCCGGCGTGCTGACCATTCCCGACTGAGTTCCGTCATGACCCCCAGCTCGCACTACATGGTCTGCGCCGGCCGCGAGATCCACTACACCGCCTGGGGCGCTGCCGATGCCCCGGTCGTGATCGCCTGGCATGGCCTGGCGCGCACAGGCCGCGACATGGACGAGCTGGCTGCGCACCTGGCCGATCGCTACCGCGTGATCTGCCCCGACACCATCGGCCGTGGCCTGAGCCAGTGGAGCCCGGCGCCGCGCGAGGAATACTGCATCGCGTTCTACGCGCGGCTGGCCGAGGCACTGTTCGACGCACTGGGCATCGCGCAGGCGCACTGGGTCGGCACTTCGATGGGCGGCGCCATCGGCATGGCCTGTGCCGGCGGGCTGGTGGTACCGGGCATGCGCGCGCGCGTCCGGAGCCTGGTGCTCAACGACAACGCGCCGCAGCTGGCCGAAGCCGCCATCGCGCGCATCCGCGCGTACGCGGGCCAGCCGCCGGCGTTCGCGCGCGTGACGGAACTCGAGGCCTTCTTCCGCCAGGCCTACGCGCCCTATGGCTGGCTCAGCGACGCGCAATGGCGCCGGCTGACAGAAACGTCCACCAGGCGCTTGCCCGACGGCCGCGTCACGCCGCACTACGACCCGGCCATGGTCGGGCAGTTCGTGGACCACCCCGACGACTACCTGCTGTGGGATGCCTACGACGCCATCGTGGCGCCAGTGCTGTGCCTGCGGGGCGCGCAGTCGGACCTGGTGCTGCCCGAGACGGTGGCGGCGATGCGCGGGCGTGGCCCCGGGGCGGCAGGGTGCCTGCAGGTGATCGAGGTGCCGGATTGCGGGCATGCGCCAGCGCTCAACGTGGCGTCGCAACTGGAGCCCGTGCGTGCCTTCATCGATGCGGCGCAGGCCGACGCCTGAGCGGCACCGGGCATTTCATTCGGCCACCAGGACGAGCTCTTCCGGCGGCGGCAGCAGCCACTCCGGCCCACGGCTGGGGGGCTCCTCATGGCCCATCGCAACGTCTTGCGCGTAGAGCGCTTCGTCCTCCTCCCCGCCGCCACAACCGGGCAGCAGGGCGAGGGCGAGCAGAAGGGCGGCGGAGGTCTTGAGCAGATGCATGGCAGTGTGAACCTCGGGATGGAGATGGGTATTGGGTTCATCGCGCGTCCGCTGGTTCTCGGTCCGTCACCGTCCCGCCACCATTGCACAGCGTCACCAACGCGGCGCGGCACCGGCGGCAGGTGCCAATCTGCAGTGTGCATGCGGCGATGGCGCGGTTGATTGCCGTGGCCAACCGCTTACGAACCGACACACATCCGCTGGACGGACAGGGCGGCCGACTGCCTGGGTGATGCCTGAGCGCCTTTGCGTCCTGCGATGAACCGCCCTTGGGCGGCTGTGTCGTTCTGGGGCGACGCAGTTTTGGAGGGCATGACCGACAGACCACCTCTCGGGAGCCGATCCGTGCGGAAAGTCGCCAACGCTGTGCACGAACTGGTGCACTATCCAGGAAGCCCCCGCGCGCCGCGCCGGTCGATCCTCTCCTGCCTTCGCAGTATGTGAGCTGGCGCTCCATGCCCATCTGCGCAGCGCACCATCGTGCAAGCCAATGAAGCGTGTCCTGATCGCTCTCGCGTCTGTTCTATCCGTGTCGGCCGTCGTGGCCTTCGGACCTCTTTCCGACATGCCCCCTCCCGCGCAGGAGTCCATGGTGTCCACTGCCGGTTGGTTGGCCGACGACGGCTGGGCTCTGATTGCAACGGTCATTGCCATGGCCTTGATCGCCAAGAGAAGACGCCCCTGATGCGCACCGGGGCCCGCCTCCGGTTGATCGCCAAAAAAGCCACTCGAAACAGGGTTTGCACTCGTTCAAAAAAGCGGCGAATGCAACGACCATATTGGTATCAAGTCGTTTCACAGAACACGGTTCGAGATACTGTCATGACCCTCTCCGTACTTGCCGCTATCGCTCTCATCGCATATTTGGCCCGTGGCGCACTGGCTGCCGGCACCCGGCTCGAGCAGATCAGCCAGGAACGCCAGCAGAACGCCGCGGCTCGTCAGGTGCACTGACGCCGCCAATCGCCCCGTGGTCACGGCGGCAGTTCCGGGTCTGGTCGACGGGATCGGCACTGCGTGTTGACTTGTCCCTGCTCCACGTGGGCAACGCTGTGGACAACAGGGCTGGCATCTTCGGAGATCGTTGTCTGGCGCGGGCTGCGACGCAGTGCACATCGATTGAGCACAGACAACTGAAGACCGCGTTGGCGGTTGACGAGGGCCGCAGACCGGTCCGGATCGCGGGGTCTCGGGCGTCTTGCACGGAGCATGGTCTCGACGCGGCGTCGTGGCCGACGAGCCGGCTCCGCCAGAATGGACAAAGGGTCAAAACCCGGCTGGAGCCGGGTCTAGGTGCTGTAGGTAGCGTCGATCAGGCTTGCTTACGGCGCCGCACCGCTGCCAACCCGACCAAGCCCAAGCCGAGCAACGCCAGCGAAGCAGGCTCCGGCACATACTGGGCTTCGATGCGCAAGTTGAAGTTCACGTCAGTGACCTTGCCTTCTTGGGTGATGAATCCAACGCAACCAGCTGCGGCGCCGGTCAGTGCGCAGGTCGAAGGCTTCAGCTCCATCAGATCCGGATTGGAGGCGAAAGTGACGGTGTACAGATAGTCTTTGTATTCGAACTGAGCGGTCAGCGGACCATCCAGAACGAAGATGTCGGAGCACTTGGTGACGCTGTACTCCGGGCAAACGCCGCTGTTCGGCGTCTCGTAGAAGTTGATTGCGTACTTCGCTACCTGCGCAGGCAGATCGAAGCCGTCGGCCGTCAGCTTCAGCGTTGCCAGGATCGTCGTCGCGTGCAACGACACGCTGCCCGTGCCGATGTTGTTGTTGTTGACGTGCGTGTAGGTGTTCGCAACATTGCTGGCACCGTTAGTCACCAGCTTGCCGTCGCCTAGGTTTGGGCTGTTCTTGATCTGCAGTGCGCTGCGGTCCACCCCAACTTTGCCGTTCTTGCGCCCCCAGCTGATCTCCGAGGTGCTCACAGCTTTGGTGCTGTTACTGACGCCCTGGCCCGTTGCCGCGTTGAACGTGGTCTCAGCGGGAACAAACACGCTGGTGACCGAGTAGTTCCAAGTGGTGATGGGCGCGGCCATCGCGGAGGACAGCGTGAGGGCAGCTGCAGATACGAGGCCAAGTCGAGCAAGCAGGGAAAGCATGTGAGTCCAGGTTCTGGGCTTGTCGCAAAGCCCTCTGTTGTAACTGAAAGAAACAAAGCAAACGATAGGCCACATTTAAAAACCCGGGCAAGATCAAGCACATACACCGCCGAAAGCCACATGAGGCAGAGAGGTGTGACAGATTGTTCGACGTGAACAATCTCACATGCGGAGGCCCTTCAAAGTCCGAGCGTCTGTCGGTCCGGTTCGGTCCGCTCGCTCAAGCGGGGGGTGTGACTTCCGTTCGTTGCGAAAGCGTGTTGTCCTCATCAGACAGGGACAACACTGTGGACAACAGGCGGGGGAACTTCTGGGATCGTTGCCTGGTGCGGGCTGCGACGCGGTGCCTTCCGATTGAGCACCGCGGTGAAATCGCGGCGTTACGTGCACGCGGGGAGGGACGGAGGGTCATCCCCGAACGCGTTTTATGAGCAAACGATGGGGTTCGGTGTCGGTACAGCGTCGGTACGGACTAAAAACGCGACCCAGAAAGCACAAAGGGCTAGGCCCTTGTGAGGCCTAACCCTTTGATTTTGTTGGTGCCGGAGAAAGGAATCGAACCCTCGACCTTCTCATTACGAATGAGCTGCTCTACCGACTGAGCTACACCGGCGTAGCCCGCGATTATAGCGTCATTTTTCGGTGTGGTAGCCGGTCGCGCGCTCGACTTCGTTCTTCGAACCCAGGATCACGCTCACACGCTGGTGCAGTTTGGTCGGTTCGATGTCCAGGATGCGCTCCTTGCCGTTGGTGGCGGCGCCGCCGGCCTGCTCGACCAGCCATCCCATGGGATTGGCTTCGTACATCAGACGCAGCTTGCCCGGCTTCTCGGGTTCGCGCTTGTCCCAGGGGTACATGAAGATGCCGCCACGCATCAGGATGCGGTGTACGTCGGCCACCATGCTGGCGATCCAGCGCATGTTGAAGTCCTTGCCGCGCGGGCCGTCCTTGCCGGCCAGGCATTCGTCGATGTAGCGCTTCACGGGTGCGTCCCAGTGGCGCATGTTGCTCATGTTGATCGCGAATTCCTTGGTGTCCTCGGGGATGCGCAGGTTTTCCTGCGTCAGCACGAAGGAGCCTTGCTCGCGGTCCAGCGTGAACATGGCCACGCCGTCGCCGACCGTCAGCACCAGCGTGGTCTGCGGGCCATAGATGCAGTAACCGGCCGCCACCTGCTTGGCACCGGCCTGCAGGAAGTCGGCTTCCTGCACGCCGGGGTGGTCGTCGGGCTTTTTGAGCACGCTGAAGATGGTGCCGATGCTGACGTTCACGTCGATGTTGGACGAGCCGTCCAGGGGATCGAACAGCAGCAGGTATTCGCCCTGCGGGTAGCGGTTGGGCACCACGTAGATGCCTTCCATTTCCTCGGAGGCCATGGCCGCCAGGTGGCCGCCCCATTCGTTGGCCTCGATCAGCACCTCGTTGGCGATGATGTCGAGCTTCTTCTGCACCTCGCCCTGCACGTTCTGGGTTTCGGCTGCACCCATCACGTCGCCGAGTTCGCCCTTGTTGACGGCGAAGCTGATGCGCTTGCAGGCACGTGCCACCACTTCCAGCAGCAGGCGCAGCTGGGCCGGGATCAGGCCGTCGACGCGCTGCTGTTCGACCAGGTAGCGGGTCAGTGAGACTTTCTGGGTCATGGGATTCCTTTGAAGTGGGTGATTAGAAGCGGCCGAGCGCCGGGCCGCCCCAAGCCGGCCGCGCCTCCCCCTCGGGGGGTGGAGTTACACGACCGCAGGGAGTGAAAAGCCGGGCGGCCATTTAGTCCAGTGCGCGGGTCACGACCTCGCGCACGTCGTTGGACAGGTCGGCCTTGGCCGCCACGCGGGCCAGCGCCTCGCGCGCAGCCGTGCGGTAGGGTTCGGCCAGCTTTTTCCAGCGGTCCAGTGCGCGCGCCAGGCGGGCGGCGACCTGTGGGTTGATGCCGTCGAGCTCGACCACGCGGTCGGCCCAGAACACGTAGCCGGCAGCGTCCAGGCGGTGGAAGCCGCCCGGGTTGGCGCTGCAGTAGCTGAAGATCACGCTGCGCGCGCGGTTGGGGTTGCGCAGGTTGAAGTCGGCGTGCCTCATGAGCTGCTTGACGGCCGGCAGCACGTTGCCGTTGCGGTCGGGGCTACCGGCCTGTAGCGCGAACCATTTGTCCAGCACCAGGGCCTCGTCCTTGAACAGCGCATGGAAGCGCTGCAGGGCAGGGGCCGCGAGCTCGTGGGCGCTGGCCACCAAGGCCGACAGCGCGTTGAAGCGGTCGGTCATGTTGCCGGCGTCCTTGAAGCGCTGGTAGGCCTTGCCGGGCCAGACGGTATCGCCGCTCGTGCGTGCGGCCAGGCACAACTGGGCCAGCGCCAGGCCGGCCAGCGCGCGGCGGCCAGAGGAGCGCGGGTCGGGCTGGTAGGCGCCGTTGTCGCGGTGCTCTTCAAAGGCCCATTGCCAGTCCTCGAAGAGCGCCTCGGCCAGCTGCGCGCGCATGGCTTCGCGCACAGCGTGGATGCGCTGCGGATCGACCACGTCCAACTGCTCGGCCAGGTAGGTCTCGGACGGCAGCGTCAGCACCAGCTCCTTGAAGGCCGCGTCCAGCACGGGGTGGCGCAGCACCTCGCGCATGGCATCGATGAAGGGGGCGTCCAGCACTGGCTGGCTTGCCGCGGTGCCGTCGTCGGCGATGGCTTTCAACGCACGGCGCAGGGCCAGGCGCTGGCCCGCTTCCCAGCGGTTGAACGGGTCACTGTCGTGCGCGAGCAGGGCCAGCAGTTGGGCGTCGCTGTACTCGATGTCCAGGATCACCGGGGCCGAGAAGCCGCGCAGCAGCGAAGGCACGGGCTCGGCGGTGAGGCCTTCGAACACGATCTGGTGCTGCGCTTCGGTCATGACGAACAGCGCGGGCTGCTGCGTGCTCAGTTCCTGGCCGCTTTCGCCCAGCAGGCCCAGCGCGACCGGGATCACGAAGGGCTCCTTGAGCACCTGGCCGGGCGTGGGCGCGCAGCTTTGCGTGAGCGTCAGCGTGTAGCGGCCTGCGGCGGCGTCGTACGCGCCCGCGGCATGCACGCGCGGCGTGCCGGCCTGGCTGTACCAGCGCTTGAACTGCGGCAGCAAGCGCGCAAGTTCGGAGCCCGGGTTGGCGTCGGCGATGGCCTGGGCGAAGTCGTCGCAGGTGACGGCCTGGCCATCGTGGCGTTCGAAGTACAGCTTCATGCCGGCGGCAAAGCCGTCCCGGCCCACCAGGGTCTGCATCATGCGCACGACCTCGGCGCCTTTTTCGTAGACCGTGACGGTGTAGAAGTTGTTGATCTCCACATAGCTGTCGGGCCGCACCGGGTGCGCCATCGGGCCGGCGTCCTCGGGGAACTGGGCCGTGCGCAGCACGCGCACGTCCTCGATGCGCTTGACGGCGCGGGCCGAAGGCTCGGCACACAGGTCCTGGCTGAACTCCTGGTCGCGGAAGACCGTCAGGCCCTCCTTCAGGCTCAGCTGGAACCAGTCGCGGCAGGTCACGCGGTTGCCGGTCCAGTTGTGGAAGTACTCGTGGCCCACCACCGACTCGATGTTGGCGAAGTCCACGTCCGTCGCCGTGGCCTGGTTGGCCAGCACGTACTTGGTGTTGAAGATGTTGAGGCCCTTGTTCTCCATGGCCCCCATGTTGAAGTCGCTGGTCGCCACGATCATGAAGCGTTCCAGGTCCAGCGGCAGGCTGAAGCGGGCCTCGTCCCAGGCCACCGAGGCCATCAGCGACTGCATGGCGTGCTCGGTCTTGTCCAGGTCGCCCGGACGCACGTAGACCTGCAACAGATGGTCGCCGCCCAGGCGCGAGCGGATGCGCTGCTCGCGCGCCACCAGCTTGCCGGCCACGAGTGCGAACAGGTAACTGGGCTTCTTGTGCGGGTCCACCCACTTGGCGAAATGGCGATTCTCGTTGCCTTCACCGCTCAAGGGACCATGCTCGACCAGGTTGCCGTTGGACAGCAGCACGGGGTAGAGCGTCTTGTCGGCGCGCAGCGTCACGGTGTAGCTGGCCATCACGTCGGGACGGTCCAGGAAGTAGGTGATGCGCCGAAAGCCTTCGGCCTCGCACTGCGTGAAGAACGAGCCGTTGCTGACGTACAGCCCCATCAGCTTGGTGTTCTTGGCCGGCGCGCAGGTGGTGAAGATTTCCAGCGCGAACGCGCCTTCCTCGGCCGCCGGCAGGTTCTCCAGCACCAACTGGCCGTCTTCGATGCGGAACGAGGCGCCCTGGCCGTTGACCAACACGCGGGCCAGGTTCAGTTCCTCGCCGTCCAGCCGCAGCGCCTGGGCCGGCACTTCGGGGTTGCGGCGCAAGACCATCTTGTTGAGCACCCGGGTCTTGGCCGGATCCAGATCGAAGCAGAGGTCGACCGTGTCGATCCAGAAGGCGGGTGCCTGGTAGTCGCCACGGTGGATGGCCACGGGCTGGCTCTGCGCGTCACGCAATTGCAACATCAAGCATCTCCAGAAATTTCGATTGGACGAGTTCGTCGTAGTGGCGCACGGCCGCGATCACATGCGGGCCGGCGAGTTCTTCTGCGCTGTGGGTGCTGCACACGGCCACGGCGCGCATGCCGCCGCGGCGGGCGGCCTCGATGCCGAAGGGCGCATCTTCGAACACGATGCAGCGTTCGGGCGCCACACCGATGCGGCGCGCGGCTTCCAGGAAGATGGCGGGCGTGGGCTTGCCCGACAGGCCCTCGTCACCACCGACGATGGCCAGCGGCGGCGGGGTCATGCCCAGGCGCGACATCACGAATGCGATGTTGTGCTTGTCACCCGCCGTGCCCACGGCCAGTTTGAGCCCGCGTGCCGCCGCCTGGCGCGCGAACGCCGTGAAGCCCGCGATCTCGCGGAACGTGTCCGCGAACAGATCGCGGTAGATCTGTTCTTTCTCGTGCACCAAGGCCAGCGCCTCGGCTTCGTCCAGCGGGCGGCCAAACACCTCGGCCATGCATTCCACGCCGGTGCGGCCCGTGGTGCGCGCGAGGATCTCGGTCGCTTCCATCTGGATGCCATGCTGGCGGCAGAAGGCCACCCAGGATTGGGCATGCCAGGGCATGGAGTCGACCATGGTGCCGTCCATGTCGAAGATCAGGGCCTCGGTCTTCATCCTCAGATGCCCTGCTTGAGCGAGGCTTCGATGAAGGCGTCCAGATCGCCGTCCAGCACCTTCTGCGTGGCCGAGATCTCCACGTTGGTGCGCAGGTCCTTGATGCGGCTGTTGTCCAGCACGTAAGAGCGGATCTGGTGGCCCCAGCCCACGTCGGTCTTGCTGTCCTCGAGCTTTTGCTGCTCTTCCTGGCGCTTGCGCATCTCATGGTCGTACAGACGAGAGCGCAGGCGCTTCCAGGCCACGTCGCGGTTGCTGTGCTGGCTGCGGCCGTCCTGGCACTGCACCACGATGCCGGTCGGGATGTGCGTGAGCCGCACGGCCGAGTCGGTCTTGTTGATGTGCTGGCCGCCGGCGCCGGAGGCGCGGAAGGTGTCGGTGCGCACGTCGGCCGGGTTGATCTCGATCTCGATGGAATCGTCGATCTCCGGGTAGACGAAGATGCTGGCGAAGCTGGTGTGGCGCCCGCCCGAGCTGTCGAACGGCGACTTGCGCACCAGGCGGTGCACGCCAGTCTCGGTGCGCAGCAGGCCGAATGCGTACTCGCCCTCGACCTTGATCGTGGCGCCCTTGATGCCGGCCGTGTCGCCAGGCGACTCGTCTTCCACCGTAGTCTTGAAGCCCTTGCGCTCGGCGTACTTGAGGTACTGGCGCAGCAGCATGCTGGCCCAGTCGCAGGCCTCCGTGCCGCCGGCGCCGGCCTGGATGTCGACGAAACAATTCAGCGGATCGGCCGGGTTGCTGAACATGCGTCGGAATTCCAGCGCCTCGACCTCGGCGGCCAGCTTGGCGCCCTCGGCCTCGATGGTGGCCAAGCCCGCCTCGTCGCCGTCGTCCTTGCTCATCTCGTAGAGCTCGCTGTTGTCGGCGAGCTCACGCGCGAGCCGCTCCAGCGTCAAGACGACGTCTTCGAGCGCCTTCTTCTCCTTGGCGAGTTCCTGGGCCTTCTTGGGTTCGTTCCAGACCGCGGGGTCTTCCAGCGCGGCGTTGACGGTCCTCAGGCGTTCGGCTTTGGCATCGGCGTCAAAGATACCCCCGTAGTTCCTGGGTCCTTGCGGCCAGGTCCGTCAGTTGGGTGCCGATCTGGTTGATGTGCTCTGCGTCCATGGTGTTCTCGCTTGTCAGGTGGTGCCGTGCGGCAAAACGTGCGATTTTCTCATGCGCACCCAGGCACCCGCCGTGTCCCTGCGGCGGGCGGGGGGAGGGGGCGGCTCAGGCGGCCGCGTGGGTGAGGCGCGGCTGGCCGGCGCCGAGCCGGAACACGGCCACGGCCTGGACCAGGTCGTGGGCCTGGGATTTGAGGCTGCTGGCCGCGGCGGCGCTCTCCTCCACCAGCGCGGCGTTCTGCTGGGTTGCGTGGTCCATCTGCGTCACGGCCTCGCCGATCTGGGCCACGCCCGAGCTCTGCTCCTGGCTGGCGGCACTGATCTCGCCCATGAGGTCGGTCACGCGCTGGATCGCGGCCACCACCTGCTGCATGGTGGCGCCGGCCGCGTCGACCTGGGCCGAGCCTTCCTCCACGCGCGCGGTGCTGGTGCCGATCAGCGCCTTGATCTCGCGCGCGGCCTCGGCGCTGCGCTGGGCCAGGTGGCGCACCTCGCTCGCCACCACGGCGAAACCGCGGCCCTGCTCGCCGGCGCGGGCGGCCTCCACGGCCGCGTTGAGCGCCAGGATGTTGGTCTGGAAGGCGATCCCATCGATGGTGCCGATGATGTCGGCGATGCGGCGCGAGGCGTCGGCGATGCCCTGCATGGTCCGCACCACGCGGCCCACGGCGGCGCCGCCCTCGGCCGCGATGCGCGAGGCCTCCTGCGACAGGCCGTTGGCGCTGCGCGCGTTGTCGGCGTTCTGGCGCACGGTGGCGCTGAGCTGCTCCATGGATGCCGCGGTCTGCTGCAGGGCCGAGGCCTGCCGTTCGGTGCGTGCCGACAGGTCGTTGTTGCCCAGCGCGATCTCGGCGCTGGCCGTGGCCACGCCCTCGGCGTTCTCGCGCACGTTGCTGACGACGGAGGACAGCGCGCCCTGCATCGCGTGCAAGGCGTTGAGCAATTCGGCCACCTCGTCCTTGCCCAGCACCTGGGCGGCAGCGGTCAGATCGCCCGAAGCCACGGCGCGCGACACGGCCACGGCCCGGTCCAGCGGCCGCACGACCGAGCGGCTGAACGCGATGGCGCCGCCGATGGCCAGCACGCAGACCACGGCCATGGTGGCCAGGCTGATGGACAGCGCGCGGCGCGACTGCGCAGCCGCCACCTCGGCGATGCCGCGGCTTTCTGCCGCGATCTTCTCGCCGGCCTGGTCCAGCAGCTGGGCCGGCTCGCGGTCCATGCCCTGCACGGCCTTGTCGCCGACGCCCGATTCGAAGGCCGCGGCCTCGAAGGCCGCATAGCCCTTGCGGTAGCCCGCGCCCATGGTGGTGTGCGCTTCGCGGAAGCGCGCGATCAGCCGGCCCGCCTCGCTATCGCCCAGGACGGCGGCAAGCTGCTGGGCGCCGCGGGCCACCTCGGCTTCCTTCTTATGGAAGGCGGCCCAGTAGCGGTCGCGTTGCGCCGGGTCCCTGCCGCGCAGCAGCACGTTCTTCCACTCCTGCACCTGGGTCTTGAAGTCGTTGAGCAGCGCGGCCACGTCGCGCTCCTGCGCGGTGTGCGCACGCACGGTGGTCTCGTAGGTCAAAAGGCCCCGGTTGAGCTGGAACATGCCGAACAGCGCCGCACAGAGCAGGGCAGCCAGCGCAGCGACGAAGGCCAGAGGGAGCTTGAGGCTGAGTTTCATGCAGATCTCCGGGGGTCCCGGAGGGCATTGGACGGCAATTGCCCGATAACTGCAACGCCTTGTAACCGAATTCGTTCAGGCGATGAATCGCTCGATGGCCTGGGCCACCGCCTGGGGCTGGTCGTGCTGCAGCATGTGGCCGGCGTCGGCGATGCGCAACACTTCGCAGCTGGCAATCTGCTCCAGCCGGCGGTGGTAGTCGTCCAGCGTGTAGCGGCCCTTCCACCATTGCGAGAGGCTGTCGTCGGAGGCTTCCACGGCCAGCACGGGCGCGGTGATCGCGCGGTACAGCGCCAGCACTTCGTCCACGCGCATGGCCTGGGCGAAGATGGTTTTGTGTGCAGCGTCGCCGCGGATGCGCCACTCGTTGCCGCCCTCGGCGCGCGGCGTCTCGCGCGCCCACTCGCGCGCCAGCCAGTCGGCCTTGTCCTGCGGCAGCCGGCGGTTGGTCCGCATGAGGCGGCGCGCGACGCCGTCGGCACTGTCGTAGGGGGCCAGTTCCATCTCGCCGCGGTGGAACTGTTTCAGCTCGTCCATCCAGCGCGCATAGCGGCCGGGCGCCTCCTCGGGCCGGTGCTCGGGCGAGCCGAAGCCCTCCAGGTTCACGAGCCGGCGGATGCGGGCCGGCCGCACGCCCGCATACATCATGGCCACGTTGCCGCCCATGCTGTGGCCGACCAGGTTGACGGGCTGGTCGCCGGCGTAGTGGTCGAGCAGGAAGTCCAGGTCGCCCAGGTAGTCGGCGAAGCAGTAGCTGTCCACCGGCGCGGCCTCCGTCAGGCCGTAGCCGCGCCAGTCGGGCGCGACGATGAAGTGGTCCTGCGCGAGCGCGTCCACCACGAACTGCCAGGAGGCCGAGACGTCCATCCAGCCGTGCACCAGCACCAGCGGCACGCGGCCCGGCGCCGGCTCGCCCCACAGGCGGACATGGGCGCGCAGCGTGCGCAGGGGGATCATGTCGCTGCGCGAGGGGCGAAGGGGCTGGTACATGGGCGGCGATGGTAGGGCAGGGACGGGGCCGGGCGCCGTCAGCCGCGCGACAGGAAAGCTGCGACACTCGCGCGCTTCTTTTGGCCGTACCGACAAGCATCCTCCATGCACACTGTTCCCCTGGGCCGCAGTGGCCTGCACGTGACGCCGCTCTGCCTGGGCACCATGACCTTCGGCGAGCAGGTCGACAGCGCCACCGCGCACACCATCCTGGACCGCTCGCTCGCGCTGGGCATCACCTTCATCGACACGGCCGAGATGTATGCCGTGCCGGCGCGTGCCGAGACCTATGGCGCCACCGAGACCATCATCGGGGACTGGTTCGCGGCGCGCCCCGGTGTGCGCCAGCGCGTGCTGCTGGCGACCAAGGCCGCCGGCCCGCCGCGCGGCATGCCATGGATCCGCCATGGCCGGGCCGAGTTCAAGGCCAGCGACATCGTCGAGTCCTGCGAGGCGAGCCTGAAACGCCTGCGCACCGACGTGATCGATCTCTACCAGCTGCACTGGCCGGCGCGCAACCTGCCGGCCTTCGGCGCGCGCTACTTCGACCCGACCCAGGACAAGCCTGCGCCAGCGATCGAGGAGCAGCTGCGCGCGCTCGACAGCCTGGTGCGCGCGGGCAAGGTGCGGGCCATCGGCCTGTCCAACGAGACGCCCTATGGCGTGCACGAGTTCGTGCGCCTGGCCGAGGCCCATGGCCTGGCGCGTGTGGCCTCGGTGCAGAACGCCTACTGCCTGATCAACCGCAGCGTGGAGCACGCGCTGGACGAAACCCTGCACCGGCTGGATGTGGGGCTGCTGGCCTACTCGCCGCTGGGCTTCGGCTTGCTGACCGGCAAGTACGACACGGGCGGCACCAGCGGCCCGGCGGCCCCCGGCGAGGCGCGCATCGCGCGCTACGCCTCGGTGCGTTCGGGGCGCTGGGGGCGCGAGGCGGCGCTGGCGGCCGCGCGTCGTTACAACGCGCTGGCGCGCGAACTGGGGCTCACGCCCACGCAGCTGGCGCTGGCCTTTTGCGCAGCCAAGTGGCAGGTGAGCAGCACCATCCTGGGCGTGACCAGCGTGGCGCAGCTGGAGGAGGACGTGGCGGCCTTCGCCACCGAACTCTCGCCCGACGTCCTGGCGGCGCTGGACGCGCTGCACCTGGAATTGGGCGATCCGGCGCTCTGAGCATGGCCAAGCAGCACGTCTCGGAAACGCCGGCCACCCAGCTGCTGCGCGCGCACAAGGTCGCGTTCACCGAGCACCCGTACGAGTACCTGGAGCACGGCGGTGCCCAGCACAGCGCCGAGGTGCTGGGGCTGGACCCGTTCACGGTGGTCAAGACACTGGTCATGCAGGACCAGGACGCCAAGCCGCTGCTGGTGCTGATGCACGGCAACCGCAAGGTTTCGACCAAGAATCTGGCGCGCCAGATCGGCGCCAAGTCGGTCGAGGCCTGCGCGCCCGAGGTGGCGAACCGGCACAGCGGCTACCTGGTGGGCGGCACCTCGCCGTTCGGCACGAAGAAACGCATGCCGGTCTACATCGAGGAGACCATTCTGGCGTTGCCGCGCATCGCCATCAACGGCGGGCGGCGCGGCTTTCTGGTCGGCATCGATCCGCAGGTCTGCGTGCAGCTGCTGGACGCAAAACCGGTGCAGTGCGGCCTGCCGCTGTGAGGGGCGGCGCTGGCACAATGCGCGCGCCTTTCGCCGGAGACATTTGCACCCCATGAATTCTTTCCTCGCCACGCTGGCCGCCTACCTGCTGGGCTCGTTGTCCTTCGCCGTGATCGTCAGCCGCGTGATGGGCCTGTCGGACCCGCGCAGCTACGGCAGCAAGAACCCGGGCGCGACCAATGTGCTGCGCTCGGGCAGCAAGCCCGCGGCGATCGCCACGCTGCTGCTCGACGCGCTCAAGGGCTGGCTGCCGGTAGCGCTGGTGGTCTGGCACGGCGAGCGCGTCGGGCTGCAGGAGGGCACGGTGGCGCTGGTGGGCCTGGCGGCGTTCCTGGGCCACCTGTACCCGGTGTTCTTCCGCTTCCAGGGAGGCAAGGGCGTGGCCACGGCGCTCGGCGTGCTGTTCGGCGTGGACTGGGTTCTCGGCCTGGCTGTAGCGCTGACCTGGCTCATCATCGCCTTCTTCTTTCGCTATTCCTCGCTGGCCTCGCTGGTGGCGGCCGTCTTCGCGCCGGTCTACTACCTGTTCGGCAACGGCCTGGCCTGGTATGCCGACAAACGCATCGCGCTGGCGCTGGGCGTGATGGCCCTGCTGCTGTTCTGGCGCCACCGTGAGAACATCGGCCGGCTGGCCCAAGGCAAGGAATCGCGCCTGGGCAGCAAGAAGAAGTAGCGCTCAGGCGCCGTGCGCGCGTTCGGCCTGCAGGGCCTGGCGCAGCAGGGCCTGGTGGTTGATGCGCACGCGGTTGCGCAGCAGCTCGGGCGTCAGCGCCGACTGGATGGCCGGACCGCCCAGTACGATGCGCAGCAGGCGCGGGGCGGCCAGCTTCTCGCCGCTCTTGCCCAGCACGGTCGCCACGAGCGGATGGTTGGCCTGGCGGCCGCGGCGCAGCACCAGGGCCACCTCGCCCGAATCCAGCCGCACGAAGCTGCCCGGCGGGCACAGGCCCACGGCGCGCACCAGCGCCATGCCGGCGGCCTCGCGCGCGACATCGCCACGGCCCAGCATGGCGCGCACGGTCTCGATCACGCTGCGCGCGGCGCGCGACTTGCGCGGGCTGATCATCGCGGCGTAGCGGTCCACCACCTGCAGGATGCGGGCCAGGCGTTGCACCGGCGCCAGCGTATCCAGCGCGGCGGGGGGCAGACTCTCGTGGTGCAGGGCGACGACCTGCAACCAGTCCGCGTCGGCCACCCCCAGGCGGCCCAGCAGCATGCTGCCGGTCGCGGCATGCGCGTCGATCTGCTCTTTCTGCTCGGTGTTGGGGGCTTCGGCCTGTTCGGCCAGGCGGTTCTGCAGCGCCGTCATCGAGAGGTTCATGGTCAGGGCCGCACCGACCAGACTGTCGCGCTCGGACTGTGGCAGCGCCAATTCCGCCGCCAGCACATGGCACAGCACGCCACACACCAGCGCATGGGCGCTGCTGTAGCCCAGCGTGCGGTTGGCCGCGAGCTGATACAGCAGGTACAGGCCGGTGTCCATGTCGTGCTGGAGCAGATCCTGCATCCAGCGGTCGTACTGCTGCACTTTGCGCGGGAACTCGGCCACCTGGCGCGGCCGCAGCAGCAGCGTGGACAGCCCGGCCTCCAGTTCGGCCCACAGGCCCAGCAGGTCTTCGTATTCGGCGTCCTGCGGATGCGGGACGGCGGTGGGCTGCATGGCCATCAGTAGCGCTGCTCCAGCACCATCTGCTGCGGGCCGCGACTCATCTGGAAGCGCGCCAGCACGTTGTTGCCGAGCAGCACATAGGGCATGGGCTGGGGCACGACGGCGGCCTCGATGTCCCTGAGTTCGGTCTCGCCAATGCGCAGCGAAGCGAGCCGGACGACCCAGACCTGGATGGCACCGTTGGCCGTGCCCATGTTGGCCTGACGGCCCTTGCGGAAATCCAGTTTCAGTCGTTCCGCCTCGGCGGTGTCCAGTGCCACGGTGCTGGCGCCCGTGTCCACCATGAACTGCACGAGCTGGCCGTTGATGCGGCCCTGACCCATGAAGTGGCCGCGGCCGTCGGCCTGCAGCACGATGCGCCGGTCGGCCGCCGGCACGCCCATGGCGACCGGCGAGCCGCCCAGGCGCACGCTGGTGCGGCGCCCGCCGATTTCGAGTTCGGCCTGCTCGCCCTGCAACGCTAGCAGCTTGACGCCGCGCCAGCTCTCGCCGATGGCCACGCTGCGCGGCCCGGCTCCATCCACCACCAACAGCGCGCGCTGGCCCAGCACGCCCGTCAGCGCCACGGACTGCGCTTGCGCCTGGCCCAGCCATGCCGCCAGCAGCAGGGCCGCCAGCGCGAGAGCCCGGCGCATGCGCATCAGTCGCGGAAGTTGTTGAACGACAGCGGGATGTCGGTGATGTCCTTGCGGATCAGCGCCATCGCGGCCTGCAGGTCGTCGCGCTTGGTGCCCGTCACGCGCACGGTCTCGCCCTGGATGGCGGCCTGCACCTTGAGCTTGCTGTCCTTGATCAGGCGCTGCAGCTTTTTGGCCAGTTCGGCCTCGATGCCATTGCGCACCTTGACCACGCGCTTGACCTTGTCGCCGCCCATCTTCTGCACGTCGCCCATGTCCAGGAAGCGCACGTCGACCTCCTGCTTGGTCAGCTTGTTGCGCAGCACGTCGGCGATCTGGTCGAGCTGGAACTCGGCATCGCCGATGAGGGTGATCTCCTTGTCCTTGAGCTCGATGGCGGCCGAGGTGCCCTTGAAATCGAAGCGGGTGCCGATTTCCTTGGCGCTGTTGTCCACGGCGTTGCGGACCTTGACGAGGTCGGCTTCACAAACGGTGTCGAAAGAAGGCATGGGTGTGGTTCCTGGAGGTTGCGCCGGGCCGTGAGCGCGGGCGTCAGGGCCGGCATGCGATGCGACAATTCCAAGATGTTAGTCGAGATGAATGTCCCGCTGCGGGCCTACAACGCCTTCGGCATCGTGGCGCGCGCGCACACGCTGGTGCGCGTGGGGTCCGAAGCCGATCTGGCGGCTGTGCTGGCCGATCCGGAGCTCGCGGCCGCACCCAAGTTCGTGCTCGGCGGCGGCAGCAACATCGTGCTGACCGGCGACGTGCGCGCCCTGGTGCTCAAGGTGGAGATCATGGGCCGGCGCGTGGTCGAGGAGGCCGAGCGCGCCTGGGTCGTCGAGGCCGGCGCCGGCGAGAACTGGCACGACTTCGTGGCCTGGACGCTCGCGCAGGGCTTGCCGGGCCTGGAGAACCTCGCGCTGATCCCCGGCACCGTGGGCGCCTCCCCGGTACAGAACATCGGTGCGTACGGGGTGGAGCTGCAGGATCGCTTTGAATCGCTCGACGCGGTCGATCTGGCGACGGGCAAGCCCTTCACGTTGTCCGCCGCGCAATGCGCCTTCGGGTACCGCGATTCGGTGTTCAAGCATGCGGCGGCCGAGCTGTCGGACTTCGGCCTGGCGGGCCGCGCCCTCATCACGCGTGTGCGGCTGCGACTGCCCAAGCCGTGGAGGCCCGTGCTGGGCTACTTGGACCTGGAGCGCAAGCAGGCCGAGACCGGCATTGCCGCGCCCACGGCCCGGCAGATCTTCGAATGGATCTGCGAGATCCGCCGCCACAAGCTGCCCGATCCGCAGGTGATCGGCAACGCCGGCAGCTTCTTCAAGAACCCGACCGTGACGCCCGAGCAGTGTGCCGACATCATCGGCCGCGACCCGCGCGTGGTGCATTACCCGATGGCCGACGGCAGCATCAAGCTGGCCGCTGGCTGGCTCATCGATGCCTGCGGCTGGAAGGGCAAGAGCGTGGGCAATGCCGGCGTCTACGAAAAGCAGGCGCTGGTGCTCGTGAACCGCGGCGGAAAGGACAATCCCGCCACGGGCGGCGAGGTCATGACGCTGGCCCGGGCGATCCAGACCAGCGTCTACGAACGCTTCGGCATCCGGCTGGAGCCGGAGCCGGTGGTCGTCTGATCAGCCGCCAACCTTATCCGTAATGGCAGATGTAGTGGTACGGCCCGGTTTCGGCCGTCACGCGGATGTCGAACTTCGTGTTGCCCGGCACGCTGAACTGTTCACCGGCGCTGGACTTGACCCAGGCATCGGTGCCGGCCAGGCGGTACTCACAGGCGCCGCCCACGCATTCCATGATCTCGGGGGCGGCCGTGCCGAAGGTCAGCTCGGCCGGCAGGACCACGCCCACGCTCTTCTTGGTGCCGTCGGGGAAGGTGATGGCGTGGCTCACGCACTTGCCGTCGAAGTAGACATTGGCCTGGGTCGTGACGGTCACGCCCGCGATGCTGCTGGTGGTCATGGTCTCAAAAAGACAGAGTGAAAAAAATCAGTGGCGGCGGGTGGCCCAGGCCTCGGGCGCGAAGCCCGCGGTCACGGTGCCGTCGTCCCATTCGACGACGGGGCGTTTGATCGCGCTGGGTTGCGCGCGCAGCAATGCGGCGGCGCTGGCCGCGTCCTGGACAGCGGCTTGCTGCGCGGCGTCGAGCTTGCGCCAGGTCGTGCCCTTGCGGTTCAGCACGACTTCCCAGCCCAATTGAGCGATCCAGGCATCCAGCTGCGCCGGCACGCCGGCCTTCTTGAAATCGTGGAAGGCGTAGGCGATGCCCTGCGCGTCGAGCCAGGTGCGCGCCTTCTTGACGGTGTCGCAGTTGGGAATGCCGTACAGGGTGGTCATGGCGCGCGATTATGGCGAACGTGTTTGCGACAATCCGGGCCCTATGCAAACCCTGGCCCGAACTCTCGCCGAATGGCTCGCACACTGCGAGCAACTGCACGCCCGACCGATCGACCTGGGGCTGGAGCGCGTGCGCCGGGTGGCCGAGCGCATGCAGCTGCGCTTCGACTGCACCGTCATCACGGTGGCGGGCACCAATGGCAAGGGCTCGACCTGCGCCATGCTGGAATCCATCGCCGGCCAGGCCGGCTGGCGCACCGGCGTCTACACCTCGCCGCACCTCGTGCGTTTCGAGGAGCGTTGCCGCATCGCAGGCGAAGCGGTCGCCGAGGCCGATCTGCTGCCGCAGTTCGCGCGTGTCGAGGCGGCGCGCGGCGACACCACGCTGAGCTACTTCGAGTTCACCACGCTGGCCATCCTGGGCTGCCTGGCCGATGCCAGGCTGGACCTCGCCGTGCTCGAGGTGGGGCTGGGCGGCCGGCTGGACGCCGTCAACGTGATCGATGCCGACTGCGCCGTGATCACGAGCATCGACCTGGACCACATGGAATTCCTGGGCCCGGACCGCGAATCTATCGGCTTCGAGAAGGCCGGCATCCTGCGCCCGGGCCGTCCGGCCGTGGTCAGCGACCCGGTGCCGCCGGCCAGCATCGCGCGCCATGCGCATGCCATCGGCGCCGACCTGTGGCAGTCTGGCGTGGACTTCAACTTCTCGGGCGACCAACAGCAATGGGCCTGGGCCGGCCGCGGCAAGCGCTACAGCGGCCTGGCCTATCCGGCGCTGCGCGGTGCCAACCAACTGCTCAACGCGGCCGGCGTGCTGGCCGCGCTGACGGCCGTGCGCGAGCGCCTGCCGATCCCGGCCCAGGCCGTGCGCGCGGGGCTGGCCCTGGTCGAACTGCCCGGGCGCTTCCAGATCGTGCCGGGCCAGCCCACGCTGGTACTGGACGTGGCGCACAACCCACACGCGGCCTCCGCGCTGGCGGCCAACCTGGACGCCATGGGTTTTTTCCCCAACACGCATGCGGTCTTTGGCGCCATGGCCGACAAGGACCTGGACGGCATCCTGCGCCGCATGGCCCCGGTCGTGGACCGTTGGTACTTCTGCGACCTGCCGGGTACGCGCGCGGCGCGGGCCGACGAACTGCTGCAACGCTGGCAGGCGCTCAACACGCGCAAGGACGCATCCGCCAGCGCGCATGCCGGACCCACGCAAGCCCTGGCGGCGGCCGTGGGTGCGGCAGACCCCGCTGATAGAATCCTTGTCTTTGGGTCATTCCTGACCGTAGGTGGCGTGCTGGAGCAAGGCCTCCCCAAATTGCACGCCAAGCACCTCGGTCGCTGAACTCACTCCATGGCCTTTTTCAAGTTTCGCGCGCGCGGCCCCATGGGCGACGAGCACCCGGCCAGCCCTGCGGAAACCATCGACGACATGCGCCGCCGTGCGCGCCATCGGCTGATCGGCGCCACCGTGCTGGTGTTGGTCGGCGTGCTGGGTTTTCCGCTGCTGTTCGACTCGCAGCCGCGGCCGATCCAGGTCGACATTCCCTTCGACATTCCTGACCGCGACAAGGCCCAGCCGCCGGGCGCCGGCGCTGGTGGCAAGCTGGCCCAGGCCGCGCCGGAAGCTGCGCACACCCCTGGCAGCGTGGCAGCCGATGCCAGCCTGAACGCCAAGGAAGAGGTGCTGCCTCCCGCTGCGCCACCGCCTGCCCGCAGCGAAGCCAAGGCCGAACCGAAAGCCGAAGCCAGGAGCGAGCCGAAGAGCGAACCCCGCCACGAACCCAAGGTGGAGGCCAAGGCGCCAGCGCCCAGTCCAGCACCTGTGCCGGCCACCGACAGCGGTGCCCGTGCGCGTGCGTTGCTGGACGGCAAGACTGCGGCCTCTGCCGCGGCGCCTGCAGCGGCCCCCGCCAGTGCGGCGGAGCAGTCCGGCCGCTTCGTGGTGCAGGTCGGTGCGTTCGCCGACGTCGACAAGGCGCGCGAGGCGCGCCAGCGCCTGGAGCGGGCCGGCCTCAAGACCTACACCCAGGAAGTGCAGACCAAGGACGGTGCGCGCATCCGCGTGCGCGTCGGCCCCTACGGCGTGCGCGCCGAAGCCGACAAGGTGGCCGAGCGCATCAAGGCGCTGAGCCTGCCGGCCTCCGTGCTCACGCTCTGACATCCGTGCATGCCCGTCTTCGACTGGATCCTGTTGGCCGTGCTGGCCTGCTCGCTGCTGCTGGGGGCCTGGCGCGGCCTGGTGTTCGAGGTGCTATCGGTGCTGGGCTGGATCGCGGCGTTCGTGCTGGCGCAATGGCTGGCGCCCGACGTGGCGCCGCACCTGCCCATGGGCGGGACGGCCGAGACGGTGCGCTACGTGGCCGCCTTTGCGCTGGTGTTCGTGCTGGGCGCGTTCGCCTGCGGGCTGCTGGCGGCCTTGTTCAAGCGGCTGGTGCAGGCTGTGGGCCTGCGGCCGGTGGACCGCGTGCTGGGCATGGTGTTCGGCCTGTTGCGCGGCGCCATCTTGATTCTGGCGGCCGGCGTCATCATCTCCAATACACCGCTGCAGCGCGAGCCCTGGTGGCGCCAGTCCCATGGGGCGGGCATCACGGTGTCGGTGCTGCATGCGTTCAAGCAGGCGCTGCCGAGCGGGCTTGCCGAGTATCTACCCTGAGTTTCGCGGCCTGAGCCTGGCCGCCACCTTTCACCTGCGGGAACAACCATGTGCGGAATCGTCGGCGTCGTCAGCAATGCCCCTGTCAACCAGCTGATCTATGACGCGCTGCTGCTGTTGCAGCACCGTGGCCAGGATGCGGCCGGCATCGTGACCCAGCAGGAGCGCAAGTTCTTCATGCACAAGGCCAAGGGCATGGTGCGCGACGTGTTCCGCACGCGCAACATGCGTGCGCTGCCTGGCAACTGTGGCCTGGGCCAGGCGCGCTACCCCACGGCTGGCAATGCTTACAGCGAGGAAGAGGCCCAGCCCTTCTACGTGAACGCGCCCTTCGGCATCGTGCTGGTGCACAACGGCAACCTCACGAATGCCCATGCGCTCAAGGCCGAGCTGTTCAGCACCGACCACCGGCACACCAACACGGAGAGCGATTCCGAGGTGCTGCTCAACGTGCTGGCGCACGAATTGGAGCGCTCCACGCGTGGTGTGCCACTCAACGCTTCCGAGGTGTTCGCCGCCGTGCGGGCCGTGCACAAGCGCGTGCGCGGTTCTTATGCCGTGGTCGCATTGATCGCGGGCTACGGCTTGCTGGCTTTCCGCGATCCCTATGGCATCCGCCCGCTCGTGATGGGCCGCAGCGGCGACACCGTCATGGTGGCCAGCGAGTCGGTCACGCTGGAAGGAACGGGCCACGATTTCGAGCGCAACGTGGAGCCAGGCGAGGCCGTGTTCATCGACCTGCAGGGCAAGGTGCACGCTGAGCAGTGCGCGGAGTCGCCGCGGCTGAATCCCTGCATCTTCGAGTACGTCTACCTCGCACGGCCCGATTCGGTCATGGACGGCATCTCGGTCTACCAGGCCCGGCTGAACCTCGGCGAAGCGCTGGCCAAGCGCCTGGTGTCAACGCTGCCGCCGAGCGGTGTCGACGTGGTGATCCCGATCCCGGAATCCAGCCGTCCGAGCGCGATGCAGCTGGCGCAGCTGCTGGGCATCCCGTACCGCGAGGGCTTCGTCAAGAACCGCTACGTGGGCCGCACCTTCATCATGCCGGGGCAGGGCGTGCGCAAGAAGTCCGTGCGCCAGAAGCTCAACGCGATCGCCAGCGAGTTCAAGGACCGCAACGTGCTGCTGGTCGACGACTCCATCGTGCGCGGCACCACCAGCCGTGAGATCGTGCAGATGGCGCGCGATGCCGGCGCCCGCAAGGTTTACCTGGCCAGCGCCGCGCCGCCCGTACGCTACCCCAACGTCTACGGCATCGACATGCCGACCAAGGACGAGCTGGTCGCGCACGGCCGCACGGTCGAGGAGATCCGCGCCATCATCGGCTGCGACGCGCTGATCTACCAGGACGTCGACGGCATGAAAAAGGCCGTGGGCTCGCTGAACCCGGCCATCGCCGGCTTCGATGCCTCGTGCTTCGACGGTGTCTACGTGACCGGCGACATCTCCGAAGGCGACATCGCCCGCCTCAACGAACGCCGCGTGGGCGGCAACGAGGACGATGCCGACAGCTCGCGCCTGGCCCTGCCGAACGCCGAAGCCGCCTGATTTCCATGCCCGACATGCCGACTCCTCCTGTCCGTACCCGATTCGCGCCGTCGCCGACCGGCTTCATCCACCTGGGCAACATCCGCTCGGCCCTGTACCCGTGGGCGTTCGCGCGCGCCAGCGGCGGCGTCTTCGTGTTGCGCATCGAAGATACCGACCTGGAGCGTTCCTCACAGGCCGCCGTCGATGTGATCATCGAAAGCATGCGCTGGCTGGGCCTGGACCACGACGAAGGGCCGTTCTACCAGATGCAGCGCATCGCGCGCTACAAGGAAGTGCTGGCCCAGATGCAGGCGCAGGACCTGGTCTACCCCTGCTACATGGGCGTGGCCGAGCTCGATGCGTTGCGCGAGCGCCAGATGGCCAACAAGGAAAAGCCGCGGTACGACGGCACCTGGCGGCCCGAGCCGGGCAAGGTGTTGCCGGTCGTCCCCGAAGGCGTGCAGCCCGTGCTGCGCTTCAAAAACCCGCAGGGCGGTTCGGTGGTCTGGGAGGACAAGGTCAAGGGCCGCATCGAGATCCGCAACGACGAACTCGACGACCTCGTGATCGCGCGGCCCGATGGCACGCCGACCTACAACTTCTGCGTGGTCGTCGACGACATCGACATGGCGATCACGCATGTGATCCGTGGCGACGACCATGTCAACAACACGCCGCGCCAGATCAACATCTTCCGCGCGCTCGGCAAGGAGCCGCCGGTCTACGCCCACCTGCCCACCGTGCTGAACGAGGTGGTGGACGAGCATGGCGAGAAGCGCGTCGAGAAGATGTCCAAGCGCTACGGTGCCAAGCCCGTCACGCAGTACCGCGACGAAGGCTACCTGCCCGATGCCATGGTCAACTACCTTGCGCGCCTGGGCTGGAGCCACGGCGACGACGAGATCTTCAGCCGTGCGCAGTTCCTGGAGTGGTTCGACCTGGACCACCTGGGCCGCAGTGCCGCGCAGTTCGACGAGGCCAAGCTGCGCTGGGTCAATGCCCAGCACCTGAAGGCCGCGGCCGACGATGTGCTCGCGCCGCTGGTGGCCGAGCAACTGCGCAAGCAGGGCATCACCGCTGACGAACGCCTGCCCGCGATCTGCGGCCTGTTCAAAGACCGTTGCGACACCACGGTGGCGCTGGCCAATTGGGCTGCGGCCTTCTACCGCGGCGTGCAGCCCAAGCCGGATGAACTGGCGCAGCATGTGACCGACGCCGTGCGTCCTGCGATCACTGCGCTGGCCGACAAGCTGGAAAACGTGGCCTGGGAGAAGCCGGCCATCGCCGCTGCACTCATGGAGGTGCTGGGTGCGCACGGTCTCAAGATGCCGCAACTGGCCATGCCTGTGCGCGTGTTGGTCATGGGCACAGCGCAGACGCCATCGCTCGATGCGGTGCTCGCTTTGTCCACGAAAAAAAATGTGGTCGAGCGATTGCGAGCAGCCTAAAAAGCGTTCTATAATTTGAGGCTCGATAGATGACGAGGATGCGGCTAAAAAGCTTGCAAAACGTCAAAAATTGACAACTACCCAAGGGGGTATAGCTCAGCTGGGAGAGCGCTTGCATGGCATGCAAGAGGTCAGCGGTTCGATCCCGCTTACCTCCACCAAGTAAGTTGTCATCACTGTCGAACGGATTCAGTCCAAAGGTTTTGACCCTATCGTCTAGAGGCCTAGGACATCACCCTTTCACGGTGAGTACCGGGGTTCGAATCCCCGTAGGGTCGCCAAGTTTTGCAGTGCTTGGGTTGCCGCAAGGTGCCGAAGCCACCTACCAGGAGTGGTAGTTCAGTTGGTTAGAATACCGGCCTGTCACGCCGGGGGTCGCGGGTTCGAGTCCCGTCCACTCCGCCAAATTTCCTTCGGGAGATCAACGGGCTTGCAGCAGAGATGTTGAGGCCCGTTTTATTTTGAAGATTGACGGTTCACCCGGGGGTATAGCTCAGCTGGGAGAGCGCTTGCATGGCATGCAAGAGGTCAGCGGTTCGATCCCGCTTACCTCCACCACGTGAACCGTCGTCGATTGGTCCTTGACCCTATCGTCTAGAGGCCTAGGACATCACCCTTTCACGGTGAGTACCGGGGTTCGAATCCCCGTAGGGTCGCCAAGTTCGTAGCGCTTGGGTCGCCGCAAGGTGCCGAAGCTACCTACCAGGAGTGGTAGTTCAGTTGGTTAGAATACCGGCCTGTCACGCCGGGGGTCGCGGGTTCGAGTCCCGTCCACTCCGCCACAACCGCAACGGGTTACGCAAGCAATTGCGTGACCCGTTTGTCTTTTTGGGGCGCGATGAGAACGCCAGGGCCTCAGCTTTGCGTGCGGCGGGCCCGGGCGCGCGCCAGGGCGGCCTCGACGATGGCGCGCCGGGGATCGGCCTGGGCAGCGGCCGGCGCCTCTTCGGGGAGCGGCGCAGGTGAGGGCGCATCGGCTGGTGGCCGCGCCGCGTGCTGCGCATACCGCGTCCTTGCTGCCATCGCTTGGCTCTGCGACCAAGCGGCCCAGCCGGTCAGGCTACCGCTGGTGGGTTCGAGGTGGATGCAGTCGACCGGGCAGACCGGGATGCAGAGTTCACAGCCCGTGCAATGCGCTTCCAGCACCGTGTGCATGGCCTTGCTGGCGCCGATGATCGCGTCGACGGGGCATGCTTTGAGACACAGCGTGCAGCCGATGCACCAGTCCTCGTCGATGAAGGCCATCTGGCGCGGCCCCTCGGTTCCGTAGGTCGGATCAAGGGGCAGGGCGGCCCGGCCGGTCAGCCGGGCCAGGCGCTCCACGCCCTCGGCGCCGCCTGGCGGGCAGCGGTTGATCGGCGCCTGTTCGTCGGTGATCGCCTGCGCGTAGGCCGCGCAATCGGGGTAGCCGCAGCGCGTGCACTGCGTCTGCGGCAGTTCGGCCAGTACGCGCTGGGCCAGGGTGGACACCTTCAGGCGGCGCTCGTCTTTTTGGTCGCAACGCGTACAGCGGCAGTGCGTGCCAAGGTGCCGCCACGTGGCGTACTGGACTTGGCGCCCTGGTTGTGCGCGAGGATGAAGTCACGCACTTTGGGATAGACGCCCTCGCGCCAGCGCCGGCCACTGAAGATGCCGTAGTGGCCTGCGCCCTTGACCTCGAAATGCTCGCGCTGGTCTGCGGCGATGCCGCTGCACAGCCCGTGCGCGGCGGCGGTCTGGCCCGAGCCGGAGATGTCGTCGAGCTCGCCTTCGACGGTCAGCAATGCGCAGCCCCGGATGTCCTGCGGCTGCACCAGCTCGGACACGCCCTTGGGGTTGCGGACTTGCCACGTGCCGTTGACGAGCTTGAAGTCCTGGAACACCGTGGCGATGGTCTCCAGGTAGTAGTCGGCGTCCATGTCCAGCACCGCGTTGTACTCGTCGTAGAACTTGCGGTGGCTCTCGGCGCCGACGTCATCGCCCTGCAGCAGATGCTCGAAGTAGTCGTAGTGGCTCTTGGCGTGATGGTCGGGGTTCATGGCCACGAAGCCCGCATGCTGCAGGAAGCCAGGGTACACGCGCCGGCCCGCGCCTGCGAAAGTCTGCGGCACGCGGTAGATCACGTTGTTTTCGAACCATTCGAAGCTCTTGTTCATGGCCAGGTTGTTCACGGCAGTCGGCGACTTGCGCGCGTCGATGGGGCCGCCCATCATGGTCATGGACAGCGGCAGCCGCTCGCCGCGCGAAGCCATCAGCGAGACGGCAGCCAGCACCGGCACAGTGGGCTGGCACACGCTCATCACGTGGCAGTCGCCGTAGACGGACTGCAGGTGCCGGATGAATTCCTGCACGTAGTTGACGTAGTCGTCCAGATGGAACTCGCCCTCGGACAGCGGCACGGTACGGGCGTTCTTCCAGTCGGTGATGTAGACCTTGTGGCCGCCCAGCATGGACTTGACGGTGTCACGCAGCAAGGTGGCGTAGTGGCCCGACAGCGGGGCGACGATCAGAACCGCAGGCTGGCCCTTGAGAGTGGCCAGGGTGCCTCCGTCATCGGTGAAGCGCTTGAAGCGGCGCAGTTCGCAAAAGGGCTTGTTGACCTCCACGCGTTCATGGATGGCGACGTCCACGCCGCCCACGGTCACGGTCTGCAGGCCGAACACCGGCTTCTCGTAGTCCTTGCCCAGCCGGTACAGGAGGTCGTAGCCCGCGGCTACGCGCTGGGCGAAGGGGTTCTGGCCCAGCGGCGACGCCGGGTTGCCGAACAGCTTGGAGGCGGCATTTGCAAATTCGGCAAATGGCTCCATCAGGGAGCGCTGGGCTTCGTAGATCTGGTACAGCATCGCGGGAAGGAGAGAGAGGAGAAGGATGTACAGCGCGGTCTTGCTGCACTGCAGCAATATAGCAGTTGTCAGGCTGCCGTGCATGACGGGAAACACCAATGCAGTGCGCAATGCGCCATTTGCGCACGCTGTTGGATTCTGTTTATGCACGCCATCGGTGCGCCGAAGGCGGTGACGGGCGCCACTACACTGCCCGCCATGCTGAATGGGTTGTGGCTGGGCTTCTTTCTGACCGCGGCCGCCAGCGCCGGTTGGCGCTGGTTGGTAGGAGGAGAGGCAGAGGTCTTCGCCGCGATGGTGCAGGCGCTGTTCGCCATGGCCAAGCTGGCGGTGGAGGTCATGGTGTTGCTGTTCGGCACCCTGACGCTGTGGCTGGGCTTCCTGCGCGTCGCCGAACAGGCGGGGCTGGTCAACTGGCTGGCGCGGCTGCTGTCGCCGCTGCTGTGCCGGCTGATGCCGCAGGTGCCGCCGGGCCACCCGTCACTGGGCCTGATCACGCTGAACTTCGCCGCCAATGCGCTGGGTTTGGACAATGCGGCCACCCCGATCGGACTCAAGGCCATGCGTTCACTGCAGGAACTCAACCCGAACGCCACGGTGGCCAGCAACGCCCAAATCCTGTTCCTCGTCCTGAACGCGTCGGCGCTGACGTTGTTGCCGGTCAGCATCTTCATGTACCGCGCCCAGCAGGGGGCGGCCGACCCGACGCTGGTGTTCCTCCCCATCCTGCTGGCCAACGCCGTCGGCACGCTGGTCGCGCTGCTGGCCGTGGCCGCCGTGCAGCGCCTGCGGTTGTGGGACCCGGTGGTGCTGGCCTACCTGGTGCCTGGTGCCGTGCTGATGGGCGGTTGCATGGCGCTGCTGGCGGGCCTGTCGGCCACGGCATTGGCGGGGCTTTCCTCCCTGCTGGGCAACCTGACGATGTTCGCCATCGTGCTGCTGTTCCTGCTGGCGGGCGCGGTGCGCCGCGTGCCGGTCTACGAGGCCTTCGTCGATGGCGCCAAGGAAGGCTTCGACGTGGCGAAGAATCTGCTGCCCTACCTGGTCGCGATGCTGTGCGCGGTGGGCGTGCTGCGCGCCTCGGGCGCGCTCGACCTGGTGCTGGACGGCTTGCGCGGTCTGGTGGCGCTGGCGGGCTGGGACACGCGCTTCGTCGACGCCATGCCGACCGCGCTGGTCAAGCCCTTCTCGGGCAGCGCCGCGCGTGCGCTGCTGCTGGAGACCATGCAGAACCGGGGTGTGGACAGCTTCGCCGCGCTGCTGGCCGCCACGGTGCAGGGCAGCACCGAGACCACTTTCTACGTGCTGGCCGTGTACTTCGGCGCCGTCGGCATCCAGCGCGCCCGCCATGCTGTGGCCTGCGCCGTGTTAGCCGATGCGGCCGGCATCCTGGCGTCGATCGGCGTTTGCTACTGGTTCTTCGGCTGAAGCGACCCCAAGAAAAACGCCGCGCGGCGCGCGGCGTCTTCAAGGGCATCGGCGGTAGGTCAGACGACCTTGGCGATGCTGGCGCAGACGTAGTCGATGTTCTTGCTGTTCAGTGCGGCCACGCACATGCGGCCTGTGTCCGTACCGTAGACGCCGAACTCGTTGCGCAGGCGCACCATCTGGTCCTTGGACAGGCCCGAGTAGCTGAACATGCCGACCTGGGTCGTGATGAAGCCCATGTCCTGCTGCACGCCGGCGGCCTTGAGCTTCTCCACCAGGGCCACGCGCATCTGCTTGATGCGGGTGCGCATGCCGGCCAGCTCCTCTTCCCACAGCGCGCGCAGTTCGGGCGTGTTCAACACCGAGGCCACCACGCTGCCGCCGTGCGTGGGCGGATTGCTGTAGTTGGTGCGGATCATGATCTTGAGCTGGCTCAGCACGCGGTCGGCCTCGGCCTTGTCCTGGCACAGCACGGACAGGGCGCCGACGCGCTCGCCGTACAGGCTGAAGCTCTTGCTGAACGAGGTCGAGACGAAGAACGACAGGCCGGCGGCCAGGGCCTTGGCTACCGCCACGCCGTCTTCGGCGATGCCCTGGCCGAAGCCCTGGTAGGCCATGTCCAGGAAGGGCACGAGGTTGCCGGCCTTGACCGTGGCGATGACCTGGTCCCACTGCGCGGGCGTGAGGTCGTAGCCGGTCGGGTTGTGGCAGCAGGCGTGCAGCACGACCACGGTGCCGGGCGCGGCGGCCTTCAGGTCGGCCAGCATGCCGTCGAAGTCGACACCGCGCTTGGCTGCGTCGTAGTAGCGGTGGCTCTGCACTTCGAAGCCGGCCTGCGTGAACAGCGCGCGGTGGTTCTCCCAGCTCGGGTCGCTGATCAGCACCTTGGCGTTCGGGTTCAGGCGCTTGAGGAAGTCGGCGCCGATCTTCAGGCCGCCGGTACCGCCCAGGCCCTGCACGGTGGCGACGCGGCCGCTCTTGACAGGTTCGCTGTCGGCCCCAAATACCAGGTTCTTGACGGCGCTGTCATAGGCCGCGATGCCGTCGATGGGCAGATAGCCGCGTGCCTTGGGCGCCTGCATCATGGCTTGTTCGGCCTTTTGCACGCAGGCCAGCAGCGGCAGCTTGCCGTTGTCGTCGTAGTAGACACCGACGCCCAGGTTGACCTTGTTGGGGTTGGTGTCGGCGGCAAACTGCTCGTTCAGACCCAGGATCGGGTCGCGCGGTGCCATCTCGACGGCGGAGAACAAAGACATTGAAGTTCCTGCAGAGGGTTGTCGCTAGCGGGGAGGGCCGTGCTGCGCTAGCCTATCGGGTTGCCCCTCGCTTGAGCTGCGCGAGGAAGCCGGCGACGGCCGTGCACCAATTTTAAGCATTCCTGTCACGATCGGATTCCCTGATGTCAGAAGTTCTGGATACCACCGCAGAAGAGAAGAAGGGCGAGTTCGTCCATTTCCCTGGTTCCCCGTTCGAGTTGTTCCAGCCCTATCCCCCGGCCGGCGACCAGCCCGAGGCGATCGACCAATTGGTCGAAGGCGTGCGCGACGGCGAGGTGTTCCAGACTTTGCTGGGCGTGACGGGCTCGGGCAAGACCTACACCATGGCCAACGTGGTCGCACGGCTGGGCCGGCCGGCCATCGTGTTCGCGCCGAACAAGACGCTGGCCGCGCAGCTGTACAGCGAATTCCGCGAGTTCTTCCCGAAGAACGCAGTGGAGTACTTCGTCAGCTACTACGACTATTACCAGCCCGAGGCCTATGTGCCGCAGCGCGACCTGTTCATCGAGAAGGACTCGGCGATCAACGAGCACATCGAGCAGATGCGGCTGTCGTGCACCAAGAGCATCCTGGAGCGGCGCGACGTGCTGATCGTGGCCACGGTGTCGGCCATCTATGGCATCGGCGAGCCTGAGAGCTACCACCGCATGATCATGACGCTGCGCGCGGGCGACAAGATGGGCCAGCGCGACGTGATTGCGCAACTGATCCGCATGCAATACCAGCGCAACGACCAGGACTTTTCGCGCGGAAAGTTCCGCGTGCGCGGCGACACCATCGACGTGTTTCCGGCCGAGCATTCCGAGTTGGCCATCCGCATCGAGCTGTTCGACGACGAGATCGAGACGTTGCAGCTGTTCGATCCGCTGACCGGCCGCATCAAGCAGAAGATCCCGCGCTTCACGGTCTACCCGAGCAGCCACTACGTGACGCCGCGCGACAAGGTGCTCACGGCCGTGGAGACCATCAAACTCGAACTGAGCGAGCGGCTCCAGCAACTGGTCGATGCCGGCAAGCTGGTCGAGGCCCAGCGCCTGGAGCAGCGCACCCGCTTCGATCTGGAAATGCTCAGCGAGGTCGGCCACTGCAAGGGCATCGAGAACTATACGCGGCACCTGTCGGGTTCGGCGCCGGGCGATCCGCCGTCCACGCTGACCGACTACCTGCCCAAGGACGCCGTGATGTTCCTGGACGAAAGCCATGTGCTGATCGGCCAGCTCGGCGCCATGTACAACGGCGACCGCTCGCGCAAGACCACGCTGGTGGAGTACGGGTTCCGCCTGCCCAGTGCGCTGGACAACCGGCCACTCAAGTTCGAGGAGTTCGAGCAGCGCATGCGCCAGGCCATCTTCGTCTCCGCCACGCCGGCCGACTACGAGAAGACCCATGCCGGCCAGGTGGTCGAGCAGGTGGTGCGGCCGACCGGCCTGATCGACCCCGAGGTGGAGGTGCGCCCGGCCGCGACCCAGGTCGACGACGTGCTGCAGGAGATCCGGCTGCGCGTGGAGCGCGACGAGCGCGTGTTGATCACCACGCTGACCAAGCGCATGGCCGAGCAACTGACCGACTACCTCGCCGACAACGGCGTCAAGGTGCGCTACCTGCACTCGGACATCGACACGGTGGAGCGCGTGGAGATTCTGCGCGACCTGCGCCTCGGAAGCTTTGACGTGCTGGTCGGCATCAACCTGCTGCGCGAAGGCCTGGACATTCCCGAGGTGTCGCTGGTCGCCATCCTCGATGCCGACAAGGAGGGCTTCCTGCGCTCGGAGCGCTCGCTGATCCAGACCATCGGCCGCGCCGCGCGCAATCTGCAGGGCAAGGCCATCCTCTACGCGGACCGCATCACCGACTCCATGCGCCGCGCCATCGACGAGACCGAGCGCCGGCGCGCCAAGCAGATGGCGCACAACGAAGCCCAGGGCATCACGCCACGCGCCATCGTCAAGAAGGTGCGCGACCTCATCGATGGCGTCTACAGCGAAAAGAGCGGCAAGGAGGCCGAACGCATCGAGCAGGCCGCGCTGCAGCGCGCCAAGGTCGAGGACATGAGCGAGAAAGACATCGCGCGCGAGATCAAGCGGCTGGAAAAGCAGATGCTGGAGCATGCCCGCAACCTGGAGTTCGAGAAGGCCGCGCGCGTGCGCGACCAACTGGCCCAGCTCAAGGCCCAGGCTTTCGGCGCCGCGGGAGAGGATCACCTCTAGGCAAAAGCCGGAAAGACCTGTTTACCCGACAGATTCAATAGGGATTTCTGCTATACTTGAGTTAATTGATCGGGAACAAAAGCGCATCGAAGAAGTCCATCGCTGAGGGCTCCAAACCGCTTCCACATCGTCAACGGATGAAGAGCTGGTGCAAAGCGCGTCGGGCCGGGTGGGACCCCCGCTCCGGCTTCAACGGTAGGTCAAGCAATTGAGAAGGAGCTTGCGATGCGTCTGACAACCAAAGGCCGTTTTGCGGTCACAGCCATGATCGATCTGGCCTTGCGCCAGAACAACGGTCCGGTCACGCTGGCGGCCATCAGCCAGCGCCAGCAGATCTCCCTGTCGTACCTGGAGCAGTTGTTCGGCAAGCTGCGGCGCCACGACCTCGTGGAATCGACGCGCGGCCCGGGCGGCGGTTACACGCTGGGCCGCAAGGCCACCGACATCACCGTGGCCGACATCATCGTTTCGGTCGACGAGCCCATCGACGCCACCCATTGCGGCGGCAAGGAAAACTGTCTGGGCGAGGCTGGCCGCTGCATGACGCACGAGCTGTGGGCCGCGCTGAACCAGCGCATGGTCGAGTTCCTGGACTCCGTGACCCTGCAGAAACTTGTCGACGACCAGATCGCCAAGGGCGTGCAGGTCGAGAGCAAGCCCATGCTCAAGCGCGCCATCTCGCCGCAGCCTGTGGTCAAGCCGATCCGCGTGAACGCGCCCAACTCCGTGTTCGCGCTGGGCAATGCGTTCGCCAAGTCCTGAACTCCTCGCGCCCGCCATTTCTCCAGCCAGCCGCGATTGAAAGCTAGCCAATGTCAAGCACGCCCCATTTCCCGATCTACATGGACTACAGCGCCACCAACCCCTGCGACGAGCGGGTGGTGGATGCCATGATTCCGTGGCTGCGGGAGCACTTCGGCAACCCCGCATCGCGCAGCCACGCCTGGGGCTGGGAAGCTGAGGCCGCGGTCGAGAAGGCGCGCGAGCAAGTGGCGGCACTGATCGGTGCAGACCCTCGCGAGATCATCTGGACCTCGGGCGCGACCGAGTCCGACAACCTTGCCATCAAGGGCGCCGCCCAGTTCTACAAGGGCAAGGGCAAGCACATCATCACGGTCAAGACCGAGCACAAGGCCGTGCTGGACACCTGCCGCGAACTGGAGCGCCAGGGCTTCGAAGTCACCTACATGGATGTGCAGCCCGACGGGCTGCTGGACCTGGCGGCGTTCGAGGCCGCGATCCGCCCCGACACCATCCTGGCCAGTGTGATGTTCGTGAACAACGAGATCGGCGTGATCCAGGACATCGCCGCCATCGGCGAGATCTGCCGCGCCAAGGGTGTGGTGTTCCACGTCGATGCCGCGCAGGCCACGGGCCGCGTCGCGATCGACCTGGCCACGCTCAAGGTCGATCTCATGAGCCTGACCTCGCACAAGACCTACGGCCCCAAGGGCATCGGTGCCCTCTACGTGCGCCGCAAGCCCCGCATCCGCATCGAGGCGCAGATGCACGGTGGAGGCCACGAGCGCGGCATGCGTTCGGGCACGCTGCCCACGCACCAGATCGTCGGCATGGGCGAGGCCTACCGCATCGCCAGGGAAGAGATGGCAACGGAGAACGAGCGCATCCAGGCGCTGCACGACCGCATGCTCAAGGGCTTGCAGGACATCGAACAGGTGTTCATCAACGGCCACGCCACCCGGCGCGTGCCGCACAACCTGAACATGAGCTTCAACTTCGTCGAAGGCGAGTCGCTGATCATGGGCATCAAGGGCCTGGCGGTGTCCAGCGGCTCGGCCTGCACCTCGGCCAGCCTGGAGCCCAGCTACGTGCTGCGCGCGCTGGGCCGCAGCGACGAGCTGGCCCACAGCAGCCTGCGCATGACCATCGGCCGCTGGACCACCGAGGCCGACATCGACTATGCCGTGCAGACCATCCGCCAGAACGTGGACAAGCTGCGCGAGCTGAGCCCGCTGTGGGAGATGTACCAGGACGGCGTCGACATCTCGTCGATCCAGTGGACTGCACATTGAACACGCAACACACAGAGTGAGAGAACCATGGCTTATTCGGACAAGGTCGTAGACCACTACGAGAACCCGCGCAACGTCGGCTCCTTCGACAAGGGCGACGATTCCATCGGTACTGGCATGGTCGGCGCACCGGCTTGCGGCGACGTGATGAAGCTGCAGATCAAGGTGAACCCGCAGACCGGCGTGATCGAGGATGCGCGCTTCAAGACCTACGGTTGTGGCTCTGCCATCGCGTCGTCTTCGCTCGTGACCGAGTGGGTCAAGGGCAAGACGCTGGACGAGGCCGCTGCGCTCAAGAACAGCCAGATCGCCGAAGAACTGGCGCTGCCGCCGGTCAAGATCCACTGTTCCATCCTGGCCGAGGACGCGATCAAAGCCGCCGTGGACGACTACCGCAAGAAGCGCACCCACTGACCATGGCCGTGACCTTGACCGAGGCGGCAGCCCGCCATGTCAACCGCTACCTGAGCAAGCGCGGCAAGGGCGTCGGGGTGCGCCTGGGCGTCAAGACCACGGGCTGCTCGGGTCTCGCCTACAAACTTGAGTATGTGGACGAAGCCGCGCCCGAAGACTTGGTGTTCGAAGAGCACGGCATCAAGGTGCTGGTCGATCCCAAGAGCCTGGCCTACTTGGACGGCACCAAGCTCGACTTCGTGCGCGAAGGCTTGAACGAGGGCTTTCGCTTCGAGAACCCCAACGAGCGCGACAAGTGCGGTTGCGGCGAGAGCTTCCGCGTCTGAACCACGTTCCATCCCGGCAACCGCCATGGCGCACTGCGTGATGGCGGTTTTTTCTTGGGTGCGCCGCCTGCGCGCACCGTGACCATGAACCTGCAGTCCACCGATTTCGAACTGTTCGATGTACCGGCCCGCTTCGCGCAGGACCTGGATGCCTTGCAGCAGCGCTGGAAGGCCTTGCAGCGCGAGGCCCATCCCGACCGCTTCAGCGCCCAGGGCGCCGCCGCGCAGCGCGTGGCCATGCAGTGGTCGGTGCGCATCAACGAAGCCTGGCAGCGCCTGCGCGACCCGCTGCGGCGTGCGGCGTATCTGTGCGAGCTGAACGGTGCGCCTGTCGACGTGCACGGCAACACCAAGATGCCGCCGGCCTTCCTGATGCAGCAGATGGCGTGGCACGAGCAGCTCGACGAGGCGCGCAGCGCGCAGGACTTCGACGCGCTGGACCGCGAACTGGCGGTCACCCATGCCCAGGGCTTGGCGCGCTGCGCGCAACTTCTGGACGAAGCGGGCAACTTCGCGGCGGCCGCGGCCGAAGTGCGCGCGCTGATGTTCATCGAGCGTCTGCAGGCCAGCGTGGACGACAAGCGCGATGCCAGTGCGGCCGAAGGGGGCGCTGCTTCCGGGGGACAATGAAACCATGGCGCTCCTACAGATTTCCGAACCCGGCTTCTCCCCCGATCCCCACCAGCGCCGCATCGCCGTCGGCATCGACCTGGGCACCACGCATTCGCTCGTGGCTGCCGTGCGCAATGGCGTGGCCGAGTGCCTGCCCGACGAGCAAGGCCGCGTGATCCTGCCCTCGGTGGTGCGCTACCTCGCGCCGTCCGCCGATGGTCCTGGCCGCCAGATCGGTCATGAGGCGCTGGCCGCGCAGACGAGCGACCCCGCGAACACCATTGCATCCGTCAAGCGGCTTATGGGCCGTGGCTCGGCCGATGCTGCCGCTGCAGGCTTGCCCTACAGCCTTGCCGCCGGTGACGGTGCCGGCATGCTACGCATCGAGACCGCGGCCGGCCCCAAGACGCCCGTGGAGGTCAGTGCCGAGATCCTGGCCACGCTGCGGTTCCGTGCCGAAGACAGCTTCAACGATGACCTGCACGGCGCCGTGATCACGGTGCCCGCCTACTTCGACGATGCCCAGCGCCAAGCCACCAAGGACGCGGCCCAGTTGGCCGGCATCCATGTGCTGCGCCTGATCAACGAGCCCACGGCTGCCGCGATCGCCTACGGCCTGGACAACGCGGCCGAGGGCGTCTATGCCGTCTACGACCTGGGCGGCGGCACCTTCGACATCTCCATCCTGCGCCTGTCGCGCGGCGTGTTCGAGGTCATCGCGGCCGGCGGCGATTCCGCGCTGGGCGGCGATGATTACGACCACGCGCTGGCCGACTGGGCCCAGCACGCCGGAGGCGTGCAGGCCGAGGGCGCGCGGCAGCAGGTGGCGTTGCGCCGGGCTGCGCGTGCGGCCAAGGAGCACCTCACGGACCAGGACAGCACCACGCTGCGCGTGCAGCTGGGCGAACGCGAGCTGGCCGTGGACGTGACCCGCGCCGACTTCGAGGCCAGCACGGCGGCCCTGACGGCCCGCACCATGGCGGCTGTGCGCAAGGCCCTGCGCGACGCCAAGCTAAGTCCGGCCGACGTGCAGGGCACGGTGCTGGTTGGTGGCGCCACGCGCATGCCGCAGGTGCGCCGCGCGGTCGAGGCCTTCTTCGGCAAGCCGCCGCTGACCAACCTGAACCCCGACGAGGTCGTCGCGCTGGGTGCGGCGATCCAGGCCGACCAGCTCGCTGGCAACAGCGGCGCGGCCGACCTGCTGCTGCTGGACGTGATCCCGCTGTCGCTGGGCATCGAGACGATGGGCGGCCTGGTCGAGCGCATCGTGCCGCGCAACCAGACCATCCCGACCGCGATGGCGCAGGACTTCACGACCTACCAGGACGGCCAGACTGCGCTGGCACTGCATGTCGTGCAGGGTGAGCGCGACCTCGTGGCCGATTGCCGCAGCCTGGCGCGCTTCGTGTTGCGCGGCATCCCGCCGATGGCGGCCGGCGCCGCGCGCATCCGCGTCACCTTCACGGTCGATGCCGATGGCCTCTTGACCGTCAGCGCGCGCGAGCAGGGCAGTGGCGTGGAGGCCAGTGTGGACGTGAAGCCCTCCTACGGCCTCAGCGACGACGAGATCGCGCGCATGCTGCAGGACAGCTTCAGCACCGCTGGCCAGGACATGCAGGCCCGCGCACTGGTCGAAGCCCGCGTCGAGCTTGACCGCATGCTGCTGGCCACGCATAGCGCGCTGGAGGCCGATGGCGATCTGCTGCCGGCACCGGAGCGCGCCGCCATCGACGCTTTGATCGTCGTCGCGCAAACAGCGCGTGCGGCTGACCAGGCGCAGGCGATGACCGCCGCCACCGAAGGCCTTGCCAAGGGCACGGAGGCTTTCGCCGCCCTGCGCATGAACGCCGGCATCCGCAATGCCCTGTCCGGCAAGAACATCGAATCCGTCTGATCCCATGCCCGTCATCAAGATACTCCCCCATCCAGAGTTCTGTCCGGCCGGCGCCGAGGTGCGCGCGGCACCCGGAACCAGCGTCTGCGAAGCGCTGCTGGACAACGGCATTGCCATCGAGCACGCCTGCGACATGAGCTGCGCCTGTACAACCTGCCACGTGATCGTGCGTCAGGGCTACAGCACCCTCGAAGAGCCCGAGGAAGAGGAAGAGGACCTGCTCGACAAGGCCTGGGGCCTGGAGCCGCAGTCGCGCCTGTCCTGCCAGGTCATGTTGGGCAAGGACGACCTCACGGTCGAGATCCCCAAGTACACGATCAACCACGCACGCGAGAACCACTGATGCGCCAGATCGTCCTCGACACCGAAACCACGGGCCTGTCGGCCGCCACCGGCGACCGCATCATCGAGATCGGCTGCGTGGAGCTGCTCAACCGCAAGCTCACAGGCAACAACAAGCACTTCTACCTGAACCCCGAGCGTGACAGCCACGAGGATGCGCTCAAGGTGCACGGCATCAGCAACGAGTTCCTGCGCGACAAGCCCAAGTTCGCCGAGGTCGCCGACGAGCTGCTGCACTACCTGCAGGGCGCCGAGATCATCATCCACAACGCGCCGTTCGACGTGGGCTTCCTGAACAAGGAGCTCGAGTTGCTGGGCCGCGGCCCCATCACGGGCATCGTCGACAACGTGGTCGACTCGCTGGTGATGGCCAAGGAGATGTTCCCGGGCAAGCGCAACTCGCTCGACGCGCTGTGCGGCCGCCTGGAGGTCGACAACTCGGGCCGCACCTTGCACGGCGCCTTGCTCGATGCCGAGTTGCTGGCCGACGTCTACATCAACATGACGCGCGGGCAGGATGCGTTGTTGATCGAGGTCGAGCCTACCGACGAGGCCGTCACCACCAATGAAGTGCCGCGCATCGACTTGTCCAGCATCGTGCTGCCGGTGTTGGTCGCGAGCGAGGAAGAGGTTGTTGCGCACGAGGCCGTGCTCGCCCAGCTCGACAAATCGACCGGTGGAAAAACAATTTGGCGGACGGCCGAAAAATCTATGGCATAATCACAGGCTTTCCTGAACAAGATTCAGGGCGGTTAGCTCAGGGGTAGAGCACTGCCTTCACACGGCAGGGGTCGCAGGTTCGAAGCCTGCACCGCCCACCAATTGAAAGCCTCGTAAATCGATGATTTACGAGGCTTTTTGATTTTCTGTCGATCCAGATTCTTCGCGGTTGCGCCTGATTGGCTGACCAGTCCGCGGTGTTGCGTCAATTCCGCATCAATGGCAGCCGTACTGGCAATCGCCCAAGGCACTTCAGCGGGAAAAATGGCGCCACATCAACAAGCGCGCCGCACAGTCGTTCAAGGTCTGTGTCGATGCCAAGGAAGCGAGACGGCTCGCATCTCTTGCGGCCAGTGGATCTCCTGCCCTTCGGCAACTTCCTTGGCATGCTGCGTCATCTGTTTGCGGGCTCCTGAGCCGTTCTGTCGTCGCTCTTAGGCTTCGCGCTTGTCGTCAGCGGCTTCGCCGTCCGTCGTGCCCGCCTTGTCGTCGGCCGGCGCACTGTCTGACAGCGTGAGCTTCTGGCGCACGCCGGCCTTCTCGCCAGCACTGGCGAACTTGCTGTACTTGCCGACTAGGCCGATCAGCAGGCCGTAAATCTTCGGGTTGGCGGCCAGGCATTCCTTCTGGTCCAGGAAATCGGCCTCGCCCGACAGGTTGCCGATCAGGCCGCCGGCCTCGGTCACGAGCAGCGAGCCCGCGGCGGCGTCCCAGGGCGACAGGCCCTTCTCGAAGAAGCCGTCGGTGTAGCCGGCCGCCACATAGGCCAGGTCCAGCGCGGCGGCGCCAGGACGGCGGATGCCGGCGGTGCGCTGCATCACGTCGCCCATCATGGACATGTATTCCTTGAAGTTGTCGCCTGGACGGAACGGGAAGCCCGTGGAGATCAGGCACTCGCCCAAACGGGTGCGGCGCGAGACGCGGATGCGGCGGTCATTCAGGTAGGCGCCGCGGCCGCGCGTGGCCGTGAACAGGTCGTTGCGCGTGGGGTCGTAGACCACGGCCTGTTCGATGCGGCCCTTGACGGCCAGCGCGATGCTCACGCAGTAGAACGGGAAGCCGTGGATGAAGTTGGTGGTGCCGTCCAGCGGATCGATGATCCAGACGAACTCGGAATCCTTGGCGCCATGCTCGGAGCCAGATTCCTCGGCCAGGATGCCGTGGCCTGGATAGGCCTCCAGCAGCGTCTGGATGATGATGGCCTCGCTGGCCTGGTCGATCTCCGTCACGAAGTCGTTCACCTGCTTTTGCGAGATCCGCACGGCCTCGACGTCGAGCGCGGCGCGGTTGATGATGGCGCCGGCGGCGCGAGCGGCCTTGACGGCCACATTGAGCATGGGGTGCTGGTTGAACGACATGGTTTGTGAAGAGGAGCGAACGGGGCGGTCTGCGATCAGGCCGGCGAGAATTGCGGGATTTTACCGATGCTTCAGCCATTGACGCCATGCGCACCCGTTTTGTCCTGATCCGCACCAGCCATGCCGGCAATGTGGGCGCCGCCGCGCGCGCCATGAAGGTCATGGGTTTCGATGACCTGGTGCTGGTCGCGCCGCGCTGGCCCAACGTGCTGCGGCGCCAGGAAACCATCCAGCGCGCGAGCGGCGCGCTCGACGTGCTGGAGAAGGCGCGCATCGTCGAGACGCTGGACGAAGCGCTGGACGGCATGGACCATCTATGCGCCACGGCCATGACGCCGCGCGACTTCGGCCCGCCCACGCGCGCGCCGCGGCCGCACTTCGAGGCCCTGCTGGCCCCGGACGCCCCCCGGCCCGGCGGCGTGGCCTTCCTGTTCGGCTCCGAGCGCTTCGGCATGGCCAATGAGGACGTCTACCGCTGCCACGTGGCCATGAGCATCCCGACCAACCCGCAGTTCGGCTCGCTGAACCTGGGCGCGGCGATCCAGGTTGTGGCCTATGAATGGCGCCAGGCGCTGGGCGGCTACGCGGTGGAGTCCAGCACGGCCGAGCACCAGCCGGCCGATGCGCGCCAGCTGAACGGCATGCTGGAGCACTGGCGCGAGGCCCTGGTCGCGCTCGACTACCTGGATCCGGCCGCACCCAAGAAGCTCATGCCGCGGCTGAACCAGCTGTTCAACCGCGCCCAGCCCAGCCCCGAGGAGATCCACATCCTGCGCGGCGTCGCCAAGGCCATGCTCAAAGCAGCGGAACAGGCAAATCGCTAGACTCGCCCGATGTTTTTCGCCCGCCTGCGCACCGACATCCGTTGCATCCTCGAGCGCGACCCTGCCGCGCGCAGTGGCTGGGAGGTGTTGACCTGTTATCCGGGCATCCACGCGCTGATCCTGCACCGGCGTGCGCACTGGTTCTGGAACCATGGCTTCAAGTGGCTGGGGCGGGCAACCTCGCAGCTGTCGCGCTGGCTCACGGGCATCGAGATCCATCCGGGCGCCAAGATCGGTGAGCGCGTGTTCTTCGACCATGCCATGGGCGTGGTGGTCGGCGAGACGGCCGAGATCGGCGATGGCTGCACGATCTACCAAGGCGTCACGTTGGGTGGCACCTCGCTCTACAAGGGCACCAAGCGCCACCCGACGCTGGGCCGCGACGTGGTGGTCAGCGCCGGGGCCAAGGTGCTGGGTGGCTTCGTCGTGGGCGACGGCGCCAAGATTGGTTCGAACGCGGTGGTCATCAAGCCCGTGCCGGCCGGTGCCACGGCGGTGGGCATTCCGGCGCGCATCATCATGCCCAAGGGTGAGAACACGGGTGATGCGGCGATGTCCACGCCGCGCTTCTCGGCCTACGGCGTCACGCCCGAGGACGATCCGCTGAGCCAGGCCATGCGCGGGCTGATCGACAGCACGGCCGCGCAGGACCACCAGATCGCACTGCTCTGGAAGGCCGTCGAGCAGCTGTCGCGGCAGCACAAGCAGGGCGATTGCGTGCCGCGCGATGCGGCGCGCTCCGAGTGCTTCGAGGCCGAGAAGCTTGCGCAGCTGATCGGCAAGTAGGCCGCTGCGTCAGGCGGCCGGCGGGCGCCGCGCCGACTTGGGGCGGAACGCGGCGCAGACCGTGTCGTCGGTTTCCAGGTAGGGGCCGCCGATCAGGTCGATGCAGTAGGGCACGGCCGCGAAGATGCCGGGCACGAGTTGCGCCCCCTGCGCGTCCTTGAGGCCTTCCAGCGTTTCCTGGATCGCCTTGGGCTGGCCCGGCAGGTTGACGATCAGGCAGCGCCCGCGCACCACGGCGACCTGGCGCGACAGGATGGACGTGGGCACGAAGCGCAGGCCGATCTGGCGCATCTGCTCGCCGAAGCCCGGCAACTCCTTCTCGGCCACGGCCAGTGTGGCCTCGGGCGTGACGTCGCGTGGCGCAGGGCCGGTGCCGCCCGTGGTCAGCACGAGGCTGCAGCCGGCGTCGACCAGTTCGATGAGCGTGGCGCTGATGCCCGCCTGCTCGTCGGGGATCAGGCGTTCCTCGAAAGTGAGCGGGTTTCGCAGCGCACGGACCAGCCAGTCGCGCAGCGCGGGCAGGCCCTTGTCTTCGTAGACGCCGGCCGAGGCGCGGTCGCTGATGGAGACCAGGCCGATGCGTGCAGCTTCATTCGCCATCGTCTTCTCCTTCGGGCATCGCGCCGTCTGGCTCGTTCAGCTGCTCGCGCAGCAACTGGAAGATCTCACGGTAGGCGCGGCCGTGGCGCGGTGCCAGGCCGGGCTTCTCTGGCACGGCGTCCTTGCGGGCCTGGCGCACGAGCGAGCGCAGCTGTTGGGCGTCGGTATCGGGGTACTGGGCCATCCAGCGCGCCAGGGCCTCGTCGCCTTCCAGCAGCAGCGTGCGCCATTGCTCGGTGTGGTGCAGCAGGGCGGCCTCGCGCGCCGGGCCGCGGCGCTGCTCGGCCAGCGCCGCGCGGGCCTGGTCCACTGTGTCTTCGTCGAGCTTGCGCATGAGCTTGCCGACGAACTGCGCCTGGCGGCGCCGGCCTTCGAAGTTGGTGATGCGGCGCAGCTCGGCCAGGGCCTCGGTCAGCTTGTCGGGCAGGCCCAGCTGCGCGAGCCGGTCGGCGCGCAGGGTCAGCAATTCCTCGCCCAGATCCTGCAGTGCGTCGCTCTCGCGCTTCATGTCGGTGCGGCTGGCGCCGTCCGTGCCTTTGAGTTCGGCCTTGAGTTCCAGGTCCAGTGCGCTGCCTTCGGCGACGAACTGGCCCCGCACGAAATAGCCTTTTTTGGGTTTGCGCGACATGGAGAAACGGTGGGGAAGGGTGGGGGCAGGGATGCTGCCCGGGCGGCCGGGCCAAGCCGGTGCGGCCGGTATCATAGCCGGCAACATGAATGCATCTTCCCAAGCTGCCGCGGCCGGCTTCAGCTACAGCCGTCCGTTTTTCCAGGAACTCGTGGAGCAGGCCCTGGCCCATGCCAGGAAGATCGGCGCCACCGATGCCGGTGCCGAGGCCTCGGAAGGCTGTGGCCTGTCGGTGTCGGTGCGCAAGGGTGAGCTCGAGAACGTAGAGCGCAACCGCGACAAGTCGCTGGGCGTGACGGTCTATGCCGGCAAGCGCCGTGGCAATGCCAGCACGTCGGACTTCTCACCCGCGGCGATCCGCCAGACCGTGCAGGCCGCGTTCGACATCGCGCGCTTCACGGCCGAGGATCCGGCAGCCGGCCTGCCGGATCCGCAGGACATGGCGACCGAACAGCCCGACCTCGACCTGTTCCATCCCTGGGACATCGACTCCGAGGGCGCGGCCGCGCTGGCGCTGCGCTGCGAGGCCGCGGCCTTCGCGACCGACAAGCGCATCACCAACAGCGAGGGCGCGGGTGTCTCGGCTCAGCAGTCGCACTTTTTCACGGGCCACAGCTCGGGCTTTCGCGGCGGCTACGCGAGTTCGCGGCATTCGATCTCGGTCGCTCCGATCGCGGGCCGTGGCGCGCAAATGCAGCGCGATGCCTGGTACAGCTCGATGCGCAATGCCGAGGAACTGGCCTCGCCGGAGGCCGTGGGGCGCTACGCCGCCGAGCGTGCGTTGTCGCGCCTGAAAGCGCGCAAGATCAAGACGGTCGAATGCCCCGTGCTGTTCGAGTCGCCGCTGGCGGCTGGGCTGGTGGGCGGCTTCGTGCAGGCCGTCAGTGGCGGCGCGCTGTACCGGCGCAGCAGTTTCCTGCTCGATGCGCTGGGCAAAGCCGTGTTCCCCGAGCACATCGATCTGCTCGAAGACCCCTTTGTGCTACGCGGCAAGGGCAGCTCGCCATTCGACGAAGAAGGCGTGCGCGTGGCGCCACGCAAGGTCGTGGACGCGGGTCGCGTGCAGGGCTACTTCCTGTCCACCTACTCGGCGCGCAAACTGGGCATGCGCACCACCGGCAATGCCGGCGGTTCGCACAACCTGGTGCTGCAGTCGCGCCTGACCCAGCCCGGCGACGACCTCGACGCCATGCTGCGCAAGCTCGGACGCGGCCTGTTCGTGACCGAGCTCATGGGCCAGGGCGTGAACTACGTGACGGGCGACTACTCGCGCGGCGCCAGCGGCTTCTGGGTCGAGAACGGCCAGATCGTCCATCCGGTCGAGGAAATCACCATCGCCGGCAACCTCAAGGACATGTTCCAGGGCATCATCGCCGTGGGTGCCGATGCCTACAACTACGGTGCGAAGACGGTGGGCTCGGTGTTGGTCGAGCGCATGAAGGTGGCCGGCAGCTAGTCGCGGTTGCCGAAGCGGCCGCCGCGTTCACCGGACGGCTGGCGCAGGTCTTGTGGCGGGGCGGCGCGCGGCGGCTGTGGCCGATCCTGGCGCTGCTCGCGCTGTTCGCGGCGCTCCGAATGGTCACGTTGGTCGCGTTGATCACGCATGAAGCGCTCCTGCTGGCGTTGGGGCTCCTGCAGCTGACGCTGTTGCGGGTCTTGCTGCTGGCGCAATTGGCGCATCTGGCGCATCTGCTGCTCCTGCAAGGCGCGTTGCTGCTGTTGCATCTGGTCCTGGCGTTGCGCCTGCTCCTGGCGGATCTGCTCATGGGCCTGGCGCATCTCGTTGCGGTTCTGGTCCTGCTGCTGCTGGCGCCGTTGCTGCTGCCACTCTTGATGGTCGCGCTGCCAGCGGTCGCGGCGCTCTTGGTCGGCGCGTCCGCCTTGGAAGCCGGGCGCTGGTGTGGCGATGGTCGATCCTGGCGGGCGCTCGCGCAGGGTGTTGCGCAGGGGCGCTGGTGGCGGCAGGCCCAGGTTGCCGTGGCCCGGGTCGCGCGGGCCGCCGCCGAAACCGGGGCGCCAAGGCTGGCCGGGGGCCAGCGGGAACCAGTCCGTGCCCGGTGTGCGGTGGCGGTTGAAGTTCGGCGGCCGCGGTGCCGGCGTGCCGGCAAAGCCGACCAGTGCAGGCGCATAGAGCTGCCGCGGTCCGCGCGGCCCGGGCACCCAGGCCCAGCGCGGGCCGATCTGCACCCAGCGGCCATAGTGGAAGGGCGCAAAACCCCAGCGCGCGTCGTCGAACCAGGTCCAGCCCCAGGGGTCGACCCAGCGCCACTGGCCGTGGCGGTAGGGTTCCCAGTTCGCGATCGTGGTGCGCGGATACCAGACGGTGCCGTACTCCACGGTGCTGCTCCATTCGCCGTGCGTGTCCAGTTCCTGGTAACCCAGCACTTCGCGTGACAGGTACTGGGCGCTGGGCGAGCGGTCCTCGGCCAGACTGCGGTCCGCCGCCCACTGGTCCAGCGCGTCGCGCGGGCCGGCGCCCTGGACGGCGATGGCACTGAGGTTGCGGCCCACGTAGCGGGCCTGCTGGGCGGGGGCGAGCGTGGCGGATTCTCCGTTCTCGCCAAACAGCGTGGCGGTGCCGGCGCGTGCCAGCACGCGCGTGCTGCCGGGTTCCAGATCGACACGGAATTCGCCCGGCCGGTCCACCAGCATGGCCAGGTTCTGGGTGTTGACCTCCATGCGCTCGTCTGGCGCCATGTCGCGCACGCGCAGGTTGAGGCTGCCCTGGCGCAGCGTCAGGCGCAAGTCATTGTCGTCGAGCGCGTCGATGCCCAGTTCGGCCGGGCCTTGCAGGCGCAGGGCATGGGCGCCGGCGTGGAGTTCTGCGCGGCTGCCCGCGGCCACGCGGATGCTGTCGCCAGCCGTGAACGGCCAGTTGGGGTCGGCGGGCTGCCAGTTGCCGCCGGCACCGGACCATTGCACGCCACCATCGGGTTGCGAGAGCCGGGCCGCGCGGCCCGGCGGTTCCTGCTGGGCGCCGGCCGGAAGGCTGACGGCGGCGGCGCATGCCAGTATGGCGGCCGTGGCCCAAATTCTCCAGATCCTTGCGGCCATGGCGGGCCTCCTTTCCAGCTTAGAACGCGCGAGGGCGCGTTTTGGTTCGCCTGCGGGTGTGCAAAGACCTGTAAACCTTGGCAAGTTCAGCTGGCCAGGGCCTGCTTGACGGCGGCAGACACCTGGGCCATCTCGGCCTTGCCGGCCAGTTCAGCCTTGGCGGCGGCCATCACGCGGCCCATGTCGCCGGGGCCCTTGGCCTCAAGCCGGGCCACCAACGCGCGCACGGCGGCCAGCACGGCCTCGGCGTCCATGCGCTCGGGCAAGTAGGCCTGCAGCACGCGCTGCTCGGCGGCTTCCTTGTCGGCCAGGTCCTGGCGGCCGGCCTGCTCGAAAGCGGTGATGGAGTCCTTGCGCTGCTTGATCAGCTTGTCCACGATGGCCACGACGGCGACGTCGTCCAGCGTCACGCGCTCGTCCACTTCCTTTTGCTTCATCGCGGCCAGCAGTAGGCGGATGGTGGCCAAGCGCTCGGCGTCCTTGGCCCGCATGGCGTCCTTCATGTCTTGGATGACGCGGTCCTTGAGGGTCGGGGTGTGGTCCATGGTGCAGTCCTGTGAATGAAAAAAGCCCGCGCTGGATGCACCAGGGCGGGCCTTCAACCGTGAGCCGGTCGGGTGCTGCTGGATCAGTACAGCTTCTTGGGCAGTTGCATGCTGCGCACGCGCTTGTAGTGGCGCTTCACGGCAGCTGCCTTCTTGCGCTTGCGTTCGGCCGTCGGCTTCTCGTAGAACTCGCGGGCGCGCAGATCGGTCAGCAGGCCCAGTTTTTCGATGGTGCGCTTGAAGCGGCGCAGTGCCACGTCGAACGGCTCGTTTTCTTTAACGCGGATGGTGGTCATGTATCTCGTTGGCTGATTGGCCGGGGCAAGATCGGGAGCCGTGGCCGGGGTTTCCTCAACTCAAAAGCATATGGCCCGCTGAGGGTAGGCCGGAGTTAGCCAGGCATTATAGCGTGGATTCACGGCGCTGCGAGGGCGTGTGCGCAACTGTAGGCGCTGGACCAGGCCCATTGGAAGTTGTAGCCCCCGAGCCAGCCGGTTACATCGACCACTTCGCCGATGAAGTACAGGCCTGGCTGGCGCGACTCCAGGGTCTGGGACGACAGGTCGCGCGTGTCCACCCCGCCAGCAGTGACCTCGGCCTTGCGGTAGCCCTCGGTGCCGGTAGGCGTCAACTGCCATGCGTGCAGGCTGCTGGCGAGGGCGTTGAGCGCCTTGTCGGTCGTCTCGTTGACCGGCCGCTGCCAGGCTGCGTCGGCGCCGGTCCAGGCCGCGGCCAGGCGTGCGGGCAGATGCTCGCCCAGCACGTTGGCAAGCAGGCGGCGGGTGCTGAGCTTGGCCTCTTGCAGGGTGGGCTGCAACACAGTCTGGGGCGACAGGTCGATGCCGATCGGCGTTCCGGGCTTCCAGTAGCTGGAAATCTGCAGCACGGCGGGGCCGCTGAGGCCGCGGTGCGTGAACAGCAGGTCTTCCGAGAAACCGGTGCGGGCCTTCTTCTCGCCGGTCGCGATGTCCACCGGCAGGGACAACCCGGCCAGTTGTGCAAAAGGCTGCCACGCCTGCTCGTCGAAGGTCAGCGGCACCAGTGCCGGCCGCGGTTCGACCAGACGCAGGCCGAACTGGCGTGCGATGCGGTAGCCGTAGTCGCTGGCGCCGATCTTGGGAATCGACAGGCCGCCCGTCGCGACCACCACGGAATGGGACTGGACCTCGCCGCGGTCGGTCGCCAGCAGGTAGCGCGCGCAAGCATCGCCAGTGCTGCGCACCTCGTGCACCGCGCAGGGCTGCCAGCGCGTGACGTTGCCGGCTGCGCATTCGCGCAGCAGCAGGTCGATCAGGTCCTCGGCCGAGCGGTCGCAGAACAATTGGCCTCGGTGCTTCTCGTGGAAGCCGATGCCGTCGCGCTCCAGCAGGGCGATGAACTGCCTGGGCGTGAAGCGCGCCAGCGCTCCGCGGCAGAAGTGGGGGTTGTCGGACAGGAAGTTGCGCGGGCCGACGTCCAGGTTTGTGAAGTTGGCCCGGCCGCCGCCGGAGATGCGGATCTTTTCCGCGACTTTGGCGCTGTGGTCCAGCAGCAGGACACGCAGGCCGCGTTGGCCCGCGATGCCGGCGCAAAAGAGGCCAGCGGCACCGGCGCCGATGATGGTGACGTCGAAAAAGTTCATGGATGGGGTGCAAGCCGTCAGTGCTGCCGGATGACTGGAAGAGCCAAGCCTGAGCCACTTTCGCTCGTGCGCGGCGCCTCGGTGCAAGGCAATGGAGGTGTCGTGATGGGCTCCGCTCGAAGCCCACTGGCTTAGTCGGTGAAGCTTACACTTGTAAACAGAATGTCTGGTTTTTTCTGTGATCGATTTTTTAAGCCATTGATTAGAAAAGAAAAAGATGGGTATGGGGCGGTGGGGCCCGGATTTTGCTTTGCGGTTGTCTCAGCGATGGAAGACCGATCTTCAGATGTGAGGCGACGTCTGATGCGCCACGGCCGTCGCTTCTGTTGAGGTTCAAATATGGATAAATTGTCACCAGATCAGGATGATTCGCAGCAGGGCGACGGACGGTTGTCTGGCACTCGCCGGATGTCGAGCGAAGCCTTGGCGCGTCGCCGACTTCTACTTCGGGGTACTACTGCCGGTGCGACTGCTTTGGCGGCGTTGACGCCGATTGGCGCATTGGCGACGTCACAGTCCACCATCTACACGTGCGTTGGAACAAGCGGTAAGGAAGGCATTTGCACATTGTCCGGTGTGCAATCGGCTGCCCATTCGTTTGGTCCCGACACCGAGACGGCTCCCGCAGGTGGCAAGAGTCCCGGGTGGTGGGGGCAGTCCAACAAAAACGGTACACCTAAGCGTCCGTGGCCGGTGGACTCCACGCAGAAGGTATCAAGCGTGTTGTCTTTGGCTTCGCCCAATTTGCAGTCACTGACGCTGTTCGCGTTGATGAGCCAGTCGAGCTACGCGAACACCGCTGAGCGCCACTGGCTTTGTGCTTATCTCAACGCCAAGGCGGGGGAGCAGGGCGCACTGGCGCCCTATGGATTCCCCTACACGTCGTCAGAGGTGCTCGCCTTCTATCAGGACGGCAATCACAACGCCTACAGCTTCTTCACGACTTACCTGGAAAACCTTTGAGGGCATGCGGCAGGCCCGACCTTTGCGCCACGAGGCCATAGCCGTTCGATGGCGCATTGGCAGCTGAACGAATTGGCAGTGCTGCATTGGCGGCAGTGGCAGGATGAATGGGTGATCTTTGATGAGAGCTCAGGTCAGACCTTGGTCGCTGACGCCTTGATGGCCGCCAGCCTGATGGCTCTGGAAGAGGGGGCGCTGAGTCTGACCGAACTCGAAGCGCAGGTGCGGGATGATCTGCAATGGCCCGCCTCCGAAATGCTGGCTCCGCGCATCGTGACAGGTCTGGAATTTCTGAGCGGTCTCGGTCTCGTGCGCGCGGAGAACCCGTGATCCTGGCGAGTTTGACGGATGCTTCGCTTCGGCAACGGCTCGCAGAGGGTGACCTCGTGGTTCGCGCGGGGCCGTTCGGGTACAGGATCAAATCGACACTGCCGCCGATTGCCGATGGTCTGCGCGTTCTCTATGCCGACTACCCACTCGCCGACCCAGCCAGCTTCGCCGATTTCTCCCTGGTGATGGAGCCGGGCGCAGGGATCCATCGATGGTGGCGCCCACAAGTCCGCTTCAGCACAGACGGTTTTTATCCGTTCGAGCCGTTGCCGCAGTCGCATGCCTATCCGCAACTCGAATGGGCAATGAACTGGTGTGTCTCGACCCGGGCCCATCAGTACCTGATGCTCCACGCTGCGGTCGTTGAGCGCAACGGTTTTGCCGCCGTCTTGGCGGCCCCGCCGGGATCGGGCAAGAGCACGCTATGTGCTGGCCTTGTGCACCGCGGTTGGCGGTTGCTGTCCGACGAGATTGCCCTCGTGAGCCTGGACGGCGCGTCCATCACACCGGCCGTGCGGCCGATCAGCTTGAAAAACAAGTCCATCGAGGTGATTGGTGCGTTTGTGCCTGGTGCGGTTTTCAGCCGCACCACACATGGCACCTCGAAAGGCTCGGTCACCCACATGAAGATTCCGGTGTCGGCATTGGACCGCATGGGTGAGACGGCCGTGCCGCGCTGGGTCATTTTTCCGAAATACGTGGCCGATGCGCCGGCCGAACTCGTGCAGCGCCCGCGCGGCCACAGCGTGCTCGAACTCGGCAGCAATTCGTTCAACTACACGTTGCTCGGGCTCACGGGCTTCGAAGCGTTGACGGCGCTGGTCGGGGCGAGCGACTGCTACCAGTTCAGCTACGGCCGGCTCGACGACGCGGTGGCCTTGTTCGACCGGCTCGCCGACGCTGCGCTCACGGAAGCCCCGCGATGACTGATCTGTTGAGCGGCGTCTGGGGGGCACAGGTCAGACCGTCCGAGTTCTCGCCGGCAGACTGGGAGCTACTGCTCGGCCAGGCGCGACGTGCCCGGCTGCTGCCTCGACTGGCCCGCCATTTCGACGACCGGGACGGTGGCCTCGCCTTGCTGCCTTCCCCGCAGCAGCACTATCTTCGGGGCGCTCTGCACATCGTCGAGCGGCAGCGCCATGAAGTGCTGGCCGAACTGGCCCACATGCGACGCGCGTTGCGTGGTCTGGCAACGCCGGTGGTTCTGCTCAAGGGTGCGGCTTATCTTTTCGCGGGACTTCCTCCAGCACGGGCGCGCATGTTTTCCGACCTCGACATCATGGTTGAGCGTGGCCAGATCGCTGCGGTGGAGGATGCGTTGCTGGCAGGCGGCTGGATCAGCGAAGAGCGCGATGCCTACAACCAGCGCTATTACCGCGAATGGATGCACGAGGTGCCGCCATTGCGGCATGTGCAACGCGGCAGCGTCATCGATCTGCACCACACGATTGCGCCGCCAACGTCGCGATTCAAGGTCGATGCGGAGCGCTTGTTCGAGCGTGTCCGGCCAGTCGGCGCGAGCGGCCTTTTTGTCCTTGGTCCCGAGGACATGGTGCTGCACAGCGCCGTTCACCTGTACCAGGAGAGCGAGTTCGACCATGGACTGCGTGACCTGCTCGACCTGCACGACCTGCTCTTGCATTTCGGCCGCGAACCTGCATTCTGGTCCGAGTTGCTGGCCCGTGCCCGGGAACTGGGCTTGGAGGAGCCGCTGTTCCACTTGCTTCACCAGGCGCAGCGCCTGTTCGGCTTACCGCTGCCCGCCGAGGCTGCTGCCGCATTGGCTGCGCGCCCGATCGGCGGGCCGGCCATGTCGCTCGTTGCGGCACTGCTTGCGCAGGCGTTGCGGCCCAACCATCCAAGTTGCGACAGCCCGACGGCGCGTTTGGCCCGTTGGCTGCTTTATGTGCGCTCGCACTGGATGCGCATGCCCTTGCACCTGCTGCTTCCGCACCTGATGCGCAAGGCCTACATGGCGCGCTTTCCGGCACCGACCGGCACGCAACGGGCGGGCTGACAGCACGACCGGGTCTGATCTGGTGTCTTGCCGGCTCGCTTGGCACCGCGAATGGATCTCAGCCCAGGCGGCGTTCTTCATGGCTGTCGGCCAACGCCGCGGTCTGGGCCGAGAAGTTCGCCGAGGCCATGGCGCGCAGCACGTCGCCCACGACGATGACCGCCGGGCTGCCGAGCTCACCGTCGACCAGGGTGCGGACGAACTGGTCCAGCCTGGTCGTGGCGTGACGTTGTCCGGGGCGGCTCGCGTTCTCGATGATGGCGACGAGGGTGTCCGCCGGCATGGCTTGCAGCAGGCCGTCGGCGATCTGTTCGGCGGCGCCGACCCCCATGTAGACGACCAGTGTCAGGCCCAAGCCATGGGCACTGGCACCGACCTGGCGCCAATCCATGGCCGCATGGCCTGGTTTCGCATGGCCCGTCATGAACACCACCCCATGTGCATGGTCGCGGTGCGTGAGCGGCACGCCCAGCGAGGTCACCGCCGCCAGACCGGCCGTGATGCCGTTGATCACCTGGCAGGCAATGCCTTCGGCGCGCAGGTGCTCCACCTCTTCGCCGCCGCGGCCGAAGATGAAGGGGTCGCCGCCCTTGAGGCGCACCACGTGCTCGCCTTCGCGCACGGCCGTGACCATGAGCTTCTCGATAAAGGCCTGCGGCGTGCTCTTGCAGCCGCCGCGCTTGCCCACGTGGACGATGCGGGCATCCGGCCTGGCCCAGGCCAGCACTTCGTCGTTGACCAGGTCGTCGACCAGCAGCACGGTCGCGACCTGGATGGCCTTGACGGCCTTGAGCGTGAGCAGTTCGGGGTCGCCGGGGCCAGCGCCGACCAGCGTGCAGGTGCCCAGCGGTGGGGTGGTGGTCTTGTTCATGCGTGGGACGTCAATTGGAGGATGTGATCGACTTGGGCGGCGATGGCCGGCGGCACGGGAAGGTGGCCGGCCAGCACGCTGCGCGTGTACTCGGCCGTATCGGCTGCGGCGATCGAAGCCGGCAGGCCAGGCACCTCGGCCTGTGTGCCGGGCTGCTGGGCCTGCAAGGGGACGGGCCGGCCCTGCACGAAGCCGTCGAGTTGCGGTGTGCGGCGCGGGTCGCTGACGACCTCGCCTTCCAGGCCGCGCGAGAGCAGGGCCGTCATGCCAAGCAGTTCGAACAGCTCGGTCATGACCGTGGCGAACGCCGGATGGGTGTAGCTGCCGACCACCACGGCCGGGCCGTCGACCGGCTGCATGAGCTTGACAACGCTGTGCCCAGCGTTGCGCAGGCCGACCACGCGGCGCACATCGAGCAGGCGCTTGAGGCCGGGGTGCAGCAGTTCGGTGTCGACCACCGCCACCTCGCCATTGCCGATCTGGCGGATGCTGGCCCAGGCCGGCCGGTCGAGCAGCGCCAGAACCTCGCTGGCCAGCACCCGGCTCGATTCGGTGGCGCTGCCGTGCACCAGCACCGGCAGGCCCTCGCGCGCGAGCAGCAGCGCCAGCAGCGGTGTCAGCACCGGCAGCTTGCGCGCGCCGTTGTAGCTGGGCAGCACGACGACCGGACGGTCGCTGGCCGGCAGCCTGGCGACACGGGCGTGCGTTGCGTCCAGGAAGCCGGCCATCTCGGAGGTGGTCTCCCCCTTGACGCGCATGGCCAGGCAGAAGGCGCCGATCTCCAGATCGGTGACCGCGCCGTCCAGGACCTGACCGAACAGATCCGCCGCCTGCTCGCGCGCGAGCGGCTTCGCGCCGCGTGCGCCGCGGCCGATTTCCTTGATGTAGTGCGCAATGCTTCCCATGGGTAGGGCGATTGTCCCGCAGGGCTTATGCCGGATCGTGAGTCGGCTTATGCCATCGGCGCCAGGTAGGGCGTTCATGCCGCCACTTCGGTTGCACGCACCATGCGCTTGAGCTCGGGCACGCAGGAGCCGCAGTTGGTGCCGCACTGCAGCGCGTCCTGCAGCGCCGCCAGGCGTTGCTCGCCGCTGCCGCTGCATTGCGCGAGCTGGTCGCGGATGGCCGACTCGCTGACGCCGAAGCAGCTGCACACGAGCTTGCCACGCGACTGGACCCCGGCTGGCGCCTTGGCCTGGAATGACAGCAGCTGGCGGCCGAAGTCCTGCGCCGGCAACTGGTCCTGCAGCAGCGCACGGATCCAGGCCTCGGCGCGCGTGTCGCCGGCCAGCAGCACGCCCACCACGTGGGCGGCTGCGCCGTCGCGCTGCAGCCGCACGGCACGGCGCTGACCGCGCCGTGGATCGGTGTAGCGCAGGGTGTCCAGGCCCGACAGGCCCAGCAGCTGCTCGATCTGCGCCAGCATGCTGCTGTCCGGCGCTTCATGGGCAGCGGCGCGCAGCAGCACGCCGGTGCGTCCCGTGCCGGTGCCTGCGGCGCCGAACGGCACGCAGCTCACAAAGGGCAGGGCCTCGACCAGTGTGCGCAGCTGCGCGCGCACGCGCAATGCCTCGCCGTCGGGCAGCCAGGCCATGGCCAGCAGCGACCAGGGCAGCTCGGCCTTGAGAATCTTGACTGGCGTGTGCTTGAGCTCGGGCTGCTTGGAGATGGGGCAGTGCTGGGGCGTGGTCAGCGCGTTCACGCCGGCCAGGGCCGTGCCGGTGCTGCTGCGCCCGCCCAGGTACTCCGGCCCCCAGTGCATGGCGATGAAGGCCTGCGCGGCACCCAGGTCGGCGCTGGCTGCCACCGGTACCACAATGCTGCCGCGCCGCGAGGTCACGTAGACCAGGTCGCCATCGGCCAACTGGTGGTGCACCATGTCCTGCGCGTGCATCTGCACCACGGGTTCGGGCACATGGCCGAACAGCCGGCCCAGCGTGCCCGTGCGGCTCATGCCATGCCATTGGTCGCGCAGGCGGCCGGTGTTCAGTGAAAAGGGGTAGCGCCCGTCGCGCGGCTCGGCCACGGGCCGGTAAGGCGCGGCGGCAAAGCGCGCGCGGCCGTCGGCCGTGGCGAAGCGGCCGTCCTCGTACAGGCGCGGCCTGCCCTGCGTGGTCCCTGCTGGCAGCGGCCACTGCTGTGGCGCGGCCTCCAGCATCGCGTAGTCCATGCCGGTGATGTCCAGGTCGCGGCCGCGCGTGGTCTCGCGGTGCTCGTTCCAGACCGACTCGGGCGTCTGGTAGGGGAACAGCGCGACGCCGCGCCCGAGCCGGCCGGCCAGCCGGCGCGCGAAATCGGCCGCGATGTGCCAGTCATGCCGCGCCTTGCCCGATGGCGGCACGGCCGCCCGCACGCGCGAGATGCGCCGCTCGCTGTTGGTGACCGTGCCTTCCTTCTCGCCCCAGGTGGTGGCTGGCAGCAGCAGGTCGGCGAAGGCGCAGGTGGCGGTGCCAGCAAAGGCCTCCTGCACCACGACGAACTCGGCGCGCTCCAGCGCGCGGCGCACCATGGCCTGGTCGGGCATGGACTGGGCCGGGTTGGTGCAGGCGATCCACAGCGCGCGGATCTCGCCGTCGGCCGCGGCCTGGAACATCTCGATGGCGCTCTTGCCCGGCAGGGCCGGGATGCTGTCCACGCCCCAGAACGCCGCCACCTCGGCGCGGTGCGCGGCATTGGCCATGTCGCGGTGCGCCGGCAGCAGGTTGGACAGGCCGCCGACTTCGCGCCCGCCCATGGCGTTCGGCTGGCCGGTCAGCGAGAACGGGCCCGCGCCGGGGCGGCCGATCTGGGCCGTGGCCAGGTGCAGGTTGATCAGCGCCGCGTTCTTGGCCGTGCCGCTGGACGACTGGTTCATGCCCATGCAGTACAGGCTCAGCGTGGCCGGCGAGGTCGCAAACAGGCGCGTGGCCTGCGCCAGCGCGCCCTGCGTGATGCCGCAGACCTGGGCCACAGCCTCGGGCGTGCAGTCGCGCACCAGGGCGGCGAGTTCGTCGAAGCCGCTGGTGTGGGCCGCGATGTAGCCGGGCTGGGTCCAGCCCTCGCGCAGCATCAGGTGCAGCATGCCGTGGAACAGCATCACGTCGGTGCCGGGCTGCAGCGCCACATGCAGGTCGGCGATCTCGCAGGTGTCGGTGCGGCGCGGGTCCACCACCACGATCTGCAGGGCCGGGTTCGCGCGCTTCGCGTCCTCGATGCGGCGGAACAGGATGGGGTGGGCCCAGGCCGTGTTGCTGCCTACGATGAACAGGCAGTCGGCGTGCTTCAGGTCGTCGTAGCAGGCCGGCGGCGCGTCCGCGCCCAAGGTCTGTTTGTAGCCGGCGACCGCGCTGCTCATACACAGGCGCGAGTTGGTGTCCAGGTTGTTGGTGCCGATCAGGCCCTTGGCCAGCTTGTTGAAGACGTAGTAGTCCTCGGTCAGCAACTGGCCCGAAAGGTAGAAGCCCACGGCATCCGGCCCGTCTTCGGCGATCACATGGGCGAAGCGTGCGGCCGCGCTGTCCAGGGCGGCGTCCCAGGCGAGGGGCTGCGGCGCCGCGCCGCGCGCTGCGCGCTGCATGGGCTGCAGCAGACGGGTCTGGCGCGTGACCTCGGCGCTGGCCGTCAGGTGCAGCGTGGAGCCCTTGGTGCACAGGCGGCCGAAGTTGGCCGGGTGCTGTGGATCCCCGCGCACACCGACGATCTGGCCCGCGTCCGAGGCGATCAGCACGCCGCAGCCGACGCCGCAGTAGGGGCAGGTGGAGCGCGTCTCGGTGGTCATGGTGTCGCGGCGGGCTCGCCGAACATCAGCTGGTCGCGGATCGCCGCGACGCTGCGGCCTTCGCGCAGTAGCCGGACATACCAGTTGCCATCCACCGTGTCGCCGTACAGGCAGGCGCCGACCAGCTTGTCGCCCTGGATCACGAGCTTCTTGTAGACGCCGCCCAGGGCGTCGCTCATGACGATCTCCTCCGTGCCCTCGCCGCCTTGGAAGTTACCGGCAGAGAACAGGTCGATGCCCGTGACCTTGAGCTTGGTCGAGGTCAGCGAGCCTTGGTAGCGGCCGATGCCGTGGTGGGCCAGGTGGTTGGCCGCCACCTTGCCCTGCTCGAACAGCGGCGCTACCAGTCCGTAGGCGATGCCGCGGTGCTGCGCGCACTCGCCCACCGCATAGATGCGCGCATCGGTCACGGTCTGCAGGGTGTCGTTGACGACGATGGCACGCTCGCAGTGCAGCCGCATGCGCTGCGCCAGCGCGATGTTGGGGCGGATGCCCACGGCCATGACGACCAGGTCGGCCGGCACCTCGTGGCCGTCCTTGAAACGCACCGCGCGCACGCGGCCGGCCGCGTTGCCCAGCAGCGCGGCCGTGTGGGCGTTGAGCAGGAACTGCAGCCCACGCTGCTCCAGCGCGCTGCGCAGCAGTTCGCCGGCCACCTTGTCGAGCTGGCGCTCCATGAGCCAGTCGCCATGGTGCACCACGCTGACCTGCATGCCGCGCAAGGCCAGGCCGTTGGCCGCCTCCAGGCCCAGCAGGCCACCGCCGATCACCACCGCATGCCGGTGCGTCGTGGTGGCCTCGATCATGGTCTGCGTGTCGGCGATGTCGCGGTAGGCGATCACGCCTTCCAGATCCTTGCCCGGCAACGGCAACATGAAGGGGTTGGAGCCCGTCGCCAGCAGCAGTCGGTCGTAGGCGGCCTCGGTGCCGTCCTCGGCGCGCACGGTGCGCCGTCGTCGGTCGACCTCCACCACCTTTTTGCCCGCGTGCAGCGTGATGCCGTTGGCGCTGTACCACTCCCAGGGGTTCAACACGATCTGCGCGATGGTCTGCTCGCCGGCCAGCACCGGCGACAGCATGATGCGGTTGTAGTTGGGGTACGGCTCGGCACCGAAGACCGTGATGTCGTACAGGCCCGGTGCCATCCTGAGCAACTCCTCCAGCGTGCGCACGCCGGCCATGCCGTTGCCCACCATCACGAGTTTCATCTTCTGCATGGCTTCACTTCGCGGCGCTGCCTTGCTCAGGCGGCCTTCTCCACGTGACCCTGGCGCGTGTAGAGGAAGTCGATCACCGCCTTGCGGTACATCACGTAGTCGCGGTCTTCCGCCAGCTCCACGCGGTTGCGTGGGCGCGGCAAGGCCACGGCGAGCACCTCGCCGATGGTGGCGGCAGGGCCGTTGGTCAGCATCACGATCTTGTCCGAGAGCAACACGGCCTCGTCCACGTCGTGGGTGACCATCACCACCGTACTCTGCGTCTTCTGCACGATGGTCAGCAGTTCGTCCTGCAGCTTGGCGCGCGTGAGCGCGTCCAGTGCACCGAAGGGCTCGTCCATGAGCAGCACCTTGGGCTCCATGGCCAGCGCGCGCGCGATGCCCACGCGCTGCTTCATGCCGCCGGAGATCTCGCCCGGGCGCTTGTGCGTGGCGGGGGTGAGGCCGACCAGGGCCAGCGCCGCCTCGGTGCGCTCCTTGAGCTGCGCCTTGGTCTCCTTGGCGCCGAACACGCGCTCCACGCCCAGGTGGATGTTCTCGAAGCAGGTGAGCCAGGGTAGCAGCGAATGGTTCTGGAACACCACGGCGCGCTCGGGGCCCGGGCCTGCGACCTCCTTGTTGGCGCACAGCAGCGTGCCCTGCGTCGGCCGCGTGAGGCCGGCGATCAGGTTCAGCAGCGTGGACTTGCCACAGCCCGAGTGGCCGATCAGCGCGACGAACTCGCCCTTGGCCACCGTGAGGTTGATGCCCTGCAGTGCGAGGAATCGCCCGCGCGGTGTGCTGAAGGCCTGCTCGACGCCCTGGATCTCGATGAACTTGTCGTCGCTCATGACCGCACCTCTTCGAAAGTGAATGCCGAAGCCAGCTTGACGAGCGCAAGCTCGAGCAGCAGGCCGACGATGCCGATCACGAAGATGGCGATGATGATGTTCTTGACGTTCAGGTTGTTCCACTCGTCCCAGACCCAGAAGCCGATGCCCACGCCCCCGGTCAGCATCTCGGCCGCCACGATCACGAGCCAGGCCGTGCCCACCGCGAGGCGCACACCGGTCAGCATGTAGGGCAGCACGGCGGGGAACAGGATCTTGGTGACGATCTTCCATTCGGAGAGGTTCAGCACGCGGGCCACGTTCATGTAGTCCTGCGGCACGCGCTGCACGCCCACCGCGGTGTTGATGACCATGGGCCAGATCGAGCAGATGAAGATGGTCCAGATCGCGGCCGGGTTCGCGCCCTTGAACACCAGCAGGCCGATCGGCAGCCAGGCCAGTGGCGACACTGGGCGCAGCAGGCTGATCAGCGGGTTGAACATGCGCGACAGGAAAGTGAAGCGCCCGATCGCAAAGCCCGCCGGGATGCCGACCAGCGCCGCCAGGCCGAAGCCCAGCGCCACGCGCTGCAGCGAGGACAGTACGTTCCAGCCCACGCCCTGGTCGTTCGGGCCCTTGCTGTAGAACGGGTCGCTGAACACGTCCACGGCCTGCGCCCAGGTGTCGCGCGGCGTCGGGATGCTGCCGGCCGTGGCGACCGACACGATCTCCCACAGCACGACCAGCAGACCCAGTCCGGCCAGCGGCGGCAGCACGCGCAGCCACAGGCCGCGCCAGTCGAAGGGCGGCTTGCGCAGGGGGGCGGGGGCGACAGCCGGGGGCGCGTCGTTGGCGGCGGCCCTGGGCACGGCCTTGAGGTCGCGTGCCGGGGTGTCGGGCAGCGCGGCCTCGACCGGGGAATGGAAGACTGCGGAAACCATGGGTGTGCTCCTCAGGCCTTGACCTTGAAACCGTCGGCGTACTTGGCGGGATCCTTGCCGTCCCAGACCACGCCATCCAGCAGCTTGCTGGTGCGCATCACGTCCTTGGGAATGCTGGCCTTGGCGGCCGTGGCGGCGTCCTTGTACAGATCGATCTTGTTGATCTGCTTGGCCACGGCCAGGTAGTCCGGGTGCTCCTTGAGCAGGCCCCAGCGCTTGTGCTGGGTCAGGAACCACATGCCGTCGGACAGGTAGGGCATGCCGACCAGGCCGTCGTTGTAGAACTTCATGTAGTTCGGGTCGTCCCAGGTCTTGCCCAGGCCGTTCTGGTAGCGGCCCAGGATGCGCTGGTTGATCACGTCCACGCTGGTGTTGACGTAGGCCTTGTCGGCCACGGTCTCGGCCATCTTCATCTTGTTGGACAGGCTGGCGTCGATCCACTTGCTGGCCTCCAGGATGGCGGCGACCACGGCGCGGCAGGTGTTGGGGTTCTTCTGCGCGAACTCGCCGGTGGTGCCGAGGGCTTTTTCGGGGTGGTCCTTCCAGATGTCCTGCGTGGTCACGGCCGTGATGCCGATGCCGTCGGCCACGGCGCGGTGGCCCCAGGGCTCGCCCACGCAGTAGCCATCCATGTTGCCGATGCGCATGTTGGCCACCATCTGTGGCGGTGGCACGGTGGTGATCTTGCTGTCCTTCATCGGGTTGATGCCCGCGGAGGCCAGCCAGTAGTACAGCCACATCGCATGCGTGCCGGTCGGGAAGGTCTGGGCGAAGGTGTACTCGCGCTTCTCCTTGGCCATCAGCTGGGCCAGCGTGCCTGCGTCCACCGCGCCCTTGTCGGCCAGCTTTTTGGACAGCGTGATGGCCTGGCCGTTGTGGTTCAGGTTCATGAGCACGGCCATATCCTTCTTGGGGCCCGAGACCCCCAGGTGCACGCCGTAGACCAGGCCCCACAGCACATGGGCCATGTCGAGCTCGCCGTTGACCAGCTTGTCGCGCACGCCGGGCCAGCTGGCTTCCTTGCTCGGGATGATCTTGACGCCGTACTTCTGGTCGATGCCCAGCACCGAGGCCATGACCACGCTGGCGCAGTCGGTCAGCGGGATGAAGCCGATCTTCACTTCCTTCTTCTCCGGCGCATCGGAGCCGGCGGCCCAGGCACCGCGCGTGACCAGGTCGCCCAGCAGGGCGGTGGTCGCGACGGCGCCGGCTTTGCGGATGAAGTCGCGCCGTGCCGGTGCCGGGCGGGAGGGAGCGTGTGGGGTCATGCGAACTCCTGGGATCGAAGAGAAGGGAAGCTGAAAAACAAAACGGCGCCCATTTCCTGACCGCGAACGATCGCGGTAAAGAAATGGACGCCGTTGTCCTTTGGCCCTGAAGCCTGGAACCCTGGCCGCCTTTGGCCGGGGTTTGCTGGTGCTATGCAGGTCGCGTGCCAGCCTGGCCTGCGTTGCTGCTCAGCACATGTCTTCCATACGAATCAACAACTTGTGCAAATTGGACCGACGCCAGGCCGGCCCGGCGCCATGCGCAAAGATGGTGCGCGGCGCGCACGGGGCACAAGACTTGTGCGCCGCAGCACGCGATGCTCAGAGGTAGTCGGACAGCGCCAGCACCGACTGCGCCACGTCCAGCAGCTTGCGGTTCTGGTTCATCGCGGTCTGGCGCAGCATCTTGTGCGCGTCGGCCTCGCTGAGCTTGCGTGTGGCCATCAGGAGGCCCTTGGCGCGTTCGATGATCTTGCGCTCGTTGAGCGAGGCGCGTACGGTGTCCAGTTCGTCGGCCATCTGCTGCAGCCGGCGTGCCTGGTCCTGCACCAGGTCGAGGATGGAGCGTTCCAGGTGCGGGCCGTAGTTGGGTGCCGGCTCGCCCGCATCGGCGCTCCCGGCCGCGTGCACCAGCGCGTCGCGGATCGCCTCGTGGTTGCGCAGTTCGTCGCGCGCCTTGGCGATGCGCGAGGCGCACAGCTGCGGCAACTGGGCCGCCAACAGTTCCTCGACGCCCCGCATCGCGTCGATGCGCAGGGTGCAGCAGTCGTACCAGCCTTGGGCCAGCTCCGGGTCGAGCAGGCCGTCGGCGCGTGGCGTGCAGCCGATGCGACGCAGCCGTTCGAGTTCGGCCTGGGTGCGCGTGTCCACGGCCGTGCGCCAAGCGGCCTGCACGGCCGTGTCGGAGAAGTCGAGCGCGATGCGAAAGCACCGCTCCTGCGATTCGATGAGCTCCAGCCATTGCTGGGCGCGGCCGCTCTCCATCTGGCCTTCGGCGAAGCAGGCGCCGCCGAAGGCACGTTCCTGGCCGGCGAATTCCTTGCCCTGCATGAAGTTGAACAAGGCCACGAGCGCGCGCGAGATCTGCGGGTCGGTGGCGCTGTCGGCAGCCTCGAACACCACCTGCAGCAAGCCGGCCACGAGCCGCACGAAGGCGGCCGTGGCCGCTTGCGGCGTGACCGCCAGTGCCGCGATGTCCTCGCGCAGTGCGGGCAATCCGTCCAGCGCCTGCAGCACCGTGGCGATGCGGCCGAACAGCCGTGCACCATTGCGCGCCGCCGTGCCCTGCGTGTCCATCGCGTCGAAATGCCGGCGCAGTTGTCCGGCGGCGGCATCGCATTGGCGCAGCTGGTCTTCGCGCGCCTGTGCGAAGCGGGTGCCGCGGGAAGCGAGGAGAAGGTTGGACAGCCCGCGCTCGCGCTGCAGCGCGTGCACCAGCTGGCCGATCACACCCACCAGCGCGCCGGTGAGGGCGAGCTGTTCGAGGTCGCCGATCTCGCATTCGCGCGCGGCGATCAAAAAATGCAGTCCAGATTTCATCGTAGGGGCCATGGAATTCCGAGCAACAACCGTGCCGTGCCTGCGGGCTCACTACACTCGCGCCCCATGCTGGTATTGGGATTCGAGTCTTCCTGCGACGAAACGGGTGTGGCGCTGGTGCAGTCTGGCGGCACGCAACTGCCCCGGCTGCTGGCGCATGCGCTGCACAGCCAGGTGCGCATGCACGCCGACTATGGCGGTGTGGTGCCCGAACTGGCCAGCCGCGACCACATCCGCCGTGCGCTGCCGCTGGCCGAGACCGTGTTGCGCGAGGCGGGCCGCAGTGTCGCAGAGGTCGATGTCGTGGCCTACACGCGCGGCCCGGGCCTGGCCGGGGCGCTGCTGGTGGGCGCGGGCGTGGCCTGCGCGTTGGGTGCGGCGCTGGACAAGCCCGTGCTGGGGGTGCACCACCTGGAGGGACATCTGCTGTCGCCCTTCATGAGCGCCGATCCGCCGGAGTTTCCGTTCGTGGTGCTCCTGGTGTCCGGCGGGCACACGCAGCTCATGCGCGTGGACGGCGTGGGCCGCTACGCCATGCTGGGCGAGACCATCGACGACGCGGCCGGCGAAGCCTTCGACAAGTCGGCCAAGCTGTTGGGCCTGGGCTATCCGGGCGGGCCGGCACTGGCGCGCCTGGCCGAGCAGGGCGATGCCAAGGCCTTCGTGCTGCCGCGGCCGCTGCTGCACAGCGGCGACCTGGATTTTTCGTTCGCGGGTTTGAAGACGGCTGTGCTAACCCAGGCCAAGAAGCTGGGTGACACGCTTCCTGCGCGCAGCGCCGACCTGGCGGCCTCCACCCAGGCGGCCATCGTCGACGTGCTGGTGCGCAAGTCGATGGCCGCGCTCAAGGAGAGCGGGCTACAGCGCCTGGTCGTGGCGGGCGGGGTGGGCGCGAACCGGGAACTGCGTGCGCAGCTCAATGCCGCATGCGCGAAGAGGAGGGTGCGGGTGCATTACCCGGAGCTGGCGCTGTGCACCGACAACGGCGCCATGATCGCCATGGCCGCTGCCATGCGGATGCAGGCGGGCGTGCAACAGGCCGACAGGCGCTATGCCTTCGACGTGAAGCCGCGCTGGCCGCTCGACGCCATCTGAAAAGCAGACGGCGCCGGGCGGTGCGGAGCGCGGAGCGGTTTACTGGATGGACAGCGGGGTCACGTTGCTCTGCGGCAGCTTCTTGGCCAGCTTGAGCGTCAGCACACCGTTTTCCAGCGTGGCCGTGCTCGCGGTGGCATCGATCTCCAGCGGCAGCTCGTAGGCGGCCTTGACCTTGCGGCTGGCTGCCTCGGTGCTCTCGATGCGCACCACGGCGCCTTCGATGCCGATGTTGAGCTGGTCCTTGGCCACGCCGGGCAGGTCGACCGACAGCGTCCAGCTGGTGTCGTCCTGGCTCAGGCTGTGGCCCTTGGTGCCGCTCTGGCGCACGTAGGCGACGTCGTTGAAGAAGCGCTCGAAGCTGCGGTCCAGCGAGCGCAGGGCGGGGCTGTAGTTGGCCTGACGGATGACGGGGGCGAAGAACATGGGGAACTCCTGGTCTCTTTACACTCCGCGGCTCTCACCGTGAGCGCCGCATGCATCCAATCTGCGTCCAGCGCTTTGATTTTCAAGAGGATTTTTTGAATGCACGTACCGCGTAGACGGGTCTTGAAAAGCGCTGCGGCAGCGCTATCTGTGACGGCCTTTCCGTTCGTGGCCGCACAGCCGGCGCCGGTCCGCCTGGCCATGATCGAGACTTTGAGCGGCCCCTTCGCCAACACCGGCGAGGCGGTGTTCCGTAACCTCGTGTGGGCGGCCGAGCGCGTGAACGCGCGCGGTGGCCTCCGGCTGTCCGGCGGCGCGCGTCCGCTGGCCATCACGCGCTACGACAGCAAGGGCCAGACCGAGGAGGCACTGAGCGCACTGCGCTCGGCCATCGATGACGGCGTGGGTTTCGTGGCCCAGGGCAACTCGTCCGCAACGGCAGCGGCCCTGCTCGATGCACTGAACAAGCACAACGAGCGCGAGCCCAAGCGCCGCGCGCTGTACCTGAACTACTCGGCCGTCGACCCCATCCTGACCAACGAGCGCTGCAGCTTCTGGCACTTCCGCTTCGATGCCCATGCCGACATGCGCATGGCCGCGCTCATGGAGGTGTTGCGCGAGGACGAGGCGGTCAAGAGCGCCTACCTGATCGGTCAGGACTACAGCTTCGGTCAGGCCGTGCTGCGCGAGGCGCGGCGGCAGCTGCAGGCGCAGCGGCCCGACTTGGCCATCGTCGGCGACGAACTGCATCCCATGGGCCGCGTGAAGGACTTCCTGCCTTACGCCGCCAAGATCAAGGCCAGCGGCGCTGGCGCTGTCATCACGGGCAACTGGGGCAACGACCTGACGCTCCTTGTCAAGGCCGCGCGCGAATCCGGTTTCGACGGCAAGTTCTACACCTTCTACGGCAATGCGCTGGGCGCGCCGGCGGCGCTCGGCGATGCGGGCATCGGCAAGGTCATCGCGGTGGCTGACTGGCTGCCGAACCTGCCAGGCGCCCAGAGTGAGGCCTTCTACCAGGCCTTCCGCCAGCGCTATCCCAAGCCGGCGGACGACTATGTCCACATGCGCATGCAGCTCATGGTCGAGGCCCTGGCCCAGGCCATCGAAAAGGCGGACAGCCTGGATGCTGCGAAGGTGGGCGTGGCGCTGGAGCTGGCCAACGTGACTCTGCACGGGCAGACCGGCCGCATGCGGGCATCCGACCACCAGTTCCAGCAGACCCTGGTCGTGGGTGTGATGGACCGCCAGGGGGTGCCGGGCGTCAAGTTCGACGTGGAGGGCTCGGGCTACGGCTTCCGCGTGATCAAGCAGGTGGCGGCGGGTCGCGCCGAGATGCCGACCAGCTGCCAGATGGCGCGGCCGGCGGCTTGAAGCTCAGCTGGTGTAGCCGGCGCAGGCGCCGGCGTTGGGCCGGCCCTTGCATTCGCGCAGCAGCCGGCGTTCGCGTTCGCGGGCACTCTCTTGCGTGCTGTTGGGGATGAACTTGGGCGCTGCCGCCTTCCTCTTCGATGTCGCGCCGTTCTCGGCCTTGGCGGCCGCGGTCGGCAGGGTGGTCAACAGGCCCAGCGCCAGGCAGGCCGCGGACAGCGGGATGGACATGTGCATGATGGTTTCTCCCAGGGCCTGCGCAGTGTCTTCCAGCCCTGCGCTCGCTACCATGGCCCGCTGCGTGAACCATTGCCCAATCCGATGAGAAAAGCCATCCAAGACCTCGCCGAATCGCAGATCCGCGAGGTGGCCAATGCCGGCATCGGCCGCGACGACGTGCTGCCGTTCTGGTTCGGCGAGAGCGACGAGGTCACGCCCGCGTTCATCCGCGAAGCCGCCATCGCATCGCTGCAGCGGGGCGAGACCTTCTACGCCCACAACCTGGGCCTGCCCGAGTTGCGCGAGGCCATCGCCGGCTACATGTCGGAGCTGCACGGACCGGTGGCGGCGGACCGCATCGCCGTCACTTCGGGCGGCGTCAATGCCTTGATGCTGGCCGTCCAATGCCTGGTCGATCCAGGCGACGAGGTGGTCGCCGTGACGCCCGTGTGGCCCAATCTGACGGCTCAGCCCGTCATCCTGGGCGCGCGCCTGCGCTGCGTGCCGTTGCGGCCCGTGGATGGCCGATGGACGCTGGATCTGGACGCGCTGCTGGCTGCCATCACGCCGACCACCCGGCTGCTGATCGTCAATGCCCCGAACAACCCCACGGGCTGGACGCTGAGCGCCCAAGAGCAGGCTGCATTGCTCACGCATTGCCGCCGCACCGGCACCTGGATCCTGGCCGACGAGGTCTACGAGCGCCTTTACTACGCGCCGTCACCGCAGGGCTGCGCGCCGAGCTTCCTCGACCAGGCGCAGCCGCAAGACCGGCTGGTGGTGGTGCACAGCTTCTCCAAGAGCTTCTTGATGACGGGCTGGCGGCTGGGCTGGCTGGTCATGCCCGCCACGCTGACGCAGGCGATGGGCAAGCTGATCGAGTTCAACACGTCCTGTGCCAGTGTGTTCACGCAGCGCGCGGCCCTGGCGGCGCTGGCAGGCCGCAACGAGGTCACGCCGCGCGTGGTGGCGCACCTGCGCCAGTGCCGCGACACGCTGGTGCCGCTGCTGGCCGCCATGCCGCAAGTGCGTGTATCGGCAGCGCAGGGTGGGATGTACGCCTTCTTCAGCCTGGCAGGTGCCGACGACTCCCTGGCCGTGGCCAAGCGCCTGGTGCGGGAGGCCGGCCTGGGCCTGGCGCCAGGTTCCGCCTTTGCGCCGCAGGCCCAGGGTTGGCTGCGCTGGTGCTTTGCATCCCGCGACCGCCATCGATTGGTGCAAGGGGCTGAGCGACTGGATCGCTGGCTCCGCAATCAGCCAAGTTGACTAGCCCTGCATACCTAGTGATTTGCATATAATTGCATACATAAAAAGTCTGATATCTTTTTGTTTAGCCACAAAACCAGGTGTATTCACCGAGAAACGTGATTTTTTTGTGTACTGCGTTGCAGCTTGCCCTTTAAGATTTGCTCATTCTGGTGCCGAATCGGGTCTTCCGAGCTGAGCCGAGCAAGTTGTTTCCTACAGGTGTGCGATGGACCGAATTTCCGCGATGCGTGTGTTCAGTGAAGTGGTGACGCGCGGCAGCTTCACGGCGGCCGCCAACACCTTGGGCATGTCCCGGGCCATGGTGACCCGGCACATCGGCGAGTTGGAGCGTTGGCTGGGCGCGCGCCTGTTGCAGCGTTCCACGCGCCGCCTGTCGCTCACCGAGGCGGGCGAGGCCTGCGTGGTGCGCAGCCGCCAGTTGCTCGAACTCGTCAACGATGTGGAGCAGGTGGTCGGCCAGCGCGACACCGAGCCGCACGGCCAGATCCGCGTGCAGTGCAGCCCGGCATTCGGGCAGGCCTACCTGTCCGCCATCCTGGTCGACTATCTGGCCAGGTACCCGCGCACCAAGGTCGATCTGGTGCTCAGCGATCAGCCGCTCAATCTTGTCGATGAGCGCATCGACCTGGCGATCCGCATGACCAACGAGCTGGATCCCGCGCTGATCGCCAAGAAGTTGAGCACCTGCCGCGCCGTGCTCTGCTGCACGCCGGCCTACCTGGACAAGAACGACGCGCCCAAGACGCCAGACGATCTCACCCAGCACAACTGCCTGTCCCATTCGCGCGTGGAGAAGAGCCAATGGAGCTTTTCGCGCCAGGGCGAGGAATGCCTGGTGCAGGTCTCGGGCAGCTTCAGTGCCAACGACACCATGAGTTTGGTGGAGGCGGTGCGCGCCGGTGGTGGCCTGGCGGTGCTGCCGAACTACGTGGTGGCGCCGATGCTGCGCGATGGTGAGCTGGTCAGCGTGCTGCCGGACTGGCATGCCGACGAACTCGGCATCTATGCCTTCTACATCTCGCGCCGCCACCAGCCCGCGAGCCTGCGTACGCTGCTCGATGTTCTGACCCAGCGCCTGGGCAACACGCCTCTGTGGGAACGCTGATCAACCCGGGCGGAAGAACGCGTCCAGCACGGGCAGCAAATTGGCGAAGTCCGCACTGAAGCGCGGCCGGTTCACGAAGTAAGCCTCGCAGGCCACCGCGAAAAATTCATCCAGGCTCTGGCTGCCATAGCTGTCCAGCCAGGGCATCTCCCCACCGAAGCGCTCGGCGACCACCACCTGGTCGCAGAACTGGGCGTAGGCTTCCTCCCAGACCTTGAGCCACTGCCGACGTGCCTGCGCGGCGCTGTGCGCACCCATGAAGCCGGGCGGCAGAGGAGGGCAGCCGTCGGGTGCGCCGTCGGCCATGTCCAGCTTGTGCGCGAACTCGTGAATGACCACGTTGTAGCCCGCGTCCGCGCTGTCGCTGGCTTCGCGCACGGCTTGCCAGCTCAGCATCACCGGCCCTTGGTCCATGGCCTCGCCAGCAAGCACCTCGTCGTAGGCATGGACAACGCCAGTCTCGTCGACGGATTCGCGGCGCGCGACGACCTCACCGGGCTGCACCACGATGCCGACGAAGTCGGCATACCAGCGCAGCACCGAGCCGCGGCCCGGTGCGCCGCCATCCGGGCGGGCTGTGAGGTGCAGCAAGGGAAGGCAGGCCTGCGCCGCGATGGCGATGGCCATGGGGTCGGTGACCTGCAGGCCGCTGGCACCGTGGAATTCCTTCTGGGCGAGGAACTCGGCGCTCAGCGCACGCAGGCTCTGTTGCTCGTTGAGAGAGAGGGCCTGAAGGAAACCGTGGTCGGCCAGCACGGCCTGCCAGAGCGGATCGGGGATGGTCAGCGGCGCGCGCTGCCACCAGCGTAGCAGCCGACGCCAGCCGCCGCTCATGCGGCGGGCGTGACGGCGATGCGCCGGGGTGCGGCGTCGATGGCCAGGCGCAGCAGCTCCAGCCGCGGCGGCAGGGCGGTGGCTTCCCAGTCGCTCATGACGATGCGCGTGAGGCCTTCACCCAGGTCATGGTCGGCCGGCAAGTGGGTGTGGCCGTGGATGAGCGTGTCGCTCTGCGCGGCGCGCAGCCAGGCGCGGACCGCTTCGGCATCGACGTCGGCATAGCCCAGTCCCTGGTCCTTGCGCTGCTCGCTGGCCTGGCGGATCTGCCGAGCCATCTGCCGGCGCATGGCCAGTGGGTGCTGCAGCGAGGCCTTTTGCCAAGCCGGGTTCTGCACCTGCAGGCGGAACTGCTGGTAGGCCACATCGTCCAGGCACAGTGCGTCACCGTGGCTCAGCAACCAGCGGCGGCCGCCGAACACCAGCACCGTGGGATCGTGCAGCAACTGCATGCCGGTGGCGGCCAGCCCCGCGGCGCCGAACAGGAAATCCCGGTTGCCGTGCATGAAGTACACGGGGCGCTGCGCCGACACGGAACGAATCACCTCGGCGCACTGACGCTCGAACTGCCCGAGCGGGCTGTCGTCGCCCGCCGCCGGGTCCAGCGCGTCGTCGCCGACCCAGACCTCGAACAGGTCGCCCAGCATGAACAGCGCATCGGCGCGGCTTTGCGTGACAGCCTGCTGCCAGGCCGCGAACGTGGCCGGCTCTTGCGGACGCAGGTGCACATCGGACAGCAGTTCGATGCTGCGCCAGTCGCCGGGCGCGACGAGCTCGGCGAATGTCGGCAGGGCCGGCTGCGACTGCATCAGAGTGCGATGGCCTTCTCGATGACCAGGTCTTCGACCGGCACGTCGTCGTGGAAGCCCTTGCGGCCGGTCTTCACGGCCTTGAGCTTGTCGACGATGTCGGTGCCGCCCACGACCTTGCCGAACACGGCATAGCCCCAGCCCTGCGCCGAGGGCGCGGTGTGGTTCAGGAAGGCGTTGTCGACCACGTTGATGAAGAACTGGGCCGTGGCCGAGTGCGGGTCGTTGGTCCGCGCCATGGCCAAGGTGTACTTGTCGTTCTTCAGGCCGTTGTTGGCCTCGTTGTTGATCGGTGCGTCCGTGCCCTTTTGCTTCATGCCGGGCTCGAAGCCACCGCCCTGGACCATGAAGCCCGGGATCACGCGGTGGAAGATGGTGTTGTCGTAGTGGCCCTTCTTGACGTAGGCCAGGAAGTTCTCGGCGGACTTGGGTGCCTTCTCGGCGTCCAGTTCGATCGTGATGACGCCGTAGTTGGCAATGTGCAGTTCGACTTGGGGTTGGCTCATGTCATTTCACCAGGGTTGCGGATTGGATGAGGATGGGCGTCTGTGGCGCATCCGTCGGGAAGGGGCCGCCCGGGCCGGTCGGGACGGCCTTGATCTTTTGTACCACGTCCATGCCGGCAACCACCTTGCCGAATACCGTGTAGCCCCAACCCCGGGGCGTGGGCGCGGTGTGGTTGAGGAAGGCGTTGTCGTTGACGTTGATGAAGAATTGCGAGGTGGCCGAATGCGGCTCGCCCGTGCGGGCCATCGCGATGGTGTAGGTGTCGTTCTTCAGACCATTGCTGGCTTCATTGGGGATGGGCGCGCGCGTCGGCTTTTCCTTGTAGTTCTGGTCGTAGCCACCGCCCTGGGCCATGAAGTTCGGGATCACGCGGTGGAAGATGGTGCCGTCATAGTGCTTGTCGCGCACGTACTGCAGGAAGTTCTCCACCGTCTTGGGCGCCTTGTCGGGGTAGACCTCGACCGTGAAGCTGCCCAGGCTGGTTTTGAACAGCACGTGCGGCGCATCGGCGGCCTGGGTCAGCGGAGCAAGAGCGAGGCCGGCGCACAGCACGAGGGCGCGGCGCGACAACGGAAACAGGCGAGCGGTCATGGGGCGACTGGGTGGTTGGAGAAAGAAAGCACGCCGAAGGCCGGCGGCCCGGCGCGGTGGAGCGCGAACTTACTTGCCGGGCGCGCGCGGCTTGGCGGCCTGGGGTGCCAGCATGGTCGTCAGCGCAGCGGCCTTCTGCGTGGCTTGCGGGTTGTTGGCCTGCAGTTGCAGCGAGCGGCCATAGGACTGGCTGGCCAGCTTGGCGTACACATCGCCCAGGTTCTCGTGTGCGGTGGCGTAGTTTGGGTTCAGGCGGATGGCCATCTCCAGCGCCGTGCGCGCCTTGTCGTACTGGTTCTGGCCCGCGTACAGCACGGCCAGGTTGTTGTACGGCTCGGGCAGTTCTGGGAATTCCTGGGTGATCTGTGTGAGCGTCTCGACCGCTTCGTCGGGCTTGCCCTGTTCGGTCTGCACCACGCTCTTCAGGAAGCGCATCTGCGGGTCGCGCGGCTTGCCGGCCAGGTACTGCTCGACCTTGGTGCTGGCCTCGGCCAGCTTGCCGGTGCGCACCAGTTGGCCCACTTCGGCATACGGGTCGGCTTGCGCGGTGGCCGCCTGGCCGGCCCATGCCGCGCTAGCGATGGCGAGAGCGCGCGCCAAATGCAGAGCGGAAGGCAGGATGCGGGACAGCGCTTGCTTCATAGAACCTCTTGCTCAATACGTAAAGACAGCCTGCGCACGCGGCTATAGAATGCCGGCGATTCTAGCCGAGGGGGGTGTGCGGCCCGGCGCAGCGCCAGTGCAGCCACCCTCGTGAAAGCGGGCCTTGACGGCCCTGTCGACCCCCAGGACGTCATCGAACGGTCCTGTGTTTTCCCGGATTCCATGAGTTTGCGCATCTACAACACGCTGACGCGTGCGTTGGACGTTTTTTCGCCGATCGAGCCCGGCCATGTCCGCATGTACGTCTGCGGCATGACCATCTACGACCTGTGCCATGTGGGCCACGCCCGCATGATGATGGCCTTCGACGTGGTGCAACGCTGGCTCAAGTGCAGCGGCCTGCGCGTGACCTATGTGCGCAACATCACCGACATCGACGACAAGATCATCCGCCGTGCGGTGGAGCGCGGCATCACCATCCGTGCGTTGACCGACGAGATGACCGCGGCCATGCATGCCGACATCGGCGCGCTGGGCATCGAGCCGCCCACGCACGAGCCGCGCGCCACCGACTACGTGCCGCAGATGCTGGGCCTGATCGAAACCCTGAAAGGCAAGGCCCTGGCCTACCGAGCGAACAGCGGTGACGTGAACTTCGCGGTGCGCAAGTTCCCGGGCTACGGCAAGCTGTCCGGCAAGTCGCTGGACGAACTGCGTGCCGGCGAGCGCGTGGCCGTGCTCGACGGCAAGGACGATCCGCTCGACTTCGTGCTCTGGAAGGCCGCCAAGCCCGAGGAGCCTGCCGATGCGCAATGGGACAGCCCGTTCGGCCGCGGCCGGCCCGGCTGGCACATCGAGTGCTCGGCGATGAGCTGCGCGCTGCTCGGCGAGAGCTTCGACCTGCACGGCGGCGGTGCCGACCTGCAGTTCCCACACCACGAGAACGAGATCGCGCAGAGCGAAGGCGCGAGCGGCAAGCCGCTGGCGCGCTTCTGGGTCCACAACGGCTTCGTGCGCGTGGACAACGAGAAGATGTCCAAGAGCCTCGGCAACTTCTTCACCATCCGCGAGGTGCTCAAGAAGTACGACGCCGAGACGCTGCGTTTCTTCATGGTGCGCACGCACTACCGCAGCCCGCTGAACTACAGCGATGCGCATCTGGACGACGCCCGCAGCGCATTGCGCCGCCTGTACACGGCACTGGAATCCGTGGCGCCGCAAGACGTGGCGATCGACTGGACCCAGCCGCAGGCCGCGCGCTTCAAGGCCGCGATGGACGAAGACTTCGGCACGCCCGAGGCTGTCGCCGTACTGTTCGATCTGGCAGCCGAAGTCAACCGCACGCGCTCGGCCGAGACTGCGGGCCTGCTGAAGGCGCTGGCCGGCACGCTGGGACTGCTGCAGGGCGACCCGGTCGCGTTCAAGCGTTGGCGCGCAGCCGATGGCGGTGACGCTGCTGCCGCGGGCCTGTCGCCCGAAGCCATCGCCGAGCAGATCGCTGCCCGCGCCGCCGCCAAGGCTGCCAAGAATTTCGCCGAAGCCGACCGCATCCGCAAGAGCCTGCTGGAGCAGGGCATCGTGCTCAAGGACAGTCCGACCGGCACCACCTGGGAGGCCGCGCAGTGATGCATGCTTCCCTGGCGCCGCGCGCTGGCGCGGCGAGGATGGCCCATGGCAGCTAGGGCACGCAAGATGGCCGACATGCCCGTGGTGCAGGTCTACACGCCGGAATACTGGCAGGACGCCTGCCGCCACCTGGTGCGCAAGGACCGCGTCATGAAGCGGCTGATCCCGCAGTTCGGCGACGCCTGCCTGGAGACGCGGGGCGACGCCTTCATCACGCTGGCGCGCAGCATCATCGGCCAGCAGATCTCGGTGAAGGCAGCGCAGACCGTGTGGGACCGCTTCGCGCTTCTGCCGCGCGAGCTGACACCGGCCGGCGTGCTCAAGCTCAAGGTCGACGACATGCGTGCGGCCGGCCTGTCGGCGCGCAAGGTCGAGTACCTGGTCGACCTGGCCCTGCATTTCGAATCCGGCGCGCTGCACGTGCGCGACTGGCATGCGATGGAGGACGAAGCCATCATCGCCGAGCTCGTCGCCATCCGCGGCATCGGTCGCTGGACCGCCGAGATGTTCCTGATCTTCCACCTGATGCGGCCCAACGTGCTGCCGCTGGACGACATCGGACTCATCAACGGCGTGAGCCAGAACTACTTTTCCGGAGACCCGGTGAGTCGCAGCGACCTGCGCGAAGTGGCGGCCGCCTGGGCCCCCTTTGCCAGCGTGGCCACTTGGTATATTTGGCGATCGCTCGACCCGCTGCCGGTCGGGTATTGAACACAGAACAGAAGGAGAGTGGCTTTGCCCAAAAGAACCTTCCTCGATTTCGAACAGCCCATTGCGGACCTCGAATCCAAGATCGAAGAGCTGCGCTACGTGCAGACCGAGTCCGCCGTCGACATCTCGGCCGAGATCGACCAGCTCGGCAAGAAGAGCCTGCAGCTGACCCGAGACATCTACGGCGTGCTGACGCCGTGGCAGATCACCAAGATCGCGCGCCATGCCGAGCGGCCCTACACGCTCGACTACGTGAACGAGATCTTCACCGACTTCGTCGAGATGCACGGCGACCGGCACTTCGCCGACGACCTGTCCATCGTCGGCGGTCTGGCGCGCTTCAACGGCCATGCCTGCATGGTGCTGGGCCACCAGAAGGGCCGCGACACCAAGGAGCGTGCGCTGCGCAACTTCGGCATGACCAAGCCCGAGGGCTACCGCAAGGCGCTGCGGCTCATGAAGACGGCCGAGAAGTTCAAGCTGCCGGTGTTCACCTTCGTCGACACGCCGGGCGCCTATCCGGGCATCGACGCCGAGGAGCGTGGCCAGTCCGAGGCCATCGGCCGCAACATCTTCGAGATGGCGCAGCTCGAGGTGCCCATCATCACCACCATCATCGGCGAGGGCGGCTCCGGCGGTGCGCTGGCCATCGCGGTCGCCGACCAGGTGTTGATGCTGCAGTACTCCATCTACTCGGTGATCAGCCCCGAAGGCTGTGCGTCCATCCTCTGGAAGACCTCCGACCGCGCGCAGGATGCCGCCGATGCGCTGGGCATCACGGCGCACCGGCTCAAGGCCCTGGGCCTCATCGACAAGATCGTCAACGAGCCCGTGGGCGGTGCGCACCGCGACCACAAGCAGATGGCCGCCTTCCTGAAGCGCGGCCTCAACGACGCGTTCCGCCAGGTCAGCGACCTCAAGGTCAAGGAACTGGTGGACCGGCGCTACGAGCGGCTGCAGAGCTATGGCCGCTTCAACGACACCAAGGCCGACAAGTAGCCGCGCGATGGTGGGCACTGCACCCCTGCATGTGAGCCGAGGCCTGGAACGCCTGCCCGTGCTGTGCGCTGCCGCGGGCTGCCAGCTGCCCGAAGGGCTGCAACGCTTCTATTTCCTGCGCCACGGGCAGACTGCGCGCAACGCCTTGCGCATCTTCCAGAGCATCGACGAGCCGCTCAACGAGACGGGCCTGGCCCAGGCCGAGCAGGCTGCGGCATTGCTGGCCGAGGAACTGGCTGGCAACGAAGGCGTTCACATCGTCTGCAGCGATGCGCCACGTGCGCTGACCACGGCACGCACGGTCGCGCGCTTGCTCGCGCGCGAAGAGCGCCTGCACGCGGGCCTGCGCGAGCGCCATTTCGGCGCGCTGATCGGCAGCTCGTCGGCCAACATCGATTGGGACTGCGCACCCGAGGGCGGCGAGACGCTGGACCAGTTCGTGGCGCGTAGCCTGGCCGCGCTGGCCGAGGCCGTGGCCCATCCTGCGCCCGTGGTCGTCGTCGCCCATGGCGGCACGCTGCACGTGCTGGCCTGCGCGCTGGGCGTGGTGCTGGATGCGGCGCTGCTGGCCAACGCCACGCCGCTGCGCTTCGACCGCGCAGGTGCGGGCTGGACCGTGACGCGGCTCGGCACTGCGGCCGTGGCAGACGCCGCACCCAATCTCGCCTGAGCCCTGGCGATGGCCACCACTGGCCTGTACCTGTTCGACACGGCCATCGGCCGCTGCGGCATCGGCTGGGGCGCGCGTGGCATCGCCTCCGTGCAGTTGCCCGACCGCAGCGAGTCGCGCCTGCTGGCCCGGCTGCGCCAGCGCCTGCCCGACGCCGAGATCGCACCGCCGCCCGAAGCCGTGCGCATCGCTGCCGAGCGCACCACCGCGCTGCTGGCCGGCGCACCGGACGACCTGCTGGACATCGCGCTCGACATGGACGGCATCGCGCCCTTCCACCAGCGCGTCTATGCGCGCGCCCGCGCGATTCCGCCGGGCCGCACCATCACCTACGGCGAACTCGCGGCCGACATCGGCGAGCCGGGCGCCGCGCGCGCGGTCGGCCAGGCGCTGGGCCTCAACCCGTTCGCGCCCATCGTGCCCTGCCACCGCATCCTCGCGGCGGGCACGCGCTCGGGCGGCTTCTCCGCGCCCGGCGGCGTGGACACCAAGCTGCGCATGCTGCTGGCCGAGCACGCCGCGTTCGGCGCGCCCGGCCTGTTCGACTGATCAGCTGAACCTGGGCGCGCGCTTCTCGATGAAGGCGCGCACGGCTTCCTCGTGGTCGGCCGTCTTGTGCGCGATGGCCTGGTAGCCGGCCGACATTTCCAGCAGCGATTCCAGCGTGCTGTTCTGGCCTTCGCGCAGCAGCCGCTTGGTCATGCGCAGCACGCCGCCCGGATTGGCCGCGATCTTGGCTGCCAGCGCGCGCGCCTCGGCCATCAGCGCATCGGCCGGCACCACGCGCGAGACCAGGCCGCAGGCCAGCGCCTGCTGCGCGTTGAGCGCCTCGCCCGTGAACGCCATCTCGGCCGCCTTGGACATGCCGACAGCACGCGGCAGCAGCCAGGCGCCGCCATCGCCGGCCACGATGCCGACCTTCACGAAGCTCTCGGCGAAGGTGGCGTTCTCCGAGGCGATGCGGATGTCGCACATGCAGGTCAGGTCCAGGCCGGCGCCGATGGCCGGGCCGTTGACGGCGCAGATGGTCGGCACGTCCAGGTTGTAAAGCGCTTTGGGGATGCGCTGGATGCCATTGCGGTATTCCTCGCGGATCACCTCGGGCGACAGGCTGTCGCCGAAGAAGCGCTGCATGTCCTTGACGTTGCCGCCCGAGCTGAAGACGGGACCGGTGCCTGTGATGATCACGGCGCGCACCGAGGTGTCGCGGCGGATCGCGTCGCAGGCCTGCACGAACTCGTCGACGGCCGTGTTGCCGGTCAGCGCGTTGCGCGTCTCCGGCTGGTTCATGGTCAAGGTCAGGATGGCGCCGTCGCGCGCGGTGGTCAGGAAGCTCATTGGGGGTCTCGCGGTTCAGTGGACGGTGGTGGCGGCGCGGATCGTATCGAGGACCAAGGTCTCGCCGCTGTCCAGGTGGTGACGGCCGGCCACGCCATGCCAGTAGGACTCGCTGCCGGCGGCCTGGCGCCAGGCGTGCAGGCGGCGCGTGAAGAGCTGCAGGTCGAACTCGGCCGTGAAGCCGATCGCGCCGTGGATGGCATGGGCCATGCCTGCCACTTCGAGCGCTGCTTCGCTGGTACGGGCTTTGGCGATGGCCACGTGCAGCCGCTCGGGCACGAGATCCTCGGCGCGGCAGCCGAGCTGCGCAGCCGTGCGCGCAGCGAACACATGCTCGGCCATGACCGCGAGCTGGTGCTGGATCGCCTGGAACTTGCCGATGGGCCGGCCGAACTGCTGGCGCTCGTTGGCGTAGGCCAGCGTGCGGTCGAAGGCCGCGCGCATGGCGCCAGCCAGCTGGGTGGCGTACAGCGCGGCCTGCAGCAGGCGCAGATCCCCGGGGTCGCCCCGAACGGGCATGCCGGCCTCCCAGGCCTGCGCAGGCCAGCGCAGCGCAACGTCGAGCACGAAGCCAGCCGGCATGGCCTGGGCCGTGGCCACGGGCAGCAGGCGCAGCGCAGCGCCGCGCGCGACCAGCACCTGGTCGGCCACGCGGCCGGTGCGCACGAGCGGGCAGACCACCTCGTCGCCCGGGGTGTCGGCCTCGGCGAACACGGTGCTGCCGCGCGGCACGGCCACACCGGCGCGCGCCAGCCAGCCGCGCGCGAGCACGGTCTCGCCCAGCGGCACGGGCACGGCATGCGTGCCGCACAAACTCAGCACGCCGAAGACCTCGTGCAGCGCCAGGCCCGCGCCACCCTGGGCCTCGGGCACGAGCGCATCGGCGAAACCGGCCTCCTCGATGGCCTGCCAGAGCGCGCAGTGGTCGCCGCCGGTCTCGATGGCGCGCACGACGTCGGGGGTGGAGAGGTCGCGCAGCAGTTGCGCGACCGCCTCGGAAAACAAATCGTCCATGGTCTCGTCGTCCTTCTCAGCGCAGGCCCAGGCCGCGCGCGATCATGCCGCGCAGGATCTCGCGCGTGCCGCCACGCAGCGAGAACGAGGGGGCGACCTGGGTCACGTAGTCCAGCGTGTGCAGCAGGCCCAGCGGCACGCTGCCCTCGGGCCGCGAAAACAGGTCGTCGGCGATGGCGGCGGGGATCAGCTGCTCCACGCCCGTGCCCAGGTCTTTGACCAGGGCGGCCTCGACCAGCGGGCTCTCGCCACGCGTGAGCTTCTCGGTCACGGCCACCGACATCGCGCGCAGCGGTGCCAGCGCGCAGACGATGCGGCCGGCCAGGCGCTCGGCCTCGGGCGTGCGGCCGGCCTCGCGCACCCAGGCCGCCCACTGGTCGAACAGCACGATGCTGGAGAACAGCCGCTCGGGCCCGCTGCGCTCGAAGGCGAGCTCGGCGTTGACCTGTTCCCAGCCCTTGCCCTCAGCACCGACCAGCGCGTCATGACCCAGTTGCACGTCGTCGAAGAACACCTCGCAGAAGTGCGCGTCGCCCGACTGGTCGGTGATGGGCCGCACGCGCACGCCCGGCGCCTTCAGGTCCACGATCAGCTGCGACAGCCCCTTCTGCCGGTCCTCGGTGGTGCCCGAAGTGCGCACCAGCGCGATCATGTGGCTGCAGTGGTGGGCGTTGGTGGTCCAGATCTTCTGGCCGTTGAGCAGCCAGCCACCATCGTGGGGCGTGGCCCGCGAACGGACGCTGGCCAGGTCCGAGCCGGCGCCGGGCTCGCTCATGCCGATGCAGAAGTAGGACTCACCGCGGCAGATCGGCGGCACGTAGCGCAGCTTCTGTGCCTCGGTGCCGTAGCGCAGGATCAGCGGCGCGCTCTGGCGGTCGGCGATCCAGTGCGAGCCCACGGGCGCGCCCCAGTTCAGGAACTCCTCGACCAGCACGTAGCGCGCGAACGCGCTGCGGCCGCCACCACCATAGGCCGGCGGCAGCGTGATGCCGAGCCAGCCCTGTTGGCCCAGCTTGCGGCTGAAGGCCGGGTCGTAGCCGCTCCAGGATTTGGCGCGCACGTGGGCAGGGACGTCCTTCAGGGCTTCGGCCAGGAAGGCGCGCACGGGCGCGCGCAGGGCTTCGTCCTCGGGCGGGATCGCGGTCAGGGTCAGGGAATCAAGTGCGCTCATCCCAGGGCACCTTTCTGTTGCAGTTCATCGATGTCCTTCTCGCTCATGTGCAAAACGTCGTGCAGCACCGCGCGCGTGTGCTGACCCAGTTGTGGCGGGGCCTCGCGGTACTGCACGGGGGTGTCCGACAGGCGGATCGGGTTGGCCACCAGTGCCACATCGGCGCCGGCCGCATGCGGCATCGCCATCTGCAGGCCGCGCGCGCGCACCTGCGGATCGGCGAACACGTCGGCGATGCTGTTGATCGGCCCGCAGGGCACGCCGGCTTTTTCCAGCAGCGCGATCCAGTCGGCCGTGGTGCGCTGCACGGTCGCGGAGCGCAGCAGCGGGATCAGCACGTCGCGGTGCTGCAGCCGGTCCGTGTTGCGCACGAAGCGCGGGTCGCTCGCCCATTCGGGGTGGCCGGCCGCCGCGCAGAAGCGCGCGTACTGGCCGTCGTTGCCCGTGGCCAGGATCATGTGGCCGTCGGCCGTCGGAAAGTCCTGGTAGGGCACGGTGTTGGGGTGCGCGTTGCCCATGCGCTGCGGCGCCTGGCCGCTGTGCAGGTAGTTCATGGCCTGGTTGCCCAGGCAGGCCACGCCCACGTCGAGCAGCGCGAGATCAATGTGTTGCCCGCGGCCCGTGCGTGCCCGCGCATGCAACGCGGCCTGGATGGCGTTGGCCGCGTACAGGCCGGTCAGGATGTCGGTCAGCGCCACGCCCACCTTCATGGGGCCGGCGCCGGGCGCGCCGTCGGGCTGGCCCGTGATGCTCATGAGCCCGCCCATGCCCTGGATCAGGAAGTCGTAGCCCGCGCGCTGCGCGTAGGGGCCGGTCTGGCCGAAGCCCGTGATCGAGCAATAGACCAGGCGCGGGTTCAGTGCCGACAGCGTGGCCCAGTCCAGGCCGTACTGGGCCAGGCTGCCGGTCTTGAAGTTCTCGACCACCACGTCGCTCTGCTGCGCCAACTCCTGCAGCAGTCGCTGGCCCGCGGGCGTCTGCATGTCCACCGTGATCGAGCGCTTGTTGCGGTTGGTGCAGAGGTAGTAGGCCGCGTCCGTGGTGGGCGCGCCCTGGCCGTCGCGCACGAAGGGCGGGCCCCAGGTGCGTGTGTCGTCGCCGGCGCCGGGGCGCTCGACCTTGACGACCTCGGCGCCCAGGTCGCCGAGCAGCTGCGCGGCCCAGGGGCCGGCCAGCACGCGCGAGAGGTCCAGCACGCGGATGCCTGCAAGGGCGCCATGCTGCTGCGTCATTGCAGTTCGACCTTGGCCTGGGCCGCGATGCGCTTCCACAGCCGGATCTCCTCGGCCTGGAAGGCGCGCATCTCCTGCGGACCGCCCTGCATGACCTCGGCGCCGATGCGTTCGTAGAAGGCGCGCGTCTCGGGCAGGCGCTCGATCTGCGTCAGCAGCGCGGCCAACTTGTCGGCCTCGGCCTTGGGCGTCTTGGCCGACACCATGGCGCCGACCCAGGTGTAGGCCGTGAAGCCCGCAAGGCCGGCCTCGGTCGCGGTCGTGACCTCGGGCAACGCGACCGTGCGCTTGTCGGAGGCCACGGCCAGCGCGCGGATGCGGCCGCTCTTGACCATCTCCTGTGCGCTCGTCATCTCGGCGAAAGCCAGGTCCACGGTGCCGCCGGCCACCGCCGCCACGGCTTCGTTGGCGCCCTTGAAGGGCACGTGCGTGGTCTGCACCCTGGCCGCGTCGTTGAACAGCTCGGCCATGAGCTGGTAGCCGGCCGAGCCGGCGCCGTAGTTCAGCGCGGTCGGCCTGGCCTTGGCCGCGGCGATCAGGTCCGCCAGGCTCTTGTGCGGCGAGCTGCCCGGCACGATCAGCAGCGCGGGCGAGCGCATCATCATGCTGAGCGGCGCAAAGTCCGTGACCGGGTCGTAGGGCAGGGCCTTGAACAGCGCCGCGTTGACGGCCAGCGTGGAGTTGCTGCCGACGAAGACGGTGTAGCCGTCCGCAGGCGCAGCCAGCACGGCCTGCACCGCGAGGAAGCCGTTGGCGCCGGCCTTGTTCTCCACCACCACGGGCTGGCCCGTCAGGTCCGAGAGCTTCTTGCCGAAGTAGCGGGCCGAGGTGTCGGTGCCGCTGCCGGGCGGGAAGGGCACGACGAACCGGATCGGCTTGTGCGGGAAGTCCTGGGCCTGAACCGGCAGGCCGGCGGCCAGGCCGGACGCGGCGAGCAGTGCCAGCAGGGTGCGGCGGTGCAGCATGCGCTTGTCTCCATGTTGTCGATGGCGCGGACCATAGCGCCGCTCCGATAGGGCGTCCAATACCGATTTGGGCCGGTCTGATACGGGGATCGAATCAGGCCGGCGGGCCGCTCAGATGTCCCTGAGCAACTGGTCCGCGATGCCGCGCGCCCGTGATGGAGGGCGGCCGGCTGCCGGAGGCCGCGCCCGCATGAGCGCCGGTCCGATCGCGCAAGCTGCCGCGCTGCTGCGCGGCGACAATGCCGCGATGACCCAAGGCAAGCGCATTTCCACAGACATCGGCGACGACGCCTTGCAGACCATCCGGGCGCTGGGCGCGGCAGCCAAGGCCGCGCGGCTGGCGGCGGGAGAAGGCCAGGCCGCTGCGGCCGCGCGCCTGGGTGTGCATGTGCAGACCATCGGCCGCGTGGAGGCGGGCGAGCCCGGCGTGTCCATCGGCCACATGGTCGGCCTGCTGGCGCTCTACGGCGTCGCGGTCCAGCCGCAGCCGCTGCAGGACCGCTGAGCCATGGCACCCCATCCGGAGGCGGGAGGCGCCACGGCGCTCCGCACGCTCGCGAACGGCGTGCGCCTGCTCGCCGTCCCGATGCCGCATGTGCAGAGCGTGAGCGTGGGCGTCTTCCTGCGGGTCGGATCCCGCGACGAGACGCCGGCCACCAACGGCATCAGCCATGTCCTGGAGCACATGGCGTTCAAGGGCACCGCCACGCGTTCCGTGCAGGCGATCAACCTGGACGCCGAGCGGCTGGGCGCCGATGTCAACGCGTTCACGGGCAAGGACGCCACGGGCTACTTCATGACGGGTCTGGGCCGGCATGCCGACCAACTGCTGCGCATGACGGCCGACATCGTGCTGAACAGCAGCTTTCCCGCCCACGAGCTGCAGCGTGAGCTGGAGGTGATCCGGCAGGAGGCCATCGAGTACGACGAGGATCCGCAGGACAGCGCCGACGAACTGCTCGACCGTGCCATCTGGGGCGATGCCGCCATGGGCATGCCCGTGATCGGCACCATCGCCAACATCGAAGGCTTTGCGCGCGGCGACCTGGTGCGCCATGTGCAGTCGCACTACGTGGCGGAGAAGACCGTCGTCGCAGCGGCGGGCAACTTCGACGTCGCGGCCTGGATGGCGCTCGCCGCAGAGCTGTTCGATGCGATGCCGCCAGCGCACGATCCATCGGTGGCCAGGCCCCCGGCGCCCACGGCCTACGTCGGGCAGGCCGTGGCACGGCGCTTCACGCAGGTCTCGCAGGTGTTCCTGAACATCGCCTACCCCGTGGCGCCGACGCGGCCGGATGCGGTGTCCGGGCAGCGCTGGCGCCTCGTGGCGGCGGTGGCCGCCAACCTGTTCGGCGGCGGGATGTCCTCGCCCCTGGCCGACACGGTGCGGGAGAAGCTCGGCCTGGCCTACACCGCCGATGCCACGATCGACAAGGGCGACGTCTGGGCCAACTTCGTCGTGCACGCGGTGACGACCCCGGACAAACTGGACGCGCTGGTCACTGCCACCGGCGAGCTGCTGCGTGCGCAGGCGGCGGCGGTCGATCCCGTGCATCTGGAGCGGGCCAAGAACCAGCTGGCCGTGGCGCGCGTGCGCGCCGCGGAACGCACCTACGCCACGATGGAGCAGGCCGTGGAAGAACTGCAGGCCAGCGGCAGTGTGCTGTCGCTGGCCGACGCGCTGGCCATGGTCGAGGGCATCAGCGCGGACGAAGTGCGCGCCGTCTTCGTGCGCATGCTGGCCCATGCGCCGGCGCTGGCGATCACGGGCAAGGGCGCCAGTGCCCGGAGCGCGCGGCAGCTGGCCGCGCGCCTATTGGTACCAGGCCACGGCCCTGGGCAGGCCGGGCTGGCGCTTCCATGATGGCCGGGCTTCCAAACAAGCAACTGGTGTTTCGGCTGCTGCGCAATCTGGCAGCGCAGGAATTCGGGGGCTGAGGTCGGGCAGGGGAGCGGCTCAGTTGCCGCCGGCGCCCAGCTTGGTCAGCGCACTGGCGTCCAGCGGCGTGTCGGTCTCGACACGGCGGGCGCCGTCGAAACGGCGCTTCCAGTAGCTGCTGTCCATGTCTTCCACGCGCACCTTGGCGCCGCTGCGCGGGGCGTGCACGAACTTGCCGTCGCCCACGTAGATGCCCACATGGCTGAAGGCGCGGCGCATGGTGTTGAAGAACACCAGGTCGCCGGGTTGCAGGTCGCGCTTCTCGATGGTGTCGGTGGCGGCGGCCTGCTCGTTGGCGCGGCGCGGCAGCACCAGGCCCACGGTCTGCGAATACACGGCACGCACGAAACCACTGCAGTCGAAGCCCGATTCCGCCGAATTGCCGCCACGCCGGTAGGGCACGCCCAGGAAACCCATGGCCGTGCCGACCAGGTCGGAGGTGGTGTCGCGCACGGTCTGGCCGACCTGCTCAATGTGTCCCAGGGTCTGCCGGACCAGGCCACGCTCGGCCAGCACGCGCTGCATGTCGGCCGGCATCTCGGGCGATGCGGCCGGCAGCGATGGCTCCGGGGGGGCGGCTTGGGCGGCGCTGGCGACGCAGCAGGCGAGGAGGAGAACGGCGGTCCAGCGAGGCATGGGGCGGGAGAGTAAGGCCTGCGCTATTCAGGCGTCAAGCGAGGATATCATTGTAAGTAGTTGATTCATAATGATTTACAAATTAAATTTGTAACACCACCCGACTTTGTCGGACAAAAACAAGGGCTGGACTCCTACAAACGGATGAAATTGGTGTCGAACGAATCGCGAGGCGCATTGCTCCAAGCGGCGTGCAAATGCTGGCACGGTGCCCGGCATGCACCCCCTATTTCCAGGATGTGACGCATGCCCCTGTTCCCGTTCTCGCGCCGGATCGGCCTCCTGCTGGTGGGCCTGGGCCTTGTTCTCGCCGGGCCCGCGAGCGCCCAGACGCCAGCGCGTGTGCAGCCCGTGGCCGCCGGATTGCAGAACCCCTGGGGCCTGGCCTTCCTGCCCGACGGTCGCTTCCTCGTGACCGAGCGGCCCGGCCGCATGCGCGTGGTCGAGGCCGACGGCCAGCTCGGCGCGCCGCTGGCCGGCCTGCCCGAGATCGCGGCCGGCGGCCAGGGCGGCCTGCTCGACGTGGTGCTGGACAGCGGCTTCGCCGACAACCGCACGCTCTACTTCTGCTACAGCGAGCCGGCCGAGGGCGGACGCGGCAACAGCACGGCCTTGGCCCGCGCCAGGCTGTCGGACGACCGCAGCCGCCTGGAAGACCTGCGCGTGGTTTTCAGCCAGAAGCCCAAGGTGTCCAGCAGCGCGCATTTCGGCTGCCGCATCGTCGAGCGCCGGGTCGGCGGCAAGCCCGACGGCACGCTGTTCCTCACGCTGGGCGACCGCTACAGCCGCATGGCCGATGCGCAGACCCTGGACAACCACCTCGGCAAGATCGTGCGCGTGGGCAAAGACGGCAGCGTACCCCGGGACAACCCCTTCGCCGGCCGCGCTGGCGCGCTGCCCGAGATCTGGAGCTACGGCCACCGCAACCTGCAGGGTGCCGCGCTGGCGCCCGATGGCCGGCTCTGGACGCACGAGCACGGCGCCCAGGGGGGTGACGAGATCAATGTGTCCCAGGCTGGCCGCAACCACGGCTGGCCGGTCATCACACACGGCGTGAACTACGGCGGCGCGCCCATCGGCGAGGGCCTGACCGAGAAGGCCGGCATGGAGCAGCCGCTGCACCATTGGGTCCCTTCGATCGCGCCCTCGGGCATGGCCTTCCTGACGAGCGAGCGCTATGGCAAGGCCTGGCAGGGCAGCCTGTTCGTGGGCTCGCTCAAGTTCGGCCGGCTCCACCGGCTGGAACTGGGCGCCGACGGCCGGGTGGTGCGCGAGCAATCCTTGCTGGCGGAAGTGGGCCAGCGCATCCGCGACGTGCGCCAGGGGCCCGACGGCCTGCTCTATGTGCTGACCGATGCCAGCAACGGCCAGCTGCTGCGGCTGCTGCCGGACGCACCCTGATTCGCTGAAAAACCGCGCACTTACCCGCTGGAGGTGTGTCGATAAACCTGTCAAAAGAAACGGGTTGTGTGTGACTTATGACCTGGCTTGCATAGCTTGTTCAGAGGAAAAGTTGGCACATCGCATGCGCATGGCCCGTTTTATGCAGATTGTGGTGTCCCCACATCCAACAAAGAACGGAGGCAACATGTCCCGCACCATTCGCTCAGGTTTCATCGCAGCTGCACTGGCGATCGGCGCTGTGCACTCGGCCCACGCCGTGGCCACCATCACCTTGCCGACCTCGCCGATCGATGGCATCGGCCCGCAGCAGTTCGACCAGGCCCTGGTCTATTCCTCGTCCTTGCTGGCCCAGCAGCAGGCGGCTGGCCTTATGCCTGGCAACAACAGCGTGTTCGACTTCGCGGTCGGCTCCGGCACCTTGGGTGTCATCGTGTATTCGAACAACGGCGTGGCGAATCCTTCACCGTTCGCGGCGCCGATGGACGCAGGCCAGACGGGCAGTTTCGACGGCACATGGGGCATCGGCGCGGCAGGCACCATCGATGCGCTGCGCACGCTGTTGACCATCGGCGGCACGGCCTACCAGCCCTTGTTCGTGTTCGACCACAACGAGAACCAGCAGAGCCCCAACCTGCTGATCTCCGGACGGGTGGCGGTCTACCGTGGCGGCAACCTGCTGCAGGAGTTCGCGCTGGACACGGTGGCCAACGGGACCTACGACGTCAATGCCCGCGTGACCTCCTGCGGTCACCCCACGGTGGGCGCGAACCCGGACCTGCCGCTGGGTGATTGCAACATCCTCACGCCCAGTGCCAACACCTATACCTGGACCACCAACGGCAGCGGCAAGCCCGACTACTTCGCGGTCTTCCCGACTTTCGACCTGTACAGCGGTGGCTTCCTGCCGAGCGACTCCATCGTGATCCAGATGTCGCTGCGCGACATGAATCCTGGCTTCGATGAACTGGCCATCGCCGGCTACCTGTTCCAGTCGCGCAACGACGTGCCGGAACCGGGTACGCTGGCCTTGGCCGGCCTGGCGCTGGTCGCCCTGGGTGCCGCGCGGCGCCGTGGGCGTGCAGCCCAGCGCCGCGGCCGCTGAAGTCCCGTCTTCCGCTCGCCCCGGAGCCCCGCCCAGGCGGGGCTTTTTTACGTCCGGGCGGCGCAACGGCCGCAGCGGCCCGCCTATCATGGGCGGCTTTCCCAAGACCGACAGATCCCATGCTGCTGCAAGCCTCCACCTCCCAACTCGTGCTGGTCGACTACCAGCAAAAGCTCATGCCGGCCATCGCCGGCCATGCCGAGGTGGCGGCCAATGCGTTGCGGCTGGCCCAGGCCGCGCAGCTGCTGCAGGTGCCGGTCTGGGGCACGGAGCAGAACCCCTCCAGGCTCGGGCCCAACCTGCCCGAGCTGCGCGCGCTGTGCCAGCGCACGCTGGCCAAGATGCACTTCAGCGCCGTGGCCGAAGGCCTGGGCGAATGGCTGCAGCCGCCCGCCAAGCCGGCCGCCGGCAACGCGCGCAGCCTGCCCAAACACCTGCAAAAGCCGGCCGAGGCCGAGCGCGGCAGCATCGTGATCGCCGGCTGCGAGGCCCATGTCTGCCTGCTGCAAACCGCGCTCGAACTGCTCGAGGACGAGATGGAGGTCTGGGTCGTCACCGACGCCTGCGGCTCGCGCACCGAGCGCAACCGCGATGCCGCCTTCGACCGCCTGGCCGGTGCCGGCGCCGAACTGGTGACCACCGAGATGGTGCTGTTCGAGTGGCTGGAGACAGCCGAACATCCCGAGTTCAAGGCCGTGCATGCGCTGATCAAGTGAGCATGCCGCTCACGCCGCAAGGCCTGGTCGCTGGCGCGCTGGCCAATCCGGTCAACGCCGCGCTGGTCGAGCGCCTCGCACCGATGGACCTGCCACAAGGCTTCCTGGTCGCCGGCTGCCTGTACCAGTCGGTCTGGAACCGTCAGGACGGCCGCGCGCCCGGCTGGGGTGTCAAGGATTACGACATCTTCTACTTCGACGCGCGCGACCTGTCCTGGGAGGCCGAGGATGCGGTCATCCGCGCGGTGCAAGCGGCCACGGCCGACCTGGGCGTGGAGGTGGAGGTCAAGAACCAGGCGCGCGTGCACCTGTGGTACCGCCAGCGCTTCGGCATGGACTATCCGCAGCTCGGGAGCACGCGCGATGGCATCGACCGCTACCTGGTCGCCTGCACCTGCGTGGGACTGGAACTGGCCGGCGGTGCGCTGTATGCGCCGCACGGGCTGGAAGAACTCGAGGCCGGGGTCCTGCGCATGAACCCCTGGCATCCGGCGCCTGCGCTGTTCCTGCGCAAGGCCGAGAGCTACCGGGCGCGCTGGCCTTGGTTGACGGTGCTGCCACCGGACCAGGCCGATGGCGGTGCGCCCGCTGTTACTGCTTGATGGCCTCGATCTGCGCCACGATGCGCACTTCCTTGGGCATGCCGAACTTGATGCCGTAGTCCACGCCGAAGGCCGTGCGGTCGATGGTGGTCTCGAAGTCGCCGCCGCAGACCTCGCGCTTGAGCATGGGGCTCTCGTAGCAGTTGAACTGCTTGGCCTTGAAGGTCACGGGCTGGCTCTTGCCCTTGAGGGTCAGGGTGCCGGCCACTTCGCTGACCTTGTCACCATTGAAGGTGAACTTGTCGCCCACGAAGGTGGCGGTCGGGAACTGGGCGGCGTCGAAGATGTCGGCGCTTTGCAGGTGCTTGTCGAACGGCGGCGTGCCGGTGCTGATGGAGGCGATCTGGAACGTGATCTCGACCTTGCCGGTCTTGGCCGCCTTGTCCAGCGTGATCTGGCCTTCCTTCTTCTCGAAGCGGCCACGGTTCACGGCGGCGCCGAAGTGGCTGATCTCGAAGGTCGCGAAGGTGTGTGTCGGCTCGACCACGTAGGTGGCGCTCTGCGCATGGGCAGAGCCTGCGGCGAGCAGGATCGAAGCGGCGGCGGTGGCCAGGGCGGTCAGGGCAATGCGTTGCATCCAGGAATCTCCAGTTGAGGTGAGAAGGGTCGGGGTTGGGGGAATCAGAGCTTGGGCACGCCGGTCAGCGCGAGCTTGAGCTTGATCTGCACGTCGTCGGCGACCATGGACGTGTCGGTCCATTCGTTCTCGCCGATCTTGAAGGCCAGGCGCTTGATGGTGAACGCGCCTGTGGCCACGGTGTTGGCACCGCTCTGCGTGAGCGTGACGGGCACGACCACATCCTGGGCATTGCCCTTGATGTCCAGCTTGCCGGCCACTTCGTACTTGCCGCCGCCCAGGGCCTTGATGGCGGTGGACTGGAACTTGGCCTGCGGAAACTTGGGCGTGTTGAACCAGACCGGCTTGACCAGTTCGGCGTCGGCTTCCTTGCTCAGCGAGGCGCTGCCCATGTCCACCGTGAAGGCGACCTTGCTGGTGGCCAGCTTGGCCGGGTCGAACGCGACCTGGGCGTCGAACTTCTTGAAGCGGCCCTCGACGGGCACACCCATCTGCTTGCTCACGAAGGCGATCTCGCTCTGCGCGGGCACCAGGGCCTGTTGCGCCAGCGCGGCGGTGGCGGCCAGCATCAGGCCGGCGAAAGTGGTGGCGAACTTCATGACAACTCCGAACAAAAGGAAAGGTGGCTCAGCCGCGGCCGGGCAGCATGCGCGCCAGCAGCCCGTCGCGGTCGATGAAATGGTGCTTGAGCGCGGCTGCCACGTGCAGCACGACCAGCGCGGCCAGCGCGTAGGCGCTGATCTCGTGCCAGGGCTTGATCAGCTTGGCCAGGTCCGGATCCACGGGCACGAAATCGGGCAGCGGCACCAGGCCCAGGAACACGATGGGGAAGCCCGCCGCCGAGCTGTAGGCCCAGCCGATCAGCGGCACGGCGAAGAACAGCAGGTACAGCAGGTGGTGGGTGCCGTGGTGGGCGATCTGCTGCCAGCGCGGCATGGCGGCCTGCACGGCGGCCGGCAGCGCGGGCGCGCGGTGCGTGATGCGCCACAGCAGCCGCAACGCAGACAGCGCCAGGATGGTCACCCCGGCCCACTTGTGCCAGTTGTAGAGCTTGAGCCGCGCGGGTGAGAACGGCAGGCTGGTCATGTACAGGCCCACGGCGAAGATGCCGACCAGGGCGAGGGCCAGCAGCCAGTGCAGGGCCATGGCCGTGGCGGTGTAGCGTGTCGAGGCGTCGGTGGGATGCGGCATGCGGCAGTGTTTTCTTGTGGGACGTCGGTTTCCATCGGGCACGGCCAACCGCGCTGACCCGAATCTAGAGCGTCGACCGTGCGTAAAGTTTCAATGATTTTGTCTTGACGGTTCAAATTCGGTGAAGCGCCTGGCGGAGCGGCGCCGCCGCTCGGCGCTTGGAGCACTTCCCGCACCAGCTGCGGGACCACCTTGGACACCTTGTCGAGCAGGTAGTCGCCGTAGCGGCCGTGGAAGGCGTGCACATGGGCCTGGTCCCAGCGTGTGGCGCCGTCGTCCACCACGGCCGGCCCGAGCCGCTGCGTCAGCACCGGCGCGATGCCGTGCCCGGTGGCGTAGAAGACGCCGTGCGCGCTGCAGGCCTGGCCGATGGCGGCGGCGGTCTCGCCGCGCCGCGCCGTGCCGTCCACCAGGGCCGACACGTCGATGGTGGGAAGCATGTGCGGGTGGGTCATGGTTCAGCTCCGGGCCGCGGGCCGGTCGGTGGTGGGCGCGAACGGCGTGCGGATGTCGGACAGGAACTGCTGCGCGCGCGGATGCTGCGGCCGGTTGAAGAAGTCCTGCGGCGTGGCGCGCTCCAGCACGCGGCCTTCGTCCATGAACAGCACGCGGTCGGCCACCTCGCGCGCAAAGCCCATCTCGTGCGTCACGCAGACCATGGTCATGCCTTCGCGCGCGAGGTCGCGCATGACCAGCAGTACCTCGCCCACCATCTCCGGGTCCAGCGCGCTCGTGGGTTCGTCGAACAGCATCAGCGGCGGCTGCATGGCCAGCGCCCGCGCGATCGCCACGCGCTGCTGCTGACCGCCGGACAGATCGGCCGGGTACGCGGCCGCCTTGTGCGCGAGGCCGACGCGCGCAAGCAGCGTGTTCGCGCGGTCCTCTGCCTGCGCGCGCGGCAGGCGGCGCAGCTGCATGGGAGCCAGCGTGCAGTTCTGCAGCACCGTCAGGTGCGGGAACAGGTTGAACTGCTGGAACACGAAGCCGATGCGCGAGCGGAAGTCGTTGAGGTCGACGCCGCGCGCGTGGATGTCCTGCCCGGCCACGGTGATGGTGCCCGACTGGATCGGCTCGAGCCGGTTCACGGTGCGGATCAGCGTCGACTTGCCCGAGCCGGACGGACCGCAGACCACCACCACCTCGCCCTTGGCGATGGTCTCGGTGATGTCGGTCAGCGCCTGGTAGGCGCCGTACCACTTGTTGACCTTGTCGAACTGGATCATGGCGCGCTCGCTTGGGGCTGGGCCGGGCGGTGCCGGGCGGGGTCGGCCTGCGGGCTGCGGGCCAGCCGGCGTTCCAGCCAGTAGGCCAGGCGCGACAGGCCGAAACACAGGATGAAGTAGGTCAGGCCCAGCACGGCATAAAGTTCGACCGGACGCGTGAACACCTGGGTGTTGATCTGCGTGGTGATGAACGACACCTCGTTCAGGCCGATGATGTAGCCCAGCGAGGTTTCCTTGATGGTGGAGACGAACTGGTTCACCAACGAGGGCAGCATGGCGCGCGTGGCCTGCGGCAGCACCACCGTGCGCATGGTGCGCCACCAGCTAAGGCCCAGCGAGCGCGCCGCCTCCACCTGGCCGCGCGGCACGCCCTGGATGCCGGCGCGCACGATCTCGGCCAGGTAGACGGCGTCGAACACCACCAGCGCGATCAGCATGGTGGCGAACTGGTCGGTCTTGACGCCCGTGACGCTGGGCAGGAAGAAGTAGGCCCAGAACACCACCATCAGCAGCGGGACGCCGCGCACCACGAACACCAGCGCCGTGACCGGCAGGCGCAGCCAGGCGAAGGGGCTGACGCGGGCCAGGCCCAGCACGATGCCCAGCGGCAGGCCCAGCAGCAAGCCCAGCGAGGCCAGCAGCAGCGTGAGCGCCAGGCCGCCCAGCGGCCCGTTCGGGTACTGGCCGATCAGGAAGTAGACCCAGTAGGTGTCGATGAGCTCCAGCATCGGGCGTCCCTAGGCCGTGCGCGACGGGTAGCGCGACTGGTACCAGGCCGCCAGGCCGGTAATGGCCAGCGACACCGTGAGGTAGGCCGCGGTGGCGAAGGCAAAGGATTCGAAGCTGCGGAAGGTGGCGCTTTCCACCTGACCGGCCTGGTACATCAGCTCGGCCGCGCCGATCACGGTGGCGATGCTGGTGTTCTTCCACAGGTTCAGCGTCTGCGAGATCAGCGGCGGCACGGTGATGCGCAGTGCCTGCGGCAGGATCACGCGGCGCATGGTGGCCAGAAAGCCGAAGCCCAGCGCGCGCCCGGCCTCGAACTGCACCGCCGGAATCGCCCGGATGCCGCTGCGGATGTCTTCGGACATGTAGGCCGCCGTGTACAGCGTGAGCGCGACCACGGCGCTGGCCGCCTCGATGTTGCCGCTGTACAGCCAGGCCTTGAGCCCCGCGGGCAGCAGTTCGGGCGCGGCGAAGTACCAGAACAGCATGTGGGCCAGCAGCGGGATGTTGCGGACCGATTCGACATAGGCGAAGCCGAGCCAGCGCAGCGCGGCGGCCGGTGCCAGCCGCAGCAGCGCCACCAGCAGCGCCAGCGGCAGCGCGCACACCAGCGTGGCTGCCGCCAGCTGCAGCGACAGCACCAGGCCGGCCACGAGCATGTCGTGGTACTGGCCCTTGAGCAGCAGGGAGTAGTCGAAGACCGGCATGCGGAGCAGGCCCGTGGGGGCGCTGCGGCGGGGCGCCGCGCCGTCAGCCGGCGATCTTGTCCGTCTCGAACTTGAAGCTGCGCGTGTTCGAGTTGGTCTTGGTGCCCGGGCCGAACCACTTCATGTAGAGCTTCTCGGCATCGCCGGACTTCTCCAGCGCGCGCAAGGTCTCGTCGACCACGGCCTTGAGGCCCGCCTCGCCCTTCCTGAGACCCAGGGCCAGCGGTTCGATGCTGAGGTTGGTGGGCAGCATCGTGTACTCCTGCCCCTTGGGGCCGAGCTTGGCGATGTCCACCAGCAGGCTCAGCTCGTCGTTCACGTAGGCCACGCCCTTGCCCTGCTGCAGCGCCAGGAAGGCCTGCTGCGAGTTCTCGTAGGTGACGACCTCGGCCGTCGGCACGGCCTTGCGGATGTTGGGCTCCTGGGTGCCGCCCTTGGCCGTCAGCACGCGCTTGCCGGCCAGCTCGGGCACGTCCTTCACGCCGCTGGACTTCTTGACCATCGCCTTCTGGCCGGTCACGAAGATGGTCAGCGAGAAGTCGATCTGGGCCTCGCGCTCCTTGTTGTGCGTGAGCGAGGCGGCCAGGAGATCGACATGGCCCTGCTGCAGCTCGGGGATGCGCGCCGCGATGGCGATCTGCTTGAACTGGGCCTTCACGCCCAGCGCCTTGGCCACGGCGTTGCCCAGGTCGACCTCGTAGCCGACCAGCTCGCGGGTCTTGGGATCGAGGAAGCTGTTGGGCTCGTCGGTGCCCAGCACGCCGACGACGAGCCGGCCCTTTTGCTTGATGTCGGCCAGCTGGTCGGCCTGGGCGGCACCGGCGAAGGCCAGGCCGGCTGCGAGGAGGGCGGTGAAAAGGCGGCGTTGCATGGTTGTTGGGCTCCGGGACAGGATGGCGCAGTTTGGGTGGCGCCGGTCTCCACGGCAGCGTGCCCCGGCGGCAGCTTACCCGCGAACGGGGCCGCCGGTCCCGGCCGCCGCGCAGGCGCGTGGAGCGGATGCAACAGATGCTGGGCCGGTGGCGGGCTTCATGGGCAACTCGTTCATGTTGCACGGTGTATTGCAGCAGTAACACGCGCGGCCGCCGCGCGAACCGTATGGCAACACGCCGCCGCAACACTGGCGCCATTCGCACCGCAAGGGTGGTGCGGAACCCACCGGCCGCAAGCCTGGCTTGCGGCACAAGGAGTGCACCATGCGCAAGATTCTTTCTCCCATCGCCGCCGTCGGCCTTGTCGCCCTGCTGGGCCTGGCCACCGGCGCGCAGGCGGCCGACACCTATGTCGGTGGCGCCATCTCCGCGCCCGACTACAGCAACCGGATCAACGGCATGGGCGGTGACGGCGGTGGTCACGATGCCGGCGTCAAGCTCTACGGCGGCTACAAGTTCACGCCCAACTTCGCGGTCGAAGGCGGCTACGTGAACCTGGCCCGCAGCAAGGACATCGACGGCACCGTGAAGGGCCAGGGCGTCTACGTGGACGGCGTGGGCAGCGTGGCGGTGGCGCCGCAACTGTCGGTCTACGGCAGCGCCGGTGTGGCCGACGTGCGTTTCCGCACGCCCGAGGGCAACGACTCCAGCCCCGCGCTCAAGCTGGGCGCGGGCGTGCAATACGACGTGAACCAGACCGTTGCACTGCGCGTGGGCTACGACCGCTACCACTTCACCGACGCCTTCGACGGCAAGGCCAACGTGGGCCAGGCCACGGCTGGCGTCCAGGTCGCGTTCTGACCCTGACGGAGGCCGCCAATGCACGCCAAGGCATGGCGCGGCCTGCGCCAGCTCGGCCCGGGCCTGATCACGGGGGCGGCCGACGACGATCCGAGCGGCATCGCCACCTATTCGCAGGCCGGTGCCCAGTTCGGCTACGGCATGCTGTGGACGGCCGTGGTCACGCTGCCGCTGATGGCGGCCGTGCAGGTGGTCAGCGCGCGCATCGGCTATGTCACCCGGCGCGGGCTGGCGGCCAACATCCGCGATGCCTTCCCGCGCTGGGTGCTGCTGCTGGTGGTCGGCCTGCTGGTGGCAGCCAACACGCTCAACATCGCGGCCGACATCGCGGCCATGGGCGAGGCGCTGCGCGTGCTGCTGGGCGGCTCGGCCCATGTCTATGCCGTGACCTTTGGCCTGGCCAGCCTGGTGCTGCAGGTGTTCCTGCCCTACCAGACCTATGTGCGCTGGCTCAAGTGGCTCACGCTGGCGCTGCTGGCCTATGTGGCCGTGGCCTTCTCGCTGCACCTCAACTGGTGGGAGGTGCTGCGCCGCGCGGCCTTGCCGCAGCTGGCGCTGGACCATGACCTCTTGCTGATGGTGGTTGCGCTGCTGGGCACGACCATCAGTCCCTACCTGTTCTTCTGGCAGGCCGCGCAGGAGATGGAAGACCGGCGCGATGGCCCGCCCCATGGCGCGGCCGACGTGCGCCGGCACCTGCGCCGCATCAAGCTCGACACGCTGGTGGGCATGGGCTTTTCCAACCTCATCGCCTTCTTCATCATCCTGAGCACGGCGGCCACTTTGCACGCGGCCGGCGTGACCGACATCCAGACCTCGGCCCAGGCGGCCGAGGCGCTGAGGCCGCTGGCGGGCGACTTCACGTTCGGGCTGTTCAGCCTGGGCATCATCGGCACCGGCATGCTGGCCGTGCCGGTGCTGGCCGGCTCGGCCGGCTATGCCGTGGCCGAGGCCGCGGGCTGGCAGGGAACGCTGAGCGCCCGGCTGGACCGCGGCGAGGGCCGTGGGTTCTATGGCGTGATCGCCGCGGCCACACTGGGCGGCGTGCTGCTGTGCTTCACGCCCATGGACCCGGTGCGCGAGCTGTTCTGGTCGGCCGTGCTCAACGGCGTGATCTCGGTGCCCATCATGGCCGTCATGATGGTGCTGGCTGCGCGCCCGGCCGTGATGGGCCCGCACGTGATCGGGCCGCGCCTGCGCGCGACCGGCTGGCTGGCCACCGCGGTCATGGGCGCGACGGTGGTGGCGATGTTCGCCACCTGGTGAGCATCACACCATCAGTTCGATCAGGAACGGCCCCTGGCGCGCGAAGCTCGCGCGCAGCAGGTCCGCGCACTGCTCCAGCGTCTCGGCGCGCGCGGCTTCCACGCCCATGCCGCCGGCCAGGCGCACCCAGTCCAGGTTGGGGTTGCCCAGGTCCAGCATGCGCATGGCGGTGTCGCCGGGCTTGGCGCCCACGCCCGCGTACTCGCCGATCAGGATGTTGTACTTGCGGTTGGACAGGATGATGGTGGTGCAGGGCAGCTGCTCGCGCGCCTGCGTCCACAGCGATTGCAGCGAGTACATGGCCGAACCGTCGGCCTGCAGGCTGATGACGCGGCGCGCGCGTTTGGCACCGATGGCCGCGCCCGTGGCCACGGGCAGCCCGTCGCCGATCGCGCCGCCGGCCAGATGCAGCCAGTCGTGCGCGGGTGCGGCATGGGTGTGCTGGTAGAAGCCGCGGCCGAAGGACACGCTCTCATCGGAGACGATGGCCTGCTCGGGCATCAGCGCGGCCACGGTCTGGGCCAGGCCTTCGGGCGTGGGCTTGCCCTGTGCGGGCGCTGGGCGTGGACCGGCCTCGGGCAGCGCGATCTCGGGCGCGTTCAGCGCCTCCGCGAGTGCGCGCAGCGCAGCCGTGGGATCCTGGTCCAGGCGCGAGAGGCGGTGCAGCTGCGCCTCGGGCGCGTACTGCGTGGACGGCTTGCCCGGGTAGGCGAAGAAGCCCACGGGCGGCTTGGCACCGACCAGCACGATGTGCTTGAAGCGTGCCAGCGTCTTGATGGCCAGGTCGGTCACGTAGGGTACGCGCTCCAGCGGCAGGCGGCCGCGGCCGCGCTCCACATGCGCGTTCATGAAGTCGGCCAGCAGCGTGGCGCCCGTGGCCTGGGCCACGCGCCAGGCCAGGGCCTGGGCCGGACCGCGCACGGCGCTGTCGGCCAGCAGGATCAGCGTGTCGCGGCCGGCCGCGCGCAGCACGCGCGCGGCGTTGTCGACGGCCAGCGGGTCCAGCGGGCCGGGCGCCGGCACGGGCAGCGGCTCGGCCACGGCCCCGCCTTCGTTCCACGAGGCATCGGAGGGCAGGATCAGCGTGGCCACCTGGCCAGGCGCACCGCGCGCGGCCTGCACGGCGGCCGCCGCGTCGCGGCCCACGTCCTCGGCACGGGTGCTGGTGCGCACCCATGCCGAGACAGTGCGCGCCATGGCCTCGGTGTCGGCCGTCAGCGGTGCGTCGTGCGGGCGGTGGTAGGTGGCCTGGTCGCCCACGATGTTGACGATGCCGGCGTGGGCGCGGCGTGCGTTGTGCAGGTTGGCCAGGCCGTTGGCCAGCCCCGGGCCGCAGTGCAGCAGCGTGCAGGCCGGTTTGCGCGCGATGCGCCAGTAGCCGTCGGCCATGCCGGTGACCACGTTCTCCTGCAGGCCCAGCACGCAGTCCATGCCGGGGATCTGGTCCAGTGCGGCGACGAAGTGCATCTCGCTCGTGCCGGGGTTGGCGAAGCAGGTGTCGATGCCTGACTTCAGAAGCGTGTGGACCAGACTGTGGGCGCCGTTCATCAGCGAACTCCTTGGGTGGATAGGGGTGAATGCGCGGGAGCCGTGTGCCAAACTTCCCGGACCATGGAAATCTACCAACTGCGCGCCTTCGTCGCTGTCGCCCGTGTCGGCCATGTGACCCGGGCGGCAGAGCAGCTGCATCTGACGCAATCGGCAGTCTCCAAGCAGCTCAAGGCGCTCGAGGAAGAACTGGGCGGCCCGCTGTTCGACCGTACCACGGCCGGCATGACCCCCAGCGCCATCGGCCGGCGGCTGCTGCCCTTGGCCCAGCGCACGCTGGACGCCGCGGGCGAACTGGCCAGCGCCGCGCGGCAGCTGCAGGGCCAGCTGACGGGCACGCTGCGCCTGGGCACCATCGTCGATCCGGCCTCGATCCGGCTGGGCGAGCTGCTCAGCGAGATGCAGCAGCACTGCCCGCAGGTGGACGTGCGGCTGGCGCACGGCATCTCGGGCACGGTGCTGCAGCAGCTCCAGGATGGCGAGCTCGACGCCTGCTTCTTTCTGGGCGAGGTGGACGATGCCGACGTCTCGGCCATCACGCTGGGCCTGGAATCCTACGCCGTGGTACTGCCGCCGGCCTGGGCACCGCGCGTGATGGGCCAGGACTGGGCGGCGCTCGCGGCGCTTCCCTGGATCGGCACGGTGCGCGGCAGCTCGCAGACCCTCATCATGGAGAAGCTGTTGCGCCAGCGCGGGCTGTCGCGCCAGACCGTGGCCGAGGCCGACCAGGAGTCCTCCATGCTCGACCTCGTGCAGGCCGGCGTGGGCCTGTGCCTGGCGCGCGAGCGGCGCGTGCAGGAGCTGCTGGCGGCCGGCCGCCTCGTGGCCTGGGACGGCGAGCGCATCGCCTGCCCGCTGTCGCTGCTGATGCGGGCTGAAAACCAGGCGCGGCCCTTGCAAGCCGCGTTGCGCGAGCGCGTCTTCAGCGTGTGGCCGGCCGCTGTGCAGGCGTAGCCAGGCGCTGGCCCAGCCGCAATGCCATGCCGATGTTGCGGGCCGTGGCGCGCACATTGGACGCGGCATCGCGTAGCGCTTCTTCCACGGTGCAGACGCTGCGTACGGCGCTGAACACGGCTGCGATGCCGTGTTCGTGCACGGCGCTGGAATCCGGCGTCAGCGCACCCGACAGACCGATCACGGGCACGCCAAGGCGCGCTGCCAAGCGGGCCACGCCGATGGGCGCCTTGCCGTGGATGGTCTGGCCGTCGGTACGGCCTTCGCCCGTGATGACGAGGTCGGCCTCGCGCACTGCGGCGTCCAGCCCCAGCGCGTCGGCCACCACCTCGCTGCCCGGCCGCAGCTGCGCGCCCAGCACCGCGAGCAGGGCCGCGCCCATGCCGCCGGCGGCGCCCGTGCCGGGCACCTCGGCCACGTCCTGGCCCAGGTCGTCGCGCAGCGCCTCGGCCAGGCGTTGCAGGCAGCCATCGAGTTCGGCCACCATGGCCGGCGTGGCGCCCTTCTGCGGGCCGAACACGGCCGAAGCGCCGCGTGGCCCGAGCAACGGGTTGGTCACGTCGCAGGCCACGTCGATGCGGCATTGCGCGATGCGCGCGTCCAGGCCGCTGGCGTCGATGCGCTGCAGCCGCGCGAGCGCAGCCCCGCCGCGGGAGAGGTCCCGGCCGTCGGCATCGAGCAGGCGCACGCCCAGGGCCTGCAGCATGCCGGCGCCGCCGTCGTTGGTGGCGCTGCCGCCCAGGCCGATGACGAAACGCCGCGCGCCGGCATCGAGCGCGTCGGCGATCAGCTCGCCCGTGCCGTAGCTTGTGGCGCTGCGCGGGTCGCGCTCGGCCGGCGGCACGGCTTCGAGCCCGCTCGCGGCAGCCATCTCGATGACAGCAAGATGCTGGTCCGCGACCAGGCCGTAGTGCGCCGCGATGCGCCGGCCGGTCGCACCTGTGACCATGACCTCACGCAGTTGGCCGCCCGTGGCATCCACGAGCGCCTGCACCGTGCCCTCGCCGCCGTCGGCCATGGGCAGCAGCCGGTAGCGCGCTGCGGGGAAAACCTCGCGCAGGCCCGCCTCGATGGCCTGCGCCACTTCGAGCGCGCTGAGGCTTTCTTTGAAGGAATCGGGGGCGATCAGGATCTGCATGCTCAGCGACCCTGGCGCAGCAAGGGGAAGGCATCGCGGCCCGCGTAGACCGCGTCGCGGCCGAGTTCGGCCTCGATCCACAGCAGCCGGTTGTACTTGGCCATGCGGTCCGAGCGGCACAGCGAGCCGGTCTTGATCTGCGTGGCGCGCGTGGCGGCGGCCAGGTCGGCGATGCAGCAGTCTTCGGTCTCGCCGGAGCGGTGCGAGACCACGGCGCTGTAGCCCGCCGCGGCCGCCATGTCGATCGCGGCCAGCGTCTCGGTCAGCGTGCCGATCTGGTTGGGCTTGACGAGGATGGCGTTGGCGATGCCGCCGTCGATGCCGCGGCGCAAGATCTCTGTGTTGGTCACGAACAGGTCGTCGCCGACCAGTTGCACGCGCCGGCCCAGGCGCTCGGTCAAGAGTTTCCAACCCGCCCAGTCGCTCTCGTCCAGCCCGTCCTCGATGGAGACGATGGGGTAGGTGTCGACCCAGCGCGCGAGGTAGTCGACGAAGCCGGCGGAGTCGAAGGCGCGGTTCTCGGACGCCAACTGGTAGCGGCCGCCCTCGTGGAACTCCGAGCTGGCGGCGTCGATGCCCAGGAAGATCTCGCGGCCCGGCCCGAAGCCAGCCAGTTCGATGGCGCGCACGATGGTGTCCAGCGCGGCCTCGTTGGAGGGCAGGTCGGGCGCGAAGCCGCCCTCGTCACCGACCGCGGTGGCCAGCCCGCGCGTCTTGAGCAGGGCCTTGAGCGCGTGGAAGATCTCCACGCCGTAGCGCAGTGCCTCGCCGAAGCTCGGTGCGCCGATGGGCAGCACCATGAACTCCTGGATGTCGACGTTGTTGTCGGCATGCGCGCCGCCGTTGATGATGTTCATCATGGGCACGGGCAGCGTGAGCGGGCCCGTGGGCGCGAGCTGGCGGTACAGCGCCCGGCCCTGCGATGCGGCCGCGGCCTGGGCGGTGGCCAGCGACACGGCCAGCAGCGCGTTGGCGCCCAGGCGCGACTTGTCGGGCGTGCCGTCGAGAGCGCAGAGCCTGTGGTCGAGCGCGGCCTGGTCCAGCGCATCCTGGCCGGCCAGCGCCTGGGCGATCTCGCCGTTCACATGGGCGACGGCGCGGCGCACGCCCTTGCCCTTGTAGCGCGCGGTGTCGCCGTCGCGCAGTTCCACGGCCTCGCGCGAGCCGGTCGAGGCGCCCGAGGGCGCGGCGGCGCTGCCGCAGCTGCCGTCGGCCAGCCGCACGCGGGCGGCCACGGTCGGGTTCCCGCGCGAGTCGATGATCTCCAGGGCCTGGACTTGGGTGATGGTGGACATGGCGTGGTTTCTCAGGCCTGGGCGATGTGCAGAAGATTCGTGGTGCCGGCTTTGCCGAATGGCATGCCGGCCGCGATCGCGATGGTGTCGCCAGGCTGTGCGAAGCCCTGGTCGCGGGCCAGCGTGCAGGCGGCCTGCACCATGCCGGGCACGTCGTCCACGTCGTGCGGCACATGGACCGAATGCACGCCCCAGGCCAGCGCCAGGCGCCGGGCCGTGGCCAGGTCGGGCGTCACGCTGACGATGGACGCCTGCGGCCGTTCGCGCGCCGCGCGTAGGCTCGTGAAGCCCGAGCGCGTGAAGGTCACGATGGCGGCCGCGCCCAGCAGCTCGGCCGACTGTTGCAGCGCGGCGCAGATCGCGTCGCCCACGGTGGGCTGGGGCGCGAAGCCCGAGGCCTCGACCACGGTGCGGCAGTGCGGGTCGGCCTCGGCCGCGCGGACGATGGCGTCCATGACGGCCACGGCCTCGCGCGGGTAGCGGCCCGAGGCCGATTCGGCCGACAGCATCACGGCGTCGGCACCGTCGTAGACGGCGGTCGCCACGTCCGAGGCCTCGGCCCGCGTGGGCACGGGGGCGCTGACCATGGACTCCAGCATCTGCGTGGCCACGACCACGGGCTTGCCGGCCTGGCGGCAGCTGCGCACGATGCGCTTCTGGATCGGCGGCACCTGCTCGGCCGGCATCTCCACGCCGAGGTCGCCGCGCGCAACCATCACGGCATCCGACAGTGCCACGATGGCGTCCAGATCGGCGATGGCTGCGGGCTTCTCCAGCTTGGACAGGATGGCGGCGCGGCCCTGCACCAGCGTGCGCAGTTCCTGCACGTCCTCGGGACGCTGCACGAAGGACAGCGCGACCCAGTCCACTCCGAGTTCCAGGCCGAAGGCCAGGTCGGCGCGGTCCTTGGGCGTCAGCGCCGAGATCGGCAGCAGCACCGAGGGCACGTTCACGCCCTTGCGCTCGGACAGCACACCGCCTGCGATGACCTCGGTCTCGGCGAAGTCGGCGCCGCAGGCCAGCACGCGCAGGCGCAGCTTGCCGTCGTCCAGCAGCAGGTCGTGGCCGCTTTGCAGCGCGGCGAAGATCTCGGGGTGGGGCAGCGGGGCGCGCGTGGCGTCGCCGGGTGTGGGGTCCAGGTCGAGCCGAAAGCGTGCGCCTTCGGCCAACGTGACCGGGCCGTCGGCGAAGCGGCCGACGCGCAGCTTGGGGCCTTGCAGGTCCAGCAGCACGGCGATGGGCCGGCCGGCTTCGCGCTCCACGGCGCGGATCAGGTCGTAGCGGGCCTGGTGGTCGGTGTGGCTGCCGTGGCTGAAGTTCAGGCGGAACACGTCCGCCCCGGCCTCGAACAGGGCGGCGATGGTGGCGCGGTCCGAGCTGGCGGGACCGAGCGTGGCAATGATTTTTCCGTGGCGTTGGCGTCGCATGAGGGCAGGTCGGTTGGTGGTGCCGCGACTCTAGGCACTGCCTTCCCCTTTGACCAATGGCATTGCGTCAACACCGCCATGCCCCGCAGGAATGACGCCGCTACAAGCCGACGGCGCCGCCCTCGCGCGAGGAGCGCAGCACGGCCTCGATGAGCCGCTGCACGACCAGGGCCGAGGCACCGTCGGTGAGCGGTGCGCGCCCCTCGCCGATGGCGGCCAGGAAGTCCGCGATCACGGCGCGGTGGCCGGCGTGGTCGAAGCCCATGAGGTTGGCGCCCGCGCCCGAGGCCTGGGGCTGGCCCACGCGCAGCGTGTCCTGGCCCGGGCGCTCGACGACCAGCGCACCGGCTTCCAGCGTGGCCGTGCCCTGCGTGAAGTTCAGCGCGATGCGCTCGGGGTAGCCCGGGTAGGCGGCAGTGGTCGCGTCGAGCACACCGATGGCGCCGTTCTCCCAGTGCAGCAAAGCCGCCGCCTGGTCCTCGGTCTCCATCCGGTGCACGGGCGAGGTGGCGGCCAGGCCCATCACGCGCTGCGGCGCGCCGACCAGGTGCAGCAGCAGGTCCAGCGTGTGGATGGCCTGCGTCATGAGCACGCCGCCACCGTCGCGCGCCAGCGTGCCGCGGCCGGGCTGGTCGTAGTAGCTCTGCGGGCGCCACCAGCGCACGGTGGCGCTGGCACTTGTGAGCCGGCCGAGACTGCCGCTGCGGACCAGTTCCGCCAGTTGCAGTGCGGCAGGACTCGCGCGGTGCTGCAGCATCACGGCCAGGCGCACGCCATGGCGCGCACAGGCGGCCACGAGGGCCTCGGCGCGTGCCAGCGTGAGTTCCACGGGCTTCTCGACCAGCACGTGCTTGCCGGCCGCGGCCAGGCGCTCGACGATGTCCAGGTGCGACTGTGGGGGCGTCAGCACCAGCGCGGCGGTGACGCTCCTGTCCTCCAGCACATCGTCGAGCCGCGTCGTCGTGCGCGCACCGGCCGGCAGTTCGACAGTTGCCAGCCGCTGCAGGTCGCGGCCCCAGACCCATGCCACTTCGGCCTGGCCGCGCAGGTCGTGCAGGCTGCGCAGATGCGGTGGCGCGGCCACGCCCGCGCCGATGACGGCGATGCGCATCACGGCATGTACTGGCCGCCGTTGACTTCCAGGATCTGGCCGGTCACGTAGCCCGAGAGTTGCTCGGAGGCGAGGTACAGGAAGGCGCCCACGCATTCTTCTGCCGTGCCGAGCCGGCCCATGGGGATGCTGGCGCGGAAGTTCTCGAGCATCTGCGCGGTGGAGAAGCGGTCCTGGAACGGTGTGGCGATCACACCCGGCGCCACCGCGTTGACGCGGATGCGGTCGGGCACCAGTTCCTTGGCCAGGCCGCGCGTGGCCGTGCTGATGAAGCCCTTGGACCCTGCATAGAGGTAGGCGCCCGGCCCGCCGCCGTTGCGCGCGGCCACCGAGGTCACGTTGATGATGCTGCCGCCGCGGCCCTGCTGGCGCATGAGCGGCACCACCTCGCGGCAGAACACCAGCGCCGACAGCGCGTTGACGTGCAGCACTTCGTCGAACAGTGCGTCGGTGAACTCGGCGATGGGCGCGCGCTGCACCAGGCTGCCGGCGTTGTTGACGAGGATGTCGACGCCGCCGAAGGCCTGCACGGTGGCGGCCACGCAGGACTTGATGGCCGCGCTGTCGCGCACGTCGGCGCGCAGCGCCACGGCTTGGCCGCCGCCTTGCACGATCTGCGCGACCACGGCCTGCGCCGGGCCTTCGCTCTGGTTGTAGTGCACCACCACCTTGCAGCCCTGTGCGCCGAGCGCAGCCGCCACGGCGGCGCCGATGCCGGTGCTGGCGCCTGTCACGAGCGCGGTCTTGCCTTTCAGATCCTGCATGTGCATCTCTCCTGGTTTACTTGAACAGTCCCGGCAGCCACAGCGAGAACGCCGGCACGTAGGTCACGAGCATCAGGCAGGCTGTCAGCGCGCCGTAGAAGGGCAGGATGGACTTCATCACCTGCCCTACCGAGACCCCGCCGATGGCGCACCCCACGAACTGCGTGACCCCCACGGGCGGCGTGTTCAGGCCCAGCGCGCAGTTGATCAGCATGACGATGCCGAACTGCACCGGGTCCATGCCGAACTGGGCGGCGATGGGCAGGAAGATCGGCGTGCAGATCAGGATGGTGGCTGCCATGTCCAGGAAGGTGCCCAGCACGAACAGCAGCACGTTGATCATCAGGAAGATCATCCACGGGCTGGTGGTCACCGACTGCATCAGCTCGCCGGTCTTCTGCGGCACCTCGTACAGCGCCATGAAGTAACCGAAGGCCGAGCTGATGCCGATCAGCAGCAGCACCACGCCGGTGGTCTTGCAGGCCTTGGCACAGGCCTTGAGGAAGTCCTTCCACGACAGCGAGCGGTAGACCAGCACCGTGACCAGCAGCGCCCACAGCACGGCGGTGGCCGCCGATTCGGTGGCCGTGAAGATGCCCGACAGGATGCCGGCCAGGATGATCACGACGATGAGCAGGCCTGGCAGCGCGCCCAGGAAGGACTTGATGACCTCGCCCCAGCCCGGGAACTTGCCGCGCGTGGGGTAGCCGCGCTTGACCGCCACGTAGTAGGCGGCGATCAGGTTGCAGATGGTCAGCAGCAGCGCCGGGATCACGCCCGCCAGGATCAGGCTGAACACGCTGACCGAGGCGATGCCCGTGGTCGCCAGCGTGAAGATGATCAGGTTGTGCGAGGTGGGCATCAGCGCACCGACCAGGGCCGCGTGCGTGGTCACGTTCACGGCGTAGTCGGCGTCGTAGCCTTCCTTCTTCATGAGCGGGATCATCACCGAGCCCATGGCCGAGACGTCCGCCAGCGGCGAGCCCGCGACGCCGCCGAACAGCGTGCAGCCCAGCACGTTGCTCATGCCCAGGCCGCCGCGCACGTGGCCCACCAGGCTGTTGGCGAAGCGCACGATGCGGTCGGCGATGCCGCCGTACAGCATGAGTTCACCGGCGAACACGAAGAACGGGATCGCCAGGAACGAGAAGATCTGCATGCCGCCCACCATCTTCTGGAAGACGATGGCAATGGGCATGCCCGAGTACAGCACGGTGGCCACCGAGGCCAGGCCGATGGAGAAGGCCACGGGCACGCCCAGCACGAGCAGCACCGCGAAGACGATGGAGAGAACGGTCAGTTCCATGGGGTCAGTACCAGGAGGGGACGACGTCTTCGTGGCGGATGAGCGCGACGATGTGTTCGATGCTGAACAGGACGATCAGGATGCCGGCGATGACCAGCGAGAGGTAGTCGATGCCCACGGGCATCTGCAGCATGGGATCGAGTTCGTCCCACTTCAGGCGCGTCCAGAGCCAGCCGCTTTGCACCATGATGCCGCCGAACAGCGCCACCAGCGCGTGGATCAGGATCTCGATCTTCAGCCGCAAGCCTTCGGGCAGCAGCGAGACCAGCGACTCCAGGCCGATGTGGCCGGCGTCGCGCACGCCCACGGCCACGCCCAGCGCGGTGACGTACAGCACCAGCTGCAGCGCCAGGGCCTCGGCCCAGGTCGGGGTGTCGTTGAAGACGTAGCGGCCGACCACCTGGACCTGCACGCTGACGATGATGCCGACCAGGCCGAAGATGGCCAGGATCAGGCTGGCCTTGCTCAGCGCGCCGCACAGGCGCGAATACCAGTGCGTCGCGGGCTGGCGGTCAGGGGTCGGGTCGAGTGAGGGCGCGACCGGCGCGGCAATCGCGCTCGTCGCAGCGGCGTGGGCCGAGGGCAGGGGAGAATTCATGGCGTGTCCGGCGGGAAGGCCGGTCCCGCGGCGTGCGGGCCCGGCCGGTTCAACGGCTTACTTCGTGTCCTGCACGGCCTTGACCAGGCGCTGCAGGTCCGGCGTGTTGATGAACTTGGCGTAGACCGGCTGCATGGCGGCCTTGAACGAGGCCTTGTCCACGTCCTTGACGATGGTGGAGCCGGCCTTGACGACGATGTCCAGCGCCTTGGCTTCCTGCTCGTCCCACTTCTGGCGCTGGAAGGTCACCGATTCCTTGGCGGCCTTGCGGAACAGGGCCTGGTCGGCCGGGCTCATCTTGTCGAAGATGGCCTTGGAAATGACCAGCATCTCGGGCGCCATCGAGTGCTCGGTGTGCGAGTAGAACTTCACCGCCTCGTAGTGCTTGAAGCCTTCGTAGGAAGGGATGTTGTTCTCGGCCGCATCGATCAGGCCGGTCTTCAGCGCGGTGTAGACCTCGCCGGTGGGCATGGGCGTGGCGTTGGCGCCCATGGCGCCGACCAGCGCGACCCACAGGTCGGACTGCTGCACGCGGATCTTCAGGCCCTTGGCGTCGGCCAGGGTCTTGACCGGCTTCTTGGCGTAGATGGAGCGCGCGCCCGAGTCGTAGAAGGCCAGGCCCACGAGGCCCTGGCTCTCGCAGCCCTTCAGGATCTCCTCGCCGACCGGGCCGTCCAGCACCTTGCGCATGTGCGGGATGGAGTCGAACAGGAAGGGCATGGTGGGCACCAGCGTCTTCGGGCAGATCGAGTTCAGCGAGCTGATGTTGACGCGGTTCATCTCCAGCGCGCCGATCTTGACCTGGTCCAGCGTTTCCTTCTCCGAGCCCAGTGCGCTCTTGTTGAAGACCTTGATCGTGTACTTGCCGCCGCTTTCCTTGGCCAGCACCTGGCTCATGTGCTTGACGGCCGCCACGGTGGGGTAGTCGTCGCTGTTGTGCACGTCGGCCGAGCGGAACTCGACGGCCTGGGCCGACAGGGCAAAAGCGCTGGCGGCCAGCGCGAGAAGGGTTTTGGTGCGGGTCATTTGTCGTCCTCTGTGGTGGTGGTGAAAGGGGATCAGGGTTGGAAGGCCGGTTCCGCGATGCCCTGGGTGCCAGGGTCCAGCGCGAACACGCCGCCGGCCAGCGGCTGGTCCGACAGGTCGCCGCCGGGCCGGATGGAGGTCACGTACAAAGTGTCCAGGCGCGGGCCGCCGAAGGCGCACATCGCAGGCTTCTTGACCGGCACGGCCAGCGACTTGTCGAGCCGGCCGTCGGGCGTGAAACGGTGCACGAGGCCGGCGTCGTTGCCGCAGATCCAGTAGCAGCCGTCCACATCGATGGCGGCGCCGTCGGGGCGGCCGGGCAGCGGGTTCATGTCGACGAACAGGCGGCGGTTGGACGGCGTGCCACTGGCGGTGTCGTAGTCGAACGCCCAGATGCGTTGCTCCTGGGGATGCGAATCCGACAGGTACATGGTCGTGCCATCGGGGCTGAACGCCAGGCCGTTGGGCACGATGAAGTCGCTGAGCTGCGCGGGCAGGGCGGTGTCGCCTGCGCCGTAGCGGTACCAGGCGCCGGCGCGGATGGCTGCACCCATGTCCAGGCACATGGTGCCGGCCCAGAAGCGGCCCTGGCGGTCGCAGCGGCCGTCGTTGAAGCGCATGGCGGAGGAGCCATGCTGCACGGCGGCCAGGCGCTCGGCCTGCACCTGGCCGTCGTCCTGCAGTTGCAGCGCGAACAGGCCGGTCTCCATGCCCGCGATCCAGCGGCCCGGCTGGGCGGTGGCCGCGATGCAGGCCGGCATCTCTGCGGTGGCCCACAGGCGGTGGCCCTGCACGGGCGACCAGCGGTGGATGGCCTTGCCCGGGATGTCGACCCAGTACAGCGCCTGCTCGCCCGCATGCCAGACCGGGCTTTCGCCGGTGCCGTTGCGGGCGTCGAGGACGAGTTCTGCGGTGCTCAACTCAATCTCCAAAGGGGCCTTGGGCCGTGAAGGCGCCGCCCTGGTAGATGGCGTTGGGGTCGTTCGCGGCCACGGGCGGCTGGGCCTCGACCTTGGCGCGGAACGGTTCCGAACTGTCCTGGGGCGTCCAGCCCAGCTTGGCGGCGGCGTGGTTGTCCCACCAGACGTTCTTGTTGGCCGAGGCGCCGTAGACCACGGTATGGCCCACGCCCGGCGTGAACAAGGCCTTCTCGACCAGGGCTGTGAGGTCGTCGTAGCTGAGCCAGGTGCTCATCATCCGGCGGTTCAGCGGCTCGGGGAACGAGGAGCCGATGCGGATGCTGACGGTCTCGATGCCGTAGCGGTCGAAGTAGAACTGCGCCATGTCCTCGCCGAAGGACTTGGACAGGCCGTAGTAGCCGTCGGGCCGGCGCAGCACACCAGCGTCGAGCTTCTCGGTCTGCTTGTAGAAGCCGATCACGTGGTTGGAACTGGCGAACACCACGCGCCTGACGCCATGGCGGCGCGCGGCTTCGTAGACGTTGAAGATGCCCTTGATGTTGGCCTCGAGGATCTCCTCGAAGGGGCGCTCCACCGACACACCGCCCAGGTGCACGATGGCGTCACAGCCGGCCAGCAGCGCGGCGACGGCCTGCTTGTCGGCCAGGTCGCAGGGCACGACCTCTTCGTGCGCGCCGCGGGCTTCGCCGAGGGCGGCGATGTCGGACACGCGCAGCACCCGGGCATAGCGCACCAGGCGCTCGCGCAGCACCTTGCCCAGGCCGCCGGCGGCCCCGGTCAGGAGCAGGCGCGGCAGGCGGGGCACATCGGAAGAGGTCGAAGTGGACATGACAGCAAAGGATGGAACGTGGATTCAGCGGGTGACCAGAGCGGGTTTTCCAGAAGTTTCGTGTTGCACCAGGGCAGGGAAACAAGATAAGAAAGGTAAACGTTTAACTGGTCTTGAAAAAAATACGCCAACAGGCGAATGGAGTGATCGTCCTGCAGCGATGTGATGCCGTCAATCCCTGAAGGCTAATCGTTTACCCTAGTCCGCCGTGGCCCGGTGGACTCGCGCGCGACGATGCGGCTCTGCAGCACGTCGTCCTCGTGCATGGAGGGCTGCCCCTTGATCACGCCGACCAGCTTGCGCATGGCCAGCTCGCCCGTGGCCTCGCCCATCATGTCCACGCTGGTCAGCGCCGGGCTCACGAGCCGGCCGTAGGCCAGATTGTCGAAGCCGGCCACCGAGACCTGCTCGGGCACGCGGATGCCCAGCGACTTGGCCTCCACCAGGAGGCCCATGGCCAGCAGGTCGTTGTAGGTGACGATGGCGTCGTCCAGCTCCTGCGAGAGCAGCACGGTGGAGGCCAGGCGCTCGCCTTCCTCGGCCGATGGCGCCGTGGCGTCGAAGGTGCGGAAGTGCGCGTCCACGCCCTTGAAGGCGTCCTTGAGCCCGCGCTCGCGCTCGAAGCTCCAGCGCGCGCCCGAGAAGCCCAGGTAGCTGATGCGGCGATGGCCCAGCTCGCGCAGGTGGCGGCCCAGCATCAGCGCGGCGGCGTAGTTGTCACAGCCCACGTTGTGGTTCTTCTCGTAGGGCGAGGGCCGGCCGTAGAACACCACGGGCGTGCCGCTGTCGAACAGCGACTCGATGGCCGGCGCCGGCAGGCGCGCGCTGACGATGAGGCCGTCCACGCGCCGGCGCAGCGACTGCAGCACACCGAGTTCGGGCGAGGTGCTTTCTTCCGCGTCCGCGATGATCAGGTTGAGCCCGGCGCTGGCGGCCTGGCGCGCGGCGCCCTTCACGAGGCTCGTGAAGTAGGGGTTGCGGATGTCCAGGATCACGATGCCGACGTTGCCGGTCTGGCCTGTGATCATGCCGCGCGCCATCGGGTTCAGCGAATAGCCCAGGTGGCGCACGGCCTGGGCGATGCGGGCCTCCACCTCGGCCGTGAAGCGCTGGTTGCCGTTGACGAACTTGGAGACCGTGGCGGTGGAGACCTGGGCGGCCTCGGCCACGTCGCGGATGGTGGCGGCGCGCTTGCGCGGGACTGTCATGGATGGATCGACCGGAAAGTGACGCAGGGCGCGAACCATGCCACAGAAGGGCGGTCGCGGGAAATGCGGGTCCGCCCATGGTCTGTTGTCGTACAACATGCAAACGAACTATGATGAGCCCATGTCCACGCTGTCAACCGGGCCGGCCGCTGCGCCCGACACTGCCACCGCAGCGCCGTTCGCGGCGCCGGTTCCGCGCCGCCGCGGCCGCGGCCTGGCCCATGGCCTGGTGGACGATCTCTCGGAGAAGATCCGCAGCCAGCAGTTGCGCACCGGTGACAAGCTGCCGACCGAGTCGGCCATCATGCAGGCCTATGGCGTGAGCCGCACCGTGGTGCGCGAGGCGCTGTCCAAGCTGCAGGCCTCCGGCCTCGTGGAGACGCACCATGGCGTGGGTACCTTCGTGCTGCCGCCGCGCGCGGCCGGCATGTTCCGGCTGGAGGGCTCGGACATCGCCACCACGGTCGATGTGCTGGCCGTGCTGGAGCTGCGCATCAGCCTGGAAACCGAGTCGGCGGGGCTGGCCGCGCTGCGCCGCACGGAGGAGCAGTTGCGCGGGCTGCGCGAGGCGCTCGACGCGTTCGAGGCCAATGTGGTGGCCGGCGGCGACACCGTCCAGCACGACTTCAGCTTCCACCTGCAGATCGCCCAGGCGACGGGCAATCCGTACTTCGCCGACATCATGGGGCACCTGGGCACCACGCTGATCCCGCGCACCCGTGTGAGCGCGATCCGCAACCACGACCGGCGCGGCGAGTACCTGGTGCGCGTGAACCGCGAGCACGAGGAGATCTACGCCGCCATCGCCCGCCGCGATCCCGATTCCGCACGCGCCGCCATGCGCATCCACCTGACCAACAGCCGCGAACGGCTGCGCCTGGCGCAGGAAGCCGCCCAGCGCTCGGCCGGCGCATCGGCCTGAACCCGTTGCATAAAAAACTTGGCAGCGGCTCGTCTTTGGTTGTACGATGACTGACTTCATCGCACCGCACCGACCCGAGGAGACCTTGATGCAACTGAAACGCCGTGAACTGCTGGCCGCCGCTGCCGCCTCCGTCGCCCTGCCGAGCTTCGGCCAGGGCAAGGACAACTGGCCGAGCAAGCCGATCCGCATCGTCGTGCCCTACCCGCCGGGTGGGTCGTCGGACATCATCGCGCGCGCCATCAGCGTGCCGCTGGCCGATGCGCTCAAGCAGACGGTGATCGTGGAAAACAAGGCCGGCGCCAACGGCAACCTGGGCGCCGACTTCGTCGCCAAGTCCCAACCCGACGGCTACACGCTGCTGCTGTGCGACGTGGGCGCGCTGGCGATCAGCCCCTCGGTCTACACCAAGCTCGCGTTCGACCCGTCCAAGGACCTGCGTGGCGTGACCATGCTGGCCTACTCGCCGCACCTGCTGGTGGTGCACCCGTCCGTGAAGGCCAACAACCTCAAGGAGCTCGTGGCGCTGTCCAAGACCACGGACCTGAACTTCGCCGTCACCGCCACTGGCAGTGCACCGCACCTGGCCGGCGTGGCGCTGGAGCGTGCCACCAACGCCAAGTGGGTCTACGTGCCCTACAAGGGCGGCGTGCAGGCGATCCAGGACACCGTGGGCGGCCAGACCCAGGTGCTCATGAACGGCATGCTGGCCACGTTGCCGCATGTGCAGAGCGGCAAGCTCAAGCTGCTGGCGGTGTCCAAGGGCACGCGCATGCCGCTGGTGGGCGACACGCCGACGATTGCCGAGCAGGGCGTGCCGGGCTACGAGTCGGGCACCTGGCAGGGCGTGCGCGTGGCGCGCGGCACGCCGGACGCCATCGTGCAGCGCCTGAACAAGGAGCTGATCACGGTGATCCGCTCGGCCGACATCCGCTCGCGCCTGGCCGGGCAGGGCGCCGAGGTGGTGACCATGGCACCGGCCGAGGAAGAGCAGTTCTTCGCCAAGGAACGCGCCCGCTGGGCCACCGTGGTGCAGGCCGCCGGCATCAAGCTCGACTGATTTTTTGACCCACTCGACAACGAGGACACCAACATGAATCCGCAAGAACTCAAATCCATCATGGGCTCCGGCCTGCTGTCGTTCCCGATCACGGACTTCGACGAGCAAGGCAACTTCCGCCCCAAGACCTACATCGAGCGCCTGGAATGGCTGGCCCCCTACGGCGCCAGCGCGCTGTTCGCCGCCGGCGGCACGGGCGAGTACTTCTCGCTGGCCGGCGAGGAATACAGCCAGGTCATCAAGACCGCGGTGGACACCTGCCGCGGCAAGGTGCCGATCATCGCCGGGGCCGGCGGCCCGACGCGCACCGCCATCGCCCATGCCCAGGAAGCCGAGCGCCTGGGCGCCCACGGCATCCTGCTGCTGCCGCACTACCTGACCGAAGCCGGCCAGGAAGGCCTGATCGAGCACGTGGCCCAGGTCTGCAACAGCGTGAAGTTCGGCGTCATCGTCTACAACCGCGACCGCACCAAGCTCACGCCGCAATCGCTGCGCATCCTGGCCGACCGCTGCCCGAACCTGATCGGCTTCAAGGACGGCGTGGGCAACATCGAGACCATGTCCTCCATCTTCATGGCCATGGGCGACCGCTTCTCCTACCTGGGTGGCCTGCCGACGGCCGAGGTCTATGCCGCGGCCTACAAGGCGCTGGGCACGCCGGTGTACTCGTCGGCGGTGTTCAACTTCATCCCGAAGACGGCGATGGAGTTCTACAAGGCCGTGGCCGCCGACGACATGGCGACCCAGCACAAGCTGCTCAAGGAGTTCTTCATGCCCTACCTGGCCATCCGCAACCGCGTGGAAGGCTACGGCGTCTCCATCATCAAGGCCGGCGCCAGGATCGTCGGCCACGACGGCGGCCCGGTGCGCGCACCGCTGTCCGACCTCAAGCCGAACGAGATGGAAGAACTCGCGGCGCTGATCCAAAAGCTCGGCCCGCAGTAAGCTTCGCTCCCTCGGGGCCCGCCATGCCGGCGGGCCCCGCGCCCCTTCAGGAGACTCTCGTGTCCACCCCCATCGTCAAAGACCTGCGTGTCGTGCCCGTGGCGGGCCACGACGACATGCTCATGAACCTGTCGGGCGCGCACGGCCCGTACTTCACGCGCAACCTGCTGATCCTCACGGACAACGCCGGCCACACCGGCGTGGGCGAGGTGCCCGGCGGCGAGAAGATCCGCCAGACGCTGGAAGACGCGCGCGCGCTCATCGTCGGCCAGCCCGTGGGCAACTACCAGGCCGTGCTGAACGCCATGCGCACGCAGTTCGCCGAACGCGACAGCGGCGGCCGCGGCCTGCAGACCTTCGACCTGCGCGTGGCCATCCACGCCGTCACGGCTGCCGAGTCCGCCTTGCTCGACCTGCTGGGCCAACACCTGGAGGTGCCGGTCGCGGCCCTGCTCGGCGAAGGCCAGCAGCGCGATGCCGTGCAGATGCTGGGCTACCTGTTCTACGTGGGCGACCGGGACAAGACGGACCTGGCCTACCGGCGCGAGCCCGAGGCCGACAACGCCTGGTTCCGCCTGCGCCATGAGAAGGCCATGTCGCGGCCCTGCTCGGCGAAGGCCAGCAGCGCGAGGCCGTGCAGATGCTGGGCTATCTGTTCTACGTGGGCGACCGGGACAAGACGGACCTGGCCTACCGGCGCGAGCCCGAGGCCGACAACGCCTGGTTCCGCCTGCGCCATGAGAAGGCCATGACGCCCGAGGCCATCGTGCGCCTGGCCGAGGCGGCGCAGGAACGCTATGGCTTCCAGGACTTCAAGCTCAAGGGCGGCGTGCTGCGCGGCGACGAGGAGGTCGACGCCGTCACCGCCCTGCACGAACGCTTCCCCGAAGCCCGCGTCACGCTGGACCCCAACGGCGGCTGGCTGCTCAAGGACGCCATCCGCCTGGGCCAGCGCATGCGCGGCGTCGTCGCGTATGCGGAAGACCCCTGCGGCGCCGAAGGCGTGTTCAGCGGCCGCGAAGTCATGGCCGAGTTCCGCCGCGCCACCGGCCTGCCCACCGCCACCAACATGGTCGCCACCGACTGGCGCGAGATGGCGCACAGCCTGTCGCTSCAGTCCGTGGACATCCCGCTGGCSGACCCGCACTTCTGGACCATGGCCGGCTCSGTGCGCGTGGCCCAGCTGTGCCAGGCCTTCGGCCTGACCTGGGGCTCRCACAGCAACAACCACTTCGACGTCTCGCTGGCCATGTTCACGCACGTGGGCGCGGCCGCACCGGGCAAGGTCACGGCCATCGACACGCACTGGATCTGGCAGGACGGCCAGCGGNTTCGACGTCTCGCTGGCCATGTTCACGCACGTGGGCGCGGCCGCACCGGGCAAGGTCACGGCCATCGACACGCACTGGATCTGGCAGGACGGCCAGCGGCTGACCAAGGAGCCGTTCCAGATCGAAGGCGGCTACGTGCAGGTTCCCAAGAAGCCCGGCCTGGGCGTGGAGCTGGACATGGCCGAGGTCGAGAAGGCGCACCGGCTGTACCTGCAGCATGGCCTGGGTTCTCGCGACGACGGCGTGGCCATGCAGTACCTCATCCCGAACTGGGCTATTTGCGGGCACCTGCCCGGCGCTATTGAGGANGGCCTGGGCGTGGAGCTGGACATGGCCGAGGTCGAGAAGGCGCACCGGCTGTACCTGCAGCATGGCCTGGGTTCTCGCGACGACGGCGTGGCCATGCAGTACCTCATCCCGAACTGGAAGTTCGACAACAAGCGGCCCTGCATGGTCCGCTGAACCCTGCCCGCGGCCTGCGCCGCGGGCGCCACGGGCCGGCGGCCCCGGCCCGCCCATTTCAACAAGAGGAGACCTGAGTGAACACAGCACCCCGACACTGGCGCCTGCTGCCCGCCGCCATCGCCGCCGCCACCCTCGTCGCCTGCGGTGGCAGCGACGACAAGGGCGTGGACCGCAGCGCCTTCCGTGCCGCCGGCATGGTCTACGCCGCGCCGCAACTCACCACCGACGCCAGCGGCAACCAGACCGTCAGCGTGGCGGTGCTGGCCAAGGACGGCGTGAAGACGCTGAGCACCACGGCGGTCTCCGCGGCAGCCGCCACGGCCATCAGCGCCAAGCTGGTGCCGGGCAACCTGGTCGACTGGGTGCCCTCCACCCAGGCCAACCAGGCCAACCAGGTCACCGTGGCCACGGACGCCGCCCAGACCTTCAACGTGGTGCTGGCCAAGGGCAGCTCCGCCGCAGCGCAGTTCGACCTGGCCAAGTTCGGCCCCGAGGTCACGCGCAGCAAGGACATCCCCGGCCCCATGGTCGCGGCCGGCTGGGTCTATGCCAAATCGGGAAACACCATCACCGTGGGCGACGGCCGCGCCGTGCTGGCCGACATGGCCGGCCGGGCCTACGCCACGCCGATCAAGCGCTACGAGGAGACCTACACCCTCGCGTCCGATGTGAAGGTCTTCAACGTCGACACCAGCGACTACGGCAAGAGCACGGCCTCCACCGTCGCGGCCATCCCGGTCACGGCCGACTACGCCTACAGCACCACCGCGCGCCAGGCCGCCTACCTGCTGTTCGACACCAACCACACGGAGCTGGAAAAAGCCAAGGTGGTGGCGATCTGGTACTTCACGCCGCAGTCCACCAGCGACGGCAAGCCGGTCTGGGACGTGCCCTCGCAAAGCCCGCTGCTGGCCGACAAGGGCACGGACCCGGTCTCGGGCCAGGCCTACATGGCCATCAACGCCACGGGCGTCACGCAAGCGCCCTACACGCGCAGCACCGAGCCCTTCGAGATGGTCAAGGACACGATGTACTTCGTGGGCGACAACGAAGTCGCCTCCTACATCCTGCGTGCCGACATGGGCACGCCCAACGACAAGTCGGACGACAAGCTCATCAAGATCGATGCCGGCTGGCCCAACAGCGGCTACCAGTACTGGAAGAACATGGAGCTGCTGGGCCTGGACCCGCGCGCCGTCACCGACATCTGGCTCACGCACGGCCACAGCGACCACTACGGCACCGTCGTCGAGCAGCTGCGCATGATGGACAACGCCGGCAAGCCCATCAAGCTGTGGGCCTCGCGCGAGGACGTCACCGGCATCACGCAGGACCAGCGCGGCAACACCTGGAACATCGCCGGCGCGCTGCCCACCTCGGAGACCGAGATCCGCGCCCGCACGACGGACTTCTACCAGTACGACCAGTGGTACGACTACGGCAACGTGCAGATCATGGTGATCTGGTCGCCGGGCCACACGCCAGGCACCACCAACATGCTGTTCCGCGTGAAGAACCCGACCGACGGCAAGTTCGTCACCTTCGGCTACCACGGCGGCTACGGCGTGAACGGGCTGACCACGCCGACCGCGAACAACGGCTTCCTGCGGCTGTCGTTCCAGGCCGGCTTCAGCTACCTGCAGCAAAACCTGGACGTGGACTTCGTCTCGCCGCAGCACACCAACCAGTTCCCCATCGTCGAGGTCTACCAGGCACTCAAGGCCTACAACCGCGACCCGGCGAACGCCGGCAAGCAGCTGACCATGCTGGACGCGATGCGCTCCAAGGTGTTCGACTCGCCGGCCGTGGGCGGCACCAACATCACGAGCGAGTTCGCCAACCAGCTGGAGAAGCGCCGCTCTGTGATCTCCTACGCGGCCAGCGATGCGGCCAACACCTCGTACAAGAGCATCGAGACCTCGGGCCCGTTCAAGCCCGGACGCGAGGCCGGCGCCACGGTCACGGCGACGCTGCTGGACGGCGGCAAGATCGTGCAGGGCTTCGTCGGTTCGCAGAACAAGAACCCGGCGATTCCGTTGCTGGCCAGCGGCATCGTGACGGCCACCGACCAGTACGTGAACGACCCCACGGGTTTCTACGTGCAGGTCGCGGTGCAGGTCAACGACGGCTACCAGGGTTACCTGCCGAACAACTTCGTGCAGTTCAGCCCGGGTACCAACCAGACCATCACCTACCGTGGCGGCCCGGTCGAGTCGGTGCATGCCGCGCCGGGTGAGGTGCTGCGCACCAAGCGCCTGAACTCGCTGGCCGAGGCCCAGGCCGTGCTGGCCACGATCGCGAAGGGACGCCAGGTCACGATGGCGCTGACGCCCGCCAGCGAGATCGTGGTGCCGGCGGATGTGACGCAGACCTTCCGCTGATGCGCATGCGGCAGGCCCTGCTCGCCGCCTGCATGGCGCTGGCCTGTGCGGTCCAGGCCGAGCCTGCGCCATCCGCGCAGGTGCTCTATGCCCAGGCCCGTCACTATGCCGGCCTGACCGGCCAGGTGGTGGACCTGGCGCAAGCCCATGCGTTCTTGCGGCAGGCGGCCGAGCGCGGCCACGTGCCGGCCCAGGTCGACCTGGGCTACCTGTACCTGGATGGCAATGCCCAGGTGCCCAAGGATGCGACGGCCGCGTTCCACTGGTTCCGCACGGCGGCAGGCCAGGGCGCCGTGTCGGCCCAGTGCATGCTGGGCGACTTCTACGCCAACGGCTGGGGCGGCGCACGCAAGGACCCGGCCGAGGCCATGCGCTGGTACCGCCGCACCGCCGCCACCGATGCCCCTTGCGCCTCGCGCTCGCAGTACGCGCTGTACCGCGCCTACGCAGACGGCGCGGGTGTGCGCCGCGACATGGCCGCCGCCATCGCCTGGCTGCAACAGGCGGCAGAGGCTGGCAACCCGCGCGCCCAGCGCGCGCTGGGCCGCGCCTACGACCGCGGCGAGGGCGTGGCGCGCGACCCGGCGCTGGCCCGCGTGTGGCTGCGCAAGTCGCGCGAAGGCGTGGCCCCGCACGACGACCACGAGCACGACATGCCCAGCTTCGCAGGCCCGCTGCTGTTCAAGAAGCTGGCGCCGTTCTCGCCGCCTGCCAGGGAGCCCTCGCCATGAACATGTTGCGCCGCCGCGCCTGCGCGGCCCTGGCCTGCGCCGTGCTGGCGCCGGCTTTCGCCAAGGACACCAAGGAGGCCGCTTTCCGCACCATCGGCTGGGATGCGCTGCTGCCCAAGGACTGGGACCCCTGGGCCGACTTCCAGGGCGCGGGCGTGGACCTGCGCAGCCTGTCCGACGACGACCCGCGCGCGGCCGCAGCGCTGCAGCGCCTGCGCAAGGTCTGGGACGAGGCGCCGCTGGTCGCCGCGCTGGATGGCGCCGCCATCCGCATCCCGGGCTACGTGGTGCCGCTGGAGACCACCGCCCAGGGCCTGCGCGAGCTGCTGCTGGTGCCGCATTTCGGCGCCTGCATCCACACGCCGCCGCCGCCGGCCAACCAGATCGTCCATGTGCGGTTGGACAAGCCCCACAAGTCGCTGGGCACCATGGACACGGTCTGGATCAGCGGCCGGCTGCAGCTGGTGCGTGCCAGCACCGTGCACGGTGTCAGCGGCTACGCGCTGGTGGGCCAGCGCGTGGAGCGCTACGCCGCGCCGGCGCGCTGACATCCTCCAGGCGGCGACCGGCCCCGGCGGCTGGGCGCCGTGCTCAGCGATGGCTCGGCGTGCCGAGCCGCCGCAGGCTGCGCTGCACCAGCCAGGCCAGCGTGACCGTTCCCACCAGGTAGACCCAGCCGGCCAGGTTCGGGGTCTGACCCGACGGCTGGCCCATGGCCTCGCGGATCTGCAGGTAGGCCCAACCCGTGAGCGGATAGCTGTCCGAGAGCAGGGCCAGCACCATGACGACCATGGCCAGCCAGTCGTCCTTGCGCTGGCCGCGTGCCTCGCGCAGGCGTTCGGGGGTGCGCGCCTGTGCGGCGCGGATCTGGATGGGCGCGGACAGCAACACCTTCGCCGCGGCGACGCACCAGAACAGCAGGGCCGCCGCGCTCATTTCGGGCGCGGCGCCTTCGATCCGCCGCGCTGGCGCTGCGCGGACAGCGCCACCAGCACCCAACCCAGCAGCAAGGGCAGCACGATGGCCAGCATGGCCAGCGCGAACTGCAGCAATTCATTCGCCATGACCGGTGGCCGAGGTGTTGCGCCTGCCGCCGCGGTGCGCCAGAACGGCGCGTGTGCAGCGCAGGAAGCCGACGAAGCACAGGCTGACGATCAGGATGAAGACGAGGTCTTGCAGGAGTTGGAGCATGCGTCTCGGCGCCCGGAAACCAAGGTGCCGAAACCATAGTCCGGGCCCGCCGACCGCGCCGTCAATTCGGCATCAAATCTTCATGCACAGGGCGCCGCGCGAGGCCCCCGCCGGCAGATTTGACGGAGATTTGACGCGCGCGCCAGCTTTGCGAATGGAGACTTTACGGGGCTCCACCGAATACTGACGACTGGCACTTTCGCCATTCGATCGCGAACAAGAACATGCGCTCCAAGCATCTGATTTCCCTGGGGGGAACTGCCGCACTGTGCGGTGCATTGATGGCCGCGGCCCTGCCTGCGACGGCGTCCGCGCAACTGACGGGGACGGCAAGCCTCACCTCGGACTACGTCTGGCGCGGCTCCTCGCAGACGCGCGAAGACCCCGCCGTGCAGGTCGGCCTCAAGTACGCCCATGCGTCGGGCCTGTACGCCTCGGTGTGGGGCTCCAACGTCAAGTTCCGGCCCGACAACGGCGCCAGCACCGAGTTCGACCTGGCCGTGGGCTGGGCCGGCAAGATCGCCGACGACTGGGCCCTGGACGCCTACCTGCTGCGCTACCAATACCCCTCGGCCGACGTCCAGCTGAACTGGAACGAGCTGAACCTGGCCGTCACCTGGCGCGAGAACTACTGGGTGGCCGTGGGCCACTCCACCAACACCATGGCCAGCGACACCACCGGCACCTACGTGCTGCTGGGTGCGCGCCATGCACTGAACGACCAGTGGCGCATCGAGGGCACCGTGGCCCGCTACGTGCTGGACAGCGACTACGCCGACAGCTACACGCACGGCGCGCTGAGCGTGGTCTGGGCCTTCCGCGCCCCGTTCGAGCTGCGCGCCACGCTGCACGCCACCGATTCCGCCGCCAGGCGCCTGTTCCCCGGCATGGCCGGCACGCGCGGCGAGTTCGCGCTGCAGGCCGCGTTCTGAGACGGATGGCTTCCATTTCCCCGATGCCTTGAAAGGCCTGCACCATGCTTGAGACCCTGCTCATCTTCGCCGCGGCCATTGCGCTGGCCTGGCCGCTGGGCCACTACCTGGCCGCCGTGCTGCGCGGCGCGCCCCTGCGTTCGGACCCGCTGTTCGCGTGGATCGAACGTCCCATCTACGCCCTGCTGGGCACGCGCCCGCAAGTCGGCATGGGCTGGCGCGGCTATGCCGCCGCCTTCCTGCTCAGCAACCTGGTACTGCTGCTCATCGTCTGGGCCATCTTCATGACCCAGGCCTGGCTGCCGCTCAATCCCAACGGCGCCCCCAACATGAGCTGGGACCTGGCGCTGCACACTGCCGTCTCGTTCCTGACCAACACCAACCAGCAGCACTACTCGGGCCAGGCCCAGCTGTCCTACCTGGCGCAGATGACCGGCATCGTCGGCCTGCAGGTGGTCACGCCGGTGATGGCGCTGGGCGTGGTCGCTGCCACGCTGCGCGGCCTGTTCGGCGGGCGCCAGGCCATGGAAGGCCACGCCGCTGCCACGGCCTCCACCGGCGATGCCGACACGGTCGACGTGGGCAACTACTGGGCCGACGTCGTGCGTGGCTGCGTGCGCGTGATGCTGCCGCTGTCGCTGGTGCTGTCGGCGTTGCTGACCACCCAGGGCGTGCCCGCCACGCTGCAGGGCGGCCCCACGGCCACGCCGGTCGAAGCCTCGGCCGAGTTCAAGGAGCAGAAGATCCCTCTCGGCCCGGTCGCGCCCATGGTGGCCATCAAGCAGCTGGGCAGCAACGGCGGCGGCTGGTACGGCCCCAACAGCGCGGTGCCGCTGGAGAACCCGACGCCGCTGTCCAACTTCCTGGAGACGCTGGCCATCGTGCTGGTGCCCGTGTCGGTCGTCTTCATGGTCGGCCCGTTCACCGGCCGCCGCAAGTTCGGCGCCATGGTGTTCGGCACCATGCTGGTCATGTCCATCGCCTCGACCAGCCTGTCGCTGTGGTCCGAGAGCGCCTCGGGCACCTCGGCCGACCTGGCCCTCATGGAAGGCAAGGAAGTGCGCCTGGGTGTCGAGGACTCGGCGCTGTGGTCGTCGGTGACGACCCAGGTCAACAACGGCTCGGTCAACAGCATGCACGACTCGCTCGCGCCGCTGACCGGCATGGTCTCCATGGTCAACATGCTGATCAACGGCATCTGGGGCGGCATCGGCTGCGGCCTGCAGCAGTTCCTGGTCTACCTGCTGCTGGCGGTGTTCCTGGCCGGCCTCATGACGGGCCGCACGCCCGAGCTGTTCGGCCGCAAGATCGAAGGGCCGGAGGTGAAGCTGCTGGCCGTGATCGTGCTGCTGCAGCCCATCGTGCTGCTGGGGCTCACCGCCATCGCGCTGGCCGTGCCCGGCATCACCGGCAACTCCAACCCGGGCTTCCATGGCATCAGCCAGGTGTTCTACGAGTACACCTCGGCCTTCGCCAACAACGGCTCGGGCTTCGAGGGCCTGGGTGACGCCACGCCGTGGTGGAACCTGTCCTGCGTGCTCGCGCTGGCGCTGGGCCGCTTCCCCGGTCTGGTGCTGCCGCTGGCCATCGCCGCCATGATGGCCGCCAAGCGCCGCGCGCCCGAGGGCGCGGGTTCGCTGCAGATCGAAACGCCGACCTTCGCGCTCACGCTGATCGGCATCGTCATCATCCTCACGCTGTTGCAGTTCATGCCCGTGCTGGTGCTGGGCCCCGTGGCCGACCACCTGCAGCTGAACGCACTGCTGGCTCGCTGAGAGGACCACGCCATGAACGACAAGGTGCGTACCGCCAACACCCCCGCCGGCTTCGACTTCAAGCCGGCCATCATCGACTCCTTCGTCAAGCTCGCGCCCCAGCACGTGGTCAAGAACCCCGTGATGGCCGTGGTCTGGCTCGGCACCGTGCTGACGTTGGTCGCCACGCTGGCGGGCTGGACCACGGCCGGCTTCGGCTGGGCCGTGACGCTGATCCTGTTCGCCACCGTGCTGTTCGCCAACTTCGCCGAGGCCGTGGCCGAGGCGCGTGGCCGCGGCCAGGCGGCCTCGCTGCGCAGCGCGCGCAAGGACCTCGTGGCACGCCGCCTCGAGGACGGCAAGGAGAGTACCGTGCCGGCCGCCGCGCTGCGTCCGGGCGACACGGTCGTGGTCGAGGAAGGGCAGCTGATCCCGGCCGACGGCGAGATCGTAGAAGGCCTGGCCACGATCAACGAGGCGGCCGTCACGGGCGAATCCGCGCCCGTGCTGCGCGAAGCCGGCACCGACCGTTCCGGCGTGATCGGCGGCACCAAGGTGCTGTCCGACCGCATCGTCGTGCGCGTCACGGCCGAGCCCGGCCACAGCTTCCTGGACCGCATGATCGCGCTGGTCGAAGGCTCCAACCGCCAGAAGACGCCCAACGAGATCGCGCTCGGCATCCTGCTGGTCGTGATGACCGTCACCTTCCTGGCCGTGGTCGTCAGCCTGCCCTTCATCGCCGGCTTCGTCGACGTGCAGATCAACGTGGTGCTGCTGGTGGCCCTGCTGGTCTGCCTGATTCCCACCACCATCGGCGGGCTGCTGCCGGCCATCGGCATCGCCGGCATGAACCGCGCGCTCAAGGCCAATGTGCTGGCCAAGTCCGGCAAGGCCGTCGAGGTGGCCGGCGACGTGGACGTGCTGCTGCTGGACAAGACCGGCACCATCACCTACGGCGACCGCCAGGCCACGGCCTTCCATCCGATGGCCGGCGTCGACGCCGCCCAGCTGCGCGAGGCCGCGCTGTTGAGCTCGCTGGCCGACCCCACGCCCGAGGGCAAGTCCATCGTGAAGCTGGCGCGCGAGAAGGGCGAGAAGCTGGCCGACCCCGAAGGCGCGCACTTCGTGGCGTTCACGGCCCAGACCCGCATGTCCGGTGTCGACCTGTCGGGTGGTCGCCAGATCCGCAAGGGCGCACTGGACGCCATCGCCAAGCATGTGAAGGCGCAGGACGGCCGCGTGCCGGCCGAGTTGCAGGCCCGCGTGGACGACGTGGCGCGCAAGGGCGCCACGCCGCTGGTCGTCAGCGACGGCCGCCACGTGCTGGGCGTGATCGAGCTGTCCGACGTGATCAAGCGCGGCATCAAGGAGCGCTTCGCACGCCTGCGCGAGATGGGCGTGAAGACCGTGATGATCACCGGCGACAACAAGCTCACGGCCGCCAGCATTGCCGCCGATGCCGGCGTGGACGACTACATCGCCGAAGCCACGCCCGAGGACAAGCTTGCGCGCATCCGCGCCGAGCAGGCCGGCGGCCGCCTGGTGGCGATGGTGGGCGACGGCACCAACGACGCCCCGGCGCTGGCCCAGGCCGACGTGGGCCTGGCCATGAACTCGGGCACGCAGGCCGCCAAGGAGGCCGGCAACATGGTCGACCTGGACTCCGACCCTGCCAAGCTGCTGGCCGTGGTGGAGATCGGCAAGCAGCAGCTCATCACGCGCGGCGCGCTGACCACCTTCTCGCTGGCCAACGACGTGTCCAAGTACTTCGCCATCCTGCCAGCGCTGTTCGCGGCCGCCATCCCGCAGATGGCCGTGCTGAACGTGATGCAGCTGCACAGCCCCAACAGCGCGGTGCTGTCGGCGCTGATCTTCAACGCCATCATCATCCCGGCGCTGATCCCGCTGGCGCTGCGTGGCGTGCGCTTCAAGCCGGCCAGCGCCACCGAGCTGCTGCGCAACAACATGCTGGTCTACGGCCTGGGCGGCGTGCTGCTGCCCTTCGTGGGCATCAAGCTGATCGACCTGATTCTGGCCACGTTCTTCAACATCTGAGGTTCACCATGGGCACTGCCATGCACACCATGCGGCACAAGACGGGTGCCGCCGTCCCTCCCGCGGCCACCGGGCCGTCCCTGCACAACCAGGGCGCCCTGCGCGGCGCGATCGGCCTGGCCATCGTCACGCTGGCCGGCTGCGGCTTCCTGTATTCGATGGCCGGCGTGGGCATCGGCCAGGCGGTGGCGCCGACCGGCGCCAACGGCAGCCTGATCGAGCGCAACGGCCAGGTCATCGGTTCCACGCTGGTGGCCCAGCCCTTCACGGGCGACGGCTACTTCCAGCCGCGTCCGTCCGCAGGCAGCTACAGCGTGATGGCGCTGTCGGGCAGCAACCAGGCCCGCACCAACCCCGACCTGCGCAAGCGCATCGAGGAGGCGCGTGCCGCCGTGGCCCAGCGCGAAGGTGTGGCGCGCGAGGCTGTGCCGAGCGACCTGGTCACGCAGTCGGGCGGCGGTGCCGACCCGCACATCAGCCCCGAGGCCGCAGCCATCCAGGTCGCGCGCGTGGCGCGCGCGCGCGGGCTGACCCCGGATGCCGTGCGGCAGCTGGTGGCCCGGCACACGCTGGGCAAGCAGTTCGGCGTGCTGGGCGCGCCACGCGTGAACGTGCTGGAACTCAACCTCGCGCTGGACGCGGTGAAAGGCCGCTGAACCATGGCTCGGCTGCTCGACCACTTCGACGAACGCGACATCCTGCTGCACGTGCGGGCGCGCGACAAGCGCCAGCTGTTCGAGGCCATCGGCTTGCACATGGAATGGGCGCACGGCATCCCGCCCGACTCGGTGGCGACGGCCCTGCAGCGCCGCGAGGCGGCCGGGACCACGGCACTGGGCCATGGCGTGGCGATTCCGCATGCGCGGGTCAAGGCGCTGGAGCAGGTCCTCGTGCTCTACGCGCGCCTGTCGCCGCCCATCGCCTTCGACACGCCCGACGGCCAGCCCGTCAGCGATGTGGTGTGCCTCATGGTGCCCGCGCCGGCCACGCAGGAGCACCTGGACATGCTGTCCCAGGTGGCCGCGCTGTTCTCGGAGGAAGGTTTCCGCGCGGCGCTGCACCGCCGCACGGACGCCGCGCAAATCCGCGAGACCTTCGGGGCCTGGACGCGGTGAGCCAGCCGCTTATGCTGCGCGCCACGATGCGCAGGAAGTTCGATGCCAGCTGACAAGACCGAACAGGCCGATGCCCTGATGGGCGAACTGCGCCGCCAGGCGGCCGGGCGGCTCACGGTGTTCCTGGGTGCGGCGCCCGGCGTGGGCAAGACCTACGCCATGCTGTCGCGCGCCCGCGAACTGCACCGACAGGGCATCGACGTGGTGATCGGCATCGTCGAGACCCACGGCCGCGCCGAGACGCTGGCCCTGGTCGAGGGCCTGCCCAACCTGGCGCGCAAGCGCGTGCACTACCAGGGCCGCGAGCTCGAGGAGATGGACCTGGACGGCCTGCTGGCGCGCAAGCCCGCCATCGCGCTGGTGGACGAACTAGCCCACCGCAATGCGCCGGGCAGCCGCCACGAACGCCGCTGGCAGGACGTGGAGGAACTGCTGGACGCCGGCATCGACGTCTACACCACGGTCAACATCCAGCACCTGGAGAGCCTGAACGACGTGGTGCACCAGATCACGGGCATCCGCGTCAGCGAGACCGTGCCCGATGCGGTGTTCGAGCGGCTGCGCGACATCCGCCTGGTCGACCTGCCCGCGCGTGAGCTCATCGAGCGCCTGAACCAGGGCAAGGTCTACCTGCCCGAGCAGGCGGCCCAGGCGCTGCAGGCCTTCTTCTCGCCCTCGAACCTCACGGCGCTGCGCGAGCTGGCCATGCAGACCGTGTCCGAGCATGTGGACGCCGACCTGCGCGAGACGCGCACCGCGCGCGGCCTCGCCAGCATTGCGCTGCAGCGCCATGTGCTGATCGCCATCGACGGCCAGGGCCAGTCCGAGTACCTGGTGCGCGCCGGCTCGCGCATCGCCGAGCGCCGCGGCGCGCCCTGGACCGTGGTGACGGTGGACACCGGCGATTCGGCCGACGCCACCGTCCACGCCGCCGACCTGGCCGGCGAAGCCACGCCGCGCAACGCCACCGCGCGGGCCGAGCAGCAACGCCAGATGGAACTGGACAAGGCCTTCGCTCTGGCGCGCAACCTGGGCGGCGAGACCGAGGTGCTGCACAACACCGACGTGGTGCAGGCCCTGCTCGACGCCGCCGCCGCGCGCGGTGCCCGGGCCATCGTGATCGGGCGCACGCGCGAGCGGCCGGTGGCGCGCATCTTCAACCGCACGCTTACGCAGCAGCTGCTGCAGCGCGGCGCGCGCTACGAGCTGACCATCGTGAGCACGCCGCGCGCACGCCAGCGCGGGCGCCGCTTCCAGGACCTGGCCGGCGAGCGGCTGGCCCCGCGCGAACCCGCGCTCATCCTCACCGCCACGCTGGTGTCCGTCGCCGTGGCGGCGTTGGCCGAACGCTTCCTCGGCCTGCAGGAGCTCTCGCCGGTGTTCCTGGTGGCGGTGTTGCTGGTGGCTTCGCGCACGCGCATGGTGGCCGCCTTCATCACGGCCGTGCTGTGCTTCGGTGCCTTCGACTTCTTCTTCATCGAGCCGCGCCTGACCTTCATCATCAGCGCGCCGCGCGGCGTGGCCACGGTGCTGCTGTTCCTGGCGGCCGCGCTGATCGCGGGCCGGCTGGCCTCGCGGCTGCGCATGCAGGTGACCGCGCTGCGTGCCGCCAACACCCATGCCACGGCCATGCAGAACCTGGCACGCCAGCTGTCCAAGGCGGCCGACCTGGGCCAGGTGATCGCGGCCAGCGCTTCGGTGCTGCGGTCCACGCTGAACGCCGAGGTCTGGATGCGCATCGGCGATGCCTCCGGGCCGGAAGCCGCTGGCCGCGCGCTCACCGAGAAGGACGATGGCGCTGCGGCCTGGACCCAACGCCAGGGCCAGCCCAGCGGCCGCTACACCGACACGCTGTCCGAGTCCAACTGGTGGTTCCTGCCGATCCAGGCCGACGCGCAGACGCTGGGCGTGGTCGCGCTGCGTTTTCCCGACGCCATGGGCCGGCTCTCGTTCGAGCAGCGGCGCCTGGCCGAAAGCATGACCGAAGACATCGCCCAGGCCGCCTTGCGCACGCGGCTGGTGGCCGAGCTGGAGGCCGCGCGCGTCTCCGGCGAGACCGAGCGGCTGCGCTCGGCGCTGCTGTCCTCGGTCTCGCACGACCTGCGCTCGCCACTGGCCTCGATGATCGGCTCGGCCGACAGCCTGGCCCAGTTCGGCAAGGACATGGGCGAGGAGGACCGTGCCTCCCTGCTGGACACCATCCGCGTGGAGGGCCAGCGGCTGGACCGCTACATCCAGAACCTGCTGGACATGACGCGGCTGGGCCAGCAGGGCCTGACCCTGGCGCGCGACTGGATCGGCGTGGACGAACTGATCGGCTCGGCCTCGCTTCGGCTGCAGCGCTACCTGCCCGACACGCGCGTGGAAACGCAGATCGCACCGGACCTGGGGCCGCTGCACGTGCATCCGGCGCTGATCGAGCAGGCGCTGTTCAACGTGATGGAGAACGCCGCCAAGTTCTCTCCGTCCGGCCAGGCCATCCGCGTGCTGGCCCGGCGCCTGGACGACAGCACGCTGGGCATCGATATCATCGACCAGGGCCCCGGCATCCCCGAAGACGAGCGGCGCCGCATCTTCGACATGTTCTACAGCGTGGAGCGTGGCGACCGCGGCAAGCACGGCACGGGGCTGGGCCTGACCATCGTGCAGGGCATCGTCGGCGCCCACATGGGGCGGGTCGAGGCGCTGCCGGGTCCGGATGGCGTGGGCACCACGATCCGGATCGCGCTGCCACAGGATTGAGCCATGACCACTTCTGCTGAAGCGACACCGCCGCCGCGCGTGCTGGTGATCGACGACGAGCCGCAGATCCGCAAGTTCGTCGACATCAGCCTGCGCTCGCAGGGCTACGCCACGCTGCTGGCCGAAACCGGCCAGCAGGGACTGAGCCTGCTGGCGAGCAAGGGCGCCGACATCGTGGTGCTGGACCTGGGCCTGCCCGACCTCGACGGCCGCGAGGTGCTGCAGGAGCTGCGCCAGTGGTCACGCGTTCCGGTCATCGTGCTGACGGTGCGCTCCGGCGAGGAAGAGAAGGTGGCCTTGCTGGATGCCGGCGCCAACGACTACGTGACCAAGCCGTTCGGCATCGGCGAGCTCATGGCGCGGCTGCGCGCGCTGCTGCGCAATGCAGTGCCGGCCGACCCGGTGGCGCCCACCTACGACGACGGCAACCTGCGCATCGACATCGCGCGGCGCGAGGTGCACCTGCAGGGCGAGCCGGTGGCGCTCACGCGCAAGGAGTTCGCGCTGCTGTCCATCCTGGCCAGCCACCCCGACCGGCTGATCACGCAGCCCCAACTGCTGCGCGAGATGTGGGGCCCCACGCACACCGAGGATGCGCACTACCTGCGCGTGCTGGTGGCCAAGCTGCGCCAGAAGCTGGGCGACGCGGCCGCCGCACCGCGCTACATCATCACGGAGCCCGGCGTCGGCCTGAAGTTCGTGACGGAGCGCACGGGCTGAGGGGCGCGGATGGCACGGCCTTGACGCATTCTTTGCGCACGGTCCCCGCAATTTGACAGCGGCTTGACGGGCGTGTCGCGACACTGAACGCCTCTCGACTTTCCGCTGAAAACCCATGGCCTATGCCGCGTACAAGGAGTTTGTCCCCGCTGCCGCCGCAGCGCGCCGGCCGGTGTTCCAGGTGCTCGATGTCACCGTGCCGCTGGCCGATGCGCACGCCGTGCGCCGCGCCCTGCTGGCCTGCGACGGCGTGGACATCCTGCGCTGCGAACCCCTGCCGCGTTCGGGTGCCGCCTGCGCCAGCGCGGCACCGCGGGCGCGGCTGACGCTGCACCTGGCCGACTGCAGCTTCGACGCCGTGGCGCACCGGGTGCTGGCCTGTACGCCCGACGGCGAGTTCGGCCGGCTCGCCAGCTGGCGCGAGCATCTGCGCCATCTGGGCCTGCCCAGCGGCTTCTAGGTTCAATCGGCGACGAAGCCTGTCGCCTTGACGATGCGCGCCCAGCGTGCCGATTCCGCGTTCATCTGCTGCAGGAAGGCTTCGCCACACAGCGGAGCGGCCGGTGCCAGGCCCGAGGTGGCCATGCGCTGGCGGAAGTCCGGCGAGGCCAGCACCTTCTGGTGCGCCGCGGTCAGCCGCTGCGCGATGGGCGCTGGCAGGCCCTTGGGGGCCGACAGGCCGAACCAGACCGTGGTCTGCAGCTGCGGCAGGCCGATCTCGGCCACCGTGGGCACGTCGGGCAGCTCGGCCGAACGCTGGCCCGCCGTCGTCGCATAGGCCACGAGCTTGCCGGCCTTGATCTGCGGGCCGGCCGTGGCGGTCTGCACGAAGCCCAGCGGCGCCGTGCCACCCACCATGTCGGTGATCTGGTTCGGGCTGCTGCGGTAAGGCACGTGCGTCATCTCGACCTTGAGCGCCTCGGCCAGCTGGTAGCCCAGGAAGTGCGCGGGCGAGCCCGGCGCGAACGACGAGTAGGTCGGCGGCGTCTTCTGCGCCTTGATCCACTGCGCGAGATCGGCGAAGTTGCGCGTGCCCAGACTCGGGTGGCTGGCCAGCACCAGGCCGGCCTCCACGCCCTGGCAGATCGGCGTGAAGTCGGCTGGCACGTAGCGCGCCCGCGGGTTGGCATTGGGCGTGATGGTCATCATGCCGGCGGTGCTGACCAGCAGCGTGTAGCCGTCCGCCGGTGTGCGCGTCATCACCTGGGCCGCCACCATGCCGCCCACGGCCGGTGAGTTCTCCACCACCACGGGCTGGCCCAGTTCCTTGAGCAGCAGGTCGGCCAGCGCGCGCGCATAGGCGTCGGGCGGGCCGCCCGGCGTAGAGGGCGTGATGAGCTTGATCGGGCGCTCGGGCCAGGTCTGGGCCTGGAGCGGTGCCGCAGCGATGGCGAGCAGGGCGGCGGCGCAGAGCGCGCGGCGGGGGATGTGCATGTTGTGTCTCCGGAGCGGAAAGAAAAGGGTCAGCGCTGCGGCATGTCCTTGGCCGAGTAGCCCAGGCTCACGGCAGCGTCGTCCGGGATGGCGGGCACCGTGGCCTCCCAGGCCAGCCAGTCCGTGCGCAGGCGTTCGAGCATCTCGGGATGCTTGTGCGCAAGGTTGGCGCGCTCGCGCGCATCCTGCCGCACGTTGAAGAGGTACTCGTGGTCGTCGACCTTCAGGTACTTCCAGTCGCCGCGCCGCAGCGCGCGTTGGTGGCGGTGGTGCATGCGCCAGTACAGCGGGCGCTCGAAGGTCTGGCCCGGGTCGCGCAGCACGGCGGCCAGCGAGACGCCATCGATCGGCACCTCGGGGTGCGGCCGGCCGCCGCCCAGCTCCAGCAGCGTGGCCGACCAGTCCATGCTCATGCAGTGCTGCGCGCTTGTGGTTCCGGCCGGAATGGCGGCCGGCCAGTGTGCGATCCAGGGCACGCGGATACCGCCTTCGGTCAGGTCCATCTTGCCACCCACGAGCGGCCAGTTGTCCGAGAAGCGTTCGCCGCCGTTGTCGCTCGTGAAGACGATCAGCGTGTTCTCCAGCAGGCCTTCCTCGCGCAGCGCGGCGACCAGCCAGCCGATGCCCTCGTCCATGTGGTGGACCATGCGGCGGTAGGTCTCCACGTCGCCGCCGTCCAGGTGGAACAGGTTGCCGGCCACCTCGGCCGCCAGGTGCGCGTCGTCGCGCGTCTCCCAGGGCCAGTGCGGCGCCGTGTAGTGCAGGCTCAGGAAGAAGGGCCGGCCGGCGCGGGCCGCGGCGGCGCGCGCCTTCACATGGTCCACCGCGCGGCGCGAGAGCAGGTCGGTCAAATAGCCCACGTCGTGGCGCTCGGACCCGTTCTCGTAGAGGTCGTGGTCGCCCTTGCCCGAGCAGTGGCTGAAGTAGTCCACGCCGCCGGCCATGATGCCGTAGAAGTCGTCGTAGCCCGAGCGCTGCGGGCCGAAGGCCGGCGGGTAGCCCAGGTGCCACTTGCCGATCAGCGCGGTGGCGTAGCCGGCTTCGCGCAGCAGCGAGGGCAGGGTCGGCATAGAAGGCGGCAGGCCCAGCGTGGGGCTGCCCTTGCTGCGGCTGTTGATGGGCTCCTCCATGCCGCCGCGCAGCCGGTACTGGTAGCGCATGGTCATGAGCGCGAAGCGCGTGGGCGAGCAGACCGGCCCGTTGCTGTAGCCCTCGGTGAAGCGCAGGCCGCCTGCGGCCAGCGCGTCGATGTGCGGCGACACGGGGCCGAAGCCGGCCGGCCGGCCGCCGTAGCAGCCCAGGTCGGCGTAGCCGAGGTCGTCGGCGACGATGAAGATGAGGTTGGGTGTCATGCGGATGGATGCGGTGGCCGGACGCGCACTGTAGGTCGGCGTTGGTCATCCGTAAAATTGAAAATTGCAGCCCAAACAAAAGTATTTCTATGGACCCTCGCCACCTCGTGCAACTCGCCACCATCCTTGAGAAGGGGTCCATCACGCAGGCCAGCCGGCACCTGCACCTGACCCAGCCCACGCTCACGCACAACATGCAGACGCTGGAGATGCAGGCCGGCGGCGCGCTGTTCGAGCGCAGCCGCTACGGCGTGCGCAGCACACCGCTGGGCGAGATGCTGGCGCGCGAGGGCCGGGCCATCGGCAGGCGGCTCAAGGACGCGGCCGAGGTCACGGCGCGCCACCGCAGCGGCATCCGCAAGCAGGTGCGCATCGGCGCCGGGCCGCTGGTCGGCGCGGCGGTGGCAGGCGAGCTGGTGCGCGTGCTGCTCGAGCGCTTTCCGGACCTCGCGCTGTCGGTGCAGAGCGACCGGCCGCACCTGCTGCTGGAGCAGCTCATCGACGGCCGCCACGAATTCGTGGTCGCGCCGGCCTGGCTGGAGCGCCCGCCGCCCGGCATCGAGCGCCGGCTGCTGGTGGCCGACGCGCTCGGCGTGTTCTGCGCCCGCACCCATGCCCTGGCCCAGGGCGGTGGCGCGCTCGACGCGCAGCGCTGGATCGGCCTGGGCTCGGCCTCGCCTTTCGCCCAGGAGGTGCGCGAGATGCTGGCCGCCGCGGGCGTGCAGGCCATGCGCGTGGAACTCACGGTGCTGGGCGAGGCCTTCGTGCTGCTCGACACGCTGGGCCTGGGCCAGCACCTCGCCGTGCTGCCGCGCTTTCCGTTGCGCCGGCTGGCCGAACGCTTCGGCCTCGTCGAGCTGGCGCTGCCCGCACCGTCGCGGCCGCGGCCGATCTACCTCTGGTGCCGCGCGACCACGCTGGAGGACGCGGGCATGGCGGCCGTGGCCGAGGTGTTGCAGCAGACCGTGGCGGCGCTGGCCGCCTGAGCTTCAGACCGCCAGCGCGGCCTCCAGCGCGTCGATGAACATGGCCGGCACGTCGAAGCCAGTCTGCTCGGTGATCTCCTGGAAGCAGGTCGGGCTGGTCACGTTGACTTCGGTGAGGCAGTCGCCGATGGCGTCCAGGCCCACGAGCAGCAGGCCGCGCGCGGCCAGCACCGGGCCCAGCGCCTCGGCGATCTCGCGGTCGCGTTCGGTCAGCGGCTGGGCCACGCCCTTGCCGCCGGCCGCGAGGTTGCCGCGCACCTCGTTGCCCTGCGGGATGCGTGCGAGCGAGAACGGCACGGGCTTGCCGCCGATCACGAGGATGCGCTTGTCGCCGAGGGCGATCTCGGGCACGAAGCGCTGGACCATGATGGTCTCGGCGCCGTCCTTGTTGAGCGTCTCGACGATGGAGCCCAGGTTCAGCCCGTCGGCCTTGACGCGGAAGATGCCCATGCCGCCCATGCCGTCCAGCGGCTTCAAGATCACGTCCTGGTGCTCGGCGTGGAAGGCGCGCACCTCGGCCGCGCTGCGCGTGACCAGCGTGGGGCTGGTGTACTGCGCGAACTCCATGATGGCCAGCTTCTCGGGGTGGTCGCGCAGCGCGGCCGGCTTGTTGAAGACTTTGGCGCCTTCGCGCTCGGCCTGCTCCAGCAGGTGCGTGGCGTAGAAGAACTCGCTGTCGAAGGGCGGGTCCTTGCGCATGAGCACGGCGTCGAACCCGGCCAGCGCGCGCACGGGCGTGGAATCGATGCGGTACCAGGCGTCGGGCGCGCCCGTCAGCGTCAGTTCGCTGACCAGGGCCTGCACCTTGCCACCCGTGCGCCAGCCGATGTGGCGCGGCTCGCAGGACCAGATGCGGTGGCCGCGGCGCTGGGCCTCGCGCATCATCGAGAAGGTGGTGTCCTTGTAGATCTTGAAGCTGTCGAGCGGGTCGACGACGAAAAGGATGTTCATGCCTGGCTCTTTCGGGAAGGCGCGTACTGTTGCACAAACAGCGCCAGGGCGCCGGCCACCACTCCCCAGAAGGCCGAGCCGACGCCGGCGATTGCCACGCCGGACAGCGTGACGAGGAAGGTGATCAGGGCCGGCTCGCGGTGCCGCTCGTCGGCCAGCGCGGCGGCCAGGCCGTTGCCGATGGTGCCCAGCAGCGCGAGGCCGGCGATGGCGGCCACCAGCTCCTTGGGGAAGGCCGTCAGCAGCCCCGTGACGGTGGCGCCGAAGACGCCGATCAGCACGTAGATCAGGCCGCAGCTGACGGCCGCGGTGTAGCGCTTGTCGGGGTCTTCGTGCGCCTCGCGGCCCATGCAGATCGCGGCCGTGATGGCCGAGAGGTTCAGCGCGAACGCGCCGAACGGCGCCAACACCAGCGTGGCCAGGCCGGTGATGCTGAGCAGTTTGGAGATCGGCATGCGGCCGTAGCCGGCCGCGCGGATGGCGGCCACGCCGGGCAGGTTCTGCGAGGCCATGGTCACCACGAACAGCGGCACGGCCAGGCTGATGGCGGCCTGCCAGCTGAAGACCGGCATGGTGAACTGGGGCACCGCCAATGCCAGGTGGACCGACGACCAGCCCAGCTCGCCGCGCACGCCACAGTAGACGATGGCCGCCAGCAGCGTCAGCGGCACGGCGTAGCGCGGTAGCAGGCGTCGGCCCAGCAGGTAGACCACGAGCATCAGCAGCACCAGACCCAGCGCGGTCTTCGCGGCCAGAAACGCGTCCAGCCCGAAGCGCGCCAGCACGCCGGCCAGCAGCGCCGAGGCGATGGCCACGGGGATGCGGTTCATCACGCGCTCGAACCAGCCGGTGGCGCCCGCCAGCCAGATCGCCAGGGCGCTCAGCATGAACGCGCCCACGGCCTCGCCCATGCCGTACCCGGCACCCGCCACGGCCAGCACGGCAGCGCCCGGCGTGCTCCAGGCCACCATGACCGGCATGCGCCACAGCAGCGAGGGGATGGCGGTGGCCAGGCCCATGCCCAGGCCCAAGGCCCACATCCAGGAACTGATCTGCGCCGGCGTGGCGCCGAAGGCCAGCGCGGCCTGGAACACGATGGCCACGGAACTGGTGAAGCCGACCAGCACGGCCACGAAGCCGGCCGTGAACGCGGGCAGGCTCAGGTCTTTCAGGAAACGCATAGGCGGCGGATTGTGCCCATGCCGGATTTTTTCGGCTGGCCTGTCACAAACCGCGGGGCCGGCCCGTCTTGAAGGGAAGAGAACGATTTTTCAACCCGAAAGGAAACACCATGACCCCCCGCCTCAACGCCCTGCAGCAAGCCCCCGAGCTCTACAAGAAGCTGTCCGACTACAGCATCGCCGGCAAGAAGGGCAGCCTGGACGCCAAGCTGCTCGCGCTGATCGAGATCCGTGCCTCGCAGATGAACGGCTGCGCCTTCTGCCTGGACATGCACGTCAAGCAGGCCAAGCAGCACGGCGAGGGCGAGCTGCGCCTGCACCATGTGGCGATCTGGCACGAATCCCCGTTGTTCAGCGCGCGCGAGCGCGCCGCCTTCGCCTGGACCGAGGTGCTCACGCAGCTGCCCGCCCATGGCGTGTCCGATGCCGTCTACGAGCAGGTGCGCGCCGAGTTCTCCGAGCAGGAGATCGTGGAACTCACGCACAACGTGATGGGCATCAACGCCTGGAACCGCCTGAGCATCGCCTTCCGCAACGTCCCGGGCGCGGCCGACAAGGCCTTCGGCCTGGACAAGGTGCAGTTCTCCTGATCCCGCTTCCTGCACCCGAGGGACACCCCATGAAGATCGTCGTCATCGGCGGCACGGGCCTGATCGGCTCCAAGCTCGTCGTCTTGTTGAAGAACCTGGGCCACGACGTGCTGGCCGCCTCGCCCAACACCGGCGTCAACACGCTCACGGGCGAGGGCCTGGATGCGGCGCTGGCCGGTGCCCAGGTGGTGGTGGATGTGGCGAATTCGCCCTCGTTCGCCGACCAGGCCGTGCTGGACTTCTTCCAGACCTCGGGCCGCAACCTGCTGGCGGCCGAGGCGAGAGCCGGCGTGCAGCACCATGTGGCGCTGTCCGTGGTCGGCACGCACAAGCTGCAGCGGAGCGGCTACTTCCGCGCCAAGCAGGCGCAGGAAGACCTGGTCGTGGCCGGCGGCATCCCCTGGACCATCGTGCAGGCCACGCAGTTCCTCGAGTTCCTGGGCGGCATCGCGCAGTCGGCCGGTGCGAACGGCGAGATCCGGCTGTCGCCGGCCGCCATCCAGCCCATCAGCTCCGACGACGTGGCCGCCGTGCTGGCCGACGTGGCACTGGCCGCGCCCCTGCACGGCCGCATCGAGATCGCCGGCCCCGAGCGGCTGCCGCTGGCCGAACTCGTGCAACGCTACCTCGACCTGAAGCAGGACGGCCGCCAGGTCGTGGCGGACCCGCAGGCGCTGTACTTCGGCGCGCCGCTGGACGACGGCACGCTGGTGCCCGTGGGCAGGGCGCGGCTGGGGACGGTCACCTTCGCGGCCTGGATGGCGCGCTGAACACGGGGCGCTTCCTATACTGGGTGGCTCCACCGAACCACCCACCCGAGGACCACCCATGCCCTTGCAACTGCGCTCGCTGATTCGCCCCGACGCGACCCTGGAACTCTCGCTGGCCGAGGTCGCCATGCCCCAGCCTGCGCACGACGACGAGGTCGTGGTGCGCGTGGAGGCGGCGCCGCTGAACCCCTCGGACCTGGGCCTGCTGTTCGGCGGTGCCGACATGGCCACGGCCAAGGTCTCGGGCACGGCCGAGCGCCCCGTGGTCACGGCCAGCCTGTCGCCCACGGCCCTGGCCGCGGCCGGCGCGCGGGTCGGCGATTCCATGGTCGTGGGCAACGAGGGCGCCGGTACCGTGGTCGCCGCCGGTGCCTCGGCCGCGGCCCAGGCCCTGCTGGGCAGGAAGGTCGCGCTGCTGGGCGGCGGCATGTACGCAGAGTTCCGCGCCATTTCGGCCGCGCAATGCCTGCCGCTGCCCGAGGGCGCCACGGCGGCGCAGGGCGCCTCGTGCTTCGTCAACCCGCTGACCTCGCTGGGCATGGTGGAGACCATGCGGCGCGAGGGCCACACCGCGCTGGTGCACACGGCTGCGGCGTCCAACCTGGGCCAGATGCTGAACCGCATCTGCCTGAAGGACGGCGTGCCGCTGGTCAACGTGGTGCGCAAGCCCGAGCAGGCCGCGCTGCTGCGCGGGCAAGGCGCGCAGCATGTGGTCGACAGCAGCCAGAGCGACTTCCAGGCCGCATTGACCGAGGCGATTGCCGCCACCGGCGCCACGCTGGCCTTCGATGCCATCGGCGGCGGCAAGCTGGCCGGCCAGATTCTGGTGGCCATGGAGGCCGCCATCGCGCGCAAGGAGCAGGCCGCCTACAGCCGCTACGGCAGCAATGTGCACAAGCAGGTCTACGTCTACGGCAGCCTGGACCGCGGCCCCATCGAGATCGCGCGCGGCTTCGGCATGACCTGGGGGGTGGGCGGCTGGCTGCTGTTCCCGTTCCTGCAGAAGACCGGTCCGCATCAGGTGCAGCAGCTCAAGGCGCGCGTGGCGGCCGAGCTCACGACCACCTTCGCGAGCCACTACACGCGCGAGGTCGGCCTGGCCGAGGCGCTGTCGCTGGAGGCCATCGCCATCTACGGCAAGCAGGCCACGGGCGAGAAGGTGCTGCTGCGCCCCTCGGGCACCTGAATGTCGACCTGCCGCATCGACCACCTCGCCATCGTGGCGCCAACGCTGCAGGCCGGCAGCGACGCCCTGCACGCGCAACTGGGCGTGCGCCCGCAGCCGGGCGGCCAGCATGCCCGCATGGGCACGCACAACCTGTTGCTGCGCCTGGGCGAGGCGTTGTACCTGGAGGTGATCGCCGTGGACCCTGGCGTGCCGGCCCCACCGCGTGCGCGATGGTTCGAACTCGACCGACTGGCAGCCGATGCGCCACCGCGCCTGGCGTGCTGGGTGGCGCGCACCGACGACATCGCGGCAGCGGTCGCCGCGACGGCCGCCGTGCCGGTCGGCGAGGTGCTGCCCATGTCGCGCGGCGGGTTCGGCTGGCGCATCACGGTGCCAGCCGACGGCAGCCTGCCGCTCGGTGGTGCTGCCCCGACGCTGATCCAGTGGGACACCCCCGCCCATCCGGCATCCACGCTCGAAGACCTCGGCTGCACACTGGTCGCGCTCGAACTGCAGCACCCTGAGCCGGCGCGCGTGCAGGCGCTGCTCGACCGGCTGGGGCTGGCCGAGCCCGCGGTCACGCTGACGGTGCGCGAGGCGCCCGTGCCCGGACTGCTGGCGTGGGTGCGCACCGCCGCAGGGCTGCGCTCGCTGGGTTAGCGTGGCCGCGGGCTGCGGTCTAATTGCGCCCATGAACCAAGAAGCCACCACCCGTCCGCCGCTGCCCGACCACCTGTCCGTCGACCCGCGCAGCCCGCACCATGTCGCGGCCGTGTTCCAGCACGACATCGGCATCCGCTTCAACGGCACCGAACGCCACGATGTCGAGGAGTACTGCCTGTCCGAAGGCTGGATCAAGGTGGCCGCCGGCAAGACCGTGGACCGCCGTGGCCGGCCGCTTCTGATCAAGCTCAAGGGCCAGGTCGAAGCCTTCTACCGCGAAACCTGAAACCGGTTACTGTTTCGATCCGGGAAACGATCCATTGCTCGGAGGCCTGTTTTTCTTTCAAAGCACAACTTCTACAGTTCATCCCATCGATGAGCCAACCGCAAACGGTTCATCGAAGCGGTCGCCGGGAAGGCTTGGTGACCGGATCGAGCCAACCGATTTGCAAGGATGAACACCATGAACACGAAGTTTTTCGCCTCCGCCCTGATCGCTGCTGCCGCTTTCGCCGCCGCCCCCGCCTTTGCCGGCGACAACATCAGCGGTGAAGTCGGCTATGTGCCGCAAGTGAGCAGCGCCAAGAGCAGCCTGACGCGCGAAGCCGTGCGTGCCGAGTACCTGCAGGCCGAGCGCAACGGCACGTTGCCCGAACTGGGCGAAGGCGCCGACACCGGTGCTGTGGCTTCTGCCAAGAGCACGCTGTCGCGTGACGCCGTGCGCGCAGAAGCGGTGTACGCCGTGCGCCACGGTCAGCTGGTTGGCGGCGAAGTCTGAGCCTGCCCCCCGCATCGCGCCACGATGAACCAAAGCCCGCGCCGCAAGGCGCGGGCTTTTTGCTTTGCAGCCCGGGCGGATGGCCAAGCACTCTCAAGACTGCGGCATCAGGGAAAGTACTGAGTCTCTCCACTGTTGTCATTTCAGAAACGATGCATTGCCCTTTGCACGGTTTTTCTTTGGCGCCATGGCTTCGACAATGGAGCCATCGATGAGACGCAGACACGACTCGTCGAGACGGAGCAGGACAAAAGGTCCGGCTCCGCTGAACGGGAAATTGTCCTCATCACCGAAAGGAATCCATCATGAACACGAAGTTTCTTGCCTCCGCCCTGGTCGCGGCCATCGGTTTCGCTGCCGCTCCCAGCTTCGCTGGCGACAACATCAGCGGTGAAGTCGGCTATGTGCCGCAAGTGAGCTCGGTCAAGAGCGGCCTGACCCGCGAAGCCGTGCGTGCCGAGTACCTGCAGGCCGAACGCAATGGCACGCTGCCGGAAGTCGGCGAAGGTGCCGATATCGGCGCCGTGGCCACCGCCAAGAGCACCTTGACCCGCGACGCCGTGCGCTCTGAAGCCGTGTACGCCGTGCGCCATGGCCTGCTGGGTGGTGGCGAAGTCTGATCGTTCCAGAACGCTTGCAGATCCAGGCCCGCGCCGCAAGGCGCGGGCTTTTTGCTTTGGCGAGAAGTTCCACGACACTGTTGCCTCAGCGGAAACGATGCTTTGCTTTGAGCGGGCTTTTTCTTTCGCTTCTGCGTTTTTAAACTTCATTCCATCGTCAATGTCAATGAAGGAAAGCACCATGAACACCAAGATCCTCGCCTCCGCCCTGCTCGCCGCAGCCGGCTTGGTCGCAGCGCCTGCATTCGCTGGCGGCGGTGTGAACGCCAGTGGTGAAGTCGGCTACATCCCGCCGGTGGCAGCCGCTTCGTCCGGCGGCCTGAGCCGTGAAGCCGTACGCAACGAACTCCTGCAAGCCCAGCGCAACCACCAGCTCGTCGCCACCGGTGAAGTCGGTGAAGCGGGCGTTGTGGCCTCTGCCAAGCCCAGCACGGTGACGCGCGAGCAAGTCCAGGGCGAATACCTGGCTGCAGCCCGGAACCACCAATTGGCCCCGGCTGGCGAAGGTGCAGACATCGGCTACCGCCCCTCCAAGAGCCTGCTGACCCGCGAAGCCGTGCACGCCGAGGCCGTGCGTGCCCTGCGTGCCGGTGACCTGCCTGGCGGCGAAGTCTGATCCTCGCGCTTCGCGCAGAACGCAAAAGGCCCGCGCCGCAAGGCGCGGGCCTTTTGCATTGCCGGCTCAGATCTCGACCTTGGAGCCCAGCTCGACGACGGCGTTGCTGGGCAGCTTGAGGAAGTCGGCCGCAGCGCTTGCGTTCAGGTGCATCTGCGCGAACAGTTTCTCGCGCCAGGGCGCCATGCCGGTGCCAAGGGTGGGCACCACCATGTCGCGCGAGAGGAAGTAGCTCGTCGTCATGGTCTCCATTTCGCAGCCGCGTCCGCGCATCTGCTCCAGTGCGCGCGGCAGGTCCGGGTCGTTCTTGAAGCCGTAGTGCAGCACCACCTGCCAGCAGTCGTGGCCCAGGGCCTCGATCTGCAGGCGCTTGTCCATGCCGATCCAGGGCCGTTCGTGGCTGCGTACGGTCACGAACAGGTTGGTCTCGTGCAGCACCTTGTTGTGCTTGAGGTTGTGCAGCAGTGCATTGGGCACGCTGCCCGGTTCGGCCGTCAGGAACACGGCTGTGCCTTCCACGCGGGCGGGGGGGCTCACGAACACCGACTCGAGGAAGCTCTTGAGGTCGATGGCGTTGGCGCGCAGCGCCTCGTTGAGCAGGCGCCGACCTTCGTGCCAGGTCATCATGAGCATGAACATCATGGCGCCGATGAACAGCGGGAACCAGCCACCGTCGAACAGCTTCATGAGATTGGAAGCCCAGAACGCGAAGTCGACGATGAAGAAGAAGCCCGTGGCCAGGATGCACAGCCACAGCGGGTACTTCCAGCCGTAGCGCACGACGAAGAAGGTCAGCACGGTGGTGATCAGCATGTCGGTGCACACGGCGATGCCGTAGGCCGCCGCCAGGTTGCTGGAGGACTTGAACATCACCACGGCCAGCACGATCGCCAGGAACAGGCCCCAGTTGATGAAGGGGATGTAGATCTGTCCGGCCGCCTTGACGCTGGTGTGCTGGATCTGCAGCCGCGGCAGGTAGCCCAGCTGGATCACCTGCTTGGTGACCGAGAACGCACCCGTGATGAGTGCCTGGGAGGCGATCACCGCGGCGGCCGTGGCCATGCCCACCAGCGGCAACAGCGCCCATTCGGGCGCCATCATGAAGAACGGGTTCTTGACGGCCTCGGGCTCGCGCAGCAATAGCGCGCCCTGGCCGAAGTAGTTCAGCGTGAGCGCCGGCATGACCACGCTGAACCAGGCCAGCCGGATCGGCCGTTTGCCGAAGTGGCCGAGGTCGGCATAGAGCGCCTCGGCGCCCGTCACAGCCAGCACCACGGCGCCCAGAATGACGAAGCTCGTGCCCGGGTTGTTCCACAGGAAGCGCAGCGCATGGTGCGGGCTCAGCGCGTGGAGGATCTCCGGGTTGTGCCAGATGTGCGAGACGCCCAGCAGCGCGATGGCGATGAACCAGGCCAGCGTGATCGGCCCGAAGAACTTGCCGATGCCGGCCGTGCCGCGTTTCTGCAGGGCGAACAGCGCGAACAGGATCACGAGCGTGAGCGGGATCACGGCCTTGCGGAAGGCCGGCGACACCACCTCCAGGCCTTCCACGGCCGACAGCACCGAGATGGCCGGCGTGATCACGCCGTCGCCGTAGAACAAACAGGTGCCGAAGATGCCGACCAGCAGCAGTACCTGGCGCAGTTGCGGCTTGTCCTTCACCGACTGCGAGGCCAGCGCCAGCATGGCGACCAGGCCGCCTTCGCCGGCGTTGTCGGCGCGCAGTACCAGCACCACGTACTTGAGCGAGACGATGACGGTCAGCGTCCAGAACAGGATGGACAGCACGCCGTAGACGTTGTCCGCCGTGAACGGGACATGGCCGGATCCGAAGATCTCTTTGACCGCGTACAGGACGCTGGTGCCGATGTCACCGTAGACGACACCGATGGCGCCCAGGGTGAGCGCCGCGAGCGGGGTTTTTGCGTGTTGCAAAGGAAAGCCGCCCGGCCGTTGGGGCCAGCGGCTGGTGTTTCGCGGGACGGCTATTGTGCGCTTCGCCCTGAAGCCGGCAAGCCACCGCGGTGCCTATGTTGCACTGCAGCAACTCCCCTTGTTCACGGTGTCAGTAGACCTCGGCCTCCGGGTCTGTGGCTTCGAGTTCGTAGCTGGCCGCGACCATGGCCAGACGGCCGATCACCCCATACATGTAGAAGCGGTTCGGCGCGCTGGCCCCTGGCTTCATGCCGTGCTGCGGTAAGTGCGTACTCTCGGCGAAAGCCAGTGGTACAAAGCGCGAGCCCGGCGCGTTGAGGTTCTCGTCGGGGCCGCGGTCGGCATGCACGCGGTAGAAGCCGCCGACCACGTAGCGGTCCATCATGTAGACCACGGGCTCGGCCATGGCGTCGTGCATGCGCTCGGCGGTCAACACGCCTTCCTGGATGATCACGTCGTGCACGGGCTGGCCGTCCTTGACCACGGCCATCTTGTTGCGCGACTTGCGGTTCAGATTGTCGAGTTCGGCCGCGTCGTGCACGGTCATGATGCCCATGCCGTAAGTGCCGTTGTCGGCCTTCACGACCACGAAGGGCTTCTCGTTGATGCCGTATTCCTTGTACTTGCGGCGCACCTTGGTCAGCAGCGCATCCACGTTGGTCTGCAGGCAATCCATGCCGGCGCCTTCGGCGAAGTCGACCTCGCCGCATTTGGCGAACATCGGGTTGATGAGCCAGGGGTCGATGCCCAGCAGCTTGCCGAAGCGCTTGGAGACCTCCTCGTAGCTCTGGAAATGCCGGCTCTTGCGCCGCACCGACCAGCCCGCGTGCAGCGGCGGCAGCAGGTACTGCTCGTGCAGGTCTTCCAGGATGCCGGGCGCGCCGGCCGACAGGTCGTTGTTGAGCAGGATGGTGCAGGGGTCGAAGTTCTTCAGCCCCAGGCGGCGCTTGCTGCGCACCACGGGCTCCAGCGTGAGCTCCTCGCCAGTGGGCAGCTGGATGGTCTTGGTTTCCTTGATCTCCGGATCGATCGAGCCCACGCGCACGTTCAGGCCGGCCATGTGGAAGATGCGCTGCAGCTGCGCCACGTTGGCCAGGTAGAAGGTGTTGCGGCTGTGGTTCTCGGGGATCAGCAGCAGGTTCTTGGCCTCGGGGCAGATCTTCTCGATGGCGGCCATGGCCGACTGCACGGCCAGCGGCAGCATGGGCTGCGTGAGGTTGTTCCAGCCCCCCGGGAACAAGTTGGTGTCCACCGGCGCGAGCTTGAAACCGGCGTTGCGGATGTCCACGGAACAGTAGAACGGCGGCGTGTGTTCCATCCACTCCAGCCGGAACCAGCGTTCGATGGCCGGCGTGGAATCGAGGATGCGCTGCTCGAGCTCGTTGATCGGCCCGGTCAGTGCGGTGATGAGGTGGGGAACCATGAAAGAGGATCCTTGCGGATGGAGTATTCGGGCGAATTCTAGGGATATGGGGGGACGCAGCCAGGATGCAAGCATCGCAAATATGACGACCATCATATTTCGTGCTATCTTGCGGCCCCATGGACACCGCACCGAGCCGCAAGCAGCTGACGCACGACCGCATCGTCGAGACGGCGGCCAGCGTCATGCGCGAGGCCGGTTTCTGGGGTGTGGGCGTGGCCGACGTGATGAAGCGCGCCGGCCTCACGCACGGCGGCTTCTACGCCCACTTCGCCTCGCGCGACGCGCTGCTGTGCGAGGCCATCGAACATGCCGGGCGAGACAGTGCGGCGCGCCTGGCCAAGAGCACGGCGCAGCGCCAGGCGCGTGGCGCCAGCCCCTTGCGTGCTCTGGTCGATGCCTACCTGGCAGACGGCCACCTCGTCGGCACCACGCAGGGTTGCCCGGTGGCGGCCCTGGCCTCCGAGATGCCGCGCCAGTCGGCCGAAGTGGCGCAGGCTGCGGCCGAGCGCGTGCGCCGACTGGTGGCCACCGTGCGGCGCGCCCTGCCGGACGAGGTGGCAGAACAGGCCGGCGTGGTGGCCGGCCAGTTGGTCGGCGCGCTGCAGCTGGCACGCGCGTTGGGCGACAACGCCGAAGGCCGCGCCCTGCTGGCCGCCACGCGCCGCAGCCTGCTGGCGCAGTTCGACACGGCGCCCGCGCGCTGACGCGCCACCAGATCCGCCGATCCCCGCACCCAGAAATATGACGCGCGTCATATCAACCAGCCCGAAGGAGCTTTCCATGCAACTTGAGAACGCCACCGTCCTCATCACCGGTGCCAACCGCGGCATCGGCCAGGCCTTCGCCCGCGAGGCGCTGGCGCGCGGCGCGCGCAAGGTCTACGCCGCTGCGCGCGATCCGGCCAGCATCACGCTCGCGGGGGTGGAGTCCGTTGCGTTGGACGTCACCAAGCCCGAGCAGGTGGCGGCCGCGGCAGCGCGATGCAGCGACGTGACGCTGCTGGTGAACAACGCCGGCATTGCGCTGATGGGCGACTTCCTGGCCGATGGCGCCGTGGAAGCCGCTCGCGCGCAGCTGGAGACCAACTACTTCGGCCCGCTGCTGCTGGCGCGCGCCTTCGCGCCGGTGCTCAAGGCCAACGGCGGCGGCGCCATCCTGAACGTGCTGTCCGTCGCCAGCTGGATCAGCACGCCCGTGCTGGCGGTCTACGGCTCCAGCAAGTCCGCGGCCTGGTCATTGACCAACGGCCTGCGCCACGCGTTGCGCGCCCAGGGCACGCAGGTGCTGGGCCTGCACATGGGCTTCGTCGACACCGACCTGACGCGCGGCATCGAGATGCCCAAGTCCACGCCCGAAGAGATCGTGCGCGCTGCGTTCGATGGCCTGGCCGCGGGCGCCGAGGAGGTGCTGGGCGATGCGATCACGCGGCAGGTCAAGCAGGGCCTGTCGGCCGAGCCGGGCGTGTACCTCGGCGAGATCAAACGTTGAGCATGGCTGCCGCCGCCACGTTGCCCGCCTCGCCTTCGGCGCGGGCCGCCGACCGCACGCAGCAGTTGCTGCATGCACCGCTGTTGCCCACGCTGCTGCGCCTGGCCACGCCGAACGTCATCGGCCTGTTCGCCATGACCATCCAGATCGGCTACGACGGCTTCATCCTCGGCCGCCTGGGGCACGAGGCGCTGGCCGGTGTGGCGCTGGTGCTGCCGCTGTCGATGCTGATGGTGCAGATGTCGGCCGGCGGCATCGGCGGCGCCACCACGGCCGCCGTGGCGCGCGCGCTGGGTGCGGGCCGCGCGGCGGATGCCGGGCAGCTGGCACGGCACGCGCTGCTGGTGGGGGTGGTCATGGCGGCGCTGTTCATGCTGGCGCTGCTGGGCTTCGGCCGCACGGTCTACACCGCGATGGGCGGGCGTGGGGGCGCGCTCGACGCGGCGCTTGCGTACTCGAACGCCATGTTCGGCGGCGCGCTGGCCATCTGGGCGGTCAACGTGTTGGGCGGCATCGTGCGCGGTGCCGGCAACATGGTGCTGCCGTCTGCGGCCATGTTGGGCGCCACGCTGGCGCACCTGCTGTTGTGTCCGGCGCTGGTGTTCGGCTGGGGGCCGATCCCGGGCCTCGGCGTGGCCGGCGCGGCGCTCAGCCTGCTGGCGGTCAACGGCGTGTCGGCGCTGGTACTGGCCGGAGCGCTGCTGCGACCAGGCAGCGCGGTGCCGCTGCGGGCCAGGGGCTGGCGCATCGAGCGGGCCGCCTTCGCCGGCATCCTGCGCGTAGGGCTGCCGGCCTCGCTGAGCCCGGTCATCAGCAACAGTTCGATCGCTGTGGCCACGGCGGTCGTGGGCAGTTACGGCACGGTGGCATTGGCCGGCTACGGCGTGGCGGCGCGGCTCGAATACATCCTGGTGCCGATTGCCTTCGGCTTCGGCACCGCGCTGACCACGCTGGTGGCCACCAACATGGGCGCGGGCCAGACCGGCCGGGCCTTGCGCGCGGCCTGGCTGGGCGGCGGCCTGGTGGCGGCGATCACTGGCGCCATCGGCCTGGCCGTGGCGCTGGCGCCCGGCCTGTGGATGGACGCCTTCACGGCCGATCCGCAGGTGCGCGCGCAGGGCGCCGTGTACCTGCGCATCGTCGGCGCCAGCTACGGGCTGTTCGGCCTGGGCCTGGCGCTGTTCTTCGCCTCGCAGGGGGCCGGCCGCATGCTGTGGCCGCTGGTGGGCAGCCTGGCGCGGCTGGCCGTGGTGGCGCTGGGCGGCTGGATCTGCGTGGGCTGGCTGCAGGCGCCGGCCCCAGCGTTCTATGCGGTCGTGGCGGCCAGCCTGGCGCTGTACGCGGCCATCCTCGCAGGGGCGATCCGCTTCGGGGGGTGGACGCGTTGAGCCTCAGTTCTTCCAGAACGAGGGCATCAGCAGCGCCATGAAGCTCAGCATCTCCAGCCGGCCCATCAGCATGGCCAGCGTGCAGACCCAGACCTGGAAGTCGTTCAGCACCGCGAACGACGAGGCCGGGCCGACCGCGCCCAGGCCCGGGCCCATGCAGTTGACGCTGGCGATGATGGCGCTGAAGGCCGTCACCGGATCCAGGTCGGTCAGCATCAGCACCATGGACAACACGATCACGGTGGCGCCGTAGACCAGCATGAAGGCCAGCACGGCGAAGATCACCGGCGTGTCGACCACCGCATGCCCCAGGCGCACGGGCTGCACCGCGCGCGGGTGGGCGAGCCGGCGGATCTCGCGGCGTGCCTGCTGCAGCAGGATCAGCATGCGCACCATCTTGATGCCGCCGCCCGTGGAGCCGGCGCTGGTGGCGATGCCCGACAGCAGCAGCATGAACACCGGCAGGAACACCGGCCACAGCAGGTAGTCCTGCGTGGCATAGCCGGTGGTGGTGGCCACCGACACCACATGGAACAGGCCGTGGCGCAGCGCATCCAGCGGCGGATAGATTCCCTTGGACCACAGCAGCAGCGCAGCCAGCAGCCCGCCGCCGACCAGCAGCGACAAGGTGGCGCGCAGTTCGGGGTCGGACAGCGCCACGTCCAGCCGGCCCTTGCGCACGGCGGTGAAGTACAGCGCGAAGTTGCAGCTGGCGAACAGCATGAACAACACCGCCGTCATTTCCAGCCGAGGCGAGTTGAAGTAGCCGAAGCTGGCGTCGTGCGGCGACAGCCCGCCCAAGCTCACGGTGGTGAACATGTGCATCACCGCTTCGATGGGCGGCATGCCGCCGGCCCAGTACGCCAGCGCGCAGGCGGTCGACAGCGTGGCGTACACGCCCCACAGGCCCTTGGCGGTCTGCGCCATGCGCGGCGTGAGCTTGTTGTCCTTGAGCGGGCCGGCGGCCTCGGCCTTGAACAGCTGGCTGCCGCCCACGCCGAGCAGCGGCAGCACGGCCACGGCCAGGATCAGGATGCCCATGCCGCCCACCCACTGCAGGAAGCAGCGCCAGAAGTTGACCGACAGGGGCAGCGTATCGAGCTTGTTCAGCACCGTGCCCCCCGTCGTGGTGAGCCCGGACACGGCCTCGAAGTAGGCGTGCGTGAAGCTCAGCGGCCGGTCCATCTCCATGAAGGCCAGCTCCAGCGGCAAGGCGGCGAACAGCGGCAGCAGCACCCAGGCCAGCGAGACCAGCATCACGCCATGGCGCGGCTGCAGTTCGCGCCGGTGGCGCTGCATGCTGCGCCACAGCAGCACGCCCACCACCATGGTCACGAGGAAGGAGGCGATGTACGCATCGCTCACGCCATCCTGCCAGTGCCATGAGACCGCCAGCGGCAGGGCCATGCTCCAGGCCATGAATGTGAGCATCACGCCCAGCACGCGCAGGACCGGAAAGATGTCGCGCATGGACGAAGATCAGAAGAACGCCGCGCTGACGCGGAAGGCCTTTTCCACGTCGCGGATCAGGCGCTTGTGCGGCACGAAGATCACGATGTGGTCGTTGCTCTCGATCACCGTGTCGGCGCTCGGGATGATGACCTGCGGCTCCGGGGGCGCGGCCGTCGGCTCGGCGTCGTCCGCCACCGCCAGTGGATCGGGCAGGCCGCGCACGATCAGGCCGAAGTGCGCCTGCTCTGGCAGCTTCAGGTCGCGCACTGCACGGCCCACCACGCGCGAGGTCTTGCGGTCGCCGCGTGCGACGATCTCCAGCCCTTCGGCCACGCCGCGGCGCAGGCTGTGCACGGCCTGCACGTCGCCCTGGCGCACGTGGGCGAGCAGCTCGCCGATCATGGCCTGCGCGGGCGACAGCGCGATGTCGATCTGCGTGCCGTGCATGAGTTCGGCATAGCTGCGCCGGTTGATCAAGGCCAGCACGCGCCTGGCGCCCATCTGCTTGGCCAGCAGGCTGGACATGATGTTGTTCTCGTCGTCGTTGGTCAGCGCGAGGAACAGGTCGATGGTCTCGATGCCCTCGTCTTCGAGCAGGTTCTCGTCGGTGGCGTCGCCGTGCAGCACCAGCACCTCGTGCGGCAGCTTGCTGGCCAGCTCGATGCAGCGCTCGGCACCGTGGTCGATGACCTTGACGTGGAAGCCCGCGTCGGCGGCGGCCAGTTCCAGCGCCAGCCGCTCGCCCACCCGGCCGCCGCCGGCGATCATGATGCGTTGCACACTGCGCCGTGGCCGGCCCTGGCCGCGGTGCTCGTCGCGGTGCAATGCGCTCAGCACGCGCGGGATGTCCCCACGCGCAGCCAGCACGAAGACCTCGTCGCCAGGCTCCACGCGGGTGCGGCCGCCGCAGGCGATGAAGCGGTCGGGCTCGTCCTCGAAGCGGCGGTAGATGGCGACGATGCGCATCGGCACGTCGGGCACGCAGTCGCGCAGCTCGGCGATGTTGTGCGCCACCAGCGGTGCGCCGGCCACCGCGCGCACCGAGACCAGGCAGGCCAGCCCACCGGCGAACTCGCGCACCTGCAGCGCCTCGGGGTACTCGATCAGCTTGAAGATGTAGCGCGTCAGCGATTCCTCGGGGCAGATCACGCGGTCGACGGCGAAGCCTTCCTTGTCGACCAGGTCGCTGCCGTGGCGGAAGGCCTGCGAACGCACGCGCGCGATGCGGGTCGGGATGTTGAAGCGCCGGTGCGCCACCTTGCAGCAGACCAGGTTGGTTTCGTCCAGCGCAGCGCAGGCGATCAGCATGTCGGCGTCGGGTGCACCCGCCTCTTCGAGCACGGCGGGATCGACGCCGCTGCCGACCACGCCACGCAGGTCATAGCGCTCGCCCAGCGCGCGCAGGCGGCGCGCGTCGGTGTCGATGACGGTGATGTCGTTCTTCTCGGACACCAGGCTGTCCACGACGCTCTCGCCGACACGGCCGGCGCCCAGGATGATGATGCGCATGTTGGACGGGGCAGACGGGCCGGCGGCGGATCAGCCGCGCACTTCGCCGTTGCCCAGCACCACGTACTTGAGCGAGGTCAGGCCCAAGAGGCCGACCGGGCCGCGCGCGTGGAACTTGTCGGTGCTGATGCCGATTTCCGCGCCCAGGCCGTACTCGAAACCGTCGGCGAAGCGTGTGCTGGTGTTGACCATCACGCTGGCCGAATCCACCTCGCGCAGGAAGCGCTGCGCATGCACGTGGTCGCGCGTGAGGATGGCGTCGGTGTGGTGGCTGCCGTAGCGGTTGATGTGGGCGATGGCCTCGTCCAGGCCTGCCACCACCTTCACGGCGATGACGGGCGCGAGGTACTCCTCGGACCAGTCCTGCTCGGTGGCGGGCACGACCTGGGCACCGCCGACGCTGGCCAGGATGGCGGCCGCCTCGGCATCGCAGCGCATCTCCACGCCCTTGGCGGCGTAGACGGCACCGATCTTCGGCAGGAACTCGGCCGCCACGCCGCGCGCCACCAGCAGGCCTTCGGCCGCGTTGCAGGGGCTGTACTTCTGCGTCTTGGCGTTGTCGGCCACGGTCACGGCCATGGCGATGTCGCAGGGGTCGTCCACGTACACATGGCAGTTGCCGTCCAGGTGCTTGATGACGGGGACCTTGGCCTCGCGGCTGATGCGCTCGATCAGGCCCTTGCCGCCGCGCGGGATCACCACGTCCACATGCTCGGGCATGGCAATCAGGTGGCCCACGGCCTCGCGGTCGGTGGTCTGCACCAGTTGCACGGCCTCGGCCGGCAGGCCGGCTTCTGCGAGTGCCTGCTGCACCAGCCGGGCCAGCGCCTTGTTCGATTCGATGGCCTCGGAGCCGCCGCGCAGGATGCAGGCGTTGCCGCTCTTGATCGACAGGCTGGCAGCCTCGATGGTCACGTTGGGCCGGCTTTCGAAGATCATCGCGAACACGCCGAGCGGCACGCGCATCTGGCCCACGCGGATGCCGCTGGGCTGCTGCTGCATGCCGCTGATCTCGCCGATCAAATCGGGCATGGCGGCCAGTTGCTCGCAGCCCTGGGCCACGGTGTCGAGCACCTTGGGCGTGAGCTTCAAGCGGTCCACCATGGGGGCGGCTAGGCCGGCGGCCTCGGCACGTGCGATGTCCTTGGCGTTGTCGGCCTGCAGCGGCCCGGTCTGCTCGCGCAGCAGTCGGGCGAGGGCGCGCAAGGCCTGGTTCTTGGTGGCGGCGCTGGCGCGCGCCATGGCGGCGGAGGCCTGGCGGGCCTGCACGCCCAGCGTCTGGGCGTATTCGGCGATGTTCAACGCGTTCATGGTGGCGATTGTCGCGCAGATGCCGCCGGGTCGCCGGCTTCGGCGCCCGGTCGGCGCGGCAGCGTCAGGCGGGCCTCGACGCCACCGGCCGGGCGGTTGGAAACCGTCAGCGTGCCACCGCAGCCGTGCGCCAGATCCTGGCAGATCGCCAGGCCCAGACCGGCGCCGGCGCCGCTGCTGCGCACGAAGGGCTGGAACGGCGCGGACTGCAAGGGCGCGGGCAGGCCGGGCCCGTCGTCCAACACGCGCAGGACGATGTGCGCAGGTGCCAGCGCCAGCTCGACGACGATGGTGCCGCCATCGGGCGTGTAGGTGAGCGCGTTGTGCAGGAGGTTGACCACGATCTCCTGGACCATCCACACCGGGCCCTGCCAGCGGCAGGAAGGCGCGTCCAGCTGGAAGTCCTGGTGCCGCCGCGCCAGCAGCGGCGACAGCTCGATGGCCACTTCCTCCAGCAGTTCGCGCAGGTCGGCCTGGTCCTGCTCGGCTTCGGCGTTCGGCGCGCGGGCGCGGCTCCAGGCGAGCAGCTGGTGCACCATGCGGCCGGTGCGTTGGGTCGTGGCCGCGATGCGTTCGAGCGCCTCGCGCGCTGGCATGGCGCCGTCCAGGCCGGCGTGGGCGTGCAACTGCAGCGTCGCCAGCGGCGTGCGCAGCTGGTGCGAGGCGTCTGCGATCAGCCGCTGTTGCTGGGCCTGGGCTTCGCCCACGCGCTGCAGCAGGCCGTTGAACGCATGCACCACGGGGGCCAGCTCCTGCAACGCGTGCGGGCTGTGCAGGGGTGTGGATTCGCTGGCGCTGCGGCGGTCCAGCCGGCGCGCGAACGCGCGCAGCGGCTGCAGCGCGACGGTGGCGACGATCCAGACCAGGCCCAGCAGCAGCCCCAGCAGCACGAGCTGGCGCTGCAGCGTCTGCCACAGGATGCTGCGCGCCAGGCTGTCGCGGTAGGCCGAGGGCTCGCCGACCTGGATCAGCACGTAGCGCAGGCCTTCGTGCGCTTCCACCGGCTGCCACAGCGCAGCCATGCGCAGCTGCTGCGTGTGCAGCTGCGTGTCGTAGAGGGCCAGCCGGGCGCCGTAGCGCGGATGCACGGGCGCGATGCCGGCGGCATAGGGGGGAACGTCGGGCTCGCCAGCGAGGTAGTCGCCATTGAGGAAGCCGACGCGGTAGACCATGCGGCTGCGCGTAGCGCCAGCCTCGCCATCCAGCGCCACGGCGCCGTCGTACAGCTCCAACGCGGCATGCGGCAGGCTGACCTGCAGCTCGCCGCGCTCCAGGCGGATCAGGTCGCCCAGTGCGTGGGCCGAGGTCACCAGCAGCCGGTCGAAGGCGAGTTCGGCGGTCGCCAGCGCGGCGCGGTAGGAGGCGTAGGCGTCGATGGCGATGAACAACGCGATCGGCAGGGACAGCCACAGCAGCAGGCGGCGCCGCAGCGATGGCGCGCGTGCGGTGTGTACCGGCTCAGTCTGCGTCGCCACGGGCTTGCTGCAGCAGGTAGCCCAGGCCACGCAGCGTGGTGATCTGTACGCCGGTCGGCGCCAGCTTCTTGCGCAGCCGGTGCACCACCACTTCCAGTGCCTCGGGCTGGGCCGGCGCTTCGGTGCCGAAGGCCAGCCCGATCAGGCGCGCGCGCGTGACGGCGCGCCCGGGCCGCTCCATGAGTCCGGCCAGCAGCGCGCCCTCGCGCGGCGTGAGTTCCAGCGCCTGGCTCTTCCAATAGAAGGCGCCGGCGCCGCGGTCCAGCCGTAGCTCGCCGCACTGCGGTTCGTCGCGCAGGCCGGCGCGGCGTGCCAGCGCCCGCAGCCGGGCCTCCAGTTCGTCCGGGTCGAACGGCTTGGCCAGGTAGTCGTCGGCACCGGCGTTCAGGCCCGCCACGCGGTCGCCGACACCGCCGCGCGCGGTCAGCACCAGCACCGGCAGCGTGCTGCCACGCCCGCGCAGGCGTTGCAGCAGCTGCAGGCCGTCCATGCCCGGCAGGCCCAGGTCCAACACCACCAGGTCGAACAGCTCGTGCTCCAGGCTGGCCAGGGCTTCGGCGGCACTCAGGCGGTGCGCGACCTGGAAGCCGCGGCGCTCCAGCACGCGCGCCAGCGTGGCGCCGAGTTCCGGCTCGTCTTCGACCAATAGCAGCCTCATGGACCGGGCGACTGGCATGCCCGAGGGTAAGCCCGGGTCGTGTTGAAAGGCATCTGAAAGCTCTTTGAAGGGGGGGCGAAAGCATAGCGCTCGCTGCTGCGCGGGCGCTGCCTATAGTGCCCCGGTCCTGCACACAACGACCCGAGGAGAGCCCGCATGACGACACCCCTTCCCCTGCTGCGCCATGCTGTGGCCGGCGCCATCGTGCTGGCCGCCGGCACGGCCTTCGCGCAGGACAACTGCCCGAACCGCGGCGACCTGGACGCCCAGTTCTGCGATGCCGACCGCGACCTCGTGGCCGATACGCCGACCGACCCCAAGCGCCTGCGCAACCCGAGCACGCTGGTGTTCGCGTTTACGCCGGTCGAGGACCCGGCGATCTACGAAAAGCTGTTCCGCCCGTTCATGGGGCACCTGTCGAGCTGCGTGGACCGCAAGGTGGTGTTCTTCCCCGTGCAGTCCAATGCGGCGCAGATCGAGGCCATGCGCTCGGGACGCCTGCACATCGCCGCGTTCTCGCCCGGCCCGGTGAACTTCGCCGTGAACCTGGCCGGGGCCGTGCCGTTCGCGATCCGCGGCAACGAGCAGGGATCCGTCGGCATGAACCTCAAGATGATCGTGCGCAGCGAGAGCGCCTACCAGAAGCTGGACGATCTCAAGGGCAAGCGCATCGCCCACACCTCGCCGTCGTCGAACTCGGGCAACCTGGCGCCGCGCGCGCTGTTCCCCGCGCTCGGCCTGACGCCCGACAAGGACTACAAGGTCGTCTACTCGGGCAAGCACGACCAGTCCATCCTGGGCGTGAAGGCCGGCGACTACGACGCCGCGCCCGTGGCCAGCGACGTGCTGCAGCACATGACCGACCGCGGCGTGGTCAAGCCCGACGAGTTCCGCGTGCTCTACACCAGCGGCAAGTTCCCCACCGACGCCTACGCCTACGCCTACAACCTGGAGCCGGCGCTGCAGGCCAAGATCAAGCAGTGCTTCTACGACTACAAGATCCCGGCCGAGATGGCCAAGGGCCTAGGCGGCGACCGCTTCCTGCCCATCACCTACAAGAAGGACTGGGAGCTCGTGCGCACCGTGGCGGCCTCGGCCGGCGAACTGTTCACGCGCGAGGCCTTCGACAAGGCCGCGGCCAAGAAGTAAGCCGGGAGCACACCTGTCCATGCACGCCAACGCCACGGCCGGCACGCTGCGCATCGAGCAGCTCGTCAAGGAATACCGGCCGGGCCAGCCGGTGCTCAAGGGCATCGACCTGGCCGTTTCCGGCACCGGACTGACCAGCATCATCGGCCCCTCGGGCACCGGCAAGAGCACGCTGATCCGCTGCATCAACCGGCTGGTCGACCCGACCGCGGGCCGCATCCTGCTGGAGTTGCAGGGGCAGCGGGTGGACATGGCGCAGCTGCGCGGCAGCGCGCTGCGCGCGGCGCGCCGCCACATCGGCATGGTGTTCCAGGAGTACAACCTGGTCGAACGCCTGACCGTGCTGGAGAACCTGCTGACCGGGCGGCTGGGCTACCTGTCGGCCTGGCGCGCCTGGCGCCGCCGCTTCGAGGCCGAGGATGTGGCCTACGCCCTGGAATTGCTGCAGACCGTGGGCCTGGCCGATTTCGCGACACGTCGCGTCGATGCGCTGAGTGGCGGGCAGCGCCAGCGCGTGGGCATCGCGCGGGCGTTGATGCAGCGCCCGGCCGTGCTGCTGGCGGACGAGCCGACCTCCTCGCTGGACCCCAAGACTTCGGTCGAGATCATGGAGATGCTGCGCGAGCAGGGGCGCGCGCGGGGCATTCCGGTGCTGGTGAACATCCATGACGTGGAGCTGGCGCGGCGCTATTCGGACCGCATCGTCGGCATGACCGGTGGCCGCGTGGTCTACGACGGACCGCCGCCAGGCCTGCAGGACGCGCACCTGCGCCAGATCTACGGAGGCGAGGCATGGCTGGCGTGAAACCCGTGGCATTCGCCTGGACGCGCGGCCAGCTGCTGGCCGTGTTCGCGGGCCTGGCCTACCTGGCCTGGTCGCTGGCCAGCATGGAGGTGTCGGCCGAACGCCTGGCCACGGGCTGGGAGCAGGGCGCGCGCTTTCTCGGCCGCCTGTTTCCGCCCGAGCTGGGCAAGATGGACGAGCTCTGGCAGGGCATCAAGGAGACGCTGCAGATCGCCGTGCTGGCCACGGCGGCCGGGCTGGTGCTGAGCCTGCCCATCGGCCTGATGGCGGCGGCCAACCTGTCGCCCATGCCGCTGCGCGTGGCCGGGCGCGCACTGATCGCGGCCTGCCGCGCGCTGCATCCCGTGATCAGCGCCATCCTGTTCGTCAAGGCCGCGGGCTTCGGGCCGCTGGCCGGCATCCTGGCCCTGGTGGTGGCCACGGTGGGCTTCGTCGGCAAGCTGTTCGCCGACGCGATCGAGGAGATCTCGCCCAAGCCGATCGAGGCGATGCGTGCCACCGGCGCCTCGTTCGCCGGCGTGGTGCTGTTCGGCGTGCTGCCGCAGGTGATGCCGCGCTTCGTCGGCTTCGCCACCTACCAGCTCGACTCCAACCTGCGCAACTCCACCATGGTCGGCATCGTCGGCGCCGGTGGCATCGGCGGGGCGCTGTTCGCCGCCTTCCTGCGCTACGAATACGGCTTCGTCGCCACCATCCTGGCCACGGTGATCGCCATCATCGTGCTGGGCGAACTGGTGGTGGGCGGCTTGCGCAAGGTGCTCGATGTCTGAGGCCGCCGCACTGCATCCGGCGCTGCAGCGCCACACGCCAGCGCAGCGCCTGGTGCGCCACGCGGTCTGGCTGGCCATCGTCGTCGCACTGGTCCAGTCGGTGCGCTACCTGGAGGTCATCCCGGAGTTCCTGCTCGATGCGCCGGAGCAGATGGCCGACCTGCTCGGCCGCATGTGGCCGGTGGACTGGGCGCACTACCCGGACGGCGTGCACGGTGCCTTGCTCGAAACGCTGCACATGGCCACGCTGGGCACCCTGCTCTCGCTGCTGCTGGCCTTGCCGCTGGGCGTGCTGGTGGCGCCCAACGTGGTGCACAGCCGCGTGCTGAACCTGCTGGCACGGGTGCTGCTAGTGGCCAGCCGCTCGGTCAACTCGCTGGTCTGGGCACTGCTGTTCGTGGCGATCTTCGGTCCCGGCCCGCTGGCCGGCATGCTGGCGATCGCGATGCGCTCGGTCGGCTTCGTCGGCAAGCTGGTCGGCGAGGCGCTGGAGCAGATGCCGCGCGGCCCGATCGAGGCCCTGCAGGCGGCCGGTGCCTCGCGCATGGCGCAGCTGCTGTACGGCTACTGGCCGCAGATCAAGCCGGCGTTCTGGTCGGTGGCGCTGCTGCGCTGGGACATCAACGTGCGCGAGTCGGGTGTGCTGGGGCTCGTCGGGGCCGGCGGCATCGGCGTGGTGCTGAACACCGCCATCGACCTGTTCCACTGGGACCGCGTGGCGCTGGTGCTGGCGGTCATCTTCGCCGTCGTGCTGCTGGCCGAGGTGGTGGTGCTGCAGCTGCGCAAGCGGCTGCTCTGAGCGGGCGTGTTCAGCGGGCCGGCGCCTGCGCGCACACCCGTGCCAGCGCCAGCGCCAGGCGCTGCAGCGCCTGCCAGCCGTCGGTCGGCCAGTCCGGCACCTTGAGGCCCTTGACGATGCCGTCCACCGCATGGGCGCCGTGCAGCAGCCGGGCCAGTGCGGCGGGCGACAGGCGTGGCAGCACGCGCTCGAACAGGCGCTCCTTGATGCCCCAGACGCGTTGCTCGCGCAAGGCCATCGGCAAGGGACGGCCGGCGGCCATGGCGTCCTTCACGCGCTTGAGCGCGCGGATGTCTTCGGCCAGTGTGTAGTGCACGAGCACGGCGGCCTCGCCCTCGGCCTGCAGGCCATCGAGCATGCGCTGCACGCGCAGCACCTGGCCGCCCAGCACGGCCTCGGACAGCTTGAACACGTCGTAGCGGGCCACGTTGAGCACCGCGCTCTCGACCTGCTCGAAGCTGAGCTCGCCCGGTGGGTGCAGCAGCGCAAGCTTGCTGATCTCCTGGTGCGCGGCCAGCAGGTTGCCTTCCACGCGGTCGGCGAAGAACTGCAGCGTGCGCTGGCCTTCCTCGCCGCCCGTCACCTGCTGGCCCTGGGCCTTGAGGCGCTGGGCGATCCAGGCCGGCAGCGTGGCGCGCTCGATCGGGTCGATCTGCACCGTCACGCCGTGGGCGTCCAGCGCGGCGAACCAGGCGCCGGTCTTGGTGGTGCGGTCCAGCCGCGGCAGGCTGACCAGCACCAGCGTGCTGTCGTTGCCCTGGGACTGTTCGGCCAGCTGCTGCAATGCCGCGCTGCCGTCCTTGCCGGGCTTGCCCGAGGGGATGCGGATGTCCAGCAGCTGCTTGTCGGCGAACAGGCTCATGGCGCCGCCCGCGGCCAGCACGCCGGCCCAGTCGAAATGCGCGCCCTGGACCGTGAAGACGCTGCGCTCGGTGTGGCCCTGGGCGCGCGCGGCCGCGCGGATGGTGTCGGCCGCCTCCTGCTGCAGCAGCGGCTCGTCGCCGTGCAGGGTGTAGAGCGAGCGCAGCCCGCGCTGCAGTTGTTGCGGGAGTTGGGCCGGGGCCAGTTGCATATTTCAGCGCCGCCCGGCCGCCCGAAGGCGCTGAAGCGCCCCCTCGGGGGGCAGCGATACGCGAAGCGATGAGCGTGGGGGCAGCATGACTGCAGTTTACGTGCCCAGTTCCAGGGTAAGGCAGCGCGCCGAACCGCCCGAACGCCGGAACGCATCCAGCGGCACCACGCGGGCGCGGTAGCCGCATTCTTCCAGCAACTGGCGCAGCGTGGCGCTGCAGTGGCCCATGACGAGGTCGCGGCCGATGCAGACCGCGTTGGCGGCCAGCTGCAGCGCGTCCTCTTCGGGCATGGCGATCAGCTGCGTGCCGGCGATGTCCTGCAGCTGCTGCCAGCCCTGCGGCGAGAAGGCCCGCCGCACGGCCAGCAACTCGCCGCCCGTCAGCAGACTCAGGCAGGTGTCCAGGTGGTAGAAGCGCGGGTCGACCAGTTCCAGGGCCAGCACCGGGCGGCGCGCCACGGCCTGCAGCGTCTCGCTGGCGCGCAGGTCGGACCGCGGGCCGTGCCCCATCCAGCAGATGCCGCGGGTGTTGTCGACCACCACGTCGCCATTGCCCTCGAAACAGACGCCTTCGGGCAGCACATGCAGGCGGTCGACCAGGCCGCGTGCACGCAGTTGCTCGAACAGCGCACGGCCATGGGCCTCCTCGCCCCGGCGCTCCGGGTGGCGAAAGCGCGCCAGCAACACCTGGCGGTCCACCACCACCGCCGCGTTGGCGGTGAACACCATGTCGGGCAGGCCGGCCACGGGCGGCATGGTCTCGACCACGGCGCCCAGGCCCTCGTAGGTGGCGCGCAGCGCTTCCCAGCCGGCGCGCGCCTGCTGGCGCAGCGTGGCATCGTCGGGCCGCCAGCGGTCCGGCTCCATCCAGGGGTTGATGGCGTAGGACACGTCGAAATGCGTGGGCGCGCTCATGAGCAGGCGCGGGTGCAAGGGCGCCGCGTCGGGCGTGGCCTGCGTGGCGGCGGCGCTGCGCGGCGCGCCAGCGCCCGGCAGGGCGGCCAGCACCTCGGCGAAGCGGTCCACGCCCTCGTCGATGAGCGCGCGCGTGATGGTCAATGGCGGCGCGAAGCGGATCACGGTTTCGTGCGTCTCCTTGGACAGCACGCCGGCCTGGGCCATGCGCTCCACCACCTCGCGCGCGCTGGCGTGGGCCGGGTCCAGGTCCACGCCCACCCACAGGCCGCGCCCCCGCACGCTGCGCACCAGCGTGGGCCACTGCGCCTGCACGCCACGCAGGCGCGCCAGCAGGTGCGTGCCCAGTGCGGCCGAGCGCGCGACGAGCTGCTCGTCCTCCATCACCCGCAGCGCCTCGTGCGCCACCGCCGCGGCCAACGCATTGCCGCCGAAGGTGGAGCCGTGGCTGCCGGGCGAGAACACCTGCATCAGCCACCGGTCCGCGAGGAAGGCGCTGACCGGCAGCAGGCCACCGCCCAGCGCCTTGCCCAGGATCAGCGCGTCGGGTCGGATGCCCTCGTGCTCGAACGCGAACCAGCGGCCCGTGCGGCCCAGGCCGGACTGCACCTCGTCCATGATCAACAGGATGCGGTTGGCGTCGCACCAGGCGCGCAGCGCTGCGAAGAAGCCGGGCGGCGGCAGCACGACACCGGCCTCGCCCTGGATGGGCTCGACCAGCACCGCGCAGGTGCTGGCCGTGGTGGCGGCGCGCAGGCTGGCCATGTCGCCGAAGTCGAACCAGCGGAAACCCGGCGTGAACGGGCCGAAGCCGGCGCGGTAGGACGGTTCGCTGGATGCGCTGATGACGGTGGTGGTGCGGCCGTGGAAGTTCTGCCGCGCCACGAGGATCTCGGCCGTGCCGTCCGGCAGGCCGCGCACCTGGTGGCCCCAGCGCCGGGCCGCCTTGATGGCGGTTTCCACGGCCTCGGCGCCGGTGTTCATGGGCAGCGCCTGGTCGAAGCCGGCCAGCGCGCAGAGTTTTTCCAGGAAGGGCCCCAGCGTATCGCCGTGGTAGGCCCGCGAGGTCACGGCCACGCGGCCGAGCTGGCGCTGGGCGGCCGCGACGATGCGCGGGTGCAGGTGGCCGTGGCTGACGGCGGAGTACGCACCCATCATGTCCAGGTAGCGTTTGCCGTCCACGTCCCAAACATGGCAGTCGAGCGCGCGCTCGATGACCACGGGGATGGGCTGGTAGTTCGGCGCGCAGTGCTGGCGCTCGGCCTCGATCAGCATTTCGGAACGGATGGGATGGCGGTCCATGGCGATTCTCCTTTCGTCTTCGGAACTGTAGGAAAACCGGGCTGCTGCCGTGGTGAAAGCGGGGCAGTCGCACTGCCGTGCGCGGCAGCGGTGGCTGGGCACCACTTCCGATTCGGAAGTGAGCGGATCTGCGCTACAGCTGCAACACGCGCGAGCGCCCCCGTCACGCGACGGTGCATGCCGCTGCCGAGGATGGCGCCATCGCCACACACAGGAGCCCATGCCATGCAACCCCTTGTCTCGCAGCGTTGTTCCCGCCGATGGGCCTTGGCCGCGCTCGTCGCGGGCAGTGCCTTGGTGGGCGCCTGCACCACCGTCGTCCAGCAGCCTGCGCACCAGCGCGCGGTGATCCGCGAGGTGCCGGCGCCGCTGGTGGAAGTCATTCCGGCCTTGCCCGGACCTGGCCTGCACTGGGTGCCGGGCCATTGGGCATGGCGCGAGGGCAACTGGCGTTGGATCGCCGGCCATTACGTGGCGTCGGCCGTGCCGCCGATGCCGGCGCCCTATGTGGAGATGCTGCCGCCAGCGCCGTCACCGATGCACGTCTGGGTGCGCGGCCACTGGTACTGGGGCGAGCACGGCTGGGTCTGGGCGCGCGGCACCTGGGTGCTGCGCTGAGCGTCAACCGAGCGGAAAGCCGCTGAACTCCTTGACCGTCTGGAGTTCGGTGTTGGTCACGATCTTCTCGATACCCAGCGCGGCGTCTTCCAGCCAGCCGTTGGTCAGGCGCTGGTACTGAGCGAGGTCGCCGCAGGCGATGCGCACGAGGTAGTCGTAGCGGCCACTGAGCAAATAGCACGCGACCACCTGTGGCGTGGCGAGCATGCGCGCCTCGAAGCGGCGCGAGGCGGCCTGGCGCTGGTCCTTGAGCGCGATCTCCGCGAAGAAGGCAATGGCCGGGCCGATGGCCTGGCGGTTCAGCACGGCGCGGTAGCCGGCGATGAGGCCCTGTTGCTCGAGCTTGCGCACACGGTTCAGCGTGGCGCGGGCCGACAGGTGCACCTCTTCGGACAGCGATTGCACGCTGGCGCGGCCGTCACGCTGCAGCAGCTCCAGCAGGCGCAGGTCGGTGCGGTCGCGTTCCATCGGCCGCCTGCGCCGTCAGATCGCCTTGACCGCGGCCAGGCGCCGCACGATCTGCTGCACGGTGTCCGACTGCATGCTGCGGTAGAGCAGGGCTTCTTCGGCGTCCTTGGCCAGGATCACGGATTCGTTGAAGCTCAGTTCGCGCTGCTGCAGGATCTCGGTGTCGGGGATCAGCTCCGCGCCCTGCACGTTGCGCAGCCGGAAGCGAAAGCGCAGGCGCAGCTGCAGCTCGCGCACTTCGCCCGAGGAGGTGCGGCCCACCACCACGCGCTCGCGCTGGTCCATGGTCGGCTCCAGCCGCACGTCGGCCTTCTGGCCTGCCACAGGGTCGGTGATGACCTCCACGCGGCCGGTGCCGAGCAGGTTGCGGCGCAGCTCCAGGGCCATGGGCGAGCTCGGCGGCATGGCCACGTAGATGGTCTTGAACGCAAACTCCGGCGGCTGGCGCAGCTGGAAGCCGCAGCCGGCCAGGGGCAGCGCGGCTGCGCTGGCGAGCGTGCTGGCGAGGAAGTGGCGGCGGCTGGCCATCACAGCACCAGGTTGACGAGGCGGCCCGGCACCACGATCACCTTCTTGGGTGTCGCGCCTTCGGCGAACTTGGCGACCATTTCGTGCGCCAGCGCGGCGGCCTCGATGGTGGCCTTGTCGGCGCCGGCGGGCACGCGGACCGCGCCGCGCAGCTTGCCGTTGATCTGCAGCATGAGCTCGACCTCGTCCTGCTCCAGCGCCCCCGTGTCGACCTGCGGCCAGGGTGCGTCCAGCAGCTCGCCGAAGCGCTGGTCGTAGCCCAGTTCGGCCCACAGCGCGTGCGTGACGTGCGGTGTGGCCGGGTAGAGGCAGCGCAACAGGATGCCGAAGCCCTCGGCCAGCGCGATGGGCGCGCCCGCGGCGCCGACGGCCTTGAAGTTCTCCAGCGCGTTGAGCAGCTTCATGGCGCCGGACACCACGGTGTTGTACTGCATGCGCTGGTAGTCGTAGTCGATCTGCTTGAGCACGCTGTGCACCTCCAGCCGCAACGCCTTGGCTTCCTTGCCGAAGGCCACGTCCTGCAGGCTGGTGGCACCGTGCGCGGCTGCTAGCGCCGCGGAGAAGTCGCTGGCGGCCAGCTTGACGCCGAAGTTCCAGACGCGGCGCAGGAAGCGGTAGCTGCCTTCCACGGCCGCGTCGTTCCACTCCAGCGTGGCCTCGGGCGGCGCCGTGAACATGGTGTACAGGCGGGCCGTGTCGGCGCCATACTTCTCGATCAGCTCCTGCGGATCGACGCCGTTGTTCTTGGACTTGGACATGGTGCCCACGCCCTCGTAGTCGATCACCGTGCCCGCGGGCAGATCGCCGACCGCATTCTTGAGCTTGGCGCCGACGATCTTGCCGCCCTCGTCGAGCACATGCTCCACGTCGTGCGGCCAGAAGTACTCCTTGCCACCCCTGTCCGTGCGCCGGCTGTAGATGTGGTTGAGCACCATGCCCTGCGTCAGCAGCTTGGTGAAGGGCTCGTCGATCTTCACGAGGCCCAGGTCGCGCATGACCTTGGTCCAGAAGCGCGCGTACAGCAGGTGCAGGATGGCGTGCTCGATGCCGCCGATGTACTGGTCCATGCCGCTGCCGCCGGTGGGCAGGTGTTGGTCGCGCATCCAGTAGGCCGTGCCGTCGCCGACCATGGCCTGGTCCAGCGCCGGATCGCAGTAGCGCATGAAGTACCAGGACGAGTCCACGAAGGTGTCCATGGTGTCGGTCTCGCGGCGCGCGGGTTGGCCGCAGACCGGGCAGGTCACGCCGGCATGGAAGCCGGCATGCTTGTGCAGCGGGTTGCCGGAGCCGTCGGGCACGCAGTCCTGCGGCAATACCACGGGCAGGTCCTTCTCGGGCACCGGCACTGCGCCGTGCTCGGCGCAGTGGATGATGGGGATGGGCGTACCCCAGTAGCGCTGGCGGCTCACGCCCCAGTCCCGCAGGCGCCAGGTGGTCTTCTTCTCGCCCAGGCCCTTCTCGGCCAGTGCGCGGGCCACGGCGTCCACCGCGTCGCGGTATTCCAGGCCGCTGAAGATGTCGGAGTTGATGGTCACGCCGCGCTGCTTGTCGCCGTACCAGTCGTGCCATTGGTGGTAGTCGTAGTGCTCGCCGTCCACGTGCACGACCTGCGTGATCGCAAGGCCGTACTTGAGCGCGAACGCGAAGTCGCGCTCGTCGTGCGCGGGCACGCCCATCACGGCGCCATCGCCATAGCCCATCAGCACGTAGTTGCCGACCCACAGCGGTACATCCTTGCCGCTGATGGGGTGCACGACCGACAGGCCGGTGGCCATGCCTTCCTTCTCGCGCAGCGCCAGTTCGGCCTCGGTCGTGCCGCCCTGCTTGCAGCGCTCGATGAAATCGGCCAGCGCCGGGTTGCTGGCGGCGGCGTGCGCGGCCAGCGGGTGCTCGGGCGCCACGGCGCAGAAGGTCACGCCCATGATCGTGTCGGCGCGCGTGGTGAACACGTACATGCGGCCATCACCGATCAACTGGCCGTCGGCGCCATGGATGCCGTGCGTGAAGGCGAAGCGCACGCCCTCGCTCTTGCCGATCCAGTTCTCCTGCATGAGCTTGACGCGCTCGGGCCAGCCGGGCAGCTTGTTCTGCACGTGGTCGAGCAGCTCTTCGGCGTAGTCGGTGATCTTGAGGTAGTAGCCCGGGATCTCGCGCTTCTCGACCACGGCGCCCGTGCGCCAGCCCTTGCCGTCGATGACCTGCTCGTTGGCCAGCACGGTCTGGTCCACCGGATCCCAGTTGACGACCTGTGTCTTGCGGTAGGCGATGCCCTTCTCGAGCATCTTGAGGAACAGCCACTGGTTCCAGCGGTAGTAGCTCGGATCGCAGGTGGCGACCTCGCGTGACCAGTCGATGGCCAGCCCCATCGCCTGCATCTGCTTCTTCATGTAGGCGATGTTGTCGTAGGTCCACTGCGCCGGTGGCACGCCGTTCTTGAGCGCCGCGTTCTCGGCCGGCAGGCCGAAGGCGTCCCAGCCCATGGGCATCAGCACGTTGTGGCCGTTCATGCGCAGCTGGCGCGTGAGCATGTCGTTGATCGTGTAGTTGCGCACATGGCCCATGTGCAGCTTGCCGCTGGGGTAGGGCAGCATGGAGCAGGCGTAGAACTTGGGCTTGCCGGCGTCCTCGCCCACGCGGTAGGCGTCGCGCGCGCGCCAGTGCGCCTGGGCGGCGGGTTCGACTTCGAGATGGTTGTACTTGTCTTGCATGGAAAGCTGCGTTGGGCGTGTCGCACGACGCGATCACACGAGAACAGGGCAGGAAACGGCGGCGCGGAGCCGGGCGCCAGGATTTTAGGTTCAGCGCGCGGGCTTGCGTTCGGCCACGAAGCCGATGCGCGACAGGCCGGCCGCCTGGGCCATGTCCATGAGTTCGACCACCTTGCCGTACGGCACCTGGGCGTCGGCGCGCAGCTGGACCTCGGTGTCCGGGTCTTGCGTGGCGCGGCGCTCCAGTGTCTGGCGCAACTGCTCGGGTGTGACCGGGCGCTCGTCCAGGTGGATCTGGCCGTCCGGTGTCAGCGCCAGGTTGATGGATTCGGCCGGCAGCCCGGGCTCGGCGGATTCGCTGTGCGGCAGGTCCATGCGCAGGCTGCCGGCCATCAGCGGCGCGGTGATGATGAAGATCACCAGCAGCACCAGCATCACGTCCACCAGCGGCGTGACGTTGATGTCGGCCATGGGCTTGGCGCCTTCCTTGCGTTCCAGGCGGCCGAAGGGCATGGCGGTCAGTCCTGGGGCGCCAGCAGGTCGCGCAGGTCGAAGGCGAAGCCCTCGAGCTCGGCCTCGATGCGCGCGATGCTGCGGCCGAACCAGTTGTAGGCCAGCACGGCCGGAATGGCGACGGCCAAGCCGGCGGCGGTCATGACCAGGGCCTCGCCGACCGGGCCGGCGACCTGCGAAATCGTGATCTGGCCAGTCGAGGAAATGCTGGTCAGTGCGTGGTAGATGCCCCAGACCGTGCCGAGCAGGCCGACGAAGGGTGCGATGGAACCCACCGTGGCCAGCAGCACCTGGCCGAACTGCAGGCGCAGCGTGCCCTTGTGCAAGGCGCCACGCAGCAGCCGCGTGAGCTGTTGGCCGCGCGGGCCGCTACTGGCCAGCGTGCCGGCGGCCGGCGCCTGGGTGGCGGCCAGCAGCGGCCGCAGCAGGCCGCCGCGGTCGAAGGCGGCCACGCGCTCGGCCGCGCCTTCGAGGGCCGGCGCCTGCCAGAACGCGGCCGTGCCGCGCAGCACATCGCGCCCGGCGCGGCGCAGCACCCACAGCTTGTAGAGGATCACGACCCAGCTGGAGACCGACATCGCCAGCAGCAGCCAGGCGACGAGCCTGTGGATGGCGTCGCCCGCGGTCAGCAGATCCAGCGCGTTCACGGCAGCGCGCGGGTCAGTCGTTCAGGCCCAGCACGTCGAACATGCTGTACAGCCCGTTCTGGCGGTCGGCCAGGAAGCGCACCGCGCGCAGGCTGCCGATGGCGTAGTTCATGCGGCTGGTGGCCTTGTGCGTGATCTCGATGCGCTCGCCAGTGCCGGCGAACAGCACGGTGTGGTCACCCACCACGTCGCCCCCGCGCAGCGACTGGAAACCGATGGTGGACGGGTCGCGCTCGCCGGTCACGCCTTCACGGGCGTAGACGGCGCATTCCTGCAGATTGCGGCCCATGGCTTCGGCGATGACCTCGCCCATCTTGAGTGCCGTGCCCGAGGGGGCATCGATCTTGTGGCGGTGGTGGGTCTCGACGATCTCGATGTCGTAGCCCACGGGCATGGCCTTGGCGGCCAGCTGCAGCAGCTTGAAGGTGACGTTGACGCCCACGCTCATGTTGGGGGCCATGACGATGGCGATGTCGCGCGCCGCGTCGGCGATCTCGGCCTTCTGGGCCTCGGTGAAGCCGGTGGTGCCGATCACCAGGGCCGTGCCCTGGGCGCGGCAGGCTCGCAGATGGGCCAGCGTGCCCTCGGGCCGCGTGAAGTCGATCAGCGCCTGGGCTCCTTGCAGGCCCTGGGCCAGGTTGGCCGTGATCGCCACGCCGACCGGTTTGCCAAGGAAGGCCGCAGCGTCCTGGCCCAGGGCCGGACTGGCGGCGACATCGAGCGCGCCGCTCAGGCGGCAGTCACCCGAGGCCAGCACGGCCTCGATCAGGGTGCGGCCCATGCGGCCGGAAGCGCCCGCGATGGCCACGGCGTGCGTGATCGGGACAGAAGTCGAAGTTGGCGTCATGGCAATGGCAGGGCAGGGATGCGGATGCCGCCGCAGGCCGGCGCGGTCAGCGCGCCGGGGCTTCCAGCGGCGGGTAGGACGAGGGCAGCGGTGCGACCGGCTGCGGCGTGGCCTGGGCGGCCGGCTCGCGCGGTGCGAAGGGCTTGAGCTTGTCTTCGCTGGCTTCGAGCACCGGAACGGCCTTGACCTTGCGCTCGGCACCGAGCAGGGCCACGAACTCGGTCTCGCTGGGCATCGGGTCGCCCTCGGTGCGCGCGAGCAGGTCGTCCTTGAAGAACACCGTGAGCTGGCGCGCCTGCGGCTCGGTGCCCTGGCGCTTCATCGTGAACACGTAGTCCCAGCGGTCGGCGTGGAACACGCTTTGCAGCAGTGGCGTGCCCAGCACGTCGCGCACCTGGGCGCGCGACATGCCCGGCTTGAGCGCCTCGACCTGCTCTTTGGAGACGAAGTTGCCCTGCACGATCTCGATCTTGTAGGGCACGATGGCATTGGCCGCGCGGCGGGTGGCGTCGGTCACCGTGCTGCACCCCGCGAGCGCGGCGCAGCAGAGCATCAGCAGGCCGAAGGGCAGGGGCATCGTACGGGAAGCGGGCATGGAGACTCGGCGGCGCTATGATCGCGCGATTGTAGCGGCGGCCCTTTTTGCCCCTGTTGCCCGTCCGGGCGCGGCGGGGGCGCTGCCACCAAGACACCCATAGCGCGCATGGCCAACATCGACGAACTCAAGAGCACCGGTCTGAAGGCCACCCTGCCCCGGCTGAAGATCATGGAGATCTTCCAGAAGGGTGAGTTGCGCCACATGACGGCCGAAGATGTGTTCCGCGTGCTGCTGATGGAGCGCTCGGACATCGGCCTGGCCACGGTCTACCGCGTGCTGACACAGTTCGAACAGGCCGGCATCCTGTCGCGCAGCCATTTCGAATCCGGCAAGGCCGTCTACGAACTCAACGAAGGCCGGCACCACGACCATTTCGTCTGCACCTCCTGCGGCAAGGTCGAGGAGTTCTTCGACGCCGAGATCGAGAAGCGCCAGTCCATCGTGGCCAAGGCCAAGGGCTGGACGGTGCAAGACCATGCCATGTCGCTGTACGGCCTGTGCGCCGAGTGCGGCGGCAAGCAGCCCAAGGCCTGAAGCGCCAGCCTCAGTCGCCCTCCATGGCGCGGCGGTGCCGCTCCACGAATTCCTGGTAGGTGTCGATGCCGCGCAGTTGCAGGATGGTGTTGCGCACGGCGGCTTCCACGAGCACGGCGATGTTGCGTCCGGCCACCACCTGGATGATGACCTTGCGCACGGCCACGCCCAGTACGTCCTGCGTGAGCGGCTCGTAGGGCAGGCGCTCGTGCTCGCGCTCCATGGTCTCGCGGCGGACCAGGTGCACGATGAGCTTGAGCCGCATCTTGCGGCGCACGGCGGTCTCGCCAAAGATGCCGCGGATGTCCAAGAGGCCGATGCCGCGCACTTCCAGCAGGTTTTGCAGCAGTTCGGGGCAGCGCCCTTCGATGGTGGTCTGGTTGATGCGGAACAGATCGACCGCGTCATCCGCCACCAGGCCGTTGCCGCGTGAGATCAATTCCAGCCCGAGCTCGCTCTTGCCCAGGCCCGACTCGCCCGTGATCATCACGCCCAGGCCCAAAATGTCCATGAACACGCCGTGCATGGTGGTGCGGTCGGCGAAGTGCTTGGACAGGTAGGCGCGCAGCACGTCGATGACGAAGGCCGAGGACTCCTCGGTCGCGAACATCGGGATCTGCGCGCGCTCGCACATGGACAGCAGTGCCTGCGGGGCCTGCTGGCCGTCGGCCAGCACCAGCACCGGCGGTTCCAGCGTGACGATGCGGGCGATGCGCCGCGCGCAATCCTCGGGCGTGGCGTTGACCAGGTAGGCGATCTCGCGCTCGCCCAGGATCTGCACGCGGTAGGGGTGGATGTAGTTCAGGTAGCCGACGAGGTCCGCGCCTGAACGCGCAGCGCGCACGGCGACTTCGTCGAAGCGGCGTTCGGATGCGCCCAGCCCCGCGACCCATTCCCAGCGCAGCAGTGCGCGGAACTCCTCGAACAGGACATCGGCGCTGACGACATTGGGCTTCATGGCCGCGCAGCGTCGCCGGGCAGGCGGATCAGGCCAGCTGGGACGATTGCCAGCCGTCGATCAGCGCGTGCAGCGCTGCGGCATCGGCCGTGCTCTTCAAGCTCTCGCGCAGCGGCGCGTCGCTCAGCAGCTCGGCGATTTCCGACAGGATTTCCAGGTGTTTCTGGGTGGCCGCCTCGGGCACCAGCAGGAAGATCAGCAGCTTGACCGGCTGTTCATCCGGTGCGTCGAAACCGATGGGCTGGGCCAGCTGCAGAACCGCCGCCATCGGCGACTTGAGGCCTTTGATGCGGCCGTGCGGAATCGCCACACCGTGGCCCAGACCGGTAGAGCCCAGGCGCTCGCGCGCGAACAGACTGTCGGTCACCAGCGCGCGCGACAGCGCGTGCAGGTTCTCGAACAGCAGGCCGGCTTCTTCGAACGCGCGCTTCTTGCTGGTGGCATCGACGCTGACGAGGACCTGCGCGGCAGGCAGGATGGACGCTAGGCGGTTCATACGAAGGGCGGATTATGCACGCCGTCACATTGCGGTGCAGCAACAAAAAGGCCGCCCATTTCGGCGGCCTCGGTTTCTGTCTGTTGCGGGCGACACGCTGCGCGCACCGCCTGGGGCGTCACATCAGACGCTTGGGAGCCTCGTGGTGGTGTTGCTGGATACGGTCCTTGTGTCGCACCACCTGGCGGTCCAGCTTGTCCACCAGTTCGTCGACGGCCGCATAGAGATCAGCGTGTGCACTCTCCGCAAACATGTCATTGCCCTTCACGTGGATGTTGCATTCGGCGCGTTGCCGATTCTGCTTTTCCTTCTGCTTTTCCACGGTCAACAGGACCTTGACATCGACCACTTGGTCGAAGTGCCGCGTGATGCGATCGAGCTTGTTGATGACATAGCTGCGCAGTGCGGGAGTCACTTCGAGGTGGTGACCGCTGATCGTCAAATTCATGGAGCCTCCTTTGCAGTTCATGGTTGACGGGCGATTCACTATGCGCGCGACAGACCTGAAATGCAAGGCGGGTTGGACAAGGTTACATGGGTTTGGTGGTGCCATAATTTCGGGCTTCCCGTACGGAGCCCACCGCGTGAAAGCCTGGCGTCGGCGCTGCCTCCAGTACCTGGCGCAAAGGCCGAAAAGCACCCCCCATCCGCCTTGGCGTGGGCCCGAGAACACCACAGGGGATTCCCCATGCTCAACATCTTCACCCTGGCCAACGGGCGGCTGGTCCAGGAAGAAATCGATTCGCTCGAAGAACTCTCGCAGTTTCAGCCGATCTGGGTCGACCTGGAGTCGCCCACACTGGAGGAGAAGCGCTGGGTCAAGCAGTACTACGGCCTGTCGATCCCCGAAGACGTGACGGACGAGGACATCGAGGAATCGGCGCGCTTCTACGAGGAAGACAACGGCGACCTGCATGTGCGCAGCGACTTCCTGATCGCCGATCCGGACGACCCGCGCCACGTGCGCGTGGCCTTCATCCTGAACCAGCACAACGCCGAGCTCAAGAGCCGCGGCGTGCTGTTCTCGATCCACGACGAAGACGTGCCGGTGTTCCGCCTGCTGCGCATGCGCGCCCGCCGCGCGCCTGGCCTGATCGAAGACGCCAAGGAGGTGCTGCTCAAGCTGTTCGATGCCGATGCGGAGTACTCGGCCGACACGCTGGAAGGCGTCTACGACGAACTGGAAAAGGCCGGCACGCTGGTGCTCAAGGGCGATGTCAGCGACGAGATCGCCGGCGAGGTGTTGGGCCTGATCGCACGCCAGGAAGACTTGAATGGCCGCATCCGCCGCAATGCCATGGACACGCGACGCGCGGTCAGCTTCATGATGCGCAGCCGCATGCTCAATGCCGAGCAGTTCGAGGAGGCGCGCCAGATCCTGCGCGACATCGAATCGCTGGACAGCCACACGGCCTTCCTGTTCGACAAAATCAACTTCCTGATGGACGCGACGGTCGGCTTCATCAACATCAACCAGAACAAAATCATCAAGATCTTCTCGGTGGCCAGCGTGGCCCTGCTGCCGCCCACGCTGATCGCCAGCATCTACGGCATGAACTTCAAGTTCATGCCCGAGCTGGACTGGTCCATGGGCTATCCCTATGCGCTGGGGCTGATGGCGGCCAGCGCGCTGGTGCCCATGCTGTACTTCCGCCGCCGCGGCTGGCTCAAGTAGACGCGAGCAAGGCCTGCACGATGGCCGCCGAGGCGGGGCTGGCCACCGTGCGCACGAACTGCAGGAAGTCGCCGTGCGCGGCCTCGTCGGCACGGTCCGAGATGGTTCGCACGGCTGCGAACGGCAGGTCGAAGTCGTGGCAGACCTGCGCGAAGGCGGCGCCTTCCATCTCCACGGCCAGCACATCGGGCAGGGCGGCGCGCAAGGCGCGCACTTCGGCCGTGCTGCTGACGAAGCGGTCGCCGCTGACGATCAGCCCCTCGTGCACCCGGGCCTGCGGCAGGGCCTGGCGGGTCGCCTGCAACAGCGCCGCGCGCAGCGCGGGATCGGCTTCGAAGCGGCTCATGCCGTAGAGCGGCACCTCGTGCCGCGGGAACAGCGGGGAGGCATCCATGTCATGCTGCAGGAAGGCATCGGCGACGACCGCGTCGCCTACGTTCACGCCCGCGCCGATGCCGCCGGCCACGCCCGTGAACACCACGCGGTCGACGCGGAAGCGCTCGGCCAGCAGCGTGGCAGTGGTGGCCGCCGCCACCTTGCCGATGCGCGCCAGCACCGCCACCACCTCCTGCCCGTGCAGGTGGCCGACCCAGAACTCGCGCCCGGCCACGCGCTCGCACTGCTCGTCTGGCAGCAGGGCCAGCACGGCGGCCAGCTCCTCGCGCATGGCGCTGACGATGGCCGTCTTCATGCTGGCTGGTCGCGCAACTGGCGGCGCAGGATCTTGCCCACCGGCGTTTTGGGCAGTTCGGTCCGAAACTCGATCACGCGCGGCTGCTTGTAGCCGGTCAGGTTGGCGCGGCAATAGGTCCGCACGGCCTCCTCGCTGAGCGCGGGATCCTTGCGCACCAGCACCAGCTTGACGGCCTCGCCGGTTTTGTCGTCGGGTACACCCACGCAGGCCACCTCGAGCACGCCGTCGAGCTGGGCCACCACGTCCTCGATCTCGTTCGGGTAGACGTTGAAGCCGCTGATCAGGATCATGTCCTTCTTGCGGTCGATGATGCGGAAGAAGCCGCGTTCGTCCACGGTGCCGACGTCGCCGGTCTTGAAGTAGCCGTCGGCGGTCATGACCTTGGCGGTCTCGTCCGGGCGCTGCCAGTAGCCGGCCATGACCTGCGGGCCCTTGATCGCGATCTCGCCGGGCTGGCCTGCGGCCACCTCGCGGTCTTCGTCGTCGACCAGCTTGAACCAGGTGCTGGGCAGCGGCACGCCGATGGTGCCGGAGAACTCCTTGCTGGTGGTCGGGTTGCAGCTGGCCGAAGGCGAGGTTTCCGACAGGCCGTAGCCCTCGCAGATCGGGCAGCCGGTCTTGTCGAGCCAGAGCTTGGCCACGGCGCTCTGCACGGCCATGCCGCCGCCCACGGAGACCTTCAGGTGGCTCCAGTCCACGGTGCCGAAGTCGGGGTGGTTGGCCAGGCCGTTGAACAGCGTGTTGACGGCGGGAAAGCTGTGGATGCGGTGCTTGGACAATTCCTTGAGCACGGCCGGCAGGTCGCGCGGGTTGGGGATCAGCACCAGCTTGCCGCCCGTGCGCATGGTGAGCATCATGCCCACGGTGAACGCGAAGATGTGGTACAGCGGCAGCGCGCAGACCGAGGTGGACTGCTCGCCTTTGGGCACGCGGTCCATGACGGGCTGGTTCCAGGCCTCGGACTGCAGCACGTTGGCGATGACGTTGCGGTGCAGCAGCATGGCGCCCTTGCTCACGCCGGTGGTGCCGCCCGTGTACTGCAGCGCGGCCACGTCGTCGGGGCCGATCTGCGGCTTGGTGAACTGCGCGCGCGCGCCGCGCGCGATCGCGTCGTTGAAGCGCACCGCGCCCGGCAGCGTGAACGGTGGCACCATCTTCTTGACCTTGCGCACCACGTAGTTCACGAGCGCGCCCTTGAGCAGGCCCAACTGGTCGCCCATGGCGCACAGCACCACATGGCGCACGGGCGTGGCCTGGATGCACTGCGCCAGCGTGGCAGCGAAGTTCTCGATGATGACGATGGCCTTGGCGCCGGAGTCCTTGAGCTGATGCTCGAGCTCGCGCGGGGTGTACAGCGGGTTGACGTTCACGAGCACGTAGCCGGCGCGCAGGATGGCTGCCACGGTCACCGGGTACTGCGGCACGTTGGGCATCATCACGGCGACGCGGTCGCCGCGCGCCAGGCCCAGGCTTTGCAGGTGGGCGGCGAGCCGGCCGCTGAGCCGGTCGGTTTCGGCGTAGCTGACATCGCGGCCCATGAAGCTGTAGGCCGTGCGGTCGGCGAACTTGGAGAAGCTCTCCTCCATCAGGGCGACCAGCGAGTTGTACTCGCCCGGGTCGATGTCGCTGGGCACGCCCGCTGGATAGCTCTGCAGCCAGATGCGCTCGGTCATGGGATCTCCTTCGTTCTCGGCTCAGGCTTTCAACGCGCCCAGCACCTCGTCCAGCATCTTCTTCGCATCGCCGAACAGCATGCGGTTGTTGTCCTTGTAGAACAAGGGGTTGTCCACGCCGGCATAGCCCGAGGCCATGGAGCGTTTCATCACGATGGAATGCCTGGCCTTCCACACTTCCAGCACCGGCATGCCGGCGATCGGGCTGGCCGGATCGTCCTGCGCGGCCGGGTTCACGATGTCGTTGGCGCCAATGACCATGGCGACATCCGTGTCCGGGAAGTCTTCGTTGATCTCGTCCATCTCCATCACGATGTCGTAGGGCACCTTGGCCTCGGCCAGCAGCACGTTCATGTGGCCTGGCATGCGGCCGGCCACGGGATGGATGGCGAAGCGCACGTTCACACCCTTGTCGCGCAGCGTGCGGGTGATCTCGTTGACCGTGTGCTGGGCCTGGGCCACGGCCATGCCGTAGCCGGGCACGATGACCACGTTCTTGGCATCGCGCAGCAGTTCGGCGGTTTCCGCTGCCGTGATGGGCATCGCCTCGCCCTGCGGCTCGGCCGCAGCGGCATCACCGCTCTTCTTGGCCGGGGCGCCGGAGCCGAAACCACCCGCGATCACGCTGATGAAATTGCGGTTCATGGCCTGGCACATGATGTAGGACAGGATGGCACCCGAGGAGCCCACCAGCGCACCCGTGACGATCAGCAGGTCGTTGGATAGCATGAAGCCGGTGGCCGCGGCGGCCCAGCCCGAGTAGCTGTTGAGCATGGAGACCACCACGGGCATGTCGGCACCGCCGATGGCCATCACCATGTGCACGCCGAAGAGCAGGGCGATGGCGGTCATCACGAGCAGAGGCAGCATGCCGCCGCCCACGCTGTCGGCATGGATGAACACGCGGCCGAGCCAGACCACGATCAGCAGCGCGGCCAGGTTGAGCCAATGCCGCGCAGGCAGCAGCAGCGGCTTGCCGCCGATCTTGCCGTTGAGCTTGCCAAAGGCGATCAGCGAGCCGGAGAAGGTCACGGCGCCGATCAGGATGCCGATGTAGATCTCCACCTCGTGGATGACCTTCTCGGCGCCCTGGTAGGGGGTGGAGGTGTCGACGTAGCTGGCAAAGCCCACCAGGCAGGCCGCCAGGCCCACCAGGCTGTGCATGAGCGCGACCAGCTCGGGCATCTGCGTCATCTTGACGACCTTGGCCGCGTACAGGCCGACGCCGCCGCCGATCACGAGCGCGATCACGATCCAGGCGATGCCGCTGGAACTCACGCGCGGCCCGAACACCGTGGCCAGCACGGCCAACGCCATGCCGATGATGCCGAACAGGTTGCCGCGGCGCGAGGTCTCGGGGTTGGACAGACCCCCCAGGCTCAGGATGAACAGGATGGCGGCGCCCAGGTAGGCCACCGTGGCGAGACTTTGGGACATGGTGTCGTTCTCTCTTGTCGTTCTTCTTATTTCTGGAACATGGCCAGCATGCGGCGCGTCACGGCGAAGCCACCGAACATGTTCACCGCCGTGAGCACGGTGGCCGCGAAGGCCAGCCAGCGGATCAACTCGTCGGTGCGGCCGCCAGCGGTCGCATCGGGCGGCGCGATCTGCACCAGCGCCCCGATGGCGATGATGCTGGAGATGGCGTTGGTCACGCTCATGAGAGGCGTGTGCAGCGCCGGCGTCACGTTCCAGACCACCATGTAGCCGATGAAGCAGGCCAGCACGAAGACCGTGAAGTGGCCCAGGAAGGCGGCTGGGGCGAAGCTGCCGATGAACCAGAACGCCAGCGCGGCGATGGCGAAGACGGTGGCCAGCGTCCTGGCGGGCAGCGGGCCGCTGCTGCCATGGCCGTGGCCGCTCTTCTTGGCGGCGGGTGCAGCGGCCGGCTTGGCGGCGGCCGGCGGCTTGGCCACCTGGGCAAGCGGTGGCGCGGGCCAGGTGATGGCACCCTCCTTGACCACGGTGAGGCCACGGATCGCGTCGTCCTCCATGTTCACCACGGCCACGCCGTCCTTGGCCTTGCACAGCTCCTCGGTCAGGCGCAGCAGGTTGGTGGCATACAGCGTGGACGACTGCTTGGCCAGGCGCGAGGCCAGGTCGGTGTAACCCACGATGGTCACGCCGTGGCGCACCACGGCCTCGCCGGGCACCGTGAGTTCGCAGTTGCCGCCCTGTTCGGCCGCCATGTCCACGATCACGCTGCCCGGCTTCATGCTCTGCACCATCTCGGCCGTGATCAGCTTGGGCGCCGGCTTTCCGGGGATCAGCGCGGTGGTGATGACGATGTCGACTTCCTTGGCCTGTTTGGCGTACATGGCGCGCTGCGCGGCCTGGAAGCCCTCGCTCATGACCTTGGCGTAGCCGCCGCCACCCGAGCCTTCTTCCTCGTAGTCCACCTTCACGAACTCGCCGCCCAGCGAGGTGACCTGGTCGGCCACCTCGGCGCGCGTGTCGTTGGCGCGCACGATGGCACCCAGGCTGGCCGCCGTGCCGATGGCCGACAGGCCGGCCACGCCCGCGCCGGCGATGAAGACCTTGGCCGGCGGCACCTTGCCGGCCGCCGTGATCTGGCCGGCGAAGTAGCGGCCGAAGGCGTTGGCCGCCTCGATCACCGCGCGGTACCCGGACACGCCGGCCATCGAGGTCAGTGCATCCATCTTCTGCGCGCGCGAGAGCGTGCGCGGCAGGCAGTCGATGGCCAGCACGGTCGCGCCCTTGGCGGCGAGCTGCTGCATCAGATCGGGGTTCTGCGCGGGCCAGATGAAGTCGATGAGCGTGCCGCCCTCGCGCATCAGTTCCACTTCTTCGGGTGTGGGCGGGCGCACCTTGAACACGATGTCCGCCGTGCGCCAGAGGACGGCCGCGTCGGCCACGATCTCGGCGCCAGCGGCGCGGTAGGCCTCGTCGCTGCAGTTGGCGGCCTCGCCCGCGCCGGACTGCACCGACACCGCGAAGCCGAGCTTGATCAGCTTCTCGACGACCTCGGGCACGGTGGCCACGCGTTTCTCGCCCGGGAACACCTCGCGGGGGACGCCGATGCGCTGCGGCGGTTGGGTGGAAGGGGTTTGCATGGAAGACCTCCTGACGTTGTTCTGGTGGTGCGGGCACGGCGCATGCGTGGCCGGTGGGCGCGCCCGGTTGGCGGTGGTGCCGGGATGGCTAGGTGGGCCGGTTGCGCGGCGTCCTTGCCGCGCAGGCTGGACTCAGCTGGGATGCCATGCTGCGCCTGGGGCGGAGGCTGCGGCGCTGGCCGCCATGCCAGGGCCACGTCGCGCGACATGCCGCAGTACGGCCCCCGGGGTGGCTGCTGCGCCTGTTTTGCCGGCCGGTCTGTCGGCGGGCACTCCGATCTGCATGGGTGCTCCTTCCCTCGCGTTGTCGTTGTCTCTGGTGCGGGCGGAGCTTACCCGAGTTCGCCGGGCTTACGGGCGTGCCGCGGCCTACACTGGCGCCATGTCCGAACGCTTCAAACCCAGTGTCACCGTGGCCGCCGTGATCGAACGCGAGGGACGCTACCTGCTGGTGGAAGAGCACACGCCGGAGGGCTTGCGCCTGAACAATCCAGCCGGCCATCTGGAGCCGGGCGAGGCCCTGGCCGCGGCCTGCGCGCGCGAGGCGCTGGAAGAGACCACGCACACCTTCACGCCGACCGCACTGGTGGGCATCTACCTGTCGCGCTTCGTGCGCCCCGCCATCGGCGAAGAGATCAGCTACCTGCGCTTTGCCTTCTGTGGTGAACTGGGACCGCAGGTCGTCGGGCGGAATCTGGACGCCGGCATTGTGCGCACGCTCTGGCTGACGCCCGAGGAGGTGCGGGCCAGCCGGGAGCGACACCGCAGCCCCTTGCTGCTGCGCTGCATCGAGGACCACCTGGCAGGCCAACGCCATCCGCTGGCGCTGCTGCACACCGATCCGTCCGTGTTCGACTGAACCCGTCCGCGCACGCGGGTTGGGAGGCGCTTCCTAAAATCGCCGCATGGGCAAGCAACGTGTGGTCGTCGGATTGAGCGGTGGGGTGGATTCCTCGGTCACTGCCTGGCTGCTCAAGCAGCAAGGGTACGAGGTGGTGGGCATCTTCATGAAGAACTGGGAGGACGACGACGACTCCGAGTATTGCTCGTCCAATGTCGACTTCGTCGATGCCGCGGCCGTGGCCGACGTGGTCGGCATCGAGATCGAGCATGTGAACTTTGCGGCCGAGTACAAGGACCGCGTGTTCGCCGAGTTCCTGCGCGAGTACCAGGCCGGCCGCACGCCCAATCCGGACGTGCTGTGCAATGCCGAGATCAAGTTCAAGGCCTTCCTGGACCACGCGATGCGCTTGGGCGCCGAGAAGATCGCGACCGGCCACTATGCGCGCGTGCGTGAACGCGACGGGCGCTTCGAACTGCTCAAGGGCCTGGACCCGTCCAAGGACCAGAGTTACTTCCTGCACCGCCTGACGCAGGCGCAGCTGGCCAGGACGCTGTTCCCGGTCGGCGAACTGCACAAGACCGAGGTGCGCCGGCTGGCCGCCGAGATCGGCCTGCCGAATGCGAAGAAGAAGGACTCCACCGGCATCTGCTTCATCGGCGAGCGGCCGTTCCGCGATTTCCTGAACCGCTACATCGCCAAGGAGCCTGGCCCGATCAAGGATGCGCGCGGCCGCGTGCTCGGTCAGCACCAGGGCCTGTCGTTCTACACGCTGGGCCAGCGCCAGGGGCTGGGCATCGGCGGCTTGAAGGAGAAGGGGGCGCCGCGCGGCGGCGGCGAGCATGCGCCCTGGTTCGTCGCGCGCAAGGACATGGCGAGCAACACGCTGTGGGTGGTGCAGGGGCACGAGCATCCCTGGCTGCTGTCGCACATGCTGGAGGCCGACGACGCCAGCTGGACGGCGGGCCAGGCGCCAGCGCCGGGCTCTTATGCCAGCAAGACGCGCTACCGCCAGGCAGACGCGCCCTGCGCGCTGGCGGCGGGCGCCAATGGCGCATTCACGCTGGAATTCGGCGCGCCGCAGTGGGCGGTCACGCCGGGGCAATCGGCCGTGCTGTACGACGGCGACATCTGCCTGGGCGGTGGCGTGATCGCCAGCGCCCGGGACTGAGCGCGATCAGAAGGGTTATGACGACCTTTTTTTGTAAACAACCCACCGAGTGAGTGAGTGAATGCGGTTTGTACACATGGCTGATTCGCGCACTGTCAACAAGTAGACCAATTCTAGCCAAGTTGTTGACACTTCTTGCCGCGTCTCGGCATCTTCACGTTGAGCAGGGTGATCACCAAAGACGGCCCATCCACTGCTCACCGGCCTGGGGCTGGCACAGACTCTGGCTATGCTCGTAAGACCTACAAAGCCAAAGGGAGAGGAGTCGTAGTGATCAAACAGGCCGCACCAATTGAGAACCACCACTACGTCTGCTACGACTGTTGTGTTGCTCCGCTTCTGAAGGATCTTGTGGTTCGCCAGGGAGAGATCGCGACGTGCAGCCTGTGTGGGGCAACCAAGGTGAAGTGCGCCGGAACAGGTACTGATGATTTCCTGCTCGCGATAAAGGCTCTCATTCGCTATCACTTTGGCGAATGGCAATACCACTCCAAACTTGGAGACGGGAGTCTGGAAGGACTGTTCTCCATTGACCCCAATCCCCTTCTACGAATAAACCCAGCCCAGTCGGACGTCGATAGAGAAGACGTGATCTTGTCATTTTTGGATGACGTCAATGATCGCCAGATGCAGGTTGAGGTTTTCACGGCGTATGGGCGAGACATCTACGGCCATTATCCTCACACTCCAGTTGCGGCGGGGGAGAGTCATATCCTTCAGTCTGCGAAAAGAAAGCTTGCAGACACAAACTATTTTCTGGTGGAGGATGAATATGAAGCGATCATTCGACCAATCGTTGCCTATATGTCCGGATCGGTCAGTGCCGGCTCTCAATGGCATAGAGCAAGGATGGGAGCCAAGCGCAGGGCAGCCGATTTTCACGAAATAGGTGCACCTCCGCAGTATTTCTTCGAGCCGCACAAAGATAAAGCCATCGGTGCTCCGCCTGTGGGGGTGGCCACTGCTGGTCGCGTAAATCGCCCCGGTGTTTCATACCTCTATCTCGCTTCAAATTCAGAGACAGCTGCAGCGGAGATACGCCCTCACCCAGGCGAGCTCGTGTCTGTTGGCATGTTTGAGGTGAACAAGGATCTACGCGTAGTAGATCTGCGCACACACGATCTCACAAAGCTTTGGCGCAGCGACTCTCAGCTTGAAATGCTGGAATTCATTATTGCGATGGAGAAAATCTTTGCCACAGCTGCACCGCCTAGCAATCGAAGTGCTTACACGCTCACGCAATTCCTCGCCGAGATCTTCAGACGCTTAGGTTTTGACGGCGTGCTGTTTCGGAGCACCGTCGGCGACGGCGACAACTTAGTTGCATTCAATCCTGCTCACGCTGACTGGGTCGCCGGGTCCAGTCGAGCTATTGGCGTAGCTCGAGTGCGATATGAGTGGAGTGATGTATCGATGTTTGATGAATCTGCAACCTACGATATGGATTATGAGAAGCAATCCAAATTGTTAGAGCAATAGGCATGCGACCTTGATACCCGCATTAGAGGCTGTCCCATATGACAGCAGTCGTTCTCTGCGTTGGGATTCCGAGACGCTGCAGGTCAATCAGCTTATCGGGCCATGCCGAGAGACTTCGGCACGCAACTATCCAGCCGGCGGCCGTTAGTGATGGGACTTTTAACAAGGCTGCGAAGTATTCTGAATCGACTTCAGATAGAGAGTGCCCAAGGACGACCACCTGTTCAACATCAGAAAGCTGATCGAAGAAGTGGGCATGCTTCTGAATGAGTTCAGCAGAGCGCTTAAAGGTGCTCGAGAAATATCCGTCAATGATCTCATTGGCCTCATACATCCGCACATCCATTTCCTCAACGTCTTCACGATTGTTGAGCGAAGGGCGGACGGTTGGGCTCCATGCGTGACCGAGAATCAGCTCTTCATCTTTAACGGCGGCGTTGCCGTGAATGAAGCACACCCTACGAGAGTCGATGCCATAAACCGATTGCAAGGTCGGGGTGTAGTTGAAGGTCAGGTAGTACGCTTCGGGATCAAGCGTCTTTAGCCGTCGCTCCACCTCAAGATGGTTGGGTATGGGTATCCCCCTGATCCAGTTTGCAAACTGATGCTTTAGACCTGTAGACAGACGCTCTACACAATTGTCCACCTCATATTGAAAATCATGGTGTCCCGAATCACTCCAGTCGTCGGCACCATATGAGGCCATGAAATGGCCAAGATTGTCGATCAGCGCCTCAACATCCATCTCTGCAAGCGCTTGCTCAAGTTGATTCCATTCGTCGCCCGCGGGTAGGTAGGTCTCAACCTCTTCAAATACCTCAGGCGCGTTTTCCGAGACGTAACTCTTGAAGTCGCTAAATTTGGAAGGGATGTCGTGCCACAGATCAAATCCGTTTCCGATCACGTAGAGGCACTTGGGCTTGGCGAATTGCTTCATACTGAGTGAGAAATTTGAAGTTCCGGACCATCGACCATACCGTCTAGAGGCCAACATGGAATGCTTCCGCATTGACGAAAGCGGTTATACGGGATTCGATCTGCTGAACGCCGATCAGGCCTTCCAGGGGGCTACCGCGATCGCCATCAGCGACGACGACGCGGCCAGACTCATCAAGGAGCACTTCCCCCGGCTGCAAGCGGATGAGCTCAAGTACAGTTCCCTGACACGCCGCTCGAGCAATCACCCGCGGATCCTCGCGCTCCAACGTGATGTGCTTGATGGGTTCAAGTGTGTCTCGTATGTCTGTGACAAGCGCTATCTGCTGCTTCTCATGCTGCTGGACTACGGGGTCGAGCCGTTCTACTACGAGCGCGGTCTGAACTTTTACGAGGATGGGCAGAACTACGGTCTTGCCTCTCTTCTGTACTACGTCGGTCCGAAGGTGCTGGGGCGAGATGCTTTTGAAGACCTGCTAGCCTCTTTCCAGCGGGCCATGAAGGAGAAGACACCAGCAAGCCTCCAAGACCTGGTCAATGCAGCACGCAAGACAAACTGGCAGGAGCTTCCCGAGGCTCTTGGACCCTTGGCGCAATATGCGGACCCGGACTGCTTGAGTGCAATTGCAACGCCCGGAGTCACTACGGATGCAGCGCTTGTTGTCCTCCAGTCCCTCATTTCTCGCATGGAAGAGTTGGCAAGTGGTCCGTATCGCGTCGAGCATGACCGCTCGAAGAACCTGCTGACGTATCACGACCTCCTTCAGCGCTACATCGACCACGACCAAGCGGCAGAGTTTCAGCAGTCGGAAATCGCCCGAATCAAGTTCCCGCTCAAGCTGCAGTCCGTGACGCAGGTCGACTCAGTGTCTAGTCCAGCGGTGCAGATCGCTGATGTCATGATTGGCGCGACCATCGAGGCAGCCAAGATGATCACGGGGCGACGTGAGGCTGGGATCGATGGCAATGCTGTGCTGGAAGCCTATGGGGCCGATCAGTTCATTCATCTGGTCCCATCGGTCGACTTCGAGGCTCAACGGAAATTTCGCGCTGGAACGCAGGCAGATCAGGTGATCGACTACTTCGCCAGGCACTTTCATAGCCCAGACCGGAACGGGTAGGGCCGACGGAGTGCAAGCGTTGCTCGATTGCGGGTGAACTCCGCAATTGCGGAAATCGGCCGCAATTTCCCGCAAAGTTGTGGCCGCGAGATCGAACTCGATGCGGGGATCAGCGCCGCAGTCTGCGAGCGTCGGGAAACGGCACTGAGCGCTCGGGACGCGTTGTAGCGTCCTCGTCCCCCTGCTTCGGTGTTCGCAGGCGCTGGAGTGCTGCGAAAGCCGATTCAAGCGTAGACGGCCGAATCGCGCCTGTACGCATCAGTCGCTCGTGAAGCTTGACGTTCAGCACAGGCGCCTCGCCTCCGGGCAGAGCCAAAACTACCGGTGCGTTGCTTCTTGGATCTGAACTCATTGTTGGCTACCCTCTGCGTTCAACTGCGTAGCTGAGCCCATCAGTTCTTCAACGACTCTGGTTCTTCCTTTTCGAAGATGCACTTCGCGCCCGAGGACCAATAGATCCTTTCATCGACCTCCTCTGGTTCCGACTCTCCAACGAGGAAGATCCGTCCGGAGACGCAGTGCATTGCGATTCGCTCGGAGCCGGGCAAATGGGCATCCCTCCAGCTTGCCACACGGCGAACGATTTCGAGCTGAGGAACGCTGCTTGGACTATCTGGCGGGAAGACCAATGACATCGAATCGATCTTCGCATCGATCTCTCCCAGCAACTCCAAGCCTCTGAGACTGGGCGCCACTAGCAGCACTCGATCTTCGTCGTTAGTCCTGCGCTCGGAGAAGCTCACCATCAGGACGCATGCCCAACTCCATGGGGCTGCCAACCAACCGGCATATGAGCTTGCCGGCACTGTTTGATCTAACGTTGCTTTCGGAGGAATAGCTGCGATTGCCGCGGTCTCTGACATTTGACTTTGAACCCTATGAAGTCTTGTCCTCCGACGTCCGTCTTGGCTCGTGGATGTGGAAGATCGTCCGTGGTGTAATTGCCATCATAAGACAACCATGGCGGATGCCTGCAGCTTCGCCACGTCACGCCCTCGATCCAACTTTGATTGCCTTGGGCGCAGCCATTCGCGCAGCTCGACTCAAACGCGGCATCTCCCAAGAGGAGTTGGCCCATCTATCGGCGATTGATCGCTCTTATCTGAGCAGCATTGAGCGTGGTTTCCAGAACCCAGGTGTCGTTTCCATACTCCGCATGACGTCAGCTATGAAAATGACGGCCGCTGAATTGTTCGAAGCTGCTCGCTTATGAAGTACCTGATGCACGTGTTTCGTCGGAGCTAGAACACATCTATAAAGTGGACTCAGTGTGCGATGCCTAAAAAATCAAATTGGAGGATGTCATGTTTCTGAACGACCAGGAAACCGCCACTGACCTGCTGCATTACGAAGCCATCGCCCGCACAGTAGTGCGTTTCATCAATGAAACGCCAAATGCTCCAGTGACGATTGGGGTCCATGGAGACTGGGGTGCCGGGAAGTCCAGTGTTCTCAAGATGACTGAGTCTGCCTTCAAAGGGAAGGACAGAGTTCTTTGCCTGTGGTTCAACGGCTGGACCTTTGAGGGCTTCGAAGACGCAAAGACTGTCGTGATCGAGACGATCGTCGACGAGCTGCGGCGTTCGCGACCAACCTCGACCAAGGTCGCGGAAGCTGCGAAGAAGGTCTTGCGGCGGGTCGACTGGTTGAAGCTGGCGAGGAAGGCGGGAGGAATGGCGTTCACCGCTGCGACAGGCATACCAACAGCTGGTCAGTTGCAAGACGTCGTGGCGGCGGTCAAGGCGTTTGTCGCGAAGCCTCAGGATCATGTGTCTGTCGAGGACTTGAAAAGCTTCGCTTCGGAAGCCCAGCAGTTCCTGAAGGCGGCACCGGAAGACACGGAACGTTTACCGGAGCACATCCACGAATTTCGGAAGGAGTTCAGCGAACTGCTCGAGGCCGCCGATCTGGACCGGCTTGTAGTGATCATTGATGATCTTGACCGCTGCCTGCCGAAGACTGCCATCGCAACGCTGGAAGCGATCAGGCTGTTCTTGATGGTGGAGCGCACAGCGTTTGTCATCGGCGCTGACGAAGTCATGATCGAGTACGCAGTCAGGGAACACTTCCCTGATCTGCCGCCAAGCAGCGGGCCCCTGAGTTACGCAAGGAACTACCTTGAGAAACTCATCCAGGTTCCCTTCCGCGTGCCAGCCCTGGGGCTCGCAGAGACACGGACGTACATCACCCTTTTGCTGGCAGAGTTGGCTCTCCCACGGGGCGACGAACGCTTCACGAAGCTTTTGACTGCTGCACGCGAAGACATGAAAAGGCCTTGGCAGAGTAGAGGACTGGACATGCGGCAGCTTCAAGACGCTGTCGGCACCCCGCTTCCAGAAGAGATCCGACAAGCCCACGCCATCAGTTCCGTGCTGACAAGGATTTTGACGGAGGGGACACACGGGAATCCGCGGCAAATAAAGCGCTTTCTGAACACGATGATGTTGCGGCAAGCGATCGCGCACGAGCGTGGATTCGGGGCGGACATCAAGTTGCCGGTACTTGGCAAGATCATGCTGGCGGAGCGGTTCTATCCCGACTTCTACAAGCAGCTGGCGCAGCTTGCCGCAGGGGAATCAGGTAAGCCCGCGGTACTTGCACAGCTCGAAAGCAGCTTAAAGAAGCCCGTTGCAGGGGAGGCAGCAGTAGACGCTGGAGGCAAGAAGGGGAGCGCCAAGACCGAGGCCGCCGAGGTGTTGGCACAAGAGGTTGCCGACTGGCAGAAGAATGAATGGATCCGCGGCTGGGCTTCCATGGATCCAGCGCTCACCGAAGTAGATCTGCGACCCTACGTTTTCGTGACACGCGACAAGCGCGGCACCATTGGCGGGTTCACAAACTCCGCCCACCTTGAGAACGTCGTTGAGCGGCTTATGGGCGGAAAGCTCGTAGCAAGAGGGGCCACGGCAGAAGTAGCCAAGCTCCTGCCTCAGGAGCTCGACGAAGTCTTTGGTGCAGTCAGCGATCAAGTGCTGGAGACGGAAGACCTGAAGACCGAACCTAAGGGTGTACAGGGGCTCATGGTGCTCGCGGAGCACAGTCCGGAGATGGGGCGCAGGTTGTTGGATTTCGCGAAGGCGCTCGACATCAGCAAGGTGGGAGTTTGGCCTATAGCAATGATTTCGACGCTGAAAGAGCAAGCCTTGCAGAGCGAGGCAAAAAATGTTGTCGCCGGGTGGTCCGAGCAAGATGACAACGCAATCCTGAAAAGAGGCGCGAAGGCTATGGGGTCAATCGCCAAGAAATAGAGGGAGGGAGCAGTGGGAACATCAAAAGGATATGGCGGGCCTCCGAACGGCCTCGTACCTACTTGGCTCGACGCAGGCGGCGGTGGACCTGCTGATGGCGGGGACGGCGACCACGACGGTTCTGGCGATGGCGCGTCGCCAACGCCCCCCGATGGCGGGCCGGCGCCGGCAGGGGGGTTTGCTGCCGCTCGAAACGCGTTCACGCGCTTCTCAAAAAACGGCAGTTCGAGCGCGCTTGGTACAGCCCTTTCAGCCTACGTTGGGGGCGGCAGTGGAGGCGGAGGCGGCTCGCGCGGGGGCGGGGGCGCTGGAGGTCCGAGACGTGCTGCGCAACGCATGGGGGCATCTCGTGCTTCGGGAGCGAGACTGCTCGGAGTGGTCAGGGATTTCCAGTCGGTTGGACCAGCCGAAACGCTGCGCCAACTTGATCTCGAGAGCATGGCCAATCAACCAGCATCAGAGGTTTTCCTCGCGATGCTTGAGTTCCTCTGCCCGCCCGGCGGAGCCATCGACGAAGCCATCTCTCGGCAGGCGATGCTGGAAGCGATCGGAAATTTGGATCGTGATGCACCGACAGCCTTCGCACAACTGGCCCCGGAGCAACTTCGTGAGTTCTTCCTGGACTTCATCGCTCTGTCGATTGAGGGCCGGGTGATTGCCGACATAGGAGCACGCGGCATCACGCTACCAGCCGACATCGCCACGGTCGAGCAAGCTCATGAGCAGCTCCATGACTTCATCGAAGGATGCTGTCGGGTTCATCTGTCAGGGCTGCTAACTGGACTGGAGGCGTTGAATAGCCACGACGTGGAGCAGCGTTCGAACGAAATTTACGAGGCTGCCTTTTCATTGATCGCCGATGCCGGAGAGGATGCGACATGAGCTCAAATTCCATCGTGGCGAGACTCGGGGTGTCCGATACGGAAACTGTCGAACCAGGACGCGCTGACGCTCATGTCACCGAGATCAACTTCATCGACTCGTACGAGCGTTTGGATTTCGGCCTCGGCCAAGCACTAGAGCAGCTCAATGTCTTAGGCCTCGTACCTGGTGAACGGGCGATCGACTTAGCTCTTGTTGCGGCCACCGTGTTGGCTGCGGACACTCGCATTTCCCGCGAAGCCCTCGCTCAGGACGGGTGGACGCGCGAAATCGAGATCTGCGTACCAGTTGCCGATCCTACGTTGTGGCAGTCGCAATCGTCGCTTCTTCAGAAAACGCTGAACTTCCTCACCGGTGACAAGTGGGCCATGCAGTTCCGGTCGCGCCCTCCTTCCAGGGACGTTCTTGTTCCGGCGACGGAAAACCTGCGAACCGCGAACCCCGACAGTGTCTGCCTCTTCTCTGGAGGACTCGACAGCTTCATCGGAGCGCTCGATCTTTTCGCTAGCGGTTCCACGCCTCTTCTGATCAGCCACTATTGGGACGGGATCACGAGCCAGCACCAGAGGATGTGCGCCGAGAGGATGAAGGCCAGGTTCCCCGGATCCGAGTTCAACCACATCCGAGCGCGCGTCGGCTTTCCCAAAGACACGGTCGATGAATCTCCCGTCGAGGATACGTTGCGCGGCCGCTCCTTCATGTTCTTCGCGCTTGCGGCGCTTGCCGCGGACGCGATTGGCGGGGACGTCACGATCCATGTGCCGGAGAACGGATGGATCTCATTGAACGTTCCCCTTGACCCGTTGCGTCTTGGATCTCTGAGCACACGGACGACACACCCTTTCTATATGGCTCGCATGAACGATTTGCTCGGGGCACTCGGGGTTCGCGCAAGCCTGCTGAATCGGTACGCGTTCCAAACCAAAGGGCAGATGGCACAAGGTTGCCGAGACCACGACTTCCTTGTCGCCTATGCGAAGGAGACGATGTCCTGCTCATCTCCTGGCAAGACGCGATTTGCAAAGGACGAGACACAGCGCCAGCCCAAGCACTGCGGCTACTGCGTCCCATGCCTCATTCGTCGTGCGTCACTGCTTGCCGGCGAAGTTCCGGACACGACGCCGTATCAACTTCCGGACCTGCACGCCCATGTGATTGACACCGAGAAGGCTGAGGGAAGTCATATCCGATCGTTTCAGCTAGCGATCTCTCGGCTGCGTCAGAAGCCCGAGCGAGCCCGATACGACATCCATCGCCCGGGTCCGTTGACCGATCACCCACAAAGCTTGCAGGCCTATGAAGGCGTCTATGTGGCAGGACTCGAGGAGGTCGCTCGCCTGTTGGATGGTGTTCGGGCAGAACCACTGTGACGGCTCCGCCGGTGAAGAGAGCGAGGTGGGTTGATTTCCACTGTCACCTGGACCTTTACCCGGATCACGCGCACTTGATCGCCGAGTGTGATCGGGAGGGTGTCGCTACCTTGGCAGTTACGACAACACCGAGGGCTTGGTCCCGAAACAGAGAGATGGCCGCTGGAGCGAATCACGTAAGAGTGGCGCTCGGCCTGCATCCACAACTCGTCAGCGAGCGGGAGCAGGAGCTCGGTCTGTTCGAGAAGCTGTTGCCAGAGGCTCGGTACGTGGGGGAAATTGGCCTGGATGCCGGACCGCGGTTCTACAAAAGCTTCGAGGCGCAGGAGCGAGTGTTCGAACGAATTCTTCGGATGTGTGCCGAGCAAGGGAACAAGGTCTTGACCATTCACAGCGTCCGTACCGTGGCGAAGGTTCTGCAGCACTTGGAGAAGGCGTTCCCGGCTGATCGCGGGCAAGTGGTTCTTCATTGGTTCACCGGCTCTGCGGCCGAGGCACGCCGTGCTGTTGAACGTGGGTGCTACTTCTCGATCAACTCTGAAATGCTCAAGTCGGCGAAGAGTCGCGAACTGGTTGAACAGCTCCCCGTTGATCGGTTGCTGACTGAGACCGATGGCCCTTTCGTCCTGGTTGCGGGGACGGCGGTCCGCCCAGTCGCGGTGTCGAACACTGTGGCCCAGCTAGCAGAACTTAGACACGTTGACCCAGAGGAAATGAGACATCAGATTCTGCGCAATCTGACAATGGTTGTCAGCTAACGCGAAGAAAGGATCAGGCTCATGCGAACGGTGGTCGGCTCATTTGCGCAGTTGCTTGCACGAGGACAACACATCGCTCCTTGGCCCGCGTCACAGCGTTGTAGAGCAGACGTCTCTTCTGGTCATCACTTCCTCCGATGGCGGCAGGCCAAAGAACAATGACGTTGTCGAACTCTCGGTTCTTGGCGCCATGAACTGTCATCCCCTTCCACCCACGTACCTCGCTTCTTCGAGATTGGCGACGCTGGGAGAAGGACTGCTCAATCGATTTGACGATCTCATCCTTTGAGAACTGCAGCTTCGCTCTGGTCCGACGTTGAATCTCTAGCCATTCGGCCACGTCCCTGGCGATCCTCGCGTTGCCCGCGGCAGTGAGGACGGCAATGATCGAGGGACCATCGCTCTGGTCCGCAAGATTGATCGTGGCCAGGTACTCTGCAGCAGCCCTGGCTTCTGACTGCTCCCATGCGACGTCGTAGGGGCCCGCCCCCTTCTTTGTCTTGTTCGCAGCGGCCCAGGCCAAGGCACCCTTGGCGAACGCGCCGAGGGTCGGTGTGATGATCGCGACGCTCTTGCCTCCGCCGTACCAGCTCAGATTGGAATTGACCCACGCACCAGCCAATGGCGCATTAGAGGTCTGCGCAACGACGAAAAGCTTCTTCGATTTGGGCGGTTCACCGGCGCGAATAGCGCTCGCTGCATTGAGTAGCTCATCAACGTTCGTGCGACGAGGCTTTACGAGCTCTTCCGGGTCACAGATCTGCGCCAGCCAACCGCATGCAGGGTTGGGGCGCAGTTCCTCGCTCAGACACTGAAACTCGTCCGCGGCGACGAAGACCTCCAGCTTGTTGGCTAGGCCTGCCACTATGCCGAGGCGGTTCGCAGTCATATCCTGAGCCTCGTCAACGACAAGGATAGGAAACGTGGATGCCACCCAACCTTGCACCTCTTTGACCTGGGAAAGCGCACTGGCCGCTTCGCATACCCGCTCGTACTCAGTCGGCTGGATGTTCACAAAGCCGAGGAATGAGGCGAGAGAGCGCCATCGCCGAAACAGGCGCCAGGCGAAGCTATCGAGGGTCGTACACTCTGTCTTCCCCTTCAGGCTCGGAAGCGCCGCAAGGCGCTCTTCCAGGCGTCGACGAGATCCATGCATGAAGGTGAGAGCCAGAACTCTCTGGCCGCTTTGAAGAGGCGTGGCTTCCAGATGCGCTGACAGCGATTCCATGAGCATGTGGGTCTTTCCACAACCCGCACCGCCGGTGAAAGCTCGGACCGTCACGGCTGAAACACCCATACTCCATGGGCTCCCCGAACAAAGCGCTGCGTAGCTTCATCGCCGGCACAGGCACAAGCCAGGCCGCTCAAAAGATCTGCGGCCCGCGCCCTGCATGCCGGCGTCGTAGAGATGGCTTCCGCAAGACTTTCATAGGCGATGATGTCCATCTTCTTGGCCTTCAAATAGACCACGACATCAGCGCTCGAAGTTGGCGGCTGAGGGAATATCTCCGCAAGCTTGGCCACCACTGCGGCTTCGTCCGCATTGAGAATCCAACCAACGGCGTCCTCGATCATTGCGCCATCGTTCCAACGGATGATCGAGCTCGGCGGCTCTGCCTCCTGCCGCAGCTGGTCTACGTACTCCAGCCCTGCAGCGTCACCGTCGACGAGACAGCAGACACGCTTGTGTAGGCGCCTCATCAGCCTATGGGTCTCGACGACATTAGCGTCTTCGGTGGGCACTACGCCGACCTCGATGCCGAAGGGGCGAGTCATTGTTTCGACCCAGCCTTCGGTCATCATCAACGGCCGGAGGATGCAACGCATCAGCTGGAAGTCGGCACGCCCTTCTGGAACGAGGAGGGCTGGCTGCATCAGCGCGCTCAACACGTCAATTCTGCTGTGCTGGAAGAACTTGCGCTTCCAGTTTGGCGCCGCGGCAGTAAGTGGGCTAGCAAGGAACGGTTCGGCAGAAAGTACCCCTTCATGCTTCTTCAAGATCAGCACAGAGGTCGGATCGGCCATGCTGGCAACCAGCGGCGAATGGGTCGTGACGAATGTCTGTGTGCTGAGCGCCTGAACCCGCTGAACCAGCCGCTGCTGCGCAGACGGCGGTAGATGGACTTCGGGCTCCTCCAATGCCATCAGGAACTCGCCACCGCTTGCAGCACGAGCACGGCCTAGCTCGAGAAGCAGCAACAACCCCTGCATGGAAACCAGCCCGCTACCCTGTCGCGCTGCAGGAATACTGAAGCCGTCCGTCCCCGCAAAGTGGGCTGCGACAGCCTCCATCACAGCTCGGCTGTCCGTGCTAGTGAGCCTCAGCTGGACTTTGGGAGCATTTGGGAATGCGAGCGCAAGCTCGGTGTTCAGGTTCTGGATCAGCGGTTGAATGCCCGGATCGGCATCGATGGGTTGCTCCGGTGCTCGCAGCCGATCTCGCTCAGCTAGCAAAGCGGCCGCAGGCTGAGCCGCAGCGGCCAGAACTGTGCGCTTAAATAGCTCGTTTCCCCACGAGAAAACTTTGTCCCATGTCCGACTCGCGCGCACGAGATAGAAGCTCAGCTCTTGTATGAGCTTGCTTGGAACGGGGGCCGGAGCCTCATCAGCGAACGGATCGATGGGCTCATCGTGATCGTAGAAGTAGCGTACGGTTTCCACGGCCAAGCTGTCTTGGTCGAAGCGCGCTTGAACGCCAAGCTGGCAGCACAGCTTCCAGGCGGGGTTGGTGCGTGCTGGATGAACCTCGCCTGTGCCCTCATCTAGCCATTTGACGACTGCTCGCTCATCGCGAAACCAGTGACTACTCTGCTCAGGGTCGTCTGCGGGAAAGTCGGTGATCGTGGCCACGACCTTGACGCGGTCCACCGCCTGAGGGTTGGAGCCGTAGAAGTCGTGTTCGGTTAACTCGCGAACCAAGCGATCTCTGCCGAGTACGAGCGTCAACGCCTCGATTAGCGTCGTCTTGCCAGCGTTGTTGTCGCCAACAAGGACAGGGTGCTTGCCGAACCGTACGAAGCCAGTTCGCACACCACGAAAGTTATCGATCCTCAAGTTGGCTATTCGCATTCTGCTCCCCTGTTTTACGATGTTCTAACGATGGTCTGTGTCGTTCAAGCTTCCACGGCTTCAGCGGGCTCCGGCGCCTCAACCAGAGACAAGCATCGCGTGAGGTGCAGATCAAGGGCGATATTTCTCTCTTGGCTTTTCGGTTCTGCTTCGACCGCAGTCTTCGCGGCAAGGAGATCTCCGGCGAGCAACACCTGGATCTGGGCGCGCGTGACGGCCGTGTACAGCAACGTACGATCGACCAGGCGATTCTGTGCAACCGGAACGATTACCCGGGCCCATTGGGAGCCTTGTGCTTTGTGAGTCGTGATGGCGAATCCCAGCTCAAAGTAGTCCAGAATTTCTTCCGTGACAGGCCGACGTATGCCATCGTCCCAATCTACCCAGGCAAGCGCAACGGAGTGCTGGCCCGCCCCTTCATCGGCAGACACTACGAAGTCAGGATGGGTCACCTCGACAATCTCTCCGATGGATCCATTCTGAAGTCCGTGGTCCCACAAATTCTTAATGCACAAGACGCGATCGCCGAGATGGAACCCCGTGTGCACAAGGCTCTTGTGCTGATCACTCCAACTCAGGACTGGCGGATTCTTTGAGGTGAAATGCGCCTGGCAGAGCGCGTTGATTCCCTTGGTTCCCTCTACACCACCGCGTCGGCTGCAGAGAATCTGCGAGTTCTCGGGATCGATCTTGAAGAGGTCAAGCACGGTGTCCGATAGTTCAGAACGACCATCGCTTGCAGAGACGTCGCATTCGATGAACGCGATGTCCGATTCGGCGTCGCTTGGCAAGATGGGCCATTGCCCCAGCCGAATCTCCATCGCTGCCTTCGCAATCTGCCCCCCGTACCGTTTGATCACGGTCAGTTGAGCCAGCGGAACTGCCGGCACATTCGTGAGTGCGTGCAACACAAGACCCGGGCCCACAGGCATGAGTTGAGCGGGGTCTCCAACCAGCACGATGCGAGGCGCATTGCCGAGCACATTGAACAGTCTGCTCATGGAGATGATGTCCACGAGACTTGCCTCATCAATTACGAACACATGCTGTTCGTTGAAGGCGCCTTCCTTGGCGCCTCTCAGGAAGGCTGCAATGGTCGAAGCTGGTCGATTCGTCGCTTCAAGCATTCGCTTGGCGGCCCTACCCGCAAGCGCAAGCTGAGTTATGGCGATGCCTGCTCGGTCGAAGATGGAGTACAGGGCTTTGAGAACCGTCGTCTTGCCGACACCGGCCCCCCCTGTTATCAGGGTAAACCTCTGAGCAGAGGCAAGAAGCACGGCCTTTCGCTGGTCCGCGTTCAGGTCGATGCCCTCGACTTTTTCGTGCTCGGTCAGGATCGATTCGATTTCATCTTCCGGGAGCAGATGCTTCGAAGATGCACTCAACCGGGAAGCGACGGCAAGAGCGACTTGTCGCTCCATCGCATAGGCCCCCAGCGGTTGCACACCATGCGGACCAATGACGAAGGCACCATTGGTGAGGCCCTCAGATAGCGACTTCTCGACAAGATGACGCCATCGGAAGCTCTTGGTCTGAGGACCCAACACGCCCTGCAAGATGCTCGTCATACGATGACTCAGCGCAGACGTGTGGCCTTGGCCAAAAAGCCGGTAGCACGCCTCCTCGATGGCGCCCTGAAGTCGGCGCGGATCGTCAGGTTCAATGGAGAAATGCTGCTGCGCCAGTTGATCTACCTGGCGCCAGGTGGCGCAGAAGGACAGGAGACGATAGGGATCTTCCTCCAGCTTTTGTGCCGTCTCGCGCCCAAAGAATTGAATGACTTTGCGTCCGATCGCTACGTCGAATTTCTTGGTCTGAAGCCACTGCAGAGTTCTCCCATCACCGCACGTGGCCCAGGCCTGAGCGATTTGGATGGCACTGTCCTGCGAGAGCACGGTAGCGAGTGCAGAGGTGTCGCCCTCATCAAGAATTCGATAGAGATCCTCCCCGAACGTCTCCCACAACCGGCGGGCCTTGACCGGTCCGATACCGACGAACGCATCGTTGTCTGACATGAACGCCACGATGTGCTCGCCAGACGGAAGCAACGGAACCAGTGTCTCGGCCTTGATCTGGACCTCTGTAATGAGGAAGCCATGAACCTCGCGCTTCATCTGCGACGATTCCCCGGACACCTGCCACCATTGCCCGACCTCGACCTTTGCGCCGGCAAGCACCTTGTGGCTGGCTTCGACTACCAGGTGCTGGCGAGCATCGAGCACCTTGCCCTGGAGATCGATGGGCCTTCCAGAAAAAATGCAGCCACCGAACCCACGTGGGTTGTCACTGCGAATCGAGATGACCCTGATGATTGCGTCGTCCGTCATCGTGGAATCCGGCCCGTCTGAGCCAAGGCCTCACGCAGCACCGCGTACTTTTCGAAGGCTTGCTTGAGTTCGGCGACCTCTGCCTTGAGTGCAGCGTTCTCCTGCTCCAAGCGGCGCAGGCGCTCAGATTCCTGAGCCGCCTTGAGCCGGCTAGGCTCTCGCATGGCGATCGCTGGTGAGCCCTTTTCTTCTGCGCTCTCATCAATCTTCGGCGGCAGCACGCCACGATGACGTAGATCGTCTTCCAGCTCGTTCAGCGCCTGCTTCACCCGCGGGTTCTGCCTGAAAGTGGAGGTGCCGAAGCCGCACTCTTTGGCCATGTTGGTGCGGTTGAGGATGCCCTTTGACTCCATGGCCCGGAAGTCGTCATCGGACTTCCCGAGTATCCAAACTTGAAATGTCTGCAGACTCTCTTCTGCAACTTGTCTCCCGCTGGCCATCAATCTAATCCTTTCTAGGCTTCGGAACTCTCGCCAGTCTCTTCTTGTCTTCCTTCGTCTTCTCGCGGTCCACTGGCAGCAGCGGCCGATTCAAGAAGTCTTCGTCGAGACCGCGACCGCTCGCGTTGTGGGCCCAACGCACAAACTGCTCAAGCAGCGAGTTGTTCTCATGAGTCAGCCGTCTCACGGTTGCTTCTAATCGTTCGATCGTCTGTTCAGCAGCCTTGAGCTCAGGAGTAAAAGAAGCAGCCTTTGCAGACGCTGGCTTGATCTCCTTGTTCTCATAGGCCGCCTGAATCTTGGCGTGCTTCGCCAATGTCTGTCGTGTGTAGGTCTGTGAGGTCCGATCCGCGATGGCTTCAATGAGCAGCTTCCACGTGAGCTTTCCAGACCAACCATCGATCAGCAGTGCAATGCGATCAATGTCGTCGTTCGTTAGATTTCTCGCGCGAGGTTTCTGCGCCGACTTCTTCACAGCTGGGCCTCGTCTTCAACAACCTGCCAAGCAAGCAGAGACGGCGTCACTTCCAAAGAGTCGCGCATACCCAAGGACTTCCGGTTCTCGAGTGCCTGACGCATGCGCGAAGGCTGCTCGATGGGGAGCAAGCGGATGAGCGCTCCTGGTCGCACGCTCGGGTCGTCGAGAAACTGGACGAGTTGCTTGAGCCTGTCGAAGATCATGCGTTGGTGTTGTACCCAGGGCGTTGCGCCGTAGAGCTGCTCCGATTCGGCGTCCTCTGCCGCCTTCAGCAAGATTTCTGTCTCGGCGTATCGAAGCCTCGCATTCCGCTCACCAGCTTCGTCGCCCTTGATGCAGACCTGCTCGTTGCATGCATCACAGTCACCGTGGATTGGGCATGGAGACTGCGCGAAGTCGTGGATGCAAAAGCCTAAGTCTGTGGTGTGTGCTGCACCGATGTTCATCAAAGCAGCGAATTCTTTGCGTGGAACTAGAGTCACGCGCGCCTGCGTAACCAGCTCGCCAAAGGACTTTTCCTGTTCCGCAGTCAAGTCCTTGATCTGCTGAATCGTGTCCCGATCAGATATGTGGTTATAGGCCGCGTTTTGGCGAATATCGGACCGGCCTGACCACTTGGCGATCTCGAATTCGTTCAGCCCTCCGCGGGCCGCAAGCGTATTGAGATAGTGGCGGAACTGGTGGGTTCGGATGGCGATGAACGATCCATCTTCTTCGAAAAATCCAAGCCGATCGAAGATCGACCCTTTTCCATGCTCGGAGTTGTTTCCCAAGCCCGTTGCTATCTTTCCATCATCAATGCGTTCGATGGCGCATCGATACGTTCCTCTGACTGCATGAAATTCATTCCTTCGGCATACGCACAGGGCCTCGCTATACAGCAGGCCCGTGATGGGCTCCATGATGGGGAATCCATCCGGCAACAGACCAATCACTGCAGCCTCAAAGGTGTCGAAATCAATCATGGCGTCTTGGCCGACGCCTTCGCACTTCACCTTCTTGCGTTCGCAAAAATTTAATGCGTTGCCTTTCCCCGTGGCGAACAAAGCATCTTCCGCCTCCTCCACGGTGATGAACTGCCTGGTTCGCAGGTGTTGCAGGTGATCAGGTAGGTACATCTGAGTGGGATGAACCTCGTACCAGCGCGCTACCTGGCGCGCTTCTTCTGTAGCCTTACGCACCCTCTGGAACGCCTCCTGGGCCACAGATGCCATAGTCGACGTGATCCACTTGATCATGGGCGCTGCGCCCTTGCCTGGCAGCCAGCGCAAGCCGTAGGCCAACGAGCCATCTGGCTTCTTGTCGGTGACTTCGGCATCGGTCTTCAGGATGAGGACCTCATGGATTCGGTCAGGGGCTGAGCAAAGTAGTGCTGCCACAGATGACACGATCACATCTACTGGCTCTACTGCTGCACGATAGGCTTTCGCAAGTGCTTCGAGGGCAAAAGGCGAAGGAAGCATCGCTTCGCGATGCGCGTCAAATTCCTCACCCACTCGTGCTGTTTTGGAAGATGGACGTGGAATTGGATTCTTCCAAGTCAAAGGCGCCGCGACAAGGCGATTTGTGTCCAAAAAATCCGCGATCATCGCCAGCTGGATCCCATTTCGGTAAGCGGTCTCCCCGGCGAAGTTTTCTCTTAGCAGTTGGCTGGCATGATTGAAGTGGCTTGCGTCTGCACACCATACCTCCGGTGACCCGCCACGGGCCAGACTTGCGCCGAGCGCTCTTAAAGCCGCTATTCGCCCGCCAATCGATGACGTCTTCTTGAGCGTATGCTGGTAGCGGAAGTAGGCCTTGGCGAAGTCTTGATAAGGCTGCGCCATCGATTCTGGCTGCGAGGCATCTGCAGTTTCCCAAGAGGAAAATACTGCTCTTACTTTCTTGCCGCTCGACTTGAGGGTGATTTCTTTCGACAGATCCCACAAGTCGCTATCGAAATCCAAGTCCTTGCCAAAGGCAGTCAATTGATCGCGGCATAGGGCAATAAGGTTGTGCACATTGGTCTTGGCATCGACCTCTCTGCGAGGGGAAAAAAGGACAACATCAGCCATGAATCAAGCCCTGTACTTCGCTCTTGATGTCCGCGCATTTTTGAACCACTGCGGCCACGGCAAGGATTGTTCGGTCATTCACTGAAGCCATACGCTGATCGGACTGGACCAAGAGCTTTTCTCTACGTTCAATAAGGTGATTCAGTACCGCCTCGTGGGGGCCATCCAGCCATGCTTCAAAGCTGTTGCACGTGTAGCAGGCGATCGGTGCGTTGAACCCGCAGAAGCTGTGCTGGCCACACTCCCCCATCGCGCGCCCACTTCGATCGATACGAAGGTCAATAATCTTCTTTGCAGGGTTCTTTGGGCCCTCAATGCCATCGACGAGCTTGCCCGCAAATGCTTGGGCCAACGGCGCAAGCTCCATTGCCACAGCCCGATCAATTCGCTCCAGAACAGCGGGTGAACTAGCGGCATACACGCCCACGTTCTGCGTGTCACTCTGGTCGAGCAATTCTGCGATCACTAACGGGGGATGGCCTTCCTCCGCGGCTCGAGTGCCGATCGTGCGGCGAAAACGAACCGGCATGATGTAGAGGGGCTGACCAGTGCGTTCAGAAACGACATTCAGGTCTTCGAGAACTGAGACGAGCGAGATCCTGAGCTGAGCTGGTGTTCTGTGAAATTCATAACCAGGAGCACCACGGTCTTCTCCAAGATTCAATGCTGGGAACAACGGGGCTTGGCTTGGATCATCCAAAATTCTCTCAAAATCTTTTTTCACGCGTCCCGCGTAAGCCAGCAGGACCTCGCCAAACTGCTCAATGATTGGTCTCTTCTTAAAAGCATGCCTTGGATCGGAGTACCCCTGTTTACACCTGGGGATCATGATGAAGAAAACGCGCTTCCCCTTCTCTATTTCATCTCCCACATCACGAACCTTGAGCGCTGCATACTGCTTATTTCTCTGACCAAGCAAGATATATAGCCAACTCAGCACATAGTCACTAGACGTGATTTCTCCAGATGTATACGCATTGTTTATTTCGCTTTGGATAGCTTCTACTTCAAGGTGAGTGAAGGGCCCTTTGTCGACGTCCATAGTTAAAACGGCCGCCCCTTTGGTGTTTCCTTTCAGGCGCTGTTGCTTGAAAAGAAGCACCACGTCGGGAGAGACACCATGGAAATTCAGGCGGGACCATTTCTTGAATAACCCAGCAAGAGCCGACAAATACCACCTGTTTGGCGCGGTCAGCGACGATCCATAGTTAAGGATGTCGATGACCTCTATTACGTCAAGCAATGCATTCGCCCCGCGATAGGCGCGAACGAAGTGAAGTAGGCGGTTGAACATGTTTTGAGCATGATCAGGCGATCTATGCTGGATGTACCACAACAAAACATGCTTCGCGGAATTAATAAAGCTTGATGAAGCATTGCCGAATTCGCGCCAGTTCATTCGGGGTTCGTTGACGCCATCGCGATAGAACCATACTTCTCCGTCACATTTGAATTGGTTGCCGCTTAGCGTTCGGATGGACAGAGGCAACGGTAGTCGGAGTTCATGCTGTGCATTGTCGGACTTGAACGTCTCAGTGATCGAAATTTTCATTCTTATCTTTTTTTGCAAAACTCTTAGCTTGCATTTCGAGCGATGCTTTATTAGCCTCTTCCCGCGTGAATCTCTGTAAATAAGTTGCTGCGGCCTTGGAGTTGTCCGACCAACCCATCTGTTGAATTCTCATTCTTAGCTCGTCTGCGGCGGGGACCTTCTTTTCTTGCATAAGCTTTGAAAAGTCGTCATTCCACGTATGTCGCATGATGTGCGGGTGCAACTCCTCCGGCAAATCAGGCACTCGGGTGCGTAGCTCAACAAATATCTTGTTCATGGCTGACTTGGTCAGGGGCGACCCAGTCCCTGTTGCCACAAGAAGCTTTCCATGCTTCTTTGCGCCAGGTATTTGGCTGCGAACTTTAGTTATGTAATTCCGAACCATGTTCGCCAACTCATTGCTTAGAGTGAGAAGACGGTCCCGGGTTTTGGCGTTCGGCGCGTCTAGCCGCGTCTCGGTCGGATCATCTGGCCGACGTGCGATCAGTACCTCGTTCAATCGGAAATTAAAGTCAGCGACCTCGAGGATTAGCGCTTCACTCCTCCGAATTCCGAGGTTGTGAAGCAACCTGAAGATCAGCTCATTTCTCGCGCGAGCGTGCTTGTTTTTCCAGGGATTTTCTGGAGACGATTGATCAATGACCTCGAGTGCCCGCTGCACCACTTCCTCGGACAAACCTTCACGCGCATTTTGCGTACTCCGCCCTCTGTCTTTTGGAATTCTCTCGCAAATAGTGTCCCGGAAGTTCTCTTGGATTAAGAGCAGCCTCTCTGTCAAGGAGCTATTTATGGTCAGAGAAAGGATGTATCGCTTGGTCAACCATGAGAGATAGTCACGGAAGTAGATCATCCGTATACCTGCAGTTCCTCTATGGACCAACTTCGAATTTGGAGTCTTCGCGGACCGCTTCTGCGAGCGCTTGATGGAAATGACCTTGGAGTCGTCGCGTACGGTTGAAGTAGCGGGCGTAAGAGCGTCAATCTGCTCCTGTGGCAGATACATCTTTTCAGTGAGCTCAGTTATCTCGCCCAACTCGAGCATGCGGCCTTCCCGAAGCCGACTTGTCAAGTCGATGCCTTGGTATTCAAGGATCTGGAGCCCAGCCATGATTGCCCTGGCCGCTTGCGTCATCGTTGCCGTGGCCAGGCCCGCAGACCGCATCTGGGACGAGAGGAAGACCGTGGGGTCGAAGAGTGGCTTGCCGGACGCGCGCTCAATCAGGAGCGGGAAGCGCTCACCAGACGTGAACTTGATTGTCCTGAGCTGGTAGCGACCAGACATGTTGACGTTTTCGATAAGTGATCGATAACCAACATGTTACACAGATCAGAAAAAAGGGTAAACAATGAAAAAAGCCCCGAGTGACAAGCACTTGGGGCTCTTTGTTTACATCCTAAAAAAATTCCGGCCTAGAACGGGATATCGTCGTCCATGTCGTCGAAACCGCTCGACGCCTTGGGCGCGGGAGCGGGCGCCGCACGTGGAGCGGCAGCTGGACGGGCCGGCGGCGCGGCCGGGCGGCGCGGCGCCTCGTAGCCACCGTCCTCGTCTCCGGAAGAGGGGCCGCCCATGCCTTGACCTTGGCGGGCACCCAGCATCTGCATCTGGTCGGCGCGGATCTCTGTGGTGTAGCGCTCGTTGCCGTCCTTGTCGGTCCACTTGCGCGTGCGCAGCGAGCCTTCGACATAGACTTGCGAGCCCTTGCGCAGGTACTGGCTGGCGATCTCGGCCAGGCGGTCGTTGAAGACCACGTTGTGCCACTCGGTGATCTCGCGCATCTCGCCGCTCTGCTTGTCCTTCCAGCGGTCGGTGGTGGCGATCCGCACGTTGCAGACCTGACCGCCGCTCGGGAAGGTGCGCGTTTCGGGGTCACGGCCCAGGTTGCCGACGATGATGACTTTGTTGACGGATGCCATGGTGTGCTGCCTGTGTGCTGCCGATGCGAGGGAAAAGGGCATCGATTGTGCCGCATCGGTGTCGGGCGAGGCGTGTCCCGCAGCGTGCAGCGCGCGCCGCTTATCATGGCGGGTTTTCCCGGACGCGCATCTTGAACGACCCCAAGGACGGCTCCTACCTCGCGACCGCGCTGCAGCTGCAGCGCATCAGCGTCCGCGGCGCGCGCACGCACAACCTCAAGAACATCGACCTGGACATCCCGCGCAACCAACTGGTGGTGATCACGGGGCTGTCGGGTTCGGGCAAGTCCTCGCTGGCCTTCGACACGCTGTACGCCGAGGGGCAGCGCCGCTACGTGGAAAGCCTGTCGACCTATGCGCGGCAGTTCCTGCAGCTGATGGACAAGCCCGATGTGGACCTGATCGAGGGGCTGTCGCCCGCGATCTCCATCGAGCAGAAGGCCACCAGCCACAACCCGCGCTCCACCGTGGGCACGGTGACCGAGATCCACGACTACCTGCGCCTGCTGTTCGCGCGTGCGGGCACGCCCTACTGTCCGGACCACGACCTGCCGCTGTCGGCCCAGACCGTGGCGCAGATGGTCGACGCAGTGTTGGCGCTGCCCGAGGGCACGCGGCTGATGGTGCTGGCGCCGATCGCGCGCGAGCGCAAGGGCGAGTTCACCGATGTCTTCGCCGAACTGCAGGCGCAGGGCTATGTGCGCTTTCGCATCGACGGGCAGGCCTACGATTTCGACAACCTGCCCAAGCTCAAGAAGACCGAAAAACACGACATCGACGTGGTGATCGACCGCATCAAGGTGCGGGTCGAGCAGGACGGCGCGGGCGGTGGCCTGCGCCAGCGCCTGGCGGAAAGCTTCGAAGCGGCGCTGCGGCTGGCCGATGGCCGCGCGATCGCACTGGAGATGGACGCCGCGCCGAACGCCGATGGCTCGCCGGGGCAGCCGCGCGAGCACCTGTTCAACGCCAAGTTCTCCTGCCCCGTCTGCGGCTATTCGATCAGCGAACTGGAGCCGCGGCTGTTCTCGTTCAATTCGCCGGTCGGCGCCTGTCCCAGCTGCGACGGGCTGGGCGCCCAGGAGTTCTTCGACCCCACGCGTGTGGTCGGCTTTCCGACCTTGAGTCTGGCCAGTGGTGCCATCAAGGGCTGGGACCGGCGCAATGGCTACTACTTCGCGTTGGTCGAAAGCCTGGCCAAACATTACCGCTTCAATGCCGAGCTGCCGTGGGACGAGCTGCCCGCGGAGGTGCGCCAGGTGGTGCTGCACGGCTCGGGCGAGGAAGAGATCAAGTTCAGCTACGTCATGGAGTCGGGCAACTTCCAGGGCAAGAAGCTGACCAAGAAGCACCCCTTCGAAGGTGTGATCCCCAACATGCAGCGCCGTTACCGCGAGACAGATTCGTCGGTGGTGCGCGAAGACCTGGCCCGCTACCGCAGCGTGCAGCCCTGCCCCGAATGCCATGGCTCGCGGCTGCGCCGGGAGGCGCGCCATGTGAAGGTGGGCGAGGGAGCGCAGGCGCGGGCGATCTACGAGATCAGCGGCGCCACGCTGCGCGAAAGCCAGGCCTACTTCGACGGTCTGCAGTTGCACGGGGCCAAGGCGGACATCGCGGCCAAGGTGGTGCGCGAGATCGGCCTGCGCCTGAAGTTTCTGAACGATGTCGGTCTGAACTACCTGAGCCTGGACCGCAGCGCCGAGACGCTGTCGGGCGGGGAGTCGCAACGCATCCGGCTGGCCTCTCAGATTGGCTCGGGCTTGACCGGCGTGATGTACGTCCTGGACGAGCCCAGCATCGGCCTGCACCAGCGCGACAACGACCGTCTGATCGGCACGCTGCAGCATCTGCGCGACCTGGGCAACAGCGTGCTCGTGGTCGAACACGACGAAGACATGATGGCCGCCGCCGACCATGTCATCGACATGGGGCCGGGTGCCGGTGTGCATGGCGGGCGTGTGGTGGCCCAGGGCGACATTGCCGCCATCAAGGCCAATGCCGATTCGCTCACGGGCCGCTACCTGTCCGGGACCCTGCGCATCGACGTGCCCGCGCGGCGCACGCCCTGGCTGCCGGCCACGGGCGATGCCGCCAACGGTGCGCTGCAGACCATCGGCGTGCGTGGCGCGCGCGGCCACAACCTCAAGGGCGTGGACGTGGATTTTCCGGTCGGGCTGTTCACCTGCGTGACCGGTGTGTCGGGCTCGGGCAAGTCCACGCTGGTCAACGACACCTTGTACGCGGCGGCGGCGCGCCAGATCTACCGGGCACACGAGGAACCGGCGGCGCACGACGAGATCGCCGGGCTGGAACAGTTCGACAAGGTCATCAACGTCGACCAGTCGCCGATCGGCCGCACGCCGCGCAGCAACCCGGCCACCTACACGGGCCTGTTCACGCCGATCCGCGAGTTGATGGCCGAAGTGCCGATGGCGCGCGAGCGCGGCTACGGCCCCGGGCGCTTCTCCTTCAATGTGGCCGGCGGGCGGTGCGAGGCTTGCCAGGGCGACGGCGTCGTGAAGGTCGAGATGCACTTCCTGCCGGACGTCTACGTACCTTGCGATGTCTGCCACGGCGAGCGCTACAACCGCGAGACGCTGGAAGTCGTCTACAAGGGCAAGAACATCGCCCAGATCCTGGACTTGACAGTCGAGGCGGCCTACGACTTCCTGCAGGCGGTGCCCGCGCTGGCCCGCAAGCTCAAGACGCTGCTGGATGTGGGGCTTTCGTACATCAAGCTGGGCCAGGCGGCGACCACGCTGTCGGGCGGCGAGGCGCAGCGGGTCAAGCTGGCGCTGGAGCTGTCCAAGCGCGACACCGGCCGCACGCTGTACATCCTGGACGAACCGACCACTGGCCTGCATTTCGCAGACATTGATCTCTTGTTGCGCGTGCTGCACCAGCTGCGCGATGCGGGCAATACCATCGTCGTGATCGAACACAACCTGGATGTGATCAAAACAGCCGATTGGCTGATCGACATGGGACCGGAGGGCGGCGCCGGTGGCGGCCAGGTGCTGGCCGTCGGCACGCCCGAGCAGATCGCCGCGCACGCGGCCAGCCACACGGGCCGCTACCTGCGCCGCTATCTGGCGGCTTGATTCAACCGGGAGGGCGGTTCAGCTGACGCTGGATCACTTGGGCGAAATTGCGGGCGGTGCGCCAGGTGCGCCAGACCAAGAGGCCGCGCTTCATCCAGCGACCCAGGGAGCGCGGCCGGCGCAGCACCAGCACGGCGCCGATGGCGCCCATGGCCCACGGATGTCGCTGTACGAACGTGCGCGCAGCCTGCACGGTGTGTGCAACGCGTTCGCCGAACTGCAGCAGGTGCGCCACAGGGGCGAACTGGGCTGGCAACTGGCTGCGCTGCGCGCCGATGCGTTCCAGCAAGCGGCCGCGCTCGCGCTCCAGCTCAGCGAGGCTCTTGCGGCGGCGCATGCTGGGCCGTCTCCTTCAGCTGCCGCAGATCCTCCTGCAACTCCGCCAGACTGGCGGCGAAGGGATGGTCCTGCATGGCGCGCCGGCTGCGGACCAGGTGTTGCAGCCAGAACGCGGCCGCAGCGAACAGGACCAGCAGGACGCACAACACCGCGACGCGCTGTTCCCACCACAGCGCCAGGACGAGCCCGACCGCCATCAGCAGGGCCATGCACAGGAAGAACACGGCGAGCAGCGCCTGCGCCAGCATCTGCAGCGCGCGGTGCTTCTCGATCTGGATCTCGTTGCCGATCAGCTGCAGCCGTGTCTGGGCGAGATCCAGCAGGGTCGACAGCATGCGGCGCATCGCACCGACCGGGCCGACACCCGAGGCCGCGCCGCGGGGGCCGCTAGCCATGCCAGGTTCCGAGGATGGGGTGCGGGGCAATCAACGCCGGCCGAGGGCCAGGCCCAGCAGCACGCCGGCCGCGGCGGCGACGCCAATGGCGGTCCAGGGCGACTCGTGCACGTATTCATCAGTGGCACGTGCCGCTGCCTTGGTCTTGGCCAGCAGGGCTTCTTCTGCATCGACGAGGCGCAGCTTGGCGTCGTGCAGGCGGACCTGGATGCGCGCACGCAGGTTGTTGACCTTCTCTCCAGCCTGGTCTGCGGTGGCGCTCAACATTTCTTCGGCATCGGAGATCACGGACTTGATGTCGCTGACCAGTTGCTCTTGGGATTCGACGCTGGATGCACTCGCTTTGGACATGGGATCCCCCTTCTGTGATGATGGAAAACGGAATGTATGCAGAGTAGCAGATCCCGGCGGCGCTTCGGCCTTCCGGCCGTGCCGCAAGGGTTTTTGCTGAAGCGAAGACTACACTGAGACAGGCATACCTTCGCAAGCCATCAGAGAGGTTTTGATGAAGGACAAGGCGTACTTTTGGAACGTCGGCCTTGCAGCACGCTGCTGCGGCAGTGGCGGCGGGACATGCGTCCTTCGCAACGGCGCTGCTGCTCTCCGCTGCACTGTCCTGCCCGTCGTGATCCCGACGCTGATGCCGTGGTGCCTGCTGGCGATCGACTTCTCTATGGCGCCCCGGCCACGACCCGGTCTTAGATCTCGAATTCCTGGCCAGCTTCCAGCCAGCGGATGTCATGCGCGCCGGGCTGGCTGTGGTGCGTGGCGTTGCGGTCGAACTGGTCGATCTCGGCCATGATCAGGACGGTCTCCGACGGCTTGGTGTGCGTGATGTAGACCGGCACGTTGCGGGCGTGGTCCATGTGGGCCAGTTCTTCCGCCAGCGCGATGGGCGACAGGTGCAGGCTGCGCCGGGCGAGTTCCTGCTCGCGGTTGCTGAACGCGGTTTCGATCACCAGCATCGACACATCCAGCTGCTCCAGGCGTTGCCAGAACGCCGGGTTGCGTTCCGTGTCGCCGGTGAACACCCAATACGCCCCCCCAGCCGAGACGGCATAGCCGCAGGCCGGCACCGTGTGCACCGCCGGCAAAGGTTCGATGGTCTTGCCGCAGACCTGGACTGCCGTACCGATCTCGATCTCGTGGAAACGCACGAAGGGAGCGGTTTCCGATGGGATCCGGCTGAAGTCGGGCCAGATCACGTTGTTGAAGACATGCGCCTTGAGCGCTGCGATGGTGCCCGGCAGCGCGTGCACGCTGATGGGCTTGGTCCGTTGCGACGCGATGGCATCGACCATGAGTGGAAGCGCGGCGATGTGGTCCAGGTGCGAATGGGTCAGGAACACATGGTCGATCAGGCGCATCTCATCCAGGCTCAGGTCTCCCACGCCAGTGCCGGCGTCGACCAGCACGTCGGCATCGAGCAGGAAGGACGTCGTGCGACAGTCCTTTGCAATGGCGCCGGAACAGCCGAGCACGCGCAGTTTCATCCGGTTCCTTCGGTGAAATAAGGGAGTGGGCGCCCGACACTCCAAGCCAGGACGCGATGCCGAAGGCTACAGGCAGTGGTGACCCGCTGTCGAGAAATTTTGCTGATTCCGTCGCGAACAATGTCCTGCACTTGCACGATCTGCCGAGCGCTGCGCTGCCCGCTCAAAGGCTGTGGAGGAACTCCATCTGCGTGCCGGCCAGTTGGAGCACGTCGCCGTGCTTGAGGTCCACTGGCGTCGTGCCGACGGTGGTGCCGTTCACGATCGGAGCGTGTGCTCCCTCCACATGCACGACCACATAGCCGTGGGGGCGGCGCGTGATGGCGGCAACCGCCACACCCGGCTTGCCGATGGTGGTGACGACCTTGACCAGCGCAACTTCGCGGCCGGCGGCCGAGCCGGAGGTCACGCGGATCGATGCAGGGCCGGTCGCTGCTTCCAGGTCGGCACCCAGAACGGTGTCGAAGGCCCGACGCTGTGGTGTCGGGGCTTCGGCGCGCGCGGCAGTGGGCGCTGGCGCCACTGGTGCCCGTGCTTCGTTGCCGTCCTGCGCATCGTGCAGGAACTTGATCTTGTACTTGCCGATCTCGACCATGTCGTTGTGGCGCAGCACCTGCTTGCGGATGGGGCGGCTGTTGACGTAAGTGCCATTGGTGCTGTTGAGGTCTTCCAGCTGCACTTCGTTGCCGGCGATCAGCACGGCAGCATGCTCGCCGCTGACGGCGAGATGGTCGATCACGACGTCGTTGTACGGGCGCCTGCCGAGCGTCGTGCGGTCCTTGGTGAGCTGGACTTCCTTGATGACTACACCGTCGATCGAGACGATCAACTTTGGCATGGCCGGCTCCTGGGTCTGATCATTTGGATGTCAATGGATTTCAAGTGCGCAGGAGCCTGGAAACCAGGCCGGGCCGGTTGGCTGGGGTGGACATCGCCTGTGCGAGCAGGACGGTGATGTTATCCCGGCCGCCATTGGCGTTCGCGCGGTCGATGAGGCGGCGGGCCTTGTGCTCGAGCGAGCCGGTGGCGCGCAGGATGTCCTCGATCTCGCTGTCGTTCGCCATGTCCGACAGCCCGTCCGAGCACAGCAGGTAGAGATCGCCGGCTTCCACTGCAAACTCGTTGAGGTCGAGCTCGGCCCCGGACTCGATGCCCAGGGCCCGCGTGACGAGATTGCGCTGCGACGATACGGCGGCCTGCGCGGGCGTGATCAGCCCGGCATCGAGTTGCTCCTGCAGCAAGGAATGGTCGCGCGTGATCTGCTGCAGCTGCCCTTCGCGCAGCCGGTAGGCGCGCGAATCGCCGACGTGGCCAAGTACCAAGCGTTGCTCATGGAACGTGGCGATGACCAGCGTGGTGCCCATTCCGGCGCAGTCCGGGTCGGCACGCGCCGTGCTCAGGATGGCCTGGTTCGCATGCTGCACGCAACGCTCCATGGCCTTGCGGACTTCGCGCACGGAAGCGCCGGGCCCCGCTGTGGCGTACCAGGCAGCGAGTTCGGCGAGGATGACGTTGACGGCCATGTTGCTGGCCACCTCCCCGGCGTTGTAGCCGCCCATGCCGTCGGCCAGCACGCTGCAACCGCAGACCGGGTCAAAAGCCGCGGCGTCCTCGTTGTTGTGGCGCAGTCGGCCGGGATGGGTCAACGTCTGGAACTGGTAGTTCATGGCGCGCCCGGCCGATCACCATCCCGGCCGATGGATAGGCCCGGACCACGTGTATGGAGGTTGGTGTGCTGTACCTGCACTCGTGCCCTTTGCCTGGCTTGCGTCTGCATGGAAATGCCACGCATGCAGGCAAAGGGCGCTCAGCGGCTAGGGCCAGCAGCAGTGCACCGAACAAGGCCAGGGCGTGGACTCCACATTCTGTTACATGGCGAGGCGATTTGCCGCAGCGCAAGAAAAAATTTCGCCCCAACGGGGCGAAATGGTGCGCTGTCTGCGCTGTTCCTGCAACAGCGCGGCGTCGGAGGGCTGCTCAAGCGTTGCCGCGGCGCTGCAGCCAGTTGCCCAGCGCCACGACGAGCACGGCGCCGGCCAGACCGGCGGCCTTGACCGTGGTTTCGCTGACGGCACCGATGTACTGGCCCACTGCCGGATCGGTCAGCAGCATCTCGCCGGCCAGGAAGCCCAGCAAGGCTGCGCCGATGGTGATGATGATAGGGAAGCGCTCCATCACCTTGGTCAGCATCGAGGCACCGAACACGATCAGTGGCACGCTGACCAACAGGCCCAGCACCAGCAGCGGCATGTTGCCCTGCGCTGCGGCCGCGACGGCCAGCACGTTGTCCAGGCTCATGACCAGATCGGCCACCAGGATGGTGCGGATGGCATTGAACATGCCGGAGACTTCGGCGCTTTCGCCGTCACCATCGCCTTCGCCCATCAGCAGATCCACCCCGATGTAGGCCAGCAGGCCGGCACCGGCGATCTTCAGGAACGGCAGGGTCAGCAGGCGGATCGCCACGATGGTCAACACGATCCGCATCACGATGGCGGCGGCGCTGCCGAAGAAGATGGCCTTGCCGCGCTGCTCGGGCTTGAGCGTGCGCGCGGCCATGGCGATGACCACGGCGTTGTCGCCCGACAGCACCACATTGGCGAGCAGGATGGAGCCGAAGGCGCTCCAGAAGGCGGCGGAAGACAGGTCAAGACCCAGGAACATGGACAATTTCTCCGGCTGTTATGAATGCGAAAGCGCCCGGGAAGGGCGCTTTCTTGTATGCCGGGTCAGTTTACCCAGCAATCCGGAGCGGCGCAGTTCGTGGAACTGCGTAGCCTGACCAGAACCTGACCGGTTCCGGTTTTTACAGCTTGGACTTGAGCAGCTTGCCCAGTTCCGAGAAGTTGCGCGTGATCGTGAAGCCGCACTCTTCCATGATGGCCAGCTTGGCGTCGGCCGTGTCGGCGCCGCCGGAGATCAGCGCACCGGCATGGCCCATGCGCTTGCCCGGGGGCGCGGTCACGCCAGCGATGAAACCGACCACCGGCTTCTTCATGTTTTCCTTGCACCAGCGGGCTGCGTCCGCCTCGTCCGGGCCGCCGATCTCGCCGATCATGATCACGGCGTCCGTTTCCGGATCGTCGTTGAAGGCCTGCATCACGTCGATATGCTTCAGGCCATTGATCGGGTCGCCACCGATGCCGACGGCGCTGGACTGGCCCAGGCCGATTTCGGTCAGCATGGCCACGGCTTCATAGGTCAGCGTGCCGGAGCGCGAGACCACGCCCACGCGGCCCTTGCGGTGGATGTGGCCGGGCATGATGCCGATCTTGATCTCGTCGGGCGTGATCAGGCCAGGGCAGTTCGGGCCCAGCAGCAGCGTCTTCTTGCCACCGGCGGCTTCCTTGGCCTTCATCTTGTTGCGCACTTCCAGCATGTCCCGGACCGGGATGCCTTCGGTGATGCAAATCGCCATGTCCAGGTCGGCCTCGACGGCTTCCCAGATCGCGGCAGCGGCGCCCGGAGGCGGCACGTAGATCACCGACACGGTGGCGCCGGTTTGCTGGGCGGCTTCCTTGACGGAGGCGTAGATCGGGATGTTGAAGATCGACTCGCCGGCCTTCTTCGGGTTCACACCGGCGACGAAGGCGTTCTTGCCGTTCGCGTATTCCTGGCACTTTTCCGTGTGGAATTGGCCGGTCTTGCCGGTGATGCCCTGGGTGATGACCTTGGTGTCTTTGTTGATGTAGATCGACATGACGCTTCCTTACTTCTTGACCGAGGCCACGACCTTCTGGGCCGCGTCCGCCATGGTGTCTGCGGCGATGATGGGCAGGCCGGATTCGGCCAGCATCTTCTTGCCCAGTTCTTCGTTCGTGCCCTTCATGCGCACGACCAGCGGCACGGACAGGTTCACGGCCTTGCAGGCTGCGATCACGCCGGTGGCAATGGTGTCGCACTTCATGATGCCGCCGAAGATGTTGACCAGGATGGCCTGGACGTTCTTGTTCTTCAGCATGATCTTGAAGGCTTCGGTCACCTTCTCGGGCGTGGCGCCACCGCCGACGTCCAGGAAGTTGGCCGGCTCGCCGCCGAACAGCTTGATGGTGTCCATGGTCGCCATGGCCAGGCCGGCGCCGTTCACCAGGCAGCCGATGTTGCCGTCCAGGCTGATGTAGGCCAGGTCGAACTTGGAGGCTTCCACTTCGGCCGGGTCTTCCTCGTCCAGATCGCGCAGGGCGACGATCTCGGGGTGGCGGAACAGCGCGTTGCTGTCGAAGTTGAACTTGGCGTCCAGGGCGATCACGTTGCCCTTGCTGTCACGGTTCAGCGGATTGATCTCGACCAGCGAGGCGTCCGTTTCCATGTAGCAGGTGTAGAGCTTCTTCAGGATGTCGACGGTCTGCGCGGTCGACTCGGCCGGCATGCCGATGCCGTCGGCGATTTCCTTGGCTTGCGCGTCGGTCAGGCCTTCCTTGGGGTCGGCGAACACCGTGATGATCTTCTCGGGCGTGGAGTGCGCCACTTCCTCGATGTCCATGCCGCCTTCGCTCGATGCGATGAAGGCCACCTTCTGCGTGGCGCGGTCGGTCACGGCGGAGATGTAGTACTCCTTCTGGATGTCGGCACCGTCTTCGATATACAGGCGACGGACCTTCTGGCCTTCCGGGCCGGTCTGGTGCGTCTTGAGCTGCATGCCCAGGATCTGGCCAGCCAATTCCTTGACCTGCTCGATGCTCTTGGCCACCTTCACGCCGCCACCCTTGCCGCGGCCACCCGCGTGGATCTGGGCCTTGACCACCCACACCGGGCCGCCGAGTTTCTGGGCGGCCTCAACCGCCTCCTGCACCGTGTAAGCCGGAATGCCGCGGGGCACCGGTACGCCGAACTTGGCAAGGATTTCCTTGCCTTGGTACTCGTGAATCTTCATGAGGAGGTCTCTCGGAAGAGGGTTGGGGACGGAGAGGCGAAACGGGCTTCGCTGTTGTCCACCAGCGACGGATGCTTGACAACCAGACGGCGGACAGCCGGCGACTGTATCATGGTGCGTTGCACCAATTTTGTGCGGTCAACACGTACGAACCCGCATAAAGCGTACCTTCAAGCGAGTGAACACCATGGCCAAAGTCTTCATCGATGGCGAAGCCGGCACCACCGGCCTGCAGATCCGCGAGCGGCTGCAGGCCATGCCGCAGATCGAACTCGTCAGCATCGCGCCCGAGCTGCGCAAGGACGTCGCCGCCAAGCGCGACCTCATGGCAGGCGTGGATCTCGTCGTGCTGTGCCTGCACGACGACGCGGCCATCGAGTCGGTCGCGCTGATCGACCAGCTGCAGGGCAAGAAGCCCAAGATCGTCGACGCCTCCACAGCCCACCGCGTGAACCCGGCCTGGGTCTTCGGCTTCCCCGAACTCGTGGCCGGCCAGGCTGCGCGGGTCGCGCAGGCCGACCGCGTGGCCAACCCGGGCTGCTACGCCACGGGTGCCATCGCCATCGTGCGGCCGCTGGTCGATGCCGGGCTGCTGCCCGCCGATTTTCCGATCGCGCTGCCTTCCGTCAGCGGCTACTCGGGTGGTGGCCGCACCATGATCGAGGCCTACGAGAAGAACGAGGCACCGCTGTTCGAGACCTACGCGCTGGGCCTCAAGCACAAGCACATCCCCGAGATCATGGCCTACACGGGGCTCACGCGCCGGCCGGTCTTCATCCCCTCGGTCGGCAACTTCCGCCAGGGCATGCTGGTGCAGCTGCCGCTGCACCTGGACGACCTGCCGGGCAAGCCGCGCGCGGCCGACCTGCAAGCGGCGCTCGCCAGCCACTACGCCAAGAGCAACACGCCCGAGCAGTTCGTGCAGGTGCTGCCGCCCACCGACAGCGGCAAGCTCGACGCGCTGGCGCTGAACGACACCAACCAGCTCGAGATCCGCGTGTTCCCGAACGAAGACGCGCGCCATGCCGTCGTCATCGCGCGGCTGGACAACCTGGGCAAGGGCGCCAGCGGCGCCGCGGTGCAGAACCTGAAGCTGATGCTGGGCCTCTGAGCCTGGCGCCGGCCATGCCGCCCGGCGTGCTGTGCACCGGTCTGCCGCAGCAGACCGTGCTGGCGTGGCAGTTGGCGGGCGAAGCACCATCCAGTCTGGCCATCGGCGTCGGCATCACGCAGCTGGCCGACCAGGCCCTGCACCATGTGCCGCCCCGGCCTTCGGAGCTGGAACACGCGATCGATCTGGTCGAAGAGGCGCTCACGGGACTGCCCCAGTCCTGGCCTGCCGGTGCACTGTTGCAGCCGGCCGGCCTGTTCGACGTGGTGCTGCCGCACCTGGAAGGCCATGAGCGGTCAGCGGTCGAAGACCTGTTCCAGCGCCTGGCGTCCTGGTCGCTCGGCCATCCCGGTGCCGCGCAGGGCCTGCCGCAGGACCGCGTGTTCATCGCCGCCGCCCTGCTGCTGCGCGAACTGACGCACCACCTCAGCTTCGAGACGCTGGCACCAAACGCGGGCTGAAGGCATAGGGCAGCGCGCCCAGCAGCACCAGCACGCCGGCGCAGCCGAAGATGGCCGACCAGGTCCACTCCAGCGACCAGCCGGCGCGCTGGCCGGTGTCGGCGATCTGGCCGAAGGCCCAGGCCGTCAGCGCCGAGCCCAGGAACACGAAGCTGTTCAGCACGCCCAGGCCGCGCCCGCGCAGGGCCGGCGGCAGCAACTCGCGGCCGTGCGTCATGACGAGGGGGTGCAGCATGCCGATGGTCACCAGCAACGTCATCGACGCCAGGTGCGCCAGCATGGCGCCGCCGCCCGGCCAGAGCACCAGCACCAGCGCACCGGCCAGCGACAGCAGCGTCCAGCCCAGCACGGTTGCGCGCAGCCCGTTGCGGCGCACCAGCCGCGGCAGCAGCAGCGCGGTGCCGAAGCAGGCGATGGTCACGGCCGACAGCGCCAGGCCGCGGCCCTGCGTCTGCAGCCCGAACAGGTCTGCCAGGTACGGGCCACCCCAGGCGTTGCGAAAGCTGGTGCCGGCCGCCATGGCCACGCACAGCGGAATCAGCGTCCAGAGTGCCGGTCGCAGCAGCAGTGCGGTGCTGGAACCCAGCATGGCCATTGGCGTCTCGCGGCGCGCGTCGGCATCGCCCTCGTCGTGCAGCGAGCGCCACACGGCCACACAGGCCAGCAGCATGCACAGCCCGGCGAGCGCCATCCCAGTGCGCCAACCCAGGTGCTGTGCGACCCAGCCCAATGGCAGCGTGGCGCACAGCGCGCCCAGCATGCCGGTGGCGTTGGCACGGCCGACGAAGGCGACGTACTGCGCATTGGGCAGCTGCGCCCCGGCGTAGTGCATGAGGCCCATGAACACGGGCGCGCAGGCCAGGCCCAGTCCAGCCTGGGCCAGCATGGCCGTCGGCCCGTTCGGCGCGAACACGAACAGCAGCGAGGACGCCACGCCGACGGACATCAGCCAGCGCGTGGGCCGGCCTACGCCGTAGCGGTCGAAGGCGATGCCGACCGGGATCTGCGCGACCGCAAACGAGAGGAAGAAGCAGGAGGACAGCAGACCGAAACCGGCGGCCGACAGGCCGAGGTCGCGTTGCAGTTCGGGTGCGATCACGGCCAGGCAGCTGCGGAAGAACTGGCTCAGGCCGAAGGCGAAGGTCAGCGCCGAGAGGGCGCGTGCAGGAGAGGCGGGCATTCAGTCCGCATTGTCGGGCCGGTGCCGCAGCACGCGCGTCACCACCGCGCCCGAGAAACCACGCGCCAGCAGGAAGCGGCTTTGCCTGGCGTGTTCGCGCGCATCGGCTGCCGGCGCGAAGCGGCGCTGCCACAGCGCCAGTGCGCGTTCGAACTCGCTGTCGGCCAGGCCGGCCACGGCCTCGGTGATGGCGGCCGATGCCACCCCCTTGCGTTGCAGTTCCTGGCGCAGCCGCAGTGCGCCGTACTGGGCCGCGCGCTGGTGCAGCACGGACTCGACCACGCGCGCCTCGCTGATGAAGCCCTTGGCCTGCAGCTCGTCGAGTGCGCGCGCGAGTTCCTCGGGGTCTTCGGTGTGGCGCGCCAGCTTGCGCTCGAGCTCGGGGCGCGAATGCTCGCGCTGGGACAGGTAGCGCAGCGCCCTGCCTTTCAGCGAGAGCGCAGGCCGGGCGCCGGTCACTCGCCCTTGGCGGGCGCAGCAGCGGGCGGCAGCAGCGCGATGCCCAGGTTCTCGCGCACCTTGTTCTCGATCTCGCGCGCCAGGTCGGCGTTCTCGCGCAGGAACTCGCGCGCGTTGTCGCGGCCCTGGCCGATCTTCTCGCCGTTGTAGGCGTACCAGGCGCCGGACTTGTCGACGATGCGCGCCTCCACGCCCATGTCGATGATCTCGCCTTCGCGCGAGATGCCCTCGCCGAACAGGATGTCGAACTCGGCCGTCTTGAACGGTGGCGCCACCTTGTTCTTGACCACCTTGACCTTGGTCTCGTTGCCGATGGCCTCGTCGCCCTTCTTGATCGTGCCGGTGCGGCGGATGTCGATGCGCACCGAGGCGTAAAACTTCAGCGCGTTGCCGCCGGTGGTGGTCTCGGGGCTGCCGAACATCACGCCGATCTTCATGCGGATCTGGTTGATGAAGATGACCATGCAGTTGGTCTTCTTGATCGTGGCCGTGAGCTTGCGCAGCGCCTGGCTCATGAGGCGGGCCTGCAGGCCGGGCAGGGAGTCGCCCATTTCGCCTTCGAGTTCGGCCTTGGGTGTCAGCGCGGCGACCGAGTCGACCACGATCAGGTCCACGGCGCCCGAGCGCACCAGGCTGTCGACGATTTCCAGGGCCTGCTCGCCAGTGTCGGGCTGGCTGATCAGCAGCTCCTGCAGGTTCACGCCGAGCTTCTGCGCGTACTGGATGTCCAGCGCGTGCTCGGCATCGACGAAGGCGCAGGTGCCGGCCTGCTTTTGCATCTCGGCGATGACCTGCAGCGTCAGCGTGGTCTTGCCGGAGGATTCCGGGCCGTAGATCTCGACCACGCGGCCGCGCGGCAGGCCGCCCACGCCCAGCGCGATGTCCAGGCCCAGCGAGCCGGTGGAGACGACCTGGATGTCTTCGATCACCTCGCCTTCGCCCAGGCGCATGATGGTGCCCTTGCCGAATTGCTTTTCGATTTGGGCCAGGGCGGCCTGCAAGGCCTTGGTGCGTTCTGCTTGGGCGGGATTGGTCTTCACTGCGGCGTCCATGAAAAATCTCCTTGAGATCAATGACTTGCAAACTGCACCCGGACTGTGACTACATACTGTCTGGATGCTTGACCAGTAGTGTATTGCAGGCATTGATCTTGAGAATCATGTTTTTTAGTCAGTTTGCCTTACGATTTACGGATGCAGACCACCGACCCCAAAGAGGCCTGGCGCACCACCCATCTGGGCCGCCTGATGGGTGAGGCGCTGCGCCGCTTCGACGCCCGCGTGCTGGCACTCATGGCCCACGATGTGCAGGTGCCTCTGGCCCTGTCGAACCTCGCGGCGCGGGCCCAGGTCAGTGCCGCCCACGTGCACATCACGCGCCACCTGGACGTGGCCGGCACGCGGCCCGGCGTGCTGGCCGAGCGTGCCGGCATGAGCAAGCAGGCGATGGGCGATCTCATTGCGCAGTGCGAGGCCTGGGGCCTGGTCACGCGGGCGGCCGACCCGCATGATGCGCGTGCCCGTGTCGTGCGCTTTACCCCGGATGGCCTGGCCTGGCAGCAGGCCTTCCGCAGCGCGCTGGCGCAGGCCGAGGCCGAATTCCGCGAGGCCGTGGGGCCTGAAGTCGCCACCGTGGTCGCATTGGGCCTGGAAGCCTATGCCGGCTCCTAAAATTTCCGTTTCGCCAACCGGAGAACCGCATGCGCATTCTGATCGCCGAGGATGACCAGGTGCTGGCCGACGGCCTGCTGCGCGCGCTGCGCAGCTCCGGCGCGGCCGTGGACCATGTGGCCAGCGGCAGCGAGGCCGATGCCGCACTGCGCACCAGCAGCCAGTTCGACCTGCTGATCCTGGACCTGGGCCTGCCGCGCATGCACGGCCTGGAGGTGCTGCGCGCGCTGCGCGGCCGCGGCTCGGCGCTGCCGGTGCTCATCCTGACGGCAGCCGACAGCGTGGAGGAACGCGTCAAGGGCCTGGACTACGGCGCCGACGACTACATGGCCAAGCCCTTCTCGCTGCAGGAACTCGAAGCCCGCGTGCGCGCACTCACGCGGCGCGGCAGCGGCGCCACCAGCAGCTCGATCCGCCATGGCCCGTTGGAGTACGACCAGGCTGGCCGCGTGGCCACCATCGACGGCCGCATGGTCGAACTCTCGGCGCGCGAACTGGGCCTGCTGGAGGTGCTGCTGCAGCGTGCCGGCCGCCTGGTCAGCAAGGACCAGCTGGTCGAGCGCCTGTGCGAGTGGGGCGAGGAGGTCTCGACCAACGCCATCGAGGTCTACATCCACCGTTTGCGCAAGAAGATCGAGAAGGGCCCGATCCGCATCGCCACCGTGCGTGGCCTCGGCTACTGCCTCGAGAAAATCAACGCGTGAAGATCTTCCAGCGCGAACAGCGTTCGCTGTTCGGCGAGATCCTGGACTGGATGCTGACGCCGCTGCTGCTGCTGTGGCCGGTCAGCCTGGTGCTGACCTGGCTCGTGGCCCAGGGCATCGCCGGCAACCCGTTCGACCGCGCGCTGGAGCACAACGCGCGTGCACTGGCCCAGCAGGTGGCGCTGCCCAAGAGCGGGCGGCTGCAGTTCAGCCTGCCGCCACCGGCGCACGAGTTGCTGCGCGCCGACGAGTCCGACCAGGTCTTCTACCAGGTGCTGGGGCCGCGCGGCGAACTGCTGGCCGGCGAGCGCGAGCTGGCCCTGCCGCGCGACGCCGAACGCCCCCAGCCCGGCGAGGTGCGGCTGCGCGACGACGAACTGCGCGGCCTGGGCCTGCGCGTGGCCTACACCTGGGTGGCGCTGGACGGCAGCGGGCAGACTGCCCTCGTGCAGGTGGCCGAAACGCGCGAGAAGCGCTCGGTGCTGGCCGCCGAAATCATCAAGGGCGTGATGCTGCCGCAGTTCGTGATCCTGCCGCTCGCGGTGCTGCTGGTCTGGCTGGCGCTGGTGCGTGGCATCAAGCCGCTCTCCGAACTCGAGGAGCGCATCCGCGCCCGCAAGCCCGACGACCTCTCGCCATTGGACGACCGCACCGTGCCGCTGGAGGTGGCGCCGCTGGTGTCCTCGGTCAACGACCTGCTGCGGCGGCTGAAGGACTCCATCGCCACGCAGAAGCGATTCCTGGCCGATGCCGCGCACCAGCTCAAGACGCCACTGGCGGGACTGCGCATGCAGGCCGACCTGGCGCAGCGCGACGGCGCCAACGCCGACGAACTCAAGCAGTCGCTGCTGCAGATCCGCCGCTCCAGCATCCGCGCCACGCACACCGTGAACCAGCTGCTGGCGCTGGCGCGCGCCGAGAACGCCGGCGCGCCCATCGCGCGCCAGCCCTGCGACCTCGCGCGGCTGGTCATGGACGTGGTGCAGGAGGCCCTGCCGCGCGCCATGGACAAGTCGCTGGACCTGGGCTACGACGGCGCCCTGCCCGGCGCGGCGGGTGTGCAGCTCGAAGGCAATGCCACGCTGCTCAAGGAGCTGGTGCGCAACCTGGTCGACAACGCCATCGCCTACACGCCCTCGCGCCCGGACCGGCCCGGCGTGGTGACGGCCCACGTGCTGGCGGCCGATGGCAACGGCCCGCTGCGCCTGCAGGTGGAGGACTCGGGCCCCGGCATTCCGGCGGCCGAACGCGAGCTCGTGTTCCAGCCCTTCTACCGTGCCCTCGGCACGGATGCCGATGGCTCCGGGCTGGGCTTGTCCATCGTGCGCGAGATCGCTGGCCAGCATGGCGCGGCGGTGGCCTTGCGCGACGCCCATCCAGGCCAGCAGCCGCCGGGCACCTGCGTGGAAGTGCGCTTCGGTCCGGAGCCCGCGCGCAGCTGAGCGTTCAGCAGGGCGCCAGCGGGCGGCCGGCCAGCAGGCCCTGCACCTGCTCGCGCAGGGCCGCGTCGGCGGCAGGCAGCCGCAGCCGCGCCGAACTCGGCTCGCGGTGCTCGGTCACCACGCGGGCTGTGCGCACGCCGCGCCGTGTCAGCTGCGCCAGGTGTTCGTTGGCCGACTCCTGCGTCGAGAACACGCCCAGCGACAGGCCGGGTGCGAGCGCGGCCTGCGTGACCGGCGCCGTGTCCACGCGCAGGGCGCGCAACTCGGCGCGCTTCTTCTCCAGCGCGTCGGCGTCGGTGTAGCGGCCCATGTAGACGATCCAGCGGTCGGGCGGTGCGATCGGCTCCAGCGTCCAGTCCGTCGCCGGCACGCCGCCGGCGGTCAGTGCGCGGCGCACGTTCTCGGCCTGGGCGTTGTCCAGCGGGCCGGCCTGCAGGCAGGCCGCGGCAGGGGCGGACGCCTCGGGCTGCGAAGCCGGTGCCGCGGAGGGCTGGGGCGGCACAGGGGCCGTCGGGGCCGGTTCCGACGCCGCTGGCGCCACCCGCAGCGCCTCGGGCCGGATCTGCTGCTCTAGCCGCTGCGGCTCGCGCGCCGATTCCGGCGCCAGCCCCACCGGCGCCAGCAGGCCCTGCGACCACGCAAAGTAGGCGCAGTTGGCGAACAGCAGGGCCAGTGCCGTGGTCCGCAGCAGCATGCTCAGCTTTTCACCGGCCGCACGCTGACTTCGGAGCTGCTGATGCGTTGCAGCCCCTGCGCCGTCTGCACGCGCAGCGCGCCATCCGGGTCGACGCCGTCGCCCATGCCTTCGGTGCCGTCGGACAGGCGCAGCGGCCGGCCCTTGAGCAGATCACGCGCCTCGAAGGCGGCACGGAACGGCGCGAAGCCCTCGGCCTCGAATCGCTGGATGGCCTGCACCAGCGGCAGCGCGATGGCGCGCAGGGCCTGGCCGGCGTCCCAGCCGGGTTGCAGTTCGGCCAGCGCCGCAGGCGGCGTCGACAGGCCATCGCCGTCGCGCGGCGCGATGTTGACGCCGATGCCGACGATGGCATGGCGTTCGCTACCGGCCGCCACGGTCTCGATCAGGATGCCGGCCAGCTTGCGGTCCTCGAACCAGACATCGTTGGGCCACTTGAGCTGCAGCGCCGGATGCAAGGCGCCGACCACGGCCACGCCCACGGCCAGCGACAGGCCCGACCAGTCCTGGGGCGCCAGTGGCAGCGCCAGCGACATGGCCAGCGAACTGCCCACCTCGCCCTGCCAGGGCCGGCCCATGCGGCCGCGGCCGGCGGTCTGGCGCTCGGCCACGAGCAGGGTCGGCTCGGGCCGCCCGGCGCGGATGCGGCGCATCAGTTCGCTGCTGGTCGAGTCGATCTCGGGCAGCACCTCGACCGTGAAGCCCGGCAGCACCGGCGCCACCGCTTCCCAGATGTCCTCGGCAGGCCAGCGCAGCATGCTCATGGGAGGACCTTCGCGCTGCGCGCTGCGGTGCTGAGCACCTTGGGGCGGCCCGGCGGTGCTCATGCGCGCTTGCGCGGCTTGGGCGACAGCAGCGTGCCGCGGCAGCTCTTGGCACCGCACCAGCAGGGGTACTCGGCCTTGAGCTTCTTGGTGTAGGGCTCGTCGATGATGAGCCCGTAGTCGTAGTTCAGCTCCTCGCCGGCATGGATGTCGCGCAGCGCCTTGATGAAGATGCGGCCGTCCACTTCGTCGGCGATGCAGTTGGGCTCGCAGGCGTGGTTGATCCAGCGCGAGGAGTTGCCGCCGTAGGTGGCGTCGATCACGTGGTCTTCGTCGACGTGGAAGTAGAAGGTGTGGTTGGGGTCGCTCGGATCGTGCGGGTGGCGGTCCTGCGCCTCCTGCCAGCTGATGATCTCGCCCACGTACTCGATGACGGTCTCGCCCTCGGCGATGTCCTGCACGGCGAACACCCCTTTGCCATGGACGCCCGAACGGCGGGCCTGGATGCGGCGTGCGGGAGCAGGGGGGCGCTGGGTTTTGGAAGCCACGGCGAAACTCTGTTAATTTAGAAAAAGCACCTGCGCGCATGCGCGCGAGGGCCGGATTGTAGGAGCCGCGTTTGGATGCCGGTCTCGTGTTGCAGGGCGCGGGCCCGCGGCGCACTGAATTACATTCGGCAAAATTTTGAAGGCGCTTGGCCGGCACGCCGTCGGTCAGCGCCATACCAGGACATCGCAGAGTTTCTATATGACCAAGACCTTGGTGATCGCCGAAAAGCCGTCGGTGGCGCAGGACATCGTGCGCGCACTCACCCCGGTGGCCGGCAAGTTCGACAAGCACGACGACCATTTCGAGAGCGATGGCTACGTCGTGACCAGCGCCGTAGGCCATTTGGTGGAAATCCAGGCGCCCGAGCAGTACGACGTCAAGCGCGGCAAGTGGAGCTTCGCGCACCTGCCCGTCATTCCGCCGCACTTCGACCTCAAGCCCGTGGACAAGACCAAGTCGCGTTTGAACGCGGTCGTCAAGCAGGCCAAGCGCAAGGACGTCACTGCGCTCGTGAACGCCTGTGACGCGGGCCGCGAGGGCGAGCTGATCTTCCGCCTGATCGAGCAGTACGCCGGCGGTGCCAAGCCGCTGGGCAAGCCGATCAAGCGCCTGTGGCTGCAGTCCATGACGCCGCAGGCCATCCGCGACGGCTTCGACCGCCTGCGCAGCGAGGCGCAGATGCAGGGCCTGGCCGACGCCGCGCGTTCGCGCTCCGAGGCCGACTGGCTGGTCGGCATCAATGGCACACGGGCCATGACGGCCTTCAACTCGCGCGACGGCGGCTTCTTCCTGACCACGGTCGGCCGCGTGCAGACGCCCACGCTGTCGGTGGTGGTCGAGCGCGAGGAGCAGATCCGCAAGTTCGTGAGCCGCGACTACTGGGAAATCCATGGCCTGTTCGACGCCCAGGCAGGCCAGTACCCCGGCAAGTACTTCGACCCGGCCTTCAAGAAGGCCAGCGCGCCGCTGCTGCCCAATGGCGAGCCCGACCCCGAGCAGCGGGCCGACCGCCTCTGGAACGCACGCGACGCCCAGGCCATCGCCGAGGCCGTGCGCGGCCAGCCCGCCACGGTGACGGAGGAGAGCAAGCCCACGACCCAGGCCAGCGGCCTGCTGTTCGACCTGACCTCGCTGCAGCGCGAGGCCAACAGCCGCTTCGGCTTCTCGGCCAAGACCACGCTGGCGCTGGCGCAGAGCCTGTACGAGCGCCACAAGGCCCTGACCTACCCGCGGACCGACTCGCGCGCGCTGCCCGAGGACTACCTGCCGGTGGTCAAGGACACCATGAAGATGCTGGCCACGAGCGGCATGAAGCACCTGGCGCCGTTCGCCAAGCAGGCCATCGACGGCGGCTACGTGAAGCCCAGCAAGCGCGTGTTCGACAACGCCAAGGTGTCGGACCACTTCGCCATCATCCCCACGCTGCAGGCACCCAGCGGCCTGTCGGACGCCGAGCAGAAGCTCTACGACTTCGTCGTGCGGCGCTTCCTGTCGGTGTTCTTCCCGAGCGCGGAGTTCCAGGTCACCACGCGCATCTCCACCGTCGAGACGCAGGGCAAAAAATACGCCTTCCGTTCCGACGGCAAGGTGCTGGTCAAGCCGGGCTGGATGGCCATCTACGGCAAGGAAGCCGAGGGCGAGGACGACGAGAAGGAAGGCGGCAAGCGCCTGGTGCCCGTGCAGCCGGGCGAGACCGTGCAGGTGGCCTCGGCCGAGGCCAAGGGTCTGCGCACCCGCCCCCCGGCACGCTACAGCGAAGCCACGCTGCTGGGCGCCATGGAAGGCGCGGGCAAGCTCATCGACGACGAGGAGCTGCGCGAGGCCATGCAGGAGAAGGGCCTGGGCACACCGGCCACGCGCGCGGCCATCATCGAAGGCCTGCTCAACGAGAAGTACATGCTGCGCGAGGGCCGCGAGCTGATCCCCACGGCCAAGGCCTTCCAGCTCATGACCTTGCTGCGCGGCCTGGGCGTGGAGGAACTGTCCAAGGCCGAGCTCACGGGCGAGTGGGAATACAAGCTGGCCCAGATGGAGAAGGGCGCGCTCTCACGCGACGCCTTCATGCGCGAGATCGCGCAGATGACCGAGCACATCGTCAAGAAGGCCAAGGAGTACGACCGCGACACCGTGCCGGGCGACTACGCGACGCTGGCTGCGCCCTGCCCGAATTGCGGCGGCGTGGTCAAGGAAAACTACCGCCGCTACACCTGCACCGGCCCCAAGGGCAGCGGCGACGGCGCCTGCGGCTTCTCGTTCACCAAGTCGCCGGCTGGCCGCACCTTCGAGATCGCCGAGGCCGAGGCCCTGGTGCGCGACAAGCACATCGGCCCGCTGGAGGGCTTCCGTTCCAAGGCCGGCTGGCCCTTCGTGGCCGAGATCCGCCTGGCCTTCAGCGAGGACGACAAGAACTGGAAGCTGGAGTTCGACTTTGGCGACGACGCCAAGGATCCGGCCGAGACCGGCGAGATCGTCGACTTCAGCGGCCAGGCCAAACTGGGGAACTGCCCCAAGTGCGGCGCTGGCGTGTTCGAGTTCGGCAGCAACTACATTTGCGCGCACTCCGTGCCCACGGCCGAGCAGCCCCAGCCGACCTGCGACTTCAAGACCGGCAAGGTCATCCTGCAGCAACCGGTGGACGAGGCCCAGGTGAAGAAGCTCCTGGCCGAAGGCAAGACCGACCTGCTCGACAAGTTCGTGAGCATGCGCACGCGGCGCAGCTTCAAGGCCTTCCTGGCCTGGAACAAGGACGAGGGCAAGGTGACCTTCGAGTTCGAGCCGCGCGACTCCAAGTTCCCGCCGCGCAAGGGTGGGGCGTTCGCCGCCAAGAAGGCGGCGCCGGCCAAGAAGGCCGCAGCCGCGAAGAAGGCGCCGGCGACCAAGACGGCCGCGGCCAAGACCCCGCGCAAGGCCGCCGCCGGCACGGGCCTCAAGCCCAGCGCGGCGCTGGCCGCCGTGATCGGCGACACCCCCGTGCTGCGCACCGAGGCCACCAAGAAGCTGTGGGACTACATCAAGGCCAAGGGCCTGCAGGACCCCAAGGACAAGCGCAGCATCAAAGCCGACCCCGCGTTGCAGGCGGTGTTCGGCAAGCCTAGCGCGACCATGTTCGAGATCGCCGGCATCCTCGGCAAGCACCTCGCCTGAGCCACCACCCAAGGCGCAGGAGCGGCGACGCTCCTGCGCTTTTTCTTTGAGATTCTGGAGACACACACCATGCGCGTTCCCTTTCTGCGCCGCAGCCTCTTGGCCGGCCTGGCCCTGTCCGTGCTCGCGCCGCTGGCCCACGCGGCCTGGCCCGACAAGCCGATCCGCCTGGTCGTGCCGTTCCCGCCGGGCCAGGCCTCCGACATCTTTGCGCGCGCGCTGGCCGAGCAGCTCGGCAAACGCCTGGGTCAGCCCATCGTGGTGGACAACAAGGCGGGCGCGGGCAGCAACATCGGCACGGAGATGGTGGCGCGCGCCACGCCCGACGGCTACACGCTGCTGATCGCGGGCAGCGCCATGGCCGTGAACCAGACGCTGTACAAGAAGCTCGGCTACGACCCAGCCAAGGACCTGGTCGGCATCTCGCTGATCGCCAAGGTTCCGCTGGTGTTCCTGGCCACGCCGGCCTCGGGCATCAAGACGCTGCGCCAGATGGTGGATCAGGCCAAGGCCGCGCCGGGCCGGCTCAACTACGCCAGCGCCGGCATCGGCGGCTCGCAGCACCTGTCGGGCGAAATGCTCAAGGCCCAGGCCGGCGTGTTCATCACCCACATCCCCTACCGCGGCAGCGGCCCGGCCCAGGCCGACTTCCTGGGCAACCAGGTGCCGCTGATGGTCGATTCGGTCACCGCCGCGCTGGCCAACATCCAGGCCGGCCGCGCCGTGCCGCTGGCCGTGACCTCGGCCACGCGCTCCAGCCAGCTGCCCGAGGTGCCGGCCGTGCGCGAGGCCGGTGTGGCCGGGCTCAAGGACTTCGAGGCCGTGGGTTGGCTGGGCCTGATGGCACCGCACGGCACGCCGGCCGATATCCTGGCGCGGCTGAACCAGGAGGTGGTGGATATCCTGCGCAGCGAGACGATGGTGAAGTTCATGCGCGACCGGGGCTCCGAGGCCGCGCCCAGCACGGGCCCGGAATTCGACCGCTTCATCGCCAGCGAGATCACCAAGTGGGGCGTGGCCGTGAAGGCCTCGGGCGCGACGGCCGACTGATCCGGCTCAGGCGGCCAGCGCGCCGTCCAGCAGCTCCAGCGCCTGGCTGAAATCGAAGTCGGCCGCGGCCCGGGCCATGGTGTCGAAGTCGGGGCCCAGCACCTGCTGCAGCAGGCCGCGGTGCTGCTCCAGCAGGTCCAGCGCCGCGGCGTCGTCGCTGGCCAGCAGCGCGCGCAGCTCGCCGCCGATGCGTTTGAACTGCTGCGTGTCGACCGGGGTCTCGGCCGCCGTCGGGCCGGCCGCCACGGCCGGGCGCAGCACCGTCGCCAGCACCTGCAGCAGGGCGCGCAGCGGCAGTTCTGCCGCCGCCAGCAGGCCGGCGATCTCGGTGCGCGGATGCTGTGCACGGATCGCGTGCTCGAGTTCGGCGGCTGCCGCCTGCAGCGTCTCGGCGCCGATGTTGCCCGCCACGCCCTTGAGCGTGTGCGCGAGCCGCTGCGCCAGCGCCATGTCGCCAGCGTCGATCGCGCTGCGGATCTGTGCCGGCACGTCCTGCTGGCCCTGTTCGAACTTGCGCAGCAGGTTCAGGTACAGGTCGGTCTTGCCCAGCGTGCGGCGCAGGCCGGCCGCCGTGTTCAGGCCCTCGATCTGCAGCGGTGCGGCCGGTGCGGGCGCCGGTGCCGGCTCTGCGCGCGGCGCCGCAGCGGCCCGGGCGGCGCGCCCGGCATCCGGCGCGATCCAGCGCAGCAGCGCGCGCGCGAGGTCGTCGGGTTCGATCGGCTTGCTCACGAAGTCGACCATGCCGGCGGCCGCGCAGCGGTCGCGGTCGACCTGCATGGCGTTGGCCGTCATGGCCACGATGGGTGGCGGTACGAAGTCCGCCAGGGCGCGGATCGCCAGCGTGGCCGTGATGCCGTCCATGACCGGCATCTGCATGTCCATGAGCACCAGGTCGTAGGGCCGGCGTTGCACCATGTCGAGCGCGGTGGCGCCGTTGTCGGCCACGTCGGCGCGGATGCCCATGTCCTCGAGCAGGCCCAGCGCCACCTCCTGGTTGAGGTCGTTGTCCTCCACCAGCAGCACATGGGCGCCGCGCAGGCTGTCGAGCTGCTGCGAGGCGGACGCTGCAACCGGCCGTGCGGCGTTGGTCGGCATCGGCTCGCTGCCGTCGGCCAGCACGCGCATGGTGCAGTCCAGCAGGCCCGAGGCGTTGACGGGCTTCATGAGCACGTCCGCGATGCCGCAGGACGCGGCCTTGGCCAACAGCTCCTCGCGGCCGTAGGCCGTGACCATGACCATGTGCAGCGTGCCGGGCAGCTGCAGCGCGCGGATGCGCCGGGCCGTCTCGAAGCCGTCCATCTCGGGCATCTGCCAGTCCAGGTAGGCCAGCTCGTAGGGCCGCCCGCCCTCCACGCCCTGGCGCAGCATGGCCAGGGCCTCGTTGCCGCTGGCTGCATCGTCGACCTCGAACATCATGGCTTCCAGCAGCGTGCGCAGCACGGTGCGGGCGCTGTCGTTGTCGTCGACCACCAGCACGCGCAGGCCGCGCAGCTTGGCCGACAGCGACAGCGCCCGCGGCTTGCTGCTGGACAGGCCCAGCCATGCCGTGAACCAGAAGGTGCTGCCCTGGCCGGGCTTGCTGGTCACGCCGACTTCGCCGCCCATCAGCACGGCCAGCTTCTTGCAGATCGCCAGCCCCAGGCCGGTGCCGCCGTACTTGCGCGTGGTCGAGGTGTCGGCCTGCTGGAACGACTGGAACAGGCGCTGCTGCTGGTCTTGCGTCAGGCCGATGCCGGTGTCGCGCACCGCCAGGTGCAGCAGCACCTGGCCCGCACTGTGCTGGCGCACGCGCACCACCACGTCGATGCTGCCCTTCTCGGTGAATTTGATGGCGTTGCTGGCGTAGTTCACAAGCACCTGGCCCAGCCGCAGCGGGTCGCCGATCAGCGAGGTGGGCACGTCGCGGCCCACGTCGAACACCAGCTCCAGCCCCTTGGCGGCGGCCTTGTCGGCCACCAGCGTGGCCACGTTGTCCAGCAGGTGGTCGAGTTCGAAGTCGACCGACTCGACGACCATCTTGTCGGCCTCGACCTTCGAGAAGTCCAGGATGTCGTTGATGATGGCCAGCAGGTGCTGGCCGGACTGCTGGATCTTGCTCACGTACTCGCGCTGGCGCGGCGCCAGGTCGGCCTTGAGCACCAGGTGCGACATGCCCAGGATGGCGTTCATGGGCGTGCGGATCTCGTGGCTCATGTTGGCCAGGAAGTCCGATTTCATCTGGGCCGCGCTCTCGGCTGCCTGCTTGGCGGCCTGCATGGCGGTCTCGGCCTGCTTGCGCTCGCTGCTGTCGCGCGCGAACAGCGTGCCATGCCAGACCTCGTCGATCGGGAACACCGTCATGCCGGCTTCCACCGGGATGCGGCTGCCGTCCTCGCGCAGCGCCGTCAGGTCCCAGAAGCGCGCGGCCGTCAGGCGCCGGGCGTCCGCGTCCAGCCCGCGCGCCAGGATGTCGGGCAGCGTGGGCTCGCCCTCCAACTGCACCAGGGCCTGCAGGCGCCGGCCCACGGCGCGCGCCGCGCTGTGGCCGAAGGTCTGTTCGGCCACGGCGTTCCACTCCTTGACCACGCCCTCCTGGTCGATCAGCACCACGGCCAGCGGTGCGCCGTCGATGACCGTGCGCGAGCGCAGTTCGCTGGCCGACAGCGCGCGCGTGCGGCGTTCGATCTCGCGCTCCAGGCTGGCGCGGTGGGCCTGCAGGTCGTCGATCAGCTGGGTGCGGCTGCGCCGCGCCACGATCGCGCGCAGCGCGCTCCAGTCGGGCTGGCCGATGCCTGGCAGGCGGGCCTCGAAGCGCCAGCCCGCGGGCGTGCGCACGGCACCCAGCAGACCGCCGATCTGCGGAGCCTCGTCCAGGAGGCGGGTCTGCAGCCACAGCGTGTCGCCCGCCAAGCCGATGTCGACCTGCTCCACGCGCAAGGCTGCCAGCCGGCGCAGCAGGCTGGACAGGCCGGGCAGCAGCAGGTCCACCGTGATGGCGGGCACGCGCAGCGCCTGCAGCACGAGGCGCAGCTTGGCGCGCACGGCATTCACGTCGGCCGTGCTGAATTGCAGGCTGCCCAATGGACCAGCGACGGGAGCCTCGGCGGGACTGTCAGGCTTCATGGCGGGCATCGCAGCACCATGCAGGTCGCATCGTCGTGGTCCTTGCCGTGGTCGCGCAGCACCTGCTGCGCGACGTGCTGCACGCCGTGGCGGCGCAGCGGCAGCAATTGCTCGACGGTGAGCCGCTCCTCGATGCCGTCCGTGGCCAGCAGCAATGTGTCCTGCGGCGTGATCTGGACGCGCGTGGGCCGCAGGCGCGGCATGTTGTTGCCGCCAACGATGCCGGGCTGCGCATCGATGCGCAGCCCGGGCACGCGCAGGCAGAACAGCCGCGTGTTGCCGACACCGGTCACCGTCGCCTGGTGGCTCTGCGCATCCACGAAGACCAGGGTCAGCGCCAGGCCGATGCTGCCGCGCACTTCGGCGTGCAGGCCCTCGGCCAGGCCGACCACGTCGGCGTGGGCATTGGCAGTCAGCCAGTGCTCGCAATGGCGCGCCAGCCGGGCGGCCTCGGCGCCGTGGCCCAGCACGTCCAGGATGCCGGCCACGGTGCCGTGCTGCACGGCCTGGAGCATGCAGCCATCACCGCTGACGACCTCGCCGTAGCAGGGGCGGCGGGCCTGGCCGTACTGCCAGCCCGGCGGCGTGCCGGCGGGTTGCAGGGGCGCGTCTGCGCTGCGCGGCGCGGCGTCGATGCGGTCGAATGCGCGCGCCGGGGCGTCCTGCAGCCAACGCAACGCGCGCACACGGGTGCCGGCACCGGGGTCCGAGCGGATGTCGAACTGGTCGGACATGCGCCGCACGCCGGGCAGGCCCAGGCCCAGCGTGCCGCGGCTGCTGTAGCTCTCGGTCAGCGCCAGCGCCAGGTCGGCGATGCCGGGGCCGCGGTCTTCCGCCTGCACCTCCACGTAGGCGCGCGGGCTGGCTTGCAGGCTCACGGTCACGCTGCCGCGGCCGGCGTACTTGACGATGTTCATGCCCAGTTCGGACACCACCGTGGCCGCCTCGGTGGCCAGCAGCGTGCGCGCGCCGGCCTGCTGCACCAGCGCGTAGGCCAGCATGGCCGCGTTGTAGACGTCGGCCTCGCCCCCGATGTGGATGCGCTGGCGCTGCACGCCCTGGTCCGCGTGCATGCTCAGTCCCCGGTCTTCAGGGCCAGGCCCTGCGCCACGTCGCAGGCGCCGGGCACGGCCGAGAGGTCGGCGTCCAGCGCCGCCAGCGCGGCCACGGTCCCCGGACGCATGCCCACCAGCACGGTGCTGGCGCCCAGCAGCTTGAGCATGCTGGCCGTGGTGACGAGGTGGGCGTACTCGTGCTCGTCCAGCGTGACCAGGCCCGACAGGTCCAGCAGCACGCGCGTGGCCCGGCTGTGCACCACGCGGCGCGCCAGGTCTTCGCGCAGCCATTCCAGCAGCTGCGGGTGCGGGTCGATCTGCAGCGAGGCGAACACGACCTTGCCGATCATCGAGACCGGGACGCGCGTCTCCTCGACCGGATCCATGGCGGGGCGCTCAGGTGCGCGAGATTTCGGTCACGGTGCGGCCGATGACCCGGAACGCGCGCTCCAGCGCATCGTGCAGCGTGGCCGAGGTGGAGATCTCGCTCACGTCGAAGCCCAGGTTCACCATGGTCTGGGCGATCTCGGGCGAGATGCCCGAGACCAGCGAGGTGCAGCCCATGAGGCCGGTGGACTTGGTGATCTTGATCAGGTGGTTGGCCACGCCCGAATCGACCACGGCCACGCCCGAGATGTCCATGATGAAGACCTTGGCGCGGGTCTGGCTGATGCGCTTGAGCACGGTCAGCATCAGGTCCTGCGCGCGGCGCGAATCGATGATGCCGACCACGGGCAGCATCAGGATGTCTTCCCAGATCTGCGTGACCGGCGTGGACATCTCCAGCAGCGCCTGGCTCTGCTTGGCGATGCGCTCGTTGATCAGGCGCGAATAGGTGTCGGCCACGATCGTGATGTCGAAGTGCATCAGCTTGGTGAACGCCTGCAGCGCCACCAGGTAGTCGGCGTTGCTGAGCTGGCCGTCGTACAGCGTCTTGGTCAGCAGCACGAACGAGTAGTTCATGGCCGCGAAGTAGCTTGGCAGCGACAGCCCGATGCGCGCGTGCGTGGCGCCCACGTGGCGGCGCTCGGCCACGTAGCGGTCGTCCACCTCGGCGGCGAAGGTGCGGCGCCAGTACTGCAGCTGTTCAGCACGCGCGTGGGCCGTGATCTCCGGGCTCGTGAAGACGATCTGGTACTCGGGCAGGTCGGCGATCCAGCGGTAGAAGAGCTCGCCGTACTCGTTGAGCCGGGGCAGCACGCAGGCACCCAGCTTGCGCACCGCCGCGAGGTCTTCGGACACCAGATCGTGCATCTGGAGCAAGCCGTCCACCGTCATGTCGCGAATGTCTGTCTGCACGTTCGACCTCTGCAGGAATGGAATCGTTGTTGCAGATTAACACATAATTTCAATGGAAATATGTTCGATTTAAGGTGCAAATGATGCGCCAGACGCACGGATTCGGTCGCGCGCAGCGCCTTCGATAATCCGGCGATGGACAGACTGAAACAGCTGGAGTCCTTCGTCTCCGTGGCCACGCGCGGCAGCCTGACGGCGGCGGCCAAGGCCGAGGGCGTGGCACCGGCCGTCATGGGACGCCGGCTCGATGCGCTGGAAGGGCGGCTGGGCGTGCGCCTGCTGGTGCGCACCACGCGGCGCATCACGCTGACCTACGAGGGCACGGCCTTCCTGGAGGATTGCCAGCGCCTGCTGGTCGAACTGGCCAATGCCGAGGCCAGCGTGGGCGCCGGCGGTGTCAAGGCCAGCGGCCACCTGCGCGTGACGGCGCCGGCCGGCTTCGGCCGCCGCCATGTGGCGCCCCTGGTGCCGCGCTTCCACGAGTTGCACCCTGAGGTGACGATCTCGCTGAACCTCAGCGACCGCCTGGTCGACCTGACCGGCGAGAGCTTCGACTGCGCCGTGCGCGTGGGCGACCTGCCCGACTCCTCGCTGGTGAGCCTGCGGCTGGCCGACAACCGGCGCCGCTGCGTGGCGACCAAGGAGTTCCTGCGCCGCCACGGCACGCCGCGCCATCCTTCGGACCTGCCGCGCTTCGCCTGCCTGACCCTGTCCAGCGACGCCTCGCAGACGCGCGGCTGGGCCTTCGCGATGCCAGGGGCGGGCGGCACGCACGAGGTGGTGCACCTCAAGCCCGGCGGCCCGCTGGATTGCTCGGACGGCCAGGTGCTGCACGACTGGTGCCTGGCCGGCTACGGCATCGCCTGGCGCAGCACCTGGGAGGTGGAGGCCGAGATCGCCGCCGGCCTGCTGGTGCCCGTGCTCGACGAATTCGCCGCGCCGCCCAACGGCATCTACGCCGTGTTCCCGCAGCGCAAGCACCTGCCGCTGCGGGTGCGGTTGTGGCTGGACTTCCTGAAGGCGCAGTACGGGCGGCCCGGGTTCTGGGGCATGTGACGGGGGCGAGGCTTCAGTACACGTCACGCCGGTAGCGCCCGTCCGCTGCCAGCTGCGCCAGCGCGGCATCGCCCAGCAGCGCGCGCAGGGCTGCGTCCACGCCCTGCGCCATGCCGTCGCGCTGGCCGCAGACGTAGATGGCCGCGCCGCGCGCCACCCAGTCGCGCAGCAGGGCGCCGTGCAGGCCCAGCAGGTCCTGCACGTAGCGCGCCGGCGCATCGGCGTCGCGCGAGAAGGCGCGGTCCAGCCGCTGCAGCACGCCGCTGGCCAGCCAGGCCTGCAGCGCCCCATCGCACAGCGCGTCGCAGCGGCGCGTGCGCTCGCCGAACAGCAGCCAGGCCGGGCCGATGGCCCGGCTGGCCTGCTGCGCGCGTTCGCGTTCCTTGAGGTGCACGGCCAGGCCGGCCAGGCCCGTGCCGCTGCCGACCAGCACCAGCGGCGTGGCCGCGTCGGGGCCATGGAAGCCGCTGTTGCGGCGGATCTGCACGCGGACCGCGCCGCCGATGGCCAGGCCATGGCCCAGCCAGCCCGAGCCCAGGCCGCGCTGGCCGTCGGCCCGCCGGGCTTCGCGCACGAGCAGCTGGATCTGTTCTTCGTGCGGCAGCGAGGCCAGCGTGTAGTCGCGCCAGGCGGCGGTCTGGCCGGGCACGTGGATGCGGGCGATGTCGCCGGCCTGCCAGTGCGGGGCCGGGTCCAGCGGCTGCAGCACGATGCGGTGGATCGGCGCGCCAGGGCTGCCGGGGTTGAGCACGCTGCGCTGCGCAAGCGCCCAGCGCTGGGTGGCCGACGCGGTGGCTGCGATGCCCAGGCTGCAGCCCGTGAACCGCGCGACGGCCTGCCCCCAGCTGGTCAGCGCGGCAGCGTTGCCGCCATCGGCCTCGACGCGCGCGAAGGCCGGCGTGGCGCCCGCGGCGCGCAGCCAGGCGTCGAGCTCGCGGCCGAAGCGGCAAAAGTCGGCGTAGCTGCTGTCGCCCAGCGCCAGCAGACCGTACTGCAACCGCTGCAGCCGGCGCGTGCCTTGCATCACGCGCGTGACGAAGGCGCCCGCGTTGTCGGGTGCGTCGCCCGCGCCCGTGGTGCTGGCGATGAACAGCATGCGTTCGGCCGCGGCGAGGTCTTCGGCGCGGATGCGCTGCAGCGGCCGGGCCTGGGCCGGGCAGCCGTGCGCAGCCAGCGTGCGGGCGAGGTCTTCGGCCAGCTGCGCGCCGAAGCCGCTCTGGCTGGCGTGGGCGATCAGCAGTGGCGCCTCGTCCGGCAGGACCCGCGTGCTGCGCCAGGCCCGCCACTGCCGGCGCAGCGGCCGGAGCAGCAGGCACAGCCAGGCGCTGCAGGCCAGGAAGGCCCAGGCCCAGCGTGCCGGGTCGGCCGTCACTGGAACCCCCTTCGGCCTGCGGCCTGTCCCCCCGAGGGGGAGCGAGCCTGCTTTGGGCGGCCCGGCGCTGCGCTCATGCGCCGCTCTCCAGCATGGCGGCCATGGCGCTGCTCATGCGCTGCTGCAGCCCGTCGTCGCTGCGCTGCGTGACCAGTACAGCCAGGCCTTGCCGCTCGGCCCGGGCCAACGCCTCGGCTGGCGCCAGCACGGTCAGTGCCGTGGCCTGCGCGTCGGCCTGCGCCGCATCGGCATGCAGCACGGTGACGGCCGCGGTGCCATGCGCCACAGGCCAACCGGTGCGGCCATCGATGGTGTGGGCATAGCGCCGGCCGCCGTGCACGAAGTGGCGCTGGGCGTCGCCCGAGGTGGCCACGGCCATGTCGACCAGCGCGAGCAGGCTGCGCGGGCCGTCTTCCAGTGCCACCCACCAGGGCTGCAGGTCGGGCTTGAGGCCGCGCGCCTTGAGCTCGCCACCGATCTCCACGAGGTGGGCGCGCGCGCCCTCGCGCTCGAGTCGGGCCGAGACCCGGTCCACGGCCCAGCCCTTGGCGATGCCGCTGAAATCCAGCCGCAGGCCGGCCGGCTTGTGCAGCGTGCGCTGCGCGGCATCGGCCCGCACGCGCTGCCAGCCGCTGGCCTGCAGCGCGGTGGCGATCTCGTTCTGGGTGGGCAGCGGGGCGTGCGCGGGGCGTGGCCCACCGGGGCCGAAGCCCCACAGGTCCACCAGCGCACCGAGCGTGGGATCGACCGCGCCGCCGCTGGCCTCGGCCCAGGCCAGGCTGTCGGCCACCAGCGCCCAGCACGCGGGCGAGAAGCGCCAGCGGCCGGCCGGTGCGGCGTTGCAGCGGGCCACCTCGCTGTGCGCGTGCCAGGTGCTGAACAGCGCGATCGCGTGGTCGAGCTCGCGCACGGTGGCGGCGTGCAGGTGCGCGGCGCCCACACCCGGGGGCGCATAGGCCTGTACCGACCAGTGCGTGCCCATGCTGGTGCCGGCCAGGCGGTGCAAGGGCCAGCCCGGTGCGGGAACGGCTGGCAGGCCTGCATCGGTCTCGGCCGGCAAGAAGACGGTCTCAGCCATGCACGAACAGCAGCGCAATCAGCACCGGGGCCAGCAGGCTCAGCCCGGCCAGCGGCCAGGTGAACGGGCGGGCACGCCCATGCATCCAGAGCAGCGCGAAGCCCGTCAGCGTGAACACGATGCAGCTGGCCGCCATGCCATCGATGAACCAGGACCAGACCCGGCCCGCGTGGCGGCCCTTGTGCAGGTCGTTGAAGTAGGCCACCCAGCCGCGGCTGGTGACGGTGTAGCTGGCGCTGGCCGTGGCGCGGTCCAGGCGCAGCGCGCCTTCGCCGCCGGGGCGGGGCACGGTGACGAAGACCTCGTCGGCATCGACCTCGGCCGCGAGCTCGGCGATATCGATGGCGAAGGCCTCGGCGGCCCAGCGCGCCAGGGCCGGCGGCACCGGCTGGTCGCCGCCATCGGGCAGCGTCTGCAGCGCGGCCTGCAGCCGCGCTGGCACTGCGGCCTGGCGCTCCTCCTGGCTGGGCCTGGCCGACAGACTGCCCGCGTGGTTGAGCGTGAGGCCCGTCACGGCGAACAGCAGCATGCCGGCCAGGCTCAGCGCGGCGGAGATCCAGTGCCAGCTGTGCAGCTGGCGCAGCCAGAACGCGCGCATCAGAGCCCTATGCGCACCACGCTCTCATGGCTGCCCTTGGCGTCGTTGCGGCCGTTCTTGACGGTCACGTAGAGCACGTTGTTGCGGCCGTCCAGCGCCAGGCTGTTCGGGTGCGAGGGCAGAGCGATGGTCTGCAGCAGCTTCTGGCTGGCGGTGTCGAACACGCTGATGCTGCCGCCGCCGCGGTTGGTCACGTACAGGCGCTGGCGGGGGGCGTCCAGCAGCGGCGCGATCGGGCCCTCGCCGGTGGGCAGGCTGGCCGTGATGCGCGCCGTGGCCGCATCGAGCACGACGACGCGGTTGCCCGGCGTGGGCACGAAGCCGGGCTCGGCCTTCTGGCGGCGTTCGCTGATGCTGGCCAGGCCCTGGTCGGTGCCGTACAGGCGCTTGGCCTGCGCGTCATAGGCCAGGTTCAGGACCTGGTCGGCGCCCGGAGTGTGGCGCTTGGCGATGGCCAGGGTGCGCGTGTCGATCTCGACCAGGCCGCCGCGCAGGTTGGAGACGAACAGGCGGTTGTCGGCGGCGTCCAGCGCGATGCCGGTGGCCACGGCGCCCAGGCCCGGAACGACCTTCTCCAGCGCCAGCGTGCGCGTGTTCATCACGTACAGCGCGCTGCCGTCAGAGGAGAGGCCCGGCGCGTACAGGCGGCCGTTGGCCGGGTCGAGCACGAGCTCGCGCAAGTGGTGCGGGAACTTCTGCTTGCCGTCCGCGCCCTGGACCTTGTCCATCAGCGCCACGGTCTTGACGACCTGGTTGCTGGCGGTGTCGACCACGGTGACCGAGCCCTCGGTGGTGTTGCCCACGTAGAGCCGGTGGGCCGTGTCGTCCAGCACCACGCCGAAGCCGCGCAGCGGCAGCGCGATCTCGGCCTGCACGGCCAGCGTCCTGGGGTCCAGGCGCAGCACCTTGCTCGGGCCGGCGCCATCGCCGAAGCCGCCCGAGGAGGCCACGAACACGGCGTTCTGGCGGGCCGAGTAGGCCAGTTCGTAGAGCGAGGGCGCAACGGCCGCGCGCCGGATCTGCGCGGCCTGCACGGCCTGGTAGGGCGCGTTCTGCGTGGCGACCGGTGCCTGGGTGCCACAGGCCGTGATGGTGGCGGCGGCCAGCACGGCCAGCGAGAAGGAGAGGATGGATTTCATGGCGGATGTTCCTGGTGTGGTGTTCAAGGCGCGACGCTCAGATGGACGGCGCCGAGTTCCTTGTTGCCTCGGGCATCGGCGCTCTGCACGCCACCGCCCCATGCGAAGGGCAGGCGCAGCAGTTCGCGACCACCCTTTTCGCGTGCAACCTCGATGGCCAGCTGGTAGTTGCCGGCCGGCAGGCCGGCCAGCGCGCCGCCGGTGTCGCGGAACTGCAGGGTGTGGGTGCCGGCCGGGCGCGTCGCGCCGCTGACGCCGTCGGCCGGCAGCGCGAGCTGCTCGCCCGTCACGCGCCACCAGCTGCGCAGGTGGCGCAGCCAGCCGCGGCCGCCGTTGTCGCGCAGCCGCGTGTCGTACCAGACGGCCAGTGTGCCGACCACGGCCTTGTCCTCGCCGGCCTTCTCCACCCAGGCGGCCAGGTAGGGGCGGTAGTAGGCGGCGGTGTCGATCGCCGGCAGCGTGAGCTGCAGCGTCAGCGAGGCCGCGGCCGCGGGGCCTGCGGCCAGTGCCAGGCTGGCGCCGGCGAGCCAGGCGTTGCGCGGAGTTGCGGGTGCCATGGCTTGGGGCTCAGTCGTTGTCGGCACGTGGCCCGCGCGCGCGCTGCGGGTCGGCCTTGGAGACGACGCCGTCGCCGTTGGTGTCCAGGCCCGTGAAGGTCTTGTCGGCAATCGCCTGGTCTTCGGCCCAGGTGAACTTGCCGTCGCGCGCGCGGTTGACGATGCCGAAGCGCGTGTGCGCCTGCTTGATGTTGTTCACGTAGGCGGTATCGGGCTGGCGGCCGGTGTCGAAGTACTGGCGCTTGAGGCGGCCTTCGAACTCGGCCACGTACTCGGCCTCGCTGAGCCAGCCGTCGCCGTTGGTGTCGGCGGCCTGGAAGCGCTGCAGGCGGATGGCGTCGAACTCGGCGCGCGTGACCTGGCCGTCGCGGTTGGCGTCGTAGCTGCCCAGGAAGGCGTCCAGGCCATGGCCGCCCGCGGGCCGTGCCGGCTGGTTCTGGGCCGTGGCAGCTGCCTTGGGTGCGCCGCCGGCGCAGGCCGACAGCAGGACGGCGGCGGCCAGGGCCGCGAGCAGGGAGGTGGTGTGCTGGTGCATGGGGGTTCTCGGGTGGGGGGGAAATCAGAAATCCACGTTCAGGCTGACCGCGTAGGTGCGGCCCGGCGCGCTGGACACTTCGATCTGCTGGCGGTCGCGCGGGTTGGCCGGTTGCAGGCTGCGGGTGTTCGCGTACGACCAGTAGCGCTTGTCGGTCAGGTTGAAGATGCCGGCGTGCAGGCGCACGTTCTTGTTGACGCGCCAGTAGCCGGCGATATCGAAGCGTGCGAAGCCGGGCACCCGGAACAGCGTGACTGTCGAATCCGTCAGCTCGGCACCGGGGTCGTTGCTGAAGGACTGGCGGTTGGTGGCGATGGCCTGCTTGCCGCGCACGAAGGTGCCCGTGAGGTTCAGGCCCCAGGCTTTCTGGGCCGCGTCGTAGCCCACGCCCACGATGGCCTTGCCTGGCTGCACGGTGTCCAGGTCCACATCCTCGTCACCCGCGTAGTTGGACTTGGAACTGCCCTTGCTGTAGCCCAGCGCCCAGGTGCTGTACAGGCCGCGCGCGGCCGGCGTCCAGGTGCCGTGGTCCAGCCGCACGCTGATCTCGGTGCCGTAGATGTGGGCTTCGTCGCGGTTGGCCGCCTGGTACAGGATGGACAGGCTGTCCTGGATGTTGACGAACTTCTCGGGGTTGTTGGCGCGCGTGTAGCGCGTGTAGGAAATGAAGTTCTTGTACTGGGTGTAGAAGACCGAGCCGGCGAAGGTCACGCCCGGCACCGGCGCGCCCTTCAGGCCGATGTCGAAGGCGTTGCTGGTCTCTTCCTTGAGGTTGCGGTCGCCCAGCAGCGCGTAGCTGCCGCCGCCGCTGTTCCAGTAGCCGAAGATCTCGCTGTTGGTGGGCGCGCGGCCGCTGCGCTTCCATTGCACATAGGCGGTCAGGTCGGGCCGTACGTCGTAGAGCAGCGCCAGGCTGGGGCTGACGATGGTGGTCGCCGGGGCCTTGCCGTACATCTCTTCCAGCTCTTCCTGCGTGACGCGGTCGTTGTTGAAGCGGCCCGTGTTGCGGATGCTGGGGTCGATGCGGTCCACGCGCAGGCCCGGCACCAGGGCCAGGCGGCGGCCGCCGACCTGGAAGTCGATGGTGTCCTGGACGAAGGCGCCCATGCGCACGGTGCGCGTGTCGGGAAAGGGCTGGCCGGCCGCGCCGGCGGACGCTGGCTCGGTGGTGAACGGGTGCTCGTTCTCGTTGACCGCGTAGTTCACCCCGAACTTGAGCGCGTGGTTGGCGATGCGCTTGTCGGCCACGCTGGAGAAACCGATCTGGTGCGTGGTGTTCTGCGAGGTCTCGCGGACCAGCGCGCCGGTGGCCAGCGCCACCGTGTCGGTCACGTCGTCCATGTCGGTGTCCTGCACGTACAGCCGGGTGTCGAGCCGGTCGACCAGGCCGCCCGCGCCAGGGGTCCAGAGGTGGGAGGCGGACACGGTGTCGCGCTTGGTACGGGCATCCTGCGCCGACCTGCCGGTGATGGCGGTGCCATTGGTGTCCCAGCTGTCGAAGCGGGAGTCGTTCTGCCGGCGGTACAGGTCGGCCGACAGCTCCAGCCGGTGCGCGGGGTTCAGGCGCAACTGGCCCTTGAGCAGCAGCGCGTCGGAATGCCAGTCCTCCGGCGCCACGCGGACCATGTCCGTGGTGGGATGGTTCTCGGACTGCCGGCCGTCGCGCCGCGAGTAGGCCAGCAGCACGCCCAGCTCGCCGCGCTGGCCGGCCAGGGTCACACCCTCGGCCCAGGAACGGTCGACCTCGCCGTAGCCGATGCGCGCGCCGGCGTAGAACGGCTTCTCGGCGTTGACGTAGTCCTCGGGCGACTTGCTGCGAAAGCTCACGGCGCCGCCGATGCCGCCGGCCGAGCGTTGCGAGTTGGTGGTGCCGGACTGGATGTCGATCGACGAGTAGAGGTAGGGGTCGATGAAGTCGCGCCCCATGCCGAAGGTGCCGTCCTCGGAGCGGGCGGTCAGCGGTGCGCGGCTGATGGCGTCGGGCATCTCGATGCCGTCCACGTCCAGGCCGACGCGGTTGCCCTCGACGCCGCGGATGTTGTAGTTGGTGGTGCCGCTGCGGTCGTAGCGGCTGGCGCCGCGCGTGGCGCCTTGCACGGTGCTGGGCACGTCCACGAGCGGTTGGTAGCGCACCACGTCGGCGATGCTGGCCGCGCCCGTGCGTTCCACGTCCTCCTCGCTCAGGATGGTGCGCGTGCCGGCCTCCTGGCGCACGGCCTCGGCCGTGACCTTGACCTCGGGCAGCGCGGTACCGGTGGTGGACGTGCTGGCGGCCGACGTGGCCGCTGCGGGCGCGGCGGCGGCGCCGGCCTGGCGCAGCACCCAGATGCCGCGGCTGCTCTCCTGCGCTTGCAGGCCGCTGCCGGCCAGCAGGCGCGCGAAACCCTCGCGCACCCCGAAGCGGCCGTCCAGGCCGGGGGTCCGGCGGCCGGCCACCAAGGTGGCGTCCAGCTGCACCGACACGCCCGCGCTCGCGGCGAACTGGGTCAGTGCGTCGCCGAGCGGGCCGGCGGGCACGCTGTGGGCGGCAACCGCAGTGGCGTCCTGGGCGTGGACGGTGGGCAGGCCGGCCGTGGCCAGGGCCATGGCCAGCAGGGCCTGGCGGGCGGCCTGCGCGAGCGGGGAGGCCAGGGGGCGCGCGGGCGCGCGGAGTTGTCGGTGCATGCGGGCTTTCCTTTGAACGGCGTGCGTGGCTGGCTCCGCACGGCGCGGGAAAGCTGGCTTTGGAGGTCATGACACGCGAGACGGAAAAAGGGGCCACCGCGTGCAAAAGGGATTCAGCCGCTCGGCGGCGCCGATCGGGCAGAGATCGCGACCCACCAGCGCGTGCGCCAGACCACCCGCACGGGCAGCGTGTGCGGCAGCGCGGCGAGGATGGCGTCGGTGTCGTCGAGGCGGAACACGCCGCTGATGCGCAGCGTGGCCACCTCGGGCGCGCAGCGCAGCAGGCCGGGCCGGTGGCGGCCGAGTTCGGCCGCGAAGTCCGCCAGCGGCTGGTCGCGGGCGAACAGCAGGCCACGCGTCCAGGCGGCCTGCTGCGGGTCGGTCGGCGCGGCGGGTTGCACGCCGGTCGCGTCGAAGCGCAGCTGCTGGCCGGCCTGGACCCGCGTGGGCTGCTGGCCATGGGCCTGGGCAGCCTGCACCTCGACGGCGCTCTGCTGCACGGCCACCAGCGTGCCGGCTTCGTCATCACGCTGGCGCACGACGAAGCACGTGCCCAGTGCGCGGATGCGGCCGTGGCGCGTGTCGACGACGAAGGGGCGCTGCTGCGCGTCCGGCACGGTCTCGATCTGCACCTCGCCCTGGCGCAGCAGCACGCGGCGCAGGCCGCCCTGGAAGTCGAGCGCGATGGCGCTGGCCGTGTTCAGGTGCAGGCGCGTGCCGTCGGGCAGCACGGTGCTGCGGCGCTCGCCGGTGGCGGTGCGTTGCGCCGTCGTCCAGCCCGCGGTCTCGGGGCTGGCGCTGCGCCAGGCCAGGTAGCCGGCGGGCACGGCGGGTGCCAGTGCGGCCAGGCTGCGCAGCGCGGTGCGGCGCCCGCCCCGAGATCGCGGGCGGTCCAGCACCTGCAGGCCCACGGCGGGCGGCAGCGTGCCGAGCGCGGCCTGCAGCCGCTCGGCGCGCTGCCAGGCGAGCTCGTGCAGCGGATCGGCACGGCGCCACTGCGCGCAGGCCTCGCGCTGGGCGGCCGTGGCCTCGCCCGCATGCAGGCAGGCCAGCCACTGCGCCGCCATGCGCAGCACGGCGCGCGGCAATGGCGTGTTCACGGGGGCGGCCCGGCGGTGCTCAGGCCACCTGCATCAGGCATTCTTCGAAGGCCTGCGCCATGTGGCGCTTGACGGTGCGCAGCGCGATGCCCATGCGCTCGGCGATCTGCGCGTAGCCGAGGCCTTCGAGTTGCGCCAGCAGGAACACCGTGCGCGTCCTGGGCGGCAAGGCATCGAGCAGCGCATCGACTTCGTTCAGCGTCTGCAGGATGCTCAGCCGCTCCTCGGGCGAGGCGGCGAACACCGCGGGCTGCGTGGCCAGCGCCGCCAGCCAGGCCTGCTCCAGCGACAGGCGGCGGTAGTGGTTGAGCAGCACCCGGCCCGCCACCGTGGTCAGGTAGGCGCGCGGCTCGCGCAGCGCGTGGAGGGCCAGTTCCTGGGCGCGGTTGGCCGTGAGGATGCGCACGAAGGTGTCCTGCGCAAGATCGGCCGCATGGTGGGCATCGCCCAGCTTGCGCCGCAGCCAACCGTGCAGCCAGCCGTGGTGCTCGCTGTACAGCGTGTGGATCGATTGCTGGTGGAGGCTGGGCTGGGCCGCGGACACGAAAGCTCCGTTCGGCGAGGCACGGCGTGCCCCGCATCTAAACAAGAATTGTTCGCATCTTGCATCGGTAACAACGGCGCCGGATGGGCGGCGTGGGGTTGTGCGGGGTGCATCTGCCGGGCGGCTGCGACAATGTTGTCGCCGTCGTACAACGAATCCGGGCCGCGCCGATGATCCTCGAAACCGTTCTCGCCTATGTGCACTGGGTCGCCATCTTCACGATGGTGGTGTTTTTGTCCAGCGAGGCCGCACTGTGCCGCGTGGAGTGGATGAACGCGCGCGTGGTGGAGCGGCTGGCGCGGGTGGACATGCTCTACGGCATCGCCTCGGTGGCGGTGCTGCTGACGGGCCTGGCGCGCACGCTGTGGGGGGCGAAGGGCATGGGCTGGTACTGGTCCAACCCGCTGCTGCATGCCAAGGTGACGCTGTTCGTGGTGATCGGACTGATGTCGATCAAGCCCACGCTGACCTACCTGCGCTGGCGGCGCCAGCTGCGCGCCACGGGCGCCCTGCCGTCCGACGAGGAGGTGCGCCGCACGCGCAAGACGGTGATGGTGCAGGCCCACCTGATCCCGCTGGTGGCGCTGCTGGCGGTGTTCTTCGCGCGCGGCTTCGGCAAGTAGACGCGAAAACGGCCCCGTGAGGGGCCGCTGTGGTGCGGGGCCGGAATCAGGCCTTGTTGCAGTCCGACAGGTACTTGTTGCGCTCCTCGCCCTTGAGGCCCTTGGCCGCCGCTTCCTTGCTGCAGGCACCGAGCTTGGAGCCGGGCTTGTCCGGTGCGGCGGCGGCCGTCAGGCCCTTGTTGCAGTCCGACAGGTACTTGTTGCGCTCGTCGCCCTTGAGGCCCTTGGCCGCCGCTTCCTTGCTGCAGGCGCCCAGCTTGGAGCCGCTCTTGGCCTCGGCGGCCGGCGCGGCCGTCAGGCCCTTGTTGCAGTCCGACAGGAACTTGTTGCGCTCATCGCCCTTGAGGCCCTTGGCGGCGGCCTCCTTGCTGCAGGCGCCGAGCTTGGAGCCGGGCTTGGCGTCGTCGGCGGCATGGGCGCTGCCCAGCGACAGGGCGAACGCCGCGGCCAGGATGAAAGAGGCGGTTTTCAACATGGAATGTCCTTCGAATGCGTTGAACAGAGGCTGGCCCGGCACAGGAGCCGGCCAGACTCTAACGCCGCCATGCGCATGCGGATGACCCGGTTTTTCACAGTTCTGTTGCCATACGTTGCGCCATCTGCGCAAAGATGGCCCGCACCGCCTGGTCCAGCCACTGCGGCACGGTGCGCGCATCGCCCTTGCGCCGCAGCAGCGCCAGCACCTGGTCCTGCGCCGGGCTGCGGACCCGCCGGAACGCCACGCCCGTGCGCCCCAGCAGCACGGCCGATTGCGGTACCAGCGCATGGCCCAGGCCGGCCGCCACAAGGTCGAGCACGCCGTGCACGGTGCTGGCCTCGTAGCGGATGCGCGGGCTGAAGCCGGCCCGCGCGCACAGGTGGATGGACTGGTCGAAATAGGCCGGGCCGCGGTGCCGCGTGAAGGCGACGAAGTCCTGCTCGGCCAGCACGCGCAGGTCGATGGCGCTGCGCGGCGCAGGCGGCTCGGCCGCCGGTGAGGCCAGGCAGAACGGATCGTCCATCTGCGCCGGCGCCACCACGCGCGGATGCCGGGCCGGGCTGCGCGCGATGCCGGCGTCCAGGTGGCCGGCAACCAGCGCCTCGGTCTGCGCAGCGCTGATCATCTCGCGCAGTTCGATGCGCAGGCCCGGGTGGGCGGCGCGCAGCTGGCGCACGAGCGCGGGCAGCACGGTGCTGCTGGCCGACGGCACGTAGCCCAGCGCCAGCACGCCGCTGGCGCCATCGCCCTGCAACCGGTCTTTCAGGTGGCCGGCGCGGTCGAGCAGCGCGCGGGCTTCGGGCACCAGCGCCTCGCCCGCTGCCGTCAGCCGCACGCCCTTGGGATGGCGCACGAACAGCGGCGTGCCCATCGCGTCTTCGAGCTGGCGGATCTGCACCGACAGCGGCGGTTGCGCGATGAACAGCTTCTCCGCGGCACGGCTCAGGCTGCCGGTCTCGGCCACGGCGATGAAGTAGCGCAGATGCCGCAGTTCCATGGATGCACCTATACCTCGTGGATATGGCAACCATACCCGAACGGTGTTTGGACTATTGCGGCCGCCTGCCGAGAATCCGGCCCGCAACCCTTTCTTTCGGAGACAAACCCATGAAGAAGCTACTCGCCCTCGTGATCGGCAGCCTGGCCCTGGCCGCCACGGCGCAGGACTGGCCCGGCAAACCCGTCAAGCTGGTGGTGCCGGCGCCTGCCGGCAGTTCGCTGGACTTCATCGCCCGCACGCTGGGCGAGAAGCTGCGCGAGCGCTGGAAGCAGCCGGTGGTGGTGGACAACAAGGCCGGTGCCGGCGGCATGCTGGGCATGGCGGTGGTCGCCAAGGCGCCGGCCGACGGCCTGCTGCTGGGCATCGGCTTCAACGGGCCGATCGCGTTCGGGCCCTACATGGTCAAGAAGATGAGCTACGACCCAGCCAAGGATCTGCTGCCCATCGTGCTGACCTCCTCGCAGCCCAATGTGCTGGCGGTGCCGGCGAACAACCCCGCCAAGACCCTGCCCGAGTACGTCGCCTGGGCCAAACAGCAGAACGGCAAGGTCAGCTACGCCTCGGTCGGCGCCGGCAGCTCCTCGCACCTGACCATGGAGCTGTTCCGCAGCACGGCCGGCTTCGAGGCCACGCACGTGCCGTTCGCGGGCTCGCCGCCGGCCGGCCTGTCGCTGGCCTCGGGCGAGACGCATGGGCTGTTCACGGTGGCGCCGGCCCTGCTGCCGCTGATCCAGAGCGGGCGCATCCGGCTGCTGGCCGCCACCAGCCTGCAGCGCATGGAGGGCATGGCCGAGGTGCCGACGGTGGCCGAGCAGGGCTACCCGGGCTTCGAGGCGCTGGCCTGGAACGGGCTGTTCGCGCCCGTCGGCACGCCGCCCGAGGTCGTGGCCCGCATCAACGCCGATGTGAATGCCGTGATGCAGGATGCTGGCGTGCGCGAGGCCTTCGCCAAGCAGGGCCTGGTCATCGGCGGCGGCACGGCCGACAGCTTCAAGACCTTCATCGCGGCCGAGGGCAGGAAATGGGGCGCGATCATCCAGAAGGTCGGCATCACCGTCGATTGACCGCCATGCTTGCACTGCAGAAAACCAGCCCGGCGGCCGGGCTTGAACTGGTCGAGGTTCCCGTGCCCGAGGCCGGCGCCGGCGAGGTGCTGGTGCGCGTGCGCGCCACCGGCATCTGCGGCAGCGACCTGCACGTGGACGACTGGACGCCGAGCTACGCCTTCATCGCGCCCAGCATCCCGGTCACCATCGGGCACGAGTTCGTGGGCGTGGCGCAGAACGGCCCGCTGGCCGGCCGCCGCGTGGTGGTGCGGCCCTCGGTCACCTGCGGCGTCTGCGCGGCCTGCACGGACGGCCGCCACGACGCCTGCGAGCGCCGCCGCGGCATCGGCATGACGCGCGACGGCGCCTTCGCGCCCTGGGTGCGCGTGCCGCAGCGCAACTGCGTGCCCGTGCCCGACAGCCTCAGCGATGACATGGCCGCGCTGACCGAGCCGCTCACCATCTCCATGCAGGCGCTGCGCACCGCGGGCGACGTGGCCGGCCTGCGCGTGCTGGTCATGGGCCCCGGCACCATCGGCCAGGGCATCGCGGCGCTGGCCCGGCGCGCGGGCGCCGCCCAGGTCGTGGTCAGCGGTTGCGACGACGCGGCCCGCTTCGACGCGCTGCGCGCCATGGGCTTCGAGGCGTTGGTCGATGTGAAGACCCAGTCGCTGGCCGACGGCACGCGGCTCCATACGGGCGGCGCGCCCTTCGACCTCGTGTTCGAGGCCACCGGCGTGCCCGAGACCATCACCGAGGCGCTGGCGCTGCTGCGCCGCAATGGCACGGTGGTCGTGACCGGCATCCACGCCCGGCCGCTCGCGCTGGATCTCACGCCGCTGGTGCGCAACCAGCAGCAGCTGCGCGGCTCCTTCCGCCCGCCCGAGTCCGATTGGCCGCTGGCGCTTGCGCTGATGGGCGAGATGGACGCGGTGCTGCGCCCCATGGTCAGCCATGTGCTGCCGCTGGCCCGGGCCCATGAGGGCTTCGCACTCGCCCATGGCAGGCAGGCCAGCAAGGTGCTGCTGTGCCCGGAGGTGGGCGATGCCTGAAGCCAGGGCATTGCTCGCGTTGTGGAACGGCGTGGACCCTGCGCACGCGACCGAATACGAGCGCTGGCATGCCGAGGAACATGTGCCCGAGCGCCTGACCGTGCCCGGCATGCAGTGGGCGCGCCGCTATGCCGCGCTGTGGCCGCAGCGCGGCCCACGCTATCTCACGCTGTACGGCCTGCGCGACGCCCGGGTGCTGGAAGAAGACGCCTACCTGCGCCTGCTGCGCGAACCCACGCCCTGGAGCGCGCGCATGCGCCCCTTCCTGTGTGACATCTCGCGCTGGGTCTGCACGCTGGCGTCGCCGCACGCCGGTCCGCTGGGCGGGTGGTTGCAGGTGCATACCGCAAGCGCTGCCGAACCGGCCAGCCAGCATACCGACTTGGTGGCCGAGCGCCTGCCAGATGCTGCACCGCTGCCCTGGCTGCAAGGCGGCCAGACGCTGGTGGTGAAGGGCCGCTGGCTGGTCGCCCGTGGCCTGGTGCAGCCGCCGGCCAGCCCCGTGCCTGACACCCTGGCCTACGCCGCACTGCCGGTGGGCGCGCCCTGAGCCCGATGTGTAACCGGGTGGCGCGATGGCGCCACCTAAAATCCCGCGGATGTTCTCCGTCAAACAAGAATTGCTGGCCGCACTGGGCACTGCGCTGGAGCAGGTTTCCCCCGGCGCTGGCGCCCGTGCAGCCTTCGAAACGCCCAAGGTCGCCGCCCACGGCGACCTGGCCTGCACAGCGGCCATGCAACTGGCCAAGCCGCTCAAGCTCAACCCGCGCCAGCTCGGCGAGCAGTTGCGCACCGCGCTGCTGGCGCAGCCGGCCGTGGCGCAATGGGTCGCCGCCATCGACATCGCCGGCCCCGGCTTCCTGAACCTGAAGCTCAAGCCCGAGGCCAGGCAGCAGGTCGTGCGCGAGGTGCTGGCCCAGGGCGAACGCTTCGGTGTGCAGCCGGCCAACGGCCGCAAGGTGCTCGTGGAATTTGTCTCGGCCAACCCCACCGGCCCGCTGCACGTGGGCCATGGCCGCCAGGCGGCCCTGGGCGACGCGATCTGCAACCTGTACCAGTCGCAGGGCTGGGACGTGTACCGCGAGTTCTATTACAACGACGCCGGTGTGCAGATCGCCACCTTGGCCAACTCCACGCAGCTGCGCGCCAGGGGCGTCAAGCCCGGCGACGCCGGCTGGCCCGAGGCCGCCTACAACGGCGACTACATCGGCGACATCGCGGCCGACTTCCTGGCCAAGAAGACGGTCAAGGCCGACGACCGCGAGGTCACGGCCAGCGGCGATGTGGACGACCTGGATTCGGTGCGCGAGTTCGCCGTGGCCTACCTGCGCCGCGAGCAAGACCTGGACCTGAAGGCTTTCCAGGTGCGCTTCGACAATTTCTACCTGGAGTCCAGCCTGTACACCTCGGGCCGCGTGGACGATGCCGTGGCGCGCATGCAGGCCTCGGGCAAGACTTACGAGCAGGACGGGGCGCTGTGGCTCAAGTCGACCGACTACGGCGACGACAAAGACCGCGTGATGCGCAAGTCCGAAGGCGGCTACACCTACTTCGTGCCCGACGTGGCCTACCACATCGCCAAGTGGGAACGCGGCTTCACCAAGGTCGTCAACATCCAGGGCACCGATCACCACGGCACCATCGCGCGCGTGCGCGCCGGCCTGCAGGCCGCCAATGTCGGCATTCCCGAGGGCTACCCCGACTACGTGCTGCACACCATGGTGCGCGTCATGCGCGGTGGCCAGGAGGTCAAGATCTCCAAGCGCGCCGGCAGCTACGTCACGCTGCGCGACCTGATCGAATGGACCAGCAAGGACGCCGTGCGCTTCTTTCTGCTGAGCCGCAAGCCGGACACCGAGTACGTGTTCGACGTCGACCTGGCCATCGCCCAGAGCAACGACAACCCGGTCTATTACGTGCAGTACGCCCATGCGCGCATCTGCTCGGTGCTGGCGGCCTGGGGCGGCGACCGCGCCAGCCTGGCCGGTGCCGACCTGTCTGCGCTGCAGAGCCCGCAGGCCGATGCGCTGATGCAGCTGCTGGCCAAGTACCCTGACATGCTGACCAACGCGGCGGCCGATTTCGCGCCGCACGACGTGAGCTTTTACCTGCGCGAGCTGGCGTCCAGCTACCACAGCTACTACGACGCCGAGCGCATCCTGGTCGACGAGCCGGCCGTGCGCACCGCGCGCGTGGCGCTGGTCGCGGCCACGGCGCAGGTGCTGCGCAACGGCCTGGCGCAACTGGGCGTGAGCGCGCCCGAGAAGATGTGACACCCCGATGACGCAAGCACAACAACGCAAGCGGCCGGCGGCCAAGTCCGGCGCCAAGGCGGGGCGGGGACAGACCGGCGGCACCATCGTCGGTTTCATTGCCGGTGTGGTCGTGGGCCTGGTGGCGGCGCTGGCCATGGCGGTCTACGTGACCAAGGTGCCGGTGCCCTTCATGAGCGGCAAGACCCCGTCGGGCCGGCCGGTCGACGACGACGCCGAGACGCGCAAGAACCAGAACTGGGATCCGAACGCGCCGCTGCACGGTCGCAACCCGGCCCGCCCTGCTGCGACCGCCCCCGCCTCCGCCTCCGCCCCCGCGGCCACGCCCGTGCCGCCGCCCGCGGTGGCCGTGCCGGCCCCGGCCCCCGCCCCCCGCGTGGACAGCGCACCGGCCACGGCGCGGCCCACCACGCCTTCGGCCGATCCGCTCGGCGACCTGGCGCGTGCCCGCGCGGGTGGCACGCCCGCGCCCGCCGCTGCGCCGGCGGCAGACCCGTTCGACTACTTCGTGCAGGCCGGTGCCTTCCGCACCGCCGACGATGCCGAAGCCCAGCGCGCGCGCCTGGCCATGATGGGCCTGGAAGCCCGGGTGACCGAGCGCGAGCAGGCCGGGCGCACCGTCTACCGCGTGCGCATGGGCCCCTACCGTTCGCGCGAGGATGCCGAACGCACCAAGGCGCGGCTGGACGGCACGGGTGCCGATTCGGCCCTGGTGCGCGTGCAGCGCTGAAGCCCCTTGCGGATTGAAACTTTTTGCGACCGATGCCGGTCACACCGGCCCTAGGAGTGAAACCAATGAAACGTCGTGAGTTCTCGAAAGCCGGCCTGGCCGTGTCCGCACTGGGCCTGACCCAGGCCCCCGCCGCATGGGCGCAAGCCAAGGCCGGTACCGATTACCTGGTGCTGGACAAGCCAGCCGGCACCGAAGCCCCGGCGGGCAAGATCGAGGTGGTCGAGTTCTTCTGGTACGCCTGTCCGCACTGCAACGCCTTCGAGCCGGCGCTGGAGTCCTGGGTCAAGCAACTGCCCAAGGACGTGGCCTTCCGCCGCGCGCCCGTGGCCTTCCGCAACGACTTCGTGCCGCTGCAAAAGCTCTACTACGCGCTGGAGGCGCTGGGCAAGGTCGATGAACTGCACCGCAAGGCCTTCTACGCCATCCACGTGGACAAGCAGCGCCTGAACACCGACGACACCGTGATCGCCTGGGCCGCCAGCCAGGGCCTGGACAAGGCCAAGTTCACCGAGACCTACAACTCGTTCAACGTGGCCACCAAGGTGCGCAAGGCCACGCAGCTGCAGGACGCTTACAAGCTGGCCGGCGTGCCCGCCATCGGCGTCAACGGCCGCTACTACACCGATGGCACGCTGGCGCAGAACATGAACCGCGCGCTGACCGTCACCGACCAGTTGATCGCCGAGCAGCGCGGCAAGGCCAAGTCGTAGACTGCGGCGATATTGCACTGCACAATGGCCCGCATCAGCGGGCCATGTCGTTTTTGCATTCGCTCACGCCCGCTACAATGGCCGAGCAAGATTCGTGCCTTTCATGAAACCCACCACCGCCTCCTTCCTCGTCAGCCTGACCCTTGCCCTGTCTTCCGGACTGGCGCTGGCCGAACGTGCCGACCGCGACAAGCCCATGAACGTCGAGGCCGATGCCATGCGCTACGACGACCTCAAGCAGGTCAATGTGTTCACGGGCCGCGTGGTCGTGACCAAGGGCACGATCCTGGCGCGTGGGGCACGCGTGGAGGTGCGCAAGGACGCCCAGGGCTACCAGTTCGCCACCATCACCGCGGCGCCGGGCGAGCTGGCCTACTACCGCGAGAAGCGCGAGGGCGTGGACGAGTATGTCGAGGGCCAGGGCGAGGTGATCGACTACGACGGCAAGGCCGACAAGGTCATCTTCACCCGCCGCGCGGTGATGCGCCGCTTCGTCGGCAGCACCATGAACGACGAGGTGACGGGCAACGTCATCGTCTACAACAACGTGACCGAGGTCTTCACCGTCGATGCGGCCAAGCCCGGCAGCACCAGTCCCGACACGCGCGTGCGCGCCATGCTGTCGCCAGCGCCGGCCGCCAGTGCGCCCAAGGCCCCGGTACAGCCGAGCGCGCCGCTCAAGCCCAGCACCCGGCTCGGCAGCACGGAGAAGAACTGAGGTGGGGGCCGCGGACAGTGCCTTCGGCGAGGTGGGCGGCAGCCGCCTGGTGGCGCGCCAGCTGGAGAAATCGTACGGCAGCCGCAAGGTGGTGCACGACGTCTCGCTGACCGTCAACAAGGGTGAGGTCGTGGGCCTGCTGGGTCCCAATGGCGCCGGCAAGACCACCTCCTTCTACATGATCGTGGGCCTGGTGCGGGCCGATGGCGGCCACATCGCCATCGACGGCCAGTCGGTCGAGCACATGCCGATCCACCGGCGTTCCAGCCTGGGCCTGTCCTACCTGCCGCAGGAGGCCTCGATCTTCCGCAAGCTGACGGTCGAGGAGAACGTGCGCGCCGTGCTGGAGCTGCAGCGCACGCCCGAGGGCAAGACGCTCACCCGCAGTGAGATCGAAGCGCGCCTGACAGGTCTCCTGCAGGACCTGCGCGTGGACCACCTGCGCGACTCCTCGGCGCTGGCGCTGTCCGGCGGCGAGCGCCGGCGCGTGGAGATCGCGCGCGCGCTGGCCACGCAGCCGCGCTTCATCCTGCTGGACGAGCCCTTCGCCGGCATCGACCCGATCGCCGTGATCGAGATCCAGCGCATCGTGAGCTTCCTGAAGGGCCGTGGGATCGGCGTGCTGATCACCGACCACAACGTGCGCGAGACGCTGGGCATCTGCGACCACGCCTACATCATCAGCGAGGGCCGGGTGCTGGCCAAGGGCACGCCCGCGGAGATCGTCGACAACGCCGAAGTGCGCCGGGTCTACCTCGGCGAGCACTTCCGGATGTAAGGCCCCCTTCCCCGATGAAGCAAGGCCTCTCGCTCCGCGTCTCCCAGCACCTGGCACTGACCCCCCAGCTGCAGCAGTCGATCCGGCTGCTGCAGCTGTCCACGCTGGAGCTGTCGCAGGAGGTCGAGCAGATGCTCGACGAGAACCCGTTCCTGGAGCAGTCCATGGACGAGGCGCCGGGCGAGGATTTCGGCCTGGCCCAGGCCGACACCCCGGTGCGCGACGAAGACCGCGACACCGAGGCCGTGATGTCCAGCGGGCTGGACTACGCCACCGAGGCGCCGGCCGAGAGCCGCAGCGAATCCGAATCGCCGCTGACCGGCCAGGCCGACGAGCACGACTGGGGTGGCGACGGCACCCACGACGTGGCGCCCGACGATGGCGAGTGGGGCGGCGATGCGCTGCCGCGCAACGGCGCCACACAGGGCGAGGACGGCGAGGCCGATGCCACCGAACTGGCGCGCAGCCAGGAGTCGCTCGCCAGCTTCCTGCATCGCCAGGCGCTGGCGCTGCGCCTGTCCGAGGAGGACACGGCGGCGCTGCGCTTCCTGATCGAATCGCTCAACGACGACGGCTACCTCGAAGACAGCCTGGAGGAGCTCGCCGCCGGTTTCGCCGGCGACGACCCCGAGGCGCACGAGGAGCTTGTGCACCGCTTCACCGTGGCCCTGCGCCTGCTGCAGAACCTGGAGCCTCCCGGCGTGGGCGCGCGCAACCTGGGCGAATGCCTGGCGCTGCAGATCCGGGCCCTGCCCGAGGACGAGATTCCGCCCCCGCTGCGGCGCACCGCGCTGCGCATGTGCCGCCAGTCCATGGACCTGCTGGCGCGGCGCGACCTGCGCCGCCTGGCCAACCTGTGCGGCGACAACGAAGCCGGCATCAAGGCCGCGCTGGCGCTGATCACGCGGCTCGAGCCCAAGCCGGGCCGCAAGTTCGTCGACGTGGAGCGCAACGTCATCGTGCCCGACGTCATCGTCGTCAAGAGCGGGCGTGGCGCCAACGTGCGCTTCCGTGCCCAGCTCAATGCCGACGTGATGCCGCGCCTGCGCGTGCACGACATCTACGCCAACGCGCTCAAGCAGCACCGCGGCGGCGGCCGCGAGGCCTCCGACACCGCGGCGCTGCAGCAGCGGCTGCAGGAGGCGCGCTGGTTCATCAAGAACATCCAGCAGCGCTTCGACACCATCCTGCGCGTGTCCAACGCCATCGTCGAGCGGCAGAAGAACTTCTTCACGCACGGTGCGCTGGCCATGCGCCCGCTGGTGCTGCGCGAGATCGCCGACGAGCTCGGCCTGCACGAATCCACGATCAGCCGCGTGACCACGGCCAAGTACATGGCCACGCCCTTCGGCACCTTCGAGCTCAAGTACTTCTTCGGCTCCTCGCTGGGCACCGAGACCGGCGGCAACGCGTCCAGCACGGCCGTGCGCGCGCTGATCAAGCAGTTCGTGACCGCCGAGGACCCGAAGAAGCCGCTGTCGGACAGCCAGCTGTCCGAGATGCTCAAGGAGCAGGGCATCGAGTGCGCCCGCCGCACGGTCGCCAAGTACCGCGAAGCCCTGCGCATTGCGCCAACAAACCTGCGCAAAGCGCTGTAAGTCATGCAAAACCTGCGCTTGTTCCTGCCCTGCGCGGCGGGTGTCGAAGCCATGCTGGCCGACGAGGCCGCGCGCATCGCCGCCGCCCCGGTCCAGGCCCGCCGTGCCGGCGTGCGCCTCAGTGCCTCCTGGCGCGATGCCATGCGGCTGAACCTGCACAGCCGGCTGTGCCAGCGCGTGCTGATCGAGCTGGCCCATGGCGACTACCGCCAGGAACAGGACCTTTACGCGATCGCCGCCAACGTGGCCTGGGAGGCCTGGTTCACACCGCGCCAGAGCTTCAAGATCGAACTCACGGCCCAGCACAGCCCGCTCAAGAGCCTGAACTTCGCGGCGCTGCGCATCAAGGACGCCATCGCCGACCGCTTCCGCGACAAGACCGGCAGCCGGCCCGACGTGGACACCCGCTTCCCGCAGGTGCGCATCTACGCCCACCTGACCACCGACCGGCTGCAGCTGTACATCGACAGCTCGGGCGAGCCGCTGTTCAAGCGCGGCTGGCGAGAGGACAAGGGCGACGCGCCGCTCAAGGAGACGCTGGCCGCCGCCATGCTCGCGGCCAGCGGCTGGGACGCCCAGACCCCCTTGTACGACCCGTGCTGCGGCAGCGGCACGATTGCCATCGAGGCCGCGCAGATCGCCTGCGGCATCGCGCCGGGCCTGCACCGGCGCTTCGGCTTCGAGCGGCTGGCGCCGTTCCAGGCCCATGTCTGGGCCGCGCTGCGCGAGGAAGCCCAGGCCGCCCAGCATGCCCCGACGACCACCGTGTTCGGCAGCGACGTGGCCCACCGCATGGTCGACTTCGCGCAGCGCAACGCCCAGCGTGCCGGTGTCGCCGCGGCCGTGCAACTGCGCGGTGGCGATGCGCTGCAGCGCATGCCGCCGGCCGAGGCCGGCACCATGCTGCTGAACCCGCCCTACGGCGAGCGCATCGCCGTGGCCGGCGTGGCCGGCAACCGGCTCGGACAACCGCAGCGTGGCGGCCGCGAAACCGCGCAGACCGACGACGGCGGTGACTTCTTCCCGCAGCTGGCCACCCACTGGAAGCGCAACTACGCCGGCTGGACGGCCTGGGTGCTGACGCCGGACGCCAAGCTGCCCAGCCGCATGCGCCTGAAGGAATCGCGCCGCGTGCCGATGTGGAACGGGCCCATCGAATGCCGGCTGTTCCGCTTCGAGCTGGTCGCCGGCTCGGCACGTGGTGCGCCCGCCGCAGCCGCCCCGCCTGCGGCCGAGGGCCATGACGCCAGCTGAAGCCGGCCGCGCCGTGGTGCTGGACACCAACGTCGCGCTGGACCTGCTGCTGTTCCAGGACCCGCGCACCGCGGAGCTGCAACAGGCGCTGGCGCAGGGCCGCCTGCACTGGCTGGTGCTGCCCGGCATGCGCGCAGAGTTCGCGCGCGTGCTCGACTATCCCCACCTGCAGGCCTGGCGCCAGTCCCATGGCCGCTCGGCCGACGCCGCACTCGCGGCCTTCGATGCGGCCAGCCGCACCGTGCAGGCCGTGCCGTCGGTGGCCGTGCGCTGCAGCGATCCGGACGACCAGCCCTTCATCGATCTCGCCGTCGCCCACCGCGCCCTGCTGCTGAGCAAGGACCGTGCGGTGCTCGCCACGCGGACCCGGCTTGCGGCCCTGGGTGTCGACGTTCTGCAACAGTTGCTTACCAAGCGTCATGCAGGCGCGGCACTGCACGGTGTCGAGGACCATGTGAAGCTGGCACACTGCTCCTACATGTAAGCATGCGCAACGCGCATACGGCATGCGTCGGGTTCATGAGACCCGGCGCTTTGATTTCGCCCACTGCCAGGCTGTCGTTGCCTGGGCGGTGCGGCCTGGACCAAGATGACCCTACCCGCCCCTGCCGCTCCTTCTCCTGCATCCGCGCTCCAGCCCGAGGACTTCGACCAGCTCGACGCCTGGCTCGACACCCTGCGTGAGCAGGGCGTCGAGGCCCCGCAGTGGGAGCTGTGCGAGGGCTTCATGGCCGCGCTGGTGTGCTGCCGCAGCCCGGTGGCACCGGCGGCCTACTGGCCGGTGCTGTTCGAATCGGACAAGCCGCTGGAAGAACTGTTCCCGGACGCCGCCGTGCGTGCGCAGTTCGAGGCCCTGTGGGCGCAGCGCTGGCAGGAGATCGCCACCGCGCTGGACGCCGAGGTCCAGAATCTGGACGACGAACGCGCCTACTGCCCGCAGGTGCTGGACGTGCGCAGCGCCATGGCCCAGCTGGAGCCGAAGGAGCGTGCGGAGGCCCTGGGCCTGCCCGACGCCGACGAGGCCGCGCTGGCCGAGGCACTGACACAGTTGCCCTCCTTCGCCCAGCTGTGGGCACTGGGCTTCATGCTGGTGGTGGAAAGCTGGCCGGACGAATGGCTGGCGCCCAGCCGCGAGAAGGACATCGCCAGCACCATCGACGACGCCCTGGGCAACGTGGCCGCACTGTGCGAGGACGACGAGGGACCCCTGGAGGTGTCGGCCTACGTCGGCGACGATGGCGAGGAGGGTCCGCCCAGCATGTCGGCCGACCGCCTGGAGTCCTTCGGCGAAGCCGTCTGGGCGGTCTATGACTTGCGTGCCGCCGGCCTGGCGCTGGGCCCCCGCGTGGCGCAGGTGCGCCACGACCAGCCCCAACCGGGCCGCAACGATGCCTGCCCCTGCGGCAGTGGCAAGAAGTTCAAGAAGTGCCATGGCGTTGCCAGCTGAGCGCCCCTGCCAGCTGCCAGTGCGCTGAAGCGCCCCCGTTTCGTCTGTTCGCCTGCCGAGGTCTGCACCGTGCTGTCTCCCCGTGCCATCGATGCCGTCATCACCTTCCGCAACAGCCAGGGCGAGGTCGTCCGCGGGGTGTTGACCAACCACCAGCGGCGTTCGCTGGTGATGGAGGTCTACAACCCTTATTCCATCGTCCAGGTCAGCGAGGTGCTCAGCGAGCTGACCGTGCGTGCGGGCGAGCGGCCGGTCTACCGCGGCAAGGCCGTGGTGGTCAGCCTGCTCAACACCGGGCTGATGGCGGTGGTCTCGGTCACGCTGATCGACGAGTGGGACGAGCTGGCCGTGCTGGGCCACGACCCGGCCTCGTTCTCGCAGCAGGCCAGAGCCTTCGTCGATGAGTGGAACCAGCGCTTCCACATCGGCGAGTCCTACCAGGTCGCCGTGAGCGAGTTGCGTGCCTACCTGTCCGATGTGTCGCGCTGGGTCGACCAGGCCGACATGTCCGCCACGCTGCCCAAGGACGCCGAGGGCCGGCTGCGCAAGGACGTGTTCTTCGAGATCGCCGAGCCGCTGATGCTGCGCGCACGCAACTACTTCGACCGGCTCGAAGAGGTGTCGCGCCAGGTGCCCGAGCCCTTGCAACCCATGCACCGCACCTTCGCGCAGACGGCGATCCACCCGCTGATCCTGCGCGCGCCCTTCGTCTACCGCACCTTCGCCAAGCCGCTGGGCTATGCGGGCGACTACCAGATGGTCAACCAGATGCTGCAAGACCCGCGTGACGGCGCCAGCACCTATTTCCAGATCATCAACGCCCTGTTCCTGAATGCGGCCGTGGCGCGTGCGCACCGCAACCGCATCGACATCCTGGTCGATACGCTGGCGCCCCTGTCCCAGGCGACGACGGGCGAGGGACCGGTGCGTGTGCTGAACGTGGGCTGCGGCCCCGCTGTCGAGATCCAGCGGCTGATCGCCAGCCACCCGGACCCAGGTCGCCTGGCCTTCACGCTGATGGACTTCAGCGAGGAGACGCTGGCCTACACGCGCGATCGGATCGAGGAGGCCTGCCGCCGCCGCGGCGTGCAGGTATCGATCACGCTCGTGCACGAGTCGGTGCACAACCTGCTCAAGCGCGCCTCCAGCGACCGTTACGCCGAGCAAGCGTCGTTCGACTTCGTCTACTGCGCCGGCCTGTTCGACTACCTGTCCGACAAGGTCTGCCACCGCCTGCTGCAGTACTTCTGCAGCCGCACGCGCAGCGGCGGCAGCATGCTGGTGACCAACGTGCACAGCAGCAATCCGGAAAGAGGCGTCATGGAACACCTGCTGGAGTGGCATCTGATCTACCGCGACGAGGCGGGCATGCGTGCGTTGGCCCCCGAGCCGGCCCAGGTTGAACGCATCTGGACCGACCCCACCGGCGTCAACGTATTCATGCAGCTGGCCCTGCCCTGAACGGCCATGGCGCAGGACCTGCACAGCGACTACGAGGCCGAGCTGGCGGAATTCCGCCTGGCCTACAGCCGCACGGGTTGTGCCGTGGCCACGGCACTGGTGGCGTGCGGAGTCGGGCTGGACCTGATCTTCTACCCGTCCCAGGCGTGGCAGCTTGGCGTGGTGCGCGGCCTGTGCACGCTGGCCCTGTTGTTCGCGCTGGTGCTTCTGCACCGTCCCGGGGCCGTACAGCAAGCACGCGAACTCACGCTCGCCTGGCTGGTGTTGCCGCAGGTCATGATCACCTGGATGATCTACGCCACGCAGGGCGCCGAATCGCCCTACGTGTTCGGACTCAGCCTGGCGCTGTACGCGGCCGGCATCATCATGCCGATCGGCTTCCTGCAATCGGTGGGCCTGGGGGTGTTCACCTGTGCGGCCTACATCCTGGCCGGCTTGGCCCACGACCAAACGCTCGTGGCGCCGCCGGCGCTGATCGGCAACACGCTGTTCCTGCTGTTCTCGGTCGCCATTTCGGCTGGCTGCACCTTCTACAACGAGCGGGCGCGCATGCGCCTGTTCGCGCTGCAGCACGAGGTTTCGGAGAAGAACGCCTCTTTGCAGAGCACCAACCAGGCCCTGGCCCAGATCAAGGGCATGATGATGCAGCAGGAGAAGATGGCGGCCCTGGGCACGCTGTCGGCCGGGCTGCTGCACGAGGTCAACAACCCCGTCAACTACAGCATGATGGCGCTCAACATGGCGCTGATGGACCCGGCCGTGGCCGCCAGCGCCGACCTCAAGGAAAGCCTGACCGATGCCAAGGACGGCATGTTGCGCGTGCAGAACATCGTGACCGATCTCAAGACCTTCGCCTACCAGAAGCCAGGCGGCGACGGCGAGCGCATCTTCCTGTTCGAGAAGGCGCTGCGTTCGGCGCTGCGGCTCACCGGCTTCGAGCTCAAGGGCGTGGCCATCGACACCCAGCTGCCGCTGGACACCCATGTGCGCGGCGACGAGCCGGCCGTCATCGGGGTGCTCGTGAACCTGCTCGGCAATGCGGCGCTGGCATTGCACAAGGCCGCACAGCGGCGGCCTGGCCTGGTGCCGCAGATCGGGGTGCGGGCCGAGCGCCAAGGCGCTCGCCTGTTCGTGCACGTGCGCGACAACGGCACCGGCATCGCGCCGGAGAACCTGGAGCGCGTGTTCGAGCCCTTCTTCACCACGCGCGAAGTGGGCCAGGGCCTGGGCCTGGGACTGGCTGTCTGCTATGCCATCGTGCAGCGCCACGGCGGGCTGCTGACCGTGGCCAGCGAAGAGGGCGCCTGGACCGAATTCAGCTTCGACCTGGCGCTGGCCACGGCCGATGCCGCCACCGAGCCGGGCGCCGTACCCGCCGCCACACCGCCGCCACCCACGCCGCTGGGCGCGCCGGCTGGCGCCGTCCCGGCCTGAGGCACTGCCCGCCATGCACGCCGCGCCCCTGGAACCGGATGCCGACACCGTCCTCGTGGTCGATGACGAGGCGCTCGCGCGCAAGTGGTTCAGCCGCACCTACGAGAACGAGTTCCGCATCGAGACCGTGGCCAGCGTCGACGAGGCGCTGCAGCTGCTGGAGCGCAGCGGCCACCGCATCGCCGTGGTCGTCACCGACTACCGCATGCCGCAGCGCACCGGCCTGGAGCTGCTGCAGGAGCTGCAGCGCCAGCACCGGCACCTGGTTCCACTGCTGTGCACGGCCTACGCCGACACCGACCTGGCGATCGCTGCCGTCAACGAAGGCCGGGTGTTCCGCATCCTGCAGAAGCCGCTGGAGGAGGCGGCCGCGCGCCAGGCGTTGCGCGACGCGCTGGCCTGGCACCGCCACCGCACGCGCGAGAGTGCGCTGCACGAGAGCCGCGTCATGGCCATGCGCGAGACGCTGGGCTTCCTCGCACACGAGCTCAACACCCCGCTGGGCACCGTGCGCGGCTACATGGCGGCGCTGCGCGACCGCTACCAGGCCCAGGCGTCGGGCGAAGGCCGCGCGGTCTTCAACGAGCACCGCGCGGGCGAGGTGATCGCCGCGATCGACTCGGCCGAGCGGCGCGCGCTGTACTGCCAGTCGCTGGTTGCCAGCTTCGTGCAGTCCGCGCGCGATGCCCTGCCGGGCGCTGTGGAGCCGCCGCTGTACGCCGGCGCGCTGACCCGCGCGCTGCTGGCCGAGTACCCGTTCGAGGGCGAGGAGCGCGACTGCGTGGCGCTGGACCCGCAGCAGGACTTCCGCCTGCCCGGCCGCCGCGACCTGCTGTACCTGGTGCTGTGCACGCTGACCAAGAACGCGCTGCTCGCGCTGCGCGGCGTCGCCAGGCCGCAGCTGCGCATCGAATTCGGCCAGACCCCGCAGGCAGAGCGGCCGCGCCATGCCTGGATCCGTTTCATCGACAACGGCTGCGGCATCGCACCCGACATCCTCGCGCGGCTGACGCTGGAGCCGCTGACCACGCGCGCCGCCAGCGGTGGCAACGGCATGGGCCTGGTGTTCTGCCGGCGCGTCGTCCAGGCCGCCGGCGGCGGCATCGCCATCCACTCCGAACCCGGACAGGGCTGCACCGTCACCCTGACCTTCCCGAGCACCGAGGACGCCAGAACATGAGCAAGCAACCCCAGAAAATCCTGTACGTGGACGACGAGACCATGGCGCTGAAGTACTTCGAGCGCCTCGTGTCCCCCCTGGCCCCGGTCCTCACGGCCGCCTCGGTCGAGGCTGGCAAGGCCATGCTGGCCCAGCATGCCGACGAGATCGCTGTGCTGGTGTCCGACCAGCGCATGCCCGGCGCCTACGGCAACGAGCTGCTGCGTTACGCGCACGACAACCATCCCAACATCGTGCGCATGCTGACCACGGCGTACTCCGAGCTCGGCGAGGCCATCGAGGCCATCAACTCCGGTCACATCTACCGCTACATCACCAAGCCCTGGGACCTGGAGAGCCTGCGCGCCGACCTCAAGAATGCGCTGGAACTGGCTGCGCTGCGCAGCGAACGCGACATGCTGCTGCGCGAGAAGCTCATGGTGCAGCAGCAGCAGTTGCTGGCCGAGCGCGTGACCCAGCTGGTGGTGGCCTGCGCCGGCTTCGTCCGGCCTGACCATGCGCAGCGCGTCGAGGCCTTCCTGCAGTCTGCCAGCGTGTTGGGTTGCCGGCCGCCCGCGATCGACTGGCACAGCACCGACCACGCCGACCTGATGCAGGCCGAGACCGCGCGCAGCATCGCCATCGGCACCGAACTGGCGGCCTGGGGCCGCTGGTTCGCCGACCAGGGCAGCGCGCGCCCGCCGCTGGCGGTGCTCGACGAAGCGCTGGCCGGTGCCTCGGAGATCCACGAGGGCAAGCTGATCGTGCGTGACCGCGCCGCACTGGTCTGGCCGCTCGAAGCACCGACGGCGGCGCCTGTCACCGCGGCCGGCACGGCCTGGCTGGCCTGGCTGCTGTGGACCGAGGGCAGCGCCCTGCTGCAGCCGCAGGGCGAAGGCCGCTGGCTGGTGGTGCCGCAGGCGCTGGCGGCACCCGAGAGCCTGCGCCGCGACTGGATGGCCGCGGCCATCGAGCGCATCGAGCGGGCCGACTGAACTCAGCTTGGCGCGCGCGCCTGCACCGTGCCTGCGGTGCGCGCGAACAGTCCGGCGCCCAAATGGTGCAGCGTCTGCAGGTCGGCGTTGTCGTCGCGGAACGACCAGTGCCCGTCGGCGAACACGCGCGGGTCGGCCGCCGCTGCCACCACCTCGCCGAAGCAGGTGTCGTAGGCCTCTTCGGTGTGGCGCTCGGGGATCAGGCGGCATTCGAGCCAGCCCACGCAGCCCTGCTCCAGCACCGGCATGCCCAGCACCGGGCCGCTGCCGGCCACGATGCCGTGGCGGGCGAACTTGTCGCCCTCGCGCCCGCTGGTGCTGCCCACGGCATAGGCCAGGTCGGCCAGTGCCGCGCCCGGGATGCACAGCGCGAACGCGCCGCTGGCCATGACCAGTTCGCGCGTGAAGGTGCTCTTGTCGATCACCACCGCGATGCGCGGCGGCGTGAACTCCACCGGCATGGACCAGGCCGCGGCCATCACGTTGCGGCGCCCGCCGTGCGCGCTGGTCACCAGCACGGTGGGCCCGTGGTTGATCAAGCGGCTCGCGTGGTGCAGCGCGACCGGCTTCATTTGAGCCACTTGGCGGCCGCTTCGCGCACGGCGCCGCGGCTGTCCACGAGTTCCCAGGTGAAGCGCAGCACGCGCAGGTAATCCGCGTCGTCGGTCGGCGCCATGAAGCCCAGGGTGTTGACGGGCGTCAGCGGCGCGTCGATGAAGGCCGCGTGCAGGCGCGGGTCCGTGCGAGCGTAGTGCAGCGCCTCGTAGGTCTCGGTGATCATCACGTCGCCCTTGCCCTCGGCGATCAGACCCGGGATCTCGGCGTTCTTGTCGTGCGTGCCGACCTGGGCGGCCGTGAGGTTCTGCAGCACGTAGGCCTCGTTGGTGCCACCCGGGTTCTTGATCACGCGCACGCCGGCCTGGTTCAGGCTCTCGCGCGTGCGGAACCTGTCCTTGTCGGCCGCGCGCACCAGCGCCACCTTGCCGAAGGGCGCGTAGCCCGGCAGCATGTCGATCTGGCGCAGGCGCGCCACGTTGCGCGTGATGCCGCCCACGGCCACGTCGAACTTGTCGGCCTGGATGTCCTTCATCAGGTTGGGCCAACTGGTCGGCACGTACTCGACCTTGGCGCCGAGTTCCTTGGCCATGGCCTCGATGAGGTCGATGTCGTGGCCGCTGTAGCCGCTGTCGGTCTTGATCGCGAAAGGCCGGTAGTCGCCCGGCGTGCCCACGCGCAGGGTCTTGCTCTCCATGATCTTGTCCAGCCGCGGGCCGGCCTGGGCCGTGGCGAGAAGGGCGGAAGCGGCCAGCACGGCGGCACCGACGAGGGCCTGCATCAGGGGCTTGCGTTGCATCATGTCTGTTCCTGGTGGATCGAGCGGCGCATCGTACCGGCTCCGGACCCGGTGCGATGCGAGACTCGGGGCCGCCGTCCCCCACCACGCTCCAACCATGAAGACACTGCTTTTTGCCATCTCCCTCGTGCTGGCCGCGCTGCCGGCTTTCGCGCAACAGAACTGCGACAAGCCGCGCGACGACTTCGACGGGCTGTACTGCCTGAACAAGGTCTACATCGAGACCGATGCCGAGCTCAACCAGGCCTACAAGGACCTCGCGCCGCGCCTGCAGGCCGAGGGCCGCGCCAGGCTCAAGGAGACGCAGCTGGCCTGGATCGAGGAGCGCAATGCCGCCTGCTCCAGGCGCATCGACTCCGGCTTCTACGTGAACCTGTCCTGCGCCACGCGCAGCACGCGCAAGCGCCTGGAGTTCCTGCAGGAGCGCGCGCGCGAATGCCGCAGCGCCGGCTGCCAGCCGAGCAAGCTCTAACGGGCGCCAAACAGCCCGTTCAGCTCGGCGCCCGTGGCGGCGCCTGCGAAGCCGTCGAAGCGGCCCTGCTGCGCCAGGTCCTTGGCGGCGCGCATGAAGCCGCCCCAGGCCGCGCGTGCCAGGCCGCCGCCGACGCTGACGCGGCGCACGCCCAGCGCGGCGATCTCGGCCATGGTGAGTTCGAAGGTGCCGCCGACGAGCAGGTTGACCGGCTTGGGCGCGACGGCCGCCACGACGGCCGCGATCTGCTCGCGCGTGCGGATGCCGGGCGCGTACAGGCAGTCGGCGCCGGCCGCGGCGTAGGCGCGCAGCCGGGCCAGCGTGTCGTCCAGGTCGGGCCGGCCGACGATGAAGTTCTCGGCGCGGCCGACCAGCAAGGTGTCGCCGCCCGCCGCATCGATGGCGGCGCGCGCGGCGGCGAGCCGTGCCACGGCCACGTCCAACGGGTACTGCGGGTCCGCCGGGTTGCCCGTGCCATCCTCGATCGACAGGCCGGCCACGCCGGTGGCCACGGCCAGGCGCACGCTCGCGGCCACCTGCTCGGGCGTGTCGCCGTAGCCGTCCTCGAAGTCGGCGTTCACGGGCAGGTCGGTGGCCGCCACGATCTCGCGCAGGTGGGCCAGCACAGCGTCGCGCGGCATCGCGCCATCGGCCTGCGCCTGGGACCAGGCGTGGCCCGAGCTCGTGGAGGCCAGGGCCTGGAAGCCCAGGCTTTCCAGGTAGCGCGCGCTGCCGCGGTCCCAGGGGTTGGGGATCGCGAAACAGCCCTGGCGGTGCAAGGTGTGGAAGGCGGCGCGTTTCTCGGCGGTGCTGCGTGGCATGGGTGTCTCCAGGTGTGGGCCGGCGTGGACAGGGGCTTTGCGGGCCGGCGGGCGTGGCGCGGCTATGGTCGCAGAACGCGGTCCGGCACGGGCCGGCTTTTGGGAAGGGCTGCCATGTACCGACGACATCTCACCGCGGCTGGCGCCGTGCTGGCCATCGCAGGCCTGCCGGCGCTGGCGCAACCCTGGCCAGCGCTGGGCCCGGACGGCATCGTGCTGTTCCGCCACGCCGAGGCGCCGGGCGTTGGCGATCCGCCGGATTTCCGGCTGGGCGACTGCGGCACGCAGCGCAACCTCAGCGAGCGCGGCCGCGTGCAGGCGCAGGAACTCGGCGCGCGCTTTCGCGCCCGGAACATCGCCGTGGGCCAGGTGCTGAGCAGCCAGTGGTGCCGCACGCGCGACACGGCCGAACTCGCGGTCCCCGGCCGCGTGCAGGTGGCACCGGCCTTCAACTCCTTCTTCAACGAGGACGCGGCGCAGTCCGCGCGCCAGACGGCGGCGGCGCGCGCCGTGCTGGTGGCCTGGCGCGGGCCCGGCGTGCTGGTGGTGGTCACGCACCAGGTCAACATCACGGCGCTGACCGGGATCTTTCCGGCCTCGGGCGAGGGCATCGTGGTGCGCGCCGTGGCCGGGGGCGGGCTGGAAGTCGTGGGGCGCTTGCCGCCTTGAAGGCGCTGCTACCTGCCGCTGAACCGCGCCGTGCGCCGCTCCACGAACGCGCGCACACCCTCTGCCGCGTCTTCGCTGTTCGCAAGTCCCTTCTGCACCGTGATGAACTCGCCCACGGCCGCCGCCACGCCTTCTTCCACTGTCTTGCGCACCGACAGACGCGTGGCGACCACGGCCAGCGGCGCCTGCGCCGCGATGGCCTCGGCAATGCGCAGCGCCTCGTCCAGCTGCTGGCCTGCCGGCACCACCTTCTGCACGAAGTTCAGTCGCAGGGCCTCGGCCGCGTCGAACACGTCGGCCGTCAGCAGGTGCAGCAGCGCGTTGCCGCTGCCGGCGCGCTCGGCCATGCGCAGCGTGGCGCCGCCCGTGGCCATGATGCCGCGCTGCACCTCCAGCTGCGAGAAACGGCAGTCGTCGGCCGCCACCACGATGTCGGCCGCCAGCATGAGCTCGATGCCCAGCGTGTAGGTGATGCCCTGCACCGCCACCACCACGGGCTTGGTGCGGCGGCGGTACTGCGGCATGCCGAGGTCCAGCGGGTCGACCAGGCCATCGGGGAAGGCCTTCTCGCCGCGCTGCATCAGCGGGGCGAAGCTGGGCAGGTCCAGCCCGGCCGTGAAGTGGTCGCCCAGCGCGTGCAGCACGCCCACGCGCAGCGCGGGATCGTCGTCCAGCCGCGTGTAGGCCAGCGCCAGCTGGTGCTGCATGGCCGGGGTGAAGCCGTTGCGCTTGGCCGGCCGGTCGATGCCGATCAGCAGGATGTGGCCGCGCTGCTCGGTCACGATGCGGCCTTCGGCCGGGGTGCTTGTCTCCGTCATTCTTGCGTTCTCCAGGTGAAGGGAATGCTCTACAGCCCAAGCTCGCGCGTCACGGTGCCGGTGGCCGCGGAGCAGGCCATGCCAGTGCACCCGCGGGGCCGGCTCTGCCGGACCGCTGGGTGCGCCCCTTGAGGGGTATCGGCCGGCTACACGCAGTGAGCCGGCCAAACGGGTGGTCAATAGACATACACCCCGCGACCCGTCTTGCGGCCCAGGCGGCCGGCGGCCACCATTTCCTTGAGCAGCGGGCAAGGGCGGTACTTGCTGTCGCCGTACTCTTCCAGGTAGACATTCATGACGGCCAGGCACACGTCCAGGCCGATCATGTCGGCCAGCGCCAGCGGGCCGATGGGCTGGTTGCAGCCCAGCTTCATGCCGGCGTCGATGTCCTCGGGCGTGGCCAGGCCCTCGGCCAGCACGAAGAAGGCCTCGTTGATCATGGGCACCAGGATGCGGTTGACGACGAAGCCCGGCGCGTTCTTGACGGTGATGGGCGACTTGCCCAGCGCCAGTGCCAGCGCGTGCACGGCGGCATGGGTCTCGTCGCTGGTCTGCAGGCCGCGGATGATCTCCACCAGCGCCATCATCGGCACGGGGTTGAAGAAGTGCATGCCGATGAACTTCTCGGGCCGGCCGGTGGCGGCGGCCATCTTGGTGATGCTGATCGAGGAGGTGTTGGACGCGATCAGCGTCTCGGGCGGCAGCACGGCTTCGGCTTGCTTGAGGATCTTGAGCTTGAGCTCGTAGTTTTCCGTCGCGGCCTCGATCACGAGCTGCGCCGTGGCCAGGTCGGCGTAGTCGGTGCTGGTCTTGATGCGGGCCAGTGCGGCGTCCTTGTCCGACGCGGTGATCTTGTCCTTCTTGATGAGCCGGTCCAGGCTGCCGGCCACGGTAGCCAGGCCCTTGGCAACGGCGGCGTCGGAGATGTCGACCATGACGACGGCAATGCCGCTCGTGGCGCAGGCCTGGGCGATGCCGTTGCCCATGGTGCCGGCGCCGATGATGCCGACGGTGCGGATGGGGGTGCTCATTGGGAACTCCTGGAGGTGGGGAAAGAGGGCGGGCTGCGGTATCGTGGCCGCGTCGAAGGCAGGCGGGGCCTGCTGCGTCGCAGCATCATAAATGTTCGATTTCGCGGTTGTGGGGGGTGGCGCCACGGGCTACGGCCTGGCCTTGCGGCTGGCCGCGCAAGCGGCCGCGCAGGTCGCGCTCATCGAGGCCGGCCCGTTCTGGTCGCGGCGCCGGCCGCGCCCGGCCTGGCGCTGGACGACGGTGGCGCAGCCGGGGCTCAATGGCCGCGCCGTCGTGCTGGTGGCCGGCAAGGGCCTGGGCGGCGCGGCCGCCTGGGGCGGGGGCGCCGAGCCGCCGCCCGCGCCCGGCAACCTCTCGGTGTTCACCGATGCGCTGGCCGTGCGCGTGCTGTTGCAGGGCCGGCGCGCCACGGGCGTGGAGTTCCACCGTGCCGGCCTCGTGCAGCAGCTGCAGGTCAGCCGCGCCGTCGTGCTGTGCGCCGGCGCGCTGCAGTCGCCACCGCTGCTCATGCGCTCGGGCATCGGACCGCATGCCGAACTGGTGGCCGGCAATGTGGCGACGCGGCACCACCTGCCCGGCGTCGGCCAGGGCTTGCAGGTGCCCGTCCACGTCGCCGTGCCGCTGCGGCGCGCGGCGCTGGCTCTGCACCGCCCGGCCGAATCCGTGCACCTCGTGCTGGAGCAGCCCGCCAGCCGCGGCCGGCTGCGCCTGGAGGGCAAGGACCCTGAGCTGCCGCCCCGGCTGGACCCGGACCTGCTCAGTGAGCGCGAGGATCTGGAGGTGCTCATGCAGCAGGCACGCCAGGTGCTGGAGGGGCTGGGCCGGCGTGCCGCGCGCCCCTGGGCCAGCCCGCTGTCCGAGCTGGCGCTGGAGCGCCTGCTGCGCGAACGGGCCGAAGCCGGGCCCGGCATGGCCGGCGGCTGCCGCCAGGGCGATGGTCCGCTGGACGTGGTCGACGCGCAGCTGGCCGTGCACGGCATCGCGGGCCTGCACGTGGCCGACGCCTCGGTGCTTGCGCAGCTGCCGGCCGACGGCCAGGCCGTGGCCGCGCTCGGCGCGCAACTGGCGCAGCGGCTATTGCGCGGCTGATGGACGACCGACCTCGTGGCCGGCCAGCGAATCGATGATGGGGCAGTCCGGCCGGTCATCGCCATGGCAGCAGTGCACCAGGTGCTGCAGCGTGGACTTCATGGCCTGCAACTCGGCGAGCTTGGCGTCGAGCTCGGCCAGGTGCGCCTGGGCCAGGGCCTTGACCTGGCGGCTCGGGCGCTTGCGGTCCCACCACAGGCCCAGCAGTTCGCGGATCTGCTCGAGCGAGAATCCCAGGTCGCGCGACTGGCGGATGAAGCGCAGCGTGCTGACCTCCTTGTCGCCGTAAAGCCGGTAGCCGCCCTCGCTGCGCGCGGCCTCGGGGAACAGGCCCACGCTCTCGTAGTGGCGGATCATCTTGGCCGACACGCCCGTGGCCTTGGCGGCCTCGCCGATGTTCATCATGGGGCACTCCGGTGGACCAGGGCCGGCGCGGGCGGCGCGTCCTGGCGTTGTTCGATGCTGCGCCAGCGGCGCAGCAGCAGTGCGTTGCCGACCACGCTCACGCTGGACAGCGCCATCGCGCCGCCGGCGATCACGGGATTCAGCAGGCCCAGTGCGGCCAGCGGGATGCCCAGCGCGTTGTAGCCGAAGGCCCACCACAGGTTCTGGCGGATCTTGGCGCTGGTGCGGCGCGACAGGTCCAGCGCATCGGCCACCAGGCGCAGGTCGCCGCGCATGAGCGTGATGTCGGCCGTCTCGGTCGCCACGTCGGCGCCGCCGGCCATCGCGAAGCCGCAGGAGGCCGCCGCCAGCGCGGGCCCGTCGTTGAGCCCGTCGCCGACGAAGGCCACGACCTGGCCGGCGGCGCGCTCGCGCTGCACCACCTGCGCCTTGTGCTCGGGCAGCATCTCGGCCTGCACGCGCGTGATGCCCAGCGCCTGGCCCACGGCCTCGGCCGCGCCGCGGTTGTCGCCGGTCAGCATCAGGGTCTGGATGCCCAGCGCGCGCAGCCGCGCGATGGCCGCCGCCGCCGAGGGCTTGACGCTGTCGCCGAAGGCCAGCAGGCCCAGCACGCGGTCGGTGTCGAGCAGCCAGGAGACGGTGCGGCCGGACTGCTCCAACTGCTGCGCCTCGGCCGCCAGCGCGCCGGCATCCAGGCCGCGTTCGCGCAGCAGCCGGGTGCTGCCCAGCGCCAGCAGCCGGCCCTCCACCGTGCCCTGCACGCCGCGGCCGGGCAGGGCCTGTGCGTCCTGCACGGCGGGCACGGCCAGGCCCTGGGCGCGTTCGCGCACCGCCAGTGCGAGCGGGTGGCTGCTGCTGGCCTGCAAGGCCGCGGCCTGGCGCAGCACGGCCTCAAGCTCCAGGCCGGCGGCGGGCCGCACGGCGGCCAGCGCGGGCTTGCCCTCGGTCAGCGTGCCGGTCTTGTCGAAGGCCACGAGCGTGACGGCGTGCGCGGTCTCCAGCGCCTGCGCGTCCTTGATCAGGATGCCATGGCGCGCCGCCACACCCGTGCCGGCCATGATGGCGGTGGGCGTGGCCAGGCCCAGTGCGCACGGGCAGGCGATCACGAGCACGGCCACGGCGTTGACGAGGGCCTGTTCCCAGTCGCCGCTGACCACCACCCAGCCGGCCAGCGTGGCCAGCGCAATGAGCAGCACGACAGGCACGAACACGGCGCTCACGCGGTCCACGAGGCGCTGGATCGGCGCCTTGGCGGCCTGGGCCGACTCGACCATGCGGATGATGCGCGACAGCTGGGTCTCGGCGCCCACGGCCAGCGTGCGCACCTCCAGCGCGCCTTCGGCGTTGATGGCGCCGCCCGTCACGCGCTCGCCGGGGCCCTTGGCCACGGGCAGGCTCTCGCCGGTCAGCAGCGATTCGTCCACATGGGTCTGGCCCAGCACGATCTCGCCGTCCACGGCGATGCGGTCGCCCGGACGCACCAGCACGAGGTCGCCGACCACGAGCTGCTCGACCGCGATCTCCTGCTCCACGCCGTCGCGGCGCACGCGCGCCTGGGTCGGCCGCAGCGCGTTGAGCGCGCGGATCGCGTCCAGCGTCTGGCGCTTGGCGCGCTGCTCCAGCCACTTGCCCAGCAGCACCAGCGTGATGACGGCGGCCGAGGCCTCGAAGTACAGATGCGGCTCGCTGCCGTGCCCGGCGTGGCCGGCGGACTGCCAGAGCAGGTACAGCGACAGCCCGTAGGCGGCCGAAGTGCCCAGCGCGACCAGCAGGTCCATGTTGCCGCTGCGCGCACGCAGGGCGGCCCAGCCGGCGCGGTAGAAGCGCGCGCCGAGCCAGAACTGCACGGGCGTGGCCAGCAGCAGCTGCACCCAGCCCGGCGGCATCCAGTGCCAGCCGAAGGGCTGGCCCAGCATGGGCGCGAGCATGGGCAGCGTGAGCACCGCCGCCACGGCCACGGGCCACCAGGGCGCGCCGGCCGGTTCCGCGGCTGCGGCACGCGCATCGGTCAGCGCATGTGCGGGATAACCGGCCGCGGCCGTGGCGGCGAGCAGGGCCTGCAGCTCCACGGTGGACAGGGCCCGCACCGTGGCCTGCTCGCTGGCCAGGTTGACGGATGCATCGAGCACGCCGGGCACGCGGCGCAGCGCCTTCTCGACCCGGCCCACGCAGGAGGCGCAGGTCATGCCTTCGATCTGCAGGCGGTGTTCGGCGGTGGCCACGCCGTAGCCGGCCTCGCGCACGGCAACGACAAGTGCTTCGGGCGGCTGCGCATCCGCGCCGGCCTGCACCGTGGCCTGCTCGGTCGCGAGGTTGACCTCGGCCCGGGCCACGCCCGGCAGGGCGCGCAGCGCCTTCTCGACTCGGCCGACGCAGGAAGCGCAGCTCATGCCCTCGATCTGCAGACGCAGCGTGGAATCGGTGGTGGTGGTGGAAGCCATGGCCGCATTGTCTGGCTTGCCATCATGGGAAGGTCAAGCGGCCATGGCGCTGATTCCATCCCGGCATCATGGGCATGGCATCCGCGGTGTTGACCTTGCCATGATGGCAAGGATGACACTGTGCCCCATCGTTTTCAAGGAGCATCCCATGCTGACATTCGACGTGCAAGACATGAGCTGCGGCCACTGCGTGGCCAGCATCACCAAGGCCGTGCAGGCGGCCGACCCGCAGGCCCGGGTGGAGGTCGACCTCGCGCGCCACCGCGTGCAGGTGCAGCCGGCGCAGGCCGACGCCGCGGCGGTGCAGCAGGCCATCGCCGCGGCCGGCTTCACGCCGCAGCCCGTGGCCGGCTGAGGCTTTTCAGGCCAATGCGGCGGCGGGCGACTTTGCCGCCTGCGCCGACGTGGCGTTCCCGCCTTCGCGCCATTGCGCGATCTGCAGGATCTGCCGCGCCATGATGCCCAGCTGGTGCGCGATGTCCGGGTTCAGCTCCCCGGCCGCATCGACCAGCGACTGCGTGGAGTTGACGGCCACGCCCAGCGGCGTCGGCCAGCCGCGCAGCGCGTGCACCACAGAACGCAGCGCCGCCAGCGTGCTGTTGGCGCCCTGCCAGCCGGCGGCCGTCACGATGCAGCCCACGGCGCGGCCGTGCAGGTAGGGCCGGGCGTCGGTGCGCAGCTCCTCGATGTAGTCCAGCGCGTTCTTGAGCAGGCCAGAGATGCCGCCGTGGTAGCCCGGCGAGGCGATCACCATGCCGTCGCAGCGCTGCGTCTCGCGGATGAACTCCTGCGCGACGGGGTGCAGCGTGGCGCGCTCGGGCGCGTACATCGGCAGCTCCAGCGCGGTGGCCGGAAACACCACGGTGGAGGCGCCCAGCCCCTGCAGCAGCTGGCCGCAGTGCCGGGCCAGCCGCTCGCTGGTGGAGCCGGGCCGCATGGTGCCGCCGACGATGACGATGTGCGGACGGTCTGCGGGTGCAGCCGGGCGGGCGCCGGCGTCCTGGCCGGGACGCGGCGCCACGCGGTTGGCGGTTCTGACTGCACCCGTCATCACTTTTTTCCCCGCAGCTCCGCTTCGTACTTCTTCGTCATGTGCTCGACGGCCTGCATCTGCGCGGCGGCGTGGCCTTCGCGCGTCCTGCGCGCGCGCTCGGCCGCGTCCAGCGTCGGCTGCGCGTGGCCCTGGAAATGCGGCATCACGTCGCGTGCCATGATCTCCAGCGACTGGTAGGTGTCGGCCGGGCTGGCCCAGTTGTGCATCATCATCAGCATGGAACCGAAGCCGCCGGACTGGTCCACCAGGCGCTGGATGTGCGCGCGGGCCTGCGCGGCCGTGCCGATCACGCCGACCTTGGCCTCGGTCACGAAGTCGATCATCTGGTCGATGGTGTTGCCCGACACCGCCATCTGCGGGAAGGCCGCCACCTCCTGGAAGTAGCGGAACCAGAACTCGATGCCGTAGCGCACCTCTTCGCGGGCCTGCTTCTCGGTCTCGGCCAGGTGGAACATGCTGACCAGGCGCCACTTGCTGCGGTCGATGGTCTGGCCGAAGTGGTCGGCGCGCTCGCTGGCCACCTTCCAGTGGTGGGCCAGCGCGTCGAAGCCGTCGGCGTTCAGCGTGGCACCGATCGAGAGCAGGCCCAGGCCGTAGGTGCCGGCCAGGCGCGGGCCGGTCGGCGAGGCCACGGCCGCCACGGCGATCTCCAGCTGCTCGGAGTAGGGCCGCAGCTGCAGCTTGGCGTCGATGAGCTTGTGCGTCTTGGTCTGCGCGTTGACGGTCTCGCCGCGCAGCAGCCGCACGATGATCTCCAGGTTCTCACTGAGCAGCTCGCGCGTGTCGGTCGGGTTCAGACCAATCATGGCCGAGTCGGTCGGCAGCGAGCCCGGGCCCACGCCCAGCATCACGCGGCCACGCGTCATGTGGTCCAGCTGCACCATGCGGTCGGCCACCCACAGCGGGTTGTGGTACGCGATGGAGGTCACGCCGGTGCCGAGGCGGATGTGTTTGGTGCGCTCGGCCGCGGCGGCGATGAAGATCTCGGGCGAAGCGATGATCTCGGTGCCGGCACTGTGGTGCTCGCCGATCCAGGCCTCGTCGTAGCCCAGCTGGTCCATTTGCTCCATGAGTTGCAGGTCCTGGCGCATGGCCAGCGTCGGGTTGATGCCCGGCTTGTGCATGGGGGCGACGAAAGCGCCGAATTTGAGGCGTTGCGGCATGGAGTCTCCTGGTGTTGGGATGGTCGGCCGGGCGTCCGTTCGCCCGGTCTGTGGCGCATGTTCCGGGGGCGTGGGGTGTGCTTGCCCACCCATTTGCGGGTGGCTGGGGTTTGCGATAGGTCTACGACGCCAGCACGGCCGGCTGGATGCCCATGCTGCGTGCGGCCACGATGGCGTCCTGGCGGCGCAGCACCGCGAGCTTGGCGAAGATGTTCTTGAGGTGCCAGCGCACGGTTTCGGTCGACACGCCCAAGGCCTGGGCGATGCGCCGGTTGGGCAGGTCGTGCACCAGCAGCTGCAGGATCTGCTGCTCGCGCGCGCTGAGCATGGCCGGCGCACGCGCGGCTTCGGTCGTGGGCGGCAGATCGGTGCCCTGCAGCAGGCGCTCGGCGTAGAGATCGAGCAGCGGGTCGCCGCCGCCCTGCAACTGGCGCACCAGTTGCATGCAGTCCGCTCCCAGGTCGCGCAGGCTCCAGAGCAGGCCCATGGCCTGCGCCTGCTGCAGCACCTGCAGCGCCCCGCGCAGTGCCGCATGGGGCTGGCCGCTGCGCCGGCTGGCCATGGCGGCGAGCGCGCCGGCCTGCAAGCCCAGCCAGCCGTCCGGCTGCGCGCTGGCCTGCAAGGCGTGCAGCTGCGCCAGCGCGGCCTCGTCCTGCAACTGGTGCAGATGCCAGCGGGCCTGGGCCAGCTGTGCCCATTGCGCGATGCGTTGCGCGGCCAGGCTGTGTGCGGCGTCGGCGTGCCCGGCCAGCGCGTCGAGTTCTTGCAGATGGGCGCGGGCCGCGTCGATGGCGTTGCCGCGCAGGCACAGGCACAGGCGCAGGCGCTCGTGCAGCAGCACGGCCGCGATGCGCGGCATGTGGCGTGCGCGGGCCGCTTCCTCGAGCCGGTCCAGCGCCGCCTGGGCCTGGCCCAGCGCGCCGGTGCTGGCGTGCAGGCGGCTCGCCGCCAGCGCGGCACTCAACTGGGCATCCGGCAGCGCGAGCCGTTCGATGGCCGCCGCGTGGCCTGCCAGCAGCGCGTGCAGGCCGGCATGGTCGCCGACCTCGTAGAGCACCTCGCAGAGCAGGCCGGCGGCGTTGCTCGCGGCCTCGCTGTGCGGCCCGAGCGCGGCCTGCGCCTGCGCCAGCGCGCCGCGCAGGCAGGACTCGGCGGCCCGGTACCGGCCCTCGTGCAGCAAGCTCATGCCGTGCATCACGGGCGCCATGCCGGCGCCGAAGCACGAGTCCATGAGCAGGCGGCCATCGTCCAGGTAGTGGGCCGGACCTTGCAGGCGCTCGCGAGCCTCGTCGGCCAGGCCCAGGTGCGAGAAGTACCAGGCCAGCAGATGCCGCCGGCCACCGTGCAGCACGGCATCGCTGCCCTGCGGCAGCTCCAGCAGTTCCGGCAACAGCATCTGCGCGGCATCGAGATCGTCGTGCTGCAGGGCCAGCGAAAAGCGCAGCAGGCACAGGTGGGCGCGCTGCGACGCGTCGGCGGCGCTCTGCGCGATGCGGGCGATGGTCTCGCGGCAGGCGGCAAAGCGCCGATAGCACAGCTGCGACCAGGCCTGCCACAGCGCGAGCGCAGGCCGCCCGCGCAGGCTGGCCTCGGGCAATGCGGCCAGCGCACGGGCCAGGCGCTGCAGATCGCCCTGCAGGAACAGCGTGCGTGCCTGCTGCTCGACGGCGTCGGCCGCCAACGCGCCATCGCCAGCCGCCACCAGTTGCTCCACGGCCTCGCGCAGCATGCCGCGCGCGCCGAACCACTGGCCCAGCTGGCGCCGCGTGCGCTGCTGCAACTCCTGCGGCATCTGGCCGAAGCGCGCGAGCAGCAGCGCGCGGAACATCGGGTGGATGCGCCACCAGCCCGCGTCGCCCGCCCCGGTGTCCACGGGCACGACGAACAGGCGCTCGCGCCGCAGCAAGGCGGCCAGCGACTGGGCGACCCCGCCGTCGCTGAGTTCACGCACCAGGGCCTCGTGGAAGCTCAAAGCAGGTGCCAGGCGCACGAGCACGCGCAGGCTCTCGGCGTCCAGCCGCGGCAGCACCTCCTGGTTGAAGTAGGGCGCCGCGTCTGTGGCCGGACGGTCCAGCACCATCCGCACGCCCATGGCCCAGCCGCCGGTGGCCGCGTGCAGGCGGCGGACCTGGTCGGGCGGCATGCCGGGCACCTCGCGCTGCGCCAGCGCCCAGGTCTCGGCGAAGCCCAGGCGCAGGTCGTCGGCGTCCAGGCGGTGCAGTTGCTCCGCAGCGGCCAGCGATTCGAGCGCAAGCGGCGGCAGCATGCGCGAAACGAACAGCAGGTGCAGGTTGGCCGGTGCGTAGTCCAGCAGCGTCTGGAACAGCGCGTGCACGGCGTGGTGGCCCACATGCTGGTAGCCGTCGACCACGAGCAGCACCTCGCGCCGGTGCCGCGCGACGGCCTGGACCAGCGCGGCCGCGAATGCGCCATGCGCGGGCGGGCGGTCCAGGCCCTGCAGGCGCTCGGCGAGTTCGGGCGCAAGGGTGATGCAGGCCGCGCGCAGCGCGTCCAGCAGCTGGTCGGCCTCGGCGTGCGGCGCCACGGGGAGCCAGGCCACGTCGAAGCCCAGGCCGACCAGCCGAGCGCGCCATTGCAGCGCCAGGTTGGTCTTGCCGCTGCCGGCCGGGCCCAGCAGCAGATGGCAGGTGCGCGCACGCTGCGGCAGCCAGCGCGCGAGCAGCGCGCTGCGCTCGACGAGGTCTTGCGGCAGTCGGGTGGAGCTCAAGCCTTGAAGCGCTTGCGCGTGAGCGCCAATGCCACCCAGAACGCCGCCACCGCGTAGACCACGACCACCAGGCCATGGCGCAGCGCATGCTCCGGCCAGCGGTCCATGAACAGCGGGCGCACGAGTTCCACGGCGTTCGTCAGCGGCAACCAGTCGGACACCAGGCGCACCAGCTCGGGCAGCTGCTCGCGCGGGAAGAACACGCCCGACAGGAACATCATGGGCGTGAGCACCAGCGTGAAGTAGTAGGTGAAGAAGTCGTAGCCCTTGGCCAGTGCGTTGAAGATCAGCGCGATGGCGCTGAACATGATGCCGGCCACGAGCAGCACGGGCAGGGCCACGAGCAGCTTGGGGCTGTGGCTGATGCCCAGGGCCAGCATCACGCACAGGATGGCCGTGACCGTGAAGATGGACTTGAACGCGGCCCAGAGCAGCTCGGCCAGCACCAGGTTGTCCAGGTTCACGGGCGCGTTCATGATGCCCTCCCAGGTCTTTTGCACATGCATGCGCGAGAAGGCCGAGTACAGCGCCTCGAACGAGGCCGCGTTCATCGCGCTCATGCAGATCGAGCCCGAGGCCAGGAACAGGATGTAGGGCACCTTCTCGCCGCCCACCTGCACCTGGCCGACCAGTGCGCCCATGCCGTAGCCGAAGGCCACCAGCCACATCAGCGGCTCGGCGATGTTGCCGACCAGGCTCGGAATGGCCAGCTTGCGCCAGACCAGCAGGTTGCGCAGGAACACGGGCCACCAGCGGCCGGAGATCTGTGGCGTGCGCCAGATGCTCTGTGTCGTCATGCGTCGTCCCTGATTTGTCGCCCAGTGAGTTTGAGGAACAGGTCTTCCAGATTGGCCGGCCGGTGCAGCGTGCGCAGCTGGCCGTGGCCGCCCAGCGCGTCGAGCAGCGGCTTGGCCTCGCGCGTGTAGAAGAACACGGTCTCGCCGCTGACCTCCACGCGCGCGGCCAGTGCGCGCAGCGGCGCGTGCTCCTCGGCCTGCGCGAGCGCCAGTGCACCATTGCCATAGACCTCGACCACGTCGGGCTCCAGGTGTTCGGCGATCAGCGCGCGCGGCTGGCCTTCGGCGATCTTCCTGCCGTGGTCGAGCACGAGCAGGCGCGAGCACAGGCGCTCGGCCTCGTCCATGAAGTGCGTGGTCAAGAGGATGGACTTGCCCTGCTGCAACAGCAGCTGCAGCCGCTCCCACATCAGGTGGCGCGCCTGCGGGTCCAGGCCCGTCGTGGGTTCGTCGAGCAGCAGCAGGCGCGGGTCGTTGACCAGCGCGCGCGCCAGGCTCAGCCGGCGCCGCATGCCGCCCGAGAGCTCGGTCGGCTTGGCGTGCGCCTTGCTCGTCAGCGCGGCGAACTCGAGCAGCTTGGGCACGCGTGCGGCGATCTGGTCGCGGCGCATGCCGAAGTAGCGGCCGTAGACGATCAGGTTCTCGCTGCAGTCGAAGTCCGGGTCCAGCGTGTCGAACTGCGCCACCACGCCGAGTTCGGCCTTGATGGCCAGCGCATCGGCCGGCATGGCCAGCACCTGGCCGCTGGCAGCGCGGTAGGCGATGGCCCCGGCATCGGGCGCGGTCTTGCCCAGGCACATGCGGATGGTGGTGGTCTTGCCGGCGCCGTTCGGGCCGATCACGCCCAGGCATTCGCCCGGCGCGATGGCGAACGACAGGTCGTCGACCACGGTGTTGTCTCCATAGCGCTTGGTCAGCGCCTGGGCCTCGAACAGGGGGGAGGTCATCCGGCCATTGTCGGCGAGCGGCCGCACGACCGGGCTGGTCCGCGCGCGCCGGGGATCCCGGCGCGCGCCTGCACGCTACTGCCGTTCCACCGCGATGTTGGAGACGATGGCCCGGCCCTGCACGCCGGCGAAGTTCAGCGTGAGCTTGCCGTCGGTGACGGTGGCCGTGAAGCTGCGCGCCGTCGCGGTCCGGATCGCGCCTGTGCTCTGGAAGATGTCCATGTTGGCGATGGCCGTGGCACCTTCGGCGTTGACGTTGAACACGCGCGCACCCGCGGCGGTGACCGTGGGCTCCAGGAAGCCGAGGGTCACCTTGTAGCTGCCGTTGGCCACCGGAATCTCGTAGGTGAAGTCGGTCCCTTCGCGCCACATGTCCCAGACGCGGCCCTTCTCGGGGATGGTCGTGGTGCCCAGGCCGTTGATCGCGATGGCGGCCGACAGGCCCACGTTGCTGCGGCCCGACAGCGGCGGCAGGTCGCCGTTCAGGAAGTAGTTGTCCGAGCCGTAGACGTTGTTGCCCAGCAGCGGGTCGCTGGACACGAGGCCGCTCGTCAGCTGCCCGGCGGCGATGTAGACATTGGTCGCGTTCTTGGCCGGCAGATTCCAGTTGACGAAGTCCGAAACCGTCTCGCTGCCGTGCGTGCCGACCGCCGTGATGGTGTTGACCCCCGCGGCCAGCGCGACCTCGCCGAAGTTGCAGACCTTGACGGGGCACTCGGCCGCCGTCTTGCGCGCCACCTCAACGCCGTTGACGCGCAGCGCGACGGAGGCCGCGTTGCTGTACACCTTGACCTGGGCGGTCTTGTAGACGCGGTCCGTGTGGCGCCGCTCGGCGATGTAGGTGACGGGCGCCTGCGACCAGTTGGCCTTGTAGAAGAAGAAGACGTCCTTCTTCACGTCGCGGCCGAAGGTCACGATGCCCTTGGTGTTGGTCTGGCCGATGTCGCCCTCGTGCCGGTTGCCCGAGCCGAAGTCGAACATGTTCCAGATCCAGGTGCCCATCAGGTAGGGGCGCTGCACCATCTGCTCGTACGCCTTCTCGTGCACGTAGTTGGCATAGCCCTCGGGCTGGTAGCAGATGCGCGTGGCGCCGCTGGTGTCGCTGGAGCAGACGCGGCCGCCGCGCACGTTGTCGGTGTGGTGGGTCAGGCCGCTGCCGGCGCCGTACTCGGTGACCCCGATCGGCTGCGTGGGGCTGGCGGCGTGGATCTGGTCGAGGTTCTCGCCCAGCTGCGTCTCCGACTGGCCGTAGTACCACTGGAAGTAGCGGTTGACGCTGAAGCTGTCGGTCACGCCCGTCAGCGTGATGGCGTCCGGGCGGATCACGTCGCCGCTGCGGTTGATCTGGTTGGCCAGCGTGGTGAGGCGGCCCGGGTCTTCGGCCTTGGCCGTGTCGTGCAGGCTCTTGAACATGGCCCGCACGTTGTTCTGGCTGTCGTCGCCGCCCTGCACTTCGTTGCCGACAGACCAGATGCCCAGCGAGGCGTTGTTGTACTTCTGCCGGATCAGTTCACGCAGTTGCTCGCGCGCGTTCTCGGCGAAGCCGGTGGTCTCCGGGTCCACCGTGCGGCCGCCGATGGCGGAGGAGTTCACGTACGGCAGTTCGGCCATCACCACCAGGCCGAGCTTGTCGGCCTGCGCCACCGCGTAGTCCGAATGCGGGTAGTGGGCCATGCGCAGCGTGTTGGCGCCCACCTCCTTGATGAGTTCGAAGGACCGGTCGATGTCCTCATGCGACACGGCCCAGGCCTTGCCGAGCGTGTCCTGGTGCATGTTCACGCCATGCAGCGGCACGCTGCGGCCGTTCAGGAAGAAGCCGTTGTTCGGATCGAAGCGCATCTCGCGCACGCCGAAGTCGCGCACCACCTTGTCGATGGAAGTGCCAGCGCCATCCTTGAGCTCGACGACCAGCTTGTGCAGGTAGGGATCCGCCAGGCCCTGCCACAGGCGCACATCGGCGACGTTGAGATCCTGGCTCACGGTGGCCTTCTCGCCAGGCCGCAGCGCCACGGCGCTGGAGACCGATTGCTTGACCGTCTTGCCTTCCGCGTCGAGCAGCGAGGCCGTCACCGTGTAGCTGCCCGCCGCCGCGAGGGCGTTCTCCAGCTTGGTCGCCACGTTCACCACGGCGCTGGTGCCGGAGACGGACGCGGTCCGCGCGTAGATGCCCGGCCCGCCTAGGTCGCCCAGCGCGATGTGGGCCTTGTTCGGCGTGGAGACCAGCGAGACGCCACGGTACAGGCCGCCGGACATGTTGAAGTCGCCGCTCAGCGGGGCGATGGCGTTGGCTTCGCCGTCGCGCGTGGCGCGCCGGTTGTCGGTCTTGACGACCAGCACGTTGCGTCCGGGCTTCAACAGGTTGGTGACGTCGAAGCGGAAGGCCGTGAACGCGCCGCGGTGCTGGCCCAGCTTGACGCCGTTGAGCCAGACGTCGGCCGTGATGCTGGCCGCATCGAACTGCAACCAACGGGTACCGCCGGTCTGTGGACCGGCGTCGAAGTCCAACTGGTACCAGCCCACGCTGCGCAGGTACTCCGGTGTGGACGGCGTGGATTGGGCCGTGGTCGCCGCATCGCCCGCGTTCCAGGTGTGCGGCAGGCTGACCGACGACCAGTTGGAGGTGTTGGCGCCCAGGGCCTGGTCGTCGGTGAGGCTGTCGTCGAGGACGAAGCGCCAGTTCCTGGTCAGGTCGGTCACGGTGCGGACCTGGTCGATGGTGGCCGCCGGTGCGGCCGGGTCGTCTCCGCCGCCGCCGCACCCGACCGCGAGTGCGGCGGTCAGCGATGCGACGAGGATGGCTTTGGCGATGGGGTGCAGCGCGTGCTGGTGCATGGGGGTCTCCTCTCGTTGTCTCGGAAGCTGGAAAAAGTGGCGCAGGGCTGCGCGGCGCGCCGGCCGCGCACGGGGATGCCCTGCGCGCCGTCGGGCGCGCCATGGGGGGCGCGCGGTGGGTCAGTACGTCAGACCGAACCCGTAGGGGAACAGCGTGTCCGCCGCCGGGTAGCCCGGCACGTCAGGCTGGTTGTTCACGATGGCCTGGGAGTTGTTCGCCAGCGCGAACGGCAGCTTGCCCTGCGGCTTGACCGCCGCCCCGGTGGCCAGCACCTTGCCGCCCAGCACGTCCAGCAGCGCGGTGTTGCTGATGCCGAAGCCGGCCACGATGGCACCGGCGCCCTTCAGGCCGCTGGCGTCGTCCAGCACGTAGGGCTGGCGGAAGTAGATCGCCAGCACCGTCTTTTTCGCGCCCACCTCGTTCATGACCGCCTGGATCTGGTCCAGCGAAGGCGAGATCTGCCAGGACTCGGCGGCCGCCATCTCGGTGAACGACATCTTGCCGTTCTCCCACGGGAACGAGCCGCCGAAGGTCAGGCCGTTGTCCAGGCAAGCCTTGGCGGCGTCCTCGGCCGAGTAGGCGGCCTTGTTCACGCAACGGTCGTCGTAGCCCCAGCTGCGGCCGGTGGCGGGGTTGATGCGGCCGCCGGTGGCCGGATCGTCGCTCTTGTAGGTGCTGGTGGCGCGCGTGTTGCTGCCGGGCACCAGCTTGTTGTTGTTCACCTCCACGCGGATCACGGCGTAGTCGTGGCCGGCGGCGCTCGGGCGCACGCCGCCCACCAGCGCTTCGCCATCGGTCACGGCGTAGCCGTACTTGTCGGTGTCGGTCTTGGCCAGGCCCATGGTGTAGACCTTGGCACCGGCCTTGAGCGGCAGCGTCTTGCTGCCATCGGCCTGCGCCTGGTTCTGCAGCAGCACGACCGACTTGCGCTGGATGTCCATGCCGGTGGCGCGGTGCGCGTCCTTGCCGATGATGGCGTTGGCCAGCGCCGGGTCGACATACGGGTTCTCGAACAGGCCGAGCTGGAACTGCTCCTTGAGCAGGCGGCGGGCGGCTTCCGTCACGCGGGCTTCGCTCACGAGGCCGGCGGCCACCAGGTCGGTGATGGTCTTGTTCTCGCTGAATCCCGACAGGGTCTCGGTACCGCCGTTGATGGCCGCCGCCACGCGCTCGGGCACGGTCTTCATCTCCAGGCCCCAGGCGCGGTCGTTGATGATGCCGGTGTCCGAGTTCACATAGCCCTTGAAGCCCAGCTTGCCGCGCAGCAGGTCGGTGACGATCTGCTTGGAGAACGCCATGCCGGTCTGCTCGTAGGTCACGCCTTCGTAGGTCACGTTGATCGGCACGCCGTAGTAGGGCATGACGGCGGAGACGCCAGCCTCCATGGCGGCCAGGAAGGGCTTGAGGTGGTAGCCGAAGTTGCCGCCCGGGTAGATCTGGTTCTTGCCGTGCGCGTAGTGCGGATCGAGGCCCATCTCCTGCGGTCCGCCGCCCGGGAAATGCTTGAGCGTGAGCGCCACGGCCGAGCTGGGCGAGACCGAGGTGCCGTCCTTGATCTTGCTGCCCTGCAGCGTCTGCACCAGCGTGCGCATGATGTTGGCGTTCAGGTCGGCGTCTTCGGTGAAGGTCTCGTGCACGCGGTACCAGCGCGGCTCGGTGGACAGGTCGGCCATGTAGCCGTACATGCCGCGCAGGCCGATGGACTTCCATTCGTCGCCCATGACGGTGGCGAAGTCCTTGACCAGCGACATGTCGCCCGCGCCGAGCGAGGCGGCGGCGATGCCGGCTTCCTTGGGAAACTCCGTGAACGCGCCCGAGGCCTCGTTGATGCCGACGCGTGGGTCCTTCTCGTAGTGGTTGCGGGCGTTGGACTTGAACACCGCCGGGATGCCCAGGCGCGTGGCCTCGCTCATCTCCTGCACCGCGTTCAGCGACATCGCCGCCTGCTCGGGCGTGACCTGCGACCCGCTCGCCGGGATCTGCACCACGCTGCGGAACACGAAGCGGCTCATCTTCTGCGTCTGCACCATGTTGGCGGCGGCAGATGGCAGCGCGCCGCCGGCGCCTGCATTCAAGGTGTTGATCAGCATGAGGCCGGCCTTTTCCTCCAGCGTCATCTGCGCCACCAGGTCGTCGATGCGGCGCTCGACGGGCAGGCGCCAGTCTTCGTACGGATCCAGCTTGCCGTTGGCATTGGAATCCTTGAACTGCTTGCCGTCGGCGGTGATCACCGCCTTGGCGCGTGCGCCGATCACCGGTTGCGCGATCTCCTCGTCGTCGCTGCCGCCGCAGCCGGCCAGCACGATCAGCCCGGCCGTGCCGCACACGGCCAGCTTGGTGGCCAGCGGGATGGCGCGCAGGCGCTGGATGGCATGTTTCATCAGGGTCTCCTTTGTTGAAAAGTCAGGTGGCGGCACGGCCGGGTTTCAGGCCGAGCACCGCGGAACGATGGAAAAGCCCACATCGAGCGCGGCCAGCTCCGGTGCGGGCGAGCCGGCGATGCGTCCGATCGCGCGCAGGGCGGCCTCGCGGCCGATGCGGGCACCGTCCACGCGCACGGTGGTCAGGGCCGGCTCCGCGTCGGCGGCGAGCGGCTGGTCGCCGAAGCCGACCACGCCGATGCGGCCGGGCACGGCGATGCGCTGGTGTGCGGCCTCGGTCAGCACGCCAAGCGCGAGCATGTCGGAGCTGCAGAAGATGCCTTCCACGCCCGCGTGCTGCGCCAGCAGTTGGCGCAGAGCCTGCCGGCCGTGGCCCAGCGTCGTCGGCGCCTCGACTTCGACCCGCGCGGGCGGGGGCAGGCCGAGGAGGTCGGCCGTGGCCGTGAACGCCTGCGCACGGCGGGCGGCGCGCCCGTCCGCGCCGCTGACGATGGCCAGCCGGCGTCGGCCCTGGCCGGCCAGGAAGCGGCAGACCGCCGCGCCCACGTCGGCGTGCGAGAAGCCGACCAGCATGTCGATGGGCGTGGACGTCAGATCCCAGGTCTCGACCACGGGCACGCCGCAGCGGGCCAGCGTCTGGCGGGCCCGCTGCGAGTGGTCCACGCCCACCAGCACGATGCCGTCGGGCCGGCGGCCGATGACGGCCTGCAGCAGCGCGTCTTCGCCGACCGGACCGTAGCCGCTTTGGCCCAGCATCAGGTGGTAGCCGGCCGCGCCCAGCGTGGCCGTCAGCGCCTGCACGGTCTCGGCGAACACCGGGCTGCCCAGGGCCGGCACGATGGCCGCCACCAGCCGGCTGCGGCGCGAGCGCAGTCCGCAGGCCAGCAGGTTGGGCACGTAGCGCGTGGCCTCCACGGCGGCCTGCACGCGCTGGCGCGTGGCGGCCGGCACCCGCTGCGGCTGGTTCAGCGCGCGCGAGACCGTCATGGCCGAGACGCCGGCCAGGCGGGCCACGTCCAGCACCGTGGTGGCGCGCTGGGGCGTCGGCATGCCGTCTGTCAACCGGTTAACTTCCTGTTTCAACGGCATGCCGTCAATGGCGAAATGGAGTTGGGAAAGTTGTGCTTGGTGAAAACCGGTCCAACAAAGTTAACCGGTTAACTTGCGGCCAATAGTGATCGATAACATTTGCAGGGTCAAGCCAGCCGACCCTGGGAGTTACCCGGGGGACAGGCGTGTCGTGGATTCGCGCACCATGAGCCGGCAGTCCAGCACATGGGCGTGCTGCTGCGGCGCAGGCGGTGCGCCCTGGATCAGTTCGGCCAGGCGCTGCATGGCGGTCTCGCCGACGGCCTCGCTGGCCATGTCCACGCTGGTGAGCGTCGGGCTGCCCAGGCGGCCGTAGTCGATGTTGTCGAAGCCGGCCAGGGCCACCTGTTCGGGCACGCGCACGCCCAGCGCCCGGGCCTCGGCGAGCAGGCCCAGGGCCAGCAGGTCGTTGAAGGCCACCACGGCGTCGGGGCGCTCGCCCGCCAGCAGCACCAGCGAGGCCAGGCGCTCGCCTTCTGCCGCGACCGGTGCCGTGGCCTCGTGCGCGGTGAAGTGCGCGTCCTCGCCCGCGAACGCGTCCTGCACGCCCTGCCAGCGCTCGGCGCTCCAGGGCGCCGTGGGAAAGCCGAGGTAGCCGATGCGCCGGTGGCCGCGGTCGCGCAGGTGCCGGCCCAGCATGCGGCCGGCCAGCCGGTTGTCGCAACACACGCTGTGGTAGGCCGGGTTGGGCGGCGGCCCGCCGTAGAACACCACGGGCGTGCCGCTGTCGTACAGCGCCTGCAGCACGGGCTCCGGCAGGCGCGCGCTGACGATCAGGCCGTCGACGCGGCGCGCCAGGGCGCGCAGCACCGCGAGTTCGGGCGCCTTGCTTTCGGCTGCGTCGGCCACGATCAGGTTCAGGCCAGCGGCGGCCGCGCCGCGCGCCGCGCCCTTGACCATGCTCGTGAAGTGCGGGTTGCGGATGTCCAGGATGACGATGCCGATGTTGCCGCTCTGCCCCGTGGTGATGCCGCGCGCCATCGGGTTGAGCGACCAGCCCAGTTCCTGCACGGCGCGGGTGACGCGCGCCTCCACGTCGGCCGAGAAACGCTGACTGCCGTTGACGAACTTGGAAACCGTGGCGGTCGAGACCGCGGCGGCCTTGGCCACGTCGCGGATGGTGGCGGAGCGCTTGCGTGCAACCGGCATGCGCTTCAGAGCCGCGCGATCAGCGCCTGCGCCGCAGCGGGCGCGCGCTCCTTGGCGCCGTTGATGAAGAACACGAAGACATCGCGGGCCTGGCCGCTGTCCTGGGCTGGCTCCACGAGCGGAGCACCGGCGGGCGTCGCGCCCCGCGCCCAGTCGCGCGCCACGTCGGCCCAGCGGTCCAGCGTTTCGGCGGTGTAGCCGGTCGCGCACTCGGCCTGGCTGCGCATGAGCCGTGCGTAAACGAAGTCGCCCGTCACGTCGGCGAAGCTGGGGTACTTGTCGGAGTCCGCGAACACGGTCGCGCAGCCGTAGCGCCGCGCCAGCGCGAGGTAGGCGGGCACCATGAAGCTGGGATGCCGCACGTCCAGCACATGGCGCAGCGCGCGGCCGTCCACGGCCTTGGGCAGCAGCGCCAGGAAGGCCTCGAAGTCCTGCGCATCGAACTGCTTGGTCGGCGCGAACTGCCAGACGATGGGGCCGAGCTTCTTGCCGAGTTCGGAGAGCCCGCTCTCGACGAAGCGCGTGATGGACTCGCCCGCGTCGGCCAGCACGCGCCGGTTGGTCGCGAAGCGGTTGGCCTTGAGCGAGAACACGAAGTCATCCGGCGTCTCGTCGTGCCAGCGCGCGAAGCTCTTGGGCGTCATCGTGCTGTAGTAGGTGCCGTTGATCTCGATGGCCGTCACGGCGCGGCTCGCGAAGTGCAGCTCCTGGCTGTGCGGCAAGCCGGCCGGGAAGAAGTTGTTGCGCCAGGGCTCGAAGGTCCAGCCACCGATGCCGACACGGATGCTCATGGGGGTCTCCTGCTGCGAAGCCCCGCAGCATAGCCGCGTGGGCGGCTACGCGGTGTGCGGATGCCGCGCCGCCTCGACCAACTGCTGCGCGAGCGCGCGGTGCCGTTCCAGCAGCGGGGCCAGTTCGCGGTCCACCAGCTGCCCATCGCGCACGCGCACGCGGCCGTGGATGACCGACAGCGCGGCGTTGGCCGGCTGGCAGAACACCAGCGCCGCGACCGGGTCGTGGCCGGCACCCGCATGGCCCACGCCGCGCAGGTCGAAGGCCACGAGGTCGGCCGACATGCCGGGCGCCAGCGCGCCGATGTCGTCGCGGCCCAGCACCTGGGCGCCGCCGCGCGTGGCGATCTCCAGTGCCTCGCGCGCCGTCATCGCGGCCGGCCCGAAGCCCACGCGCGCGAGCAGCAGCGCCTGGCGTGCCTCGCCCAGCATGTGGGCGCCGTCGTTGCTCGCGCTGCCGTCCACGCCCAGGCCCACGGGCACGCCGGCCCGGCGCATCGCGCCCACGGATGCGATGCCCGAGGCCAGACGCATGTTGCTGCAGGGGCAGTGCGCCACGCCCGTGCCGGTGCGGCCGAACAAGCGGATGCCGGCCTCGTCCAGCTTGACGCAGTGCGCATGCCAGACATCGCGGCCGACCCAGCCCAGGTCCTCTGCGTACTCGGCCGGCGTCATGCCGAACTTCTCGCGCGAGTAGGCGATGTCGTTGTCGTTCTCCGCCAGGTGGGTGTGCAGCGAGACGCCGGTGGCGCGCGCCAGCGCGGCCGAGGCGCGCATGAGGTCGCGCGAGACCGAGAACGGCGAGCAGGGCGCCAGCACGATGCGCAGCATGGCGTGGCGCGCCGGGTCGTGCCAGCGCTCGATCAGGCGCTGGCTGTCGGCCAGGATCGCGTCCTCGCGCTCGACCACCTCGTCGGGCGGCAGACCGCCGGCGCTGCGGCCCACGCTCATGCTGCCGCGCGCGGCGTGGAAGCGCATGCCCATGGCGGCCGCGGCCTCGATCGCGTCCTCGAGCCGGCTGCCGTTCGGATACAGGTACAGGTGGTCGCTGGTGGTGGTGCAGCCCGACAGCAGCAGCTCGGCCATCGCCGTCTTGGTCGACACCTGGACCATCTCCGGCGTGAGCCGCGCCCACAGTGGGTACAGGCTGCCGAGCCAGCCGAACAGCTCGGCGTCCTGCGCCTCGGGCACCGCGCGCGTGAGGCTCTGGACCATGTGGTGGTGCGTGTTGACCAGGCCCGGCATCAGCACATGGCCGTGCAGGTCGATGGCCTCGGCGCGGCCCGCGGCCAGCGCCTCGGCGTACGGCGCCGGCAGCGCGTCGCTGGGGCCGACCCAGGCCACGGCCGGGCCCTGCACCACGACGGCGCCGTCCCTGATCTCGCGGCGCTGGTCGTCCATGGTCACCAGCACATCGGCGTGGCGCAGGATCAGGAGGGGCGTGCAGGAGGTCATGGACGCAGCATAGCCGGCGCGGCCTATGGCAGACTCCCCGGCGGCCCCCGCTGGCTGGGGCCGTGGCGCACCGCGCCGTGGAAAACGACATGCAATTGATCGACACCATCGTCGCCGAGCACGAGACCCTGCAGGCCGTGCGCCGCGACATCCATGCCCACCCCGAACTGGCGTTCGAGGAGACGCGCACGGCCGACCGCGTGGCCGAGCTGCTCACGCGCTGGAACATCCCCATCCACCGCGGCCTCGGCAAGACCGGCGTGGTCGGCACCGTGCGCTGCGGCACCTCGCCGCGCAGCATCGGCCTGCGCGCCGACATGGACGCGCTGCCCATGGCCGAGCACAACCGCTTCGCGCATGCCAGCCGCCACGCCGGCAAGATGCACGCCTGCGGCCACGACGGCCACACCACCATGCTGCTGGGCGCGGCGCAGGAGCTTGCGCGGCTGCGCGACGCGGGCGGCTTCGACGGCACCGTGCACCTGATCTTCCAGCCGGCCGAGGAGCATGGCGGCGGTGCGCGCGAGATGCTGCGCGAAGGGCTGTTCGACCGGTTCCCGTGCGAGGCCGTGTTCGGCATGCACAACATGCCGGGCATCCCGGTCGGCCAGTTCGCGGTCTCGGCCGGCCCGGTGCTGGCCTCCAACAACGAGTTCAAGGTGACCATCCGCGGCAAGGGCGGCCATGCCGCGATGCCGCACCTGGCGATCGACCCCATCCCCGTGGCCGGCGCGATGATGCAGGCCTTCCAGACCATCATCAGCCGCAACAAGAAGCCGCTGGAGACGGCCGTGATCTCGGTCACCATGGTCCACGCTGGCGAGGTTGCCAACGTGATCCCCGACCAGTGCGTGATGCAGGGCTCGGTGCGCGCCTACACGGCCGAGACGCTGGACCTCATCGAGCGCCGCATGCGCGAGGTGGCCGACCACCAGGCCGCGGTGTTCGGTGCCACGGCACAGTTCGAGTTCAGGCGCAACTACCCGTCCACCGTGAACCACGCGGCCGAGAGCGCGTTCGCGCGCCGCGTGGCCGAGGCCGTGTTCGGCGCGCCGAACGTGGTCACGCAGGTGCCCATCATGGCGGCCGAGGACTTCTCGTTCATGCTCGAGCAGGTGCCAGGCTGCTACGCCTTCATCGGCAACGGCGACGGCGAACACCGCCTGCCCGGCCACGGCGACGGGCCCTGCCTCGTGCACAACCCCAGCTACGACTTCAACGACGCCTTGCTGCCCATGGGCGCCAGCTTCTTCGTGCGGCTGGTGGAGCGCTGGTTCGCAGCGCCGGCCCCGGCCGGTGGCGCTGGCGGCACGGCAGGTGCGGCCGGCGAGGCCGCTGCGCCGGGCTGAAGCGCCAGCGTGCTGGCCGGGGGCACGGGCGTGTCGTGGGGCGGCTGTTCCCCGGCGCGGGGCGGCTTGTGCGATGGCAGGCCGCCGACCAGCCGGTGGACCGCCACTGCGCGCAGGATCAGCGGGAACCGGGGCCTGCCGGTCCAGACGATGGGCATCATGGGCGCGCGCCGGGTCGTTCAGAAGTTCGCACGCAGGCCCACCGTCAGCATGCCGCCCTTGGCCTGGCGTGACAGCTTGATGAAGTGGTCGTAGTCGCCGGTGAGCGACATGGTGGGCGTCAGCTTGTACTCGGCGCCGATGCCCACGATCGCGCCCGTGGCGCTGCCCGCCAGGCCCTGCGTCGCGGGGACCTGCGTGCCGCCACCCGTCACCTTGCCGCGCGCCACGCCCAGGCGGCCGTGCAGCACGAAGGCATCGCCGAGCGGCAGCTGCGCGGTGGCTGCGGCGTAGAACGCGCGGCCCTTGCCTTCGTCGCGCAACGCTGTGCCGTTGACCATGGTCCATTGCTTGGCGCGGCCCAGGTGCGCATAGCCCAGTTCGGCGCCGAAATGCTCGGTCAGGCGGTAGCCGCCGTAGAGCTTGAAGGCCGTGCCGTGGGTGTCGCGCTGGAGGCCACCCGGCGGCGTCGGCGTGCTGGCCGAATGCAGGCTGTAGCGCGAGGCGCCCATCGTGGCGCCGGCGTAGAACGCGCTGTCGCGCATGGGTTCGGCCGCATGCAGGGCAGTCGCACCAGTGGCCAGCAGCAGGGCGGACAGGGCGATGCAGGAACGAGGTGGCATGGGAATGGTTCTCCAGGTTGGTGGTGTGGTGGTCCGACAGGAGGGCCGTGGCGGCGCAGCTCCTGCGGTCCGGGCAGTCTCGAAGCGCAAGCTGAACGCCGCCTCAGCGTTGCCTGAAGATTGGATGAAGCTCAGCCGGCGCCGCGCCTTCAGGTGTTCTTCACCCGGTCCGGATAGATTGCGCGCCATGAACATCCTGCTCGTGGAAGACGACCTCGATCTGGGCAACGGCGTGCGCATCGCCTTGCAGGACCAGGGCATGGCGGTGGTCTGGGTCCGGCGCGCCAGCGACGCGGCGCGCGAGCTGGAGGCCGGGCTGTGCGACCTCGTGCTGCTGGACCTGGGCCTGCCCGATGGCGACGGCCTCCTGCTGCTGGCCCGCCTGCGCCGCGAGCGCCAGGGCCTGCCGGTGCTGATCCTGAGCGCGCGCGACACGCTGGACGACCGCTTGCGCGGCCTGGACGGCGGCGCCGACGACTACCTGGTCAAGCCCTTCATGCTCGCGGAGCTGCTGTCGCGCGTGCGCGCGCTCGTGCGGCGCAGTTACGGTGTCGCCGACGGCCTGGTCGAGGTGCGCGGCCTCTCGCTGCACCTGCCGACGCGGCGCGTGCGCGTGCAGGACCGGCCCGTGGAGCTGTCGCGCTCGGAGTTCGAGCTGCTGTGCCTGTTGCTCAAGCGCGTGGACCGCGTGGTCACGCGCCGCTTCCTGCAGGAGCAGGTGCTGCCGGGCGCACAGACCAACGAGAGCAATGTGCTGGACGTCCACATGTCCAACCTGCGGCGCAAGATCGGCGAGGGCTACATCCGCACGGTGCGCGGGGTCGGCTACGTGATCGACCAGGCCGCGCCGCCTGCGGGAGGGCGCGCGTGAACGCGGCGGGCGGCCGCTGGCGCGCCGCCTGGGCGCGCTGGACGCAGCCCACGCTGGTGCGCCGGCTGCTGCTCGCGCAGATGGCCATGCTGGGCCTGCTCTGGAGCATTGCGGTGGGCCTGCTGCTCGCGGAGGCCTTGAACAGCGACGGCCTGCACGACGCGCGTGCCACCTTCCAGGCCATCGCCTCGGTGGCCGAGAGCCTCGCCGACCAGCCGGAGCGCCAGCAGGCCAGCCTGGCGGCGATGGAACGCGCGCTGCGCGAGGCTTACAACGACGAGCACGAAGCCGGCGACACCAGCGACTCCCCCATCCTGCCACGCCTGCTGGTCTGGCAGGCGGGGCGCCTGATCTACCGCGCCGACGATGTGCCCGCCGAGTTGCGCAACAGCCGGCTCAACACGGTCGAGACCCTGCTCGCGCAGGACAAGCGCTGGCGCGCGAGCACGCGGCAATCCGAGCACTCGGACACGCGCGTGATGCTCGCCATGCCGGCCGATGCCAAGCAGCTGCTCATGACCTTCAACTCCCGCGGCTACTACCTGATGCCTTTGGTCATCTGCACGCCCCTGCTGCTGCTGCCGGCCTGGCTGTCGATCCGCCTGGCACTGCGCCCATGGCGCGACGTGGGCCGCGAGATCGCCGCGCGCGGCCCGCAGGACCTCGCGCCGCTGGCCTTCGTGCCGCGCCACCGGGAGTTGCGCCCGCTCGTGGACAACGTCAACGGTCTCATGCACCGCCTGCGCGACAGCGCCACGCGCGAGCGCAACTTCATCGCCGATGCGGCGCACGAGCTGCGCACACCGATCGCGGCCATGCGCGTGAATGTGGAAGCCGTGCTCGCGCAGCCCGAGCTCACGCCGCGCCAGAGCGAGCTGCTGCAGGGCGTCTCGCGCAGCAACGACCGTGCGACGCGGCTCGTGGGCCAGTTGCTGCGGCTCATGCGCAGCAGCGCCGATGCGCATGCCATGGTGCACGAGCGCCTGGCGCTCGACGCGCTGCTGCAGGACCGGCTCGCGGCGCTGTCGGTCCTGGCCCAGGCCCGCGCAGTGGAGTTCGCGCTGGACGTGTGCGATGCCGATCTGTGCGTGCACGGCGAGCGCGAAGGCCTGACCTCCATGGTCGACAACCTGGTCGAGAACGCCGCCAAGTACAGCCCCGCGGCAGGTGTGGTGCTGGTCTCGCTCGCACGCGACCAGGGGCAGGCCATGCTGTGCGTGCAGGATCAGGGGCCCGGCATCGCGCCGGCCTTGCGCGCGCGCGTGTTCGACCGCTTTTACCGCGACCCGGACCAACTGCAGACCGGCAGCGGGCTGGGCCTGTCGATCGTGCGCGCGGTGGTCGAGCGGCACGGCGGGCGCATCGCGCTGGACAGCGCCACGGCCGATGGCCGGGGCTTGCGCGTCACGGTGTGGCTGCCGCTGGCCGGGGTGGATCCTGTGCAGGGCGGGCGGGCGCCGCAGGCCTGACCGCCGTGCGGCAGACCGGGCGCGGACCGGCCGCGAAAGCCTGCGATGATGCCGGCAGAACCCGTTCCCCCAGGAGACATTCCATGCGATTTCGCCATCTGGCCGTGACGGCCTTCGCCCTGCTGGCGGCGGCCACGGCCCAGGCCGCCTTCCCCGACAAGCCCATCCGCATCGTCATCGGTTTTCCGGCCGGCGGCCCGCTGGACCAGCATGCGCGCCTGCTGGCCGACAAGCTGCAGGCCGTGCTGGGCCAGCCCATCGTGGTCGACTACAAGTCCGGCGCGGGCGGTACCGTGGGTGCGCAGGACGTGATGAAGGCCGCGCCCGACGGCTACACGCTGATGCTGGCCAACACCGGTGTGATGGTCATCAACCCAGCGCTGTACAGCCGCCTGCCCTACGCCACGCTCAAGGACTTCACGCCGATCGCGCGAACGGCCATGCAACCGCTGGCGCTGCTGGTCACGCCGCAGCTGCCCGTCAAGACGCTCAAGGAGTTCGCCGACTACGCGAAAGCCAAGCCCGGCCAGGTCAACTACGGCTCGGCCGGCAACGGCGGCATCAGCCACCTGGTGCCCGAGATGTTCAAGAACGCGGCCGGGCTGTTCATGGTCCACATCCCCTACCGTGGCAGCGCGCCGGCCTTCACCGACCTCATGGCCGGGCAGGTGCAGTTCATGGCCGAGTCCATTCCGCAGGCCGCCGCCTATGCCAAGCAGGGCAAGGTGCGTGCGCTGGCCGTCACGAGCCGCGAGCGCAACCCGGCACTGCCCGAGGTGCCCACCGTGATCGAGTCGGGCTTCAAGGGTTTCGAGGTCGTGGGCTTCTACGGTTTCCTGGCGCCGGCCGGGCTGCCGGCCGATGTGACCGCCAAGCTCAGCGAGGCCTTCGGCCAGGTGCTGAACAACCCCGAGGTGCGCAGCCGCATGGTGGCGCAGGGCGCGGATCCGGCCTACCTGGGCAGCGCGGACTTCGGCAAGTTCCTGGCCGCCGAGATGCCGCGCTGGGCTGCCGCGGTCAAGGCCTCGGGCGCCAAGCTGGATTGATAATCGCGCGCTTCCTCCAGTCCTGCGCGCACACACCATGACCACCTTCGGCACCCCCCTGTCCCCCCACGCCACGCGCGTCATGCTGCTGGGCTCCGGCGAACTCGGCAAGGAGGTGCTGATCGCGCTGCAGCGCCTGGGCGTGGAGACCATCGCGGTGGACCGCTACGACAACGCGCCCGGCCAGCAGGTCGCGCACCGCGCCCACACCATCGCGATGAGCGATCCGGCCGCGCTCAAGGCGCTGATCGAAAAGGAAAAGCCCGACTGGGTCGTGCCCGAGATCGAAGCCATCGCCACGCCCGCGCTGGCCGAACTGGAAGCGGCAGGCACCGTGCGCGTGGTGCCCACGGCACGCGCCGCGCGGCTGACCATGGACCGCGAAGGCATCCGCCGCCTGGCCGCCGAAACGCTGGGCCTGGCGACCAGCCCCTACAAGTTCTGTGATTCCTTCGAGGAACTGCAAGCTGCCATCGATGCGGGCATCGGCTACCCCTGCGTGGTCAAGCCCGTCATGAGCAGCTCGGGCAAGGGCCAGAGCAAGATCGACGGACCGGCCGATGTGCGCAAGGCCTGGGAGGTCGCCATGGCCGGTGGCCGCGTGAGCCATGGCCGCGTGATCGTCGAAGGCTTCATCGATTTCGACTACGAGATCACCTTGCTGACCGTGCGCGCGCGCGCCGCCGACGGCAGCGTGCAGACGCAGTTCTGCGACCCCATCGGCCATGTGCAGGTCAGCGGCGACTACGTGGAGAGCTGGCAGCCGCACCCCATGCACCCGGCCGCGCTGGAGAAGGCCCGCGCCATCGCCAAGGCCGTCACCGACGACCTGGGCCGCGGCCTGGACGGGCAGCCCGCAGGCCTGGGCCTGTTCGGCGTGGAGTTGTTCGTCAAGGGCGAGCAGGTCTGGTTCAGCGAAGTCAGCCCGCGCCCGCACGATACCGGCATGGTGACCATGGTCACCCAGTGGCAGAACGAGTTCGAGCTGCACGCGCGCGCCATCCTGGGCCTGCCCGTGGACACCAGCCTCAAGAGCCCGGGCGCGAGCGCCGTGGTCTATGGCGGCGTGGATGCCCAGGGCATCGTGTTCGACGGCGTGGCCGAGGCGCTGCAGGTGCCGGGCACCGAGATCCGCCTGTTCGGCAAGCCCGAAAGTTTCGTCAAGCGCCGCATGGGCGTGCTGCTGGCGCGCGATGCCGACGTCGAGCAGGCCCGCGTGAATGCCAAGCGCGCCGCCGCGCTGGTGCGGCCCCGCACCGCCTGAGCAGCCAAGGGGCCGCGTCAGCCCAGCGAGCCCACCATGCCGTAGACCAGCCAGTCGATGCCGCGGATCTGCGCCTCGGCCAGTGTCTCGCCGGCGGCGACCCGCACTTTGCCGGCCGTGTCCCGCAACGGCCCCGCGAATGGGTGCAGGCGGCCCTGCGCGATGGCGCGTTCACGCTCGGCGACCTGGGCCAGCGTGGCGGCCGGCACCGCGGGGTTGTAGGGCGCCATCTTCACCACGCCGGACTGCAGGCCCAGCCAGCGCTCGGACGGCTTCCAGCGGCCCTCGAGCACGCGCCGCGCCGCATCGATGTAGACCGGCGCCCAGTCCAGCGTGAACGCGGTGAGCTGGCGCGTCGGCCCGACGGAGCGCATGTCGCTGGCATAGCCGATGGTCCAGGCGCCGCGCTCCTCGCCCACCTTGACCGTGGTGGCGGTGTCGGTCATGGAGACCAGCACATCGGCGCCGGCGTTCAGCAGCGTGGTGGCCGCGCTCTGCTCCTTCGGCGGGTCGTACCAGGAATTGAGCCACAGGGTGCGGCAGCGCATGGCGGGGTTCACGCTGCGCGCGCCGATCAGCAGGGCGTTGGCCGGCCCCACGATGTCGGGCACCGGAAAGCCGCCGATGAAGCCGATGGTGCCGCTCTTGCTCATGGCACCGGCCAGCACACCGGCCAGGTAGGTGCCCTCGAAGTAGCGGGCCTCGAAGGTGCCCAGGTTGGCCAGCGTCTTCAGGCCGGAGCAATGCTCGAAGGCGACGTCCGGGAAATCGGCCGCCGCCTGCAGCATGGGCTGCATGTGCGAGAAGCTGGTGCCGATCACCAGCTTGTGGCCGCTGGCGGCCAGTTCGCGGAACACGCGCGCCGCATCGACCGGGTTGGACATGCCCTCCACGGCACTGACCTGCAGGCGGCCTGGGAACGCCTGCTCCATGGCACGCCGCGCCAGGTCGTGCTGCCGGGTCCAGCCGACCGCGCCCAGCGTCGACACGTAGACGATGCCGACCTTCAGCGGCGCCGCCTGGGCCAGTGCCGGCAGGCCGGCGCCAGCCAGCGCCAGGGCGCCACTGTTGCGCAGCAGCTGCCGGCGGGTCGAGGGGAAAGGAAAGGTATCGGGTGCCATGCTGTCTTCGTGGTCGTCGGTGGAAAGGGATCAGGCAGCCGCCTGGCGGGCCGCGCGGCCCAGGGATGTGCCGTAGGACCAGCCGCCCTGGACCAGCCAGCGCCGGTAGGCGATGGACATCCGGTCGGCCGCCTGCGGCAGTTCGGCGCCAGGCTCCAGCGGCAGCCAGCGCGGCGACTGCGACTCGACGATCGGCACGTCCTGCTGGAAGATCTCCGCGTTGAAGTCGTGCAGAGCCTGGTCCGATGCGCTGGTGTTGCCATCGAATACGCTGACCAGCCAGGCGCGCGTGCGGCACTCGTCCACGGGCGCCAGCGCCAGCAGCAGGTGCAGCACCTCGGGCACGGCGCCAGGCCGCGGCGCCGTGCGCTTGGTCAGCATGGCGACGATCGGCCGGCGCACCTCGTAGACGTACTCGACCTCGTCGCCCTCCTGGCCCGGAAAGCCGGCCGGTTGCCAGGCGAAGCAGTCGCGCGCGATGACGCCCTGCGGCGAACTCTCGACCGCGTAGCCGCGCACTTCGGTGTGCGCGAGGTCGCCCAGGATGCCGCCATGCACGAATGCGAAGTGGGCCATGTCCAGGAAGTTCTCCACCAGGCGCGGCGCCGAGGTCCGCACCTCCAGCGGCGCGAGATGGATGCAGCGGGCATCCGGCAGGTCGTATTCTGGGAACAGCGCCAGTTCGCGCGCCGGATCGTCCAGGCAGGCCCACACGATGCCGTAGCGCTCGCGCACCGCCAGCGCACGGGCGGCGGCCTTGGCGGGCGGTTCGAAACCGGGATGGGCCGGCATGCGCTGGCAGCGGCCATCGCCGCCGAAGACCCAGCCGTGGTACGGGCAGACCAGCGTGTCGCCCACCACCTGGCCCAGCGACAGCGCTGCGCCGCGGTGCGGGCAGCGGTCGCGCCAGACATGGGCCTGGCCGGCGGTGTCGCGCCAGGCCACCAGTTTCTCGCCCGCCAGCGTGAACGCCAGCGGCTGCTGCACGCAGATGTCAGAGGCATTGGCGACCGGCAGCCATTCGTGGCGCAGGGGATCGTGGTCGGGTGTCGTGCTCATGGCGGTCAGCGTACTGGCGCGCCGCTTGCACGCATAGGCCACTGACCGGGAACAATCGTCCCAAAAATGGAACAGCCCCATGGACATCAAACTGGTGGAAGCCTTCGTGCTGCTGATGCGCAGCGGCAGCCTGACCCGGGCCGCGGTCGACAGCGGCGTGCCCAAGGCCACGCTGAGCCGGCAGGTCGCACGGCTGGAGGAACTGCTCGGCGTGCAGTTGGTCGTGCGCTCGGCGCGGCGCCTGTCGCCCACCGAGGCCGGCCGCGCCTTCCATGCCCATGGCGAGCAATTGTTGGTGCAGCTGCAGGACGGCCTGGCCTCGGCACAGGCCCAGGTGCGCGACATGGCCAGTGGCGACGCGGGCAGCCTGACGGTGCTGACCGACACCCACTTCAGCACCACCTTCCTGTGCGGCATGGTGCGCCGCTATATCGACCAGCACCCGAACGTGCGCTGCACGCTGGCGATTGCGGACCGGCCGGCCTCGCCGGCCATCGACACGGTGGATTGCTACCTCTGCTCGGAGCCGCCAGACCTGCCCCACCTCGTGGCCAAGCCGCTCGGCCGCCTGGCCTACAGCCTGTACGCGAGCCCGCGCTACCTGGCGGGCCACGCGCCGCCGCAACGCCCCGCCGACCTGGCGGACCATGTGGCGGTGGTGCTGCGCGAACGCTTGGCGGGCCGGGCCGGGCTGCAACTGAATGGGCGCGACGCGTCTTTCACCTGGACCCCGCGCGTCGCCGCGGACACCAACGACTACTGGGTGCTGAAGACCTTCTGCCTCGACGGCCTGGGCATCGCCGCGCTACCGGACTTCTTCTGTGCGCCGGAGGTGCAGGCCGGTGGCCTGCGCGTGGTGCTGCCGGGGTGGCACACCGAGCCGCTGCGGGTCTATGCGGTCTACCAGAAGCAGCGCTTCATGGCGCGCAAGCTGCGCGGCTTCATCGACATGATCGCAGGCTGCATCGACGAGATCGCGGAACTGCACCAGTACGTGGGCAGCCCGGGGCGCGCGCCACGCGGCGGAGGGCCTGCGCCATCGCCAAGGCGGTGACCGACGACCTGGGCCGCGGCCTGGACGGCCAGCCCGCCGGCCTGGGCCGGTTCGGCGTGGAGTTGTTCGTCAAGGGCGAACAGGTCTGGTTCAGCGAGGTGAGCCCGCGCCTGCAAGACACCGGCATGGTGGCCATGGCCACGCAGCGGCAGAACGCGTTCGGGCTGCACGCGCGTCATCCTGGGCCTGCCGGGGATACCAGCCATTTCTCGGCTTCCGAAAGCCCTTTGCCGCCGCGGCTAGCATGCCGCGGCTATGCAGACGCAATGGAATGCTTTGTTGGCCTGGACCGATTCGTCGGCGCTGGGCTTGTTGGCGGCTGCGGCGGTCGCCGTGGTGCTCGCCTGGATCGTCCACCGAGCCGGCGCGCTGGTGCTCGCGCGCGTCACGCGCGGCATGCCGGTGGCCTCGACCGTGGTGCGTTTCGTGCGGCCGGCCGCGCGCTGGTGGCTCATGTTCCTGGCCTTGCAGGTGGTGTGGCAGGGCGCGCCCGACGACATCCCCCTGATCGGCTCCATCCGCCAGCTCAACAGCCTGCTGTTGCTGGCCTGCCTGACCTGGGTCGGGCTGCGCGCGGTGGCCGGCGTGGGCCAGGGCGTGGTCGACCAACACCCGCTGAACGTGGCGGACAACCTGCATGCGCGGCGCATCCATACCCAGGCCAAGGTGCTGTCGCGCACCGTCATGGTCGTGGTGGGCCTGGCCGGCGTGGCGCTGATGCTGATGACCATTCCGGGCGCCCGCCAGTTCGGCACCAGCCTGCTGGCGTCCGCCGGCGTGGTCGGCCTGGTGGTCGGCATGGCCGCGCAGCCGGTCTTCGGCAACCTGATCGCCGGCTTGCAGCTGGCGCTGGCGCAGCCGATCCGCATCGACGACGTGCTGATCGTGCAGGGCGAGTGGGGCCGCGTCGAGGCCATCACCGGCACCTACGTGGTGCTGGCCATCTGGGACCAGCGCCGGCTCATCATCCCGCTGCGCTGGTTCATCGAGAACCCGTTCCAGAACTGGACGCGCACCAGCTCGGACATCATCGGCACGGTATTCCTGTGGGTGGACTACCGGTTGCCTTTGGCCCCGCTGCGGGCCGAGGCGCAGCGCCTGTGCGAAGCCTCGCCGCACTGGGACAAGCGGCTGTGCCTGCTGCAGGTGACCGACACCACCGAGCGGACCATGCAGCTGCGGCTGCTGTGCACGGCGTCCGATTCGGGCAAGGCCTGGGACCTGCGCTGCTTCCTGCGCGAAGGGCTGATCGCCTTCATCGCCCGCGAGTACCCCGAGCACCTGCCGCTCACGCGGACCGAGCTGCGCGGCGGCGAGCCGCCGCTGTCGGTCTCGCAGGGCCTGGCCGAGCGGCCGCTGCCGCCCGGCCCGGCGCAACCCATGCCGCCGGTGCAGCCCCAGCCGCCTTCGCCCAATCCGGTCTGAGCGTTGTCGGCCCGCGCCGCGCCGGTCAGCGCCCTCCCGCGGGCCGGGGCGGCAGCGCCTTGAGGTACAGGTACAGCGCGTCGGCGTCGGTGGCACTCATGGCCTGCAGCGAGCCGAACGGCATCACCGGGCTCACGGCCGTGCCGTCCGGGCGCTTGCCCGTGGACAGCATGCGGCGGAACTGCTCGGCACTGGCGTAACGCGGCATCACGCTGCCCTCGCCCGAGGTCAGGTTCGAGGCCGCGGGCCAGTCCGGCGGTCCGCCGGGGATCCTGCCGCCCGACAGGCCGGGGCCATGGCAGCCCAGGCACATGTTGGCCACGTAGGCACCGTGCGCGGGCGTCACGCCTTCGGCCACCGGCTGCTGCGGCGGCAGGCGGTGGTCGATCTTCTCGTAGGCATCCTGCACCACACCCAGTGCATAGAGCAGCTTGACGGGTGGCGGCAGGCGCACGGCGCCGGGCTCGCCGTCCACCGGTGGCAGCTGGCGCACATGGGCCACCAGCGCGGCCAGGTCGTCGTCGGTGAGGCGGTTGTAGTCTTCGCTGGGCATGACCAGCGCGGGCCGGCCGTCGCGCTTGACGCCATGGCGCACGATGCGCACCCAGTCGATGCTGCGGTAGCCCTGCACGGCACTGTGCGCGCCGGCTGTCAGGTTGGGCCCGCGCACCAGCATGCCGTTCGGGTCGTCGATGAAGGTGCGGCCGGCGCCGTTGGCGCCGTGGCAGTCGACACAGCCACGCGAGGCGAACAGGTAGCGCCCGCGTTCCACGCTGGCCGCATCCTCGCGCAGGGGCACATCGGCCACCTGCAGCGCCAGCTGGCGCTGCATCTTGCGCTCGGCCAGCCGCATGCCGGCCGCCACGGCCACGCCAGCCAGCAGCGCCAGCCCCAGCGCGCCCCACAGGCTGCGGCGCAGCCAGGGCCTCACAGCGCTTCTCCACGCGCGGCGCTGCGCGGCTGGCGTCCGCGCAGGCGGGCCTTGAGCAGTTCGCGGGCCATCTTGAGCTTCAGGCGCAGCCGCGGCCGGTGGCCCCAGGCGCTGGTCTGCTGCGTGTGCATGGTGCGCCAGCAGGCGGGGTCGATCTCGCGCGTCTGCGCGCCGATCTCGAAAGCGAAGCCCGATGGCGTTTCGCCGTAGAACGAGAAGGTGCCGTCCGGATCGGGGTGCTGGCCCAGCTCGAGCGCCAGCGGCACCCCCAGCGCTTCGGCGCGTTCGAAGGCGCGGCCCACGTCGCGCGTGGCACGTGCCTGCAGCATGAAATGGTGGATGCGCTGGGACCCGGGCAGGTCGAACAGGGCCAGCGAGTGGTGGCGCCGGTTGCAGTGCAGGAAGGTGCCGCGCATGCGGACGGGGCCGACGCGCGTGTCCAGCCGCTCCGTCACGCCGAAGCCCAGCAGGCTGTAGAAGGCTTCCATGGCCGGCAGTTCGTGCGCGACCAGTACCACGTGGCCCAGGCCCAGGGCGCCGGTCTCGAAGCCGTCGGGAAAGGCCGCGCTGGTGAACGGCGTGGCGGCCTGCTCCAGGCCCAGGCACAGCTCGACCCGTCCCTGCGCGGGATCGTGCAGCCACCACAGCGCGCGCACGCCGCGCTGGCGGCACAGGGCCAAGTCGGCCGGCCGGGGGGCGTGGCCGGCGTCGCGCAGGCGTTCGAGCAGTCGGTCGAGTTCGGCGGCATCGGTGCACTCCAGGCCCAGCGCCAGCAGGTCGTCGTGGGTGCCTGGCACGGTCACGAGGCGCTGGCAGGCCTCGTCCACGCGCCAGCCGGCACTGCCGTCGGCATGCAGCGTGGGCGCGGGCAGACCCAACATCTCCTGCATGAAGCGCTGCCAGCGCGCGGGCTTGCGGACCTCGAACACGAGGTAGGCGAGGCGAAGGGGCATGGCCATTGCGGTATCCTCCTAAAAAGTGATGAAGAAAGCAAAATTGAATTGGCTATTCAAAAATGAATTCTGAACCCGTTTTTGGATGGTCGTCAATGCCGGCTCTGCCGGAGCCGCTTGCGCATTTCCTCCTTCCTGAGGATGGCGAGCGCCCGCTCAAGCGCGAGCGCACCCGGCGCCAGCTGCTGCAGGCGGCGGTACAGGTGCTGTCGGCGCGCGGCCTGGCCGGTACCAGCATCCAGGAGATCGCGCGCGTGGCCGGCATGGCGCCGGGCACCGTCTACAACCACTTCCGCACGCGCGAGGAGATCTTCGAGGCCCTGGCCGTGGCCTTGTCCACCACGCTCAACGAGCGCGTGGTGCAGAGCTACCAGGGCATCGAGGACGGCGCCCAGCGCATGAGCATCGGCATGCGCCGCTTCCTGTGGCTGGGCGAGACCAGTCCGGCCTGGGCGCTGCTGTTGATGCAGCTGTCCATGGCGTTCCCGCAGGTCATCGAACTGATCAAGCCCTACTCGCTGGGCGACCTGCGGCTGGCCCGGTCGCAGGGGCGCTTCCGGGTGGCGGACGAGGAGGCCGCCATCGACATGGTGTTCGGCACCTGTCTGCGCGCCATGACGCGCATCGCCCAGGGCGAGGTGGCCGCCCCGCAGGCCTATGTGTCCGAGCTGCTGCAGATGGTGCTGTGCGGCCTGGGCATGGCGCCGGCCGACGCGGCCGAGGTGATGGCGCGGCCCCTGCCCCCCTTCGCGTTGCCGGCCACGGCCGCGCCGGCCGCGCGAGCGCGGCGTCGCCTGGCCTGAGAGGCGTTCAGCCGGCCGGCTGGCCGGTGCCGGCGCGCAGGCTGTCCAGCAGCAACCGTGCCGCTGGCGTGAGCGTCCTGGCATCGCGCACCGCCAGCACGAAGCGCCGCCTGGCCCAGTCGTCGGCCAGCGGCACGACCACCAGGCCCAGGGGCTGCTCGAACAGCCGCGCCTCTTCGCGCGGCACGATGGCCAGCGCCAACTGCGCGGCGACGATGCGGCAGGCCGCGTCCACCGTGGCGACCTGCAGCCGCGTGCGCAGCGATTTGCCGGCGATCGCGGCCTGGCGCTGCTGCGTGGTCTTCATGATGCTGCGGCCCAGGATGTCCACATGCTCGTGGTCCAGCGTGTCGGCAAAGCGCAGGCGCTTGCGGCCGGCCAGTGCGTGGCCCGCGGGCAGCACCACGGCCAGACGGTCCTCGCGGTAGGCGAAGCGCTGCAGGCGGCCCAGGTCCACCGCGTCCCAGCACACGCCGATGTCGGCCCGGCCTTCCTCCACGCCGCGCACCACCTCCCAGATCTCGCGCTCCTCCATGCTCACGCGCACCTGGGCGTACTCGCGCGCGAAGCGGCCCACGTCGGCCGGCAGGAACTGCGCCAGCGCCGACATGCTGGCGAAGACCCGCACCTGGCCCTGCACCCCCTCGGCATAGGCCGTGAGTTCGGCCTGCATGCGCTCGAGCAGCTGCAGCGCCTCGCGCGCGTAGCGCCACAGCGTCTCGCCGGCCGGCGTCAGGGCCACGCCGCGGCGGCCGCGCGCCAGCAGCGGTGTGCCGGCCCGGGCCTCCATCTGCGCGATGCGCTTGCTGACGGCCGAAGGCACGATGGCCTCGCGCTGCGCGGCCAGCGCGATGTTGCGCTCCTCGCAGACGGCGACGAACAGGCGCAGGGAAACCGGATCGAATGGATGCATGCCATCTCCAAAAGGAACTCCACGAGAGAAAACATACCACTTCAGAGATTCCAGGATCTTCCCTAGCATCGACCCACTTCAACAGGAACCCGCCATGCGCATCGTCAACATCCTCGAACGTACCGCCCCGATCGCCTCGCCGATCGCCAATGCCTTCATCGACTTCTCCAAGATGACGCTGAGCCTCGTGGCCGTGGTCACCGACGTCGTGCGCGACGGCAAGCCGGTGGTCGGCTACGGCTTCAACTCCAACGGCCGCTACGGCCAGGGCGGGCTGATCCGCGAGCGCTTCGCGCCGCGCATCCTGGAGGCCGCGCCCGACAGCCTGCGCGACGACGCGCGCGACAACATCGATGCGCACAAGGTCTGGTCCACGATGTTCAAGAACGAGAAGCCGGGCGGCCATGGCGAGCGCTCGGTGGCCATGGGCACGATCGACATGGCGGTGTGGGACGCAGTGGCCAAGATCGAGAACAAGCCGCTGTTCCGCCTGCTGGCCGAGCGCCAGGGCACCCAGGCCGACCCGCGCGTGTTCGTCTATGCGGCCGGCGGCTACTACTACCCGGGCAAGGGCCTGGAGGGCCTGACGGCCGAGATGCAGGGCTACCTGGACCGCGGCTACACGGTGGTCAAGATGAAGATCGGCGGCGCGCCGTTGGCCGAGGACTGCGCACGCATCGAGGCCGTGCTCAAGATGCTGCCACCCGGCTGCCAGCTGGCCGTGGACGCCAACGGCCGCTTCGACCTGGAGACCGCCATCGCCTATGCCAAGGCGCTGCGCCAGTACCCGCTGTTCTGGTACGAGGAGGCCGGCGATCCTCTGGACTACGAGCTGCAGGCGCGCCTGGCCGAGCACTACGACGGCCCGATGGCCACCGGCGAGAACCTGTTCTCGATGCAGGACGCGCGCAACCTGATCCGCTACGGCGGCATGCGTCCGGACCGCGACTGGCTGCAGTTCGACTGCGCGCTGAGCTACGGCCTCGTGGAGTACCTGCGCACGCTGGAGATGCTGAAAAGCTACGGCTGGTCCTGGCGCCGCTGCATTCCGCATGGCGGCCACCAGATGTCGCTCAACATCGCGGCCGGCCTGGGCCTGGGCGGCAACGAGTCCTACCCCGACCTGTTCCAGCCCTACGGCGGCTTCCCGGACGGCGTGCGCGTGGAGGCGGGCCACATTACGATGCCGGAGCTGCCGGGCATCGGCTTCGAGGGCAAGGCTGATCTGTACGCGGAGATGAAGTCCCTGGCAGCCTGAACCCACAACCAGGAGACACCCCATGCGCATTCCTCTTCTCGGCGCGGCGCTCGCGCTGCCCATGGTCGTTGCCGGCGCGGCAGGCGCCGCGGACTTTCCGGCGCCGCAGAAGAAGGAATGGGTGGTCAACGACTTCCGCTTCCACACCGGGGAGGTGCTGCCGCAACTGCGGCTGGGCTACACCACGGTGGGCGATCCCAAGGGCGAACCCGTGGTGGTGCTGCATGGCACGGCGGGATCGGGCGACCGCATGCTGACGCCGGGTTTCGCTGGCGAGCTGTTCGGCCCCGGCCAGCCGCTCGACGCGCGCAGGTACTACATCATCCTGCCCGACGCGATCGGTGCAGGTGCGTCCAGCAAGCCGTCCGACGGCCTGCGCATGGCCTTTCCCAAGTACAACTACGACGACATGGTGCAGGCCCAGTACCGCCTCGTGCGCGAACACCTGGGCCTGGGCCATGTGCGCATGGTGCTGGGCAACTCCATGGGCGGCATGCAGGTGTGGATGTGGGCCCAGAAGTACCCGGGCTACATGGACATCGCCGTGCCCATGGCGTCCGTGCCGGCGGCCATGTCGGGGCGAAACTGGATGATGCGACGGCTGCTGATCGAATCGATCAAGCGCGATCCGGCCTGGGCCAACGGCAACTACACCGCACAGCCGCCGGGCCTGGGTTTTGCGCTGGCCTACTTCGGCCTCGCAACGAGCGGCGGCACGCAGAAATTGCAGAACGATGCGCCGACGCGGACGCAGGCCGACGCGCTGGTGGACCGGCAGCTGGCCGCGCCCGCCGTCGGCGACGCCAACGACCACCTGTACCAGTGGGACGCCTCGCGCGACTACGACGCCTCGGGCCAGCTGGAGCGCATCGAGGCCACCGTGCTGGCGATCAATTCGGCCGACGACGAGCGCAACCTGCCGGAGCTGGGCCTGCTGGAGCAGGGCATGCGCCGCGTGAAGAACGGCCGCATCCTGTTGATTCCGGCCAGCGCGCAGACCAGCGGCCATGGCACGACCGGGCAGGCCCGGTGGTGGAAGGATGGACTGGCCGAGGTGCTGCGCAGCACGCCGGTGACGGCTGCGCGATAGTGCCCGACTTGCCCGGCTACAGCCAGTTGCCGGTGCCCTGCGGCATCTGGATCTGCTGGGCCGGGTCGCTGCCGCCGATGAAGGAGCCGATCACCAGGCTCAGCACCGAGACGAACAGGCTCGCGAACACCGCAGTCCAGAAGCCCGAGACGCGGAAGCCCTTGACCAGCGCGGCCACGAGCAGGATCACCAGCGCGTTGATGACCAGCAGGAACAGCCCGAAGGTCACGAGCGTGAGCGGCAGCGTCAGCACGATGAGCAGCGGCTTGACGATGGCGTTGGCAAAGCCCAGCAGCAGGGCCGACACGACGAGCGCACCGGTGCTGTCGAACTTCACGCCGCGGAAGATGTGGCTGGCGACCCACAGCGACAGGGCGGTGATGGCCCAGTGGATCAGGAAGGGAGAAAGCTGTTCGAACATCGGCGGATGCTACCAGCGGCGCCACCGGCCGCAGGTTCAGACCACCGTGTGGCCGGAACCGCTGTCGCCCATCAGCAGCCGGCCACGGCCACCGTGCTTGGCCTCGTACAGCGCGGCGTCGGAGCGCGCCAGCAGGCCGGCCAGCGTGGCGTCGCCATCGGTCATGGCGGCCACGCCGGCGCTGTAGGACAGCGCGAAGCCCAGCTCTTCCTCGCTGCGCTGCTGCAGCCGTGCGCGCAGGCGCTGGTCGAAACCGCTGGCCGTGTCGCGCTGGCTGGAAGGCAGCACCACGCAGAACTCCTCGCCGCCGAGCCGGCCGGTCAGGTCGCCGGTGCGCCGCGTCTCGCGCAGCATCCGGGCGAACAGGCGCAGGGCGTCGTCACCTCGGTCGTGACCATAGCTGTCGTTGATCTGCTTGAAGTGGTCCAGGTCCAGCATCAGCACCGCGAGCGGCTGGCGGTAGCGCTGGGCGTTGGCGAACAGCGCCTCGGCGCGCTCCATGAAGCCGCGGCGGTTCGGCAGGCCGGTCAGGCTGTCGGTGTTGGCCATGGCGCGCAGCCGGTCGTCGGCCTCGTCGCGCCAGGCTACCAGCAGCGCCACCGTGCCCAGCACCACGGCCATGTTGACGGCCACCGCGGCGGCGATGTTGACCGGGTTGGGCGAGAGGAAGGTCGGGTAGGCCGATGTGAAGAACGCGCCCAGCACGCCGCGCGCTGCGGTCAGCACCGCCATGGTGGCGAAGCAGCCCAGCAGCAACAGCCGCCAGTGGTGGCCGGCATGGCGGCGCGCGACCAGCGTCGCCCGCGCCAGCAGCACGAGCATGGCCGCCAGCAGGAAGTTGGACCAGCCCACACGCAGCGGGTAGTGGGCGAACGAGAACGCATAACCCAGCGGCATGGCGATGGCCAGCGCCTTGAGCGCCAGGGCGCCGGGGCGCGGTCCCAGCCAGCCGCTCAGCGCGCGGTGCAGCATCACCAGGCTGGCGGACAGGCCGGCCATGGACAGCACCGACAGCACATAGGAAGACACCAGGTATTCGGAGGCCACCAGCGAGGCCCAGCCGGCCGTGAGCAGCAGCAGCGCGCGCTGCGCCGCGCGCGCGGCCGGCGTCAGGCTTTTGCCCATGATGAGCGGCAGGGCCAGCGAGATGGTGACGAGGTTGACCATCGCCACCGTCATCAAGGACAGCGCGTCGAGCTGCACAGCGGCTTACTGGAACGCCACTTCCGCGAAGCTGCGCAGCTTGCGGCTGTGCAGCTGGTCGATGCCCTGGGCGCGCAACAACTCGGCCGCGCGGATGCCGATGCGCAGGTGCTGGTCCACGCGCTCGCGGTAGAAGTGGTTGGCCATGCCGGGCAGCTTGATCTCGCCGTGCAGCGGCTTGTCGGACACGCACAGCAAGGTGCCGTAGGGCACGCGGAAGCGGAAGCCGTTGGCGGCGATGGTGGCGCTCTCCATGTCCAGCGCCACGGCGCGGCTCTGGCTGAAGCGCAGCTGGGCCTTGTTGTCGGGCAGCAGCTCCCAGTTGCGGTTGTCGGTGCTGGCCACGGTGCCGGTGCGCAGCACGCCCTTGAGCTCCGGGCCCTCAAGCTTCGTCACGTCGCGCACGGCCTTCTCCAGCGCGAGCTGGATCTCGGCCAGCGCCGGGATCGGCACCCACAGCGGCAGTTCCTCGTCCAGCACGTGGTCCTCGCGCACGTAGCCATGGGCCAGCACGTAGTCGCCCAGCTGCTGGGTGTTGCGCAGGCCGGCGCAGTGGCCCAGCATGATCCAGGCGTGCGGGCGCAGCACGGCGATGTGGTCGGTGATGTTCTTGGCGTTGGCCGGGCCCACGCCGATGTTGACCATGGTGATGCCGGTGTGGTCGGGCCGGATCAGGTGGTAGGCCGGCATCTGCGGCAGCCGCGGCGGCGGCGCGCCGAAGGCGTCGATGTCCTGTGGCGCGAGGTCCTTGCGGCGCGTGACCACGTTGCCCGGTTCGATGAAGGCGATGTACTCGCTGTTCTCGTCGGCCATGGCCTCGTGGCCCATGCGCACGAACTCGTCGATGTAGAACTGGTAGTTGGTGAACAGCACGAAGTTCTGGAACCACTCGGGTGCCGTGCCGGTGTAGTGGCGCAGCCGGTGCAGCGAGTAGTCCACGCGCGGCGCCGTGAACAGCGCCAGCGGCTGGGGTTCGCCCGGGCGCGGGTTGTAGGTGCCGTTGGCGATGCCGTCGTCCATGGCCGCCAGGTCGGGGAGGTCGAACACGTCGCGCATGAGGCCGCGGCGCTCCGCACTCATGCTGCCTTCCACATGGTCGTTCTCGGCGAACGAGAAGTGCACCGGGATGGGCTGGTTGCCGATGCCCACCTCCAGCGGCACCTGGTGGTTCTGCAGCAGCAGGCGGAACTGCTCCAGGTAGTAGTTGCCGTACAGGTCGGGCCGCGTCAGCGTGGTCTCGAAGCGGCCGGCGCCGGCCACGAAGCCGTAGGCCAGACGGTCGAGCTCGTCCTCGACCTTGGCGCGCGACAGCGTCTCGGTGTGCACGCGCACGAAGGGGTAGCAGGCCCGCACATGGCCGGGCAGCGTCTCGCCGGCCACGAAGCGCGCCATGGCTTCGCGCAGATGCTCGATCTGCTGCGCGTAGATGCGCTGGACCTGCGCCAGCGCAGCGGCAGGGTCGGTGTAGAGCGTCGGGGCGATGAAGGGCGGCAGATAGGGCATGCACCCATTGTGCAGCGCCCCGGCGACGCCTTATTCGGGCGCGGGCTCCCGCAGGGTCACGAATTCCTCGGCGGCTGTCGGGTGGATGCCGATGGTGCCGTCGAACACCGCCTTGGTGGCGCCCGCGCGCAGCGCCACGGCGAAGCCCTGCACGATCTCGCCGGCGTCCGCGCCCACCATGTGCAGGCCGACCACGCGGTCGCTCGCGGCATCGACCACGAGCTTCATGAGCGTGCGCTCGCCGCGTCCGGACAGCGTGTGCTTCAGCGGCTTGAACTCGGTGCGGAACACCGTGACGCGGCCGAACTTCGCGCGCGCGGCCTCCTCGGTGTAGCCCACGGTGCCGACCGGCGGGTGCGTGAAGACGGCCGTCGGGATGTACTCGTAGGACACCGTGCGCGCGGCCTTGCCGGGCGCCGGGCCGAGCAGGTGGTCCACCAAGGCCATGGCCTCGGCCGTGGCCACGGGCGTCAGCTGCATCTCGGTGGACACGTCGCCCAGCGCGAAGATGGACGGCGCGCTGCTGCGGTAGTGCGCATCCACCACCACGGCGCCCTGCGCGTCCAGCCGCACGCCGGCCGCCTCCAGGCCGATGTTGGCGGTGTTGGGGCGCCGGCCGGTGGCGAACAGCACGGCGTCGGCGTCCAGCAGATCGCCACCGGCCAGCGTGAGGTGCAGGCCCTTGGGTGTGCGGGCGATGCGTTCGACCTGGGCGTTCAAGCGCAGGTCGATGCCGGTCTTGCCCATCTCGGAGGCGAGGAAGCGGCTGATGTCCTGGTCGAACGAGGTCAGGATGCGGCCGCCGCGTTGCAGCTGCGTGACCTCGGCCCCGAGCCCGCGGAAGATGGACGCGAACTCGCAGGCGATGTAGCCGCCGCCCACCACCACCAGCCGCCTGGGGAAGGGGTCGAGGTCGAACATCTGGTCGGAACTCAGGGCCAGCTCGCGTCCCGCGATCTCGGGCATGAAGGGCGTGCCGCCCGTCGCGACGAGGATGTGGCGCCCGGTCAGCCGGCGCGGACCGACCTGCAGCGTGTGCGCGTCCGCCAGCAGGCCCCAGCCCTCGACGACCTCGACGCCCGCACCCTTGAGCAGGTCGCGGTAGATGCCGTTGAGCCGGCCGATCTCCTGGGCGCGGTTGGCCTTGAGCGCGGCCCAGTCGAAGCGCGGCTCGGGCACGCGCCAGCCGAAACCCGCGGCCTCCTCGAAGGCCTCGGCATAGCCGGCGGCATAGCTGTAGAGCTTCTTGGGGATGCAGCCCACGTTCACGCAGGTGCCGCCGAGTGCCGCGGCCTCCACGAGCGCCACGCGCGCGCCGCGCTGGGCCGCCATGCGTGCGGCGCGCACGCCGCCGCTGCCGCCGCCGAGCACCAGCAGGTCGTGATCGAACTGTTCCATCGTCTTGTTCCTTGTTGTCGCGGCGCGATGATCGCCGGATCGCCAAGCCCGCAGACCGCGATGGGGCAATCAGCCGAAGCGCTGCAGGCCTTTGGCGTGCGACCAGACCCAGGCCGACTGCGCGGGGTCGCCCGGGAAGTCGGGCCGGCGCCAGAGCCAGATGGCCGCGAAGTGATCGGCGCTGGCGTAGTGGGTCAGCCAGACCTCGGCGCTGACCAGCACCTGGGGCCAGGGCGTGGCGAGGTGGTCGGACCAGGCCAGCAGCTCCAGGCGGCTGGCCTCGACGCCATCGTACAGGCCGGCCTCGGCCTTCTTGAACTTGCGCGAGAACGCGTCGACCGCGCTGGCCATGGGCGGCAGCCGGGCCGGCGGCGCATCGGCCGGCGGCAGCCGCGGCGCCTGACGCGCCAGCATCTGGCTGTCCTGCTCGGTCAGGCGCACGAGCTCGATGGCCAGCGGCTGGTCGCTCTCGCTGGACTTGGCCAGGATGTCGGGCTCGCGCGCGTTGGGGTTGCCGCTGGCGACCGAGGCCAGGTCGATGTCGGCGCGCCAGCGCTGCGCGAACTCCACGAAGATCGCGCGTTCGAGCGCGGCCTTGGGCAGGTCGCGCATGCTCTTAGGCGACCTTGCCGGTCCAGCTGTCGCGCAACTCGCGCTTGAGAATCTTGCCGATCGCGCTGCGCGGCAGTTCCTCGGTCAGCACGAGCTCGGCCAGGCGCTGGGTCTTGCCCACGCGCGCATTGACCCAGTCCTTGAGCTCGGCCGCGCCGATGCTCTGGCCCGGCCGCAGCACCACGAAGGCCACGGGCGTCTCGCCCCAGGCCTCGGACGGCACGCCGACCACGGCGCTCTCCAGCACCGCCGGGTGCTGGCGCAGCTCGCCTTCCATGTCGCTCGGGTAGATGTTGAAGCCGCCCGAGATGATCATGTCCTTCTTGCGGTCGAACAGCACGAGGAAGCCGTCGGCGTCGAAGCGGCCGATGTCGCCGGTGCGGATGAAGCGCTTGCCGGCCGGGTCGAACCACTCGGCCTCGCGGGTTTTCTCGGGTTGGCGGTGGTAGCCGTTCATCATGCCGCTCGAATGGCCGACCACCTCGCCGGCCTCGCCCGCGGGCACTTCCTTGCCGGCTTCGTCGATGAGCCGGATGTCGCTGGTCGGCGTCGGCTTGCCCACGGTGTGCAGCTTGTCCGGATGCACATGGGCATCCAGGATGCAGCTGCCGCCGCCTTCCGTCATGCCGTAGAACTCCACCAGGCCGCCGGGCCAGCGCTTGAGCACATCGGCCTTGAGCAGGGGCGAGAACGGCGCGCTGGTGCAGAACTTGAAGCGAAAGCTCGACAGGTCGTGCGCGTCGAAGTCGGGCAGGGCCAGCAGGCGCTGGTACTGCACGGGCACCAGCATGGTGTGGCTCACGCGGTGGCGCACGGCCAGCTTCAGGTATTCGGCCGCGTTGAACTTGGCCATCAGCACCAGCGTGCCGCCGAAGGCCAGCGTCGGGAAGAACAGCACCAGCGTGGTGTTGGAGTACAGCGGGGTGGACAGCAGCGTGACCGTCTGCGGGCTGTAGTCGTACTGCAGGCCGCGCTGGATGTGGGACCAGCGCATGCCGTGCGACTGCACGATGCCCTTGGGCGCCCCGGTGGTGCCCGAGGAATAGATGATGTTGAAGGCCGCGGCCGGCTCCACCGGTGCCGGCTGCGGCTGGCTGCCTTCGGGCGCGAGCCAGTCCGCCAGCGGCTGGCCGACGGCGGCGTCGCCGTCCAGCGCGATGCGCGGTGGGTTCAACGCGCCCGTGGCGATCTCGCTCGTGGCGTCCAGGAACACCAGCTTGGCCTCGGCGTTGTCCACCATCTGGGCCAGGCCCTGCGGGGTGGTGCTGGGCGCCAGCGGCGCCACCACCACGCCGGCGCGCAGCGCGCCCAGGAACACGGTGGCGTAGGCGATGGACGAGGGCGCGCAGATGGCGATGGCCTCGCCAGGCTGGATGCCGGCGCGCTGCAATGCCACGGCCACCTGGTCCATGCGCCGGTCCAGCGTGGCGTAGTCCACGCGCTCCTCGCCGTGCACGACGGCCGGGTGCTGGGGTTGGCGCCGGGCGTGCAGGGTGATCAGGTCGGCGATGCGGGCGAAGGGCTGGTCGATGGTGTCTTGCATGGTGTGGGGGCGAAGAACAGGCGCGGCGCGCAGCTCGGCCGGTGGCACGCGCGGCTACCATCGCCGGCATTCCATGACGACCGACTCTGCTGTCTCCGCGCCCGACCCGGCGCTGCGCGCGCCGATTCTGCGGCCAACGGCGCGTTTCATGCTGTCGCATCCGGCGCACTGGATCGCGTTGGGCTTCGGCTCGGGCCTCTCGCCCAAGGCGCCCGGCACCGCTGGCACGCTGTGGGCCTGGCTGGCCTACTGGGTGATGCACAGCCGGCTCGATGCGGCGCAGATCGGCTGGGTCATCGCGCTGTCGCTTCCGCTGGGCTGGTGGGCCTGCACGGTGTGCGCGCGCCACCTGCGCGTGGCCGACCCCGGTGCCATCGTCTGGGACGAGGTGGTGGCCTTCTGGCTCGTGCTGTGGCTGGTCATGCCCACGGGCTTCTGGGGCCAGCTGGCCGCGTTCGCGCTGTTCCGCTTCTTCGATGCAGCCAAGCCCGGCCCGGTGGCCTGGGCCGACCGCCAATTCAAGGGCTTCGGTGCGCGTGGCGGCTTCGGCATCCTGTTCGACGACCTGGTGGCGGCGTTCTGCACGCTGCTGGTCTTTGCCCTTTGGAGGTGGATGTGGTGACTGAATCTGTCAATGCGCAGGTCGCGCGCCTGGCCGAGGTGCTGCGTGCGCGCGGCCTGATGCTGGCCACGGCCGAGAGCTGCACCGGCGGCCTGATCGCGGGCGCCTGCACCGACCTGGCGGGCTCCAGCGACTGGTTCGAGCGTGGCTTCGTGAGCTACTCCAACGCTGCCAAGACCGAACTGCTGGGGGTGGATGCCGCGCTGATCGTGGCGCACGGGGCCGTCAGCGAACCGGTGGCGCGGGCCATGGCGCAAGGCGCGGTGCGGCACGCCCATGCGCAGCTGGCCGTGGCGGTGACCGGCGTGGCCGGCCCGGGTGGTGGCAGCGCCGAAAAACCGGTCGGCACGGTCTGGTTCGGCTGGGCGCTGCCGGGCGGCATCCACACCGAGGTGCAGTGCTTCGCTGGCGACCGCGCGGCCGTGCGGGCTGCCACCGTGCGCCACGCCCTGGCACGCCTGCTGGACCTCCTGGGCTGAACCCATCGGGGGCGGCTTGCATTTTGTTACCAGCAATTGAATTGCGCGCAATTGAATTGCGAATTAGAATTCAGCCCATGGCATCGAACCCCGCTCTCGGCGAACAGGCATTGCAGCTGGACCACCAGCTGTGTTTTGCGCTGTACTCCGCCTCGCTGGCGATGACCAAGCTCTACAAGCCGCTGCTGGAGCCGCTGGGCCTGACCTATCCGCAGTACCTGGCCATGCTGGTGCTGTGGGAGCAGGACGGCCCCATGGTCTCCGCGCTGGGCGAGCGGCTGCGGCTGGATTCCGGCACGCTCACGCCGCTGCTCAAGCGCCTGGAGGCCGCCGGCCTGGTGCAGCGCGAGCGCGCGGCCGAGGACGAGCGCCGTGTGCACGTGCACCTCACGCCGGCCGGCCGCAAGCTCAAGGCCCGCGCGATGGCCATCCCCGGCTGCGTGCTCGAGGCCAGCCAGTGCACGCTGGCCGAGATCTCCGAATTGACACAGCAGGTGCGTACGCTGCGCGACCGCATCGCCTGATCATCCGTTTCACCCCAACCGCTTCGACCGAAGCACCTACCCCCAGGAGTCACCATGACCACCACGCTCGACAAGGTTCTGTACACCGCCCAATCCCACACCACGGGCGGCCGTGATGGCGGCGCCGGCAAGTCGTCCGACGGCAAGCTCGACGTCAAGCTGAGCTCCCCCGGCACCTCGGGCACCGGCACCAACCCCGAGCAGCTGTTCGCGATCGGCTACTCCGCCTGCTTCATCGGCGCCATGAAGGCCGTGGGCGGCATGAAGAAGATCACCGTGCCGGCCGACGTGGCCGTGGACGCCGAAGTCGACCTGGGCCCGACCGCCAAGGGCTACGGCATCGCCGTGCGCCTGAAGGTCTCGCTGCCGGGCATGGAGCGCGAAGCCGCCCAGGCGCTGGTGGACGCCGCCCACGGCGTGTGCCCGTACTCCAACGCCACGCGCGGCAACATCCCGGTCGAGATCACGCTGGTCTGACGCCGGCAGGGCAGCCGCCAGCGCGGCAGGTGCCCGGCGACAATCGCGCGATGTCTTCCGACACCCTCTTCACGGACGCATCGCGCCACCCCTACGACAGCCTCACGCCCGACCGGGTGCTCGATGCGCTGGACACCATCGGTCTGGTCGGCGACGGCCGGCTCATGGCGTTGAGCTCCTACGAGAACCGCGTCTACCAGGTGCAGCTGCAAAGCGCCCCCGACGGCGTCTCCGAGACGGTGGTCGCCAAGTTCTACCGCCCTGGCCGCTGGAGCGAGGCGCAGATCCTGGAGGAGCACGCCTTCGCAGCGGAACTGGAACAGGCCGAAGTGCCGGCCGTCGGGCCGCTGGCCATCGGCGGCGCCACGCTGCACCGCTTCGAGGACTTCTGGTTCGCCGTGAGCCCGCGACGTGGCGGCCGCACACCCGAACTCGACGACTTCGAGGTGCTGGAATGGATTGGCCGCTTCCTCGCCCGCATCCACAGCGTGGGCGCCGTGCGGCCGTTCGTGGAGCGCCCGGTGCTGGACCTGCAGAGCTTCGGCACCGCATCGCGTGACTGGCTGCTCGGCCATGACATGGTGCCGCTGGATGTGCAGGCCGACTGGGAGCGCGTGTGCACCGAGGCCCTGGCGCGCGTGCAGGCCAGCGCGCTCGGGCAGGTCGGCCGGGCCGGTGGCATCGCCAGCCTGCGGCTGCACGGCGACTGCCATCCCGGCAACATCCTCTGGACGCCGACCGACCGGCCCGGCGGCGGCCCGCATTTCGTGGACCTGGACGACGCCCGCATGGGTCCTGCGGTGCAGGACCTCTGGATGTTGCTGTCGGGCGACCGCAGGCAGCGCACGCTGCAGCTGTCGGGTCTGCTGGACGGCTACGAGCAGTTCCGCGAGTTCGACCGGCGCGAGCTGGCGCTGATCGAGCCGCTGCGCACGCTGCGCCTGATCCACTACAGCGCCTGGCTGGCGCGGCGCTGGAGCGATCCGAGCTTTCCGGCGAATTTCCCGTGGTTCGGCAGCAGCGATTACTGGCAGGGCCAGGTCGTGGTGCTGCAGGACCAGATCGAGGCGATGGACGAGGCGCCGCTGAGCGCCTGAACGCTAGGGACCGCCGACGTTGTCGGCGTTCGTGTTGGCCGGCGGGTTCCGCCGGTCCTTCGGATCGTAGATCACGGTGCCGGTGCCCACGCCGGCACCGACGCGCGCGCCACCGCCCACGCCCGTGCTGACGCCGACCCCGGCACCCGCCGACACCTGGCCGCGCTGGTTGACGCCCACGCCCACGCCAACCGGCCCGACGCCGGTGCCCACGCCGACGTTGACATTGCCGCCCGAGCCCACGCCCACGCCCAGCGAGACGCCCGGAAACACCGGAACGCTGATGCCCACACCGGCCGCGCAACCCCCCAGCACGATGGTGCCCGCGAGGGCGGCGAGGAGGCGGGTGGCGTGGGTCATGGAGGCTTGGACCCTCAGGCCAGCAAGGCGTTCACACGGCGCACGTAGGCCGCGGGATCGTCCGGCAGTCCGCCTTCGGCCAGCAGCGCCTGGTCGAACAGGATGTGGGCCAGGTCGTGGAAGTGCACGGAGCCGTCCAGCTTCTTGACCAGCGGGTGCTCGGCGTTGACTTCCAGCACGGGCTTGACCTCGGGCGCGCTCTGGCCGGCCTGCTTGAGCATGCGGGCCAGTTGGGTGCTCATGCCGTGGTCCTGCACCACCAGGCAGGCCGGGGAATCCACCAGGCGCGTGGTCACGCGCACATCCTCGGCCTTGTCCTTGAGCGCTTCCTTGAGCTTGGCCAGCAGCGGCTTGAAGGTCTCGGCGGCCTCTTCGGCGGCCTTCTTCTCGTCCTCGTCCTGCAGCTTGCCCAGGTCCACGGCGCCCTTGGCGACCGACTGCAGCGGCGTGCCGTCGAACTCGGTGAGGTAGTTCAGCGCCCACTCGTCCACGCGGTCGGTCATCAAGAGCACCTCGATGCCCTTCTTCTTGAAGACCTCGAGTTGCGGGCTGTTCTTGGCCGCGGCCAGCGTGTCGGCGGTGATGTAGTAAATGGCCTCCTGGCCTTCCTTCATGCGGCTCTTGTAGTCGGCGAAGGAGACCGTGACGGCATCGGACTGCGTGCTCGCGAAGCGCAGCAGCTTGGCCAGGCGTTCGCGGTTGGCGAAGTCCTCGCCCAGGCCTTCCTTGAGCACCGAGCCGAACTCGGCGTAGAAGCGCGCGTACTTGTCCGATTCGTCGGCGAACTGCGCGGCGGCATCGGCGGCCGTGGCGGTCTTGTCGACCACGTCGCTCACATCGTCGTTCAGCGCCTCGGTCGGCTCGGGGGCCGGCACGGCGTCGCCCGAGCCCACGTCGATCTTGCCCTCCTGGCTCTCGGGCGCGGTCTTCTGTTTCTTGGCCAGGTCTTCTAGCATGGACAGCACGCGGCGCGTGTTGCCGTCGCGGATGGCCCGCACATCGCGGCTTTCCTGCAGCAGCTCGCGGCTCACGTTGAGCGGCAGATCGGCCGAATCGACCACGCCCTTGACGAAGCGCAGGTAGCTCGGCAGCAGCGCCTCGGCCTCGTCCATGATGAAGACCCGCTTGACGTAGAGCTTGAGCCCGCCCTTCTTGTCGCGGTTCCACATGTCCATCGGCGCCTTGCCGGGGATGTAGAGCAGCTGCGTGTACTCGGTGCCGCCTTCCACGCGGTTGTGCGAGTGGGCCAGCGGAGCCTCGTGGTCGTAGCTGATCTGCTTGTAGAACTCGGCGTATTCCTCGGCCGTGATGTCCTTCTTGGGGCGCGACCACAGGGCGGTGGCCTTGTTGACGGTCTCCCATTCGTCGGTGAGGACCATGTCGCCGCCCTTGTTGTCCTCGCCTTCCTTCCACTCTTCCTTGCGCATCAGGATGGGCAGGGAGATGTGGTCGGAGTACTTGGCGATGATGGACTTGAGCTTCCAGGTGTTGAGGTATTCCTCGGCATCGGGGCGCAGGTGCAGCGTGACGCTGGTGCCGCGCGCGGCACGCGTGATGCTCTCGACCTCGAAGTCGCCCGTGCCGCCGGACACCCAGCGCACGCCCTGGTCGGCCGGCAGCCCGGCGCGGCGCGATTCCACGGTGATCTTGTCGGCGACGATGAAGCCCGAGTAGAAGCCCACGCCGAACTGGCCGATCAACTGTGCGTCGACCTTCTGGTCGCCCGACAGCTTGCCCATGAACTCCTTGGTGCCGCTCTTGGCGATGGTGCCCAGGTTGGCAATCGCCTCGGCTTCCGACAGGCCGATGCCGTTGTCGGTGATGGTCACGGTCTTGGCGGCCTTGTCGAAGGAGACACGCACCTCCAGGTTGGGCGCGTCCTCATACAGCTTGCCGTCGTTCAGCGCTTCGAAGCGCAGCTTATCGCAGGCGTCCGAAGCGTTGGAGATCAGCTCGCGCACGAAGATCTCGGGGTTGGAGTACAGCGCGTGCGTGACGAGGTGCAGCAGCTGGGCCACTTCGGCCTGGAAGGACAGGGTTTGCTTGGTCATGTCGTCGTGTGGTCGGTCGGTTCCGGCGGCGTGCCGGACAGGGGCGCAATTATGGGCGGCGCAAAAGTCTTCAAGTCCGTGAACTAATCCGTCGCGATCTGCCAACTCGTTACAAAGTGCGCCAGGCCTGTTGCATGTTGCACGCAATTACGTGTTGACAATTTTGGCTGCCCGGTGCGTGTGCACTGCATCCTCTTCAAGAAAGACCAAGAAATGGACAGCAACATCAAGAAGTGGACGGCCGAGTTCCTCGGTACGTTCTGGCTCACCTTCGGCGGCTGCGGCAGTGCCGTGCTGGCGGCGGCGTTTCCGGGTGTGGGCATCGGCCTGCTGGGCGTGTCGCTGGCCTTCGGTCTCACCGTGCTGACCGGCGCGTACGCCTTCGGCCCGATCTCGGGTGGTCACTTCAATCCGGCCGTGTCGGTGGGCCTGGCCGTCGGTGGCCGTTTCCGCTGGGCCGAGCTGCCGGGCTACGTGATCGCCCAGGTGCTGGGCGCCGTCGCCGCGGCCGGCGTGTTGTACCTGATCGCCACCGGCAAGCCGGGCTTCGAGGTCGGCGGCTTCGCCAGCAACGGCTTTGGCGAACTCTCGCCCGGCAAGTACAGCATGACGGCGGTGCTGATCGCCGAGGTGGTGCTGACGGCGGTGTTCCTGCTGGTCATCCTGGGCAGCACGGCCAAGCGCGCGCAAGGCGGCTTCGCAGGCCTGGCCATCGGCCTGTGCCTGACGCTGATCCACCTGGTGTCGATCCCCGTGTCCAACACCTCGGTCAACCCGGCACGCAGCACGGGCCCGGCGCTGTTCGCCAGCACCGGCGCCGTCGACCAGCTGTGGCTGTTCTGGGTGGCGCCCATCGTCGGCGCCGTGCTTGGCGCGCTGATCTACCAGGCCGTGCTCAGCGACGAATAGAGAGCATTCCCCCAAGCGGCTGCGCCGCTCCCGCCTTCTGCTGCGCGAAGGGGGCACATCCAGCGGTCTGGCAGAGCCAGCCCCGCGGATGTCGCTGGCATCGCCTGCTCCGCGGCGTTCTGACCACGCCGGATCGACCGGATCTAGAACTGCTCGCCGGGGGCCAGGTAGCGCCACTGCCCCGGCGGCAGCCGGCCCAGCAGCACCCGCCCCATGCGGATGCGCTTCAAGCCCACCACCCTGAGGCCGACCTGCTCGCACATGCGGCGGATCTGCCGCTTCTTGCCCTCGGTCAGCACGAAGCGCAGCTGCTCGGCGTTCTCCCATTCGACCACGGCGGGCTTGAGCGGCTTGCCGTCCAGCGACAGGCCGTGTCGCAGCCGGGCCAGCTGCGCCGCCGGGAACGCGGCGCGCACGTCCTGCGCCAGCGTGTCCCATTGCACGCGCACGAGGTATTCCTTTTCCATGTGCGCGTCTTCGCCGATCAGCTGGCGCGCGACGCGGCCGTCCTGCGTCAGCACCAGCAGGCCCACGGAGTCGATGTCGAGCCGGCCGGCCGGGGCCAGGCCGCGCAATTGCGTGGGCGTGAAGCGCATCGGTGCGCGGTCTTCGGCCCAGCGGTTCTGCGCGGTGACCAGCGTCACGGCAGGTGCGTGACCGTCCTCGGCCTGGCCGCTGACATAGCCCATGGGCTTGTGCAGCAGGATGGTGACCTGGCGCGCCTGCTGGCCCTGGGCCGCACGTTCCACGGTGATGCGGTCCGTGGCGCCCACCTTCTGTCCCATGGTGGCTGGCTGCTCGTTCACGCGCACCCAGCCGCGTTCGATCCAGTCGTCGGCTTCGCGGCGCGAGCACAAGCCCATGTCCGCCATGCGCTTGTTCAAGCGCACAGCCTCCGTGGTGGCGGCAGGCGTCGACACGGCGGCCTTGGGAATGCGGCGGATCGGCGGAGCAGGGGGCTTGGGGGTGTTCATGCGAAAGGGCCCCGGGCAAGGGGGCGGACGACGCAGGAGTCTACGCGACGGGCTGCGCGGCACGGCGCCCGCAGGCAGCACGCCGACAGCCAGCGCCGGCTACACTTGCTGCCCTCGCCGCCCGGCAGCTGGCCGATGCGGTGCAGTCGTCCGGCGCCCCGCGCCGCCCCGACCTGCCTCTGACCGGCTGGCTGCGCCGGTCGCCAGTTCGTGTGCCGTGCGGCCACGAACGCCCGGGTCGGCGCTTCCCCTTTTCCGTCCCACTCTGTTACCAGGCGGCCTGCTGTTGCCTGGTGTGTGCGTCCCCGGCCTTTCCGTGGCCGACTGTGTTGAACCTTAGCGCTGTGCGTGCGCCTGCAGCACCGCCCTGTGAGGAGTTTGAATGAGCAAGGAAGAACTGATCGAAATGCGCGGCAAGGTCGACGAGGTGCTGCCCGACTCGCGTTTCCGCGTGACGCTGGAGAACGGCCACCAGCTGATCGCCTACACCGGCGGCAAGATGCGCAAGCACCGCATCCGCATCCTGGCGGGCGACAACGTGTCGCTGGAACTGTCGCCGTACGATCTGACCAAAGGGCGCATCACCTTCCGGCACCTGGAATCGCGCGGGCCTGCGCCGACCTCGCGGCCGGGATCGCGCTGATCGGGTGACAAAAACGTCAGAGCCGTGTTCCATAAATGGCCAGGACATGGGGCTCTGACACCGGCGATGCATGGAAAAGCGAGAAAAATGTCGCATTCCAGGCGTCGGAACGCAGCGATTCGGGGCTGGCACGCAACCTGCACAGAAGTGTTGGTTGTCCTATCCCCCCGTTTTGAGGAGTTCCGAATGAAGCGTTCCATGCGCACCCTGCAGAAGGGTTTTACCCTGATCGAACTGATGATCGTGGTTGCGATCATCGGCATCCTGGCGGCGGTGGCGCTGCCGGCGTATCAGGATTACACGAAGCGGGCGCGCATGTCGGAAGTGATTCTGGCGGCGTCGGCATGCCGCACTTCCATCACTGAATCCATTCAGTCCATGTCGCCAGACAAACTTGGTACTGCTAACGGCTGGGGCTGCGAAAGCGCGACTGCAACATCGAAGTACGTAGATAAGATTGAGACTACTGCAGAGGGAGTGATTAAGGTACTTCCGAACTTCTCAAATCTAGGCATTACCGGGGCTAATACGGACGTGTTGACGCTGACACCTTATGCGCCGCCAGCTGCTGGTGCTGCTCCTGTTGCCATTGTCGTTGCAACGGCGAATAAGGATCAGGGAAAGCAGGTCTACGAGTGGAAATGCACTGCGACGACGGCTCTGCAAAAATTCGTCCCCGGCTCTTGCAAGTAATTGCAACGAGGCTGACGTAAGGCCGCCTTCGGGCGGCTTTTTTAATCCGGGCGTTTTAGCGAATTACAGTTCGCCGTTTGCGGCACCTTTTCTGTTGAAGGCTGGCCTTTGGACATTCAGGGTCTGTGGCGAGCATTCTCGTGCGATCACGTCGGGAGCATGGGGCGCACGGCGATCTAGGTCCTGATTGTTCCCGCTTCTCCTATGTGGCATCTGCCGCAGCCTCTGCGGCCCCTACTTTCGCGATGTCTGCATCCAGATCGGAGTGTCTCCGTGTCGTGGCCAGCGCGTGCGTTCTGAGCGCGCTCCCCTGGCTCAACCCTTTCTCCTTTGGCCCCGTTCCATCGGTATCGCCGTGGCTGCTCACAGCCTTCGTGGTAGCGCTGGCGGTGCTGACGTCTGCGCCGATCGCACAGCGGCGGCCTGCAGCACGAGGGCCTTGGTTGTTCTTTTGCGGCGCGCTGGTTCTGCTCGTCCTGGCCCTGTGGGGGCGCGCAGCAATGCTGCCGCACTACGAAGCAATCGCCTTGGCCGGCGCCCTGATGCTGATCGCCCTGGGCTGGGCGTTGGCGCGGCGTCTGGCCCTCTCGCCCGCGCAAGACGGCTTGCCATGGGGGCTGTGGTGCGCATTGCTGCCATGGATCGTGGCGGGCCTCGCCAGCAGCGTGCTTGCGCTGGTGCAGTACTTCGGAAAGGCCGGCGCGCTGACGCCCTGGGTCAACTGGGCGCCGGCCGGTGAGGCCTTCGCCAACCTGCGCCAGCGCAATCAGTTCGCGTCGCTGACCAGCATCGCACTGGCTTCCGTGCTGGCGATCGAGGTGCTGGCGCTGCGGCGGCTGTCGTTGGGCCGGCTTGCCTGTGTGGCTGGCGTTGTGGCGCTGCTGGTGGTGGGAAACGCCGCATCCGCGTCACGCACAGGGCTTGTGCAGCTTCTGGTACTGGCATTCGCCGTGCTGTTGTGGCGCCGCGACCTGCGCACGCTGGCTTGGCTCGGCGCCATGCTCGCGTGCTACGCAGTCGCCACGCTCGCGCTGCCCTGGCTCGCCAACCTCGACCCCGAAAGCCACGGCATGTTCTCCCGCCTGCGCGAAGGCGATGTCCTGTGCGCCAGCCGCCTCACCCTGTGGAGCAACGTGCTCCACCTGATCGCCGCCAAGCCCTGGCTGGGCTGGGGCTGGGGCGAGCTCGACTACGCGCACTACATCACGCTGTACGAGGGCCCGCGCTTTTGCGACATCCTCGACAACGCCCACAACCTGCCCCTGCACCTGGCCGTGGAACTGGGCATCCCGGCCGCGCTGCTGGTGTGCGGCGGCGTCGTGGTCTGGGTCCTGCGGGCCAGGCCCTGGCGCGAGACCGATGCCGTGCGGCGCGCGGCCTGGATGGTGCTGGCAGTCATCGGGGTGCACAGCCTGCTCGAATACCCGCTCTGGTATGGCCCGTTCCAGCTGGCGCTGGGCCTGTGCCTGGGCCTGCTGTGGCGCGACGACCCGTCCGGCCGGCCAGCACCCGCCGCCATGCGCCACGTGCCCACGCTGTCGGCCGTGCTGGCGCTCGCCCTGGTGGCCTACGCCGCCTGGGACTACCGCCGCATCAGCCAGGTCTACCTGCCCCCGAACCAGCGCGCTGCCGCCTACCGCGACGACACGCTGGCTAAGGCGCAGCAGAGCTGGCTCTACCAGCGCCAAGTGCGCTTCGCAGCGCTCGGCGTGGCCGAGGTGGCGCCGGGCAGCGCTGCGTTCGTGCACGCCCTGGCGACCGAACTGCTGCATTTCTCGCCAGAGCCGCGCGTCATTGAGAAGCTGCTGGACAGTGCGCAGCTGCTGGGGTTGCGGAGCGAAGTGGAGTTCCACAAGCCGCGCTTTGCCGCGGCATTTCCCAAGGACTATGCGCGCTGGCTGGCCGCTCAGGCGGCCGACCCGCCAGCCAAGTAGTCGCCCGACTTGCCGCCGCGCTTCTCCAGCAGCCGCACGTCCGTCATGACCATGCCGCGGTCAGCCGCCTTGCACATGTCGTAGATGGTCAAGAGGCCGACCTGCACGGCCGTCAGCGCCTCCATCTCCACGCCCGTGGGCCCGATGGTCTCGGCCGTCACCGTGCAATCGACCCAGGCTGCGGCATCGCCCTCGCCAGGCAGCGCGAACGCGACGGCCACGCGCGTCAGCGCCAGCGGATGGCACAGTGGAATCAACTCGCTGGTCTTCTTGGCGGCCTGGATCGCGGCGATGCGCGCGATGCCCAGCACGTCGCCCTTCTTGGCGTTGCCAAGGCGGATCAGCGCCAGCGTGGCGGGCTGCATGGCGATGCGGCCGGTGGCCACGGCCACGCGGCGCGTGGCGGGCTTGTCGGCCACGTCCACCATGTGGGCCTGGCCGTGGGTGTCGAAATGTGTCAGCGTGCTCATGGGCGGGAAGTCGAAGGCGCTGCGGCCGGGAACTGAACCCGGCGCCGGATCGCGCATCATAGAGGGCATGGTTTCCACATTCCTGCGCCGTGCGCAGCGCTTCGCCGGTCTGGCGCTGGCCTGCTCCATGACCCTGGCCACTGCCCAGGGCCTGCCCAGCCTGGGCGACGGCAGTTCGATGACGACGGCGGCTGAGCGCAAGCTCGGCGAGCGCATCGCGCGCGAGCTCTACCGCGATCCGGACTACATCGACGATGCCGTGCTCGAGGACTATGTGCAAAGCATCTGGCAGCCGCTGCTGGCGGCCGCCCGGCAGCGCGGCGAACTGACGTCCGAGCAGGACGAGCGCTACGCCTGGGAGATCCTGATGGGCCGCGACCGCACGATCAATGCGTTCGCGTTGCCGGGCGGTTACCTGGGGCTGCACCTGGGCCTGATCGGTGCCGTCAGTTCGCGCGACGAGTTGGCCTCGGTGCTGGCGCACGAACTGACCCACGTGACGCAGCGGCACATCTCGCGCCTGATGGAGCAGTCCTCGCGCGTCACGCCCTGGGCCATCGGCGCCATGATCCTGGGTGCGCTGGCCGTCAGCAAGAGCCCGGACGCGGCCAGCGCCGTCATCATGGGTGCCCAGGGCGCCGCCGTTCAGAGCCAGCTGAACTTCTCGCGCGACATGGAGCGCGAGGCCGACCGCATCGGCTACGGGGTGGCCACGCAGGCCGGTTTCGACCCGGCCGGTTTCGTGAGCATGTTCGACAAGCTGCAGCAGGCCAGCAAGCTCAACGACAACGGCTCCTTCCCCTACCTGCGCAGCCACCCGCTGACCACCGAACGCATGGCCGACATGCAGGCCCGCCAGGCCCTGCTGGAGCGCCGGCCTGCACCCACGCAACCCGACCTCGTGCACGGCATGATGGCGGCGCGCGCGCGCGTGCTGTCCAACCCCGGCCCGGACCGGCTGCGTTCCTGGGGCGGCGAAGCCGGCGCGCTGGGCGAGGTGCCCGCCGCACAGGCCGCGCCGGTGCTGTATGCAGGGGCGCTGTCGGCCAGCCGCTTGCGCGACGACGGCGCGGCGCGCAGCCTGGTCGGGCGCTTGCGCGCGGCGGTCCAGTCCGACCCAAAGGCCCTGCGCCAGGCGGCGCTGCTGGACGCCGAGGTGCGCGCTGCGGCCGGCGATGCCGGCGGTGCGCTGGCGGCACTGGCCGCCATTCCCGCGGATCTGGCTGGCCGGCCAGAGATGCTGCTGGCGGCGCCGCTGCAGATCCGCAGCGGCCGCGCGGCCGAGGTGGCGCAGCGGCTGCAGGCGCGCGTTGCGCTGGACCCGCGCGACGCCGCTGCCTGGCAGCAGCTGGCCAGTGCCTACGAACAGCAGGGGCAGACGCTGCGCGCCATCCGCGCCGAGGCCGAGCTGCAGGTGGCGCGGCTGGACTATGCCGGCGCGCTCGACCGCTTCAAGGCGGCCCAGAACTACGCGCGTGGACCGCGCCAGGGCAATGCGGCGGGCGACCACATCGAGGCCTCGATCATCGACGTGCGCGCACGCGCGATCGAGGTCATCGTGAAAGAGCAGGAGAAGGAGCGGCAGGCCGAGCGCTGACGGCCCGACGCGGCGCGGCCTTACTCCGCGAGCACCAGAACCAGGCCGAAGATGCCGGCAATGGCGCCGGGCAAGGACCACGGCGGCTGCTTCGTACCGGCGGCTGGCGCTTGCGCGACGGGCGCCACCACCGGTTGCATGTCGTGGCCCAGCTTGGGCCGGCGCGCGTCCAGCAGGTGCTGCGAGCGGTGCTCGGCGGCCAGCTGCGTGTGCAGCTCGGTCAGTGGACCCTTGGCCAGCACTTCGGTGATGCGGTCGCCGCGCTGGCGCAGCCAGGGCGAGACCTCGTTGAACAGCTTGTCCGACCATTTGGCGCGCCAGTTCTCGCGCGCGCTGTGGCTGACCCACTTGCTGATGCGGTGTGTCATGCGCGGTGCGCACGCCACCAGCACCCAGTGGACCGGGGGCAGTTGCGTGTCCGTCGCGCCGGCATCGAGCACAGAGGCCAGTTGCTGCCTGGCGTAGGCCGCATCGTCGATGTAAACAATGACCGTTTCCATGGGGGCCTCCTGGTTCGGCGGACTGTCGTCAAGGCATGGGGCTGCCGCCGCAACCCCATGCCTGGGCCTTCGGCCGTTCAGGCCGCTTGCTGTTTGCCGGCGCTGTGGCGCTCCTTGAGCCAGCCTGCAACGAGCACGCCAACGATCACGGTGGCCGTCAGGCCCCAGCGCAGCGCGGGATTGTCGGTGAACGTGGTGCCCAGCACGGGCTCGTTCACGATCATCTTGGCCGCCGTGAAGGCCAGCACCGCCGCACCGATCTTGATGATCATCGGGAAGCGCTCGACCAGTTTCAGCACCATGGTGCTGCCGAAGACCACGATGGGCACGCTGATCAGCAGGCCGATGACCACCAGGTCCATGGCGCCATGGGCCGCACCGGCCACGCCCAGGACGTTGTCCACGCCCATCAGCGCGTCGGCGATCATGATGGTCTTCATCGCGCCCCAGAAGGTGGTGGCCATGGGGCCGTGGCCTTCCTCGTCCCCATGGTTGTCGGCCAGCAGCTTGTAGGCGATCCAGACCAGGCCGATGCCGCCGACCAGCATGAGGCCGGGCACCTTGAGCAGCCAGACCACGCCCAGCGTCATGACGGCACGCACGGTGATGGCGCCGACGGTGCCCCAGATCACCGCCTTCTTCTGCAGGTGCGGTGGCAGGTTGCGAGCGGCCAGGGCGATGACGATGGCGTTGTCGCCAGCGAGCACCAGGTCGATGAGGATGATGGCCAGCAACGCCGACCACCATGCGGTGGACATGAACTCCATGAACAAAACTCTCCGTGTTGTAGATCAAGTACAACCAGAAACAGGCGAGCCTGGCGGAGCTGGTGGATGCCATGCCACCGCAAACGCACTTCGACCCGCCCATCTCGGGCTTGGATCGAAGGTCTTGCTCGGCATGTAGTTGTCCGATGTCTGCCCGACCTGCCGGAAGCCATGCTTCGTCATGACGGCGCGGTCGAAACGGCTGCGGCAGCTTTCCCCAACGGATTGCCTACTCGCGTCGCAGCCAGTGGGAGCTACTCCCCTTCGCGGCGCGGATTAGAGCACCGGCTGCAGCATTTGCTTGCAAGTCCTTGCGCCGCAAAAGGGGCTTGACACGGCGCTATGATCCGCGCCCCATGGCAGGCATCCACATCACCGACATCGAAGCCGCCATCAACCACTGGCGCGAGCGCACCCCCTCGCCCGATGGCGTGACCCTGGGGCCCGAGCTGCGGGCCCTGGCCGAGGTCTACGCGCTGATGGTGTACTACCACGAGGACGAGGCCGACGAAGCCAGCATGCCTGCCAAGGCGCGGCAGGCCTGGCTCGACTGGTACGCCACCCAGCCCGACACGCCCTGCATCGCGATCTGCTCCACCAGCCAGGGCGACGACGATTGCAAGGGGTGCGGCCGCACCTTCGAGGAGGTGCAGCTGTGGCCTGAGATGTCTCCGGCCGAGAAGCGCGCGACCTGGCGCCGCATCACGCTGCACGGCCAGGCCTGGCGCTTCAACCGCTATGCCGAGCGGGCGACCGAGAACAAGGCCACCGACCAGCCCGACCCCGCTTGATCAGGGCTGCCAGCGTTCGCAGGCCAGTTCGAGGCTGGTGCTGGCGTTGGACAGCAGCAGCTGCCCATCCTGCACGGTGGCCTGCAGCTGCATGCTGCGTTCGGCCATCGCGGCCAGGGCCTGGCTGGTGGCCGTGGGAATGCGCCAGACCGTGAGCTTGTCCTGCCGCGCGAGCTTGCCGCGGATGCCCTGCCACCAGATCTCGGCCGAACTCTGGTAGGCGTAGACCGCCACCGCGTCGGACTTGCCGCAGGCCTTGGCCAGCGCGCGCTCCTCGGGCAGGCCGACCTCGATCCAGAGCCGTGCCTGGCCGGTGTAGTCGCGCAGGATCACGTCCGGGTCGTCGGGATCGGACAGGCCGGCGCCGAAACCGAGTGTGCCGTCGCCGTTGCAGACCGTCTGCAGCGCGTGCGCGTTGAGCGCCAGCGCGGCCAGCCGCACCATCATGCGTTCGTCGGTCTCGCTCGGGTGGCGGGCCAGCGTGAAGGCGTGGTCGGCGTAGTAGTTGTGGTCGATGTCGGCGATGGACAGCGCGGCCTTGAAGACCGTGGACTTGAGCGCCACGGGTCTAGACGCGCTTGGCCAGGTCGACGGCCTTGCCGATGTAGCTGCCCGGCGTCATGGCCAGCAGCCGGTCCTTCTCGGCCTGCGGAATGTCCAGCGAGCGGATCAGCGCATGCAGGTCGGCCGCCTGCACGGTCTTGCCGCGCGTGACTTCCTTGAGCTTCTCGTAGGCGCCCTGCACGCCGAAACGGCGCATCACTGTCTGGATCGGCTCGGCCAGCACTTCCCAGGAATTGTCCAGGTCGGCGTCCAGCGCCTCACGGTTGAGTTCCAGCTTGTTCAGGCCGGTCAAGAGCGACTGGTAGGCCAGCGAGGCATAGCCCAGCGCCACGCCCATGTTGCGCAGCACGGTGGAGTCGGTCAGGTCGCGCTGCCAGCGGCTGACAGGCAGCTTCTCGGACAGGTGGCGCAGCAGTGCGTTGGCCAGGCCCAGGTTGCCCTCGGCATTCTCGAAGTCGATCGGGTTGACCTTGTGCGGCATGGTCGACGAGCCGATCTCGCCGGCCTTCAGGCGCTGCTTGAAGTAACCCAGGCTGATGTAGCCCCAGACGTCGCGCGACCAGTCCACCAGGATGGTGTTGGCGCGCGCCACGGCGTCGAACAGCTCGGCCATGTAGTCGTGCGGCTCGATCTGGATGCTGTAGGGCTGGAACGTGACGCCCAGGCCCAGCGGCTCGGGCGTCTCGATGACCTTGCGGCTGAAGGCCTCCCAGTCGAATTCGGGCCAGGCCGACAGGTGGGCGTTGTAGTTGCCCACGGCGCCGTTCATCTTGGCCAGCAATTCCACACCGGCGATCTGCGCGCGCGCCTTCTCCAGGCGGCGCAGCACGTTGGCCACTTCCTTGCCCACGGTTGTCGGGCTGGCGGTCTGGCCGTGGGTGCGCGCCAGCATGGGCACGTCGGCGAAGGCCTGGGCCATCTCGCGCAGCTTGGCCAGGATGGCGTCCAGCGCGGGCAGCAGCACGGTCGCGCGCGCGGCCTTCAGCTGCAGCGCATGGCTGGTGTTGTTGATGTCCTCGCTGGTGCAGGCGAAGTGCACGAACTCGGCCGCGGCCAGCAGCTCGGGCCGGGCTTCGAACTTGGACTTGATCCAGTACTCCACGGCCTTCACGTCGTGGTTGGTGGTCTTCTCGATGTCCTTGATGGCCAGCGCATCGGCCTCGCTGAAGTTCTTCACCAGGCCCAGCAGGTAGGTGCGCGCGCCGGGTGTCAGCGGCTTGAATTCGTCGAAGCCGGCGTCACTGAGGGCGATGAACCAGGCGATCTCGACCTGCACGCGCCGGTGCATGAAGCCGTGCTCGCTCATCAGGGGGCGCAGCGGCGCGAGTTTGGCGGCGTAGCGGCCGTCCAGCGGGGAAAGGGCGGAGATCGTCGAGGGGCTCATGGGGCCGAATTGTAGGTTGCGCACCACGCCCGCCCCGGACCGGCCGCCTAGAATCTGCCGGCCTGGGGCGGTGCCCAGGCCGCCCCCAAAACCCCCATGCCCATGAAACTGATCGGTTCCCTCGCCAGCCCCTACGTCCGCAAGGTACGCATCGTCATGGCGGAGAAAAAGCTGGACTACCAGTTCGTGGACGAGGATGTGTGGGCCGATGCCACCACCATCGCGCGTTCCAACCCGCTGGGCAAGGTGCCCTGCCTGGTCATGGAAGGCGGCGAGGCGGTGTTCGATTCGCGCGTGATCGTCGAGTACCTGGACACGTTGTCGCCGGTCGGCCGGCTGATCCCGACCCAGGGCCGCGAGCGTGCCGAGGTCAAGACCTGGGAGGCGCTGGCCGACGGCGTCATGGATGCCGGCGTGCTGGCCCGCCTGGAGGCCGGCTGGGCGCACCGCGCCGAGGGCGAGCGCAGCCAGGCCTGGATCGACCGCCAGCTCGGCAAGGTCAACGCCGGGCTCAAGGCCATCAGCCAGGGCCTGGGCGACAAGCCCTACTGCAGCGGCATCCACCTGAGCCTGTCGGACATCGCGGTCGGCTGCGCGCTGGGCTGGCTGGAATTCCGCTTTCCCGACATCGCCTGGCGCAACACCCACCCCAATCTCGCGCGGTTGCAGGACAAGCTGATGCAGCGCGCCAGCTTCGCCGATACCCAACCGCGCTAAACCGCAAGGTGCAGATGCAGGACAGGGCCCCGCGGGGCCCTGTCGTCATTGGCGGTGTATGAAAGGCTGCGAAGCGCCCCGGAGCGAACGAGGGGGAGGGAGGAGGAGGAGAACCACTCCGGGATTGCTTCCATCGAGAGGAAGGCTTCGCAGCGAAAAAAGGCAATGCCCTACAGGCACCATGCTCCATGGAGCATAGACGGTGCGGGAAAGTTCCGGCAATGTTCCGCCTGGGCCGTAAAAAAATGTTCACGCATCGGTGCTTGCCCTGGGGCCGGCGCGGACAAAGGCTCTGACAAGGCCGCCTTGCCTACAATCCCCGCCTCAATGAAGACTGCCATGCTGTACCCGGAACTGTTCAAACAACTCGAAGCCGTGCGCTGGAACATGGAGAAGGACATCCCCTGGGACCAGTTCGATGCCTCCAAGCTCACGGACGAGCAGGCGCAGACCATCAAGATGAACGCCATCACCGAGTGGTCGGCGCTGCCGGCCACCGAGATGTTCCTGCGCGACAACCAGGGCGACAGCGATTTCTCCGCCTTCATGTCGGTCTGGTTCTTCGAGGAGCAGAAGCACTCGCTGGTGCTCATGGAATACCTGCGCCGCTTCAAGCCCCATCTGGCGCCCACCGAAGCCGAACTGCACGAGGTGCGCTTCGAGTTCGACCCCGCGCCCGCGCTGGAAACGCTGATGCTGCACTTTTGCGGCGAGATCCGGCTCAACCACTGGTACCGGCGCGCCAGCGAGTGGCACACCGAGCCCGTGATCAAGAAGATCTACGACACGCTCAGCAAGGACGAAGCCCGCCACGGCGGCGCTTACCTGCGCTACATGAAGCGCGCCATCCAGAACGCCGGCAACGAGGCGCGGGCCGCCTTCACCAAGGTCGGCGTGCTGATGGCCAGCGCGCGGCGCACGGCGCAGGCCCTGCACCCGACCAACCTGCACGTGAACCAGGCCCTGTTCCCGCGCGACACGGTGCAGTCGCGCCTGCCCAACCCGGAGTGGCTGGAGCACTGGCTGGACCAGCAGATCAAGTTCGACGCCGTCTGGGAAGGCAAGGTCGTCGAGCGCATCCTGCACAACCTGAGCCTGCTGATGGACCGCAGCTTCAAGACCGTGCAGGAACTGAACCGCTACCGCAAGGAAATCACGCGCGAGCAGGCCGCGGCGGCGCCCAACGCCGCCTAGACCAGCGTCAGCAGCCGGTCCAGCGGTACCTGGACCTTCACCTCGCGCTGTGGCACGCTGGCCGTGATCTTGTACTGCGGCAGGGCCGTGTCGCGCAGCATCATGGTGCCGGTCGGCAGGCCGTCGCGGTTGACCAGCACCGCCACGCGCGGCGTGCTGGTGTTCTTGCCGCGCTGGATCACCACCGCCAACTCGTTGTTGACGAGCCGCACGTACAGGCCTGGCGAGTACACGCCCACGGCCTTGATCAATGCCGCACCGGCTTCGTCCACCTGCTGCGCCTCGTCGAAGTAGCAACCCTGCATGGCAGCCGAGGTGGACATGGGCGTGCGCGACACGCGCGGCGCCAGCCGGCTCGTGAACATGTCGGCGCGCTGGATCAGGCGCGCCAGCCGCAGCGGCACGGTCTTGTCCGCCAGCGCACCCGGTGCGCGGTCGTGGTGGTGGCGCACGGCCAGCAGCCAGTTCTCGTCGGTCACGCCGAGGGAGAGCAGTTGCGCGAAGCTGCGCTGCGCGTGCAGCTCGATGGCCTCGATCTGCGCGGCGGTCAGCGCATCGGCCTGCTGCGCCAGTTGGTCCTGCAGCGCCGTCATGCTCATGTTCATGGTCAGCGCGGCCTTGCCCAGGGCTTCGTCGAGTTCGGCTGGCCACTGCAGCACCTCGCGCGCGGCCAGGCTGCACACCACATAGACCACCATGGCGTGCGTGGCGCTGTACATGCGCGTCTCGGTGGCCGCCAGGTGGTTCAGGGCCAGCAGCGTCGCGTCGGCGTGGTGTTGTACGGCCTCGCGCAGCTCCTGGTAGAGCTTGTCCAGCCGGCCCAGGAAATCCTCGCCCTGTGCGTCGCGCAGCAGGCCGTTGGCACGCGACTGCAGCGCCACCCAGTCGGGCCGGTCGGGCTTCTCGGGCCGCACGTTGCTGGAGAACAGGTCGTCCGGCGCGATCTTGACGTTCTGGATCTCGCCCAGTGTGCGCTCGGAACGCACCATGTCGTGCAGCTTGCCCACGTAGGCGCGCTGGCGGTCGTCGCTGGCGTCCATGTCGATGCAGACCGTGATGCCGCGCGCCGTCCACTGCGTGAACTCGCCGCGCGTCTGGATCACGTAGCCCTTGTGCGCCAGCAGCACCCCGCGCTCGGTGCGCAGCTCGAACGGCAGCGGATGGCCGAGCTTGATCGAGTTGATGTTGACTTCGACAAGGTTCATGGACGCACGATTATGGGAGCCGCGGCGCCGGCCGCACAGTTCGAAATGGCGGGCCATGACGCGCCATTTCGGCTGCTAGCATCGCCGCCCATGAGCGCCTTCGCCCCACCCGCCTTCCTGGACAAGATCTGCGCCCGCAGCGACGCACCCGCACGGCTGGCCGCGCTGCCGCGCCCCTGGGTCTTCACCAACGGGGTGTTCGACATCCTGCACCGCGGCCATGTGAACTACCTCGCGCAGGCGCGCGCGCAGGGGGGAAGCCTGGTCGTGGCGCTCAACAGCGACGCCTCGGCGCGCCGCCTGGGCAAGGGGCCGGACCGGCCGCTCAACGCCGAGGCCGATCGCGCCGTGATGATGGCCGCGCTCGGCGCCGTCGACCTCGTGACCTGGTTCGACGAGGACACGCCGCAGGCGCTGATCGGCGAACTGCGGCCCGACCTCATCGTCAAGGGCGGCGACTACGACATGGACACGCTGCCCGAGACCGCGCTGGTGCGCAGCTGGGGCGGCGATGCGCTGGCGATCCCGTTCGTGGACGGCTACTCAACCACCGCGCTGGTGGCACGCATCCGCGACAAGCCGTAGGCGGCCAGCGCGCAGAGCAGCCCGGCCAGCGCGCCCGTGAGGTGCGCGCCCGTGGCCACGGCGAAGCCCCATTCCGGCTCGAACACCAGCGGCCGGCTCCAGGCGCCCTCGGCCAGCAGCTTGGCGGCCAGGCCCGCACCCAGCAGGCCGGCCCAGGCCTGGTGCCCGCGCGTGAAGGCGCAGTGCACCACCAGCACGGCCACGGCCGCGTGCAGCACGCCGGACAGGCCGGCATAGCGCTCGATCTGCGGGAACAGCAGCAAGCCCAGCGTGGACAGCGGCCAGGCCGCGAACAGGGCCCAGGCCTGGGCGCGCGGCACCTGCAGCGCCAGCCCCAGCACGGCCACGGCCGCCAGCGCCAGCAGGTTGGCCAGCCAGTGCGCGGGCGAGCGGTGCACGAGGGCGGCGATCCACCAGGTCATGGCGTCGCCCGCGAAGTCGGGCCACCACTCCCATTCCAGCGGGTTGCCCAGCCACCAGGCCAGCCCGCTGCCGGCGCCCAGCAGCAGGCACAGCGCGGGCCAGGACCAATCGTCGTTGCGGTTCACATGCTCAGTGTGGCACGGGCGCGGCCTCGGGCGGTTGCCGGCGCACGCGGCGCACGCTGCGGCGGACCCACTGCTCGAAGTCGTCCACATAGGTGAACACGGCCGGCACCACGAGCAGGCTCAGCACCGTGGAGGTGATGAGGCCGCCGATCACCGCCGTGGCCATGGGCGAGCGGAAGCTCGCGTCGGCCGCACCCCAGCCAACCGCAATGGGCAGCATGCCCGCGCCCATGGCCAGCGTCGTCATGATGATGGGCCGCGCGCGCTTGTGGCAGGCGTCCAGCAGGGCCTCCCAGCGGTTCATGCCATGGTCGCGCCGCGCCACGATGGCGTACTCCACGAGCAGGATGGAGTTCTTGGTGGCGATGCCCATCAGCATGATGAGGCCGATCAGCGAGGGCATGGAGAAGCTCTTGTCGGCGATCATGAGGCCCACGAAGGCCCCGCCCAGCGACAGCGGCAGCGCCGCCAGGATGGTCACCGGCTGCAGGAAGTCCTTGAACAGCAGCACCAGCACGATGTAGATGCAGACCACGCCGGTCAGCATCGCGAGGCCAAAGCCCGTGAACAGCTCGCCCATGGCCTCGGCGTCGCCCACGTCGATGATGCGCACACTGGCCGGCAGGTTCTTCACGGCCGGCAACTGGCGCACCGCTTCGGTCACGTCGTTGAGGCCGCGAGTGGACAGCTCGATCTCGTAGTTCATGTTGCGTGCGCGGTCGTAGCGGCTGATCACGGCGGGCCCGCCGGCCAGCTCCAGCGTGGCCACCTCGCCCAGGCGCACCGGCCCATGCGCGCCGGGCACGGCCAGGCTTTCCAGCAGCGCCAGGTCCTGGCGCGCGTCGTCGCGCAGCTTGACCATGATGGGCACCTGGCGCTCGGGCAGGTTGAGCTTGGCCAGCTGGTTGTCGTAGTCGCCCATGGTCGCCACGCGCAGCGTGTCGGCGATGGCCGCGCTGGTCACGCCCAGGTCGGCCGCGCGCGCGAAGTCGGGCCGCACCACGATCTCCGGCCGCACCAGGCTGGCCATCGAGGTCACGTTGCCGATGCCCGGGATCGTGCGCAGCTCGCGCTCCACGTCGGTGGCGGCCTGGCGCAGCGCATGCGGGTCCTGGCTGGACAGCGCGAGCACGTACTTGTCGTTGGAGCCGCCCAGGCCCACGCCCGTGCGCGCGCCGGGCAGGTCCGCGAGCGCAGCACGGATCTGCTGCTCGATCGCCTGCTTCTTGGGCCGCTGGCCGCGCGGCGCCAGCTGCAGCGTGAGCGTGGCCTTGCGCGCCTCGACGAAGTTGCCCGAGAACGGATCGGCCCCTGCGCTGCCCGCGCCGATGGCGGTGTAGATGTCGCCGATGTGGTCGATCTTGAGCAGGCGCTGGCGCACCTGCTCCGCCATGGCCATGGTCTGCTCCAGCTTGGCGCCGGGCGGCAGTTCCACGCGCACCTGGGTCTGCACGTTGTCGTCGGGCGGGATGAAGCCCGAGGGCAGCAGCGGGATCAGCGCCAGCGAGCCGAAGAAGAACACCGTGGCGCCCACCATGGTCAGGAAGCGGTGGCGCAGGCAGGCCTGGGCCGCGCGCATGTACCAGCGCAGCCAGCCAGGCTCCTTCTCCTGGCCGACCAGCGGCTTGAGCAGGTAGGCGGCCATCATGGGCGTCAGCAGCCGCGCCACCACGAGCGAGGCGAACACCGCCAGCGAGGCGGTCCAGCCGAACTGCTTGAAGAACTTGCCGACCACGCCGCTCATGAAGGCCGTGGGCAAGAACACCGCGATCAGCGTGAAGGTGGTGGCCACCACCGCCAGGCCGATCTCCTCGGCCGCCTCCATCGCGGCCTGGTAGGGCGTCTTGCCCATGCGCAGGTGGCGCACGATGTTCTCGACCTCGACGATGGCGTCGTCCACGAGGATGCCCACCACCAGCGAGAGCGCCAAGAGCGTGATGATGTTGATCGAGAAGCCCAGCAAATGCATGCCGATGAAGGCCGGGATCACCGACAGCGGCAGCGCCACGGCCGAGACGATGGTGGCGCGCCAGTCGCGCAGGAACAGCCAGACCACCAGCACTGCCAGGATGGCGCCCTCGTAGAGCAGCTTCATCGAGGCGTCGTACTCCTCCGAGGCGATCTTCACGAAGTCCAGCGTGCGCGTGAGCTGGATGTCGGGATGGTCGGCCTGCAGCTTCTTCAGCGCCTCCTCGACGCCGGCGCCGACCTCGACCTCGCTGGCGCCGCGCGAACGCGCGACCTCGAAGCCCACCACCTGCTTGCCGTTCAGCACGGCCGTGGCGCGCTGCTCGGCCACCGTGTCCTGCACCGTGGCCACGTCCGAGAGCAGGATGCGCCGCCCGTCGGACAGTGGGATCTGCATGCGCCGCAGCTCGTCGGCCGATTGCACGGTGCCGATGGTGCGCACCGGCTGCTCGTTGCCGCCCAGGTCGGCCCGGCCGCCGGCGCTTTCCAGCTGTACCTGGCGCAGCTGGCGCGAGACGTCGGCCGCCGTGGCGCGCAGCGCCTGCAGCTTGGCCGGGTCCAGCGCCACCCGCACCTCGCGCGTCACGCCGCCCACCCGGTTCACGGCGCCCACGCCGCGCACGGCCAGGAGCCGGCGCGCGACGGTGTCGTCGACGAACCAGGACAGTGCCTCGTCGTCGAGCCGGTCCGACGAGATCGCGAAGGCCAGGATGGGCTGGGACGCCAGGTCCAGCTTGGTGACGATGGGGTCGCGCAGGTCGGTCGGCATGTCCGAGCGCACCCGGCTCACGGCCGAGCGCACGTCGTCCACGGCCTCCTGGATGGGTTTTTCCAGCACGAACTCGGCCGCGATGGTGGCCGAGCCATCGGTCAGCGTGCTCGTGATGTGCTTCAAGCCCTGCAGCGTGGCAATCGCGTTCTCGATCTTGCGCGCCACGTCGTTTTCCAGCTGCGCGGGCGAGGCACCCGGCAGCGCGGCGGTCACGATGACCACGGGCAGGTCCATGTCCGGGAAGTTCTGCACCTTCATCGCGTGGAAGGAGAACAGGCCGCCCAGTGTCAGCAGCACGAACAGCATCGCCGCCGGGATGGGGTTCTTGATCGACCAGGAAGACAGGTTCATGGGGTGCTCCGTCTCACTTGGCCGCGCCCGGCGCTTCGGTGTGTGCCGCATCGACCACACGCACGAGGTCGCCGTCGTTGAGGAAGCCCGCACCCTCGGTCACCACGCGCGCGCCGGCCGGCAGCTCGCCCGTGATCTCGATGCGCTCGCCGATGCGCCGGCCGGCCTGCACCTTGCGCATCTGCACGCGGTTGTCGGCCTGCAGCACCATCACGGTGTTGAAGCCGTCGCGCGGCACCACGGCGGCGGCCGGCACGGTCAGGGCCTGGCTGCGGCCCAGCGCGAACTCGCCGCGCGCGAACATGCCGGCCTTGAGGCCCTTGGCGGCCTGTACGCCGGGGATGTCCACATAGACCAGGCCATTGCGCGTCTGCGCGTCCACGGTCGGCGCGATGCTGCGCACCTTGCCCCGCACCTGGTCGCCGTCCGGCGCCGTCACGCGCACGGTCGTGCCCACGGACAGGCGGCCCAGCTCGGCTGCGCCGACCTCGGCACGCCATTCCAGCCGGCTCTGTCGGATCAGCCGGAACAGCTCCGTGCCCGAGCCGACCACGCTGCCCACGGTGGCGCTGCGCGCCGAGATGATGCCGTCGTCCGGCGCCAGGACCTGGGTGTTGCGCCCGCGCACCTGCTGGGCCGCGAGCACCGCCTCGGCCGCCTCCACGCGCGCCTTGGCGGTCTGCTCGGCGGTCTGGTACTGGGTGATCTGCTGCTGGCTCAGCGCGCCGGTCTTCTCCAGCGTGCGCGCACGGGCGGCGTTGCCGGCCGCGTCGGCGGCGGTGGCGCGGGCCTCGGCCAGAGCGGCCTTGGCCTGGGCGACGTCGGCATCCACGGTTTCGGGCGCGAAGCGGGCCAGCACCTGGCCGCGGCGCACCACGTCGCCCACGTTCACGCGCACCTCGGCCAGGCGCAGGCCGGCGGACTCGGAGCCCACGCTGGCTTCCTGCCAGGCGGCGATGTTGCCGTTGGCCGCCAGCGTGATGGCCAGCTCGGCCGGCTCGGGCGCGGCCACGCGCACGGTCAGCGCCGGGCGGGGCTGGGCCTCGTCGGCCTTGGCCGGGTGCGGCGCTGCATCGGAAGCAGGCTGGCGCGTGAACCACCAGCCGGCGGCCACCAGGGCCAGCACGACGGCGGTGATGGAAAGAGTGCGTTGGGTACGGGTCATGGTCAACGGGTCTGCACGGCGGCAGCGGGGGAAGAGGTGTGAAAGGCGGCCTGGCCGTCCTCGGGGCGGGTCCAGCCGCCGCCGAGCGCGCGGTACAGGGCCACCCAGGCTTCGGTGCGTTCGCGCTGCAGCGCCACGCGCGCGGTCTGCGCCGCGAACAGCGTGCGGCGCGCGTCCTCGAGTTCGAACAGGCTGGCCAGGCCACCGTCGTAGCGGGCCTGGGTGGCGTCGAACGAGGCCTGGTAGCCGGCCACGGCGGTGTCGGCATCGTCGGCGCGCCGGGCCGTGTCCTGCAGCCTGAGCAGGGACTCCTCGACCTCGCGCACGCCCTGGCGCACCTTGGCGCGGTACAGCGCCACGGCCTCGTCGTAGCGCGCGCGGGCGGATTCGGCATTGGCCGCGCGCGTGCCGCCGTCGAAGATGGGCAAGCTCAGCTGCAGCGGGCCGATGCTCCAGCTGTTGACCGTCTCGCTGGCGCCCGCGCCGCGCACGTGCAGCGCCGAGATGCTGCCCGCCAGCGACAGCCGCGGGTAGCGCTGGGCCTGGGCCGCGCCAGCGTCGGCACTGGCGGCGGCCACGGCCAGCTCGGCCGCATAGACGTCGGGCCGCTGCGCAAGCGCGCGTGCGGGCACGCTGTCCACAGGCTGCAGGGCGGGCAGGGCCAGGTCGCCGGGCCGGGCGTCCAGGCGCTGCGCCAGGACCGGCAGTTCCCAGCCCGTCAGCGCCACCAGTGCCTGGCGCTGCAGCGCGCATTGCGTGCGCTGCTGCGTGAGCCGGGCCGCGGCGTCGGCGGCGCTGGCACGCGTCAGCGCCGCATCGGCCGGCGCGGCGAAGCCGGCCTTCTCGGACAGCGCGGTCAGGCGCGCGCTCTCGCGGCGCGAGGCCGTGTCCTGTTCGCTGACCGCGAGCTGCCGCGCGCAGGCCTGTTCGGCGAAGTAGGCGTTGGCCGTCTCGGCGGCCACGGCCACGCGGGCCTGGTGCCACTGTGCCTGGCTGGCCGACAGGCGCGCGCCGGCCGCATCGCGCGTGGCGGCCAGGCCGCCGAACAGGTCGATCTCCCAGCCGGCCTGCAGGCCGGCCTGGGCATTCGTGAAGGTCGGCAGCGAGGCCGTGCCGCCCGAGATGCCGCCGCTGCCCGTGGACAGCGTGTTGCCGCGGCTCAGCGACAGGCTGCCGTCCAGCGTCGGGCCCATGGCGGCGCCGGCCTGCACGCGCGTGGCGCGGGCCTCGGCGATGCGCGCGGCCGCACTGGCGATATCGGGGCTCGCGGCCTGCGCCGCGTCGATGAGCTCGACCAGCAAGGCGTCGCCGGACTGGTGCCACCAGTCGGCCAGCTGCGGCACGGCGCCGCCATGCGGCAGCGCCGTCTGCGGTGTTTGCCACTGCGCGGGGGTGGGCGCCTGGACGGCGGCCGGTGGCCGCGTGACGCTGCACGCGGCCAGCAGCAATGGCAGGCCGGCCAGCGCCAGACGCCGCAGCGTGGGGGAGGGGGAAGGGGACAGGTTCATTTTTTCTTGCGTGTCTTGGCCGCAGCGGTCGCACTGCGGCGCTGCTTCTCGGCATCCACCAGCGCCAGTGCATAACCCACCAGGCGTTCGGCCCAGCGGTCGATGGCGGCGTCGTCGCGCATCAGCCCGGGGTGGACCACGTCGACCACGTCGTGCGTGACGAACAGCTGCATCGCCAGGCCCGTGATCGCGAAGGCCAGGCGGTGCAGGTCGTCGTCGGCGCGCACACCCAGGTGGCGCGCGAGGATGCCCACCAGCACCAGGTGCGGGCCCTTGATGTCGCGCTCGACCTCCTGCGCCCACTGGCTGGTCGGCTCCAGCATCTCGCGCAGGTGCAGGCGCATGCACTGGCGCACGATCTCGCCCTGCTTGAGCGGCTCCACATAGCCGGTCAGGAACAGCCGCAGCGCCTCGGCCACCGGCAGATCGGGCGCGCCGCACAGGCGCGTCAGGTCGCCCGCGTTGCCGCCCAGCGGTTCGGAGAAGCAGGCGGCGTACAGCCCGGCCTTGTCGCCGAAGTAGTAGCGGATGGCGGCCAGGTTCACGCCGGCAGACTGGGCGATGGCGCGCGTCGAGGTCTTGGCGAAGCCATGGTCGGCGAACAGCGCGAGCGCGGCGGAGAGCAGTTGGGCGCGTGCCTCCTGGCCGTCGCTGCGTGCGGCGGCCTGGCGGGTGGGGGGGGGCGGGGCGGTCTTGCGGAGCATGCGGTGCGCATTAGACCACGTAGATCAATCGATTGATTGAACTGTGCCGCTGACGCCGGCAGGGGGATCGAAGTGTGACCCACCGCCGTGTGGCGGTGGATCCCATGGCAGGTGGATGTCGAGGCCAGCGCTTCCGGTGAACGGGGTGGCAATGGCGGCGATGGCCGCGTCGCAACGGGCGCCCCGCCTGGGCGCGCTGCTGCGGCGAAAAGATCAGGGCGCCGCGATGAGCGTGATGACGCCACCCACACCGACGGCCACGAACCCTTGCGCGCCCGCCGCAGCCACGGCGTCCATGCCTCCGATGCGCTGGGTGTAGTCGGGTTGCCATGTAGCGCCCGCATCGCGCGTGAGCATCACCGTTCCGAACGTGCCGACCGCCGCTCCCGTGGTCGGCGAGGAGAACGCGACACCATAGAACCAGGTGTCGGAGAAGAACGGGAACTGGCCCGGCTGCCACGTGATGCCGGCATCAGTGCTGCGGAGCACGACGCCGTCGACCCCCACGGCAATGGCAATGCCGGAGCTGGCGAAGGTGACGGCCTTCAGGTCCTTGACTGTCCCACTGGCCGTCGGCGACCAGGTCTGGCCGCCGTCCACGCTGCGGTGGATGGTGCCGCCGGCACCCACAGCAACGCCGGTCTGCGCGCCGTTGAACGCGACGGCTCGGGTCTGTAGCAACGGGGTTGCCAGGACGGTGCCCCATGTCAGTCCTGCGTCCGTCGTGCGCGACAGCCCGTTGTCGGTCGCAGCCACCGCCGTCGCGGCATCGACCCGCGCAAAGCCGCGGTACGAGACGCCGTTGCCGCTGACCGCAGGGGCCCAGCTTGCACCACCATTGGTGGTCCGTCGCACCGAGCCGTCGCTTCCCAGAACCACCCCGGTGACAGCATCGAAGAAGCCGGCGGCCCGCCACGAAGCCGTGCCGCCGCTGACCACCGACGCCCACGTCCGACCACCGTCGATGCTGCGCAGCAAACTGCCGCCGTCGCCCGCGGCAATGCCGTTGGATGGCGTCGAGAAGGCGGCGCTCAGCAGCCCCTGATCGAGAGCGCCTCCGGTCACCTTGCTCCAGCTCTGCCCGCTGTCGGTGCTGCGCAGGATGTTGCCGTACATGCCGACAGCCACCGCGTTGCCCGTGGGGCCGATGCCCACGCCGAGCAGTGGAATGTCATTGGCGGGAACGGTCGCCGGGTTCCAGTTGCTGCCTCCGTCGGTGGTGACACGGACGAGGCCCTGGGGCAGCGAGAGCACGCCGTTGGAAGCACTTCCGAAATGCAGCCCCAGAATGTCCAGCGTGGTACCGCTGGCGGCGCTCTGCCAAGTCTGGCCGGCGTCATCGCTGCGCATCAGCGTGCCATTGGCGCCGCCGACGAAGACGACATTGCGCGAGGCGAATGCCACCGCGGCGAGGTGGACGGCGGCGCCGGGGACGCGTTGCCAGTTGGCTCCGCCGTTGATGCTGCGCAGGATGATGCCGCCGTTGCCGACGATGATGCCGACGCCATCGGTGTTGAAGGCCATCCCCTTGACCACGACCGGAAAGGTGTCGCTCACTGCCGCCTGCCAGCTCAGGCCGGCATCCGTGCTGCGCAGGATCGTGCCGTTGTCGTCGGCGAGGCAGAAGGCGCCGGTGTTGGTCGCGGCGACCGCACCCGATCCGTAGATGGATGGAATCTGCACCGATGCCCAGTGCAAGCCACCGTCGACGCTGCGCTTGATCAAGGCGCCTTGGCCGGGCGTGGTGATGCCGACGCCGTCGGCATCGAAGGCGATGCGTGTCGTATCGGGGAAGCCGTAATAGCCTTCACTGACCACGGACCAGGAAGAGCCGGCGTCGGCGCTGCGCAGGATGGTTCCGGCAGCACCGGTCGCGAAGACGGTGCTTGCATCGCGCCACGCGACAGCGGTGAGCGTGGCGCCCGTGGGGGCGGGGGCCACGGTCTGCCAACGCAGTGCATCCAGCCGTCCGGTCAAGCTCGCGGTCGAACCTGCGCCATTGCTGGCGACCAACCGGACGGCGTTGACGGAGGCGCTGGCATTCGCTGCGTGCACGTAGCTCGTACCGCGTTCCCCCGGCGCGTTCACCCAGGAGGCGCCCTGATCGCTGCTGAGCTGCCACTGGTATTGCACATCCGCACCGCTGGCAGATGCCGTGAAGAGCGCGTCGAACTGTCCGGGCCGCCAGGTGGTCGAGGCGGGCTGGAGAGTGATGACAGGCGCCTGGATGATCCGCAACTGCGCGGTGGCGCTGGTGACCGTGCCCAGGAGGTTCGCGACGGTTGCGCGGACGCGCCAACCGTCCAGGGAAGGCTGCACGCTTCTGAGCCTCAGTTCGGCGGTGGTCTCGCCGTTGATGTTGGAGAACGTCGTACCGCCATCGGTGCTGAACTGCCATTGGTAGGCGACACCGGGAACGCCGCTGGCCTGGATGGAGAAGACAGCGTCCCTGAACAGGCCCACGGACGCATCCTGCGGCTGAACAAGGACCACAGGCGGCGCCTGCACCCGCACGAACAACCGCACAGGCGCGGAGGCGACGTCCCCGGTCTGGTTGGTGGCGATGGCGCGCACGTACTTGCCGTCGTCGGCGGAGGCAACCTGGGCGATGGAGAAGTTCGGGCCACTGGCTCCTGCTGCGTCGGTCCAGGCTGCACCGTCGGTGCTGGTCTGCCAGCGCAGCGTGGGTGCCGGAGCGCCGACTGCGACAGCATGGAAGCTTGCGGTCAATCCTGTTGCTGTGACCGCGTCGCTGGGAGAGACCACGAAGCTGGGCGCTGCAGCCGCGCTGACCCGCAACTGCACGGCGGTGCTGGTCGCAATGCCGCTGCCGTTGGTGACGACCACGCGAAATTCTGCGCCGTTATCTGCCAGCGTCACCCGCAGTGTGATCGTCGGCGTCGTGGCGCCAGCGATGTCGGCCCAGTCAGCGCCCGCGGTGCTGCGCTGCCAGCGGTAACTCGGGCTGGTACCGGTCACGGTGACGCTGAAGCTGATCTCCTGCCCATCGACAGACGTTGCAGGAACGGGCTGGACGGTGATGGCCGGCGCAAGCGGCGTGCCAGGGACCGTCAATGTGACCACGGAGCTGACGATCTGCAGGGCCGGGTTCTGCCGCGAGGTGGCAACGACGCGGAACTGCGCACCGCTGTCCGCCCCCTGCACAACGGCTTGCGTGTAGCGCGCCGACGTGGCACCCGCCAGATCGCTCCACCCCCCAGGCAGCAGGCGCTGCCACTGCAGGGCGGCATCGCCGGTGACCACCACGGTCAGAACGAGCGCATTGCCTTCAACAACGCTGACGTCGGTCGGCTGCACCGCGAACGCCACCGCTGCGCCGTCTTCACCGCCGCCGCCACCGCCGCAGGCGGCCAAGGCGACTGCCATAAACCAGGCGAAGAACAGTCGCAGCAAGCGTCCGATGGGGAATGGGGTGCGGGAAGGGGGCGTTGTAGAGGCCATGCTTTTGGGGTGAGCTGTACTGGGTAGGTGCTGGCGGCGGGCGATGCGCACGCGGGCGGCGTCATCTTGCCTAAAGTTTTGTTACAAAATTTCGTGAATCTTCACGATGAATGGCTTGAATTCCGTGCTGATTGGCACGTCGGCCCAAGCCTGGGCCGACACCTAGAATCGCCAGCTTTTTTGCCCGAGCGCCCATGGACATCGTCGTCAACGAAGAACTCAAGGCCTACATCGATCCGTTGACGCCGGATGAATACGAAGCGCTCGAGCGCAGCCTGCTGGCCGAAGGCTGCCGCGACGCGCTGGTGCTGTGGGGCGACGTGCTGGTGGACGGCCACAACCGCTACGGCATCTGCCGCAAGCACGGCCTGCCGTTCCAGACCGTGCAGAACACGCGCTTCCAGTCGATGGAAGACGTGCACCTGTGGATGATCGACCAGCACCTGGGCCGGCGCAGCGTGTCCGACTTCCAGCGCGGCGTGCTGGCGCTGCGCAAGCGCGAGATCGTCGCCAGCCGGCGCGAACGCGCCAAGGCGGCGCCGGCCGAAGGTGCCGACTCCGCGTCACAGGAAGCCGCCGCGCCGCTGCCCAAAACCGAATCTCTGGACAGCCGCGAGGCCCTGGCACGCGCCGCGCGGCTCAAGAGCAACCAGGTCGTGATGATCGAGAAGATCCAGCAGAGCGCCGCGCCCGAGGTGGTGGCCGCTGTCAAGTCGGGCGAAATCACGCTGAGCGCAGCCGCCGCCGTGGCCAGCCTGCCGGTCGAGGAGCAGACCGCCGCGGCCGCTGCCGGCAAGGACGAGCTCAAGCAGGCCGCCAAGCGCGTGCGCGAAGCCAAGCGCAAGCCGGCGCGCGAGAGCAGCGAAGAGGTGGGGTCGGCCGAATCCGCGGCGCCGCAGGATGAGGACGAGGTGGCCGCGCTGCGCAAGCGCGTCAAGGAGCTCGAGGCCGAGAACGCGGCGCTGCGCAAGCAGGTGCTCACGCTGCTGGGCAAGCCGGGCCAGGCTGCTGGCCCGGCCCCTGCGCCGGCCGACGACGCCGACGCACCGTTCTGAACGGGGCGCAAGCCCTGTGTGGCGGCGCGGTGATGGGCCAGAATGCGGCCGTCGCTCCCTTCGCCCGAGGCCGCTGCCATGTCCCGCGCCACCCGCTTCGTCCTGCTGCTGGGTTCGCACCTGTTGGTGCTCGCGTTCGGTTTTGCGCTGGGTGTGTACTTCCTGCCGGTGCTGACAGCACCGCCTGCGCCCAGCGCCACCGAGGTCGCGGCCCAGGCCCGGTCCGCACAGTGGACCGCGCATTTCCGCCGCGACCTGAAAGACAGCGACGCGCTGCACTGGGGCGAGGGCACGGTCACGGTGGCGGCCCGCAGCATCGCGTTGGCCGGCGACCTGGCCCCGGGACCGGACTACAAGCTCTACCTTTCTCCCGAGTTCGTCGAGACCGAGGCCGACTTCCTGCGCCTGAAGTCCGGCATGGCACGCGTCGGCGACGTGCGGACCTTCCGCAACTTCGTGGTGGCTGTGCCTGAACAGATCGACGTGGCGCACTACACCACGGTGATCGTCTGGTGCGAGAGCTTCGGCCAATTCATCACGGCGGCCCGGTACCGCTGACCCGGACATTGTGCCGTCCGTGCGGGGTCCGCGCGGGACCGGAGTGCACCGTCCTCGCCGCATCGGCCGCGCGCAGGCCCGCCCCCGGCTGCGGCACACTCGGCCCATGACCGCCGTCCAGATCCGCCCCGCCCGCCCTGACGATGCCGACGCCATCGCCGCGCTGATCCTGCCGATCCAACAGCAGGAGTTCGGCATTTCCATCACGCGTGAAGCGCAGCCGGACCTGGCCGACATCCAGGGCTTCTACCAGCAGGGCAGCGGCAACTTCTGGGTGGCCGAGGCCGGTGGGACCGTGGTCGGCAGCATCGGCCTGCGCGACATCGGCAGTGGGCAGGCCGCGTTGCGCAAGATGTTCGTCGCGCCGGCATGGCGTGGCGCACACCACGGCGTGGCGCAGGGGCTGCTGGACACGCTGGCGCAGTGGGCGGCCGCGCGGGCCGTGGCGGAGGTCTACCTGGGGACCACGGCGCAATTCCTGGCCGCGCACCGCTTCTACGAGAAGAACGGCTTCGCCCAGGTCGACCGGGCGGCGCTGCCGCCGGCCTTTCTGGTCATGGCAGTGGACAGCCGCTTCTACCGCCTGCGCCTGGGGTGAAGGCCATGGACACGCTGGTCTTCGTCTACGGCACCCTCAAGCAGGGCTTTCCGAACTTCTTCCGCAACAGCGGCCGCCGCATCGGCGGCAGCTACCGCACGCAGCGGCCCTATCCGCTGTACGTGGTGCAGCTGCCCAACGAGGACCGCGCCCCCTGGCTCGTGGACCTGCCGGGCCAGGGCCAGCACGTGGTGGGCGAGGTCTTCGCGGTGGACGCCGCGCTGCTGGCGGCCATGGACGCCTTCGAAGAGGTGGGGCTGCCGGGCGGCTACGTGCGCACGGAGATCGCCGTTCAAGCCCTCGAGGCACCACACACGGTGCTGCAGGTGCAGGCCTACCTCAAGCCGCCGGCGCAGCTGGTGCCCGGGCAACGGCGCGAAGGACCGTTTGCGGCCTACACCGAGGCGCTGGCGGTGGGCTACCGCATCGATCCGGGCTGAGCACTGCGGTGCGCCGCTGTGGCCGGCGCCAACCGTGCCGGCAGGTCGATGCGGGCCGTGGCCAGCCATGGCGCCAGCGCGCCGGGGAAGGCGGCTGCCTCAGCCCGTGCCAGGTCCTCGACACCTGCGATCCAGCGCACCGCGGACGCGCTGTGCGCCTGCTGCCACACCGTCTCCTGGCCGCTGGCCGTCAGGCTGGCGACCTCGTCCAGGAACAGCGTGCCGCCTGCGGCCAGCTGCACGAGCCCGGGCAGCGTGCGCTCCAACGGGGTGCCTTGCAGCGCCGCACAGTCGATGGAAATGAAGGGGCGTCCGCGGCGTGGGCCCAGGTAGTGCACGGCGCGCGCCACGCGCGCCCGGCTGGTGCCGGACTCGCCATGGATCAGCAGTGGCGTGTCTGCGGCGGCATGCTCCCCAGCCGTCTCCATTGCTGCCTCCAGCAGGGCGACCCGATCGGCCGGGCGCTGGCCCCTGGTCGCTGCAGCCTCTTGTGCCAGGAACCCGGGTCGCAAAGAAATCACGGAGCTTGCGTGCATGCCTGGTCGTCCCCCGCTGGTGGGCTGATGCGCCCTGTTGGTTCGGCTTGTCGGCGGGAACTGTAGGTCTGCCCTGCGCCTGTTGTGTTGCTATCGTGTTTTGTCACAAATAGAGCGTTTGGATACACCTGGCCACGCCGCAGTGCATGCCCATGGGCCTCGGCTCAAGCCGACGCCAGGCCGTACCGCAACAGCCATTCCCAGGGATCGCGGTAGACCGGTCGGCCTTCGCTCAGCAACAGCAAAGCGATGGGCGCCCGGTTGCCCAGCAGCGCAATGCACTCGGACGCCCAGCGCTGCAGCTGCGGCGTGACGACCAGTTTCAGCAGGCCGGAGACGGGATTGCGTTGGAAGTCGTGGTGGGGGACGGGAGGAAGCGCGGGGCCCGAAGGAAAGGCATTCACCGCAGTCGCAGAGGGCCGTCGTCACGCGCCGGACCTTGGCGCCGCGCGGACAGAGCGACGAGGTTCAGATTCATACCCCGTGCATTCTGTGCACCGCGTCCGGTTCTTCCTACATCAAATGATGTGCCGCTGAAGGGGCCGGCCACGCCTGCCATGGCCCGGCCCGCGACCCGAGCGGCTTGCTCATCCGGGGCCGGACTTGTCCTCGATGCGGTCGTACTCGGCTTGGGCGAACGCATCCTGGCGTCGCTCCACTTCGCCGTCCAGCCGTGCGATCTTGGCGATCAGGCGGCGCGGGACGGCCCTGCCGGATGTTGCAAGCTCGGCTCCTTCGTCGAGTGCCGCCTGTGCACGCCGTGCGGCATCGGTCCATTCCCGGTATCGGTCTTTTGCCTCGGACATGGACAAAAGCATGGGCCGTTCATGTGGCGCGTGTTGTCAGCGCAGGTCGGCCGGGTGCGTCAAGCGGAGACTACGCTCTCAACGCGTCGAGGGGCCGTTGCGTCCATGCCCGGAGCCGTGTGCTGCGCGCAGCGTCATGTGCCTCGCGGCAAGACCTCCAACAAGCTGCGGCACTGTCCCACAAGCCTGAACCGATGCGGGGCCTGGCCGCGCGGCGCACCTGCCGCTCTCGCCCGTGTCAGAAGCCATTTCCGCAGCGCTGCCGACAGCTCGCCAGCAGCTCCTGGCAACGTTCATGCAACTGGCCAAGCCCGTTCTGGTCGGTGACATGCGGATGAAGGCCTGAGACCTGCCGATGCGCGCGACGCGCTGTGGATGACGGGGGTGAGCGGCCGCGCAAGAGTTCTCTGCTGCGCGCCCTGGCTGGCCTGTGGCGCGACGGGTTGCGCCATGCTGCGTTCGGTTGCGACCGGTTACGAATCCCTTCCCATTTCCGGCCGACCGTGTTTAGGCGACGGGCTGCGCTCGTCGCCATTCAGTGGCATGCCACCTGAAGTCCGCACCCTGCTGGTTCGTTTCCGCGATGCGTTGGCGTGCACGCGGTTGCCCGACGACGATGCGCACGGGCTCGCGAAGGACCTGGTGGACCACCTGATCGCGCTGCACGACGCCGGCACGCTGACGGCACCGTTCCTCAAGTTGGCGCTCGAGCCGTTCCACGAGCTGCCGCAGGTCGCGCAGATCGTGGGGCCGCTCGTGCGCTTCGCGGCGCACCAGTCGGCCGCCATGGGGCTCCGGGAGTTCAAGCGCAGCGATTCGCTTCCGTGGATCACCTCGTCCTACGCCAACCTCGAGCCCAACGGCGTGCTGGACGGGCTCTCGGGTTTCAGGCCTTCGGACTTTCCCCCGGACTAGATGCCCGGCTTTCAACGCGCCCGCGGCCGGCGCGGTGGGGGCTCCAGCGCCAGCAGCTCGGCCGGCAGGCCGTCGTTCCACACCTCGCGGAAGTAGGCCCTGTCGCTGGCCACCAGTTGCGGCAGGGCTTCGCGCAGCGCGGCCAGCGCCTGCGCGGCCAGCGCCAGCGTGCCCGCATGCGCGGCAAACCAGGCCTGCTCCAGCAGCAGGCCACAGTACTGCAGGCCCGGATAGCGGCGCGCGCCGCTACGGTGCTCGGCCAGGCGCTGGCCGGCCACCTGGACCCAGTCGTCCGGCCAGTCGGCGCCACGGAACACCTCGGCCAGCGGGCCGGCCTCGCGCGCCAGGGTGGTCGGCGTCAGCGGCGCCAGCGCACGGAACTGGGCCAGCGTGGGGCGCGGCGGCGGCCGGCAGGCGCCGCGCGCGATGCGCAGCAGGTAGATCGCGTTCCAGGCCGAGCGGCCCTGCAACTCGGCCTGGCCGCTGAGCCATTCGCTGAACGCGATCCACTGGATGGCGCGCGGCCGGGCGCTGTCCACGCCGGCCTGCAGTCCCACGCGCTCGAACAGCCAGACCGCCATGCCCATGTTGGCCGCCACGTGCTGGGCCGCGTCGAAGGAATGCGACTCGAAGGCCGCCGCCAGCGCGCGGCCGAAGTGCTGCAGCGACTCCTCGGCCTGCGCCGCGGCCTGCGCGGGCGCTTGCGCGGCACTGCCCAGCGCCTGCGAACGGCAGGCCAGCGCCCACAGGTTGCTCCACTCGAAGCGCACCTGCGGGTGGTGCGCCAGCAGCGCGCCCTGGGCCGGATCGCGCGCGATGGCCAGCAGCTGCGCGCGGGCAGCCGACAGGTCGCGCGCCGTGTAGTCGCACCAGGCCGAGACGATGGCGGCCATGGCGCCCAGGTAGTCGTGCCCGGCCACGTGGCGGGCCAGGCGCTGGCGGCCGAGCGCCTGCACGCGGCGGCGCGCCTGTGCGTCGTCGCCGATGCGGCGCCAGAGCAGGGCCTCGTTCAGCGTGACCAGCGCGCGCTGGAAATCGCTGCCGGCCAGCTGGGCCGCGCGACGCATGGCCTGCAGCGCGCTGGCCGGCGCGGGCGCGCCGCCGGCCGTCAGCTGCGCGGACCAGCGGCCCTGGCGCATGGCCTGCTGCGCGGCCACCAGCTGCTGCCAGAAGCCGGCGTCCTGCAGGTGCACGGCGTCGGGTGCCGTGCCCGATGCCGCGCCCGCGCGGGCCAACGGTGCCGGTAGCCCCAGGAAGGCCGCGCGCTCGGCCGGCGTGGCGGCCTGGCCCTCCACCAGCAGCAGCAGGCGCTGCGCTTGGGCCTCGGGCAGCCAGAACGGGCCCTGGCTGCGGCGTTCTGCGTTCAGGAAGCGCGGGTCGCGTTGGCGGTCCTCGCCCCAGCCGGCCACCAGGCCCCAGGCCTTGAAGTCGCGGAAGGCGCGGCTGACGAGCATGCGCTGCGTGCGCGCGGCCGAGACCTGGCCGCGCAGGTCGTCGATGCGCACTGGCTGACCCGCGGCATGTGCGTGCAGCAGGCGCACCAGCAGCCACAGCGACTGGTAGGTCGCCGGACGGCCGTCCACGGTCTGCGGGGAACTCAATTCGATGGTGATCGGGCTGGCGGACATGTGACACAGGTTACACCGGGGCGTGCGGGTCGAGCGCCGTGCTTGGAACCCTGGCCGGTGCCGCCTAGCATGCGCAGCGTCGCGACACCTTCCCGCTCTTCATCCTTCACTCGGAGACCTTTCCATGCATTCCCCCCTTTCGCACAGCCGCCGTGCGCTGCTGCTGGCCGCTGCTGCCATGCCACTCGTCAGTGCCTGTGCCGCACCGGCACGCCGCGCCGGCCAGGCGCAGGCTGAAAGCGCCCTCGCTGCCCTGGAGCAGGGTTTTGCTGGTCGCATCGGCGTCTGTGCGCTCGATACCGCCGACGGCGCGCTGCTGGGGCAGCGCGCCGACGAGCGCTTCCCGATGTGCAGCAGCTTCAAGGCCTTGCTGGCCGCGGCCATCCTGGCGCGCAGCAGCACCGAGCCCGGCCTGCTGGCGCAGTCCGTGCGCTACACGCGTGGCGACCTGCTGCCGCATTCGCCCGTCACCACGCAGCACCTGGCCCAGGGCATGCGCGTGGATGCGCTATGCGAGGCCACTGTGCAGACCAGCGACAACGCCGCCGCCAACCTGCTGCTGCAGCGCATCGGCGGACCGGCCGGGCTGACGGCCTTCATGCGCAGCATCGGCGATGCGCAGTTCCGCCTCGACCGCTGGGAACTGGAGCTCAACAGCTCGCTGCCGGGCGATCCGCGCGACACCACCACACCGCGCGCCATGGCCGAGAGCCTGCGCAAGCTGGTCGTCGGCGACGCGCTGGCGCCGGCGCAGCGCGAGCAACTGGCCACCTGGCTGCGCGGCACGGTGACGGGCGCGGCGCGCATCCGCGCCGGCATGCCAGCCGGTTGGGTGGTGGGCAACAAGACCGGCACCAGCGGCCAGGGGTCCTATGGCTCGGCCATCGATATGGCCGTGGTGTGGCCGCCGGCACGCGCGCCGCTGGTGCTGGCCGTGTTCACGACGCGGCATGCGGCCGATGCGCCGGCGCTGGACGCACCGATCGCGCAGGCAGCGCGCATTGCCGCGCAGTGGGCGGCGCCCGCCTAGAGACCGGGCCGCAGCAACGCCATGGCCAGGCTGTCGTGGTAGGCGCCATCGGTGCAGTAGGCATGGCGCTGCACGCCTTCCTGCACGAAGCCGAAGCGCCGGTACAGGGCCTGGGCATTCAGGTTGTCGGCACGCACCGCCAGCTCGATGCGCGCCATGCCGCGCGCCCAGGCGCCGGCAATGGCCTGCTCCAGCAGGCGGGCGCCGATGCCGCGGTGGCGCGCCCTGGGCACGAGGCCGATGCCCAGCGTGCCGACGTGCGCGCGTGCCTCGCCGCGCACCGGCAGCACGTCGCACCAGCCGACGACTTCGTCGTCCAGCACGGCGATGCACTGGCACAAGCTGGCGGCGACGATGCCGCGGTAGAAAGCCCGGGCCTCCTCGAAAGGCGGTGCCTGCGTGAAGGCCAGGTAGCGCTTCTCGCGCGCCACCTGGTCGAGTGCCTGGTGCAGGCCGGCGAAATGCCGCTCGGCGAGGGGCTCGATGCGCAGCAGGGTGGGCTCGGACATGGGCCGCATTGTGCGGCCGGCTTCAGCGCTCGGTGCGCCGCTGCAGCAGCGTCAGCCCCAGGCCGGCCAGCGCCTGCACCAGCCCGAGCACGCCGTACAGCAGGGAGACCGCCACCGCGGGCGCAGCCGCCACGCCGAACGGCGCCAGGCTCAGCGCGGCGGCGGCCTCGCGCGTGCCCCAGCCGCCGAAGCTGACCGGCAGCGCGGCCATCAGAAAGGTCGGGGCGGCCGCGATGGCATAGGTCCAGTACGGCAGCTGCAGGCCCAGTGCCTGGCCACAGCAGGCCAGGGCGCCGACCGACAGCAGCTGCACCAGCGCTGACTGCAGCAGCTGGCGGCCGAACTCGCCGGCGGTGTCCGTGCGCTGCGCCAGCACGGCGGCGCGGCCTGGCCGGGGCGCGCGCTGCAGGCCCCAGAGCAGCGCTGCCGGCAGGGCCAGCAGCAGCACCGCGGCCACGGCCGGCAGCGCCACGCTGAAGGCCGGCAGGCCCCAGCCGACCAGTGCCGCCTGCGCGCCGCCGTGCCAGGCCCAGGCGGCCGTCGCGGCAGCCAGCACCCACAGCATCCACAGGCCGCTGAGCCGGTCCAGCAGCACCGACAAACCGGCGGCCCAGGTCTCCATGCCGCCGCGGCGCAGCGCCACGGCGCGGAACACGTCGCCGCCGACCACGGCACCCGGCAACAGCGCGCTCAGCGCCATGGCCTGGAAATACAGCCGCATCGCGCGCCCGAGCGCCAGGCCATGGCCCAGCCAGCGTACCAGCGAACGCCAGCGCCAGGCCGAGACCAGGTTGGACGCGACTGCGCTGGCCAGCGCCGCCGCCAGCCAGCCGGGCTGGGCCTGGCGCAGCTGGCGCGCCACGTCACTGAGGTCGACGAACCACAGCACCCCCAGCAGCAGGACGGGCGCGAGCGCGATGCGCAGCCAGGCCATCGGCTCAGCGGGCCGCGTCGGGGGTCTCGGGGTCTTCGCGCAGGTGGTACTGCTTGCCGCCACCGCCCTCGTAGTAGATGCGCATCATGACCTCGCCGATCAGCCCGGCGACGACCAACTGCATCCCCACCAGCACCAGCATCACGCCGGCCAGCAGCAGCGGGCGGCCGCCGATGGCCTCGCCCGCCAGCTTCTGCGCGAACAGCCAGGCCAGGATCAGCGTGCCCGGCGTGGCCAGCCACAGGCCCAGGCCGCCGAAGGCGTGCAGCGGGCGCTGGCGGTAGCGCAGGAAGAACAGCACCAGCACCAGGTCGAGCACGACGCGGAAGGTGCGGTCGATGCCGTACTTGGACTTGCCCTTGGCGCGTGCATGGTGGCGCACGGGCACCTCGGCGATGCGCGCGCCGGCGTCGTGCGCCAGCAGCGGCAGGAAGCGGTGCAGTTCGCCATAGAGCCGGATGCGGTCGACGATGGGCCGGCGGTAGGCCTTCAGTGCACAGCCGTAGTCGTGCAACTGCAGGCCCGTGGTGCGTGAGATCAGCCGGTTGGCCAACATCGACGGCAGTTTGCGCGACAAGGCCTTGTCCTGGCGGTTCTGGCGCCAGCCCGACAGGGAGTCGAGTTCGGGCTCGGCGTCCAGCCGGTCCAGCAGCGCGGGGATGTCCAGCGGATCGTTCTGCAGGTCGGCGTCCAGCGTCACCACGTAGCTGCCCCGCACGCGGTCGAAGCCGGCCTGCAACGCGCAGGACTGGCCGTAGTTGCGCGCTAGGCAGACCGGGCGCAGCCACGGCCGCGTGTGGGCCAGCTGGCGCAGCAGTGCGGGCGTGCCGTCGCGCGAGCCGTCGTCCACGGCGATCAGTTCGAAGCTGCGGCCGCTGGCCTGCATGGCCTCGCCCACGCGTGCGACCAGGTCGGACACGCTCTCGGCCTCGTTGAACATCGGCACGACGATGGACACCTGCGGCGGCTGCGGTGCGGTGGCGGAGTGCAGGAGCGTGGGATCGGGCAAAGGGACGGTGGACATCGTGATGGGGGCTGCATTCTGGGGACGGGCGCGACCGCCGGCGCCATGGCCAGCCGCCCCGGTGGGCTTTGGTGCGGGCGGGGCCGCTATCATCGCGCGCGAATTCGAGCTTCCCCACGATGGCCGGCCCCCCCCCTGCGCTTGCGCGCGCACGCATTCTCCCCGCAACGGCCATGCCGCCCTGGGGCTGGCTGCTGCTTTATTTCGCGGCCCATGTGCTGGGCCGCGTGCTGGTCTCGCCGGCGCTGGAGCTCGACGAGGCCGAGCAGGCGGTGTGGACCCAGCACCTGCAATGGGGTTACGGCGCCCAGCCGCCGCTGTACACCTGGCTGCAATGGGTGGTGTTCCAGGTGCTGGGCGTGTCGGTGTTCACGCTGTCGCTGCTCAAGAACGCGCTGCTGGCGTCGGCCTATGTCTGCGTCTGGCTGGCCTGCCGCATGCTGATGCCCGCAAGCCTGGCCGCGGTGGCGGCGGCCAGCATGCTGCTGATGCCGCAGATCGGCTGGGAGGCCTCGCGCGACCTCACGCACTCGGTGCTGCTGACCACCGTGTCCGCGGCCACGCTGGCGGTGGTGATGGCGCTGCTGCACCGCCCGCGGCCGGCGCTGTACCTGCTGACCGGCTTCGTCGCGGGCCTGGGCATGCTGACCAAGTACAGCTATGTGGGCTTTCTCGCGGTGCTGCTGCTGGCCCTGCTGGCCGGCCGCGACACGCGCGCCGTGCTGCTCAGCCGTTGGACGCTGCTGGCCGTGGCCGTGGCCGCGCTGATGGTCGTGCCGCATGGCCTGTGGGTGCTGCAGCACTGGAACCAGGCGATCGAATCGACGGCCGGCAAGCTGACAGGCAAGGTGCCGGTCGGTTTCGTCCACGGGCTGTGGCTGGGCCTGTCCAGCCTGGTGCTGGCGGTGCTGGCGTTCGCCGGTCCCTGGGCCCTGACGCTGGGCCTGGTGTTCGGCCGCGATGCGTTGCGGGCCTGGTCGCGCTGGTGGCGGCCGGCCGCGCCGCCGGCTGGCGCTGGCGTGGACATGCAGGCACTGTGGCGGCGCTATTTCCTGGCGCTGGGCCTGTTGTTCCTGGCAATGACGGTCTTCGGCGAGGTCACGCGTTTCAAAGACCGCTGGATGATGCCCTTCCTGTTCCTGCTGCCGGTGGCCTTCTTCGGCTGCGCGCCGGAACTGGCCGGGCATGCCCGGCTGCCGCGGCTGCGCCGCGTGATCGCCACCGTGGCGGTGCTGGTGCTGGTGCTGCTGACCGCGCGCGTGCCCTACAACGCCCTGCGCGACAAGCCCGACGAGCTCAACCAGCCCGTGCGCGAGCTGGCCCAGGCGCTGCGCGCGCGCGGCTATGCGGGCAAGGGCACCATCGTGTCGAACGACCGCACGCTGGCCGGTGCGCTGCGGGTGCAGTTCCCGCGCGCGCACGTCGAGGTCGACGATGGCGACGGCATCCTGCCGGCGGAGCGCCCGCTGCTGTGGGTCGAGCCGCTGACGGACGCGCTGCCGGCGCTGCCGCAGGACCTGGTGCTGCCCTACCACTTCTCCGCCTCGGGCGATGCGCCCGCGCGCTACCGCTACGCGCTGCTGCCCTGACGGGGCGGGAAGTCCAGCAGCACCGCCAGCCCCCCGCCGTCCAGCCCGTCCGCGAAGTGCAGACGGGCGCCATGCAGCGCCGCGGTGCGCGCGACGATGGACAGGCCCAGGCCGTTGCCGGTCTGGCCCGAGCCCAGCACGCGGAAGAAGCGCTCGCCCAGGCGCGCGCGGTCGGCCAGTGCCACGCCGGGGCCGTCGTCGGCCACGCCCAGGCGCACGCCGCCATCCGGCCGCGGCGTGGCGCTCAGGTGCACGCGGCCGCCGGGGCGGCCGTAGCGCACGGCGTTGTCCAGCAGGCTGCGCAGCGCGCTGGCCAGCAGCGCCGGCTCGGCCTGCAGTGCAGCAGCGTCCACGGCCTGCGTGACGGTGATGCCGCGGGCCTCGGCGGGGCTTCGGTCCAGGCTGTCGAACAGTGCGGCCAGGTCCACGCGCTGGCGTGCCGGCGCGGCCTGTGCCGGGTCGAGCCGGGCCAGCGCGAGCAGGCTTTCGACGAGTGCCGTGCAGCGGTCCACGTCCTCGCGCAGCGCGCGCAGCGGTTCGGCCGGGCCGGCCTGCTGGCGTTCGAGCAGTTGCACGCGCATGCGCAGCGCGGCCAGCGGCGTGCGCAGTTCATGCGCGGCGTCGGCCGTGAAGCGGCGTTCGGATTCCAGTGCCTGGCCGAGCCGTCCCAGCAGCGCGTTCAGCGCGTCGAGGATGGGCCGCAGCTCGCGCGGCTGGCCGGCATCGGCCACGGGCGAGAGGTCCTGCGGCGACTTGGCGGCGATGCCGGCGGCCGTGCGCTCCAGCGGTGCCAGCTGGCGCCGGATCGCGAGCCAGCAGACCGTGCCCAGCAGCACGAGCAGCCCCAGCATGGGCCAGGCCAGCTTCTCGGCCATCTCCTCCAGCAGGTCCGCGCGCTCCTTCCAGGGCTGGCCGACCTGGGCCGTGAGGCCGCTGCGCGCATCGCGTTCGACATAGACGCGCCAGTAGCTGCCGTCGATCCACACGTTGGCGTGGAAGTCGCGCCGCTTGGCGTCGCGCACGAACGGCTGCGCGGGCGCATCCTCGGCACGGCTGCGCACGCGGCCGTCGGCATCGACCAACTGGTAGTACAGCTTGAGCCGGCTCTCGCCCGCGAGCGCGCTGCCGGCGCGCGGCGTGGCGCTGCGCTGCTGCGGATCGGTGCCCAACGCCAGGGCCAGCCGGGCCGTCTCTTCGAGGGCTTCGTCGAACACCGCGCTGGACTCGTGCCAGGCCACGCCGACCACGATGGCCAGGCTCACCAGCCAGGCCGTGACGCTGGCACCCAGCACCCAGGCCAGCAGCCGGCGCCGCAGCGAATAAGAAGCCTTCACGGTGTGGCCAGCCCGTAGCCCTGGTTGCGCACCGTGGTGATGAAGCCGCTGCCCAGCTTCTTGCGCAGGTTGTAGATGTGCACCTCGATGGCGTTGCTCTCCACCTCCTCGCCCCAGCCGTACAGCGCTTCTTCCAGCTGCGCGCGCGAGAGGATCTGGCCGGGCCGGCGCATCAGCGCGCGCAGCACGGCGAACTCGCGCGCGGTGAGCGCCAGCGGCGCGCCGTCCAGCAGCACGCGCTTGGCCGCGGTGTCCAGCACCACGGGACCGTGGCGCAGCTCGGTGGAGCCCTGACGCGCCTCGCGCCGCAGCAGCGCGCGGATGCGGGCCGACAGTTCTTCCAGGTCGAAGGGCTTGACCAGGTAGTCGTCGGCGCCCAGGTCCAGGCCCTGTACGCGGTCGGGCAGGGTGTCGCGCGCGGTGATCACGATCACCGGCACGAGGGCGGCCGGTGCGCCGCGGCCGCGCAGCGCGGCCAGCACCGCATCGCCGTCCAGGCCGGGCAGGCCGCGGTCGAGCAGCACGCACTGGTAGTCGTGCGTGGCCAGCGCGGCAGCGGCCTGGTCGCCGCGCTGCAGCCAGTCCACGGCATAGCCGTCCAGCTGCAGCCAGGACTGCAGCGAACTGCCGAGCGAGGGATCGTCTTCGAGGAGCAGGATGCGCATCGGCCGCGAGGCTACACCCTGCGGCTGATGCGAATCTGATGTCCCTCGTTCAGCGGGCCTTGACGGCAGTGTCCGGGAAGTCGCTGAACAGCCCGTCCACGCCAGCGGCGTAGAAGCGCTTGTACTCGTTCACGGGGTCGCCCTTGTCGTCGGACGGCAGGCCGGGCAGTTCGTTGCGGAAGGTGTAGGGCACGACCATCAGCCCGACGGCATGGGCGTTCTTGATCACGTCGGTGGTGGGCATCACCACGCGGTCGCGCTCGTCGATCTTGCCGTCGCCGTTGAGGTCGTCGGGCTGGCCGTCGTTGTTGGCGTCGACCTGCCTGGTCGGGATCAGGTAGGGCTTCCAGGGGCCGATCATGTCGGCATAGGTCTTGATCTCGCGCAGGCCCTCGGGCGTCAGCAGGCTCGCGAAGGTGCGTGGGTCGCCGGCCACGGCAAAGTCGTAGGGCTTGTCGTAGGGCGCGACCAGCTGCATCTGGCCGTTCTTGTCGACCGAATCGCCGTCGACCAGCTGCACCAGCCGGATCTGGCTCTTGCTGCGCAGGTACTTGAGGTTGGAGACCTCGAAGGACTGCACGACCACGGGCGAGCTCTTCTGCGTGTAGCCGTACGTGGCCAGCAGGTCGAGCAGCCGGTCTTCCAGCTTGAGGCCCAGGTTGACGTGGAAAGTCGGGTGCTTGGTCTCGGGGATCACGCCGATGGTGCGGCCCAGGCGCGCGCTCTCGGACTTGGCCAGGTCCAGCACCTCCTGCAGCGTGGGGATGCGGAACTGCTGGTTGTAGCTCTGGTCGCGCGCGGCGTTGGCCTGCTTGGCGAACAGGGTCTTGAGCTCGGCCAGCGTGAAGTCCGACGCGAACCAGCCTTCCTCGGACACGCCGTCGACCACCTTGGTGGTCTTGCGGTCGGCGAACTCGGCGCGCGTGGAGACGTCGGTGGTGTTGGTGATGTTGGGCTCGTGGCGCGCGACGAGCACGCCGTCCTTGGTGGCCACGAGGTCGGGCTCGATGAAGTCCGCACCCATGTCGATGGCCAGCTGGTAGGAGGCCAGCGTGTGCTCGGGGCGGTAGCCGCTGGCGCCGCGGTGGCCCACCACCAGGGGTTTGTCGCCGCTCAGTGTGGGGTAGTCGTCACTGTCGCCGCCGCAGGCGACGAGCAGGGTGCATGCGGCCAGGGTGGCCAACGTGGCGCGCATGAAAGGGCGCTGGGGCAGCGGCTGCATCTTCGTTCCTCCTTGTTGTTGGGCGGCGAGTCTCCGCAGCCACTATGACAAGGCCGTGAACCGAACGGCAGCGCATTTGCAAGTAGTTGTGTCGCGCTGTGGCGCCGGACCTCAGATGTCCACCGGCACCTTGAGCCTGGCCACCGGCACCAGGCCTTGGTCGCCGTCTTCGTAGACGATGTAGACGGCGCTGGAGACGCGGCTCCAGCAGGCGGTGTAGCGCTGGCCCTGCAGCGTGGCCGATGCGGTGCGGAACAGGGCGCGCTCGGCCGGGGCGATGCGCTGGAGCACGGCCGCGTTGCTGCAGGCCGCATCGGTCAAACGGATCGAATCCTGGCCTTCGTTGACGACCAGGTCCTGCGCCTGGGCGCCTGCGGCTGCCAGGCCGACCACGGCCGCGAACAGCACGGGAAGGGAAGCGGTATGTCGCATGGTGTCCTCCGGTGGTGCGCGGCGGGCTGTCGCGCCATGGATTCATTCTGGTCGGCACGGACCGCAGCGCTGTAGGACGCGGCGCGTTGTGCGGCACGCCGTTGGCGAAGCCCGGTGTCCGACGCCGCGCATGGACCGGCACGGCGGCCGACTTGGGGCAACATCGGCGGCTTCGCCTGCCGCCCACGATGCCTGTTCTTCCCGCCGCTTCCGTCCGTCCGGTCTGGCTCACCGCCAACCTCGTCGCGCAACTGGCCCTGGGCCTGTTGGCCATGACCATCTGCCTGCCCTCCATGCAGCAGTGGCCGGCCGAGTTCGGCGCGAGCCAGGCCCAGGTGCAGCTGGGCTTTGGCGGCTACGTGGCGGCCTACGGCGTGTTCCAGCTGGTCTACGGCGCGGTGTCCGACCGCATCGGCCGCAAGCCCGTGCTGCTGGCCGGCCTGTTGCTCGCGCTGGCGGGTTCGCTGGCCGCGGCGCTGGCGCCCAGCCTGGCCGTGCTCAACCTCGCGCGCGTGATGCAGGGCGCGGGCTGCGCGGCCGGCATGGTGATCGGCCGGGCCATGGTGCAGGACCTCTTCACGGGCTCCGAGCGCACGCGCGTGATGGCCTTCATCGGCATGATGATGGGCCTGTGCCCGCCCACGGCCATGCTGCTGGGCGGGCAGGTGCATGCGCGCTGGGGCTGGCAGGCCAATTTCCTGCTGATCGCCGTGCTGGCTGCGGGGCTGCTGGTGGCGGCCTGGCGCTGGCTGCCGGCCACGCCGCCGCCCGTGCAGGCCCGGGGCGCCAGCGTGGCGACGCTGCTGGGCGGCTATGCGCGGCTGGCGCGCGAGCGCTCCTTCGTGCTGTACGTGGGCATCCTCGCGATGACGGCCGGCACCTTCTATACCTTTCTGGGCGGCGCGCCGCTGGTGCTGGCCAGCTACGGCGTGGGACCGCAGCAGATGGGCCTGTACATCATGACGCCGCCGGTGGCCTATGTGGTCGGCAACCTGCTCACGCAACGGCTGCTGCATGCGGGCCGCAGCGACCGCTTCCTCATGAACCTGGGCCAGGCCGTCACGCTCAGTGGGCTGGTCACGGTGCTGGTGCTGGGCCTGGCCGGCCTGCACCATCCGTTGGCGCTGTCGTTGCCCATGCTGGCCATGGGCATCGGCCACGGCCTGCTGCTGCCGCCCACGCTGATCGGCACGGTGGGCCTGGTGCCGGCGCTGGCCGGCTCGGCGGCGGCCGTGGCCGGGCTCATGCAGCAGCTGACTGGCGCGGTGGGCGGCTTCGCCGTGAGCCTGGTGCCCATGGACGGGCCGGTCTGGCTGGGCGTGCTGATGCTGGGTTGGGCCGGTGGTGGGCTGCTGGCCCAGGCGCTGCTGCTGCGTCAGCGCGCGTTGGGATCGGCGTAGATCTGGCCCTGGGCCAGCAGTTCGGGCGTGCCGATCACGCCGTTGAGCTGGTCGAAGTCCAGCATGCGCTCGCGCAGCGCGGCCGTGCTGCCGTCGGCCTTCAGCTGGGCGAAGTACTGCTGCAGGCCGGCCGCGACGAAGCGCGCGGTGCCGCCCGGAAAGATGGCGATGCGAAAGCCGATCTCGCCGAGTTCGCCGGCGCTGCCGATCGGCGTCTGGCCGCCCTCGACCATGTTGGCGAGCATGGGCGTGCGGCTGGCGAAACGCGCGCAGGCCTGCTGCATCTGCTCGCGCGAGCGCAGCGCCTCGATGAACAGCGCGTCCACGCCGCATGCCAGGTAGGCTTCGGCACGCTCGAACGCGGCGTCCAGGCCCTCGACCGCCACGGCATCGGTGCGCGCCAGAATCAGTGTCTCGGGCGAGCGGCGTGCATCCAGCGCGGCATGCAGCTTGCCCTGCATTTCGGCGGAGGACACCAGCGACTTGCCGGCCAGGTGGCCGCAGCGTTTGGGAAAGTCCTGGTCTTCGAGCTGGACCATGGCGGCACCGGCGCGCTCGAAGTCGCGCACCGTGCGCTGCACATTGAGCGCATTGCCGTAGCCGGTGTCGCCATCGACGATGACGGGCAAGCGGACGCGGTCGGTGATGCGGGCTAGCACGTTGGCCGTCTCGCTGGCCGTCGTCAGCCCGATGTCGGAGCGGCCGAGCTGGCTGTAGGCCACGGCACCGCCCGACAGGTACAGCGCCTCGAATCCGGCCTGCTCGGCCAGCAGCGCGGTCAGCGCGTCGTAGACGCCGGGGACCAGCAGCGGCCGGGGCTCGGCCAGGCGTTCGCGCAGCGTCGTCATTCTGCTTTGGCGCCGGTGGCGGTGACGATCTTGGCCCAGCGCGAAATCTCACTCTGCACGAAGGCGCCGAACTCAGCTTGGCCGCGCGACATCGCGATCAGGCCCTCGTGGCGGAAGCGCTCGCGCAGCGCGGGCGACTGCAGCGCCGCCTGCACCGCCTGCGCCAGGCGCTGGGTCTCGGCCGCGTCCATGCCGGCTGGGCCGAACACCCCGTACCAGGAACTGAAGTCGAAGCCCGACAGCGTCTCGGCGATGGTGGGCACCTGCGGGAACTCGGCCACGCGCTGCAGGCTGGTCACGGCCAGCGCCTTGACCTTGCCGGCCTTGAGCAACTGCTGCACGCTGGCCACGCCCGAGATCACGAGCTCGATCTGCCCGGCCACGACCTCCTGCAGCGCCGGCCCCGTGCCCTTGTAGGGCACGCTGGTGATCTGCAGGCCGGCGTCGAGCTTGAGCACCTCGCCGGCGAGGTGGTTGGAGCTGCCCAGGCCGGCGATCGCGATGTTGAGCTTGCCCGGCTTGGCCTTGGCCAGCGCGATGAGCTCGGGCAGCGTGTTGGCCGGCAGCGCGGGGTGGGCAACCAGGATGCCGGGCAGCGAGGCCACGCCCGCGATGGGCGTGAAGTCGCGCACCGTGTCGAACGGCAGCTTGTCGTACAGCGAGGGGTTGATGACGTGGCTGGTGTAGCTCAGCAGCAGCGTGGCACCGTCGGGTTGGGCCTTGGCCACGGCCTGGGCCGCGATGTTGCCGGCTGCACCGGGCCGGTTGTCCACGATGAACTGGCGGCCCATGCGCGTGCTGAGTTCCTGTGCCAGCGCACGTGCCACGATGTCGGTGCCGCCGCCCGGTGTGGCGCCGACCAGCAGCCGGGTCACGGCGGGCTGGGCCTGCAGGCCCGTGGTGGTGGACAGGGCCAGCATGCCACCCAGGGCGCCCAGCAGTTCGCGTCGTTGCATGTCTCGTACTCCGTGGAATCGTTGTCGCTGTGCTTCAGGCGCTGGCGGTGTCGCGCGTGACCAGGGGGCGCCAGGGCCGCCAGGCCATGCCCAGATCGGCCGCCTGGCGTTCCTCGTAGGCCAGGAACTCGGCCGTGATGGCGCTGCCGCGCACGCCGCCGCGCACGCTGCCGGCACGGCGATCACCGTAGTACTCCTCCCATTGCGGCGGCAGCGGCTGCGAGGACGGCACGGCCAGCCACAGGCGCAGCAGGTGGCGCTTGCGGTCGGGCGTGTCGAAGTCCTCGAACGGCGTGCGCGAGTGCAGCGTCACGTAGTTGTTGAGCAGCTGCAGGTCGCCTTGCTCCAGTTCCATCGAGTAGCAGAGCTTGTCGCTGGGCATGAGCTGGTCCAGCAGGTCGAGCACCTCGCGTTGGGCGGTCGACAGGCGCGGCACCTCGTCGAAGTCGCGCTGCGCGGCGTCGGTGTTCTTGCGGTTGGTGCGGGCGCAGAACCAGTCGGGGTCGTCGCCGACGATGGGGCAGCGGTAGTAGGGCGGCTGCACCGGGTCCTGCGTGCCCTGGTAGCTGTGGTACCAGTCCTGCTGCAGCACGGGCACCAGGTCGGGCCGCAGCCGGGCCACCTCGTCGCGCAGCGCGATCGAGCTGATCACCTTGCTGGTGCCGCCGCTCTTGGCGGTGCGCCGGCAGAGCAGCGCCACCACGTCGCAGGAGTCCTGGTGGAAGTCCAGTCCGGCGTTGGTGTTGTAGCCGCGGCCGCCCTTGACCTTGTAGTCCGCGCCGGTGTCGCGCACGTCGTTGATGATCTCGCTGGCGCGGTTCTGCGTGCGCGCCGTGCCCATGTGCAGGCCCATGCCCCAGTAGGCCAGGCGGGTCTGCGCTTCGGTCCAGCGGTCCACGCCGAAGCCCTTGAGCAGGCACATGCCCCAACGGCCCTGGGTGGTGGCGATGGCGCGCTCCAGCACGGCGCGCGAGGCCGGCGGCAGCGGGAAGTCGGCGCGCGTCATGGCCAGCAGCGGCTTGGCGGCGGCCTCGGCGTGGGCCAGCGCGGCGTCGAAGCCGGCGGCTTCCTCGGAAGTCATGTGGATGGTCCAGGACAGGTCCTGCGCGGCGTCGCGCGCCAACCAGGCGCTTGGCTTGTTCTCTTGGCTCATGCGGTCTCCAGTGGGGATGGCCATGAGTCTAGGTTTGAGCATCGTCAAGAAAAAGCGATGATTGTTGAATTGGAACGTCAAGGAATTTGATGAAGATCGAAGCTTTCTCCACGCTCGATGCGGTGCTGCGCACGGGCAGCTTCGCCAGTGCCGCGGCCGCGATGAACCTCACGCCAAGTGCTGTCAGCATGCAGATGAAGCAGCTCGAGCAGTACCTGGGTCAGCCGCTGTTCGACCGTTCCGGCCCACAGGTGCGCCCGCGCGTGGCGGCGTTCGATGTCGCCGCCGCCATGCGCGGCGGGCTGCAGCGGCTCGACGGCCTGCGTCGGCGCCCCGGCATCGAGATCGAAGGCGTGCTCCGCTTGGGCGTGATCGAGTCGCTGCTGCCTTCGTTGTTGCCCGGCACGCTGTCGGCGCTGCGCGCGCAGCACCCGCGGCTCGCGGTGCGGCCGGTGCGCGGGCGCAGCGCCACGCTGATCGCAGGCGTCAAGGCCGGCCAGATCGATGCGGCCGTGGTGGCCATGCCGGCCAAGGGCGGCAGCGAGCAGCTGCGCTGGTGGCCGCTGGCGCGGCGCGAGCTGGTGCTGATCGCGCCGCCAGATGCCACCGAGTCCAGTGCCACGGCCCTGCTGCGCCGGCACGACTGGATCCGCTACGACCGCAACACCGTCACCGGTGCGATGGCCGCCCGCCATGTGCTGTCGCTGGTGCCCGACAAGCGCGGCGTGCTGGAGCTGGATTCGGCACCGGCCATCGTCGCCATGGTCAGCGGCGGCCTGGGCGTGGCCATCATCCACCTGCTGGACGGCACCCTGCTCACGGCCTATCCGGTGCGCGTGCTGCGACTGGGGCGCAATGCGCCGGTGCTGGAGCTCACGCTGGTGACGCGCAAGGCGGCCGACGACGACCGCGGCCTGGCGGTGCTGCGCGAGCGGCTGGTCGAGCAACTGAAGGCGACGGCACGGCCGTAGCCGCCCGCAGACGGGTCAGCTCAGCGCAGGCCGCGCCGCGCGATGGTCTTGGCCATGCTCCAGCGGTGCACCTCGCTCGGGCCGTCGTAGACGCGGAAGGCGCGCATGTCGCGAAAGATGCGCGCGACGATGGTCTCGTCCGAGACGCCGCTGGCGCCCAGGATCTGCACCGAGCGGTCGACCACGCGCCACTCGGCCTCGGAGCACAGCACCTTGGCCACGCTGGATTCGTGGCGGCCCTTCTCGCCCTGGTCCAGCACCCAGGCGCAGTGCCAGATCGCCAGCCGCGCGCTGTGCAGGTCCATCTCGTTGTCGGCCAGCATGAAACCCACGCCCTCGTGCTCCACCAGCGGCTGGCCGAAGGCCTGGCGCGTCTTGGCGTACTCGCTCGCCACGTCGTGCGCGCGGCGCGCCTGGCCCAGCCAGCGCATGCAGTGCGTGAGGCGCGCGGGCGCCAGGCGGATCTGCGCGTAGCGGAAGCCCTGGCCCAGCTCGCCCAGCACGTCGGTGGCCGGCACGCGCAGACCGTCGAAGCGCACCACGCCGTGGCCGCCCGTGAAGCAGCTGTCCAGCGCGTCGATCTGGCGCTCGATGACGATCTCTTTCTGGGCCATGTCGGCCAGGAACATGGTGGCGCTGCCGTCTTCCATGCGCGCCATGATGATGGCGAAGCCCGCGCCCGTGGCGCCCGTGATGAACCACTTGGTGCCGGTGATGACGTAGTCGTCGCCGTCGCGCACGGCCAGGGTCTGCATCATCGACGGGTCGGAGCCCGCACCCGGCGGCGGCTCGGTCATGCAGAAGCACGAGCGCACGCTGCCGTCGATCAGCGGCTGCAGCCAGCGCGTCTTCTGCGCGGCCGTGGCCACCACTTCCATCAGGTGCACATTGCCTTCGTCGGGCGCGTGGATGTTGAGCGCCACCGGGCCCAGCGGCGAGTAGCCGGCTTCCTCGAACACGATGGCCTTGTCCACGTGCGACAGGCCCAGGCCGCCGTGCTCTTTCGATGCGTGCGGCGTCAGCAGGCCGGCACGCTTGGCGCGCGCGACGAGCTCGTCGCGCAGCGCCTCGTGCGGGCCGTGGTGGTCCTGGCGCGGGTCTTTCTCCAGTGGAATCACCTCTTCGGCGATGAAGCGGCGCGTGCGCTCCTGCAGTTCCTGTTGCAAGGGCGAGAGGCTGAAATCCATGTTTGGGCGTTCTGGGGTTGACGGTGCGCGAGCCTAGCGCAGCGTTGCGCGGCGGCCGTGTCACATTGGCTACCCGCACCGGCGCGGCTGTCACGTCGGCGGCATCCCACGGCCGTCGCAGCCGCCGACGCACGTTCACGGCGGCCGCGGCGGTGCAGCATGGGCCGATCGCATTGCACGAGGAACATGGCCATGGCACGCGCCCACCACGATGAAGAACCCTGGAACCAGCCCGCGCCGCGCGGCACGCACCGCCAGCCGCTGAGCCCGGCGGCCAAGGCGTCCGCTCGCAAGCATGCGCGCGCCGCCGGCCGCCCCTATCCCAACCTGGTCGACAACATGCAGGCGGCGAAGCGCCAGAAGACGCGCGATCCCAAGGGCGGCCTCACGCCGGCCGGCCGCGCCGCGTTCAAGCGCAGCGACGGCGCGCACCTGAAGCCCGGCGTGACCAAGCTGGTGCGCGACATGACGCCCGAGGAGATGCGCCGCAAGGGCAGCTGGGCCATGCGCTTCTACGGCCGCGCCGAACTTCCGCCGCTGCGCGATGCGCATGGCAAGCCCACGCGCTTTGCGTTATCGGCCCATGCCTGGGGCGAACCGGTGCCACGCACCGAAGCGGCTGCGCGCCGCATCGCCGCGAAGGGCGCACGGCTGCTGGCCCGCTACAAGCGCCTGCGCGACCACTGAGGGCCTGCCCGCAGCCGCGCGCCACGCCTACAGACGTCGTCGGGCGCCGCAGGCATCATGGGGCGATGCCCTTGCCACCACCCCCAACTGCGCGCACCCGACACCCCTGGCTCGGACTTCTGGGCTGGCTGTTGCTGTGCTTTGCGGTGGCTGCGCTGGGCGCGCTGGCCTCGCGCGATGCGCCCGGCTTCTATGCACAGCTGAACCGGCCGGACTGGGCCCCGCCCGCCAGCGTGTTCGGCCCGGTCTGGACGCTGCTCTACGCCATGATGGCGGTTGCTGCCTGGCAGGTGTGGCGCCAGCGCAGCTGGGGCGGCGCGGCCGTGCCGCTGGGCCTGTTCGTGGCGCAGCTTGCGGCCAATGGGCTGTGGAGTTGGCTGTTCTTCGGCTGGCGGCTCGGCGCGCCGGCCTTCGCCGACATCGTGCTGCTGTGGGTACTGCTGGCGGCCACGCTGGCCGGCTTCTGGCGTATCCGGCGCAGCGCCGGCCTGCTGCTGCTGCCCTACCTGGTCTGGGTGACGTTCGCCACCGCGCTGACCTGGTCCGTGTGGCAGCGCAACCCGCAACTGCTCTGAAGACCTGTCACTTCTTCACGTCGATCTTGGCCAGGATGCCCTTGAACATCTCGCGGTCCGCCAGGATCTGCTTGAGGAACAGGTCGCCCTCGGCGTACGAGTAGCCCAGGTTGGCGCGCTCCAGCGTCTCGCGGAAGGCCGGCTCGGCCGCCGCGGCGCGTGCCATGGTGCGCAGCTTGGCCACCACCTCGTCGGGCGTGCCCTTGGGCACGACCAGGCCGCGCCAGGCACCCACGGTCAGGTCGATGCCGCGCTCCTTGAGCGTGGGGGTGTTCGCGAACAGGCCCGGCATGCGCGCATCGGCCATCACGGCGAGCACGCGCAGCTTGCCGGCGGCCACGTGCTGGGCGACCTCGCCGGGGCTCACGGTCACGGCATCGAGGTGGCCGCCGAGCAGGCTCAGCACGGCCGGATTGCCGCCCTGGTAGGGGATGTGCGTGAAGCGCGTGCCGGTCTTTTCCTCCAGTGCCAGCGCGGCCACGTGCCAGGCGTCGCCGGTGCCGGCGTTGCCCACGCGGATCTTCTCGGGCGCCTGCTTGGCCGCGGCCAGGAACTCCTCGATGCTCTTCCAGGGCGCATCGGCTGCCACCGTGATGGCCGAGGGGTCGTTGTTCAAGCGCGCGATGAAGCTGTAGTCCTCCACCGTCACCTTGGTCAGGTTCAGCGCGGGCAGGATCGCCAGGTTCACGCTGATGACGCCCATCTTGTAGCCATCCTTCTTCGACAGGGCCACATCGGTGAAGCCGATGGAACTGGCCGCGCCGGGCTTGTTGACGACGACGATGGGCTGGCTGAAGTGGGTGCGTGCGGCCTCGGAGAAAGTGCGTGCCACGGCGTCGGTGCCGCCGCCGGCCGCGGCCGAGACCACGAGTTCGACGGGCTTGTTGGGATAGTCCTGCGCCAGGACGGGCAGGGCGGCGCAGAAGACGGCGCTGCAAGCCAGGCCGAGCAGCAGATGGCGCCGCGCGGGCGCTCCAGAGAGATGGGTCATGAAACCTTCAGCGGTGCACTGGCACAGCGCCAGCGGGCTGCGAGTGTCAGCGCTGAGGTACGGTATGCAAGTCCGTGGGAACCCGCGGTTCCTGTCTAGAACGTGACGACCACCGAGGGCACGTTGCGCTGCGCCTCGCCGTGGAACACGGCCTCGATGTTGTTGCCGTCCGGGTCGAGTACGAAGGCGCCGTAGTAGCCCGGGTGGTAGGGCCGCTCGCCGGGGCCGCCGTTGTCGCGGCCGCCATGGGCCAGTGCCGCCTTGTGGAAGGCGTCGACGGTGGCGCGGTCCTTGGCCTGGAAGGCCAGGTGGTGGCGTCCTGTCAGCTCGCCCTGGGCTGCCTCGCTGCTGGCGGTCGAGACGAACAGCTCGTCGGCCCAGAAGTAGTCCTCGGCCGTGCCGCCCAGCGGGATCTCCAGCACCGCGAACACGGCGGTGTAGAAGCGCCGGCTGGCGTCGAGGTCGCGTACCACCAGCTGGATGTGGTCGATCAGCCGGCCCCGGTGCAGTTGATTGGTCTCCATCATTCGCTCCTTGGGAAAAGGAAAAGCCGGCAGCGTACGCCCGCCAGGGGGCACGGTGCCGGCTTTTCCCGCAGCGAGAGCGGGGATTTCAGGCCGCCTTGCGCCGCCCCATCCACTGCACCACGCGCGGCAGCACCAGCACGGCCAGCACCACGACCAGCAGCGCCAGCGACATGGGCCGCTGCAGGAACACCATGGCGCTGCCTTCGCCGATGGACACGGCGTTGCGCAGCTGCGCCTCGGCCAGCGGGCCCAGGATCATGCCGACCACCACGGGCGCGGTGGGGAAGGCGTAGCGCCGCATCACCACGCCCAAGAGGCCGATGCCGAACAGCAGGAACAGGTCGAACGCGCTCTGGCGCATGCCGTAGGCACCCACGGTCGAGAAGATCAGGATGCCCGCGTACAGCTGCGGCTTGGGGATCTTGAGCAGCTTGACCCACAGGCCCACCAGCGGCAGGTTCAGCACCAGCAGCATGAGGTTGCCGATGTAGAGCGAGGCGATCAGCGCCCAGACCAGCGCGGCCGAGGTGGTGAACAGCTGTGGGCCGGGCTGGATGCCGTAGTTCTGGAACGCGCCGAGCAGGATCGCCGTGGTGTTGCTGGTGGGGATGCCCAGCGTCAGCAGCGGGATCAGCGCGGCCGTCACGGTGGCGTTGTTGGCGGCCTCGGGGCCGGCCACGCCTTCGATGGCGCCCTTGGTGCCGAACTCGGCCCTGTCGGCCGGATCCTTGGCCAGCTTCTTCTCGGTGGCGTAGGACAGGAAGGTCGGGATCTCGGTGCCGCCGGCAGGGATGCAGCCGAAGGGCGTGCCGATGGCCGTGCCGCGCAGCCAGGCCGGGACCGAGCGCTTCCAGTCGCGCGCGCTCATGTGCACGCGGCTGAGCTTGTTCTGCGACTCGACGACGCGGCCCTCGTACAGCACGGCGTAGAGCACCTCGGCCACCGCGAACAGGCCCACTGCCACCAGCACGATCTCGATGCCGTCCAGCAACTCGGGGATGTTGCCCACGTAGCGGCCCTGGCCCGAGATCTGGTCCAGGCCCACGCAGCCGATGGCCAGGCCGATGAACAGCGAGGCCATGCCGCGCAGCGTGCTCTGGCCCAGCACCGCGCTGACGGTGGTGAAGGCCAGCAGCATGAGCATGAAGTACTCGGGCGGGCCGAGCTTGACCGCGAACTCGGCCACGCTGGGCGCGAACAGCGTCACGACGATGGTGGCGATGGTGCCGGCCACGAAGGAGCCGATCGCCGCCGTCGCCAGCGCCGCGCCGGCACGCCCGCTCTTGGCCATCTTGTTGCCCTCCAGTGCCGTGACCATGGAGGCGGTCTCGCCCGGCGTGTTGAGCAGGATGGAGGTGGTGGAGCCGCCGTACATCGCACCGTAGTAGATGCCGGCGAAGAAGATCATCGAGGCCGTGACCTCGACCTTGCCCGTGATGGGCAGCAGCATGGCCACGGCCACGGCCGGGCCGATGCCGGGCAGCACGCCGACGGCGGTGCCGAGCGCGCAGCCGACCAGGCACCACAGCAGGTTGCTGACGGTGATGGCCTGGCTGAAGCCTTGCAGAAGGGCGTTGAAGATGTCCATGTCAGATCCAGCCCGTGTCCGTCAGGCCCGGCAGGTTGATCGCCAGGAATTTCGTGAACATCCAGTACACGGGCGCGGAGATCAGCAGGCCCGTGACGAGGTCCGTCGCCCAGGTGCGCGCGCTGCCCGCCACGGGCTGACCGGCCGCGCGGCGCAGACCCTGCACGGCCAGCACGTAGCACAGCGTGCAGCCCAGGATGAAGCCCAGGTGCTCGATCAGCGCCGCATTGAGCAGCAGGCCGGCCGAGATCCAGGCCAGGCCGCTCCAGTTCGGCGGCGGCAGGTCGGCGTCGTCCCCCATGTCGCGGAATCCGCCGCTGCGCGCCTCCCAGAGCAGGAAGGCGCCGCACAGCGTCAGCGCGCCCGCGCACAGCATGGGCAGGAAGTTGGGGCCCACGCCGCCGTAGCCGGCGTCCGAGGAGATGCCCAGCGCGCCCCAGCCCATGGCCAGGCCGGTCAGCAGCACGCCCAGGGCGACCAGCGTCTGCGGGCCGCGTTGATCGCTCACCGCCATGGCTCAGACCATCCCGGACTTGGCCATGATGGCGCGCAGCGAGGCGAACTCGTCGTCGACGAACTTGTCGAACTCGGGGCCGGCGAGCACGGCTGGAGTCCAGTCGTTCTTCTTGAGCGCCTCCTGCCAGGATGCGCTCTTCACCGCGGTCAGCACCATGTCGGTCAGCGCCTTGCGCTGCGGCGCCGACAGGCCTGGCGCGCCGTAGACGCCGCGCCAGTTGCCGATCACCACGTCGATGCCCTGCTCCTTGAGCGTGGGCACGTTGACGCCGGGCAGGCGCTGCTCGGAGGTGACGCCGATGGCGCGCATCTTGCCGTCGGCGATGTAGGGCGCGAACTCGCTCATGCCGCTGCCGCCGATGCTCACGTTGCCGCCCAGAATGGCGGCCGTGGCCTCGCCGCCGCCACGGAAGGCCACGTAGTTGATCTTGGAGGGGTCGACGCCGACGCGGCTGGCGATCATGGCCGCCGCGATGTGCTCGGTGGCGCCGCGCGAGCCGCCGCCCCATTTGACGCTGCCGGGGTCCTTCTTGAGCTGGGCCACCACGTCGGCCATGGTCTTGAACGGCGAGTTGGCCGGCAGCACGAAGACGTTGTATTCGCTGATCAGGCGGGCGATGGGCGTGGCCTGCGACAGGTTCACGGGCGGCTTGCCGGTGATGATGCCGCCCAGCATCACGGCGCCCATGACCATGAGCGCGTTGGCGTCGTTCTTGGAGCCGTTGATGAACTGGGCCAGGCCCAGCGCGCCGGCCGCGCCACCCTTGTTGTCGAAGCTCACCGTGTCGGCGGCCTTGGAATCCATGAGCGCCTTGCCAAGCGCACGGCCGGTGATGTCCCAGCCGCCGCCCGGGTTCGCGGGGATCAGCATCTTGACGTTGGGCGCGGCCAGCGCGTGCAGGGGCAGGGCGCCCGTGGCGGCGAGGGCGGCGAGGGACTTGAGGAAGGTGTCGCGGCGCATGCTTGCGTCTCCTGTTGGGTGTGTGAAAGAAGCGGCCGGCCATGGGCTGACCGGAAGCTGACGGCGTGGCTATGATGCGCCGCGCTCCTGTCAGTTGGCTGTCCACCGGCCTGGGGTAAACACCGAGAACCATGAAGCTGCTGCTGGTCGAAGACGATCCCGCGATGCAGGCCACGCTGCAGCGTGCGCTGGGCCGCAAGCAGATCGACGTGCGCGTCTGCGGTGATGGCGCTGCGGCGCTCGCGCAATGGCAGGCTTTGGCCCCCGACGTGGTCGCGCTGGACCTGAGCCTGCCTGGCCGCGACGGCCTGCAGGTGCTGGCCGATGCGCGTGCCGCCGGCCTGCGCACACCCGTGCTGCTGCTGACCGCGCGCGGCACCGTGGGCGACCGCGTGCTGGGCCTGAACGCCGGTGCCGACGACTACCTGCCCAAGCCCTTCGACCTGGACGAGCTGGAAGCGCGGCTGCGTGCGCTGCGCCGGCGCCAGGGCGGTGCGGACGAGCCCGTGCCCGAGGTCGGCGCGCTGCGGCTGGACCCGGCCAGCGGCGCGATCTACCTGCGGGGCGAGGTGCTGGAACTCACGCCGCGCGAGGCCGCGCTGCTGCGGGCGCTGATGGCCAGGCCCGGCCACGCCGTGGCCAAGGAGCGCCTGTTCGCGCTGGTGTTCCCGGGCGAGGCCGAGGTGCAGGCCGAGGCCATCGAGGTCGTGGCCTACCGGCTGCGCAAGAAGCTGGCCGGCAGCGGCGCCAGCCTGGTCACGCTGCGCGGCCTGGGCTACCTGCTCAAGCCCGATTGATGGCCCGCACCTCGCTGCGTTTCCGGCTGCTGCTGGGCCTGTTGCTGCCGCTCACGCTGTTCATCGTGCTCAACAGCATCAGCGTCTACCGCCAGGCGCTGGCGGCCGCCACCACGGCCTACGACCGCACGCTGCTGGCCTCGGCCAAGACCATCGGCGAGCAGCTCGACGTGCAGGGCTATGACGAGCTGGCCGAACTGCGCGCCACCGTGCCGTTCTCGGCGCTGGAGGCCTTCGAGGCCGACAACCAGAGCCGCATGTACTACCGCGTCTCGCGCCGCGACGGCGAGATGATCTCGGGCTTCGCCGAGCTGCCGTTCTGGCGCGGCCAGCTGCCGGCGCGCCCGCCCTATGCGGCGCTGGTGGACTTCTACGACGACCGCTTCCGCAACCTGCCGGTGCGCGTGGCCGTGCTGCTGCAGCCCGTGGCCAGCGAGCGCGGCCGCGGCATGGCGGTGGTGCAGGTGGCCGAGACGCTGGAACTGCGCGAGACGCTGGCGCGCCGGCTGCTGCTGGACATGCTGTGGCGCCAGCTGCTGCTGCTGGCCGTGGTGGCCGGCGCCACCGTGTTCGTGGTGCAGCGCGCCACGCGACCGGTGCGCGCGCTGGGCCAGGCCATCGAGGCGCGCGCGGCCGACGACCTGTCGCCGATCCGGGCGCCCGATGCGCCGCGCGAGCTGGCGCCGCTCATCGACGCGATGACCGCCGTCATGGACCGGCTGCAGCGCCTGCTGGACCACCAGAAGCGCTTCGTGCGCGATGCGGCCCATCAATTGCGCACGCCCCTGGCCGTGCTCAAGACCCAGGTGCAATCGGCCCGGCGCGGCGACGCACCGGCGCCGCAGGCGCTGGCCGAGATCGGCGCCACCGTCGAACGCGCCACCGTGCTGGCCAACCAGATGCTGTCGCTGGCCAAGGTGGAGCAGCTGCGCCAGCGGCCCGAGTTCGAACGCATCGACCTGGCCGAGGCGGTGCGCGACGTGGCGCTGGACCTGTCGCCGCTGCTGGCCGACAAGGGCCTGGACTTCTCGCTCGAGGTGCAGCCCACGCCGGTGCGGGCGCACCGCTGGATGCTGCAGGAACTCACGCGCAACCTGCTGCACAACGCCATTCGCCTGAGCCCGCCCGGGGCAGCGCTGCTGGTGCAGGTGCGGCCGCAGGCCGGGTCGGCGCTGCTGCGCGTGGCCGACGGCGGGCCGGGCATCTCGGCCGAACTGCGCCAGCGCCTGTTCACGCCGTTCGCGGCGGGCGACGTGGCGCGTGGCTCGGGTCTGGGCCTGGCGATCTGCCGCGAGATCGTGCAGACGCTGGAGGGCGAGATCGCGCTGGACAACCGCCTCGCCGCGGACGGGCAGGTGCTGGGGCTGGACGCCGTGGTGCGCCTGCCGCAAGCACCCGCGTAGACGCCGGGCGCGAGGCCGCAGCCTTCTCAGGCGCGAGCCGTGGCGACGGCGCGCAGCCGGTCTCGGCCCTCTGCGTCCTGCGGCAGGAAGGCCATGCCGATGCGGAAGTCACCCGGCGCTGTATAGGACGAGTACACCGCTTTGACCTCCAGCTTGAGCCAGTCTTCGTCGGGCCTGGGGCGCAGCAGCAGCGTGCAGCGCGAGCCCGGCGCGATCGGCCGGTCGGTGGAGAGCGACAGGCCCTCGGCGCTGAGATCCACGGTCGTGCCGCGGCGTTCGTTGCCTCCGGAGACCAGGATGGTGACCGGCCAGCGCAGCGCGTTGCGGGGCTGCAGTCGACGGCTGGGCTGGCCCGCGAAGGGGCCGGACAGGATGGACGATGGGCGGTGTTCTTGCATTGCGGCGGCAGGGCGGGCCCTTGGCGCAGCCAGTGCGTGGCCGTAGGGCGGTCCGTCCTGGGGCGCCATTATGCGGTGCAGCGCCGCCGCTGTTAAGCCGAGGCCGGCCAGTGGTACAAGACGCGCGCCACGATTTCCATTGGAGACACCCTATGCCCCGCTTCGCCGCCAACCTCAGCATGATGTACAACGAGCACGATTTCCTGGACCGCTTCGCGGCAGCGGCACAGGACGGCTTTCGCGGCGTCGAGTTCCTGTTCCCCTATGCATTCGCGGCCGGCGAGATCGCCGCGCGGCTGCACGGTGCCGGCCTGTCGCAGGTGCTGTTCAACGCGCCGCCCGGCGACTTCGCGGCGGGCGAGCGCGGCATCGCCGCATTGCCGGGCCGCGAGCAGGAATTCCGCAGCGGCTTCGCGCGCGCGCTGGCCTATGCCGAGGCGCTGCAATGCCCGCGCCTGCACGTGATGGCGGGCCTGGTGGCGCCCGACGCCGACCGCGCACGCATGCACGATACCTATTGCGCCAACCTGTCCTGGGCCGCAGGTGAGGCGCAGGCGGCCGGCCGCACGGTGCTGATCGAACCCATCAACGGCCGCGACATGCCCGGCTACTTCCTGCAGCGCCAGGACCAGGCGCATGCCGTCGTCGAAGCCGTGGGCGGCGCCGGTCTGGCGGTGCAGATGGACCTGTACCACTGCCAGATCGTCGAAGGCGACCTGGAGACCAAGCTGCGCCGCTACCTGCCGACCGGGCGCGTGGGGCACATCCAGATCGCCGGCGTGCCGGCGCGCCACGAACCCGACACGGGCGAGCTGAACTACCCACACCTCTTCGGCGTGCTGGACGCACTGGACTATGCGGGCTGGGTCGGTTGTGAATACCGACCTGCGAGCGGAACCAGCGCGGGCCTGGGCTGGCTGCGCGCTCTGGGCCAGGGACGGTAACACTTCACACAAAGCCGCTTCACCGTCGCGCACTGCTTGTGCTGTCTGCATGCAATGCATACATTTCGATAAATGTAACAACATGAGTCTGGAGTGGATGCCATGGCCATCTCAGCTGCGCTTTGTGGGGACGATGCCGTCCAGAAACGCCCCGCCTGGGTCGCAGAGCGGCGCCGTCCGCGCGTCTTGCTGGCCTGGGAGCATGGCCGCAATTTCGGGCGCCTGTCGCGGCTGCTGGCCGTCGCGCGCATGGTGGAACAGCAAGGCGGCGAGCCGGTCTGGGTGGTGCCGCGCAGCCAGCGCCATGCGCCGGCCCTTGCTGCGCTGTCGCAGCGCCGGGAGGAGGCGCCAGTGCTGGAGCAACAGACCTTCGGCCCGGACTTTCGCGCCGACTCCTTTGCCGATGTGCTGCTGGCCAGCGGCTTCGGCGATGCGGGCCGGCTGTTGGCGGCCGTCGATGGCTGGACCCGCATCATCGACATGCTGGCGCCCGAATGCGTGGTGCTGGACTATGCGCCGGCCGCGCAGCTGACCAGCCAGTTGCTGGGCCTGCCCGCCTTCCAGCTCACCAATGGTTTCGACGCGCCGCCGCCCGATTGCCCGCCCTACGCGGGCGTGCGCGCCGCATCGTCTCTGGGCCAGCGCACGGCCGAGCGCGTGGAGCGGCTGTCGGAGACCATCGCCCAGGTCGGGCAGCGCTTCGGTGGTCCGCACGCGAGTTCGCTGGCCCTGATCCTGCGCCACCCGCGTCGGGTGTTCGAGTGCATTCCCGAAACCGATCCCTATGGCCCGCGCCACGAGGGCCTGTGGGTGGGCCCCCTGGCCAGCCACCACGAGACCGTCGACGCGCCCTGGCCGGAAAGCTGGCAGCGCCGCCGCGTGTTCGCGCACCTGCGCACCGGCGCCGGTGCCAGCGCACTGCTGGACGAACTGCAACTGTCGGATGCGGTCACGCTGTGCGTCTGGCGCGACGCGCCGGACGAGATGCTGGCGCGCTACCGCCACACATCGGTGCGCGTGCTGCGCCAACCCTTGCACCTGGGCCGCGTGCTGGCGGATGCCGACGCTGTCATCAACCAGGGCTCGACCGCGCTGGTCAGCCACTGCCTGCTGGCCGGCAAGCCGCAGCTGATCCTGCCGGCCGATTTCGAGAAGCTCAAGGTGGCACAGCGCGTGGCGGCCTGCGGCGCTGCCGCGCTCTGGAATCCTGCCGAATGCAATGCGCGCGAGGCGCTGCGGCGTTTGCTGCACGCGCCGGCCCTGGGTGAGGCCGCGCGCACCATCGCGGCGCGTTACACGCCCGAGTGGTTCGCCGCGAACCGCAACCGCTTCGCGCGCGACCTGATCGGCCGCGTGGCGGTCTAGGGCTTGTGGACGCTACGGGTGGGGGGGGGCACGTCCGTAGCGTCAACAGGCCCTAGACCATCAGCGGGTCGACATCGATGGCCCAGCGCAGCACGCCCTCGATGCCGCCATCGCGCCGCGTGCTGTGCAGCACCGCCTGCCAGGCCGCGAGGAACTGCTGCAACGCGCTGCGCGAGGCGCTTTCAACCAGCATCTGCGCCCGCTCCACATTGGCCACGCGCTGCACTGCGGTCGGCACGGCGGGGTACACCAGCACCTGGTCGGCGCCTGGCAACTCCGTCGCCGCGCTGCTGGCCTGCGTCAGAAACGCCTGGGCCGCCTGCTGCGTGCGCGCATCGGCCCGCACCAGGGCCTGGAAGCTGAACGGCGGCATGGCGGCCTGCATGCGCTCGGCCAACTGACCGTCCGCGAACGCCGGGTAGTCGTGCCGGCGCAGTGCCGCGAACAGTGCGTGCTGCGGATGGGCGGTCTGGACCCACATCTCGCTCGCCGCGCCCTGGCTGGCGTCGCGGCCGGCCCGCCCGGCCGCCTGCATGAGCAGCGCGAACAGGCGCTCGGGCGCTCGGAAGTCGCTCGAGAACAACGCACCGTCCGGGTTCACGGCGGCCACCAGCGTGATGCGGCGAAAGTCGTGGCCCTTGGCGATCATCTGCGTGCCGACCAGCACGTCGACCGCGCCGGCATGCACCTGTGCCAGTTGCTCCTCGAGCGCGCCCTTGTGGCGCGTGCTGTCGGCGTCGATGCGCAGCACGCGCACGCGCCGGTCCTCGCCCTCGGCGCCGGGGCGCTCCATGCCCTCGAACAACTGCCCGAGATGCTCTTCGAGCCGCTCGGTGCCGCGGCCCACGGGTGCCAGGTCCACGTCGCCGCACTCGGGGCACGCGCGCGGCACGCGCTCGGCAAAGCCGCAGTGGTGGCAGCGCAGCGAGCGGTCGATCTTGTGGAACACGCGGTAGGCGCTGCAATGCGGGCACAGGCTCTTCCAGTCGCAGCTGCCGCAGGCCAGCACCGGGGCGTAGCCGCGCCGGTTCAGCAGCAGCATGGCCTGTTCGCCGCGCGCGATGCGTGCGCCGATGGCGGCCATCAACTGCGGTGCCAGCTGGGTGTTGCGCGGCTGTTGGCCCATGTCCACCAGGCGCACGGCCGGCAGCCGGCCGGCGCCGACGCGGCTGGGCATGGCGAGGCGCTGGTACTTGCCGCCTTCGGCCGTCGGGCGGCTGTGGTGCCAGCTTTCCAGCGAGGGCGTGGCCGAACCCAGCAGCACGCGGCAGGGCTGGCCGCTGTGCCGGCTTTCCAGGCGGCCGCGGTAGATGGCCAGATCGCGCGCCGAGTAGCGCGCGCCTTCCTGCTGCTTGTAGCTGGGATCGTGCTCCTCGTCGACGACGACCAGACGCAGCCCCGGCATCGAAGCGAACACCGCCATGCGCGTGCCCAGCACGATGCGGGCGCTGCCGGTGTGGGCCGCGAGCCAGCTGGCCAGGCGCTGGGCGGGCGTCATGCCGCTGTGCATGGAGACCAGCGCGTGGCGGCCAAATGCTGGCGCGAAGCGGGCCACGAAGCGCTCCTCCAGCTGCGGCGTGAGGTTGATCTCGGGCACCATGACCAGTGCCTGGGCGTGCGGATCGGCCACCACGGCTTCCTGCACGGCGCGCAGGTAGACCTCGGTTTTGCCGCTGCCGGTGCTGCCGTACAAAAGGAACGGGCCGTCCTCGGCCTGGATGCGCGCCAGCGCCTGCGCTTGCTCCTCGGTCGGCTCGGGCGGCGGCGCCTGGGCTTCAGCGGCGGCCGCGGCCTTGCGGCTCTTGCGCTGGAGACGGCGCTGCCATTGCACGGCGTCCAGCTCGCGCAGCTGCGGTGGCAGTGCGGCCAGCGCCACCTCGCCCAGCGCACGCTGGTAGTAGCCGGCGGCAAAGCCCACCAGCTGGCGCCAGGCCGCCCCCAGCGGGGCGATGCCTTCCAGCACGCTGGCCACGGGTTTCAGCTGGGCGCCTTCCGGCTGCGGCGCAGCATCCCAGACCACGCCCAGGGTTTCGCGCCGGCCCAGCGGCACCCGCACCAGCGTGCCGGGCTCCAGCGCCTGGTCGCAGCTGTAGCTCAGCGGGCCGGCCAGCGCACTGTGCGCCGGCAGTTGCACGACCACGGAAACGGTGAAAAGCATGCTAGGCGCGCACTAACCTGGGTTGTTGATGTGAACTCAAGGTTATGCCCTTAAGTTGTTGATTCAGAAGTTATTTGAAAGTCATCCCAGGAATCTGTGGATAACTTTGTTGATAGCTGGCCTTGGGCTTTCGCAATCCCTTGTCAGTCAAGGCTTCGCGGTCCATTGCCCGCAAATCATGCAAAAGACAGATTCTTTATAAATCAACAACTTGCATGGATTTCAGCGCGAGAGGAAGGCAGTACCTGCTGAGGCAGGGCCTGCCGCGCCGCATCACCGTTTTTGTGCATAAGTGGAAGCCGGTGCCAACTCTTTCGCAGCCGGCGACGTGTATGCAAAGCCCCAAGAATGTGTCAGTGGCGCAGCTGGCGCGAGTGGCTGTGGACGGCTTCCACCAGGGCTGTCACATGCTCGGGCGGCGTGTGCTGACTGATGCCGTGGCCCAGGTTGAAGATCTGCGTCGGCCCCTGCCCCGGGCCCTGGTGCGGTGGGCCGAAGCTGTCCAGCACGCGGCGGGCCTCGGCGGCCACAGCCTGCGGCGGCGCGAACAGCACGTTGGGATCGAGGTTGCCCTGCAGTGCCTTGCGGTTGCCGACGCGCGCGCGCGCCTGGCCCAGGTTCACGGTCCAGTCCAGGCCCAGCACCTCGCAGTCGAGTTCGGCCATCTGGTCCAGCCAGACGCCGCCACCCTTGGTGAACACGATGCGCGGGATGGTCTGGCCGTCGTGCGTGGTCTTGAGCTGGCGCAGCACCTGCTGCGTGTAGGCCAGGCTGAACTCCTGGAACGCGCCGTCCGCCAACACGCCGCCCCAGCTGTCGAACAGCATCACGGCCTGGGCCCCGGCCTCGATCTGGGCGTTCAGGTAGGCGGCCACCGCCGTGGCATTGATCTGCAGCATGCGGTGCAGGAGGTCGGGCCGGCCGTACAGCATGCTCTTGACCAGGCGGTAGTCGTCCGAGCCCTGGCCTTCCACCATGTAGCAGGCCAGCGTCCAGGGGCTGCCGGAAAAGCCGATCAGCGGCACGCGGCCGTTGAGCGCGCGGCGGATGGAGGTGACCGCGTCGAACACGTAGCGCAGCTTGTCCATGTCCGGCACCGCGAGTTGGGCCACCGCCGCCTCGTCGCGCACCGGCGTGGCGAAGCGCGGGCCTTCGCCCAGCGCGAACGACAGGCCCAGGCCCATGGCGTCGGGCACGGTCAGGATGTCGCTGAACAGGATGGCGGCGTCCAGCGGGTACCGCTCCAGGGGCTGCAGCGTGACCTCGGTCGCGTAGTCCGGGTTGGTGGCCAGCCCCATGAAGCTGCCGGCCCTGGCGCGCGTGGCGCGGTACTCGGGCAGGTAGCGGCCCGCCTGGCGCATCAGCCAGATCGGCGTGTGGTCGGTGGCCTGGCGCAGGCAGGCGCGCAGGAACTGGTCGTTCTGGAGCGGGGCAAACATGGGGCGGGATTGTCGCCCACCGCCCTGCGGGCTCAGCGCACCGGCAGGAACTGGAAGAACTGGCCGCCCAGCAGGCTCTGCACATAGCCGATGGCGGCGCGCCGCAGCTTCTCGGTCAGGTAGGCCGCCAGCAGGTCGAGCCGGCCGATGATCTTGCCGAATTCGCGCTCGAAGCTCAGGTTGCGCTCCGCGGCGTTGATCTCGTCGGCCAGCAGCAGGGGCTGGCCGGCGCTGTTGCGGCGCTGGGCCAGCAGCCAGGCGGCGGCCTCGACGTTGCGCGCCGCGTTGTGCAGCAGCTGCGGCTCCAGGCCATCGAGCAGATTGAAGCTGGTCTTGCCGCCGTGGGCCGTGATCAGCATGTCGGCCGTGGCGTAGACGAAGGCGTTCACGCGGTCCCCCACGAAGTCGGGCTGCAGTGCCAGCGCCATGGCGGCGATGTCGCGCCTGCCCTGCAGCGAGGCCGGGGGCTGGGCCATGCGGATGGCCGCGGCCAGGTTGTCGAGCGCGGCTTCGCGGCTGGCCTGGCCGGCGCGGCGCCATTCGGCCGGGTTGCGCCGGTACAGCTTGTCGGCCAGCAGCATCAGGCTGGCCAGGTTGTCGCGCATGGCCAGCGTGGCCATGCGGTTGGTGTCCGACTGCACGGCCTCGCCGGCCGAGGCCGGCTCGCCGCGCGCGCTGCCGCGCGTCTGTGGCGGGCTGGTGCAGGCCGCGGCACCCAGCGGCAGGGCCAGCAGCAGCAGGCGGCGTTGCATGGGGTCAGCCGAAGTGGTCGAAGGAGCCGAAGCGCTGGTCCAGCGGCTGGCCCTGGGCATCGACGACCTGCACGCCAGGCGCGGCCGTGGTGCTGCCGATGCGCGTGACCTGCACCTGGGCCTGGGCGACCGCGCCCTTGACCTGACCGCGCGCCGACGGCGGCGCCGTGAACACGAGCTCGTAGTCGTCGCCGCCGGCCAGCGCGAAGTCCAGCCGCTGGGCCGGTGAGAGGGGGGCGTCGGCGCAGCCCATCAGGCCCAGCGCGGCGGGTGCCTCGATGCGCGCGCCCAGGCTGGACGCCTTGAGTACATGGCCGAGGTCGCCGAGCAGGCCGTCGCTGACGTCCGCGGCCGCCGTGGCCACGCCGCGCAGCGCCAGGCCCAGCGCCACGCGCGGCGTGGGCATCTCCATGCGCGCGCGCGCCTGCGTGAACACCTGCTGCGGCATGGCCAGGCTGCCGCGGAACACCTCGAGCGCGAGCCGCGCATCGCCGACCGTGCCGCTCACGTAGATGTCGTCGCCGGCCCGCGCGCCCGAGCGCAGCAGGGCCTGGCCGCGCGGGACTTCGCCGAACACGGTGATGCAGATGTTGAGCGGGCCGCGCGTGGTGTCGCCGCCCACGAGCTCGCAGCCGTGCGCATCGGCCAGCGCGAGCAGGCCTTCGGAGAATGGCCCCAGCCAGGCCGCATCGGCTGCGGGCAGGGCCAGTGCCAGCGTGAAGGCCAGAGGCTTCGCGCCGCAGGCCGCCAGGTCAGACAGGTTCACGGCCAGCGCCTTGTGGCCCAGCGCCCGCGGGTCCACGGTGGACAGGAAGTGCCGGCCCTCGACCAGCATGTCGCTGGAGACGGCCAGCTGCATGCCGGGGGCGGGCTGCAGCAACGCGCAGTCGTCGCCCACGCCCAGCGCAGCGCGCTGCACAGGCCGCTTGAAGAAGCGCTCGATGAGGTCGAACTCCCCCATGTCAGCCTTTTCGGAAGCGCTCGGCGGCCTGGCGCACGACTTCGGCCAGCAGCCGCTCCTCACCCTGCCGCTCGCGCAGCCAGCGCGCGTCGTTGCGGCTGGCCTGCACGTCGGCGCGCAGCAGTGCCAGTCCGTTCTCGGCGCCGAGTTCGCGGGCGTGCGGCGCGATGCGGTCCATGGTGGCCAGGATGTGCTCGCGCAGCGCCATGTGCTCGCCCGTGGCCGGGTCCACGTAGACCGCATCCAGACCGAAGCGGCAGGCCTGGAAGCGGTTGTAGGTGTAGACCAGGTAGTCGTCGTCGGTCGGTACGAAGGGCTTGTCGTGCATGCACCAGGCGGCCAGGCTCTGCACGTAGGCGGCCAGTGCGGCGGCGCGCTGCACCGTGAGCGGCGTGTCGAACACGCGGATCTCGATCGTGCCGTACTCGGGCTTGGGCCGGATGTCCCAGTAGAAGTCCTTCATGCTCTTGACGACGCCGGTGCGCGTCATCTTGGCGAAGTAGTCCTCGAAGGCATCCCAGGTCAGCGCGAACGGCGCGCGGCCCGACAGCGGGAACGCGAACACCGAGTTCAGCCGCGCCGAGTCGAAGGCCGTGTCCTGCCCCTGCACGTAGGGCGAGGAGGCCGACAGCGCGATGCAATGCGGGATGTAGCGCGACATCTGGTGCAGCGTGACCAGCGCGGTGTCGGCATCGGGGCAGCCGATGTGCACGTGCTGACCGAAGATGGTGAACTGCTTGGACAGGTAGCCGTACAGCGCCGAGAGCTCGCGAAAGCGCGGCTTGTCGTAGATGCGCTGCTGGTGCCATTGCTGGAAGGCGTGCGTGCCGCCCCCCAGGATGGCGATGTTGAGCTTGTCGGCGCAGGCGACGAGCGCGTCGCGCAGCTGCGTGAGCTCGTCCAGCGCCTGGCCGGCGCTGGTGCACACGCCGGTGGAGATCTCGATCATGCTGGAGGTCATCTCCGGCACCACCGATCCCGGAAGCCGGCGGCCGGCCATCAGGCGCAGCATGTCCTCGGCATAGGGCGCAAGGTCGTAGTTGTGCGTGTTGACGAGCTGCAGTTCCAGTTCCACGCCCAGCGACAGGGCCGCCGAGCGGCCGAAGGGTTCCAGGCCAATCGCGGTCATTCCAATGCTCCCCGGCCGCTGTCGCCGGCCTCGCGTGCGTGGTCGCGCCCGCTCTCGCCGGCGCGCCGCAGCGCCACCGTGGCGATCACGGCGCCGACCACTTCCATCAACAGGATGCAGGGCAGGGCCACGCCCGTGATGACCGCGCCGTGCGCCTGGGAAGCCAGCGCGAACTGCGAGGCCAGCAGCAGCGCGACGGAGGACATGGGCGACATCGCGCAGCCCGTCCACAGCGCCTGCGACAACCGCAGACCGCTGCCCGGGCTGGCCAGCACCGTGCCCAGCACCTTGGCCAGCAGGCGCACGGCCACCACGCCCAGCACCAGGGCTGCGCCGGCCGCGGTCCAGACCGTGCCGGCCGCCACGGTGGAGACCAGCACGAACATCAGCATGGTCAGCATCGAGGCTGCCGTGCCGAGTTGGCGCGGCCAGATCCAGGGCCGTGGGTTGAGTTGCTTGAGCAAGAGGCCGGCCAGCAGCGCCGACAGCGCGGCCGAGCCGCCCACCAGCGTGGCCAGCGCCGTGCTGGCCGCGATCAGCGCGAGCAGCAGCATGGAGGTGTTCTCGCTGGTCGGGCTCATCACGCGCAGTGCCGTGCGGATGGCCAGGCCCAGCAGCGCGGCCACGGCCAGCGACAGGCCCAGCAGCTTGAACAGCGGTGCGATGGTCTCCAGCACGCCCGTGTTCTCGCCGGCCTCGATGAGGCCGGCCAGCGCGCTGCCGATGGTCAGCGCATACAGCGTGGACAGCGTGGAGAGTGCGATGGCGCGCTCGGTCACCGGGCCGGCCGCATGCGTGTCCATCACCACGCGCGTGAGCACGGCGGGCGAGGCCACCACCGCCACGATGGCCAGGGCCTGCGCGGCGATGGGCGCCAGGTCGAATTGGCGCAGCAGCCAGTACACGGCGATGAAGGTCAGCACGGTCTCGACCAGGGACTGCACCAGCACCATGGGGTTGTGCTGGAACCAGCGCAGCGAGATGCGCGCGCCGGCTTCGAACAGCACCACGGCGATCGCGATCTCCAGCAGGAACAGCGCGTTGCCGGTCAGCGGCCAGGCCGCATCGGCAAAACCGAAGAAGCCGGCGATGGCGCCAACCACCGAGTAGCCCGCCACCTTGGGCAGGCCGCTGTGGCGCTGCACCAGGTAGCCGGCCGCGGCCGCGCAGGCCAGCACCAGGGACCAGGCCAGCGTGGGCAGGCTGGCGCTGGCTCCGTCAGCGTTCCAGAAGGTCAGCAGATCCTGCATCGGATGGGGGTCTCCTTGGGGTGTCGTTGTCGGGGGTGTCCGTGGCGGCGGGCCGCAGCACGGGCAGGAAGAATTGCAGCGGCCGGCGCCGCAGCCGCGCGCGGATGGCGGCGTAGATGCGCGCGCGGTCCACACCGCTCACGTTGTGTGCGCGCGCCGCCACGCGGAACGCGAGGTAGAAGCTCACCGCCACGTTGAGCATGCCGATGACCGGGATCGCGGCCACGCACCACCAGAAGGCCTCCATGCGCAGCACGGCCGGCCCCAGCGAGGCCGCCGCCGCGGCCAGCTGGCCCGAGGACAGCGTGACGTGGCGCACGTCCAGCGCGATCCCGAAGAAGCCCAGGAAGGCCGGCACCAGGCCCAACATGAAGCCCAGCGTGACGTTGGACGCCAGGCCCGAGATGTTCTCGCGCATGAAGCCGGCCCAGCGCGCCGCGCGCCCCGCGCCAAGGAGGCGCGTGATGCGCGGGTTGTAGCGCAGCGCCGAATCCAGCCGGTGCAGCACGAACCAGTTCTCGGCCCAGCCGCCGACCAGGCTGGCGGCGAACAGCAGCACGCCCGTGAAGGCCGCGAACAGCGCCGTGGGGCCGCGCAGGTCCAGCGCATGCAGCACGTACTGCGCGCCCTGGGCGTCGATCATCGGATGGCCCAGCGTGTGCAGCATGAGCAGGCTGATGCCGACCACGGCCGGCACCACCACCAGCACGTTGCCGAGCACGGCCGCCACCTGCGAGCGCGTGAGGTGGGTGATCTCGTCGACGAAGCGGGTCACCGCCTCGCCGCTCAGGTCCCTGAGCTTGGCCGCCATGGCCGGTGCCGTCATGGCCGGCTGCTTGGTGGCCAGCGTGCAGTGCAGCAGCTGGATCAGCACGAAGCTCGCGGCATAGGACACACCAGCCCAGAAGCCGCCCCAGAACGCCGACAGGCCGATGGCCATGATGCTGAACTTGAGCAGCACCGTGAAACCGGTCAGGAAGCCGCCACCGGCGGCCTTGCGCAGCATCATGAAGTAGGCCGGCACGTCGCGCGTGATGTAGTGCTCGCCGGTCTCGGCGCTGCGCTCGGCCACCTTGGCCGCCAGCAGCGAGGAGTTGGCCGCGACCAGCGCGCGCAGGCTCTTCTTGTCCTGCTCGGCCTGGGCCAGGCGTGCGATCAGGCGCGCGCCGCTGGCCAGCGGCTTGCCGCCCAGCAGCATGTCCAGCAGCTCGCGCACGCGCACGATGCGCTCGCGCAGCTGGCGCAGCCGGAACACCACGCCGACCGAGATGCCGTTCTCCTCCAGGTGCGCGTAGACGTCGTTCACGGCCTGGCGGCAGGCCTCCAGCCGCTCGCGCAGCTGCTGGGCGGCCGCATCCACGGCCTCCTGCGAGGCGGTCTGGCGCACGGCCCGCGCCAGCTGGTCCACGTCGCTGACGAGGAAGTGGAACGCGCGGTCGGCACGCGTCTTCTCGCCCATGCGCAGGCGCAGTTCGGGCGCGAAGCCGTTGGCCTGGATCTGGCCGGCGCAGTAGGTGATGGCGTCGAGCACGATGCTCTGCCAGGGCGGCGTGCGCGGGTCGTCCGGGTCGGACAGCTGCGCCGCCAGGCGCTGCAGCAGCGGCTCGTCGAGCGCGGCCAGCCAGGCGCCATCGATGCGGCGCGGAAACGCCAGCGAGAACAGCGCCGAGGCGTCCACGGTCTCGGGCGTGCCGGGCAGCAGCTTGCGCCGCAGCCGTTCGTTGAATTCACTGGCGAAGGCCGTGCGCGGCGCGAAGCCGTGGTCGCCCAGCAGCACCGAGAAGTCCACCGTCAGCACCATGGTGCGCCACCAGGCGCGCAGGCGCGGCAGCAGCTCGGGGCGGGCTTCGAGCGCTTCGACGAGGAACTGCACGCGGCTGACGGCGGCTGCAACGGACTTGCCGTCGCCGCGCACCCAGTCGAGCACGCGGATCAGCCAGATGTGGCGGTGCGCGAGCGGCGCCGACGGGTCCAGCGCATCGAGGATGCGGTTGATGTCTTGGGGCATGGCAGGGGGGTCAATGCAGCACCCGTGCGCCGCCGCCAGTGCCCGTGTCGGCGTCGAGGATGAAGGCCGGGATCTCGACCTCGAAGCGCGTGCCGTCCTCGGCCACGCAGAAGTAGCTGCCGCGCATGGAGCCCGTGGGCGTGTGCAGCCGGCAGCCGCTGGTGTACTGGAAGGATTCGCCGGGCCGCAGCAGCGGCTGCTGGCCGACCACGCCCAGGCCCTTGACCTCCTCGGTGTGGCCGTGGCCGTCGGTGATGATCCAGTGGCGCGAGATCAGCTGCGCGGGCACGTCGCCGCGGTTGTGGACGGTGATCTGGTACGCGAAGCTGTAGACGGCCTGCTCGGGCGAGGACTGGTCCGGCAGGTAGTGCGGCTGGGCCTCGGCCGTGAACTGGTACTTGGGCATGGCCGGCATCCTACCCGCCCCACCGCGCTCCGCAGCCAATACCCGGCTGGGCGAAAATGCGGCCCCATGAGCCTTCCTGCCTACCGCATCGCCCCCTCCCTGCTGTCCGCCGATTTCACGCGGCTCGGCGAAGAGGTCACCAACGTCATCGCCGCCGGCGCCGATTGGATCCATTTCGACGTGATGGACAACCATTACGTGCCCAACCTGACCTTCGGCCCCATGATCTGCAAGGCGCTCAAGCCCCTGTGCAAGAGGGCCGATGGCACGCCCGTGCCGCTGGACGTGCACCTGATGGTGCAGCCCGTGGACGCGCTGGCCGCGGCCTTCGCCGAGGCCGGCGCCGACCTGATCAGCTTCCACCCCGATGCGAGCACCCATGTGCACCGCAGCGTGCAGGCGATCCGCGCGGCCGGCTGCAAGGCCGGCGTGGTGTTCAACCCGGCCGCCCCGCTGGACGTGCTGGACTGGGTGCTGGAAGACCTGGACCTGGTGCTGATCATGAGCGTGAACCCCGGTTTCGGCGGCCAGGCCTTCATCGACAGCGCGCTACGCAAGACCGAGCTCGTGCGCAAGCGCATCGACGCCATCGGCAAGGACATCCGCCTGGAGGTGGACGGTGGCATCAAGGCCGACAACATCGCCCGCGTGGCGGCGGCCGGTGCCGACACCTTCGTGGCCGGCAGCGCCATCTTCGGGCAGAAGGATTACAAGGGCGTGATCGACAGGATGCGCGCCGCACTGGCCGGCTGAGCCTGCGTCACAGTCCTGCCAAGGTCGCGCCACAGTTGCGCCACATTGGCCAGGGGGCGGGGCCGAACAATGCGGCCATGCGCGATGCCACCCTTGCCTTTTCGATCGCCCGTTTGCCGCAGACGCTCTGGAACCTGGGCTGCGCGGGCCTGGTGCTGCTGGCGCTGCCGCTGGTCTGCTGCGTGTTGATGCTGCAGCTGCGGCCGCGCCCCTTGTGAGGCTCAGAGCCCCAGGCGCTGCGCCACGAAGTCGGCGTCCTTGTCGCCGCGGCCGGACAGGTTGACCAGGATGTGCTGGTCGGCCGACAGGCCCGGTGCCGTGCGCATGGCCCAGGCCACGGCGTGCGCGCTCTCCAGCGCCGGGATGATGCCTTCCACGCGCGACAGCGTCATGAAGGCCTCCAGGCACTCCGCGTCGCTGGCGGCCTGGTAGTCCACGCGGCCGATATCCTTCAGGTAGCTGTGCTGCGGGCCCACGCCCGGGTAGTCCAGGCCCGAGGCGATGGAATGCACGGCGGCCGGCTCGCCGTCGGCGTTCTCCAGCACGTAGCAGGCCATGCCGTGGATGGCGCCGGGCTTGCCCATGGTCAGCGTGGCGGCATGGCGGCCGGGCTTGTCCGTGCCTTCGCCCGAGGGTTCCACGCCGACCAGGTGCACCTGCGCGTCGTCCAGGAAGGCCGTGAAGATGCCCATGGCGTTGGAGCCGCCGCCCACGCAGGCCGCCACATGGTCGGGCAGCCGGCCGTGTTTTTCCAGGAACTGCGCGCGCGCCTCGCGGCCGACGATGGACTGGAAGTCGCGCACCATCATCGGGAACGGGTGCGGGCCCACCACCGAGCCGATCGCGTAAAGGTAGTCGGTCGGGTTGTTCAGGTACTCCTCGAACGCGCTGTCCACGGCCTCCTTGAGCGTGGCCGCGCCGCGCGTGACCGCGACCAGCTTGCAGCCCAGAATGCGCATCTTGGTCACGTTGGGGTGTTCCTTCTCGATGTCCACCTGGCCCATGTGGATCTCGCAAGGGATGCCCACCAGCGCGCAGGCCGTGGCCAGTGCCACGCCGTGCTGGCCGGCGCCGGTTTCGGCGATGACCTTCTTCTTGCCCATGAAACGGGCCAGCAGCGCCTCGCCCAGGCAGTGGTTGATCTTGTGCGCACCGGTGTGGTTGAGGTCCTCGCGCTTCAGGTGGATCTGCGCGCCGCCCAGCTGTGCCGACAGGCGCCGCGCGTGGAAGATCGGGCTGGGCCGGCCCACGTAGTCGGCGAACAGGCTCGCCAGTTCCTGCTGGAAGTCCTCGCGCTGCGTGATCTCGGCGTAGGCGCTGGCGATGTCGTCCATGGCCTGCTTGAGGTGCGCAGGCACGAGCTGGCCGCCATAGGGGCCGAAGTAGCCCTCGGCGTTGGGCATGGGGGCGAAGGCGGTGCTGGTCATGTGTGTTCTGCTCTGACAGGTGCTGAGGGAAGAGTCCGCGGAGGATTCTGGCGGCCCTGTGCGCCGCACGCCATGTGCAATGACCCTAGGTGCGCTTGCTGCGCGTGGCCTTCCTGGCCGTCTTCTTCGCAGGTGCCTTGCCGGCCTTGGGCGCCGGTTTGCCGGCGGCCGTGGCTTCGGCCTGGGCATCCTCCAGCCAGGCCAGCGCGTCCACCTGGGCCATGAAGTGCCGCAGGTAGTCCGGCGCGCAGCCGCGCATGAGCTGCAGGGCCTGGTGCACCAGGTGCTCGGAGTTCAGCGGGCCGGGGTTCTCGGGTGCATCGGCCAGTGCGTGGTTCAGGCGCTGTTCGGCATGCAGCCGGGCCCAGGTGCTGCGGAAGAACTGCAGTAGCTCCGGCTCGCCCGTCTGGCCCGCGCGTGGACCCTTGGGCGTGGCGGGCGGGCGCAGCACCTGCACCAGGCTGGCCAGGGGCCCGGGCGCAGCGGGGCGGGGTGCGGGCAAGGGTGCAGCGGGCCGGGGCTCGGCCTGCAACGCGGCCAGGCGGGCCTCCAGCAGCGCGCGCTCGGCGCCCGTGCGCGTGGCCGTGCGCCGCGCCAGCGCCGCGACGAAGTGCGCGTGCAGCGGGTCGGCGGCGGCGCCGGCGATCTGCTCAGTCACGCGGCTTGCTGCCGGTGCGGGCCGGCCGGGGCGTGGGCGCGATCTCCACGCGGCGGTTGCGCGCGCGGCCCTCGGCATCGGCATTGGAGGCCACGGCTTGTTCGGAGCCGAAGGCCGCGGCGAACACGGCCGATGCGGGGATGCCTTCCTCGACCAGCGTGCGCGTGACGGTCAGCGCGCGCTGCGCCGAGAGCTCCCAGTTGTCGGCGAACTGGCGGTTGCTCGCGCGCACCTGGCGGTCGTCGGTGAAGCCGCTGACCATCAGGATCTCGTCGCGTTCCTTGAGGTAACTGGCCAGCGGGCCGGCCAGGCTCTGCAGCAACTGGCGGCCCTCAGGCTGGAGCTCGTTGGAGTTGAACGCGAACAGCACGCTGCCGCTGATGCCGATGCGGCCGTCGGACAGCGTCACGCGGCCGGCCGCGAGTGGGCCCGACAGCGCCTGCTCCAGTGTCTGCAGCTTCTTCGCCTGGGCCTGGCGCTGGGCGATCTCGGCCTGCAGCCGGGTGTCCAGCTCCAGCTGCATGCCGATCACGCCGACCAGGATCAGCACGAAGGCGCCGAGCAGGCCGGCCATGAGGTCGGCGAAGGCGGTCCAGACCGGCGCGGCGGCGTCGTGGCCCAGGCCTTCGTCGAAGTCCTCCGCGGTCATTGGCGCTCCCTTCGGCCTGCGGCCTGTCCCCCCGAGGGGGAGCGAGCTTGCTTGGGGCGGCCCGGCGCGGCGCTCATGCTTCAGCCGCCTGCGCGCTGCGCTCGTTGGCCAGGCGCTGCAGGTCTTCCACGATCTGCTTCTGCGACAGCAGCGAGAGGTCGATGACCTCGCGCGCCTGGGCCACGTAGTAGGCCAGCTGTTCGTCGCTGCGCGCGATGGACTTGGCCAGCGTCTCGTCGACCTGCTGCAGATGCGCGCCGAGCTGGGTGTTGGATTCGCTGAACAGCTGCACGGCGGCGCCGAAGGCTTCTCCGAGGCTGGCGACCTCGGCCGCGCCCGCGCCCAGCTGGGCGGCGGACTCGGCCAGGCGGCTGCCCTGGTCCTCGACCTGCGTGGCAAAGCGCTCGCCCGCGCGTTCCAGCAGTTCGGCCGAGCCCGAGACCAGTGCGTCGATGGCGGCGCGCTGTTCGCTGGAGGCGTGGTTCACGGCGTCCAGCAAGGTGCGCAGCGTGTCCAGCACGCGTGCGCGTTCGTCCAGCATGGCGTTGTCGCGGGCCATGCTGTCGGTCAGCTTGTCGCGCAGCTCGGCGATGACCTCGGCGGCCGCACGCGGCGCCTGCGCCGCCGCATCGACCAGGCGGCCGATCTCAGCCACGGTGGCGCTGGCCTGGGCCTCGGCGCGCTCGCCCATGGCCTGGGCGGTCTCGGCCAGCGCGGTGCAGATGCGCTGCTGCTGCGCCAGCGCGTGTTCGCTGGCTTCGCGCCACTGGGCGGCCAACTGGCCGGTCATGGTGGTCAGCGTGGTGTTCCAGCCGGCCAGGCGCTCGGCGTCGCGCGCGCCGGCCTGGGCCTGCAGATCGGCATGGGCCTGGGCCACGGTGGCCTGCAGCACGGCCGCATGGTGCGAGAAACCGTCGGCCACGCTGGCCAGGGCCTGGCGCGTCTCCTGGCCATGGGCCTGGGTGCTGTGCTCGTGCCGGGCCAGTGCGGCGGCCCAGGCGGCCAGGCGTTCGCTGTCGCGTTCGGCCACCTGCTGCTGCAGCGTGGCCACCTGCGCGACGAAGCCGCTGGTGGCGCCTTCCAGCGCGGCGCGTGTGTGGCTGGCCAGGGTTTGTTGCGCAGCCTCGTGCCGGGCCAGTGCCTCGCTCCAGGCCGCGGCCTGTTCGGCGTTGCGGGCGGCGGCTTGCGCTTGCAGATCGGCATGGGCCTGGGCCACGCCCTGCTGCAGCGCGGCGGCATGGGTGCCGAAGCCGGCGGCCGTGCTGGCCAGGGCTTGTTGCGTGTCGCTGGCCAGGGCCTGGGTGGCGCGCTCGTGCTGCGCCAGTGCGGCGGTCCACGCCGCCATGCGCTGCGCGTCGCGCGCGTCCACCTGCTGCTGCAGCTGGGCGTGGGCCTGCTCGACGGTCTGCAGCAGTGCGGCCGTGTGCTGCGCGAACTGCGCCGCGGTGCCCGCCAGGGCCTGCTGCGTGTCGCCCGCCAGGGTCTGGGTGGCCTGCTCGTGGCGGGCCAGGGCCTCGGACCAGGCCGCCAGGCGCGTTGCATCGCGCTGGTCCACTTGTTCTTGCAGCTGGGCATGGGCCTGCTCGACGGTCTGCAGCAGCGTGGCCGTGTGCTGCGCGAATTGCGCCGCGGTGCCGGCCAGGGCCGCGTGGGTGCCGCTGGCCAGGGCGTCGTTGGCCTGGGCATGCCGGGCCAGGCTGTCGTGCCAGCGCTGCTCCAGCGCGCCCGTGCTGCGCGCGAGCTGCTCCGACACCTGCTCCACGAGCGTGGCCGAGCGCTGCGCGAAGCTCTGCGTGAAGCCCTCCAGGCTGGTCTGCAGGCCGCTGCCGAGCTGGGCCTGGGTGGCGCGTTGCTCGGCCAGGGCCTCGGTCCAGGCGCGGGACACGCCCTCGGCGCTCGTGGCGAAGCGCTGCGCCAGCTGGTCGAGCTGCTGCTGCACACCCTGGGCCGCGCCCGCGTGCAGGGCCGCGGCCTCGCGCGCCACGCCGGCCATGGTGGCCTCCACGGCGGGCTGGATCGCGGCGCCGGCCAGGCGTGCGCTTTCCGCGAGGCTGTCCTTGAGCGAGCGGTCCACCGCACCGGCCAGGCCCGTGTAGGCGGCCTCGGTGCGGCTGTGGAAGTTTTGCTGGTCGGCCAGCAGGCGTTCGTGCAGCTGCTGACTCTGGCGCTCCATGCCTTGCACCAGCGTGTTGAGCTTCTCGACCAGCGCAGGCATGGCCTCGGCCTGCTGGCGCAGCAGCTGGAAGGAGTCGTCGCGGCGTTGGGCCTCGGAGAAGCTGCGCAGCGTGGTGCCGGTGAGCTGGTCGAGTTGCTGGCCGGCCACGAGGCGCTCGCGCCGCGCCAGTGCCGCCGCCAGGCCCAGCGTGGCCGAAGCCGCCACGCCGGCCAGCGAGGTGCCGAAGGCCACGCCCAGGCCGCTGACCGGTGCGGCCAGCGCGGCGCGCACGCTGGCCAGGTCGGTCGCGCCCTGCAGTGCCAGGCCGGTGCCGCGCAGCGTGACCACCATGCCCAGGAAGGTGCCCAGCATGCCCAGCAGCACCAGGAAGCCGGCCAGGTAGGGGGTGAGCACCGGGCCGGGCAGGGCGACGCGCTGGCCTTCGATGCGCAGGCGCACGGGGTGGCGCAGCGTGGCGGGCAGGCGCTCCAGCCAGGGCCCCAGCGCCGCGGGCGGTGCGCTGCTGTCGGCCAGCACGCCGGCCAACTGGTCGGTGGCCCGGCGGAAACGCCACAGCTCCAGCGCGCCGAAGACGAAGAACGCGCCGATCAGCGCGGTGACGGCCAACGCCAGCAGGTGGCTGCTGCCGGCGTAGCCGGCACCGACCCAGGCGATGCAGGCCAGGCCCGCGAGCAGGACGGCGTGGTGGAGAACTCGGTTCATGGGGCTCGCTTGCATCTTGGTTGTCCGTTGCGTTGGCGCCCCACATGCAGGGCAGGAAAGCGGCAGACAAGCCACTGTTCCGAAGGCCGCGGAGCAGGCCATGCCAGCAGACGCTTCGGCCCGGGCTCTGCCCGGCCGCTGGCGGCGCCCCATGGGGGTTGGCAGAGCGCGTAGTGCGCAGACTGGGGGTGTGTCATTCAGTTGTTACGAAGGGTCTTCATGAGCCCTTCGATCGGTTGCCATCGAAGATCCAGTTCGGCCAGCAGCACGCTCTGCACCTCCTGCTGGAACACCAGGGGCCAGTCCGCCACGGCGTCCTCGCCGCTGGCATCGCGCAGCTGGCGGAAGCGCTTTTCCAGCAGCTTGGGAATGCCGGCCAGCAGCCGGTGCTCCTGGTTGCCGATGACCTGCTCCAGCACCGTGTCCACCGTGGCCAGCCGTGCCAGCGCGGGCGAGCGCGCCGACAGGGCCATGCGCAGGCGTCCGCGCAAGGGCGCGATGCCCGCGGCCATGGCCGACTGGCGCGCCAGCACGCAGCGCCGGTAGGGCGCAAAGCCGGGCGTGGCCTCCTTGACCTCGCCGGGCAGCGGCACCGGCGGGGCGCGGAACTCCACCGTGGCGGCCGCCGTTTCCTCGGCGATGGCCCGGGCCAGCGCGCTGCGCAGGCGCGCCGCGGCGCCGGCCGTGGCCTGCAGCGTGGCGGCCGCCTTGGCCGGGTCGCCGGTGGCGGCCGATGGCTGCGGCGCGTCCTTCAAGGCCGTGAACAAGGGCATGGCGTCGGTCCACCGGAGCCAGAGCCCCAGGCGGTCCGCAAAACCCTGCGGGGAGGGGCGCGCGTCCGACCCGGCCAGGCGGGCCAGCAGACGGACCAGTGCCGAGTCGGGCGTGCCTGTGTGCCGTGACGCTTGCACCATGCCGACGGATTCGAAAAAACCGCGCAGTCTACATGGCCGGGCCGCCCGGAACTGTCACAGCTTGTGCGCCGCCCGTGCTGCGCCTGGGTTTTTTTTTGATGGGCGGTGGAATAAGCGCGCCCCGCCATCCGTCCATGCCGGTGTTCCTCAACCCCTTGCGAAAGACCGCCACCATGCACACCCGCCTCGCTTCAACGCTCGCCCTGGCGCTTGCCGCCGCCTTCACGCTGCCGGCCCAGGCCGAGCCCGCCCCCAAGATGGCCGGCGGCATGCTCGTCAACGCCAGCGGCATGACGCTCTACACCTTCGACAAGGACCAGGCGGGCAGCGGCAAGAGCGTGTGCAACGGCCCCTGCGCCACGCTGTGGCCGCCGGCGCTGGCCGACGCCGATGCCAAGCCCGTCGGCGACCTGGGCGTGGTCACGCGCGACGATGGCGCCAAGCAGTGGGCCTACAAGGGCAAGCCGGTCTACACCTATGCCTCCGACAAAAAGGCCGGCGATATGACGGGCGACAACTTCAAGGACATCTGGCACATCGTGAAGTAAGCGGCCGGACCGCCGACACTCGGCCTCCATGCGCTCTCCGGACGAAGCCGAGATCGTGGCCTGCATTCCCAGCCTGCGCCGCTACGCGCGCGCGCTGGTGTCCGACCGCGACCGCGCCGACGACCTGGTGCAGGACACGCTGGAGCGCGCCTGGTCGCGCTGGGCGATGTGGCAGCGGCGCGGCGAGGTCCGGGCCTGGCTGTTCGGGATCATGCACAACCAGTTCATCGACCGGCTGCGTGCCCAGCGCAGCCGGCCGGAAGACAGTGCCGGCGACGCGCTGCCCGAGCAGCTGCAGCGCCCGCTGCAGAACGACGCGCTGGAACTGCGCGACCTCGACCGCATGCTGCAGCGCCTGCCGCCCGAGCAGCGCGAGGTGCTGCTGCTGGTGGCCGTCGAGGAGCTGAGCTACCAGGAGGTGGCCGGCGCGATCGGCGTGCCGCTGGGCACCGTGATGTCGCGGCTGTCGCGGGCCCGCGCGCGGCTGCAGGAAGAACTGCGCGGGCCGGGCCCCGTGCGCACCGGCGCTGCAGCCGACCGGCTCCGGCGCGTGAAATGACCATGGACGACCCCCGACTCCAAGCCATCGGCACGGGCACGGCCCCGCCCGTCACCGAAGCCGATCTGCATGCCTATGCCGACCGCCAGCTGGCGCCCGGGCGGCTGGCGCAGGTCGAGCAGTTCCTGGCCGCGCACCCCGAGCAAGCGGCCCGCGTGCGCGACTGGCAACAGCAGAACGCGCTGCTGCGCGACCTGCTGGCCCCCGTGCACGAGGAGCCCGTGCCGCCGGGCCTGGCCATGCGGCCGGTGCGCGCGGCCTGGCCATGGCGCGGCCTGGCGGCCAGCCTGCTCATCGCCACCGTGAGCGCGGGCGCGGCCTGGTCGCTGCGCGGCATGGTGGAGGCCGGTGCGGCGCCGGCCACCGCCAGCGGCCCCGCGCTGACCGGATTCGCGCAGCGCGCGGCCATCGCGCACGCGGTGTACAGCCCCGACAAGCGCCGTCCCGTGGAAGTGGGCGCCGACCAGGAGCAGGCCCTGGTGACCTGGTTGACCCGGCGCATGGGCGCCGAGGTGCGGGCACCGGCGCTGGCGCCGCTGGGCTACGCGCTGATCGGCGGGCGCCTGCTGCCCGGCGAGAAGGCGCCGGTGGCGCAGTTCATGTATGGCGCAGCCGACGGCAGGCGGCTGACCCTGTACGTCACGCGCGAGGTGGGCCAGGCCGACGCCGCGTTCCGCTTCGGCCAGGACGGCGCGGTCAACGTGTTCTATTGGGTCGAGAACCACTTCGGCTACGCCATCTCGGCGGATGCCGACCGGGCCGAACTCATGAAGGTCTCGCAGGAGGTCTACCGGCAGCTCAAGCCGGGCTGAGCCGTGCTGCGGGCATTGGCCTCGGTTGGCGGTCAGGGCAGCATGCGCCTCAGCGTGTTGTCGCGCAGCACGTGGTGGTGAAACAGCGCCGCCGCCGCGTGGGCCGCGATCAGGAGGTAACCCAGGTTGGCCAAGAGCTCGTGGGCGTCCTTGATCGCGCCTGCGCTGGCCTGTGCCGGGGCGATGAGTCCCGGCAGGGGCACGCCGAAGAATGGGATCGCCGAGCCCTTGGCGCTGAGGAACAGCCAGCCGAGCAGCGGCGTGGCCACCATGAACAGGTACAGCGCCAGCTTCATGGCGGTGGCGAGCCAGCTCTGCCAGGGCGGTGGAGGCGGGTTGATGCGCGGAGTGCAGCTGGCGAGCGCCAGCCCCACGCGCACCATCCCCAGTGCCAGCACGCACAGGCCCAGCGTGAAGTGCCACGTCTTGATGGCCTCCCGCGCTGCGCTGCCGCGGGGCAGGAAACCCTTGAGTTCCATGCCGGCATAGGCCGCGGCAATCAGCAGCAGTGCCAGCCAGTGCAGCGCGACGGAGACGCTGCCGTAGCGCTCCCGGGTGTTGGTCCATTGCATAGGGGCCTTCGTTCTGGAGAAAGCCCGATGCTCGGGCGGCGGGATTAACGCACTCTTAAGGATGCCCTGCGTGAATCGCTGTTCAGCGCCGTTGGCTGCTGCAATCTGTTGATCGTTCGGCGGTCAGTCTTCTAGTCTCGATGGACGCAGCGGTTCCTTGACTGCGCGGCGGCCGACAATCCAGCCCTTTTGCCACCATCCGATTGCCTGGAGCCCCCTGCATGCCCTCGAAGAACGCGGAACGAGGTTCCGCCGGTAAGAACCCGTCCCTGGCCCTGTCGCTGCCGTTGCAGGCCGCGATCGTCGACCTCGACGGCACCATGGTCGACACGCTCGGCGACTTCAGTGCGGCGCTGGACCGCATGCTGGCGGACCTGGCGCTGCCCGCCGTGCCGGCCGCCGCCGTGGTCGACATGGTGGGCAAGGGCTCGGAGCACCTGATCCGCAGCGTGCTGGCCCGAGTACAGGCCGCCCCCGGCCTGTACGACGCGGCCTGGGCCAGCTACCAGCGCCACTATCCGGACGTGAACGGCCGCCATTCGCAGGTTTACCCCGGCGTGGTCGAGGGCCTGCGCGCGTTGCAGGCGCGGGGCCTGGCGCTGGCCTGTCTGACCAACAAGCCCACCGATTTCGCCCGCGCGCTGTTGCGCGACAAGGGGCTGGATGGCTTCTTCGTGCAGGTCTTCGGCGGCGACGCCTTCGCGCGCAAGAAACCCGACCCGCTGCCGCTGCTGCGCACCTGCGAGGTGCTGGGCAGCGTGCCTTCGCGCACACTGATGCTGGGCGACTCCAGCAACGACGCCCAGGCCGCGCGCGCGGCCGGCTGCCCGGTGGTGCTGGTGAGTTACGGCTACAACCACGGCCAGCCCGTGCGCGCGGTGGACGCCGACGGCTGGGTCGATTCGCTGGCCGAGGCTGCTGCGCTGCTGTAGTTGGCCTCCTACCGGCACTCGCAGGCTGGTCCCACAGCGCGCTGAAGCGGGCAACTACCGGGCGGGCCGGGGCGCACGCTTAGTCTTGTGCACATCTTCATTGCGTACAAGAGGGATCAGGTCATGGACATCGTCGTTTGGGCCGTCGCGGGCATCGTGGGCCTGCTGGCATTGTTGGCCGTGGGCCGTGCCATCGCCTGCTGCATGGACGCCTGAAACGATGCCGCGCAAGGACGCAGCCGGCGCCAAGGTGCCGCGGGCCGGCACCAGCCCCAAGCAGCAGCAGATGCAGGCCTTCGTCGCGGGCGAAGCCACGGCGGCCACCGGCCTCACCACCAACCAGGGCCTGCGGCTCTCTGACAACCACAATTCGCTCAAGGCGGGCGCGCGCGGCCCCACGCTGCTCGAAGACTTCATCCTGCGCGAGAAGATCACGCACTTCGACCACGAGCGCATCCCCGAGCGCGTGGTGCATGCGCGCGGTGCCGGTGCGCATGGCTACTTCCAGCTGTACCGCTCGATGGCCACCTACACGCGCGCGGCCTTCCTGCAAGACCCGGAGCAGCGCACGCCGGTGTTCGTGCGCTTTTCCACCGTGGCCGGCTCGCGCGGCTCGGCCGACACGGTGCGCGACGTGCGCGGCTTCGCCGTCAAGTTCTACACGACCGAAGGCAACTACGATCTCGTGGGCAACAACATCCCCGTGTTCTTCATCCAGGACGCGATGAAGTTCCCGGACCTGATCCACGCCGTCAAGCCCGAGCCGCACCACGAGATGCCGCAGGCCGCCAGCGCACACGACACCTTCTGGGACTTCGCCTCGCTGATGCCCGAGAGCACCCACATGCTGATGTGGGCCATGAGCGACCGCGCCATCCCGCGCAGCTACCGCATGATGGAAGGCTTCGGCGTGCACACCTTTCGGCTCGTCAATGCGGGCGGCGATGCGGTGTTCGTCAAGTTCCACTGGAAGCCCAGGCTGGGCGTGCATGGCCTGGCCTGGGACGAGGCGCAGAAGATCGCCGGCATGGACCCCGACTTCCACCGGCGCGACCTGTGGGAGGCCATCGAACGTGGTGAATTCCCCGAGTGGGAGCTGGGCCTGCAGATCATCGACGAGGGCAAGGCCGACCAGCTCGGCTTCGACATCCTGGACCCGACCAAGCTCGTTCCCGAGGAGATGGTGCCAGTCCAGCGCATCGGCAAGCTGGTGCTGGACCGCAATCCCGACAACTTCTTCGCCGAAACCGAACAGGTGGCCTTCCACCCGGGCCACATCGTGCCGGGCATCGACTTCACGAACGACCCGCTGCTGCAGGGCCGGCTGTTCTCCTACACCGACACGCAACTGTCGCGCCTGGGCGGGCCGAACTTCCACGAGATCCCGATCAACCGCGGCGTCTGCCCCTTCCACAACTTCCAGCGCGACGGCATACATCGCCAGACCGTGAACCGCGGCCGGGCGGCCTACGAGCCCAACACGCTGGGCCAAGGCGGCGCGGAGTTCCGCGTCGACGGCGGGCCGCAGGGCTTCCAGGAGTTCCAGGCCGCCACCGGCACGCCGCGGCTGCGCCAGCGCAGCCCCTCGTTCGACGACCATTTCTCGCAGGCCGCGCTGTTCTGGCACAGCCAGGGCCCGGCGGAGAAGGAGCATATCGTGGCCGCCTTCCGCTTCGAGCTGGGCAAGGTCGAGCATCCCGAGGTGCGTCAGCGCATGGTGGACAACCTGGCCCATGTGGACGCCATGCTGGCGCGCAAGGTGGCGGCAGGCCTGGGCCTCGTGCCCGACCCGCGGGCGGCGGCCGGCCGCGCAGGCTTCCGCGAGGCGCGGGGCAAGCTGCCGATCGAGGAATCGGTGGCGCTGCGCATGGCCTGCAACCCGCCGACCGGCTCGCACCCGCTGGCTACGCGCAAGGTGGCGGTGCTGGTGGCCGACGGGGTCGACACGCAGGGTTTGCGGCCCGTGCTGCAGGCGCTGCAGGATGCGGGCGCGCGCTGCCTGGTGCTGGCACCGCAGCTGGCGCCGGTGGCGACCGAGGCCGGCCGCCAGTTCAATGTGGACCACGCGTTGGCGACCATGCCCTCGGTGGTGTTCGACGCCGTGCTCGTGGCCGGCGGCGAGCGCGCCGCCCAGGCGTTGGCCGGCATCGGCGCCGCCCAGCACTTCGTGCTGGAAGCCTACAAGCACGCCAAGGCGGTCTGCGCGCTGGGTGAGGGCGCGGTGCTGCTGCGCCTGCTGGAACTCACGCCACGTTCCGACGCGCAGGCCCTGGCCAGGCACCCGGGCGTGGTGCTGGGCCGCGGCACCGCAGAGACCGCGCCCGACACGGCCAAGGCCTTCATCGAGGCCATTGGCCGGCATCGGCACTGGGACCGGCCAATGGCCGAGGCCGTGCCGGCCTGATCAGGCCGGGCGGAACGCGCCGAACTTGACGGGCGCACGGGCTGGCGTTGGAGGTCTCGCTGGGCCAGCGCAGAGGACCCTGACAGGACCACCGACCACCGACCACGGGCCAGCGCGCTTGCGGAGCTCTCTGCGTCCCATGTCCATCCCTCTGCTTCAACGTGAAGCAGCGGATTCTTGGAACGCCCCGAGGCGCCTCTATGACGCCGTGGCGACGGTGTTATTGCGCCGTCGGCTTGGCGAGCCGCAGCATCTTGCGGATGGTGTCCGCCAGTTCCTCGATGACGAACTTGCCCACATAGGCATCGGCGCCCACCGTCTTCACATGGCTCTCGTTGGTGGTGCCGGACAGCGAGGAGTGGATCACCACCGGGATCGAGCGGAAGCGCGCGTCCTGCTTGATCTTGCGCGTGAGCGTGAAGCCGTCCATCTCGGGCATCTCCAGGTCGGTCAGCACCAGCGCCACCTTGGAGGAGACCGGCTTGCCCTCGGCCTCGGCCTTGGCCGCCAGGTCCTGCAGCTTGTCCCAGGCTTCGCGGCCCGACTTGGTCATGATGAAGGGCGTGCCCAGCGTGGACAGGCCCTTCTCGATCAGCGAGCGCGCAATCAGCGAGTCGTCGGCCGCGAGGATCACGCTGCCCTGCGGCAGGCTCACGCGCGGGCCGACGGATTCGTCGGTGATCTCCGGGCCCGGCGGCGGCATCACGGTGCGCAGAATCTGCTCCACGTCCAGCACCTGGGCCAGGCGTGTGTTGTGCACGTCGCCGTCGAGCCGGGCGATGCTGGTGATCAGGCCGCCGGCCGAGGTGCTGGCCTCGGCGGACAGCACCTGGTTCCAGTCCAGGCGCACGATCTCGTCCACCTCCTCCACGGCAAAGGCCTGGGTGGTGCGCGCGTACTCAGTCACCAGCAAGATGTTCAGCCCGGTCTGCGGCACGCAGCCCACGGCGGCGGGCAGGTTGATGACGGGGATCACCTGGCCGCGGATGTTGGTCACACCCATCATGTGGGCGGTGGAGTTGGCGACGGCCGTCACGGTCGGCATGACCATGATCTCGCGCACCTTGAACACGTTGATGCCGAACAGCTCGCGGTGCTCGGAATTGGGGGTCGTGCCCAGGCGGAACAGCAGCAGTTCGAACTTGTTGCTCGTCGTGAGATTGGTGCGCTCGTCGACCTCTTTTTGTACCGTACTCATGACAGATGTTCCTCGTAACCCGTTACTTGGGCGAAACAATTGTGGGTGCAGGGGGAGGGCGGGTCAACATCAGCCGCCAACTGGTCGCGATCCGCCGCCAAGCGGCAGCGGCTTCGTTCCTCTTTGCTACACTCGCCGCCCATGTCCGCTCACAGCACCAAGACATCAGGCGCAGGCCGGGGAGCCTGGCCCTGGCGTAAGCCAACGACAAGCCGCACCTGATTGCACGGCGCATCGCCGTGCGCCCGTGCTCTTCGCCAGTGCAGCCGCACCCGCGCAAGGGCTTGAATGAACGAAGGCAGCACCCCGCTGCCGCCGGGACGCACCATCCCCCAAGCGCCCGGCGTGAACTTCGAAAGCACGCTGTGATCACTGAACTCGAATTCAAGAGCCTGTCCAAGGACGGCTACAACCGCATCCCTTTGATCGTCGAGGCCTTCGCGGACCTCGAAACCCCGCTCTCGCTGTACCTGAAGCTCGCCTACTCCAATGGACCCCAGGGCGGCGGGAAGTTCAGCTTCCTGCTCGAATCCGTCGTCGGCGGCGAGCGCTTCGGCCGCTACAGCTTCATCGGCCTGCCGGCGCGCACGCTGCTGCGCGCCAGCGGCTTCGGCGCCGCCGCGCGCACCGAGGTGGTGACCGACGGCCAGGTGGTCGAGACGGCGGGCGGCAACCCGCTGGACTTCATCGAGGCCTACCAAAAGCGCTTCAAGGTCGCGCTGCGCCCCGGTCTGCCGCGCTTCTGTGGCGGTCTGGCCGGCTACTTCGGCTACGACGCGGTGCGCTACATGGAGAAGAAGCTCGAGAACAGCTGCCCGCCCGACCTGCTGGGCTGCCCCGACATCCTGCTGCTGCAGTGCGAGGAACTGGCCGTCATCGACAACCTGTCGGGCAAGCTCTACCTGATCGTCTATGCCGACCCCAAGCAACCCGAGGCCTATGCCAACGCCAAGCGCCGGCTGCGCGAGCTCAAGGACAAGCTGCGCTACTCGGTCAGCGCGCCGCAAGTGAGGCCGACGCAGGCGCACCCCGCCGAGCGGCCGTTCGCCAAGGCCGCCTACCTGAAGGCCGTCGAAGAGGCCAAGGAGCTGATCGCTGCCGGCGACTTCATGCAGGTGCAGGTGGGCCAGCGCATCAGCAAGCGCTACACCGAGTCGCCGCTGTCGCTGTACCGCGCGCTGCGCTCGCTGAACCCCAGTCCCTACATGTACTACTACGACATGGGCGACCACCATGTCGTGGGCGCCTCGCCCGAGATCCTGGTGCGCCAGGAGGTCACCGAGGCCGGCGAGCAGAAGGTCACGATCCGTCCGCTGGCGGGCACGCGACCGCGCGGCGCTTCGCTGGAGCAGGACAAGGCGGCCGAGGTCGAGCTCGTGAACGACCCCAAGGAACGGGCCGAGCACGTGATGCTGATCGACCTGGCGCGCAACGACATCGGCCGCATCGCCAAGATCGGCAGCGTGAAGGTGACCGAGGCCTTCGCCGTGGAGCGCTACAGCCACGTGATGCACATCGTCAGCAACGTCGAAGGCATCCTGAAGGACGGCATGACCAACATGGACGTGCTGCGCGCCACCTTCCCGGCCGGCACGCTGACGGGCGCACCCAAGGTGCACGCCATGGAGCTCATCGACAAGCTGGAGCCGACCAAGCGCGGCCTGTACGGCGGCGCCTGCGGCTACATCAGCTACGCGGGCGACATGGATGTGGCCATCGCCATCCGCACCGGCGTGATCAAGGACCAGACGCTGCACGTGCAGGCGGCGGCCGGCGTGGTGGCCGACTCGGTGCCCGAGCTGGAATGGAAGGAAACCGAAGCCAAGGCACGCGCGCTGCTGCGCGCGAGTGAACTCGTCGAGGAAGGTCTGGAGTAAGCCATGCCCAAGCTTTTGATGGTCGACAACTACGACAGCTTCACCTTCAACCTGGTGCAGTACTTCGGTGAACTGGGGGCGGAGGTGGAGGTGTTCCGCAACGACGAGATCGACATCGCGGGTGTGGCGGCGCGCGCGCCCGACCTGCTCGTGATCTCGCCCGGCCCCTGCTCGCCGGCCGAGGCCGGCATCTCGGTCGAGGCGATCCGGCACTTCGCGGGCAAGCTGCCCATCCTGGGCGTGTGTCTGGGGCACCAGAGCATCGGCGCGGCCTTTGGTGGCCAGATCGTGCGGGCCCAGCAGCTCATGCACGGCAAGACCAGCGAGATCACGACCACGCGCGAAGGCGTGTTCGCCGACCTGCCCGAGCGCTTCACGGTCAACCGCTACCACTCGCTGGCCATCGCGCGCGACAACTGTCCGGCCGCACTGGCCGTGACGGCCCGCACCGAGGACGGCGAGATCATGGGCGTGCGCCACAGGGAGTTGCCGATCCAGGGCGTGCAGTTCCATCCCGAGTCCATCCTGACCGAGCACGGGCACGCGATGCTGCGCAACTTCCTGGAGCAACGATGAGCGCGGTCGTCGACCTGCGCAGCGACACGGTCACGCGGCCGACGCCCGCAATGCGCGAGGCGATGTTTGCCGCGCCGCTCGGCGACGACGTGTTCGGCGACGACCCGACGGTGCAGGCGCTGCAGGAGCGCATCGCCGGCCTGCTGGGCTTCGAGGCCGCGCTGTTCGTGCCCAGCGGCACGCAGAGCAACCTGTGCGCGATCCTCGCGCACTGCGGCCGCGGCGACGAGTACATCGTGGGCCAGATGCAGCACTGCTACCGCTGGGAGGCCGGCGGCGCCGCCGTGCTGGGCAGCGTGCAGCCGCAGCCGATCGCGCACGCGGCCGACGGCACGCTGCCGCTGGCGGAGATCGAGGCCGCGATCAAGCCCGACGACGCGCATTTCGCGCGCACGCGGCTGCTCGCGCTCGAGAACACGCTGGGCGGGCAATTGCTGCCGTTCGACTACGTGCAGGCCGCAACGCAGCTGGCGGCGGACAAGGGCCTGGCGCGGCACCTGGACGGCGCGCGGCTGTTCAATGCGGCCACGGCACAAGGTTCGGACCCCTACCTTGAGGCCCGCCGCATCGCGCAGTGCTTCGACAGCGTCTCGGTCTGCTTCAGCAAGGGCCTGGGCGCGCCCGTGGGCTCGGCCCTGTGCGGCTCGCGCGACTTCATCGCGCGCGCCCACCGCATCCGCAAGATGGCCGGCGGCGGCATGCGCCAGGCCGGCTTGCTGGCGGCCGCGGCGCTGCATGCACTGGACCACCATGTCGCGCGCCTGGCCGACGACCATGCGCTGGCGCGCCGGCTGGCCGAAGGGCTGTCCGGCATCGACGGCGTGCAGGCGCAGGCACCGCACAGCAACATCGTGTTCGCCACGCTCTCGGGCGCGGCGCGCGAACGCGGCGCCGGGCTGCTGCCGTACCTGGCCGAGCGCGGCGTCCTGGCCACGGGCCTGTACCAGCTGCGTTTTGTGACCCACCTGGACGTGGACGCCGCAGGCGTGGACCGGGCCGTGGCGGCCGTGCGCGGCTACTTCGCGCAGGCATGAGGGGCAGCCCATGCCCGACTTCCACCATCTGCTGCTGTTCATCGCGGCCGGCTGGCTGCTGAACCTGACGCCGGGCCCCGACGTGCTGTGCATCGTGCGCCATGCGCTGCGCGGCGGCGTGCGCGCTGGCATCGTCGCCGGGTTGGGCATCACGGCCGGCTGCTTCGTGCATGTGGCGGCCGCGGCCATCGGCGTGGGCGCGCTGCTGGCGGCGTCGGCCACGGCCTTCAATGTGCTCAAGTGGGTGGGCGCGGCCTACCTGGCCTGGACCGGTCTGCGCCTGCTGTTCGCGCGTGCCGGCGCCAGCCCGCTCGCGCAGGCGCAGGCCGCTCCCCTGGGCGCGCCCGTGGCGTCGCGCCGTGTCTTCCTCGACGGCTTCTGGACCAATTTGCTGAACCCCAAGGTGGCCCTGTTCTTCCTGGCCTTCGTGCCCCAGTTCATCGCGCCGGGCACGATGGATGCCGCCTGGGTGTTCGTGGGGTTGGGCGTGCTGTTCAACCTCAACGCCGTTCCGGTCAATGTCGCCTGGGCGCTGGCCGCGGCCTGGATGGCGCGGCGTGCCAGCGTGCAGCGTGGCCTGGCCTGGCTGGACCGTGTGGCCGGCGTGCTGTTCATCGGTTTCGGCCTGCGCCTTGCTTGGGCCGAGAGCCCGGCGCGCTGATCCCCTCTTTCGAAAGACCTTCCCATGATCACCCCCCAGGAAGCGCTGCAGCGCACCATCGAGCACCGCGAGATCTTCCACGACGAGATGCTGCACATCATGCGGCTCATCATGCGCGGCGAATGCTCGCCCGTGATGATGGCCGCGCTGATCACGGGCCTGCGCGTCAAGAAGGAAACCATCGGCGAGATCACGGCCGCGGCCCAGGTCATGCGCGAGTTCGCGACCAAGGTGCAGGTGGCCGACACGCGGCATCTGGTCGACATCGTCGGCACGGGCGGCGATGGCTCGCACACCTTCAACATCTCGACCTGCTCGATGTTCGTCGCGGCTGCGGCCGGCGCCAAGGTCAGCAAGCACGGCGGGCGCAGCGTGTCCAGCAAGTCCGGCAGCGCCGACGTGCTGGAGGCGCTGGGCGTGGACATCATGCGCACGCCCGAGCAGATCGCGCAGTGCATCGCGGAGGTCGGCATCGGCTTCATGTTCGCGCCCAACCACCACCCCGCCATGAAGAACGTGGGCCCCGTGCGCAAGGAGCTCGGCGTGCGCACCATCTTCAACATCCTGGGGCCGCTGACCAACCCGGCGTCCGCGCCCAACATCCTGATGGGCGTGTTCCATCCGGACCTGGTCGGCATCCAGGTGCGCGCACTGCAGCGCCTGGGCGCCGAGCACGCGCTGGTGGTCTACGGCAAGGACGGCATGGACGAGGTCAGCCTGGGCGCGTCCACGCTGGTCGGAGAGCTCAAGGACGGCGAGGTGCGCGAGTACGAGATCCATCCCGAGGACTTCGGCATGGCCATGGTCAGCAACCGCGCGCTGCGTGTGGAAACGCCGCAGCAGTCGCAGGCCATGCTGCGCGGCGTGCTCGACGGCGAGCACGGCCCCGCCTACGACATCGTGGTGCTGAATGCCGGCGCGGCGCTGTACGCGGCCAATGTCTGCGGCTCCATCGCCGAAGGGCTGGCCGCTGCGCGCCAGGCCATCGCCTCGGGCGCCGCCAAATCCAAACTGGACCAGTTCGCCGCGCTCACGCGCACGCTGGCCACTGCCTGAGAAACACCATGTCCGAAGACATCCTGAAGAAGATCGTTGCCGTCAAGCACGAGGAACTGCTGCTCGCCAAGGGCCGCAAGCCGCTGGCAGAGGTGCGCGAAGACGCCGAGTCGCGCGTGCTCACGCGCGACTTCGTCGGCGCGCTGCGCGCCAAGGTCACCGCCGGCAAGGCCGCCGTGATCGCCGAAGTCAAGAAAGCCAGCCCTTCCAAGGGCGTGCTGCGCGAGGACTTCATCCCGGCCGACATCGCGCAAAGCTATGCCGAATACGGCGCGGCCTGCCTGTCGGTGCTGACCGACCGCCAGTTCTTCCAGGGCAGCGTGGACTACCTCAAGCAGGCGCGCGCCTCCTGCCAGCTGCCCGTGCTGCGCAAGGACTTCATGGTCGACGCCTACCAGATCTACGAGTCGCGCGCCATGGGCGCAGACTGCGTGCTACTGATCGCCGCGATCCTGGACGACGCGCAGATGGCCGAGTTCGAGGCCATCGCCCGGCACCTGGGCATGGCGGTGCTGGTCGAGGTGCACGACGCGGCCGAGATGGCGCGGGCGCTCAAGCTCAAGACGCCGTTGATCGGCGTCAACAACCGCAACCTGCGCACCTTCGAGGTCTCGTTGCAGACCACGCTGGACCTGCAGGCCGCCGTGCCGGCCGACCGCCTGCTCGTGACCGAGAGCGGCATCCTGCAACCGGCCGATGTGCAGCGCATGCGCACGGCCGGCGTGCACGCCTTCCTGGTCGGCGAAGCCTTCATGCGCGCGCCGGAGCCGGGCGAGGCGCTGGCCCAGCTGTTCGGCGCATGACGGCCTTCGGCCCGGTCGCAGCCGGCTGGCAGCCGGTGGTCGAGGGCTTCGCCGCGAGCCCCGAGGGCCTGCGGCTGCAGGAGTTCCTGGCTGCGCGCCAGGCCGCTGGCGCGGTGGTCTATCCGCCCGAGCCGCTGCGCGCGCTGCGGCTGACGCCGCCCGAGCGCGTGCACGCCGTGATCCTGGGTCAAGACCCCTACCATGGCCCTGGCCAGGCCGAGGGCCTGGCCTTCTCGGTCGCGCCGGGCGTGCGGCTGCCGCCCTCGCTGCGCAACATTTTCAAGGAGCTGCAGCGCGACCTGGGCTGCCCCCTGCCGACCGGCGGCTCGCTGGCCGAATGGGCCGAACAGGGCGTGCTGCTGCTCAACACCAGCCTCACGGTGGAAGACGGCCAGGCCGCCAGCCATGCCAAGAAGGGCTGGGAGGCACTGACCGACGCACTGATTGCCCAGGTGGCGGCGGTCGCTTCGCCCTGCGTCTACCTGCTCTGGGGGGCGCACGCCCAGGCCAAGGCACCCTTGATCGAGCGCACGGCCCATGCCGCAGGCCGCGAGGCGCTGGTGCTGATGGCCAACCATCCTTCGCCGTTGTCGGCACTGCGCCCGCCCGTGCCCTTCATCGGCTGCGGCCACTTCGGCCAGGCCGGCCGCTGGCTCGCCGAACGCGGCCAGACAATAAATTGGTGCTTGTCCGCCACGGCGGATGTGCAGAGTCAAAAAGTTCTGCTATAGTCCTGAGTTCGCTGGAGAGGTGGCCGAGTGGTTAATGGCAGCAGACTGTAAATCTGCCCTCTTACGAGTACGCTGGTTCGAATCCAGCCCTCTCCACCAGTGATTTTTGAAGACAGGTTGGCGATCGATCGGTAGTTGGAGTAGTGCGAAAGCGCAGTGTTTGTCGCAATCCTCTGGGGTAGCGGCAGGCGCAAGGCGGGAGTAGTTCAATGGTAGAACCCTAGCCTTCCAAGCTAATGACGCGGGTTCGATTCCCGTCTCCCGCTCCAACGGGCTTTGATCGTCAGCAATGGTTTGAGCGCCCTTTTGGCTCAGTGGTAGAGCACTCCCTTGGTAAGGGAGAGGTCGCGGGTCCGATTCCCGCAAAGGGCACCATGATTCCCGGCACTCCGCATGGAGTGCCGGGCGCTTGGCTAGTTGGAACGTATTTTTTTCGGAGTCGAAACATGGCAAAAGAGAAATTCGCGCGGACCAAGCCGCACGTGAACGTCGGCACGATCGGCCACGTGGACCACGGCAAGACCACGCTGACGGCAGCGATCACNATGGCAAAAGAGAAATTCGCGCGGACCAAGCCGCACGTGAACGTCGGCACGATCGGCCACGTGGACCACGGCAAGACCACGCTGACGGCAGCGATCACGACGGTGCTGGCCTCCAAGTTCGGCGGCCAGGCCAAGGCCTACGACCAGATCGACGCGGCTCCCGAAGAAAAGGCCCGCGGCATCACGATCAACACCGCGCACGTCGAGTACGAAACCGCCACGCGCCACTACGCCCACGTGGACTGCCCCGGCCACGCCGACTACGTCAAGAACATGATCACCGGTGCCGCCCAGATGGACGGCGCCATCCTGGTGTGCTCGGCCGCTGACGGCCCGATGCCCCAGACCCGTGAGCACATCCTGCTGGCCCGCCAGGTCGGCGTGCCCTACATCATCGTGTTCCTGAACAAGTGCGACATGGTGGACGACGCCGAACTGCTCGAGCTCGTCGAAATGGAAGTGCGCGAACTGCTGGACAAGTACGAATTCCCCGGCGATGACACCCCCATCATCCACGGCTCGGCCAAGCTCGCCATGGAAGGCGACAAGGGCGACCTGGGCGAAGGCGCCATCCTGAAGCTGGCCGACGCACTGGACACCTACATCCCCACGCCCGAGCGTGCCATCGACGGCACTTTCCTGATGCCCGTGGAAGACGTGTTCTCCATCTCCGGCCGCGGCACCGTGGTGACCGGTCGTGTCGAGCGCGGCATCATCAAGGTCGGCGAGGAAATCGAGATCGTCGGCATCAAGCCCACGACCAAGACCACCTGCACCGGCGTGGAAATGTTCCGCAAGCTGCTGGACCAAGGCCAGGCTGGTGACAACGTCGGCATCCTGCTGCGCGGCACCAAGCGCGAAGAAGTCGAACGCGGCCAAGTGCTGTGCAAGCCCGGCTCGATCAAGCCGCACACGCACTTCACGTCGGAAATCTACGTGCTGTCCAAGGACGAAGGTGGCCGTCACACGCCGTTCTTCAACAACTACCGCCCGCAGTTCTACTTCCGCACGACGGACGTGACCGGCGCGATCAGCCTGCCCGAAGGCAAGGAAATGGTCATGCCTGGCGACAACGTGTCGATCACCGTCAAGCTGATCAACCCGATCGCCATGGAAGAAGGCCTGCGCTTCGCCATCCGCGAAGGCGGCAAGACCGTCGGCGCCGGCGTGGTCGCCAAGATCATCGAGTGA